>NZ_JBPUKX010000001.1:4800000-8061791 GCF_054729195.1 Streptomyces sp. YIM S03343
TTCCGCCGCGACCTGGCCGAACTGCTGCGCTACTACCGCGACGCCCGCCTCGCCGACCTCGTGTGCACGGCGTCGGGGCGGTTGCTCGCGGTGTTCCGCACCGGTGAGAACGACGGTGATCTACGGGTCCTGAGCTGGCAGTTGGGGGCGGACCGGGTCGAGTACCTGGGCAACCACGGGGAACGCGACCTGCCGCAGCCGTCCGCTTCCGAGCTGCCGTGGCGGACGACCGGACGCGAGGACCACGCCGACGGGCGGATCCTGATCGAGGGCGGCGAGGGGGCGGTCTCGGTCGCCACCACCGGCGGCAGCCTCACCGTCCACGCCGTGCCCGGCGACCGCCCGCTGTTCGGCGAGCCGGTCGATGAGCCGCTGCAGAGCCTGGCGGACGCCACGGTCGCCTACGCGGTGACCGGCCCCCTGCTGCTCCTGCGGATCCGCCCCTACAACGAACCGGCCGACCGCTACCTGGTCGTCAACACCCGTACCGGATCGGCGCGCCGCCAGGACTCGCTCGGCCGCGGTGCCCGGCTGCTGCCCGCCGAGCAGGGCCTGATCTTCCCCGGCGGTTACGAGCTGGCGGACGGCAGCCACCGGACCTTCCGCATCGAAGGCGGCAGCGACAGCGGTACGGCCGCCGGTGCGGGCGACGCGACGGGCCCCGACACCGCCACCGGCGGACTGCGCTTCGACGCCGTACTCCCCGCGCCCAACGGCGAGGACCTGCTCTACGTCCTGCGCCGCCCCGGCCGCGCCCAGGTCCTGCTCCTGCCCTGGAACACCGTCCGCCGCGAGGCCGCGAGCGCCCTGCACGCTGCCGCGCACACCCTGCTCCCCGACGGCACCCTCGTCCTGCTCAGACCGGACCGTGAGCCGGTGCGCACGCACGAACTCCAGCTGTGGCAGACCCCCTTCCAGTCCGCCGAGTACGCCGCCGCCCAGGCGGTCGGCGACGGCCCGCTGGAGCGGATCGGCAATGCCGACCTGGTCCGCGGCATCGCCGAGTGCCTCGACGTGGTCCGTACGGCGACCGCCGCCGCGCCGGAGAACCAGGCCACGGCCGCCCCGGCCGCCCCGGAACTGATCCTCGACGTCTGCGCCAAGGCGGCGGACCGCCACTACTGGCTCGCCGACACCGGCCTGCTCCAACCTCTGACCGAACTGCGGGAAGCCGCCGAGCAGTTGGCCGCCGAGCAGGCCAGGATCCGGCAGCTCGCCGCCCGCGCGGCGCAGGAGCTGGACCGGGCGCGCGAGGAGGCCGCAAGCCTGATCCGCCGTTCCCGCGGCGAACCGCCCACCGACGCGGACGCCTGGACCGCGCTCCTCGCCGAACTCCGCCGGACCCAGGGCCGCACCGGCACCCTGCGCGAACTGCCCCAGCTCGACCCGGCCGCGCTGGACCGAGTCGAGGCGGACCTCGCCGAGGCGCTCACGACGGCGACCGAGCAGGCCTTCGCGTTCTTCGCCGGGCCCGACGCCTTCGCCGCCCCTCTCGCCGCCGCCCTGCGCGCCGCCGAGGACGCCGCCTCGGTCGCCACCGCCGCCGAGGCCGAGCGGCTCACCGACGGTCTCGCCGAGCAGGCGGACGCCCTGGCCACCGTCACCGACCTGGTCACCGGCGCGATCGCCGCCGATCCGAGCGCGACGACGGCCGTGCTGCTGGCCATCGGCGAGGTCCTGGCGGCCGTCAACCGCGCCCGCGCGGTCCTCGCGAACCGCCGCCGGGTCCTGCTGGACGCCGAGCACCGCGCCGCCCACGCCGCCGAGTCGGCCCTGCTCGCCCAGGCGACGACCGCCGCCCTGGCAGCCGCCGGCTCCCCGGTCGCCTGCGACGACCAACTCGCCCGTCTGTTGCTGCGGTTGGACGCGCTGGAGGCCCGCTTCGCCGAAGCCGAGGACCTCGCCGCCGACCTGGCCCTGCGCCGCGAGGAGATCCAGCAGGTGTTCGCCGCCCGGCGTCAGACCCTGCTGGACGAGGCCGCCGCCCGCGCCGACCGAGTGGCCGCCTCCGCGCTGCGGGCCCTGGAGGCGCTACGCCGCAGACTCGCCGGGCTCGGCTCGGCGGCCGACATCCACGCAGCCCAGGCCGCGGACCCGATGGCGTCGCGCGTCCGTGCCGCCGCCGGGGAACTGCGCGACCTCGATGAGCAGGTGCGCGCCCAGGAACTGGAGGACGGCCTGCTCGACGCCGTCCGCACCGCCCTGCGCGAGCTGCGCGACCGGGCCGATCTGACCGAGGACGGCGGGGCCGCCGTACGGCTGGGACGCCACCGTTTCGCCGTCCGCCGTGAACCGGTGGAACTCACCCTGCAGCCGGACGGCGACGGGCTGGCCTTCGCCGTCACCGGGACCGGCTACCACCGCTCTGCCCACCTCCCCGAGCTGCTGACCGGACGCGAGTTCTGGACACAGCCCCTGGTCAGCGAATCACCGGCGCTCTACCGCGCCGAATACCTGGCCGCCGCGCTGCTGCCCACGGCCACCGCCGACGAGCCGCTGCTCGACCAGGTCCGCCGCGCGGCCGAGAGCGCCTACGACGAGGGCTACGAGCGCGGCGTCCACGACCACGACGCCACCGTCGTCCTCGGCGCCCTGCTCCGGCTGCGGGACGGCGCTGGGCTGCTCGGGCACCCCGCCGAGGTGCGCGCCACCGCCCAGCTGTTCTGGGCACATGCCGCGACCGACGACCGACGAGCCGCCTGGCAGCGCCGCGCCCGCTCCCTGGCGCTGGCCCGCGCCCACTTCGGACCCGCCGGTACCGCACCGGCGACGGCCTGGGCCGAGCTGGCGGCCGAACTCTCCGACGCGGTGAACGCGTTCACCGCCTCCGCCGGACTGCCTCCGGCAGCGCGGACGGGCGAGTACCTGGTGGCCGAACTCGCCGACCCCCACGAGGGCTTCGCCACCGGTGCCGCCGTGCGCACCCTCCTCGACGGCTTCCGCCACACGGACGCCGCCCCCGCCCTCACCGCGGACCTGGCCGCCCTCGGCGCCGACCTGCCCGCGCGCCGCCAACTCGCCGCCGCCTGGCTGGGGTCGTACGCGGCCACCCACGCGGAAGGCGCGGAAGCAGCAGAGGGTGAGGGCGTGGCGGAGGCCGTGGCCCACCTGTGCGCACCCGACCTGCCGCGCTACGAGATCGCCGGTTCCGTCCAGGAGACCGTCGACGGCCTCCTCGGCGTCCACCCCCGCCTCCGTGACGGCCGGTTGACCGTACGGATCGACGAACTTCCGCACCAAGCACAGGAGTTCCGGGAGAAACGGGTCCCGGCCTTCCGCGCCTTCCAACGGCGGCGCGCGGACGCCCTCTCCGCCGAGCGGGCCAGGCTCCGCCTGGACGACCACCGCCCCCGCCCCCTCGCCGGCTTCGTCCGCAACCAGCTCATCGACCGGGTCTACCTCCCCCTCGTCGGTGACAACCTGGCCAGACAGCTCGGCACCCTCGACCCCACCGGCCCGGCCGACCGCAGCGGCCTGCTCCTGCTCCTGTCCCCGCCCGGCTACGGCAAGACGACCCTGCTGGAGTACGTCGCCGACCGGCTCGGCCTGCTCATGGTCCGCGTCCACGGCCCCGCGCTCGGCACCGGCACCACCTCGCTCGACCCCGACCGCGCCCCCGACGCGGCCGCCCGGCGCGAGGTCGAGAAGATCGTGTTCGCCCTGGAGACGGGCAGCAACGTCCTGCTGTACCTGGACGACATCCAGCACGTCGGTGCCGAACTGCTGCAGAAATTCATCCCGTTGTGCGACGCGCAGCGCCGGATCGAAGCCGTCGCCGACGGCGTCGCCCGCAGCTTCGACCTGCGCGGGCGCCGATTCGCCGTCTGCCTCGCGGGAAACCCGCACACCGCGAACGGGCAGCGCTTCCAGATCCCCGACATGCTCGCCAACCGCGCCGACGTCTGGAACCTCGGCGAGGTGCTCAGCGGCCACGACGACCTGTTCGCGCTCTCCTTCCTGGAGAACGCCCTCGCCGCCAACCCCGTCCTGGCCCCGCTCGCCGGAGCCGACCCGGCCGACCTGCGCCTGCTGGTCGCCCTCGCCGACGGCGACCCGGCCGCCCAGGCCGACCAACTCACCCACCCCGTCCTGGACTTGGACCGCGTACTGGCCACACTCGCCCGGCTGCGCGGCGTCCAGCGGACCGTCCTGGCCGTCAATCGCGCCTACATCGCCTCCGCCGCCCAGGAGGACGCCGACCGCCTGGAACCGCCGTTCCTGCTCCAGGGCTCGTACCGCACCATGGCGCAGCTCGCCGCCCGCATCGACCCCGTCCAGAGCGACGCCGAGGTCGAGACCCTGCTCGACGACCACTATCTCGCCGAGGCACGGACCCTCGGCAGCGCCGCGGAGGCCAACCTGCTCAAGCTCGCCCGGCTCCGCGGCCGGGCCACCCCCGAACAGACCGCCCGCTGGCAGGCCTTGTGCACGGCCTACCCGCCGTCCCCCGTAGCCCGATCCTGATCCGGCCACTTGAGCAGCCGAGCGCCGAACACCGCCGTCTCCAGGGTGTAGCGCTGCAACGCGTCGTCCGGATCCAGGCCCGTCAGCCGTACGACGTGTGCCAAGCGGTACGCCAACGCGCGCACGCTCAGCCCGAGCCGCCGCGCCGCCTCGGCCGCGACGTAGCGCGAATCGGCGTAGGCGATCAGCGTCTCCAGCAGCGGCCGAGCCCCGCCGCGCGCCGTCCGCAACGGGCCCAGCACCCCGCGCACCAGATCCTCCAGGGCCTCCCGGTCCCGCAGCAGCACCGGCAGGACCAACAGGTCGGCCGCGTACAACAACGGTCCGTGCAGCCCCAGTCGGGCCGCCTGCTCCAACGCCGACCGGGCCTCCTCGTAGGAGTGCACGACCCCGCCGGGCCCGCTGTGCGGACGGCTCACCACGACGCGCCGGCCCTGTGTCAGCTCCGCGAACGCCTTGACCGCCGCGGCCTCACCCGAGCCGGACGCCACGATGCACACCAGCCGCCCGTGCTTCACCGCCAGCAGGATCTCGTGCTCGCCGAAACGGCCGAGCAGCCGCCGCTCCAGCGCCCGCACCAGCGGATGCTCCAGGTCGTAGCCGTCGCCCTCGGCGACCGCGACGACATGCGCGCACGCCAGGTTGATCCCGAAACGCTCGGCGTGCTCGGCCAGTCGGCCCACGTCGCTGCGGCTGCTCAACAGGTCCGCCACGAACTCCCGCCGCCCGGCCTCCTCCCGGCGCAGCCGCTCCCGGTACGCCCGCCCGTGCCCGTCGGCGAGCGCGGCCACCGCCGCCCGCAGCGCCGTCATCGACACGGCGTCGACCGGCTGCCCCTCCCAGACCCGTCCGGTCACGGCCAGCCGCTCGTCGACCAGTTCGGCCAGCCCCCGCCCCTCCTCGGCGGCCCGGTCGCCGTACTCGCGCAGCGACTCCAGCTCCGCACGCCGCAGCCGACGCCCGCTCCTCGCCACGTCCTCCAGCAGCCGCGCCCAGGCATCGTCGTCCGACGATGCAGGCATACCCGTGGCCGCCCCGACACCAGCCAACTCCCGTTTCCTCCCCCGTACCCCGTACCCCGCATTAGCGACGCGTCAACGACGCGTTAGCGACGCGTCAGCGTACGCCGAGCCGCGCCCATCCGACACGGGAGGTCGCGTCCCATCTGCGGCGAAGCACCAGAGGCGCCCAGAGATTTCACATCTCCGGGCGCCTCTGGTGGACTGAACTCACCGCTTACGAAAGGGCCTTGTAGCCGCTCCAACCGCTGGCGATCTGCGTCCGCGGGCCGAACGAGCCCTTTCCGTCGCCGTTGTTGCGCCACACGTTGCCACCGGTGTCGCGGGAGACCAGGTCCGGTCTGCCGTCGTCCGTGATGTCGCCGACCCCGACGACCACGTTGTACGAGCCGCCCCAGTTCGAGAACACCTTGACGCGGGCTGCGAACGTGCCGTCGCCCTTGCCGTTGTAGCGGTAGACGGTGTCGGACGTGTCCTGGGCCAGGAGGTCGGCCTTGCCGTCGCCGCTGATGTCACCGGTGCCGACGATCTTCTTGTAGCCCTTCCAGTTGTCGTAGAGCTTCACGCGGGAGGCGAGCTTGCCGTCGCTCGTCCCCTTGTAGAGGTAGACCGCTCCGGTGGACGAGTTCCTCGCGATCAGGTCCGGGCGTCCGTCACCGCTCACGTCGCCGGGCGAGGTGAGCGCGTTGTACTGCGTCCAGCCGCTGGTCCCGAGGGTGGTGTACGACGTCGACGGCTTGACCGCCGCCCCGCAGCCCGGCTTGTACAGCCGCAGCGCGCCGCTGCTGTAGCGGACGAGGACGTCGTTGCAGCGGTCGCCGCTGAGGTCGCCGAAGGGGACCGCCATGACGGTCGTGGGCCAGCCGGTGCCCGTGTACTTGTCGCCGAACCTGCCCGTCCCCGTGCCGCTGTGGAAGGTCAGCCCGCCCGAGGAGTTCAGGGTGAGCAGGTCGCCGCGGCCGTCCGGGCCGTCGGGGCTGACGAAGTCGCGGCGCACCGCGGCTCCGTGCTCCAGGTAGCCCTCGCCGCTCGTCACCGTGTCCGGTGTGGCGGTGCCGAGGCCGGTCGCCTTCAGGGTCCAGGTGAAGTGACCGTTGGGGAAGTAACTCCCGCTCGCCGTCTTGCCGTTCCAGGTCGTCGTCACCCAGGCCGGGGTCGGGCCGCCGGTGAGGGTGCGGGTGGCCTTGCCGTTTGCGCCGCTCTGGACCGAGGTGAAGGTGAGCGACCAGGAGGTGACCGGGCGGGACAGTACCCAGGTGCCCTCGAAGGGCATCCCCGGGTCCACATAGCCGCCGACCGACGTCTCGAAGGCCGTCACGGCGGACGGGGCGATGCCCGTGGTGGTGACGTGGGTGCGCTCGTAGTCGTCGAACCAGGCGACCAGGCCGGTGTACTCGTCGACCGTCCAGCGGTAACGGCGGTCCACGGTCAGGCCCTTGTCGGCCAGGTCGGAGGCGATCGTGCGCGTGGTGCCGGTGGCCGCCTCGGTGAGGACGAGCGTGTGGGCGCCATGGTCGTGGCGGACGGTGAAGCCGTCGCCGAGCAGCACGTCACCGGGGGTGACCGCCCTCGACGTACCGGCCTTGGTGTCGTACACGCCCGCCGAGTCCGTCCCGCAGGCCCAGTACACCCAGCGTCCCGCCGCCTGGAGTTCGCTCGGCACGCAGGCCAGGCCCGGGACGGTCACCGTGGTGAGCGTTTTCGCCTGCGGGATGCTGTACGAGGTGAGCTTGCCGACGGTGCCGGCGCTCCACAGGGTGGAGCCGTTCAGGGCGGCGGTGCGCACGGACCGCTTCAGCTTCAGGCCCTGGCCGAACTCGCCCACGTACTGCGCCGGGTCGGTGCCGCCGGAGTCGAAGACGGCGTAGTCGTCGGAGACGTCGACGATCCGGCCGCCCTGGACGCCGAAGACCAGATCGCTGCCGCCCATTTCCACCAGCCGGTCATTGCGGAGGTAGACGTCCTCGGCGTCGAGATTCCCCCACAGCGCCGAGCATGTGGAGCCCTCGTACGGGCAGAGGGCGGCGGAGACCGAGCGGCTCGCCGTGGCCTCGGACGCCGTCAGCGTGGCGGAGCCGTCGGTGGTGAGGGTGCGCACGGACGTGGTGTCCGCGGTGGCGTTCGGGTCGTCCTCGGCGACACGCAGGCTGCCGCGGCTGAGCGCGATGCCCGTCTTGGCGTTCTCCATCGCCGGGGCCTGCTGGACCTTCACCACCTTCGGCGTGCCGTCCTCGGCCTGGCTCACCCGCCGCACCCACCAGTCGGCGGCGTCGGCGCCGCCGGTGACCAGCGCACTGCCGTCACCCGCCGCCAGCGTGTACTCACCGGCGTTCGCCAGCAGGGTCTGCTGCACAGAGGGATCGTCGACGTCGACCGCGAGCAGCCGGGAGCTGGGCGAGCTGGAGGACAGCGGCAGCAGCAGCCAGTCGCCGACCAGGACCGGCTCGCCGTCGAGCGTGCCCGGGTCGGTGGGCAGCGTGACGACCTGCTCGTCGGCGGTGAGGTCGGCACGGGACTTCAGATGCAGCGATGCGGTGTCGGCGTCGTACCAGCCGATGCGGTCCTCGCTCATCACCTGGTACGAGTCGTAGGTGGCGTCGGTGAACGCAAAGGTGTTCACGGCCGAGGCGACGTCGATGTAGCCGATCGTGCCGGAGCCGGCCGACCAGAGCACACCGGCGGAGTCCGCCGCGAGGACGTCCTCGCTCCCCACGCTCGTTTCGTCACCGGTGACCTGGCGGGTGCGCCACTCGCCGTCGACCTTGTCGATCAGGGAGTGGGTGGTGACGATCGTGTCGCCCGCGAGGGCCCGGTAGTAGCCCTGGCCGTACTGGAGGGAGCCGTTCCAACTCACCTTCTTGGAGGTGGCCGTGGCCGGATCCCACAGGGTGGCGTACGCGTCGTTGGCCGTGGTCGGCAGAGCGACCAGGTCGCTGTCCGAGCCGTACCAGGCTTTACGGCACTGGGAGCCGAGGTACGTGCAGCCGGTGCCCGGGGTGTAGACGCCGTCGGCGTTCTGGACGGTGACGGTCCTGCCGGTCGTGTAGTCGGTCCACAGCAGTCCTGTCCTGCCGGTCTGCCGGTGCAGGAAGCCGGTGTCGCCCGCGACGTACGGGCGGTCGGTGCGTGGTGTGGTGGAGCTGGGGTCGGCCAGCGTGATCGCGGTGGTGTCGGCCTCGGTCGCTTCCGCGGAGCCGCCGCCCTCCGTCAGGACGACGACGGACGCGGCCATGACGGCGATCGCGAGCGAGACGGCGGCGGCCGGACCGCCCCGTCTCAGGGCGTGTCTGCCCACGTGATGTTCCCTCCCCTACGAGGGTCCGTGCCCTCGCACAAGTGGCCGGATCTTACCCGACTCTTACCGGGGGTGGCAGCGGCGGCTGCGGGATGCTCGCGCAGCTGAGAGGGGGTGGGCAGGCCACCCCGATACCGGCAGGCGGCTGCGCGGTGGCCCGTCGCGGCTTCGAAGTGGCTTCGAAGTGGCTGTGTCAGCGGCTCCCTTTACGGTGTGCCCATGACTCCTGAGATGCGGGATCGGCTGAGTCCCTTCCGCGACAAGGCGATTGTGCGGGGCATACCGGCCGACGACGTAGAGCGATGGCTGGCCACCGCCCGCCCCTGCCTGACGCTGACGAGAAGCGGGGATGGGGATGGGGGCGGGGACGGGGATAGGGATGGCGACGGGGACGGGGCGGCCGTGGGCCGATTCGGTGGCCCGCTCCGGCTTCCGGCCGATGTCCCGGACCCCGCCCACCCCTTCGTCGCCTCCATCGACCTCGCGGCCCTGCCCGCCGACGCGACGGACCTGCCCCTGCCTCCCGACGGCCGGCTGCTGCTCTTCGCCTTCCCCGAGACCGCCGACGATCACGAGACCATGGGCAGCGTGGTGTACGTCCCCGCCGGCGCGGCCGTGGCCGAGCGGGACAAGCACGCCTGGAACTCCTCCGACTGCGATGACTACGAGGCGATGTTCGCGGAGTTCCCGCAGGGTCCGCTGCGGGCGACGGCCCATGTGTCGCTGCCCTGCCACAAGTCGGTCGTACAGCCCGGCATGCCGTGGGGCGGGCCGCATCCCGGGCATCCCCGCTCTGAGGAACTCGTCGAGGTCTGGGAGAGCACCCGTGCGGACATCGCCCCCGAGGGGCCGCTGCAGATCGGGGGATACGCCGACGAGGAGGCCATCGACACCGACCCGGTCGCCTGGGCCGTGCACAACGCGGTGAAAGCCGTGGAAGCAGGCTGGGGGGACGGACCGGTCTCGGGTGACGTCTCGGACTGGGTACTCCTGGCCGACTGGGTGGCCGGCATGGACGTGCAAGGCTGGGAGAGTGCCACCGTCCACTGGGTGATCCAGCGCGAGGACCTGGCCGCGCGGCGCTTCGACCGCGCGTTCACCAGCGTGTACTGGAACCCCTGACCAGTTCCTGGGGCGACCGGCCTCTGTTCCCAACGCCGGGGAGCGTCAGATCGTATGGACCCAGCAGTACCTTCCGTCGCTGGTGGTGCAGCCGGTTCGGTGCAGATCCGTCACACGAAACCGACAATCCAGGGGGCACACTCTGCCTGTTGCAATCCTCTGGAAAGGGATGTCCCAGACATGATCACGCTCACCAAGGAAGACGGCCCGGCGGACCTGGACGGAGTGACCCACCTGTCCATCGGCGTGTCCTGGGACCCCACGGCCGGCAGCAGTGGCGGGGTGCTGGGCAACTTCCGCCGCAAGCAGGGGACGGACCTCGACCTGATCGCCATAGTCATGCAGGGCGGCGACCCGGTGCGCCTCGCGGGCCTCGATTCGCTCGACCCTATGGGCAACGGCTCGTTGGTCCACAGCGGCGACAACCAGACCGGGCACGGGGACGGCGACGACGAGACGGTGACCGTGGAGTTCGCCAGGATTCCGCCGCACATCACGTCGATCGTGTTCGTCGCCGCCGCGTACAAGAAGGGCAGTTCCTTCCAGAAGGCGCGCAACATCAGCTTCAAGGTCTACGACGCGACCGGCGGCAGTTCCCAGCAGGTCGCCGACATCTGGCCCAGCCTGCTCACCCAGGACAACGCCTGCGCCGTGGCCAAGGCGATGCGGGTCGGCGGCAGTTGGAAGCTCGAAGTGATCAATGTGACGGGGAAGATCAAGCAGGGTGACGAGCATGCCCTGATGCGCTTCGCCATCAGCAAGTAGGGCGGCTGCGGGGCCGGTGCACGGCCGGTACACGGCCGGTTGAACCAGGTTGTCGGGGTGTCGGCGGTATGCCGACACCCCGTTCGTGCTGCAAGACGGCGGTGGCAGACGCTTCGGAGTCATCTGGACAACCAATAAGCCGCACTTGCTGGCAGAAACCTGTGCGCCATCCAATAGCATGTTCGAACTCGCGCCGACTACCGTCGTCGCTTTTCTCTTACTTAACCCATATCGGACAAATCGGCGAAACGGTTGATATCTAGAGCGTCGCGGGTGTTTTCGCGAATAAACGGCAGAGCGTCTTCGCCCGTCCGGCGCCAACGGCGAGCCATGTTGTGGGCCGCGGCGGGAGCGGCGGCTCTTGGAATCCTCGTCGCACTGGAGATCACCGCACGCCGCTACGGTCAACCGGGGCCGATCACCAACCAGGTGAGCGGGCTGATATTCGCCCCGAAGCCGGGACCGCTGTACGGCGGTCTGGCGTTGATGACGGTGGTCCTCACCTGGCGGCAGCGGTTCATCGCAGCTGGTGTCGCCATCGGCATCGACGTCGTTTTCGTGCTGGTGCGGTGGTCGGTCGATGCCAGGACGACCGACGGCCAGGTCTTCGGCAACGGCGCGTTGTGGGTGATGGTGGGCTGCGCGGTCATCGCCGTCACGCGCCGCACCGGCGCCGAACGCGCCCTGCTGCTGAAGGGCGTCGGTCTGGGCATGCTGCTGGTGGCCGGCCGTAAGACCGGCGACACCTGGCTGCTCATCACAGCGAAGACCCGGCCGGCGGTGCTCGACCAGTACGTGGCAACCGCCGATCACGCGCTGGGCAACCCGTCATGGCTGGTGGGCCGGATGGTCAACGCCACGGGCCCGATCGGCGCCCAGGTTCTTCACTTCGTCTACGGGCAGCTTCCGGTGGCCGCGGTCGTCGTCGCGCTGTACCAGCTGCGCAACGTGGCAGTCGAGCGCCGCTTCCCGCGCCATCATCTGGTGCGCACCTTCCTGGTGATCGGCCTCCTCGGGCCGGCCATCTACATGATCTTCCCGGTGGTCGGACCGGTCTTCGCCTACGGCCATGGCGCCTTCGGCACCGGCAGCGTGCACTGGGCGGTGGCCGATCTGTGGCCGGACATGCCGCCGCCGATCCGTACCCCGCACCCGATCTCGTACGACGACATCACCCCCCGGAACTGCATGCCCAGCCTGCACACGGCGTGGGCCACCGCGATCTTCATCCATACCCGCAGCGCACCACGGATGCTGCGGTTCGCGGGCACGTTCTGGCTGATCGCCACGCTCGGCGCGACGCTGGGATTCGGCTACCACTACGGTGCGGATCTCGTCGCCGGCGTGGTGTTCGCGGTCACGGTCGAGGCAGCGCTGCGCTCCCTCGACTGCGGCTGGGGCCGGTCGGGAATGCAGTTGGTCGTCTACGGCGCCACGGTCTTTGCCGCGCTCCTGCTGTCGTACCGCTACCTGCCGATGGAGATGGCCCGGCACCCTTGGGTGGCCGGGCCACTTCTCATCCTCGCCATGACCTCAGTGGTCTACGGCTACATACGGCTCACCAGACTGCGGGAACCGACGGCCGCACCGACACGGCAACCAGAACCGCGACTTGAACTGATCTGAGGCGTTTGGGGGGCTTCCCTCAATGAGGCGCTACATCACTTCGCGGCGACGTAGACGCCCGTGGCGCTGACGCCCGGGGTGGTCGAAACACCGGCGTAGCTGTAGCGCCAGTAGCCGCTGGAGCTCACGGTGGCCGTGGTCTTCAGGTTGCCGGTCGAGTCGGTGTACACCGTCTTGATCGTGGTGTACGTGGTCGTGCCGGCCTTGCGGAACTGGAGCTTGACCGGCTGGTTGGTGAAGCCGTGGTAGAGGTTGTCCTCCCAGTTGGCACGGGAGAGCTTGCCCGACGCCGTGAACGTCTTGCCCTTGTAGACGGACGTCGCACTCACGCTGGTCGTCAGCTTCGAGTTGCGCTGGACCAGGGTCGTGCCGAGGCCGCTCTGGTCCTTGTAGCCGACCTTGCTCATGTCGGCGGGGTTGGTCTGGCTCTGGCCGTTGAAGGCGATGGCATCGACGGCCACGCTCCAGCTGCCGGCCCAGGCATTCTTCAGGTCGCCGGACGGTTCGCCGAACGGGGCGCCGGACGGGTAGATGTTGATGTAGCCCGTGCAGGTGGCCGTCGTCGACGTGGTGGCGGTGCAGGTCGCCGGATTGTCGCCGTACAGCTCAGGCTCCGTGTCGCTGTAGGTGCCGTGGTAGAGGATGGCTTCTGTGGAGAAGTCGCTCGCGGCGATGTTCACGGTGGAGCCGTGCGTCAGCGTGTACGAGTACTTGACGCTGACCTCGTTGGTGGTGCCCACCTTGATCGCCTTGGCGATCGAGACGTTGGAGAAGCTCGCGTTCAGCGTGTACGGCGTGCCCGAGGTGGGCGCGGCCTGCGCGGCCGGGACTGCGAGGGCGGTGAGGGCCAGGGCGCCGGTGACGGCGGCCACAGTGGCACGAAAGCGCATGTGCGTTCCCCAGGAGGGAGAAGTGATCGTGGAGTCGGTCGACTCGGGTGATCAGATCCGTGACCCCGGGGACTGGTTGTACGGCAAGAGCGGTTTCCGGCCAGATTTTGAGTTGACATTGCCAAGTCATGGCGTGAGTGAGAAGAACCCACAGAAACGTACCGTGTGCCGGTGTCGGTGTCAGCGTGTGCTGCCTCCGCGCAGGACCTTGTCGACGCCGACCGCGACGATGACGAGGGTCCCGGTTGCGACGTCCTGGTAGAGGCTGTCGATACCCGCCTGGGTGAGGCCGGAGCGGAGCACGGTGACGATGAGCGTTCCGATGAGCGTTCCGGCGACGCCCCCTCGGCCGCCGAAGAGGCTGGTCCCGCCGATGACGACGGCGGTGATGCTCTCCAGATTCGCCGTCTGGTACGAGTTGGGGTCGGCGTTGGGGATGCGGCCGAGGGACTGCCAGGCGGCGATGCCGTAGAGGAGACCGGCGGTGACGAAGACCGACAGGACCGTGCGCTGCACGCTGATACCGGTCAGGCGGGCGGACTCGGGTGAGTTGCCGACTGCGTAGACGTGCCGGCCCCAGACCGTCTTGCTGAGCACGTACCAGAAGAGCGCGTACAGCCCCACGAGCAGGAACGTTCCCCAGGTGATGAGCACACTGCCGAGGTGTACGCCGTTCCCCCAGAAGACCAGCAGGTCGCTGGTCACCGGATAGCTGCGCGAGTCCGAGTAGAGCCTGCCCGCGGCATAGATGACGGTCAGAGCACCCAGGGTCACGATGAAGGACGGCAGGCCCAGCCGGGCCACGAGCAGCCCGTTGACGAGACCCAGGCAGGTCGCCACGATCAGGCCGAGCAGCAGCGCCGCCGCCGGGCTGCCCCCCTCGAACACGGGCTTGGCCATGACGAGCGTAGCGAGAACCGCGATGGCTCCGTTCGACAGATCGATGCCCGCGGTGAGGATGATCAGGGTCTGGCCCAGTGCCAGGGTGCCGATCACGATGGACTGCTGCAGCACCAGGGAGAGGTTCTCCGGCGTCATGAACGTGTCCGTCGTGAGCCAGAAGACCAGCACAGCGATGGCCAGGGCCGCGAGGGGGCCGGCAGGGGGTGTGCGCAGGGCGTACTGCAGCCCGTTCCACAGCGCGTTCCACAGCCGGTTCCACAGCGCGGTGCCCGGTTCGCCGTCGCCGTCGCCGACGCGACTGCGGGTGATGGGAGATCTCATGATCCCTTACTGATCCCTCCGCCCGGTAGGCGCCACAAGGTCACCCCCAGCAGTGCTGGAGCCCCCAGTCGGTGTTCCGGGACGCCAGTCCCCGCATCGGCTTGTCGGTGATGAGTGTCGTGCCCGTGTCCGTGAAGCCGGACGGTTTCTTCCCGCTCCTGACGAATCCGGTGACCGCGGCCACGCCCTGGTCGGCCATCCTGACCGGGAACTGCATGACGGTGGCCGCGTACTCGCCGGATCTGACAGCGCGGACGCCGTCGCATCCGCCGTCGATGGCGCCGATGCTCACCTGCCGGGTGAGGCCGCGGTCGGCGAGGGCCGTATAGGCACCGTTGGCCACCGGTTCGTTGATGGCGTAGAGCGAGTTCACGTCGGTGGTGCGCTGCAGCAGGTTCTCCGTCGCGGTCTGGGCGCGATTACGGTCGCCGTTGGTGATCGCCCGCCCGCGGATCGCCGGTGAGCCGTTCTTGATCCCGAAGCCGCTGAGGAAGCCGTCGTGCCGGAACTGGCTGACCGTGGAACCCGCCGTACCGTCGAGCATGAACAGCTTGGGGGCCTGCTTTCCGAGCACGGCCCTGATGTAGGCGCCCTGGAGGCGTCCGGCTTTGAAGTTGTCGGTCGCGTACGTGGCGTCCGCCGCGTTCACCGGTTCCGTCGCGGTGTCCAGCGCGATCACCAGGATGCCCTGCCGGCGGGCCTCGGCGATGGCGCCGAGGATCCCCGTCGTGTTCGACGGCGTGATCAGGATTCCCTGGACATGGCGGGCGATCAGGCTCTCCACCGCAGCGACCTGGCCCTCGTTGTCGCCGTCGAACTTGCCGGACAGGGCGATGAGCTCGGCGTTGTTCTTCTTCGCCGCGGACGCGGCGGCCTTGCGCATGGTCACGAAGTACGGATTGGTCTCGGTCTTGGTCACCAGGCCGATCGTGACCTTCCCCGTGCTGTTGCCGCCGCCCGTGGAGTTCTGATTCCCGCCGCAGGCGGCGGCGCCGAGCAGCAATGCGCCCGCAAGGAGGAGCGTCGCTCCTTGCCGGGGATGCCGGGGATGCCGGGGATGCAGGGGCTGCCGGGGCCGACTGCGCTCGTGGGCGGTGTGGCGGTGCGGCATCGGTGACCCTCCTCCCGCCGGGCCCAGCAACATGGAACCCCTTAGAACCCCTGGCTTATGCACCATATATCCAGATATTCGGATATTCAGTATCCGGATTGATCAAGGGTGTCGAATGGGGCCCTACATGTCTCTTCGGCCGCCCCATCCGATCTCCCGCATTGCACGCGTCCTGACTGAAGCGAAGGATGGGTTTTCAGGACGGACGCGGACGGACATGTATGGACATGGATGGATTGGGACAGGGAGAGTCCTGGTCCCGGGAAGGTCGCGTGGAGAAGGTGAGGTTCGCTTGACTGGGCCGCCCCTCCTCGCGCTGCACGGAGTCTCCAAGCGTTTCGGCGCCGTCCAGGCCCTCAAGGACGTCGACCTGGAGGTCCACAAGGGCGAGGTCGTCGCTCTTGTGGGTGACAACGGTGCCGGCAAGTCCACCCTCATCAAGGTCATCGCGGGTGTCGAATACGCCGACAAGGGCGTCACCGAGTGGGAGGGCCGGCCCGTCCAGATCAGGACCCCCCGGATGGCTCAGGGCCTGGGCATCGCGACCGTGCACCAGAACCTGGCGTTGTGCGACGACCTCGATGTCGCCGAGAACCTCTTTCTGGGGCGGGAGCGGCGATGCCCCGGCTCCCGGGGCCGCCTGTTCCGGTTGATGGACTACGGCGGCATGCGCAGGGAGGCGCGCGGGCAGCTCGACGCCATGGGCATCCGAGTCCCCGATGTGCGTGCTCCGGTCGCTTCACTGTCCGCAGGTCAGCGGCAGACCGTCGCGATCTGCCGGGCGCTCCTCGGCCACCCGAAGGCCGTCCTCCTGGACGAGCCCACCGCGGCGCTCGGCAGCCAACAGGCCGGCCACATTATCGACGTGGTCGAGGAGCTCCGCGAGCGGGGCGTCGGGGTGATCCTCGTCAGTCACAACCTGGGAGATGTCAAGGCCGTCGCGGACGAGGCGGCCGTGCTGCGGCTCGGCCGCAACAACGGCTTCTTCCATGTGCCGACCACCTCGCAGGAGCGGATCTCCTCCGCCATCGCCGGCGCCGAGAGAAACCCCTGACTTCGGCTGCCGCGGGACGAGGGTGCACAGGACGGCCGTCTGCACATGGGGCGCAGGTCCACGGGAGGCAGACGATCATTCGTACCAAAGACCGGGAAGCGGTCCACGCTTGGTCGTCGCGGGAACGCCAGGTATTGTCCTCCCCCGTTCGAGGTCGCCCCGGATGTGCAGATAGAGGGAGGGCGTCGGCAGGCCGACGGTCTGGATCCAGCCCTTGCCGTGCACGTGGCCGGCGGCTGTCAGCTCCGCGGCTTGGCCGTGGGGGGCCATGCTCTTCACGTAGCTCTGGCAGATCGTCTCGCCGCTGTCGGCGAACGCGTAGCGGGCGGCGTATGCGTAGCCCTCGTGAAGCCAGACATACAGCACGATCGGCTTGTCCAGGACGGCGCGGAACCACTCGGCGGCAAGCTCGGCGAGCCGTTCCGTGGAGCCCGTGGCATCAAGTGCCCAGGAACTGGGACGATCCGGGAGCAGATACAGCTGATTGTGCAGACGATCACCCCGGACGCGGTCACCGACGAGGTGCACGCCCAGGTCGATCAGGTGCCGGCGGGGCTCCGCGTGGTCGGACAGGCTGACATGAACGAGGAGCGCTTCCCAGTCGTCGGGGCGTCCGACCTGCCCGGACACATCAGCTTCCGCCGCCCAAGCCATGCACCGCCTGCTCAGTGCGGATACGAAGGCTCGCTCAGCGTCGTCGAACTCGAAGTCGTCGTCCGGATCATCGATCTCGCACCAAGCACGCGTTGTCATGGGACGGACTGTAGGGCGAGTGCAAGGGACACCCGGAGTTAGGCCACACGGCAACTCCGTAACTACGGATCCGGGTTGCTGTCAGGCGGTGTCGCGCGCACGGAAGAAGCGACGTACCGCTCGGAGGGTGAAGACCAACACCGTGGCCTGGAGGGTGAAGTTGAGCGCGTCGATGATCTCGACGACGGAGTAGGGAGCGTGCAACATGGCTGGCACGTTGGTGCCGATCATCCCCAGCCCCATGAGGAGGGGAAGCCATGCCCAGAGGAAACGCAGCCCCTGGTCGAGTCCCTCTCCCTTTCCCTCCCCCTTCCGAGTCCGAGTACGGTCCCACCACAGGCAGACGAGGCTTACGAGAATGAGCAGGCACCCCATCGCGACTACGGACCAGTCCATGAACCGCAGCATCACAGCTCCCTTGATCGGCAGGATCTTCCTCCTGCGGATGACGGACCGCAAGGGCTTGTGGGTTCGCTGAGGCGGATGCCCCCTGGGCGCGCACCATGTTTGTTCCCCTCGGCTGCTCACGGAAGTGGTACGGAGCACGCCCATCTGACCGGAGCTGTTGGCGATGCCAGCGCGGTCGCCGAGCTTCTGGCCCGGATGGCGCGGAACTCATCGAGGCCGAGGGCACCTGGTGATTTCTTTACCGAACAGCCATCACAAACTGACACCTCGTCGATAATCTCGCTTCGGAGATCCACAGCAGACATCCCGTTCCCGCACAGCGCACCGAGGACTCGCATGCTCAGATCCCTCTCCGTGGCCCACGCGAGTGGACGGCACCGCAAGACCAGAACTCCGAGTCCGTCGCTCCGCCGAGCCACCCTCGTCGCACTGAGCGCCCCCGTCGCCGGGTCGATCCTGGTCGGCCCGTCGGCGTTCGCCGTGGGCAAGCCCGCGGCCAAGGCCGCCGCACTCGATCCCGTAGAGCAGAAGATCGCAAAGAACCTCAACGGACGCGTTCAGGACAGTCGGCTGGGCAACACGCTCAGCGGTGTCGTCATCGACGCCGGGTCCGGCAAAACCGTCTGGGGTCACAGTGCGACCACCGCTCTGATGCCCGCCTCCAACACCAAACTCGCCACAGCCACCGCCGCGTTGACGGTCCTCGGCCCCGACCACCGGTTCACCACGAAGGTTGTCTACGGTGGCGGCACCCTCACCCTGGTCGGGGGAGGGGATCGCACGCTGACCACCGGCGACCTCGACGCGCTCGCCGAGACTGCGGCCGCGGGGCTGCGCAACGCGGGTCTCACCTCGGTGAAGGTCCAGGTCGACGACACCCTCTTCCCCACGCCCACGCTCGCCACAGGCTGGAACACCGGCTACTACCCGGACACCATTGCCCCGGTGCGGGCCTTGGTGGTGGACGGCCGCATGGTCACGGACACCGCACTGGACGCCGGACGATCCTTCGCGCAGTCCCTCACCCAGCAGGGCGTCACCGTCACCGGGCAGGTCACCCGCGGCGCCGCCGACACCGGAAACGTTCCCGTGGCCCAGCATCAGTCCGACCGGCTGTCCGTCATCGTGAAGCACATGCTCAAGGTGAGTGACAACGACATCGCCGAGACACTGCTGAGGATGACCGCGCTCGCCTCCGGCCGCCCGGCCACCTTCGAGGGCGGCACTGCGGCCGTACGTACGGTGCTCACCCGCTACGGCGTGTCCCTGGACCACTTCGTGATCCACGACGGCAGCGGCCTCTCGCGGGCCAACCGCATCCCGGCGCGGACCCTCGCCGCCATCCTCGATGTCGCCGCCGACCCGCGCCACAGCAGCACCCTGAAGTACGTCGTGGACGGACTGCCCGTGGCGGGTGAGGCGGGCGGCACCCTCGGGCCCGAATGGGGCCGCTTCGACACCGCGCACTCGCAGTGTGCCGTCGGCAAGGTCAAGGCCAAGACAGGCACCCTCACCGGCGCCCTCGGGCTCAGCGGACTGACGAAGGCCAAGGACGGCCGCTGGAAGGTCTTCTCCTTCGTCGAGAACGGCTCCACAGCCGCCCCGGACGCCACCAAGGACGCCCTCGACGGCCTGGCCGCCACGGTCAACGGCTGCTGGGCGTAGGGCAGGAACACGACGGCCGACACAGGCCGGGCCCGCACCCGGTGCCGGCCGAGCCACAGCACCGCCGCGCCGATGAGGGCGAAGAGCGTGAGGCCGTAGGAGAGGTAGCAGGTCAGGCCGAACAGCAGCCCGGGTCCCCCGGCCGCCGGCAGGGAACCCCTGGTGCTGGTGACCGCGAGCGCCAGCAGCGCCACCGACCACGCCGCCACGGCCGTGAAGTACGCGTCCGCCGAGGTGCCCATCCACACCGCCGCCGGGGCCAGTACCAGGAACGGGGCCGTCCGTCGCGCCATCCCCTCGTCCCCGAGGGCGCGGCTCGGGCTGGGGCGGTGGGGACGATGTGCACGCTGATCCCCGACGCGTCCGGGTACAGGTGGAAGGACAGCCAGTGCTCCGGTGGGCGCAGGACGGTGAAGGACGCGGGCCGGCGGCTGAGCACCGCGGCCCGGTAGCGGTCCTCCGCGACCGGGTTGTCGAGCCACGGAAGCACCTCCCAGGGCCGGGCGCCCAGCAGGCCCGGGGTGGTGGCGCCCAGCAGGTCCGAGGCGGCGCTGGTGACGAAGCTGGTGACGAAGGTGATCCGGCCCTCCGGGTCGAGCGAGCAGCAGCCGCTGGGCAGCCGCTCGGCGAAGTCGACCGCGGCCTGCGCTTCGGCCGGCCCTGCGGCGCGGTTCTGTGCTGCGGGCAGTATGCGTGGCTCGGGTCCCGGCAGCACGGCGTGCCCGCTGCGCGCGGCCTGCTGCAGGACCAGGCCCATGCGGTGGCAGATGCCGGTCATCGCCTCCCGCTCTTGTGAGCTGAGCACGGACGGATGCGTGCTGGGCCAGTGCAGCACCAGGCCGCCCCACACCCTCGGGCCGGTGACGATCGGTGCGGCGGCCATGGCGAAGGGGTGGGCACGACGAGCGCCAGCTGCGGATAGCGGCGTGCCAGCTCCTCCTGGCTGCCGATCCACACCAGCTCTCCTGCGCGCACGGCGTCGCTCACGGGGGTCGCCGTCGCCAGCGCCACGCGTACCCAGGGCGAGGCGATCCGATGCGAGACTCCGCTCAGCACCGCGAGCTGGAGCCCCTGCGCGTCCGCCGACAGGAGGTAGACCGCACTGGCGTAGGCACCGGTCTCCTGTGCGTACCCGCGCACGACGGGCTCCAGGAGTTCAGGGCCGAAGCCTGAGGAGGCGCCGATGGTCGCGTCGGACATGCTTCACCTCCAGGTACGGGCGCCCACTGGTGGTCTCCGTACCCGCCCGACACGGCGGCACGACGCAAGCTCCCGGCGGACGCCAGGGCAAGGAGCCGGTGCCCTGCTGCTGCGCCGCGGTCCGTACGCGGGCGAGCAAGCCCCGTCCCGGCCGCCACTCGGCCGCATGCCGCTCCCCCCGGGCGGTCTGCCGGTGTGTCGCACCGCGGTACCGGCGGCCACGACTGGTCGATTCCGCTGGCACCATGCCGCATCCACCACATCGAGCGTTGCCTATATATGGACAATACGTTCATGCTGGTGCGGCGGCACCGGTTGCCGGGTGCACCGGTTGCCGGGTGCACTGGTTGCCGGGTGGAGCCTCCCTCGGCAGTCACTCCTTGCCATCCGTGCCGCGTTCGTGCCTGTTCAGCCCTGACGAGGAGGATTCCGGTCGGCTGCTGCCATCTCCTTCCTCGCCTGCACCCGGTCAAAGCACCAGTCGACGGCCGTCCCGGCCGTTATGGCCCAAACGGTGGCGTGCCTCCTTCCGCCTCCGCTGTCGCGGCTCCGAGGCACCCGGTCTCGGCGAGCGCCAGCATCCGTGCGGCGGTCAGCGCGTTCTCGGGGTCGGCTGCGGCGGCCAACAGCCGTGCCGCAGTTCCGGCGGGCTCATCGGGCGGGACGACCAGGAGCACCCAGCGTCCCACGGTGCCGCAGTCCAGGGTGATGACGTGCGCCTCGCTTCCCTGGCCGGCCGGCTCCACGGCGATCACGCGGCCGGGTGCCATGACCGTGCGCGGCGCGTCGGGCCATTCGGCGGGGTCCATGGTGACCCGTACCGCAGCGCCCGGGTCTGGCTCCAACGTGCCGATGAGTGACGGAAGTTCCAGTTCCAGCGCGTCGCAGTGCGGCCACCACGCCCCGTCCAACGGGCCATGGCTGACGTCCGGGGCGACGGTCAGGCGGGGGAGGGGCATAGCGTACGTGTGCGCGTCGGCCGTGGCCTCGCCTTCGGCCGGCATTCCGCTGTGTTCCATCGTGCGGTCCGTTCCGGGAGCCGCGGGACGACTGCCCGTTTCGTCACTCGCCGGGAACGGCACCGCCGGTCGCGCTGCGCGAAAGCTCTCGGTGCGGCCAGGCTACCCTTCGTAGACGGAAGCGGGCGGATCAGTCGTCCGACTGCGCGTTCCCCGTCTGCTCCCGTTCCTCCTCCTGCTCCCGCTCCCGCTCCTGCTCCCGTTCCTCCTCCTGCCCCCGCTCCTCCTCCTTCTCTTCCTCCTGCTTCTCCATCAGGCGGATGCCCTCGTGAGTCAGTGAGACGGCGGCAGGTGTCCGGTGCGAGGTCCAGTCCACGTTGATCAGTCCCTCGTCGGCCAGGTAGGCGCACGCGGCGGAGAGGTCCTCGTCGGGCAGGTCCAGCTCGGCGCGGAGTTCCGATCCGCTGACCTCGGGGCGGTTGTGCTCGACGACCCGGTACAGGGATCGCAGGACCGCCTTCCGGTTGTTCTTGCGTTCGCGGAGTTTCGTCATGACTGTCGTTCTCCGAGGTGCTGACGGCCGCGCGGCGACGGATGCGTGGGGACGGGCCGCGACGGCGGATCCCCTTGGCCGTGCGGCACCGGGTCACACCTCATCGGCGTGTGCCTGAGCCTGTTCTTCAGAGTCGCTGGTCGAGAGCCAGGACCGTGCGGGTTCCGCGGTGTGGGCGGTGTCGAGGGTGAGATGGAGCCGGGTGCCTTCGCCCCGACCGGCGGGGTAGCTGCGCTGCTCGGTCGAGGCGAAGCAGCGGCGGAGTACTTCGGCCACCTTCCGGGCGACCTCCGGGGTCGCGGCGATGATGCGGACCTCCGCGTGGCTTCCGGAGGGTTGATGCTCCATGCGGACCTCCTGGTGGGCGACGGCCGAGCATCACTGACCCGGTCGCTGCCCGGGACGCCGGGCGACGGCGGCTGGGCACCGGCGTGCTTCCACGGCACCCTCCTCTGCAGGGTATGCCGGACATGCGCGGACATGCGTGTTCCAGGTCGGCCCACGGTCCGCCCGGAGTACGGTGGAAGTACTGAGGGCACGCCGTGCACCGGCTTCGGCACCGGTGCCGTTCTCGGCGATCGACGACACCGGGGCGGCCTTCGTCAGCGCCCGGAGCAGGGCTCGTCCGATGACCACGCACATGTTCCTTCCCTCGGCTCCGGTCCTTCCCTCGGCTCCGGTCCCCTCGGCTCCGGTCCTCCCCTCGTCCCGGCCCGCACCGGGCAGGCCGGGTAGACCGAGGCGGGAGCAAGGACCCTCACCTCGCCAGGGAGTACGTCTCTTTCCTTTGACGCGCCGCCAGGTCGAGGACCGCTCACATGAGCTGGGAGACCTGTACGCGGAGACCTCCGGTGGCGGTCCCTGGGAGTGGAACCAGGCGCGTGCAACCTTTCTGCGCCATCTGGCGGCCGACGCGCGACGGCCGGGATTCTCACTGCTGATTGCGGAGGCCACCGCCCTGACCGGGTGCGCCTACGGCTTCCCCGCGGGCGGCACGGGACCGTGGTGGGCGGGATTCGACGGACACGTCCGCGGGAGTCTGCTCGGCCTCGTCGGTTCCGGGCGGCTCTTCGTCGTCTCCGGGATCGTCGTCCCACCCCGTGTGCGACGGGAGTACCAGGACTGTGCCTGGAACCTCGCCCGGCGCCTCCAGCGGCGGCTGCTCGCCGATCATGGTGCCGCACTCGGCGTCATGCTGGTGGACTCGCGGGACGAGAGGGACGTGGAGGCGTTGCGGTCCTGGGGGTGGCGGAGCGTCGCAGACGACATCCTGACCGGCTTGCCGCCCGGCCCGTTGCGCGTCCTGGTGCTGGCTCCGGGGATGTGAAGCGTCCTCGTCGTCGAGCACGGTCTGACACCGGTCAGGGCATGGGCAAGCGCAGAGCGAGCCGGGCGATGTCGTCGGTGCTGCCGGGGACATCCGTGCGGACAAGTGGTCGCTCAGGGGTTCGTGGGCGAGGCGAGGGAGAGGGCACGGCGGCGCAGTCAGCTCGGCCCGGTGTCCAGATCGCTGCCGGGAACCCCGATCAGGCCGTCGGTCCGGGGCAGGAGCGTGGACCCTGGCGGCAGGGGGCTGGTGTTGCCCGCGGTGGCGGGAAAGAGACGTTGGACGGCCGCGACGACGGCGGCACGCCGGGCCGTCGGCGAAGGGTCGCGAATACGGTCGGCCGCTGCGTCCAGGAGATCGAGCTGGCCGGCCCAGGCCATGGCGATCTGGTTGACGAAGACGAGGATGTCGATGGGCTCCCAGGCGGGGTCCAGGTGGCCGGCTTCCTGAGCCTTGCGGAGCTGCCCGACCTTCCGGCGGACGGTTTCCTGGGTGGCGGCGTCGGCGTCGTCGCCGGCAAGTTCCAGTCGGCCCCAGCTCATAAGCCGGAAGCGGTCGGGGTGGCGGATGAAGTAGTCGTGCACCCGCCCGGCGTATTCGGGCAGGTCGGTGGGGTCCAGGCGAGTCGCCTCGGCCACCGCGGCCATCTCCTGTTCGGCGACGAATCCGTAGAGGGCTTCCTTGCTGCGGAAGTACGCGTAGAGGCGTTCCGAGCTGGTCTTCGCGGCCTTCGCGATGCGTGTGATCCGTGCGCCGGCGATCCCGTACCGGGCGAACTCGGCCCGGGCCGCGATGACGATGCGGTCACGGGTCGAGTCTGCGCTGGTCGAAGGGGCCATGTCGTAAGACTACCTAACCAAAGAGGATTGTTTGGCAAAGGTCACCCGCGAGGCGTACGGTCAAAGCAAACATTTTGGTTTGACCTGAGGAGTGCGTCATGCAGCACCGAACACTCGGCGGCCAGGGTCTTGAGGTCGCGGCGATCGGTTACGGCTCGATGGGCCTGACGATGGCCTACGGTCCCGGCGACGAGCAGGAGGGCGTCGCCGCCATCCGGCGCGCCCACGACCTGGGCGTCACCTTTTTCGACACCGCCGAGCTCTACGGCTGGGGCACCGGCTCCAACGAGATCCTGGTCGGCAAGGCGGTCAAGGACTTCCGCGACGAGGTGATCCTTGCCACCAAGTTCGGCTTCGACCTGTCCAACCTGTCCGAGGGGTTCGGCCTGGACAGCCGCCCCGACAACATCCGCAAGGTCACCGACAACAGCTTGCGTTACCTCGGCACCGACCACATCGACGTCCTCTACCAGCACCGCGTCGACCCGGACGTGCCCATCGAGGACGTCGCCGGCACCGTCAAGGAACTCATCGACGCGGGCAAGGTGAAGTACTTCGGCCTGAGCGAGGCCGGCCCGGAGACCATCCGTCGCGCGCACGCGGTGCAGCCGGTTTCCGTCCTGCAGACCGAGTACTCCCTGTTCGAGCGGGACGTCGAGCAGCTCTTCCCTGTCCTCGACGAACTCGGCATCGGCTTCGTCGCCTACTCCCCGCTGGGCCGCGGCTTCATCACCGGCACCGCCAAGCCCGCCGGAGAATACGACGCCACGGACATGCGCAACTCCGACCCGCGCTGGGCTCCGGGCAACTTCGAGAAGAACATCGAGGCCGTCGACCGCCTCGCCGACCTCGCCGCGGCCAAGGGCGTCACCGTCTCCCAACTGGCCCTGGCCTGGCTGCTCACGCGCGGTGAGCACGTCGTGCCCATCCCCGGCACGCGCAGCCCCCGGCGCATCGAGGAGAACGCCGGTGCCGCCGACATCACCCTGACCGAGGCCGACCTGGCCGCCATCGACGAGATCCTGCCCCACGGCGGCTTCGGCGCCCGCTATGCCGAGGGGCACGTGCCCACCTGGATCTGACCGCCGCTCCGGATCGTCGCTGCCCTTGATACGGAACCGGATGGTGTCGCCGGTCGGGTCGGCGCTCGGACCATTGGGGCTTGCCTCGGCGATCCCGCCACCCCACTCCTTCGAGGGTGAACGGTCAGCTCTGGGGCTCGGTTCGGGTACGCTCCGCGTCCGCGGGCTGCTGTCCGGCCTTGTCGACGACGGCGAGTTCCAGCTCTGCCTCGCTGGACAGCAGCGTTCCGGCCTTTCCGTACGAGGTGTCCTTGGTCAGATAGCTCCGGGAGCCGAGGAAGGAGAAGTCCTCCTCGTCGAAGACCCACTCGGTCCGGATGCCGTAACGCGTGTCGTCGTGGGCGATGCCGAGGCCCCGGCGGCCGATCGCGTCGCGGGCCTGCGGGGCCGGAGCGACGCCGGGGATCTTCGCCGCGGCCCGGTAGAGGGCGGCGGCCGTGGCGGGCGGCATCACCCCGCCGACCAGGGACCCGATCTGCTCGAAAACCGCCTGGTCACGTTCCCGGCCCTTGGCCTGGGGGGTCTTGGCGTACAGATAGGCCAGCAGCTTGTCGGGGTCGGTGGGCAGCGAGCTGAGCCAGCGGTAGGTGGGTCGGTTGATGCCGGCCGGGGTGCCGTCGGTGTCACCGAGTTCGGCGTTGATCGGCAGAGTCTCACCGTTCTCCCGGATCAGGCCGAGCTTGCGCAGGGGCCCCGGTTCCTGCGCGGCCCACACCTCTCGGTCCGTCAGCGGGCCGAGGACGGCCCTCCCGCTGGTCAGGTCGGCCCCACGGGTCTTCTCCCGGGTGTAGACGAACTGGTCGTCCCGCACGGGGGGCGTGGTGCGTTCCCCTGCGGCGTCGGAGATCCGGCCCAGGAGCGCCGCGGCTGGCCGCATGTCCGTGGCCGCCCGGCGCGAAGCGGTGCCGGAGGGCTCCCGGCCGCCGCCGTTCATGGCAATGCCCGCGGCCAGCACGCCGGCCAGGGTCAGCGCGGTCGCCGGCGCCAGGAGCGCGGGCCGGAGCAGCCGGCGGGCCGGGCGGGTACGGGTCGCCTGGTCTCGGTCGATGTGGTGCATCAGCAGTTCCTTGTGACGAAGGTGCTGCTCGCGCGGAAGGTCCCAGTCGGCCGGGGCCGGCAGCAGGCGGGCGATCTCTTCGCGGTCGCCGTTCCGCTCCGGGGAAGCGCCGGTGGTCGTGTCGTTCATGTGAGCTCCTCCCGTACGGGCAGGGCCGCGATCGCGGCCGCACTTGTCATCTCTCCGCGGGTGGTGGGTGGTTCCCGGTCTTCTTCCGCAAGCCGGGCGAGCTTCTTGCGGGCACGCGAAAGGCGGGAACGTACGGTGCCGACCGCGATGCCCAGGGCTTCGGCTGTCTGCTGATAGTCCAGGCCGGACCACACGCACAGAGCCAGTACCTCCCGCTCCTGGCGCCGCAGCCGACCCAGGGCTGCATGCACGGCATACAGCCGCCGTGCGTCGTCGATGCGCCCGACCGTCCGGGGCGCGAAGTCCTCCTCCGCACATGGCTGCGGCTGACGCGACAGGAACAGCTGGCGCCTGCGCTGTCCCCGACGGGCGTTGTCCGCCTTGTGGGTGGCGATGCCCAACAGCCAGGGCAGCAGGGAGCCACCGTCCTCGTGCACCCGTGCGCGGGTCCGCCACGCAGTCAGGAACGTTTCGGACATGACCTCTTCGGCGGTCGACCAGTCGCCGGTCAACCGCAGCCCGTGGTTGTACACGGCGCGGGCGAACTCCTCGTACAGCTGGGCGAACGCCTCGCGGTCCCCCTCGCGCACGCGGCGGCGCACATCGATCTCTGAGTCCCTCACAACCATTTCTCTCCGCGACACCAGAGGAGTTCCTGTGGCCTGTGTCACGCACCGGTACGGCCCCTGAAGCAGGACCATGACCGCACAAGGCATCCGGGCCGGGAATCAGGCCCACCAAGCGGAGGCCGGCCGCGGCCTGTCACCACTACGCCGAGGTGACCTCCGCCTGTTCACACGCGGCGACCGAGGTACACGCGACCACCGTGAATGCCGTACGACGGCTGGCTGAACTCATGGGCATCCAAGGCCAGTTCATCTCCGTCTTACAACGCGAAGTCAGCTGCCGCCGTAGGGGGAACCGATGCAACGTCGCCTCGTCACCTCAGCCATCATCGCCGCTCTGTGCGCAACCACATTGGCCGGCACCGCCGGTTCCGCCTCCGCCGCCCCGACCGTCGACTGCCGCAAGGTGAAGTGCGTCGCGCTCACCTTCGACGACGGCCCGGTCCCCGACACCCGGCGACTGCTGCGCATCCTGAAGGAACAGGACGTCAGAGTGACGTTCTACGCCGTCGGCACGAACGTCCAGAGACACCCCTCGACGGTGCGCGCTGAGTCGGCCGCCGGTCACCAGATAGGCAACCACAGCTGGGACCACCCCGATCTGACCAGGCTCAGCGCCGCGAAGGTCAAGTCGCAGCTCTCCCGCACGGACGAGGCGATCAAGAAGGCGATCGGCAAGAAGCCCACCACGTTCCGCGCCCCGTACGGCGCCCACAACGCGACGGTCCGCAGCGCCGCCGGCCGACCACTGGTGCACTGGAGCGTCGACCCCCTCGACTGGAAGTACCGCGACTCCGCCCGCATCATCAGGACCGTCAAGACGCAGACCAGACCCGGCGACATCGTCATCCTGCACGACATCCACAGGACGACCGTCGACGCGGTCCCGGGCATCGTCAAGGCCCTCAAGGCACGAGGCTTCCACTTCGTGACCGTCGACCAACTCTTCGCCCCGGCCAAACTCCCCGCGGGCAAGGTCACTTACCACAACCGCGGCGCCTACCGGCCCTGATCGGGGGCCCTGAGAGGGCTCTCAACAGAAGGGCGATGTCGGCGCACTCGGTGTGTTTGCCGACGGTCACCGGCCGAACCTGGCAGCCGGCGTGACGCGATCGATCCCAAGAGGGCGTTCAATCCGGGCGGGGCGGGCACGCGACTGCACGAGGAGCCTGACGTTCGTCAGTTCGGCTTCTACTACTCGCCTGCCGCCCCCGCTGTCGCCGCTCGGGCACTGCCCGGCGTCCGTCACTGGTGTGACCCGGTTGCTTCAGGGGCATCGCTGCTTCGAGTCAGGGTGGCGGAGGCAGGAGGCCACAACCACGAAGGGCCAGAGGGACTGGAGGGATGTCACAAGGCGTTCAGCGACACCGGCGGCACCGTGACGATGCACCTCGATCATGAACCAGGCTGCTCCTGCGCCCATCAAAGCGGTCGCCGCGAGGGAGGGCACGGGCCGCAGTCCCCACGGCGCCGCTCCGCTGCGATCGGCGGCCAGAACCGGCCAGACCGCCAGGAGCGCGAAGCCGACCGCGGCGACTGAACCGTGGCGCAGGGAGCCGCCACTGCTCGGCGCCGGGAGCAGAGCCACCACCAACGCCGACACTCCACCGCCACCCAGCGCCAAACGTCCGGCGAGCGCGGCCGCACGTAGCCCCCAGGCGGTCAGCAAGTGGCAGATACCCAGGGCGAGCAGCGCTCCGGTCATCGTCCAGAATCCCGCTGCCCCGTAGGCCGCCAGGACGCTGATCGTCTGAGTAGCAGGGTCGTAGGCGGGCCCCTCGAGGAGCGCCGCGATCGTCCAGCCTCCGATCAACAGGACAGGCGCGCACCCCGACGACAGCAAGGCCCACCTGGGCACAAGTCGCACTGGTTCACCGTAAGACGCTCCGCTACTCCGCGCGGCGGTGCCGCGCCCACCGGGGTGTGGCCGCCACGCGAGCCAAGGCCAGACGGCGGTGAACGTCCACAATCGGACGAGTACGAGTACGAGTACGAGTACGAGTACGAGTACGGCAGGTCGGGTTCGGGGTGGCCCGGGTCGGCCGAGAGGTCGCGCGCACCTCGAACGCCTCGTCCAGGTCGGCCTCGTGGACCGTCGGGCTCTCGTCGGTGAGTGGGATGGGGAGGCCGGCGTCTCGGACTTCGCAGGTGCCGCGTACGCCTCGGGCCGTTGCCGCGACCAGCTACGACCTCCCCTCTGGCACGAATCTGGCACGCAGCGAGTGACGGAGAAGGACAGCAAAGAGGCCCGGGTCTCTGACCTGGGCCTTCGTCGTGGAGCGGGTGACGAGAATCGAACTCGCGCTCTCAGCTTGGGAAGCGACGGTGCTTGGCCGGTGGAACGGCCTCTGACCTGCGCGGATTCGGTGTGTCAGCATCGTTGTACAGGGGCCGGGCGCCGTAGTTGACCGTGGTTGTACGCACTTACGGGCACGGATAGGGCACGTCCCTGCCGTACCCCCGTCTTGGCCGTCCTCACCCACCTCGGTGCACGACGCCGGGGTGCCCCGGGACGTGTTGGCACCCAGGCGTGCGCCGAACCCGTTGGGGTGCGGCTCTGTCTGAGTGAGTTCCCGCGTCAGGCTTGAAGTGCGTATATGTGCTGGTCGGGTAAGGGATGGAGCCGTTCGTGCTCTTTCCGCGCGTGGAAGATCCAGTAGTCGGGGAAGTCGCCGTTGCTGATGATGGTGCGGAGGGTGAGGACGGCTTCGGCGCCGGGGACGGTCCACCTGCTGCCGGTGATGTCGAGTCTGTCGGCGACCAGATGGCGGGCTGCTCCTTCGACGGCGCCGCTGGCGATCGGCCAGCCCGCTGCCAGGGCCTGGTCGTAGTGGACGAAGTCGGCGTTGTTCTCGAGGTATCGGCACGCTTTGTCAGCGGCGGCGCGCTGGTCGTCGCTGAGGTGGCGGTCGGCTTCGGTGCGGATGTCACGGGCGGCGCCGGGGGCGTCGCCGGCCAGGATCCGAGCGGCCTTGATGCCGACCCAGTCCTCGGCCGCGGGATCGGTGGCGGTGTGGAAACACCGCGAGGCCGCCCACAGCTTCTCGATCACGTGGACGATGTCGAGGACGATGTGGATCGTGACGCCGCGCCGGGCGGCCTCGGCCTGGATCAACTCCAGCTGGTGGGCGGCGCCGTCGACCAGCACCACCCAGGTCCGGTGGTGTTCGGGGTCGCGGGCCTCGGCCTGGTCGAACGCGGCGGCGATGACCGTTTCGGCGTCCTCGCGGACGGAGGCGGTGAGCCATTTCGCCCGCGCGATGGGTCCTTTGCGGACGGTGCGGTGTCCGGTGCGGCCGCCGGGCGGGGCGATGATGTCGTGCGGGCGGCGGATCGCGGGCTCGGCGTCGTGGACGACGGCGAGGGTGGCCATCCTTTTGCGGCAGGACTTCTCCCCGGTCGACAGCCGGGTGCGGAAGGTGTGCCGGGCCTTGGCGGCGGCTTTCGCGGTGGCCTCGCGCAGGTGGCCCGGGCGCATCACGATTCCCTTCTGGTCGACACTGATCACCAGCAGCGTCCCGGCCGGGGCCGGGTGGGGAGTGCGGGCCGTATAGAACGCGGCCACGTCCACGGCCGCGGCCCGCACCAGATCCTCCACCTGGCGTTTGCCCACCACCCGGCCCCCGCAGCCGCGGTCGATCGCTTCCAGCGCGGTGTCGTAGGAACCGCGGGCCGCTTCGAGGACCGCGAGCCGGCGTAGTCCCAGACTGTGCCGCCCGTGGGGCAGGCCCAGCATGGCGTCGGCGGGGTAGAGGTTGGTCATGCCCTCGCCGCGCAGAGCGCATCGGGTCACGGTCACCGGCCCCAGCACGGTGGCTAGTTGCCGATGATGCCCCTTCTCCAGCCGCCTCCGGCCGCCGGCGAGCGCAGCCCGCTCCTGCGGACCGAGGGCGGACAGGTGGTCCTCCTCATGGCGGGCCCGCCACTCGAGATGGGCCTGCAGGAACAGTCGTCCCAGCTCCCGGGAGCCCGCTTCGACATCGGCCTCAGCCTGTTCATGCGTCGCGGTGAGTGCTTCGGGGCTGGAGAGGCGGGTGGCCAGGGAAGTGAGGGAAGAAAACACGCGGGCAAAGGGGTCAGCCGCCGCGGCCGTTTCATACGCTGCGTTCATCGGGCTCTCGTCTTCGGACAGTGGCGATCTGGTTGGCACCATCGACGCTAGGGACGAGAGCCCGGCCCCACACCGGCGCGACGCCGCCCGCCGGCCGCGGCTTCCCGCTCCGGCGCACCCGCGTCCGCCCGCCGCGCACCGCCCCACGCGAACAGGCCCGGCTCGTCCTCGGCCAGCCAGCCCCGTTCCACCAGCCGTTTCAGCTTCGAACGGAACCCCTCCACCTTGTTCTTGTCCGTCGACAACCCCAGCGCGGCGCACAGATGATGCGCCCGCATCGGATGCACCGCGTCCTGCAACACCTCGACGACGTCCCGGTACGAGCGCGGCAGCACATCCGCCTCAATCCCCGGCTCCCACTGCGGCACCAGCCGCACCCCGACCGGAGATCCCGCCTGGCTCCGGTCCACAGGCAGCGGGACTTCCTCCGCGGCCACGTCCACGGACACCGTCACCGCCCCCTCGCCGGACAGGATCTCGGTCATCGTCTCCCGTGTGATCTCCAGCCGGGACAGCACAGCCTCCCGCTCGGCAAGACGACCAGCCAACTCCTCCATCTGCGAGCGAAGTTCACTGATCTCGGCCCGGGCAGCCGCCTCCCGCCGCTCGATCTCCTCTAGCCACGACACCATCGCCGCCTCCAAGACCACGTCTCAGGACACGACGATCCGCCGTCCGCGCACGCACGGCAACGGCGCACGGCATCACCAGCTCACTGAGGAAGAGCCGCACCCAACCCGTTGTCACCACATCCGGCCGGGGACGGCGAGGTTGCGGTGTTCGTCCGCGGCACCAAGCATGGGGTCAGGGAACAGCGACAGGGCACATCAGAAGGCACCTCCCAGGAGGACATGAGAGCCATGACGTTTCCTGCGCCCCGGTCCGCCGGCCGTCGCCGGACAAGCCGCACTCGACAGGAATGCGTGCGACTGGCATGACCGACGACGACCGGCCGCTGCGCTGTCTGGTCACCGGCGCCACCGGCTACCTGGGCGGCAGGCTGGTGCCGGAGCTGCTGGCCGCCGGGCATTCCGTGCGCTGCCTGGCTCGCTCGCCCGGCAAGCTGCGGGACCATCCGTGGGCTGGGCGGGCGGAGGCCGTGCGTGGGGACGCAACGGACGAGAGGGCCGTGCGCGCGGCCATGGAGGGCATGGACGTCGCGTTCTACCTGGTGCACGCGCTGGGCACCGGTCGTAGTTTCGAGGAGACCGACCGGCGCGCGGCCAGGATCTTCGGTGAGCAGGCGCGTGCCGCCGGAATCCGTCGGATCGTCTACCTCGGCGGTCTGAGCCCTTCCGGAGTACCCGAGCACGCACTGTCACCCCATCTGCGGTCCCGCGCCGAAGTGGGCCGCATCCTCCTGGCCTCGGGCGTGCCGACCGCGGTACTGCGGGCAGCCGTGATCATCGGGTCGGGTTCGGCCTCGTTCGAGATGCTGCGCCATCTGACCGAGCGGCTGCCCGTGATGGTGACCCCGAGCTGGGTGCGCACCCGCATCCAGCCCATCGCCGTCCGCGACGTGCTGCGCTTCCTCGTGGGATGCGCGAGGCTGCCGTACGACGTGAACCGCGCCTTCGACATCGGCGGACCGGACATCGTCACGTACGAGGAGATGATGCGGCGGTACGCCGTCGTCGCCGGGCTGCCGAAACGCGTCATCGTCCCTGTTCCGCTGCTCACCCCCCGGCTGTCCAGCCTCTGGGTCGGCCTGGTCACCCCGGTGCCGGGCGCTCTCGCGCGCCCGCTGGTCGAGTCGCTGAAGCACGAGGTGGTCTGCGCCGAGCGGGACATCGTCCGATACGTGCCGGACCCGCCGGAGGGACCCGTCGGTCTCGACCGGGCGATCCGGCTGGCTCTGAGGCGCGTGCAGGACGCGGACGTCGCCACGAGGTGGTCCTCGGCCTCGACTCCCTGTGCCCCCAGCGACCCGCTGCCCACAGACCCCGACTGGGCGGGCGGGAGCCTCTACACGGATCACCGCGAGCGTACGGTCGCAGCGTCGCCGCAGGCGCTGTGGCGGGTGGTGGAGGCGATCGGCGGCGAGAACGGTTGGTACTCCTCGCCACTGGCCTGGTCCCTGCGGGGCTGGCTGGACACCCTGGTTGGCGGGGTCGGTCTGCGCCGGGGCCGCCGGGACGCGACCCGGCTGCGGGTCGGCGACAGCCTGGACCTCTGGCGAGTGGAGGAGATCGAACCGGGCCGGCTGCTCCGGTTGCGCGCGGAGATGCGGCTGCCGGGCCTGGCCTGGCTGGAGATGGCCGTCGACCGGGATCCACAGGGGCGCACGGTGTACCGGCAGCGGGCCCTGTTCCATCCGCACGGCCTGGCCGGGCACGCCTACTGGTGGGGCGTGGCCCCCTTCCACGGCGCGGTCTTCGGCGGCATGGTCCGCAACATCGCCGCCGCGGCCGAATCGGCCGCCCCTGAACCAGCCCGTACTCACTGAGGGGGCTCAAGGAACTGTGCGCGTCTCGGTCGCCCTGTTCACCGCCGACCTGCGGGTGCACGACAACCCGGTCCTTCAGGCCGCTCTGAGGAACGCGGAGCGTGTGGTCCCGCTCTCCGTCGTCGACAGCGGCATCCGCCGCACCGGCTTCGCCGGACCCCACCGCGTGGCGTTCCTCGCCGACAGCCTGACCGATCTCGACAAGGTCGTCGGGGAGTACCCGGAATGTCTTGCAGCGGCCTGTACGGCCCGGAAGTCTCGTCGGTCGAAGGTCAGAATCGCGTCCGTGTCGTAGTCGGCGGCAAGCGCCACGTTCACCGCGTCGGCGAGGTCGAGGTCCAGCGCGCGATGGCGGACACGGACAGACGTGACTTCGCTGCCTGCCCGCAGAACAACGGTGCACCACTTCCCGGATCCGGGCCCGGACGGGTACGACAGCAGCACAACTCGGGTGAATCCGAATGGGACCAGAGCTCGGCCGACACCAAGCGAGCCGCGGGCATCTGCGCCCCGTTCACCGGCGAACCAACCAACCAACCCGTCGGCCGGCAAAGGCTGCCCTGGTGGACCGGCGTCCACCAGGGCCGGATATCCGCGACCGGCATCGAACAACTCCACGCGAGCTTCTCGCCGGGCAAGCAGAACGAGCTCAAGGAGCGCCAGTGGGCGCTGATCCCGTGGGACGACGAGGAGGACGGGACGCCGCCGGACCGTTCGACGGTGGGTCCGGACGGAGGGGTGGCGGTGGTGCGGATTGCGGAGCGAGGTCCGGGGCCGGATCCGGCGCGGGATAGAACTGGGCGTACCAGCGGCGGAGCCGCTTGATCCCCTGCTCATGCGGAAGCAGAACCGGCCGCGCCTGATGGATCTTGTGGTCCCAGATCCGCACCTCTTCCCGCACCTCACCGAGCGCCTCAGCCCGGAAGACGAGCTTGAGCGCAGGGGTGAGGAGGCGCAGGCCGCGGCGGCCCGGATGCCGCAGGTAGTACAGCATCCGCAACTCACTGCTGGTCTCGTCGACGGGCGTGGAGAGCGCGACGGCGGTCACGGACAGCGCGGGTCCGTGCGTCCGGACCACCATGACTCCCGGCCCGTACATGAACGCGTCGAACGTGTTGTCGATGTCCCAGCCGAGCACGCGCCGCCGGATCCGTCCGCGTGCCTCGGCATACGGCCCGTCGGCCCGCCACTTCTGTACGGGCGGCTCGCTCTGCCCGTGGATGAAGTGGAAGTGGGACTCGTCGACGATGTTCTCCCGCATCTCCTGTACGTGGATCCGGGCCCGGCAGGTGTCGTCGACGGGCGAGGCGAAGTCGCGGGACGTCGCCTCCGGGATCTCCGGCACCTCCCAGGAGGGCTGTGTCTCGGGGCCGACGTACACGAAGACGAGCCCGCTGTGCTCGCGTACCGGGAGCCCGCCGAGTGCCACCTTGGGCGTCCGCGCCGCGAACGGCGCCTCGACACACCGCCCGTCTATCGCGAACCGCCAACCGTGGAAGGGGCACTCGACCGTGCCGTCCACGACTTTTCCGCCGACGCCGAGATGGGCGCCGTAGTGCGGACAGTGCGCGTCCCGCACGGTGGCCCGCCCGTCGGTCCCGCGGAACGCGATCAGCGCTCGGCCGAAGTACTGCAGGTTGACGACCTTCCCCGGCCGTAACTCACCGCTGCGCAGCAGGCCATACCAGCCGAACGGTACGAAGGGCATCGGATACGCATCGGCCCGGGGATCCCGAGGCCCGTCGACGATGTCATGCCTACGACGTGCCATGAGGGCATGGTAGTGGGGCACCGCCGGAAGTGCACCGGTGCAGCCTCGGCCGGCCTGATCCGCCGCCTCGGCATCTCCAACGTCGCGTTCCCACATACGCAACTCGTCCTGGCAGTCTTCCGTCGAGACAGAGCTGCTCGGCCAGGCGGGTTCGGCGGGCCCCTGGATCGGTTCCGCGCTTCGAGCGCTGAAGGGGCAGCACCTTCTGCCTCAGTTCACCCTGAGGCTGAGACAGACCTGGCGGACGAGCCGCTCCCAGCTCTCCACCACCTCAAGGGCCCGTGGATCTCCCTGACACAGGGTCTCGTCGGACTAGACAACAAACAAACCCCAGGCCGCTGACCTGGGGTTTCATCATGGAGCGGGTGACGAGAATCAAACTCGCGCTCTCAGCTTGGGAAGCGACGGCGCTTCCGCGGGCTCTATGACTCTGACCTGTTCCGCGTCCCGCACCATCAGCTTCCCGGTCCCGGTGACGATCCGCACAGCTCCCTCACGGTACTCCGCGTCGAGCTTCCGCCTCTTGTTCGCCATGACTTCCAACTCCCGATGCCGGAAGGGACTCTGTGCTACGAGGGGAAGGCCGGCGACGGTGCGCCGGAACCAGTCCCTCGGACATCGTGTTGTCCTACGGTGCTTGAGGGAGCAAGGAGTCAACGGGGCGGAGAATGTCGTGAATGACCGTGGCAACCTTGCGGAGCGCATCACCGAGAGGCGGGCCGGGACAGGCGATCCGCGTGTTCTGACTGGTGAGTTGCGGCGGGCACGGCTCCTTGTGCCGCTCGACGGCGGCGGTCTGTGGACGGCGCACTTCGGTGGGACCCGTTGGATCTGCGCCTTCACCGACGAGAATTCACTCGCGCGGTTCGTGAGCCGGCATGGCCCTGGCGGCCGGGAGTGGGAATACGCCGTACTGCTCGGGGCCAGGCTGCTCGACGAGATCGTCCCGGCCATGGGAGAGCCGGCCGGCGTCGCGGTCGACGTGGCCGACGAGGAGGGGGCGATGTTCTTCCCGCCCGTGGTGGGAATCGTGCCCGAAGCCGTCGCGGTGGACGCCGAGGCCGAAGGGCCGGAGGCAGGAGCGGGCCCGGGACGGTCCGCCCGGGCGGTCACGGGGGATCCGTCAGCAGGAGGAGGAGCGTACTGATGGGGGACGGTGCCAAGGACCTGCACGTCGACGAATTCAGCGTGCGCCGGATCACGCAAGGACTGCGGGACGCCATCGAGCAGGCCGGCGACGGCCTGGACGAACTGGACGCCCATGAAAGCTCTGGCCACCCTCCGAAGCGGCGCCACCTACTGGGTGGGAGATGGGGCACAAGAGCGGCCCAGCAGCGTGCATCGAGCAATGACTACGGCCGTGAGCGACCATGGCTGCTCCGCGACCATCCGGCTGGGGGCCCCGCCGTCACCTGTCAGCACGATCACCCCTTCGCCAAGGCCGCCTCTACCGGCGCCCCCATCGAAGAGATGGGGGCGCATTTCGTCAGCTTCGCCTACTTGAGTGCTGTACCACCCGAGTTGTGATAGGCGATCGTCTTGTTGATCAGGTTTCCGCCGTCGGACTCGACCGTCGTCTGCTCCTGCTGCCCTGCACCGAAGAACAGGCCAGCGATATGGGCGTTCGCGACCTGGTCCATGTGCCCGAACAACCAGTCCACCTTGTCGTCCTTGTAATGGTTGAGAGTGTTGTTCTGCGCCATGTTGCCCACGGGGATCTGCCACAGGACTACCGGCTTGCCCACGGACTCGGCCATCGTCTTGTAGAACTGCAGCGCGGCAGCGGCCTTCTGGTCGGTCCAGAAGTGGTCACTGCCGCCGTGGGCCGGCTGTGCGTACCAGCCTGCGTCGCGGTCCGAGACATCGGTGGCCAGGAAGTCGGCGTTCTGCGCCCCGAGGTTCGCGTAGTCCTTGACGCATGCCTGCGTGTTGGTCTGCCAGTCGAAGCAGGAAAGGTGCATCCCCACGGCGGTGTTCGGCGCATACTTGTGCGCCATCGAGATCAGGCAGCGGGCGAGTCCGGCGGCGCTGTTCTCCTGCGATCCGCAATCCGTCGGATTCGCGCCCGAGACCTGTGCGGGAACCTGGTGCGGATCGCCGAGCGACCGGACGAAGCCCCAGAAGTCAGGCTCAAGGTCGATCGCGTCGTGCGACTTGCCGATCTTCTGGAGGAAGAAACGGTAGTCGTTCAGGTACCGGGTGAGCAGGTCACGCCTGTTGATGGCCTTGACCTCGCCCGGACCGTCGCCCTCGCCTGCCGCATCCCCGAGGTCGCGCAACGAGTACCAGGTCCAGAGCATCTTCTGAGGACGCGGGCTGCCCTTGTACGTCGCTTGGGCCGCCACGCTGTCCCGCCAGGTCACGTAAGTGCCGGGCGCCGTGGTGCTGCCGTTCCAGCAACCCCACCAGCCCGACCACGCGTCCTGGCAGCGCGCTGCCGAGTAGTAGTCCGATGAGGGCGCGGGCTGGCTGTGCACATAGGCGTAGCGCATGTCGAACGGCGCGGCGGTCGCCGAGGCGTCGGACATCGAGCCGCCGATGAGCACCGTGTCACTGCCCATGAAACGCTTCGTCGAGCTGCCGTTGGTGGCGGTCGGAGAAGCCGGCGGCGACGCCGGGTGGGTGCCGCTCGGAGCCGGGCTCGCCGGAGCGCTGCCGCCGGGCGTGGGCGTGCTGCCGGAGTTCCCCGGGCTCCCGGTGCCGCCGGCGCTACCGGCCGGGACGAGCTTCCACTGCTGGTTGGCGCCGCCCCGGTCGCGGTTCTGGACGATGTCGCCCCCGTTGGCCTTGGCGGCGTTCTGGACACCGACAGCCATGCCACTGAAGCGATTGACCAAACGCACGTAGCCGTCCGGCGACTTGGACAGTTTGAACTGCTGGTTGGTGCCGTTCAGGTCTTTCCACTGCACGATGGCGGAGCCGGCGGTCTTCGACCAGCCGAGGTCGTCCAGCACCTTGCCGGAGTTCCGGTTCTGCAGCCGGTAGTACCCGTCACCCGCGTCGATGAACCGCCACTGCTGGTTGGCCCCGCCGTGACGGCTCCACTGCACCACCTCGGCGCCGTCCTTCGTGGCGAAGGCGCGGTTGTCCAGCACCTTGCCGCTGTTGCGGTTGACCAGCACGTACCACTTCTTCAGATCCAGGGTTTTTTGCTGCGCCGAAGCCTGGCTGACCACGACGGCCGAGCCGGCCACGACCACCATGGCGAGCCCCGCCCAGAGACCCCGACGCGCGAGCAACCGACGGCCACGATGCTTCGGGCGACCACCGCGCGCACCGCCGTCGGCACGGTGGCCGCCGACGGGGGACGCCACCGATGACGTGGGTGGGCCGGGGACATGTCTGTGCTCTCGTTCCAGGGACATGCCACTGCTCTCTTTCAGCCGTTGCATCTGACCGGACCTCTTGGCCGGACAACACTGAGTGGTCCGAGAGGCCGAAAAGGTTGCCGCGAAGATCCACAGATTTTTTCGCCTTGACCGCTTCCCGTTCGCTGCGGAGCTCGGCACGCCTGACGCCGGTGGTGGCGAACGCCTGATGGCTGGTCGGGGAAGGTGGGGGACAAACAGCGCGATCCCGACCCGGCAGGGCCGCTCCGAGCGCCTCGCCGACCTTGCGGCAGCTACCGGTAGTACCCGTCTGTGCGGCACCGGTGGTCTGCGTTGCCTCGACGCCGGCCTCTTCGACGCCCACGGCATTCCCGTGCTGCCCTTCCACACCCCTGTGGATGACCCACTCTGGCAGGGGGCTTGCCGATCCACCAGCCTGTGGGCCTTGAGCAAGATCGGGTCCGATGCGCTTGCGGACCACCCGGCCGTCCAACGAGAAGCCCACCATCCTGGACACCACCGTGACCGCTGGCATCTCCGGCACCCTCGCCCTGGGGCATCCTGTGCGAGGGATACGGCATGGGCATTCCCACTGATCACCCCACACAGCAAAAAGGCCCGGGTCTCTGACGCGTAAATAGCAGCAGGTCAGGGTGTGTGTGGGCAGGGCTGGCTGCCCGGTGGCCGTGGCGGTCGCCGGGTGTCCTGGCTCGGGTCGGTCAGGCCGTGTCTTCCGGCGGGTTGAGGGTGACGGTGTAGCCGAGTTGGTTGAGTGCGTTGATCGCGCGGCGGGTGGCGCGTTCGGGGTCGCGTTGGGCGAAGTAGGTGCCGCCGAGTTCGTGGTAGGCGACGTTGTCGGTGAGCATGTGCCAGATCGCGGTGATGATCGAGTGCTCGACGGCGACGAGGGCCCTGAGCGGGCCGCGGCGGGCGGTGAGCCGCTTGTAACGGGCCTGCAGGTAGGTGTCCCTGGTTCTCACCGCGCCGAAGGCGGCCAGGCCGAGGGCGCCTTTGAGGTAGGGGTTGCCGGGGCGGACCCTGGCGCTCTTGGTGCGGCCGGCGGACTCGTGGTGGCCGGGGCAGACGCCGGCCCAGGACGCGAGGTGCTTGGCGGAGGCGAACCGGCTCATGTCGCCGCCGGTCTCCGCGATGATCACCTCGGCGACGGCCCGGTTGATCCCGGGGATCGTGTCGAGGAGGTCGAGCGCGGGACGAAAGGGGGCCATCGCCTCCTCGATCCGCGTGTCCAGCTGCCGGATCGCGTCGGTGAGCTGGTCGTAGTGGTCCAGATGCAGCCGGGTCAGGAACGCGTGGTGGGCGCGGAATCGTCCGGTCAGTGCCTCGGTGAGCTCGGGGATCTTGTTGCGGAGCTTGCGCCTGGCCAACTCCGCAAGGGTCTGCGGGTCGCGTTCCCCGCCGGTCAACGCCTCCAGCATGGCCCGGCCTGAGACGCCCATGATGTCGGACACGACCGCGGAGAGCTTGATCCCGGTGTCTTCGAGGAGTTTCTCCAGACGCTGGACGATCTGACCGCGCTCGCGGGTCATCTGGGTGCGGGTGCGGGTCAGGTCCCGCAGCTCGCGCACCGGCTGGGGTGGCACGAACGAAGCGCGCACCAGGCCGTGTGCTCCGAGTTGGGCCAGCCAGGCCGCATCCGAGACGTCCGTCTTGCGGCCGGGCAGGTTCTTGACCTGCCGCGCGTTGACCAGGATCACGTTCAGCTCGTCGGCCAGCAGGTAGTAGAAGGGCTTCCAGTAGTCCGAGGTCGCCTCGATCACGACCAGGGTGACCTCGGCGGCGAGCAGGTGATCGCGCAGGGCGAGTACCGCGTTCGTCGTCGATTTCCAGGTGGTGGTCTCGGTCGTGAACGACCCCCGCCGCTTGGTACTGGGGGTGCGGACGCATGCCTTGGCGTCCTTCTTGCCGATGTCCACACCGGCGCAGCGTTCGTGCAGCACGTCCACGTCTTGATCCCTCCCTCGACGGCCGGGTGGTACGCCGTTCCGGGAGGGCCAGGGTGAATCAGGAATTCTGACGCACGTGCTCGCAGCAACACTCCACGGTTCCCGTGGACGGCCCTCGGCACCACGCTGACCTGCGAGCTCACCGGCATCACAGAGCTATCGGTTTCGGCCGGTACGAACCTCTCCAGCGTCCCGTACCGACATCAACCCCCGTCAGAGCAGACAGAAGCACGCCCAGCGCGCGCCACAGGATTTACCACGCCCCCGGCGCGCACCGAAGGTGCGCTGGGTCGCTGACCTGGGCCTTCGTGGTGGAGCGGGTGACGAGAATCGAACTCGCGCTCTCAGCTTGGGAAGCTGCGATCATTTGGGGTCTACTTGAACGCTGACCTGGGCAAACGGCTGACCTCCGGCGCGGGCGGCAGCGCCTTTGTTCCCCGTGCTTCCCTGCTGTTCCCCGCTCGATCTGGTGCGGTTGTGGTGCGCCCCCGCCGAGGCGCATCGGCGACCTTGGCGTGATGCCTGCTGTCTCCAGCGGGGTGATCTGGCTCCTCCTGCTGCGTAGCTCCTACAAGTGTTCTGCTTGGATCAGTCCATGATTTCTGATGGTGCATCGGACGAGAAACGAGAGGGGGCAGAGCTCGCGGTCTGGTTCGGCGGGGCGTCCATGGGGTGCTGGCTCTGTTGCCCGTTCTGGATACTGGTCAGCTTCGTCGCGCTACCCCTGGCCCTCGTCGGCCTCGTGCGGGCCTGTGTCGAGTACCACGCATCAAAGTCGGGTCGAGCGAGTAGGTCGCGAGCCGTAGTGGGTGCCGTGTTGTCCCTCCTGGGGGCAGCAGCAGCGATCGCCTACATGATCTTTCTAGCCAACCATCCTGATCTTCCCGTCCAGGGGTAGCGGTCCAGCCGACATATCGCCTCTCGCACCCGCACGCTTTCCAACTGTGTTGGTGCGTCCCGGGGCCGCGTACGGGGCCGTTCACCTGCGTTCATGTGCGGGCGGTCGTCTGAGCGGCTACCGCCTAGGGTCCCGTCTGAACGGCCGTGAACGGCGATGAATGAGACGGAAACTGAGACGGACGGCGGGGCCGTCTCGTTAGCAACTTCGTCCCGACTGCAAGAAAGACCTGGGGTTGCAGAAGCCCCCGGGCCGGCCGGCCCGGGGCACCTCCTACTTTTCGGTGGGGCCCTTGATCTCAGCCTTGAGCTTCTTCAGGGCCCGTACTGCCTTGCCCGCCTTGTCTGCCAACGACGGGATGTGTCCGAGGGCGACGTTCAGCGCGTAGACCGCACCACCGACTCCTCCAGCCACAGCAAGTACCCAATTGCCACCGTTCACCGGTCCCCTCCAAGGCAACAGCGTCTGTTACTGCAACCCGAGGCGATAGGCCTCGGGAACCGGGGGATGGAGGGGACCGGCGTGCCGCAGTTGGACTGCGTGCAAGGAAGCTAGCAGCACGGCGACTTGATCGCATGTCAGCGGCTCGGGGTGAGCCGTGACTCAAAAGGCTGACTCCTCGAGCGCGACGGATCTATCTCCTGACTTCTTCGTCCCGAAGCAACTTGGGTGGGGGTGCTGCCTTTGGGCTGGTGTGACTCTTACCTGCTGCGATGATCCGCAGGCGTCCGCGGTTGTCCGCCGCTGTGCGTGGGCGTTGTCACGCAGTTAGACACTCACCGCTGCTGTCTTGGCGGGACCCTCAAGCTGTCGTGAGCACAGGCTTCGGACGTGGCATATCCCGCACCGCGACTCCATGACTGCGGAGGACCGGATTGATGTCACCTGGTGTCGCGCATACCGAAGAAGCGACGCCCCGTCCAGAGGATGAAAACCAACATCGTCGCCCAGAGCATGAAGTTGAGCGCGTCGACGACCTCGACAACGGAGCGGGATGCGTGCAACATGCCCGGCACCTTGGCGCCGATCATCCCTAGACCCATGAGAAGAGGGAGCCATGCCCAGAGGAAGGGCATGCCCTGATCGAGGCTCTCTCCCTTCCGAGCCTGGGTACGCTCCCACCACTGGCTGATGAGGCTTCCGAGAACCAGCAGGCACCCCAACGCGACTACGGACCAGTCCATCAACCGCAGCATCACAGCTCCCTTGATCGGCAGGATCTTCCTCCTGCGGATGACCGCACGCAAGGTGCTGTGGCTGAGGTGATCTAGGGCCGGTTGCCATCTGCCCCGCACAATCCGCCGCAGGTCTGCATGATCAGAGAGTGAGTGCACTGACCTGTCAGCTGGCAAGCAACAACCCATCTTGCCTGACGGCAAGGGCTGGGTGGTAACCCGTATGGTGAGGGGCGGGTGACCTGGGGTTGCGGGGCTGGGGGCGTGGGCTCGTCTGTCGTCGTTGGTCGTTCTTGAGCATCCTCGGCCGCCGTCGCACGGCCCAGGGACGGCCCAGCGATGATCACAGCTAGACCCACTGCCAGTAGTGCACCGCGACTGGACACACCTGCAGACCGCCTCGTCGCACAGCGCAGCCCTCGCTGCCCCTCCCGAGACAACAGACCTGGCGCCCGCTGCGAAAACCCGGTGTACGACGGGCAAGGCATGCGCATACTGGCGACATGCAAATTGCATCTGAGGATGGACACAGACTCCTCGCATACATCAGCGCCGCAACTCGACGCGGAGCAATCCTCAGCGCGGATAATCTGGAGTCCTACGCTAAGTCTCCTTTCCGACGCATGCGACGCAGCAGTTCATCGATCCAAGTCTTCATGACCGCCCTGGGCGGGAAAAGCGAACCCCTTGAGACCTGGAAGCAGTACCTAGAGCGGGTCGGATGGATCAAGGTCACTGGCGAGTCGGTGAAACTCACACCACTGGGCCACGCTATTCTTGCTGACCTCTCCGCGCCTAAGCTGGACGTGTCGAACGAGGACGCTTCCGAGGTGATCCTGGACCCGTCTGATCCATTCGCATACGTGCGGGTAATCGGAGCACTTTCTGACATCGGAGAGGGTCTCCTGGTTGACCCGTACTTCCGATTCGATCAGCTTGAGACGGTAGTCGAACACACTCAGATCAGGAGAATCCTGACGAGTAAGAAGATCGGCGCACCGGCGATCTCCCAGTTGGCGCTGGCCTTGGCTGTCATCGACGCGCCTCAACGCCCTGAAGTACGTGTCGCGAACGAGCTTCACGACAGGTTCGCCATTTCGGAGGGCGACAAGGTCATCGCCATCGGAACTTCCTTGAATTCTGTCGGGAAGAATCTGAGCGTCGTCGTCCCACTGGCAAGCATTGCGGGCAACGCAATTAGGCGCACCCATGAAGACCTGTGGACAAACGCAACGGTCTTGAAACCAAAAAATCCCACACCCCAAGCGACGGCGGCTAAGGAACCAAGCACGACACAGTCGGATCAAGACTGAGGTCGGCGTAGCGGCTTTGGGCTGGAGCTGATTTGGCGCGAGTGATCATGGCCCATTACGCTAGCCAGCGGATCGGGCAGGTTTGTGAGCCTGCCCGTTAGTGCCCGATTTTGGGCCATGATCTTCGAGGCTCGCGCCAAATTGGCTGCCTAAAGCCGTGGAGCCGACCGGCCTCAGCCACAGAGGGTTTTCCTACCTCCGCCCGCATGCCAGCAGCGCGCCGCCTGGCGCGGCTAGCCGGGGCGGAGACAGGAGGCAGGCCGCGCCCGGCGGCGCGCGCCCGCGCTATGCGCGGGCCTTGAACCCGTGAAGAAGGTTGTAACTCAGTCGGTGCTCTGGGCCTTGAAGTCGTATGCGCAGGCTGGGAGTTCGTTGGCTTCGCGGTGTGCGAGGGGCAGGTAGAGGACTGGTCGGATCGTCCATGTGATGCGGGTGGTGGCCTGGGTGATGGACACCGTGCAGGGTTCGGAGCGCAGGAGTGCCCGGCGTGTGGTGATGCGGCCTTCGTAGAGCCATTCCCATGCTTCGTCGGAGGCATCGGTGTCGAGTGCGGGGGTGATGGTGTGGAGTGCGATAGCGACCCATCGGTCTGCCTGGGGCGCGGTGTAGGCGTCGAAGGATGCATGGAGTGCCGGCGGTTCCGGCTGGGTGAGGTCTTGGGTCCAGCACTCGCACCAGTAGCCGCGTCGGGGGAGGCAGGTCGTCACGGGTGGCCTCCGGGGCGAGCGTCTGTGTAGAGCTCCGCGGTGACGGTGTGGCCGTCGTGGGTGTCGTGGATGACGACGTGGTGGGCGAGCGCGGTGACCATGCTCAGGCCCCGGCCGTGTTCGGCGTCCTGGTCCTGGTGCTCGATCTTCGGGGCCGTGCCGGTTCCTCCGTCATCCGTGACGGACAGGGCGACCACCTGCGGGGTGACGGCCAGGGCCAGGTGGAAGGTGCCGTACCGCTGGCCACTGGCGGTGTGGAGGATCGCGTTCGTGCTCAGCTCGCTCACGATCAGTTCGGCGGCCTCGGCGTGGGGGGAGCCGTGCAGGATGTCGCGGGTGAAGCGGCGGGCCCGGCTGATCTCCTCGGGGAATCCTGGGCAAGACAGTCCCCAGACCCCCACCCTGCTCGTATACTCGTGCATACAAGTTCCTTCGTGCTGGTAGGCCGCCATGTTCAGCGGGTTCGGGCTAGACGAGTTTCACGCCGTCGTGTGCGCGGATGGCGGGCGGGGCTGCCGCGTCGAGTGCGTCCAGGACGCGGATCGCGTATGCCTCGTCGGCAAGCTCGGTGACCTCGTCGCGGGTGGCCCAGCGCAGGGCGCGGGTCTCGTCACCGGTGGTGGGCGTGCCGTCGGCGGCCGTGCAGCGGAAGACGAGCGAGATGATCAGGCCCGTCATGTTCTTGTAGACGCCGGTGAGGACGGCGGGCTCGGCGATCTTGAGGCCGGTCTCTTCGAGGACTTCCCGCGCCAGGGCCTCGGGGATGGTCTCGCCGCGTTCGAGGATGCCGCCCGGGGGCTCCCACTTGCCGTTGTCACGGCGCTGGATCAGCAGGGCCCGACCGTGGTCGTCGACGACGACTCCGGCCACGCTCACGGAGTGCGGGCGTTCCATGCTCACGTTCCTCGGCCCTCTCGGCTGGCTAGGCTCTCCACCGTAGCAACAACACTCGGCCACACGTCTAGATACCTAAAGGAGTACACGCATGAGCCCTTCTCTTTCTTCGGGCCTCCTCGGCGACCTCGACCCCACGAGCGACCGCGCGGTCTTCCGGCAGATCGCCGACCAACTGCGGGAGGCCATCGACCGCGGCCGGTTCCATGAGGGCGACAAGCTGCCCTCGGAGGCCGACCTCGTCGAGCACTACGGGGTGTCCCGGATGACGGTCCGCAACTCCTTCTCCATCCTCCAGGGGGAAGGGCTCGTGCACGCCGAGCACGGCAAGGGCGTCTTCGTCCGGCCCCGGCCTCCCGTCCGGCGCCTTGCCTCGGACCGGTTCGCCCGGCGTCACCGGGAGTCGGGCAAGTCCGCGTTCATCGTGGAGGCGGACGCCGCCGGCAGTCACCCCCAGGTCGACAGCCTTGAGGTCAAGGAGGAGAAGGCCAGTCAGGACCTCGCCGCTCGGCTCGGCTCGGTGCGGCGGGTGCTCGCCCGGCGGCGCCGCTATCTCCTCGACGGACGCCCGGTCGAGTTCGCCACCTCCTACCTGCCCCTCGACATCGCGCGCGGCACGCAGATCGCCGAGCCCAACCCCGGCCCCGGCGGCATCTACGCCCGGCTCGAAGAACTCGGCCACCGGCTCGACCACTTCGAGGAGGAGATCCGCGCTCGGATGCCCTCCCCCACTGAGGTGAAGACGCTCCGGCTGGCCTCCGGCGTGCCCGTCATCCACCTCATCCGCACTGCCTTCGACACCGAAGGGCGGCCCGTGGAGGTCTGCGACACGGTCATGGCGGCCGACGCCTACGTCCTGTCCTACCAGCTCCCGGCCACGTGAGCGGGTGAGGGGCGGTGGTGGGCGAACGGACGCTTCTCCGAACTCGTACACCCCAACACGCTTACTCGTATAGACGAGTGGGCAAGTTGTGTGGCAAGGTGGTCCGCGTGATCCCGGGAGACCGGGTTCGCAGACCGCATCTTGTATAGACGAGTAGATGGGAAGTGTGTGCTGTGCGCACCATCCGTGTGGAGACCTCGGCCGCGACGATCCTGCTGACCGAGGCGCCCGAACCGAAGGTCCGGGACCGGCAGACGGGCGAGATCGCCAAGGATGCCGTGAGCGGCGAGGCGCTGATGACGATCGGCGTCGTCTACATCGAGGACGGTGAGTCGTCCCTGATCAAGGTGACCATCCCGGAGAGCGGCATCACGACGGGGCTGGCCCTCGGCTCGCCCGTCTCGCTGCCGGGGCTGGTTGCCCGGCCGTGGGAGTCGGTGTTCAACGGGCAGCAGCGGCACGGCATCGCCTACCGGGCCGCCGCCGTCACCCCGGCCGTCTTCCCCGCCACCGCGGGGGCCGTGGCCTGATGTCCGATCTCGTGACGCTCCTGGAGGTGGGTGGTCCCCTCGCCGCGCTCGGCGGCGGGGCCGCCTACACCCGGGCCAAGCATCCGGCGGCCTACTGGTCCACGGTCGGCCTCCCGATGTCCACGGCCCGGCTGCTGGGCGCGTACGGCTCGGTCATGGAAGCATGCGGGCTGACCGTGGCCCCGTCCCGGCTGCGGGTCCTCGCCGTCAAGGCCATGACGCAACGGGAGGTACGGCCCGTGCCTCCCCGCCGGGGCCTGCTCCGGCCCACCTCGACCGGGCTGCGCGTCCGGCTCCGGCTGGCCCCCGGCCAGGAACCCGCCGACGTGGCGGCCTCGGCGGAACGGCTGCGGCACGCCTGGGGCGTCCACGCCGTCTACGTCACCACTGTCAAGCCCGGTGTCGTCGACCTCCGGCTCGTCGGATACGACGTTCTGCGGCGGGTCCGGATGCCCCGCAAGCCCGGCGGCGGGTTCCTGAAGGTGCCAGTTGCCTTACGCGAGGACGCCACACCCTTCGTGCGCGACTACCGGACCGTTCCGCACCAACTCACCCTCGGCGCGACCCTGTCCGGCAAGTCGATGTTCCTGCGCCACCTGATCGCCGGACTCGCCCCGCAGCCGGTTGCCCTGGTCGGCATCGACTGCAAGCGTGGCGTGGAGCTGGCGCCGTTCGCCGCCCGGCTCTCGGCGCTGGCCGTCGACCCGGATCAGGCGGCCGACCTGCTGCCCGCGCTCATCCAGGAGATGGAGGACCGCTACGACCTGATCAAGGCCCGGCAGGGCATCGTCCCCACCACCCCCGACGAGGAGATCACTTCCGACATCTGGGGCCTGCCCGAGGGTGAACGGCCCATACCCGTCGTGCTGTTCATCGACGAAGTCGCCGAACTCTTCCTCACCGCAACGAAGAAGGACGAGCAACGCCGCGACGAGATGGTCACCCAGCTCATCCGCCTCGCCCAGCTCGGCCGCGCCGCCGGTATCTACCTGGAGGTGTGCGGGCAGCGCTTCGGCGCCGAACTCGGCAAGGGCGCCACCATGCTCCGCGCCCAGCTCACCGGCCGCGTCTGCCACCGCGTCAACGACGAAGCCTCCGCCAAAATGGCCTTGGGTGACATCGCCCCCGAAGCCGTCGATGCAGCCTGCGCCGTCGCACCCGAACGGCCCGGCCTCGCCGTCGCGGGCGACACCTCCGGCGGCTGGTCCCGCATCCGCACCCCCTACCTCTCCCTCGCCGACGCCGCCGCAATCTGCCGCGACTCGGCGCACCTCGTGCCCGATCTCCCAGCGCTCAAGCCCTTCCAGCCGTAGCGGCTCTCCACCCGATCCGGTCGGCGCGACCGGTTCACCTCGCGCCGTGTCCCTACCCCTCCCATGCCCGAAACCGGAAGGAAGCCCTGTGTCACGCCCCTCCATCGCCGAGATCAGCGCACTCGTCGCCGACCTGGCCGCGTTCCGGCAGAACCGCACGTCCACCGAGTACGCGGCGCTCATGAGCCGTAAGGCGGACCTGCTGGAGCGCATCGCCTTCCACTCGCCCGGCGACGTCGACGCCGCCGAGGTGGCCCGGCTCGCGCGTGAGCGCGCCGACTCCCTCACGTCCGCCGACTGATCACGCTGGAAGGAGACCGAAAAACGATGCGTGCCCACCTGGCCCGAGTCGACGCCGTGCTCGTGCAAGCGCTCATCGCCGCCGCGCTGTCCTTCGCCCACCTGCACGACATCGCTGCGGCGGCCGGACAGGACGGCTGGAAAGCCTGGGCCTACCCCATCAGTGTCGACCTCCTGCTCGTCGCCGCCTGGCGCCGACTGCGCACCGGTCACGCGAAAGCGGCGGCCTGGTGCTGGTTCGTCATCGCCCTGACCGCATCCCTCGGCGCCAACGTCGCCACCGCCGGACTCCTCGACACGGATCAGGTCCCGGCCTGGCTGCGCATCCTCGTCGCGGGCTGGCCAGCCATCGCCTTTCTCGGCGGCACCCTCCTCGCCCACACCACACCCGCCCCAACCCCCGCCGCACCCGCGACCGTCGAGCACGAGGACCAGGGCGCCGCGCCCGAACCGGTCGCCCAACCGGCTGTCGAGCCGACCCCGCACCCGGCCATCCCGGCGGCAACGGAACCCTCCGCCGTCCAAGTCCCGGCCGCCCTGGTCGACCACGCCCGCAAAGTCGCCGCCGAACACCACACCCGCACCGGAACCCACATCGACGCCCCAACCCTTCGCGCCCGCCTCGGCGTCCCGGCCCCCATGGCCGACGCCATCGCCGCCCAGCTCTGAGAGGAGAACCGCATGAGCGCTCACCGCCGCTTCCGCAACGTCACCCGCATCGGCCCCGTCCAGGTCGCCACCTCCTACGACAACCGGGGCCGTGAGAAGCACACCGCCGCCTGCACCGCCCCTCGCTGCAACTTCTCGGCCGACTACGACAGCCGCGCCGCCGCCGAACTCGCCGCCCGTACCCACCGCTGCCCCATCCGCTGAGGAGAACCCGTGAGTGTCAGCCTGCCCCTCGTCTTCGTCCTCGGCGCCTTCGCCTGGGGAGCCGTCAAGTTCCTCGGCGTCCGCACCTGGGTCGTCGTCCTGATCGCCCTCTTCGGCTTCTGGCTCTCCCACACCTTCCTGGCCCCCGCCATCGAGGACGGCACCCGTACCGGCGTAACCGTCATAAACGGCACACATGACTAGACGAGTAGACGAGGAGATCGCCGTGTTCCTGCCCAAGTACCCCGACAACCCCACTCCGCCGCCCGTCCACCACCACACCCCCACCGACCCCGCACCCGTACGGCGTCCGGCCCTGCCGGTGTCCGTCGACCGCAACACGCTCGCCCTCGTCGTCGTGGGCGGTGTCGTCCTGACCGCGCTCCTGGCCGCCGTCGCCGTCACGGCCATCTCCGTCGCCGTCGCCGCTGTGGTCCTGCGCTCCCTGCTCGCCGAGCACCACCGCCGCTGAACCCCAACACCCCTGCACCCCCCAGCCTCCGGGGCGGCACGACACCGCCAAGCATCCGCCGCCCCGGGGCCCAACCCTCCCGACCGAAACGCCAGAAGGAGACCACCATCTTCACCCGCACCACTCCGGCCCCGCTGCCGGAACTCGCGAACCTGGCCGCGCACGGAACCCTGCCCGGTATCCTCCGCCAGCTCGCCGGCCTCGGCGGCTGCACCCGCCCGATCCGCCTCGACGGACGCCGCACCGAGTACGACGTCGACACCACCAGCGGTGAGATCGGCCGCATCCTGCGCCACTTCGACTCGACCGACCTCCCCGCCGGTCAGCTCCTGGTGCGCTGCAACAGTGTGCGTTCCAGAGCACGGCGGCTTGGTAGTCGTAGGTGTCGGGGTCGAGGGGCGTGCCGAGAGCGGTGTCGTCGGGGTCGTGGCGGGTGCTGCAGCGGCAGGGGCGTCCGTCGGCGCGGCGGTTGTGGACGGGGCCGAAGCCGGGGGCGGTGAAGGTGGCGAAGACGCGGGGGTGTGCGGCGACGGTTTCGGGGGTGCCCTTGCCGCCGCGCAGGCCCGCCGTGATGAGCTGGAAGGTGTCGCGGCGGTATAGCTCGGCGCAGGCCGGGCAGCGGGTCCTTTGGCGGCGCTTCTCGATCTACCTGCGCCGTGAGGTCGCCAAGCGGGCGGGACTTTCCCAACGTCACCTCCGCGACCACGCCCGCGTGTCCTTCGCCAAGGTCGCCGAGTACCAGAAACGCGGCGCCGTCCACTTCCACGCCGTCGTCCGCCTCGACGGCCCCGGCGACAGCACGGCCCCGCCCCCGCCCTGGGCCACGGCCGAACTCCTCACCGACGCCATCAAGGCTGCCGCGGCCAAGGTCCGCGTCGACGGACCGGTCGTCGACGGACGCGCCCACACCTTCGCCTTCGGCCGACAACTCGACGTCCGCACCATCCGATCCGCCGACTTCAACGACGGCCAGGAACTCACCGAACGCGCCGTCGCCGCCTATATCGCCAAGTACGCCACCAAGGGCGCCGAGACCGCCACGGGAGCTCTCGACCGCCCCCTCAAGTTCGCCGCCGAACTCGCCCAGCTCGACATCAGCGACCACGCCCGCCACCTCATCCGCACCGCCTGGACCCTCGGCGCACGCAAAGACCTCGAACACCTCCGCCTCCGAGCCTGGGCCCACATGCTCGGCTTCCGCGGCCACTTCTCCACCAAATCCCGCCGCTACTCCACCACCCTCGGCGCCCTCCGCGACGCCCGCGCCGAATGGCGCCGCGCCGAGACGGCTCCACCCGAGCAGCAGGACACCGGCACGACGTACGTCCTCGCGCACTGGGCCTTCGCCGGAACGGGCCTGTCCGACACCGAGACCTGGCTGTCCGCATCCCTCGAACCCGCCCCCAACGCCGCCGGAACGGAAGGGGAACCCACCCATGGCTGAGCCGCTGGCCGCTGGCATCACTTCCGAGCCCTTTGACCCGACCCTGGCCCTCCTGACGGTTGAGGAGACGGCTCGGCGGCTCCGGATCGGCCGTACGACGTGCTTCCGGCTCGTCCTCGCCGGAGAGATCGAGTCCGTCACGGTCGGGCGGCTCCGCCGGGTTCCCGCCGACGCCGTACCCGCCTACGTGGCCAAGCTGCGCCACCGACCGGCGCAAGCGGCCTGAGGGAGGACGGCATGGCAGAGAAGAAGCGCACCCGCCAGCCCAACGGGGCCTCGACGATCTACCTCGGCAAGGACGGCAAGTGGCACGGGCGGGTGACGGTCGGTGTCCGGGATGACGGCAAGCCCGACCGCCGTCACATCGAACGCAAGACGAAAGCGGAGGTGACCAAGGCTGTCCGCGAGATGGAGCGGGCGCGGGACGACAAGAAGCTCAGGAAGCCGGGGCAGAGTTGGACGCTGCAAGCCTGGCTTGAGCACTGGGTGGAAAACATCGCCAAGCCGTACGTCTCGGAGAACACGTACGACGGCTATGAGGTCGACGTGCGCGTTCACCTCTCGCCCGGCCTGGGCGCACACAAGCTCGACCGGTTGGAGCCCGAGCACCTGGAGCGCTTCTACCGGAAGATGCAGGCGGCCGGGAGCTCCGCCGGCACTGCCCACCACGTTCACCGGACGATCCGGGTCGCCCTCGGTGAGGCCGTGCGGCGGGGGCACGTCGTCACCAACGCGGCGGAGATTGCCAAGGCCCCGCGGCTCGAAGAAGAGGACATCGAGCCGTACACGATCGAGGAGGTACAGAGCCTCCTCGTCGAAGCGGCCAAGCTCCGCAACAGCGCGCGCTGGGTCGTCGCCCTGGCGCTCGGGCTGCGTCAGGGGGAGGCGCTCGGTCTGCACTGGGAGGACGTCGACCTCGACGCGGGATACGTCCGCATCCGTAAGAACCGGCTGCGGCCCAAGTACGCCCACGGTTGTGGAGACGACCCGTGCGGGCGGAAGGCCGGTTACTGCCCTCGGCGGGAGCAGACCCGTCGTGAGCACAAGTCCACCAAATCGCGGGCCGGACGGCGGACCATCGGACTGCCCGATCCGCTGATCAAGATTCTCCGCCAGCACCAGGAGGCCCAGGAGCGGGAGCGGAGCGCGGCCGGTGTCGACTGGGAGGGCAAGGGGTACGTGTTCGCCTCGCCGGTCGGGGGACCGTTGAGCCCCAACACCGACTTCCATGTCTGGAAGCGGCTTCTTCGGGACGCGGGGGTGCGTGACGGCCGTCTGCACGACGCTCGTCACACCGCTGCGACCGTCCTACTGATCCTCGGCGTCCCGGATGTCGTGATCGACTCGATCATGGGTTGGGAGCCCGGGGGAGCGGCCCGGATGCGCGCCCGGTACATGCATGTGACCGGGACCATGCTGCGGAAAGTCGCGCAGCAGGTCGGCGATGCGCTCTGGGAGCTCCCGGGAACGAACTGAGACGGAAAGTGAGACGGACAACGTCGAAGGGCCCCACCGCGAACGGTGGGGCCCTTCGACATATTGCCCGGTGAGAGCAATGGCGGAGGATACGAGATTCGAACTCGTGAGGGGTTGCCCCCAACACGCTTTCCAAGCGTGCGCCCTAGGCCTCTAGGCGAATCCTCCGCCGGAAACATTACATGACCGAGAGGAGTGCTCGCGAACTCGTTCCCCGCCCCTGACATCGGGTACTCTGTGCGGAGCCCCTCACGTGGCGCTATCTGACTGAACTCCCCCAGGGCTGGAAGGCAGCAAGGGTAGGTTGGCTCTGGCGGGTGCGTGGGGGGCGCTTGTGTGTGCTCATCGAGGGCGGCTGGGCGGGGCTGCTTGTCAGTGGGCGCCTATAACCTCGTAGACGTGTCGTCTCTCGCGCTGTACCGCCGTTATCGCCCGGAGTCGTTCGCCGAGGTCATCGGGCAGGAGCATGTCACCGACCCGTTGCAGCAGGCGCTGCGGAACAACCGGGTCAATCACGCGTACCTGTTCAGCGGGCCGCGCGGCTGCGGGAAGACGACCAGTGCGCGGATCCTCGCCCGCTGTCTGAACTGTGAGCAGGGGCCCACGCCCACGCCGTGCGGTGAGTGCCAGTCGTGCCGGGACCTCGCCCGCAACGGGCCCGGTTCCATCGACGTCATCGAGATCGACGCCGCCTCTCACGGTGGTGTGGACGACGCCCGTGAGCTGCGCGAGAAGGCGTTCTTCGGGCCCGCCGGCAGCCGGTACAAGATCTACATCATCGACGAGGCCCACATGGTCACCTCGGCGGGCTTCAACGCCCTGCTGAAGGTCGTCGAGGAGCCGCCCGAGCATCTCAAGTTCATCTTCGCCACCACCGAGCCCGAGAAGGTCATCGGCACCATCCGGTCCCGTACCCATCACTATCCGTTCCGGCTAGTTCCGCCCGGGACGCTCCGTGACTATCTCGGTGAGGTGTGCGGAAGAGAGGACATTCCCGTCGAGGACGGGGTGCTGCCTCTCGTCGTGCGCGCCGGGGCCGGGTCCGTGCGTGACTCCATGTCCGTCATGGATCAGCTCCTCGCCGGTGCCGGTTCCGACGGTGTGACCTACGCCATGGCCACCTCTCTTCTCGGCTACACCGACGGGTCACTGCTCGACTCCGTCGTCGAAGCTTTTGCCACGGGGGACGGTGCTGCCGCGTTCGAGGTGGTCGATCGGGTGATCGAGGGGGGGAACGATCCTCGGCGGTTCGTCGCAGATCTGCTGGAGCGGCTTCGGGATCTTGTCGTCCTCGCCGCCGTTCCCGACGCCGTCGAGAAGGGGCTCATCGACGCCCCCGCCGACGTTCTCGAGCGGATGCAGGCCCAAGCCGGTACCTTCGGGCCCGCCGAGCTCAGCCGCGCCGCCGACCTCGTCAACGAAGGGCTTACCGAGATGCGCGGCGCCACCTCGCCCCGCCTCCAGCTCGAGCTCATCTGCGCCCGTGTGCTGCTTCCCGCCGCCTATGGGGACGAGCGGTCCGTCATGGCCCGGCTCGACCGGCTGGAGCGCGGCGTCAACTTCCAGTCGGGAGCGGTCGGGGCTGCGGGGGCGGCCATGCCTGCCGTGGCCTACGTTCCCGGGCCCGAGGGTCATGGGGGGGCGATGGCGGCGGGTTCGGCTGGGGGAGCAGCCATGCCCGGTTCGGGTGGGGGAGCCATTCCCGGTGCGGGTGCGGGTGCGGGTTCGGGAGGGGGTGGGGTTGCTGCCGCTCGGGCCGCTGCGCGTGCCTCCGGTCCCGTTCCGGCTCCGGCTCCGGCTCCTGCCCCAACTCCTGCTCCTGCTCCTGCTCCGGAGCCTGTGGCTGCTCCCGCCCCTCCCTCCACGGCCCCGGCAGCTCCCGGCGCCTGGCCCTCCGCCGCTTCCGCCGGGGGTGGGCGGCGGCCCGGAGGGTGGCCCACCGCCGCTTCTGCGGGTGCGGGGCGGCCCGCCGCTGCGCCCTCGCCCACGTCGGCCGCCCCCGCTCCTGCTCCCACTCCCGCCGCACCGGCCCCCGTTGCCTCCCCCGGCGGGCTCGACCCCCGTGTGCTCTGGCCGAACATCCTCGAAGCCGTCAAGAACCGCCGTCGGTTCACCTGGATCTTGCTCAGCCAGAACGCCCAAGTAGCCGGCTTCGACGGCACCACCCTCCAGCTCGGCTTCGTCAACGCCGGTGCTCGCGACAACTTCGCCGGCAGTGGCAGTGAGGACGTGCTGCGGCAGGCCCTCGCCGAGCAGTTCAACGTCCACTGGAAGGTGGAGGCGATCGTCGATCCGTCGGGAGGCGGGTCGACGCCTCCCGCGCCCGCGTCCTTCGCCCAGCCGCCGCAGCCTTCCTCGCCCTCGGGCGGGGGATATGGCGGTGGTTACGGCGGTGCGCCCGCTGCCCGCCCGTCTGCCCCGCAGCCCTCCGCCGCCCCTACGGCACCCGCGCCCGCCGCCCCCTCGCCCCAGCCCTCCGCCGCTCCCGAGCCGCCGCCCCCCGTCGCCCCCGAGGACGACATCCCCGAGGACGATGACCCCGACCTCGACGAGTCCGCCCTCTCCGGGCAGGAACTCCTCGTACGGGAACTGGGCGCGACCGTGGTCGACGAGTTCGTCAACGAGTGACTCGTTCACATAAGTCGTCTGCCTCGTCTGCCTCGTCTGCCTCGTCTGACTCGGCCGAAAGCGGCCAGACCGGCGCCCGTTCATACGAACCTACGGACGCACCAGCCTCTCTCCCTCAGAAGCCCCTACAAAGCCCCCCACCCCGCTCCCGATAGGCTGACCCCCGTGAAGGTCCTCGTCATCGGCGGCGGCGCCCGCGAACACGCCCTGTGCCGTTCCCTGTCCCTCGACCCCGACGTCAGCGCGCTGCACTGCGCCCCCGGCAACGCCGGTATCGCCGAGGTCGCCGAGTTGCACCCGGTCGACGCGCTGGACGGCAAGGCCGTGGCCGCGCTGGCCACTGAGCTCGGGGCCGACCTGGTCGTCGTAGGACCGGAGGCCCCGCTGGTCGCCGGGGTCGCCGACGCCGTGCGCGCGGTGGGTATTTCCGTCTTCGGGCCGTCCGGCGAGGCCGCGCGGTTGGAGGGGTCCAAGGCGTTCGCCAAGGACGTGATGGCCTCCGCCGGGGTGCCGACCGCCCGTTCGTACGTCTGCACCAACGCCGACGAGGTCGCCGAGGCCCTCGACGCCTTCGGGCCGCCGTACGTCGTCAAGGACGACGGGCTAGCCGCGGGCAAGGGTGTCGTCGTCACCTCCGACCTCGACTCCGCCAAGACGCACGCGGCCGAGTGCGAGCGCGTCGTCATCGAGGAGTTCCTCGACGGCCCCGAGGTCTCCCTCTTCGCGATCACCGACGGCGAGACCGTCGTCCCCCTCCAGCCCGCCCAGGACTTCAAGCGCGCGCTGGACGGCGACGAGGGCCCGAACACCGGCGGCATGGGCGCGTACTCCCCGCTGCCCTGGGCCGCCCCCCAACTGGTCGAGGAGGTGCTCGACACCGTGCTCCAGCCGACCGTCGACGAGATGCACCGCCGCGGCGCGCCGTTCTCCGGGCTGCTCTACGCCGGCCTCGCCATCACCTCGCGCGGCGTACGGGTCATCGAGTTCAACGCCCGCTTCGGCGACCCCGAGACCCAGGTCGTGCTGGCCCGCCTCAAGACCCCGCTTGCCGGAGTCCTGCTTGCCGCCGCCGACGGCACCCTCGACAACCTGGAGCCGCTGCGCTGGAGCAGCGACGCCGCGGTCACCGTCGTCGTCGCCTCGCACAACTACCCCGGCACCCCGCGTACCGGCGATCCCATCACCGGCCTCGGCGAGGTCGCCGCCCAGGACGCCCCGCACGCCTATGTCCTGCACGCCGGAACCAGGCGTGACGGCGACGCCGTCGTCAGCGCGGGCGGCCGTGTCCTGTCGGTGACGGCCACCGGCGGGAGCCTCGCCAAGGCCCGCGAGCGCGCCTACACGGCCGTGGGCCGCATCGGGCTCGACGGCTCCCAGCACCGTACGGACATCGCCGCGAAGGCGGCCGCGGGGGAGTAGCCTCCTCGGCTCCTCCGCTGGTGCCGCCCGGGAACCCTTCCCGCCCGCGCAGCCGTTCTCCAGGCCCCGGAATCCCGCGCCCGATCGCCGGATCCGGGGCCTGATCGTTTGCCGTTCGTCCCCCACCTCTGACCAAAGCCATTCCATCGGGTGACCGATGGCCTTATCCGGCTGACGGAGGACGAGGCCCCAACTAGGGTGCCGCGCAAGCGGTCCGGCACTTGGCCCACCGGCATTGCGATGTCAGTGACGGGTGTCACAGTGGGGGAATGAGCAGAGCCGGCACGGTTGCGGGCAGGACGGCAGGGAGGGGGGACTTCCAGAGGTGACCGGTATGGGTGTCGAGTCGGGTGCGCCGGACGCGCGTGCCAGGGCCCTCGCCGTGCTGCGGGTGCGCAGCCGGGCGGTGGCAGTCGCCCTGCTGCCCGCCGCCCTGGCCGTGATCCTGCTCGCCGGTGCCACCAGCGACCACCTCGTCGGCGGCGGCTGGGACGCGGCCCGCGTGGTCACCAGCGTCGTCGCCGCCGTCGTCCTGCTGGCGGCCCTCGGCATCGCCGTCGTCGTCGCCCGTGCCCGCCCCGCCCTCAGCCCCACGGTCCCCGTCGCCGAGGAGTCCGCCCCCGATCTGTACCGGCTGGTCCGCGACCTCGCTGACCGGCTCGACGTGCCCGCGCCGTCCGCGATAGCGCTCACCCCGGACTGTGACAGCTGGCTGGAGGACCGCACGCATCCGGCCCACGGCCCGCCCCGGCGCGCCCACCACGACGAGATAGCCGGTGCCCCGGGCTTGGTTCCCGGCGCCCGCCGTACGGCCGCGGCTCCCGTGCTGGTCATCGGCTCGCCCTTCCTGTGGTGGATGCGCGTCGGCGAGCTGCGTGCCGTCCTCGCCCCGGTCGTCGCCGGTACGGGACCCTCCGCGCACCCCGACATAGCCGCCGCCCGCCGTTTCGTACGGGGGCTCGACGCGGCGGTGGCCGTGTGCGCGGCGCCCGGACGGCGGCCCGTGGCCCGCTGGGCGCTCGCCGGTGTCGGCTGGACGGCCCGGCTGCTGCTGCGCGGCTGCCGGGACGACGCCGCCGAGATGGAGCGAGGCGTGGCCGCCGCGGCGGCCACGCGCGCCCAGGCCGTGGACTACGGGCTGCGGATCGTCGCCCAGGAGCAGGTGGGGCTGGCCTACGCGGGCTGGGACCGGCTGCTCACCCGGGTCGCCCTGCCCGCCTGGCGGATGGGCCGCTGGCCCTCCCGGCTCGACGCGGGCGTGGTCTCGGCGCTGACCGAGCTGTCCCGGCGTGACCGGCTGGCGGAGGGTTTCGCCTCCCGGCTGGGCGAGCGCCCTGCCTGCGATCTGCTGGAGGAGCCCGGCCTGGTGGACGAGGCCGCCTCGCTGCTCGCCGCGCGCCTCTTCCACGGCGGCCCCGCCGAGCACCGCCCGGACTGGTCGCCGGTGGACTGGCAGGACTACCCGGACGAGGTCGTCGACCGCACCTGGCGCACGGACGCGGCCCGCCTCCACCGGGTCCTCGACCGCCTTGGCGTCCGCCGCTACACGGGCCCGGCCGCCCCGCACTCCGTGGGCCCGACCCTGGCCCGCGTCCTCGACCACCTCTCGACGGGTCCTGGCACCGACCACCACCCGGCCGGCCCGGGCGCTGCCGACCGCCGTACGTCGCAGCAGACGGCCCCCGCCGATCCAGGCCCCGGTCCCGGCTCCGACCCCGAGGCCCCTGACGCCCCCGACGCCCCCGAGACCACCGAACGCGGCGCCGTCCTCGCCGCCGGGCTCAGCGCCGAGCTGGCCAGGGAAGAGGCAACCGCACCGACGGGACGGCAGCACCCGGGACCAGCCGGTGCCGGTGCCGATGCGGGCCCCGGCTCCGGCACCCCGCTCCCGCTCTGGGACGACGGCACCCTGCCCCTCTTCCCCCTCCAGCCGCCGCGCACCGGGCGGGACCTGCTCGCCGACCATGTCACCGCGATGGTGTGCTGCGCCGCCGTGGACACCGCCGGTGCCACCCCCGGACTGGACTGGCTGGACGGCCCGTCCCTCCTCGTCGGCGGTGAGCGCGCGGCCGATCTGGGGTCCCGGGTCCTCACCCTCGTCGAGGAGGGCGATCCGGCACCGCTGCGGGAGTGGCTGACGGATCTCGGGATACGCCCCGAGAAGCCGGTGCGGCTCGTCTGACCCCGCCGCTGCGGGGGCGAAGGGCGGCGACGATCGGTGACAGTATGCGTGCGGTATGTGATGTGCTGGGGCCGGACGCGCACAGGGGACGTACGGACTTGTGCGTCGTACGGCAGCCGTACGAACAGCCGTACGGACAGCCGTACGACAAGGGAGGGACGGCAATGGGGCCGGACGGATTCCGCCGCTGGGAGTCGGGAGCGCTCGCGCACGCCGTGACGGACCCCTTCGGCCAGGCCCCGCTGCCCTGGCTGCGCGGCAGCGAGACCTACTTCGACGGCACCGGCCTCCTGGTTCCCTGGTACGTGGATCCCTTACCCCCCGCCGGGCCCGCCGCATCCCCCGCCGGGCCCGCCGCATCCCCCGCCGGGCCCGCCGCATCCCCCGCCGGACCCGCCGCCATGGCCTCCGGCGTCCGCGTCACCACGGCCGCCCGGACCACCGACCCGCTCCACAGCCACGGCCTCACCCTCACCCCCACCACCGACCCCACCCCCGACCCCCTCCTCGCCGCCCTCCGCCGCTCCGACGACGTCCACCGCCAGATCAAGGGCTTCACCTCCACCGGCGCCGTCGCCCCCGGCGAGACCATCGACTTCCGGGTCACGGTCGACCCGCCCCAGGACTTCACGGTCGACATCCACCGCATCGGCCACTACGGCGGTGAGGGCGCCGCCAGGATCGTGACCAGCCCCCGGCTGTCCGGCATAGTGCAGCCCCCGCCGCTCACCGCGCACCGGACCGTCTCCTGTCACCACTGGTGGCTGTCCTGGCGGCTGAGGGTCCCGTCGTACTGGAGCCCCGGCGCATATGTCGCCGTGCTCACCACCGCCGACGGTTACCGCTCCCACCTGCCCTTCACGGTCCGCGACGAACGGCCGGCGGATCTGCTGCTCGTGCTGCCCGACGTCACCTGGCAGGCGTACAACCTCTACCCGGAGGACGGCTGCACCGGCGCCAGCCTCTACCACGCCTGGGACGAGCAGGGGCGGCTGCTCGGCGAGGCCGAGGCGGCGACCACCGTCTCCTTCGACCGGCCCTACGCGGGTGCGGGCCTCCCGCTGCACGTCGGCCACGCCTACGACGTGATCCGCTGGGCCGAGCGCCACGGCTACGACCTCGCCTACGCCGACGCCGGTGATCTGCACTCCGGCCGGGTGGACCCCACGCGGTACCGGGCCCTGGTCTTCCCGGGACACGACAAGTACTGGTCTGCGAACATGCGCCGTACGGTGGAGCGGGCCCGGGACGTCGGGGTCTCGCTGGTCTTCCTGTCCGCCAACAGCCTGTACTGGCAGGTGGAACTGGCGGACTCCCCGTCCGGTGTCCCCGGCCGCCTGCTGACCTGCCGCAAGCGGAAGGGCCCGGGCAGGCCGGTGGTGTGGCGGGAGATCGACCGGCCCGAGCAGCAACTGGTCGGTATCCAGTACGCGGGGAGCGTCCCGGAGCCGTATCCGCTGATCGTCCGCAACGCCGGCCACTGGCTGTGGGAGGCGACCGGGGCGTACGAGGGCGACGGGATCGAGGGGCTGGTCGCGGGCGAGGCCGACCGCTACTTCCCGCGTACCGCGCTTCCCGCGCACGACGAGCGCGTCCTGCTGGCCCACTCCCCGTACACCGACGCCAAGGGTGCCCGCAGGCACCAGGAGACATCCCTCTACCGGGCCCCGTCCGGCGCCCTCGTCTTTGCATCCGGGACGTTCGCATGGTCACCTGCGCTGGACCGCCCCGGCCATGCGGACGCCCGCATCCAGCGGGCCACCGCCAACCTCCTGGACCGCATCTGCAAACGGGATTGAGGCCGGTTCCCGGGCCCCTCGCCGCCACCGGCCGTCCCGATACGGGAGAATCGAGCCACTTGGACAGAACCACGGGGAGGAACCGTGTCCGGATTCGTCGATAAGCCCGAGCCGATCCAGGTTCCGGGTCTGGTACATCTGCACACCGGGAAGGTGCGCGATCTGTACCAGAACGAGGCGGGCGACCTCGTGATGGTCGCCAGTGACCGTACGTCCGCGTACGACTGGGTGCTGCCGACCGAGATCCCCGACAAGGGCCGCATTCTCACGCAGCTGTCCCTCTGGTGGTTCGACCAGCTCACCGATCTGGTCCCGAACCACGTCCTCGGCACCGAAGTGCCCGAGGGCGCGCCCGCCGAATGGGCGGGCCGCACACTGGTCTGCAAATCCCTGCGGATGCTCCCCGTGGAATGCGTGGCCCGCGGCTATCTCACCGGCTCGGGCCTCGACGAGTACCAGGAGTCCCGCACGGTCTGCGGGCTCGCCCTCCCCGAGGGCCTCATGGACGGCTCGGAGCTGCCGGGAGCGATCTTCACGCCCGCCACCAAGGCGGCCGTCGGCGACCACGACGAGAACGTCCCCTACGAGGAGGTGGCCCGCCAGGTCGGCGCCGACACCGCCGCCCAACTGCGCCAGGCCACGCTCGGCGCGTACGGCCGTGCGCGTGACATCGCCCGCGACCGCGGCATCATCCTGGCGGACACCAAGTTCGAGTTCGGCTTCGACGGCGACACCCTCGTCATCGCGGACGAGGCCCTCACCCCGGACTCCTCGCGCTTCTGGCCGGCCGACCAGTGGCAGCCGGGCCGCCCGCAGCCGTCGTACGACAAGCAGTTCGTCCGCGACTGGCTCACCTCGGCCGAGTCCGGCTGGGACCGCCGAAGCGAGCAGCCGCCGCCCGCCCTGCCCCAGCACATCGTGGACATCACACGTGCGAAGTACATCGAGGCGTACGAGCGGCTGACCGGCACCAGCTGGGCGTGACGGCACCGGCCTGCGCTGATCCGAGCGGATCCGAGTGGATCCGAGTGGATCCGAGCAGGTCCGAGCAGGTCCGAGCAGGTCTGAGCTGCTCGGAGTCGGCGCAACGCGAAAGGCCCCCGGTTTCCCGGGGGCCTTCACTGGAGCGGACGACGAGGCTCGAACTCGCGACCTCAACCTTGGCAAGGTTGCGCTCTACCAACTGAGCTACGTCCGCACTACGCCGTGGCGTGAGAGCAACTATACCCAACGTCGCGGGCGACAGAGCCCCATCCGTTGTGGTGACCTTCACAGCCGCGCCGCCGCCTCTGCGGCAACGTCTGCCTGATCAGGCAAAGAAAAACCCCGGCCCATTGGACCGGGGTCTGATTCCCGAGCGGACGACGAGGCTCGAACTCGCGACCTCAACCTTGGCAAGGTTGCGCTCTACCAACTGAGCTACGTCCGCATTGCCTCCGACCGGCTCTCACCGATCGGCGCGGGCACCAGCCTACCTGATCCACTGGAGTGGTCGGGACCGGCGATGCAGAGCGGGTGACAGGAATTGCACACTGCGCCTTCCCCCTGGAAGGGGGATGTTCTGCTACTGAACTACACCCGCAAGTACTCCGTGGGCTTCGGCTTTTCGGCCTCGCCCCTCGGCGTGCTCCAGACATTAGCTGATCTGCAGGGGGGTAGCGCAAGTCGGTTGCTCAGGGCCCCTACGAGCCGGGTTCCGCGGGGCCGCCGGCTTCAGGGCGCGGCTGCCCTCAGGGCGCGCTGACACGCCCTGAGGAGAGACCGCCGCCTGCCGGCTCGGAGCGCCGCGAACGGCTACTGAGCCGCGCTGAACGCCTCGTAGACCTTCTTCGGGATCCGTCCGCGGGCCGGCACGTCCATCTTGTTGGCCAGGGCCCAGGCGCGGACGGCCGCCGGGTCGGGGGCGACCTCCGTCTGCCGGTACGTCTTGCCCGACTTCGACCGCTTGCGGCCTGCCTCCACGTACGGCGCGAGCGCCTTACGCAGTTTCTTGGCGTTGGCTTCATTCAGGTCGATCTCGTACGACTTGCCGTCCAGCCCGAAGGCGATCGTTTCCGCCGCTTCCGAGCCGTCGATGTCGTCAAAGAGAGTGACCACGACCTTCTGCGCCACGAATATCGGTCCCTTCGTGCGGCATCCCCGCGCCGGCGTATGTCGGATGACGTGCCGGGACTGTTGCGGAGATGTCGGCTGTCCGCTGTTAATGGGGAAAGTATCAGCGCACGGCAATTCATTTGTAAAGTGCGCGGCATTGCAAAGTGAAGGCCACCTAAAACCGCTCGACACCTCGCGGAGTGGCGCCACGCAATAGGAACACCAGGTCGCTCCCGGATCTTTCCCGGATCTTTTCGTACGAGCCACCGCAGGGCGCCGGACCGTGATGCCGGTCACGTACGTTCCTCCAACGCTACCCGAGTAGAAAATTTTGGCAGGTAGTCTGAAGGGACCTGCTCAGCACCACACACCGGGAGTGCCAGTGGCACGCGTCGTAGTCGACGTCATGCTCAAGCCGGAGATCCTCGACCCCCAGGGCCAGGCGGTGCAGCGCGCACTGCCGCGGCTCGGTTTCGAAGGCATCTCCGACGTCCGTCAGGGAAAGCGATTCGAGCTGGAAGTCGACGGGCCGGTGGACGACGCCGCGCTCGCCCGCATCCATGATCTTGCGGAATCCTTCCTCGCCAACACCGTGATCGAGGACTTCACCGTCAAGGTGGAGGAAGTGGCGGGGGCCGCGAAGTGACCGCTCGTATTGGCGTCGTCACTTTCCCGGGAAGTCTCGACGACCGGGACACCCGGCGCGCGATCCGGCTCGCGGGCGCCGAACCGGTCGCCCTGTGGCACAAGGACAAGGACCTCAAGCAGGTCGACGCCGTGGTGCTGCCCGGCGGTTTCTCCTACGGCGACTATCTGCGCGCCGGGGCCATCTCCCGCTTCTCGCCGGTGATGGAGACCGTCATCGAGCAGGCGAGGGCCGGGCTGCCGGTCCTCGGCATCTGCAACGGCTTCCAGGTCCTCACCGAGGCGCATCTGCTGCCCGGCGCGATGCTCGGCAACGACCACCTGCACTTCATCTGCCGGGACCAGAAGCTGCGCGTGGAGAACACCGCGACCGCCTGGACCGCGGACTACGAGAGCGGGCAGGAGATCCACATCCCGCTCAAGAACATGGACGGCCGGTACGTCGCCGACGAGTACACGCTCGACCGGCTGGAGGCGGAGGGCCGGGTCGCGTTCCGCTATGTGGTCCGCGGCGAAGCCGCTGATGGATACGGCAACCCGAACGGCTCGCTCCGCGACATCGCCGGCATCACCAACGAGGCCGGCAACGTCGTGGGCCTCATGCCGCACCCCGAGCACGCCGTCGAGCCGCTGATCGGCACCGGACGCACCGACGGACTCCCGTTCTTCACCTCGATCATCAAGAAGCTGGTCAACGTATGAGCCGGACGCCTCTGGACACGGTCGAGCATGCGGCCGCGACCCCCGACGTCGAGCTGCCCTGGGCCGAACTCGGGCTGAAGAAGGACGAGTACGAGCGGATCGTGGAGATCCTGGGCCGCCGCCCGACCGGCGCCGAGCTTGCCATGTACTCGGTGATGTGGTCGGAGCACTGCTCGTACAAGAGCAGCAAGGTCCATCTGCGCCAGTTCGGCGAGAAGGCCCCGCACTCCGACGCCCTCCTCGTCGGCATCGGCGAGAACGCGGGCGTGGTCGACGTCGGCCAGGGCTACGCGGTGACCTTCAAGGTCGAGTCGCACAACCACCCCTCCTACGTCGAGCCCTACCAGGGCGCGGCCACGGGCGTCGGCGGCATCGTGCGAGACATCATCGCGATGGGCGCCCGCCCGGTCGCGGTCGTCGACCCGCTGCGGTTCGGCGCCGCCGACCACCCCGACACCAAGCGCGTCCTGCCCGGCGTCGTCGCCGGCATCGGCGGCTACGGCAACTGCCTGGGCCTGCCCAACATCGGCGGCGAGGTCGTCTTCGACGCCTGTTACCAGGGCAACCCGCTGGTCAACGCCGGTGCGATCGGTGTGATGCGGCACGAGGACATCCACCTCGCCAAGGCCTCCGGCGCGGGCAACAAGGTCATCCTCTACGGCGCCAGGACCGGCGGCGACGGCATCGGCGGCGCGTCGATCCTCGCGTCCGAGACCTTCGACGACGCGAAACCCTCGAAGCGGCCCGCCGTGCAGGTCGGCGACCCCTTCCAGGAGAAGCTGCTCATCGAGTGCACCCTGGAGGCCTTCCAGGAGAAGCTCGTCGTCGGTATCCAGGACCTCGGCGCGGCCGGTCTGTCCTGCGCCACCTCCGAGCTGGCCTCCAACGGCTCCGGCGGTATGCGCGTCACCCTCGACGACGTACCGCTGCGCGACTCGACGCTCTCCCCCGAGGAGATCCTGATGAGCGAGTCGCAGGAACGGATGTGCGCGGTCGTGGAGCCGGAGAAGGTCGACCGGTTCCTGGAGATCTGCGCCAAGTGGGACGTCATCGCCACCGTCATCGGCGAGGTCACCGACGGCGACCGCCTGGAGATCTACTGGCACGGCGGCAAGATCGTCGAGGTCGACCCGCGGACCGTGGCGCACGAGGGCCCGGTCTACGAGCGCCCCTACGCCCGCCCGTCCTGGCAGGACGCGCTGCAGGCCGACGACGCGAACAAGCTGTCCCGCCCGGCGACCGCCGAGGAGCTGAAGGACCAGGTCCTGAAGCTGGTCGGCTCGCCCAACCAGGCGTCCAAGAAGTGGATCACCTCGCAGTACGACCACTTCGTGCAGGGCAACACCGTCCTCGCCATGCCGGAGGACTCCGGCATGATCCGCGTCGACGAGGAGAGCGGCCTCGGCATCGCCATCGCCACCGACGGCAACGGCCGGTACGCCAAGCTCGACCCGTACGCGGGCGCGCAGCTGGCGCTGGCCGAGGCGTACCGCAACGTCGCCACCACGGGTGCCAAGCCGCTGGCGGTCTCCGACTGCCTGAACTTCGGTTCGCCCGAGGACCCCGCGGTGATGTGGCAGTTCGCGGAGGCCGTGCGCGGCCTGGCCGACGGCTGCCTCACGCTGGGCACGCCGGTCACCGGCGGCAATGTCTCCCTCTACAACCAGACCGGTGATGCCGCCATCCACCCGACCCCGGTGGTCGCGGTCCTCGGCGTGATCGACGATGTCGCCCGCCGCACCCCGGTCGCCTTCCCGGAGGAGGGCCAGCTCCTCTATCTCCTCGGCGACACCCGTGAGGAGTTCGGCGGCTCGGCCTGGTCGCAGGTCGTCCACGACCACCTCGGCGGGCTGCCGCCCAAGGTCGACCTGGAGCGTGAGCGGCTGCTGGGCGAGATCCTGATCTCCGCCTCCCGCGACGGCATGATCGACGCCGCGCACGATCTGTCCGACGGCGGTCTGGTCCAGGCGGTCGTGGAGTCCGCGCTGCTGGGCGGCAAGGGCGTGCGGCTGGTCGTACCGGACGGGCTCGACGCGTTCACCTTCCTGTTCTCCGAGTCCGCGGGCCGCGCGATCGTCGCGGTGCCGCGCTCGGAGGAGGTGCGCTTCAACGACATGTGCGGAGCGCGGGGCCTCCCGGCGACTCGTATCGGTGTCGTCGACGGCGACGCGGTCGAGGTCCAGGGCGAGTTCGCGCTCCCCCTGGCCGACCTCCGCGAGCTCCACGAGGGGACGATCCCGGCGCTGCTGGCGTAGCGCTCCGCGGGAAGTGCCGCGATGGGCCGTGGATCGTCTGCGGGCCGTCGCGGCTGGTCGCGCAGTTCCCCGCGCCCCTTGGGCGCTGACCAACCGTAGTCGATTTCGCCGGGCCGCTCAGCGCCACGGCAAACAGGAGGTTCCGCCCGTTGCCGGGCAGGACCTCCTGTCGTACCGGGCTGTGGCGTCTTGTCAGGCCGTCACCCAGATCACCGTCGCCAGCAGGGCGAGAGAGGCGGCGATCTCCACGATGCCGATCTGCCGGGGGGACAGGGCGCGGCGGGGGACGACGGCCGCGCGGATCAGGAAGCCGGTGAAGGGGAGGGCGTACGGCAGCGCGAGCGAGGCCGCTGCCACCAGCGCCACGGAGTGGAAGACGAGGGAGACGGTGAGCATCCGCCGGTCGCCCCGGGCCCGGATCGTCGTCCTGACGAACAGCAGGGACCCGGTGAAGTAGAGCAGCGTCACCAGGAACGTGCCGGTGACCTGGCAGGGTGACGCTCCCCCGGCCACCGCCACCACGGGCAGGATCAGCGCCGACGCCAGGACCGAGACCAGGCCGTTGGCGAGGGCGCGGTCGTGGCGGGCCCTGGCGAAGAAGCCGTTCACGGCGAGTACGGCCGCGAAGACCGGGGCGAAGAGCAGCAGCCGCGGGCAGGTGACGACGACCGTGAGGCCGGACAGGGCTGTGACACCGCCGTAGACCAGGAGCTGGGTGCGGACGCGCTCGGGGCGGCGGGTCTTGACGGCGAGCAGGGCGAAGTATGAGAGGAGATAGCCGCCCACCCAGGCCAGGAGCAGCGGAAGCTGCACCCAGGAGGCGCCGACCTCGATCAGACCGGCGAGATAGGGGACCAGCAGCATGGCCCAGGCGCCGTGCTGCGGAGGGACCCACTGGTTCTTCCGGCGTCGCCGGGCGGGAGCAGGGTGTTGTGGTGTCGCGCGTCGTCCCGTTGCTGACTCAGCCGTTGTCTGCCGGTGCATAGGCCGCCTCGTTCGCCTCGTCTGGCTTGTCCGGCTTGTCGTTGAGGGCCGTTTCCAGTCGGACGAGTATGCCGTCGAGGACCTGCTGGGCCTCGGTCTCGTCGAAGTCCTCGCCGAGCCTCTTGCGTACACCGTCGTCGCTGAGCAGGTGGTGCACGGTGGGCGTCACGTCGTGGCGGCCCAGACAGTTGCGGGCGCACTGGAGGACACAGCCGTCGATCGCGATGACCGGCCGCCCGCTGGTCGCTTTGCGTACCAGGCTGGGTACGTCGCCCCCGACGCCGGCGATGCAGGACATCTCCGCGACACCGCGGCGGTCGAGCTGGACGGCGATCCAGTTCGTCATCTGCGCGGCGCTGGAGCAGCCGGAGCAGGAGTAGACGAGCGGGAGATCGCGACGACGCTTGGGCAACGGGAGTCCCTTCGGGCCAAGCCCCGGCCCTCGGGCGCGGGTGTAACACGGCAGGCAATAGAAACGAATATTGTTCGTTTCTACCAACTTCGGACTGTAACATACGTGCGTCATCCACCGATCACCGGTCGGCCACCGGTCTCGGGCTCCAGTCCCAAGCTCCGTCCCACTTCCCGCCACCACTAGGCTCACCGCCATGCCCACCCCCAGGAAGCGCGCACGGACCTACGACCCCGCCAGGACCCGTGCCGCGGTCCTGGCCCAGCTCGGGAACGTGCGCGAGGCCGCAAGCGCCCTCACCCCCGAGCAACTGGCGCTGCCGACCCGGCTGGGGGACTGGACCGTACGGGAGCTGGTCGCGCACATCGGCATGGCGGTCACCGCCGTCCATCGGGCCCTGGAGCGACCCGCACCGCCGAAGCGCACCGCCGTGCTCCTCGACTGGCCCTTCGCGACCTCGGCGAACTCCGCCGCGATCGCCGACTTCGCCCGCCGTGCCGCAGCGGAGCACACGGACCTCGACGTCTACCTCACCGGCATCGAGAAGAGCCTGCTCCGCCTCCTCGACGAGCATCCCGGCAGCCGGATCCTGGAGACCAACGCGGGCGCCCTGTCGCTCGACGACTACCTGGTCACCCGTACTGTCGAGCTGGTCGTCCACACCGACGACCTCAACGCCGCCGTTCCCTCTCTCGACGTCCCGTACGACCGCCAGGCCCTCGCCGCCTGCACCCGGCTCCTCGCCGACGCCCTCGCCGCCAAGGCGCCAGGCGGCTCCACAGAGGTCAGGGTCCCGCCGTACGCCGTGGTGCAGTGCGTCGAGGGCCCCCGGCACACCCGCGGCACCCCGCCCAATGTCGTCGAGACCGACCCGCTGACCTGGATCCGCCTCGCCACCGGCCGCGCGGACTGGAGGGACGCGGTCCAGGAAGGGAAGGTGAGCGCGAGCGGAGAGCGGGCCGACCTCACCGGACTGCTGCCTCTGATGGCGTAGCCGTGCCATCGACGACGTAGCCGTGCCACTGACGACGTAGCCGTGCCGTCGACGACGAGCAATGCCATCGACGACGTAGCCGTGCCCACGCGCCGCGACCGACGGCCGTCGATGGCGTAGATGTGCGACGGCTCACTCCGCTGCATACGGCGACGCCCCCGCCCGGACCCTGGTCGGTGGCGTTCTGCCAGGTCAGGGCGGGGTGGGCGACGAGTGATCCATTACACGCGGGTATCCCCAATTCGGACCAGTGGTCGACCTCGCCTACACTCGGTGCCGTGCCACGTGGTGACGGTCGACTCAATCACGATCTGCTCCCCGGCGAGAAGGGCCCCCAGGACGCGTGCGGCGTCTTCGGTGTCTGGGCGCCGGGTGAAGAGGTCGCAAAGCTCACGTACTTCGGGCTCTACGCCCTCCAGCATCGGGGCCAGGAATCCGCGGGTATCGCGGTCAGCAACGGCTCCCAGATCCTCGTCTTCAAGGACATGGGCTTGGTGTCCCAGGTCTTCGACGAGACCTCCCTCGGCTCCCTCCAGGGTCATATCGCCGTGGGACACGCCCGCTACTCGACCACCGGCGCCTCCGTGTGGGAGAACGCCCAGCCGACGTTCCGTGCGACCGCGCACGGTTCCATCGCGCTCGGCCACAACGGCAACCTGGTCAACACGGCCCGGCTCGCCGAGATGGTTGCCGCGCTGCCGAACGACAACCACAGCCGCTCCGCCCGGGTCGCGGCCACCAACGACACCGACCTGCTCACGGCGCTGCTCGCCGCGCAGGTCGACGAGGACGGCAAGCCGCTGACCATCGAGCAGGCCGCCCACACGGTCCTGCCGCAAGTCAGGGGCGCCTTCTCGCTGGTCTTCATGGACGAGCACACCCTCTACGCCGCCCGTGACCCGCAGGGCATCCGCCCGCTGGTCCTCGGCCGGCTGGAGCGCGGCTGGGTCGTCGCCTCCGAGACCGCCGCCCTCGACATCACCGGCGCCAGCTTCGTCCGGGAGATCGAGCCGGGCGAGTTCGTGGCCATCGACGAGAACGGTCTGCGCTCCTCCCGGTTCGCGGAAGCGAAGCCCAAGGGCTGTGTTTTCGAGTATGTGTATCTGGCCCGCCCGGACACCGAGATCGCCGGGCGCAACGTCCATCTCTCGCGTGTCGAGATGGGCCGCCGGCTGGCGAAGGAAGCCCCGGTCGAGGCCGATCTGGTGATCGCGACACCGGAGTCCGGCACCCCGGCCGCGATCGGCTACGCGGAGGCCTCCGGCATCCCGTTCGGCTCCGGACTGGTCAAGAACGCCTACGTCGGCCGGACCTTCATCCAGCCCTCGCAGACCATCCGGCAGCTCGGAATCCGCCTCAAGCTGAATCCGCTCAAGGAAGTCATCAAGGGCAAGCGCCTGGTCGTCGTCGACGACTCCATCGTGCGCGGCAACACCCAGCGCGCCCTGGTGCGCATGCTGCGCGAGGCCGGGGCCGCCGAGGTGCACATCCGGATCTCCTCCCCACCGGTCAAGTGGCCCTGCTTCTTCGGCATCGACTTCGCCACCCGCGCCGAGCTCATCGCCAACGGCATGACCATCGAGGAGATCGGCACCTCGCTCGGCGCCGACTCCCTGGCGTACATCTCCATCGACGGCATGATCGAGGCGACCACCATCGCCAAGCCGAACCTGTGCCGCGCCTGCTTCGACGGCGAGTACCCGATGGAGCTCCCGGACCCCGAGCTGCTCGGCAAGCAGCTCCTGGAGACCGAGCTCGCCGCAGGTACGGCCGCCCCGGCCGCGGTCGACGCCATCCGTCGCCCGTAAGCCCGCAGAACCCGAACCGAAAGATCCCAGGCAATGTCTGAGACTCCCCTGACCGGTGCCTCCTACGCGGCGGCCGGTGTCGACATCGAAGCGGGCGACCGCGCGGTCGAGCTGATGAAGGAGTGGGTGAAGAAGACCCGGCGCCCCGAGGTGCTGGGAGGCCTCGGCGGCTTCGCCGGCCTCTTCGACGCCTCTGCCCTCAAGCGCTACGAGCGCCCGCTGCTGGCCTCCGCGACCGACGGCGTGGGCACCAAGGTCGACATCGCGCGCCAGATGGGCGTGTACGACACCATCGGCCACGACCTCGTCGCCATGGTGATGGACGACATCGTGGTGTGCGGCGCCGAGCCGCTGTTCATGACCGACTACATCGCCGTCGGCAAGGTCCGCCCCGAGCGGGTCGCCGCGATCGTCAAGGGCATCGCCGAGGGCTGTGTGCTCGCGGGCTGCGCCCTGGTGGGCGGCGAGACGGCCGAGCACCCCGGACTGCTCGACGAGGACGACTTCGACGTCGCCGGCGCCGGTACGGGCGTCGTGGAGGCCGAGCGGCTGCTGGGCCCGGATCGTATCCGTACGGGTGACACCGTGATCGCCATGGAGGCCTCCGGACTTCACTCGAACGGGTACTCCCTGGTCCGGCACGTCCTGCTGAAGCAGGCCGGTCTCGCCCTCGACGCGCCCGTCGAGGAGCTCGGCCACACCCTCGGCGAGGAACTGCTCGTACCGACGAAGATCTACTCGCTGGACTGCCTGGCCCTCACCCGCACCACCGATGTGCACGCCTTCTCGCACATCACCGGCGGCGGCCTCGCCGCCAACCTGGCCCGGGTGATCCCCGACGAGCTGCACGCCGTCGTCGACCGCTCCACCTGGACACCGGCACCCGTGTTCGACCTCGTCGGCAGGGCAGGCCGGGTCGAGCGGCTGGAGCTGGAGAAGACCCTCAACATGGGCGTCGGCATGATCGCGATCGTGCCCGAGGAGTCCACGGACGCGGCCCTGGCCACCCTGGCCGACCGCGGGGTCGAGGCATGGGTCGCCGGAGAGATCACCGACCGCGGCGAGAGGACGACCGGCGCGGAACTGGTGTCGGACTACGCGTAGCCGCGCGCAACCGGACGAGACGAGCCGTGCCCGAGTCGCCCACCAGGTCCTGCACCGGGGTCACGCCCCGGTGTCAGGCACCTGCGTCGGGCAGCGGTGTCAGGGATCTGCGAGGCAGCACGAAACCCGGTCCGGTGCTGAGCCCCGGACCGGGTTGGAGCGGCCTGGCCGCCGTGAACAGCTACGCGCCGCGACGGTGCTGCGAGGAGTCGTCGTCCTCGTCCTCGTCGTCGCCGTCCTCATAGAGGTCGGCGTACCGTGCGTACACGTCATCGTCTTGCTCATCGTCCTCGAAATGGTCACCGTTCGGTGACTGATTCGATGTCGATGCGCCCAGCTCCTCGGCCAGGCGTGAGAGATCCGTCCCACCGCTGTTGTACTTCAGCTGGCGGGCGACCTTCGTCTGCTTGGCCTTGGCCCGGCCGCGCCCCATGGCTCGACCCCCTCAACGACGGGGCTCAACGGCCCCAGAGTCTGACACGCGTTCATGATCTGGAACGGGCTCTCCGTGGAGAGACCGGTCCGTAGGACTTCCACGGTACCTGAGCCCGCGGCCATACGGTACGTCGCCCGTAGGACGCGCGTGTGCACAGGACCGCCGAGGAGCCCTGTCCTCGCTGGTCAATGGCGATTTTAACCACTTCGCAGCGGGCGACCCGCCGGTGGAAGTGAGAGTTCTCTCTAAGTGGCCCTTCCCAGGTACCGCCGGGGGCCGTCCGGCGGGTATCCTCCGCCGCCCGGCGGCCCGGGTGCCGGGCGGCGGAGACAGGGAGACAGACCGGTGGAGACAGGGGGACAGACGGTGGAGGGGTCCGGTTCCGTGGCCGGTCGCGGATCGGTCGCGGACCGGTCGTAGAGGGTCACACACCGTTGCCGGATCGTTGCCGGACCCCCCTGCCGGGGATCAGCGCCGGCGGGCCGCCGCGGCCGCCTCGTGCATCCGCTGCTCGGCGATCCGGTCGGCCGCGGCGGCCGGTGGAATCCCGTCCTCCTTCGCACGTGCGAAGATTGCAAGCGTGGTGTCGTAGATCTTCGCGGCCTTCGCCCGGCACCGCTCGAAGTCGAAGCCGTGCAGTTCGTCGGCGACCTGGATGACACCGCCGGCGTTCACCACGTAGTCCGGGGCGTAGAGGATCCCGCGGTCGGCGAGGTCCTTCTCCACGCCAGGGTGGGCGAGCTGGTTGTTGGCCGCGCCGCACACCACGGACGCCGTCAGCACCGGCACGGACTCGTCGTCCAGGGCGCCGCCCAGCGCGCACGGGGCGTAGATGTCGAGCCCCTCGACCCGGATCAGAGCGGCGGTGTCGGCGACCGCGGTCACGCCCTCGGGGTGCCGCTCCAGGATCCGGCGTACGGCGTCCTCGCGGACGTCCGTGACGACGACCTCGGCGCCCTCCTCGCGCAGGTGCCGCACCAGATGGTGGCCGACCTTGCCGACGCCCGCGATGCCGACCTTGCGGCCGCGCAGCGACGGGTCGCCCCACAGGTACTGCGCCGAGGCGCGCATCCCCTGGTAGACGCCGAACGCGGTGAGCACGGAGGAGTCGCCCGCGCCGCCGTTCTCCGGCGAGCGCCCCGTCGTCCAGCGGCACACGCGTGCCACGACGTCCATGTCGGCGACGTACGTGCCGACGTCGCACGCGGTGACGTAGCGCCCGCCGAGTGAGGCCACGCACCGCCCGTAGGCGAGCAGCAGCTCCTCGGTCTTGTCCCGCTCCGGGTCGCCGATGATCACGGCCTTGCCGCCGCCGTGGTCGAGACCGGCCATGGCGTTCTTGTACGACATCCCGCGCGCCAGGTTGAGGGCGTCGGCGACGGCCGCCGCCTCGTTCGGGTACGGGTAGAAGCGCGTGCCGCCGAGGGCGGGGCCGAGGGCGGTGGAGTGAAGGGCGATCACGGCCTTGAGGCCGGTGGCGCGGTCCTGACAGAGCACAACCTGCTCATGTCCGCCCTGGTCCGAGTGGAACAGGGTGTGCAGCACATCAGCAGGTGCGCCGGTTACGTCGGTCACGGTGGTGACTCCTGAGAAGTAGCGGCGGTTCGGAGACCAGCTCCCGTGCGGGTGGCGGGTGCTGTGGCACGAGCGTAGAGCCTGGCCCGGGCACCGGACGGGGCGGTCCTGAAGATCATCCTCCGCCGGGGTGCGGTGAGGGGTGAGCGTGGCAGGATTCGGGTGGTTCTCCCGGTCGTGTCGACGGTTCCGCCGAGCCGTGCCGGAGTTGTTGTCGGGGCCGTTTCCGGCGTCGTCTCCGGACCGGGTACGGCGGGTTTCGGAGCGGGGCCGGTGGGGAGGGAGCAGGCGTGCCCAAGGTGTCCTCGGTGATCGTCCCGTACGCGGCCTATCTGCGCGTCTACGAGCCGCTGGCCGCCTTCCCGGAGCGGGAGCGCGACCACTGGGCCCGTTACGCCCGCCGCCCGGGCCGCCCCTCCTACCAGGACGAGCTGCGCCGGTCCCTGGCCGATCTGCTGCCCACCCCGCCGGTCGCGGTACCGGTGCACGAGAGCGGTGACGCGTTCGTGCTGGAGGCCGACGGCGTGCTCTGCGTCTGCCCCTGGCGTACCCGGCTGCGCGGCTGGCAGGCCCTCGGCGAGCTGGGCGACGGGCTTCCGCCGCCGGTGCTCGACGCGGTGCTCCCGCCCGTCGTACGGCTCCAGGCCACCCAGGACTACGAGCGCTGGCTCACCCGCAACCCCGACGCCCGCCCCTGGATCCGCACGGCGACCTGGCAGGTGCCGCTGAGCTGGTTCGTGCTGGTGTCCGACGCCGAGCGGCGCTATGAGAAGGGCACCGGCGAGGTGCCCCCGATGCTGCGCTACCGCACCCCGATGGTGCAGGCCCGGCGGCGTGTCGCACGGGCGCTGCGGGCCCTCAGGGACTCCCTCTCCGAGGGGCCGATGATCGACGGGCTGGTGGACGTGGGGCGCTGGCTGGAGGAGTTCCATCCGCGCTCGCTGGTCGAGCTGGACTACGCCGGGCTGGTGCATCTGCTGCGGGCCGCCGATCTGGAGGGCGACCACTCGGCGGCGGACGTGGCCGAGGGCATCGAGGCGCTGCGCCAGGGGGACGGGGCGGCGGCCGGGGAGGCGTACGCGCGGCTGGTGGAGCGCTGGCGCACGGTGCGGGACCTGCGCTCGGCGAACTGACGGTGTGTCGGCCGTTACCCGAGTGATCCAGCTCACGGCCGGGGAGGTTCGGGAGCTGCCGGGGAGGTTCTGGAGCTTCTGGACTTCGAGAAACTGACGGGGCGTAGGGTCTCGATCCGGGCTTTTGTGCGAAGGGTGATGGACCGCACGTACGGGGACCTTGCGCCGCTTGCCCCTCCTCATGCCAAAATAGGACAAGGAGTCCGGGGAGGACTCCGTCCGTCCTGGTGTGTCCAGCATGCCTGGAACCACCGCATTGCACGCTTTGGGGGGCCTGAACATGAGTCCGGGGACGCCTGATCGCCAGTGTGACTGATCGTCACACTGGCGTGACTGTCCGCTATGACATGGTCCATCGGCTTCCGTCGCTGATGAACACCTGGGAGGGCAATTCCATCGGTTTGGCCGACGCGGCTGGACGGATGGTGTAGTTGTAGTGCCGAGGACAAGCCGTTCGTCCTATAACCGACTCGACTCGCGTCCGCCATTTCGGGCAACGCGGGTCAAGGTGCAGAATTTAGAGGAAAGAACCGAGATGGTTCGGTTCTCCCGAGGAGGCCGCTCATGACCGCTCGCACCCCTGATGCCGAGCCGCTGCTGACCCCGGCTGAGGTCGCCACCATGTTCCGCGTCGACCCCAAGACGGTCACACGGTGGGCGAAGGCCGGCAAGCTCACGTCCATCCGCACGCTCGGAGGACACCGCCGTTACCGCGAGGCCGAGGTCCGCGCACTGCTCGCGGGCATTCCGCAGCAGCGCAGCGAGGCCTGAACAACAATTCCATATCGGGCAAAGCGGCAGGTCCCCCCATCGGCCGCGGCGCCCGAAGCCATAGCTCCAAGCGACGCGGAGTCTGCCCCAACAGGCTCCACGCCCAAGGCATCTAGAGCTTTCTAGGCAAGCGACAGGGTGCGTCGTCGATCGCGCTGGACTCCGCCGGGTCCAGCGCGATCTTTTTTGTGCGCCCGCCGTGAAGCTTGCGGCGGCTCTGTGAGCGGCCTTGTCGGAGTCTGGGGAGGCCTGTCGGATCCTCTGTGGACGACCTCTGAACGCCCCCTGGAGCCCGGGCCGAAGCGTCCCGCGGGCGCCCTCACGGGCCGGTGCAATTGCACATATTAAATTGACCTGTGAGACGAGATGCGTCAGTACCGCGGTTTCGGAAAGTCATGCGGTGACTCCCGTCACATGCCAGACGCACTGTTGCCGTCGGCGTATGGGGGCTGGGGAAGCCCGGTTCCGGGCGGCCGCGGCGTGGGTGCTGGCATGCAGAACCGTTCCAGCGTGCCGTCGGCGTACGGGTGTTGGGGCGTGCCGGGATGCCTGGACCTTCGCCGGTCAGGAGGCCGCAGCAGGCGCCTCGTCCTTAGGGCCTGTCGTCACATTCCCGCCTGCCCGGCGACGCCTGGCACGCACTCCCCCAAGCTCTGCGAGCAGGGGGTGCCCCCGGCGGCGTTGCCGAACCGCCCACGTGGCTCCTCCCCCAAGCTCTCGGCTTCGCTCGAGCAGGGGGGACCCCCGCGAGGGCGCTCCGGCGCCTTGCGTCGCACGCACCAGACGCCGCCGGGCTCGCCCTTCGGGCGGACGACGGGAAAGTGACGACAGGCCCTAGGGGACAGCGGTTTCCACCCCGTCCCGGCCCTCCTCGCCCTCGTCGCAGGGCTCCACGGCCCGTGGCGGCGCGTCCATGGCCAGGCGCAGCAGGCGGTGGCAGATGGGGCAGTGCCGGGTGCGATGACCGTACGACGAGGCGGCCGACAGATGCGCGCGGAGCAGGGCCCGCGTCTCGTGCCTGACCGATGCCGCCATACGCCACCTCCAGCGAGGCCGTGCCGGGAACGGGGGCCTGCTTTCTGGGTACTGGTGGAATGTGACGCCGTCAAGCCCCAACACCCCGCAACGGCTGGCCGTCCGGCCATGGCGGGGGGTGCGGGGGCGGGGTGGGTGAGACGAGCGTGCAGGGGGTGGGAGCGCGGGGGCGAAGGCCGGCTTCCCTTGCGGGGCGGGTCCGGGTTCCGGTGCCGGGTGCGGGCGGTCGCTGGGGTGGCGCTTTCTCTCGGGCGGGCGAGGATCCGAGGGTGACGCAGGCCGGCTTTTCGGCGCTGGGGCGGGCGTTCGGAGGGTTGTGCGGTCGTGGCGGGATGTGTGTGTTCGGGGTCGGGGTCGGGGGCGCGGGCGCGGGCGCGGCTTCCGGTGGGCTGCCATGCGCCCTGGAGCCCTGGAGCCCTGGAGCCCTGGAGCCCTGGAGCCCTGATCCCTTGGTCCTTGGGTACGGCGAAGGCCCGCTCCGTGATGGATGCGGGCCCTTGGCAAGCTGTGCGGTCCTGACGGGATTTACGTGTCCGTCGGCGGCTTCGCCGCGGGCGCGGCCTTCGGTTGGCTCTGCTCCCCTGGTACAGCGAAGGCCCGGTCCTAGTTCTAGGGGATGCGGGCCCTCGGGCAAGCTGTGCGGTCCTGACGGGATTTGCGTGTCCGTCGGCGGCTTCGCCGCGGGCGCGGCCTTCGGTGGGCTGCTCCCTGGGGACAGCGAAGGCCCGCTCCGTGGTGGATGCGGGCCCTTGGCGAGCTATGCGGTCCTGACGGGATTTGAACCCGCGGCCTCCACCTTGACAGGGTGGCGAGCACTCCAAACTGCTCCACAGGACCTTGCTTTGCGGCACTGTTCATGCGCTGTGCTGCGAGAAGGACTGTACAGGAGGGGGCGCCTGCTGGTCGAACTCACTCCTCGTGAGCGGAGCGTCACGGCACCTGCGCGTCGATCGCCTTCACGATCCGCTTGTCCGAGACCGGGTACGCCGTGCCGAGCGCGTGGGCGAAGTAGCTGACCCGCAGCTCCTCGATCATCCAGCGGATGTCCCGCACCGAGGACGGCACCGGGCGGCCCTGCGGGAGCTGTTCCAGCAGCCAGGCGTACTCGTCCTGCATCTCGTGGACCTTCGCCATGCGTGTGCTGTCGCGCTGCACCGCCGTAGGCATCTGCTGGACGCGGCGGTCCACGGCGATCAGATAGCGCACCAGATCCGGCAGCCGCCGTATCCCCGCCCCCGTCACGAAGCCGGGCCGGACCAGGCCGTCGAGCTGGGTGCGGACGTCGGCGAGGTTCAGCAGGAGCGCCGGGCTGCGCAGGCCCTTGAGACGGCGCTCACAGGCCTGCCATGCGGCAAGCACCTGCTGCACCTGCGCCACCGCCCGCACCGTCATGTCGACGATCTCCGCGCGAACCTTGTCGTAGAGCTTCCGGTAGGACTCCTCGTCCCAGGCCGGCCCGCCGAAGTCGGTGATGAGCCGGTCGGCGGCGGCCGTGGCGCAGTCCTCGAAGAGGGCCTGCACCGAGCCGTGCGGGTTGGCCGAGAGGGCCAGCTTCTGGGGGTTGGTGAGGTGGTCGCCGGCGAACTTGGCCGGGTTGACCGGGATGTTGCGCAGGATGAGTCGGCGCGTCCCCCGCCACATCGCCTCGGCCTGCTCCGCCTCCGTGTCGAACAGCCGTACCGACACGGTGTCGCCGTCGTCCACCAGGGCGGGGTAGGCCTTCACGGGCTGCCCGGCGCGCCGGGTCTCGAAGACCCGGGTGAGGGTGCCGATGGTCCAGTCGGTGAGCCCGGTGCGCTCCAGGGACTCGCCGCCCCGGCGTTCCGCGGTGGCCGCGGCCGCCTGGGAGAGGGCCTGGCGGGCCTTGGGCTTCATACGCAGCCGCAACGCCTCCAGGTCCTTGTCCTCGGCGATCTTGCGGCGCCGTTCGTCGACGATCCGGAAGGTGATCTTCAGGTGGTCGGGGAGCCTCGCCCAGTCGAAGTCTTCGGCGTCGAACGGCACGCCGACCATCTGTCTCAGTTCCCGCGCCATGGTGACCGTGAGCGGCTCCTGGAGGGGTACGGCCTTCTCCAGGAACCGCTTGGCGTAGTTGGGCGCGGGCACGTAGTGGCGGCGGATCGGCTTGGGGAGGGAGCGGATCAGCTCGGTGACGACCTCTTCCCTGAGGCCCGGGATCTGCCAGTCGAAGCCCTCGTCGGTGACCTGGTTGAGCACCTGGAGCGGGATGTGGACGGTCACACCGTCGGCGTCCGCGCCCGGCTCGAACTGGTACGTCACCCGGAACTTGAGCGGGCCCTGCCGCCAGGAGTCGGGATAGTCGGTCTTGGTGACCGCCTCCGCCGACTCGCGGATGAGCATCTCCCGCTCGAAGTCGAGGAATTCGGGCTGTTCCTGCCGCTTGCGCTTCCACCAGGAGTCGAAGTGGGCGCCGGACACCACATCTTCGGGCACCCGCTGGTCGTAGAAGTCGTGGAGCGTGTCGTCGTCGACGACGATGTCCCGGCGTCGCGCCCGGTGTTCGAGCTCCTCGACCTCGCTGAGGAGGCGGCGGTTGTCGGCGAAGAACTTGTGGTGGGTGCGCCAGTCGCCCTCGACGAGCGCGTTGCGGATGAACAGCTCGCGGGAGATCTCCGGGTCGATCCGGCCGTAGTTCACCTTGCGCTGCGCGACGATCGGGACGCCGTAGAGCGTGACCTTCTCGAAGGCCATCACGGCCGCCTGGTCCTTCTCCCAGTGCGGTTCGCTGTACGTCCGCTTCAGGAGGTGCCCGGCGAGCGGTTCGACCCACTCGGGCTCGATCTTCGCGTTCACCCGCGCCCACAGGCGTGAGGTCTCGACGAGTTCGGCGGACATCACGAAACGCGGTGTCTTCTTGAAGAGCGCCGAGCCGGGGAAGATCGCGAACTTGGCGCTCCGGGCGCCGAGATACTCGTTCTTCGCGCCGTCCTTCACGTCCTTCATGCCGATGTGCGAGAGCAGCCCGGCGAGCAGCGAGACATGGACGCGGTCGGCGGGGGCGTCCTGTTCACCGATGTGGATGCCCATCTGCTTGGCGACGGTGCGCAGTTGGGCGTAGATGTCCTGCCATTCGCGAATACGCAGGAAGTTGAGGTACTCCTGGCGGCACATCCGCCGGAACGACGACGAGCCGCGCTCGCGCTGCTGCTCGCGGATGTAGCGCCAGAGGTTGAGATAGGCGAGGAAGTCGCTGGTCTCGTCCCGGAAGCGGGCGTGCTGCTGGTCGGCCTGGGTCTGCTTGTCGGCGGGGCGCTCGCGCGGGTCCTGGATGGACAGCGCGGCGGCGATGACCATGACCTCGCGTACACAGTCGTTCTTGTCGGCCTCCAGGACCATCCGGGCCAGCCGGGGGTCGACGGGAAGCTGGGCGAGCTTGCGCCCGGTGCCGGTGAGGCGTTTGCGGGGGTCCTTCTGCTCGGGGTCGAGCGCGCCCAGCTCCTGGAGCAGCTGTACGCCGTCGCGGATGTTGCGGTGGTCCGGCGGGTCGATGAAGGGGAACTTCTCGATCTCGCCGAGCCCGGCGGCGGTCATCTGGAGGATGACGGAGGCGAGGTTGGTGCGCAGGATCTCGGCGTCCGTGAACTCCGGGCGCGCGATGAAGTCGTCCTCGCTGTAGAGGCGGATGCAGATGCCGTCCGACGTACGGCCGCAGCGGCCCTTGCGCTGGTTGGCGCTGGCCTGCGAGACGGGCTCGATGGGCAGGCGCTGCACCTTGGTGCGATGGCTGTAGCGGGAGATGCGCGCGAAGCCGGGGTCGATGACGTACTTGATACCGGGGACGGTGAGGGAGGTCTCCGCGACGTTCGTCGCCAGAACGATCCTGCGGCCCGTGTGCTGCTGGAACACCCGGTGCTGCTCGGCGTGGGTGAGCCGGGCGTAGAGCGGAAGGATCTCGGTGAAGCGGTACTGCTTCTTCGTGAGCGCGTCCGCCGTGTCCCGGATCTCCCGCTCACCGGAGAGGAAGACGAGGATGTCGCCCGGACCCTCCGCCATCAGCTCCTCGACGGCGTCGCCGATCGCGGTGATCTGATCGCGGTCGGAGTCCTCCGACTCGTCCTCCAGGAGCGGCCGGTAGCGCACCTCGACCGGATATGTCCGCCCGCTGACCTCGATGATCGGGGCGTCGCCGAAATGCCGGGAGAACCGCTCGGGATCGATGGTCGCCGAGGTGATGACGACCTTCAGGTCCGGCCGCTTCGGCAGCAGCTGCGCGAGGTACCCGAGCAGGAAGTCGATGTTGAGGGACCGCTCGTGAGCCTCATCGATGATGATCGTGTCGTAGGCCCGCAGCTCGCGGTCGGTCTGGATCTCGGCGAGCAGGATGCCGTCCGTCATCAGCTTGACGAAGGTGGCGTCCGGGTCGACCTGGTCGGTGAACCGCACCTTCCAGCCGACGGCCGCCCCGAGCGGGGTGTCCAGTTCCTCCGCCACCCGCTCGGCGACGGTGCGCGCGGCGATACGGCGCGGCTGGGTGTGCCCGATCATGCCGCGCACACCACGGCCGAGCTCCATGCAGATCTTCGGGATCTGCGTGGTTTTCCCGGACCCGGTCTCACCGGCGACGATGACCACCTGATGGTCGCGGATCGCCTCGGCGATCACGTCCCTCTTCTGGCTGACCGGGAGCTGCTCGGGATAGCTGACCGCGGGCACCCGGGAGCGCCGCTCGGCCATCCGGGCCGCGGCCCTGGCGACCTCGCCGTCGATCTCGGCGAGTACGGCGGCGCGGGCCTCCGGCTTGCGGATCTTGCGCGCACCCTCCAGCCTGCGCCCGAGCCGGTGCGCGTCGCGCAGCGACAGTTCGGTCAGGCGGGGGGCGAGGGTGCCGAGGGCGGGAGCGGGATGCGTAGACATACGCGGTCCAGGATCGCACCTCGGGGAAATTCCTGGCCAACCATTTGATTACCGCTGTATACCGGGTTCCCGGCGCGCCGCTTGTGCCGCTCGGCTGCCGCTCGTGGCGCTCGGCTGCCGCCGGGGTGCCGCACGGGTGTCTCCCGCGACGTCGGCGTCAGGGGGTCCGCTGGGCGGGCGGAGGCGGTGCCGACTGCGTCGAACGTGCGGTGGCCGCACCCTCCCCGAGAGCGATCGACTTGGCCGTGTTGGACACGGCCTTGATCCCCAGATACGCCGTCGTCATGCTGCTCACAGCGGTGAACGCGGCGGTGAGCACCCCGACGATCACCGACTTGTCGCCGTCGAGCCGCCACACCCCGAAGACCGCCACTCCGGCGATCGCGAGATTGCTGGTGACGACCGCGAGTAATCCGTAGCGTGCCCGGTCCTTCTCCAACGCGGCTTCCCGAATGGCTCTGGTCTCGTCCCGGCTCATCGTCGTCCCCGTCCCCCAAGCATCCACAGGCCGATCAAGCATCCACAGGCCGATCAGGCAGAAAACGTAGCGGCGGGCGGGAGCGCTGCCAAGCAGATCACCGAAGTCGGCGGACTTTGGGGAAACACGAGAACACCCCCTCGGGAAGCTCCCGGAGGGGGTGTTCGCCCGATGCCGGGCGGTGGTGGCTGGGGCCGGGGTCGAACCGGCGACCTATCGCTTTTCAGGCGATCGCTCGTACCAACTGAGCTACCCAGCCACGAGATTCACGACGGAACCTCAGCGGTCCTGACGGGATTTGAACCCGCGGCCTCCACCTTGACAGGGTGGCGAGCACTCCAAACTGCTCCACAGGACCAAGCTCTGTGTACGACAGTGTCGCACACGGTTGTGCGTGCCCCCAACGGGATTCGAACCCGTGCTACCGCCTTGAAAGGGCGGCGTCCTGGGCCACTAGACGATGAGGGCGGACATTCGGTACTGCTGCTTCGTCATTCGGCCTGAGGGCCTGAGGACGTGAGAAGCATGTGACTCCGCTTTCCCCCGAAAGGTTCCGCTTCTCCCTGGCCCCTGACGGGGTTCGGGACGGTCAAGCCCTGACCGCTGCCCTTGGGCACGACGAGACTGTACTACGGCTTTCGGGGAGCGGCCAAACTGAAAAACTGCGGGCCGCTCAGGGGTGATTTTCCTTCGGGAGATGGCGGCTGACCTCGGCCGTCGTCTGCCCCAGCCCGCCCAGCTTGATCGCGTCCCAGGCCTGGAGACGCCGGCCGGCCCGGTCGAAGTAGAGGATCGAGGCCTCGATCGGCGCCGGGTACCTGTGCTCCACGGCGCGCAGCCCGCTGCCGCCCGTCGAGCCCTCCAGTCGCAGCCGGGTGCCGCGCTTCATGACCTCCGTCTCCTCGTGGTGCAGATGACCGGCCAGCACCAGCGGCACCTCGCCGTCCGTCTGGCGGGCCGCGGACGGCTCATGGGCGATGGCCACGTCCACCGGCGTCCCGGCCGCCCGCTGGTCCCGCAGCGCCGAGGCGAGCTGGTCGCCCGCCAACTCCTCCGCCGCCTCGCCCCCGGTCTGGACGGAACGGTCCGGCGTGAACTGCGGATCGCCGATGCCCGCGAGGCGCAGCCCCGCGACCGTCTCCGCGCGGCCCGCGTCGAGGATGTGCACGTTCTTGAAGCGCCGGGAGTTCCCCAGGTACCGCTGGGTGATCGTCGAGTCGTGGTTGCCGCGCACCCAGACGTACGGTGCGCCCAGGTCGGCGATGGGGTCGAGGAAGCCGTTCTCCGCCGCGGTGCCGTGGTCCATCGTGTCGCCGGAGTCGATGATCACGTTCACCTTGTACTGCCGTACCAGCGAGGCGATGATCTTCCAGCTCGCCGGGTTCAGATGGATGTCGGAGACGTGGAGCACCCGGATGGTGCTCGGGTCCGGCTGGTAGGCGGGGAGCGTGGAGGTGACGTCGTAGAGCTTCGTCACGTTGGTCACCAGGCGTGCCAACTCCTTCTGGTAGACGTCGAATTCGGTGACGATGCTGCGCGCGTTGCCGACCAGTGAGGGCGCCGAGGACAGCAGCCCGGAGAACTTCGGCTCCAGGACGGACTTGGGGTTCCAGGTGGCGTACGCCGTCGCGCCGGACGCGGCCAGCAATGCCAGCGCGAGTCCGCCGGCGGCCAGGGCGCGGCGCGGGCGCCGGTAGACGGCGAGACCGAGGGCGGTGGCACCGGAGACGACGGCCACGCAGGAACGTACCGCCAGATCGAGCGTGCCGCGCGCCACATCGTGGGTGACCTCGGTCTGGAGCCCGGAGATGCGCTCGGGGTGGTCCACCAGGGCCTGGGAGCGGACCGGGTCGAGTTGGTCGACGTTGACGTCGAGGCGGACGGGGGCGACATGGCTGTCCAGGCTCAGCGCGCCCAGCGGGGAGACGTTGATCTTCGTGCCGCCGGTCAGGGACGGGCGCAGGGTCATGGTGGTGTTCATGGGGCCGACCTGCGCACGGACATTGCCGACGACGAGCAGCCCGAGCCAGGCCCCGACCAGCACGACCGTCACCAGACCGAGGGCACGCGTCCAGGGCCGCGCGCCTTCCGGCACCAGCCACACGACGGGGCCGGGGCGGAGGGCACGGTTGCCGCGCGCGGTGGCGGGTGCGCCGGTGTGGGCCGTGCGGGGCGTGCGGGCGCGGGGTGGACGGGGGTGAGGCGGGCGGGTGCGGGCGGGCAGGCGGGCCATTGGTCGCGTATGCCCAAGTCCGCCCCCGGATACGCATGGGCATGCCGGATACACACAGAGGTACAGGGGACGGTTCGCGACTCTCGTACGGGCGTTCCGTACCGGACAATGACGGTGTGCTGGAGATGACGCGCGAGGAGTTCGAGGAACTGGTCGCCGAGGCGCTCGACCGGATCCCGTCGGAGCTGACACGGCTGATGGACAACGTCGCGGTGTTCGTCGAGGACGAGCCGCCCGCCGGTGACCCCGAGCTGCTCGGGCTCTACGAGGGGACTCCGCTGACCGACCGGGGCGAGTGGTACGCGGGCGTGCTGCCCGACCGCATCACCATCTACCGCAATCCCACCCTCCGGATGTGCGAGACCCGGGAGGACGTGGTCGCGGAGACGGAGGTGACCGTGGTCCATGAGATCGCCCACCACTTCGGGATCGACGACGCGCGGCTGCACGCGCTGGGTTACGGCTGACGGTGCCTGATCCTGCGGGCCCGAACAGAGGGCGCGTGTCCTCTTGCGGGCGATGGGAGTTGGGCACATTGACTCTCTTCAGCCCCGGAGGTGACCGCCGTGCGCCCCTTGTACGTGCCCGTCCGTCTGCACACCCCCGACCATCCCGACCATCCCGACCATCCCGACCATCCCGACCATCCCGACCATCTCGTCCGTCCTGACCATCCCGTTCATCCCGACCGTCCTGTCCGCCTGCGGCTGTCCGGCCGCGGGCGTCTGCCGGTGCGGCTGGCCGCCGTGATGGTGGCCGTCACGGCCGCCGCCACCGGCTGTGTGAGCGTGGGGGACGGTGACGCGCACCGGCCGGGGCCGTCGCGCTCCGCGGGGCAGCCGGGCGGCGAGGTGCCCGACGGGGTGTCGGCGGCATCGGGCGGCGGGGGCGGATACGGCGTCGAGGCGGGCGGCGACGGCAAGCACCCGCACGCCGGGAAGGCGAAGCGCAGGGCCGACGGGGATTCAGCGTCTCCTTCCACCCCGCCCGCGCGGGAGGTGGACGGCGTCGCCGCGTCCGTACCGGTGAAGCCCGGCGCCAGTGCCCGGCCGACCCCGACGGTCCCCGCACCGCCGGCGCCCACCCGGACCTCGGTGCCCACCGAGTCCGCCACGCCCATCGGGACGACTCCGCCGCCCTCGACGCCGCCGCCCGCGGAGCCCTCCTCGTCCGCGCACGAGGGCACCGGGCCGCAGTTCGCCGACCGTGAGGTGGCACCGGCGCCCGCGGCCGGGACACCCGCCTTCGGGACCATGGCCATGGGCCAGCCGGTCGCCTCGCCCGTCCCGCTGGCCTACTGAGGCCGTCGGCCCGCTACTTGGGCCGAGGTTTGTCCGCGGACGGTCATCGCCGCACGTGACGAGCGTCTCCGGGGCTCGGTTTGCCTTCGGGGGTGGAGGGTGCGTATGGTGGTAGATCGTTTGATCCCATTTGCCCGGCGCCACCGCAGAGCGCGCCGTGTGGCGCGTACTCTCCCTTGCCGTGGCGGACCGCATTGAGGCGGTCGTAATGCGAATCACGGAGTTGACGGGCGCGTGCCGAAGAGACTCCGGAAGGTTTCGCAGACGTATGTCCATTGCCAGTACTGATCAGTTCGCCGTGCCCGGGAGCACCGAGAACGACGAGGACGCGACCGACGTCGCGACCGAGGGTGCGGTCGAAGTAGCCGAGGCAGCCGAAGCGGCTGAAGTAGCCGAAGCGGCCGAAGAACTCGAGGCAGACGCCCCCGAGATCACCTTCGCCGACCTCGGTCTCCCCGAGGGCGTCGTGCGCAAGCTCGCGCAGAACGGTGTGACCGTCCCCTTCCCGATCCAGGCCGCGACCATCCCGGACGCCCTGGCCGGCAAGGACATCCTGGGCCGTGGCCGCACCGGCTCCGGCAAGACGCTTTCCTTCGGCCTGCCCGCCCTGGCCCGGCTGTCCGGCGGCCGTACCGAGCGCAAGCGCCCGCGTGCCGTCATCCTCACGCCGACCCGTGAGCTCGCGATGCAGGTCGCGGACGCGCTCCAGCCGTACGGCGACGTCGTCGGCCTGAAGATGAAGGTCGTCTGCGGCGGCACCTCGATGGGCAATCAGATCTACGCCCTGGAGCGCGGCGTCGACATCCTCGTCGCCACCCCGGGCCGGCTGCGCGACATCATCAACCGCGGCGCCTGCTCCCTCGAGGACGTGGAGATCGCCGTCGTCGACGAGGCCGACCAGATGTCCGACCTGGGCTTCCTGCCCGAGGTGACGGAGCTGCTCGACCAGGTCCCGGCGGGCGGCCAGCGGATGCTGTTCTCCGCGACGATGGAGAACGAGATCCAGGTCCTCGTCGACCGCTACCTCAGCTCGCCCGTGCACCACGAGGTGGACGCGGCGCAGGGCGCGGTCACCACGATGTCCCACCACATCCTCGTGGTGAAGCCCAAGGACAAGGCGCCGGTCACCGCGGCGATCGCGTCCCGCAAGGGCCGCACCATCATCTTCGTGCGCACCCAGCTCGGCGCCGACCGGGTCGCCGAGCAGCTGCGCGACGCGGGCGCCAAGGCCGACGCGCTGCACGGTGGTATGACGCAGGGCGCGCGGACCCGGACGCTGGCCGACTTCAAGGAGGGCTACGTCAATGTCCTCGTCGCCACCGACGTCGCCGCCCGCGGTATCCACGTCGACGGCATCGACCTGGTCCTGAACGTCGACCCGGCCGGTGACCACAAGGACTATCTGCACCGCGCCGGCCGCACGGCCCGCGCCGGGCGCACCGGCACGGTCGTCTCGCTGGCCCTGCCGCACCAGCGCCGCCAGATCTTCCGGCTGATGGAGGACGCGGGCGTCGACGCCGGGCGTCACATCATCCAGGGCGGTGCCGCCTTCGACCCGGAGGTCGCCGAGATCACCGGCGCCCGATCGATGACCGAGGTCCAGGCCGAGTCCGCGGGCAACGCCGCGCAGCAGGCCGAGCGCGAGGTCGCCCAGCTCGCCAAGCAGCTGGAGCGGGCCACGCGCCGTGCGTCGGAGCTGCGCGACGAGGCCGACCGGCTGGTCGCCAGGGTCGCCCGCGAGCGGGGCGAGGACCCGGCGGAGGCGCTGGCCGCGGCGGCGCAGGAGGCCGAGGCCGCGGTGTCCGAGGCGGTGGCGGAGGTGTCGCTGCCCCAGCAGCCGGTGACGGAGGCGGCCGACCGCGTGGAGCGCGCCGAGCGCACGGCACCGGCGTCGGGGACGTCGTACGAGCGCCGGGAGCGCCGCGACGACCGGGGCGGCCGTACCTTCGAGCGTCGTGACGACCGCGGCTTCAACCGTGACCGTGACCGTGACTTCAACCGTGACCGCGACCGGGATCGTGACCGCGGCGGCCGGGGCTTCGAGCGCCGTGACGACCGTGGTGGCAGGTCCTTCGACCGCGACCGTGACCGTGACCGTGGCGGTCGTACCTTCGAGCGTCGTGACGACCGTGGTTTCGAGCGCCGCGACGACCGCGGTGACCGCGGTGACCGTGGTGGCTTCCGCCGGGACGACCGGGCGGCCCGCCCGTTCGACCGCGACCGTGACCGGGACCGTGGCGGCCGGAGCTTCGAGCGTCGTGACGACCGTGGTTTCGAGCGCCGTGACGACCGTGGCGACCGCGGCGGCTTCCGCCGTGACGACCGCGGTGGCCACCGAGGCAGCGACCGTCCGTTCAACCGCGACCGCCGCGACGACCGCCCGGGCTTCCGCTCCGCCGGTCACGACCGCCCGTACGGCCGCCGCGACGACCACCGGGGCGGCACCGGCTCCTCCCCCTCCTCCTCCTTCGGCCGCCGCGACGACAAGCCCCGCTGGAAGCGCAACGGCTGACGACAGCGGCCGTGACCTCGGCCGCAGCTGAACGAACGACGCGCCCCCGACCCGCCCAGGACGCTGACTCTGTCGGGGATCTTGGCGGTCTGCTCAGTCTCTGGCGGACCGCCAAGACCTCGGCCGGGGGATCCCGTGCTGGTCCAGGTAGTTCTGGAAGGCGGTCGGCCGTCGGGACGGAGGCGCTTCTCCGGTCGGCGGCCGTCGGCTGAGGCGCTCGATGTTTGCAGCGATGGCTGTGAACACGTGCTGTAAGTGGGCTTTGTGCTGTCCCCGGTAGCGGCAGTGGCGCATGCCGTGTCCGTGGGCGAGCTCGTTGATGGTGCCTTCCACTCCGGAGCGGACCGCGTAGCGAGCCTGCCATTCGGGTGTCTGCTGCTCGGCACGGACTCGGAGTTGCAGGTCACGGAGTTCTCGCGGGGGGAAGCCCACGCTCCGGGCGCTGTCGGCGGTGGTCGTGCAGCGGGTGCGGACCGGGCAGGGCCGGCACTGGCTCTTGGTGAACCGGGCCACGATCAGAGGTGCCGCCGTGGGCGAGGAAGTCGGGTAGGGGCCGTGCCAGCCCGCGCTGGTCTCGCCCTGCGGGCAGGTGACCTGCCGACGGTCGAAGTCGATGTGGAAGTCGTCGCGGCCGAACCCGTTGTTCCTGCGGTTCTGGCGGGTGGTGTTGACCGGCAGTGGTCCGGTGACCGTGACCTGGTGTTCGCGGGCTGCCTGTTCCAGATGGACCAGGGAGGTGTAGCCGCCGTCGACCAGATGCTCGGCGGGCAGCAGCCCGCGGCGCTTGAGCCGGGTGTGGATGCCGGGCAGAGCCTTCGCGTCGTAGCCGGTGGCATCGGTGGTGGCCACATCCGTGATCACGTTGACGCCGTCGGGATCGCAGGTCTCGGTGAGATGCGCGACGAACCCCTTCCAACGGGTGACGTGTCCGCGGCGCGCGTAGCGGGCCGTCGGATCGTAGGGCGAGACGACCGCGACGGACGAGGGCGGCAGCCCGCCGTCCTCCACGGTGCGCCAGCGCAGGCGCCCGGCCCCGTCACGGTAGTAGTTCTGCACCATGATCTGCCGCAGGGCCTGGACGCGGGGCCCTGACAGGCGTTCCGGCCCGTGCTGCCCGAGGTGCTCGATCAGCCGGACGGCGTCGCCTCCGGTGGCGAGGATTCTGGTCTTGGGGCGGGTGGGGTTCTTGCCCAGACGGACCGGACGGCCGTAGCGGCGCCCCCACTCCTCGTCCACCAGGCCGGCCAGCAGGTGATCAGCGGTGCCGGCCAGCTCTTCCAGCGCGGCGCGGACGGCCTCGGTGACCAGTTCCAGCCGGGTCAGGTCGCGCACCGCGGCCAGGACGTGGGTGGAGTCCGTGCGCTGGGTGGTGCGTTCGCGAACGAGACCGGCCTCCTTCAGGCGTTCGAGCGCGAGGTCGAGGAGACGGTCGGCTCGGCCGTCCTCGGTGAGACGGTCGCGGAAGTCGGCCAGCACGCTGTGGTGGAAGCCGGGATCGTCCAGTTCCATGGCCAGCGCGTATTTGAAATCGATGCGGCAGCGAACCGCTTCGGCCGCCTGCCGGTCCGACAGACCGAGCAGGAACTGGAGCACACAGACGGTGGCCAGCTGGGCGGGCGAGAGCCCTGGGCGGCCGTCGCGGGGGTACCAGTCGGCGAAGTCCTCGTCACGCCACAGCCCGCCCAGGCGGTCTCTCACCCACATCGCCGTTGTACCGCTCGGGTTGCTCGCCCGCGCCATCTGCATGGTCAGAGAAGGGACTTGCTCACCAGAACGGGCGTGAAGCGACAACGGGCACCTCGACAACTGCATCGGTCCTTGAACAGAGCCGAGCATGCCCGTTGATCATGCTGCCCCGCCGGGGATCCTCAAGATCCCCGACAGAGTCAGCGTCCGCCCAGGGTCGGGGGCGCGTCGCGTTACCGGTACATTTCGGCCAGGATGTGGCGCATGCCACACTCCCGCCCGGGGAATCGCTGGGGACATGACAGATGACGCCCTTGCAAACCGGCTGTCGGACGAGGAGCGCCTGGCCCAGTTGGGGTACACGCAGGTACTCGCCCGCCGAATGTCGGCGTTCTCGAACTACGCGGTCTCCTTCACCATCATCTCGGTGCTCTCGGGATGCCTGACCCTCTATTTCTTCGGCATGAACACCGGCGGGCCCGCCGTGATCACCTGGGGCTGGGTCGCCGTAGGCCTGATGACCCTGTTCGTGGGTCTGTCGATGGCCGAGATCTGCTCGGCGTACCCGACATCGGCGGGCCTCTACTTCTGGGCGCACCGCCTGGCGCCTCCGCGGACGGCGGCGGCGTGGGCGTGGTTCACGGGCTGGTTCAACGTGCTGGGCCAGGTGGCGGTGACGGCGGGCATCGACTTCGGGGCGGCGTCGTTCCTCGGGGCCTGCCTGAACCTCCAGTTCGACTTCGAGGTCACCCCCGGCCGAACGATCCTCCTCTTCGCGGGAATCCTGGTCCTCCACGGCCTCCTCAACACCTTCGGGGTCCGTATCGTCGCGTTCCTGAACAGCGTGAGCGTGTGGTGGCACGTGCTGGGAGTAGGGGTGATCGTAGGCGCGCTGGCCCTGGTCCCCGACCACCACCAGTCACCGTCCTTCGTCTTCACCCACTTCGTGAACAACACGGGCTGGGGCAGCGGCATCTACGTCGTCCTCATCGGCCTCCTGATGGCCCAGTACACCTTCACGGGCTACGACGCCTCGGCCCATATGACGGAGGAGACGCACGACGCGTCGACGGCGGGCCCGAAGGGCATCGTCCGCTCGATCTGGACGTCATGGGTGACGGGGTTGGTCCTGCTCCTGGGCTTCACCTTCGCGATCCAGTCGTACGACAAGGAACGGACGTCCCCGACCGGCGCACCGCCCGCCCAGATCCTCCTGGACGCCCTGGGCGCGACGGCGGGCAAGCTGCTGCTCCTGGTGGTGATCGGGGCGCAGCTCTTCTGCGGGATGGCGTCGGTGACGGCGAACAGCCGCATGATCTACGCCTTCTCGCGCGACGGCGCGCTGCCGTTCTCGCACGTGTGGCACACGGTGAGCCCGCGCACCCGCACCCCGGTCGCCGCAGTCTGGCTGGCAGCCCTGGGCGCGCTGGCCCTGGGCCTCCCCTACCTGATCAACTACACGGCCTACGCGGCGGTGACGTCGATCGCGGTGATCGGCCTGTACGTGGCCTACGTCATCCCGACGTTCCTGAGACTCCGCAAGGGCGAGGACTTCGAACGGGGCCCGTGGCACCTGGGCCGCTGGTCGAAGGCGATCGGCGTGACCTCTGTCGCCTGGGTGGGACTGATCACCATCCTCTTCATGCTCCCGCAGATGTACCCGATCACCTGGGAGAGCTTCAACTACGCCCCGGTGGCGGTCCTGGCGGTCCTGGGCTTCGCGGCGACGTGGTGGCTGACATCGGCCCGCCACTGGTTCCTGAGGCCCACGGTCCCGGAACGAACCCTCGCGACAACCCCCGAACCGGCCGACTCGTAACCCACCCGGTAACCCACGAGGGGCCCCACTGTCCTCCGTTCAGCTTGATCTAGCGCGGAACTCCCGGGCGTTCACGCCCGGGAGGAAGCGCTCTCCGGATGGCTCTGACCCGCAGGTGTCCATGGGCCTGCACTGTTGACCTCAGCCAGGTCGCTTCTGGTTCTCGATGTACTCCTTGATGATCTCCAGCGGTGCTCCGCCGCACGAGGCGGCGAAGTACGAAGGCGACCAGAAGTGGTCGCCCCACAAATACTTGCGGATATGCGCTGGGAACTCCTGACGGAGCCGCCGGGCGGAGACGCCCTTGAGGGAGCCGACCAGCCGGGACAAGGCGACTTTGGGCGGGTAGTGCACCAGCAGGTGGACGTGGTCCCTCTCCCCGTTGAACTCCACCAGCTCGGTGTTGAAGTCCGTGCACACGTCACGCATGACCTCCTCGCAGCGCCGGAGGATCTCATCGGTGAACGGGCCGCGCCGATACTTGGGTGTGAAGACCAAGTGTGCGTGAAGGGTGCAGACGACTGTTCTGCCCCTGCGAATATCGGGGTTTGGCTCCCAGCGTGGTGACATAGATCAATGATACGATCACGCCCGTGAAACTCGTTGTGCAGGTGAAGCTGATGCCGGAGGCCGAGCAGGCCGCCGCACTGTCGGCGACCCTGCGCACGGTCAACGAGGCCGCGAACCGGGTGTCGGCGGTGGCGTTCGAGCAGGGCGTGCCGCGCGAGTACGAGCTGCGCAAGCACACCTACACGGAGTTGAAGTCGCGGGGGTTGGGGGCGCAAGCGGCCCAGCACACCATCAAGAAGGTCCGCGACGCTTACACGACGCTCAAGGCCAACATCAAGGCTGGGAACCTCGGCAGACCGGGCTCGAAGCGGCGTAGGAAGGCCGAGTCCAAGCCCATCGCCTTTCGGCCCGAGGCAGCCCAGCCGTACGACGACCGGTGCCTGAGCTGGCAGTACGACGCACAGACGGTGTCCATCTGGACCACCGCCGGACGCATCCGGGGTGTGCGGTTCGCCTGCTCCGCCGACGGCCTCAAGATGCTGCGCGAGCACCGGCAGGGCGAATCGGATCTGGTGGAACGCGACGGCGTGTTCTACCTGATCGCCACCTGCGAGGTCCCCGAGGAGCAGCAGTACGAGCCTGTCGGGTTCATCGGTGTCGACCTCGGCATCGTCAACATCGCCACCACGTCCACCGGCTACCAGGCTGCCGGGCGCGACCTGAACCGGCACCGCAAACGCCACGGCGATCTACGCGCCAAGCTCCAGCGCAAGGGCACCAAGTCCGCCAAGCGGCTACTGAAGAAGCGCAACCGGCGCGAGCAGCGCCATGTCTCCGACACCAACCACGTCATCGCGAAAACGATCGTGACCGAGGCTGAACGCACCTCTGCCGGAATCGCCCTGGAAGAACTGGGCGGCATCCGGCAGAGGGTACGGCTCCGTAAGCCCCAACGGGTCACGTTCCACTCCTGGGCCTTCGCCCAGCTCGGAGAGTTCATCGCGTACAAGGCACGCCGCGCAGGCGTGCCCGTGGTTCACGTCGACCCCGCCTACACCTCGCAGACGTGCTGCGAGTGCGGGCACGTCGGCAAGAAGAACCGGGTCGACCAGGCCCTCTTCATCTGCCGGAACTGCGGGGTCGTTGCCCACGCGGACCGGAACGCTTCCCACAACATCGCCCAGCGTGGCGCCGTGGTGTGGAACGCGGGGCGTGAGTCACGCGTCTCTGCCACCCCCTAAGGGGTGTCTGGACGGAGGAGCCCACCCAGCAGCCAGCCGGGCACTACCTCCAAGCCCGGTCCTTCAGGACCGGGTCAAGTTGACGCCGTGTCCCCGATACTCGATCGGAGACAGGGCCACGTGCGGCTATGCTCGGGGAGGCAACATCGCCTGGGCCCTTAGCTCAATTGGCAGAGCAGTGGACTTTTAATCCATTGGTTGTGGGTTCGAGTCCCACAGGGCCTACCACATCACCCCCAGCTCAGGGCCATTTCGAGCTGGGGGTGTGTCCGTTTTAGGTGATTCCATGATCGCTGGCTGGCCCGTCGCTGGCCCGAGTGCTCGGCAGGAATGAGATCGGGCGGCCACCCGCGGGGTGGCCGCCCGTCTCCGCCTCGACGCCTCTCCAGGGCCGTCGCCCAACGTCTCGGCGGTCCGTGATGCCCGCTCGCGGGAGTCACCCACCAATGTAGGGCTACCGCCACAGACAAGATGATCACGGGCTAGGAATGTGAGCGGGTGCCATCTGCCTCGCCACAGCCCGACTGGGTCATCGCCCAGCGTCAGGTCATCGGCGAGGCGATCAGAGCCTCACGCGTCGACGCCGGCCTAACGCAGGAGACTGTCGCCTTGCGCTCGGGCGTCGACCGGCCATCCGTCGTCCGTATCGAGCAGGGCCAGCAGTCGCCCACCACGGACACCCTCATCCGGCTGGCCGCAGCAATCGGCATCTCTGTCCCCGACATGATCAGGTAAGTGACCCGCCGCCGGTCGCGGGGGCGTTCCGGCGGCGGGTCGGGGCGCCCGCCACGGGGTGTACGGGCGCCGCATCCCGGCCGTCGCACGCTCCAACGTTGCGGCCGGGAGGTCTACGGGTCAGGCCGTGGCGGGCGCGTCCGCGAGCTGGTGCGCGCCGGCGGCGACGAGGCGGGCGACCGCGAGCGGCTGGCACAGCGAGGCGAGCGACTCCATGGGCACAGCCCAGAACGGGTCACGCATCTTGGCCTCGCGGGTGCGGTCCGGGCGCGGGATTCCCAGGTAGGTGTCGCGTCCGAGCGCGTCGACGTCCTGGGCGCGCCACTCGTCAACGGCGGCCGTCCAGGTGCGGGGCATGCTCGCGGGAACGAGCGCGTAGTACCGCTGGTGCCGTGGGTCGCAGACGACCGGGCCGTCGAGGACCTCGGCGAGGAACGCGTCCAGTTCATCAGGCGACGGGCGCCCGCCGGCCGCCGCGGTGACGAGCGGGGCGGGCAGGCGGACGGCGGAGAACAGGGTGCCTAGGCGGAGCAGTGCGACCCCGTGTTCCTGCCAGTCGGCGCGGGCCCGGGCGCGCTTGTCGGCGGGGAGGGTGGAGAGGAGCCACTGGGCGACCGCGAGGCGACGGTCAGCGGCCGGATGGACCAGGACGCCGGGGCCTGCGGGGACTGGCTGAGGAGTGGCTGCCGCTGCCGGGTCTGGGGCTGTACCGTGCGTCATGTCGATGCTCCTCGAGGTGTCGGCCACCCCCCGGGCCGTGACAGCGGCTGCGGGGCTTTCTCGTGCCCACCGACGCTATGGAGCCTCCTGCCGCCGAGGCTACGAAGTTTCACCGAATTACATGGCAGTTACAGAACCCTGGTCATGGCTAACATGCGCTCTTGACCAAGGTCACCCGGGTCACGACCGTGGTGTAAATCGCTGCAACCGACTAGCGCGTGAGGCCAGCCACCATGGACATTCACTTCGTTGGGATCGACCCCGAAACGGATGAGGACGGATGCCCCACAGTCTGGGTAGACACCAGCACGAACGACCTGCTGATCCAGAGCTACCAGGCCGACAACAAGACGACCGCAACCTGCGACGCCTTGTCCCCGGCCAGGGCGCCGATCCCGCCCGGCGAGACCGTCATCAGGATCCCGGCCCGCATGATCCCGATCATCAGGAAGGCGTGCGAGTGCGACACGAGGTCGCTCCAGCTGAGTGGATGAGTGAGAGGAGGCGGTAACCGACCCGGACCAGTGTCCAAGGTCCGTCCCCACGTTCGCATGCGTCGCTGGCAACGGCGGGGTGTGAAGCCGAGCGGGAAAGTCCAAGAGCAGCCTGGCCATCGGGCAGCCACAGACGAAGGGGAAGGCTGGACGGGCGAACGTGAGTGAACCCTTGATGACGCCTCGTTACTTCCAAGTCGTGCGGATGGCAGGGCAGTTGGCGGCTATAGAACCCGAGCACGGAAGAGTGCTATGCGATCCCGCGTCTTCGCATAAGCGGGAGTGGACACCGCAGGTTCCGGGGTAAAGAGGGCGCCCACCCCAGCCGCGTCTCACTGGAGCGGAACGTGGAAACCCTGTTGGAGTCCGTGAAATCACGGTAAGCCGGAGGCAACGAAGGCCCAACTCTCCAGCAGGACAGGATGATCCGAGAAGCGAATGCCGACAGGGTGAAAACCCAGGGGAAACCGGGGCGGACAAGCGTCACCGCATAACCCGTCGGATACGGGCCTGTGCCCGGCCCGAAAGGGAGCCTACGCGGATCAGGTGAGCCTGTGAAGACCAGCTATCTGGAAACCAGAACTGAGGGGCAAGTTAGATGCCGAGTTCAGGAACGAGGACAGGAGTAACTGTCCGGCCTGCTCTGGCGAACGGACCCGAAGACCACACGCAGGCATGGAACAGCATCGACTGGGCCAAGGCAGAAGCGTCGGTACGGCGACTGCGGCAGCGCATCTTCACAGCTACGCGCGAAGGGGACTTGAAGATAGTCCGAAACTTGCAGAAGCTCATGCTGAGGTCTCACTCGAACGTGCAGGTAAGCGTGAAGAGGGTGGCCCAGTTGAGCTCCGGACGCCGGACGGCCGGCATCGACGGTGAAACCGCCCTGACTCCGAAGGAGCGCGGACGGATGGTGGCCGAACTGGCTGCCCAACCCATCACCGACCATGCCCGTCCTGTTCGGCGCGTGTACATCCCCAAAGCGAACGGGAAACGACGCCCGCTGGGAATTCCAGTCATGTGCGACCGGGCCCGCCAGGCCATGGTCAAGAATGCGCTGGAACCCGAGTGGGAAGCTCGCTTCGAGGCGCGGAGCTTCGGTTTCCGCCCCGGGCGAGGGTGCCACGATGCGATCACGAACATCTTCAGCACGGTGGCCCAGAGACGGGCACAACGGCTGTGGGTGCTCGACGCGGACCTGGCATCGGCATTCGACCGGATCGACCATGCGCACCTGCTGACAAGCCTCGGACACTTCCCCGGCAGGGGAATGATTCGGGGTTGGCTCAAGGCAGGGATCATGGAGAACACGCGGTTCGCGCCTACCGAGGAGGGAACTCCTCAAGGTGGCGTGGTGAGCCCACTGTTGCTGAACATCGCTCTTCACGGGATGAGTGCAGCGGCCGGTTGTCTCGAAGGTGCCACGCTGTGGCAGCGGAGAGACGCACCGGTACTTGTGCGGTACGCAGACGACTTTGCCGTGTTCTGTCACAGCGAGAGTCAGGTGTATCGGGTCAAGGATGACTTGGCCGGGTGGCTGGAGCCGCGAGGGCTGTCCTTCAACGAGGAAAAGACACGGGTTGTCCACCTCGAAGAGGGATTTGACTTTCTCGGGTTCAATGTCCGCCGCTACAACGGGAAACTGCTCACAAAGCCGAGCAAGTCCGCTGTCAAGAGGTTCCGGAAAAGGCTCCGCGACGAGATGTTGGCCCATCGAGGGTCCAACGTGATGGCCGTGGTGAAGCGGCTCAACCCGATTCTTCGGGGATGGGCCACCTACTACCGGTCGGGTGTGTCCAAGAAGACGTTCCGCGATCTGGACGACTACTTGTGGAAGCTGACCTTCAAGTGGGCCAGGCATACGCACCCGAGGAAATCAAAGACCTGGTGTACCGAAAGGTACTACGGTCAGTTCAACTCGTACCGTCAGAGCAAATGGGTATTCGGTGACCGGGAAACCGGCATGTACCTGTACAAGCTCAGATGGACCAAGATTGAACGGCACGTCGGTCTCAAGGCGGGGTACTCGCCTGATGATCCGACGCTCGCCGATTACTGGGCGAACCGCTCGCGCAAAAAGATGCCAGCAACGGCGGACAGGACGTCTGTCACGCTGGCTGCTCGCCAAAAGGGAATCTGCCCCCTGTGTAAACAGGCGCTGATCTCCGGTGCCGAATTCGAGCCCGACAGCCCGCGGGAGTGGGCGGCCTGGTTCTCGGCATCCATGAAGATGCTTCACAAGCATCACTTCGTGTACAGGCGGCACGGCGGCTCGGACGAGAAGACAAACCTCCGCCTCGTGCACGCTGAATGTCATCGCCAGCACCACGCTGGCGACAACAGGAGGGCCGGGCAAGCATGAACGCGCGCAACAGCTCTGGGGGCTCGCTTGAGCCGGATGCGGTGAACAGCCGCACGTCCGGTTCTGAGGGGGCCGGGGCGTGGCAACACGCTCCGGCTACCCGACTGTCGCAGAGCGGCGTGCCGAGGTTCGCTGAGCTGCTGGCCGGTACACGCCGTAGCGCGGTGCATCTGGAGATGCGTGATGCGTACGGGGTCGGTGACGAGGCCGAAGAGTTCGAGCAGTTCAAGCGCACCGGCCGAGTCGACCTCGACCCGACGGTGGGTTGGTGGCCCGAGTGGCTGGGCATCGTGCGGGAGGCTGTCGGCCGTGGCGTGGTGATGCGCAGGGCCAGAATCGTGTCCGAGCCCGTGACGGACTACATCCGGTGGGAGCATGCCGCCACGTCACTGAACACCGAGGCGGGGGAACTGGTGCGCTGGCTGCCTCGTCGGAGGGCCAGGGACATTGCCCTTCCGGGGGCCGACTTCTGGCTGTTCGACGACAGCCTGGTGCAGTTCAACATCTTCACCGGAGACGGTGACTGGGCGGTGCCGCCCAAGGAGTTCAGTGAGGACCCCGCTGTGGTCGAGCTGTGTTCCGGCGCGTTCGAGGCCGTGTGGGAGCGTGCCGTCGACCACGAGAAGTACACCGTCTGATCCCGCCCTGTCTGATGTCCTCCTCTCCTTCGTCCAGCGCTCGGTCAGCCCGAGAAGCACTCGCCGTACGTCTGTCGCACCTCCGCAAGGACGCCGGCCTCACCGGCAAGGACCTGTCCGCCCGGTGCGGTTGGCACCCGGCGAAAACGACCCGGATCCAAAAGGGCGAGGTTCAGCCCACCGACCTCGACATCCGCGCCTGGTGTGCCGCGTGCGGTGCCGCAGACCAGGCGGACGACCTGATCGCCACGGCGCGCGCTGTCGACTCGATGTACGTGGAGTGGCGCCGGGCCCATCGGACCGGTATGCGCAAGACCCAGGAGGACTTCTACGGCCTCTATGCGCAGACCCGTGTCACACGCGCGTACGTCTCCAACGTCATGCCGGGCTTCTTCCAGACTCCCGCCTACGCCACGGCCCTGATGGAGACCATCACGGAATTCCAGGGCACCCCGAACGACGTCTCGGAGGCTGTTGCCGCCCGCGTCGCCCGCAGCCGGTTCCTGTACGAAGGCGGACACCGGTTCGTTGTTCTGATGGAGGAATGCGTCCTGCGTTACCGGGTGGGCGATGCCGAGACCATGGCCGGTCAGCTGCGGCATCTGCTGACTGTGATGAAGCTGCCGTCCGTCTCCCTGGGCATCATCCCCTTCACCGCCCGGCGGGCCATGTGGCCGCTGGAGGCGTTCTACCTCCATGACAGCACCCGCAGCGTCGTGGAGACCCTCACAGCCGAGGTCAATGTGGTGCAGCCGCGCGAACTCGCCGACTACCGGAAGGCGTTCGGGGAGCTGGCGAACATGGCCGTCCACGGCAATCCCGCCCGCGCTCTGATCGAGACGGCGATTCACTCACTCGGATGACACTGCGCAATTCTCCGCAATCCCGTTGAGGGCAAATCTCGGCTCTTCGTACGGTCGTTGCCGCCGCGGAGCAGGTCCAGGCTCGTCCTGGCGGCGCTGAGAAGAGCTCCGCCCGCTCGTTGCGGGCGAGAGTCCCGGCTCCGAGGAGACAACGCCCGTGCTTCTCTGTCGCTCTTGGCACTTGGCGTATGATCGAGTTGACCGACGCGGGCACGCTGATCGTCTCCGAGCTGATGAGCAACGCGGTCCAGCACACCTCGTGCCGTCTGGTCCGGGTATCCGTCCGACGTCTGGGGCACGATGCCGTACGGATCGGTGTCAGCGATGGTTCCCGCACCCTGCCGAAAACGAGCATCGCCGACGAGACCGATGAGAGCGGCCGTGGCCTCGTCCTGGTCGACGCCCTGTCATACCGCTGGGGCTGCGACCGAAAGCGCTGGGGCAAAATCGTCTGGGCAGAGCTGATGGTCCAGTGCATTGACGCCGCGACAGCTGAACGAAATGAACCGTCGGGTCGCTGAATCAGGGTGACAGGTCGAATTGTTCATACCTTTCTGCAGTGTTTCGGCAGAACCCGGCACGGAGACAGGTTTCCTGCGGCCGGAGGGCAGTCAGCCTCACCATTTCTGTTCACCCCGTATATCCGAGCGGCACCGTTCGGCCATGCGAACCCGGCTGGTGTCGAGGGCACAAGACCCCCGGGAGCGCTGCTCCCGGCGGCAGCCTGAGCCAGGAATCCCCGCTCAGCCCTGAAGGAAGGATCCCCTTCGCTTCAAGGAGGGGAGAAGCTCCTACGACGTGGCCATGCCTGCCCTCTATGCTCCTGATCACCTTGCTCTCGGTCGGCGAAGGAGGACTCTGTGGTTCGGTCGGAGGCGGGTGGGCTCGGCGGGATGACGTTGCTGGTTGCCGCCGTCATCGTTCATGACCGGGGCGCCGATCGTGTCGTGCTGCTCCAGCGCGGCCCGGATGCCAAGTTCGGGCAGGGGCTGTGGGATCTTCCCGTCGGCAAGAGCGAGCCCGGGGAGTCCGTCATCGGGACCGCTGTGCGGGAGTTGTACGAGGAGACCGGTCTGGTCGTGGCGCCGGAGGCCCTGGAGGTCGCCCATATCGTCCACGGGGCCTGGGGTGTTGAGGCGCCCAACGGCTTCCTCACCGTCGTCTTCGTCGCGCACGAGTGGAGCGGTGAACCCCAGAACCGTGAGCCTCATAAGCACGCCGAGGTCCGGTGGGTCGACGTCGGCGCTCTTCCGGAGGACTTCGTGCGCTCCGGCGACACCGCCCTGCGCCGGTATCTCGCCGGCGGTGGACCTCAGGTGTCGCTTCACGGGTGGTCAGCCTGAGAACCGGCTGTCAAGTCATCAGGCCCTGTGCCCATGGCGACGCCGGGTGGCTTCGGGGGTGCGCAGGAGGGATTCCTGTTCCTCGGGGGTGAGCTGGGTCGGGGGTGGGGCGGTGTTCTCGGTCAGGCGGGTGTGGAGCCAGGCGCAGGCCTCGGATTCTGTGGGGAACTGTTCTACGACCTCCCGGGTGCCGCGTTCGTGGACGCCCACGGCCCATACCCCGCCGGGGCGTTCCTCCAGGAAGTAGCGGTCGGCGGGGTAGGGGCCCTGCGTGCAGCCGGGGATCTCGTAGAGCGCGTCCGGGACTCCGGCCGCGCGCAGCGCCCGTTGCAGTTCGAAGCGGTTCATTCGGGTGGTCAGTGTGCTGCGAGCGTGCGCATGCCTGTCGGCGGCTTCAGCGACTTGGGCTGGTCCGTCGGGACCGCCACCCTCACCAGGGTGCCGTTCGACACCAGCGCGGCCACGTTGGTGTACGGGATCGTCGGGCAGACGCCGGTGCTCGATGCCGCGTACTGGATCGAGCCGCCCGGTTGCTCGAAGGCCGGGGCGGCCGGGCCTGCGCAGACGGTGATGTCCTTCGCCAGGCGGTACAGGTGGTAGTTGTACGGGTAGCGCGGGTCGGAGGTGTCGAGGTTCGACGGTGGGATGGCCCGCTGCCCGAACGTCGTGCCCGCCGAGGAGAGGAACCTGCCCGACTCGTTGCCGAAGCGGTCCAGCAGCAGGTGGTCCGAGGCGTGGAGGACCAGGGGCGCGCCGAGCGGGTGGCCCTCGTTGTCGTGGGCGAAACCGTCGTCCGGCGGGTAGCTCCAGTCGCCCTGGCCCGAGTCGGCCGACGGCAGCCACCAGCGGTTCAGGAACTGCACGGCCGTCAGGCCGCCCAGGCGGTCGTAGCCCTGGAGGATGCCGCCCACGACGCCCTGCGTGGGCAGCCGGCGCGGGCCCAGCCGCCAGTCACCGCAGAAGTAGTACGAGCGGTACTGGGGCGGGATCGGGTACGGGACCAGGCCCCGGCACGCCCTTGAGGTGTCGGGGTCGGGCCTGACCTCGGCAGGAGCAGAAGCGGCGGGAGAAGACGCCGACACCGGGGCCGGTGCCGTGGGCGCGGCCGACGCCGCCGGTGCGCCCATGAACAGCGAACCGGTCAGGCCGACCGCCGCCGCGAAGCCTGCCCATCTGCTCCGCCAACTCGACGAACTCGACGAACTCAACGAACCTCCCGTGGGACGAGTGCTCAGCGCCGGTCACCTGGTGGCGGATCGGCGCGACCACTAAAGCCGCTGGGAGGGGTGAGTCGGGGCAGACGTGCCGGGGTGAGGGCCGAACGGGGTCCCTCGGACGGAGGGGTAGGAGGGTGCGGGAGGGGTGGGACGGGTGCGGGAGGGGTGCGGTGCGGCTATTCGGCTGTCGCCAGGATCTCCGCCAGCGCCGCCACCGCCGCCTCCGCGTCCGGGCCCTCCGCCCGGAGCGTCACCGTGCTGCCCGCCGTCGCGCCCAGGCCCATCACGGCGAGGACGCTGGCCGGGTTGACGCTCCGGCCCGCGGCCTCCAAACGGACGGTGCTGGTGAAAGCGGCCATGGCGCGGGCGAGCTGGCCTGCCGGGCGGGCGTGCAGATGGGCGGGCAGTACCACCGACGTCTCGTGGACGGTGGCGGTCGAGTCAGAGCTTGGGGACATTGCGGGCCTCCTTGGCGGCGTCGACGACGGTCTTCAGATCGGCACCGGACGCGGCGGTGACCGCGGCCGCGACCGCGCCCTCCACGAAGGGCGCGTCGACGATGGTGATGTCGTCGCTGGGGTGGTCTTCCAGCACGGTGCGGGCGGTCAGGACAGAACTGCCGAGGTCGGGAAGGACGACGACACCGGCACCCCGGTCGACGTCGCGGATCGCGGCGAGGACACGGTCGTAGCTGGTGCCGATGCGGCCGTCGTCGGTGCCTCCGGCAGTGGCGAGGGGGACAGTGTCGGCGCCGATCTGCTCCACCAGCAGGCGGAGGCCCGCGGCGAGTTCGGCGCTGTGGGACACGAGTACGATGCCGACAGATGCGCTCATGAACGGCTACGTTAAATCTCGGAACGCCGTTCAGCAATACCGAATGCATCTCCATCCGGACCGAACTCGGGAGACGCTTCCATGGTGCAGGCGGTACAGCGCGCGGTGCAGATCCTGCGGGAGCTCGCCGCCACGGGGCCCCGGCTGGGCGTGACCGAACTCGCCGACCGCCTCGGTGTGGCCAAGCCCACGGTGCACGCCCTGCTGCGCACCCTGGAGGCGGAGGGACTCGTGGTGCAGGACCGCGACAGCTCGAAGTACCAGCTCGGGCCGGGCCTCGTACAGCTCGGCAACGCCTACCTCGACACCCAGGAGCTGCGCACCCGCTCGCTGACCTGGGCCGATCAGCTCGCGACCCTGGCCAATGAGGCCGTGTGGGTCGCCGTGCTCACCGGCGATCACGTGCTCGTCGTGCACCACGCCTTCCGGCCCGAGGGAGCCGTGCAGATCCTGGAGGTCGGCGCCACCGTCCCGTGGAGCACCTGCGCGCTGGGCAAGGCCATCGTCGCCCACCTCCCCGCGCCCGAGCGGGAGCGGCTCCTCGCGGGCAAGCCGGCCGTGCTCACCGGCGCCAGCGTGACCGACTCCTCGGTCCTCGCCGGCCAGCTGGAGGACGTCCGCGGGACCGGGTACGCCATCGAGGACCAGGAGTCCGCCATCGGGGACGCGGGCATCGCCTCGCCCGTCTTCGACCGGTCCGGTGAGGTGGTCGGGGCCCTCGGACTGGTCGGGCCCGTCGAGCGGCTGCTCGCCGAATCCGCACGTCAGAACCTTGCGGTGGCGGTGCGTGAGACCGCCCGCAATCTCTCCCGCGACCTGGGGGCGCCGCGCGGCGGCGCCCGTACGGCCGTCCTCTGACCGCCCCCGACGGTCCGGTTCCTGACGGTCCGGTCCTCGAGTCCCGTCGGTCCCCTTCCCGTACGTACGCAGGCCCCGGGCGCCCCGAGCGTGCCCGGGGCCTCTGCCGTGCCGCCGTCTGCGGTGTCCGGCGCGCCCGATCGCTGCCGTACCTCTTGACACGCGTGAAACCTGAGCTTAATTTCCCGAACAACGTTCATCCATGATGAACGCGAGGAGCTACGAAATTTCCGGCTCCATCAGCTCGGCTTCCCCCTTCCCCCAGCCCCGCTCCCCGCGGAGGAGGTGAACGCCCAGTGCGCAACGCCGCGCACTGGGCGCTGTCCATGGAAGACAACACGTATCCCCAGAAATTCCTTGCTGAACTGCTCGGCACCGCCGTTCTGGTGTTCATCGGCGTCGGTTCGGTCCCGGCGACGCTCATCGTCGGCGGTGACGCGCCCTTCACCATGGCCCAGTTGGGCATGATCTCGCTGGCCTTCGCGACCGCCGTGATCGCGATGGTCTACGCGATCGGCCACATCAGCGGCTGCCAGATCAACCCGGCCGTCACCCTGGCCCTGGCCGCCACCAGGCAGATGCCCTGGCGGGACGTCCCGGGCTATGTCGCGGCCCAGGTGGCAGGGGCGATCCTCGGCTCGCTCGCCATCGTCGGAGTCCTGGGGAAGAAGGCGGTCGACGTCGGCCTCGGCATCGCCGCCTACGGCACCGGGGTCGGCGCCGGTCAGGCCTTCTTCGCCGAGGCCGTGGGCACCTTCATCCTCGCCTTCGTCGTCTTCGGCGCGATCGAGCGCCGTGCGGCAGGCGGCTTCGCTGGGCTCGCCATCGGCCTCGCCGTCTTCGCGATCATCATCCCGGTCGCCCCCGCCACCTCCGCGTCCATCAACCCGGCTCGCACCATCGGCCCGATGATCACCGGCCAGCTGTTCGGGGGCACGGTCCACTGGGGTCAGCTCCCGGTCTACCTCGTCGCCGAGATCGTCGGCGCGGTCGCCGCCGGTTTCGCCTACACCGCCCTCAACGCCCACCGCGCCCAGCCCGCCGAAGGCGCGGCAGCCGAGCAGCAGGCGGGCGCCGAGACCCCTGTGCCCGGTCCGGCCACCGCTTAAGGAGCAAGGAGCAGCGTCATGAAGAAGTTCATCAACACCCCCGAGTCGGTCCTCGACGACGCCCTCGCCGGGATGGCCGCCGCCCACCCGGCGCTGAAGGTCGACGCGGAGAACAAGGTGATCTCCCGCCGCGAGCCCACCCGGCCGGGCAAGGTCGCCCTGGTCTCCGGCGGCGGCTCCGGGCACGAGCCCCTGCACGGCGGCTTCGTGGGCCCCGGCATGCTCGACGCCGCCTGCCCCGGTGAGGTGTTCACCTCGCCCGTGCCCGGCCAGATGCTGGCCGCCGCGCAGGCCGTCGACGGTGGCGCGGGCGTGGTGTTCCTCGTGAAGAACTACACCGGCGACATCCTCAACTTCCAGATGGCCGCCGAACTGGCCGAGGACGACGACATCGCCGTACAGACCGTGGTCATCGACGACGACGTGGCCGTCCAGGACTCCACCTGGACCGCCGGACGCCGCGGCACCGGTGCCACCGTCTTCGTCGAGAAGATCGCCGGCGCGCTCGCCGAGCAGGGCGCCGACCTGGCCGCCGTCGCGGAGATGGCCAAGCGGGTCAACGCCGCCTCCCGGTCCTTCGCCGTCGCCCTCACCGCCTGCACCACCCCGGCCGCGGGCAAGCCCGGCTTCGACCTGCCCGACGACGAGATCGAGGTCGGCGTCGGCATCCACGGTGAGCCCGGGCGTCGGCGCGAGAAGTTCCGGCCCGCCGAGGAGATCGTCGCGACGATCGTCGACGCGATCCTCGCCGACCAGCCGCTGGGCGCCGGGGACGAGACCGTCGTCATGGTCAACGGCCTGGGCGGCACGCCGCTGCTGGAGCTGTACGTCGTCTACAACGAGGTCGCCGCCGCGCTCGCCGAGCAGGGCGTGACCGTCGCCCGCAACCTCGTCGGCAACTACATCACCAGCCTGGACATGGCCGGTGTCTCCGTCACGGTGTGCAAGGCCGATGCCGAGATGCTGTCCCTGTGGGACGCTCCGGTGAACACCCCGGCGCTGCGCTGGGGGAGCTGAACCCGAGCCGGGGGCGGGGCGCCGGGCACCCCGCCCCCGCCCCCGTCGCCGACCCGCACCCCACCCTCCTCACCTCGCCTCCCCCCGTCCCCACCACGAACGGAGCCCCCGTGGACACCGACCTCGCCCGCACCTGGGTGCAGGCCATCGCCGCCGCCGTCGACAAGAACAAGGACCTCCTCACCCAGCTCGACTCGGCCATCGGTGACGCCGACCACGGCATCAACATGCACCGTGGTTTCTCCGCGGCCACCACCGCCCTCGCCGACTACGCGCCGGACGCCGTGGGGGCCGTGTTCGTCAAGACGGGCACCACCCTGATCTCCAGCGTCGGAGGCGCTTCCGGACCGCTCTACGGCGGTGCCTTCCGCGCCATCGGCAAGGCGCTGGAGGGGCCGGCGGCTGACGTACGGCAGTTCGCCGCAGCCCTCGCCGCGGGGCTCGCGAGCGTCCGCAAGCTCGGTGCCGCCGCACCCGGGGACAAGACGATGATCGACGCCTACACCCCGGCGCTCGCCGCCTTCGAGCAGCGGGTCCAGGAGGGCACCGGTTTCGCGGGTGCCGCCGAGGCCGCCGCCGACGCCGCGGAGGAGGGGATGCGGGCCACCACGCCGATGCAGGCGCGCAAGGGCCGGGCCTCCTACCTCGGTGCCCGCAGCATCGGCCACCAGGACCCCGGCGCCACCTCGACGGCCCTGGTGTTCCGGGCGCTCGCCGAGACGATGCGGGCAATCTGATCCCATCGGGCGACACACGTCCCCCGAATGCCGGACACCCGCCCGTCCCGCGGTGATCGTTAGGTGGGCGTGACGACGACGGCGAACTACGCGGACGTAGACAGGTACGCAGACGTAGACAGGGATGAGGTCGAGCCGCCGGACGGCGACACGCATCTCACCCACTGCTCCGACCTGTTCGACGAGTTCCTGATCAAGATCGGCCGTGTCCAGCGCGAGTACGCGCGGGCCGTGGTGGAACAGACGGTCCGGCACGGCTGGGACGCCTGATGAACAGGAGCTACGACGACACCCAGCTCTACTACGTCCCCCCGGCCGGGGCGCAGCACACCTGGGGCGTTCCCGAGCCCGAGGCGGACCCGGTCGCGGACGGCTGGGGCACGGTCGGGGACGGCTGGGACACGGTCGCGGACGGCTGGGATCCGGTCGAGGACGGCTGGGATCCGGTCGAGGACGGCTGGGATCCGGTCGAGGAGCTCGCCCAGATACTGTCCGGCGCCTCCGCGGCATCCGCAGCCTCTGCGGCCTCCGCCGCTTCCGCCGCCCCCGCGGCCGACGCGGCGGCGGCCGGAGAGTCCCCCGCCGTGCCCCGCCGGCACCGGATCGGCCGCCGACGGGAGGGCGAGGACTCCCACTTCCTCGACGGCGGACATCGCGTCACCCACGTCAGCGCCCTGATCGCGGTGATCGCGCTCAGCGCGCTGGCCATGCTGTCGTGGTCGATCTCCTACTCCTACGGCCAACTCCGCGCCGTCGCCTCCTCGGTGCTGCCGCCGGAGTTCGCGCCGTGGTGGCCGCTGACGGTGTACGGGCCGTGGCTGGTGGCGGCGCTGTCGGTGCTGCGGGCCACCGTGCAGCAGCGGTCCGCCCGGCGTTCATGGGGGATCATCCTGGTCGCCTCCGCGATGGCGGTGGCGCTGTGCGTCAGCCACTCGCCGCGGTCGCTGCTGGCCTTGGTGATCACAGGGATCCCGCCCCTCACCGCGCTGGCGTGTTTCTGGGAACTGGTCGGCCAAGTCAGCGCCGCTTCGAAGCAGCGGCCCCGCCATGCCGTACCCGGCGCCGAGGCCGCCGCGGCGGAACGATCCGGCAGACCCCACCGGGCCCCGGGGCGCTGAGCAGGGACGGACCAGGGATGGATCAGGGCCGGAGCAGGGACGGATCAGGAACGGACGAGGGACTGCCCTCAACCCGCCGTACGCTCCGTCAGATCGGTGACTTCGGCGAGTTCGGCCAGTTCGGCGACTTCGGCCGGTTCCGTCAGCTGGGCCAGCGGCAGGGTGTGCTGGGTCTGGAGGACCTTGGCGCGTAGATAGCGGACGTTGTGCGCGGTGGTGAAGACACCGGTGGACACCCGCTCCCGGACGTCGATGCCCAGCGTCCGCAACTGCTCCGCCTTGTCCGGGTTGTTGGACAGCAGGTCGAGCCGCTCGATACCGAGCGCGCGCAGCATCTGTGCGGCGGCCGTGTAGTCGCGGCCGTCCTCGGGCAGTCCGAGGGCGGCGTTCGCCTCGTAGGTGTCGAGGCCCTGGTCCTGGAGGGCGTACGCGTCGAGCTTGTTGTAGAGGCCTATGCCCCGGCCCTCCTGGCGCAGATAGAGCAGGACACCGCCGCGCGCCGCGATCCGCTCCACCGCCTCACGCAGTTGGGGGCCGCAGTCGCAGCGCGCGGAGCCGAAGACATCGCCGGTCAGGCACTCGGAGTGCAGCCGGACCAGGGGGGTGCTGCCGGGCTCGGGGGTGCCGAGGACGGCGGCGACGTGCTCCTGGCCGTCGGCCAGACCGTGGAAGGTGACGAGGTCGGCGTCGACGCTGTAGCCGTCCTGGAAGCGCAGCGGTACCCGGACGCGGGCGCGCTGGGTGGCGGCAAGGGTGTCGGGCATGCGGGTCTCCCGGTTGCGGTGCGGGTGTGTCTGCCGCGGCCGACCGCTCGTCGGTACTGCTACTGCTACTGCTAGTGCTTCAAATTTTGAGCAGTTGGCCACAGGGAGAGACCCTACCCCATGCTTTAAAGTTGAAGCAATTGTTTTTCCGCTGTTCGTCCGCGCTCGGGGTGACTCACAAGGCAGTGGACGCCGGGGAGGCGGACGGTGCGGAAGGGGGCGCCGGGGAAGTCGGCGACGGGGACGTGGATGACGGGGACGCGGACGACGGGCAGGCGGACGACCGCCGCCGCCAAGGGACGTCATCGGGTCCCGCCCCGCGATCCTCACCCTGGAGCCCCCGCACGATCCCCGTGCAGATCTCCTCCAGCTGCCCCACCTGCTCCGGGGTGAGCCGGTCGAAGAGCGTGGCGCGCACCGTCTCGACATGCCCGGGCGCCGTACGCTCCAGCACGGCCATCCCCTCGTCGGTCAGCACCGCGATGCTGCTGCGCTTGTCCCAGCGGCAGTCCTCGCGGCGCAGCAGCCCGTCCCGCTCCAGCCGGGTCACGGCGTACGTCAGCCTGCTGCGCGTGATCTTCAGGGTCTCGGCGAGATCGGTCATCCGCAGCCGGTGGTCCGGCGCGGCGGACAGGTTGGCCAGCACCGAGTAGAACAGATGGGGCATGCCGGCCTCCTGCTGGAGCTGCCGGTCGATCGCGTCCTCCAGGAGCTGCGACGCGGCGATGTACGCGCGCCAGGCGCGCTGCTCGTCGGGGGTGAGCCAGCGGGTCGTCATGCTCCCAGTGTAGGTTTGTTTCAAACTTGAACCAAGGCGACCGTCCCCCGAACCCCTGGCCGTCCCCCCGAACCCCTGACCGTCTCCGAAGCCCCTGACCGACCTTTGATGCCCCAAGGCCCCCGAAGAGAGCGCCGACGCCATGCCGTACCCGTACGTCCTCCTGTCCGCCGCCGTCTCCCTCGACGGCTACCTGGACGACACCGGCCCCGAGCGCCTGCTGCTGTCCGGCCCGGCCGACTTCGACCGGGTCGACGAGGTACGGGCGTCCTGCGACGCCATCCTGATCGGCGCCGGCACCATCCGCGCCGACAACCCGCGCCTGCTGGTCAACTCCCCCGAGCGCCGGGATGCCCGCCGCGCCGCCGGGCAGCCGGAGTACCCCCTCAAGGTGACCGTCAGCGCCACGGGCGACCTGGACCCGGCGGCCCAGTTCTGGCACACCGGCGGGGACAAGCTGCTCTACACGACGGACAAAGGCGCCGACCGTGCCGGCGAACTGGCCCTCGCCGCCGATGTCGTCCCCCTCGGTCCCGCCCTCGACTGGCGGGAGCTGCTGACCCATCTGTACGAGGTGCGCAGGGTGCGCCGCCTGATGGTGGAGGGCGGCGGCACCGTCCACACCCAGCTCCTCCAGCATGGCCTCGCCGACGAACTCCAGCTGGTGCTCGCCCCGCTCTTCGTGGGCGACCCGGACGCCCCCCGCCTCTTCGGCCCCGGCACCTACCAGGGCGGACGGCTGCGGCTGCTGGAGACCCGCGCCATAGGCGACGTCGTCCTGATGCGCTACGAGCCCACCGCCCCCGGCACCGGTCCGCTCGCCACCGCCGCCGACCGGCACTGGCTGCGGCTGGCCTGCGAGCTGGCCGCGCTGTGCCCGCCGTCGGACACCGCGTTCAGCGTCGGTGCGGTGGCCGTCGCCGCCGACGGCACCGAGCTGGCCCGCGGCCACTCCCGGGAGGGGGGCGACACGGTCGTGCACGCGGAGGAGGCGGCCCTCGCCAAGACCGACCCGGCCGACCCGCGGCTGCCCGGCGCCACCGTCTACAGCAGCCTGGAACCCTGCGCCCGCCGCGCCTCCCGCCCCGCGCCCTGCGCCCGGCTGATTCTCGACGCGGGCGTACGGCGTGTCGTGACCGCCTGGCGGGAGCCGGACACCTTCGTCGCGGCGGCCGACGGCAACGGGCTGCTGACGGCGAACGGCGCCACCGTGGTCGTCATACCGGAGTACGAGCCCACCGCCAAGGCACCCAACGGGCATCTGCTGGACTGAGGGCGGGGAAGCGGTGCTCCCGCACGCCCGCACGACGGCGAGAACTGGACCGGGAAACCGGGAGAACCGGGGGAGCAGGGAGAACAGGAAAAAAGCCTGGGGCCGGAATCCATCACATGGATTCCGGCCCCAGGCCTTCAGTAGCGGGGACAGGATTTGAACCTGCGACCTCTGGGTTATGAGCCCAGCGAGCTACCGAGCTGCTCCACCCCGCGTCGGTGAGACCAGTGTACGGCATCTGGCAGGGTGCCCGCTCATCCGCTCGGCTCAGCCCCGTTCGCCGCCCGCCGCCGGGGCCGGACACTGGAGGTACGTCGGCTACGGACGGGGAGTCGGGTGGAGTGGCCTGGTGAGGTGGAGGAGCGACCCGGGCGCCGCATCATGTACGCCCGTACCGCCGTACGGCTCCTGCCCGCGCTGCTGCTGGCCGGCGGGATCCTCTTCGACTACCTCACCCCGCAGGAGTTCTCCGCGACCCCGCTGCTCACCGCCGCGCCGCTGGTCGCCGCCCCGCTCTACTCGCGGCGCGGCACGGTCCTCACCGGGCTCGCGGCCGTGCTCGCCGCGGTGGCCGTGCTGATCGGTCACGCCACACGGCATGTCGTGGTGGCCGTCGGCGCGGTGACGGAGCTGGTCACCGTCACCACGGTCGCGGTGCTCGCCGTCCTCATCAACATCCTCGTGCAGCGCGGGCAGCGGCAGCTCGCCTCCGTTCGCGAGATCGCCGAGGCCGCGCAGCTCGCTGTACTGCCCGAGCCGGAGGAACGCATCGGCGGTCTGGACATCGCGGCGCGCTACGAGGCGGCGCAGGCCGGGGCGTCCATCGGCGGCGATCTCTACGCCGTGCAGGACAGCCCGCACGGCGTCCGGCTGATCGTCGGGGACGTGCGGGGCAAGGGGATGGGTGCGGTGGGCATCGTGGCCGTCGTCATCGGGGCCTTCCGGGAGGCCGCCGAGCAGGAGGCCACGCTGGAGGCGGTCGCCCAGCGGTTGGAGCGGGCGCTGGTGCGCGAGGACAACCGGCGCGAGGCCGTCGACGCCGTCGAGGGGTTCACCACCGCCGTCCTCGCGGAGATCCCGCAGGGCGAGCCACTCGTCCGCGTCGTCAACCGCGGCCACCCCCCGCCGCTGCTGCTCCTCGCCGATGGCACCGTGCGCGTGCTGCACGCCGACACGGCGGCGCTGCCGCTCGGGCTGGGTGAGCTGAGCGCCCTGCCCGACCGCACCCAGGAGACGGACTTCCCGCCCGGGGCCACGCTGCTGCTCTACACCGACGGGCTGTCCGAGGCGCGCGACGCGCACGGCGTGTTCTACGACCCCGAGACAGGGCTCGGCGGCCGGACCTTCCCGGGCCCGCAGCCGCTGCTCACCGCCCTCGCCGCGGAGGCGCACCGGCACGCCGGGGGCGGTCTGACGGACGACATGGCGCTGCTCGCGGTACGGCGGCCGTGACACATCTCTCCGGCCGGTGGCGTGACACAAGTCTCCGGCCGACGCGTGACGCTTCCCGTCGGTCTCGCGCTGATATCGGTCCGGTATCACGTTGGGTGAGCGGACGGTCTCGCTCCGCATAACATCTGAGTCACCGTCACCGCCGCGGTGGCTGATGGGTGGAGGTCAACTCGCCCGATTTACGCCGGTCATGGCGGGTAAGTCCGGCGGAAAAATCTTGCTGATCACGGGGAACGGCTTGGAATCTCCCCTCCGCGTCTATTAACGTTCGATAACGCAGCGCGGTTGTCCCAGCCGTCACAAGAGACGGCTCCGTGCGCACGCGCCGAGTCCCGCAAGGGAGCCGGGGAACCACCACCCTGGGGTGAATCACGCGGATACCGCCGTGGAAGCACGGCGTTATACGCGCGTAGGAGACCTTCCTGCTCCGAACCCGTCAGCTAACCCGGTAGGCGAGAAGGAAGGAAGGAGCGCGCCCACGTGGCGTCTAACCGGCCTCTCACGGAGTCTCCGTACGTACCCGGCCAGCGCGGGGGAACCGACACCTTCGGCTACGGCGAGTACCAGACCGACGAGGGTCCCTGGCAGGAGTGGAACCCCACCGAGGACTCCCTCCGCCCGGTACGAGGCCGGCACCGCGTCGGCAAGCAGCGCGGCGGCGGACTCGCCCGCAGCTCCACCGTCCTGGGCGTCGGTGTCATAGCGGCCGTCGGCGCGGGCGGCATGGCCAGCGCCAACACCGGCAAGCCGCCGGTCTCCATCTCCATGCCCGATCTGCCCTCCGTGGGCTCCCTGCTCGGCGACTCCGGCTCGGGCGGCGACTCGGGCAGCGACTCGGCCAAGGCGTCCCAGGCCGCGCTCAGCACCATGACGACGACGGTGGCCGACAGCAAGAGCTCCGACGCGGGCGAGGCGCTGCGCAACCGGATCATGGCGCAGGCCGAGCAGCAGCAGACCCAGGTCGCGAACAAGGCCCAGACGGCCGCCGAAACCGCCGCCGCCAAGCGCACCGCTGCCGCCGCTGCCGCCGCCGAGAAGGCCGCCGCCGCCAAGGCCGAGGCGGCCAAGGCGAAGGCGGAGGAGGCCGCGAAGAAGAAGGCCGAGGCCGCGCGCCTGGCCGCGCTGGCCAAGCAGTACACGCTGCCGGTCGCGTCCTACACCATCACCGGCACCTTCGGTCAGGCCGGCACGTTGTGGTCCTCCGGCTATCACACAGGCCTCGACTTCGCCGCGCCCACGGGCACGCTGATCAAGGCGATCCACAGCGGCACGATCACCGAGGCGGGCTGGGCCGGCGCCTACGGGTACCGCACCATCCTGACTCTCGATGACGGTACCGAGCTGTGGTTCAACCACCAGTCGTCGATCAGCGTCTCCGTCGGCCAGAAGGTCAGCACGGGCGATGTGATCGGCCGCGTCGGCGCCACCGGCAACGTCACCGGCCCGCATCTGCACCTGGAGGTCCACCCGAACGGGCAGGCCACCGCCACCGATCCGATGACATGGCTGCGCGGCAAGGGCCTCAACCCCTGACGGCGCTCAGCCTCTGGCAGGCTGGCTGTTCTGCTTCTCTCTTATCCCTCCCCTCTGGTCTCCGGCGGTCCTGACGGCTTCCCCCCGACGTCAGGGCTGCCGGTTTTTGCATGCGGCGGGGCGGATGGGGCCGACGGCTCAGGTGAGATAGGGGTTGTGGATGGGGTACGGCGCGGCGGGAGCGCCGTACCCGTGGCCGCCGGAGCCGCCATAGCCGTACGCCGCGGGCGGCGGCCACGGAGAGGGCACCGTCCCGTACGTCGCCCCGTGCCTTCCGCGCTCCGGCCAGACGCGTGCGGCCGCGTGCTGGAGGGCGGGGCGGGCGATGTGGCGGCGGTTCCACAGCTCGCCCAACAGTTCGGCCTCGCGGACGACGAAGTCGGGGCCGGCGCGTCCGCCGCGTCCGCGATGGCGCAGGAAGGCCAGCGAGGTGGCGATGGCCTCGTACTCGGCGACGGCGCGGGCGGCGGGCTTGCCCCAGTAGTGGCGCGCGTACTCGCGGGCGATGCCGCGCGCCCGCATCGAACCGAGCACGAACGGCTCGGCGGGCGTCAGCCAGCCCGCGACGGCATAGGCGGGCAGCTCCTCCCGTACGGTCCTCAGCTCGCGCTGTCTGGTCCAGACGGCGAGCCAGGTCAGCAGCCCGAACGCGGGCACCATGAACGCGCCGTACACCGCGAAGAAGCCGTACTGGCCGAGGGAGGACGAGCCGTTCCAGACGGCGTGCATGCTCATCGCGAGCAGCAGCCCGGACAACGGCAGCAGGAAGCGGCGGACGCGCTGGTGGTCGGCGCAGAGGGCGGAGACCCCGAAGCCGATGCCGGTGAGGACGGTGAAGAGGGGGTGCGCGAAGGGGGACATGATGACGCGCACGAAGAAGGTCGCGGCGGTGACGGAGGCGATGCCGCGGTCGCCGGTGAGCTGGTCGGTGCCGAAGGCGGTGCCGAGATAGAGGATGTTCTCGGTGAACGCGAAGCCGGTGGCGGTGACCCCGGCTATCACCACGCCGTCGACCAGCCCGGTGAAGTTCCGTCTGCGGAACAGGAAGACGAGCAGTACGGCGGCGGCCTTGGCGGACTCCTCCACGATGGGGGCGATGACGGTGGCGCCGAGGGTGTCGGCGTTCGTCGGGTCGGCGGTGGCCGTGGCTATCCATCTGGTGGCGAAGCTGTTGGCGACGATCGCTATGAGCGCGGCGGCGCAGGCTCCCCAGGCGAAGGCGAAGAGCAGATTGCGCCAGGGGCCGGGTTCGACGCGGTCGAGCCAGCGGAAGGCGGTGATCAGCAGCGGTACGGGCAGTACGGCGAGGCCGAGGCCTACCAGGAACCCGTCGGTGCCGGTCTGTTCACGCACCAGGGCCAGGATGACCAGCCCGGACACCGCGAGCAGGGTGATGAGCGCCCCGTAGCGCACGGCGCGCCGCTGCCACCAGCGCGGGTGCCCGAGGGCATGGCCGACGGGCGGATGGCCGGGGAGGGGCGGGTACGGGGAAAAGCTGGCCACGGCATCGACCCTAACGAGGGAGAACACGGCCTACGACGACGCCGGAGAAAATCAGCCCCGGTCACGGTCCTCGTGCTGTACGCGGCGGAAGAGCAGATCGTTCACCACATGACCCTTGTCCAGTCCCTGGCCCTCGAAACGGGTCAGCGGCCGGAACGCCGGACGCGGCGCGAAACCGCCGTCCGCCCGGCTGTTCTCGAAGTCCGGGTGCGCGGTGAGCACGTCGAGCATCTGTTCGGCGTACGGCTCCCAGTCGGTCGCGCAGTGCAGCAGCGCGCCAGGCTTGAGACGGGTCGCGGCCAGGGTGAGGAACTCGGGCTGGATCAGCCGCCGCTTGTGGTGCCGCTTCTTGGGCCAGGGGTCGGGGAAATAGACCCGCAGCCCGTCCAGGGAGTCCGGGGCGAGCATCTCGCGCAGCAGGATGATGGCGTCGCCGTTGGCGACGCGGACGTTGTCGAGCCCGCTGCGTTCCGCGAGGTTGAGCAGATGGCCCTGCCCCGGTGTGTGCACGTCCACGGCGAGGACGTTGGTGCCGGGATCCGCGGCGGCCATCTGGGCGGTGGCCTCGCCCATCCCGAAGCCGATCTCCAGCACCACGGGACGGTCGTTCCCGAACAACTCGGGCAGATCGACGACCTGATGCCCGTCGATGTCCAGTCCCCACTGGGGCCACAACCGCTGCAGGGCGTCCGCCTGCCCGGCCGTCACCCGGCTACGGCGAGGCTGAAAACTCCGGATCCGCCGCTCGAAGTGCGACCCGGCGGGATCAGCCTTGGGCCCATCGGGAAACCGAGGCTCCCCCTTGATCCGGGTATGCCGAACAGAGACACCGGGAAGGTGCCTAGGACTCTCAGGAACGTTTAGCAAGTCAGACACAGTGCCCCAATTTTACGGCCGAGGGTTCCTCGCCCCCGCCGCCCCTTCCCTGGGGGCTCCGCCCCCAGACCCCCTGAAGATCAGCCTCTCCGGCGTTTGAGGAGCGGGGGTACGGGGGCGGAGCCCCCGTGGCGGGACGGGAAGGGGCTGCGGGGGCGAAAAAACCCTCACCCCACCTCATCCAGCACCCCCAGCACCCTCCGCCCCACCTCCCGCCCGATCGGCAGCGAAGCGGTAGCCGCAGGCGACGGCGCATTCACCACATGCACAGCCCGAGCCCCCTCCACGATCAGGAAGTCATCGACCAGCCCGCCATCCCGCCGCACCGCCTGCGCCCGCACCCCCGCCGCCCCCCGCACCAGATCCCCCGGCTCCACCGCGGGCAGCAGCACCCGCACCGCCCTCAGGAACGCCCCCCGCGACACCGACCGCCGAATCTCCCCCGCCCCGTACCGCCAGTGCCGACGGGCCATCCGCCACGCCCCGGGCCAGGACACCGTCCGCCCGAGCTCCAGCGGCCGCACCACCCCCCACCCATACCCCTCCCGGGCCAGCGCCGGCACGGCATTGGGCCCGACGTGCACGCCCCCGTCGATCCCCCGGGTGAGATGCACCCCGAGGAACGGGAACGCCGGATCCGGCACCGGATACACCAGCCCCCGCACCAGCTCCGGCCGTGCCAGCTCGTAGTACTCCCCCCGGAACGGCACGATCCGAACCCCTGGCTCGTCCCCGGTCAGCCGGGCGATCTCGTCGCTGTACAGCCCGGCACAGTTGACCAGCACCCGCGCCCGCACGACCTCGCCGCCCCGCGTCCGCACGGCGACCCCGAGTTCCGGCCGCCGGTCGATGCGCTCGACCTGCGCGCCGTAGCGGATCTCCGCGCCGGAGGACTCGGCGAGCTGCCGGGCGACGGCGGCGAAGTCGCAGATGCCGGTGGTGCCGACATGTATGGCGGCGAGGCCGCGCACCTCGGGCTCGTACTCGGCGATCTGGCCGGCGCCGAGCTCGCGCACGGGGATGCCGTTCTCCCGGCCGCGCTGGACGAGCGCGTGCAGCCGGGGCAGCTCGGAGCGTTCACCGGCGACGATCAGCTTGCCGGTGACAGCGTGCGGGATGCCGTACTCCGCGCAGAACTTCACCATCTCGGCACCCCCGCGCACCGCGTACCGCGCCTTGAGCGAGCCGGGACGGTAGTAGATCCCGCTGTGGATGACACCGCTGTTGCGCCCCGTCTGGTGCCGGGCCGGCCCCGCCTCCTTCTCCAGCACCATGACCCGGGTCCCCGGCGCGGCGCGGGTGATCGCGTAGGCCGTGGACAGCCCGACGATTCCCCCGCCGACCACCAGCACATCACAGTCGTAAGCCCCGGCCGCCCGCACTCGCACCACCTCCCACCACAGATAGTGCACTGCACCACTGACAACACCTTGAAACCCCGGCCGGCCCCAGCACCCCGAGGGGCGCGGGGAACCGCGCACGGCGCCACCCCCGACGGCACATCGAAACCAGGCCCGAGCCCGACACCCCCAGGGGCGCGGGGAACCGCGCACGGCACGCCTCCCGACGGCACATCGAAACCCGGGCCAAGCCCAACCCCCCCCCAGGGGCGCGGGGAACCGCGCACGGCGCCACCCCCGACGGCACGCCGAAACCCGGGCCAAGCCCAACCCCCCAGGGGCGCGAGGAACCGCGCACGTCCCCGCCCAGGAGGGCACCTGGACCCCAAGGCAAGATCCAGGCGAACCCCCGGAGGCCAAGGCAAGAATCCAGCCGAACCCCCGGAGGGACTACGCCGGGGCCATCAGCAACGGCCGCGCCCGCTCCCGCAGCTCCACCACCCGGGGCTCGTCCCCGTACGGCTCCAGCCGGTGGAGCAGATCCTTCACGTACTCCGTCGTCCGCGCCGAGGAGATCCGCCCGGCCACCTCCACGGCCCGCACCCCCTGCTCGCACGCCGCGTCGAGGTTCCCCGACTCCAGCTCCGCGACCGCGGAGACCACCAGCCGCAGCCCGTGCGAGCGCACGAACTCCTCCGTCGGCTTCGACAGCGCCTGCTCGGTGAAGCGCCGCACCTGCCGGGGTGCCTTGAGATCGCGGTAGCACTCCGCGGCGTCGGCGGCGAACCGGTCGTAGGAGTAGAAGCCCAGCCACGACGGGTCGTTGTCGCCCTCGCGCGAGCGTTCCAGCCAGCCCTCGGCGGCCTTCAGTGCGGTGCCCGCCGCCTGCGCGTCACCCGCGCGCGCGTGTGCCCGCGCCTCGACGAGCCGGAAGAAACTCATCGTGCGGGCGGTGGCCAGTCCCCGGTTGCGCTCCACCGCGGCCTGCGCGAGGTCGACGCCCTCGTCGCCGAAGCCGCGATAGGTGGCCTGCAGGGACATCGACGCCAGCACATAGCCGCCCAGCGGCACGTCGGCCGCCGCGCGGGCGAGCCGCAGCGCCTGTATGTAGTACCGCTGCGCCGCCTCCTGCTGCCCGGTGTCGAAGGCCATCCAGCCCGCGAGACGGGTGAGTTCGGAACTCGCCCCGAACAGCGCACGGCCGACCTCGTCGGAGTACGAGCCGAGCAGCAGCGGTGCCGCCTCCACCCGCAGGCACTCCGGCACCATCGACGAACGCCAGTCGCCGCCGCCGTACTTGGAGTCCCAGCGCCGGGCGTCCTCGGCGGCCTCCCGCAGCTTCTGCACATCGCTGTGGCCGACTTTGAGCGGTGCGCCAGAGCCCTCCGAGGGGCCCGCGTCGCGCGCGACCGAACTGTCGGCCGGGGTTATCAGCCAGCGTGAGGCGGGCGTTGCGTATGCGCTCACTGCGAACGAACCGGCCAGCGACTGCCAGATGCCGCCGCCACCGGCACGGCGGCCGGCGAGGTCGAGCCGGTACAGCTCCGTCGCCGACCTGACCGCCTGTCCGACGTCTCTGGGGAAGGCGAGGCCCACCTCGGGCGCGGGATCCGCGTCCGCCAGGCCGATCTCGTGCAGCGGCACGGGGCGGCCCAGCTTCTGGCCGATGGCGGCCGCGATGAGGTGCGGCGCGGCGCCCTGCGGCACCATGCCCTTCGACACCCAGCGCGCCACCGACGTCTTGTCGTAGCGAAGCGTCAACCCGCGTTGAGCGCCGAGGTCGTTGACGCGCCGCGCGAGGCCTGCGTTGCTGATTCCCGCGAGGGCGAGAACGGCGCCGAGCTTTTCGTTCGGCCCGCGTTGCTCCCTGGACATTGCGCCACCCCTCGACACAGACGGCTGCCGCGCTGGCATAACCACGCGGCATTCGTAAACCCAGCGTAGTTCGCCGCATCCCAAGCGTTAAGGGGCATTGTTCCGGTTGGCGGGATTGTGGTCCGTGCCGATGAGCGGGCCGTGCACGCACCGTGCACACGGGGTCGCGGCGTGCCCCCGCCGTGTGGCCGTGCGCCCGTACGTGCGCTCTTCTCCGGCCATGGGGGGAGCGGTTCCATGGATCGTGCGTGGGTCGGCCCGCTGTACTGGATCCAGTGGGCTGGGGGACACCGCCGCCTTCATCCCCGCGGGCGGCGGACCGGTCCGGGAGGCGAAGCCCGTCTCCCGGACCGTGCGCGTCGTCAGGTCGCGCGCGGTGCCTGTACGGAGCGTGCGCGAACCTGTCCCCGGAATATGGATTTGGCCGAAAACCTACCCAGCCTTTCGAAGGCTATCAGCCCTCCGACCATGGAAATTGAGGGCGCGTTGGGGGCTTTGGGGGCGCACAGCGGGGGCGCATTCGAGTCGAAATGACCTTGGCGGGTGCGACGGCAGGGAGCCCCGCGACGCACGGACGACGGTCCGACGACGGTGTTCTGTCGGTCCGTCAGCACATGTTCAGCACGTGTTCAGCATCTGCGCGGGAGATCCCAAGCGGCTCCGCCGCCCCTCCAGCACGCCTCCTTCATGGCAGCATGGTCCCCAGTTCGTACGGTGCACTGGTGGTCCACAGCCTGTGGAGGCGTCGATGCGGTGGTTGGTGGGTTGGAGCAGTACCACCTCTGGCGCCGCCGAGATCGGCGCCGCGGGGGCCACCGGGTTCGACGGCGAGACCGTCCAGCCCATCGGCGCCCAACTGCTGTGGGGCGACCCGGATCCACTGTGGGCGGTGGGCGACTGGCGGCCCGACGAGGTGCGCGTGGTGAGCATCGACGCGCAGACCCGTATCGCCGTCCTGGGCACCTGCGGCGCCACCGACGACCAGCTGCGCCTCGGCCTGGTCACCACGCGCGGTGGCGCGCTGCGGCATCTGACCGCCTGGCCGGGCAGCTACACGGCGGTCGTCCAGGTCGGCCGCAGGATCACCGTCTGCGGCGATCTCGCGGGCGCCCGGCCGGTGTTCCACACCCCCTGGGAGGGCGGCACGGCCTACGCCACCGCCGCCCTGCCGCTCGCCGACCTCGTCGAGGCCAACCTCGACTTCGGCCATCTCGCGGCCCTCCTCGCCGCCCCCGACGTACCGGCCGCCCTGCACGACTCCACCCCCTACGACGGGGTACGGCGCGTACCGCCGGGGCACGCGCTGGTGCTGCGCGCCGGGGCGCGCGAGATCTCCGGGTACGAGCCGATGGCCTCCCTCGCGGTGGCGGCGGCGCCCGCAGATCCGGACAGTGCGGTCGACGCGGTGCGCGACGCACTGGTCGAAGCGGTACGCACCCGCCTCGCCGCTCCCCGGCATCTCCCCGGCGCCGACCTCGACCCCGGACCGGTGCCCGGCATGGGACCGGGAGAACGCCGTGCCGCTCGCGGCATGCCGGTACCGGGCATCGGCGCCGATCTGTCCGGCGGCCCCGCCTCCGGCACGCTCGCCCTGCTGGCCGCCGGACTGCCCGGCAGGCCCGGCACCGTGCTCGGACACGGCACCGGCGCGGGCGAGCGGCTGCTGGCCGTCACCTACAACGACCTGGCCGTCGGCGGCCGCGAGGCCGAACTGGAGCGGGCCGGCGCCCTCGCCGCCAACCCCCGGCTGCACCACGTGGTGGTCGCGGGCGGCGAGGAACTCCTGCCGTACGCCGACCTGGACGGCCCCCTCACCGACGAACCCGGCCCCTCCCTGGTCGCCGCCGCCCGGCACCGCGCCCGTCTCGCCTCCGGCAGCGCCGACCACTTCACCGGCTACGGCGCCCGCCAGGTCCTGGACGCCCACCCCGCCCGCCTCGCCGACCTCCTGATGGACCGCAAACGGCGGCACCTGGTGCGGCCCGTCGCCGCGCTCGCCAAGGCGGACGGCTCGGTCCTGGTCTCCGCGCGTGTGTACGGCGCGGCACGCCGACTCGCCCGTACGCCCTACCGCACGGGCGTCGACGCCCTCGCCGACCGCCTGCTGCGGCGGCGCTTCGACGAGCCCGGCGGCGCCGTGGGCGCGTCCCTCGCCGCGCTCACCTGGGCCAGACCCGGGCCGGCCGCCCGCTGGCTCACGGGGGAGGCGCTCGCTGAAGTATCGGTTCGCCTTCAAGGGTCGGCGAACCGCTCCGGGGCGGGCCCCGGCCAGCGGCCCGGCGACAACCGCGCGCGTGCCGCCCTCGCCCGCCACGCGGCCGACCTGCGGATCCTGGAACAGGCCGCCGAGGTCCGCTTCCAGCGCCTGCACGCGCCGTTCCTCGACAACCAGGTCGTACGCGCCTGCCGCGCCCTCCCGGAGGCCCTGCGGGTGCAGCCGGGCGCGCGGGCCGCCATCCTGCGTACGGTCCTGGAGGGCGCCGGGGTCGCCGACCTGCCGCCCGGCTGGGGCGCCCCCTCCCACGCCTCGTCCTCCGCCGCCGCCCGCGCGGGCCTGCGGGTGGCCGCGGAACCCGTCCTCTCCCTCTTCGACACCCCGCTCCTCGCCGAGGCGGGCCTGGTCGAGGCCCGGGTGGTCCGCAAGGCCCTGCGCGCCGCGGCCCAGGGCGAACCCCTCCCCCTGGACGGCCTGGCCGACCTGGTCTCCCTCGAACTCTGGCTCCGCCGCCTCCTCTCCCGCAGAGGCACCTGCTGGACCGGCACCCCGGCCCGCGCCCGCGCGGTACCGGCGGGGATAGCCCCGCGACGGGGGGCGCTGGCGCCTGGGGGGTGAGGGCGCTTATCCAGCCTCTCCGGCGTTTGAGGAGCGGGGGTCCGGGGGCGGAGCCCCCGAGGACGGGACGGGAAGGGGCGGCGGGGGCGAGACCTTCTGGCCTACCGACAGGTGAACGTCGACTTCGCCCAGTCCGCGAGGGCCAAGTCGTCGAAGTGGCTGTGGGGTTCGACCACCAGCCGTACCGTCCTGCGGCCCGCCAGGTTCACATGGACCGGCACCGGTGGGTCGTTGCCCTTGACCTTCCCGGAGCGCCACAGCAGGACCCCGTCGGCGTACACGGAGAAGTGCACCTTGCCGAGTTTCTCCGTCAGGTCGTCCACGCCGACCAGGGCGTCGTACGCGGAGCAGGAACGGTTGAGGTCGACGGTGACGGAGGACTCGCCGTGCACGGTGACGCCGTGCTCGTACCGCTCACCGTCGATCCACAGCCCGTGCCGCTGCCACACCCAACTGCTCTCGGCGAGCCGCATCTCGGGCTTGGTCCCGTCGCCGTCGACGTCGTACGACAGCTCGCTCCACTGGTAGACGACGGGGGCGGGGGCGGGCGTCGGGGCCGGTTCGGGCTTCGGGGCCGAGGGCGGTGACGGAGCCGGGGTCGGGGCGGGTCTCGCCTTGGACGTGGGGGCCGGTGTCGGAGCCGGGGGGCGGGCCGGGACCGAGGTCGGCGCCGGGGTCGGCGTCGGGGTGGATATCGGCACGAGGACGGGCGGGAGGCTCCGCAACGGCAGCGGCTGCATCTTCCAAGGGGTCGGGGTCGGGGTCGGGGTCGGGAGCAGCGGCAGCGACGGAGCGACGACGGGGGAGGAGACCGGCGGCCCGGCCACGGGTCTGCGGGGCGACGGATGGTCGCCGAGCAGAGCGATCGCGACCACTGCCGCGGCGGCTGTGGCGACGGCACCGGCGGCGATACCCGCCTTCAGCGGCGCGCCCAGCCCCTCGGCCGCGACCGCGCCCCCCGAGCCCGCGCCGCCGGACGAACCGCCCCCGGCCGCCGCGGCGGCACCCGCCGCACCCGCGCCCGCGCCACCGGCGATGACGGCGGCCGCCTTGGCGTACCCGGCGGCGCTGAACCAGCCGATGACCGCGACCGGTACGACCGCGGGGATACCGCCCGCGACCTCTTCGAGCTGGGTGGCGGCCAGCCGGCACTTGGCGCACTCCGCGAGATGCTTGCGCAGCCCCCGCTCGGCACGGGTACGCAGCCGGCGGCGGGCATAGGTGCCGAGCTGGTCGACATAGCGGGCGCACTCCTCGTCGGCGGCGAGCCCGGCGCTGACGTGGGCCTGGAGGTAGGCCTGACGGAGCCCCTCACGGGCACGGCTGGCGAGCACGCGCGTGCCGTTGGCGTCGAGCCCGAAGAGCGTGGCCACCTCGCTGGGCGACTCGTCCTCCACCTCGGTGTGCCACAGCACGGCCTGCCAGCGCTCGGGCAGCGAACGGAACGCCCGCATGGCCATGGACTGCTCGGCCTCGTGCAGTGCGCGCACATCGGCGCCCGGCCCCTCACCGGCGGCGAACAGCGCGAAGTCGTCGACGAGCTGCTCGCGCCGCGCGGACTTCGTCCAGCGGGCGGCGACGTGCCGGACGGAGGTGAGCAGATAGGCGCGTACGGCGTGTTCGGGGCCCGAACCGCCGCGCACCGCCTGGAGCATACGGGCGAAGACCTCGGCGGTGAGGTCGTCAGCGGTGTGGTCGTCGTGGCAGCAGGTGCGCGCGTAACGGCGGACGGCACCGGCATGGCGCCGGTACAACTCCTCGTACGCGCTGTCGTCCCCGGAACGCATCCGCCCGATCAACCCGGCATCGGCAACGGCCGCCTCCCGGGGCGGCGGCAACACCCCGTCCTCGTCCCACCCCCGCTGAACGGGAACACCGCCGCTTCCGGCCTCACCTCCCACCCTGGGACCACCACCCTGCGCAGGCACACGGCCGTCCGCAGGGACCCCGGGGGCACCTGCGTCCGGCGTGCCGCCGCCTCGAACGGGAACGCTCGGCCCGGCGGTCCCGCCCCCTTGCGCGGGGATGCCCTGCTCGGTCGGTTCGCCGTCCTCGGCCGGCCTTGCGTCCTGCGCGGGCGCGTTCTCCCCGGCCGGGTCGTGGCTCTCTGCCGCTGCAGGGGCCCCGCTCGCCGCGGAAACGCCGCCGTCCGGCACGCCGCCGCTACGGGCGGGGACGCCCTGCCCGGCTGACTCGTCGAACTCCGTCGGTCCTCCGCCCGGGCCTCGGTCCTCTGCCGCGGCAGGGCCGTCCGCCGGGGCCCCCGCGGACGCCGACACGCTGTCGCCCGCCTCGGGCGTGTCGTAGTCCGACGGTGCGGCGGCCTCGTTCTGTGCCTCGCCCCGCCGCGCGGGCACCGCGCCGGTGTCGGAGGGCGCGTCCGCGTTGTCGTCCGGCGGTTCGCGCCGCTCGTCGAAGCTCATCGCGGAATTCCCCCGCCGCCCGCCCAACCCGTACAGACCACCCGTTCAGCCTGCCATATCGACATTCGGTCAGTAAGCGACGGGAGGAACTTCCACCCGTCCGTGGAGACTTGGTGAGAACCGCGCACGGCGTTCACCCCTGGGGCCGTCACCTCCCGCCGCCCAGCACGCCGTTGGGGTGAACGCCGAGGGCAACCGTCAGACGGGGCGCGACCGCAGGCCCTCCAGGAGGATGTCCAGCAGCCTTGCCGACGCCGCCGCCTGCTGTGCCGCGTCCGGCAGCGAGGGTGCCGCGGTGGCTATCACGAGCAGGACATCGGACACCGACACGTCCGCGCGCAGTTCGCCCGCCGCCCGCGCCCGATCCACCAGGCGTCCGACGACCTCGAGGAGCGCCCCCGCCCCCGTACCGTCGTCCGCCGCCGGTGGCTCATCGGCGACCAGCCGCAGCTCACCGGCGGACGACTGGGTCCGCTGCTGCGGCACCCGCGGCTCGTCCGGCGCCGCGTCACCGCCGTCGCCGACGCCCACCCGCAGCACCTGCGGCGGCAGCAGCCGCCCCGCCCCCGACGCCACCGACGTCCGCAGGAACCGGGACAGCGCCGACCACGGTTCGTCCTCCTGCCCGAGCGCCGTACGCGCCTGCTCGGTCAGCCGCGAGGTCTCCTGCTCGGCGATCCGCCGCACCAGGACGTCCTTGCTCGGGAACCGCCGGTACACCGTGCCGACACCGACCCGCGCGCGCCGCGCCACGTCCTCCATCGGCGCGCCGTACCCCAGCTCGCCGAACACCTCGCGCGCCGCACGCAGCACGTGCTCCAGATTGCGCTGTGCGTCCACCCGCAGCGGCGTCGTACGGCTGGCGTCCCCGTGCCCGCCGCTCGCCGCCGCTGCCGCTGCCGTCGTCGTGCCCATCAGCCCGCCGCCGGGCGCGACGACGGACGCGGACGACCAATGAGAGTCCTGAATGTGCATAATCGTTCCCCCGGTAATCGATGTCTCCCCCCGGAGACCTTCCCCGCCTTCTCGAAGATCCGGAGTGCCCGGAACGCGCCTCGGTCCTGCCCGGGACCGCCCCTCGCGGAACCGTTCGACCCCTCCCTGCACCCCGTCGACACACGAACATAGTTGAGAGGGAGTCAATTCAGAAGGGGCAGGTTCCGCACGGAGCGCCCCTCGATCGGACCACGGGTCGCATACGCCCGTAATGCGCGCCCGCGCGCCCCCCTGTCCATACGGCCTGACCTGCACAGCTGCCCCGCGGTCCGATGAAGGGGCCTACCCCGCGCGCCCCCCGCCACCGGTCACATGATTTGCCAGGCCTGTGGACAAACCCCGCTGCCGGGTGCGTCATGGGACGGTGAAGGAACGTGCGCGCATTCTCGTTGTCGGCGGCGGCTACGTCGGCATGTATACGGCCCTGCGCCTCCAGCGGAAGCTGAAACGCGAGCTCGGCCGCGGGGACGTCGACATCACTGTCGTCAGTCCCGAGTCGTACATGACGTACCAGCCGTTCCTGCCCGAGGCGGCCGCCGGTTCGATCTCCCCCCGTCATGTCGTCGTACCGCTGCGCCGCGTCCTGGACAAGTGCCGGATCGTCACCGGTGAGATCACGGCGATCGACCACGCCAAACACACCGCCGTCCTCACCACCCTCGCCACCGAGGAGGAGGGCACCGGCGCCGGACGCGTCTCCTACGACGAACTCGTCCTCGCCCCCGGCTCGGTCTCCCGCACGCTCCCCGTCCCCGGTCTCGCCGACCACGGCATCGGGTTCAGGACCCTCGAGGAAGCCATTGGACTGCGCAACCACGTCATCGAGCAGTTGGACATCGCCTCCTCCACCCGTGACCCCGCGATCCGCGACGCCGCCCTCACCTTCGTCTTCGTGGGCGGCGGTTACGCCGGAGTCGAAGCCCTCGCCGAACTCGAGGACATGGCCCGCTACGCAACGCGCTACTACCGCACCGTCCGCCCCGAGGACATGCGCTGGATCCTCGTCGAGGCCTCCGACCGCATCCTCCCCGAGGTCGCCGCCGAACTGGGCGGCTACACCCTGGCCCAGCTGCGCCGCCGCAACATCCAGGTGCTGCTGGGCACCCGGCTGGAGTCCTGCGCCGACCGGGTCGCCGTCCTCAGCGACGGCAGGCGCCTGCCCACCCGCACCCTCGTCTGGACCGCCGGAGTCCGCCCGCACCCCCTGCTCACCGCCACCGATCTCCCCCTCACCACCGGCGGACGTCTCGCCTGCACCGCACAGCTCACCGTCGAGGGCACCCCTCACGCTTGGGCTGCGGGAGACGCCGCCGCCGTCCCCGACGTCACCGCGGACGACCCCGGCGCAACGACCGCGGCCAACGCCCAGCACGCCGTACGCCAGGCCAAGGTGCTCGGCGACAACATCGTGCACAGCATGCGCGGCGAGCCCCTGGAGACGTACGCCTACCGGAACGCGGGCGCCGTGGCGTCACTGGGACTGCACAAAGGTGTCGCGCAGGTCTACGGGCGCAGGCTGAAGGGCTACCCTGCCTGGTTCATGCACCGCGTGTACCACCTCAGCAGGGTGCCCACCGTCAACCGCAAGGCCCGTGTGCTGGCCGAGTGGACATTGGCCGGGCTCTTCAAACGGGAGATCGTCTCCCTGGGTTCCCTCGAACATCCGCGCGCGGAGTTCGAACTCGCGGCAGGTGGAAAGCCTTCTCCCGACCCCGAGTTTCACCAGGACCGCCCGCGGGACCGCCTGGACGACCTCCGGCAGGACCCGCGACGGGACGACGGCGAGGACACCCCGGAAGACAACCCGAACGGGTCGTCCTGACCGCACCCAGGAACTCCACGGCCTGCCCCGGCGTCTGACGGATGTCGCGGCGTCGGCCACACTGCCACACTGCTCCACTACCCCGGACGAGTTCCCGCTCGCCCTCTGCACCCACGAGGCATCTTCCCAAGTGAACTTCACGCGCTGGAGCGCCCGGCTCCCCGGAACGCAGCGCCGCGCCGCAGCGCGGACCGACCACGCGGCCACCCCGGACCGGCGGGGCGAAGGCTCCGTGCCCCCGGCCCGCGCCGGACAGCCGGCTGACGGCACCCCCTGCACACCCGCCGTCGACCACCTGCCCGCCCGCGACGTGCTCGACCGCGTCCCGGCCCTCGTCGCCCTCGTCCACGGCCCCGACCACCGCATCGCCTACGTCAACGACGCCTACACCACGGCCTTCGGCGCCCGCCCGCTCGGCGAACCGGCCCGCGAGGCCCTCCCCGAACTCGACCAGCTCGGCCTCCTCCCCCTCCTGGACCAGGTCCTGCGCAGCGGCAAACCCCGCACGCTCAAGTCCCGCAAGGCACCCGACGGCCGCTCATACACCTTCACCTGCACGCCGGCCGGTGAGAACGGCCTCAAGGACGTCACCAGGGACGGCGACAGGGAAGACCACAAGGACGGTCACAAGCACGCCGGCAAACACGGCCACCAGGGCGGCGCCGACAAGGACGGCGGAGTGCTCGTCTTCGCCACCGACGTCACCGACCACGCCGAGGCCGCCGAACGCCTGCGCGCCAGCGAACGCCGCCAGCGCGAGACCGCCGTCACCCTCCAGCGCTCCCTGCTCCCGCAGGAACTGGAACAGCCCGACGACCTGCGCATCGCGGCCACCTACCAACCAGGCGGCACCGAGGCCGCCGTGGGCGGCGACTGGTACGACGTCATCACCCTCGGCGGCGGACGTACCGCCCTGGTGATCGGCGACGTCATGGGCCGCGGAGTGCGCGCCGCCGCCGTCATGGGCCAACTGCGCACCGCCGTGCGCGCCTACGCCCGCCTCGACCTGCCCCCGCACGAGGTGCTCCAACTCCTCGATGTCCTGGCGGCCGAGATCGACGCCAACCAGATCGCCACCTGCGTCTACGCCGTCCACGACCCCAACGAGGGCAGCCTGGTGTACGCGTCCGCCGGCCATCTGCCCATCCTGGTGCGCGACGAGAGCGGCGTCGTCCAGCGCACCGACGAACCCACCGGCCCGCCGCTCGGCACCGGCGGCTGGGTGCACTCCTCCGGCTCCGTCCCGCTCGGCCCCGGCTCCACCGCCGTCCTCTACACCGACGGCCTGGTCGAACGCCGTGACGCGGACCTGGACGACGGAATCGCCGCCCTGGAACGCGCGCTGGCGGGCGCCACCGGCACCCCCCAGGTCGTCTGCGACCGCCTGGTCCGCTCCGCCGGAGTCACCGCCGACCACGACGACGACGTCGCCGTCCTGGTCCTCCAGCACCCCGCCCGCACCGGCCCGGAGAGCGAGCTGTTCCGCAACGCCGCCCTGGAACTCCTCGGCGGCGTCGAAGCGGCGCCCCGCGCGCGTGCCTTCGCCTCCGGAGTACTCACCAGCTGGCGCTTCCCCGCCGATCTGCACGACCTGGGCGTCCTCGCAGCCAGCGAACTCGTCGCCAACTCCCTCCAGCACGGCACCCCGCCGATGCGGCTGCGGCTGCGCCGCACCGACCGCCGCCTCATCGTCGAGGTCACCGACGGCGACGACCACCTCCCGCGCCGCCGCCGCGCGGAACCGCACGACGAGTCGGGCCGGGGCATCGCGATCGTCGCCAGCATCGCCTCCGGCTGGGGCTCCAGGCGAACCCCCGGAGGCGGAAAGGCGGTGTGGTGCGAGTTCGTCCTCCCGCACTGACCCGGCCACACACCGACGGGACCGCACATCCGCCTCTGTAGGACATCGCCACCGGGGCACACAGAAGGTGGCCGCCATCCGGGGGATGACGACCGCCTCCGTACACCCGTACATCCGTACGCCTCACGCCTCGGCGGCCACCGGCCCCGATTCCACCGCCGCGCCCCGCGCGACGACTCGGTTCCGGGCGCGCCACGGCCGGTCCTGTACGGGGGTGAGCCGCCGCCCGAGCCGCAGCGCCAGCACGCTGATCGCCAGCGAGAACAGCACGAACGTCACGATGTACGGCCCGTGCAGCGAGGCCGCCAGCGGCCCGCCCACCGCCGGACCGATCGCCAGCGCCAGCTGCTTCACCAGGGCGAACGCCGAGTTGTACTGCCCCGCGAGCCCGGTCGGCGCCAGATCGGCCACCAGCGGCGCGACCGTCGGCGACAGCATCGCCTCACCCAGTCCGAACAGCGCGTACGTCGACACGAACGCGGCCGTTGCCACTGCGTGGCCGCCGTGCCCCAGCCCGGCATACCCCGCCGCGAGCCAGGCCACCGCCCAGATCAGTCCGACCCCGGCGATCACCCGGGTCCGGCTGCTGCGCTCCACGAAGTTCAGCACCGCGAATTGCGCCACCACGATCGTCATCGTGTTCGCGGCCAGCGCGGCGCCGAGCGCGGACGTGGATATCCCCGCCGCCTCGACCCCGTACGCGCTCAGCCCCGACTCGAACTGCCCGTAGCAGGCGAAGAACATCACGAAGCCCAGCACGCACACCCGCACCATGGTCCGGTCGCCCAGCAGCTGCTTCCAACTGCCCTTCGGGCCCCGCGCCTCGTCCGTCCCGTCCGCTCCGTCCGCGGCGAGCGGCGCGCGCGGTATCCGCGCCGTCGCCATCACCGCGATCAGCAGCACGAGCATTCCCGCCTCGATCGCGAACAGCAGCGTGAACGACGACACGCGCGTGATGTCGACGAGATAGCCACCTATGAGCCCGCCGACCCCGAACCCCAGGTTCTGGAGGAAGAACTGCATCGCGAAGGCTCGTGACCGGGTGTCCTCCGTCGAGCAGTCCACGATCATCGTGGCCAGCGCAGGTTGGATGACCGCCTGTCCGGCCCCGAGCAGCGCGGAAGCCGCCAGCACGGTGGCCGCGTCGCTGGCGAGACCCAGCCACATCGACCCGACAGCGGCCAGGACCAGGGCGACGAGCAGAACCACCAGCGGGCCGCGCCGCACGATCGCCCGGCCGGCGAACGGCAGCACGATCAGCGCGGCCACGGCGAACACGGCGAGGACCAACCCCGCCGTCATGGCACCGAGTCCCCGCACCTGCGCCGCATAGACGTACAGGAACGGGGCGGTGAAGCCGAGCCCGAACGCGCTGAGTGCATTGCCCACATGGATCCGGCGCATCGCTGCGCCCATCGCCCTGGTCACGTTCACCTCTCTCAGGTCTGCTTTGGCAACCTGGGCGAGCGCGGAACAGTACGCGAAGGCGCCCGGGAGTACTCAACGCCAAAGACTTCGAAGCTAAAATTCGAAGCTAAACGGTACACCTTCGAGAACTTCGATGCCAACGGGCCCCGTGCGATACTTCCGCGCATGGGTGACACCCCGGGTAACACAGACGACCTCGGCGGAGAGCCGAGCCTCGAAGAGCAGATCGCCGCCTACCAGCGGGAGTTCCGGGGCCTCGATCCCCAGGTCGAGAAGATCGTCTCGGCGCTGTCCCGCTTGAACCGCCGGATGAACGTCGCCTACGGCCGCCAGACCGCCGCTCTCGGCATAAGCAACGCCGACTGGGAGGTCCTCAAGGCGCTCGTCCTGTCCGGCGTCCCCTATCAGATGGGCCCCAGCGACCTCGCCAAGCGCCTCGGCCTCACGCCGGCCGCGATGACCCACCGCATCGACCGCATGGTGGCGGAGGGCTATGTCACCCGGGAGAGGGACGAGACCAACCGCGTCCGGGTGATCGTGGAGCTGACGCCCGACGGCCGTGAGAAGTGGCTGGAGGCGATGCGGCTGGCGACGGTCTTCGAGGGGGACCTGCTCCAGGACCTCTCGCTCGACGAGCGCGCCGTCCTCGGCGAGGTCCTCATCAGGCTTCTGCGCCGCGTCGAGCACGCCCAGCCGGACGCCGGCGGCCGCCTCACCGACCTGGACTGACGGCGCCTCGAAAAAATCTTGCCCGGGGAAGGTTGACACAGCCTCCCCGGGTCCGTAACGTTCTCCGGGTTGCCGCGGAACCGTAATGGTTCTACGGCGGCACATCCGCCGCGAAAGCGGCAAAACAAACCATCAGTACGATCACCCGGCCGGGTTGATTTCGGCGTGCCCGAATTCAATTCGAATCCGGAACTCGATGGCGCCCGCAAGTGGCCGCAAGGCCCGATTGGGAATCAGCGAGAGGATCCGCTAAGGTTTGAGACGTCGGAACGGCCCAACGGCCGGGAAGACAACCCCCTCTGACTGGGAATCAGACGCCGAAAGGATCTGATAGAGTCGGAAACACCGAAGGGAAGCCCGGAGGAAAGCCCGAGAGGGTGAGTACGAAGGAAGCGTCCGTTCCTTGAGAACTCAACAGCGTGCCAAAAGTCAACGCCAGATATGTTGATACCCCGTCTTCGGCCGGATCTCCGGTCGGGACGTGGTTCCTTTGAAGAAAAATACAGCGAGGACGCTGTGTACGAGGGGACTATTCCTCCTCTCGTACCGCTCCCGTGAAAAGCATTCACGGAGAGTTTGATCCTGGCTCAGGACGAACGCTGGCGGCGTGCTTAACACATGCAAGTCGAACGATGAACCACTTCGGTGGGGATTAGTGGCGAACGGGTGAGTAACACGTGGGCAATCTGCCCTGCACTCTGGGACAAGCCCTGGAAACGGGGTCTAATACCGGATACGACCTGCCGAGGCATCTCGGCGGGTGGAAAGCTCCGGCGGTGCAGGATGAGCCCGCGGCCTATCAGCTTGTTGGTGAGGTAGTGGCTCACCAAGGCGACGACGGGTAGCCGGCCTGAGAGGGCGACCGGCCACACTGGGACTGAGACACGGCCCAGACTCCTACGGGAGGCAGCAGTGGGGAATATTGCACAATGGGCGAAAGCCTGATGCAGCGACGCCGCGTGAGGGATGACGGCCTTCGGGTTGTAAACCTCTTTCAGCAGGGAAGAAGCGAGAGTGACGGTACCTGCAGAAGAAGCGCCGGCTAACTACGTGCCAGCAGCCGCGGTAATACGTAGGGCGCAAGCGTTGTCCGGAATTATTGGGCGTAAAGAGCTCGTAGGCGGCTTGTCGCGTCGGTTGTGAAAGCCCGGGGCTCAACCCCGGGTCTGCAGTCGATACGGGCAGGCTAGAGTGTGGTAGGGGAGATCGGAATTCCTGGTGTAGCGGTGAAATGCGCAGATATCAGGAGGAACACCGGTGGCGAAGGCGGATCTCTGGGCCATTACTGACGCTGAGGAGCGAAAGCGTGGGGAGCGAACAGGATTAGATACCCTGGTAGTCCACGCCGTAAACGGTGGGAACTAGGTGTTGGCGACATTCCACGTCGTCGGTGCCGCAGCTAACGCATTAAGTTCCCCGCCTGGGGAGTACGGCCGCAAGGCTAAAACTCAAAGGAATTGACGGGGGCCCGCACAAGCAGCGGAGCATGTGGCTTAATTCGACGCAACGCGAAGAACCTTACCAAGGCTTGACATACGCCGGAAAACCCTGGAGACAGGGTCCCCCTTGTGGTCGGTGTACAGGTGGTGCATGGCTGTCGTCAGCTCGTGTCGTGAGATGTTGGGTTAAGTCCCGCAACGAGCGCAACCCTTGTTCTGTGTTGCCAGCATGCCCTTCGGGGTGATGGGGACTCACAGGAGACTGCCGGGGTCAACTCGGAGGAAGGTGGGGACGACGTCAAGTCATCATGCCCCTTATGTCTTGGGCTGCACACGTGCTACAATGGCAGGTACAATGAGCTGCGATGCCGTGAGGCTGAGCGAATCTCAAAAAGCCTGTCTCAGTTCGGATTGGGGTCTGCAACTCGACCCCATGAAGTCGGAGTTGCTAGTAATCGCAGATCAGCATTGCTGCGGTGAATACGTTCCCGGGCCTTGTACACACCGCCCGTCACGTCACGAAAGTCGGTAACACCCGAAGCCGGTGGCCCAACCCCTTGTGGGAGGGAGCTGTCGAAGGTGGGACTGGCGATTGGGACGAAGTCGTAACAAGGTAGCCGTACCGGAAGGTGCGGCTGGATCACCTCCTTTCTAAGGAGCATCTAGCTGCCGCAAGGCAGCCAGAGCCACTACGCCGGCGAATGTCCGGCGGTGGTCAGCTCATGGGTGGAACGTTGACTACTCGGCACACCTGGACCTCAGTGTCTTCCCAGTACTGCTTCGGCGTGGAACGGAACGATGAGAGGGCGGGGGTGTCGGGCACGCTGTTGGGTGTCTGAGGGAATGAACTCCCTCGATGCCGGCCCCAGTGAACTCGTGCTTCGGTGCGGGGTGATGGGTGGCTGGTCGTTGTTTGAGAACTGCACAGTGGACGCGAGCATCTGTGGCCAAGTTTTTAAGGGCGCACGGTGGATGCCTTGGCACCAGGAACCGATGAAGGACGTGGGAGGCCACGATAGTCCCCGGGGAGTCGTCAACCAGGCTTTGATCCGGGGGTTTCCGAATGGGGAAACCCGGCAGTCGTCATGGGCTGTCACCCGCTGCTGAACACATAGGCAGTGTGGAGGGAACGAGGGGAAGTGAAACATCTCAGTACCCTCAGGAAGAGAAAACAACCGTGATTCCGGGAGTAGTGGCGAGCGAAACCGGATGAGGCCAAACCGTATGCGTGTGAGACCCGGCAGGGGTTGCGCATGCGGGGTTGTGGGATTTCTCTTGACCAGTCTGCCGGCTGGTCGGCGAGTCAGAAACCGTATGGATAGGCGAAGGGCATGCGAAAGGCCCGGCGTAGAGGGTAAGACCCCCGTAGCTGAAATCTGTACGGCTCGCTTGAGAAACACCCAAGTAGCACGGGGCCCGAGAAATCCCGTGTGAATCTGGCGGGACCACCCGCTAAGCCTAAATATTCCCTGGTGACCGATAGCGGATAGTACCGTGAGGGAATGGTGAAAAGTACCCCGGGAGGGGAGTGAAATAGTACCTGAAACCGTGTGCCTACAAGCCGTGGGAGCGTCGGAGTGTGCTTGCATACTCTCGTGACTGCGTGCCTTTTGAAGAATGAGCCTGCGAGTTTGCGGTGTGTTGCGAGGTTAACCCGGGTGGGGTAGCCGTAGCGAAAGCGAGTCCGAAGAGGGCGTTTTAGTAGCATGCTCAAGACCCGAAGCGGAGTGATCTAGCCATGGGCAGGTTGAAGCGGAGGTAAGACTTCGTGGAGGACCGAACCCACCAGGGTTGAAAACCTGGGGGATGACCTGTGGTTAGGGGTGAAAGGCCAATCAAACTCCGTGATAGCTGGTTCTCCCCGAAATGCATTTAGGTGCAGCGTCGTGTGTTTCTTGCCGGAGGTAGAGCACTGGATAGGCGATGGGCCCTACCGGGTTACTGACCTTAGCCAAACTCCGAATGCCGGTAAGTGAGAGCACGGCAGTGAGACTGTGGGGGATAAGCTCCATGGTCGAGAGGGAAACAGCCCAGAGCATCGACTAAGGCCCCTAAGCGTACGCTAAGTGGGAAAGGATGTGGAGTCGCAGAGACAACCAGGAGGTTGGCTTAGAAGCAGCCACCCTTGAAAGAGTGCGTAATAGCTCACTGGTCTAGTGATTCCGCGCCGACAATGTAGCGGGGCTCAAGCGTACCGCCGAAGTCGTGTCATTGCAGCATGAGGGCCAACGCCCGCTGTGATGGGTAGGGGAGCGTCGTCTGCCGGGTGAAGCAGCCGCGGAAGCGAGTTGTGGACGGTTGACGAGTGAGAATGCAGGCATGAGTAGCGATTCACACGTGAGAAACGTGTGCGCCGATTGACCAAGGGTTCCTGGGTCAAGCTGATCTGCCCAGGGTAAGTCGGGACCTAAGGCGAGGCCGACAGGCGTAGTCGATGGATAACCGGTTGATATTCCGGTACCCGCTGTGACGCGAAAAGCATCGAATCCGGTGATGCTAAGCCCGTGAAGCCGTTCCCTTTCGGTTTACCGTTGGGGAAAGTGGTGGAGCCGGTGATCCGAGCTGGTAGTAGGTGAGCGATGGGGTGACGCAGGAAGGTAGTCCATCCCGGGCGGTGGTTGTCCCGGGGTAAGGGTGTAGGACGAGTGGTAGGTAAATCCGCTGCTCATGTGTCTGAGACCTGATGCCGAGCCGATTGTGGTGAAGTGGATGATCCTATGCTGTCGAGAAAAGCCTCTAGCGAGTTTCATGGCGGCCCGTACCCTAAACCGACTCAGGTGGTCTGGTAGAGAATACCGAGGCGTTCGGGTGAACTATGGTTAAGGAACTCGGCAAAATGCCCCCGTAACTTCGGGAGAAGGGGGGCCATGCCTGGTGAGGGGATTTTCTCCCTGAGCTGGGGGTGGCCGCAGAGACCAGCGAGAAGCGACTGTTTACTAAAAACACAGGTCCGTGCGAAGCCGTAAGGCGATGTATACGGACTGACGCCTGCCCGGTGCTGGAACGTTAAGGGGACCGGTTAGCTCCATTTCGGTGGGGCGAAGCTGAGAACTTAAGCGCCAGTAAACGGCGGTGGTAACTATAACCATCCTAAGGTAGCGAAATTCCTTGTCGGGTAAGTTCCGACCTGCACGAATGGCGTAACGACTTCTCGACTGTCTCAACCATAGGCCCGGTGAAATTGCACTACGAGTAAAGATGCTCGTTTCGCGCAGCAGGACGGAAAGACCCCGGGACCTTTACTACAGTTTGATATTGGTGTTCGGTTCGGCTTGTGTAGGATAGCTGGGAGACTGTGAAACTGCCACGCCAGTGGTGGTGGAGTCGTCGTTGAAATACCAGTCTGGTCGTGCTGGATGTCTAACCTGGGTCCGTGATCCGGATCAGGGACAGTGTCTGATGGGTAGTTTAACTGGGGCGGTTGCCTCCTAAAGAGTAACGGAGGCGCCCAAAGGTTCCCTCAGCCTGGTTGGCAATCAGGTGTTGAGTGTAAGTGCACAAGGGAGCTTGACTGTGAGACCGACGGGTCGAGCAGGGACGAAAGTCGGGACTAGTGATCCGGCGGTGGCTTGTGGAAGCGCCGTCGCTCAACGGATAAAAGGTACCCCGGGGATAACAGGCTGATCTTCCCCAAGAGTCCATATCGACGGGATGGTTTGGCACCTCGATGTCGGCTCGTCGCATCCTGGGGCTGGAGTCGGTCCCAAGGGTTGGGCTGTTCGCCCATTAAAGCGGTACGCGAGCTGGGTTTAGAACGTCGTGAGACAGTTCGGTCCCTATCCGCTGCGCGCGCAGGAGTCTTGAGAAGGGCTGTCCCTAGTACGAGAGGACCGGGACGGACGAACCTCTGGTGTGCCAGTTGTTCTGCCAAGGGCATGGCTGGTTGGCTACGTTCGGGAGGGATAACCGCTGAAAGCATCTAAGCGGGAAGCCTGCTTCGAGATGAGGACTCCCACCCACTTGATGGGGTAAGGCTCCCAGTAGACGACTGGGTTGATAGGCCGGATCTGGAAGCCAGGTAACTGGTGGAGGTGACCGGTACTAATAGGCCGAGGGCTTGTCCTCAGTTGCTCGCGTCCACTGTGTTGGTTCTGAAACCACGAACAGCCCCACGTGCTTTGTTGCGTGGTGCGGCTGGACAGTTTCATAGTGTTTCGGTGGTCATAGCGTGAGGGAAACGCCCGGTTACATTCCGAACCCGGAAGCTAAGCCTCACAGCGCCGATGGTACTGCAGGGGGGACCCTGTGGGAGAGTAGGACACCGCCGAACAAATATTGAAAAAGGCCCACACCGTAAATCGGTGTGGGCCTTTTTGTTTGCTGGCTACAGTGCCTCCATGAGCACTGAGCCTGGCATATCGGTCTCGACCGGGTGCGGCTGATGGTGCATGAGGACAACGCACGGGCACAAGGGCTCTACCGCAAGGCCGGGTTCGTGCCCACCCGGCGGATCGTGCTGTTGGGAAAGGCGCAGGCGGAGTCCGAGGTGGAGTTCGTCCTGGAGCGGCCGTATCGGCAGCCGTAGCCGCACTGCTGCCGGGGGCTCACACCGGGAGTTCGTCGTGCGGCCAGCGACTGCGGCCCTGTTCTCGGGAGCGGAGCAGGGCCAGGGTGGGGAGGCCGCGGTCGGCTCCCGTGGACAGGAGGTCTGGGAGTTGGGGGAGCGGGGCCACTGCGGCGATGTCGTCGAGGACGAGGGTGAGTGGTGGGTCGAGCCGACCGGAGGATGACCGTTCGGCCATGCGCCGGCCGCGCTCGACCACGTTTGCGGCGAGAGCGGTCAGAAGGGGCATAGCCCCCGGGTTCGCTCGGGGATCCTCGATGGAATCGCCCACAAGGTACAGCGTGCCCCCTTCGTTGACGAAGGAATCCAAGGCAAGCGCATCTGTTCGGTTGGGAGTGCACGCCTCCCGGATGTTGACCATGTTGAGGGCCGCCAGGGCACGGGCCGTCAGCTCCTGGGCGATGTCCCGGCGTTCGGGATGAGCCGTGAGCGCCGCCTCCAGCTCACCGGCGCTGCCCGGGGCAGCCTTGGGACTGGTGCGCAGGGCTTGTACCGCGTCCTGGATCTGACTGCCCTGGGCCCAGCGGTGGACGTGCCGTACCGTGCGCCCGTCGATGGCGGCGGCGTGCAGACAGCAGCGCAGCAGTGTCTCGGCGGTGTCGGCGACGGCCTGGTCGATCTTGGCGGTGGGGCGGACCGGTGCCAGCAGCGCCGCCGCCCGTGCCGCGGCCGTGGCCTTGTCCTCGCAGCCCGCTGTGGGGGACCAGTGGAGGCGGGCCGGGGTGTCGCAGAGGTGGCCCGGGTCGTAGAGGAGGACCGGGCCGAGCTTGGCGCGGGCGTCCTTGGTGTCCTGCCAGACCGCCGGGTTCGAGGTGACGACCAGGGCCGGGCCCTCCGCGTCCCGTACCACCTGTGCGGCGGTGGTACGGCGTCTTTCGCGGTCGGCGACGAGGAGCGTCTCCCTGCGGTTGCCGGCCACGGCTGTGCCGCCCGGGACGGGCACGAAGGGCGGCGCGTCCGCGGGGGCCGTCTCCAGCGGCTCCGGGTCCGCGCGGGGGACGGGTACCTCATGGACGTAGGGCGGCTGGGCGGGCCAGGCGGCGGCAGGGGCCGTAGCGGCGGGTGACGCGGACGCACCCCCGCCGGCACCTCGACCCGTACCTCTACCCGTACCCCGGCCGGCACCCCGCCCCGCGCCGCGGCCTGCGCGGCCGGCTCGCCAGCGGGCCACCGTGCCCATCGCGAACACCGTCAGCACGAACAGGATCATCAACTGCCCGATGAACAGCCCCCAGAACAGTCCCCATCCCGACAACCGCCCGGCCGGGGCGTCGGGCCAGGCGCCGGGGAGGTCGTGGGGGGCGCCGACGAGGTGGCGCATGGCGACGGGGGTGCGCAGGAAGGTGACGCCGGAGGGCCAGGCGCCGTGGGAGAACAGGGCGGCCAGGCCGGTGGCCATCCAGACCAGCAGGGTCATGACCAGGAGGAAGGCGAGGATGCCGATCAGCAGGCCGTCGGGGATGCCGCCCTGGCCTTCCCGACGGCCTCCGCGGTGGTCGTCCCGGTTGTCGTCCGGTCTCACGCCGTTCCCCCTACGCCACCGTCGATTCGGAGTCACCGAGATGCTGTTCCACGAAGGCCGCCGCCCGTTCCTCCGCCTCCAGTTCGGCGGCGCGCAGGGCGTCGCCGGCGGCCCGGTCGGCGGAGGACTCGGTCATCGCGCGGTCGGTGAAGACCAGATGCCGTTCGGTCTCGGTGACCAGGTGCTTGACCACCTGGACATTGCCGTTGACGTCCCAGACGGCGATGCCGGGGGTGAGGGTCGGGATGATCTCGACGGCCCAGCGCGGCAGGCCGATCACCCGGCCTGTGGCCCTGGCCTCGTCGGCTTTCTGGGCGTAGATCGTCCTGGTGGACGCCATCTTGAGGATCGCCGCGGCCTCCTTGGCGGCGGCGCCGTCGACGACGTCGGACAGATGGTGGACGACGGCGACGAAGGACAGCCCGAGGCGGCGGCCGAACTTCAGCAGACGCTGGAACAGCTGGGCCACGAACGGGCTGTTGATGATGTGCCAGGCTTCCTCGACCAGGAAGATGCGCTTTTTCCGGTCGGGGCGGATCCAGGTGTGCTCCAGCCACACGCCGACGATCGCCATGAGGATGGGCATGGCGATGGAGTTGCGGTCGATGTGGGAGAGGTCGAACACGATCAGCGGGGCGTCCAGGTCGATGCCGACGGTGGTGGGGCCGTCGAACATGCCGCGCAGATCGCCGTCGACGAGGCGGTCGATGACCAGTGCCACGTCCAGGCCCCAGGCGCGTACGTCGTCTATGGCGACGTTCATCGCCTCGGCCGACTCGGGCTCGGGGTGCCGTAGCTGCTCGACGATGTCGGTGAGGACGGGCTGGCGATCGACGATCGTCTCGTTGACGTAGGAGTGGGCGACCTTGAGGGCGAAGCCGGAGCGCTCGTCGAGGCCGTGGCCCATGGCCACCTCGATGATGGTGCGCAGCAGGGCGAGCTGGCCGGTGGTGGTGATCGCCGGGTCCAGCGGGTTGAGGCGGATGCCGTGGTCGAGGGCCGCCGTCGGGTCGAGCCGGATGGGAGTGATCCCCAGCTCCTGCGCGATGAGGTTCCACTCGCCGACGCCGTCCTCGCCCTGTGCGTCGAGGACGACGACCTGGCGGTCGCGGAAGCGGAGCTGGCGCAGGACGTAGGTCTTCTCCAGGGCCGACTTGCCGTTGCCGGACTCGCCGAGGACCAGCCAGTGCGGTGCCGGGAGCTGCTGGCCGTAGAGCTGGAAGGGGTCGTAGATGTAGCCCTTCCCGGAGTAGACCTCGCGGCCGATGATGACACCGGAGTCGCCGAGGCCGGGGGCGGCGGTGGGGAGGTAGACCGCCTGGGCCTGGCCCGTGGACGTGCGCACCGGAAGCCTTGTCGTCTCGACCTTCCCGAACAGGAAGGACGTGAAGGCGTCGGTGAGGACGGACAGCGGATCCCGCATGGTGAGGCCCTACCTTCGGATGCCGGTGGCGAACGGAAGGGTGTTCACGAAGGCGCGGTGGTGCTCGCGGTCGCACCACTCGAGTTTCAGATACGACTTTCCGGCCGAGGCCCGGATCGTCCGCTTGTCGCGGGCGAGCGCCTCCGGGCTCCGGGAGGAGACGGTGATGTAGCCGACCAGGTTGACGCCTGCGGCGCCGCTGGCCAGGTCCTCGCCGCGCTGGTCGAGCCGGGTGTTCGCGGCGACGTCGCGCGGGTCGACGGTGCGGTTCATCTTGGCGGCGCGGCTGGCCTCGGCCTCGTCGTTGGTCTTCTCGGTCAGCATGCGCTCGATGGCGACCTCGGTGGGTTCGAGGTCCATGGTGACGGCGACGGTGCGGATGACGTCCGGGGTGTGGACGAGCAGCGGCGCGAGGAAGTTCACGCCGACCGGGGTCATCGGCCACTCCTTGACCCAGGCGGTGGAGTGGCACCAGGGGGCGCGGGTCATGGACTCGCGGGTCTTCGCCTGGAGGTACATCGGCTCCATCGCGTCGAGCTCGGCGGGCCAGGCGTTGCGCTGGGTCATCGCCTGGATGTGGTCGATGGGGTGGTCCGGGTCGTACATGGAGTGGATCAGGGAGGAGAGCCGGCTCTGGCCGAGCGGCTGGCGCAGCCGGATGTCCGCCTCCTGGAGGCGGGAGCAGATGTCGGTCAGCTCGCGGGCCATGACGACGGCGAGTCCGGCGTCGCGGTCCAGTTTGCGGCCGGAGCGCGGGCGGGCGGCGCGGGCCATCGCCTGGGCCTCGGCGGCCAGTTCGCGGGTGTAGTGCATACAGGCGACGAGGTAGGCGCGGTGCTGCTCGCTGCTGGTGGACACCATGGACTGGAGCTGGTCGTAGGAGTGCTGGAGCCAGTCCGGCGACTTGCCGTCGCCGCGCTGGGCGACGTCCTTGGCGTGGGCGTCGGGGTCGGCGGGCAGGGTGCGGGCGAGCATCTGGAGGCGGGTGACGAAGCCGTCGCCGTTCGCCACGTGCTTGAGGAGGGTGCCGAAGCGGTCGACGAGGGCTTCCTGGTCTTCGGAGTCGCGGAGGCCCACGCCGGGGCCCTCGATCTCGATGACGGCGGTGACCGTGCGCCGGTCGGCGTGCAGCAGGACGGCGATCTCGTCGGGCCCGAACGGCGCGGCGAGCCAGCTGATGCGGCCGATGCCGGGCGGCGGTCCGATCTCGACCTCGCGCCCGTCGAGCGAGGTGCCGGCCTCCATGACGCCGGAGCGGTAGACGGTGCCCTGGCGCAGGGTGCGTTTGAAGGAGCGGTTGATCTCGAACCACTTGTAGAAGGTGCGGCGCTTGTACGGCACGTAGACCGCGGCGAGCGCGAGCATCGGGAAGCCCGTGAGCAGCACGATCCGCAGGGAGAGGACGGGGACGAGGAGGCCGCACATCATGCCGAGGAACGCGCCCGTGACGATGAGCGCGATCTCGCCGGTCTCGCGGTTGCGGCCGACGATGGCGTTCGGCCGGGCGCGGCCGATCAGATATGTACGGCGGGGCGCGATCGTGTGGGACACATGGGCTTCGGTCGTCAACGCCCGTCACCTCCTGAGCGGTTGTTGCTGCTGTTGCGGGAGTTCGAGGCGTGCGGCGTGTTGGCCGGGCTGGGTGCGCGGGGCGCGGGTGCGGCGGATCCGCCGCCTCCTCCGCCTGAGCCGCGTGAGCTGTGCGCGGCGACGCCGCCCGCGGCCGGGTTGGAGGGGCGGGGGCCGGAGGAGGACTGGCCGCCGTTGTTGTCGGCGCGGCTGCTGTGGGTCTTGATGCCCTGGGCGACCAGGGTCGCCGGGGAGCTGATGACGGCGGCGGCCTTGCCCTCGGCGCCCTGCATGATGCGGTTGTTGCGGCCGTTCGCGATCTCGTCGCCGAAGCCCGGGACGAAGCGGTAGATCATCGCGCTGGCGAAGATGGCGAGCAGGATGATGGCGAGGCCGGAGATCACCGCGGAGAACGCGTCGGGGCCGTTGTCGGAGGTGGACAGGGCTCCGGCGAGGCCGAGCACTATCACGATGACCGGTTTGACCAGGATGACGGCGATCATGATGCCCGCCCAGCGGCGCACATGACCCCAGAGGTTCTTGTCGACCAGGCCCGCGTAGACGACGGTGCCGAGGAGGGCGCCGACGTAGAGCAGGGCGGCGCGGATGACCAGTTCCAGCCAGAGCACTCCGGCGGCGAGGATCGAGACCAGGGAGACGACCATCAGCATGATGGGTCCGCCGCCGATGTCGGTGCCCTTGTTCAGGGCGCCGGAGAAGGTCCCGAAGAATGTGTCGGTCTGGTCGCCGGTGGTCTTGGCGAGGACTTCGGTGACGCCGTCGGTCGCGGAGACGACGGTGTAGAGGATCAGCGGGGTGAACGCGGAGGCGATCACCGTGAGCCACAGGAAGCCGATGGCCTCGGAGATCGCGGTGGTGAGCGGTACGCCCCGCACCGCCCGCTTGGCGACGGCCAGCAGCCACAGCAGCAGGGTGAGGATCGACGACGCGGCGAACACCACGGCGTACTGCTGGAGGAACTTGGGGTTGGTGAAGTCGACGTTCGCCGTCTCCTTGACGGCGGTGCTGAGCTTGCCGACGGTCCAGGAGGCGGCCTCGGCGCAGCCCTTGGCCAGGGAGGTCAGCGGGTCGAGGGTGTCGCTGGTGGTGCCCTGGGTGGTGGATCCGCCGCCGGAGGTCTGGCCGCGTTCGCAGTACTTCTTTGCCTCGCCGGAGATCAGCCGGCAGGGGTCCTTGCTGGCCTTGGCCGTCGCCGAGGGCGATACGGAAGCCGACACGGACGCCGATACGGACGCCGTCGCCGAGGGGGTTCCCGTCGGGGTGCCTGTGGGACTGGGATCGGCGAAGGCCCGGCCGGCGAGCAGCACGGCGGACGTCTGTACGGCCGTGACGACTGCGGCGAGCCTGAGCATGCGGCGCGGGTTACCGGGCATAAGTGAACCCTCCGTACTCCTCGGTGGCCTTGCTGATCTCGTCGGAGGTGGCCGCCTTGTCGTCACCGGGGACCGGTGCGGGGCCGTCCTTCTGGGAGTCCGTGACGATCTTCCAGTCGCCGTCGGACCATTGCAGGGCGAAGGTCCAGGTCTTCCAGCTGGAGGTCACCGGGTCGGTCGAGGCCTGTCCCGACATGCCGATGAGGCCCATGTACCAGACGTCGACCTTGGCGGTGCCGTCCGTGTGGTTGCGGACCTTGGTGCCCACGGGCACGACGCGGGAGACGAAGGTGCTGCCCTTGGGGGCGTTCCCGTCGGCGTCGAGGCCGAGCCTGCTCAGAAAAGTGGCCGAATAGGCGTTGTCCATCGGGCCCTGGAGCTTGGCGGCGGCCGCGTCCGTGTACAGCGTGTCGACGATGGTGTGGCGGGTGGCGGTGTGGAACATTCCGGTCGAGCCGAGCGACACGGCGTAGTTGGCGGCGGCCGACTGGGCGCCCTGCTCGGTGTGGGCGAATCCGGCCGGGATGCCGGAGGCGCTGGTGCCGACGGGCTTGGTGCCGGTGGCCGCCGTCGCCGCGCTCTGCGGCTTGTCCGCGCCGGCGCTGCCGCTGCCGTCGCCGGAGGAACCGGAATTGCTCCCTCCACGGTTCGCGAAGGCGATGGCCGCGATCAGTACGACCACCACGCCGGCCACCGTGACCATCCCTCGCGACGACGACCGGCCGCCGCGCCGCGCACCGCCGTAGGGGTCGCCGTCGGGGAGTCTGGTGCGGGTGTGGCCGGTGCCGCCGTAGCCGCCCGAGGTTTCGTCGGCGTACTCCTGCTCGTCACCGGGACTCATGCCGCGTACGCCTCCTCGCCGTTGTGCCAAAACGTGTCAGAGTACGACGGTAGCCGCGCTGGTTCCCGCGCGGACGCGGTGTGGTGACTCGACATCAGGGAAACGCAACCTCAGCCGGTGGGCACGACGGGCGGGTGGGGTAGGGGGAGCGGGCGTGCCCGGAGGGGGCGGGGGCGGCTTCGCCTAGACGGCCATGCCGTACACGATGGTGAAGAGAGTGCCGAGTGAGCCGATGATGAACACGCCTGTCAGACCGGCGATGATGAGACCCTTGCCCTGTTCCGCGCTGAAGGTGTCCCGTAGCGCGGTGGCGCCGATGCGCTGCTTTGCGGCACCCCAGACGGCGATGCCGAGACAGAGCAGGATGGCCACGGCCATGACGACCTCGATCATGACTTTGGCCTCGTTGCCCAGGCTGCCGAAGGGCCCCCAGTCCGGAGCGATCCCGCCGATGATGGTGTTGATGTCTCCCTTGTCGGCCGCAAAGAGCATGTAAGTCACCGCCCCTGGTGGGTAGTTCTGCGGACCTCTGCGGAGCGCAGAAGTCAGGTCTCATTGTCGCCGACAATGCGCCGTCGTATGTCGACTTGACGTCACCGAGTGGCGTGTTTCGTACGATTGACTTGTATCGTCACTCTGTGTATCACGGCAGGTCACGCCGGGCAACGACGGCTGGGCGGAACCTGGGGTGTGGTTCCGTCGTTGATCTTCTTCACGGCCGGGTGCGGTTTCTGACGGCCGCTCGGGTGACAGGTCGTCTCGATGTTCTCACGGAGCGGGTTTTCCGGGCCGGGCCGGTGGCAGCAGACGTCCCGCGTGCGTCGTGCGCCCCGCGTATGCCCGGCGGCCGGACACGGCGAACGGGCCCCGGCGGTGAGCCGGGGCCCGTTCTGGAGTGCGATCGACCGGACAGTGCGGGCTGGAGGGCTCAGCCGGTGAAGGCCGAGACGCCCTCCGGGGTGCCCCAGCCGGTCGGCCCGTCGTAGCCGGACCGGGCGGTGCACAGATAGGTGGTGGAGCAGGAGCCGTTGTTGCCGCTGGTGACGTCGTTCAGCGCGGAGGTGCCGGCCTTGGCGTACGGGAAGGAGGCCGGGTAGCTGCTGCTGGACGGGGTGCCGGCGAGGGCGTAGACGCCCGCGATGATCGGGGACGAGGCGCTGGTGCCGCCGAAGGTGTACCAGCCGGCGGTGATGCCGTAGGAGTCGTAGACCGAGACGCCGGTGGCGGGGTCGGCGACTGCGGAGACGTCGGAGATGGTGCGCTTGGTGCAGCCGGTGTCGGTCTGCCAGCTGGGCTTGGTGTCGTAGGAGGAGCAGCCGGAGCCGGTGCCCTCGGTGCTGCTGGTCTTCCAGACCGTCTCGCTCCAGCCGCGGGTGGTGGAGCTCGCCTTGGACAGGGCGGTGCCGCCGACCGAGGTGACATAGCGGGAGGCGGCCGGGTACTCGGCGCCGTAGCCGCTGTCACCGGCGCTGACGGTGATGGCGACGCCCGGGTGGTTGAAGTACGAGGAGTCGTACGACGTGTCGGAGGAGGACTCGGAGCCGCCGTAGCTGTTCGACACGTACTTCGCGCCCAGGGTGACCGCCTCGTTCACGGCCTTGCCCAGGTTCGCCATGGTGGCGCTGGTGGCCTCGACGAGCAGGATGTTGCACTTCGGGCAGATTGCGGAGGCCATGTCGAGGTCGAGCGAGATCTCCTCGGACCAGCCGGTGTCGCTGGAGGGCAGGGAGGTCGTGGAGCCGGTCTGGCTGACCTTCTTGAAGCAGCCGTTGGCCGTGGTGCAGGCGGACAGGCCGTAGTACGAGCGGTAGGTGGCGAGATCGGCCTCGGCGTTCGGGTCGTTGTACGCGTCGACGATCGCGATGGTCTCGCCGGAGCCGTTGGAGGACGCCGCGGAGGTCAGGCCGTAGGCCGACTGGAGGTCGGTGGGGCCGTAGCCGGAGGGGGTGGAGGCGTCGGCGGCCTTCGGGGTGATGCCCTTCGCCGCGGCCTGCGCCCTCTGGAAGGCGGTGACACCGCCCGTCACCCGGTAGGAGTCACAGGCCAGTTCGCCCTTGTGCTGGGGGGTGGCACAAGGGGTCGCGGCCCAGGTGACCTTGGCGGATGCGGATGCGGATGCGGATGCGGACGCGGACGCAGACGCGGACGTAGACGCGGCGGACGCGGTGGCGGTCGCCTGTGCTGCCTCGGCCTGTGCGGCGGTGCCGAGGCCGGCGAACACCAGCGCCGCCGTGGCCGCCAGGGCGGCTCCGATCCGGCGTCGGCCGCCGGGGCGGGGGGTTCTGTCGGGGGGAGTGGAACGCATGGTGCAGCCTCCTGATGCTCCTGAAATGGGGGTGGAACAGGGGGAGTTGCGGGTGCGTGCGGGTGCCTGCGGTGGTGTGCAGGTGCGTGCGGTGCGGTGCCGCCGGTACGGGGTCTGCGGCGCGGGCGGCGGCCCGCGAAGACGATCCCTTGTTGAGTACGCGACAACAAGGCCCTTCTGGAATCCTGACTTCCGCCTTACCGAACCAGGCGTCGGCGTTACCCTCCGATGGCTGCGGGATGGCTTGCGGGTAGCCCGTGCTTGACCAGACTCACAGGTGATTCAAGGGAATTGGGCCGGCGAGAGCGTCCGCGGCCTGTCCGCATCGGTCCGGGATCCGCACCGATGCGGACGGGCGGACGGGCCGACAGTCCGACGGGCCGACAGACCGACGGGCCACGACCGGATGCCGTGGCCCGTCTCCCTGCCGTGCCGCCGAGGGGACCCCACGTCCCCCGCTCGGCGTGCGGCTCCCCGTGACCCGACGGGGAGGTTGTGCGCGATGCGCGATCGGCTGTCACCACCGGGTGCGTGCCGGTGGCCCACCGTGACCATCCCTTGCTGCGCCCCCGACAACAAGGCGCTCCGCACAACCCTGACCACCGCCTTACCGACGAGGCCAGGGGGTTACCGCCCGTTGGCAGGCGGATGGAAGGGGGATGGGCCCGGCTTGAAGCAACCCACAGCCGCGGCACAGGCGGGGCGGCGGGGCGGGCCCGCTGGGCGAGTTGCCGGGGGCGGCGTGTCCGGGGCGGTGCCTGCGGCGGGTGGGTGCGGCTGGGCCGCGGCCGGGCTTTGTGCGGCTTGGTGGGGTGGGTCCGCTGGGCGGGTGGCTCGGCGGGCGGGCCCGCTGGGCGAGTCGTCGGGGGTGGCCATGGGGCGCGACAGCGGTTCAGCGGGGGCGGAGGCCGTGGAGGAGGTGGTGGACGTGGTGGATGTGGTCGGGGAGGGTGGCCGGGGCCTGGGGCGGGGACAGGGCGCTGTTGGCGGTCGGGGCGGCCAGAGCGTGCATGCTCGCGGCGGTGACCAGGGTGCGTTTCGGGGGGTCGCTGGTAGACGATCTCGCCGCGCTTCTCCGCGTCCGCGATCACGCAGGTCAGGGCGCCGATGGACCGGTCGATCGCGGTGGCCGGCCGCGCCGAGACCTCAATGTCGTGCTTTCGGGTGAACATCAGCTCCAGCAACTCGCCGTTGTCGATGCCGCCCCGCTCGCGGAGGGTGCGTTCCGCGGTCTCCAGCAGGGCCGAGCGCAGGTCTCCGTGGGGGTACGAGCGCTGAGGCATGGGCAGCATCGGCGGCATGGTTGACGTTGACGCACAAGGCATCCGCCGCCCCGACGGGATGGCGTTTCCGCAGGCGGTGGCGGTGCGAGGGGCGCGAAGGGGCCGGAGGCGGCAGACTGCAGGGGGCGGAGGTCGCCGGAGGGGCCGGACCGGGAGGTGCGCAGTGGCGGCAGAGGAGGCGGCCCCGGTGGCCGTGGCGACGGCGGTGACACGGGTCTCCGCGGCTGACCGTTCTCTCACCTTCTCCGGTCACGTTTCTCTCACCTCCATACGCCACAGTGGGCGCCGATGAACCACTCCGGCCGCCCCCTGGGCTCCCGTACGCACGCGCTCCTCGGGGCGATGGTCCTGCTGGCCGTGACCTCGTCCTCCGCCGCGGCCGCCGATGACGGCCCGGGGCCCTTCGCGGTCACCGTCGATGCGGCGCAGACCCTGCGGTTCGCCCGGGTGGGGGCACTGTTCGGCGCCGACGACGCCGACAGCCTGCCCGGCGGGCACTTCTGCACCGCGGCCGTGGTGCACAGCGCCGGGCACGACATGATCGCCACCGCCGCGCACTGCCTCGACGCGGACGGCGACCTCGTGTTCGTGCCCGGCTACCGGGACGGCAGGGCGCCGTACGGGGAGTGGCGGGTCACCGTGCGGTACACGGCGGACGGCTGGTCCGCCGAGCAGGATGAGGACAGCGACATCGCCTTCGCCGTCGTCGAGAACCGGCGGGGCGGCTACGGCGGCATCGGCGTCGAGGACGTCGTGCACGGGGGGTACGGATTCGCCGCCGGGACCGCCACCGGCTCCACCGCCGTCACCGTCACCGGGTACCCGGATGCCCGTGAGACCCCGGTCACCTGCACCAACAAGCCGAGCGCCCACAGCCGTACGCAGCAGCGCATCGAGTGCCCCGGCTTCACCAGCGGGACCAGCGGCAGCCCGTGGGTCAACGGGGAGGGGCGGATCGTGGGCGTGCTGGGCGGGCACGAGCAGGGCGGGGACACCGACGACGTCTCGTACAGCGTCGTCCTCGGGGGCGAGGCCGCATCCCTTTATAAGAGGGTCGCGGGCTGAGGGAATGTGACCGATCCGGCCTGACGCACGGGTTGCGGCGGTTCCGGGGCGGGAAGCTCCTACACTGGCGCGGGCGGACTCCCGGCGGGTGAGGGGCGGTTGACGGTGCGTAAGGCGTGGCTCGTGGCGGGTGCCGCTCTCGGCGCCGGGCTCAGCTTCCTGCTGCTGCTCGTCGTCGGGGTGTACGTCGTCGCCGGCAACCTCGCCAATGGTGTGGGCGGCGGCAGCGTCGCACTCGCCAAGGGCTCGGTGCCCGCCGCGTACCGCGCGCTCGTGCAGCGCTGGGGCAATCTCTGCCCGGCCCTCAACCCGGCGCTCCTGGCGGCCCAGTTGTACCAGGAGAGCGGCTTCAACCCTAACGCGCGCAGCGCCGCCGCGGCCGAGGGCATAGCGCAGTTCATCCCCGGCACCTGGGCGACGCACGGCATCGACGGCGACGGGGACGGCGACCGCGATGTGTGGGACCCGAACGACGCGATCCCGTCGGCCGCTTCGTACGACTGCGAGCTCGCCAAGTACGTGAAGTCCGTGCCCGGGAACGCCACCGAGAACATGCTCGCCTCGTACAACGCGGGTGCCGACGCGGTCATCAGGTACGGCGGCGTGCCCCCGTACGGCGAGACGCAGAACTATGTGAAGACCATCACCACGCTGGAGAAGAGCTTCACCGCTCCCACCACCCGCGTGGATCCCACCAAGCAGGCCGCGACCGCCATCGAATACGCCCAGAGCAAGCTCGGCACGCCCTATCTCTGGGGCGGTGAGGGCACCGCTCAGGACGGTGGCCGGTTCGACTGCTCGGGTCTGACCCAGGCCGCGTACGCCAGTGCCGGGATCACCCTGCCCCGGGTCGCCAACGACCAGTACAACGCCGGAGCGCATCCCGCGCGCGAGGAACTGCTGCCGGGCGACCTGGTGTTCTTCTCCGACGATCTGACGAACTCACGGGCGATCAGGCACGTGGGCATCTATGTCGGCGGCGGTTATATGATCGACGCGCCGAGGACGGGTGCTGTGATCCGTTTCGATCCGATCGACACGCCCGACTACTTCGGCGCCACCCGGGTCACCGAGGATGGCGCGAAAGCGCTCCCCACAGACATCTGAACCCGGCGTGAACCAGCCCCTTGAGCTGCGGTGATGAGTTTCTCTTCGATAACGTCTGCGTGATCATTCGGTGGAGTGTGGAACGTATTCACCGGGGCCGTGCGTTCCTGTTGGCGTAGCCGCCGACGCGGACGCGCGTGCGTTGAGATGACACACGTGCGCAGAGATTTCGGACCTACAGACCACGGGGGTGGGCAGACAGGGGTGCGCACCGGGCGCGCCCGGGAGAACGACGAAGGAGTCACGGCAGCATGGCTGGACTCGCCGAATCCGGGTCGAACGCGGACGTCGATCTGCTCTACGACATCAACGGCCTCGCCGGGGACGCGCCGCGCTGGTTCGACCGCGCCATGGCCTTCGTGGGCGAGTACGGACTGCTGATCGCCATGGTGCTGCTGGTGGTCTGGTGCTGGTGGTCGGTACGGCGGCGGGGCGGCGAGGGTGCGGTGACCTCCGTGGCGGCGCTGGTCTGGGCACCGCTCGCCGCCGCGCTGGCGGTGGTGGTCAACGTGCCGATAAGAGACTTCGTGGCCCGGCCCCGGCCCTTTGTGGATCACGAGGGGATCGATGTGCTGGTGGGGGGCAAGACCGGTTACTCGTTCGTGAGCGACCACGCCGCGCTCGCCATGGCGCTGGGCGTCGGGCTGTTCGTCGCCAACCGGCGGTTCGGGCTCATCGGGATCGCGCTCGCGCTGTTCGAGGGGTTCAGCCGGGTGTACATGGGGGTGCACTATCCGACCGATGTGGTCGGGGGGCTGGCGCTCGGTACGGCGGTGGCGCTGCTGCTGGCTCCGGTGGCGATGGCTGTGCTGACTCCTCTGGTCGGGGCGGTGGCGCGGTCCGCTTGGGGGGCGTGGTTCGTGGGGGGTTGTGAGAGGGGGGTGGGGGAGCGGACAGTCGTGCCTTCCGCACGGGATGCCGCCTCGGAGGAGAAGGACCTCGCTGCGTAGGCGCTGGGCCGCTTGGGGGCGCGCTCTTGGGTCCCGGTGCGTTGTGGTTCTTGCGCCCACGCGGCGGAGCCGCACATTGATACAGCCCCGCGCCCCTGAGGTTGCATTGCGCGTGCGGGCTTGTGGGGGGGGGGCTGGTCGCGCAGTTCCCCGCGCCCCTGAGGTTGTGGGTGGCTTTTGTGCACTTCGGGTGCGGGTGTGTCGTGGTTTCTCGCGCAGTTCCCCGCGCCCCTGGGCAAGCTGTCCTTCGCCGAGTCCGAGAGGTGCCCCTCTCCTACAGCGCCTGGGGGTAGGTGAAGAAGCGGTCGGGGTCGTACTGGGTCTTCAGTTGGTGTAGGCGGGTTGCCGCTTCGCCGTAGTAGGCCTTGCGCCAGGTGGTGAGGGTGGGGTCTGTGTAGTTCTGGTAGGCGGCGCCCGAGGCGTAGGGGCGCATTGCCGTGTGGGTGGTTGTCAGCCAGGACTGGGCGGTTGTGCCGGGGGTGGTTGCGGGCCAGGAGGCTATGTACTGCGCCAGCATCCGTGAGCGGCGGTGGACGAACGCCGTCGCTGTGGGGGAGACGCGGTTGACGGCGCCGCCGAGGGCCGTGAGGGCGATGCTGCCCGCGCCGCCGCGCACCGCGCCCATCCGGGACAGCAGGGTGTGGATGCCCGCCGCCGGGATCGAGCGGTCGTAGAAGTCCGAACGGGCAGCGTACGTCTCGCGGCGCAGCGCACCCCGGGGGGAGCGGCCGGGCGTGCTGCCGGGCAGATGGCACTGGGCGGCGGAGGCGAACGAGGAGCAGCCGGCGTAGATCTCCATGGCCTCGGCGTAGCCGCGCCGGTGCAGGGAGACGGTGCGGGCCGGTGCTCCGACGGCGGAGGCGAGCCGGTCGACCGCGTTCTGGAGCTCGCCGTAGGTGCCGAGGGAGAAGCAGGATATGGAGACGGTCGGGGTGCTGCCCGCCGAGGCCTCCAGGTGCAGTGCGGACCAGATCTCGTCGGGCTGGCCGGGGCCCCACTCCTGCCATGCCTTGACCACCGCCGCCGCTCGGGACCAGGGCCAGGTGAGGTAGCCGGTGACGGCCTGCGGGGCGGGGTGGGTGCGGAAGTGCAGCTCGGTGACGACGCCGAAGTTGCCGTTGCCCGCGCCGCGCAGCGCCCAGAACAGGTCCTTGTTGGTGGTGGCGTCGGCGGTGAGCTGTCTGCCGTCGGCCGTGATCAGGGTGGCGCGGGTGAGGCTGTCGCAGGTCAGGCCGTAGGCGCGGGAGACGACGCCGTGGCCGCCGCCGAGGACCAGGCCGGAGACGCCGACGGTCGGGCAGGAGCCCGCCGGGATCGTCACGCCCTTGGCGGTGAGCCCGCGGTAGACGTCGATGAGCTTCGCCCCGGCGCCGACGACCGCCTCGCCGCCGCCGACCCGGATCGAGTTCAGCCTGGACACGTCGACGATCAGCCTGCCGTTGCCGGACGACCATCCGGCGTAGGAGTGGCCGCCGTTGCGGATCGCGACGCGGATGCCGTGGGCGCGGGCGAAGGACAGAGCCGTGCGGATGTCGTCGGCGTGGGCGACGTAGCAGACGGCGGCGGGCTTGAGGCCGTCGAACCGGGTGTTGTAGAGCTGACGGGCCGCCGTCCAGCGGGAGTCGCCGGGGCGGACCAGGAGCCCGTCGAGGTCGCGGGCGAGGGCCGTCCAGCCGGCGGCGGCCGCCTTGGCGCCGATGGCCGTGAGAGCCGTACCGGCCGATTTCGCAGCAGCCGCGCCGCCCCCGTCGGCCGCGCAGGCGGCCGTGCCCGCCGCCGCCAGTGCGGCCGCGCCTCCCGCCATGCCCGCTATGAACGTACGCCGCTCCATGGCCCCCGCCCCCTCCGTCGCCGTCCGCCGGCTCTCCTGGAACGAGACGGCCGCCCGCCGCCCCGGGTTCCAGATGCCGGATGCACGCACGTTCACCAGAATGAGTGCCTGACGGGCCCCCAGCGACCCATGTCCGCAACTTGTCTCCGGAACCTCGACGTGCTCTCCCCGTGAGCATTCCGTGACCTAACCAGGCCGACGGCAGGGGTTCACCTTGCGTTCACTTATGACCTTCGGCGGCTTCACCTGATCTGCCTAATTTCGGCCCTACACGGTGCGGAGTGCGGCCCGGGATGCATTCGCGCACCACACCACACGGCACAGTCTCAGAGGGCTACCTCCAGGACTGAGATCAATACTCCGCGCGCCGCCACAGGGCGGCTCCTTGGAAGGAAATCCCGAAAGTGAAGCTTCAGCGCAAGAACCGGCTTCGCGCCCTTTCCCTCGGTGCTGTCGCGGTCTCCAGCGCCCTGGCCCTGTCGGCGTGCGGCTCGGACGACTCGGGCTCGAAGTCGAGTGGCAACTCCTCGTCCTCCTCGACGGCGAACGCCGGCTCCATCAAGTGTGACAACGCCAAGGGCCAGCTGCTCGCCGACGGCTCGTCCGCTCAGAAGAACGCGATCGACGCGTGGGTCAAGCAGTTCTCCCAGGCCTGCGGCGTGCAGATCAACTACAAGGGCGGCGGCTCCGGCGCCGGTGTCACCGCGTTCACGCAGGGCCAGGTCGCCTTCGCCGGTTCCGACTCCGCGCTGAAGCCGGAAGAGGTCACCGCCTCCAAGAAGATCTGCACCGGCGGCCAGGGCATCGACCTCCCGATGGTCGGCGGCCCGATCGCGATCGGCTACAACGTCCCGGGTGTCGACAACCTGGTCCTGGACGCGCCGACCCTCGCCAAGATCTTCGACAGCAAGATCAGCAACTGGAACGACGCGGCGATCGCCAAGCTGAACCCCGGCGTGAAGCTCCCGAACCTGAAGATCCAGGCGTTCCACCGCTCGGACGAGTCCGGCACCACGGACAACTTCACCAAGTACCTGATCGCCACCACCCCGGACAACTGGAAGTACTCCGGCGGCAAGGCCTGGCAGGCCAAGGGCGGCCAGTCCGCTCCGCAGTCCGCGGGTGTGGCCCAGCAGGTGAAGCAGACCTCCGGCGCCATCGGCTACTTCGAGCTGTCCTACGTGGCGGACGGCGTCAAGGCCGTCTCCATCAACACCGGTGCCAGCAAGCCGGTCGCCCCGAGCTCCGAGAGCGCCACCGCCGACATCGCGGCCGCCACGGTCAAGGGCACCGGCAGCGACCTCGCGCTCAAGCTGGACTACACGACCAAGGCCGAGGGTGCGTACCCGATCACCCTGGTCACCTACGAGATCGTCTGCGACAAGGGCAACAAGGCCGACACCCTGGTCGCCACCAAGGCGTTCCTGCGCTACATCGCGAGCGAGGACGGCCAGAAGATCCTCTCGGGCATCGACTACGCCCCGGTCCCCGACGCGATCATCGCCAAGGTCCGTACCACCATCGATGGCCTGAGCTGACCTGAGTGCGGTCCGGAACCCGTGGGAGTACGGGATCCGGACCGCACCGTCCGGTGCACCGCCGCCAGGGGCCGTACGACTCGTACGGCCCCATTGGGCCGCACGCAGCGTGCGGTTCCGCAGACCGGAGAACCCGATGGACATATCGACACATCACGCAGACCAAGCGCCTCCCCCCACCCCTCAGCCCACCACCACCGGGCAGAAGCGCGCCACTCGCGGCGCCACCCGGCCCGGTGACCGGATCTTCCTCGGTCTCACCCGCGGCTCGGGCATCCTCCTTCTGGTGATCATGGCCGCGATCGCGGTCTTCCTCGCCTACCGTGCCTCCCTCGCCATCGGCAAGGACCACGGGAACTTCCTGACCACCTTCGAGTGGAACACCAGCCTCCAGCCGCCGGTCTTCGGTATCGCCGTGCTGGCCTTCGGCACGATCGTTTCTTCAGTCATCGCCATGGTCCTCGCGGTGCCGATCGCGGTCGCCATCGCGCTGTTCATCACGCACTACGCGCCCCGCCGGATGAGCGGTGTGATCGCGTACATCATCGACCTGCTCGCCGCCGTGCCGTCGATCGTCTACGGCCTCTGGGGCGCGCTGATCCTCGTACCGCACATGAACGGCCTCTTCGGCTGGCTGAACGACTACTTCTCCTGGACCGGGCTGTTCTCCTGGGACCAGGGCGCCGCACGCTCGATGCTCACCGTCGGCATCCTGCTCGCGATCATGATCCTTCCGATCATCACCAATGTGAGCCGCGAGGTCTTCCGCCAGGTCCCGCAGATGCACGAGGAGGCGGCCCTGGCCCTCGGCGCCACGCGCTGGGAGGTCATCCGCATGGCCGTGCTGCCCTTCGGCCGCTCCGGCGTGATCTCCGCCTCCATGCTCGGCCTCGGCCGCGCGCTCGGCGAGACGATGGCCGTCGCCACCGTGCTCTCCCCTGACTTCATCATCCACGCCAGCCTGCTCAACCCGGGCGGCGGAACCTTCGCCCAGAACATCGCCAGCAAGTTCAGCGAGGCGACGGAGTTCGGCCGTGACGCGCTCATCGCCTCCGGTCTGGTCCTGTTCGTCATCACGCTGCTGGTCAACGGTGCGGCCCGGATCATCATCGCCCGCCGCGCGGAGTACTCGGGGGCCAACGCATGAGTCACGCAGCCGTCGTCAACGACAAACCCGCCAGCACCCTGCGCGGCGCCAGCCTGCCCAAGTGGTCGCCGTACGCGATCGCCGTCGGTGCCGTCGTCCTCGGCATCGCCATCGGCCTGCTCGGCGGCCTGAACAGCAAGATCCAGTGGGGTCTGATCGCCGCGGTGCTGTACGTGGTGGGTACGTACGTCGTCGCCGCGCGCGTCGAGGGGCGCCGCCAGGCCAAGGACCATGTGGCCACCAGCCTCGTCTGGGTGGCGTTCATCGTCGCCGTCGTCCCGCTGGTCTCCCTGATCTGGGTGACCGTGGTGCGCGGTGTGAAGGTCCTGAACATCTACTTCCTGACCCACTCCATGGGCGTGGTCGCCGACACCGAGCCCGGCGGCGGCATCTACCACGCCATCATCGGCAGCCTGGAGCAGGTCGGCCTCGCCACGCTCATCGGCGCCCCGATCGGCGTGCTCACCGCGATCTACCTCGTCGAGTACGGGCGTGGTGCCCTCGCCAAGGCCGTCACCTTCTTCGTCGACGTGATGACCGGTATCCCGTCGATCGTCGCCGGTCTGTTCATCCTCAGCATCATGCTGGAATTCAAGATGGAGCCCTTCGGCTTCGCCGGCTCCCTCGCCCTGGCCATCCTGATGATGCCGGTCGTGGTCCGCTCCACGGAGGAGATGCTCAAGCTCGTCCCGAACGAGCTGCGCGAGGCGTCCCTGGCGCTCGGCGTGCCGAAATGGCGCACCATTCTGAAGGTGGTCCTGCCGACCTCCATCGGCGGCATCACCACCGGCATCATGCTGGCGATCGCCCGTATCGCCGGTGAGACGGCGCCGGTGCTGCTGCTCGTCTTCGGCAACCCCTTCATCAACAACAACCCCTTCGAGGGTGCGCAGGCGTCGCTGCCGCTGTACATCTACCAGCAGTTCGCGAACAGCGCGGGCTCCGGCGCGGCCTACGACCGTGCCTGGGCGGCCTCGCTCACGCTCATCGCCTTCGTCATGATCCTCAACCTGGCGGCCCGCGCGATCGCGCGCTGGAAGGCCCCGAAGACCGGTCGCTGACCGCGGCCCTCTCAGCGACTTATCGGAAGTGAAGAAGACATGGCCAAGCGCATCGATGTAAGCGGGCTCACCGCCTACTACGGCTCCCACAAGGCGATCGAAGACATCTCGATGACCGTCGAGCCCCGCTCGGTGACGGCCTTCATCGGCCCCTCCGGCTGCGGCAAGTCGACGTTCCTGCGCACGCTCAACCGTATGCACGAGGTCACCCCCGGCGGGCGCGTCGAGGGCAAGGTGCTCCTCGACGACGAGGACCTCTACGGTGCCGGGATCGACCCGGTGGCGGTGCGGCGCGAGGTCGGCATGGTGTTCCAGCGGCCGAACCCGTTCCCCACGATGTCGATCTTCGACAACGTCGCGGCGGGCCTCCGGCTGAACGGCAGCTACAAGAAGAGCGAGCTCGCGGACGTCGTCGAGAAGTCCCTCAAGGGCGCGAACCTCTGGGCCGAGGTCAAGGACCGCCTCAACAAGCCGGGTTCCGGCCTCTCCGGTGGTCAGCAGCAGCGGCTGTGCATCGCGCGGGCGATCGCGGTCGAGCCGAAGGTGCTGCTGATGGACGAGCCCTGCTCGGCGCTCGACCCCATCTCCACGCTCGCCATCGAGGACCTCATCGGTGAGCTGAAGGAACGCTTCACAATCGTCATCGTGACGCACAACATGCAGCAGGCGGCGCGGGTCTCCGACCGTACGGCGTTCTTCAACCTCGCTGCGGTCGGGCAGCCCGGCAGGCTGATCGAGATCGACGACACGGAGCGGATCTTCTCCAACCCGTCGGTGCAGGCCACGGAGGACTACATCTCCGGTCGCTTCGGCTGAGCGCGACGCTTCGCCTATGACCCCTCGCGGTGCTGCATGGCGGTGCCACCGCGAGGACAGGGCCCGCCTCCTGGCTCCCGGGGGGCGGGCCCGCCGTGTCTTCTACGGCCCGCCCCGCCCGGGGCTTCCGCCCCGGCCCCCTTCCCTGGGGCTCTGCCCCCTGGACCCCCGTTTTCCCACCCACCCGACTCGGTGGGCTGCATCGCCGCCGTCCCTGGGGCTCCGCCCCAGACCCCGCCAGGGGCTCCCGCCCCTGGACCCCGGCCTATGCCCACCCACCACCCGACTCGGTCGGTTAAATCGCCCCGCCCCACCCCCCCGGCCCGGGTGGCTGGAAAGTGGCTGTGGTGGTCCCGCGGGGGTGTGGGGTGCTGATCAGTTGGCCGAGTCGGGCGGGTGGGTGGGAAAAGAACCGGGGATCCAGGGGGCGGAGCCCCCTGGTACGGCGCCTACAGGAACAGCACGTTGACCACGCCGTAGGCCAGCGCAGCGACCAGCGCGGCCGCCGGCATGGTGATGAACCACCCCAGAACGATGTTCTTCGCCACACCCCACCGAACGGCGTTCACCCTCTTCGTCGCGCCGACCCCCATGATCGCCGACGTGATCACATGCGTCGTGGAGATCGGCGCCTTGAACAGAAACGCCGTAGTGAACATGATCGACGCCCCCGTCGTCTCGGCGGCGAACCCCTGCGGCGGATCCAATTCAATGATCTTGCGCCCCAGCGTCCGCATGATCCGCCAGCCACCCGCATACGTCCCCAGCGACAGCATCATCGCGCAGATGATCTTCACCCACACCGGGATCGGGTCCCCGAAGGTCCGGTTACCGGAGATGACCAGGGCCATCACCACCACACCCATGGTCTTCTGCGCGTCCTGCAGACCGTGCCCGAGTGCCATCCCGGCCGCCGACACGGTCTGCGCGATGCGGAAGCCCCGCTTCGTGCGGTGTGGATTGGCCCGCCGGAATATCCACATGATCGCGGCCATCAGCAGATAGCCGACGACCAGACCCACCACCGGCGACAGGAACATCGGGATCACGACCTTGTCGACCACCCCGTTCCACAGCACCGTCGTACCGCCCGCCAGGGCCGCCCCCACCAGGCCCCCGAACAGCGCGTGCGACGAGGACGACGGCAGGCCGAAGTACCAGGTGACCAGGTTCCAGGTGATCGCTCCCACCAGCGCCGAGAAGAGGATGCCCATCCCCTTCGAGCCCGACGGTGTCTCGATCAGACCCTCGCTGACCGTCTTGGCGACCCCGGAGCCAAGAAAGGCACCGGCCAGGTTCATGACCGCGGCCATCGCGAGCGCCGCCCGCGGGGTGAGCGCACGGGTCGACACCGAAGTCGCGATCGCGTTCGCGGAATCGTGGAAGCCATTGGTGTAGGTGAAAAAAAGCGCGACCGCGATGGTCACGACCAGAGCGAAGGTGTCCATTGCCGTGCTCAGGACTCCTTCACGGCGATGGTCTCCACCGTGTTCGCCACATGCTCGAACGCGTCGGCCGCCTCTTCCAGCACATCCACGATCTGTTTGAGCTTCAGCACCTCGATCGCGTCGTACTTGCCGTTGAAGAGGTGGGCCAGAAGTTTGCGGTGGATCTGGTCGGCCTGGTTCTCCAGGCGGTTGACCTCGATCCAGTACTCGGTCAGATTGTCCATCGTGCGCAGGTTCGGCATCGCTTCGGCCGTCAGTTCGGCGGCACGTGCCAATACCTCGATCTGCTGCTCCACGCCCTTCGGCAGTTCCTCGATGTTGTAGAGGACGACCAGGTCGACGGCCTCCTCCATGAAGTCCATGATGTCGTCGAGGGAGCCTGCGAGGGTGTAGATGTCCTCGCGGTCGAACGGTGTGATGAAGGAGGAGTTCAGCTGGTGGAAGATCGCGTGAGTGGCGTCGTCACCTGCGTGTTCCGCGGCCCGCATACGCTCTGCGATCTCGGCCCGGGCGGGTGCGTCCGCCCCGAGCAGTTCCATGAGGAGCTTGGAGCCCGTGACGATGTTGTCCGCGGATGCGGCGAACATGTCATAGAAGCTCGTCTCCCTCGGGGTCAGACGAAAGCGCACGTGGGGTCCTCGGGGTGCATCGGTTTCGGTCAGGCTGATGCTATGGGCATCATCCGGCCATGGCTAAGGGGCCGCCCTCCAGTGTCGCCCATGGGCCACCATGATCAGCACAGGGGCGTACCAAGGGCCCCATACCCAGCGAAGTTCGGTACCATATACCCACCAGGGGTATCTGTATGGAGGACGCCATGACCACGACCGAGGCCGGCGCCACGGCGCCCTCCGAGCACGTCACGCACGGCTACCACGAGCAGAAGGACGAACACCTCAAGCGACTGCGCCGTATCGAGGGCCAGATCCGCGGCCTTCAGCGGATGGTCGAGGAGGACGTCTACTGCATCGACATACTCACCCAGGTCTCCGCGTCCACCAAGGCGCTCCAGTCCTTCGCGCTCCAGCTGCTGGAGGAGCATCTGCGGCACTGCGTGGCCGACGCGGCCCGGCAGGGTGGAGACGCGATCGACATCAAGGTGGACGAGGCGACGAAGGCCATCGGCCGTCTGCTGCGTACCTGAGAGACCCCGTCCAGCGACCTGCGAGACGCCCTGCGGACACCCATGGGGGCAGGAGGGACCCAAGAGGGCTCAGGCGGCCGGTGCGGTGCGCTCCTCGGTCACCTTCAGCACCTCGTCGATGCTCTCCATGCTGAGCCGGTCCTCGTCGGCCGCCGATGCCGCGATCATCAGCTCGCCGCACAGTTCGATCTCGGCGAGGGCCACGTGGTCGTGAACCGCCGTACCGCCGACCGGAGCCACGTGCTTCACCTCTTCTCTGCCGACACCGACTTCCTAGAGTAGGGAGCGGCCTACGCACCGCGCATGGCACGGACGGGCTAGTTCGGAGGACTAGTCCGCATAGTGCACAGGTCCCTTTCGGCCGTCCTCGCGCCCTGCCGGGCCCCGGCAGCCCCGCGTCACCCCTCCGCGATCCGGCCCGCGTAGATGTCGCCCGGTGCCGGGAGCCGTACGTCGACCGGGGCGCCGAAGTCGTAGAGCAGCGTCGTCGAGGTGACCGCGACCGGGGTACGGCGGTGGCCGTTGACGAAACTGAACCGCTGCCGCAGTTTGCGCACCCGCCCCTGGTCGTCGAGATAGGCGTCGAACGGCACCCGTGCCGTGGCGAAGCCCCGCGCCGCCGCCTGCAGCGCCGCCCGGCCGTCCGCCGAGGCGCCCCGCGCCGCCGCAGCGAGATCGGCGGTGCCACGGAAGTGCCGTACCTCCGTGCCCCCCACCTCACTCCGCCCGAGATAGACCGCCGACCGGGTCCCGCACAGCACCTCCGCCGCGGCGAGCGGATCGGTGGCGCCGCCGGTGACGAGGTTGCCGTCGGAGATCGTGGCCGTGTCGATCCGCACCCACTTGTCGGCCGGCACTCCCGCTCCCCGGTTCTTCATGAACAGGGCGCCCGGTGCGAGGAGTTCGGTGATCGGCAGATGCTCGCTCGCCCCCGTCGGGTCCTGCGGCAGCGTCACGCGCAGTCGGCCGAGCCGGCGGCGGAAGTCGTAGCCGCCCTGGCCGCGGATGATGACCCGGGTGCCGCCGGTCGCCATCTCCATCGCCGTACCGGCCCGTGAACTGCCCGCCTGACGCAGCGCGTCGGCCGCGTGGCGCAGCACCCCGACCGCGTCGGGGGCGCCGCGCGAGTCCTCCGCGACCGCGCCGCCGCCCGCGCAGCCGGTGGCGCAGGCGCAGAGACCGGCCGCCACCAGCCCCGCCGTGACGACCGTGCCGCCCGGCCGCCGTCCGCGCTGCCGCTCCCGCTCCTTGGCCATCGCCTGCCTACCCCCGGTACGTCCGTCACGGGCCCCCTGTCGCTTCGGTTAACGACGGGTAGGGAGGCGCGTCACGCCGACAGGTCCCGGAGCGGCTCCGGGGGGCGGGCATATGAGTCCTTTATGCCGCCTGTGGGTAACGTTGAACGTGTGACGCAGTACGAAGGGCTCGACCAGCCGATGCTGGATGCGGAACACCGTACGACCACGGTCGAAAAGGGCCATTTCTGCCTTGCCCGGTGCAGCTGCGGCTGGCACGGCCCGGCCCGCCGGGCCCGGAGCCTGGCCCGGTCGGACGCTGCCGGACATCTCACCGGGGGCTGACCACCGCCCCCGCTGCGGAAGGCCGGGGCGCTGTGCCTGTCAGCGCGTGTCCGGTCCCGAGCGGATCCGCAGCGGGCCCAAGAGCTCGTCGATCAGGGTGCGGTCGCGCGGCTGGGTCAGCCGGTTGCGGGCCGCGGCCGGGGGCAGCCACAGGATCCGGTCCACCTCGTCGTTCGGGGTGAACCCGCCGTCGGCGGCCTCCGCCGCCCAGTAACGGACCTGCTTGGGGCGGCCGTTGGCCAGGTAGCGCATGGTGGGCAGCCGGCTGCCGGGGACCGCGGCGTAGCCCGTCTCCTCGGCGACCTCCCGCAGCGCTCCGGACAGCGGGTCCTCGCCGTGCTTCAGCTTGCCCTTGGGATGCGACCAGTCGTCGTACTTCGGCCGGTGGACGAGGCAGACCTCCAGTTCCCCGTCGACGGGGGAACGGCGCCACAGCACGCAGCCTGCGGCCTCGACGGGGGTGCCCTGGGGAGCGCCGCGGCCGGTGGCCGTGCCCCCGTCGGTCGTCGCGGAGTTCGCGGGCGTCGAGTGGTCGGCGGTCATGTCGCGGGCGGTCGCGCCGTTGGCAGTCGAGTCCGTGGTCGAATCGTGGCCGGTCGAATCGTTGGCGGTCGTGTCCTTCGGGCTGGTCACCGGTGCTTCACCGCTTTCCTCGGAAAGGCGTGTGCGGGTCAGGGAGAGCCGACTGTGTGTTTCTGCCAGGACTGCTGGAAGGCAAACCGGGCCGCCTCCACCTCGTGACGCTGATCGGCGTGCAGGACACCGAGGGCGTACGCCGTCGCCGGGGCGATACGCGGGGTGCGCGCCGCCGAGGCCGCGGCGGCCGCCGCCTCCGAGGCGTCGCGGTGCCGGTTGAGGGCCTGGCCCGCCGACAGCAGCCGCATGTCGACGGGGAGTTCGCCGCCGTAGAGCGCCTCGCGGGCGTAGCGGTGCAGACGCAGCAGCAGCCGTACCTGGTGCCAGGGGCCGTCCTGGGGATGCGGGGCGGGATCCGGGGACAGGCCGTGGATCAAGGCCTCCGCGTTGTAGGGGTGCCCGGCGGTGACCAGCGGCAGGGCGGCGACGGCGGCCGTGAGGCGCTCCTCGGCGGCGGCCGCCATCGGGCGCAGGTCGGCGGCGGGGGCGGCCGGGGTGAGCGGGACCTCGCTGGCCAGCACGGCGACCTTGTCGGCGACGGCGTGGAAGCGGGAGGAGCCGAGCGCCTGGAGGGCCGTGGAGTGGGCGCGGGTCCGGGCGAGGGTGAGCTGGCGCTCCAGCAGGGCGCCCGCCTTGGCCGCGCCGACGGTCAGCGCGGCCCGATCGCCGGACTGCTGGGCGGACTGGTGGGCGGGCGGCCCGGCCGCCGGTGCGCCGCCGCCGGGCTGCGAGGGGAGCACCGCCACCCCCGACAGCCGGTGCAGCGCCGCCAGCAGCCGCTCCAGCCGGGCCTCGTAGGCGTGTTCCAGCGCGAGCGTCCCGGAGAGCCAGGCGAGCTCGGGACGCATCGCCTCCGACCAGTCGGCGTCGAGGAGCGGGCGGAAGGTGTGCAGGCTGCCGCTGATGCGGCGGGCCGAGCGGCGCAGTGCGCGCGCCGCGTCGACGGACCCCTCCGCGCCGGCCGACGCGCCCCCGGTCTCCCGGTGCTGGCGCAGGGCGCGGAGGAACTCCGTGGCCTGGGCCCTCAGGTAGGACGCGAGTGCGTCCCCCGTGGGGGTGCCCCCGCTCTCGACCGCGGTCGAGAGCTTGGGGGCGGTCCCGGCGGCCGCGGGGTCCGTCGGTTCAAGGTGTTGCTGAGCCACGCCGGCGCCTCCGGGCGTCTATGAGCATCTCCTGGACATTGCGCAGGGGCTGGCCGTCCGCGTCGGTCGCGTGCCGGGTCCACTCGCCGTCGGGGCCCAGGCGCCAGGAGGAGGTGGTGTCGGACATGCCGGTCTCCAGGAGCCGGTTCAGGGCTGCGCGATGGGCCGGGTCGGTGACCCGGACCAGGGCCTCGATACGGCGGTCGAGGTTGCGGTGCATCATGTCGGCGCTGCCTATCCACACCTCGGGTTCGCCGCCGTTGCCGAAGGCGAAGATCCGGGAGTGCTCCAGGAAGCGGCCTAGGACGGACCGGACCCGCATGTTCTCCGACAGGCCCGGAACGCCGGGGCGCAGCGCGCAGATGCCGCGCACCCAGACCTCGACCGGCACACCCGCCTGGGACGCCCGGTAGAGGGCGTCGGAGAGGGCCTCGTCGACCAGGGAGTTGACCTTGATACGGACGAACGCGGGGCGGCCCGCGCGATGGTGCTGGGCCTCCTTGTTGATCCGGGAGATCAGTCCGTCCCGCAGCGACTTGGGGGCGACCAGCAGCCGGCGGTAGGTCTCCCGGCGGGAGTAGCCGGACAGCCGGTTGAACAGGTCGGAGAGGTCGGCGCCGACCTGCGGGTCGGCGGTGAGCAGGCCGAGGTCCTCGTAGAGGCGGGCCGTCTTGGGGTGGTAGTTGCCGGTGCCGACGTGGCTGTAGCGGCGCAGGGTCTCGCCCTCCTGCCGCACCACCAGCGAGAGCTTGCAGTGCGTCTTCAGCCCCACGAGCCCGTAGACGACATGGCAGCCGGCCTCCTCCAGCTTGCGCGCCCACTTGATGTTGGCGTGCTCGTCGAAGCGGGCCTTGATCTCGACGAGGACCAGGACCTGCTTCCCGGCCTCGGCGGCGTCGATGAGCGCGTCGACGATCGGGGAGTCGCCGGAGGTGCGGTACAGCGTCTGCTTGATCGCGAGGACGTCGGGGTCGCCTGCGGCCTGCTCCAGGAACGCCTGTACGGAGGTGGAGAAGCTGTCGTACGGGTGGTGCAGCAGGACGTCACGGCTGCGCAGCGCGGCGAAGATATCGGGCGCGGAGGCCGACTCGACCTCGGCGAGGTCGCGATGGGTGCCCGCGACGAACTTGCGGTACTTCAGCTCGGGGCGGTCGAGACCGGCGATACGGAAGAGACCGGTGAGGTCGAGGGGGCCGGTGAGCGGGTACACCTCGGCCTCGGTGATCTTCAGCTCGCGCACCAGCAGGTCCAGGACCTCCTGGTTGATGTTCTCCTCGACCTCCAGGCGCACCGGCGGCCCGAAGCGGCGGCGCATGAGTTCCTTCTCCAGGGCCTGGAGCAGGTTCTCGGCGTCGTCCTCCTCGACCTCCAGGTCCTCGTTGCGGGTGACCCGGAAGGCGTGGTGCTCCAGCACCTCCATGCCCGGGAACAGCTCCTCCAGATGGGCGCCGATCACGTCCTCCAGGGGGACGTAACGGCCCGGGGATGCCTCCAGGAAGCGGGAGAGCAGCGGGGGGACCTTGACACGGGCGAAGTGCGGGGTGCCGGTGACGGGGTTGCGGACCCGTACGGCCAGGTTCAGGGACAGGCCGGAAATGTACGGGAAGGGGTGCGCGGGGTCTACCGCCAACGGGGTGAGGACGGGGAAGATCTGGTGCCGGAACAGCGTGAACAGCCGTGCCTGCTCCTTCTCCGTGAGCTCGCTCCAGCGGACGAGATGGATGCCCTCCTCCGCCAGCGCGGGCGCGACGTCCTCGTGGTAGCAGGCGGCATGCCGCGCCATGAGCTCCCGCGACCGGGCCCAGATCATCTCCAGCACTTCACGGGGCTGAAGCCCGGAAGCGGACCGCGTGGCCACTCCGGTGGCGATACGCCGCTTCAGTCCGGCCACCCGGACCATGAAGAACTCATCGAGATTGCTGGCGAAAATGGCGAGGAAATTGGCGCGCTCCAGCAGCGGAGTCTCGGGATCCTCGGCGAGTTCCAGAACCCGCTCGTTGAACGCGAGCCAGCTCCGCTCCCGGTCGAGGAAGCGCCCCTGCGGCAACTGGACGCCGTCGGCCTGTGACTCCTCGTACACGTCGAGATCGGCGTCGAGGTCGGGTTCCAGGTCGGAGACCGTGGCGGCCACCGTGTGCGGCCGGTGCGCGGCTATGGAGCCCACGGAGGGCTGCGCGTGCTGGGCGTGCTTTACCTGCGCCTGGGCGTTTGGCTGGCTCATAACCCCATTCTTCCGCGCCAGGCGTGCGACGGGCGCGTCGGAAAGCACGGGCCCCGCGATCCGCCCCGGGGGCGGCGGAGGCTCTGGCACGACGGGTTTCATTGGCTGAGCTTTGCAAGGCCGTCTGAATCGATGGTTACGGAGACATGACGTGTGGGATAGCGGGGGGCGGCCCCCGGGGGTCGAGGCTGACCCCTTGTCGGCACCGCGGGCCCAAAAATTAGCCCCTCCGGCGTTTGAGGAGCGGGGGGACGGGGGCGGAGCCCCCGTGACGGGACGGGAAGGGGCGGCGGGGGCGAAAACCCCCGGCTGGCCCCCCGCCGTCGCAGCCGAACCGGTCGTAGGCCAGCCCTCACGTCTCGGTGCGATACATCAGATCCACCTCGTACGTCCGAAACCCCAGCCGCTCATACACACCCACCGCCGCCAGGTTGTCGGCATCGACATACAGCATTGCCGTAGGCACCCGCTCCCCCGCCAGATGCCGCAGCCCGATCACGGTGAGCGCCTTCCCGAGCCCACCCCCCTGGAACCCGGGCCGCACCCCGAGGACGTACACCTCCCCGAGCTGCTCCTCGGCGTGGACCTTGGTCCAGTGGAACCCCACGAGGCGATCCCCCCGGAAGGCGAGGAAGAACCCCCGCGGATCGAACCACGGCTCCGCCATCCGGTCGTCGAGGTCCCGCTGGGTGAGCCCGCCCTGCTCGGGATGATGCGCGAACGCCTCGGAGTTGACGGCGAGCCAGGCGGCGTCGTCCTGCCCGGGGACGAAGGTGCGTACCACCACCCCCTCGGGCAGCCGCGGCTCACCGAGCTCTCGCTCCAGCTCCGGCCCGTCCTCCAACGGCCGCCGCATCTGCCGCAGTTCACGGAACAACGTCATACCGAGCACCTGCGCGAGATGACGGGCCGCCGAGTGCCCACCGTGCGCCCAGATCCGCAGCCGCTTCCCGGACGCGGCGAGCAGTGCGGAACCGAGTGCCCGCCCGTGCCCCTGCCCGCGGTGGTCCGGATGCACGGCGAGTTCACCGGCCGGCGCCTCCACCGGATCGGTGTCCTCCAGCTGGGCGTACCCCACGAGCTGCCCGTCGACCCGGAGCAGCAGATGGGAGACGCCCTCACGCGCCCCGCCCCGCAGTTGCAGCCGCCCCTGCTCGGACACCGCCTGCTGCCCGTCGACCCGCGCGGCCTCTGCGAGCAGCGCCAGCACGGCGGAGGCCTGCTCGGGACCGAGCGAGGCGTACGTCTCGATGGCCCGGGAGCCGGAGGAAGAAGACGAACCCCCGGAGGATGAAGCAGACGAGGAGGACGAGGAAGACGAGGAGGACGAGGAGGATCGGGAGGACCGGAACGGAGAGGAATCCGCACCCACGGTGTCGTCGCTGGTCATGCGTACGAGGGTAAGCGGAGCCCCGCCGGAGCCCGGCGGGGTACAGGGACCCCCGCCAGAGCCCGGCGGGCAAAGTCGCGGCAAAACGGAACCCGGAATTAACCGCGAACATCCTTCCGCGCTACGCGCGTTGACCCTAGGCTGCCCGGCGACGGGGACATCGACAGCAGACGCACAGGGGGGCGCATGTCAGCCACTTCCCACCCGCACGACACCACCAGACGCGGTACGCGTACGAGGTTCTTCGCCGCCGCGGCCGGCCTGGCCACCGTCGCGGCCCTGTCCGCCGCACTCCCGGCGAACGCCCACGACAACGGCCCCGGCAGGGGCAGCAGCACCAGCCCCGGTCATGGCGGCCACGGCGGCCACCCCGGCCGCTACCAGGACGTCCAGCTCCTCTCCTTCAACGACCTCCACGGCAACCTCGAACCCCCGTCGGGCTCTTCCGGCCGGGTCACCGAGCTCCAGGCGGACGGCACGACGAAGACGATCGACGCGGGCGGCGTCGAGTATCTGGCCACGCATCTGCGCGACGCGCGCAAGGGCCACCCGTACTCGATCACCGCGGCCGGCGGCGACATGGTCGGCGCCTCCCCGTTGATCTCCGGCCTGTTCCACGACGAGCCGACCATCGAGGCGCTCAACAAGCTGAAACTGGACGTCACCTCGGTCGGCAACCACGAGTTCGACGAGGGCGCCCGGGAACTGGCCCGCCTCCAGAACGGCGGCTGCCACCCCACCGACGGCTGCTACGGCGCCGAGGGCTTCGACGGCGCCGACTTCCCCTACCTGGCGGCCAATGTCCTCGACGAGAAGACCGGCAAGCCGATCCTCAAGCCGTACTGGGTGTGGAAGAAGAACGGCGTCAAGATCGGTTTCATCGGCGTCACCCTGGAGGGCACCCCGAACATCGTCTCCGCGGACGGCGTCAAGGGCCTTCGGTTCAAGGACGAGGTCGAGACGATCAACAAGTACGCCAAGGTGCTGGACCGGCAGGGCGTGAAGTCGATCGTCGCGCTGATCCACGAGGGCGGCCAGCCCGCGTCGGCGTCGTACAACTACGACTGCGACTCCCCGGGCGCGGGCGACGGCATCTCGGGCCCGATCGTCGACATCGCGAAGAACATCACCCCGAAGGTGGACGCGCTGGTGACGGGCCACACCCACACCGCCTACGTCTGCTCGATCGCCGACCCGGCGGGCAACCCCCGTATGGTCACCTCGGCCGCGTCCTTCGGCCGCCTCTACACGGACACCACGCTGACGTACGACCGCCGCACGGGTGACATCGCCCGTACCGCCGTGCAGTCGGCCAACCGGGTGGTCACCCGGGACGTGCCCAAGGCGACGGACATGACCGAGCTGATCGCCAAGTGGAACGCCCTCGCCGCCCCCATCGGCAACCGTGCCATCGGCTACATCTCCGCCGACATCAACAACACCGGCACGGAGTCCCCGATGGGCGACCTGATCGCGGACGCGCAGCTGGCGTACGGCAAGGAACTGGACCCGTCGACCGACCTCGCCCTGATGAACCCCGGCGGCGTCCGGGCCGGGCTGACCTACGCGGCCAAGGGCTCCGAGGGTGACGGCGTGGTGACGTACGCCGAGGGCTTCACCGTGCAGCCCTTCGCCAACACCGTCAACCTCCAGGACTTCACCGGCGCCCAGGTGATCCAGGTGCTCAAGGAGCAGGTCAGCGGCAACAACGCGGCATCGCCGAGGGTCCTCCAGATCTCCTCCGGCCTGACCTACACGCTGGACCTGACGAAGTCCGGCGCGGACCGTGTCGTCACCGACTCGATCAAGCTGAACGGCGCCCCGATCGACCCGGCGGCCACCTACCGCGTCGCGACGAACAGCTTCCTCGCGGGCGGCGGCGACAGCTTCACCACGCTCGGCCTGGGCACGAACGACCTGGTCGGCACCGATGACCTGGCGGCGCTGGCGGAGTACCTCACGGCCCACTCCACCCCGGCGGCCCCGCTGGCACCTCCGGCGGCGAACCGGATCACGATCGTGAAGTAGGCGGCGGTACGCAGGGCAAGGGCCCGGCCCCCGTACGTGCATCACAGCGCACGTACGGGGGCCGGGCCCTTTTAGTATTTCTTCACCTCATCAATTCTATGTAAGGGCGAATTTGGTTCCGATGGCGGCCTGAAAATGGTTTCAGGCGCATCTCATGGAGGTCTCAGCCGATTTGGCGCTTTCCGGCTTCGGAGTGCCGTAGTGTTTTCCATGTCGACAGCGAACGACGCGAAAGCGAAGATAGCGAAGACGAAAAACACAGCGAATTCCAGAGAACTCAAAGGAGAAACCCATGAGCTTCCACAAGATCGTCCCGGTCAAGAAGCACCGCGAGCCCATCGCCCCGGCTCCGAAGCCCGTCGCCAAGAAGGTCGCGAAGAAGCCCACGCCCGCCCCGAAGCGCCGTCCGATCGACCACCAGGGCTGATCTGGCAAACTCCAAGGATTCCCTTATGTAAATCAGAAGTAATTGCAGCAGATCGGCAGCGAAACTGTTGCAGAACCGCGACAGAGAGGTAAGAAATCATGAGCTTCCACAAGATCGCCCCGGTAAAGAAGCACCGCAGGACGGTCGCCGCCCCGGCCCCGAAGCCCGTCGTCGAGAAGGCTGCCGCCAAGAAGCCCGTGCCCGCCCCGAAGCGCCGCCCGGTCGGCCAGCAGGGCTGATCCACGCCACGAGGCGGGGCCGACGGTGACCGGCAGTGCACTGGCACTGCCGCCCGACGGCCCCGCCTCGGCCATGCCCGAAAGTCTGAGAGCCCGAAGGAGCCCGGGAGCCCGGGAGCCCGGGAGCCCGAGAGCCCGAGAGCCCCGGATCGATCCAAGATTCGAGAGTCCGAGAGTCCGAAAGGGAGCTGTAGCCATGAGCGAAGCCCTCGTCGCCTTCCGCCGCTTCTGGCCGTTGACCCGGGGCGACCGCAAGTGGCTGGCGGTGATCGTGGCGTGCGTGGTGGTGTCCGCGCTCGCCGAGACCGCCGCGATCCTGCTGTTCGCCCAGCTCACCGACCATGCCCTGAAGGCCGGCTCGCTGTCCGCGTTCTGGGGCCCGGCGGCCGCCTGGCTGGGCGTCGCCGCGCTGGGCGCGTTCGTCGGCTACCTGGGCAACTCGCTCGCCACCTGGACCGCCGAGCGTTTTGTACTGCGGCTGCGCGCCGGGGTGTTCCGGCACGTCCAGAGCCTCCCGCCCCACTTCTTCCAGAAGCACCGCCAGGGCGACCTGGTCGAGCGTTTGACCGGAGACGTGGAAGCGATCGAAACGATGGTCGTCTCAGGAGTCGTAGGCACGATCTCCGCGGTCTTCTCGGCCGTCTTCTACGCCTGCGCCGCCTTCTGGCTCCGCTGGGACCTGGCCCTGGCCACCTTCGTCCTCGCCCCCCTCTTCCTGATCGCCGCGCGCCACTTCTCGGGCCGCATCAGGTCGGCGTCGAGAGACGAGCGGATAGCGGACGGCGCGATCACCTCGGTGGTGGAGGAGTCGCTGGGCAACGTCGTCATGACCCAGGCGTACAACCGGGGCCGGGACGAGGAGAAGCGGCTGGACACCGAGGCACACGCCTGGCTCCGGGCGAGCGTACGCGGGGCGAGGCTCGGGGAACTGTACGAGCAGTTCGTCGAGGTGGTGGAGACGCTGTGCGTGCTGGCGGTGATCGGCCTCGGCGTCTGGGAGATCTCCGCGGACCGTATGACCCTGGGCCAGCTCCTCGCCTTCGCCGCCTTCATCGGCTACCTCTACCCGCCGATCCGCAGCCTCGGCCAGCTGGGTCTGACGCTCACCGCGGCCACGGCGGGCGCGGAGCGTATCGGCGAGATCCTGGACGCCGAGCCGTCGGTGACAGACCCGGCGGAGCCGGTGGCGCCATGGCCCGTGCGCGGCTGGGTGAGCTTCCACGGGGTGTCGTTCCGCTACCCCGGCGCCCTCCGCCCCTCCCTCCGCGACGTGACCTGCACGGCGGCCCCCGGCGAACTGCTCCTGGTCACGGGCCCGAGCGGAGCGGGCAAGTCGACGCTGGCGAAGCTCCTGACCCGTTTCTACGACCCGTCGGCGGGCGCGATCTGCCTGGACGGCGTCCCACTCAGCGACGTCCCCCTCGACTTCGTACGGGAGAACAGTCGGGTAGCCGGAGCGTGTTGCCACGCCCCGGCCCCCTCAGAACCGGACGTGCGGCTGTTCACCGCATCCGGCTCAAGCGAGCCCCCAGAGCTGTTGCGCGCGTTCATGCTTGCCCGGCCCTCCTGTTGTCGCCAGCGTGGTGCTGGCGATGACATTCAGCGTGCACGAGGCGGAGGTTTGTCTTCTCGTCCGAGCCGCCGTGCCGCCTGTACACGAAGTGATGCTTGTGAAGCATCTTCATGGATGCCGAGAACCAGGCCGCCCACTCCCGCGGGCTGTCGGGCTCGAATTCGGCACCGGAGATCAGCGCCTGTTTACACAGGGGGCAGATTCCCTTTTGGCGAGCAGCCAGCGTGACAGACGTCCTGTCCGCCGTTGCTGGCATCTTTTTGCGCGAGCGGTTCGCCCAGTAATCGGCGAGCGTCGGATCATCAGGCGAGTACCCCGCCTTGAGACCGACGTGCCGTTCAATCTTGGTCCATCTGAGCTTGTACAGGTACATGCCGGTTTCCCGGTCACCGAATACCCATTTGCTCTGACGGTACGAGTTGAACTGACCGTAGTACCTTTCGGTACACCAGGTCTTTGATTTCCTCGGGTGCGTATGCCTGGCCCACTTGAAGGTCAGCTTCCACAAGTAGTCGTCCAGATCGCGGAACGTCTTCTTGGACACACCCGACCGGTAGTAGGTGGCCCATCCCCGAAGAATCGGGTTGAGCCGCTTCACCACGGCCATCACGTTGGACCCTCGATGGGCCAACATCTCGTCGCGGAGCCTTTTCCGGAACCTCTTGACAGCGGACTTGCTCGGCTTTGTGAGCAGTTTCCCGTTGTAGCGGCGGACATTGAACCCGAGAAAGTCAAATCCCTCTTCGAGGTGGACAACCCGTGTCTTTTCCTCGTTGAAGGACAGCCCTCGCGGCTCCAGCCACCCGGCCAAGTCATCCTTGACCCGATACGCCTGACTCTCGCTGTGACAGAACACGGCAAAGTCGTCTGCGTACCGCACAAGTACCGGTGCGTCTCTCCGCTGCCACAGCGTGGCACCTTCGAGACAACCGGCCGCTGCACTCATCCCGTGAAGAGCGATGTTCAGCAACAGTGGGCTCACCACGCCACCTTGAGGAGTTCCCTCCTCGGTAGGCGCGAACCGCGTGTTCTCCATGATCCCTGCCTTGAGCCAACCCCGAATCATTCCCCTGCCGGGGAAGTGTCCGAGGCTTGTCAGCAGGTGCGCATGGTCGATCCGGTCGAATGCCGATGCCAGGTCCGCGTCGAGCACCCACAGCCGTTGTGCCCGTCTCTGGGCCACCGTGCTGAAGATGTTCGTGATCGCATCGTGGCACCCTCGCCCGGGGCGGAAACCGAAGCTCTGCGCCTCGAAGCGAGCTTCCCACTCGGGTTCCAGCGCATTCTTGACCATGGCCTGGCGGGCCCGGTCGCACATGACTGGAATTCCCAGCGGGCGTCGTTTCCCGTTCGCTTTGGGGATGTACACGCGCCGAACAGGACGGGCATGGTCGGTGATGGGTTGGGCAGCCAGTTCGGCCACCATCCGTCCGCGCTCCTTCGGAGTCAGGGCGGTTTCACCGTCGATGCCGGCCGTCCGGCGTCCGGAGCTCAACTGGGCCACCCTCTTCACGCTTACCTGCACGTTCGAGTGAGACCTCAGCATGAGCTTCTGCAAGTTTCGGACTATCTTCAAGTCCCCTTCGCGCGTAGCTGTGAAGATGCGCTGCCGCAGTCGCCGTACCGACGCTTCTGCCTTGGCCCAGTCGATGCTGTTCCATGCCTGCGTGTGGTCTTCGGGTCCGTTCGCCAGAGCAGGCCGGACAGTTACTCCTGTCCTCGTTCCTGAACTCGGCATCTAACTTGCCCCTCAGTTCTGGTTTCCAGATAGCTGGTCTTCACAGGCTCACCTGATCCGCGTAGGCTCCCTTTCGGGCCGGGCACAGGCCCGTATCCGACGGGTTATGCGGTGACGCTTGTCCGCCCCGGTTTCCCCTGGGTTTTCACCCTGTCGGCATTCGCTTCTCGGATCATCCTGTCCTGCTGGAGAGTTGGGCCTTCGTTGCCTCCGGCTTACCGTGATTTCACGGACTCCAACAGGGTTTCCACGTTCCGCTCCAGTGAGACGCGGCTGGGGTGGGCGCCCTCTTTACCCCGGAACCTGCGGTGTCCACTCCCGCTTATGCGAAGACGCGGGATCGCATAGCACTCTTCCGTGCTCGGGTTCTATAGCCGCCAACTGCCCTGCCATCCGCACGACTTGGAAGTAACGAGGCGTCATCAAGGGTTCACTCACGTTCGCCCGTCCAGCCTTCCCCTTCGTCTGTGGCTGCCCGATGGCCAGGCTGCTCTTGGACTTTCCCGCTCGGCTTCACACCCCGCCGTTGCCAGCGACGCATGCGAACGTGGGGACGGACCTTGGACACTGGTCCGGGTCGGTTACCGCCTCCTCTCACTCATCCACTCAGCTGGAGCGACCTCGTGTCGCACTCACACTCCTCCCCCAGGAGACGCACGTCCTGAACGGCACGATCTGCGAGAACATCGCGTGCGGCCGTCCGGGAGCGACGGACCCGGAAATAGAGGAAGCAGCGCGCGCAGCAGCGGCCCACGACTTCATCACAGCCCTCCCCGACGGCTACGACACCCACATAGCCCCCGGCACGGCGGCCCTGTCGGGCGGCCAGCTCAAGCGCATAGCGATAGCCCGAGCCATGCTCCGCGGCGCCCCCGTCCTCATCCTCGACGAGCCGACGGCAGGCCTGGACGCGGTCTCGGCCCGCCAGATCATGGCCCCGCTGCGTCGCCTGATGTCGGGCCGTACGACCATCATGATCACCCACGACCTGAGCTTGGCCCCCGACGCGGACCGCATCCTGGTCGTGAACGGAGGCCGCCTGGCAGAGGAGGGCACCCACGAGGCCCTGATGACCCGAAACGGCGTCTACGCCCGCCTGGCCTCGCCCTTCCCGGAGCACGCACCGGGGCAGGCACCGGGACAGGCACCGGGACAGGCACCGGAGTCGGTACCGGGATTGGCCACCACCCCGGCGGACGAGACGATGATCCTCAGGTGGTAGCAGACCCCCCACGCAGGCTGTACCCCAACCCCCGCACGGTGTGGATGAGCCGAGGCTCCCCCGGACCCTCCATCTTCCGCCGCAGGTACATCACATACACATCGAGGGTGTTGGAGGTCGGCTGAAAGTCGAACCCCCACACATCCCGGAGGATCTGCCGCCGGCTGAGCACCTTGCCGGGATTGCGCAGCAGATACTCGAGCAGCCCGAACTCGGTCTTGGTGAGATCGAGCGCCCGCCCGCCACGGGTGACGGTACGGCTGGAGGGATCGAGCAGCACGTCCTGGAACCCGAGCAGCCCACGCCCATTGCCCTGGCCGGTCTCCTCAGCCGAACCGGCATGCTGCGGACTGCGCCGCAGCAGAGCCCGGACCCGGGCGAGCAGCTCCTCGGTGGCGAAGGGCTTGGCGAGATAGTCGTCGGCGCCGTTGTCGAGGGCGACGATACGGTCGCCGACGGAGTTGCGGCCGGTGAGCATGAGGATCGGTACGGTGCAGCCGGAGGCCCGCAGCCGCCGGGTGGCGGCGAGCCCGTCGAGCACCGGCATGGTGACATCCATGAGCACGAGATCGGGCTCGCCGCCCGGCCCCCCGATGAGATCCAGCGCGACCCGCCCGTCCCCGACGAGCACGGTCTCGTACCCCTCGAACCTGAGCAGCCGCCCGACCCCGTCCCGCACATCGGCATCGTCATCGGCCAGAAGAATCGTCCTCACCATTATCTAAAAGTGTGACGATCGGCTGTGCCGGGGCTGGTACCTGGATGTGCGTGAGCTGGGGAGGGCGCGGTGGGGGTGTCACCTGCACCGGCTCGCCCCGACGCGCCGATTGTCCGCGTCGTAGGCGTTGCCGTCGGCGTCGTAGAAGACCAGCCCCTCCTTGTCGCCGTGCGTCATGCGGTCGACGGTCTGTTCCACCTCGTCGAGGTAGCCCGGTGTGGCACAGGCGCAGGCGAAGGGCAGCCACTTGCCGAGCATGTCGTCGAGCGCCGAGTGATCGAACTCCGCGGCGGCGCTGAGCCACTCCTGCTCGAAGACCTGCAGCCAGTCCGGGCGCCGTTGCAGAGCCGTGCGGATCGCTCCGGGAGTTCTCTCGCAGGAGTTCGGATCCACCTCGTTGACCATGATCGGACTCATTTCCTTCGCAGCTGGGGCCGCCCACGCTATGGGCGGATACGCCAGAGCGGTCGGCTACGAGCCACCTCACACCCCGGACGAGTGCAAGCGCGCGCCTCTGCTGACGGCGACGTGCAGCGCGTCCCGCAGGGACTCCAGTGACCTGGTGAGCGCGAAGCGCACCGCCTGCTCACCGGCGTCGGGGTCGGTGAGCACAACCCTTGCTCCGGCGAGCACTTGTCGGCCCGAGTCGAGTTGGGCGGCTTCCACGTCGTCGGCGAGGAGTGAGAGACGGCTGAGCGAGCTGTCCGTGCTGAGGTAGCAGGGCTTGCCCTCCGGGTTGGTCCAGGGGAGCAGCCGGAGACCGACGGGTACGTCCGTCTCTTCGGGGCAGTACACGCGAGTACCTCCATCGAGTGCCAACGGCAGTGCCGTGACGAGCGGTGATTACATCTCGCACCCAGATCGTCACTGTTCGCGCGTACGCTGCGGAAGGGGTACGGCGGTGTCGGCGGCCCCGGGCAACGAGGAGGGGTGATATGGCCGAAGTGGTTGACGGGGCACCGGAGTCGGGACGGGCGGTGCTGGGCCGGACACTGAAGTACCTGCGGGAGAGGGCGGGTAAGTCGCTGGGCCAGCTCGCTGACGACACCGGGTACGACAAGAGCTATCTGTGTCGGCTGGAGTCGGGCGCGCGTCTGTCCAAGGTGACGGTGATGGAGGACCTGGACGGGTACTACGGGTGCGGTGACCTCCTGGTTCGGCATTGGCGTGCTGCACGGCTGGACGCGTTCAAGGACCAGTACAAGGAGTACATGAAGCTGGAAGCGACGGCCCGGGTCATGCGGCTGTTCACTCTTGGCATTCCCGGACTCCTTCAAACAGAGGATTTCGCGCGGGAGTTGTTGTCCGCAGTACGGAAGACAACTGACGGTGATGACGTCATTGAGGAACAGGTGGCGGCGCGGCTGGGGCGGCAGTACCGCCTGCGACAGAAGCCGGAACCCGATGTCCGGATCATCATGGACGAGTTCGCGCTCAGGCGCCCGGCGTCCAGCGGCAAGATCTGGCGCGACCAGTTGCTCCACTTGGAGGCTGTAGCGATGTGGCCGAACATGGCGTTGCAGGTACTGCCGTTCTCGGCTGGGGCGCATCACCATATGACTGGGTCGCTGACGCTGCTCTGGCAGAGGGATGGAAGCGCTGTTGCCTACAAGGAAGGCAATGGATGCAGCCGGTTGATCGAGGATCCGGACGAATTCCTCCTGCAGCGCTTGTCCTACGATCGACTGCGCGACATGGCGCTGTCCCCCTCGGACTCACTCGCGCTCATCAGGAACCTTCTGGAGGATCACAGACCATGACGAGCATCCCGGACCTCGGAGCGGCCCCCTGGCGGAAGTCAAGCTACAGCGAAGGGGGCGCCAACGACTGTGTTGAGGTAGCCGATGGCTTCGCCCACATAGTTCCCGTCCGGGACAGTAAGGTTCCGGCTCGCTCGTTGGTCTTCTCCGCGACCTGCTGGGCGGCGTTCGTCGCAGGTGTCAGGGACGTTCCGGAGGATCGCGCCTCATGACGAGTGCTCCGGATCTCGCCTTGGCTGTCTGGCGGAAGTCGAGTCACAGCGACGGGGGAGACAACAACTGCGTCGAGGTTGCCGATGGCTTTCCCGGCACGGTCCCCGTCCGTGACAGCAAGTGCCCGTCGGCCTGTCCCCTGGTGTTTGCGGCAGCGCCCTGGGGACGATTCGTCGAACAGTTGGCAGCCGAACAGCCCACCGCGCAACGACCTTCCGATCGGCTGGCGGCCGATCGGAAGGTCGTCCGGGACACGATCGGTGTCGACATCAGCGACGAGGAGTTCGAGCTGGCGCCGGACGTGCTCGCCAACATTTACAAGATCGCCGCCGAGAAGGTGCGGGCCACGAGGGAAGCGGCTTCCGCGAGCTCGTAGGTCAGGACGCGGTCGGCGTCCAGTCGCCCAGCCAGTCCGCGACCTCCTGGTTCGCCGCCTGGGCGTCCGTCAGCTGCGGCCGGTTGGAGCTTGCCGCCCCCGCGCCGGGGCCCGTGTTCTGGTACTCGGCGAAGCGGTCGTCCTTCCAGGAGAAGCCGCTCATGTCGGTCCAGGGGGTGGACTTGATCGCCGAGCTCAGGGTGGTGTTGCGGACCGTGGTCTGCGGGTCGACGGTCGTGTCGCCGCCCGGGTGCCAGTTGCGGCCGAGGAAGAACGAGGCCGCGGAGACGTTACCGTTCACGGTGGAGTGGTTGATGAGGATGCCCTTGCGGCCCGCGGCGGTGCTCGGGGCGGTGACGTAGCCGGCCGACGTGCCGTTCCAGCGCTTCTTCAGCGTGATGACGGACTTGTCGATCACGGCCGTCGCCCGGCCGAAGACGAAGTCGACGTTGCCGGTGATGTAGGAGTCGGCGATGTAGACGCGCCCGAGCTTGTCCTTGGCGGCGGTCTCCATCTCCAGTGTGTCCTGGTCGCCGTTGACGATCACGCCGTCGAGGACGATCTTGTCCGCCGAGGTCAGCAGCGCCACCGCCTGGTCGGCGATGTCCTGGTGCTTGGCCTCGTCGAAGTCGTTGGTGACGGTGAGATTGCGCAGTTGTGAGTCGTCGGACTGAACGGAGACCGTCGCGCTGCCGGGCGTGCCGTACGTCCCCGACCCGTCCGGCTTCGTCATCCCCGCCGCGTTGCCGTAGACGATGACGGTGTCCTTACGGCTGCTGCCCGAACCCTGGACGGTGACATGCGGCTTGTCGGCCGGGACCTTGACGACCTCGCGGTACGTGCCGGGCTTGACCGAGATGACGACGCGGGAGGGATTGTTCGAGGGTACGGCGTTCACGGCGGCCTGGATCGTCTTGTACTGCCCGCTGCCGTCCTGGGCGACTGTGAGGGTGGTGGTGGCCGAGGCCTTGGTGGTGGCCGTCGCGGTCGTCGACGTGGTCGTTGGCGTGATCCCGATCGAACTCCGCGGCCCGACACCCGACTTGAGGAGCGCGGGCACGTCCGCCGCCTTGTCCAGCGTGTACGGGTAGTAGCTCTTCGGGTTCCAGGAGGCCCCGCTGCCCCCGCTCTCGTTACGGCCGCTCGTGCCCGAGAAGACGTTCCCCCGCTGGACCAGCGTTGCCGAACTGTCCCTGATCACGGGGTTGTTGATGCCCTGGAAGTAGGAGTTCTCCAGCAGCATGTTCGTCTTGCCGCGGGAGTAGTTGCCGTACGAGGACTTGATGTCCGTCCCTGCCGCGTCCTCCAGGAAGTTGTTGTAGAGGTGCGCGTGGGCGACGTTGTCCGTGGACGGGTTGCGCTGCTCGGTCTCACGGATCCAGTTGTGGTGGATCGTGATGTCTGCGGTCGTGTTGGTGGTCCAGCCGATGCCGAACGCCTTGTTCTCCTGGCTGAGCTTGTTCCAGGAGACGGTCAGGTAGGTGGTGTCCTTACGGCTGTCGATCAGCCCGTCGGCCATGTGGCGGATGTCGTTGTGGTCGATCCAGACGTGGTGGGCGCCGTCCATCTGGATGCCGTCGAAGTCGTGCACCTTGTCGTTCCACACGCCCTGGTACGCGTCCCGGATGGTCAGGTTCCGGATGATCACGTTGTGGACGCCCTGCCCGAGGAAGAAGCCACCTCCGACGATGTGCCCGGCGGTACCGGAGCCGACGATCGTCTTGTTGCACGCGACCTTGATCTCTTTCCCGACCGGGTTCATGTTGATGGCGCCAGCCACGACGATGACGTACGGATCGCTCGCGGTCGCGTACTTTTCGAGGTCGGCGAGCGTCTTGACGGTGACCGTCTTGCCGTCCCGGCCGCCGTACGTCCCGTTCTGTCCGAGCGCGTTGACGGAGGCGAACCCGTCGGCGGTGGCGGTCGCCCAGGTGGGTGCGGCGGCGGACGCTTCGTCCTCTGCACCGATCCCGAACACCGACCCGTAGGCCAGCGTGCCGGCCGCGGTCAGGGCGAGCGGGACGCCGACCGCCAGGGCCGTGTTGCGCCTGCGGTGTTGGGGCTTGCGGCGGTTGTCGCTCATGCGGGGATTCCGTTCCGTACGGGGACCATGACCGCACATGGGTCGCCGCACAGAACGGAAAGGTTGCCAAGCTCCCGGGTGTCCCGGGTCAAGGGGGAGACGGACGCACACACCTTCGAGTGACGTCCGTCGGAAGTCCGACTTCTGCGGCCGTGTCTCCGGCATCGTCGATCTCACGTCCGAAAGGACGCCCAGGTCACGAAGTACTGATGCGGAAGGTGCGGGGCGGTTATGGTCGTTGACACGAAGCGTCGAAGGAGGACACCGATCATGGCTGCTCACGCTGCGGAACCCACACCGGTCGTCCCCCCCATGCCCGAGCGGACCCCTTGGGCGTTGCGCGATGCCATCGCCGCGGACACTCCCAGCCTCCTTCCCGACTTCGAAGCGCACTGGCGGCGGGCGATCGGCGACGCCTACGACGTCGGCCCCGTGCCCGCGTTCCTGGCCCGCTGGTGGTGCGAATACGCCATTGCCCGGGACCCGAGGCTCGACGCGCACGTGGCCGAACTTCAGCACCGCGCCGCAGAGGCGACCGACATCGCCGAGGCCAAGGTCCTGCTCGACGAGGTGGCGAGGATTCGCTACGGCACGCGGAAGCTGGAGCCCGGCGAATGACCGACGAGTTCATGGGACCGCCCTGGCAGATGGACTGGCGGCTCGATGCGCTGGCCGCTCGTGACGCACTGCCCGAGCACGCCCAGAAGATGGTGGACGAGGCCCGTGCCGAACTGGTCACGGCGAAGGATCCGTATTTTCGTGGAATCGACGCCGACGGCGACCTGCCGGAGACGATGTACGTCGAGCCTGTACGGTCGGACGATCCCAAGGGGCCGCGCATCCTGTACTTCGACCACCACCAGGGCTGGCTGGTCTACACCTTCGTCCCGCGTAGTGCGGATCCGCAGCTCTTGGTGGTAGAGGTCTTCTGGATGGGCAGCGAACCTCCTACGGACCTTCCTGAGGAGCCTCCGGCGGAGCCGTAGGCGCCCCCGGCAGCCGCATCGTCGCCACCGTGCCGCCGCCCTCCGCGCGGGCCAGGGTGACCTGGCCGCCAGCCTGCTCGACCGTGCGGGCGACGATGGAGAGGCCGAGGCCGGAGCCGGGGAGTGCTCGGGCGGACGGGGAGCGCCAGAAGCGGTCGAAGACGTGGGGGAGTTCGTCCGCCGCGATGCCCGGGCCGTGGTCGCGGACCTTCAGGACGCCGTCCGTCAGCTGCACCTCGATCGTGCCGCCCTCGGGGCTGAACTTCACCGCGTTGTCCAGGATGTTCACCACCGCCCGCTCCAGCGCCGCCGGTTCCGCCCGGGTGTACCACGGCTCCAGTGCCGCCGTGATGGTCAGTTCCGGGCCGCGCAAGCGGGCGCGGCGCAACGCCGCCTCGACCGTGTCCTCCAGGGAGATCACCTGAGCCCGCTCACCCCGCTGGCCCTCCGAGCGCGACAGCTCCTGCAGGTCGCCGATCAGGGAGGCCAGTTCTGTCATCTGGGCCTTCACTGAAGCCAGCAGTGCCTTGCGGTCTTCCGGTGGGATCGGGCGGCCTGTTTCCTCGCTGCGGGTCAGCAGCTCTATGTTCGTGCGCAGTGAGGTCAGGGGGGTGCGTAGTTCGTGGCCTGCGTCTGCGATGAGCTGCTGCTGCAGCTCGCGGGAGCTGGCCAAGGACGTTGTCATCGAGTTGAAGGAGCGGGACAGGCGGGCGATCTCGTCCTCGCTGTCCTCGTCCACCGGGATGCGGATGCTCAAGTCCTCGGTGCGGGCCACGTGCTCGACGGCTTCCGTGAGTTCGTCGACCGGGCGCAGACCGGCCCGGGCGACAGCGAGGCCCGCGGCTCCTGCGCCCAGGACTCCGATGCCGGAGACGAGGAGAAGGATGAGGGCGAGGTCGTTCAGCGTGGACTGGGTGCTCTTGAGCGGAACTGCGACCTGAAGCGCGACGCCGGGATACACCTGCCCTGGACCCCTGCCCTCACTGATGACGAGCGGGGTGGTCAGGACCCGGACGTCGTTCCCGTCGGAGTCGGTGCCATTGCGGTACAAGCCTTCGCCGCTCTTGATGACCTTCTTGTCGCTGGAGGTGGTCTTCACCGCGCCGGCGGCGCCCGAGGCGACACAGACCGTGCCATCCGACTTGACGAACTGGAGGTAGTACGAGTCCTGGCCGGCCCGGGGGTCTCCGGAGGCCGGTTCCGACGGCTGATCCGGGCAGTTCGTGAGAAGGGCCGCCGCCTGGGTGGGACCCACATGCGGCATGGCCTGGCTGAGGTTTTCGTTGAGCTGCTCGTACAGCTTCCCCTGCACGATGAACCAGCACGTCACCGAAACCGCAGCCACCGCGAACGCCACCGCCGCGGCGACCAGCATCGCCAGCCGGGCCCGGATGGGCAGCGTGCGGAAGCGGTGGACGAGGCGTTTCACTCCGCGCCGCCCTGGCGGAGCACGTAGCCCACGCCGCGCACCGTGTGGACCAGGCGGGGCTCGCCGCCCGCCTCGGTCTTGCGGCGCAGGTACATGACGTAGACGTCCAGGGAGTTCGACGAGGGCTCGAAGTCGAAGCCCCAGACGGCCTTGAGGATCTGCTCGCGGGTGAGTACCTGGCGCGGGTGCGCCATGAACATCTCCAGCAGGGTGAATTCCGTGCGGGTCAGTTCGACCTGGCGCGAGGCCCGGGTGACCTCTCTCGTCGCCAGGTCCATCCGCAGGTCCGCGAAGGTCAGCGCATCGTCGTCCGCCGCGGCACCGACGACGGACGCGGCGTAGGAGCTGCGGCGCAGCAGTGCGCGGATCCGGGCGAACAACTCGTCCAGCTCGAAGGGCTTGACCAGATAGTCGTCCGCCCCGGCGTCCAGGCCCGTGACCCGGTCGCCCACCGTGTCCCGTGCCGTGAGCATCAGGATCGGGGTGGTGTCGCCCGTGCCGCGGATACGGCGGGCGGCGGTCAGGCCGTCCATGCGGGGCATCTGGATGTCGAGGACGACCAGGTCGGGCTGGTAGACGGTGGCCTTGTCCAGCGCGTCGGCGCCGTCCACGGCGACCTCCGTGTCGTATCCCTCGAAGGCGAGGCTGCGCTGGAGTGCTTCGCGTACCGCGGGTTCGTCGTCGACGATCAGGATGCGCTGGGTGTCACGGTCGCCTTCGGCGGGGCTCATCGGTGTCGGGTTCCTCTGGTGCGGTCAGGGGCGGGGTGGCGTCTTCAGCGTCGCATGTTCCCGGCCCGGTCATAAAACGAGGAAGGGGGGAGGTGGAGAGGAGGGGGAGGAAGGTGAGGTCGAGCGGGTCAGGCTGTTCGGGACGGGGTGTGGTGGCGGGTGCGGGCCTTGGTGCGGCGGGTCGTGCCCAGTGAGGTCGGGGTCGGTGTCGCCAGTTCCGGGGCCCGGGGTGCCGGGGTGTGGAGGTCGTATGCCACCTCCAGCGCCATGGTGATGTCGGCGGCGCCCGCGCCGGCCGGGACGTGAGAAACCCTGTTGATCGTCGTGCCGTAGATGCTCATGTCCTGTCCTGTTCCTCGCGACTCGTCGCGTCAGCTGGTGGAACCCGACCGCAGCGTGGCCAGGTCGGCTTTGACGGTGTTGATCGGGATGGCGAAGCCGAGGCCGACGCTGCCCGCGTCCGAGGACGACGAGGAGCTCGAACTGGACGAGTACATCGCCGAGTTGATGCCGACGATGGCGCCGTTCATGTCGATCAGCGCGCCGCCGGAGTTGCCGGGGTTGAGCGAGGCGTCCGTCTGGAGGGCCTTGTACGTGGTCGTGGACGAGCCGGTGTCGCCGTTGAACTGCTGGCCGCCGAACTGGAACGGCCAGTTGCCGTCGCCGTTCTGGTTCTGGCCCTGGTTCTCGTCGGTGGAGACGGTCACGTCACGGTTCAGCGCGGAGACGATGCCGCTGGTGACGGTGCCGGTCAGACCCTCGGGCGAGCCGATCGCGACGACCTCGTCGCCGACCTGGACCCCGCTGGAGTTGCCCAGCGCGGCCGCCTTCAGGCCCGAGGCATTCTGGAGCTTGATGAGGGCGAGGTCCTTCTTGCTGTCGGTCCCGACGACCTCGGCGGTGTAGGACTTGCCGTTGCTGGTCTGCACCTTGATCGACGAGGCGCCCGAGATCACGTGGTTGTTGGTGACGATCTCACCGTTGCTGGTGATGATCACGCCGGCGCCGGTCGAGGTGCCGTTGCTGAGCGTGGCGCTGATCTCGACGACGCTCGGGCTGACCGCGGCGGCGATCGCGGAGATCGAGCCTCTCTTGCTGGACGGCACGACATTGGTGCTGGTGGAGCTGGTGGCCACCGTGCTCTTGCCGGTCAGCTCCTGGAAGGCGTACGCGGTGCCGCCGCCCACCGCTGCGGCCACGATCGCCACCGCGGCCAGCAGGGCTATCGGGCCCCGGGTGCGCTTCTTCGGTGCGCCGCCGGGGGCGGGAGTAGCCGGGTCGGCGGGGAAGACGGTCGTGCCGTCGCCGGGTCCGGATCCGCCATGGCCACCGGTCGAGTCGTAGCCGGTAGCCGCCGCCTGCGCCGACTGGCCCGGCCATACGGTCGTGCCCGGTTCTACGGTGACCGGCTCGCCGGGGGAGTAGCCCGGAGGCGGCGGCCACTCCGGGTTCACGGGGGAGGCGGACTGCTGCTGGGGGTACGCCGGCTGCGGGGCGGAGGGGCCCTGCGTGCCGTCACCCTGGGGGTTCTCGTACGCGCCGCTGCGGCGGAAGCTCTCGGTCATGTCACAGAGCTTGTCCCGCGACCATGAGAGCTGCCTGAGTGCCCGCTGAGAAGCCCGGCAGAACCTCGTATGCCCGTTATAAAGAGGACCTCGGCGTTCGCCCCAGGTCTCTCAGACTTCTCTCAGCAATCTCAGAGAGTCGCGCCCCCAACCTCAGAGAGTCGCAGCCCTACCCCGGCGACCGCTCATACACACCCGCACGACCGCCGCACCACCAGCCGCGACGGGAACACCTTCAGCCGCTCCCGCCGTGCCCCCATGACCCGCAGCCCGTCGTCCAGGACGAGGTCCACCGCGGCCCGCGCCATCTGCGAGCGGTCCGAGGAGATCGTTGTCAGGGGCGGGTCGGCCAGCGCCGCCTCCTTGATGTCGTCGAAGCCCGCCACCGCAAGCTCGCCCGGCACATCGATGCGCAGCTCGCGCGCGGCCCGCAGCAGGCCGAGGGCCTGGTCGTCGGTGGAGCAGAAGAACGCGGGCGGGCGGTCGGGCCCCGACAGGACATCCAGGGCCACCTGGTACGCGTCGTAGCGGTTGTACGGCGCCATGAAGAGCCGGCCATCCGTACTGATCCCGGCCTCGTCCATGGCGCGCCGCCAGCCCTCGACGTGGTCGGAGACGGGGTCGCCGACTGCGGGGGTCTGGGCGGTGCCGCCCATACAGGCGACGTACTCGTAGCCGTGCTCCAGCAGATGCCGTACGGCGAGCTGGGCGCCGCCCAGGTCGTCGGTGACGACGGCGACGTCATCGATGGCCTCGGGGCGCTCGTGGAGCAGCACCACCCGAGCGTCCCAGGCGTCTATCTCGGCGGCGGCGAGATCGTTCAGCGCGTGCGAGACGAGGATGAGGCCCGAGACGCGCATTCCGAGGAATGCCCGCAGATAATGGACCTCGCGTTCGCCGATGTAGTCGGAATTGCCGACGAGGACCATTTTTCCTCGCTCGGACGCGGCCTGTTCGACCGCGTGTGCCATTTCCCCGAAGAAGGGCTGGCGGGCGTCCGGCACGATCAGGCCTATGAGATCCGTCCGCCGTGAGGCCATCGCCTGGGCGACCCGGTCCGGCCGGTACCCCAGCTCCTTGATCGCGGCGAGGACACGCTCGCGCGTGGCCGGGGCGACCGGCCGGGGTCCATTGTTGATGACATAGCTCACCACGGCGGTGGAAGTCCCCGCCAGCCGCGCCACATCGTCCCGAGTCACCTTTGCCACGCGCGGAGTCTACGCGGAGAGACACCCGCTGGGCAGGGCTTATGGGAAAGGTGAGACGCAGTCGATAGTGCGACGGCTACGCCCCATGAGACCACGTGCGGTCCATGAGGCGTCACCCGGCTGCAGGTCGGGCGTTCGACCCGCCGTCGATCGGTCAGTCCACCGGACGCCGGCCCGGCTGCCGATCAGACCGCCGATCAGGCGTCGGCAGGGATCTCGACGGTGATCGAAGCAGTCGCCTTGTCTGTTTTGTTCGAGGTCTCCGAGCTCGCGGGCCTGGCCTGAGCCGCCTTGGCCTTCGCCTCCTCCGACGCGGAGCCGGCGCCCTTCTCGGGGGTGACGAACCGGTAGCCCACGTTCCGTACGGTGCCGATCAGCGACTCGTGCTCCGGGCCGAGCTTGGCCCGCAGCCGCCGTACATGCACATCGACGGTCCGGGTGCCGCCGAAGTAGTCGTAGCCCCAGACCTCCTGGAGCAGCTGGGCGCGGGTGAAGACGCGGCCGGGGTGCTGCGCCAGGTACTTCAGGAGCTCGAACTCCTTGAAGGTCAGGTCCAGCACCCGGCCCTTCAGCTTGGCGGAGTACGTCGCCTCGTCGACCGACAGGTCGCCGTTGCGGATCTCCATCGGGGAGTCGTCGTTGACGAGCTGCTGGCGGCCCATGGCCAGCCGGAGCCGTGCCTCCACCTCGGCGGGGCCCGCCGTGTCGAGGAGGACGTCGTCGATGCCCCAGTCGGCGGTGACCGCGGCGAGGCCGCCCTCGGTCACGACGAGGATGAGGGGACAGCCGGGGCCGGTGGAACGCAGCAGCTGGCACAGGCTGCGCACCTGGGGAAGGTCGCGCCGGCCGTCGATCAGGATGAGGTCGGCGCCCGGGGTGTCGACGAGGGCGGGGCCTTCGGCCGGGGCCACGCGCACGTTGTGCAGCAGCAGGCCGAGGGCCGGCAGGACCTCTGTCGACGGCTGGAGGGCGTTGGTCAGGAGCAGCAGAGAACTCATACGTCGTGTTCCTCCTCGGTCCCTGCGAGGACGTTTGCGGTACTGCTCTGCGATCCCGGGGCCCGTACACCTGCGGTTTCCCGCGTTGTATACAACGCTTCCGAAAGCACAAAAGGACCCGGGGGCTTCGCTGCCCGAGTCCTCTGCCCAGCAGAATAGCCCACATGAGCAACGGTCCGGCAGGTCATGTGGCACGTTCCACCATTCGTCCGAACTCCGAGACGCGCAGACGCACACCTTTGCGGACGTTTCTGCACACGGCCGACGGTATTTCGATCGATTCCGTATACGATCCCGGGCCCGCCGTATACGACGCCTCCACGCCACCCTCCCGTGACCTGGCGTTCGTCGTCGCCCACGGGTTCACCGGCGACATCGACCGGCCGCAGGTGCGCCGGATCGCCGGGGCGCTCTCCGCGTACGGGGCCGTGGTGACCTTCTCCTTCCGCGGCCACGGGGCCTCCGGCGGGCGCTCCACCGTCGGCGACCGCGAGATCCTCGACCTGGAGACCGCCGTCCGCTGGGCCCGCGATCTCGGCCACCCGCGCGTGGTGACCGTGGGCTTCTCCATGGGCGGCTCCGTCGTCCTGCGGCACGCCGCGCTGCACCCGGGCGTCGACGCGGTGGTCTCCGTCAGCGCCCCGGCCCGCTGGTACTACCGGGGTACCGCACCCATGCGGCGCGTGCACTGGATGGTGACCCGTCCGGCGGGACGGCTCGTCGGCCGCTACGGCTTCCGCACCCGTATCGACCACCGGGACTGGGACCCGGTGCCGCTGTCGCCGGTGCAGGCCGTGCCCCTCATCGCGCCCGCGCCGCTGCTGATCGTGCACGGCGACCGGGACGGCTATTTCCCCCTCGACCACCCGCGCAGCCTGGCCGAAGCGGCCGGTGACCACGCCGAACTCTGGCTGGAGCCCGGCATGGGCCACGCCGAGCACGCCGCCGGGGACGACCTGCTGCGCCGTATAGGGGACTGGGGGGTGTCCCGATAGGGGACTGGGTGGTGTTCCAGGAGGGCTAGCCTGGGTTGTCCACAGCCACCCACCATGGATATCGATTGATCGGTTGATATCAATCAATATCGATCGACATCAAGATCAAGGGACTTGAAGGACGAGATGGCAAAGGTCACGGTGCGCTATTGGGCCGCCGCCAAGGCCGCGGCCGGGGTCGCCGAGGAACCTCACGACGCCGCCACGCTTGCCGAAGCGCTCGACTCCGCGCGCGAGCGGCATCCCGGCGAACTGGTGCGGGTCCTGCAACGGTGCTCGTTCCTCATCGACGGCGATCCCGTGGGGACGCGCGGACATGAGACGGTACGGCTGGCCGAGGGCGGCACGGTCGAAGTGCTCCCGCCGTTCGCAGGAGGATGACGACACCGATGACCGACCAGCCCTACCAGCAACCTCATCAGCAGCCCCATCAGCAGCCCTACGAGGGCTACGACCCGTACGGGCAGCAGCAGTACGGGCAGCAGCAATACGGGACGCCGCGGCACCAGCAGCAGTGCGCAGGGGAGCAGCAACAGTCGTACGCCGGGGAGCAGTACCAGCAGTACGGCGAACCCCAGCAGCAGTGGCCCGCGCAGCAGACGCACCAGCAGCCCCAGCAGCACCAGCCGCCGCAGTACCCGTCTCCGTACCAGCAGCCCTACGAGGACCCGCTGCAGCAGACCCAGCAGTGGCAGGGCCAGACCTGGGAGACGCAGTTGCAGGCTCCGGTGCAGACTGCTCCGGAGCCTGCACCCGCCGCGCAGTACACGGCGCAGCCGCTCCCCGCCCCCGCGCCCATGCCGACGCCCGCGTCCGCCACGCCCGCGTCCGCCACGCCCGCGCCCGCTGCGTCGGCAACCGCGCCCTCCGCCGACGGGCCCGGCTACGGCCCCGCCACCCTCGCCGGGAATGCCCGTATCACCGACGCCCAGCGTGCCCGGCTGGAGGGCCGCTCGCCGATCATCGAGCCCGGCGGCCAGCCCGCGGCGCTCACCGCGCTGCTGGCGCTGCTGCTCGCGGGCGCGGCGGCCGTCGGCTCGTACGCGCTCGTCGTCCCGCTGGTCGTCCTCCAGGGCGTCACGGCGGCGGGCTGGTTCCGGCTGAACGGCATGTGGCCCGCCCGGCAGGGCATCGCGCTCGCCTTCCTGGGCGCGCTGGTCGCCGACGTGGCGGTGCTGGCGGCCGGCCGCTCGCACGGGCCCGCCGCGATCCTCGGCACCCTGGGTGTGTGGGTGCTGCTGTCCCTCGTGCTGAACCTGCGCTCGCACGCCGACCCCGACACCCGGATGTACGGCCTGATGGCGGGCGTCGCCTCCGCGGCCCTCGCCATCGTCGCGGGCGGTTATCTCGCGGCCGTCCCGGACGCCGTGACCGTCGGCGCCGCCGCGGTCGCCGTGGGCATCCTCGTACGGGCCCTGCCGCTGCCGACCCCGGCGTCCGTCGCCGTGGCGGTGCTCGCCGGGGCGGGCGCGGGCTTCGCGGCGGGCTCGATGACCGACTTCGGCGGCAAGGGCGCGCTCCTCGGCGCCGCCGCGGCGCTGTGCGCGTGCGTCGGCCACCGGGCCGCGAGCTACGACTACCCCTCCCGCTTCGTCCACTTCACGGCGGGCGTGGCGCTGCCGCTGACGGCGGCGGCACCGGCGGTGTGGATTCTCGGGCAGGTACTGGGCTGAACGGCTGGACGGCTGGACGGCTGGACGGCTGAACGGCTGGACGGCTGAACGGCTGAAACGGCTGAACGGCTGAAACGGCTGGCTGAGGGGCTGAACACCGCCGCTGAGCACCGCTGTGTGTCACAGGTGATCGACAATTCGGAGGCCGTCGGCGTGGACGGGGCTACAGTCACGCTCGACGGCCGTCCGTGATCCGGTGGCCGTCACGTGTTCACACCGTCAGCCGCCGATGTGGGGGAACTCCGAACATGCGCGCACTGCGAATACTCCTGGTCGTCGTCGTGATCCTGGGCGGGCTCTTCGTCGTCGTCGACCGGGTCGCGGTGTACTTCGCCGAGGGCCAGGTCGCGGACAAGCTCAAGACCAGGGAGAACCTCGCCGATACCCCCGACGTGTCCATCAAGGGCTTTCCGTTCCTCACTCAGGTCGCGTCCGGCTCGCTGGACGACGTCGAGGTCGGCATCAAGGACTACGAGGCGACCACCGGCGAGGCCGGCAAGACCGTCCGTATCGACGACCTCAAGGCCGACATGAAGGGCGTCGACTTCTCCGGCGACTACAGCTCCGCGACGGCGTCCTCGGCGACGGGGTCGGCGATGATCTCGTACGACGAGCTGCTGAAGGCGGCGAAGTCCGAGCCGACGTCCGTCTTCCCGGGTGTCAAGGCCCAGGTCGTCGGCCTCTCCGACGGCGGCAACGGCAAGATCAAGGCCAACATCAAGATCACGTCCAGTGTCGGGACCCTCGGGACCCAGACCTACCCCGTGCTCAGCTCGGTCACCGTCGAGGACAACAAGGTGAAGGTGCACGCCGACTCGCTGCCCAAGCTGGCCGTCGCCCTCGCCGACTCCCGGATCCGCAGGATCACCGACTTCCAGCAGACGATCGACAAGCTGCCCGGCGGCATCAAGCTGGACAAGGTCGTGGCGGCACAGGACGGCGTGGAGATCACCGTGAGGGGTTCGGGCGTCAGGCTCGCCGGGTAGTACACGGAGTCCGAGGTGCGAGACGGTCCTGTCCGTACGGCAGATGCGAGGCGACGGCGGACACCCGTGAGTCCCGTCGCCGACCGCCCGCAGTCGCCCGCAGTCGCCCTCAGTCGTCCACAGCGGCATCGGATCTCACATCTCGGACGATCGCATCTCAAAATATGACACACCGGTGACATGCCCGCCGGTCCGTCCCTACGATCGAGCCCATGAGGCGACAAGCGGATCTCACCAAGCGGCGGGCAGTGGACCTGTGCCGTGTGGCCGCCATGCTCTGTCGCCCGTTCTGAGCGGAAACCGCGGTTCCGCATCCCCGGCAATCGCAGCATTGCCAGCATTCCCCGCATTCCCTGCATGTGCCCTGACCCGGGCACCCGTGCGCCGCTCCCTTCCGGTGAGCGCGCACCCCTCGCACACGCACGCCCCGCCGTACCTGCCCCGGAGGAGAGAGCATGAGCCGCACCGACGTCCTGGTAGACGCCGACTGGGTCGAGGCCCACCTGGACGACCCCAGCATCGCCGTCGTCGAGGTGGACGAGGACACGTCCGCCTACGAGAAGAACCACATCCGCAACGCCGTCCGGATCGACTGGACCAAGGACCTCCAGGACCCGGTCCGCCGCGACTTCGTCGACCAGGGGGGCTTCGAGAAGCTCCTCTCCGCGAAGGGCATCGCCAACGACACGCTGGTGATCCTCTACGGCGGCAACAACAACTGGTTCGCGTCGTACGCGTACTGGTACTTCAAGCTCTACGGCCACGAGAACATCAAGCTCCTCGACGGCGGCCGCAAGAAGTGGGAGCTGGACGCCCGCGAGCTGGTCCAGGAGGTCCCGGAGCGCGCCGCGACGACCTACACGGCCAAGCCGCAGGACACCTCGATCCGCGCCTATCGCGACGAGGTCGTCGCCGCGATCGGCGCGCAGAACCTGGTCGACGTACGCTCGCCCGACGAGTTCTCCGGCAAGCTGCTCGCCCCTGCCCACCTGCCGCAGGAGCAGTCGCAGCGCCCGGGCCACGTCCCGACCGCCCGCAACATCCCGTGGTCGAAGAACGCCAACGACGACGGCACCTTCAAGTCCGACGACGACCTCAAGGCGCTCTACGCCGGCGAGAACATCGACCTGGCCAAGGACACCATCGCCTACTGCCGTATCGGTGAGCGCTCGGCGCTGACCTGGTTCGTGCTGCACGAGCTGCTCGGTGTGCAGAACGTCAAGAACTACGACGGCTCCTGGACCGAGTACGGCTCCCTCGTGGGCGTGCCGATCGAGCTCGGCGCCGCCAAGTAGGACGCGGTACGACCACCCGCACGACGACCTGCACGACGACCTGCACGACCACTCTCTCGACCCCGACCTCTCAGAACCCCTTCTTCAGGAGTACGCCATGTGTGGAGCGAAGGCCGGCGGCCCGGACCCCTCGACCATCAAGCCCGGTGAGACCACCATCCAGGGTCAGGTGACCCGTGACGGCGAGCCGGTGACCGGCTACGTCCGCCTGCTGGACTCGACCGGCGAGTTCACCGCCGAGGTCCCGACCTCGGCGACGGGCCAGTTCCGCTTCTACGCGGCCGAGGGCACCTGGACCCTGCGCGCCCTCGTCCCCGGCGCCACCGCCGACCGCACGGTCGTCGCCCAGCAGGGCGGCCTGGCCGAGGTCGCGATCGCCGTCTGAGTCCGACGGCGGTCACCCGCCCGACCCGCAGCGGGCAAGCCGGAGGGCCGTGTCCCGGGACCCAGCGTCCCGGGACACGGCCCTCCGCCGTACGGTCCCTCGCCCCTGAGCCCTTACGGCCCTTGCGGCCTTACGCCCGCGCGATCGGGGACGCCGACCTACGCTTGAGACATGTACGCGCGTCGCCGGCATGTGTACTTCGCCATGATGGGGATCTGCGTCACGCTCTTCGTCCTGGCGTGGGGCGTCGTGCGCATCTGGTCGGTACCGGCGGCCGTCGCCATGTGCGTGGTCGCGATGGTCATCCCGCCGGTGGCTGCCATGGTCGCCAACCGGCGGGGCCCGGAGGACCGCTGGTGGGACGAGCCGTCCGGCGACCCCCAGTCGGACGAGTGGTGGGACGAACTGGACGGCAAGAAGCGGCCTCAGTAACCGTCACGGCCCCGTTGGGCCGACCGGTCGGTATCGGTCAGTAGACCAGGGCCTGTGTCCCGTCCGCCATGACCTCCTGCACGAAGACCTGTGCCCCCGCGATCCGGACACCTTCGATCACGTCCTTCTCCGTGATGTCGCGCCGGGTCGCACACTGGGTGCACAGCGTGAGACGGCCGCCCGCAAGGATCGAGTCGATCAGATCGGGCAGCGGGGCCGCGTGCGGCAGCTCGAACTCGGCGGCGCGCCCCGGGAGCGCGAACCACGAGGACTCCCCGGTCAGCCACACGGACACGTCGACGCCGCTCGCCATCGCCACCGCCGCCACCGTGAACGCCTGCGAGCAGCGCTCGGGGGCGTCGGCCCCCGCCGTCACCTTGATCACCAGCTTGTTCGCCATGGTCGAATCGTAATCAACCCCGCTACAACTCCATGGACATGCCATGAGTCTGCTGTGAAGTGCGGATACAGAACCGCACTTCACGTTCTGTTGGGGGACGTCGTGGAAGTCCAGCACGCAGCGGATGGCACGGAAGAGACGAACGGAGTGGTAAGCACGGACGACAGCATTCAAGACCGGACACAAGACAGTGAGGGCGAGGCGGCGAGCGCTGCCGGGGGCGGAGAGGTGACCGCAGCGGAGGGCGAAAAGGCAACCGCAGTCGACGCCGTCGAGGCGGACCAGGCCGCGCCTCCCGCGCCTCCCGCGCCTCCCGCGCTTCCCGTACCTCCCGTGCTTTCCGTACGGCGTCGCGGACGTCGCACCGCCCTGCTGATCGCCGGCGCCGCCGCCCTGGGCATCGTCGCGGGTACTTGCACCGGCTATGTCGTCCAGGCCGGCCGCACGCCAACCAAGCTCCCCTCGCTCTCCCAGCCCGCCCTCGCCCAGGCCAAGGGCCCGGCCCCCGAGCCGCTGTCCGCCGCCCAGGACCGCCAGGTGAAGACCGACGGCGACCTGCGCAAGCTGCTGCTCCAGCGGCCGAAGGGGGCGCGGGACAGGGATTACATCTCGGTCGAGGACGGGTGGATGGGCATCGGGGAGTACGCGGACCTCTTCGAGAACCCCAAGGCCGCCTTCGACGACCTTGTCTCCGACGAGTTCCGCCGTGGTGCCATCACCGCCTGGGGGGTGGGCAGCACCTACACCGTGGAGATCCGGCTGGTGCAGTACCGGCAACAGGAGACGGTGGCCGCGTCCGACTGGGCGGTCGGCCAGACCGACTGGGCCGACAAGGAGCCGAACACCGAGAGCTGGCCCATCGACGGTACCGGTGACGGCATGGCGTACGTCCATCACAACCCCGAGCGGAAGCCCGGGTACCTCGACATGTACAAGGCCGAGGCGGTCGCCTGGCGCGGTGACCTCGTCATGGAGATCTGGATCACCGACACCAAGCAGATCCCGAAGAAGGACATCGTGGACCTGGCCGAGCGGCAGATGGAGCGGCTGTGAGCGAGAGCCTGGAGACCCCGGAAGCCCCGGAAGCCCCGGAGGGCGCTCCGGTCCCGGAGAACCCGGAGAACCCGGAGAACCCGGAGCCCGCCGCGGCGGTCGATGCCCCGCCCGCCGAGAAGCCCGTCCGGCGCGGCCGTATCGCCGCCGTCGCGGGTGTCGGTGTGCTGCTTGCCGCGGTCGTCGGCGGTGTCGGATTCACCGTCGTCACCGTGCAGGGCGCCGACCGTGACGCGGGCGGTCCGGTGTGGCACCTGCCGAAGACCAAGGACGCCGAGGCGAAGACGGCTGCTCCGTCCGGGCTCGCCGGGATGCTCGTGCCGTACGACGGCCACTGGACGCCCGGCCCCGACATCGCGCAGTTCGGCTCGGACCGGCAGCTCAGCGGCGCCGAGGCCACCGCCCTGCGCAAGGAGTCGCTGCGCGATCTGCCCCGCACCCAGCGCAAGCGGGTGGAAAAGCTGATCGACAAGGAGCACATCAAGGGGATGGCGATGCGCAGCTATCTCCTCGGCAACTCCCGCTACAGCGACGATCACTCCTCCGCCGTCAGCATCGTGCTGTCCCAGCTGGAGGATCAGGCGGACGTCAAGGCCGCGTCGACGTTCCAGAGCGGATTCCTCGACGCCCTGGGCGTCTTCCGCAAGGGCCCGGCCATCAAGGGCTTCAAGAACGCGAAGTGCTTCCTGCGGCCCAAGGACGCCGGGGAGAAGCTCGACGCGATGATGTGCTCCGCCTACCAGGGCGACGTGCTGGTCACCGTCAACGCCAGCGGTCCCAAGCCGATGGGTACGGGCGCCATCGCGAAACTCCTGGAGGAGCAGCTCCACCGCATCAAGGAACCGGGGAGGTCCGTATGACCGAGCAGCAGCAGACGCAGTACGAGCCGGACGCCCTCCCGCAGGACCCGGAGCGGGAGCCGGACGCCCTCCCGCAGGACCCGGAGCCGAAGCCGGACGCGGAACCGCGCCAGGAACCGACCCCGGCGCCGATCCTTGCACCCGCCCCGGAACCGACCCCGGAACCCGCCCCGGCACCGGAAACAACCCCCGCACCCCGCCCCAGGAAGGACCGCCGCATCCTCCGTGCCGCCCTCCGCTGGACCGCCGCCGTCGTCGTGTTCGCGGCGTGCGGCGCGGGCACCGCGTACGGCATCACCGGCATGGACCGCACCGACGTGCCCGGTCTGTCCACCCGGTCGGACGGCCGCTGGGACTACCCCACGCTGGTGAAGCCGCCGCTGCCCGCCGGCAGCCCAGGGTTGTCGGCCGACACGAACAAGGGCGCTGTGCACTACGCGGACCTGCGGGAACTGGTGCTGCCCGCGCCGAAGGGCGCCAAGGCCGACCCGGCGCTGCGCGGGAAGGACGGCTGGCTGGACCGGAAGGTCTTCCTCGCGGAGTTCACCAAGGACCAGCGAGAGGACCTGGCGCAGAAGCTCACCGACTACGGTCTGCGGCACATCGCGGCGCGCGGCTGGACCATGCCCGACGGCACCCGGTCCCGGATCTATCTGCTCCAGTTCTCCACGGCGGCCGTCGCGGAGAGGGTGGCGTCGGACGAGTTCACCGATTACTCGTCCCCGGTGCACCCGTTCCGCGGAGCGGAGCTCTACCAGCCGGACGAGGGATTCTCGACCATCCCCAGGCCGAAGGAGGTCAGCGTCATGCCGTACGTCGAGCAGAAGCCCTACGGCGCCGAGCAGCTCAGGCTGGCCTATGTGTCGGCCGGTGACACGTTGGCCGTCGTCGTCCAGTCCCGCAAGGACGCGGCGAAGGCGGTGCCGTTCCACCAGACGGTGACCCTCCAGGGCGAACTCCTCTCCTGAGCCCGCCCCAGCCCCGCCCTGACCCCGCCCTGCCCCCGCCCCGCCCCCGGATCGGGCCTCGCCTCCGGACCCCGGGCCCCAGCCGCGTAAGCTGGGGCCCGGTCCTGTGTACGCACCGCACACTCCGCTCAGCAAGGAGCAGCCCCGTGGAGATCTTCTTCGACACCATGCTGGCCATCATCTGCGTCGGCGTGCTCGCCTTCGCGGGGCTGACCGTGATGAAGCTGTACCAGGGCCAGCGCTGAACCTCCGAAGTCGACGTCACGTCCAGGGAAAACCGCAACTCATGATCGAGATTCCGTCCGACCTCCACAAGGACCTGGTCCCGCTCGCCTTCCTGCTCGGCAACTGGGCCGGCGCGGGCGTGCACGACTTCCCCGGTTCCGAGAAGTGCAACTTCGGACAGGAGGTCAGCTTCACCCACGACGGGCGCGACTTCCTGGAGTACCGCTCCCACACCTGGGTGCTGGACCAGTCCGGCGAGAAGGTGCGCCCGCTGGAGTCCGAGCACGGGTTCTGGCGGATCCACGACGCCCGCAAGGTCGAGGTCACGATGACCCGCGACGACGGCGTCATCGAGATCTGGTACGGCGAACTGGCCCACAAGAAGCCGCAGATCGACCTTGTCACGGACGCCGTGGCGCGCACGGCCGCCTCCCAGCCCTACAGCGGCGGCAAGCGGCTGTACGGCTATGTGAAGGGCGACCTGATGTGGGTCGGGGAGAAGCAGACCCCCGAGGTCGAGCTGCGCCCCTACATGTCGGCCCACCTGAAGAAGGCCGTCACCCCGGAGGAGGTCGAGCGCTGGGCCAAGGCCCTGCCCGACGACCTGCCGGACGACGGGATCGCCTTCTTTCGCTGAGTGCCCCGGTCCGCGTCGCTCCCGCTCCGGTCCGCCCCGGTCCGCGTCGCTCCCGCTCCGGTCCGCCCCGGTCCGCGTCGCTCCTGCCCGGTCCGCGTCGCGCCGCTGCGGCCCGCCCCGGACCGCCTTGGTACGCGTCGGCCCGCGCCACCACCCCCCGAAGTCCTAGACTTTCCTTGTGGTGAGCACCGACTGGAAGACTGATCTGCGGCAGCGCGGATACCGGCTGACCCCGCAGCGGCAGCTCGTGCTCGAAGCCGTGGACACCCTGGAGCACGCGACCCCCGACGACATCCTGGTCGAAGTACGCAGGACGGCGTCGGGGGTCAACATCTCCACGGTGTACCGCACCCTGGAGCTCCTGGAGGAGCTCGGACTCGTCAGCCACGCCCACCTCGGGCACGGCGCGCCGACGTACCACCTCGCGGACCGCCACCACCACATCCATCTGGTCTGCCGCGACTGCACCGATGTCATCGAGGCGGATCTGGAGGTGGCGGCCTCCTTCACCGCCGAGCTGCGCGAGCGGTTCGGCTTCGAGACGGACATGCGGCACTTCGCGATCTTCGGCCGGTGCAAGGAGTGCGCCCTGAAGGGTTCAACTACCGAGTCGTAGGCTTGACCTTTATGAAGAGCCCCCTGCTGTCCCTGCCCGGAGCCGTCCCCGCCGAAGGCGCGGACGAAGGCGTCGCCGCGCACTACGGCGAACTGTTCCGAGAACAGCGCGCCCTCGCCGACGGCACCGGTTTCGTCGACCTCTCGCACCGGGGCGTCATCACCGTCTCCGGCGAGGACCGGCTCAGCTGGCTGCATCTGCTGCTCACCCAGCACGTCAGCGAACTGCCCGTGGGACAGGCCACCGAGGCGCTGATCCTCTCCGCGCACGGCCACGTCGAGCACGCGCTCTATCTGGTCGACGACGGCGCGACCGTCTGGGCGCATGTGGAGCCCGGCACCCAGGAGGCGCTGCTCGCGTACCTGGAGTCGATGAAGTTCTTCTACCGCGTCGAGGTCACCGACCGCACGGCCGACTTCGCGGTCGTCCATCTCCCGGCCGGTTCGATCACCGAGGCCCCGTCGGACGTCGTCGTGCGCGAGACACCGTACGGGCGTGATCTGTTCCTCCCGCGCGCGGACCTGGAGTCGTACGCCGGGAAGGCCGGTCCGGCGGCCGGGATCCTCGCCCACGAGGCGCTGCGCGTGGAGCAGCACCGCCCCCGGGTGGGCTTCGAGACCGACCACCGCACCATTCCGCACGAGCTGGGCTGGATCGGTACGGCGGTGCATCTCCAGAAGGGCTGCTACCGCGGCCAGGAGACGGTCGCCCGGGTCCAGAACCTCGGCAAGCCGCCGCGTCGGCTGGTGTTCCTGCACCTGGACGGCAGCGAGGTCCATCTGCCGCCGCACGGCACGGACATCCGGCTCGCCGCGGACGGTCCCGACGGCCGCAGGATCGGCTTCGTCACCACGTCGGTACGCCACCACGAGCTGGGCCCGATCGCCCTGGCCCTGGTGAAGCGCAACGTCCCGCTGGACGCGCCGCTGCTCGCCGGTACGACGGCGGCGGCGCAGGAAGTCGTCGTGGCGCCGTAGCTCCGGTCAGCTCTGTCGCGTGTGCCCCTGCGGGTCATATCTCCAGGAGGACGGTGAACGGGCCGTCGTTCGTCAGCGCGACGCGCATCCGTGCGCCGAAGCGGCCCGTCGCCACCGTCGCACCGAGGGCGCGCAACTGGGCGACCACCTCGTCGACCAGCGGTTCGGCCACATCGCCGGGCGCCGCTGCGTTCCAGGTGGGGCGGCGGCCCTTGCGGGCGTCCCCGTAGAGGGTGAACTGGCTGATGACGAGGAGGGGCGCGTCGATGTCGCTGCACGACTTCTCGTCGTGCAGCATCCGGACCGACCACAGCTTCCGGGCCAGCTGGGCCGCCTTCTCCTTGGTGTCCTCGTGGGTGACCCCGACCAGGACGCACAGGCCCTCGCCGTCGATCTGCCCCACGGTCTCGCCGTCCACGACGACGCTCGCGCCGTCCACCCTCTGCACCACTGCACGCATGCGGACCATCATGCCCGGCCGACGGACCCGGGCGGCCCGGCCGGCGGGGGAGGGGGCGCGTTCGGGGTCGCAAGGGCGTGTATAGATGTGAATGAGCGTATGCAGGCGCATGGAAGGCCTATCGAAAGTGGCGCACAAGGCGCGCGGAGAGCGCGAATTGAGTGCGCTGGTGGATCGTGGGGCGTTCGCACGCGGTCCACAGGACGACTGTTTCTGATCCTTAACCCCCCATCTGGGGCCGTTCGGGGGCACTCGGTCACATAGCGGCCACCGGGGGTGGCACGATGCTTACCACACGCCGGTCGAGGGGACGGTAGAGGCACATGAGCACACGCAGTACCGAGCGGCTGGGCATGACCAGGCCCCCCGCACAGCGCAGCGACAGTCCACCATTGCCCACGGCGGTCCCGGGACCCGAGCTGACCGGGCTGAGCCTGCCCGAGCTGCGCGCCCTGCGCCGGGACGCCCAGCGCGACGAGGCCGACCTGAGCTATGTCCGGCGGCTGCTCCAGGGGCGGATCGACATCCTGCGCGCGGAACTGACCCGCCGCTCCCCGGAGCCGACGGCGCCGGTGGTCGACCGACTCCCGGAGATCCTGACCGACGGCCCCGCCCGCACCCGCTCCTCCGCCCGGCACGTCACTGTGGGCACCCCGTACGGCGAGGAGTACCGGCTGCTGGCCGCGGAGATGCTAGGCGAGGTCGAACTGTCCGACCTGGAGGCCCGCACCGACGCCGAACTGAACACCGCCATGGGCCGCCTCGTGCACTGCGAACGCCACGTCTCCCGCAGACGCCAGCACCTCCAGCGCACCACCGACGACTGCAGCGCGGAGATCACCCGCCGGTACCGGGAGGGCGAGGCACAGGTGGACGACCTGGTCGACGACTTGGTGGAGGACCTGCTGGTGTGACGGCGGGGCGCGGGGTGGCCGGTGCGGCCAACAGCAGGGCTGTCCGCAGGCTGCGGACTTATACAGCCGACGCAGCCTGCAACCCCCTAAGGGGCGCGGGGAACTGCGCGACCAGCCACAACGCACCCGCACACGACAACGCACCCACCGCCGGAGGCAACCGCACCCACCGCCGGAGGCAACCGCACCCACCGCCGGAGGCAACCGCACCCACCGCCGGAGGCAACCGCACCCACCGCCGGAGGCAACCGCGCTCGGCCGGGTGCGGGAAGAACGAGCGGGCGTCGCCCGGTCGGCCGACGCCCTGCTGCGTACGTCCAGGCGACCATGGTGCCCGGACCTGTTCTGAGCGCTCCTTCCTGCCGACGACGGGTGGACATCCGTAGCTAGCTGTAGCTGTAGCTGTTCAGTTGTCGGTGTGGAGTTGTGACTGTGCATGCCCTGTTCGGTTGTCGCTGTTCATGTGCCGGTGTTCAGTTGTGACTGTGCTTCTCCGGTACCGATCGGGCTCCGGCTCCCCTCCAGGGTGAGAGCCCGGTCGGCCGGACGAGTTCCCCCGCCGTCCCCCTGGTGGCCAACCGCTTGAAGACTTGACCATGTTGCCCAAGTTGGCAGCCAACTTCAATTGGGTTATCTCCATTTGGAAGCGTCTCATAACCACCTTCCCATTAACTGACGGAAGATGGCGGGAAGTTGTAGTGTTTGTGTGTGGAACCGGGACACGCCTCCGTCAATGGGCGGAAGACGGCACAGCGGCCACGCACGTCACACCAAGAGGTGGCCGACGAGTTGCGCGCCCGGATCAGGTCCGGGGAGCTGCGAGCAGGTCAGCGCATGCCCACGCAGGCCCAGTTGATGGACGAGTTCGGGGTCGAGCGCGGAGCGGTACGGCAGGCGCTGCGCATCCTCCAGTCCGAGCGGCTGCTGATCAACGCGACCCAGGGCAGCCCGGCCACGGTCGCCCCTGGCCTCGGCCGCGAACCGCTCTCCGACCTGGGCCTCGACCGGCCGCTGACCGGCCCTCAGGCCCCGCCGCAGCCCACCACGGTGGCCCTTGCGCCCCGTATTTCCCAGGCGTTCGCCGCGCCCCATGTGGAGATCGACGCCCTGTGTCTGACCTCGGTCTCTCTGGGGCTCGCCATCGGCGAACCGCTGCGTCAGATCCACGCCGGACGACTGGAACCGGCCAAGATCGACGTCCGGGTGCTGCTCCCCAGCAGGGAGATCACCCTCGCCTTCCCGGCCCCGGCCCCGGCCGTCCCTGCGGCACCCGCAGCAACATCGGACCCGTCGGCCATGGTGTCCACCCCGCCCGCCCCGCCCGCCGCGCCCGCGTCCTCGGCTGCCGGGCAGCTCCAGCGGCGCTGGCTGGCGCAGCGCAACGCCCAGGTGCAGGTGCTGCGCCACAATCTGCTGGAGCTGCGCTCGACCCACGGCGTCGACGTACAGGTGTCCTTCCGGGCGCTGCCGTTCACCCCGCCGGTCAAGCTGTACCTGCTCAACGGCACGGAGGCGCTGTTCGCCTACTACACGCTGGCCAGGCGGCAAGTGGAGATCGACCACGACCACCTGGAGATGTACGACGCCGTGGGCACCCAGTCGATGCTGTTCGCCTTCGAGCGGGGCGCCGGGCCCCGGGACACGACGTTCGTGGCGCAGTCGAGGGTGTGGTTCGACGCGCTGTGGGAGACGATCAGCTCGGACCTGTTGTTCACGAGCTGACCGTCGACCTGGGGCGAAGCCGGTTCACAGGGTCTGTTCACGGAGCCGGTTCACAGAGCCGGTTCACAGAGCCGGGCCAACAGAGCCGGGCCCACAGAGCCGGGCCAACAGAGCCGGGCTCACGGGGCCGGGCTCCCGGCGACCAGGATGGCGAGCAGCGCGGCCCCGACGGAGGCGATCGTCGCGCTCCTGACCTTGATCCCGATGCTGAACAGCAGCAGGCCGATGATGCCGGCGGTGCCGAACTTCCACTGGATGAGCTGCTCGAAGCCGTTCTCGACGACGGCGAAGACGATGGCGGATGCAGCAGGCACGGTGGTTCCCCCTTGAGACTGCCGGACAGTGAAGTGCGTGGATCATCACAACCGCTGCACAACCGCCGATCGCCGTTGACCGCTGTTGACCGCTCTGTGGACCACTCATGGCTGGGGAAGCAAAACTTCCACCAACTCAACCAAGTTGGTTACCAACTATGATTATGTTGTCCCCTCTTGGTTACTAGTTATAAACAACTCTCAAACAACTGCCGTAAGATAGGACGGAGTTGTAATGTCAATGGTCGTGACCCAGGAGAACGTGGCAGTGAACGGCAGCAGCAGACTCTCCCCCCAGGAGATCGCCGACGTCCTGCGGGAACGCATCCGCGTCGGAGAGCTCAAGGTGGGCACCCGGCTGCCCACTCAGGCCGAGCTCGCCGAGGAGTTCGGGGTGGAACGCGGCGCCGTACGCCAGGCCCTGCGCGTCCTCCAGGAGGCCGGACTGCTCAGCAACGTGAGCAAGGGCAGCCCGCCCCGGGTCGCCGAACCGGCCCGGGTACGGGGCGAGCCGCAGCCCACGATGGTGGCGCTGGCCCCCCGTCTGATCGAGGCGTTCCGGGTGCCGCATGTGCAGGTCGACGCGGTGTGCCTGACCGCGGAGTCCCTGATGCTGGGCCTCGGCGGGCCGATCCGTCTCATCCACAGCGGGGAACTACGCCCCAAATCGATCGACGTGCGCATCCTGCTGCCCTCCCGGGAGATCAACCTCGCCTTTCCGGTCCCTGTCGACGGGCGCGGTGAGGACGACCCGGTCCATCAGCGCTGGCTGGCCCAGCGCAACGCCCAGGGCCATGTCCTGCGCCACAACCTCCGCAGCCTGCGCACCTCGCACGGCATCGAGGTGCGGGTGACCTTCCGGGCGCTGCCGTTCACACCACCGGTGAAGCTGTACCTGCTCAACGAGACCGAGGCGCTGATGGCGTACTACATGGTCACGCGCCGCGAGGAGCCGACGGACGGCGGAACCCTCGACATGTACGACGTCCTGGGCACCGAGTCCCTGCTCTTCTCCTTCGAGGCCAGGGCCGGTCAGCGGGACGGGGCATTCACGGACGAATCGCAGAAGTGGTTCAACGCCCTCTGGGAAACCATCACGACGGACCTGACACTCTCCTAGTGACTTCTGATACGACGCAGACCAGCGCGCTGACCGAACTGACCGTCCACGCCGGAGTGGTGCTCTGGGACTTCGACGGGCCGGTCTGCCGGCTGTTCGCGCAGTACTCGGCACGGCTGGTCGCCAGTGACCTGGTGCGGTGGCTCGCGGGCCAGGGCCTGTACGGGCTGCTGACGGAGGACGAACGGACGTCCATGGACCCGCAGTTCGTGCTGCGTGCCGTGGACCGCCGGCATCCCGGCAGCGATCTGGTGACCGAACTGGAGGAACGTCTCACCAAGGAGGAGCTGAAGGCCGCGGCCTCCGCACTGCCGACCCCGTACGCCGACCCGCTCATACGGACCTGGGCGGCCCTCGGCTCCCGCATGGCGATCACGACCAACAACTCCCCGCTGGTGGTGCACGAGTACCTGGAGGGACGCGGCCTGCTGTCCTGCTTCGCCCCCCACCTCTACGGCCGCACCGAGAACCTCCACCTCCTCAAGCCGGACCCGCACTGCCTCAACCGCGCCCTGAACGCCATGGGTTCGGCCCCCGAGAACGCCCTGATGATCGGCGACGCCCCCTCCGACTGCATCGCCGCACGGAAGGCCGGCGTCCCGTTCCTCGGCTACGCGCGTAACGCGTACAAGGAGAAGCGGCTGAGGGAGGCGGGGGCCACGGATGTGGTGGGGTCGCTGGAGACGGTGCTCGACGCGGTACGGGCGGCGGTGCCCCGCCCCCAGCCCCGTCCCTAGCCCTGTCCCTGGACCCGCCCGGCCCTGCCGCGGCCCTGAGGCGGCGGCGGTGATGGCGGACATGTTCTCCACCTCTTTAGGTACGGTCGACGTGTGAGCGGACAGCAGACCGGTGATGAGGGCGGCACCAGGGAGTTCGAAAGGGTCGCCACAGAACTGCTGGCCCGGATCGACCGCGGGGACTATCCGGTCGGCCATCTTCTGCCTCCGCAGCGTGATCTCGCGGCGGAGTTCGGCGTCAGCCGGGTCACCGTTCAGCGCGCGCTCAAGGACCTGCAGGGCCAGGGCTGGATCACGTCGCGGCAGGGCAGCGGTTCGCGGGTGGTCAGGAGGCCGCCGGTGCGGTCCACGGTGCCCGCGGCCACCGACGTGTCCAGAGGAGTGTCCCTGGAGTCCCTCTTCGACCGCGCTTTCGAGCAGGCCGACGTGTCCCTGGACGTCTTCACGCTGACGTCGGAGACCCTGTACGGCCAGATCCAGGCCCAGGCTCTGCGTATCCGCAGGGGCAGCGTCGCTCCGCGGAGCATCAGCCTGCGCATGGTCCTTCCCACCGGGACGACGTACCTGCCCTATCCCCGGGCCATCGGGGACGAGGCGGACGAGGCGGACGAGGCGGACGAGCGCCTACGTGCGCGCCTGAACGGCATCACGGAACGCCATTCCGCTTCACTGGAGAGCACCCTCCGGGCACTGCGCGCAGAAGGACAGGTGCCCTCGGTGGACGTACAGATCCGCCGCGCACCGTTGACGCCCACGTTCAAGCTCTACGTGTTCAACCGGCGGGAAGTCCTGCACGGCCCCTACGAGGTGATCGTGCGCAAGATCGAGCTGAACTCGGGCGAGGAGGTCGAGGCGCTCGACGTGCTGGGCTTCGGATCGACGCTCACCCGCCATGTGACGGACGAGGACGAGGGGTCGGCGGACAGTGTCTTCGTCTGCAGCATGCAGTCCTGGTTCGACTCGGTGTGGTCCCTGCTCGCCTCATAGACATCAGCGGCGCTACCATCCGTCGCGCGAGCCACCGCTCCGGTTTCAAACGCTGAACCGCTGAACCGCTGAACCGCTGACACGCTGAAACACTGACACGCCTGGATATGGCAACCAGGCCAATTCCGTACGACGTCGCAACGGGCGATCACCTGCGCCATAAGCGCTCCGATGCTCCGATGTACCCTTTTGACATATCCAACTGGGACTTTGGTCGTTCGGAGTATTACCTGGGATCAGACGATCTAAGGTTCGCCATACCAATTGACCCTCTTGCACGCACGGAGCAGCCAGTGGGCGCACCTCCTGTTCCCGGAGCGTTTCTCCGGGAGTCTGCCGGCGAAGATCGCACCCGCGCGATCCGGGCGTTCGTCGAAGCCGCCAGATCCGGTCGGGCGAGCAGCGGCCACCACAACGACAACCACGTGGTCGAGCTGCCGGTGCACATCGCCCGACTGCTGGGCCGCGCGCCCGGGACCTCGGTGATCGTGCGCGTTCCGCGGCGTGATGTGCTTCCCGTGGTCATCAGGACGTGGCGCAAGGAGGCCGATGTCCTCCGCGCCGTCAGGAAGGTTCTCCCCCAGGCGCCGGAGTGCCTCGTCGAGGGGGACGACTTCGCCGTCCACAGCTATGTGGACGGCGTGCCGCTCTCCAGCGTGTGCGCGAACGACAAGCCGGTGGATGCGCTGATCGTGCGGGCGCTGGCCGAGCTGCTGGCCCAGATGACCAGAGTGCGTCTGAGATCCCTGCCGTCCCTGCCGGCCGGGTGGCCCGCCGCCCACACGGACAGCCAGGCGTTCCTCCGCAAGCTGGCCCACCTCGCCGACGCGCAGATTCGTCAGCCCAATTGGACCGTCTACGGCGGGTTGTTCGCCGCTCTCGGCATCCCGGACGACGCCCTGCTCCGGCTGGCCGATCGCGTGCCCGCTATGTCGCGGCGGCCCTTCAGCCTGCTTCACGCGGATCTGCACGGCGACAATGTGATCCTGGCGTACGGCGGCGATCCACCCCTCGTCTGCCTCGACTGGGAACTCGCCACCTTCGGCGACCCGTCTCACGACCTCGCCACCCACCTGGTGCGCATGCGTTACCCGGAGCGGCAGTGGCCGGAGGTGATCGAGGCCTGGGCGACAGCCATGCACGCCGTTCGGCCCGCCGCCGTGAACGGTCATGCCAAGGACCTCAAGCACTACGTCGATTTCGAACGCGCCCAGTCCGTGTTCCCGGACGTCATGCGGGTGGCGCAGCGGCTGGAGCACTCGTTCGATCAGGTGACGCTGGACCTGGCCACGCAGGAGGTCGGCCGGGCCCTGTCGGCGGCGGCAGAGCCACTCGGACTGCGGAACGTGCCGACCGAGAAGGAGATCGAGGGCGCTCTGCTGCGCTGGCAGGTGTCCCGGTGGGCGCTCGGCGGCGGCAGGCTCACGGCGTCGGACTTCGGCTGGGAGCCGGACCAACGCCTCGAAGAGCGCCGGGACTTCCCCCACTCCGCCGTGACCGAGGCGCTGCGCCAGGAGGGCGGGGCTTCGGCGAGCCGGGTCTTCAAGGGGACGGCGCACCTCAACACCGTGGTCCACGTGCCCGGCTACGACGCTCCCGTCGTCGTACGCCGCAAGCTGCCGAACGTGAGCCGGCGGGAGCCGCGCTATCTGAGCGAGCACGCCGTACTCCGTGAGATCGAACGGCTGACGACACCGGTCGCGGCCCCGAGAGTCCTGGCGCTGGGCACATGCTGCCAGGGGGAACCTTTCACCGTTCACACGTACGTAGGCCCGCGGCTCGACCGGACCGGCCTCGACCGGCCTCCCAGCCACCCCGTGAACGGCCTGCTGCCGCACGAGGCGGACGCACTCGTCGACCAGCTCTGCGCCCTGACGCAGGTGGACCCCCGGAAGATCGATCCGACGGCGGGAGCGGGCGGCTTCCATCCCTGGCTGACGAGCCAGCTCGTCGCCCTCGTACATGAACTGCCCCGGGAATCCGCACAACTCGCCCGCCTGCTCGGCCTGCCCGACGCCGCCCGGCTGGCGGACATCCTGGGCCGCCACACGGTGAGCCACCGGCGCCCCACCCTGCTGCACGGCGACCTGAACCCCTGGAACCTGGTCCGCCGCGACGACCACCTCGCCCTCACCATCATCGACTGGGAGATGGCCCTCGTCGGCGATCCCCTCTACGACATGGTCCGGCACATGCACCTCACCCCGACCCGCCCGGAGATCCGCGCCCGCATGTTCGCCCGCTGGGAGCGCAACCTGGACGCCGCACACACGGCCGACTGGCGACGGGACTGGCGCATCTACCGCTGGATCGAGATCGTCCGCTCCGCCTACATCGACCTCGACCGCCTGGCGACCGGAACAGGCCTGGACGCCCCCAACGTCCGCCGCGCGATCGACTCGTACGCGATGACCCTGGCCGCAGCCAGAGCCTCCCTGGGCCTCCCCACCCGCCCCACAGCCAACCCGTATCTGACCCGCGCGCTGGCATGACACTCCTGTTCCTCGACATCGACGGCACCCTGATCCCCTTCGGCGCCCCCTCCTACCCGGACCACAAGCCACCCCCCACCCACCCATCCGCCCCCACCCACCCCCTCCTCCCTCGCCTGGACCCGGCCCTGGGCCCCCGCCTCACCGCACTGGGCTGCGACCTGGTGTGGGCCACGACCTGGATGGAGGAGGCCAACGCCACCGTCTCTCCTTGGCTGGGCCTGCCACCCCTCCCGGTGCTCGACTGCCCGGACGAACAGGACCAGTCGCCCGCACCCCGTGGCCTGCACTGGAAGACGCCCCTGCTGGTCACCTGGGCGGCGGCCCGCCCCTTCATCTGGTTGGACGACGAGATCACCGCCACAGACCGCACCTGGGTCGAGACCCACCACCCGTCCCCGTCCCTCCTCCACCGAGTGAACCCCCGCGAGGGCCTGACGGACGCGGACTTCGCAGCACTGGAAAGGTGGCTGGCGGGGCTGCTGTAGCCCGATGCCTCAGGCGAAGCTGTTCTGCCGTTCCGTCAGCTGGGGTTGGCCGGCCCCGACGTGTCGACCTGTTCGTCGGCCTCGGCCAGGGTGTCACCCCAGGGCTCGCCCACGGCGCCGACGAGCAGTATTTCGCAGACGCCGCCCGCGCGTTGGCGTCCGACATCTCCCTCATCGGCCATGACGCGGATGCTTCAGGAACGTCAGCACGATGGGGCATCGGCCTCGGTGGCCTGGGTGCCGGTGAACAGCACGCGCCACTATGGTGGGCCGATGGCGTCGATCAAGCAGTTCCAGGTCACCTTCGACTGCGCGGAACCTGAGCGCGTCGCTCGCTTCTGGTGTGAGGTGTTGGGGTACGTCGTACCGCCGCCACCGGAGGGGTTTGCGACGTGGGACCACTTTGATCGCTCTCTGCCGCCTGAGCGTCAGGGTGCAGCGTTCGCCTGCGGTGATCCCTCAGGTGTCGGCCCGCGACTGTTCTTCCAGCGCGTTCCCGAAGGCAAGGTCGTCAAGAATCGGGTGCATCTTTGCGTGCGGGTCGGCACCGGGCTCGTGGGCGAAGAGCGCCTCGCCGCACTCGAGGCCGAGTGCGCACGACTGGTCGCGCTCGGCGCGGTGCGCGAGCGACTACTGCGTGCCGATGGCGTCAACGAGTCGTGCATCGTGATGCAGGACATCGAGGGCAACGAGTTCTGTCTCGACTGAGGGGCAGCGAACGCCGACGGGGTCAGGTGTTCTGTCTCGGCTGAGCCCGGGCATCATGCCCCGCTGACCAGCGGTGCCCGGACTTGAGTGAGACGGGATTCGTCGGTGTGTCTCACTCAAGTCCGGGCCGGGAGCCGTTCTCTTGCAGTCCGTCGGGTAGTGGTCGCCGGTGCAGTGATCGACTCAGGCGCCGGCAGGTGTGGCGTCGAGGACGGCCGGGTTGAAGCCGGCCTCGGCCAGGATGCTCGGTGAAGTACTTCAGGTGGTCGGAGAGGTCTTCGCCAGAGGCAGGACATCAGGCAGACCGCCTGCTCCGCTGTCCTGTCCCAGATAACTGTGGGCAGGGTTGGGCTCTGGCCTGCAGTGCCTATGGTTGAGTGGAACGAACGCGCCTCCACCGTCCCGTTCAAACGTAGGCAGTCGCTTCTGAAGCGTGCAGCAGAGGTCATGAGTAGAGCCCTGGGCGCCAGTTGTCATGGCCGTTCGGGAATCACTCAATTGTGTGGACGATCCGATCTTTCGGGGTACCTTGATCGCGCGCTACGCCGCTGACCACGACGTATTGCTGGCGCCAGTAAAATTCGTGATACAGGAACATGGGGGAACGAGTGAAGGCCAAAGTGGCTTCGTTTGCACTGGTGGGGTCCGTTGTTCTTGGGGTGACTCCCGCTTACGCCGATGCTCCCGACGTCTCCGACCAGACCTCAGCAGTGTCTGCGGGCAACAGTGCCGCTGACAGTGACGCAGCGGCCAGTCCAGAGGGAGACCAACTTCTCCTTGCGACCGATGAGCAGTACGTCGAGACTTTCGGAGCCGCCAAGGCCGCTCAGCAAGGACTCACGTACGAAGCTGTCACCGAAGCGGACTCACCGGCAGATTCTGCCGTATTGGATGACACGGACAGGGCTATCGCGCGGGCAGACTCTGCTGTCGTGGCGGATGACGCAGGGGCAGCAGCCGATGAGGCTGCCGGCAGCCACTGGAGCGTGGTGAAGTTCGTGGGCCATGACGCGGATGGCCGTTACATCCCTGCCCGGCAGGGCAACAGGGCGTTCGGGTGGGTCCATTTTTCCGGTCCGCACAACATCCACAGCAGCAAGGTCATCAAGGTAGCGGTGAGTGAGCACCCCGAGGGGGGAAGCACGAAGACCCGGAAGCTGTACGGCGCTGTGTTGTATGACCGTCTCGGCATCATTCTCGCTCGTGTGAAGGTCGTTGCGCAGTACCACTGGGAGACCGCTGATCACAAGTACAAGCTCGCCGACCACGGCGACAAGATCGGCGTGATCACGGCTTACTGCCAGGGTGTCAACAAGTGCCCTGACGCGTTGAACCACGTGTGACGGATCGATCGATGATGTGGGACGAGACAGGTCTGTCCGGTCTGCAGGCGCAGCTGGCACATGAAATGCTGGGCAGCGTCACAGCGTTCGCGTTCGGGCAGAGAGTCCGGCTTGTGCGTGGTGTCGTGCATGCTCTGGGGCGACGCGGTGTCGGCCGTGTCGTTCTGTGGGACGGACAGCAACTGGACACGTCGGTTGCCTTTGACGTTCCGCTCACGGACACACACGGGGCGAACATCCCCGCAGGAGACCTCGTGGCCGCCCTGCGAAGCGCATGGGCCGACCGCTCCGAGAGCGAGGTCGAGGAGGCGCCGCGCGATGCCTTCGGAATTCCGGTGGTCGACGCATCCGCTGCTGTTCACGGTTTCGTCGACCATCCGCGGTTCCATCTCTCGGATGCGCTGCGGGCCGCTGCGTCCGCCTTCTCCGTTCCAGCAGAGCCTGATGAGCCCGCGAAGCTGCGCCTGCGTGGCTTCCTGCTTCTCGACCAGGGAACATGTCGTCTCTACCTGGACACCCCCACATCACAGGACGCTCCACCATTCGGTGTCGACCTTCCCCTTCGAGACGAAGACGGCTCTGTTGTGTCTGGCGTGACAGGAGCGCATGCCGTGCTTCCGGTCCTCTTGGAAACGGGGGAGTTGGAGCGAATGCGACAGGACGTCCACGACCCCTACTGTCACGCTGTCTACGACTTGGTGGACTGGCTCACGGGTCGCTGACGGGGGTTTCGACCGAGATGGGTTCCCCGACCTGGTGGCTCCTGCAGGAACCACCAGGTCGATCGTCTTGTGAGTGAGCAACGGCCGCTGGCGGGGGCATCAGTGAGATCTCGTCAACCCACACTGGGGCTTCCTGGCCGACAGCATCACCAAGTTCCTGACGGAGGGCGGCTACATCACCGGCCGGGGACACCGGATGGTGCCGTACCGGGCGCCGCGTCCCTATCGTTGCGCCATGACGGACGAACAGTTGCCCGCACAGGTCTTCCCGAACCGCTTTCCCGAGGCAGTGGACTCCCGGCCCGGGGTGCCGCAGGACCGCTGCCATTGCTTCAGCCAGGTCCGGGTGAGTCCGCCCGGCGCGGCGGCGTCCTTCCACGCCGAGATCCAGGACACCAGTGCTCCGAGCTGGCTCCGGCTGCTGGAGCTGATCGAAGAGGCGGCGGCCGACGGACGGGAGGAATTCCGTCCGCTGCCGGAGCTGAGCCCTGAGGAGCGGCGGCAGATCGTGACGCTGCCGGCGTCGATCGGGCGGCTGACGGCGGTGCGGACCCTTGTGCTGTACGGAAGCAACCTGGTTCGGATACCTCCGGAGATCGGCGACATGACAAGCCTGGAGGAGTTCAGCCCCTACACTTCGCGACGGCTGCACTGGTTCCCGTACGAAATCACGCGGTGCGGTCGGCTAGTGAACAGCACGGTGAGCACGCGCTCGATCTACGGCAACTACAAGTACCGGCCGCCGTTCCCGCGGCTCCTCCCGCCCGGCGATACGGTCCTGGACCTCGAGTGCCTGGCTCCCGCCCGCTGGGGCACCACCGCGGCCCGCACCTGCAGTGTCTGCGCCGGACCCATCCCGGCGACGGGCCCGCACCAGGCGTGGCTCTCCCGGGTGGTGGCGACCGATATTCTGCCGATACTGGTCAACGCCTGCTCCCAGGCGTGCCTCGACGCCCTGCCACCTGGGGCGAAGGGCTACATTCCTACACCTCATCGGGGCGGCGCGATCGAACAGCCTCCGTCGCGTTGACCGTCGTCACCCGGCACCGGGCCGGTGCAAGGCGCACGAAGTAGTCGGGAGCATGCCGACGCCCACGCTGGCCATCGTGCCAGTGCAGCCAGAACGGCTGCGACCCGATCCCCGGCACCTGCGGATCGGCGTCCAGGAAGATCAGCCGGTCCCGTTCCAGCCACGACTCGTAGCCGATGTGCCCGCCGGTCGTCGCGCAGAAGTACCAGCCCGCGAAGCTCTTCCCGCCCTTGGACCACCGGCACGGACGCACCGGTGCCGCACGCTCGAAGCGCACGTCCCAGCAGGTGCCGCAAGCGACCGTCGAACCTGTACGTCGTCCTCCAGAAACCTCAGCTCAAACGCCCCAAGATCCGGATCCGCGTGCGCCTCCGCGAGCTGCTCCGCCGCCACCCCTGATCACCCGCACTCCGTACCGATCAAACACAGGTGTCCTGTCCTAGATAAGTGTGGGCAGGGCGAGGTTCTGACCTGCGGTGCCTACGGTTGAGTGGGACAGACTGGTGATCGGCGTCCCGCCCAACCGGCTTCTGTTGACTGTATGGCTGGGGCCCATTGACGGTGTCGTGGCCGGGTGAGGGCCGGCATCTGCTGGAACCTCGTTGACGACCCGGTAGACATGCAATATTTTTCTTGCATGCGCCAAAGTGATTCGACATGAGCCGGAAGAGTCTTTCCGGTGATGAGATGGTGCAGACGATGTCTGCGCTGGCCAACCCGCACCGGCTGCGGGTCGTGGCGGCTCTGGCCGGAGAGCGGAACTACGTCAGTCAGCTTGCTCGCGAACTGGGCATGAGTCGCCCACTCCTGCAGATGCACCTGCAACGGCTGGAGGCGGCAGGACTCGTCACCAGCACCCTGGAGCTGTCCGATGACGGCAAGGCGATGAAGTACTACGAAGTGGCGCCGTTCGATGTCCGTCTGACACCTGCTGTCATCGCGGCGGCTGCCCCCACTCTTTCCGACAAGGACAAGGACGAGAAGAAGTGAACTCACTGGCGATGGACAGCAGCAGCGCGTGGGGCGGCTGGGGAGACATCGTGCTCCTCCTGGGGGGTATGGGACTGCTCGCAGTCGTCGTCCTCGGGGTCAGCAGGATCTTCCAGGCCCGAGCAGCGGCCGGGCGCGAGGAGCGTTCCGGGAGATAGTCGAAGAGGCCGCGGCCGCGCAGAACGCCGCTGCGAGTCAACTGGCCGACCTCAACGCCAGGCTCCACCGGGTCGAGAAGATCCTCAGCCAGGTCGAATAGGCGGACCTGAGTGGCGGAAACTTCGGAGAGGTCCTCCTGCCTGTAGGTCAACCCCTCATCTGAGTGATCGCGGGCACGGCTGTCGGCTCAGCACTGAGGCAGGCGAAATCCCTCGCCTTTTTCAGCCTTGGAGTGCATCCTGACCCGTTATGCCTCGCACTCGACAAGAGGCTGTGACGTGACCAGTACCTTCCAGCCGGACCCAGAGATGCTGGGCGCGGCGATGATCGGCTACTACCAGGCTGTGCAGCGGTTCCTGCGGGATGCGACACGGGTCACCGAGCGCGACGACGGCTTCGCCGCCCTTGCCTCCGCGACGGAATGCTTGTTCTGGGCGTGTTCGCTCGAGGAGCACATGCGAGACAACGACCCGACGTACCTATGTGGCGCCGACGACTACGGTCGGCGCCTTGTCCAGGGAGCACGCTGGGCGCGTAACCAAGCCACCCGCCAGCTTGCGTTCATCGTTGCCCATACGACGGCCCGCAGTATCCGCAGGCCGATCCTGCGACACAGGTCGAAGTGGTGTGGCGACCCGCAGGCGAGATGCCAGCGCCGAACCGGGAGTCTCGGAACCAGCGCGAAGCATACGACTTGAACCGTTCCGGGTTCGGTAGAGATCTCAGATGTTGGTTGTGACCTGGGGTTTCGTGGTTACGAGGTAGTGGTTGTTCTCGTATTCGACCGGCGGGACGTGGCCTATCTCACCGTGGAGTCGTCGGTGGTTGTACCAGTCGACGTACTCGGCGGTGGCGAGTTCGACGTCGGACAGCGTCTTCCACGGCCGCTGGGGCTTGATCAGTTCGGTCTTGAACAGGCCGATCGTGCTCTCCATCAGGGCGTTGTCGTAGGCGTCGCCGACCGATCCGATGGATGCGGCGATGCCGGCAGCCTCCAGATGGTCGGCAAGCCGGAAGCTCGTGTACTGCGACCCGGCATCCGAATGATGTATCAACTTGCCTGGCTGGACCGGGTGTTGGTCGCGGTCGCGTTGCCAGAGCGCCATCTCCAGGGCGTCCAGCACGAAGACCGTCTCCTTCACGGTGGCAGCGGACCAGCCGACGATCCGGCGGGAGAAGGTGTCCACGACGAAGGCGACGTAGACGACACCCGCCCAGGTCTTCACGTGGGTGAAGTCCGCGACCCAGCACCGGTTCGGGGCACCGGCGACGAAGTCGCGGTCGACGAGGTCCGGGGCCCGCTCGACCTGCCCCCCGGGCAGCGTGGTGATCACACGCCGGCCGCGGACGGCGCCGCAGATGCCGAGCTCGCGCATCAGACGTTCGACGGTGCAACGTGCCACCGCATGTCCCTGCCGGTTCAGCTCCCGCCAGATCTTCCTCGCTCCGTATACACGGTAGTTGGACTCGAAGACCTTGCTGATGTGCTCCTTCAGCTCGGCGTCCCGCACGGTGCGGGCAGCGGGAGAGGCCCGGCGTTTGTGGTGGGCGTAGTAGGTGGACGGGGCGATCCTGCAGTCGTGGTCGGTGAGGACCCGGCAGATCGGCTCGACGCCGCCGAAGCGGTCCCGGTGCTCGTCGATGAACGCTACGAGCGTGTGTGTGGCCGGTCGAGCTCGGCAGCGAAGAAAGACGCTGCGGCCTTGAGGATGTCGTTGGCCCGCTTCAGCTCGGCGTTCTCCTTCTTCAGCCGCTTCAGCTCGGCAGACTCCTCGCTCGTCGTGCCCGGACGGGTCCCGGCGTCGATCTGGTCCTGCCGCACCCACTTGCGCAGCGTCTCGGTCGTGCCGATGCCGAGCTTCTGGGCGACCGCTTTCATCGCGGCCCACTCGGTGTCGTAGTCGGGTCGCACCTCGGCGACCATCCGCACCGCACGACGGCGCAGCTCAAGCGGGTACTGGGAAGGACGTGCCATGACTCGATCCTCTCAAACGATCGAGTCCCCACCGAACCCGGAACGGTTCAACTTGTCCTGCACCGGGAGCCGCATCCAGTTCAAACGCTCTCCGGTAAGTGCGTTCACCGGCCAGGAGAAGTACGTCAAGAAGTCCTCGCCAGTACCGATGTTGTTGCTGAAGGGGGCCCCCTCAAAGGTGCCCTCTCCCATGATGAACCAGTAGATCTGCGCAGGCCCCTCCTTGCCGTATCGCGGGAACCACATGTCCCACAAGGCCTGTGCGCTGGTCTCATCCGGGGTGTATTCGTCGGTGATCGGATCCCCAGCTACTTCCCAGGAGAGGCGCAGAGGGATGCTCCGCTCATGCTGGCTCTGGCGGCTGCGGAAGGTCCAGAGAGTATCGGCCGGGTACGGCTCATGTGTCGTCATGCCGAGCATCCTCCCGGCGGCGATGCCCGGGAAGGGGCCGTTTCACACCCCCGGATGACGGTGCCCACTGCTCTCGATCAGATCCAGCGGGACTTGATCACATCGCTGATCAGAATGAGCGGGAGCTGATCACATTCACCAGGAACGGACAACAGGACACGACTGCTTCACCTGCCCGCCGGCAGTGACACGGCGCACTATTGCAAGCGGGGTGCTTGCAATAGTTAGCAAGCGGGGGCACAGTGGAGGTATGGCATCGCTCAACGTCGGCAATCTCGGTGAGTATCTGCGTGAGCAGCGGCGCAATGCGCAGCTGTCGCTCAGGCAGCTTGCCGATGCCGCCGGGGTGTCCAATCCGTATCTGAGCCAGATCGAGCGCGGGCTGCGCAAGCCGAGCGCGGAGGTGCTCCAGCAGGTCGCCAAGGCGCTGCGGATCTCCGCCGAGACGCTGTACGTGCGCGCCGGCATCCTCGATGCCGAGCGGGACCGGGACGAGGTGGAGACACGCGCCGTCATCCTCGCCGATCCCACGCTGCACGAGCGCCAGAAGCAGGTGCTGCTCCAGATCTACGAGTCCTTCCGCAAGGAGAACGGGTTCGGGACCGGAAGCGAAGAGGGAGGCGGTGCGGTGGATGTTCCGGAAGACGGCAGCGACAGCGGAACCGGCTCCGGTCCGCAGCAGACGGCCAGTTGAACCCGGCAAGGTGCCGGCCGTCCGGCTGCGGACCCCATTGACCCCAGACGAGAACGAATCCGGGAGGACCATCACCATGGCCATCACCGACGAACTGCGCAAGACCTTCGGCAACCCTACTCCGCTCTACTTCGCCGCCGGCGCCGCCGACCTGGCCCTTCAGGAGGCCAAGAAGGTCCCCGGCCTGGTCGAGCAGCTGCGCGCCGACGCCCCGGCCCGTATCGAGGCCGTGCGCAACACCGACCCCAAGGCCGTGCAGGAGAAGGCCGCCGCCCGCGCCAAGGAGGCCGGTGCGAAGGCCAAGGAGACCCAGGAGTCGCTGCAGGCCAAGGTCAACGAGTTCCTCAGCAGCCTCGACGGCGACCTGAAGAAACTCGGCACCACCCTCGACGCCGACCTCAAGAAGTTCGGTGAGTCCGCCCAGGACCTCGCCCTGCGCGGTGTCGGCGTGGCCGCCGAGTACGCCGTCAAGGCCCGCGAGACCTACGAGAAGGTCGCCGAGCACGGCGAGCAGGCCGTGCGCACCTGGCGCGGCCAGGCCGCCGAGGACATCGAGGACCTGGCCATCGCCGTCGAGGGCGAGCCCGCGCCCAAGGCCGAGGCCGAGGCCGTCGTGGTCGAGGAGGAGACCAAGCCGGCCGCCGCCGAGCCCGAGGCCGCCGCGGCCAAGAAGCCGGCCGCCAAGAAGGCCTCCACCCGCAAGACCGCCACCCGGAAGACCACGCCTCCCGCCAAGTGACGGTCAATGATGCATCGGGCCGGGCACCTCTCGGGTGTCCGGCCCGTTGTACGAGTACGGTGAAACGCGTACGAGTCGGAGAGAACGGGCGGTGGACGGCATGCTGATGGTGGGCTTCTCTGGGTTCCTGTGGCTCTTGCAGATCCTGCTCATGGGACTCGCCGCGTTCGGGCTGTTCGACGCCGCCTTCCGGCGCGAGGACGCCTTCCGGGCGGCCGACAAGCAGAACAAGGTGTTCTGGCTGATCGTCCTGGGCCTCGCCCTCGCGGTGAGCACATTCCTCTCGGTCCTGTCGATCCTGCCCATCGTCGGTGCGGTCGCGAGCATCGTGTACATCGTCGATGTCCGGCCCGCCCTCAAGCAGATCGGCGGCGGGGGCGGGGGAGGCGGCTGGGGCCGTCGCCGCGGCGGCAGCAGCAGCGACGGCCCCTACGGGCCGTACAACGGAGGACGGTGAGGGGGGACGGGAGGCCGCTCCGCCGCGTCAGCGCGTGCGGTCCAGTAGCAGGACCGCCACGTCGTCGGTCAGCTCGCCGCCGTTGAGTTCGCGGACCTCCTGTACGGCGGCGCGCAGCAGTTCCTCGCCCTTCCGGCCCTCGGCGAGCAGGCGGCGCACCATCGCCACCATGCCGTCCTGGCCCAGCCGCTCCCCGGTCGCGCCGACCCGGCCCTCGATCAGGCCGTCGGTGTAGAGCATCAGGCTCCACTCGGCCCCCAGCTCCACCTGCATCCGCGGCCAGCGCGCGCCGGGCAGCAGGCCGAGCGCGGGGCCGTTGTTCTCGTACGGCAGCAGCTCCGCCACGCGCCCGGGGCGGGCGATCAGCGGTGCCGGGTGGCCGGCCAGGCACAGGCCCGCTCGGCGGCCGTCCGGGGTGATGTCCACCGTGCAGACGGTCGCGAAGATCTCCTCGTCGGAACGCTCGTGCTCCAGCACCTGCTGGAGCGTCTTCAGCAGCTCGTCGCCGCACAGCCCCGCCAGTGTCAGCGCCCGCCACGCGATGCGCAGCTCCACGCCGAGCGCCGCCTCGTCCGGGCCGTGGCCGCAGACGTCGCCGATCATCGCGTGCACGGTGCCGTCGGGTGTGCGCACGGTGTCGTAGAAGTCGCCGCCCAGCAGTGCACGGGAGCGGCCGGGGCGGTAGCGGGCGGCGAAGCGCAGCGAGGAGCCCTCCAGCAGCGGCGTCGGCAGCAGGCCGCGCTCCAGCCGGCGGTTCTCCTGGGCGCGCAGCCGGCCCTCGGCGAGCCGCCGCTCGGCCGTGTCGGAACGTTTCCGCTCCACCGCGTAACGAATCGCCCGGCTCAGCAGACGCCCGTCCAGCTCGTCACGGAAGAGATAGTCCTGGGCGCCCACACGCACCGCCTTGGCCCCGCGCTCGGCGTCGCCGGACGCGGTGAGCGCGAGCACGGCGTGCCGGGGGGCCAGTTCGAGGACCTGACGGAGTACGGCGAGTTCGTCGTCGTCGCCCTTGCCGTCGTCCGTGGTCTCGCTCGCGCCGCCGCCCGTGTTCTCGCTCAGCGCGAGGTCCAGCAGGATGCAGTGGACGTCGTCGGTCAGCAGCCGCTCGGCCTCGGTGAGATTACGGGCGGTGCGGATACGCATGGGGCGGCCGGCCGGGTCGACCAGTTCGGGCACGACCGGTGAGCCGCCGGGATCGTCCTCGATCAGCAGCAGCGTCAGAGCGATGCGGGTGTTCTCGACCGTTTCGTCCTTGAGTCGGGTGTCTCCCGTGGAGGGGCCCCCTCCTGCGGAGGCGTTGCGGACCGCAGTGGTGGTCTGCGCCGGACCGCTTTCCACGGCCGGGATCGCTCTCTGCCGCGGTACGGGTACGGGCATCGTGTTGTTCCTTCCCTCCCCCCGAGGGCGCGGTGGGCGAGGGGTCTCGTGCCACCGACGGGGACCATAGCGGTTGATGAGGCGGTAATGGAATGGTGTGAGATGGGTCGCCTGGCAGGTGTCATCTGTCATATGCCGCTGCTTGTACGGCAGTTGGGGAAGACGGGGGCTGGACCAGGATGACGAAGGTCACGTCGGGCTGGGGTTTGCCGGGGGTTTGAGGGGGCGTCGGGGTGCGGTTGCTCACATGGCGGTCGCGGTGCCCGTCTTGGTGCAGGTCGTGGGGGTGCGTGGTGTGGCGTGCGTCGAGCGGCGTGCCTCGCGTGGCGTGCGTCGCGTGGTTCCCGTCACCGGCGCCCCTGCGGCTCCACCCCTGCGGCTCCACCCCCACGGTGCCGCCCTTTCGGCGCCACCCCTGCGGCGCCGCGCCCCGCGTCAGCTCGCGTCCGGCCGGACCACTCCCAGGATCGGCATCGAGCCCGCCCCCGCGATCGTCACCGTCCGTCCGGGGCGCGGGGCATGGATGATGGCGCCGTCACCTATGTACATCGCCACATGGCTGGCGTCGTCGAAGTAGATGATCAGGTCACCGGGACGCATGTCCTTGACGTCGACGTGCTTCAGCTGCTTCCACTGCTCCTGCGAGGTACGCGGGATCGGGTGCCCGGCGGCCGCCCAGCCCTGTGAGGTCAGCCCGGAGCAGTCGTAGGAGTCCGGGCCCTCGGCGCCCCACACATAGGGTTTGCCCAGCTGCTTCGTAGCGAACTCCACGGCCTTCTTGTCCTGTTCGGACGCTTTGCCCGTGATGTCCTTGAGGACGCCGGAGCCCAGCCACGCCGTCTGCGCCTTGTCGGCGGCCTCCTGCTCCAGCTTCGCCAGGCGCTCCTTCTCCTCTTTCTCCAGCCGGGACTCCAGCTGTTCGGCGGCTTTGACCTGCTGCTCGATCTTCTTCTTCGCGGCGGCCTTGGCCTTCCGGCTGGCGTCCAGCTTCTGCCACTGGGCCGAGGCGTCGGCGGCGTACTGCTTCAGGTCCTGCTGGGTGCGGGTCAGTTCGTCGAGCAGGCCCTTGGTGGCGTGCTCGCCCTGGAGCACCCGGCCCGCCCCGTCGAGGAAGTCCTGCGGATCGTCGCTCAGCATCAGCTGCGCCTCGGGCGGCAGCCCGCCGCTGCGGTACTGGGCGCGGGCCTCGGCGCCCGCCCGGTCCTTCAGATCGGCCAGCCTCTCCTCGCCCTTGACGATCTGCTTGGCCAGCTCGACGATCTGCGCGGACTGCTGGTCGGCCTGCTCCTGGGCGGCGTTGTACTCGTCGGTGGCGACGGCCGCCGCGTGATAGAGCCCGTCCAGCTTCTTCCGCACGACCTCCAGGTCCTTGTTCGACACGGTCGCCCCGGCTGCCGGGGATGCGGACGCAGGCGCGGACGTAGACGCGGACGGCGACGGTGTGTCTGTCGGCGCCGGGCTCGCCGCGAACGCCGTACCGGACGCACCCAGCACGGTGACCGCGCAGACCACGGCCACTGCAGCCGCGAGCAGACCACGCTTGCCCGTCCCCATACCCCTGCCCCCATGTGATTTACCGTCAGTAACTTACGGATACCCCGGGGATCGTGCCATGCCGTGCCGCAAAGCGACAGGGGTCGTAGATGTCGTTCCCGGGTCGTTTCCGGGAATTCCCTCCTTCTCGCCCCCGCAAGACGATCTCCATGCCTATGTGACGAACGACTCAGCGAGATCGTTCCCCGCAGGTCAGCGGCCGGTGTGCGGTTCCTGCGTGCCAGCGGCGCGCTCCGTCATGCCTCCCACCGCGGCGCCAACGCCTCCCACGCCACCGTGACTTCCCCCTGCCGCCAGCGGCCCGCCCCGTTCCGCACCGGCCAGTCCGCCGAGAGGTCCCGCACGGCGCGGATCCAGCGCTGGCGGGCGCCGTAGGAGGCGTACGGCGCGGCGGCCGCCCAGGCGCGGTCGAAGTCCCGCAGGAAGCTGTGCACCGGCTCACCGGGGACATTGCGGTGGATCAGCGCCTTCGGCAGCCGTTCGGCCAGGTCGGACGGCCGCTCCAGGGAGCCGAGACGGGTCGCGAGGGTGACCGTGCGCGGCCCCTCCGGGCCCAGGGCGACCCAGACGTGCCGCCGCCCGATCTCGTCGCACGTCCCTTCCACCAGCAGCCCGCCCGGCGCCAGCCGTCCGCACAGCCGCGCCCACACCCCTGCGACCTCGCTCTCGTCGTACTGGCGCAGCACATTGGCGGCGCGGATCAGCAGGGGGCGCCCGGAGACCGGGACTTCGAAGCCGCCGTGCCGGAAGACCAGCCCGTCGCGCTCGTACGGCCTCGCCGCCGCCACCCGCGCCGGTTCGATCTCCACGCCGACCATGCGGGTGTGCGGTGCGACGGTCCGCAGGCGGGTGAGGAGTTCGACCGCCGTCCAGGGGGCCGCGCCGTAGCCGAGGTCCACGGCGACGGGGTCCGGGGCGCGGCGCAGGGTGGTGCCGTGCACGGCGGTGATCCAGCGGTCCATGCGGCGTAGGCGGTTGGGGTTGGTGGTCCCGCGCGTCACCGTTCCCACGACGGGGGTGCCCCCGCTCGAGCGAAGCCGAGAGTGGGGGAGGGTCGCTGCGCGGGGTGTCATGTGTACGAGGGTATGCGGGCGGGCGTACGGCGTTGCTCGGGCCACTATGTCGGGGCTGGGGCTGGGGCGGGACGGGGAGGGAGCGCGCAACCCGGCGCTGACGGGGTGCCGCCCGCGCCCACCCGCGCCGCCCCAGCGGCACGACTGCCCGCGGGCTGGGCGCCCCCACCCCCCGGTTGAGCCCCGCCCGGTAATGATTCGGCAAAGTCTCCACCCCCCGAAACGCCCCGGAAATGGAATCGCCCCGTCCGGCGTTGCATCCCCCGGAGGGACCGGGAGCCCCTCCCGCCGCCGTGCCCGCAGCAAGGAGGACCGCCAACGTGAGCCAGTACGTCAGCAGGCTCGGGCGTCGCTCACCGGCGGCTCCCCCGCGGCTCAGGCTGCACCGCCGACCCCGGCGCGTCGCCATGCTCTCCGTGCACACCTCACCGCTCCACCAGCCCGGCACCGGCGACGCCGGGGGCATGAACGTCTACATCGTCGAACTCGCGCAGCGCCTCGCCGCGATCGGCATCGAGGTCGAGATCTTCACCCGGGCCACCGCCGCCGCCCTCCCGCCCGCCGTCGAACTGGCCCCCGGCGTGCTCGTCCGGCACGTCGACGCGGGACCCTACGAGGGCCTCGCCAAGGAGGAGCTCCCCGCCCAGCTCTGCGCCTTCACCCACGGTGTGATGCAGGCATGGGCGGAACACCGCCCCGGCCACTACGACCTCGTCCACTCGCACTACTGGCTCTCCGGCCACGTCGGCTGGCTCGCCGCCCAGCGCTGGGGCGTCCCCCTCGTCCACGCCATGCACACCATGGCCAAGGTCAAGAACGCCAACCTCGCCGACGGCGACACCCCCGAGCCGCCCGCCCGGGTCATCGGCGAGACCCAGATCGTCGCGGCGGCCGACCGGCTCATCGCCAACACCGTCGAGGAGGCGGACGAGTTGGTACGCCACTACGCCGCCGACCCCGCGAAGGTCGCCGTCGTCCACCCCGGCGTCAACCTCGAACGCTTCCGCCCCGCCGACGGCCGCGCCGCAGCCCGCGCCCGCCTCGGCCTCCCGCAGGACGCCCTGATCCCGCTCTTCGCCGGGCGCATCCAGCCCCTCAAGGCCCCTGATGTGCTGCTGCGGGCGATCGCCGTTCTCCTCGACGAGCGTCCCGAACTGCGCTCCCGCATCGTCGTACCGGTCGTCGGCGGCCCCAGCGGCAGCGGGCTCGCCCGGCCCGAGGGGCTCCAGAAGCTGGCGGCGCGGCTGGGCGTCGCCGATGTCGTACGGTTCCAACCGCCCGTCGGCCAGGAGCGGCTCGCCGACTGGTTCCGGGCCGCGTCCGTGCTGGTGATGCCGTCGTACAGCGAGTCCTTCGGCCTGGTCGCCATAGAGGCGCAGGCGTCCGGTACGCCGGTGCTCGCTGCGGCGGTCGGCGGGCTGCCGGTGGCCGTACGGGACGGGGAGACCGGGTTCCTGGTGCAGGGGCACGCCCCGGTGTCGTACGCCCGGGCGCTGGGCCGCCTCGCCGACGACCCGGAGCTCACCGCCCGCATGGGCGTCGCCGCCGCCCGGCACGCCCAGTCCTTCGGCTGGGACACCGCGGCCGTGGCCACGGCGGACGTCTACTCGGCGGCGACGCACGCCCACCGCCGTCGCGTACGCTCCCACCATGGGTGACACGAGTGACATGAGTAACATGGGTGACATAGTGGTCAGGGACCGGAGCCGGATGGACGACCCGAACGACACCCCGCAGCAGCGGCAGGCCAAACAGGTCGTCGAGCACATCCTGAAGGACACCGAACTCGACTGGGAATCCCCGGAGTCGGGCCACTACGTCGTCAAACTCCCCGGCACCCGCAAGCTGTCGACGACGGCCTCCCTCCTCGTCGGCCGCCACACCCTGTCCCTCAACGCCTTCGTCGTCCGTCACCCCGACGAGAACGAGGCGGGCGTCCACCGCTGGCTGCTGGAGCGCAACCTCAAGCTGTACGGCGTGAGTTACGCCGTCGACCCGCTCGGCGACATCTACGTCACCGGCAAGCTCCCGCTGGCCGCCGTCACCCCCGACGGCGTCGACCGGCTGCTCGGCCAGGTGCTGGAGGCGGCGGACGGCGCCTTCAACACCCTCCTCGAACTCGGCTTCGCCACCGCGATCCGCAAGGAGTACGCGTGGCGGGTGTCCCGGGGCGAATCGACGCGGAACCTGGATGCGTTCACGAATTTGATCCAGCGCCCGAGCGAGTGAGGGCAGTTGGGCCATCGGGGCGATGGGCTGTTGAGGCTCTAGGTGGCCGCCACCCGGTACCGACCCGGTGTCACCCCGACCAACTTCCTGAAGTGCCGGGTGAGATGGGACTGGTCGTAGAACCCGGTTGCGGCGGCGACATCGCCCGGGGCGAGTCCGTCGAGCAGCAGCCGGCGGGCGCTGTTCACACGGCGTGACGTCAGGTACTGGTGCGGGGCGATGCCGTAGGCCTGCGTGAACGCCCGTACCAGATGGGCGGGATGGGCGTACAGCAGCGCGGCGGCGCCCTCAAGGGTGAGGCCTTGGACGAGCCGCTCGTCGAGGAGCTCGCGCAACTGCCGGGCGAGGACGGGGTCACGGCGCTCGCCCGCCCCGGTGCCGAGCCGTGGCCGCAGATACGCGCGCAGCCGCTCCCCGACGAGCGTCAGCCGGCTCTCGGCCTCCAACTCGTCGCCGGGATGCGCCAGCGCGGCGTGCACCTGGCCGACCCGGCGGCGCAGCAGCGGGTCGCGCAGGTCGGGGCCGTCGACGGCGGGGCCGATGAGGGTGTCGTCGAGGTGGGTGGAGTCGAGGTACAGGACGCGTTTGCGGAAGCCGTGCGGGGTGGCGGGGGAACCGTTGTGGGGGACGTGCGGCGGCAGCAGCGACACCGTGTCGTGCGGGGTGCCGTGCTCGTGGCGGTCCAGGTCGTACCGTACGGCGCCGTCGTCGACGATGAGCAGCGTCCAGGCCTCGTGGACGTGCATGGGATAGGCGTACTCGGTGAAATGGGCGTGGAACACCTCGGTGACGCCCGGGACGCGCGGGCGCCAGGCGGTGACGTCACGCCGAGCGGCCATGCAAAGAACGTACAAGACCGGGCGGCGGGCTGTTCGGCAGTCTCACTGCATGAACGCGATGCCCTTGACGACTGCTGGCTCCACACCCGCTTCCCTCCCGGCTCCTCTCCCGCCCGTCCGCTTCGACACGAAGATCGCCGTGCTGCTGCGCGCCGACCTGGAGCCCTGGCAGCGGCTGAACGTGACGGCGTTCCTGGTCAGCGGCCTGGGCACTCAGCTCCCCGAGGTGATCGGGGAGCCGTACGAGGACGGCGACGGGGTGCCGTACCTGCCGATGTTCCGGCAGCCGGTGCTGGTCTTCGAGGGCTCGAAGGAGACCCTGACCGCGGCCCACTCCCGCGCCCTGTCCCGTGCCCTGCCGCGCGCCCTGTTCACGTCCGACCTGTTCGCCACGGGTCACGACGGGGACAACCGGGCGGCGGTGCGGGCGGTGCCGACGGCGGAGCTGGATCTGGTGGGGCTCGCGGTGTACGGGCCGAGGAACGCGGTGGACAAGGTGCTGAAGGGCGCGAGGATGCACCCGTGACCGTCTCTCCTGGTCAGGTCAGGAGGTCCCGATCTCCTTCTCCACCCCGACCGAGGAGGAGCCCCCGGACGGCGACTGCTCCGCAAGCTCCCCGCTCCCTTCCGTCCGCCGCACGAGAAGGCCGTAGCCGAGCGCGGCGGCCGTCCCCACGAGGGCGCACAGCCCCCACAGCCAGCCGGCCCCGAGCCGGTCGATGACGAGACCGGACATCAGCGGGGCGACGAGGGCGGCGAGGGCCCAGGAGAGGGTGTAGACGCCCTGGTAGCGCCCGCGTCCGTGGACCGGGGACAGCCGTACGACGAGACCGGTCTGGGTGGGCGCGTTGATCATCTCGCCGAGCGTCCACACGCAGACGGTGAGGGCGATCGCGGCGACGGACCCGGCGGACCCCGCGATGCCGGTGAGCCCGAAGCCGTACCCGGCGAGGAGGGCCGAGACGACGAGGAGCCGCCCGGGTTCGCGGTGCTCGATGAGACGGGTGAGAGGTATCTGGAGGGCGACGATGAGGACCCCGTTGAGGGCGATGGCGAGGCCGTAGTCGGCGGGACTGAACCCGGCGCGCCCCATGGCGACGGGCAGTCCGACGAGACCTTGCTGGAAGACGAGGGCGACCAGGAAGGACAGCCCGACGACGCCCATGTAGCGCCGGTCGCGCAGCACTGTGAGAAGCCCGACACCGGGGTCGCCTTCCTGCGCGCCGCTGCCGGCCGTGGTGGGCCGGGACTCGGGGACCCGGAGGAAGACGACGACAGCGCAGAGCAAGGTCATCCCGGCCTCGATGAGGAAGCCGGCGAGGTAGCTGAACTCGGCGATGAATCCGGCGGCGCTGGAGGAGACGGCGAAACCGAGGTTGATGGCCCAGTAGTTGAGGGAGAAGGCGCGCACCCGTTCGGCGGGCGGTACGACGTCGGCGATCATCGCCTGGACGGCGGGCCGGGAGGCGTTGCTGGCCATGCCGACGAGGAAGGCGACGGCGGCGATGGCCACGGGGTCCTGCATGAAGCCGAGCACGGCGACGGAGACGGCGGTGGAGGACTGGGCCAGCAGCAGGGTGGGCCGCCGCCCGAGCCGGTCGGCCATGACTCCGGCGCCGAGGGAGGAGACGACACCGCCGAGACCGTGGAGGGAGGCGACGAGACCGGCGTAGGAGGCGGAGTAGCCGCGGTCGAGGGTGAGATACAGCGCCATGAAGGTGGCGACGAAGGCACCGAGCCGGTTGACCAGGGTGCTGGTCCACAGCCACCAGAACTCCCGGGGCAGCCCCGAGACGGTCTCCCGGACAGCACGGCCGACCTTGCCGACGGACACAGAACCCCCACGGATGTACGTACTGACGTAAGCACTGATGTAAGTACTGATCAACGCGAGGGCAACTTACAAGCCGAAGGGGAGGCGAAGCCACCGAATAAACCGCGGCCGACCGCTGAAGGCTGCCGGATGAACGCAAGGTGTCCGATATGCCCGTATCACCGTTGGAGGCGTCAAGTATCAAAACCTTGGATTAGTCTCATACGCATGGCCGAAGCACCGTACAAGCTGATCCTCCTCCGCCACGGCGAGAGCGAATGGAACGCGAAGAACCTGTTCACCGGATGGGTGGACGTCAACCTGAACGAGAAGGGCGAGAAGGAGGCGGTCCGTGGCGGTGAGCTGCTGAAGGAGGCCGGCCTGCTGCCCGAGGTGGTGCACACCTCCCTGCAGAAGCGCGCGATCCGCACCGCGCAGCTCGCGCTGGAGTCCGCGGACCGCCACTGGATCCCGGTCCACCGCACCTGGCGCCTGAACGAGCGCCACTACGGCGCCCTCCAGGGCAAGGACAAGGCGCAGACCCTCGCGGAGTTCGGCGAGGAGCAGTTCATGCTGTGGCGCCGCTCCTACGACACCCCGCCGCCGGCGCTCGAGGACGGCACGGAGTTCTCCCAGTCGGACGACCCGCGCTACGCGTCCATCCCGCCGGAGCTGCGCCCGAAGACGGAGTGCCTGAAGGACGTCGTCATCCGGATGCTCCCGTACTGGTACGACGGCATCGTCCCGGACCTGCTGGCCGGCCGCACGGTCCTCGTCGCCGCCCACGGCAACAGCCTCCGCGCGCTGGTCAAGCACCTGGACGGCATCTCCGACGCCGACATCGCGGGCCTGAACATCCCGACGGGCATCCCGCTGTACTACGAGCTCGACGCCGACTTCAAGCCGCTCACCCCGGGCGGCAAGTACCTCGACCCGGAGGCCGCGGCGGCCGCCATCGAGGCGGTCAAGAACCAGGGCAAGAAGAAGTAGGGAACTCGATCATGCCTCCCATTCGCGCGAACGGCGCGGATGGGAGGCATTTTCACGGCCCGGGACCGGCGGTTACGCCCGTCCGCGGACCGGAACTACTTACTGCGGCTCGAAATTCTGCTTCTGCTTCACGGGGTCGGAGGTGGGCGCGCCCTTGATGGTGAACTGCTTCGGCTTGTACGTGTCGTCGCTCTCGCAGGTCACGGTCGCCTTGCCCGTTGCACCCGTCTTGGGAATCTTCTTGAAGGTGACCGAGTACGAGTTGTTGGTCCCGGCAAGTGAATTGTCGGTCTTGGTCTCGATGACGCCGGCCGAGGTGGTTGCCTTGATCGTCACCTGGGTGGGAGAGGAATTGTCGTCGCAGTCGTCGACGGTTCCGAAGAGAGTGACGTTGCCAGGGGGAGGGGCGGCTCCTGCCTGACCGGCCACCGCCAGCGAGGTCGCTCCGGTCAGGGGCAGCACCACTGCGGCGGTGAGGATTGCGAGGCGATTGCGCATGACTTCTCCTTGCTTCGAGAAGCGGTCCTCCTCCAAGGTGTTGCTTCGGCATGTATGGGTCAAGGGCAATGATTACCCACCACCTGCGGGGCAGAACTACCCACGGACTACCCGCGGCGGTCCCTATTCGCGGCCGGTGAGCCCCTGCTCGATGGCGATACGGGTGAGGTCGGGTCGGCGTCGCGAGCCCGTCTTCTCGCCGATGCGGTCGAGGTGCGAATGGACGGTGTGCTTGCTGATTCCCAATTCGACGGCGATTTCGTGATCCGTCGAACCATTGGCGAGAAGCCGCAGGATTTCCTGCTCCCGTTCCGTGAAACTGGGGAGTTGCTTCACCAGATGGCTGGCCGGTGCGGACACATAGCTGAGGCCGGAGCCCACGGTCCGGATCGCCCTCAGCACCTCGTCCGCCTCCGCCTGCCGGCTCAGATAGCCGCTGGCGCCCGCCTGGATCACCTGGACGACGTCGATCTGCGGAGAGGCCGACACGACGAGGACGGCATGCCCCCGCTTCCGAAGCTTCGTCACGGTCGCGGTCAGGCTCGGGCCGGACTGCTGAAAGTCCATCAGCACCACTTCCGCGCCGCGCAGGCTGCCGTCCGCGATCTCGATCGACGGCGCTGCCGCGACCAGGTGAAGATCGGGAGCGGTGCCGATGAGCTGCGAGACACCGTGCCGGAAGACGGGACAGTCCCCGATGACCGCGATCCGCACAAGCCCGGCGCGACCGCTCATCGGCATCTCCGCTCTCGAATTCCCACGCCTCGGTGACAGGCCGGGGTGACAGGCCGGGGTGACGCGCCTGGGTGACATGCCTGGACGGACACGTCCGTCCTCAGCATCGGTGGCAGCGGCACCTCCGGCACGGCGGACTGACCCGCCTGGGCGACGCCAGGAGATGCGCACGGTCTCGCCGTCCCGCCCCGAACCGCAGGGCCGCGTCAAAGGCCCCCGGGCGGGATCCGATCTCTGGGATCTGATCCCGCCCGGGGGCCCTCAGGACCTGTCGTGCGTCGCAGTGCGGGGGTCAGCCGCGACCTGTCGTGCGTCGGAGTGCGGGGGTCAGCCGCACTGGCAGGGGCCGCCCGACTGGCAGCCGCAGGTGCAGCCCGAGCCGCAGCCGCAGGCGCCGAAGAGCGGGAGGCTCTTGATCTCGGCCGGCTGGTCGGTCGGGAGTTCCTGGGTGGGGTCCGGCGTGGTGGTGGGGGTTTCGGCCATGGGTCCTCCTGGTCCTCCTTCGTCCTCCAGCCGTCCTGGAGGCCGGGAGCCGGTGTGACGGGGATCGTGACGGGATGACGAAGATGCCCGTCTGATCCTCTGCCCATTGCATGCCCGCCGCGGGCAGCGCATCAACGGCGCACGGAGGCTTGTGCGCGCCGAGGGCGGCACCCCTCGCGCCGGGTGCGGACCGTACGGAGGCCCCCTCCACGCCGGGTCCGGGCCAGGGTCCGTACCCCCGGCGCTCCCCTGCCGGCTGCCGGGGTACGGACCCTCAGGCGCCGTCGATGTCTGTCGTCGGCTGGATCTCCGGCTGGATCTCGTCCGCGTGTTCGCCCGTGACCAGGAACACCACGCGCTTCGCCACCGCCACCGCGTGGTCGGCGAAGCGCTCGTAGTAGCGGCCGAGCAGGGTGACGTCCACGGCCGTCTCGATGCCGTGCTTCCAGCGCTCGTCGATCAGGTGCTGGAAGAGCGTGCGGTGCAGGAGGTCCATCGCGTCGTCGTCCGTCTCCAGCTGGAGGGCCAGGTCGACGTCCTTCGTGATGATGCACTCCGCGGCCTTCGCCATCAGGCGCTGCGCGAGCTGACCCATCTCCAGGATCGTCGCGTGCAGGTCCTGCGGGACGGCCCGGTCCGGGAAGCGCAGCCGTGCGAGCTTCGCCACATGCTGGGCGAGGTCGCCCGAGCGCTCCAGGTCGGCCGACATACGCAGCGACGTCACCACGATCCGCAGGTCGGTGGCGACCGGCTGCTGTCGGGCGAGCAGGGTTATCGCCCGCGCCTCCAGCTCGTGGTGCAGCTCATCGACCTTCTTGTCGGCCTCGATGACGCTCTCGGCCAGCTTGAGGTCGGAGTCGAGGATCGCCGTGGTGGCGCGCCCGATCGCCGACCCGACGAGCCGGGCCATGTCGACCAGGCTGTCGCCGATCGAGTCCAGTTCCTCGTGGTACGCGTCCCGCATCAGGGGTCCCTCTCTTACTCTGCCAGGGGGTTCCGGGGCCAGAAGCCTGTCGTAAAACCGGCGGTGCGAACCCCACGCTTCCACGTTCCGGCCCGTACGCGTCCGTTTCCGCCACCGCAAATGAACCAATACTGGCTCCAAGGTGAACTCTGGGCGACGAGTGGTCTTGCTCTCCCCTCGATGGCTGTGGCCAGGAGGTACCGCATGCCTAACCTGTTTCCATGGACGTGAACGCGGCAGTCGCCGCAGCGGCAGCGATCGCCGGGGTGCTCACCGGTGTCATCGCCATGCTGGCGTTCCGCTGGAGCGAACGCGACCAGAAACGCCCTACCAGGACATCACTGCACACCGACCCGGTGCTCCCGCCCGGCGTCGACACCGTGCTCTCCGTGCTGCGCAGCTCGGCCGTCGTCCTCGACGAGGCCGACACCGTCGTCAAGGCCAGCTCCGCCGCGTACGCCCTCGGGCTGGTCCGCGGCGGCAAGCTCGCCGTCGACCCCATGCTGCAGATGGCCCGGGACACCCGGCGCGACGGGGAGATACGCCAGGTCGAGCTGGATCTGCCCCGGCGCGGCACCGGGCGCGGTGAGGCCCTCGCGGTCTCCGCGCGGGTCGCGCCGCTCGGCTCCCGGCTCGTCCTCCTGCTCGTCGAGGACCTCACCGAGGCCCGCCGTATCGAGGCCGTACGACGCGACTTCGTCGCCAACGTCAGCCATGAGCTGAAGACCCCCGTCGGCGCCCTCTCCCTGCTCTCCGAGGCGGTAATGGACGCCTCCGACGACCCCGAGGCCGTACAGCGCTTCGCCGGGCGCATGCAGATCGAGGCCACCCGGCTCACCAATCTTGTGCAGGAGCTCATCGACCTCTCCCGGGTCCAGAACGACGACCCCCTCGAGGACGCCGAGCCGGTCCGCGTCGACGAACTCGTCGCCGAGGCCATCGACCGCTGCCGACACGCCGCCGGCACCAAGCAGATCACCATGGCCGCCGGCGGCACCGCCGACCTGCATGTCTACGGCAACCGCGGTCAGCTCGCCGCCGCCCTCGGCAACCTTGTCGAGAACGCCGTCAACTATTCGCCCGCCCGCACCCGCGTCGGCATAGCCGCCCGCCGGCTGTCCGCGTCCGGCGGAGACCTCATCGAGATCGCCGTCACCGACCAGGGCATCGGCATCACCGACAAGGACAAGGAGCGCATATTCGAGCGCTTCTACCGGGTCGACCCGGCGCGCTCCCGGGCCACCGGGGGCACCGGCCTCGGGCTGGCGATCGTCAAGCACGTGGCCGCCTCGCACGGCGGGGAGGTCACGGTGTGGAGCTCCGAGGGACAGGGCTCCACGTTCACTCTGAGGCTGCCGGAGGCGGGCGCGGCCCGCGCCCGCGCGCGTCAGCACCCGGCCCTCGATGCCGAGGACGCCGGGGCCGGGCCTCTCGCCCGTTCCACCCTCACCCCATCCCCCGAGTCAACCGCGTACGAAACGCTTCCCGCCCCGGAGGTCCTTCCGTGACCCGAGTGCTCGTCGTCGAGGACGAGGAGTCCTTCTCCGACGCTCTGTCGTACATGCTCCGCAAGGAGGGCTTCGAGGTCGCCGTAGCGGCCACCGGGCCCGACGGCCTCGACGAGTTCGAGCGCAACGGCGCCGACCTCGTCCTCCTCGACCTGATGCTGCCGGGGCTGCCCGGCACGGAGGTGTGCCGCCAGCTGCGCGGCCGTTCCAACGTGCCCGTCATCATGGTCACGGCCAAGGACAGCGAGATCGACAAGGTCGTCGGCCTGGAAATAGGAGCCGACGACTACGTCACCAAGCCGTTCTCGTCGCGCGAACTGGTCGCGCGTATCCGTGCCGTGCTGCGCCGCCGCGGCGAGCCGGAGGAGGTCACCCCGGCCGCGCTGGAGGCGGGTCCGGTCCGGATGGACGTCGACCGGCATGTCGTCACCGTCTCCGGTTCCAAGGTCGACCTCCCGCTCAAGGAGTTCGACCTCCTGGAGATGCTGCTGCGCAACGCCGGCCGTGTGCTGACCCGGATGCAGCTCATCGACCGCGTCTGGGGCGCCGACTACGTGGGCGACACCAAGACCCTCGACGTGCACGTCAAGCGGCTGCGCGCCAAGATCGAGCCGGACCCGGGGGCGCCGCGGTATCTGGTGACGGTGCGGGGGCTGGGCTACAAGTTCGAGCCGTAAACCGTAGGCGACAGAGACTGGCTGAAGGGCGGGAACCCATAGGGCCCCGCCCTTCAGCCGTGTGCCTATGACTCCTACGTGTGCCGCTACGACGCCTACTGCCCCGAGGCCGTCGCGGTCGCCGTCGCCGAACCGGACGCCGTCGTGCCCGGGGACGCCGAGCCGGTCGCGGAGCCCGCCGGGGTCGCAGTCCGCGTGGCAGTGGCAGTGGCAGTGGCGGTCGGCGTAGGGATGGTGCTCGGGCCCCACTTGGTGAAGTACGACTCCGCCGGTACGACGAACGCGCGCAGGCTCACCGCGCCGGTCTCGCTGAAGGTGAAGGTGACCTTCTGCGCGTTGCCGTCCTGGACGTTCGCACCCGGTGAGGCCAGTGCGGCGGCCGCGTTGCCCTTGCCGCCGAGGATGACGGAGCCGCCGGCCGGGACGGTCACCTTGCCCTTGCCTCCCGCGGGGGAGAGCTCGGCGGACCCGTCGCCGTCGACGGCCACCGAGTCCAGCGTCTGGGCCGTGGTGCCGGTGTTGAAGAGCGTCGCGGAGATCACGGCCGGGCCGCCGCTCGCGCCGCCGTCGGGCTGGGTGATGACGGTGGCGTTCTGGATCTTGATGGTGCCGACAGTGGTGGCCGCGTTGTCCGGGGTGATCTGCAGTGTCTGGCTGTTGTTGCCGGCACCGCAGGCGGCGAGCGAGGCGACGGAGAACGCGATGACGGAGGCGGCGAGGGCGCCGCGTCGAAGGCTGCTGCTCACGGCGGCGGCAACTCCTTGAACGCAAGGGGCAACTCGTCCTTTTGAGGTGCCCAAAGGTCTTCTCAGCGGCCTCAGGTTACCGAGCCGTTCCCGGGCCGCCTCACCCGACCCTCCCTCACTGCGGCGGTTCCTCCGGTGGACGGTGGACGGCGGGACGGCGGGACGGCGGAGGTGGCGGGGCCCATACCTTCAGTCACTCCCGGCACTCTCAGCACTCTCGACGCACGCTCGTCTGTCATTCACATAAGCCTCTGGTGGATAGCGAGGTACCGGCGCGCACATTTTCTGCGTAAAGAATGCGAGGGCGTCCCAATAATTGATCACCCGGTCGTCGAACAGGCCCGTTCGGTGACCGTGTGATCAATTCCGGATTCGGCCGGTACCCGTCCTCGCGGCACCGAACGGAGTAGCGGAAGTCGAGTGTGTGGAACCAGACATATGTGGACGTTCGTCCGCTTGGGAGGGGCCCCGGATGTGTGTAACGTACGCGTTTCACTTCCCCCGCACAGCCGCTCCGACCTGCGAATACCTGCTTCCGCTCGCCCCGCGCAGCACGTTCCTGTTGCTGTTGTCAAGCCCCGAGATATGCCCTGACCTGCGAAAACGCCATTCAGAAGCCGCCGTATCCGTGTTACCCTGGATAGCCACGGAAGGGGTACCTGTCACATGACGTTCAAGGTTGGCGACACCGTGGTCTATCCCCATCACGGGGCCGCGCTGATCGAGGCCATCGAAACTCGCCAGATCAAAGGCGTGGACAAGACCTACTTGGTGCTGAAGGTCGCCCAGGGTGACCTGACGGTGCGTGTGCCAGCGGACAATGCGGAGTTCGTCGGCGTGCGTGATGTGGTCGGTCAGGACGGGCTGGACCGGGTCTTCGAGGTGCTGCGCGCTCCGTACGCCGAGGAGCCCACGAACTGGTCGCGTCGCTACAAGGCAAATCTGGAGAAGCTTGCGTCCGGCGATGTCATCAAGGTCGCGGAAGTCGTGCGCGACCTGTGGCGTCGTGAGCGCGAGCGCGGACTCTCCGCGGGAGAGAAGCGCATGCTCGCCAAGGCCCGCCAGATCCTGGTGAGCGAGCTCGCCCTCGCGGAGAACACGAACGAGGACAAGGCCGAGGCCCTGCTCGACGAGGTACTCGCGTCCTGACGCGGACAGCAGCAGCACAGCAGTAACCCTGCTCCGCCCAGCGCCCCGCTCAGCACACTGAAATGCCGCGGTGCCCGATGACATCCCCGATGTCGCCGGGCGCTGCGGCATGTTCGTTTCCGATGCCGTACGCCCCTGCCGCGGGAGAGCCGCGGGATAACGCGGGAGGACCGCGGGATACTGCGGCACAACTGCGGGAGAACTGTCGAGACAGAACCCCGATGCTCAATACTTGGCGTGCCGGGCCCGGGCGGTGACTGACCGGTGTCACGGAAGGGGCCGGTCAAGGTGTCGTGCCCGACACGCCCCCCGGGTTCTGCGAGCAGCACCAGGGGGTACCTCCCAGGCCATACCCACGTAGGCCGAGCACACAAACCTGACAGGAACCGATGTCTGACGATTCGCGACCTTCGCCGGCGCCGTCCGCGGGGCGGGCTGCGGGACCGTCCGCCACACCGCCCCCAGAGCCGTCCGCGTCACCCGCCGAGCAAGCCGCCGCGACGCCCACCGAGCGAGCCCCCGCGACACCCGCCGAGCAAGCCGCCGCGACACCCGCCGGCCAGGCCGCCGCGGCAGCCGTCGCCGCGGTGATCCCGGCCGCCGGCCGGGGCGTACGACTCGGGCCGGGTGCCCCCAAGGCGCTCCGCGCGCTCGGCGGCACGCCCATGCTCGTGCACGCCGTACGGGCGATGGCCGCGTCCCGCGCGGTGTCCCTCGTCATCGTCGTCGCCCCGCCCGACGGCACCCCCGAGGTCAAGTCCCTCCTCGACGCCCACGCCCTGCCCGAGCGCACCGACATCCTCGTCGTCCCCGGCGGCGACACCCGCCAGGAATCGGTCAAGCTCGGCCTGGACGCACTGCCGCCCGGCTACGGCATCGTCCTGGTCCACGACGCGGCCCGCCCCCTCGTCCCCGTGGACACCGTCGACGCCGTGATCGACGCCGTACGCGAGGGCGCCCCGGCCGTCGTACCGGCCCTGCCGCTCGCCGACACCGTCAAGGAAGTGGAACCCGCCGAGCACCCCGGCGGGCCCGAACCCGTCGTCGCCACCCCCGAACGGGCCCGGCTGCGCGCCGTGCAGACCCCGCAGGGCTTCGACCGTACGACGCTGATCCGTGCCCACGAGACCGTGACCGACGACGTCACCGACGACGCCGGCATGGTCGAGCGCATCGGCGAACGCGTGGTCGTCGTCCCCGGGCACGCCGAGGCGTTCAAGGTCACCCGTCCCCTCGACCTGGTCCTCGCCGAGGCGGTCCTCGCCCGCAGGAGGCTCAACGATGGCTTCTGAGCAGCCTCTCTCCTTCCCGCTGCCGCAGGTCGGCATCGGCACCGACATCCACGCCTTCGAGGAAGGCCGGGACCTGTGGTGCGCCGGGCTGAAGTGGGAGGGCGAGGGCACCGGCCTCGCCGGACACTCCGACGCCGACGTCGTCGCGCACGCCGCCTGCAACGCCCTGTTCTCCGCCGCCGGTCTCGGTGACCTCGGGCAGCACTTCGGCACCGGGCGGCCCGAGTGGTCCGGCGCCTCCGGCGTCACCCTCCTCACCGAGGCTGCGCGGATCGTGCGGGAGGCCGGGTTCCGGATCGGGAACGTCGCCGTACAGGTCGTGGGCCCGCGCCCGAAGATCGGCAAGCGCCGGGACGAGGCCCAGAAGATCCTCTCCGAGGCGGTCGGCGCCCCCGTCTCCGTCTCCGGCGCCACCACCGACGGCCTCGGCTTCCCGGGCCGCGGGGAGGGCCTGATGGCGATGGCTACGGCGCTGGTGATCCGCACCGATCACCCCTGACCGGGCCGACCCGGCGGGCCCGGGCGGTGTGAACGTCACGAGTGCGCGCCCCTTGTCCACAGGGGGCGCGAGGCACTGTCCGGTTCCCACTACCCTGGTAGGCGTGACCATTCGCCTGTACGACACCAGCGCCCGGCAGATCCGTGACTTCACCCCGCTCAAGCCGGGCTGTGTCTCGATCTACCTGTGCGGTGCCACTGTGCAGGCCGCACCGCACATCGGGCACATCCGCTCGGGCCTCAACTTCGACATCATGCGCCGCTGGTTCGCCCACCGCGGCTACGAGGTGACGTTCGTCCGCAACGTCACCGACATCGACGACAAGATCATCGCCAAGTCGGCCGAGCAGAAGCGCCCTTGGTGGGCGATCGGATACCAGAACGAGCGCGCCTTCAGCGACGCGTACGGCGCGCTCGGCTGCCTGCCGCCCAGCTACGAGCCCCGCGCGACCGGCCATGTGACCGAGATGGTCGAGATGATGCAGCGCCTCATCGAGCGCGGCCACGCCTACGAGGCCGACGGCAACGTCTACTTCGACGTGCGCTCCTTCCCCGGCTACCTCGAACTGTCCCGGCAGGAGCTCGACAACCTCCAGCAGCCCTCCGGCACCGGCGAGACCGGCAAACGCGACCCGCGTGACTTCGCCATGTGGAAGTCCGCCAAGCCGGGCGAGCCCACCTGGCCCACCCCCTGGGGACCGGGCCGCCCCGGCTGGCACCTGGAGTGCTCGGCCATGGCGCACAAGTACCTCGGCTCCGCCTTCGACATCCACGGCGGCGGCCTCGATCTGATCTTCCCGCACCATGAGAACGAGATCGCCCAGGCCAAGGCCTACGGCGACGAGTTCGCCCGCTACTGGGTGCACAACGCCTGGGTGACCATGGCCGGCGACAAGATGTCCAAGTCGCTCGGCAACTCCGTCCTCGTCTCGGAGATGGTCAAGACCTGGCGGCCCATCGTGCTGCGCTACTACCTCGGCACCCCGCACTACCGCTCGATGATCGAGTACAGCGAGGAGTCCCTGCGCGAGGCCGAGTCGGCGTTCGCGCGGATCGAGGGCTTCATGCAGCGCGTCGTGGAGACCGCCGGGCCCGTCGAACCCGCCGCCGAACTGCCGCCCGCCTTCGCCGAGGCCATGGACGACGACCTCGGCGTCCCGCAGGCCCTCGCCGTCGTGCACACCACCGTCCGCCAGGGCAACAGCGCCCTCGCCGCCGACGACAAGGACACCGCCGTCGCCCGGCTTGCCGAGGTGCGCGCCATGCTCGGCGTCCTCGGCCTCGACCCGCTCGACCCCGCCTGGTCCGGAGAGGGCACCGCCCGCGGCGAGGATCTGCACGGCGTCGTCGACAGTCTCATCGGACTCGTCCTCGAACAGCGCGAGTCCGCCCGCGCCCGCAAGGACTGGGCCACCGCGGACGCCATCCGCGACCAGCTGGGCCGGTCCGGCCTCGTCATCGAGGACAGCCCGCAGGGCCCGCGCTGGACCCTCGGCCCGCGCTGAACCCGGCATCACGTAAACGACATCACGTAAACGACATACAGCCTCGACATTCAGCCCCGACAGACAGGTAGATCATGGCCGCCAACAACCGTCGCATGTCCGGCAAGAAGGGCGCGCAGGTCGGCAGTGGCGGCCAGCGGCGCCGGGGCCTGGAAGGAAAGGGCCCCACTCCGCCCGCCGAAATGCGCAAGGGCCACGCCAAGCAACGTGCCGCCGCCTCGAAGACCCGCCGCGCACAGGGCCGTCCGCCGCAGCGCCGGGGCGGCGGCAAGGCGTCGTCCGAACTCGTCGTCGGCCGCAACCCGGTCGTCGAGGCACTGCGCGAGGGCGTGCCCGCCAGCACCCTCTACGTGCAGCAGTTCATCGACAACGACGAGCGCGTCCGTGAGGCCCTCCAGCTCGCCGCCGAGCGCGGCGGGATCAACCTCATGGAGGCCCCCCGCCCCGAGCTCGACCGTATGACGAACGGCCTCAACCACCAGGGCCTGGTCCTCCAGGTCCCGCCCTACGAGTACGCCCACCCCGAGGACCTCGCCGCCGCCGCCTACGACGAGGGCGAGGACCCGCTGATCGTCGCCCTCGACGGGGTCACCGACCCGCGCAACCTCGGCGCCGTCGTCCGCTCCGTCTCCGCCTTCGGCGGCCACGGCGTCGTCGTGCCCGAGCGGCGCGCCGCCGGTATGACCGCGGGCGCCTGGAAGACCTCCGCCGGTACGGCCGCCCGCACCCCGGTCGCCCGTGCCACCAACCTGACGCGCGCCCTGGAGGCGTACAAGAAGGCGGGCATCGTCGTCGTCGGGCTCGCCGCCGACGGGGAGGCCGAACTCGGCGCGCTGGAGGCCCTGTCCGGGCCGGTCGTCATCGTCGTCGGCAGCGAGGGCAAGGGCCTGTCCCGGCTCGTCGGCGAGACCTGCGACTTCCGGGTACGGATCCCGATGCCGGGCGGCGCGGAGTCGCTCAACGCCGGTGTGGCGGCGGGGATCGTGCTCTACGAGGCGTCGCGTCGCCGTAGCTGACCCGCGTCGGCCGACGCCGTAGCTGACCGGGTGTCGGCCGATCCTCCGTCAGCAGCGTTGAGTCGGCCGATTCCTCGTCAGCAGCGGCGAGTCGGCCGATCGCCCCGTCAGCCGCGTCGAACAGACGTCCGGCGCCTCACCCGACCGGGTCAAAACCGGCGAGCAGGACAAGCTTGACGCGGTCCGGACAGATCAGGGCGGTCAAGACAGTGTCCTAACTCGGCGTCACTCGGTTAGATGAGTGTGGACACCAGAACACCCCGCACACCCACGGGGGACCGCTCGTCGGGATACGACGACGCGCCCGCGCTGAGCATGGTGAAGGTGCCGAGCGATCCGGCGCAGATCATCGTCAACCACGCGAGTTTCCGCGTGCAGTTGGGCGCGTCCGCGCGGCGCGCCCAGTCCCAGCGGATCGCCCGCCACCTCAGCGCCGCGGACGACACCGCCCGCGTCCCCGTCACGGGCGCCGCGGGCAGAGCGGTCGCCGCCCCCGCGCGCGCCCGCCGCCGCCCCGTCGTCTGGAGCGGCCGCTCGGCCCCCGACGACACCGGCGCGCACCGGCTCCTCCAGGCCGTGCGGGGCGGCAGCGTCCGTCACGCCGAGGACACGGCCAAGCGCCCGGCCGCGGACCCTGCCAGGGACCCCGCCATGGACTCCGGAGCCACCCGCGTCATTCCCCGCATCGACGCCAACGGGCCTTATACGGACGGCGGTTACCGCCCCTACGGCGGCGACGGCGGCGGACAGGGCGGCGGCCTCGCCGAGACGGCCGGCATCCCCGTCGTAGGCCCCCAGCGCGGTCCTACCGAGGCCGATGGCACCCGCCTCGTCCCGCACATGCGCACGGCGGGCAACGCCTTCGACGACCCGGCGTACGACTACCTGTTCGCCGACGGCCCCGACAGCGGCGGCACCGGCTACGGAGACCCGGGCGACCCGGACGAGGCGTACGACACCGACGACGCCTACGACGACGACGGTTACGACGACGGCTACGGCGACGGTTACGACGAACCGGCCACCCGGCACCGCGCCGCACGCCGCACCGGCGACGACCCCTCCCGGCACGCCTACTACCCCGGCCGCCGGATGAACCTCGGCGTCGTCCTGCTCCCGCTCCGCATCTTCCTCGGCTTCATCTCCATCTACGCGGGCATGGGCAAGCTCTGCGACCCCGTCTTCTTCGACGGCGGCCGACGCGGCTCCATGGTCAAGTGGCTCAACACCCTCCACCCCGGCGAAGGCGCCGAGCCACTGCGCCAGTTCGCCCTCCACCACCCCGTGGGCTCCGGCCTCGTCATCGCCTTCCTCCAGGTGATCGTGGGCGTGCTCACCATCCTCGGGTGCTGGCAGCGGGTCGCCGCCGCCGTCGGGGCGCTGCTGTCGGCCGCGCTCATCCTCACCGTCAGTTGGAAGACCGTCCCTGCTTACGACGCCCCCGACATCATCCTGCTCGCCGCCTGGAGCCCGCTGATCATCGCGGGCGCCCCCGTCTACTCCGTCGACGGCCGCCTCGCGGGCAGCGCCTGGCGCAGGCTCGGCCCGCGCACCGACATCTGGGAACTGCGCGCCTACGTGCTGCGCCGCGGCGCCCTCGTCACCGCCGTCACCGTCGGCCTCACCCTGCTCGTCGGCTCCCTGCTCGGCGGCGCCGTACGCGACTCCAGCCGTGTCGTGGTCCCCGGCCCGGGTGAGGCCCCCCGCAACGAACTCCCCGGCGCGCCCCTGCCCGACGAGCCCGCCGAGGGGCACGACGGGACCCCGGCCGCCACCGGCGCGCCCACCCAGGGCAGCACCGGCACCGGAAGGCCCTCCGGCGCGGCGACCAGCCCCGGTGCCACCGAATCCTCCGGCGCGGCCACCGCGGGCACCCCCAGCCAGACCCAGGGCACCGAGGGCCAGGCCCCGCCGCAGCACTCCGCGCCCCACCAGCAGGCGCCCAGCACCAGCGCGGGCCCGACCGGCGGCTCGACGAACGGCGGCCCCGGCCCGGGCGGCGGAGGCAGCGCCCCCGGCGGCACGGGAGCCTCCGGCGGCACGGGCGGCTCGGGTTCGTCCTCCGGGCGTACGGGGCTGGTGGGGGGTCTGCTGGGCTAGGCAGGCCGGGGCGAAGTCAGCTGCGGTTCGGCAGCGCGCCCCGAAGTGGCGCGGGCTGCGGTTCTGCAGCGCCCTGAAGGGGCGCGGGGCTGTGCCGACATGCGGCTCCGCCGCGATGGGGGTACCTCCCTGCTCGAACGAAGTTGAGAGCTTGGGGGAGCGACCAGCCACGACGGTGCCGCAGACGAAGACGGCGCATCGCGGCACTTCCCGCGGAGCGCTCAGGCCGAGCCGAGAGAGCCGCCAGCGGCTGCCAGGGCCACCGTTACGGCGATGGGGTCCCCCAAGACACTTGGGGGACCCCATCGCCGTAACGGGCCGCTCAGCAGCCCACTCGTGGGCCGATCAGCGGCCGCCGCCGAGTGCGCCGAGCTCCTTCGCCGCCTCGGTCAGATCCTTGGCGGTGTCGATGGCACGCCAGTACGCGCCCTGCGGGATCGGGAAGCCGGCCAGCAGCCGCTCCCGGGCCAGCCGGGGGAACGTGGTGCGCTCGTGGTCACCGCGCTCGGGCAGCATGGCGGCGAACTCGGGGGAGAAGACGTAGACACCCGCGTTGATCTCGAAGGTCGACGGCGGGGCCTCGATGAAGTCCGTGATCCGGCCGAAGCCGTCCGTCTTGACGGCACCCCAGGGGATACGGGGCCGGGCCAGCGCGAGGGTCGCCACGGCGTCGCGCTCGGTGTGGAAGTCGGCCATGTCGCGCAGTGAGAAGCGCGTCCAGATGTCGCCGTTGGTGGCGTACCAGGGCCGGTCGGGCTGCGGGAGATGTGCTGCGGCGTACTTCAGGCCGCCGCCGCGGCCCAGGGGCTCCGTCTCCACGACGGTGGTGACCTTGACGGGCAGATCGGCCGCTGCCAGCCAGTCTTCCAGCACCTCGGCGAGGTGACCGCAGGAGACCACGACGTCGGTGACGCCCTCCTCGGCGAGCCAGACGAGCTGATGGCCGATGATCGGGGTTCCCGTGCCCGGGATCTCGACCATCGGCTTGGGGCGGTCGTCGGTATAGGGGCGGAGCCGGGAGCCCTGGCCACCGGCCAGGACCACGGCTTGGGTGGGGCGCGACGCCGCGTTCGGGTGGGTCATGCCCCGAACTGTACGTCCCGCCCCTGGGGCCACTCGCCGCAGCGGGCGTTTCTGGGAGAGCCGTTACCGACTTCCCACGCCGGACCGGGGATCAGGTGTGCGCGGTCATCACACCGGAGGCGAAGGAGGTGTCGCAGACGGGGCGGGCGTACGACTGCGCACGGGAGGCGCCGTAGATACGGACCGCCGCCTCGCCGAGCGAGCGGGCGATGGAACCGCAGTGCCGGGCCAGCGACGGCCGGCCGTTCACCGCCTGCTGGAGGTGGGTCAGCGCGACGCCGGGGTCCTGCTCGCGCAGCTCGGTGAGCAGCCGGTCGCGCAGCACGTCCTGCGGGGCGAGGGCCCGGGCCCGCGAGGAGACACCGGACGTCAGGGTGTCCGACGCCTCCGACGCGGTGAGCACCGAGGCCGAGGGGCTCCCCGACCAGTTGACTCGGGTGACCGCGAGGGTCCCGGAGAGCACCAGGACGACGGGCAGGACGAGGGCGAGAGAGCGGCCGATACGCCGGGCGGGGCCCCGGCCGCTTCGCGTCTGATGGATGCTGGAGTGCTTCACGCGAGTGAGAGTAGCGCCCGGTAACCATATGGCGACATTTCGTCATCACATCGAGGGACGGGGTGGCGCCGACCAGGTTTCACGGCATTGACGCACGCTGCTCGAAACGCCTGGTGTGCCGGGGTATCGGAGGGGCCGCGAGGGGCACAGGTGAACGAAGAAGAGGGCCTCGCGGACCGTCGCGAGACCCTCTCCGTCAACAGAGCCTAATTGCCCTGGTTTGTTACCGCTGTTTGTTGCTGCTTCTCTCAGTCGGTGAGACGCTCACCGGTGGAGGTCGAGAACACGTGGGTCTCGCCCGGGCGGGGCACGACATGCACGTGGGCGCCCTTCTCCGGCACGGAACGGCCGCCGACACGGACCACGAGGTCCTTGAGCTCGCCGCCGACCTCGGCGCTGCCGTAGACGTAGCCGTCGGCGCCGAGCTCCTCGACCACGTTCACGGTGACCGCGAGACCCGCGGGCGCGTCCTCGGTCTCCTTGGACAGGGATGCCGCGGCGCCGCCGCCGTTCGGCGAGACCACGTCGAAGTGCTCGGGACGCACGCCGACCGTGACCGTGGTGTCGCCCCGGTCGGCGGCGGCCTTCAGCGCGTCACGGTTGACCGGGATGACACTGTTGCCGAACTTCACACCGCCGTCGGTGATCGGGACCTCGACCAGGTTCATGGCGGGGGAGCCGATGAAGCCGGCGACGAAGAGGTTCTCCGGACGGTCGTACATGTTGCGCGGGCTGTCGACCTGCTGGAGCAGGCCGTCCTTCAGCACGGCGACCCGGTCGCCCATCGTCAGGGCCTCGACCTGGTCGTGGGTGACGTAGACGGTGGTGATGCCGAGACGGCGCTGGAGCGACGCGATCTGCGTACGCGTCGACACACGGAGCTTGGCGTCCAGGTTGGACAGCGGCTCGTCCATGAGGAACACCTGCGGCTCACGCACGATGGCGCGGCCCATCGCGACACGCTGCCGCTGACCACCGGAGAGCGCCTTCGGCTTGCGGTCCAGGTACTCGGTGAGGTCGAGGATCTTCGCGGCCTCTTCGACCTTCTTGCGGATGTCCGCCTTCGGCACACCGGCGATCTTGAGCGCGAAGCCCATGTTGTCGGCGACCGTCATGTGCGGGTAGAGCGCGTAGTTCTGGAACACCATGGCGATGTCCCGGTCCTTCGGCGGCAGGTGGGTGACATCACGGTCACCGATCCGGATGATGCCGGCGTTGACGTCCTCGAGCCCCGCGAGCATCCGCAGCGAGGTGGACTTGCCGCAACCGGACGGGCCGACCAGAACGAGGAACTCCCCGTCTTCGATGTGGATGTCGAGCGCGTCGACGGCGGGCTTCTCGGTGCCCGGGTAGATCCGGGTCGCCTTGTCGAACGAAACAGTGGCCATGGTGAATGGGCCCCCTTCTACCGGCAGGAACGTGCCGGACGATCCGAGTAGGAAGGTGGATGGTGTAGTCCACGTGAGCGAACTGCACCAGGACGCTACCTGCCGTTCCCCGGATCTGTCAGCAGCGGGGCATGTGATCTCGACGAAAATCTTCTGCGGTCTTCACCACAGGCCCGGGTACACTGCACGAGCACACCCGAACACGCCTCCTTAGCTCAGTCCGGCCAGAGCAACGCACTTGTAATGCGTAGGTCGTCGGTTCGAATCCGACAGGGGGCTCTACGTGCGAAAACCCCGATCGGAGATTTCTCCGGTCGGGGTTTTCGCACATTGCAGGCGCACCGTCCTAGCCATCGCGGACATTGAGGAGAACAGCCACCACTGAACGACAGACAGGCAGAGGCCGGGTGGCTCCGGGATTGGTGCCGGAGCCACCGTTGGGCTGGCGTGCTGGCGATCAGTCCTCGTTGGGGTCGAGGACTCGGCCCTTGAGCTTGATGGGGTTGGCGGCGCCCACGCGGAGTTCTCCGTCCGTGTAGCGGCCGGGCGTCGCGCCGTCCATGGCGGTGACCTGGGCCGCGTAGCCGAGGGCCTGCTGGTTGTTCGGCAGGTACGGGTTGTGGGTGAAGGTCAGCTTGCGGCCTGAGTCACTCACGGTGCCCTGGGTGGTCTGGAGATTGCCCATGGCCTGGAGGGTGTTGACGTCGTGGTAGGCCCAGGAGAGCCAGCCGGTGAAGGCGAAGCCCGTGGGTGCCTTGAGGGTGAAGGTGATGTCGCCGGGGTTCACCGGGTCGGGGACGGTGCTGAGGATGCCGAAGCTGAGGTGGGCCGGTACTCCGCCCGGCGCGTCCTCGACGATGCCTTGCTGGAGGATGTACAGCTTGTTCTCGGACCCCTCCTTGACGGGGGCCTGGGTCTGCGTGGCCATGGTTTCCCTTCTGTGCCTGAGTGCTGTCCGCGTGTGCGGATCCGCCGGTGGCGGGCTTGTGGCAGGCTCGGCCGTCCGTCCGTTCGTCCGCTTCGGTGGCGCGTGCCCTGAGTTCGGGGGCCGGCAGCAGCGGGTGGTCAGTCGCTGCCGGGGGTGGGTGGGTCGGCTGCGGGTGCCTGGTCGGCTGCGGGTGCCTCGTCGACTGCGGGTGCGTGATCGGCGAGGAGCGGGCCCAGGACGACCAGGGCCCCGAGGGTGATGTCCTCGTAGAGGTAGAAACCCGCTTGCAGGGGCGGCGGTTCGACATCCGCGTGCTCGTCGGCGGCACTTGTTTCGGGTTCGGCTTCCGGGGTGGGTTCCGGTGCGGTGTCGTCGGGGCCGGTGTGGGGGGTCTGGGGGGAGAGCAGGTCCGTGAGGTCCTGTGCGGCGCCCTGGAAGGCGGTGCGGGCGGTGGCGACCAGCAGGCGGAGGGGGAGGTCGAGGGCGGTGGCGATGCGTTGTCCGGGGATCAGCTTCGCCGCGCCGGGGGCCTGTGCGGTGGCGGCGGCGATCCAGTGCACGGGGAGCGTGAAGGTGGAGATGATCCGCTCGGGTGGCATGAGGGGCGGGGGCTCGCCGTCGAGCATGAGGTCCTCCCACTCCATGAGGTCGAAGAGGAACTGGCCGCCCTTGTAGAAGGGCCAGGGCCGGACCGTGTCGAGCAGGACGCGGGCGCGTTCGGGTTCGTGCAGGCGCAGGGCCACGCCGTGCCGGGCCAGGGTGCACAGGCACTGGCGCAGACAGCTGTTGACCTGGCCGAGGAAGGCGAAGGCCCGGTGGTCGGTGGAGGTCAGCGGGCCGGTGTCGGTGGGCTCGGCCGGCGGGGGCGTGGGCGCGGTGGTGGTCACAGTGGCCTTGAGGTGACGTAGTGGGCGATCTGCCGCAGGACGGCTTTGCCTTCGTTCTCGGGGATGATCCGCAGGTCTTCCTCGAAACGGGCGATGCCCTCGGCGGCGAGCCGGTCGGCGAGGTCGGTGGCGTACTCGATGGAGCCGTGCCGCCGCATGGCGGCGAGGAGTTCCTCGGCGTGCTGCTGGGTCTTGTCGGTGCGGCGCTGCCGCAGCACGTCGAAGAGGCGTGGCCGCTCATGGGCGTGGGCGGTGCGAAAGAGGTGGATCAGCATCACGGTGCGTTTGCCTTCGAGCAGGTCCCCGAGGGGCTCCTTGCCGTAGAGGGCTTCCTCGCCGACCAGGTTGAGGATGTCGTCCTGGATCTGGAAGGCGATGCCGATCAGGCGGAACGCTTCGTCGAATCGGCCCAGTACGGCAGGGTCGGTGACGCCGGCGCAGACGGCGCCGATGCGGCAGGGGCTGATGCAGGTGTACCAGCCGGTCTTCTTGGTGCTCATCGTGAAGTACGCGTCGTCGGCCTCGGGGACGACGTCGTGGCGGATCCAGCCCAGCTCCATGGCCTGGCCCTCGATGGACTCCCGGCACATGTGCATCGTCTCGTGGATGAGGCCGAGGGCGCGGACCAGGCCGAGGGTTTCGAGATTGGACAGGACGGCGTCGACGGCGAGCAGGTTCAGTCCGTCACCGACGTTGACGGCCAGGCCCAGCCCGTGTTCCTCGTGCATAGTGGGCATGCCGCGCCGATGGGTGGACTCGTCGGCGATGTCGTCGTGGACGAGGAAGCCGTTGTGGAACAGCTCCAGCGCGGCGGCGGCGCGTACGGCGTCGTCGGGGCGTCCGCCGAAGGCGGCGCAGGCCGCGATGGTCAGGGTGGGCCGCAGGCCCTTGCCCTGCCGGGCGGGGTAGGAGCGCATGAGGTCGTACAACTCGGCGCGCGGTTCCCGGTCCGGCAGCAGCCCTTCGATCTCCTCGTTGGTGCGGGCCCGGCACCGGCGCATGGTCTCCATCAGGTCCGCGTCACGGACGGAGTCCTCCAGCGACCAGCTGGTGCTGACCCGGCCGTCCCACAGCAGGCGCGCGGGCCTGACCGTGGTGTCGCCGATCAGCGAGGGCGGCTCGGGAGCGTCCTCGGGAGTGCGCTGGGCGAGGAAGTCCAGCGCCGTCCAGTCGACCGACTCGGCGGCCGGTTTCCGGGCGTTGGGTGCCGCACTGCCCCACAACTGGGGGGCCTGTTCGCGGTAGGCGCCCCAGAGTTCCTGCATGCTGCGCAGACCGGCCGCGCGCTGGGACAGCAGAGTGAAAGCACGCCACACGGTGAGGGTCTCGTCCCGGGAGCCGCGGACGTCGAGGCTTTCGGGCAGAACCTGGTCGACGGGCGGGCGCTGGAGGTCGAACAGCAGGTTCATGGCCCGGTTGTCGAAGACGACTTCTACGTCCGGGTCCGGGCAGCGCTCCTGGGTCACGACGATACGACTGTGCAGGGCGGTGAGCGTGGCGTGGCTGCCGTCGTTGAAGTGCAGGCCGAGTCGGCTGCCCCCCAACTGGTCGGCGGCGGCGGCGAGGATGGCCGGCGCCCGGTCGGACAGGGCGGCGACGGTCTCGTCCAGCAGCCGGGCACCCGTGAACTCGGTCGCGGTCTCCGGCAAGGTCTCAGTCATGGGCGCCGCCGGCGAACTCCACGATGCCCGCGGTGGAGAAGCTGATGGCGCGTCCGCCGACCCGGCCCTCGACCGTGCACGGGCCGAGGGTCTCGTGCACGCTGAACGGGTGCAGGCTCGTCTCGGACGGGTTGGCGATCCGTCCCGACGTGTGCGAACGGAAGTCGAGGACGAGACGGTCGTCGCCGAGCCGGGCCGTGATCAGCAACCGGCCGGGCACCTCGGCCATCGGCGGTGTGCCCAGCACGCCCGCGAGCGGCGGCACCATCACCACCCGGTCGCGGTCCAGGCTGCCGCTGACCGCGACCCGCAGGTTGCGGCGCGGGAAGTGACGCACCATGCGCCCGTTGCGCCACAACATCACCGATCCATTGGCCGCGTCCGCCGGATACGCGGGCTGGATCAAGGTGAAGACCACCGCCGAGGGGGGTGCGTCACCTGCCCCGCCGGAGGGGTCGTTGACGAATCCGAACACCCAGCCGCCCAGGGTGGGCCAGGACCAACGGCCGCGTACCCGCTCGTGATAGCCCAGCAGGTCCGTCTCCGTGACCGTTCCGTCGGAGTGCCGCAGCGTGCCGGTGCCCAGGACTCCGGGCTCCGACTGCCAGCGCAGGTGCTCGTCCTCGCCGAAGGGCGCGCACTGCGAGGTGCACGGCCTGCTGGTGCGGGTCAGCCGCACGTCGACCGCCGGTGCCGCCGACCGGGCCGCCACCCGGAACACGCCGGACTCCCCGTGCGGATGCGGTAGCCGGAACGCCGACCAGGGCAGTTCGGGCTGCTCGGCGTTGAACTGCGTCGAACTCCAGCCGCGCCCCTCCTCGTAGACGAGAAGGATCGCCATGTGCTGCCCCTCGGCCGCCGTGCCGGTACCGCTGAGTCGCCCGGTGGCCGGAGCGCCCGGATCCGCGAACACCGCTCCGGCTGAGGAGCCCAGAACGGACAGGTTGGCGATCAGGGCCTGTCGGCCGCACCGGGAGAGGAAGGCGTAGTGCAGCCATTTGCGGTCCAGCGGATGGGTGAGCGGGGCGTGCGGGAAGGGTCCCGGGGGCCCGAGTCTCGGGAGGGTGGGCGTGGACACGACTTGAAGCTAACACGCAGTTATGAGACTGTCACGCACGGTAACGTCCAGTCGGGTGACCTAAGGTCGCAGAAATGTTCACCGCCGTGGAGAAGGCTTGAAATCGGGGTGAGCCGTCTGTAGCGGCACTCCGTTACAGACGGCTCAGTGTCTCGCGCCGGTCTTCGCGTCAGTCCTCGTCAGTCCTCGTCAGTCCTCGCTGGTCTTCGTCAGTCTTCGTCAGTCTTCGTCAGTCTTCGTCAGTCCTCGTCGTCCCCGAGGACGCTGGCTCTCAGGCGCACTTCTGGCTGGCCCGCGATCACGGCTCGTCCGTCGGTGTACCGGCCCGGCTCGGCGTCCGACCCGGCCTTGACGCCGAGGGTGTACACCAGGGCCGCCGCCGGATTGCCGGGAGTGTTCAGATGGGGGTCGTCCGTCACGGACAGCGACGTGCCGCCCTCCCGCACCGCCGCCGTCGGCTGCGGAGCAGCGACCACGGAGCCGTCGATGCGGTAGTACGCGCAGGTCGCCAGGCCGTCGAAAGAGAACCCCGTCGGAGCGGTGAAGCGGTGCTCCACGCGCCCGGGTGCCCAGGCGTCGGTGGATGAGACCCTTACGTGGATCAACTCGCTGCCGCCACGCGGGATTTCCAGCCCGCCTTCCTGGCGTACGAACAACCGTGCGGCCGTCACCACAGCGGGAGTCCGGTCCTTGTCCTCGGGCTCGGTGGGCTCAGTGGGCTCAGTGGGCTCAGTGGGGTCGGAGGGTACGGCTGTGAGGGGCAGGGCCACGATCCGGTGGTGGAAGTTGTCCGCCACGAGCAGGCGCCCGGCCGGGTCCACGGCCAGACCGCACGGATAGGCCAGCGAGACGCCGTCGGTTGCCTCTGCCTCCTCAGCTGCCTCGGCCGTGGCACCGGCCACCGCTCCGGCCGCCGGGTCCGGTCCCGCGATGACGCGAGCCGCCCCGTCGGCCAACCGCCATACACGGTGTCCGTTCAGATCGGCGACGTAGACGGCCCCCTGGGCGTCGACGGCCACGGCGCACGGGGCACTCCAGTCGGCCGCCGTGGCGTCGGTGTTTCCGCCCGGCGGCCCCGCCAGCACCCGAAGGGTCCCGTCGGTGCCCAGCAGCAGCACCCGCCGCCCCACCGGGTCGGCGATGTACAGCCGGCCCGACGGATCGGTCGCCAACCCTGCCGGCAGGAACGCCTCGCCGACGGCGGTCGCATCGGGGTGTCCGGTCCGTCCGGACGCCGTGACGACCGCGTTGACGACCGTGCTGATGACACCGTCCCCGCCGACCCTGCGTACCCGGGGAGTGCCCGCTTCGCCGATGTACAACGATCCGGAGCCGTCCACGGCCAGGGCGCACGGGGCGTCCAGGCCGGCGCGGTCGGCGGGCCCGCCGTCGCCGTCGCCACCGCGGGAGCCGTCTCCCGCAACGGTGTCGATGACGCCGGAGGAGTCGATCCGGCGGATCCGGTGATTCATCTCGTCGGCGATGAACACACTCCCGTCCGCGTCGACCGCGAGGGCGGACGGGAAGCCCAGGCGGGCCTGCACCGCCTCCGCACCGTCCCCGGCGAAGCCCCGCAGTCCGTCCCCGGCGACCGTGGTCAGCACGCCGGAGCCGTCGATCCGGCGGACCCGGTGGTTGGCATGGTCGGCGATGAAGACCGCCCCGCCGCCCACGGCCACGGCTGCGGGAAAGGCCAACTGTCCTTCCGTGGCTGGATGCCCGTCCCCGGAGAATCCGGCGGTGCCGTCTCCCGCCACGGTGAGCGGCGGGTCGTGTCGGTCCGGGGAGACAGGCTCGCGCGTCCGGGCCTCAGCTTTCGCCGTCACGCCGTCACCACCCGGCGCCGCCGCAGTGGCGCCTTGGCGGCGTCTCTCACCTTCCACGGCTTCGTCATCCGCATGTCGGTCTCCCTTCCGAGCCGTCGCTGCCCCTCCTGCATACCGGCCGGGCCGCGGACCGTGGGAACAGCGCACCGATCGGGATTTATGCGCCCCTGAATGCCTCGGTTCCACTCGAACAAGTGACGCGGAATCGATCTCGTATTCCAAACGGCCGAACGGCTGCATATCACCCGCGCGGAACGGCTAACCATGGACACGGATGACGGCCCGGTGCCGTTCGCCTGCCGCAACGCCTCGGCCGAAGCCGCCGACGGCGTCCTGGGTTCGCCTCGGCGACCGCTCTCATGGCGTCCCGTGCCTCATGAAGCACGCGGGATGCCGCGCCCTGCCCTGCCCTGCCCGTCCAGCGGGCACCGGTGGTCCGTGTCCGGGCGCCCCTTCCCACTCACACCCACGTTTCGATCAATGCCCAGGAGGACTCCGAAATGGCCACTGAAGCGCAGTCCACGAAGAAGGAAGCCTACGAACGGGGAGAAGCGCAGGGCCGGGCCGACGCGATCGCCGGACGCCCGCACGCCGGCCCGCCGCGCGACGGCATGCGCGGGGAGAAGGACTACTACGCGAACGGTTACGACTGGGGCTACGAGCAGGGCCGTGCCCAGAAGCTGGACCTGGTGGTGTGGCAGGAAGGCGGGGTCGAGGACGCTCCCGGTGGTCTCGGCACCACCATCAACATCTGCGTCCGTACGCCGAACTGGAGCGAGACCGTCGACGCCGGTGAACGGGACCACGTCTTCACCGCCCCCACCGGATTCCGCTGGAACGGCATGGTGGGCAGCCAGTACAAGCGCATCGACCAGACCACCGGCGGCAACCTGCCGCCCGTCCAGGCCAAGGTGAGCGACGACGGGCGCACGCTGACCTTCACCTACCACGTGCACCTGAACACGAACGGCGAGGACAAGGACTGCATCGCCTACACCTGCGGCCTCGAAGCCGTCGACGGTGCCAAGTCCGGCCGTTACAAGGACGGCGTCGCCCAGATCGGCACCGCGCCCCCGGCCAAGCTCACGGCCGAGGTCATCACGGACGAGGACTGAGAGAGCAGGAGCCAGACACCATGACCACCGTCGTCACCTCCGGAGTCTTCCCGAGCACCACCCCAGCCATCTCCCCGGTCGACGGGCTGGGCACCGCCGACGTCAGATGGGGCAGCAGCGGCTCCCAGAGCGGGTACCAGTTCCGCGGTGCGGCCGCGGACGTCGAGCTCGACGGCACCGAGTTCGTCGTCGGTACCTTCGTGCACCGCAATCTCCCCACCAACGTCAGCCCGAGCACGTTCAACGTCGCGCTCGCCGTCAACGTCATGTTCGAGGACGGCAGCACGACCGATCTGAACTTCGCCTTCCATCACTTCGAGACACCCAACAGCACCGGCAGCAGCCCTGTGGACGATGATCTGGTCGACCTGCAGGAGTTCATCCACCCTCAGCCCGTCACGATCGGCGGGAAGCAGTACAAGGCGGTCCTGAGCGGATTCAAGCGGGGCGGCCAGATCGTCCGGCAGTTCCGCAGCCCCGAGGGCGGAGTGAACTTCGCCGAGATCGTCTGCATGTTCACCCTCGACGAGCCGGACGTGATCATTTCCGACCTGCGCTACCTGGGCAGCGGCACGGGCCAGCCCGACGAATACATCGAGATCTTCAACAAGGGCGGCGCGCCCCAGGACCTGACCGGCTGGATGGTGGAGTCCAAGCCCACCGGGCGCGCCTACACCTTCCCGCCGGGGACCGTCATCCAGCCCGGCCAGCGCTACCGGGTCTACACCGACGAGGTCCACCAGAACTTCGGAGGATTCTCCTTCGGCTCCTCCGACCAGGTCTGGCGTGACGAGGGCGGCATCGGCCGCCTGGTCCACAACGGCTTCGTCGTCGACCAGTACCCCTACCTCGACAAGGGCTTCAACAAGACCGCCGCGCCGTAGCACCCGTGCGGCGGAACGCCAGGCGCCGGAACGGATCCGGCGCCTGGATCCGGCGCCTGGGATCTACGTCGTGACCGCTCAGCCGCCTGGGTCCGCCTGGTGCGGCTTCGCCGTCCTGCCCGGTGCCAGCACGGCGAGAGTGCTGCGTGCTTCACGGCGCAGGGCGCTGCTTCGGGCGAAGGTCGCCGTGAGGGCGAGGACCGAGACCGTGCCGCCGTAGAACACGGCGGCGATCGTGGAGGCGATCGTGGAGAGGAGCCCGACCGTCATCGGGCACGCACCTTTCTTCCCCCGCTCGGCCCGCCCGGCTCACAGCCCGGGGCGGGCATTGATGCGTTTCCCCTCCAGGATACGGAGGCCGTCAACTCCCCCTGCCGGGCTACGGGTTCCGGTCCCGGCTGCCCAGGACTGTCAGGGCTTCGTCTGTCAGGCGGTAGACCGTCCATTCGGACTGGGGGCGGGCGCCCAGGGACTCGTAGAAGGTGATGGCGGGGCGGTTCCAGTCGAGGACCGACCATTCCAGGCGCTGGTAGCCGTGGCTGACGCAGATGCGGGCCAGTTCGGTGAGGAGGGCCTTGCCGTGGCCTGCGCCTCGGGCCGTGGGGCGGACGTAGAGGTCTTCCAGATAGATGCCCTGGGTGCCGCGCCATGTGGAGAAGGTGAGGAACCAGAGAGCGAAGCCGACCGGTTCGCCTGTCGTGTCGTCGGTGGCGAGGTGGGCGTAGGCAGCGGGGCGGGGGCCGAAGAGGGCTGTATGGAGTTGCTCCGGGGTGGCTCTGGCCTCGTGCGGGGCTTTCTCGTAGGCGGCCAGTTCGCGGATCAGGGCGTGGACGGTGGGGATGTCTGCAGGGGTTGCGGTGCGGATCACGGGGGGAGGGTAGTCGGGTGGGGGTGGTGGTGTGCGGGCGGGCAGCGGGGGGTCCGGTCGGTGATACTGGGCGGGTGAATCGCCTCATGGGTCGGGTCAGGGGGGTTCTGGGCCGTGTCGCGGCCTATGTGCGCAGTGCTCCTGGGACTTATGTCTGGCTGGCGATTCTGTTTGTCACCACCGTTGCTCTTCATTACATGTCGCCCGAGTTCGAGCGGGAATTCCTTCGGCAGCGGTCGACGAATATCCGGGAGTTGTCTCAGGCTCCGCTGCGGGTGTTGATCACCAGTGCCATGTGGATCGACGGCGGGTACTGGCTGCCGTATGCCGCGCTCTACACCGTTTTCCACGCTCAGGCCGAACGGTGGCTCGGGACGCTGCGTTGGCTGGTGGTGTGCGCGACCGCCCATGTGCTGGCGACACTGGTCGGGGAAGGCGCGCTGCTGAAGGCCATACATGACGGGATCGCGCCTCGTTCCGCAGTCAACACCCTTGATGTCGGGGTGAGTTATGCGTTGGTGGGCGTCATCGGGGTGCTGTTCTACCGGGTTCCCCGGCCCTGGCGGTACGGGTATCTGGCAGTCGTGGGGGTGTTCTACAGCGTTCCGCTTTTCGAGGGGCCCACGTTCACCGACATAGGGCATTTCAGCTCTCTGCTCATCGGGCTCGCGTGCTATCCGCTGGTCAGAGGGCGCGGAAGGGTGCGAAATCCGAAGGAGGCAGTGGCTGAGTCCCGGGGCTCTTGACGGTGCTTTTCGCAGGTCGGGGGGATTGTCAGTGGTGGGGTGCAGGATGGGGGCATGGCGAGGAGAGCGGTCGGTGGTGGCGGGGGCGGCGCGGTGAAGGGGGCGCGGCGGCCTGAGGTGCGGTTGCCTGCTCTGGAGGTGTTCGGGGGAGGGGGACTGGAGCCGGACGGGGACTACGACGGGCTGGAGTTCAGGGAGGAGGACTTCGCCGGGCAGGACGGGCGGGGCACCCGGTTCATGGACTGCCGGCTGACGGGGTGCGCGCTGGACGAGGCCGAGCTGCAGCATGCGCGGGTGCTGGACTCGGTGCTGGCGGCGCCGCGGGGGGTGGGCACAGACCTCGCCGAGGCGACCCTGCGGGATGTGGAGCTGCTCGACGCCCGGCTCGGGGGTGTGCAGTTGCACGGGGCCGCGCTGGAACGGGTGCTGGTCCGGGGCGGCAAGATCGACTATCTGAATCTGCGGGACGCACGGCTGAGAGACGTGGTCTTCCAAGGGTGTGTGCTCGTCGAGCCGGACTTCGGGGGCGCTCGTCTGGAGCGGGTGGAGTTCGTGGACTGTCAGCTGAAGGGCGCGGACTTCACGGCGGTGACGATGAAGGACGTGGACTTGAGGGGAGTGGTGTCATTGGAGGTCGCGAGAGGGGTGGAACGGCTCTCGGGAGCAGTCATCAGCACGGGGCAACTGCTGGATCTGGCACCGGTGCTGGCGGGGGCGCTGGGGATCCGAGTGGTGGACTGACAGGGCCTGATCGGCTGGGCCGGGAAATCTCAGCCTGTCTGGGGGTCCCTCCCTGCTCGAAGAGCTTGGGGGAGATTGAGGACGAGGCCCGTTCAGGGCCGAAGCGGGGGCCTGGGGGTCTGAGGGCGGCAGCCCCCAGAAGACGCACCGGCCGCGGCTCACGGCACCCGGGGAAACCGCGCCTGCAGCATCCAGATCGCCGGGTTCTCCGACAACTCGTCATGCAGATCGCACAGATCCGCGATCAGGTCCTGGAGAAAGTCCCGTGCCTCACGACGCAGTGCGGCATGGGAGAAGCTGAGCGGAGCCTCCTCGGCCGGCATCCAGTCGGCCTCGATGTCCACCCAGCCGAAGCGGCGCTCGAAGCGGAGGCGGTCGGTGGACTCGGTGAAGTCGAGTTCCGCGCGCTGGGGGCGGGCGGCGCGGGAGCCCGCCGGGTCGCGGTCGAGGCGCTCGGCGATGTCGCACAGCGCCCAGGCGAAGTCGAGCACCGGCACCCATCCCCAGGCTGTGGACAGTTCCCGGTCCGCCTTGGTGTCGGCGAGATAGACGTCGCCGCAGAAGAGGTCGTACCGCAGGGCGTGGACGTCCACGGTGCGGTAGTCGGTCTGCGGGGGGTCCGGGAAGCGGTTGGAGAGGGCGTAGCCGATGTCGAGCACGTAGGTGATGGTGTCACGCCGGCCAGGGGACGGGCCCGCCTAGGATTCGTGACATGTCCCGATCCGCTCTCACCGACCCGCCCACGCCCCCGCGCCCCACACCCGCCACAGCTCCGCGGCCCCGGCGTCCTGGGGGCCCCCGCCGCGCCACCGCGCTGCTCCTCGGCGTCCTCGCCCTCCCGGCACTGACACTCACCGCGTGCGACGGCGGCGTGCGCGGCACCCCGGGTGGTCCCGGCGTGCGGGATCCGTACTTCCCGAAGATGGGCAACGGCGGCTACGACGTGGGGCACTACGGCCTGACGCTCGCCTACGACCCCGGCAGCCACCGTCTCACCGGTACGGCGGTGATCACGGCGCGGGCCACGCAGGATCTGTCGGCGTTCGATCTCGACCTCAAGGGGCTGACGGTCGAGAAGGTCACCGTGGAGGGCAGGAGGGCCCGCTGGAACCGTGCGGGCCAGGAGCTGACCGTCCGCCCGCGCAAGGAACTCGACGCCGGCGAGACCTTCCGTGTGACCGTCCGCTACTCCGGCATCCCCGAACCCGTCACCGACCCGGACGGCACCGAGGAAGGCTGGCTGCGCACCGACGACGGCGCCCTGGCCCTGGGCGAGCCGACCGGCTCCATGGCGTGGTTCCCCGGCAACCACCACCTGTCGGACAAGGCGTCGTACGACATCTCCGTCACCGTGCCCGAGGGGCTGAAGGCGGTCTCCAACGGGGAGCTGCGGAGCGAGAACACCGCTCACGGCCGTACGACGTTCGCCTGGCATACCGCCGAACCGATGGCGAGCTATCTCGCCACGCTCGCCGTCGGCCGTTTCGAGCTGACCCGCTTGACCACGGACGACGAGACCACGGACGACGAGACCACGGGCGACAAGACCACGGACGACGAATTGCCGGTCTATGTTGCCGTGGACCCCACGCAGGCGGCGAAGAGCCGTGCCGTGCTGGCGAAGATCCCGGAGATCGTCGGGTGGGAGGAGGAGGCGTTCGGGCCGTATCCCTTCGCCTCCACCGGGGCGATCGTCGACCACTACGACGACCTCGGGTACGCCCTGGAGACCCAGAACCGCCCCGTCTTCCCCGAAGCCCCCGACACCACGACCCTGGTCCATGAGCTGGCCCATCAGTGGTACGGGGACTCGGTCACCCCGAAGAGCTGGCGGGACATGTGGCTGAACGAGGGGTTCGCGACCTACGCGGAATGGCTGTGGGACGAGGACCACGGCGGTGACTCGGCGCAGGAGACCTTCGACGCGCTCTACGACGGCGACTACTTCGACGATACGAAGGCGGAGGAGACGGAGGAGGCGGCGTGGGCCTTCCCGCCCGCGAAGCCGTCGAGCGCGGCGCATCTGTCCGACAGCCCGGTGTATCTGCGGGGCGCGATGGTGCTGCACAAGATCCGGCAGAAGGTCGGTGACGACGCCTTCTTCGGCCTGCTGCGCGGCTGGGCGGCGGCGCACCGCCACGGCAACGCGGACACGGCGGACTTCACCGCGTATGTGGAGAAGCGGGCGCCGGACAAGGACTTCTCCGGGATCTGGCGGGACTGGCTGTACGGCGACGGCAAGCCGGACCGTCCCTGAGTCCCGGCGGAGGGCCGGTCGGCGAGCGAGGCGACGCCTGGCGATGCGGGGCGACGCGGGGCGGCCCGGGCCCCGGCGACCGTCACCGGCCGCCGGGGTTCGGATGCCCGGCTGTCAGACGTTGACGCCGAAGTCCTGGGCGATGCCCACCAGGCCCGAGGCGTAGCCCTGGCCGACCGCGCGGAACTTCCACTCCGCGCCGTTGCGGTAGAGCTCGCCGAAGACCATGGCGGTCTCGGTGGCGGCGTCCTCCGACAGGTCGTAGCGGGCGATCTCGGAGCCGCCGGCCTGGTTCACGATGCGGATGTAGGCGTTGCGGACCTGGCCGAAGTTCTGGCCGCGGTTCTCTGCGTCGTAGATGGAGACCGGGAAGACGATCTTGTCGATGTCGGCCGGGAGGCCGGCCAGGTTGACGTTGATGGCCTCGTCGTCGCCCGCGCCCTCACCCGTGCGGTTGTCACCGGTGTGGACGATGGTGTTGTCCGGGGTCTGCTTGTTGTTGAAGAAGACGAAGTGGCCGTCCGAGTAGACCTTGCCCTGGGTGTTGACCGCGATGGCGGAGGCGTCGAGGTCGAAGTCCGTGCCGGTGGTGGTGCGGACGTCCCAGCCGAGGCCCACGGTGACGGCGGTCAGGCCCGGAGCTTCCTTGGTGAGCGAGACGTTGCCGCCCTTGGACAGGCTTACAGCCATTGTTGGGAGTCCCTTCCCTCGTTGTGCACGTACAGACGCGCGTACAGGCTTCGCTCTGCGGACGAAGCTACCGTCATCGGTAGGAACGTCGACAGGTGTCGCCGTGGTTCCGGATGCTTTACCTTTTTTACCTTCTCCGGAATTCGTTCCGCGTCAAATTCGGATGACGTCGGCAGGTCGGTGACGCGAACATGGTCGGCATGTCCGGTCCCTATGTCGTCCGAGGCTCCGTCTCACTGCCCGAGGCCGAGCTCATATGGCGTTTCTCGCGGTCGTCCGGGCCGGGCGGGCAGCATGTCAACACCACCGACACCCAGGTGGAGCTGCGCTTCGATCTGGCGCGCACCGAGGCGCTGCCCGAGGTGTGGAAGCGCCGTGCCCTGGAGCGCCTGGCCTCCCGTCTCACCGACGGCGTCCTGACCGTCCGCTCCTCCGAGCACCGCTCCCAGTGGCGCAACCGCGAGGCCGCCGCCGTACGGCTCGCCGCCCTGCTCGCGGAGGCCACCGCGCCCCCGCCGAAGCCGCGTCGGCCGACCCGGATCCCGCGTGGCATCAACGAGCGGCGGCTGCGGGAGAAAAAGCAGCGCGGGGAGACCAAACGGGGGCGTTCGGGCCGCGACTGGACGTAGCACCGACCTCGATCCGGCAGACGTCGTCCCACCCGGCAGCCGCCGTCCCACCTGGCCGGTGCCGTGCACCGTCCCCGCTCACCCCAGCTGCCGGTACCGCCCCTTGAAGTACATCAGCGGACCCCCCTGGGCGCTCGGCACCCGTGCCGTCAGCACCCGCCCGACGACCAGGGTGTGGTCCCCGGCGGTGACGTGCTGCTCGGTGCGGCACTCCAGGGTCGCCAGCGCCCCGCCGACCAGGGGCGCCCCGCTGACACCGCCCCGGGTCCAGGGGATGTCGGCGAAGAGCAGCCGGTCGCTGATGCGGCCCTTCATGGCGAAGCGGCCCGCGACGTGCCGCTGGCTCTCGGCCAGGACGGAGACGGCCCACAAAGGCTGTTCGGCGAGCAGGTCGTCCATACGGGAGCCCTCGCGCAGCCCGACGAGGACCAGCGGCGGGTCCAGCGACACGGACATGAACGCGGTGGCCGTCATGCCGACGTCCTCGCCGTGCGGTGCCGTGGGGTCGTCGGGGTCGAGGGGCGGTTCCTGCGCGGTCAGCAGGACCACGCCGGAGGCCAGCCGGGTCATGGCGGCCCGGAACTCGTCGTCGCTCACCCCCTCAGCATGCCCGGCAGGGCTGTGGACGGGGGCGGCAGGGGAGGCGGGGGAGGCGTTGCGCACGCGGAGACGCTAGTCTCCGGCTGGTGGGCGTCACATCGGGCCGCGGCCCGATGTGGGAGACCGCGCCGACCTAGGACCACGGCACGGGACCGCACGGGACCGCACGGGGCCGCGGAAGAGCGGTCGTGCATCATGGCCACGAGCCACAGCGCCACCACCCGCCACCATCCGCCGCACCCGCGACCACGAGGACCGTGCGGCCCACGAGGACCGCATTCGACGGGCGCCGGCGCGGTGTACAGGGGAAGCACAGAAACGCTTGTCAATTGCTCACGTTATGTTGTGACTTGAGTCACAAGAGCGGTGAATTGTTGACCCTGTGTACCGAGTGGGGAGCGCGCTGTGATTCAGTGGCGGTGAAAGTACAAGGGAACGATTCAATGAGAAGCGCCGAAGACAACCCTTGAAGCGCCGAAGACGACCCTTGATTCGCTGCGATGTCTCGGGGGGAGGGCGAGCATGGAGACCGAGTCGGAGCCGTATGTCCGTCTTGCGTCCCTGCGGCAACTGCACCAGGTCATGGCGGACATGAACAAGGCCCGCAGCCTGGCGGACACGCTGCAGGCGGTCGCGAACGGCGTGGTCGGCGGCCTGGGCTACGAACTGGCCTGTGTGAACCTCGTCCAGCCGGACGGCGATCTTGTGGTGGCCGCGTTCGCAGGGAACCCCGCCGCGGAGGCGCTGATCACCGGCCGGGTCGGCTCCCGGGAGTCGTGGGAGCGGCGGCTGATGATGGGGGAGTCGTGGGGCGACCTGCGGTTCATATCCCACACCGAGGGCTGGGTCCTCGACGACGACGACGTTCCGCAGTGGTACACGGACGGGCCCGCGCCCCGCTTCGAGGACGAGTGGCATCCCTCCGACCGGCTGTTCGCCCCCATGTACTCGCCGGGCGCGGGCGGCGCGCACGGCGAACTCCTCGGTGTGATCTCCGTGGACCGGCCGCGCAACGGGCGGCGGCCGGGTGCGTGGGGCCGTGAGGCGTTGCAGCAGTACGCGTTCCAGGCGGCCATAGCGATCAGCAACGCCCGGCTGCGGGCCAATATGCAGCGCGCCCTGGTGCGGCTCGAACGTGAGCAGCAGGCGCTGCGGGCGAGCGAGGAGTCGTTCCGGCAGGCCTTCGAGTACGCCCCGTCGGGCATGGCGATCGCGGAGATGGGCGGCGACCAGCACGGCCGTATCCTGCGCACCAACGACGCCCTGTGCCGGCTGCTGGGCCGCCCGGCGTCCGCGATGCGCCGCTACTCCTTCTCCGATCTGGTCCACCCCGAGGACATCGGCACCCTGCTGCGCACCTCGGCGGAGGGCGGCCGGGCCGAGCTGCGGCTGGGCCGCCGGGACGGCACCTATGTCTGGGTGTCGCTGCGCAACTCGGTCGTGGCGGACGCCGCGGACGGCCCGCGTTTCCTGCTCACCCACGTCGAGGACATAGAGGAGCGCAAGCGCCGCGAGCTCCAGCTGGCCCACCGCGCCTCGCACGACTCGCTGACCGGGCTGCCCAACTCGGCGGAGCTGCGCTCGCGCCTGTCGTCGCGGCTGTGCCAGCGCCCGCAGTCGGTGTACCCGGACGAGCTGGAGTCGCTGGACGCGGCCTACGGTCACCCGGCGTTCGACTCGCACGGGCACGGTTTCGACTTCCGGCCGGGTGCGGAGGGCGGCGGGGCCTACGACCACCATGTGCACACCGTCGCCCCGGGCGAGGGCGCCGAAGCGTACGACGACGGGGCCAAGGGGCTCGCGGTGCTCTTCTGCGACCTGGACGGCTTCAAGTCGATCAACGACCGCTTCGGGCACAACGCGGGCGACGCGGTCCTCATCGAGGTCGCCCGGCGGCTGACCCGGGGGGTGCGGGACGGCGACACCGTCGCCCGGCTCGGCGGCGACGAGTTCGTGATACTGGCCGACAGCCTCGGCAAGGCCGACGCCCAGGACCTCGCCGTACGGCTGCGCAACGAGATCATCCAGCCGATCCGGGCCGAGGGCCGCGCGGTCCGGGTGGGTGCCAGTTTCGGCATCGGATGGGCGCACTGCGGGATGACGGCGGACGAAGTCTTGAAATCTGCCGACGAGCGGATGTACGTCGAGAAACGATCTCGTCCCAAAGCTCATCGCCGTGCCGGATGATCCGCAGGTCAGCGCGGTCCGGGGGGTACGGGCACCCGAACGGGCCGACGGGAGCGGGTAGGCTCGCCCTTCAAACATGTAACGCATCCGCCCGCACCTGTTGAGGAGTACCCAAGGGATGACGCCCGGCAACAACGGCGCGAGCACGCCCGAGGACGACGACCCGTTCGGCTATCTCTACGCCGACGGTCAGGCCCGAGGAGCCCAGCCGCCGTCCGGTGGTTACGGCTATCCGAACTCGGTCAACAGGGTGCGGCCGGTGGGCGAGCGGAAGTACGGCCAGCCGCAGCAGCCGACCGCGCAGTACGGCCAGGCGCCGCAGCAGCAGGGCGGATACGGGCAGCCCAACGCGTCCTACGCGGCGCCCGAGACGCTGCCGGGCGGCGCCCCGACCCGGCGCTCGGCGCCCCCCGGCGGGGGCGGGCGGGGCCGCGGTCCCAACACCAAGGGGCTGCTGATCGGCGCGCTCGCGGTGGTTGCGGCGGTCGTCATAGGCATCAGCGTGGCGATGATGAACGGCAACGGCGACAAGGCGAATTCCGACGCGGGTTCGAAGGCTCCGTCGCAGTCGCAGAGCGCGTCGCCGAGCTCGTCGAGCAGCGGCTCCACGTCCCAGGACCTGTCGACACCGGTCGACGCGAAGACGCTCAAGCTGGAGGGCGGCGCCACCACGGCGTCCGACATCAAGGGTGCGCAGGCCGACGGCGGTACCTACGTCACCGTCAACACCACCGGCGCCACGGTCACCTGGACGGTCAACGGCGTCCCGTCGGAGGGCACGTACACGGTGTTCGCGCACTTCAGCGCCGTGGAAGACCAGTCGATGACGCTGACGATCAACGGCACGGTGTTCGGCTCCAAGATGAGCTTGAAGAACTACTCGCACAACAAGGACGGCAACTTCGCGAACGCCTGGACCACCACCTACGCCTGGCCGACCCTCACCAAGGGCTCCAACACCATCTCCCTGTCCTGCGGGACCGGCGACAAGTGCAATGTGCTGCTGGACCAGTTGTGGGTGAAGCCGGGTCAGGTCACGAGCTAGGCACCGCTCTAGGCAGCAGGGGCCTCGCGGGTGACCGCCACCTGGGTGAGCAGATCGGCGTAGACGTCGGGGTCGAACCCGGCGGCTGTCGTGGGTCGTTCGGCTGTACGGGCCCGGTCGGCCGCCGCTGACAGGGCGGCGGCGCGGGACAGCCGTTCCGGCCAGGGGGAGCCGCCGGCGATGCCGGAGAGAAGTCCCGCGACCGTGAACTCACCGGCCACGTCGGCGGAGATCCGGGCGGGCGGCGTGGCGCGCCACTGGCCGTCCGGTGTGACCGCCAGCAGGCCCTCGGGGCCCAGGGAGGCCACCACGGCCCGCGCACCGCGTCTGCGGGCGTCCTGGGTGGCCCTGAACGGCTCGTGGGAGCCGGTGAGTTCGGCAAGCTGATCGGTGCCGGGCGCGACGACGTCCGGGCGGGCGGCGATCGCGCGGCGCAGAGGTTCTCCGCCGGTGTCCAGCAGCACGGGGATGCCCGCGGAGTGCGCGGTGCGCACGAGGACGGCGTACGCGCCCACGGGAAGCCCCGGCGGCAGACTGCCGCACAGGGCGACCACGGACACCGGGGTGTCGGCCAGCAGGTCCTCGAACACCTCTTGCAGCGCCCGCCATTCGGCCGCGGTGACGACTGGTCCCGGCTCGACGAGACGGGTGGTGCCCCCGGTGCGCTCGTCGAGGACGGTGACGGTGCGACGGGTCGCTCCGGCGACCGGGACCAGGGCGTCGGCGATGCCGGGGACGGCGGTCAGGAGGTCCTGTACGGCTCGTCCGGTGGCGCCGCCGGTGAAGCCGGTGACGGTGACCTCATGACCGAGGGCGGCCAGCACACGGGCCACGTCCAGGCCCTTGCCGCCCGGCCGTTCGGCCACATCGGTGACCCGGTGGGCGGCGTGGGGCCGCAGCGACGGCACACGGTGGGTGATGTCGAGAGCGGTGTTCAGGGTGACCGTGAGGATCATCTGGGCCGACCTCCCACGGGTAGTACCGGTAGTACCTGGTGCCTGCGCTTGCCTTGTTGCCTTCGTTCCGGCCCCAGATGATGCCAAAGAGACAGCGGGCGGCCTAGGGCCTGGTCGGCCCGTTTCGGACGGCCCGCTGTCTCCCAGCCGGCGTTATTTAGTTGTCGTACTGCCGTACAAATTAGCCCTGTTGGGGCTCCAGGGCGGGCTCCACCACCCACTCGCCGCGCCGCATGACGCCCTTGACGTCGAAGTCGGCGTCGAGGAGGACGAAGTCGGCGTACTTGCCCGGGTCCAGGGAGCCGACCTGGTCGTCGACGCCCAGCAGTCGGGCGGGGTTGGCGCACAGGGCCGCCACCGCGTGCTCGACGGGCAGCCTGTCGATGGTCACCGCCCGCTTGAACGCGCGGTCCAGGGTGAGGGTGGACCCGGCGATCGCGCCGCCCTCCACCAGGCGGGCCACACCGTCCAGCACCTCGACCTCCAGGGGGCCGAGCAGGTAGCGGCCGTCGCCGAAGCCGGCGGCGTCCATGGCGTCGGTGATGAACGCCACGCGCTCCGGGCCCGCGTGATGGAACGCCAGCTGGAGGGAGGCGGGGTGGAGATGGGTGCCGTCGTTGATGAGCTCGACGGTGACCCGCTCGTCCTCCAGGAGCGCGGCGACCGGGCCGGGGAGGCGGTGGCCGAGCTGCGGCATGGCGTTGAACAGATGCGTGGCGACGGTGGCGCCCGCGTCGATCGCGGCGAGGGTCTGCTCGTACGTCGCGTCGGTGTGCCCGATCGCGGCGATCACGCCGTGCTCGGCGAGCAGCCGTACGGAGTCGATGCCGCCCGGCAGCTCGGTCGCCAGGGTCATCATGCGGGCCTGGCCGTGCGCGGCGTCGATGAGCTTGCGCACCGCGGCCGGGTCGGGGTCGCGCAGCAGGGGCTCGGAGTGGGCGCCCTTGCGGTGCGGGGAGATGAACGGGCCCTCGAAGTGGATGCCGGCGATGTCGCCCTGTTCGGCCAGCTCGGCCAGCAGCCCGGCGCGCTGGGCGAGGACGTCCAGGTCGTCGGTGACGGTGGAGGTGACGATGGTGGTCGTGCCGTGCAGGCGGTGGGTGTGGATGGCCGTCTGGATCTCTTCGATCGTGCCCACGGAGAAGGAGCCGCCGCCACCGCCGTGGTTGTGCATGTCGACGAAGCCGGGCACGAGCCAGTGACCGCTCACGTCGACGACCGGGGCGTCCGGTTCCGCGCACCCGGCGATGCGGGTGCCCTCGACGATCACCCGCCCTCCGTCCACGGTTCCGGTGGGCAGTACCACCCGGGCACCGGCGAAAACTGTGGTGGTGGCCATCAGGTGGTTACCTCCGTTGGATCGGTGATGGTCAGGAGATCCCAGGCGAGGAGTCCCGCGCCCAGGCAGCCCGCGGTGTCGCCCAGGGCAGCGGGGACGAGGTCCGGAGGCTGCTGGAAGGTGACGCGGCGCCGGACGGCGTCCCGCAGGGGTGTGATCAAGGTGTGTCCCGCCTCGGCGAGCCCGCCACCGAGGATCAGGGTGCGCGGGTCCAGCAGGGTGAGCGCGGTGACGAGCCCGTCGGCGAGCGTATCCACGGCCGTCGCCCAGATCCGGGCGGCACGCGGGTCACCTGCGTCGACGGCGCGTGCGCAGTCGGCGGCGTCGGCGTTCGCGTCCCCCGTGGCGGCGGCCCACGCGGCGCTCACGGCGGCGGCGGAGGCGTAGCGCTCCAGACAGCCGCGCTGCCCGCACGGGCAGGGCTCGCCGCCCGGCCGTACGACGATGTGTCCGATCTCACCCGCGAAGCCGTGCGCCCCCGCCTCGACCCGGCCGTCGATGCCGATGGCGCCGGCGATACCGGTGCCCAGGGCGACGAACAGGAAGCGGTCGGTGCCCCGGCCCGCGCCGACGCGGCCCTCGGCGAGCCCGCCGGTGCGCACGTCGTGGCCGAGGGCGACGGGGATGCCGCCGAGCCGGTCGGTGAGCAGGTCACGCAGGGGTATGTCGCGCCAGCCGAGGTTGGCGGAGTAGGTGGCGACACCCCGCGCCTCGTCGACGATGCCGGGCACGGCGATGCCCGCGGCGGCCGCGGGTTCTCCGTACTGCTCGGCGCCGTGGGCGCGCAGGTCGGCGGCGAAGCCGAGGATCTCCTCGACCACGGCACCGGGTCCGCGCTCGCGGCCGGTGGCGCGGCGTGCCCGGTGGAGCAGCGCGCCGTCCGCGCCGACCAGGGCAGCCTTCATCCCCGTGCCGCCCACGTCGAGGGCGATGACATGTCTCACGGGGGACAGTGTGAACCCGAACGCGTAAGAGGTCTAGTCCACATATGGTGTAGACCTATTCTGTCCATATGTTGATCAGCACTACGGCAGAGACGAGGTCGGGAGTAGTGGCTCGGCGCAAGACGGCAATGATCGCGGTGATGTCCACCCTGGGCATGACGGCGGTCCTCAGCGGATGCGGACTCACCGGGGCCGCGTCCGGTGATGTGACTCTGCGGTTGGTCGCGGCCGAGTACGGCGACTCCTCGGCCAACAGCTCGCGGAAGTACTGGGACAGGCTGGTGAAGGAGTACGAGAGCTCGCACCCCGATGTGAAGGTGGAGGTCTCCGTCTACTCCTGGAACGACGTCGACGCCAAGGTGAAGTCCATGGTCGACGACGGCAAGGCCCCCGACCTGGCGCAGATCGGCGCCTACGCCGACTACGCGGCCGCGGGCAAGCTGTACGGCGCGGACGATCTGCTCTCCATATCCACCCAGGCGGACTTCCTGTCCCAGCTCGCCGACGCGGGCGAGGCGGACCACACCCAGGTCGGCATCCCGTTCGTGGCCTCCACCCGCATGCTCTTCTACAACAAGACCCTCTTCACCAGTGCGGGCATCACCCCGCCCACCACCTGGGCCGAGCTCGCGTCCGACGCGGCGGCCCTCAAGGCCAAGGGCGTGTCCTACCCGTACGCGCTGCCCCTCGGCCCCGAGGAGGCGCAGGCCGAGACGATGCAGTGGCTGCTCAGCGGCGGCGACGGCTACACCGACGACATCGGCACATACGCCATCGACGACCCGCGCAACATCAACACGTTCAACTGGCTCAAGGACAACCTCGTCGCCAAGGACCTCACCGGCCCGGTCGCGCCCTCGAAGCTCAACCGCGCCGACGCCTTCGCCGCCTTCGCCGACGGCAACGTCGGTATGCTCGTCGGCCACCCCACGCTGATGAAGCAGGCCGACGCGAAGGGCGTGAAGTTCGGCATGGTGCCGATGCCCGGCAAGGACGGGGAGTCCCAGTCCACGATGGGTGTGGCCGACTGGATGATGGCGTTCAAGCAGAACGGCCACCGCGACCAGATCGGCGACTTCCTCGACTTCGTCTACGACAAGAAGAACGTCCTGGCCTTCGCCCGCGAGTACGGCCTGCTGCCCGTGACCACGTCCGCTTCGCAGGCCATGACCGAGTCCAAGCAGGACAAGGACCTGTGGCCGTTCCTGGAGCAGCTGCCGACCTCCGTGCTCCCGCCGGTCGGCAAGACCTCCTGGGCCACGGTCAGCGCCGAGATCAAGAAGACCATCGGCACGGCCGTCGCCGCCGACGGCAATCCGTCCGCCGTCCTCACCCGCCTCCAGACCAGGGCGAGCGCGGCGGACAACGCGGCGGACGTGGCAAGGCGCAACAAGTAGAGCGACAAGCAGAGCGACAAGCAGAGGCAGCGGCACGCGGCGGCTGTCGGTGACGGCCGCTACCGTGCACACATGGAGGACACGAACAGGACCGAGGACACGGCGCCCGACGGCCTGGGCCGCACGGAACGTGCGGTCCTGGCCCTGGAGCGCCGGGGGTTCTCGGGCCCCGGCGCCAAGGAACGTGCCATACGGGAGGAGCTGGGCCTGGCCCCGGTCCGCTACTACCAGCTCCTCAACGCCCTCCTCGACGACGCCCGGGCCCTGGCCCACGACCCGGTCACGGTGAACAGACTGCGACGGATCAGAGAGCGCAGACGGGCGGAACGCTGAGGCACGTGTCAGCACGCGCAGACATGAGTAAGGCGGACGGCCCGCGGTTAGGTTGACGACATGCCCACCGATCCGATGGACCCTCTCCCGCAGCCCGTCACCCAGGCCGGCCGTGAGGCCCTGGCCACCATCCTCGCCCACCCGGACCGCACCGTGATCGGCCTCGACTTCGACGGGACGCTCGCCCCGATCGTGCCGGACCCGGAACAGGCCCGCGCCCACCCCGACGCGGTGCCCGCACTGGCCGCGATCGCCCCGAAGGTCGCGTCCGTGGCCGTCGTCACCGGCCGCCCGGCCGAGGTCGCCGTGCACCACGGCGGCTTCGCGGACGTACCCGGCCTGGAGCACCTGGTGGTCCTCGGCCACTACGGCGCCGAGCGCTGGGACGCGGCCACCGCCACCCTGACCGCCCCGCCGCCGCACCCCGGTGTGGCCGCGGCCCGAGCCGAGCTCCCTGCCCTGCTGGCCGGGTCCGGCGCCTGGGTGGAGGAGAAGGGCGGCAGGGCGATCGCGGTCCACACCCGCCGGGCGGCGAACCCGCAGTCGACCTTCGAAGCGCTTCGCACTCCGCTTGTCGGCCTGGCCACGGCTCACGGTCTGATCGTGGAACCGGGGCGTCTGGTGCTGGAGCTGCGGCCGCCGGGCATGGACAAGGGGGTGGCGCTGCGGGACCACGTCCGGGCCGCCGGCGCGGGGTCGTTGCTCTACGCAGGCGACGATCTGGGCGATCTCCCGGCCTACGCGGCCGTCGAAAAGCTCCGGGAGGAAGGTGTCCCGGGCCTCCTGGTGTGCAGCGGCAGCACGGAGGTCACGGAGCTGTCATCGAGAGCGGACCTGGTGGTGGAGGGGCCGGGGGGAGTGGTGGCGCTGCTGAGGCGACTGGCGGCGGCCGTGTAGGGGGTTTTCGCCCCCGCCGCCCCTTCCCGTTCCCGTCCCTGGGGGCTGCGCCCCCAGACCCCCCTTTCGGCCCTTCGGGCCTCGTCCTCAAACGCCGGACGGGCTGAACATCCAGCCCCTCCGGCGTTTGAGGAGCGGGGGGACGGGGGCGGAGCCCCCGTGACGGGACGGGAAGGGGCGGCGGGGGCGAAAACCGCCTACCCCCGCAACGCGTCAAGCTGCTCCAAGAACCACGCACTCGGCGGCAGAGCCGTAGCCGCCGCAACCAGCCTCTTCCCCCGCTCCCCCCGCTCCCCACCCGGCATCGCCAACGCCAGATGCAACGCCCGCGCCGTCCCCACCACGTCATAGGGATTCACGACCACCGCATCGTCCCCCAACTCCTCGAACGCCCCCGCCTCCCGCGACAGCACCAGCACACACCCCTCGTCGGAGACGACCGGCACCTCCTTGGCCACAAGATTCATCCCGTCGCGGATGGGATTGACCAGCGCCACATCGGCCAGACGGTACGCCGCCAGCGACCGCGCGAAGTCGTCCTTGACATGAAGGACGACCGGTGTCCACCCCGGCGTCCCGTACACCGAGTTGATCTCATCAGCGACCCGCTGCACCTCGGCCGTGTACTCCCGGTACACGGCGAGATCCTGCCGGGACGGATACGCGAACGCGACATGCACGACCCGCTCCCGCCACTCGGGACGGTCGTCGAGCAGCTGCCGGTACGCCAGCAGCCCGCGCACGATGTTCTTGGACAGCTCGGTCCGGTCGACCCGGACGATCGTCTTGCGTCCGGCGCCGATCTCCTCGCGCAGCGCGGCCATCCGCTCGTCGACATCGGGCTGATGCGCGCGCTCGCGCAGGAACTCGGAGTCGGCACCGAGCCCGTGCACCCCGATAACGGTCTCCCGCACCGGCCCGCCCGCGGAGTGCCGTACGACAAGACCGCCGTCGTCGTCCGCCCCGGCGAAGACGACACCGTCCCGGTCCGTCTCCCTCGCGCACCGCACGAACGCGTCGGCCCACCGCCGGGTGAGGAACCCGAGCCGGTCCGCTCCGAGCATGCCCCGCACCAGCTGGGCGCCGATGTCGTCGGGAAGCATCCGGAAGTACTCCGGCGGCGCCCACGGCGTGTGCGAGAAGTGTCCGATGCGCAGATCGTGCCGCAGCTCGCGCAGCATCCCCGGCACCAGGCACAGGTGGTAGTCCTGCACCATCACGACGGCCCCCTCGGCCGCCTCCTCGGCGAGCGCCGTCGCGAACGCGCGGTTGTACTCCTCGTAGGACGTCCATCGGCGCCGGAACTCGCTGTCGAAGACCGGCTCCAGCGGGGTCTGGTACAGCATGTGGTGCACGAACCACAGCACGGAGTTGGCGATGCCGTTGTAGGCGTCGGAGTGCACATCGGGCGGGATGTCCAGCATTCGCACACCGGGCTCGCCGACCCCGCGCCGTACCGCCTCGCGGTCCCCGTCGCCGAGTGCCGAGCACACCCACAGGGCGCCGGCGTCCGGCCCGATGGCCGAGAGCCCGGACACCAGACCGCCACCGCCGCGTTTGGCGTGCAGGGAACCGTCCTCGCGCACCTGGTACGAGATGGGGCCGCGATTGGACGCGACCAGCACGGGGTGGGCTGCGCCGCTTGACGTAGTGGCCATAAGCCCAGACCTAGCCCGTCGGGAGGGGTGTCAAACGTATGCTCACTCACACCGGGCGGGTGTGCCCGGTAAGGCACTGGCGCCGGGGCGGCAGCGTGCCTGAAGGGGCGCGGGGCGCATCGATCTGCGGCTCTGCCGCGATGGGGGTACCTCCCTGCTCGAACGAAGTTGAGAGCTTGGGGGAGCGACCAGCCACGACGCACCCGCACCCGACATCGAACCGGACAAATCCAGGGGCGCGGGGAACTGCGCAAACCTCAGCCCCCCAGCCCCCGGTCAGGCCACCCGCCGCTCCGCATACTCCACGATCTCGGCCATAGGCGGCCGCTCCTCCGTGTCCACGGAATACGTCCGTGCCTCGAACCCCTCCGCCCCCCGCTCGAACTGCGTGAGCGACGGCCGGATCAGATGCCCGCGGGCCAGCCGGAGCTGGGCGGTGCGGTAGATCGCCGCGGCCATCCGCCCCAGCGCCTGCCCGTCCTGGTGCCGGTGCTTGCGTACCCCCACGTCGACCTGGGCCAGTGCGTCGAGGCCGACGAGATGCAGGGCGTCGACGAGCATGCCCAGCTCGATGCCGTAGCCCACCGGGAACGGCAGCAGCTCCAGCAGACTGCGCCGGGCCGCGTACTCGCCGCCGAGCGGCTGGACGAAGCCGGCGAGCTGGGGCCAGTGCATATTGAGCAGCGGGCGGGCCATCAGCTCGGTGACCCGGCCGCCCTGCCCGGCGGCGCCGCCGAGCGGACGGTCGTACATGGCCTTGACCAGGTCGACCTCCGGGTCGGTGAGCAGCGGGCCGACGATGCCGGAGACGAAGTCGGAGGAGAACTCCTTCAGATCGGCGTCGATGAAGCAAACGATGTCCCCGCCGGTGACCAGGAGGGAGCGCCACAGCACCTCGCCCTTGCCGGGCACGGCGGGGATGCGCGGCAGGATGTGGTCGCGGTGGACGACCCGGGCGCCCGCGGCGGCGGCGACCTGGGAGGTGCGGTCGGTGGACCCGGAGTCGACGACGACGATCTCGTCGACCAGCGGGACCTGCTGCATGAGGTCGTGGCGGATGATCGCGACGATGTCGCCGACCGTTTCCTCCTCGTTGAGCGCGGGCAGGACGACGGACACCGACTGACCCGTGCGCTGCTTCGCCGCCATGATCCTGTGAAGGGGGCGATCGGTCACGGACCAGGAGCGATCGCTCAGCCAGCGCTCGACTTCTTCCAGCACAGCTTGCGGCTCCTCACTGTTGCGGCCACACATCACCATGTGATCCCTGCGATCCATGTGATCCCTGTGATCCATCTCGCGGTTCGGACGACTATCTCAACTCTCCTGGCCTTCGGTTACAGTCTTGAACAACGCGGATGACCATCGCATGTCCGAGGTCTCCGGCGTCCACAAGTGCATACCGCTCATCCAGAGGGGCAGAGGGATACGGCCCGGTGAAGCCCCGGCAACCCCCCTACGACCGGTCTCGGCATCCGCTGCGAGGCTCCCGGCGAGGGAAGGTGCCAAATCCGTCTCACGACGAGATGCGTCGTGAGGAAGATGAGGAGAAAGGGCCTCGCCTCTCATGGCCGCGCAGTCACTTGCAAGCACCACGGAATCCTCCGTCGATCTCGGGCCCGCCGCCGCTCTGAGCTGCCGGGAATGCGGCCATCGCGTACCGCTCGGCCCGGTCTTCGCCTGTGCGGAGTGTTTCGGCCCGCTGGAGATCTCCTACGACTTCTCGTCCTACGACACCGAGGAGCTCCGTAAGCGTATCGAGGCGGGACCCGCGAACATCTGGCGTTATGCGCCACTGCTGCCCGTCCCCGCGGACGTGGCGGACAAGCCGAACATCAATCCCGGCTGGACGAAACTCGTCAAGGCCGACCGTCTCGCCCGGGAACTCGGGGTGACCGGCGGTCTGTATGTGAAGGACGACTCCGGCAATCCGACGCACTCCTTCAAGGACCGTGTCGTGGCCCAGGCGCTGGAGGCCGCCCGCGCTTTCGGCTTCACCACGCTCTCCTGCTCCTCGACCGGCAATCTGGCCGGTGCGGTGGGTGCCGCCGCGGCCCGCGCCGGGCTGCGCTCGTGCGTGTTCATCCCGCACGACCTGGAGCAGGGCAAGATCGTCATGGCCGCGATCTACGGCGGCGATCTGGTCGGTATCGAGGGCACCTACGACGATGTGAACCGCTTCTGCTCCGAGCTGATCGGCGATCCGGCGGGCGAGGGCTGGGGCTTCGTCAACGTCAATCTGCGGCCGTACTACGCGGAGGGCTCCAAGACCCTGGCGTACGAGGTCTGCGAGCAGCTCGGCTGGCGGCTGCCCGACCAGATCGTCGTACCGGTGGCCTCCGGTTCGCAGCTCACCAAGGTCGACAAGGGGCTGAAGGAACTGATCGAGCTGGGTCTGGTGGAGGACCGGCCGTACAAGATCTTCGGTGCGCAGGCCGAGGGCTGCTCGCCGGTGTCCACCGCCTTCAAGGCCGGGCACGACGTCGTACGGCCGCAGAAGCCGAACACCATCGCCAAGTCGCTCGCCATCGGCAACCCGGCCGACGGGCCCTACGTCCTCGACATCGCGCGCCGTACCGGCGGCGCCGTGGAGGACGTGACGGACGATCAGGTCGTCGAGGCGATCGGGCTGCTCGCCCGCACCGAGGGCATCTTCGCCGAGACGGCGGGCGGTGTGACGGTGGGCGTGACGAAGAAGCTGATCGACGACGGCGTCCTCGACCCCACCCTCACCACGGTCGTCCTCAACACGGGCGACGGCCTCAAGACCCTCGACGCGGTGGCCGGCACCGGGCTGACCGCCACCATCCGTCCCAACCTTGAGTCGTTCCGAGAGGCTGGCCTCGCTTGACCTCCTCCTCCGAGTCCCGAGGAGTCCAGCGGTCGCCCGCCGGGTTTCCTGCTTCACCGCCGGCTGCCCCCGGGACGAACCCAAGCCGAGGTCTTATGCCAGCTCCACAGGCCGAAACCGCCGGCCCGGCGGTCGCGACGCAACGTAGTCCCCTTGTCACCGGAGGTCAAGTCGCATGAGTGTCACCGTCCGCATCCCCACCATCCTGCGCACCTACACCGGTGGGCAGGCCGAAGTGGCGGCCGAGGGCGCGACCCTCGCCGATGTCATCACCGACCTGGAGAAGAACCACACCGGCATCGCCGCCCGGGTCCTGGACGACCAGGGCAAGCTGCGCCGGTTCGTGAACGTCTACGTCAACGACGACGACGTCCGCTTCGAGCAGGGCCTGGAGACGGCTACTCCGGACGGGGCGGGCGTGTCGATCATCCCCGCCGTCGCCGGAGGCTGAGCACCCCAGGAGCGCACCCCCGGAGCGCCCGCCCGGAGTGCACCACGGAGCCCACCACTGTTACCGGGGGTAACGTCGCTCACTCACTGTTCATCGAATTGCCTCCTCCGTGAGAGAAGCGGAGGGGGTAATTCAGTTGGGTTGAACGCGGTAGGGTTGGGGAAGGCGCTCGTGATCTTCAGGGTGAAGACCCTGTGAATGTGCCGGGCGAACGGCAAGAAGTAGCCAAAGTGTGCGAACCTTTTGCGCCTTATACGCCTTTTATGGGGCCCGACTTGCCCTGAATTCAGGTGAATTCTCGGGAGATTCCCGACCGTGCGTGCCCGGATTTCTCGTCCGATTGACCTGTTGCAGACGGCAGTTGGACAGATACATTCAGCCGCGGTCGACGCGTTCCGGCGCACGCCCCCAATCCATGGGGGGTGAGGTCTGACCCGGATCCGCGAAGTGTGGATCTGTGCAAGGGCCAGTAATAGGGGAGTTAGGCATGGCTCAGGGCACCGTCAAGTGGTTCAACGCGGAGAAGGGGTACGGCTTCATCGCGGTCGACGGTGGTGCGGACGTCTTCGTCCACTACAGCGCGATCCAGATGGACGGCTACCGCACCCTGGAAGAGGGTCAGCGCGTCGAGTTCGAGATCTCGCAGGGCCAGAAGGGCCCGCAGGCCGACATGGTCCGCGTCACCGCCTGAACGTCAACTGCACGTATTTCCTGCGAAGGGCCCGCACCCGCACCGGGTGCGGGCCCTTCGCGTGCCCGGACGCCGTGCAGACGTCGTACGGCTGCCGTGCGGACGTCGTACGGCTGCCGTCGGACGTCGTAGGGCTGCTGTTCGCCAAGGGCTGACCCTCGGCCGACCCTGCCGGAGGCGCTTGCACTCGACAGGGGCGAGTGCTAATCATTGGCGTTAGCACTCTGAAGGTGAGAGTGACAATGAAGGACCGGGTCGGTGAGGCCCGCAGGCCGCGTGGGGCAAGGAACCACGGGCCGGCGAGCCGTCCGTCGCGGGCGCGGGCGCGGTCCGAAGGAATCACCCCCAGTCCTGGAGGGACCACTTCACATGGCCAAGATCATCGCGTTCGACGAGGAGGCGCGGCGCGGCCTCGAGCGCGGCATGAACCAGCTCGCGGACGCCGTGAAGGTGACGCTCGGCCCCAAGGGCCGCAACGTCGTCCTCGAGAAGAAGTGGGGCGCCCCCACGATCACCAACGACGGTGTGTCCATCGCCAAGGAGATCGAGCTCGAGGACCCGTACGAGAAGATCGGCGCCGAGCTGGTCAAGGAAGTCGCCAAGAAGACGGACGACGTCGCCGGTGACGGTACGACCACCGCGACCGTGCTCGCCCAGGCCCTGGTCAAGGAGGGCCTGCGCAACGTAGCCGCCGGCGCCAACCCGATGGCCCTCAAGCGCGGTATCGAGAAGGCCGTCGAGGCCGTCTCCGCCGCCCTGCTGGAGCAGGCCAAGGACGTCGAGACCAAGGAGCAGATCGCCTCCACGGCCTCCATCTCCGCCGCCGACACCCAGATCGGCGAGCTGATCGCCGAGGCCATGGACAAGGTCGGCAAGGAAGGCGTCATCACCGTCGAGGAGTCGCAGACCTTCGGTCTGGAGCTCGAGCTCACCGAGGGCATGCGCTTCGACAAGGGCTACATCTCGGCGTACTTCGCCACCGACATGGAGCGTATGGAGGCCGTCCTCGACGACCCGTACATCCTGATCGCCAACTCCAAGATCTCCTCGGTCAAGGACCTGCTCCCGCTGCTGGAGAAGGTCATGCAGTCGGGCAAGCCGCTGCTGATCATCGCCGAGGACGTCGAGGGCGAGGCCCTGTCGACCCTGGTCGTCAACAAGATCCGCGGCACCTTCAAGTCCGTCGCGGTCAAGGCCCCGGGCTTCGGTGACCGCCGCAAGGCGATGCTGAACGACATCGCCATCCTCACCGGCGGCGAGGTCATCTCCGAGGAGGTCGGTCTCAAGCTCGAGAACACGACCCTCGACCTGCTGGGCAAGGCCCGCAAGGTCGTCATCACCAAGGACGAGACCACCATCGTCGACGGTGCCGGCTCCTCCGACCAGGTCGCGGGCCGCGTCAACCAGATCCGCGCCGAGATCGAGAACAGCGACTCGGACTACGACCGCGAGAAGCTCCAGGAGCGCCTGGCGAAGCTCGCCGGCGGTGTCGCGGTCATCAAGGCCGGTGCCGCCACCGAGGTGGAGCTCAAGGAGCGCAAGCACCGCATCGAGGACGCCGTCCGCAACGCGAAGGCTGCCGTCGAGGAGGGCATCGTCGCCGGTGGCGGCGTGGCCCTCATCCAGGCCGCCTCGGTCTTCGAGAAGCTGGACCTCGAGGGTGACGAGGCGACCGGCGCGCAGGCCGTGAAGCTCGCGCTGGAGGCCCCGCTGAAGCAGATCGCCGTCAACGCCGGCCTCGAGGGCGGCGTCGTGGTGGAGAAGGTGCGCAACCTGACCCCGGGTCACGGCCTGAACGCTGCGACCGGCGAGTACGTCGACCTGGTCGCCGAGGGCATCATCGACCCGGCGAAGGTGACCCGTTCGGCGCTGCAGAACGCGGCCTCCATCGCCGCGCTGTTCCTCACCACCGAGGCCGTCATCGCCGACAAGCCGGAGAAGGCCGCCGCGGCCGCCCCGGGCGGCATGCCGGGCGGTGACATGGACTTCTGATCGACCTCTGGTTGATCTGCGTCCTTACCGAGGGCGGCACCCCCTTCCGACAGGGGGTGCCGCCCTCGGCGTGTCCGGGATCACACGGCGGCTCATCGGCGATGCGGAATGCACCACTCGGAGGGTGCAGTTGATTCAGGTAGTGCAACGATGCGTGCGCACATACCAGTTGGTCAGTCGAATCACTCTCCAGGAGCCCCCACGTGACCGTCACCACGCCCCCGGCCTCCCGCGCCGCCGAGATCCTCTCCCGCCCGGTCACGCTCAACGGCCTGACCGTGCCCAACCGGATCGTCATGGCGCCGATGACCCGCATGTTCTCCCCCGGCGGCATCCCGGGTGAGGACGTGGTGTCGTACTACGCCCGCCGCGCAGCCGCCGGTGTCGGTCTGATCGTCACCGAGGGAACGTACGTCGGCCACGATTCGGCCGGGCAGAGCAGCCGCGTACCGCGGTTCCACGGGGAGGAGCAGTTGGCGGGCTGGGCGAAGGTCGCCGAGGCGGTGCACGCGGCGGGCGGCACGATCGTCCCGCAGCTGTGGCACATCGGCATGGTCCGTGAGCAGGGCCAGGCGCCTTTCCCCGAAGCCCCCGCCGTCGGCCCCTCCGGCCTGCGCATCGGCGCCACCGAGGCCACCGGCAAGGCGATGGACCGGGCCGACCTGGACGCCGTGATCGGCGCGTTCGCCGAGGCCGCGGCCGCCGCCGAGCGCATCGGCTTCGACGGCGTCGAGTTGCACGGCGCGCACGGTTACCTCCTCGACCAGTTCCTGTGGGCGGGCACCAACCGGCGTACCGACGCCTACGGCGGTGACCCCGTGGCCCGGACGAAGTTCGCGGCGGAGGTCATCGCGGCCGTCCGCGAGGCCGTCTCGCCCGACTTCCCGGTCCTCTTCCGCTACTCGCAGTGGAAGCAGGAGGCGTACGACGCCCGGCTCGCCGAGACCCCCGAGGAACTGGAGTCCATCCTGACCCCGCTCGCCGCGGCCGGTGTGGACGCCTTCCACGCCTCCACCCGCCGCTACTGGCTCCCCGAGTTCGAGGGCTCCGACCTCAACCTCGCGGGCTGGACGAAGAAGCTGACCGGCAAGCCCACCGTCACCGTCGGCTCAGTCGGCCTCGACGGCGACTTCATCAAGGCCTTCACCGGCGAGGGCTCCGTGCTCAAGGGCATCGACGACCTGCTCGACCGACTGGAGCGCGACGAGTTCGACCTGGTGGCCGTCGGCCGCGCGCTGCTCCAGGACCCCGAGTGGGCGGCGAAGATCCTCTCCGGCCGTACGGACGAGCTGAAGCCGTACGACGCGGCGGCTCTGAAATCCCTGAGCTGAGCCGTCCCACCGTTCGCCCTCGGGTCAGTCAGTGACCAGCAGGAAGAACCCGAGGGCGAACACGTACGGCACGACGAGCAGCAGCGCAGGACGCAGCACACGCCCGCCCCGACGACCCGCCCGCGCAGTGCCTTCACCCCTATCGCCGTCACCCGCACGGCCGTTGCCCGTCCAGGCGTCGTACGCGTAGACGAGGGCGCTGGCCACACCTCCGCCCGCGTACGCCGCCGACAGCGGTCCGGACATCCCGCCCCAGTCCCCGACCACGGCGACCGCGGCCAGCGCATGGCCCGCAACCGCCGCACCCGCGCCGGCCCAGAAGACCGGGTCGTCTATCGGCTGCCAGGAGGCAGCCCCCTTGCGCCCGCGCCCGGTGAGCCGGGTGACGAGCGCGTACCCCATCGCGGGCGCGACCGCGAGCATCAGCAGGACGGCCCACATGGCGCCGGTGTCCTCGGACATATGCATGATCATCCCACCGCGGCCATGATCGCGGCTCCCACCGCCTGCACCAGCACGGACAGGATGCCGAAGAACAGCGCGGTGTTCCGCGCCTCACCGGGTACCGTGGCTCCCCGCCTCACCCAGCCCCATGTCACCACGACGGTCATGACGGGTATGAGGGCGAGTACGACGTAGCCCGCGATGAGCAGCGGGAGCACGTCGAGCACCAGCAGCACCCCCAACCCGGCCCGGACGCCCCGCGCCTCCCGCGTCTCCGGGCGTCCGACGTGCATCGCGCCGTAGATCACCGTGTGCACGACGGCCACGAAAGTACAGAAGATGACCGCGGTCAGCGCATCGTCGCCCAGGACCGCCAGGAAGTCCCCCGACCACAGTGCTTTTAGGAGGTCCGACAGCACGCCGAAGGCCATCACCCCGAGCGTGACGAGGAGCGAGATGCGGAGCTGTTTGATAAGGCCGGTCATCGACGCTCCACGCTCCGTGAGATCACGGTGACGCTCCCTACGCCACGTGCGGGAGATGGAATATCAGCAAACTGTGAAAGTCATGGGTTCCGTTCGGGACATCCAGAAATCACAGGTTGTCCATGGGCTCGATGGCGGCGACCTGTACGGGTGTCCCCCAGACCCGCAGTACCTCGTAGTCCGTGAACTCGTGCACGAGTCGGTACGCCATGGCGGGCCGTGGGCCGCGTCGTTGGGCGGCCAGATACAGCTCCGCCTCGTGCCGGTCGCGGCGCGGGGTGCCGCACAGTTGCCACTCCTGGCCGTTCCACAGCTCCGGCAGCCAGCGCTGCTGGGGCTGCGGGCGGTGGGCGCGGACGCCGTAGCGCGACGGCGCCGGGGCGGCCGGGGGCTGTCCGCCGGGGCGCATGCCCTGAGAGCCGCCGCCGGTCAGCTCTGAGCGGCGGGCGGCGCGGCGCCGGGTCTCGCACAGCAGGCACAGATCGGGGGCCGCCTTGTCCACCGGGCCGGTGGGGTGCTCGGCGCAGCGGGTGGTGGGAACGGCGTGGGTGACGGACTCGTCCAGCAGTTCCAGGGCGCGGCGCAGGTCGTCCCTGAACTCGTGCAGCTTGGTGTCGGGGGTGGTGGCGGTGAGGGCGTCGCCGTGCTCCCCGACGAGGCGGAGGGCGCGGCCCAGGGCGGTTGCTTGGGCGTGGTTCACGCCTCCACCGTGGCATACGGCACTGACAATCGGGTCCGGCGGCGGTCGGGGCGGGGCCCGGTGGCGGCCCGGCGCGGGTCCGCGGTCGCTCGTCGCCGTTCGTAGGGCCGTTCCAGCGTCACGATATGGCCAAGTTTCCCGGCGTTTTCGTCAGCCTTATTGTTGACAATTATGGTGACGATTTAGGGCCTCACCTGCGGTTCCTCCCCCCGCCCCGCCCGGCCGGTTTCGCGCCGGGCCGCCCGGGGCGTTCAGCTTGCCTTCAGAAACCCCTGTTGCACTCGGCCCTGTCCTTTCCGAGCCGCGACAGGAGCAGACGACGTGAAGCGCAGGACAGTGAAGCGCAGGACAGTGAAGCGCAGGACAGTGGTCATGGGACTCACCGCGGCCGCCGCGGTGCCGGCGGTCGGTTTTGCCTCCAGTGCCCGTGCGGCCACCCCGAGAACGTCGGCCGCCGGGTCCGGCCTGGTCTTCGACCCGGCCGCGTACACCGAGCTGACCACCAGCATCACCGGCACCGACGGCACCGCGCACTCGGTGACGTACCACTTCTGGAAGGCGATCACCTATGTCGCCGACCCGGTCGACGCGACGTACCAGTCGCTGAACGTCAGTGTCCCCGTGACGATCGACGGCAGCGCGGTCGACGCCTCCGGGGCGCCGATCCTGCTCGCCAACTCCGTCGGCGGCTACATGCCGTCGTCCACGGCGAACGCGACCGGCATCGGCGGCGGCATGGGTCCCGGTGGTCCCGGTGGTCCCGGTGGTCCCGGTGGTTCCGGTGGTCCCGGTGGTTCCGGCGGTGGCGCCAGCCGTCAGCAGCTCGCCCTCGCCGCCGGGTACGTCGTCGTCGAGCCGGGCGCCCGCGGCCGCAGTCTCGTCGACTCCTCCGGGGTGTACCTACGGCACCGCGCCCGCCGCGATCGTCGACCTCAAGGCCGCCGTGCGCTATGTGAAGGCCAACCGCGGCCGTATCCCCGGTGACGTGGACCGGATCGTGTCGTCCGGCGTCAGCGCGGGCGGTGCCCTGTCCACCCTGCTCGGCGCGTCCGGCGACAGCCCGCTCTACCGGCCCTACCTCGACGCGATCGGCGCGGCCGACGCGAGCGACGCCATCCACGCCGTGGGCGCCTGGTGCCCGATCACCGACCTGGAGCACGCCGACATGGCGTACGAGTGGGCCTGGGGCGGCAGTCCGCTCGCGAACGGCTCGCTCGTCGACCAGACGGTCAGCAAGGACCTCGCCGGCGCCTACGCCGACTACGTCGCCGGACTGCGGCTGCGCGCCCGGGGCTACGGCGCCCTGACCGTCCGCAACCTGGACGACTACCTGGTCGGCGCCCATCTGGAGGACTCCGCCACCAGGTACCTCACCGCCCTCTCCGGCACCGACCGGGCCTCCTACCTCGCCGCCCACACCTTCCTCGACTGGCAGGGCGGCCGGGCCCGCTTCTCCTGGGACGACTTCGTCACCCACGTCGGCGCCCGCAAGAAGGACACCCCCGCCTTCGACGCCTTCGACCTGTCTGCCGGTGAGAACAACCTCTTCGGCACCGGCACCACCGCCGCCCGCCACTTCACCCTCTACAGCCTGCGCCACGCGAGCGGCAGCACGAGCGCACGCCTCGACGAGGACCTCCCCGCCAAGCTGCACCTGATGAACCCCATGCACCACCTCGTCGACCTCGTCGACAAGAACGACACGGTGAACAACGGCCGCTCCCGGCACTGGTGGCTGCGTGTCGGCACCAAGGACACCGACAGCTCCCCGATGATCGTCTCCGATCTGCACGCCCGGCTGACCGACCTGTCCACCAAGTACTACTGGGACGCCGGGCACGGCGCCGACCAGGACCCGGGCGACTTCGTCACGTGGATCGCGAAGGTGTCGGGGTACCGGCGGGCGTAGTCCGGCCGTCCGGCGCGGGCTCCGCGGGGGCGGTGTCCGTGGAGGTGGTGTCCGTGGATGTGGTGTCCGTGGAGGTGGTGGCGGACGGGTTCAGTACCGGGTACGTCGCCGCGAAGCCGACCAGGTACGCCGTCAGCAGACCGCCCGCGTAGATCGCCGCCGTCAGGGCCAGGCCTCTGTTCCCCGCGAGCAGGGGGAACAGGGCCCAGCCCGACGGCCCGATCGCCGTCGTGCCGACCTTGTCGCCGAGCATCGCGAACACCCCGAGGAAGGCGCCGCCCGCCGCGCCGCCCGCGCAGGCGGTGAGGAAGGGGCGGCCCAGCGGCAGGGAGACGCCGTAGATCAGCGGCTCGCCGACGCCGAGCAGGCCCGCCGGAAGGGCCGATCTGATGGTCGTACGGATCGAGGTGTCGTGGCGGAGACGGACGTAGACCGCTGCCGCCGCGCCGACCTGGCCCGCGCCCGCCATCGCCAGGACGGGCAGCAGCACCGTGTAGCCCTGCTGCTCGATGAGGGTGGTGTGGAGGGGGATGAGGGCCTGGTGCAGGCCCAGCATGACCAGGGGGAGGAAGAGACCGCCGAGCAGCAGTCCGGCGAGGACCCCCGCGGTGGACAGCAGCCAGGTCGCCGCGGTGCCCACGGCGGAGGCGACGGCTCCGGCCGCGTACATCAGGCCGTAGAGCGTGACCAGTCCGGAGACCAGGACCGTCACGGTCGGCGTGACCAGGACGTCCAGTGCCTCCGGGACCCGGCCGCGGCACCACTTCTCGACGTACGTCGCGAGCAGCGCCGCCGCCAGCGCGCCCAGCACTCCGCCCTGGCCGGGGGAGAGGTGGGTGCCGAACGCGGTGACCTTCGTGACCCCGGGGAAGACCACCACCGCCGCCACCGCGCCGCCCAGCACGGGAGTGCCGCCGAACTCCCGCGCCGTGCCCAGCCCGACGAACACCGCGATCAGCGCCATGAACGCCGAGGCGACGGCGGCGAGGGCGGGGGTGAGACCCGGCAGCCAACCGGCGTTCAGCAGCAGTCCGTTGAGCCCGGCGAGCACCCCGCAGCCGACCAGGGCCGGGATCAGCGGCACGAAGACGTTCGCCACGCGGCGCAGCGCGGACTTGACGGGCGTCGCGTTGCGCAGCCGCCGCCTCTCGCGCAACTTCTCGCCGAGAGCCGCCAGTTCGTGGGCGGTGCCTGAGGGGGCGGTGGTGGTGTCGGTTGCGGCGTCGGCGGCGCCGGCCGGACCGCTGTCGAGCAGCCGCTCGAACTCCCCCGTCACCTTCGTCACCGCCCCCGGCCCCAGCACGATCTGGAGGCTTCCGTCACCCCCCTCCACGACCCCGAGCACCGCCGGCAGCGCTCGTACCGCCGCTGTGTCCACGCGGGACGGATCGGCGAGGGCGAGCCGGAGGCGGGTCATGCAGTGGGCGGCGGAGACGACGTTCGCGGGGCCGCCGACCAGCGGCAGCAGGGCGGCGGCGGTGACGGAGGGTTCGACGGTCATCCACCGAGCGTGCTGGTCAGTCGCCCGCCGCCGCCAGCGCGGCACGCAGATGACCGCCGGACTCCTCCAGAAGGCGGGCGGCCGTCGGGCCGTCCACGCCCGCCAGGAGGCACAGCACCGCGTTCTTCGCCTCGCCGTCCGTGGCGGTGAGCGCCGCCTCGATCTCGTCGTCCGGCGCGCCCGTCGCAAGGGCGACGATACGGCGGGAGCGGGCCCGCAGTTTGTCGTTGGAGGCGCGCACGTCGACCATCAGGTTCCCGTACGTCTTGCCGAGCCGGATCATCGTGATCGTCGACAGCATGTTCAGGACCAGCTTCTGCGCCGTCCCCGCCTTGAGGCGCGTGGAGCCGGTCAGCAGCTCCGGGCCCACCACGACTTCGATGCCGTGCTCGGCGGCGGCCGCGAGCGCGCTGTCCGTGTTGCAGGCCAGGCCGACCGTCAGGGCGCCGAGCTTGCGGGCGTGGTCCACGGCGCCGAGCACATACGGTGTGCGACCGGAGGCGGAGACGCCGACCACCGTGTCGTCGGCCGTCAGCTTCAGCGCGTCCAGGTCCTGCCGGGCCAGCTCCGGGGAGTCCTCGGCGCCCTCGACCGAGGTGACCATGGCGTCCGGGCCACCTGCGATCAGGCCTACGACCTGCTCGGGGCCGGTGTTGAAGGTGGGCGGGCACTCCGAGGCGTCCAGCACGCCGAGCCGTCCGGCGGTCCCGGCACCGGCGTAGACCAGCCGCCCGCCGCGCGCCATGCGCTCCGCGACCGCGTCGACGGCGGCGGCGATCTCGGGCAACCGCGCCGCGACCGCCCCCGGCACCCCGGCATCCTCGCCGTTCATCAGCCGGGCGATCTCCAGCGTGGGCAACGTATCGATATCGGCAAGCTCCGGCCGAAAAGCCTCGGTGGTCAGCGACTCCAACTCGGCACGGAGATGTCGGGGGTGGGACGTGAAGGTCATGGGGGGTGGCTCTTTCCGGTGACTTTCGAATTCGGGTTTGTTCAACTTGCCCAGGGGCGCGGGGAACTGCGCGAGAAACCACGACGAACCCGCAGGCTGAAGACAACAGGTGGCCCTACGGCCTATCGAGAACCATGCCGATGCCGATGCGCCAACGCCTCATAAGACGCCGCCAACGCAGGACCGGCACGGTCATACGTCCGCTGGGCAACCCCGATGAACAAACAGTCCACGACAAGCAGCTGACTCGTCCGAGAGGACATCGCCGCGGGCCGCAGCTCGCTCTCCCGGGCCGTCGACGTCGTCAGCACATGATCCGCGTACTGCGCCACCGCCCCGTCGGGCCGCCCGGTGACCGCCACGGTGGTGGCCCCGTGCTCGAAGGCCACCCGCAGCGGCTCGATGACATCGCCGGTCGAACCGGAGTGCGTGATCGCGATCGCCACGTCGCCCGAGCGCAGTTGCACGGCGTTCGTGACGGCGAGATGCGGATCGCTGAACGCCTGCGCTATCAGCCCTATCCGCAGCAGCTTCTGCGTGAGGTCCTGGGCCACCAGCCCGCTCGCCCCGACGCCGTACACGTCGGTGCGGCGGGCGGTCGCCAACGCGGTGACGGCGGCGCCGAGTTGTGCGGTGTCGAGTCCGGCGGCGGTGTCGGCGAGGGTCTGCTGCTCGTCGTAGGCGAGCTTGGCGACGACATCGGCGATGGGGTCGTCCACCGCGATGTCGGTCGTGAGGGCGGGGGCGCGCCCGGACTGCTGGTGGGCGGCGAGTCCGGCGAGGGCCAGGCGCAGATCGCGGTAGCCGGGGTAGCCGAGCAGCCGGGCGGTGCGGACGACGGTGGCCTCGCTGGTGCCGGTGCGCGCGGCGAGACCGGTGACCGTGAGGGCGGCGCAGCCCGCCGGGTCGCCCGCCACGGCCTCGGCGACACGCTGCATGGAGCGGGTCATGGAGGGGGCCAGGGTGCGCACCTTCGCGGCGAGCGCGGCGGGTGCGGGCGGCGCGGCGAAAATTTCCTTCACATCCTGGGTCATCTTTGGAAGATATTTTCGGCGCGGGTCCTGGTCAAGACCGCGCACAATAGGACCATGGATCCCGTCAGCCGCCTGGAGCAGGCACTGCACACCGCGCGTGCCCTGGTGCTCGCCGATCTCGTCGCGGGCAGGGTCGGGCAGGCGGACGTGGTGTCCCTGGTCGAGGACTCGGTGGCGCAGCGGCGCTGGTGGATCGAGCAGTGGCCGGACGGCGTGGAATATGTGGCCGGGCTGGTCGCGCAGGATGTGCAGGACGACCTGCTGGAGCGGTACGGCCGCTGGCCGTTGTGCCCGGTCTGCGGTTCCGGGGACCCGCATGCCCTGGAGGTCGAGCCGGAACTCGGGCCCGATCCGCACTGGGTGTGCCATCAGGCGGGGGTGAAGGTCGCCGCGCTGGGCACGCTGGGCGGTGCCGTGGGCGGCGGCGCGGCGTGAGGGCGCACGGTCGGTGCCGGGACGGTACGGGGGCGGCGCGGGCGGCGGGGGCGACGTGATCTACATCGATCCGCCGAGCTGGCCGGGCCACGGCCGCTACTGGTCGCATCTGGTCAGCGATGTCTCGTACGACGAACTGCACGCCTTCGCCGAGGCGTTGGGCGTGCCCCGGCGCGCCTTCGAGCGGGACCACTACGACATCCCGGCGCACCACTACGCCGACGCGGTGGCCGCCGGTGCGGTGGAGGTGCGCAGCCGCGAGGTGGTACGGCTGCTGTACGCGGCCGGGCTGCGCCGCCCCAAGCACCGTGCGTGATGACCGGCTCGATAGCCCAGTCGGATAACCCGGCCGTATATCCCAGCCGGACAACCCAGCCGGACAACCCAGTCGGATAACGCTCCCTACTCGTCCCGCAGTTCATAGGCGAACAGCTGCTCGTCCTCGCTGACTTTCCGGAACCCGGCGCGTGAGACGACCGCCTGGGAGGGGGTGTTGCCGCGCTCGACGGTCGCGAACAGGGCGTGCACATCGTCCCGTTCCAGTGCCCAGCGGGCCAGGGCGCGCAGCGCCTCCGTGGCGTAACCGTTGCCGCGGGCGCCCTCGACGAGGTCGTAGCCGATCTCCACCCGGCCCGCGTCGTCCGGGGCGGAGTGGAAGCCCATGCTGCCGATGGCGCGGTCGTCCTCGTGCCGTACGAGGACGAAGGCGCCGAACTCGGGCCGGTGGACGCCTGCTTCGTATGCCTTCACCAGCATCCGGGCGGCTTCGCGCGTGCCGTGGTACGGGCCGCCGGTGAGCCAGTCGAAGCCGCCGTCGCCGCCCAGTGCCAAGTTCCGTGCGGCGGCGGGCCGTATGCCCTCCAGGGCGAGGCGTTCGGCGGGCAGGACCAGGTTGTTGTTCCAGCGCCACTCGGTGACCGGTGCCCGGCCGGGCAGTTCGCCCCGCCCGGTGGCCCACAGCAGCGTCGGCCAGGGCGCGGGGCCGGGCTTGATGTGCGGGAAGAGCAACGCCAGTACGGACTCGGCGAGTTCGGCGGGAGGCTCGTAGGGCAGGCCGAGGCCCTCGGCGATGTCGTGGGTGTGCAGCAGCACCTCGGCGACGCCCATCGCGGCGAAGCCGGTCCGGTCGGCACTGCGGAAGGGATAGGAGTGGTAGGCGCGTACGTTGCGGGGAGTGGTGCGGACGGCGGCGGTGAGGAGGGCGCCGGTGGTGGAGACGACCTCCAGGACACCGCGGTCGGCGGCGCCGTCGTCGAGGGAGATCTCGAAGGGCGCGTGCCGCTCCTGCACACGGCCCGCCAGCCGCGCCGCGTAGGTGATGAGATCGCGCGCGATGTGTACGGCCGTCTCCCGGCAGCTCCACGTCAGCCGCCCGGCCCGGACCTCCGCCCAGCCCTCCCGCCTGACAGCCCTCCGCAGCAGTGCAAGGCATCCCGCGACGGCCTCTTCCACCTGATCCCCGCCCAGTGCACGCATGATCCGCAGACTAGGACGGCGCATGCTCCGGAAGCGACAGCATTTCCAGTTCGGACCGCAGATTGAAGCGGGCGGTGGCCTCCCACTCCGACTGCCCGTGAGGCGTTCTGAACAGACGGGGCAGGGCGAGGAGTTGGCGCAGGATCGCGGAACGCCCGGCACGGAAGGCGTCGTCGGGGACGAAGGCGTACTCCTGGCGGACGGCGGCCGTGTAGGCGGCGTAGGCGGAGGGCGGGGCGGCGAGGATCGCCAGGTCGGCGTCGCAGAGCACCTGGCCGTCGGGGTCGTCGTCGGCCGGGTCGTGGCTGACGGTGAGCCGGACCAGCCGGGCCACCTCGGCCGTCTTCGCCGCCGGGACCCCGGCCTCGGGGAGGGCACGCTCGGCGAGGTGCGCGGAGCGTTCCTCGTTCTCGGAGCGGTCGGGCCGGTACACCGCGTCGTGGAACCAGGCGGCGAGCCGTACGACGTCCGGGTCGGCGGCGTGCGGGGCGAGGGTGTCGATGTGGTCGAGGACCGCGGTGAGATGGGCGAGCGTGTGATAGTGCCGCTGCGGCTCCTGCCAGCGCGCGAGCAGGTTGTCGGCGTACGCCCCGGGATCGGGCCCGCCGCCCGTACCACCACGGACCTCACGGGCCTCACTGGCCCTACTGGCCCCACGGGCCCCTTCGAGAGCACGGGACCAGCGGACACGGAGGTCGTCGAGTTCGGCCATAGCTCCATTCTCACGCGTCCTTCGCCGCCTAGCGTGGAACGCATGACGACGAATGCGAATGCCGAGGAACCACGTGACCCGGACGTCCCCGGGCGGCTGCTGACGACCGAGCGGGATGCGCTGGTGCCGCTGCTGCGGGCCCGCCCGGACGCCGACTTCGCGCTGCCGGTCGCCGCGTGCCCGGGCTGGACGGTGCGGGACGTGCTGGCGCACTGCTCGGCCGCGCTGACCCGGGTGGTGGAGCGGCGGCTGGAGGAGGGCGTGTTCTCGCCCGAGTCCAACGACCGGGACATCGCCGAGCGGTCCGGCTGGCCGCACACCCGGATCGTGGACGAGCTGGAGCGCGGGATGACCGAGGCGGGCCCGGTGATCGCGCGGGCGGGTGGACCGCTCGACGGACTCGCCCTCGGGGAGTGGGTGCACTCGGGTGACGTACGGGAGGCGTTCGGGGCGCCCGGCGCGTACGCGGGAGCCGGGCTCCCCGACGCGCTGGTGCTGCTCACCCGGGTGAGCCGCGACAAGCGGGGCGTGCCGCTGCACGCCGACCTCTACGACGTGGACGAGCCGCTGCGGCTCGGCGAGGTGAGCGGGGAGCGGACCCCGGCGCGGTTCCTCGGGGACGCGGTGACGCTCGTACGGCTGTGCGCGGGGCGGTCGCCGGGCGGCGCGGCGTACGAGCTGGCCGGGGCGGAGGAGGGGGAGCTGAACCTCTTCGGGTGATGTTCGGGCGACGTTTCGGGTGAGGTGCGGCGGCGGGCGGACCTCACACGCGGGCCCTCTTGCGCGGGCAGGCTACTCTAAATTGGACTAGACCTCTACCAGACATGTGTAGACCAGTAGCCGCCCGATGAATGGGGTCCCATGAACAAGCGTGCAGTCCTGGAGGTGATCGCCCTCGACGTCGAGGACGCGGTCGCCGCCCAGGCCGGAGGCGCGGACCGCCTCGAACTCGTCACCGACATGGCCGCCGACGGGCTCACCCCGTCGGCGGAGACGTACGCCGCGATCCGCGCCGCCGTCGACATCGACCTGCGCGTGATGCTGCGGCTCGCGGACGGGTTCGCCGCGGGCGACATCGGGCTGCTGACCGGCGTCGCGCGGGAGCTGCGGGCGGCCGGGGCCGACGAGTTCGTCCTGGGCTTCCTCGACACGGACGGCGGGCCGGACCTGCCGGCCGTGGAGCGGGTCGTGGCGGAGCTGGACGGCTGCCGGTGGACCTTCCACCGCGCCATCGACCGCGCCGCCGACCGCGACGCGCTGCGCACGGCGCTGGCCGGGCTGCCGGGGCTGGACACCTACCTCACGGCGGGCGCGGCCAGCGGCGTCGATGCCGGCCTGCCCACCCTCCTCGCGGAGGCGGCGAAGTCCGGCGAACCGGGCTACGCCCAGCAGATCCTGGTTGGCGGCGGCCTCCGCCTCGATCACCTTCCGGTCCTGCTGGACGCCGGCATCGACGCGTTCCACATCGGCGGCGCGGCCCGCCCGGGCGGCTGGACGACCCCGGTGTCGGCGGCGCTGGTCGCCGAGTGGCGGAAGGTCTTGGACGACGCCACCGACGACGGGGGGCTCACGGCGACACCGCACGCGGAGCCGTCGGGGGCAGGGGCCCGGGCGTAACCGGTGAAGGGCGCGCCGGGCCAGGCGGCGCGGCGGGGCCGTAGGGCGCGGTCTGCCGCGGACAACGGCCCCGCCCGCCGCATCGGCGCCGGTGGACTCGTCGGCCCGACGACGCCACCGGCCTGGCGCGGGCGGGCCGGGGACGCCCCCAGGCTCACCGAGCGGGAGTGGCTCTCAACGGCCGGCTCGCCGTGGTACGACCTCGGCCGCGCACCGGAGCACCTTGTAGCGGAACCCCCTGGCCTGTACCGACCCGCAGATGCGCACCCCGCCGAGGATCTCTGCGGCCACGGACCTCAGGAGCAGGGGCATGGACTCCCGCCACAGCGGCGATGTCGTATCGAAGGTGGCCAGGGGCAACAGGTCCGCTTCCCGATCCGCGACGAGGACGATCAGGGTCTCCGGGCGAGGCCCTTCGCGCGGTACGTCGCCCGGCCAGTAGATGTCGATCCACCCGGAATTCCATACGGCACCCGCCGATCCCGCGGCGTTGAGCAGGCAACCGCTGGGCTCGAAGTCGGTCACCAGCGCGGTGCGTCCGCTCAGCCCGACGTCGAGCAGCCAGAGGAAGAGCTGCCTCTGCGAGTGATTGACGACCCGGACATGGTAGTGATCGCCTTCGCCCAGCCGGCCGCCGGAGAACAGCGGCTGTGACCGTCGGCCCGGGGGTAGGCGCTCGAAGAAGGCGGTGACTTCGGCCCCCAGACGCGCATCGTCGGCGCCGTCCGGGAAAGCGCGCAGGCGCTCGCCCCGGGCGAGCTCCTCCAGCAGGGCGAGCACGCCCTCGCGATGAGCGGGATCGTCGGCCACCGGTGCGCGGAAGGCGAGGCCCGCCCGGTCCGTGACCACCACCCCGGAGTCACAGGAGCGGACCGTGGCGAAGACCTCGTCGGCGGGACCGGCCTCCGCCACCCCGGCCGACGAGGCGAGACACGGCCGTAGCGCAGCGGCCAGCGGTCCGTCTCCGTCGAAGGCGACGTACCGCCGGACGCGGGTGCGAACCGGTACGACCCGATATCCCGGCACCCGCCCTTCCAGCGAGGCCACCGGCACTCCGAGCTCGGCGTCCGCACCGTGCAGCGCGGTGACCTCGACGTGCCGGGCCTCGGCCTGGGCCTCGCCCGGCAAGGTGAGGTCTACGACGTCGTCCTGCGCCAGCCCCAGCACCGCGCCGCCGGGCACCACCAGCCTTCCGTCCGCACGCAGCTGCAACGGCAACCCGCGCGCGTGATCCGCCGTGTCCGTCGAGAAGGGCAGCCGGGCGGCCCGGGTGATCCCGCCCCGCACACGATGGCTACTCGGCCAGTTGCTCCGGCAACGGCGTCGCGTGGGTCACGATCAGGCCCGAGACCGCCCTGGTCAGGGAGACGTACAGGCGGCGCAGACCGGTGCGTTCGTCCGGTTCGGCCGACACGATCGCCGCGGGTTCGTCGAGGACCACGTAGTCGTACTCAAGGCCCTTGGCCAGAGATGCCGGGACCAGGGTGAGGCGGGTGTCGTGGGTGGTCTCCTCGCCCGGGGAGAGGTACGGGACGCCCGCCTGCGTGAGGGCCTCGGCGAGGGCCGGGATGCGGGGGTCCGCAGCGATCAGGGCCGTGGAGCCCTCGTTGGCCAGCAGTTCCCCGCAGGCGGCGATCACGTCGGTGGTGCTCCCGGCCGGGCGTACGTCGAAGAAGCCCGGGTTGTCGCGGATGGAGGCCACCGGGGTCAGACCGGGGGCGATGTGCGGGAGCAGGCGGGAGGCGTAGGTGATGACGTCGGTCGGGACACGGAAGCCGGACGTCAGTTCCTCCACCACACCGTCCGTCTTGCCCAGGTGCCCGAGCGCCTCCGCCCAGCTACGGGTCGCCCACGGGGTGGTGCCCTGGGCCAGGTCGCCCAGGACGGTCGCGGAGCCGGTGGTGCAGCGGCGGCCCACGGCCCGGTACTGCATGGGCGAGAGGTCCTGCGCCTCGTCGAGGACGACGTGGCCGAGGGAGTGCGTGCGCTCCACGAGGTCCCGCGTCTCGTCGACCAGCACCGCGTCCGCCGCCGACCACCTGGCCGACTTCACCGAGCGCACCGGCTTCGCCCACAGGACGGTCCGCTGCTCCTCGTCGGTGAGGATCCCCTCGGCGTGCGCCGCGAGGAAGTCCGCGTCGGTCAGCAGCCGCAGCACCAGCTTGGCGGGGTCGACGGGCGGCCAGATCTGCTTGACGGCGGCCTTCACGGCGGCGTTGCGGGCCACCGCGTCCTGCACCCGGTCGTCGGGCGCCTCTCCCGACCGTTCCATCTGCACCAGCACTGCGTGTGCGATCCGCTGCGGCAGGGCCTCGCGTGCGGCGCCGTAGCGGATGCCCCGGTCCAGCAGCTCGCGCACGATGTCCTCCAGCTCGTACACCGGCACCCGCCACCGCCGCGAACCCCGCACCACCACGATCGGCTCGGCCGGCGGCGTCACATGCGAGGCGACCGCCCGCCGCAGCACCTCCGCCATCCGCGCGTCGCCCTTCACCACCGCGGCGGCGGACTTGTCAGTGCCGCGGATCTCGACGTGCGCCACGAGATCGTCCACCGTCGCCTGCCGCACCGACAGCTCGCCCAGCGCGGGCAGCACCTGCTCGATGTAGTGCAGGAAGGACCGGTTCGGCCCGATGACGAGCGTGCCGGTGCGGGCCAGCCGCTCGCGGTGGGCGTACAGCAGATAGGCCACCCGGTGCAGCCCCACCGCCGTCTTCCCGGTGCCGGGCCCGCCCTGCACGCACACCGTGCCGCCGAGCCCGCTGCGCACGATCTCGTCCTGCTCCGGCTGGATGGTCGCCACAATGTCCCGCATCGGGCCGACACGCGGCCGCTCGATCTCCTGCTGGAGCAGCTTGCTGGCCTTCGCCGACTCCGCCGGGTCGGACAGATGCTCGTCCTCGTACGCGGTGAGGTCGCCGCCCGCGTAGCCGAAGCGGCGGCGCAGCGCGATGTCCTGCGGGTCCTTCTTCGACGCCCGGTAGAACGGCTGCGAGACCGGCGCCCGCCAGTCGATCACCATCGGGTCGCCGTCCCCGTCGTGCACATGCCGCCGCCCGATGTAGAACCGCTCACCCTCCGCACCCTCGGCCCGCTCCGCGCCAGGGGCGTGCAGATAGTCGAGGCGGCCGAAGAACAGCGGGGTGTCGCTGAGGTCGGCCAGTGCCTTGATGCGGTCGTCGATCTGACGGGAGAGGACGGCGGCGTTGACCCAGTTCGCGGTGACGTCGCTGATGTCGAGCGACTCCACGTCCTCGCGCATGGCACGCAGCGCGGCACGGGAGGACGCGAGATGGGCGCGCTCACGGTCGAGCGGACCGTCGGCGGGCAAGGGCAAGGGCAGGGAGGAGGGGATCGGGGCGGGCGCGGACAAGGGAATGCCTCCGGAAGGACCAGGACCTGCGGCGGGCGCGCGGCAGGACGACCGCGCGGGACGGGCACGGACGCGGTGGGCGTCGGTGTGCTCCGGACAACCGACCGGTTTCCGTCCGGGCGGCGGCGCTCCGAGGGGGAGGCGGGCAAGAGCGGAGATTCTAGGTCGGGGTGGTGGGCGGGGGCCAACGGTTTTTTCGCGTGGCGTCCGCGGTTGGCGGCCGTGGTGCCCTCCGCCCCCTAGGGGACGGCGCCCCCCACCCCGGAAGGACCCCCTCACCCGGAAGAGGTACCTGGGGGCCGCCCGGGTTCGGCCCGTAGACCGATGCCGTTCGTATGCCGCGAAACGCACCATGGAGACATGAGCGCAGCCACCATTCACCCAGCCCCGGCCCGTGCCACCGGCGCCACGCCCGTCCAGGGGGGCCACATCCACCGCCTCGGCGATGTCCTGCACGCCGTGCGCGTCTATGCGGAGGCCGCCTTCAGAGTCGTCGTCCTCGGTGAGTACGGCGAGGAAGCCGGCGTACGGCGCAAGTGACCTCTGTGACCGCCCGCGCCGGACCCGCGACCGACCCCGCCGGACCCGCGTCGGACCTCTGACCGCCCGTGCCGGACCCGCTCAGCCCTACGTCAGGGCTCAGCCGTCCGTGAGGAGCTCGTCCGCGTCGACGATGCGGTACGCGTAGCCCTGTTCCGCCAGGAAGCGCTGGCGGTGGGCCGCGAAGTCCTGGTCGATCGTGTCGCGGGCCACCACGGAGTAGAAGTGCGCCTGATGCCCGTCCGCCTTCGGCCGCAGCACCCGCCCGAGCCGCTGAGCCTCCTCCTGCCGTGACCCGAAGGTGCCCGACACCTGCACGGCGACCGTCGCCTCCGGCAGGTCGATGGAGAAGTTGGCGACCTTCGACACCACCAGCACGCTGATCTCGCCCTCCCGGAAGGCGTCGAAGAGCTTCTCGCGCTGGGCGTTGGTCGTCTCGCCCTTGATCACCGGGGCGTTCAAGTGTTCGCCGAGCTCGTCGAGCTGGTCGATGTACTGCCCGATGACCAGGATCTGCTGCCCCGCGAACCGCCGCACGATCGCCTCGGTCACCCGGCGCTTGGTCTCGGTCGTGGCGCAGTAGCGGTACTTCTCCTCCGTCTCCGCCGTCGCGTACGCCAGCCGTTCGGAGTCGGTGAGATTGACCCGGACCTCCACGCAGTCGGCGGGCGCGATGTAGCCCTGCGCCTCGATCTCCTTCCACGGTGCGTCGAACCGCTTCGGCCCGATGAGGGAGAACACGTCGGACTCACGGCCGTCCTCCCGGACCAGGGTCGCGGTGAGGCCGAGCCGGCGCCGTGCCTGGAGGTCGGCGGTGAACTTGAAGACCGGCGCGGGCAGCAGATGCACCTCGTCGTAGACGATCAGACCCCAGTCCCGGGAGTCGAACAGCTCCAGGTGGGGGTAGATCCCCTTTCGCTTCGTCGTCAGCACCTGGTACGTCGCGATGGTGACCGGCCGGATCTCCTTGCGCGTACCGCTGTACTCGCCGATCTCGTCCGCGGTCAGCGACGTCCGCTTCACCAGCTCGTGCTTCCACTGCCGCGCCGAGACCGTGTTGGTGACCAGGATCAGCGTCGTGGACTTGGCCTGCGCCATCGACCCGGCGCCGACCAGCGTCTTGCCCGCGCCGCACGGCAGCACGACGACACCGCTGCCGCCGTGCCAGAAGTTCTCCACGGCCTGCTTCTGGTACGCCCGCAGCGCCCAGCCGTCCTCGCGCAGCTCGATCGGGTGCGCCTCGCCGTCCACGTACCCGGCGAGGTCCTCGGCCGGCCAGCCCAGCTTCAGCAGCGTCTGCTTGATCTGCCCGCGCTCCGAGGGGTGCACGGTGACCGTGTCCGGGTCGATGCGCGCCCCCACCAGCGGGGCGATCCGCTTCGAGCGCAGCACCTCCTCCAGCACCGGCCGGTCGGTGGACGTCAGCACGAGACCGTGCGTGGGGTGCTTGCTGAGCGTCAGCCGCCCGTAGCGGTCCATGGTCTCGGCGATGTCGACGAGCAGCGCGTGCGGCACGGGGTAGCGGCTGTACCGCACCAGCGCGTCCACCACCTGCTCGGCGTCGTGCCCGGCGGCGCGCGCGTTCCACAGGCCGAGCGGGGTCACCCGGTAGGTGTGGATGTGCTCCGGGGCCCGCTCCAGCTCGGCGAACGGCGCGATCATCCGACGGCAGTCGTCGGCCTGCTCGTGGTCCACCTCCAGGAGCAGGGTCTTGTCTGACTGGACGATCAGCGGACCATTCACGCGCGGGCACCCTTTCCTTCCGGCCGGACTCGGCAGCGCCACGGCCGACTCTCCAGTGTGCCTCACGGGCGTCGGGAGCCTGTACGACTCCGGTCAGGCATCCGTGGGTGCTCAGTCCTCCGCCAGCTCCGCGACGCCCGTGATCCGGTGCAGCGGGTACGTGCGTACCTCGTCCGCCGTGTGGTCGTACGCCGTCACGAAGCCGCCCTCGACCCTGATCGGCGCGATGACGCGCTGACTCGCGGCGCCCTCCGCGTTCACGTACCCGATCCACACCGCCTCGCCGGTCATCACCGCCGCCTGCACGGTCGCCAGGGTCTCGGCCGCCGCTGTGCGCGGCAGCTCGCCGGGCACCGCGGGCTCGGTGCCGCTCGGCCTGCGCGGGGCGGTGGCCGCCAGATCGCCCGCGCGGATCGCCCGGACCGCGGCGGTCAGCAGGGTCGCGTCCGGCGCGGGCGGGCCGTCCGGCACCGGCTCGGGGGGCGTGCGAGGCGGGGTGCGGTGGGCGAGGGCCCGGGTGATCACGACATCGCCCTCGGCGGACTCGGCGGCGGGCGCGAAGCCCATCGCGCGCAGCCCGTCGAGCAGCGTGGCCGGGTCGGCCTGGGCCGCCACCACCGTGGGCGCCAGCCGCCGCAGCCGCAGCCCCGCCGAGCGCCGGTCGGCGAGGATCTCGCTGAGCAGCGCGTCGTCGTCGCAGCGCACGTACGCCGAGGCCGCGCCGACCCGCAGATGACCGTGTTTGCGGGCGACGTCGTCGATCAGATAGGCGAGCGGCTGGGGGACGGGGGTACGGGAGTGCCTGGCCAGGAACTCCTGCAGATCGGAGGCGGTCCGCCCGGCGTCGAGCGCCCGCCGTACGGAGCCGGGGGTGAAGCGGTACACCGTCGCCCCGCCCTTGGACTCCACGTCCGCGAGCACCCCCAGCACCTCGGCCAGCGGCCGCTGGAGCGGGCCGGGCGCGACCGCGGTGAGATCGGCCTGGAGCAGCACATGGTCCAGCGGCTCGGGCAGCAGCGGCGCCAGCAGCCGGACGGCGGCTGCGGTGGCGGCGGCCTGCTCGACGGGGGAGAGGGGGGCCGGGGGCTGGGCTACGGGGGCGGTCAGGGGGTGGTGGGGGTGGTGAGGGTGGTTGTGTGGGTGGGTGTGGTGGTGGACGGGGAGCTTGTCGCCGGGGCCGGTGGGGTGCGGGAGCTGTGCGGGTGAGGCTGCGGGCGAGGGTGCGGGTGACGTGGGATGCGCGGCTTGCGTCGGCTGCAGGGATGACGGAATCCCCGCCGCGCCCAGCAGCGCCCGCCCATGCGCGGACAGCGCCCCCCTCCCCGTGACCCCCAGCAGCTCCGCCTCCGACAGCGTCCACCGGGCCAGCCGGGACCGCAGGTCCTCGCCGTCGCCCGCGCCCTGGCCCGGGCGCTGCTGCGGGGCGGAACGGGGTCGTTCCCAGCGAAGCCGGGACAGCACCGACTCCGTGGTCGGCGCCGTGCCCTCCGGGAGCCCGGCGAGGAGGGTCAGCACCCGGTGCCGTACCTCCGGTGCCGCCGACCGGTCGAGACCGGGGCCCAGCGCCGACAGCGCGCGGTCCTTCGCGTCCCGCCCTCCGATCAGCCCCGCCGTCCGTGTCGCCGCGAGCCACGTCTCCGCGAGCCGTCCCCAGCGGTCCGCCGCGGGCTGCTCGACCCACTCGTCGTAGGCCGGGGTCGCCGCGTACCGTTCGTCGGCCTCGCCGTCGGAGGCCAGCAGGCCCGCCGCGTGGGCGAGTTCGACCCAGAAGGCGGCCACCGGTTCGGACACGTCCAGGGCGACGGCGGTCCGCTTCAGATCGCGCACGCTGAGCCCGCCCGCCCGCAGTACCGCGGGCCCGCCCTCGTCCCAGTCCTTCAGCAGCTCTTCGACGGTCGCCAGCGCCGTGTACGCCTGCCCGGCCGCCGTGGCGTCCACCACCTGCGGCCCGTACGACGCCCCCGCCTCCACGGCCGGTGGCACCGGTTCCGGCGCACGGTGGGCGCGCCCGCCCCGCAGATGCAGGGCGACCTCGCGCGGGAGCACGACCGTGCCGGGTGCCGTCGGCAGCAGCAGCCCCCGGTCGAGCAGCCAGCGCAGATGCGCGGCGGGTTCGGCGGTGACCTGGCCGTACGGCGGCCCCCACACCAGCCGCGACAGCACCGCCAGCGACTCCTCCGGCGCCCCGGCGAGCAGGGCGGCCATCCGGGCGCGGTCCGTGAACAGCCCGGTCAGGGACGCCACCGCGGAGACCGCGTCGTGGGTCGAGGGCAGCCCGGCCGCCGCGAGGATCTCCTGCACCCGCCCCGGGGACATCCCGGCCGCCGCCTCCCGCGCGGACAGTCCGAGCCCGGTCGGAGAGGCCGCCGCCCCCGCACCGCCCGGACGGGCCCCGGCCCCCGGCGGTGCCAGCAGCTCACGGGCCGTCCGCACCAGACGCAGCCGGTCGTCGCCGCCCCACACCAGCGCCTGCTCGCGCAGCGTGCCGAGGGCGCCGGGCAGCGCGGCGGCGACGGCCGGGTCGCCCTCGTCACCGGCGAGCAGCCCGAGCAGCTCCTCGTACGCCGCCGGGTCCGCGGCCACCGCCAGCGCCTCCGCCGTCTGGAGCGCGAACCGGTCCAGCCGCTCCAGGGCCCGTACGACCGAGGCGCGGGTACCGGCGCGGGTGGCGAGCTGGGTGAGGTCGGTGGGGACGGGGGCGACCAGATCGGGGCGGCTGCGCAGCAGCGCGGCGAGGGAGACGTCGTCGCGTCCACGGAGCGACTCCGCCAGGGAGCGGGGGGCTGACTCGGCCTCGGTGCTCATTCGACCCACGTTAGCGGGTGTCCTCGCACATGCTTCCGTGCCCGCGTTTGGGGCGGGGCCGCGTCGCGCACCGGACGGTTTGGTTCGCCCCCGCCGCCCCTTCCCGTCCCGTCCCTGGGGCTGCGCCCCCAGACCCCCTTTTCGGCCCTTTGGGCCTCGTCCTCAATCGCCGGACGGGCTAGAAACTAGCCCCTCCGGCGATTGAGGAGCGGGGGGACTGGGGCGCAGCCCCCGGGTCGGGACGGGAAGGGGCGGCGGGGGCGAGAACGCGGGCCGGACGCGGACCGGACATACCGCCGGACCCGGGCGCGGACGCGGTACCGTCGTCGGACTGGGGTCATCCAACGCCGCCGCCCCGGAGGGGACTTCGTGGGGGTCGAGAGCGACCAGGTCGTCTACGAGTATCTGAGCCCCGGAGGCGAAGGCGAGTTCGCGGATACTGTTGCGGATGTCGGTCAGCGAATCCGGCCTGAGCGGAAGTCCGGCGTGATCCGGGACCTTGACATGGCAGCCCGTCTGAACATGGCTGCGGCCACCATGCCGGGCCCCCGACCACCAGCGGACACCGACGATCAGCAGCCAGTCGGGCGTCTATGCCTCGCGTCCACGGCCGTCGATGCGAAGTCGGCGGTCAAGCCTGGAGCGGCTTCTACGATGGGCCGGTGACCGAGACACTGCCCCCTGTGGGCATTGACCTCTTCGACGTTGAACGGCTCCAGTTGACCGAAGCTGCGGAGCCGCCGCTCTCGGCCCAGGACGCTGAGGCCCGAGACCGGATGTGGAACATGGCAGTCCGGGCCAACCCCACCCTCTTCGACGGGCCTGTGGTGGCGTGTGGGGGACTGGAGTGGACGGGCCCACGCATTTTGCGTCTGTCCTGGGTGCGTGTGACCTACCGGCACTACGCCCTGCGGCGCGTTCCCGGCGCGACCGCGCTGCCCTCGTTGTTCGTGAACGTCGTCCAGCCGACAGATGACGGCCGTGTGCTGGCAGCGAGGATGTCGCCTTCTACGGCCGCCCCGGGCCGCTGGCAGCTGCCAGGGGGGTCCGTGGAGCCTCCCCAGGACGGAGCGGTGCTGGACGAGTCGGCACTGGCCGGCCAGGCCGCGCGAGAGCTCGCCGAGGAGTTGGGGATCGACACGGCCGCGGAGGACCTGAAGCTGTGGGTCGTCACCCGCGGCGAGAACGGCAGTATCGGCCTGACCTACCTCGCCCCTGCCCTCCCCAAGGCAACGCTGCGCGCAGACTTCACCGTGGCTGCGGCAGCCGAGCGCGTCCAGGGCCGCGAACCTGAACTCGACGACATCGCCCTGGTGCGCTCACCGGACGAACTGGCCGGTCTGACCGGTCCGCACGCGGACTACCTGGAGCCGATCGTCCGCCGCTTCTCCGGGCGCCGCTGAGGTCAGGCGCCGACGAGGAAGTCGCGTCCCCGTTCGTCGAGCTCGGCCATGCACCGCAGGCCACGTGCTCGGAAGCGCGAGAGGTCGCTGCGCATGCGGGAGACCGCCCTTCGAGTGCGGACGGAGCGGACACCACTCATGTGGTCGATGGCTCGGTGCCAGGTGGCGCACGCCTGCTCAATGCTGCCGCGCTTGAGATGCATCTCCGCGCCCGCGACCAGGTCCAGTGCGATGATGCATGCGTAGGTGTCTGCCGAGCGGGCCCTGGCGGCAAGGACGTAGTGCTCGGCGGCGGCCCGGTGGTCTCCCAGAGTCTCGTGGACCTTTGCCGTGCGCGAGTACACCGACGCGTCCGGCGGGCCCCCAGGCCAGCGCCCAGAACGGCACCTCGTCGCCGGGGGCACCGGTTAGCAGGGTGCGGGCATGTTCGGCTTCGGCCAAGGCAGCGCGGTGCTTACCGCTCTTGGCCAGGGTGTGGGCGTGAACGACGGGGAAGAGGGCCTCGGTCCGGGCATCCACCCGCCCCTTGGCCCGGTTCAGGCCGGTCTCGGCCAGGCCCAGGCAGTACTCGGGGCGGCGGAGTCTGAGGCCCTGCATGGCCATCGTGCGCATCACGAATCCGTCGTGCCCGCGCAGGCCGGATTCGGTGGCCAGGGCGTAGGACTGGAGGTAGTAGCGCTGGGCGGCGCTTATCTATAGCTGTCAAGTCTTTGCCCTGGCAGGCACCAGAACGGATTGAGGGACATTAGCTACGTTCCGCCGGAGGCTGGTGGACGGCTGCCCCCGCACACGTTGATGACCGGAGTGGCGGAGGCAGCCAGTTGTGGGCTCAGCGGAGTGCTTCGACAACGCGTTGCTTGAGCCGCTCGTCGTGAAGGCTGTCGATCTCGCGCCAGGCGGCGTCACTGACCTCTTCGGTCTGCAGTTCACCGATCTCGGCGCTGGTGCGGAAGAGGAAGCGGAAGTCGAAGTGTTGGTGAGCGGGCTCGTCCTTGGCGGGGTTGGCGTCGATGGGGTGGATGTCGATGTGGAGCGGGGTCTCGCCGTGCGAGGTGACGACGTGGGGCAGGATGCTGGTCTCCTCGGCGAGTTCGCGGCCAGCGGCCTGCAGGAGAGTCTCGTCCGAGGGCTCCAGATGACCACCGGGCAAAAGCCACTTCTGGGTCGCGTTGTGGAGAATGTGCAGGACACGGCCGTCGGGGCCGACGAGGATCGCGCCAGCGGTGACGTGGCCGGGCAGCGTCTTGCGGCTGGTGAGGTCGTCGCCGTCGTCGATCAGGCCGAGGACGACGCCGAGCTCACGTTTGTCCTCGGGGTGCTCGTCGAGGTAGGCGGCGATGGTGGTGCGGATGTGGCCGGCTGTGATGGTCATGGTGATCACCTGTTGAAGTAGGAGAGCCAGGTCGCCGCGATGGCTTCGCGGTCGGGTGCGGGGACCTCATGGATGCCGGGGGCGAGGTCGCCGCGGGTGAGCAACCTGATCCCGGCGAGAATCTCGGCCTGGACCAGGAAGATGAACGGCCCAACGCTGGCGCCGTGGATGAAGTTGACGGCGTTGCCGCCGTTCGCCAGATAGAAGTAGTGGCCGGTGGTCTGGTAGCGGGTGACGTGGTCACCGACCTGCGTGCGGGCGTAGACGTCGGGGAGACCGGCGAGGTCAAGCTCGTCCTCGCTGGAGGTGACGGTGGCGACGTAGGCTCCGTTGCGCAGGTGGGAGAAGTCCTCGCCGCGCAGGGAGACAGCGCCGGTCGCGCAGAGCACCAGGCCGGCCCCGGTCAGGGCGGCCTCGCGGTCGCGGGCGACGGTGAAGCCCTGGGAGAGGGCCTGGGTGCGGCGGACGGGGTGGATGTCGAAGACGGTGACCTGGACGCCCTTGGCGTGCAGGAGGCGGGCGATCGAGCTGCCGAGCTTGCCGAAGCCGATCACCAGGGCCGGGCGGCCGTGGAGGATGTCGCCGCGATCGCGCATGACGGCCTCGGTGGAGAAGACCACGGACTGGCCGACGAGGAAGTCCTCGGGGTCCTTCAGCGGCGAGCGCGCGACGGAGATGACGGGGCAGGGCAGTTTGTCGAGGTCCTCGTAGCGGCGGTGACCGTTCTCGGTGTCCTCGATCACCCCGGCGATCTGGCCGCTGAAGCGGCTGTGGATGTCGGCGAGGCTGGGTGCGAAGTAGCCGCCGACGTCCAGCAGGGTGACCGTCTGGTCGGCGGCCCGGGATTCGAGGTAGTCCAGAGCGTCGTCGGCCTGGGCGAACATCTCACGGGTGAGGGTGTCGACCATGTGCGTCTGCTCAACCTCGCGCTTCGCGGCCGGGTGGACGGACTTCGGCTTGGGCAGTACCGCGGTGAGCCGGGTCATCGCGGCGACCGCGCGGACGAACGCCGGACGCTCGGCCAGCAGGTGGGTGATCAGGAACGATGCGGTCTGCTCGCCGGGGGTGAACTGGGTGGCGATTCGGGCGAAGTAGGCGTCTAGCCGGGCGCGTTCGAAGGTTTCCATGGCAGTTCCCTCTCATCCGTTCCGTCCGGGGGCCGTGCGAGGCGATCTGGGTTCAGCAGGTGCGGGTGCGTCCGAACAGCAGCCGGTCGGCTGCGAGCTCGGCATCGAGGTAGGCGTCGACCTGGGCGGCGTCGGCGGACTGCGGCAGCGGGTCCAGCCCGAGCAGGAGGATTGCCTCGCCGTTCCGGGTGACCAGTTCCGTCCAGGACCGGCGTGTCGGCAGCCGCAGCCGCCGGGAGGCGCCGGGGAAGTCCACCAGCACCTGGTCGCCGACGGTCTGCAGGCAGCGCTCCAGCTCCGGGTCGACCTCCGGGCGCCGACCAGGCCGCCGAGGCTGGCGGACAGCTGCCGCATCCGGACCTCGGCCGTCTCGGCGGTGCCCGAGCCGGTCAGGGTCGGGGCGTGGGTGATCAGGATGTGCGCGATCTCGCAGCCGTCCGGGCGAGTGCCTGGCCAGGTCCAGGCGGCGAGCGACACCAGCAGCCGCAGCTCAGGGCCGGGCGGAGTGAGCAGGGCGCTCATGCTGTCGTCCCTCCCGTGGCCTTGAAGTAGGACCAGACGATCTTCCCGAACGGGGTGCGGTCCTCGACTCCCCAGCCGTCGGCGAGCGCGTTCACCAGGATCAGCCCGCGTCCGGAGGTGTCCGTGTCGGCGGCCTGCCGGGCTTCGGGGTGCTGGCGGCGGCTGTCGTGCACTTCCAGGCGTACGGCTTCCTCGTCGGCGTCGAGCTTGACCAGGAAGCCGCGTCCGGGGGCGGTGCCGTGAACCAGGGCGTTGGTGGCGAGCTCGGAGACGCAGAGCCGGACGTCCTCGGCGCGGTCCGACAGGCCCCAGTCGGCCAGGGCCTCGGAGGTGAAGGACCGTGCCTGGCCGACCGACTCGGGCCGCGCGTCGAAGAACCGCTGGGTCGTCTTGGTCATCACAGTCCTCATGACTCGGCGTCCAGGAAGCGGGTGGTGCCGGGGTGGCGGCGACGGACGGGACCGCTGCGGGAGACGGAGCGGTGGGCGGTGCAGGGCTTGCGGACCAGCAGCAGCCGCGAACCGACCGCCTCGATCCGCCGCCCGCGTTCAGCGGCTATGGCCTTCGGTCCCAGGTGCGACATGGCCGGGGCGACGATGCCGTAGACGTCCGGCAGCGCGAGCACGTCCATCAGCCCGGCGAACGCCGCCGAGGCGGGCCCGGCAGACGCGTCGCGGTCGGTGAAGACGCCGGACAACTGCAGCTCGTGGCTGCGGCAGTACTCGGCCAGCGAGGCGACCAGCGCGTCCTGCCGCGCCTGGGAGACCCGCACCAGCCGCAGGAAGCCGTAAACGACCGGGCCGCTGACCGGGCGGTGCTCCGTGAGGGGTTCCATGCTCAGGACCGTCCAAAGAACTCGACAAGTGGGGACGTTCTGAGCGTGGCGTCCGGCCAACTCGCAGCCAAGCACCGGCCGTTCTACTTCCGTTCCACTTCCGTCCCGCCGACTGCACGGACCGTGCTTCGATGACCAGTGGAAGGGAGTGACTCGTGGCGACCGTGCACCACTGGACCGGCCTGGAGGCCAAGGCCCTGCGGCTCGCCCTGCGACTGAGCGTGCGGGCCTTCGCCCAGCAGCTCGGCCTGGCGGTCGCGACCGTGTCCAAGTGGGAGACCAAGCTCGCCGACACTGAACCCAGACCCGACACCCAGGCCATCCTCGACACCGCACTCGGCCGCGCGGACGCCGCCGTCCACCTGCGGTTCGAAACACTCCTGTCCGAGATGACCAGCACCGAACAGAGTGCTGGCCGGCGCCGCGTCACCGCCTCCGGCCCCCGGGCCTGGGAGTACGAGTCCTGGGCCGACGATCTGGACCGGGTCGTGGTCGCTCTGTCCCGGCAGAACTTCGCCTTCGCCGACAACCTCCTGGACCGGTGGCTCACCCGGTTCAAGGCGCCCGAGCTCGACGACAAGGGCCTGTATCTGTTCGCCCGCTCCACGGCCCTGCTCGGCGACCTCAAGCGCGACCAGGGCGTCGTCCTCGGCCCGCTGTCCGCCCAGCACTCCTATGCCGGTGCCCGTGCGGTCTTCACCCAGCTCGACATCCCCCGCCGCGTCGCCCAGCTCGACCTCTCCCTCGCGGTCGCCACCGAGATGTCCGGCAAGCTGGAGATCGCCGCCCGCAACTATGAGTCCCTTGCCGTCGACGACCGTCTCTCCCGCCGCGACCGGGCCCGCGCGAGGCTGTGGGTGGGGACCGCGCTGAGCAAGGACGGCCAGCACGACTATGCGACCCGCGTCATGACCGCGGCGACCCGCGACTTCGAAGACCTCACCGAACCCGATGACTGGTCGGTGGCCCACCAGAAACTCGCCCTCGCCCGCCGCGGCGCCGGGGACCTCACCCAGGCCCTGCATTTCATCGACATCGCCCGAAGCAGCGGGACGACCGACTCACCGATGCAACGCGTGCGACTGGACACCGCTCATGGCCACATCCTGCTCTCGGATGCGGCGACCCGGGATGATGGACACCTCGTCCTCGACCAGGCCGCCAAGGTGGCTGCGCAGTACGGACTTGTGCACCAACTGCGCAGTATCGAGGGCATCAAGGCCATGAGCGAGGGGCAGACCGGCCCCCGGCAACGGTGACCAGGGAGAAACGCGTGAGCAACGACCAGCAGCGCATCACCGAGGACCAGTGGCGCCAGGCCAAGCTGATCTGGAACCACCACCAGATGCAGCACGAGCTGCGGCCCGTCGACGTGGCGATCGGGCTGGGCAGCCACGACCTCGGCGTCGCAGCCCATGCCGCCGAGCTGTATCGCTCCGGGCTCTTCCCGACCCTGGTCTTCACCGGCGGCAACAGCCCCACCACCGCCAAGGTCTTCCCGCGCGGCGAGGCCGTCCACTTCCGCGAGCACGCCATCGACCTCGGCGTCCCCGCCGAGGCGATCCTGCTGGAACCGAACGCAGGCAACACCGGGCAGAACATCACCCTCTCGCGTGAGGTCCTCGCCGCCGCCGGCATCCACCCCAAGACGGTGCTGCTGGTCTCCAAGCCCTATATGGAAAGGCGGTCGTTCGCGACCGCCCGCAAGCTGTGGCCCGACGTCGAGATCCTCTGTGCGTCGGAGCCGCTGGAGTTCGACGACTATCTGAAGTCCATCGGCGACGAGAAGCTCGTCCTGGACATGCTCGTCGGCGACCTCCAGCGGGTCATCGAGTATCCGAAGCTCGGATTCGCCATCGAGCAGGAGGTCCCGCAGGACGTGCATGCCGCGTACGAATCCCTCATCCGCGAAGGCTTCACCAGCCGCCTCATCAACCCGTGACCTGCCCGCCCCCGGCGGGCTGTGCGCGATCCACCAGCCGAACTTCCTGCCCCGGCTGACCACACTGGCCAAGCTGTTTGCGGCGGACTACTGGATCGTCCTCGACGACGTCCAGTAGTGCGGCGCCCAGGTTCGATGGGTGATCATCGCCTGGGGTAGCGCGGTGTCCTCGCACACGCTTCCGTGCCCGTCCGAGGCGGGGCCGCCGGGCGCGTACGGGGCGCGGACTGCACGCGGTCCGCACGGGGGCCGGACATACCGGACCCGGGCGCGGACGCGGTACCGTCGTCGGACTGGGGTCATCCAACGCCGCCGCCCCGGAGGGGACTTCGTGGGGATCGAGAGCGACCAGGTCGTCTACGAGTATCTGAGCCGCGTCGGTGACGTGGCGCACCAACGGCAGCTGCCGTCCGCCACGCGGATGCGGCTGGTGTCCGAGCTGCGCAACGAGATCGACCGGCGCCGCGCCAGGGCGACCGTGGACAGCCCGGCCGCGGTCCGCAACATCATCGACGGGCTGGGCAGCCCCGACGACGTGGTGACGGCGGCCGGGGGCGCCGCCGCGGTCTTCGTGCCGCAGCCGCCGGTGACGGCGGTGCCCGCACAGCGGGGGCAGAACGACGATATGGGGGCCGCCGGACCCGCCGGGGCCGCACCGGCGACGGAGACCGCTGCGGACCGCCTCCGCCCCAAGGGGCTGCGCCGCTTCGTCCCCCGCCCCCGCGACACCGAACCGGCCCCGGCCCCCGCCCCGGCGCCCGCCGTTCCCTCGGACCGGCCCACCCCGCCGCATCTGGCGGGCCCCGAGGAGGCCGGGACGGCCAGCGCCGTGCCCGCCGACTGGTGGCGGGCGGAGAACACCCCGTTCTCGGTGGGCGACGGCGTCCCGGGCTTCGTCGGCGGAGTGGAGATCCCGGACCTCCTGAAGCGCCCGCCGGGCCCGCCGGGTACGCCGAAGGCGCCGGACGCGACGAAGGACCCCGCCGCCACCAAGGAGGCGAAGGAGCAGACCGACCCCGCCCAGTCCGCAGAGGCGGCGCCACCGGCCGACGGCACACCCCGCCGCCATCTCGGCCTCCCGCGCCTCCCGCTGCTCCCGCGCCGCCGCGCGGGCGGCTGGAGCAACCCGCTGCTCCTGATCGCGGCGGCCCTGCTGGTCGCGGGCGCCCTCCTCGGCAACCTGATCATGCTGGTGCTCGGCTGGCTCATCGCGTGGGGCTCGCGGCGGCTGACCCAGAACGAGACGAAGTGGGCGGTCATGTGGGTACCGGGGCTGGCCGCCGGCGCCGGGGTGGTGTGGCTGTGGGGCCGCAGCGCGGGCCGCTGGGGCGACCCCATCGCCCAGGGCCATATGAAGGACGCGATCGCCCAGACCTGGCCCTGGGCGCTGCGGGCGGCGGCGATCGGCTCGGCCCTGTTCCTGGTGTGGCGCTCGCAACGCCACAAGTGACCGTCGGCGGCCCGGTGGTCGCGGCACGCACTGGGACAATGGCCGATATGGCCTCCGTGACCCCTTCCGCCCCGTCCACGCAGCCCACCGTCGCCACCCAGCAGCCCACCGTCCCCGTCCAACAGCCAACCTTCCCCACGCAGCAGCCCGCCGTCCCCGCACAGTCGTCCCGCCCCACGACCCTCACCGTCGGTTTCGACCTCGACATGACCCTGATCGACTCCCGGCCAGGGATCCGTGCCTGTTACGTGGAGCTGGCCGAGCGCACCGGGACGTACGTCGACGCCGATCTGGTGGTCTCGCGGCTCGGGCCGCCGCTGGAGGACGAGCTGGTCAACTGGTTCCCCGAGGAGCGGGTGGCGGAGATCGCGGACCTGTACCGGGAGATCTACCCGATGCTCGCCGTGGCCGCGACACCCGCGATGGCCGGGGCGCACGAGGCGATCGCCGCCGTACGGGCGGCGGGAGGGCGGGCGATCGTCGTCACGGCGAAGTACGAGCCCAACGCCCGGCTGCACCTGGCGCACCTCGGCATCGACGCCGACGCCGTGATCGGCGACCTGTGGGCCGAGCGCAAGGCGGAGGCGCTGCGCGCGCACGGGGCGGACGTGTACGTCGGCGACCATGTGGGCGATGTGCGTGGCGCCCGTACGGCCGAGGCCCTGTCGGTGACCGTGGCGAGCGGGCCGTGCAGCGCCGCGGAGCTGCGCGCGGCGGGCGCGGACGTCGTCCTGCCGGACCTCACGGGCTTCCCGGAGTGGCTCGCGGCCTACCGCAACGGCGGAGCCACTGCAGCCACCGTCTGAACGGTGGAGCTGAACGCCTGCGCCACCGTCTGCACGGCGGAGCCACCGTATGCATGACAGGTCACCGGGACGCCGCGTCCCGCGCCTGACGCCGCTGTGCCGCGATCGACCGCAGCACTCCCGCGCCGGCGATGAGGAAGCCGACGGCCATCAGCATGCACAATCCGAACATGTATGCCGGAAATGGCGTCGTGCCGAGGAAGAGCGGGGTCACGGTGACGAGAGTGGCCACCGCACCCGCGAAGAACACGATGGCACCGGCACGGATCAGTCCGTCACCTGCCACGGCGGAATTCGTTTGGGTTTTGTCACGCACCGGACCAGGGTAGTTCCCTGCAGGAAGGAACAACCGGGCAACGTCTTGTCAGCGGCCCGGGGACCATTAGCCTTGGTACCGGCGGGTCGTGGTGGCCCGCCCGAGTGCTATCAAGAGCCGTTTTCCGAAGCAGTTTTCCGACGAGTACGAGGACGAGGACAGACGTGCCAACCGGCAAAGTCAAGTGGTTCAACGCTGAGAAGGGCTTCGGCTTTCTCTCCCGTGACGACGGCGGGGACGTCTTCGTCCATTCCTCGGTCCTCCCTTCCGGAGTCGACTCCTTGAAGCCGGGACAGCGCGTGGAGTTCGGAGTGGTGGCCGGGCAGCGCGGTGACCAGGCTCTTTCCGTCGTCCTCCTGGACCCGACGCCGTCGGTCGCGGCGGCCCAGCGCAAGAAGCCGGACGAACTCGCCTCCATCGTCCAGGATCTGACGACTCTCCTGGAGAGCGTCACCCAGACGCTGGAGGGCGGCCGCTACCCCGACAAGGCGTCGGGCAAGCAGATCGCCGGTCTGCTGCGGGCGGTCGCCGACCAGTTGGACATCTGACAGGCCGGGACCCGACACCTCACCGGGACTCGACGACTTGACTACTCGACGACTCACCAGGACCTGACACGTCAGGGGAACGCGAGTGCGTCCGGGCCGAGGGGCGGCAGGAGTCCTTCGGCCGCCGCACGCGTGAGCAGCCCCCGGACGGCGGCATACCCGTCCTCGCCGAGGTCCTCGGTGAACTCGTTGACGTACAGCCCGATGTGCTGGTCGGCCACGGCCGGGTTCATCTCCTGGGCGTGCTCCATGACGTACGGCCTGGACGCCTCGGGGTCCTTCCAGGCGGCCCGTACGGAGGCTCGCGCGCAGGCGGCCAGCAGCCGCAGGGTGTCCTCGCCCAGCGAGCGCCTGGCGATGATCGCGCCCAGCGGGATCGGCAGCCCGGTGCTGCGTTCCCAGTGCTCGCCCATGTCGGCGAGCTTGTGCAGCCCGTAGTTCTGGTACGTGAAGCGCGCCTCGTGGATGACGAGGCCCGCGTCCACCTTGCCGTCCCGGACCGAGGGCATGATCTCGTGGAACGGCATCACCACGATCTCGCCCACCCCGCCCGGCAGGATGTCGGCGGCCCAGAGCCGGAACAGCAGATACGCCGTGGACCGCTCGCTCGGCACGGCGACGGTACGGCCCGTCAGCTCGGTCCCGGCCTCCCGCGTGAGCACCAGCGGCCCGCAGCCCCGCCCCAGCGCGCCGCCGCACGGCAGCAGGGCGTACTCGTCGAGGACGTACGGCAGCACGGCGTACGACACCTTCAGCACATCGGACTTGCCGCGCTCGGCCATGCCGTTGGTGATGTCGATGTCGGCGAAGGTGACGTCGAGCGCGGGCGCGCCGGGGATCCGGCCGTGCGCCCAGGCGTCGAAGACGAAGGTGTCGTTGGGGCAGGGGGAGTAGGCGATCCGGAGCCGTTCGGCTGCCGCCGGGCCGCCGCCCCCGCTCATGCCCTTGCTCTCGCTGTTGCTGCCATTGCTGCCATTGCTGCCGTCGTGGCTAGTGCTGCTGCTCATGGTTGTTCCAACTCTCCACTACGGGTGTGAGCTTCCCGAAGGCGTCGGTGAGGGCGGCGAGGGCGTCGCCGATGCGCCAGGCGGCGCGGTCCCGGGGGCCCACGGGGTTGGAGACGGCGCGGATCTCCAGGACGGGCACCCCGTGCGCGGTGGCCGCCTCGGCGATCCCGAAGCCCTCCATGCCCTCGGCGAGGGCGCTCGGGTGGCGGCTGCGGAGGGCCGCTGCGCGGGTGGCGGTGCCGGTGACGGTGGAGACGGTCAGTACCGCTCCGGTATGGGCTCCCAGGGCGCGGGAAAGGTCTCGTACGAGTGAACTTGGCGGACGGTGGGTGACGGTCCCGAAGCCCAGTTCGGTGATCGGCACAAATCCCTCGGCGGTCTCGGCGCCCAGGTCGGCCGCGGTGATCTCGTCGGCGACGACGAGGGAGCCGACGGGCGCGTCGGGCAGGAAGCCGCCGCCGATCCCGGCGCAGACGACGAGGCCGTAGGGACCGTAGGAGCCGTAGGAGCCGTGGGGAGCGCCGCCGAGGGCCGCCGCGGTGAGCGCGCTCGCGGTGGTGGCGGCGGCGCGGGCGGGGCCGACGCCGGCGGCCAGGAGGTCGTAGAGGGCGCCGGAACCGGTCACCCGGTGCCGGACGGCGGCCGGGCCGGGCACCTCGCGCACCGCCCCGGGAAACGCCTGTGCCACCGCGTCCCGCTCGGCGGGTACCGCGGTGGCCACGAGGACGCGCACCGGTGTCGCGGACTGGTCGGCTGACGTGGTCAGGAGTCCTTCTTGAACTTGAAGGACCACAGACCCTTGGTGGACTTGTCGCCCTCCTTCACGGACACCAGCGTGGAGTTGCCGCTGGCGCCGTACTGGGCGTTGAAGAAGACGCTGCCCGGGATGGTGCGGTAGGTCTTGGTGCTGGAGTCGGTGAGGGCCTGGCCGTTCAGCAGGATGGTCCAGCCGCTGTCGGCGATCTTCGGGTCGACGCCGAAGCGCACGGTCGCGTCCGGGTCGACCTTGATGGACTCGATGTCCGTGGCCTTGAGGCAGTCCGTCAGGTCGGCGAGCTTGAGGGCGTTGCCGTCGTTGTAGCAGGTGGCCTCGCTGTGGACCGAGCTCGTGCCGACGGTGATCGTCGCGATCGGGGTCGGCTTGTCGCAGGCCGACAGGACGAGCAGTCCGGCGGATACGGCTCCGGCGGCGGCGACGGTACGGCGGCGTCGCACGACGCGTGATGCAGCAGCGGCTTCGCCGCGGGGCAGGCTGGTCATGGCGGAAGGCTATCGGGCACCTTCCGCCCGCTCCCTATGCGGGGTACGGCGTGCCCTTCCTTGTCACCTCTTGCCATGTCACGCGAAGGCCACGTCATGCGGAGGCCATGTCACGCGGAGGTCATGTCACGCGGAGGTCATGTCACGCGGAGGTCATGTCATGCGGGAGGTCATGTCACGCGGGAGCGGGGCGCACGGCCGCCGTGCCGGGCGGAGGACAGCAGCCCGTGCACGGTGGTGAGAAAGCCGGCGGCGACGATCGCTGCGGCGACCGACAGTCCGAGGGTGCCGTTGAGCGGCATGACGATGCCGACGGCGCCGCCGAACACCCAGGCCATCTGGAGCATGGTCTCGGAGCGGGCGAAGGCGGAGGTGCGGACCTGCTCGGGCACGTCCCGCTGGATCAGCGCGTCCAGGGACAGCTTGGCGAGCGCCTGCCCGAACCCGGTGACGGCGGCGAGGCAGGCCACCAGGAACGCCCCGAAGAACACGGCGGCGGTGATCGCGCCGCCCAGCACCAGCGCGACGGCGGTCACGATGATGATCTCGGGCGCGCGGTAGCGCAGCCAGGAGCCGACCGCTGTGCCGAGGGCGTTGCCGATGCCCGCGGCGGCGCCGACCGTCGCGAGGGACACGGCGGCGCTCTGCCCGGTCATGGGGTGCTCGCGCAGCAGGAAGGCGAGGAAGAAGATCAGGAAGCCGGAGAGACAGCGCAGGGAGGCGTTGGCGCCCAGGGCGTGGGTGACGGCGAGTCCGACCGTCCGCAGCCCGGGCCGTTTGACCGGCTGGCGGTGCGGGCCGTGCAGATGCTGTTCGTCGGCGGCGAGCAGGGCGATGTCCTCGCCCTTGGCGGAGTCGACCTTGGGCGGGAGGGAGAAGGACAACCACGTACCGACGACGAAGATGACGAAGGCGCCGTAGAGCGGCCAGGCGTCGCCGATGACGTGGAGTCCCGCCCCGACGGGCGCGGCGATGCCGGTGGCCAGCAGCCCGGCGAGGGTGACCCGGGAGTTGGCCCTCACCAGGGAGAAGCGGGGCGGCAGCAGACGGGGCACGACGGCGCTGCGGACGACGCCGTACGCCTTGGACGCCACCAGCGCGCCGAGCGCCGCCGGATACAGACGGATGCTGCCGCTGGCGGCGGCACCGGCGATGATCAGCGCGAGGAAGGCTCGGGCGAGCATGGATCCGGCCATCGCGGCGCGGCGGCCGTGCGGGAGACGGTCGAGGAGGGGGCCGATCACGGGGGCGAGGACCGTGAACGGGGCCATGGTGATGGCGAGGTAGAGCGCGACACGGCCGCGGGCCTCGTCGGTGGGGACGGAGAAGAAGACGGTGGAGGCGAGGGCGACGGTGATCATCATGTCGCCGGCGCCGTTGACCGCGTGCAGTTCGATCAGCTTGCCGAGCCCCGACTCGCCCGCCCCCTGCGCATGGGTGGCCCGCCGGATGCCGCGGACGGTTCCGGTCACGGGGAAGTGCAGGGCACGCCCGATGGCGCGGACGGCACCGCCGAACCGGCCCGAACCGCCGCCCTTGCTGTTCCCCCTGACCCCACCGACCCCGGTGGCGCCCTGGGGGTATCTCGCGGCTGCCACGACTGTCATATTGCCCCGCCCGGGCCGTCGATAGTGCGGCAACCGCGCGGATGGGGTCGTCGAATCTGCGCGGAGGGCGGGGAAGGACACCTGGACTCGAAGGAGTCCGGGGCGGGATGGGGGCCGGACCCGAGCGGGAACGGGGGCGGCCCGGAGCCGAAAGTGGGGACCGGAACCGGGACCGGATCGGAGCCGAAAAGGGGACCGGATCGGAGCCGGAGGGGGACGGGACCCGGCGGCGGGACCATCACGGTCCCGGACGGGACCGGACGGGACCGTAAGGAGACCGGACCGACACCGGACCGAGACCGAGGCGGCGCGCGGAAGCAACGGACCGCCCGCCGAGGGCGGGAAACAACCGCAGTAATCACCGCACCACCGTCACCGCACCACCCCTCCGCCCCCTCGATGCACGCTCAGTACCCGCCGATGTACACGTCGATATACACGTCGGTGTAGGCCAAGCGTCGCTGAACAGGTAGCGTGCGTATCTCAGCCATCCCGCAGAATGGATGGCAAGGTGCGCCCGAGTGTGAGCGGGCGCGGACGTCGACGCGGTCCCCGGGTCCGCTCCGTCCGCCCCGCCGCCCGAGGCAGCCGCACCCGAGTGACGGCGTAGGAGAGAAGCGATACCTGTGAGCGCAGCGAGCACGCGAAGCCGCACCCCCGACCGCCTGTGCGCCGAGGCGGTCGACCTCGCCCGCGCCGCAGCCGAGGAGGCGGCGGCGCCCGGTGTCGTCGGCGAGCACTCCGGGATGGCCTCCGAGGGCGACCGCGTGGTGACCCATCTCTTCGAATGCAAGGAAATGGGCTACCGGGGCTGGCGCTGGGCGGTGACGGTGGCGAGGGCGTCGCGCGCGAAGATCGTGACGCTGGACGAGGTCGTGCTGCTGCCCGGCCCCGACGCGCTTCTCGCCCCGGAGTGGGTGCCGTGGAGCGAGCGCCTGCGCCCCGGCGACATGGGCCCCGGCGATCTGCTGCCCACGGACGCGGAGGACCTGCGCCTGGAGCCGGGCTACTCGGGCGAGGACGAGCCGGGCGCCAACTCGCCGGTGTCGGAGGAGATGGCGGAACTGGCGGAGGCGGAGGACGCGGAGGTGTCGGCCGGCACCCCCGCACATCTGCCGGTGGTGCCCGCGCGAGGTTCGATCGCGGCGGTCGCGGAGGAACTCGGCATGCGCCGCGCGAGGGTCCTCTCCCGCTACGGCCTGCACATCGCGGCGGACCGCTGGGAGGAGGCCTACGGCGCGAAGACCCCGATGGCCCAGGCGGCCCCGGCGACCTGCGTCAGCTGCGGCTTCCTCACCCCCGTCGGAGGCTCCCTGGGCCAGGCGTTCGGTGTGTGCGCCAACGAGTTCTCCCCGGCGGACGGCCGAGTGGTCTCCCTGTCCTACGGCTGCGGCGGCCACTCGGAGGCGGCGATCATGCCGAAGCCCCCGCAGCCGCCCGCCCCGGTCATCGACGAGACGAGGGTCGACCCCTTCCCCCTCCGCCCGTCCTCGGACTCGGGCTCGGTCTCGACCACGGCGGACGAGGCTGCGGCGGAGCTGGGGCACTCGTAGGACTTGTAGCTCTTGCGGGCGGGTCGGCAGCCCCGGTCGATCGGCTGCCCCCTTCAGCCGCCGGCCCGTCCGTGTGTGTCGGACAAGTGCACGAGGCCCGCGGGGTCGGGTCGGCTCCGCGCCCGGATGATCTAGAGTTCCCGCGGCGGGCAGCGGCCCGTCGCACGGACATGCGACTCAGGGGTGGGCATTGATCACTTCGGGATTGATCACTTCAATATCGGCTGCTGCCCCGCAGCGACACAGACCCTCGGCCGCGCGGCGCGCGGCCGCCGCGGCGGTGGCCGGGGGCGTGGCTCTCGTGGGCGTGGGGATCATGGCGCCGACCGCGCACGCGGCCGACAGCGACATCTCGTTCGCGAACGTTGTGTTCAACCACGGCAAGCCCATCGTCGTCGGCATCAGCGCCGAGGTCGAGGCCCCGCTGACGTACACGGTGAAGAGCAACGTGACGCTCGACAGCTGGTGGGTCAGCGCGTACCGGGGCACCTACGGAACCAACGAGTACACGCTCGCGATCTCCACCACCCAGTGGAGCTGCAGCCGATCTTCCGCGGGCGGCTACACCTTCCGCGACTGCGACGAGACGATGACCATCGACCCCAACCATCTGCCGGTCGGCAAGAAGCTCGTCAACAGTGACGCCACTGTCTGGAAGAGCGCCGGCACGGGCATCAAGAAGGGCGGCGGTTACGACAGCGACCTGCTCTCCGCGACAGTCCGCCTCCAGCGTGCCGCGCGCATCCAGAACATGAACGCCACCCCGGAGCCCGTCGCCAAGGGCAAGCCGATCACCGTCACCGGTACTGTGCAGCGCGCCAACTGGAGTCTGCACCGCTACGACAATTACGGTGGCCAACTGGTGAAACTGCAGTTCAAGCCCGCCGGTTCCAGCACCTACACCACGGTCAAGTCGGTGACCGCCAGTAGTACCGGCCAGTTGAAGACCACGGTGACCGCCTCCCAGGACGGCACTTGGCGCTGGCACTACAGCGGCAACACCGCGACCGGTGCCACCAACTCCTCTGGTGACTACGTAGACGTGAACTGATTCTCCCGGGCCGCCCTCGACCTGTGCTGGCTGCGCCCCGTGGACGCGCCCGTCTTCCCAGGCCATGACGACATGCCGGTGCGTGGCCTGGGCTGACCGAGTGATGCAAACGGAGCGTGATGGAAGCGGTATCGTGTGTCACCGGCGCTTCAGCGTCCCGTTGAACTCTGAGCGGTACGCCCGGCCGAAGGGGCATGATCGGGATTCGCCTGAACCCCGCCCGATCAACGGCACCACGGTACGGAGTGCCGAGCCGCCCGCTGCGGTCATATGAGGAGGATTCCCATGTCATCGCCCTGTGACCCCGAGTACGCACCCGTCGGCGATGTAGGCGCAGCGCTCATGATGATCGACTCCCGGCTCAAGGCCATCTACGACAACAAGACCGCGACCGACGCCGAACAGCAGCAGATGGTCGACCAGTTCGCCGCGTCCTTGGGCCCCGGGGGAATCGAGGCGGTGCTGGACGGCACGTGCACGATCATTTACATGTTCATGAGGTGGCTGCGGCTGGCCTGCGAGGACGAAGACACGGACGTCATCGAGTACGTGGTGCCCACCTTTGTGGAGACGACGGCCATGATGCCGAAGACCTTCCGTCCCGAGGTCGTCCCCACCATGTGCGGCCTGATCATCGCCGCAGGCATGGGCCTGAGCCCCAATCTGTGGCGTGCACAGTACGGAGACTGGACCGAGGCCGAGATGAATCCCCTGGAGGCCACGGCCGTCCTGCTCGCGGAGAAGATGAACCGGATGTGCGACGACCACGACTTCGCCACCCGTATGATCGCCGAGGTTCTCTCCAGCACGGACCAAGCCTGACGTACAGCGTCCTCGCACGAGTGCAGGACCCCCGACCAACACGCCCCGACGGCGCACCTGTCGCACCCGAGCGGCCCAGGGTCATGCTGTCGCTCTTGAGCATGTCGCCCAGGGCGGACCCGATATGTCCTAGCTGTCGATGTCGAGCACCGTGCCGTACAGCCGGTCCACCTTCAGCCGGATGACCACCCGGCGCTCGGCAACCAACTCTTCCAGGAGCGCAGCTTCGTCTTCGGGCCTCCCGGCCTTCGGCATCATCGCGAGCAGTTCCCGCCCGACCGCGTCCCCAGGAACCGTCGTGCTCTCAGAGACCACGGCCTCGCCTTCGGCGACGGCAAACGACCACACGTCGCCGCCCGACACATGCAGTGCCGCACGTGGATTGCCTCGCAGGTGCTGGACTTTGACCCGGTTGGCCGTGGTGGAGAACCGCACCATGCGGGCCTCGGGGTCCCAGGTGTACGCCATGGTTGTCAGGTGGGGGTGGCCACTGCGCTTGATGGTGGCGAGCGTGCCGAACTGCTGCTGGCCAAGCACGCTGGAGAGGGCTTCGTCGGACAGGGAGCGAGGCGCTGGTCGTTGAGTCATGAAGTGGGCAACGTCCTTGGCCGTCCAGCAATTTCATTGACTTGACCTGCGACCGATCGGCCGGGTCCGAGGTCGCTCAGGAGAGAAGGGCCGTGTCGAGGTACTCCTGCACGGGCTCGAACAGTCCGTACGGCACGTACTCCGGGATCTCGCCGTGGGCGACCCCCGGCGAGTTCGGCCAACTCCGGCGGCGATGGACCGGCTGATGGCCGAGGTCCGGGAGCACCGGCTGGTGGAGATCCGGCAGGAGCAGTCTCTGACGCAGTGCGACGTGGCGAAGTCCATGGGGGTCTCCGCCTCACGGGTGTCCGCGATCGAGCACGGGGAGACCGGCCGGACGGAGGTCGCGACGCACCGGTCGTCGAGGAGCCCACGGGGCTCAGTCCGGCAAACCGGCGACGGAATGGTTGCTCATTGTTATTTTCATTGGACGCAGGATATCCTGCGTCCAATGAAAGAAGCCCCGCATCTGCTTCCGATACTCCGGTCCCGTACGCAGGGTGAGCTTCTGGCGCTCCTTCTTCTGCATCCGGAGCGCGAGTACGCCATCACCGAACTCGCCGCCGACCTCGGGGTGACGCCCACGGCTGTCCTGCGTGAGGTCGACCGGCTGATTGCCGGAGGCATCCTCGCCGATAGGCGGGTGGGGCGCAGCCGCCTCGTCACAGCCCGCACCGACACGCCGCTCTACCGGCCGCTGAGCGATCTCATAGCCGTCTCCTTCGGCCCCCTGCCCGTGCTGACCGAGGCGTTGGCGGGACTCGAAGGCGTGCAGCAGGCCTACATCTACGGCTCCTGGGCCGCCCGGTACAACGGCGAGCCGGGACCGCCACCCGCCGATGTCGACGTTCTCGTCGTGGGCGATCCCGATGCCGACGCGCTCTTCGACCTTGCCGAGGAGGTGTCCCGGCGGGTCCGGCGCGAGGTCAACGTCCATCGGGTCTCCGCCGAGGCATGGAAGGCCCGCACGGACGATCCGTTCCTCACCAGCGTCCGCGAACGGCCGCTGGTCCCATTGAGTCCCGACCCGGAGGCGGAGTGACAGGCTGGAACCCAGGGCGGTCGACCGTCGACTCGCTCATCGGCAGCGGTGAACTCGAGCGTGTGCCCGCCTCCCGGCAGGCAGCCGAAGGGGAACTGGCCAGAGCCCGGACGCACGTCGGCTCGGCACAGAAACTGCTGCGTGCGGACCCGGAAGGCGCGTACACCCTTGCCTACGACGCCGCTCGCCGAGCCCTGGCCGCAGTACTGCAGAACCAGGGACTGCGCGCCACCAGCCGCGGTGGCCACACCGTCGTCTACGAGGCCGTGCGAGCCCAGCTCGACCCGCCGCTCGGGCCCGTGCTCCGTCCCTTCAACCGCATGCGCGCCCGGCGCAACGAAGTCGAGTACCGCTCGTCCGAGGCGCCGACTGTGACGGCGGAGGAAGTCGCCGCAGACCTGATCAAGGTGGAAGCGCTCATCGAGCTTGCAGAGAAGGTGATCCCGAACATGCCCCGCTACTGAAGCCTCCGCCCGTTCCCCGGGCAACCGAACCGTGTGCCCCGGTCGGCTCCGCCCCCGCGGACACGAAGCGCGGTCGACGGCCAAGGGCGGTACCTTTCATCGTCCACGCCGACGATGGAGAGAAAACGTGAGCAAGTTCGTGCGTCCCGCCCCCGAAGGCGCGGACCCCTTCGGCACCGCCCGGCTGCGGCGCGGGGTGCTGGACGCCTGGGCGGCGAGCCCTGCCCGGTTCCGGGAGGACGCGAACGCCGAGGAGGATCTGGTCCTCGGCGGCTACCGCGACCGTCTCGTCGTCGAGCTTGCCCAGAACGCCGCCGACGCCGCCGCCCGCGCCCACGTGCCGGGACGGCTCCGGCTCACCCTCCGTGACGGCGTCCTCGTCGCCGCCAACACCGGTGCCCCCCTCGACGAGGCCGGGGTCGAGTCGCTGGCCACCCTGCGGGCCTCCGCGAAGCGGGAGGATCACGAGGGTGCCGTCGGGCGGTTCGGTGTCGGGTTCGCCGCCGTGCTCGCCGTCACCGACGAACCCGCCGTCGTCGGGCGGCACGGCGGGGTGCGCTGGTCGCTCGCCGAGGCCCGGGAGCTGGCCGCAGACGCCGCCCGGCACAGTCCCGACCTCGGCGACGAGATCCGCCGCCGCGACGGACACGTACCCCTCCTCCGCCTCCCCTTCGCCGCCGAGGGCACCGCGCCCGCCCCCTACGACACCGCCGTCATCCTCCCCCTGCGGGATGCGGCCGCCGCCGATCTCGCCGAGCGGCTGCTCCACGGGGTCGACGACGCGCTGCTGCTCGCCCTGCCCGGGCTGCTGGAAGTCGTCGTCGAGGTGAACGGGGACTCGCCGCGCACCCTCAGCCGCCGCGTCGAGGGTGACTTCACCGTCGTCGTCGATTCCCGGGAGGGGGCCACCCGCTGGCGTACCGCCGCCGCGCACGGCGGGCTCGCCTCCGAGCTGCTCGCCGACCGGCCCGTCGAGGAGCGGCTGCGGCCCCACTGGTCCGTCACCTGGGCCGTGCCCGTCGGCGCCGACGGCGCCCCCGCCCGGCCCCGTACCAGCCCGGTCCTGCACGCCCCCACCCCCAGCGACGAACCCCTCGGCGTGCCCGCCCTGCTCATCGCGTCGTTCCCGCTCGACACCACCCGGCGCCACGCCGCGCCCGGCCCGCTCACCGACTTCCTCGTGCAGCGTGCCGCCGACGCCTACGCCGGACTGCTCGCCGGCTGGCGCCCGGTGACCGAGGGGATCATCGACCTCGTCCCCGGCCCGCTCGGCAGGGGCGCGCTGGACGGCGCCCTGCGGCAGGCCGTGCTGGAGAGACTCCCGCGGACGGCCTTCCTTCCGCCCGCCGCCGCGCGGCCGAAGGACGACGCTGAGTACGAGCTGCCCGAGGCGCTGCAGCCCCGTGACGCCGAGGTCGCCGAAGGCGCGGGCAGCGACACCGTGCGCGTGCTCGCCGAGGTGCTGCCCACCCTGCTGCCCGCCGGACTGGAACGACGCGCCGAACTGCGCGCGCTCGGCGTCGGCCGCGTCCCGCTCGCCGACGCCGTCGACCGGCTCGCCGGACTGGAGAAGGAGCCCGGCTGGTGGTGGCGGCTCTACGACAGCCTCGCCGGCGTCGACCCCGACCGGCTCTCCGGGCTGCCCGTGCCGCTCGCCGACGGCCGCACCACCATCGGGCCCCGCCAGGTACTGCTGCCCACGCCGGACGCGGCCCGTATCGACCCGGTCATGCTGGCCCGGCTCGGCCTCAAGGTCGCCCACCCCGACGCCGCGCACCCCCTGCTGGAGAAGCTCGGCGCGCTGCCCGCGACCCCGCGCGCCGTGCTGACCACGCCCCAGGTGCGCACCGCCGTCGCCGCCTCCCTCGACGACGAGGGGGGCCTGGCGTGGGAGGAGGACACCCCGGACGCCGAGGAACTGGCGGACACCGTCCTCGCCCTGGTGCGCGACGCCGGGCTCGAACCCGGTGACGAGCCGTGGCTCGGCGCCCTCGCGCTGCCGGATGAGGACGGGGAACTGGCCCCCGCCGGTGAACTCGTCCTCCCCGGCAGCCCGTTCGCCGCGATCATCGGGGAAGGCGAACTGGCCGAGGTCGACACCGAGGTGGCCGAGCGGTGGGGCGAACAGCCGCTCGCCGCCTGCGGGGTGCTCGCCGGGTTCGCCCTGGTCCGCGCCACCGACGTGGTCCTCGACCCCGACGAACTGGAGCCCCGCCAGGGCGACTTCGCCGAACCCGACGACGCCGGGCTGCTCGACGCCGTGGACGTGTGGTGCGAGGACATCCTCGACCGATTCCCGGACAGCCCCGTACCGCCCGTCGCCACCGAACTCGTCGCCGTCCGCGACCTCGACCTCGTCGACGACGACCACTGGCCGCAGGCCCTCGCCCTGCTGGCGCAGCCCCCGCTGCGCGACGCGATCGTCGAACCCGTGCGGATCCTGCTGCCCGACGGCACCCACGAGACCGTACGGCCGTACACCGCCTGGTGGTTGCGCGGCCACCCGGTGCTCGACGGCCGCCGCCCGGCCGGGCTGCTGGCTGCCGGTGGCGACCCGCTGCTGCGCGGACTGTACGACGAGGCCCACGCCACCGGCTTCGCGGACGAACAGGTGCTGCGCGCCCTCGGCGTCCGCACGTCGGTCGCCGCCCTGCTCGACGAACCCGGCGGCGCCGCCGAACTCCTCGACCGGCTCGGCGACCCCGACCGCGCGGTCACCGCCGCCCAACTGCACGGCCTCTACGGGGCACTTGCCGAACTCGACCCGGAACAGGTCACGTTGCCCGACGAACTGCGCGCCGTCGTGGACGGGCGGGTCGAGGTCGTGGACGCCGCCGACGCGGTCGTCGTCGACTCGCCCGACCTGCTCCCCTTCACCTCCGGTGTCCCGCTGCTGCCGGTACGGCCGTCCCGCGCGGCCGAGTTGGCCGAACTGTTCCAGGTGCGGCGGCTGAGCGAGTCCGTCACCGGCGAGGTGCACTCCGAGGGCGCCGAGCACGACGTGCCGGAGTCGGTACGGGTGCTGCTGGGCGCCCGCACCCCGGCGTCGTACGTCGAGCACGAGGAACTCGTCGTGGACGGAGTGGAGATCGACTGGCGGCTCACCGACGACGGTGTGCTCCACGCGTCGACGCTGGAGGGCGTGGCCGCCGGACTGGCCTGGGCGGCCGCGCAGTGGCCCCGGCGCTTCGAGGTCGCCGCCCTGCTGGAGGACCCGTCACGGACGGCTGAACTGGCCAGGGACCGCTGGTTCGACTGAGCGGGAGGGCACTCGGGACAGGCCCTGAGCCAAGGGACCGTTTCCCTGATGGTGGAACGGCCCCGGAGGTTCACCGGGGTCCCTCCAAATCTTCCTCATAAATTGTCCATCGTCCGTACAACCGTTCCTTTCCCTCATGGATCTGATCACGTGAGCCAACAGGCTCAATGATCATCCGGGCCCGGCAGCCCTCCCGAGCCGTACGCAAAGACGGGCCGCCGGAGCCCCACTTCATGCAGGGAAACGCATGCGCATACGTGCCACCGTGGCCGCCGTCACCGGCGCCCTGGCCCTCTCCGCCCTCGCCGTGCCCGCCGCGCAGGCGGCCGGTACCTCCTCGCCCAGCCGCGACGACATCGCCAAGGTCGCGGAGACCCTGCGCCACGCCTCGGGCAAAACGGCGTACACCGGCGAGGTCGGCGACCCCTACGCCCTGAACCTCTCCTTCTCCAATGTGAAGATCAACAGCGGCAAGCCGATCGTCGTCGGCACCACCAACCAGGTGACCGTCCCCGTGACCTACACCGTCACCCACGCCGCGGGCATGGACCTCAACGCCTCCGACATCGAGCTGGACGTCGAGATCTACCGCGGCTCGTACGACGTCCCCGACAACCTGCTGATGGGCGACGACTGGCCGACCTGCACCGTCGTCACGTCCACCACGGACACCTGCAAGGGCACCATCGACGTCTACCCGGGCTTCGAGCTGACCAACGCCGACGCCACCACCTGGAAGGCCGACGGCTACGCCTTCGACTTCAACGGCCAGGACCCCGAGAGCCCCGACACCATCGACTGGAGCCAGGTCGGCTACGTCGGCTACGACAACCTGGGCACCACCAAGCTCCAGCGCTACTCCAAGCTCACCGTGAACGCCGGTCCGGAGCCGGTGGCCAAGGGCAAGACCCTGACCGCCACCGGCAAGCTCAGCCGGGCCAACTGGGACGACGGCCTCTACCACGGCTACACCAACCAGCCGGTCAAGCTCCAGTTCCGCAAGGCGGGCACCAGCACGTACACCACCATCAAGACGGTGTACTCGGACTCGACCGGCAACCTGAAGACCACCACCACCGCCAACTACGACGGCTACTGGCGCTTCAGCTTCGCGGGCACCTCGACCACCCCGGCGGTCAACGCCGCGGGCGACTACGTCGACGTGCAGTAACGTTTACTCGGTGCGAATGACGGCACTGCTGACATGACACCGCCGGCCCGGAAGCGCACGCTGCTTCCGGGCCGGCGGTGTCATGTGCGGTCGGCGGAGCCACTGTCCGCGCCTGACTCGTGCCTACGCGAACCGCCGGTCCACCCATCTCCACAGGACCTCCAGCACCACCATCGACACCCCGGCGATGAGCACCGCCAGCCAGGGCATCGTCATGCCGACCAGCTTCAGGGCGAAGAACTGCTGGAGCGCCGGGACGATCAGGACCACGACGAACGCGCCGCCCATCGCGGCCACCAGGGCGAGGCGCCACCAGGTGTAGGGGCGGGCGATGATGGCCAGCACCCACATGGAGATCAGGAACAGGGTCAGTGTCGCGGCGCTGGTCTCGGCCTCCAACGCCTCCGGTCCTGTGTAGTAGTGACGGGCCAGCAGGTATGTGATGAAGGTTCCTACCCCGGCCACCACGCCGCCCGGGATCGAGTAGCGCATCACCCTGCGCACGAAGTGCGGTTGTGCGCGTTCGGTGTTGGGGGCCAGGGCCAGGAAGAACGCCGGGACGCCGATGGTGATCGTCGAGAGCAGCGTCAAGTGCCGTGGCAGGAACGGGTATTCGACCTGCCAGAACACCACCAGCAGCGCCAGCAGCACCGAGTAGACCGTCTTGACCAGGAACAGCGTCGCCACCCGCGTGATGTTGCCGATGACCCGTCGGCCCTCCGCCACCACCGACGGCAGTGTCGCGAAGCTGTTGTTCAGCAGCACGATCTGCGCCACCGCCCGGGTCGCCTCCGAGCCCGAGCCCATCGACACCCCGATGTCGGCGTCCTTCAGCGCCAGGACGTCGTTCACACCGTCCCCGGTCATCGCGACCGTGTGCCCGCGTGACTGGAGCGCGCCCACCATGTCCCGCTTCTGCTGCGGGGTGACCCGCCCGAACACCGTGCCGTCGTCCAGCGCCTGCGCCATCTCGTGCGGCTCGGCGGGCAGCCGGCGCGCGTCGACCGTCCTACCGCTCAGCCCCAGCTTGGCGGCCACCGCGCCCACGGACACCGCGTTGTCGCCGGAGATCACCTTCGCGCGGACGTTCTGCGCCGCGAAGTAGCGCAGCGTGTCGCCCGCGTCGGGCCGCAGCCGCTGCTCCAGCACGACCAGCGCGGTCGGCCGGATCTCCCGGGCGACCTCCGGGTCGTCCAGAGCGCGCGAGGCACGGGCGAGCAGCAGGACCCGCAGGCCCTGCTCGTTCAGCCGCTCCATCTCCGCCAGCGCCGGGTCCCCGGCCGCCAGCAGCACGTCCGGCGCGCCGAGCAGCCAGGTACTGGTCCGGCCCCCGTCGTCCCGGCCCACGCCCTCGCTGCCAGGGCCCACCCCGTCACCGTCGTCACCGTCACCGTCCTCGCCCTCGCTGAACGCCGCCCCGCTGTACTTGCGCGCGGAGGAGAACGGCAGCGCCTCCAGGCGCCGCCACCCCCCGTCGTCCGGAGCCGGGAACGCCTCGACGATCGCCCGCAGCGACGGGTTCGGCCGGGGGTCCGCGCCGCCGAGGGCGCCCAGCACCCGCCGTACGTACGTCTCGTCCGAGCCGTTCAGCGCCCGCACCTCAGCGACGTCCATGCCGCCCTCGGTGAGCGTGCCCGTCTTGTCCAGGCAGACCGTGTCCACCCTGGCCAGGCCCTCGATGGCCGGCAGCTCCTGCACCAGGCACTGCTGGCGGCCCAGCCGGATCACCCCGATCGCGAAGGCGATCGAGGTGAGCAGCACCAGCCCCTCCGGCACCATCGGCACGATGCCGCCGACCGTGCGGGCGATCGCGTCCTTCAGATTGTGGTTCTTCACTACCAGCTGGGTGATGATCAGACCGATCGCGGCCGGAATCATCATCCACGTCACGTACTTGAGGATCGTCGAGATACCGGACCGCAGCTCCGACTGGACCAGCGTGAAGCGTGATGCCTCCTCCGCCAGCTGCGCCGCGTACGCCTCACGCCCCACCTTCGTGGCCGCGAACGCGCCCCCGCCCGCCACCACGAAACTCCCGGACATGACCCGGTCCCCGGGCCGCTTGACCACCGGATCCGCCTCACCGGTGAGCAGCGACTCGTCGATCTCCAGACCGTCCGCCTCGACGCACTCCCCGTCGACGACCACCTTGTCCCCGGGCCCCACCTCGATCAGATCCCCGAGCACGATCGCCGACGTGCTCACTTCGACCGCGGCCCCGTCCCGGCGCACCGTCGGCCGCGCCTCCCCGATCACCGCGAGCGAGTCCAGGGTCTTCTTGGCCCGCCACTCCTGCACGATGCCGATGCCCGTGTTGGCGATGATCACGTAGCCGAACAGACTGTCCTGGAACGGCGCGACGAACAGCATGACCAGCCACAGCCCGCCGATGATCGCGTTGAACCGGGTGAAGACGTTCGCCCGGACGATCTCGCCCATCGACCGGCTGCTGCGCACCGGCACGTCGTTGACCTGCCCGTGCGCCACCCGCTCGGCAACCTCGGCGGACGTCAGCCCGGTCGCCGGGGTGGTGACGGCCGGCCGCCCGGGGGCGCCGGGATGCGCGCGGCGCCGGGGATCGAGCCCGGCACCCGCGTCGGTGTGCGACATGTATCCGACGTTACGTGCGGATCGGGTGCTTCACCTGGTGTGGCCCGGAAGATCCGACCAGAGGACGAGACATGGGGCGGCCCCGTGATGCCCTGGTTGTAGCCCTGCGGTCTTAGCCCCGCAGCGGCAATCCCGCTGCCGCAACCCCGCTGCTGCAATCCCGCACCCGCAGCCGCAGCCGCAGCCCCGCAGCCGCAACCCCGCATGTGCAGCGGCCCGCGCTCACTCGGCTGCGGCCGCCGCCTCCGAATCGTCGTCGTTGTCCGCGGCCCGCCGGGCGGCCTCCCGCTTGATCGCGGCGTCGCGCCGCCGGACGTAGTAGACGCCGATCAGGCCGAGCCCGCCCCCGGCGAGACAGGTCCACAGCCACCAGGTGTGCCCATGGTCGGCGTACCAGCCGTAGAACGGCAGCTGGACGAGGAAGAGGACGAACCACACGATGGTGCCGCCGGTGATGGTGGCGACCACGGGGCCCTCCAAGGGCTCCGGCGCCTCGTGTCTGGGGGTCCACTTCGCCATGGGGGACAGCTTACGAGGCATGGGGGTCGGCGATCGTTCCTCACCCGTCTCGGACCGCCTCCGACCGCCTCGGACTGCCTCCGACTCGTTTGGACTGCCTCGGGCCCCTCTCGGGATCGTCCCAGAACGGCTCTCGCCCGCTCCCCGTTGGGTCTACGCGCGGAGATAGCGTTCCTCTCATCATAGGTTCATACTGAAACCGTTTGTCTCTGGCCGCTAATGTTCGTATGAACCACCAAAGGAAACGCCAAACGGAGCTCGGGGGAGCCCGTCGGTGATGAGGTCCCGCATGTCCACCTCGGCCCCAGCCAAGGTCCCCGCCCCCGAGCAGCCGGGCGGCGCGCCCGCGTACGGCGCGCTCGACCGTTACTTCAAGATCTCCGAGCGCGGCAGCTCGCTGCCGAGGGAGATCCGTGGCGGCTTCGCCACATTCTTCGCGATGGCGTACATCATTGTGCTGAACCCGATCATTCTCGGCAGCGCGAAGGACATGTACGGGAACCATCTGGACAACGGCCAGCTGGTGACGGCCACCGCGCTGACGGCGGCGTTCACCACCCTGCTCATGGGCGTCATCGGCAACGTGCCGATCGCGCTGGCCGCCGGCCTCGGCGTGAACTCGGTCGTCGCGCTCCAGCTCGCCCCGCGGATGTCCTGGCCGGACGCGATGGGCATGGTCGTGCTCGCCGGTTTCATCGTGATGCTGCTGGTCGCCACCGGTCTGCGTGAGCGCGTGATGAACGCCGTGCCCTACAGCCTGCGCAAGGCGATCTCCATCGGTATCGGTCTGTTCATCATGCTGATCGGGCTCGTGGACTCCGGCTTCGTCTCCCGTATCCCGGACGTCGCCCAGACCACCGTCCCCGTCCAGCTCGGCACCAATGGGCACCTCCACGGCTGGCCGGTGCTGGTCTTCATCCTGGGCGCGTTGCTGACGCTGGCGCTGATCGTGCGCAAGGTTCCCGGCGCGATCCTGATCTCGATCGTCACGATGACGGTCGTCGCGATGATCATCGACGCCGTCACCAAGGTGCCGAGCTGGGGCCTGACCACCCCGAAGTGGCCCGGCAACCCGTTCCAGAGCCCCGACTTCGGCCTGGTCGGCAAGGTCAGCCTGTTCGGCGGCTTCGGCAAGGTCGGTGTGCTGACCGGTGTGCTGTTCGTCTTCACCGTGCTGCTGTCGTGCTTCTTCGACGCGATGGGCACGATCATGGGCATCTCCGACGAGGCCAAGCTCACCGACGCCCAGGGCAACATGCCCGGCATCAACAAGGTGCTGTTCATCGACGGCATCGCGGTCGCCGCGGGCGGCGCCAGCTCCTCCTCGGCCACGACCTGCTTCGTAGAGTCCACGGCGGGCGTCGGCGAGGGCGCGCGCACCGGCTTCGCCAACGTGGTCACCGGCGCGCTGTTCGCCGTAGCGCTGTTCCTGACCCCGATCGCCACGATGGTGCCGTCGCAGGCGGCCACCCCGGCGCTGCTGGCGGTGGGCTTCCTGATCCTGGCGGGCTCGGTCAAGGAGATCGACTGGGCCGACTACACGATCGCGATGCCGGCGTTCATCACCATGGTGATGATGCCGTTCACCTACTCGATCACCAACGGCATCGGCATGGGCTTCATAACCTTCGCGCTGCTGCGGCTGGCCGCCGGGCGCGGCAAGGAGGTCCCGGTGGCGATGTACGTGGTCGCAGCGGTGTTCGGCTTCTACTACCTGATGCCGGCCCTGGGCCTGACCTGATCGAGCCCCTCGAAGCTCGAAGGCGGCTGCTGCGGGTCAGGTGACCCCGTAGAACTTCTCCGTCTCCTCGACGGCGGTCTGGAACCGCTCGTCGAAGTCATCGCGAATGAGCGTCCGGACGACATAGTCCTGGACGCTCATTCCTCTTTTCGCCGCGTGGTGCCGGAGCCGCTCTAGCAGCTCGTGGTCTATGCGGAGGCTGAGCACGCTGGTCGCCATGCGTACGAGGGTTGCGGCACTCTTTGGTGGGATGGGTGCCCATCCGCGCACAGATCACCCATTTGGGTGACAAGGTCTTGCGCCGGTCGGGGGGTCTCGTAGGGAATCCTGGAGCCCCGGTGGAAGCCCAGTGGCCAGAGTCACGCCGTGCGGGTGTCCCGTACGGCGCGCACGATTGGTCTTTAGCGAGAGTAATGAGTTACGCTAAAGAACATGGCGGACCTTAACCATGGCGACGACGCTGACGCGGTGAACTCACTGCGCTCAGCCGTGATGCGGTTGTCCCGTCGGCTCAAGCACCAGCGGGTCGACGAGTCGCTGAGCCCTACCGAGATGTCGGTGCTGGGCACGCTGTCCAACTGCGGCCAGGCCACTCCGGGCGAGCTCGCCCGCAAGGAGCATGTGCAGCCGCCCTCCATGACCCGCATCGTGGCCCTGCTGGAGGCCAAGGGGCTGGTCCGTCTGGAGCCGCACCCCGAAGACCGGCGACAGAAGGTCGTCACCAGGACCGAGCAGGCCGAGGCGATGCTCGAGGAGAGCCGCCGCAAGCGCAACGCGTTCCTGGCGGGCCTGGTCGAAGGTCTCGACGAGGACGAGTGGGCGAAAATCCGCGCCGCCGCCCCCGTGCTGGAGAAGCTCGCGCAGCTGTAAGAACGCACGTCTGAGGAGGCGAACCTTGAGTACGGGAAACGGAGCAGCTTCCGCCCCCGCACCGACCACCCCCGACACCCCCACCCGCACGACAAGAGACAGATCCACGAAGTCCCGTAAGCCCTCGCAGTCCTCACAGTCGCCGAAGTCATCGGGATCATCGGGATCACCGAAGTCATCGAAGTCATCGATGTTCAGCTCGCTGAGGACCCGCAACTACCGTCTCTTCTTCATCGGCCAGGTGGTCTCGAATATCGGCACCTGGATGCAGCGCATAGCGCAGGACTGGCTGGTGCTGAGCCTGACCGGCTCCGCCACGGCCGTCGGCGTCACCACTGCCCTGCAGTTCCTGCCGATGCTCCTCTTCGGTCTCTACGGCGGTGTCCTCGTCGACCGCCTGCCCAAGCGCCCCGCGCTGCTCGTCACACAGTCCGCGATGGCCCTGACCGGCCTCGCGCTGGCCGTCCTGACCCTCAGCGGACATGTCCAGGTGTGGCACGTCTACCTCGCCGCCTTCGCCGTCGGCCTCGCCACGGTCGTCGACAACCCGGCCCGTCAGTCGTTCGTCTCCGAGATGGTCGGCCCGGCGCAGCTCCAGAACGCGGTCAGTCTGAACTCGGCGAACTTCCAGTCCGCGCGCCTGGTCGGCCCGGCGGTCGCGGGCGTCCTGATCACCGGCGTGGGCACGGGCTGGGCGTTCCTCTTCAACGGCCTGTCGTTCGTGGCACCGATAACGGGCCTGCTGCTGATGCGCGCGCGTGAGCTGTACGCCGTGGAGCGCGCTCCGCGCGGCAAGGGCCAGCTACGGGAGGGTCTGACGTATGTCGCGGGCCGCCCCGAGCTGATCTGGACGATCGCGCTGGTCGGGTTCATCGGCACGTTCGGCTTCAACTTCCCGGTGTATCTGTCGGCCTTCGCCAATGACGTCTTCCACGCGGGCGCGGGGTCGTACAGCCTGTTCAACACCCTGATGGCGATCGGCTCCCTGGCCGGAGCCCTGCTGGCCGCCCGCCGGGGCACCTCACGGATGAGGGTGCTGGTCGCGGCGGGCCTGGCCTTCGGCCTGCTGGAGACGGTGGCGGCGATCACTCCGCAGCTGTGGCTGTTCGCGCTGGTGATGGTGCCGATAGGAATGTTCGGGATGACGGTGAACGTCACGGCGAACACCAGCATCCAGATGGCCACCGACCCCGCGATGCGCGGCCGGGTGATAGCCCTGTACATGATGGTCTTCCTGGGCGGCACCCCGGTCGGCGCGCCGATAGCGGGCTGGATCACGGACACCTACGGCGTCCGGGCGGGTCTGGCGGTGGGCGGCGCCATCTCGGCGGTCGCCGCGGTGGCGATCGGCCTGATACTGGCGAGGGTCGGCGGGCTGAGGGTGAGCTTCGTATGGCAGCAGGGCCACCCGAGGCTGCACTTCACCCCGAAGACGCCAGAAGAGGAACCAGCCACCGTGTGACGACCGGCTGACGGACGACCGGCAGGCGGACGACCGGCCCACGGATCACCGGCCCACCGGCCCCACGGCCCACAGGCCGACGGCCCACCGGCCGACGGCCCACCGGCCCCACGGCCCACCGGCCGACGGCCCACCGGCCGGTGGACGATCCGCCGACGGACGACCTGCCGGGAGACCGCCGCCGACTTGCCGGCAGACCGCCTCCGACGTGCCGCCCGACGTCCCGCCGACGTCCCGTCGATGCCCCTGGAAGACTGCCCGGCATGAGACTCTTCGCCGCGGTGCTGCCACCCGCGAACGTCACCGACGAACTGGCCGCGGAGGTGGCCGAGCTGAGGAAGCTGCCGGGTGCGGACGCCCTGCGCTGGACCTCCCGCCCCGGCTGGCACTTCACGCTGGCGTTCTACGGCGAGGTCGACGAGGCCGTCGTACCGGACCTGTCGGCCCGCCTGGAGCGTGCGGCGAGGCACACGGAGCCGTTCTCGCTGACATTGCGGGGCGGCGGCCAGTTCGGCCATGGCAGGGCCCTGTGGGCGGGCGCGGAAGGCGATCTGCCCGCCCTGCGCCTGCTGGCGGGCCGCTCGGAGTCGGCGGCCCGCCGGGCGGGCCTCCCGATGGACGACCACCGCCGCTACCGCCCCCACCTGACCCTGGCCCGCAGCAGGGAGGCGGCGGACGTACGGCCGTACGTCACCCTCCTGGAGGCTTTCGCGTCCCGCCCCTGGACGGTGGCGGAGCTGACCCTGGTCCGCAGCAACCTCCCGAAGTCGGGCATCCCAGGCGAACAACCCCGCTATGAACCGGTCGCCGACTGGCCCCTTGGCCGCGCCGGTTAGTCTCGACCCCGTGGACCCGAAAACCCGGAACCGGATCATGGCCGGTGCGCTTGTGCTGATGTTCGTCGTGGTGGCACTGGCGGCGGCGCTGGGCAGGTAGCCGCCCGAGCCGCCGCCAGGGCCACCATCGGCACTGGCGACTGCTATCGCGCCGGCGTGATCACCAGGCGAAGGCCTCCGGGGACGGCCCGGGCCCGGGGAAGATCTCGTCGAGGGAGGCGAGAAGCTCCTCGCCCAGCGTCAGCTCGACGGCCCGCAGCGCGGACTCCAACTGCTCGCCGGTGCGCGGGCCGACGATCGGACCGGTCACCCCGGGACGGGTGAGCAGCCAGGCCAGCGCCGTTTCGCCGGGTTCGAGGCCGTGCTTGTCCAGCAGATCCTCGTACGACTGGATCTGCGCGCGTACGGCGGCGTCGCCCAGCGCGTCGGCGGCCCGCCCGCTGGAGCGCCGGCCGCCCTCGGCCTCCTTCCTGATGACACCGCCCAGCAGCCCGCCGTGCAGCGGCGACCAGGGGATGACACCGAGGCCGTAGTCCCGCGCGGCCGGGATGACCTCCATCTCGGCGCGGCGCTCGGCAAGGTTGTAGAGGCACTGCTCGCTGACCAGCCCGATGGTGCCACCGCGCCGGGCGGCGACCTCGTTGGCCTGGGCGATCTTGTAGCCGGGGAAGTTGCTGGACCCGACGTAGAGGATCTTCCCCTGCTGGATCAGTACGTCGATGGCCTGCCAGATCTCGTCGAAGCGGGTGTCCCGGTCGATGTGGTGGAACTGGTACAGGTCGATGTGGTCGGTCTGCAGCCGCTTGAGGCTGGCGTCCACGGCGCGCCGGATGTTCAGCGCCGAGAGCTTGTCGTGGTTGGGCCAGGCCGGGTCGTTCGACGGCGCCATGTTGGCGTACACCTTGGTGGCGAGGACCACCTTGTCCCGCCGGTCACCGCCCTTGGCGAACCAGTTCCCGATGATGCTCTCGGTACGGCCCTTGTTCTCGCCCCACCCGTACGCATTGGCCGTGTCGAAGAAGTTGATCCCGGCGTCGAGCGCCCTGTCCATGATCGCGTGACTGTCCGCCTCACCGGTCTGCGGACCGAAGTTCATGGTCCCGAGAACAAGCCGGCTGACCTTGAGTCCCGTACGTCCGAGCTGCGTGTACTCCATGTCCACCAACCCAACGACGTGGAGCGCGCTCTATGCAAGCGGGTCGGGACGGCCGGATCGATCCTGCCGATCGGCTTTCAGCCGCGTGGGAAGTCGTCCGTCGGGAGGGTGAGGCCGAGGAGGGTCGTGGTCATGTCGACGTCTCCGCCGAAGGCGACAGTGAGATCGCTGACGTAGTCGCCCTCCTTGGGCTGGGTGAACAGGCGGCACTTGCCCAGGTACGGGTCGACGATCAGGTAGACGGGGACTTCCGCACGGGCGTAGGCGGCCTTCTTGGGGCCGTAGTCGTTCTGGGCGGTGCCCTCGGAGATGACCTCGGTGATGAATTCGACGTCCTGGTAGCGCCAGTGGCCGCCGGAGTCCTGCTTGGCGGAGTCGGTCAGTTTGGCGACGTCGGGGCAGAAGGCGTTGTCGCGGCCCGGGAGGCCCGGGAAGTCGATCGGGACATCGGAGAACACGATGGCGTCCCTGCCGAACCGGTCGTCGAGGGCCATGACGATACTGAGGATGATCCGCCAGTGCGTATCGCTCTGCGGGGTGCTGTGGAGAACGCCGTCGACGATCTCGGCCCGGAGTCCCTCGGGGAGGGGCATGCGCAGCAGGCGCTCGGACCCGCGCCACTCGTCGGACATTCCGTCTGCCTTCCGCGTGCGTACATCCGTGACACATCCGCCGTGACACATCCGCCGTGACACATCCGCCGTGACACATCCGCCGTGATACATCCGCGATGTACAACGATGCGCGCGGTCGGCAGGGCACGGCAGGGCACGGCCGGGTGCGGTGGTGGTGGGAGCGCGGCTCAGGCGTCGTCGTACTCCTCGCCCACGCCCCAGCCGTCGTACAGCGTGTTCGCGAAAGCCGCCGCGATCTTGTGTTCGCCGTTGGTGTTGGGGTGGGTGCCGTCGTAGGTGTCGAGGTCTATGTCGTACGCCGGTGGGGACGGAGCCAGGAGGAGGGGGGAGCGGGGGGTGTCCAGGTCCACGGCTGTCTTCGCCAGGAGGTCGTTGAAGAGGCTGACTTGGTCGGCGAACGCGGGGTCCGTCAGGGCCCGGATGTTGGGGATGACCGGGAGGATGACCATCCGGATGCTGGGCTTCGTGGTGCGGGCGGCCTCGATGAAGGCTCTGACGTTCTCCGTCGTCTGCTCCGCGTTGGTGTAGAAGCCCAGGTCGATCAGGCCCAGGGAAACCAGCAGGATGTCCGCCCGAGTGGTGCGTATCGCCTCGGCGATCAGCGGGGCCATGTGCAGCCAGCCCTCGCCCCAGCCGGCCAGGTGGGCGTGCGGGAAGCCGGGGTCGGCGTAGGCGTAGGAGACGGGGGCGTCGGCCTGCTTGTCGTACAGCGTCTCGCGCGGGCCCACCAGCGTGACCGGGCCGCCGTACGTCGTGCTGAGGTGCTGCCACATGCGGTAGCGCCAGGTGTGTTCACCCGCGCTGCCGATGGTCATCGAGTCGCCGACGGGCATGAAACTGAGCACAGCTCATGATGGACGATCACCGCGCCCCATGGGGTGCGGGGTGCGTGTGAGGACCACCACGCATGCGTACCGCACAGCCGGGGATGGCAGGCTTGGGGCATGCGCCGATCCTTCGCGTTCCTCTCCGCCGGCTTCCTCGTGGGAGCGCTCGCCCTGCCCGCCTCCGCCGCGACCGGGGACGAGGGGTTCACCATCAAGGATCCGCGGATCAAGGAGTCCAGCGGTCTCGCCGCCTCGCACCTCCACCCCGGCATCTACTGGACCCACAACGACAGTGACGACGGCCCCTACATCTACGCCGTGGACAGCTCCACAGGGAAGACCGTCGCGACGGTCACACTCAGCGGCATCGGTTCGCCCCGTGATGTCGAGGGCATCTCCATCGGTCCCGGCAATCAGATCTACGTCGGTGACATCGGCGACAACCTCGACGGCTCCTGGCCCTACGTCTGGATCTACAAGCTGCCCGAGCCGAAGAAGCTCGTGAACCAGACCGTTCGGGCGACGCAGTACATCGTGAAGTACTCCAACGGGGCGCGGAACGCCGAGTCGTTGGCCGTCCATCCCAAGACCGGTCGGGTCTACATCATCGACAAGAAGGAGGACGGCGGCCACTTGTACGAGGGGCCCGCGGAGCTTTCATCCTCCGGTACGAACGTCTTCAAGCCCGTCGCCACCGTCGACCTCTGGGCCACCGATGCCGCCTTCTCGCCGGACGGGCAACAGCTCGCCGTACGCGGGTACTTCGGCGGCATCCTGTACGACTGGAACGGCGGCGCCATCAAAAAGAAGGGCCGGCTCGATGTGCCGCTCCAGGGGCAGGGGGAGTCCGTCAGCTACTCGGCCGACGGGACCAAGCTGATGTACGGCAGCGAGGGTTCCGACAGCCCGGTGCAGGCCGAAGATGCGCCCGGTGCCTCCAAGTCGTCCTCCAGCAGCGGTGCTTCGGCCTCGTCGAAGGGCGCCGGCAGCGATGCGGGGATCGGCGGGAGCGTGAAGGTGGGGGCGCTCGTCCTGGCCGCCGCTGCCGCTGTTGTCTTCGGCTCCCGGCGGCTGTTCCGTCGGCGTTGAACCGTCACAGCTCTTGACGTGGTCATGTTGTGTCAGTTTCCTGGTGGGAACGCGGATGTGGGAGCGCTCCCACTGAGGTTCCGGTCCGCGCCTCCCGAGAGGAAGCAGCGACATGTTCCGCAGCTTGCGAAGAGCGCTGTGCGCGGTGGCGGCCGCGCTCCTGTTACCGCTGGGGGTAGCGGGTGCGCAGACGGCCCACGCGGCCGGTACGACGGCCGCCCAGGCGGCCGGTACGACGGTTGACGCCGGCGCCGGTTACTGGCACACCAGTGGCCGCCGGATCCTGGACGAGGCCGGACAGCCGGTCCGGATCGCCGGTATCAACTGGTTCGGGTTCGAGACCACCAACCACGTCGTCCACGGCCTCTGGATCCGCGACTACAAGAGCATGATCGACCAGATGCGCTCGCTGGGCTACAACACCCTCCGGCTCCCCTTCAGCGACGACATCCTCAAGTCCGGCACCCTGCCGGACAGCATCAACTTCTCCGACGGCAAGAACGCCGACCTGCAGGGACTGACCTCGCTCCAGGTCCTCGACAAGATCGTGGCCTACGCGGGCCAGAGCGGCCTGAGAGTCATCCTCGACCGGCACCGCCCGGACGCGTCGGGCCAGTCGGCGCTCTGGTACACCTCGGCGGTTCCCGAGTCGACGTGGATCGCCAACCTCAAGGCGCTGGCGGCGCGTTACTCCGGCAACTCCACCGTCGTAGGCATCGATCTGCACAACGAGCCGCACGATCCCGCCTGCTGGGGCTGCGGTGACACGACGAAGGACTGGCGGCTGGCCGCCGAGCGGGGCGGTGACGCGGTCCTCTCCGTCAACCCGCAGCTGCTGATCTTCGTCGAGGGCGTGCAGAGCTTCAACGGCGTCTCGGGCTGGTGGGGCGGCAACCTGATGGGCGTAGCCCAATACCCGGTCCGCCTGGACGTTGCGAACCGTCTGGTCTACTCCGCCCACGACTACGCCACGAGCGTGGCCCAGCAGAGCTGGTTCAGCGACCCGACGTTCCCGGCGAACATGCCCGGCGTCTGGGACAAGTACTGGGGCTACATCTTCAAGCAGAACATCGCGCCGGTCTGGCTGGGCGAGTTCGGTACGACCCTTCAGTCGACGGTCGACCAGAAGTGGCTGGCCGCGCTGGTGGGTTACCTGGGCTCGACCTCGGCGAACGGCGCCGACTCCTTCCACTGGACGTTCTGGTCCTGGAACCCCAACTCCGGTGACACCGGCGGGATCCTGAAGGACGACTGGACCACGGTGGACACGGTGAAGGACGGCTACCTGGCGAGCATCAAGGCGCCGCTGTTCCCGGGCACCGGGTCGGGCGGCGGCTCGGGCGGCGGCTCGGGCGGCGACCCCGGCAACGGAACGGCTGCCTGCACAGCCGCGTACACCGTCATCAGTGACTGGGGCGGTGGCTTCAACGCCGACGTGAAGGTCACCAACACCGGGACGACGGCGATCGGTTCCTGGAAGGTGACGTGGACCTGGTCCGGCTCCCAGCAGGTCACCACCATGTGGAACGCGTCGTACACCCAGAGTGGATCCACGGTCACCGCGGTGAACGCCGCCCACAACGGCGCGGTCCCGGTAGGCGGCTCGACGAGCTTCGGCTTCGGCGGTGCGCCTGGGGGTGGGGGTGTGCCGAGCGTGAGCTGTACGGCGGCGTGAGCGCTGCGCCGGCATGCGGCGCGGGTCACTCGGTGGTGCGCACCGGGTGGCCCGCGGTGCGGTGCGGAGCCGTGGTCCTCACACCGGGAGTGCGGTGCGGGCGGTGCATTCCGGGCACAGGACCTCCTCACCGGTCGGCCGGAAGAGCGTGGCCTGGTCGTGGTGGCCTTCGCATTCCCGGGTGCCGGTGAGGCGGGCGGAGAGGCGGCCGCCGGGAGGAGGAGCGGACGGGGGCGTGGAGGCGGGTTCCGGGTCGGGCTCGGGCGCGGGCGGTACGTCGCGGAGGAGGTGGCGTAGCAGGCCGCCGGGGTGGTGGACGGGGGTGCCGTTGTCGGGGAGGCCGCGGAGGATGTGGGTGCGGATGCTGGTGGGCGGGTGGCCCGCTGCGAGCCAGTCGGCGGTGAGGCGGGTCAGTTCGGCGTGCATGGGGCGGGGGATGTGCCGCAGGTCGGGGGAGAGGTGGGGGAAGGCGGAGACGAGGGCTGCGGCTTGGTCGAGGAGGGGGCGGGGGTGAGTCGTTTCCGGTTCCGGTTTCGGTTCCGGCTCCGGGTGGGCGGGGTGCGGTGGATCGTCCGTGCGCTGCGGGGGGTTGGGGGGTTGGTGGGACGTGTTTCCACTCAGGTCTTGCATTGGATGACCGTCGGAGAGCGGAGGGGTCGGGTCACCGGCCGTCGGATTGTGACCACTCGGTGCGAGCTGCGGCGATACGCGCACGGGGGCGGGCTCGTCGGCCATGTCTACGGGGCCTACGGGCATCCGCGCGAGCAGCTTCGCGGCTTCCCCGGGGCTCAACGGGACGCTGGACACGAGCTGCTGGGTGACCCAGTGGCCGCCGGGTCCCTGGAGCCGCCGCTCGTGGACGAAGCCCTCGTTCTTGAGTTGACGCTTGGCCCGGGTGAAGGCGCTGCCGCCGATGCGAGCGCGCTGGGCGCTGCGGGAGAGGGGCTCGCGTGCTCCTTGCGGGAGGGAGAGCTGCCAGGTGAGGAGTCGGACCGCGTCGGAGGAGAGACGGGGGTGCCGGATGATGTCGTGGGAGAACTGGGTGTACGCGCGCGGGGGCGCGATATGGTGCCGGTAAATCACGGTGGAAATGGACCTTCCATTGGTGGTTCAGGCCCTCGCGAACGGTTGCTGCCGTTGCGGGGGCCGACTTGTCGGTGGTGCGGTGTCGGAGTGACCGCACCGCACAGAAAGTGTGCACACGGACGCGTTGAGTGAAGAGTCTGTTTTCGGGGTTGTTCACTCGAACGAAGCAACTTGCCCGGTTGTCAGTCTGTTTGACTTGCCGGAGTCCGCACGAGGAGACCTCATGGCCAAGCCGTTCCCGGCCACAGAACCGTACGCGCATGGCCTCCTCGATGTCGGTGACGGAAACCGGATCTACTGGGAGACCAGCGGGAACCCCGAAGGGAAGGCGGCCCTGTGCGTGCACGGCGGCCCCGGCAGCGGCGGGCGCCGTGGCAGTCGCACGATGTTCGATCCCGAGGTCTTCCGGGTCGTCTTGTTCGACCAGCGTGGCTGCGGTGAAAGCCAGCCTCATGCCTCCGACCCGTCCGTCAGCCTCGATCACAACACCACCGACCACCTCATCGCCGGTATGGAGCGGCTACGCCAGCACTCGGGCATCGAGCGCTGGCTCCTCTACGGAGGCTCCTGGGGCTCGACACTGATCCTCGCCTACGCCGAGCGCTGTCCCGAGCGGGTCTCAGAGGTCGTCATCGTCGGCGTCACCATGACCCGGCCGGAGGAGACCGACTGGCTCTACCGCGGCGTCGGACGCCTGCTGCCAGGTCCCTGGGAGACATTCCGCGACGCACTGCCGGAGGCCGACCGGAGCGGCAATCTCGTGGCCGCCTATAACCAGCTGCTGAACAGCCCTGATGAGGCGGTCAGGGTGAAGGCGGCGCGGGACTGGTGTGCTTGGGAGGATGCTGTCATCGCCCACGAAGTACTCGGTCATCCGGGCGCCTACAGCGACAAGACCGACGACGCGCTGATGGCATTCGTTCGGATCTGCGCGCACTACTTCGCGAACGATGCCTGGCTTGAAGATGGACAACTGCTTCGTGACGTACACCGGCTGGCCGGTGTCCCAGCGGTGCTGATCCATGGCCGACTCGACATCGGCAGCCCATTGAAGACCGCGTGGGAGTTGTCCAAGGCGTGGCCGGTCGCGGAGCTGAAAGTGATCGACGACTCCGGACACACAGGCAGTCCGGCCATGCAGGACGCGACCTTGGAGGCGATCGCGCGGTTCGGCAAGAGCGGACGATGACCCCTGCACCAGGATCTCAGGCGCCTTTCCCGGCCAGCGTCTTGATGCCGTGAAGGGTGGCTTCCATCCCGGCGCGCAGCTCCTTCAGCCGGAAGGCGATGATCTCCTCCTCCAGGTCCGGCCAGCGCTCGAGGCCCAGTGTGACTCCGCTGCGGGCCGGCCCGAGGAGCGCCGACTGCCGCAGCCGGGTGCCATCGCCCTCCGCCTCGAGTTCGAAGCGCCAGGACGCCATGCATTCAGCCGGATCCAGCGTCGGTTCTCCATACCGGCCATCTGCATCCGTGACGACCCAGGCGAACACCTGCTGCTCGGCCAGTTCGACCACATGGGAGACGGTCCGCCACTCGCCGATCTGCTGGTGATGGTTGTAGCCCTCGAAGCACGCGCCCACCCGGGGCCGGTCTGCGCCATCGAGCCATGCGACACGCTGCAGCTCGGGGCTGAACCGGGCGGGCAGACGAATGTCGGTCACCAGGTCCCAGACCCGCGGCACAGCTGCCTCAACATGAACATCACAGCGCACGCTCGGACCATCGGCAAATCGCATATCTCCCCCTCAAAGTCCGTTTCCTTGGTCATCTGCGACCTTGATCCACGTTGCCAACGGGCCCTGGCGGCCGGTTGTCCACCATCCAAGCGCTTGTCAGCCTTCCACGCTGACCAACTCGAATTGGCGAGTTGGTTCGTCGGCTGGGAGGCAGGGGTGGCAGGAGCCGCGCGGCACTCAAGCCAGGCGTCAGCACTCAGGGGCCGGGTGGAGAACACGTCGACCTGCACAAGCGAGCGTGTGCGGGGCATCGTCACTGGAACCCCTCCCTGCGGTCATCCGGGCAGCGGACGGTCTTCGACGACGTGCTTCATGACGAGGGTGGAGGTCGCCCTGGCAGTAGATCGGCAGCTTCGGAAACCTGGGTGACAAAGCCGCGGGCCTTTGGCACGATCGCTCAGTTGTCCTGCCCTGCCCGGTTCTGGAGGAACACCACGGCCATCAATTACGAGCTGGCTCCGGCCTGGTTGCCGTGGTCTGCCGCCGATCCCGACCTCATTGCCTTCGTCTGGGACGAAGAGGAAGCGTCTCGGATCGCCACCGTGATCGCCTCGATGGTGCCTTCTGCCGGTGCCGGGTGGGAAGAGAACCAGCGCTTCACCACCGAGGTCACAGCGCTTCTGGCAGCCCGATACGGCCGGTGGACCTGCGGATGGCATTGGGCGGTCGGCGAGGGCGGTGGGGGTGGCGTCGTCACCAGTTGGTGCTGCACCTCCCATTCGGTGGGCGAGCCCACCGCGACTGCGGCCAAAGTGGTTGCGTCGTTGTTGGAGTGGCGCCACTGGCTGGAGGAGCTGGCCGAGCGTTTCGAGCAGTTGGCACCGCCAGCAGGAGCGGATGCGGAGGACCGCAGCTGGCATCTGGAACGTGCAGCTACCCGACTGGTGACCGTGGTCGTGGACCGCACGGGTGCCGAGTGCGGCTGGTACGGGCTCTGCCGCACGGTGCTGACGTGGTTCCTCTCTTCCACGGGCATGGGGCCGGAAGACGCGAAGGCCGCGGTCGAGGCCGCGATAGGTGGGCGGTTCAAGAGTTGGACGGTGCCGACACAGACCCTGGTCGACGCCGTGGGAGAGGATCTTGCCGTAGGTCTCACTGGAGAACGGCCTTACCGTGACCGCTGATGCCCTGGCCACCTGGTGCCGTATCAGGAACCAGATCAACTGGACTTCCGCCGTCGGTGAGACGCCGGCCCCGGTCGAGGCGACCGTGGATGGTCTCGCCACCTGGTGTGTGGCGGGCGGCAGTTCCTCAAGTCCCGATCGAGGGCGCCGATTGCTCGCGGCGCTGGCTCGGTCGCGCGCAGACGCTTCCCTCAAGCGCCCTCTCACATGCGTGCTTCTGGCCGAATGGCAGCGGCTCGTCCTTGGCATGCCTGAGGTTCACTTCCGACAAGGTGATGCCTTCGCCAAGGCCGGCCGGGAACGCTACGGACTTACGCCGCACACCCAGCGGAACTTTCAGGACTGCCTGCACGAGGCCGCCGATCTGCGAGTCCCCCTGGCCTCCCGCGCGGCCAGGGCCTACCTGGACGTGGCCTTCTTTCACCCCTTCCCGGATGGAAACGCCCGCCTCGCGATGCTCACCCTCGCGTACGTCCTGGAGTTGGAGGGAGTTCGGCTGGATCAGACCGGCCCCTTGCAGACCACGCGTTACGCGGACGATCCCGTTGGCGCAGCAGACCTGGCTGCCCTGGTCTGCGTTCTCATCCGCTCGGCCCATCGGCGGACCACCAGTGCCCGTCACTGAGAGCGCAACCTCCCGTCAGGTCCCCTTGATCAGCTCCACCGGGATGTCGGCACAGACACAAGTACCGGGGTCGTAGTGGCGCACGAGGTCGGGGAACGTGGGATCCCGATCGGTCGGCGGCCTTGGTGAGCTTCGGCTTCGGCGGGGCACCCGGCGGCGGGGGTGTGCCGAGCGTGAGCTGTACGGCGACGTGAGCGGTTCCCCTTCATCCGGCGCGGGTCACTCGGTGATTCGCGCCGGGTGGCCCGCGAGCGTAAACCGGGCCCACACGCACTTCGCGTACCTCTCCTGCCGATGGCCCCAGGAGTCGGCCAGCGCCTCCACGAGCGCCAGTCCGCGTCCGCTCTCCTCGTCGGGGATGGAGTGGTGGAGCCGGGGGAGCCGGTCCCTGTCCGGGTCTGCAACCTCCAAGACCAACTCCGGCCCCTCGAGCACGAGTCTGATCTCGACCTGGGCGTAGGAGACCCGGCAGTGGGTCACGGCGTTGGTGACGAGTTCGTTCGCCGAGAGAGTCACGCTGTCGGCGAGTTGGTCGGTGATTCCCCAGTCCGCGAGGGCTTTGCGGACGTGCTGGCGGGCGGTCGGCACGTGCTTTCTGTGCTTGGGGATGCGGATGATTTCGGATGCGGACATGGGTGTCCCCTTTTCGTGATGGTCCGTCACGATCGGTGCGTTGATGTGGGTACATTCGACACCCTCAAATCTCGCATCAATGAATGTATGCACTCGTTTCACTCGATCGTGTTGTCCCTTCCTAGGGCTGCCCGAACGCGTGGCAGTGTTGCCGCAAGAGAGGGGAGGTCCCATGCCCGCAGGTGGACGGCCGACGGTGCGAAGCAGACGTTTGGGTTCCGCGCTCAGGCAGTACCGACAGGCCGCCAAGCTCGATCAGCCGCAGGCAGCCGAAGTGATCGCAACAAGCCAGGCCAGGATCAGCCGCGTTGAGAGCGGGCACACCACGCCGCGCGTAATCGACGTGCGACTGCTGCTGGACGCTTACGGCGTCACGGACCTCGAAGTGCGGTCCAAGCTGGAGGAATTGGCCAAGCACTCCAAGAAGCGGGGCTGGTGGCTGGAGCACGCGGCACATCTACGGCCGGACTACCTCGACCACATCGCGTTGGAGGATGACGCGACGTACATCCGTGAGTGGCAGCCGGTGCTCGTCCCTGGGCTCCTGCAATCCTCGGCCTATGCGGGCGCGGTCATCGAGGCGGGTCCCGACTATGTGGCTCCGGATGCGATCGACCAGTTGGTGAAAGTACGTCAGGGGCGGCAGGCCAAGATCGAGGAGGGCGGGGCGTCGTACACCGCCATCCTGTGGGAGGCAGTCGTCGTGCACCCGTTGGTTGGTGTCGAGATCCATCGGCAGCAACTGGCCGCGATCCTTGAGCTCGGAAGGAGGAAGAACCTCACGGTGCAGGTTCTGCCGTTCAGCGCCGGAGCGTTGGCCGCTTCGACCTCCGCCTTCTCCTCCTTCAGCTTTGATTCCGAGCCGGTGGTCGAAGCCGTGACCCTGGAGAACCTGCGAGGTACATCGGTCCTTGAGGCTCCGGAAGACCTCACTGCTTACGCCAATATGTATGACCAACTACGATCGGCAGCGTTGGCGCCGGATGCCAGTGCGAGGCTGATCCGGGACAGACTACGGAACATCGAGGAAGCCTGATGGTGACTGAGGTTGTCGGACCGTTCCTGAAGTCTTCGTACTCTGGGCAGCAGGGCAACTGCGTAGAGGTCGCTCCCACAACCGCCGACGGCCGAGCCATCCGCGACAGCAAGCTGCAGAACAGCCCCTTGATCGCCGTCTCCCGCGAGGGATGGCACGCGTTCCTGCGGCATTTCGGGTAGGCGGTGCCACGGGGGAACCTGTCGAGGACACTGTGACCTGCGGCTTGTTCGCGAACAAGTCGAACTACAGCGGCAGGAAGATCACTGGGGTGGGTGGGAACAGTTCCTGCACCCCGCACGCGCCGTATTCCTGCAGCAGCGAGGCGGGCTCGGATTCGCGGGCGAAGATCAAGTTGCGCGAGCGGGCGGCAGCGGTTCGTGTGCGGCGACCTGGCCGGTATCCGGGCCGTTTACTACACGCACGGCGGGACATCGTGCTGGATGCCTCCAGTTCCTGCTGGGTGCGGCTTCTGCAGGACGGCCGACGCCGCGAGGCAAATCGCCAGGTCGTGTCGTTCGCCCGGCTTCGCAACACCGCACCGGGCCCGTACTGGAGGGCTCTGAAAGAGGCCGCTGTCCTCGGCCGCCGCGCTGAACCCGTAAACCTGATGGTCAGAGCTCCGCAAGCGGGGACATGATGGGCCTGCGACTGATCCACCCTTTGAAATGCGACTCAGCCGCTCAGCGTTGTCTTTTCGGCGAGAGGTACTGGGACCCCGAGAGGCGGAACCGCAATGGCCATGGACGACGTGATAGCGGCAAGTGAGCGGCTCGCCCGACGGATCATGGACGGTCGCCTGAATGACGAGGCGTTCGCGGTGTGGGTGAATGAGCGCTGCTCGGTTTGGGGAGTGGACCGTGGTGACCTGCTCGCCCAGGCCGAAGGGGTGGTGTTGATCGCGCTCATCGCCGCCGCCCCTGACGCTGCTGCGCGTGCGAGTGAGCCCGAGTGGCGTGCAACGGCCCTGGCGAAGCTGCGACGCCAGGATGATGTGGAGCTTTTCGCCGCGCTGCCCCGCCCCCTGCCCGCCAAGTTGGAGACCCGGGTTGAGCAACTGCGCCTGATCTCCACGGGCCTGACCTCCGGCTCGGCCATGCGCTGGCTGCGCCTGGTCGACACCGCCGGCGAATTCCTGGGCGACGGGCCACCGCCGCGAGACTAGGCATCGTGCTGACGGCTGCCGCGTGCCTCGAAGGGCGCCCGGTGTCGACACCGGGCGCCCTTCGTCGTCGTACAGGGAGCGGTCGGAGGGGACGGTATATTCCGAAAGCGCTGTCAGGTCACGCTGGTACGCTCCCGTCGCACAAGACATGCACAGGTCATTGAAAGCTGACGGCGTCACAGCTGTCGGGGCGAGGGACCGGGGGGTTCCGTGGAAGGCTGGAAGGTCTTACGGCATCGTCTGACTGGCCGAGGGGGCATGGCCGCGGTCTTGGCTGTCGCCCTGGCCGCAGGCGCGCTGGCCGCCGTACCGGCGGGGACGGCGCGGGCCGTCGGCGGGGACGAGATCGTCCTGCCCGCCGCGGACCGCACCGCCACGCGCAACCCGGTGTTCGCGGGATTCGGGGAAACCGGTGTGCTGTCGAGTCCGGAGGGCACCACCGGCCTGCGCTGGACGGACTACGCCACCGGGCGGACCAGGGAGCTGACCGAGTTCGCCGGCACCCAGCAGCCCAATGGGCTCGCCCAGTCGGACACCACGTACACCCTGTCGACCGACGCCGAGGGACGCCGCGTCGTCCGCTTCCGCGCCCTCGGTACGGGCGCGGACACGTCCTCCGTGACCGTCCCGGCCGGCCTTACCTACGCCGGCACCGCGGGCGAGGGGGTCGTCGTCGCCTATCGCGGCAGCGCGAGCAGCGTGCGCGAAGTGCACCTGCTGAAGCCCGCCGCCGACGGCGCCACCGGCGACACGCTGCTGACCGGCTGGCCCGCCGACGCGAAGCTCCTCGCGGTCAGCGAGCGTGACGACCGCTCACTGCTGATGCGTTACCGCGTGCCCACCGAGAATCCCACGGTCTTCCGCGACCAATTGGTCCTGGTCGATGTCCGCGACAGCTCCTGGACCGAGGTGTTCGCCTCCTACGACGCCCGGGCGGCCCGGATACCCGTCCTCACCGAGGACTACGTCGGCTGGTGGTACCCGGGACTCGGCGCGCGGCTGCTGCGCCGGGACGCGCTCGACGGGCCGGTGACCGTGGTGCCGGGCACGGGCACGGAGGGCAAAACCGATTTCACGGTCGTCGGTGACCATGCCGTGCTGGCCACTTACGGCGGCGAGACCCGCGCCGTGCTCACCAGGCCCCTGACCGACGCCGGTGAATGGCGCACGCTGATCCCGCAGATGGACGGCTGGATCTGGCAGTCGGCGGACGGCTCCGCCGTTGTGACCGGCGGGCCCGACAAGGCGGACTGGGGCGTGCACAGGCTCAGCGAGGGGCCGGACGGCCAGATCGTCACCGACGAGCTGATGGACCTGCCGCCCGTCCCCGCACCCGTCGACGGACTGGCGCTGGCCAACGGCACCCTGGCCTGGACCGACCAGACCTCAACCCCGGCCTACGACGTCATGTTCAACACCCGCACGGTGTCTGCCGACCCAGTTCCCCAGGTGGGACCGGTCCGGCAGGCCGGCGGGTGGATCAAGCCGTGCAGCATCGGCTACCAGTGCGTGCGGCTGTTCGGCGCCGGTGACGGCTCCGTCGTCCATGCCGAAGCGGACAACGCCCAGCGGGTTTATCGCCGTACGCCCACCGGTGAGGTCCAGACTCTGACCGTCCCCGGCTTCTACGGCGAGGTGGAGGCCGCGGAAGGGCGGTACGCGCTGCTGTCCGGCGGCGTCAACCACCAGCAGTTCGTCGTCGACTGGACGCAGTCCAAGGTCGTGGTGACGCGTGCGGCGAAGGCCGCGGCCCTGTGGGACGGACAGCTGTGGACCACGACGTCCACCGCGGGGCGCCTGTCGACGAGCCGCCTCGGGTCCACCGCCGCGGCGGTCGAGGTCAACGTCGGCTCGGCGTGTGTGCCCAGCGAACTGCAGGTCAACGGGCGCTTCGTGTACTGGGCGTGCACCGCCGAGGGCAAGGCCGGGGTGTTCGACCGCTCCCGAGGCCGGTCGGTGGCGGTACCGAAGGGCGACGCGCTGCTGGCGGACGGTTTCCTGGTCCGCCACGACGACGCCCGCGGCAAGCTGGTGCGCACAGACGTGCGCTCCGGATCGGCGGTCACCGCTGATATCGCCGACCTGCCCGCTGCGTCCAAGCTCGCGGAGGGCACGTCCTCGGACCGCCGGCTCCGCTGGACCCTCGACCCGTACGGCAACCGGGTGGCGTTCGTGGATGCCCAGGAGCGCATCCACATCCTCAGCGGCGGCTCCCTCGCGGCACCTGTGCGGCGGGACCACGTGGGGCGTGACGGCCTCGCCGACCTTCTCACCCTCAATTCCTCCGGCGCGCTGACGTTCCAGCAGGGCACGGGCAAGGGCACGTTCTCCGGGACGGTGAGCGGCAGCGGTTGGGCGACGAGCGTGAAGCCGGTGCCCGTCGGTGACCTGAGCGGGGACCGCTGCAACGACGTTCTGGTCCGGTTCGCCGGCGGGACGGTGCGCTTGTACCGGCCCGCCTGCGGAGCGGCGGTGAAGCCGTCCACGCCGTACACAACGATCTCGACGGACAGCAGCTGGAATCAGTACGACGTCCTGACCTCGCCCGGCGACATCACCAAGGACGGCCGCCCGGACCTGATCGCCCGCAGCTCCTCCACCGGCGCCGTCTATCTCTACAAGGGCACCAGCGCCGGCAAGCTGTCCTCACGTGTGAAGCTCTTCGACAACTGGAAGGGCTACAAGAAGGTGGTCGGTGCCGGTGATCTGAACGGTGACGGCATCGGCGACCTGCTCCTGCAGGACAAGGCCGACAACCTGTACCGCCTCAACGGCACGGGCCAGGGCACCTTCACGACTCGGGTGAAGATCGCAGCCGACTGGGGCGCGTCGTACAACGCGGTCGTCGGTGCCGGGGACATCACGGGTGACGGCAACGCAGACCTCGTCGCAAGGGACACCGCCGGCAACCTCTTCCGGCAGAACGGCACCGGCAAGGGCACCTTCGGCGGCCGTACGAAGATCGCGAGCGGCTGGCAGGGGTACAAGGTGATCTCCTGATACTCCCGGCCGCGCGAAGGGCGCCCGGCGGTCACCGGGCGCCCTTCGTCGTCGTACAGGGAGCGGCTACAGCTTCTCGATGACGTAGTCGACGCACTTCGTCAGTGCCTCGACGTCCGCCGGGTCGACCGCCGGGAACATGGCGATACGGAGCTGGTTGCGGCCGAGCTTGCGGTACGGCTCGGTGTCCACGATGCCGTTGGCGCGCAGCACCTTGGCGACGGCGGCGGCGTCGATCTCGTCCGAGAAGTCGATCGTGCCGACGACCTGCGAGCGCTTCGTCGGGTCGGCGACGAACGGCGTCGCGTACTTGGCCTCCTCCGCCCAGCTGTACAGCCGGGTCGAGGAGTCCTTGGTACGGGCCGTGGACCAGGCGAGGCCGCCCTGGCCGTTGATCCACTCCAGCTGCTCGTTGAGGAGGAAGAGAGTCGCGAGCGCCGGGGTGTTGTACGTCTGGTTCTTACGGGAGTTGTCGATCGCCGTCGGCAGGCTGAAGAACTCCGGGACATGCCGGCCGGACGCGTGGATCCGCTCGGCGCGCTCGATCGCGGCCGGGGAGAACACGCCGATCCACAGACCGCCGTCGGAGGCGAAGGACTTCTGCGGGGCGAAGTAGTAGACGTCCGTCTCGGCCACGTCGACCGGCAGACCGCCCGCACCGCTCGTCGCGTCCACCAGGACCAGCGCGCCCTCGTCGGCCCCGGGCACCCGCTTGATGGGCATGGCGACACCGGTGGACGTCTCGTTGTGGGTGAACGCGTACACGTCCACGCCCGCCTCGGCCACCGGCTCCGGGTGCGTGCCCGGGTCGGAGGAGACGAGGGTCGGCTCGGCCAGCCACGGGGCCAGCTTGGACGCCTTGGCGAACTTGGAGGAGAACTCGCCGAACGTGAGGTGCAGCGACTTGTTCTCGATCAGGCCGTGGGTCGCGATGTCCCAGAAGGCGGTGGAGCCACCGTTGCCGAGGATGACCTCGTAGCCCTCGGGCAGCGAGAACAGCTCGGAGATGCCTTCGCGAACCTTGCCGACGAGGTTCTTGACCGGAGCCTGGCGATGAGAGGTGCCGAGCAGGGAGTTGCCGGTCGCGGCCAAGGCGTCCAGCGCCTCCGTCCGCACCTTGGAGGGGCCCGCGCCGAAACGTCCGTCCGCGGGCTTGATGTCAGAGGGGATCAGGATCTCAGCCACGAGGGGAGGCTATCGGGTGCGAGAAACCGGGGCGAAACGTTGTCCATGCCGTGAGACGGCGTCTCGGTCGCCGGACCGAGTGGCTGGGCCGGACGGCCACGGGCGGCCCCGGGCGGCGCCTTCACAAAGGGTTTCCTCAGCGGTCTTCAGCTGCCTCTCAGCTTTATAAGACCATTCTCAGGTTGCGCGGGTGAACTCAGTGAGCGCCAAGGTATTCACAGCGCATCAATGCCGCCGAAGGGCCGACTTTGCCGTTCCTTGGGGTTTCGGGCGTGTAGGTTTCTGGGTGTCGGGAGCCGGACGCGGAATTCCCGAAGTTCCCCAGAAAAATGCAATCAGCGCAATCCCGAGGAGTCGGAATGAGCTTCAAGAAGCTGGCCCCGCTGCCCCCGAAGCCCAAGTCGAAGCAGCTCCCCCCGCCGCCGAAGCCGAAGAAGAAGCACGAGCCCAAGCCGCTTCCCAAGCCGCTGCCCGGCCAGGACGACTGATCCAGCAACTGATCCAGCGGTGAGAAAGGGGGTCGATGGTGCACCGTCGGCCCCCTTCGCTCGTGGATTCATTTGAATTTGGTGGGCATATCTGGCTGAACTTTTTGTAATGCGTCATCGTGCAGATGAAAATAGGGAAGAGGGGTTTCAGTGATGAGGCATGCCCCGGAATACCGTGACCCCGACGACACCGTCGATGCGGCCGTCGATGAGGATGCGGACGGCCCCGACGGCTGTGACGACGACTTCGAGGACACCCCCACCATCCCCGCCCGCGCCGCCTTCCGGCGTTTCTGGCCGCTGACCAGAGGACTGCGCGGCCGGCTGATGCTGGTCTGGCTGTGCACGGTGCTCGCCGCGCTCGCCGAGACCAAGGCGGTCCTGCTCTTCAGCGATCTCACCGACCACGCCCTGCAGAAGGGCTCGCTCAGCGCCTTCTGGGACCCGGCGGTCAAGTGGCTCGGCGTCGCGATCGTCGGCGCCGTCGTCGCGTACGCGGGCAACTCGCTTGCCGCGTGGATCACCGAGCGCTTCGTGATGCGGCTGCGCGAGCACGTCTTCGACCATGTGCAGCAACTGCCGCCGCACTTCTTCCAGAGGCACCGCCAGGGCGATCTGCTGTCCCGGCTGACCAGCGACGTCGAGGCCATCGAGACACTGGTGGTGTCCGGCCTGGTCGGCGCGGCGTCGGCCGCCTTCAGCGCCGTCTTCTACGCGGCCGCCGCCTTCTGGCTGCGCTGGGACCTGGCCGCCGCGACCTTCGTGCTCGCCCCGCTGTTCTGGCTGGCCGCCCGGCGGTTCTCCGGCGCCATCAAGGACGTCTCCCGCGAGGGCCGGGTGGCCGACGGCGCGATCACCTCCGTCGTCGAGGAGTCGCTCGGCAACATCGTCCTCACCCAGGCCTACGACCGCCGTGACGCGGAGAAGCGGCGGCTGCACGAGGAGGCGACCGCCTGGTTCCGTGCCTCGGTCCGCTCCACCCGGCTCAACGAGGCGTACGAGCAACTCGTCGCCGTCATCGAGACGGTGTGCGTGCTCGCGGTGATCGGCATCGGGGCCTGGGAGATCTCCACCGGCCGTATGACCCTCGGCCAGCTCCTCGCCTTCTCCGCGTTCCTCGGCTACCTCTACCCACCCGTCCGGGGCCTGGCCCAGCTCGGCCTCACCGTCACCGCGGCCACCGCGGGCGCCGAGCGGCTCATCGAGATCCTCGACGTACGGCCCTCGGTCACCGACCCCCGGCACGCCTCCGACACCGGCCGCCCGGACGGCACGGTCGAGCTGCGGGACGTCACCTTCCGCTACCCGGGCACCGAGAAGGCGGCGCTGGAGGATCTCTCCTTCACCGTCAGCCCCGGCGAACTGGTGATCATCACCGGCCCCAGCGGCGCGGGCAAGTCCACCGTCTCCAAGCTCCTCCTCCGTTTCTACGACCCCGACGCCGGCCAACTCCTCCTGGACGGCGTACCGCTGCAGGACCTGCCGCTCTCCCGGCTGCGCGAGTACGTCACGCTGCTGCCGCAGGAGACGCTCGTCCTGCACGACACCGTGCGCGCCAACATCGCCTGCGGGCGGCCGGGTGCCAGTGAACAGGCCATCGTGGAGGCGGCCAGGGCGGCCGACGCCCACGACTTCATCTCCCGGCTGCCCGACGGCTACGACACCCGGGTCGACCCCAACTCGGCCCGCCTGTCCGGGGGTCAGCTCCAGCGGCTCGCCATCGCCCGCGCGATCCTGCGGGACGCGCCCGTGCTGGTCCTGGACGAGCCGACGACCGGGCTCGACTCGATGGCCGCACGCCGGGTGGTCAAGCCGCTGCGTCGCCTGATGACCGGCCGTACGACCGTCATGATCACCCACGACCTCAACCTCGCTCCCGACGCCGACCGCATCCTGGTCGTCGACCGCGGCCGGATCGTCGAGACCGGCCGCCACGAGGAACTGCTGGCGCGTGCCGGTGCCTACGCACGGCTGCACCGGTCGCAGAACAACGCGATCATGGACACCGGCGAGCTGCGGCTACCGTTGTGGGTGCACCCCGGCGAGCAGCCCGAGTCGGCGCCCGAGTCGGCGCCCGGGACGGCGCCCGAGCCGGTGCCTGCGGCGGCGCCGGCGACGGCGGCGCAGACCGGACAGCACGGCCAGCCCGGACAGACCTGGACCCCGTACATGTACGAGGCCCCGTACGAGCCGACCTACGAGGACCAGACCCGCCTCTACCAGCAGCCTTCGTACGACCCGCTGTACGACCCGGCTTACGAACCGGCGTACGCGGCCCCCGACCCGTACACCACCACCCCCATGGGGACCCCCGCCCCCTCCCCCCTCCCCTCCGCCCCCCTCCCCTCCGCCCCCCTCCCCTCCGACGCCCGCCCCCTCTTCCGCGACGAGGTGCCGCTGCCGCACTGGAACGGAAATTGAGCGTAATCGGCATAAAGGGTTCACACACCTGACGGGGTCCATTACCCTGGACCGGGTAGTTCATCAAGCTGAACACACGTCAGTGTGAGCACCCGCATCCAGAGCCGAGCCCAGTGGACCGCCCGTGAGCACCCCCAGCCGCCCCTCCGCATCCGCAGCCTCCTCCTCTCCCGCCGCCGGAGCCCCCGCCCCCCTGTCCCCGACGGCCCCGCGCCGCCGCGGCTCGCTCGGCCCCGTCGGCATGGTTCTGGCGGGCGGTGTCTCGGTGCAGTTCGGCGGTGCGCTGGCGGTGACGCTGATGCCTAGGGCGGGCGCGCTGGGCGTGGTGACGCTACGGCTGGTGGTGGCGGCACTGGTGATGATGCTGGTCTGCCGCCCGAGTCTGCGCGGCCACTCGCGCGCGGACTGGGGGACGGTGGTGGCGTTCGGTATCACCATGGGCGCGATGAACGGCCTGTTCTACGAGTCCGTGGCCCGCATCCCGCTGGGCCCGGCGGTGACGCTGGAGGTGCTGGGCCCCCTCACCCTCTCCGTCCTCACCTCCCGCCGCGCCCTGAACGCGCTGTGGGCGGCCCTCGCCCTGGGCGGCGTCTTCCTGCTGAGTGGGGGCGGCTTCGGCGCCCTGGACCCGGCCGGAGTGGCCTTCGCACTCGGGGCGGGCGCGATGTGGGCGGGGTACATAGTGTTCAGCGCGCGCACCGGCCGCCGTTTCCCGCAGGCGGACGGCCTGGCCCTCGCGATGGGCGTGGCGGCGCTGCTGTTCCTGCCGCTGGGCATCGCGGAGTCCGGCACCAGACTCCTCAACCCCGTGACAGCCGCCCTCGGCGCGGGCGTGGCGATCCTCTCCTCCGTCCTCCCGTACACCCTGGAACTCCTGGCTCTGCGTCGCCTGCCCGCATCGACCTTCGCGATCCTGATGAGCCTGGAACCGGCGATCGCGGCAACGGCCGGCTTCCTGGTCCTCCACCAGTCCCTGTCCGCGATCCAGTCCCTGGCGATCGCCCTGGTGATCGCCGCCAGCATGGGCGCGGTCCGCACCCAGGTGGGCCGGGGCCGAGCGAAGCCCCCGGTACCGGACACTCCCTGACGTCGGCCCTGACGCCGACTCTGACGTCGGCCTGGGCGTCCGCCCTGGCGTCGGCATCAACGCCGACCCTGTGCCGACTCCGATGCCGGCCCTGCTGCCGACCCCTCGCACTCTCATCCCGCCACCTCCTCCTGCCGCCTCCTCATGTCACACAAAGTAATCGATCAGGCGCGCACAGGTGAGGCCCTGTGGATAACTAATTCATGCAAGCATGATTGATTGTTTCTGCCCCAACTGCCATGCTCCCCCCATGGCTGACCCGACGCCCGTGATCGATGATCTGTGTGCGGAGAGCGAGGAACTCGACCGGATGGTGGCCGGGTTGGGGGTGGAACAGTGGGGGCTGCCCACGCCCGCGGCCGGATGGACCGTCGCTCACCAGATCACGCATCTCGCCTGGACCGACAGCGCGGCGCTGCTCGCCGTCACCGACGAGGCCGGCTTCGGTGTGCTGGTGGAGCAGGCCCTCGCCGCACCCACCACCTACGTGGACGACGCGGCCGAGGAAGGCGCCCGGCTTCCCGTCACCGAGCTGCTTGCGGGGTGGCGGGAGGGGCGGGCCGCGCTCGACCGGGCCCTGCGCCTCGCACCGGCCGGGGCCCGCTTCCCCTGGTACGGGCCGCCGATGTCCACCGCCTCCATGGCCACCGCCCGGCTCATGGAGACCTGGGCGCACGGGCTCGACGTCGCCGATGCCCTGGGTGTCGTCCGCGAACCCACCGAGCGGCTTCGGCACATCGCGCGGCTTGGGGTGCGGACCCGGGACTTCGCCTTCGGGGTGCGGGGCCTGCCCGTGCCCGACACCGAATTCCGGGTCGAACTTCGCGTCGAGTTTCAGCGTCCGGGCGGGGCCGGGAGCGGCATGTGGGCCTTCGGGCCCGAGGACGCCGAGCAGAGGGTCACCGGGGACGCCCTCGACTTCTGTCTTCTGGTCACCCAGCGCGCCCACCGCGCCGACCTCGGTCTCGTCGCCGTGGGTCCCGACGCCGACCGGTGGCTCGACATCGCGCAGGCCTTCGCCGGGCTGCCCGGACCCGGCCGCCCCGCGAAGGGAGAACGCCGGTGAGCCTCCGCATCGGCAATGCCTCCGGGTTCTACGGCGACCGCTTCGACGCCCTGCGCGAGATGCTCACCGGCGGCCCCCTGGACGTCCTCACCGGTGACTATCTCGCCGAGCTGACCATGCTCATCCTCGGCCGGGACCGGCTGAAGGACCCGTCCGCCGGGTACGCCCGCACCTTCCTGCGCCAGCTGGAGGAGTGCCTCGGGCTCGCCCACGCGCGCGGGGTGAAGATCGTGACCAATGCCGGCGGGCTCAATCCGGCGGGGCTGGCCGACGCCGTACGGCAGCTCGCGCAGCGGCTCGGGATTCCGGTGCGGGTCGCACATGTCGAGGGTGACGACCTCACGGCCGCCCACCCCGGCAGTCTCGCCGCCCACGCCTACCTCGGGGGATTCGGCATCGCCGAGTGCCTGCGCGCCGGGGCCGATGTCGTCGTCACCGGGCGGGTCACCGACGCCGCCCTGGTCAGCGGGCCCGCCGTCGCCCACTTCGGGTGGCAGCCCGGGGACCACGACCGGCTCGCGGGGGCCGTCGTCGCCGGGCATGTGCTGGAGTGCGGTACGCAGGCCACCGGCGGGAACTACGCCTTCTTCGGGGACGGTGACGTCCGGCGCCCCGGGTTCCCGCTCGCCGAGCTGCACGAGGACGGCAGCTGCGTCGTCACCAAGCACCCCGGCACCGGCGGCTTCGTCGACGTCGGCACCGTCACCGCCCAGCTGCTCTACGAGACCGGCGGCGCCCGGTACGCGGGACCCGACGTCACCGCCCGCCTCGACACCGTACGGCTCGCCCAGGACGGCCCCGACCGGGTGCGGATCTTCGGGGTGCGGGGCGAGGCGCCGCCGCCCACCCTGAAGGTCGGGCTCAACCGGCTCGGCGGATTCCGGGGCGAGGTCGCCTTCGTCCTCACCGGGCTCGACATCGAGGCCAAGGCCGCGCTGGTCCGGGAGCAGATGGAGGACGCCCTCACGCGCGGGAAGGCCCGCCCTGCCGAGGTCCGCTGGGAACTCGTCCGCACCGACCGGCCCGACGCCGGCACCGAGGAGACCGCCAGCGCCCTGCTCCGGCTCGTCGTGCGCGACCCGGGCGAGGAAACCGTCGGGCGGGCGCTGAGCGGGGCCGCCGTCGAACTCGCCCTCGGCAGCTACCCGGGCTTCAACGTGCTCGCCCCGCCCGGGAAAGGGGCGCCCTACGGCGTGTTCGACGCCGTCCATGTTCCCCAGGACGCCGTCGAGCACACGGCCGTACTGCACGACGGGCGGCGTGTCGCCGTGAGCCCGGCGCCGGTCACCCGCGCGCTCCAGGACGCCGCCGAGCCGCCCCTGCCCGAGCCCTTCGCCCCCGCCGGGCCCACCCGCCGCGCCCCCCTCGGGCTCGTCGCCGGGGCCCGCAGCGGGGACAAGGGCGGCGACGCCAATGTCGGGGTGTGGGCCCGCAGCGACGCCGCCTGGCGCTGGCTCGTGCACGAGCTGACCGTCGAGCGGTTCCGGGAGCTGGTGCCGGAGACCGCGCCGCTCACCGTCGTCCGGCACGTGCTGCCCAACCTGCGCGCGCTGAACTTCGTCGTCGAGGGCGTCCTCGGCGCCGGAGTCGCCTCCCGGCACCGTTTCGACCCGCAGGCCAAGGCACTCGGCGAATGGCTGCGCTCCCGCCACCTGGACATCCCGGAGGCCCTCCTGTGACCGTCCTGCCCACCGCCCTGGACACCGGCGGCGCCGAATACCTCGCGCACCGCGACGCCATGCTCGCCAAGCTCGCCGACCTGGACGCCGAACACGCCAAGGCGCTCGCCGGCGGCGGTGACAAGTACGTGCAGCGGCACCGCGCGCGCGGGAAGCTGCTCGCGCGGGAGCGTGTCGAGCTGCTGCTCGACCCCGACACGCCGTTTCTCGAACTGTCGCCGCTGGCCGCCTGGGGCAGCGACTACGCCGTCGGCGCTTCGATCGTGACCGGCATCGGGGTCGTCGAGGGCGTCGAGTGCCTGATCACCGCCAACGACCCGACCGTGCGCGGCGGCGCGAGCAACCCGTGGAGCCTCAAGAAGGCCCTGCGCGCCAACGACATCGCGCTCGCCAACCGGCTGCCCGTCATCAGCCTCGTCGAGTCCGGCGGCGCCGATCTGCCGTCCCAGAAGGAGATCTTCATCCCGGGGGGCGCCATCTTCCGGGACCTGACCAGGCTGTCGGCCGCCGGGATCCCCACCCTTGCCGTCGTCTTCGGCAACTCCACCGCGGGCGGCGCGTACGTGCCCGGCATGTCCGATCACGTGATCATGGTCAAGGAACGCGCCAAGGTGTTCCTCGGCGGGCCGCCGCTGGTGAAGATGGCCACCGGCGAGGAGAGCGACGACGAGTCCCTCGGCGGCGCCGAGATGCACGCGCGCGTGTCGGGCCTCGCCGACCACTTCGCCGTCGACGAGCGCGACGCCCTGCGGCAGGCACGGCGTGTCGTGGCACGTCTCAACCACCGCAAGGCGTACCCCGATCCGGGGCCCGCCCAGCCGCCCGAGTACGACGCTGAGGAACTGCTCGGGATCGTGCCGGGCGACCTGAAGATCCCCTTCGACCCGCGCGAGGTGATCGCCCGCATCGTCGACGCCTCCGACTTCGACGAGTTCAAACCGCTCTACGGGACGAGCCTGGTGACCGGCTGGGCCGCTCTGCACGGCTACCCGGTGGGCATCCTGGCCAACGCCCAGGGTGTGCTGTTCAGCGAGGAGTCGCAGAAGGCCGCCCAGTTTATCCAGCTCGCCAACCAGCGCGACATCCCGCTGCTGTTCCTGCACAACACCACCGGCTACATGGTCGGCAGCCGCTACGAGCAGGGCGGCATCGTCAAGCACGGCGCCATGATGATCAACGCGGTGTCCAACTCGCGCGTGCCGCACCTGTCCGTCCTGATGGGCGCGTCCTACGGCGCCGGGCACTACGGCATGTGCGGGCGCGCCTACGACCCGCGCTTCCTGTTCGCCTGGCCGAGCGCCAAGTCCGCCGTCATGGGCCCGCAGCAGCTCGCCGGCGTGCTGTCCATCGTCGCCCGCCAGTCCGCCGCCGCGAAGGGGCAGCCGTACGACGAGGACGCCGACGCGGCGCTGCGCGCCCTGGTGGAGCAGCAGATCGAGTCCGAGTCGCTGCCGATGTTCCTGTCGGGGCGGCTGTACGACGACGGCGTCATCGACCCGCGCGACACCCGCACCGTGCTCGGCCTGTGCCTGTCCGCCGTCCACACCGCGCCCTACGAGGGCGTGCGCGGCGGCTTCGGCGTCTTCCGGATGTGAGGGACATGTCTTCAGGACGCGAGGGATATGGACGCGAGGGATATGAGGGACCAGACGTGATCACTTCCGTCCTTGTGGCCAACCGGGGCGAGATCGCCTGCCGGATCTTCCGCACCTGCCGTGAGTCGGGAATCCGGACGGTCGCCGTGCACTCGGACGCCGACGAGAACGCGCTCCACGCGCGCGTGGCCGACTCCGCTGTGAGACTCCCGGGCGTGTCGCCCGCGGAGACCTATCTGCGCGGCGACCTGATCGTGAAGGCGGCCGCCGCGGCCGGTGCCGACGCCGTGCACCCCGGCTACGGATTCCTGTCCGAGAACGCCGCCTTCGCGCGCGCGGTGCTCGACGCGGGCCTGGTGTGGATCGGGCCGCCGCCCCGGGCGATCGAGGCGATGGCGTCCAAGACACGCGCCAAACAGCTCATGGGCATCGCGCCCCTCACCGAGGTCGGCGAGGACGACCTGCCGGTGCTGGTGAAGGCCGCCGCGGGCGGCGGAGGGCGCGGGATGCGGGTCGTACGGCGTCTCGACGAACTGGACGACGCGCTGGACGCCGCGCGCGCCGAGGCCGCGAGCGCCTTCGGCGACGGCGAGGTCTTCGTCGAGCCGTACGTCGACAACGGCCGCCATGTCGAGGTGCAGGTCCTCGCCGACGTGCACGGCACGGTGTGGACGCTGGGCACCCGCGACTGCTCGCTCCAGCGCCGCCACCAGAAGGTGATCGAGGAGGCACCGGCGCCCGGTCTGTCCGCGGCGCTGGAGGCGGAACTGTGCGCCCTGGCAGAACGGGCCGCGCGTGCCGTCGAGTACGTCGGCGCGGGCACCGTCGAGTTCCTCGTCGCGGACGGCAGGGCGCAGTTCCTGGAGATGAACACCCGCCTCCAGGTCGAGCACCCCGTCACGGAGGCCGTGTTCGGCTTCGACCTGGTCGCCCTCCAGATCGCCGTCGCCGAGGGCGCCGCCCTGGACGAACGGCCGCCCCGCGCGCGCGGGCACGCCGTCGAGGCCCGCCTGTACGCCGAGGACCCGGGCAGCGGCTGGGCCCCGCAGACCGGCGTCCTGCACCGCCTCGCCCTCCCCGGCGCCGTCCGCCTCGACACCGGCTACACCGACGGCGACGAGATCGGCGTCCACTACGACCCGATGCTCGCCAAGGCCGTCGCCCACGCGCCCACGCGCGCGCAGGCCGTCCGCAGGCTCGCCGGTGCCCTGGAACGCGCCGAGGTGCACGGACCGGTCACCAACCGGGACCTGCTGGTGCGCTCCCTGCGGCACCCCGAGTTCACCGCCGCCCGCATGGACACCGGCTTCTACGAGCGTCACCTCGCCGCCCTCGCCGAGCCCGCCCCCGACCCGTACGCCCCGCTCGCCGCCGCCCTCGCCGACGCGCACGGCCGCTCCCGCTTCGGCGGCTGGCGCAATCTGCCGTCCCAGCCGCAGACCAAGCGCTACCTCATGGCGGGCGAGGAGCACGAGGTCGCCTACCGGCACACCAGGGACGGCCTGGCCGCCGACGGGGTGCGTGTCGTGCACGCCGACGCACGGCGTGTCGTCCTGGAGATCGACGGCGTACGGCGGACGTTCGACGTGGCCCGCTACGGCGACCGCGTCCATGTCGGCGCCACCGCCCTCACCGCCTTGCCCCGCTTCCCCGACCCGGCCGCCGAGCGGGCCCCCGGCTCGCTGCTGGCGCCGATGCCCGGCACCGTCGTCAAGATCGCCGACGGGCTGGCCGTCGGAGCCGCCGTACGGGCCGGGCAGCCCCTGCTGTGGCTGGAGGCGATGAAGATGCAGCACCGCATCTCCGCGCCCGTCACCGGAACGCTCAGCGCCCTGCACGCCACCCCTGGCCGGCAGGTGGAGGTCGGCACGCTTCTGGCGGTGGTCGACGCCCGCGACGAACACCTCGACAACCCCGACAGCCTCGACAGCCCCGACAGCCTCGACGAGGGGGAACAGTGAGCGCCACCCTGGAACCGCAAGAGCACAAGGACCTGCGCGCCGCCGTGGCGGCACTCGGCGCGCGCTTCGGCCGCGAGTACCTCACCGGCGTCGCCGAGGAGGGCCGCCACCCTGACGAACTGTGGTCGGAGGCCGCCAAGCTCGGCTATCTCGGCGTCAACCTGCCCGAGGAGTACGGCGGCGGGGGCGGCGGCATCGCCGAACTGTCCATCGTCCTGGAGGAACTCGGCGCCGCGGGCTGCCCGCTGCTGATGATGATCGTCTCGCCCGCCATCTGCGGCACCGTCATCGCCCGTTTCGGCACCGAGGAGCAGAAGCGCGCCTGGCTGCCGGGCCTCGCCGACGGCACCCGGCGGATGGCGTTCGGCATCACCGAGCCCGACGCCGGCTCCAACTCGCACCGCATCACCACCACCGCCCGCCGCGACCCCGCCACCGGCGACTGGCTGCTGAGCGGCCGCAAGGTGTTCATCTCCGGCGTCGACATGGCCGACGCCACGCTGATCGTCGGCCGCACCGAGGACGCCCGCACCGGCCGCCTCAAGCCCTGCCTGTTCATCGTCGCGCGCGACGCCGAGGGCTTCCACCGGCGCCGTATCGACATGGAACTCAGTGCCGCGGAGAAACAGTTCGAGCTGACCCTCGACGACGTACGGCTGCCCGCCGACGCGCTGGTCGGCGACGAGGACGCCGGACTGCTGCAGCTGTTCGCCGGGCTCAACCCGGAGCGCATCATGACGGCCGCCTTCGCGATCGGCATGGGCCGCTACGCGCTCTCCCGGGCGGTCGCCTACGCGCGCGAGCGCTCCGTCTGGAACACACCCATCGGCGCCCACCAGGCGATCGCCCATCCGCTCGCCCAGGCGCACATCGACCTCGAACTCGCCCGCCTGATGATGCAGAAGGCGGCCCACCTCTACGACGCGGGCGACGACATAGGCGCAGGAGAGGCCGCCAACATGGCCAAGTACGCGGCCGGGGAGGCATGCGTGAGGGCCGTCGACCAGTCCGTGCACACCCTCGGCGGCAACGGCCTCACCCGCGAGTTCGGCCTCGCCTCGCTGATCACCGCCTCGCGCGTGGCCCGTATCGCACCCGTCAGCAGGGAGATGATCCTCAACTACGTCTCCCACCAGACCCTGGGCCTGCCCAAGTCGTACTGATCCAATCGTACTTATCGGGTCGCACCGGTCCGGCTGTGCCGCATCAGCCGTATGGATCCAGTCGTATGCATCCAGTCGTATCGATCCCGCCATATGGATCACACGTCGGTCATCGGCGGTATGGATCCCGTCGTACCGATCCGGCACAGCGCCGTGCGAGGAGGAACCGTGTTCCGCAGCGAGTACGCAGACGTCCAGGCCGTAGAACTCCCCATCCACGAGGCCGTCCTGGGCCGGGCCGCCGAGTTCGGCGACGCGCCCGCGCTGATCGACGGCACCGACGGCACCACCCTCAGCTACGCCCAGCTGGACCTGTTCCACCGCCGGATCGCCGCCGTGCTCGCGGAGACCGGTGTGCGCAAGGGCGATGTGCTGGCCCTGCACAGCCCCAACACGATCGCCTTTCCGCCCGTCTTCTACGCCGCCACGCGCGCGGGTGCCGCCGTCACCACCGTGCACCCGCTCGCCACGCCGGACGAGTTCGCCAAGCAGCTGGGGAACTCCGGCGCCCGCTGGATCGTCACCGTCTCACCGCTCCTGGACACCGCCCGCGCCGCCGCCGAACTCGCGGGCGGCGTCCAGGAGATCTTCGTCTGCGACAGCGCGCCAGGACACCGCTCGGTCCTCGACATGCTCGCGACCGAAGCCCCCGAACCCCAGGTCGACATCGACCCCGTGACCGACGTCGCCGCCCTGCCGTACTCCTCCGGGACCACCGGCGTCCCCAAGGGCGTCATGCTCACCCACCGTCAGATCGCCACCAACCTGGCCCAGCTCGAACACGCCGTCGACGCGGGCCCCGGCGACCGTATCCTCGCCGTCCTGCCGTTCTTCCACATCTACGGCCTGACCGCCCTGATGAACGCCCCGCTGCGCAAGGGCGCCACCGTCGTCGTCCTGCCGCGCTTCGACCTGGAGACCTTCCTCGCCGCGATCCAGGAGCACCGCATCACCGGCCTGTACGTCGCCCCGCCGATCGTCCTGGCCCTCGCCAAGCATCCCGCGGTCGCCGACTACGACCTCTCCTCGCTGCACTACATCATCAGCGCCGCCGCCCCCCTGGACGCTGCCCTCGCCGCCGCCTGCTCCGCCCGCCTCGGCCTGCCGCCAGTCGGCCAGGCCTACGGCATGACGGAACTCTCGCCCGGCACCCATGTCGTCCCCCTGGCGGCCATGCGCGACGCGCCGCCCGGCACCGTCGGCAAGCTCATCGCCGGGACCGAGATGCGCATCGTGTCCCTCGACGACCCCGGCAAGGACCTCGGCCCCGGCGAGGCGGGCGAGATCCTCATCCGCGGCCCCCAGGTGATGAAGGGCTACCTGGGCCGCCCCGACGCCACCGCCGCGATGATCGACGAAGACCGCTGGCTGCACACCGGCGACATCGGCCGGGTTGACACCGACGGCTGGCTGTTCGTCGTCGACCGCGTCAAGGAGCTGATCAAGTACAAGGGCTACCAGGTGGCCCCCGCCGAACTGGAGGCCCTCCTGCTCACCCACCCCGGCATCGCCGACACCGCCGTCATCGGCGCCTACGACGCCGACGGCAACGAGGTCCCGCACGCCTTCGCCGTCCGCCAGCCCACCGCCCCCGGCCTCACCCAGGACGACGTCATGGCCTACGTCGCCGAGCGCGTCGCCCCCTACAAGCGGGTGCGCCGGGTCACCTTCGTCGACGCCGTGCCGCGCGCCGCGTCCGGCAAGATCCTGCGCCGCGAACTGCGGGGCCGCTCATGACCACGCCCGCCACGCCCGCCACGCCCCCCAGGCCCACTGCGCCCACTGCGCCCACCGGGCCCACCGGGCCCACCGGGCCCACCGGTTCCGCCGCGCTGATCGGCCGCACGCGCGCGCGGGGCGTCGAATTCGTCAGCCTCGACGCCACCGGTACCCGCAATGCCCTGTCCTCGGCCCTCGTCGGCGAACTGGCCGCGGCCCTCACCGACTGCGCCGCCGACGACGGGGTGCGCGCCGTCGTGCTCACCCACACGGGCAGCACCTTCTGTGCCGGGGCCGATCTGCGTGAACCGCCCGACCCGGACGCCTTCACGGGCCTGCTGCGACAGCTGGTCGAACTGCCCAAGCCGGTCGTCGCCCGCGTCACCGGGCATGTGCGCGCGGGTGGGCTCGGGCTGCTCGCCGCCTGCGACATCGCGGCGGCTGCCGAAGGCGCCACGTTCGCGTTCACGGAGGTGCGCATCGGGGTCGCGCCCGCGGTGATCTCCCTGCCGCTGCTGCCCCGCACCGACCCGCGAGCGCTGGCCCGCTACTACCTGACCGGCGAGCGCTTCGGCGCGGCGGAGGCGGCCAGGATCGGGCTGCTGACGGTGGCGGCGGGTGCGGCGGACGGCGACGGCGGTGACGGCGGTGACGGAGATGCCGTGGCCGCAGTGGACGCCGTACTGGAGCCGGTTCTCGACGGGCTGCGGCGGTCCGCCCCCGAGGCCCTGGCCGCGACGAAACGGCTGCTCACGGCTAGGGTGCTGGAGTCGTTCGACCGGGACGCGGCCGACCTCACCGCGCTCTCGGCCCGGCTGTTCGCCTCCCCGCAGGCCCGCGAGGGGATGACGGCCTTCCTGGAGCGACGTGACCCCGCGTGGGTCCTGTGAGGTGTGCTGTGAGATGCCGTGAAGCGGCGAGCACGGAGGGCGGCGTGAAGCCGGGATGGGTGTGAGACGGGCATGGGTGTGACCTCGGTCGATCGCGACCACGACCGCGGGCGTGAGCGCGACCACGACCACGACCGCGACCACGATCGCGGGCGTGAGCGCGACCGTGCGCCGAAGCAGGACCGCAGCCGGGCCACCCGGCAGCGGCTCCTGGAGGCCGCCGTGGCCTGTCTCGCCGAGCACGGCTGGGCGGGCTCCACGGTGTCCGTCGTCGCCGAACGGGCCGGGGTGAGCCGGGGCGCCGCCCAGCACCACTTCCCCACCCGTGAGGACCTGTTCACGGCGGCCGTCGAGTACGTCGCCGAGGAACGCTCCACGGCCCTGCGCGACCTGTTCCCACAGGGCGCCGCCGACCGCAGGGCGGTGGTGTCCGCCCTGGTCGACCTGTTCACCGGGCCCCTCTTCCGCGCCGCCCTGCATCTGTGGGTCGCCGCGTCGAACGAGGAGCAGTTGCGGCACCGGGTGACAGAGCTGGAGGCCCGCGTCGGCCGGGAGACCCACCGCATCGCCGTCGACCTGCTCGGCGCGGACGAGTCCCGGCCGGGCGTGCGGGAGACCGTGCAGGGCCTGCTCGACATGGCCCGCGGCCTCGGCCTGGCGAATCTCCTCACCGACGACAGCGGACGCCGGGACCGGGTGGTGACCCAGTGGGCGGCGCTGCTGGACCGGGCGCTGGACGAGCCGGCGGGCTGAGCGCCCGATACGCGCCCGGTGCGTGGTCACCGGGCGCCGAAACGGTTCAGCGACCCCGGACGGCGCCGTGACGGCTCAGTGGACGATGTCGGCGTACCCCGGGACCTCCTGCGGCTTGCGCGACGCGGGACCGATGTAGTCCGCGGACGGCCGCACCAGCCGGCCGGTGCGCTTCTGCTCCAGGACGTGCGCCGACCAGCCGGCGATCCGCGCGCAGGTGAACATCGAGGTGAACATGGTCGCCGGGACCTCGGCGAAGTCCAGCATGATCGCAGCCCAGAACTCCACATTGGTCGCCAGGACGCGGTCCGGGCGGCGGTCGTGCAGCTCCTCCAGGGCGGCCCTCTCCAGCGCCTCGGCGACCTCGTAGCGCGGCGCGCCGAGTTCCTTGGCGGTACGGCGCAGTACGCGCGCGCGGGGGTCCTCGGCGCGGTAGACGCGGTGGCCGAAGCCCATCAGACGCTCGCCGCTGTCGAGGACCCGCTTGACGTACGCCCGTGCGTCACCGGTGCGCTCGATCTCCTCGATCATGTACAGCACACGGGAGGGGGCCCCGCCGTGCAGCGGGCCCGACATGGCGCCCACGGCACCGGAGAGGGCGGCGGCGACATCGGCGCCGGTGGAGGCGATGACGCGGGCGGTGAACGTGGACGCGTTCATGCCGTGCTCGGCGGCGGAGGTCCAGTAGGCGTCGACGGCGGCGGTGTGCCGGGGGTCGGGCTCCCCGCGCCAGCGGATCATGAAGCGCTCCACGACGGAGTGCGCGTTGTCGATCTCGCGCTGCGGCACCATCGGCAGGTTCTGGCCGCGCGCCGACTGGGCGACGTAGGACAGGGCCATGACGGAGGCGCGCGCCAGGTTGTCGCGGGCCTCCTGCTCGTCGATGTCGAGCAGGGGTTTGAGGCCCCATGCCGGGGCGAGCATGGCGAGCGCCGACTGCACGTCGACCCGCACGTCACCGGAGTGCACGGGGATGGGGAACGGCTCGGCCGGGGGCAGACCGGGGGTGAAGGCGCCGTCGACGAGCAGCCCCCAGACATTGCCGTAGGAGACATGACCGACCAGGTCCTCGATGTCGACGCCCCGGTAGCGCAGGGCACCGCCCTCGCGGTCCGGTTCGGCGATCTCCGTCTCGAACGCGACGACTCCTTCGAGTCCGGGTACGAAGTCGGACATCGGGCAGCTCCTCGTGATGGGTACGGCGGATGGGTCTGCATACGTCGTCGGATGCAACACGTGGTGTGAACGCCGTGGCAGCGGCTGGTGGGCCCGGTCCGGCGCAAGGCGGCCGGAGGGCCTGTGAGGCAGGAAGAGCTGTGCGGTTGTGGGGCGGGTCTGCGGCGGGTCTGCGGTGATGGACGGAGCGGGTCGGAGCGGTCGGAAACCGGGGCGACATCGTCACGATATCTCCGAGTGCCACCCTTGGGGAGCGCTGCGGCACTCAGTGCCACAGCCGGAGCGGCGGAAAGGGCCGGACGTCCCTCCGGCCACGCCGCGTGCATACGGCAGGATGTCCGGGTGAGCGAACGCGATCCCCGCCTCGACCCCGCCGCCATGCGCAAGCACTATCAGGTCGAGGGCCTCGACGAGGCCGACCTGGCCGCCGACCCCATGACGCAGTTCGCGCGCTGGTTCGAGGAGGCCGCGCAGGCCGCCGACCGGGGGCTGATCTACGAGCCCAACGCGATGGTCGTCTCCACCGTCGACGCGGAGGGCCGACCCGGCTCACGCACGGTGCTGATGAAGGACTACGACGAGCAGGGCTTCGTCTTCTACACGAACTACGACTCCGCCAAGGCCCGCGATCTCGCCGTCAACCCGCATGTCGGGGTGTTGTTCCCCTGGCACCCGCTGGCCCGCCAGGTCGTCGTCACCGGCACCGCGCGCCGCACCGGGCGCGACGAGACCGCCGCGTACTTCCGCACCCGCCCGCACGGCTCCCAGCTCGGTGCCTGGGCCAGCGCCCAGTCCTCGGTGATCGCCTCCCGCACCGAACTCGACGACTCCTACGCGGCGCTGGCCGCCCGCTACCCCGAGGGCGAACAGGTCCCGGTGCCGCCGAACTGGGGCGGCTTCCGTATCGCGCCGCGCACGGTCGAGTTCTGGCAGGGCCGCCAGAACCGCCTCCACGACCGGCTGCGCTACACCGCGCTGCCGGACGGCACCTGGCGGATCGACCGCCTGAGCCCCTGAACGGTTCCGTATACGGCTGTACGGCTGTACGGCTGTATGCGCCCGTACACGTCCGTATACGCAGGCGACCCGTGAGCTCGGGTCCCCCCGCCTGGCGGCGGGGGAGCCGGCCGGACGTACCGGCGAGCTCACGGGTCGGGTGACTGCGTTGGATTCAGGCCGGTTCGCGTGTATCGGATACACGCCGGTCCGGCACCGCACTGCGTGGGGTGACGGGCGACTAGCCCGCAGCCACCTCCGACGTCCGGTGTGCATACATGCTCCGAACCACCTCCTTTCCTCGGTGCTGCCACCCTAAGAACCTGTCGCCCCTGGTTCAACCACTTTTTTCCCACCCCCGCTGTCTCCTCCGTCACGGGCCCATCGGCCCCACCCACCGCACGGTTGATCCGTCCGAGGTCTACGCGCGGAGCGCCCGTTCTCGTAGCCTGATCGTGTGACTGGTCTTCAGAGTCCGCGGGCGCTCCGGGGCCCGCAGCGGCTGCGGATAGAGGTCGTCCGCGACGACGGCATGCTCGAAGAGTGGCGGCATGTCCACAACGTGATCGTCCCGCCCGCCGCCCTGGAGGTCGACGAGGTACGGGAGCGCAGCGGGCGCAACCGGCTGGAGAACGCGTACGCGGGGGATGCGCTAGTCGGCTGCTCCACCGTGCGGCCGCCGCGGGGCGGGGACGGTGTGGCGACCGTCATCGCGCGCGTGCTGCCCCCGTACCGGCGGCGCGGCTACGGGGCGGCCCTGTACGCACACACGCTCGCGCACGCGCGCGGGCTGGGCGCGGAGGTGATCGAGACATGTGTGCTCGCCGTCAACGAGGACGGGTTGCGGTTCGCGCGGCGGCAGGGCTTCGTGGAAGTGGAGCGTTACGCCCTGCCCGGCGGGACCGACGTCTGGGTCGATCTACGGCTCGGTGCGGAGGCGGCATAGTGGCCGGTGAACGGCATGCAACGATTCTCTCAATCTTGCGGGAACCGCGTGTGGGCTGTGTCACGTTCGAGTTGAATGAAGACCGAGCCAACCGACGCGCCGTTCTCGCGGGCGCAGCCTGCAGGGGGTCCTGGTGAGTGCTTCCCGGCGCAGTGGCGCCACCGACGAGCGAGGGCCCGACGAGCGCGGGCCGGAGCGGGACGGTCCGCAGGGTTCCGGGGCCGATCTGCTCGCGGCGCTGCTCGACGGGATGGACGCCGCCCTGTGCGCCTTCGACGCGGACGGGATGGTCACGCACTGGAACCGGGAGGCCGAGCGGATCCTCGGCTGGACGGCGGCCGAGGCGGTCGGGCGGCGCGGCTTCGCCGGGTGGGCGGTGCGCAGCGCCGACGCCGAGGAGGTCGAGGAGCGCCTGCTGTCCGCCATGCACGCGCCCGGGCGGCAGGTGCACGAGTTCGCCCTGGTCACCAAGGACGGCGGCCGTGTGCTCGTACGCACCCAGTCCGCCGCCGTGCCCGGGTCCGGCGGGAAGCCCGCCGGGGTGTACTGCGCCTTCAGCGAGGTGCACGCCCAGATCGATCTGGAGCGGTCCATCGCGCTGAGCGAGGCGCTGTTCGAGGACGCCGCCTGGGGGGTCGTGCTCGTCGATGCCGATCTGCGGCCCGCCGTGGTGAACGCTCATGCGGCGCGGGCCCTCGGGGTCGGTCGGACGTCCTCGCTCGGGCGGCCGCTCGGTGAGCTGCTCGCCCAGGGGGTCGAGGAGCTGGAGAGCGCGCTCACCCATGTCCTCGCCGAGGGCGCGCCGCCCGCGCCCGCCGAGATGTGGGTGACCGTGCGCACCCCGGAGGGCGAGAAGCGGCGCTGCTGGCGCAGCGGCTTCGTGCGGCTGTCCTCGCCGCTCGCCGAGGAACCCGTGCCGCTCGGCGTCGGCTGGCTCTTCCAGGACGTCACCGACACCAAGCAGGGCGAGCAGGAGGCCGCCCAGCTGCGCTTCCGCACCAACCAGCTGCACCGCGCGGCCCGCGCCGCCGCCGAGTGCGAGGACCCCGCGGAGGCCGCCACCGTCCACCTCGACTTCGCGCTCGCCGGGTTCGCCGACCACGCCCTGATCGACCGGGTCGCGGGCGGCGCGCTGATCGACGGCGAGGGCGCGGGCCCCGTCCGGCTGGTGCGGGTCGCCGCCACTCCGTCGGGTGCGCCCGGCCCGAGCGTGCTCGGCGGCCACTCCGGGCTGCCGGTGCGCTACGAGGACGGCCACCCCGCGCTCCAGTGCGCCGAGCGCGCCGGGACCGTACGGGCCGACGCCGGGGGCGTGGCGCCGGAGCGGGCGCGCGAGTGGGCGCTGGCCCGGCAGTGGCCCGGCGACGCGGTCTACGCGCTGTGCGCGGTGCTGCGCAGCCGGGGCCGCACCCTGGGCGTGGTGACCTTCCTGCGCGGCTCCGGCCGCAGCCGCTTCGAGCGGACCGACGGCACGTACGCCGAGGACGTGGCCGTACGGATCGCCGCGTCGCTCGACCTGGCCGGGCTGCTGGAACAGCCGTAACGCTCCGCTGGGAGTGCACGATCTGCGGTCTGTCGTCTGCGGCAACGTCGTGGCTGGTCGCGCAGTTCCCCGCGCCCCTTCAGGGCGCTGCCGAACCGGCGCGGACTTCGCCCGACCTGTTGAGGACACCGACGAGAACGGCCTCCACGCGCGCGTGGCCGCTGCCGCCACACGGCTGCCCAGCGCCTCGCGCGCGAAGACATGCCTGCACGGCGATCTGATCGTGAAGGCAGTCGGCCGCCCGCCGGGCTCAGTGGTGGTAGAAGATCCGGTCCGCGTACTCGTTCATCACGCGCGCGTTCCAGTCGTGGCCGCCGTCCACGTTGCCCGAGCGCAGCAGCGGGGGCTGGATGCCGCGCTCGGCGAGGACACCGGCGGCCGTGGCGACGACTGCCTGGACGAGCGCCGAGGTGACGACCGTGGAGGCCGGTCCGAAGGGCGCCGGGATGCCCTCCATGGTCAGCTCGGCGTCGCCGACCGGGATCTTCGAGTCGAGGACGAGGTCGCAGTGGTCCTTGAGATACGTCCCCGAGGCGTTGCGGGACGTGGTCTGCGCGGCGTATTCCACCGAGGTGACGCCGATGACCTTCACACCCAGCGCGCGGGCGCCGACCGCCAGGTTCACGGGCAGCGTGTTGCGTCCGGACAGGGAGATGATCAGCAGGACGTCTCCGGCGCGCAGCGGCGAGGTCTCCAGGACGACGTCCGCGAGCCCCTCGACGCGCTCCAGGGCGGAGCCCAGGGTGGCCGGGCGGACGTCGACGCCGACGGCGCCCGGGATGACCAGCAGGTTCATCAGGGCCAGCCCGCCCGCCCGGTAGACGAGGTCCTGGGCGGGGAGTGAGGAGTGGCCCGCGCCGTAGGCGAACAGCCGGCCGCCGGCCTCGACGGTGTCGGCCAGCAGTCTGCCCGCCGCCTCGATCGTCTCCGCCTCCTCGTCGCGGACGCGTCGCAGCAGGGCGATCGCCGCGTCGAAGTACTGTCCGGCCAGCTTGCCGTCGGTCATGCGTGGGGGTCCCTTCGACGTGTCCGGTGGCGTTCCCGGCGGCTGTCCTGCACCCCGGAGGGGGCCGCGCCGGCGCCGTGTCGCGGCGTACGCGTGTGACCGCGTGCGCGCGTGTCGCGGATCACCGTGCGGTCTGGACCAGTGTGCTGTCAACACGGCGGCGCCCGGGGTCCGTACGGCACGGTCGAGGGCGGGTTCCCGCGGCGCCGCACGGTTGTCGGTGGTATGCGTCAGAATTGGGTTCCAGGGCCAGCGGACGCGGCCAGCGCACGCGCCGGAGCTGTCGAGCTTCCCGGCAGAGGTAATCGAGGGGCACGAATGTCCGGACTGATCGACACCACGGAGATGTATCTCCGCACGATCCTCGAGCTCGAGGAGGAAGGCGTGGTCCCCATGCGCGCCCGGATCGCGGAGCGGCTGGACCAGAGCGGGCCGACCGTGAGCCAGACGGTGGCGCGGATGGAGCGCGACGGCCTGGTGGCGGTGGCGAGCGACCGGCACCTGGAGCTCACCGAGGAGGGCCGCCGGCTGGCCACCCGTGTGATGCGCAAGCACCGCCTCGCGGAGTGTCTGCTCGTCGATGTGATCGGCCTGGAGTGGGAGCAGGTGCACGCGGAGGCGTGCCGCTGGGAGCATGTGATGAGCGAGGCCGTGGAGCGCCGGGTGATGGAACTGCTCCGGCACCCGACCGAGTCGCCCTACGGCAACCCGATCCCGGGTCTGGAGGAGCTGGGCGAGAAGGACGGCTCCGACCCCTTCCTGGACGAGGGCATGGTCTCGCTGGCCGAGCTCGACCCGGGGCTGGACGGCAAGACGGTGATCGTCCGCCGGATCGGGGAGCCGATCCAGACGGACCCGACGCTGATGTACACGCTGCGGCGCGCGGGGGTGCAGCCCGGCTCGGTGGTGAGCGTGACGGAGGCGGCGGGCGGCGTGCTGGTGGGCAGCGGCGGCGAGGCGGCGGAGCTGGAGGCGGACATCGCGTCGCATGTGTTCGTCGCCAAGCGGTAGCAAGTCGCCAAGCGGTAGCAAGTCGCCGAGCGCCGGCAAGGGTGACCGGCGGTAGCAGCAGGTGGCCCGGGGCAGCAGGGGACAAGCGGGCCGGGAGAGCGGAACAACTGTCAACTTCCGTGCGGGGAGTGACAGTTGCGATACGGAGTCGAACGCGTCGAATCCGAGATTCAGTGCGCCGAATCGCAGCGCTCCGGCGCTTCGCGTGCGAGGCTGTCGCGTGAGGCATATGACCTGAGGGGGGAGCGGGAGGATGTGCCGCAGACGCAGTGAAGGCCCCGGCGCCGTGCGGCGCCGGGGCCTGTCCTCCCCTGTACTGACCCGGAGCCCCGAGCTCCCAGGGTCAGTTCCCGCGGACCGTTGTCCCCGAGCGGTCCGCCTCCCGTTGAAGATCTCCCCCCGGTGGTCGCGATCATTCCTGGCAGAGGGTCACTCGAACGAGGGATGTTATCTGCCGGGACCGTGTTTTCGAATACGCATTCGATATTCTGTGTGGGTGTGGGCGCAGTCGTAGGCGTAGACGTGATCAAGGGCGAGTGGTCCGAGCGGAGCTAGGGGGTGCCGGGACCGATGGCGCGGCGCATCGACGTGACCGGGGCGGGCGGCGTACGTCTCGCGGCCTGGGACTTCGGGGATCCGCTGAAGACGGATCCGGAGGAGCAGGGACGGCCGGGCGTGCTGTTACTGCACGGGCTGATGGGCCGTGCCTCGCACTGGGCGTCCACCGCCCGCTGGCTGTCCGAGCGGCATCGCGCGGTCGCCCTCGACCAGCGCGGGCACGGGCAGAGCGCGAAGCCGCCGAACGTGTCGTCGTTCACCCGTGACGCCTATGTCGACGACGCCGAGGCGGCCCTCGAACAGCTCGGGCTCGGCCCCGCCGTCCTCATCGGGCACGCCATGGGGGCGCTCACCGGCTGGCAGCTGGCCGCCAAGCGTCCCGACCTGGTGCGCGGGCTGGTCATCTGCGACATGCGCGCGTCGGCGCTGGGCGCGGCCTCGCAGCGGGAGTGGACGGACTGGTTCAAGGCGTGGCCGGTGCCGTTCGCGACGCTCGCGGATGTGCGGAAGTGGTTCGGGGAGGACGATCCCTGGGTGGAGCGGCCCAGTCCGGCGCGGGGGGAGTTCTACGCCGAAGTGATGCAGGAGTCGTCCGACGGGTGGCGGCCGGTGTTCGAGCCCGAGCAGATGCTCAAGTCGCGGGAGACGTGGGTGTACGACGCGCACTGGGAGGAACTGGCGCAGGTGCGGTGTCCGACGCTGGTCGTGCGGGGGCTGGACGGGGAGCTGGGGCGGGCGGAGGCGCAGGAGATGGTGCGGGTGCTGCCGCTCGGTGAGTACGCCGAGGTACTTGATGCCGGGCATCTGGTGTTCTATGACCAGCCGGTCGCCTGGCGGGGGGTTGTGGAGCCGTTCTTGGACGGGGTCCTGGCCGTTTGAGGGACGGGGCGCCCGGTGAGGTGGTCTGTTCTCGCCGTGGGCGGGTGCGGGTGCGTCGTGGTTGTTCGCTCCCCCAAGCTCTCAACTTCGTTCGAGCAGGGAGGTACCCCCATCGCGGCGGAGCCGCATATCGGCACAGCCCCGCGCCCCTGAGGGAGTTGGGGTTGCCCGGCATTGTGGGGGTGCCGCTCCTGTTCCCTGACGCCGCCGGGCCTGCCTCGGGGAGTTGCTTTCTTGCCCCGGCGCGGACCCCCACCGTCAGGCCTTGCTCACCGCCATGAGGATCTCCGGGAGCCGGGATGCTGTGCGCGGGGCCGCTACATGGAGGGAGAGCCAGGTGATGAGGGTGCCGTAGGTGATGCCTGCCGGGAGGACCAGCCAGGTCCAGGTGGGGGTGGCCAGGGTCAGGGCGATCGTCAGGATGATGATCGGGGCGCAGATCAGGGCCGCAGCCACCATGCCGCCGAAGACGGAGAGCCAGGCGAGGCCCTGCTGTCCGGGGGCCACGTTGCGGCGGGCGTCCTGGGGAATGGAGTAGGCGACGAACGCCGAGGTCCACGCGCCGATGGACAACATCGCGCCGAGCAGGGCGAAGGACAGGCCCAGCACCGGCGGGATCCTCGACCAGGCGCCGAGCAGGGCCGCTGTCAGCACCGTGGCGAGGGTGGCGTACGGCAGGGTGATCATCAGCAGGGCGAGGGCTCGGGCGCGCAGCTCGACGTAGGCGTCGCGGGGGGAGGAGATCGTCGCCGCGACCATCCAGAAGGCGGAGCCGTCCTGGCCGTACTGGTTGTACATCTGCATGCCGACCAGCCCCGAGGCGAAGCAGGAGAAGTAGACCGAGCCGGTGCCCTGGAGGGCGTTGAACACCGGGATGATCAGGCCGATCGCGAGCGAGGTCACCCAGGCGGCCTTGGTCTTGGGGTCGCGCCAGATGTAGCGCAGGCTGCGTTCCATGACGGTGCCGGTGCGGCCGGACGGCAGCAGGCGGGCCAGGCCGGAGGGGCCGCGGTCGCGGGCGGCCGGTTCCGCGGCCTGGAGGGTGGAGGCGTCCGGGGCGGTCATGAGCCGGGTCAGCGTGCGGGACCACAGCGTCAGCATCAGCCCCAGGAACGCGATGGTCACCGCGAGCTGGGCGAGGGCGGAGACGTACGATCCCTCGCTCACGGAGTGCACCGCGGCGACCGCCGACGCGGGCGGCACCCAGCGCAGCACGTCCGTCGCCGGGGCGAGTTGTTCGAGGGCGCCCGCGGAGCCCAGGCGCTGCATGCCGAAGTTGACGACCTGTGCCCCGATCGCGATGACGAGTCCGCTGAGCACCGCGAGATCGCGCCCCTTGCGGCTGTTCAGCAGACGGATGTTGGCCGCGGCGACGGCCCGCGCCAGGGCGACGCAGGCCAGCAGGGCGAGGGCGACGGCGATCACCGCGGTGACGAACCCTGCGGGACCCTGGGCCACCGACAGGGCGCAGCCGGTGAGGATCAGCAGGGTGAACAGCGGGCCGATGCCGACGAGGGAGGCCGCGAGCAGTGCCCGGACCAGGGGTCGCGGCCGCAGCGGGAGCATCACGAGACGGGTCGGGTCGAGGGTCTCGTCGCCGTCGGGGACGAACAGCGGCATCACGGTCCAGCCGAGGGCCAGCACGGTCGTCCCGATGACGGCGACGGAGTCGACGTGTGCCCGGCCGCGCAGCACGAGCAGGCCGAGCAGCTGGAGCACGGCGAACAGGATCGCGACGATCGCCGAGACGATGAACGCGGCCCGCCGTCCGCCGGACTGCCGCAGCCCGTTGCGCAGCAGCGACAGCTTCAGCCGTACGACGACGGGTGTGATCGCCGCCGTGTCCGTACCGGCGCTCACCGGGCACCGCCGCCCAGCCAGTCGAGGTCGGAACCCGTGCTCCGGCCGTTCGCGCCGACGAGTTCGAGGAACGCCTGCTGGAGGGTGGGCGCGCTGCCGCGCACCTGGTCGAGGGGGCCGTCCGCCCGGATGCGCCCGGCGGCCATCACGGCCACCCAGTCGCACAGCGACTCGACGAGCTCCATGACGTGGGAGGAGAAGACGACCGTCGCGCCGGAGGCGGTGTAGCGCTCCAGGACGCCGCGGATGATCTGGGCGGACACCGGGTCGACGCCCTCGAAGGGCTCGTCGAGGAAGACGATGTCGGGGTTGTGGAGAAGGGCGACGGCGAGACCGATCTTCTTGCGCATGCCGGTCGAGTAGTCGACGACCAGTTTGTGCTGGGCACCGGCGAGATCGAGCACGTCGAGGAGCTGGGCGGCCCGCTTGTCGACCTCGGCGCCGGGCAGGCCGCGCAGCCGTCCGCTGTAGCCGAGCAGTTCGCGTCCCGACAGCCGCTCGAACATCCGCAGGCCCTCGGGCAGCACCCCGATCCGCGCCTTGACCGCCACCGGGTCGCGCCACACGTCGTGCCCGACGACCTCGACGGTGCCCTGGTCGGGCCGCAGCAGCCCGGTCACCATCGACAGCGTGGTGGTCTTGCCGGCCCCGTTCGGCCCGACCAGGCCGATGAACTTCCCGGCGGGCAGATCGAGATCGATCCCGGCGACGGCCATCTGCTGGCCGAACCGCTTCCAGAGCCCACGCACCCGTACGGCGGCCGTACCGCCCGCCACTGCCTCGGTCATGCGGCACAGAGTACGTCCGGAGGCGGCGGAAAGGATCAGCGCGGACGCCCACGGGACGGCTTTGCCAAGCCGTTGCGGAGCGGGTGGGGGAGAGTTCCGCCGCAGGGCGGGGACCAGGGCATACGGCGGTATCGGGTGCCGGGGGCGCTGGGTGCGCGGGGCGCAGTGGGCCCCGGGGCGTGCGACGGTGCCGGGCGGGGTGCAGGGCGGGGTGCAGGGCGGGGTGCAGGGGCGTCGCCGCGCATAGGGGGCGGCGCACGGTCGAGGTGAGCGCGAGACGGGCTGACCGGAGGTCGGCCTGGCGTGACGGCGGGGCGGGCCGACTGGGGCGCAGGGTCAGGGCTCGCGGCCGCAGGCGTAGGCCAGTGGGGAGATCAGTTCCTCGACGTCGGGGAGCCAGCGGTTGGCCGGGGTGGGGCGGCGGGCCCATTGGACGGCGCCGCCGAGGCCGTAGCGGGTGGGAGGGGCGGGGACGTACGCGCCCTCGCCGAGGGCCAGCAGGTCCAGGGAGGCCGGGGATCGGCCCAGGGTTCGCAGCAGGACCGGGAGTTTGGCCGCGGCGCCGGGCAGGACGAAGAAGCGTATGCGGCGGTCCGGGGACAGGGTGACCGGGCCCAGGGCCAGCTCCATGCGCTCCATGCGGGCCAGCGCGAGGAAGCCCGCGGTCTCGGGCACGTCGAGGGCGTCGAAGGCCCGGCCCGTCGGCAGCAGGATCGACGCCCTGGGCTGCAGCTCCCACAACCGCCGTGCCACGGCCGCACTTCCGGTCGCCAGTGCCGCCCAGTCCCTGCGCGCCGGGTGCGCGCCGGGTGCGGCGCACACCGGGTCGCCGCACGAGCACCACTGCACCCCGTCGCCGGTCTCCAGCCAGACGCCGGGGAAGACGTCCCAGTGACGGTCCGCCACGTACCGTACGGCTGTCTCCAGCAGCGATTCCCCGCGCTGCGTCGGAATGTGCACGGCGTCGGCGCCGGCGGTCATATCTTCCACACCTCACACAACTCCCGTGCCCACCTGGAGTTACGGCCGTATCGCGCGCGGGGGAGGAGCATCGGATCGGTGAACGGGGCGCATGGATGCAAGTACGGGGGCGCGCGGTGAGAAGCAGGGCGCGAGGTGGGTAGCCACGAGAGGGGTCGGCATCCGCCTTTTCCCCAGCAAGGCACAGCAAGGCCCAGCAAGGCAGTCCAAGGCACTCCAAGGCAGTCCAAGGCAGTCCAACGCAGAGCAAGACAGAGCAAGGCCCGGCAAGACACTGCAAGGTACGGCAAGCCTGAGTGATACCTGGCAACTGACAGCAACTCGCAGCAGATCTCAATAAACCTCGCAAGTCCCGCATTGTCTGGTGTCGGCGGGGCATTGATCTTCCCGGCCGGTACTTCCCGCACTCCAGGGGGCGGGAGGGACGGCGGGGAAGACACGTCAACTCGGTGCGTGGGCAGGCACCGCAGCCACAGGGGGTTAACGCCATGGCCGCAAGGCCTCTCGTCGCGCGGCAGCCGAACGAACGGCTGCAGGCGCTCATCCAGGAAGCCGGGTGCTCCAACGCCGGGCTGGCCCGCAGGGTCAACATGTGCGGCGCGGAGCACGGGCTCGACCTGCGCTACGACAAGACCTCCGTGGCCCGCTGGCTGCGCGGCCAGCAGCCGCGCGGACGCGCCCCCGCGATCATCGCCGAGGCGCTGGGCCGCAAACTGGGCCGCACCGTCACCATCGACGAGATCGGCATGGCCAACGGCAAGAACCTCGCGTCCGGCGTCGGCCTCCAGTTCTCGCCGACGGTGCTGGGCGCGATCGAGCAGGTCTGCGAGCTGTGGCGCAGTGACGTGGGGCGGCGGGACTTCCTGTCCGGCTCGTCCGTCGCCTCGTCGGCGCTGGTCGAGCCGAGCCGTGACTGGCTGATCACCGCGCCGGACACCCAGGTGGCGCGGGCGGCGGGGCCGCGGGTCGGGCCGTCCGACGTGGCGGCGGTGCGTGCGACGACGCAGGCGCTCACCGACCTCGACCACCAGTACGGCAGCGGGCATGTCCGCCCGGTCGTCGTGCACTACCTCAACAGCGTCGTCTCCGGGCTGCTCGCCGGGTCGTACCGGGAGGCGGTGGGACGTGAACTCTTCTCCGCCGTCGCCCGGTTGACCGAGCTCGCCGGGTACATGGCGATCGACACCGGGCAGCCGGGCCTCGCCCAGCGCTACTACATCCAGGCGCTACGGCTCGCCCAGGCGGCCGGCGACCGCGGCTACGGCGGCTATGTGCTCGCCGCGTCGATGAGCCACCTCGCCGCGCAGCTCGGCAACCCGCGCGAGATCGCGCAGCTGGCGAGGGCGGCGCAGGAGGGGGCGCGGGGGCGCGTGACCCCGCGGGCGGAGTCGATGTTCCACGCCGCCGAGGCACGCGGGCACGCGCTGCTCGGCGACGCGCGGGCGACCCAGCTCGCGGCCGGGCGCGCGGTGAGCGCGCTGGAAGCGGCGGACCAGGAATCCGGTGACGACCCGGCATGGATCAAGCACTTCGACGAGGCGTACCTCGCCGACGAACTCGCCCACTGCCACCGCGACCTGGGCCAGGCCGAGGCGGCGGCACGGCGCGCGGAGGAGGCCCTCGCCGGGCACCCGGAGAGCCGGGCGCGGCGGCGGGCCATCGGCCACCTCCTGCTGGCCACCGCGCAGGTCCAGCAGCGCGAGATCGAGGAGGCCTGCCACACCGGCACCAAGGCCGTGGAGCTGCTGGAGACCCTCCGGTCCAACCGCGGCGCCGAGTACCTGGACGACTTCCAGCAACGCCTGGAGCCGTACCGGGACGAGCCGGTGGTACGCGAGTTCGGCGCGCGGCTGGAACTCCAGCAGGCGGCGGCGTGAGCGTGAGCGTGCGCGGGTATTGACGGGGGTCTGCGTCTGAGGGTGCGGGTGCGTGGGGCTTGATCGCGCAGTTCCCCGCGCCCCTGGGGGTCCGGCGGTCGGTGGGCACCTGCGGGTGGGTGGGGCTTGATCGCGCAGTTCCCCGCGCCCCTGGGGGCGGGCGGTCGGTGAGCACCTGCGGGTGTGTGGGGGCTGGTCGCGCAGTTCCCCGCGCCCCTTTCGGGGCGTTCGGCCGCGCGGCGGGGTGAACGGGTGTGGGTGCACAGCGGGCCCACAGGTGGCGCCCCGGGGCCGTGAGGGGGCCGGGGGTGAACCCGGCCCGGGGTGTAGGGGCTGCTGCAGCTTCTTGATCTGCTCCAAGGCCTCTGCTGCGTGGCACCGGCCTCGGGGTTGCCGGTAGCGTGTGCCGACGGTTTCGCAGGTCCCCCATTGCTAGGAGTCCCGGTGACGCAGAGCGGACAGGGCGAACTGCCCTCGGCGCAGCCCGCGCACGAAGGCATCGTGCTGCCCTCCGACGGTGGCGACCCGGTGCTGCCCGGGACGACGCCCGCCGTCGGTCAGGCGTGGGGGCAGCCCTGGGGCCCCGACCAGCAGTACCCCCAAGCCGCGCCGCAGACCCAGACCTGGCCCGAGCCGCCCGCGCAGGCCTGGGGCTCGCCCGAGCCCGGCTCCCACCCGCAGCCGCAGCCCGCCGGCGCCTGGGGCGCTGCCCCCGAGCACACCGACGGCATACCCGGCGGGCCGGGCGCCCTGCCGCCCGAGGTACCCCCGGCGCCCCCCGCACCCCACGCCCACCAGGCCCCTGCCTACGGCTACCCCCCGGCGGCCCCGGCCGACGAGGGCGCCACCCAGTACATCCCGCCGATCCCGGCCGTTCCGGCATACGGCGCGCCCGCCGACGAGGGTGCCACCCAGTACATCCCGCCTGTCCCGGCCGGTCCGGCATACGGCGCGCCCGCCGACGAGGGCGCCACGCAGTACATCCCGCCCGTCCCCGCGGGCGGCGCGGACGAGGGCGCGACTCAGTTCCTCCCGCCGGTTCCGTCGGGCGGGCTGCCCCCGGAGATGTCCGGCGCGGCGCCCCACCCCCACCCTGACGCTGCCGAGCCCACGCAGTACATCCCCCCGGTGCCCGCCGGGCCGTACGGCGGTGAACCGCAGCCGCCCGCCGGGTTCGAGAACCTCTTCCGCGGCGAGGCGGCAGCCGACGCCGCGCCCGCTTCCACCCAGCAGCTGCCGCGCGTCCAGTACGACGGCGGGCAGCAGCCGTACGGAAGGGCGTACGCCGAGCCGTCGTACGCCCCGCAGGGCCCGGGCGACTCCGGAGGGCGCGGCGCGGGCCGTGGCGGGGGCCGCGGCTCCGGCTCGCGGGTGCCGCTGATCGCCGCGATCGGCGTCGGCATCGTGGTCGTCGGCGTCGGCGCGGGCGTGCTGATGAGCGAAAGCGGCGGCAGCAGCAACAGCAACGGCGACAAGACCGTCGCGGCCAGCTCCGCCGCGAGCGACGGCGCCTCGCAGCAGGCCGCCGACCCGGCGAAGCAGCAGGCGGTGGCGCTGGACAAGCTGCTGGCCGACAGCGGCGCCAGCCGTACCTCGGTGATCAACGCCGTCGCCAACGTGAAGCAGTGCAACAACCTCGGCGGCGCCGCCTCCGATCTGCGCGCCGCAGCCAAGCAGCGCAACCAGTTGGTCACCCGGCTCTCCCAGCTGTCCGTCGACAAGCTGCCCAACCACGACGCGCTGACCAGCGCCCTCACCAATGCGTGGCAGGCGTCCGCGTCGGCCGACACCCACTACGCGAACTGGGCCGACCAGGTCGCCCGCCAACGCAAGGGCTGCCACAAGGGCGGGGCCCGCACCACGGGCGAGACCCAGGCGGGCAACGCGGCGAGCGGCACCGCGAGCACCCAGAAGACCCAGGCCGCCCAGCTGTGGAACCCGATCGCCAAGCAGTACGGCCTCACCCAGCGCGAGCGCACCCAGCTCTGACGACCACGGTCACGACTACTACGGGCTGAGCACCTCCGTTCCCCGGAGCCGCTCAGCCCGGTCTTCGCCATGCCCGCCGTGGTCACACGGCCACCAAGAAGTTCTCGCACGGTGCCCGAGGCATGGCCTGATCGCCGACGAGGCGGGCGGCCGCGGCAACCTTTTCGCGACGGGTGGCGACTGGGGGGCGTAAGTCCCTTCAGCGGGGCTTCACGCCAGCACGTGAACCACAATCAGGTAAGGACTCCCCTCGTGGCCTCTGCCTCCCACCGCCGGTCTCTCCGCACGCGGCGTGCTCTCGTCGCCTCCGCCGCCGTCGTGGTCGCCGGTGCCGGTGCCGGCTTCTTCGTGATGAACGCGAACGCCGGCGGCACCGACCTCTACCACCAGACGCTGGACGCCAAGGACGGCTGGGCGTCGTCCGGTTCCGGCACGACCGGTGGCTCGAAGGCCGACTCCGCTCACACCTTCACCGTCAGCACCCGCGCGCAGCTCGTGAAGGCGCTGGGCTCGGCGTCCGACACCACCCCGCGGATCATCAAGATCTCGGGCACCATCGACGCCAACACGGACGACTCGGGCAAGAAGCTGACCTGCTCCGACTACGCGTCGGGCACCGGATACTCCCTCTCCGCCTATCTGAAGGCGTACGACCCCTCCAGCTACGGCCGCTCCAAGCTCCCCTCCGGCACGCAGGAGAAGGCCCGCGCCGCCGCCCAGACCGCGCAGGGCAAGAACATCGTCTTCAAGGTGCCGGCCAACACCAGCATCGTCGGTGTGCCCGGCACCAAGGCGGGCATCACCGGCGGCATGCTCCAGATCCAGAGCGTGGACAACGTCATCGTCCGCAACGTGACCTTCTCCGCCACCGAGGACTGCTTCCCGCAGTGGGACCCGACCGACGGCTCCGACGGCAACTGGAACTCGAACTACGACGCCGTCACCCTGCGCGGCGCGACCCACGTCTGGGCCGACCACAACACCTTCACCGACGCGGCGCACTTCGACAGCGCCAATCCGAAGTACTTCGGCCGCGAGTACCAGATCCACGACGGTGAGCTCGACATCACAAAGGGCTCCGACCTGGTGACCGTCGAGCGCAACCAGTTCACCAACCACGACAAGACGATGCTGATCGGCAGCAGCGACACCGACAGCGTCGGCAAGCTGCGCGTCTCCATCCACCACAACGTGTGGAAGGGCATCGTGCAGAGGGCGCCCCTGACCCGTATCGGGCAGGTGCACATCTACAACAACGTCTACGACACGACCACCCTCAACGGATACGCGCCGCTGTACAGCATCAACTCCCGCGCCAAGGCCCAGGTCGTCGCGCAGAACAACTACTGGAAGGTCCCGTCCGACCAGAAGATCTCCAAGCTGCTCAGCGGCGACGGCACCGGCTCGATCGCGGGCAGCGGCAACCTCGTCAACGGCACGGCGACCGACCTCGTCGCCGCCTACAACGCCGCCTCGTCGAAGAAGATCGGCACGACGGTGAACTGGACGCCGACTCTCACCGCCGGCCTGGAGACGTCCGCGAAGAACCTGCCGACGGAGCTGGCGACCACCACCGGCGCCGGGGTCCTGTCCTGACATCGGTTTGAGAGAAGCAGAGGGGGCGGGGGCGGCGGACCATGCAGCCGCCCCCTCTGGCCCCTCAGTCGAGTTCGGCGTCGGCCAGTGTCTTCGTCACGTCGATGACGTCCCGCTGCGACGCGGCCAGCTGGCCCTTCCTGACGATCTGGAGGCTCATGTCGGCGTTGACCAGTCGCGGGAAGCCGACACCGGCCAGTTTGTTGGAAAACTCCCAGTGCAGCGTCGGCGTCAGCCCGCCGGTGCTGATCTTGAGGCCGTTGTCGATGGCATGGCGGACGGCGGTGGACGTGACATCGCCGTCCAGGGACTCGACGACCGCCTTGAACACCGTGTAGGCGATCCATGTCGTCTGCACCCCGGCGTCCGCGGGGTCGATGCGGTTGTCGCCGAAGGCTTTCTCGTTGATGACCTTCTTCATCGGATTCCAGCGGGTGTCCGTGGCGGCCGGGTACCAGCTCGCGATGTACGACCCCTCGTACGGGCTCGACGCCCCGCCCGTCTCGTTGATCACCGTCTGGTCGGCGCTGCCGATCACGGTGCCGGTCTGCACCGCCGGATAGCCGTCGCGGGTACGCCGGAAGGAGTCCATGAAGGTGGCCGTGCGGTCGCCGAGCACGGGCACCACGCAGCCCTTCTCCGTCACGTCGCCGGTGGACCGTCTGAGGGCCTTGTCGGCCTGCGCGGCGTACTCGCTGGCGTCCTCGGGGGCCAGCTGGTCGGCCGCCGCCTTGTGGCCGCCCGCGGTGAGACCCGCGTTCAGCAGCTGGGGCAGCTCGTCGCCCGCGATGCTGTCGGGCCGGACCAGGGTGACGGGACCGCACTGCGAGGCGATCGCCTTGCCGAGACCGGCCAGCAGCACCGGCTGCCCGCCGTTCACGGGGTACGACATGGGGCTGGTGAATTCGCCGTTCGTGACGCCGTAACCCCCTATGTAGGGGATGCCGCCGCTTTCGAGCGGCGGCAGGAAGGACTCGCTGTACTGGCTGTAGGAGCCGACGACGGCCACGACGTTCTCACTGACGGCCCGCCGGGCGCACTTGGCGGCGTCCACGGCGTTGTTGTGATCGTTGCAGGTGAGGACCTTGAGCTTACGGCCGGCCAGACCGCCGTGGGAGTTGATCCAACGGGCGTAGGCGGCGGCCAGGGCGGGCATGCCGGGCTTGTTGGTCGCGTCGGTCTTCTCGGGGGCCCAGGTCATCACGGTGATCGTGTCGTCTCCCGAGCCGCCCAGTCCGGGCACCGTCCCGCATCCGGCGGTGAGCGCGGCGCACACCGCCATGGCGCCCGCGGCCAGCGCGGAGCCTTTTCTGACGGGGCGGGTGGGTATGAGGGGGAAGGTGCTGCGGTTGAGTCGCCTGCCGGTCATGGGTCCACACCATTCCGCCACACGGCCAACCCGGGAGTGACCGAACGTCAAGGAGAGGTGACTGGGAGGTGAATTACAGGGGTCGTTACGGCTTTGCGGCCGGGGCACGTACGATCGGTGACCGTGCAAGGTCCCGTCAGCTCTTCCCGCCGCCCCCGTCGCTCGGTCACCATGGGCGGCATGCCACTCAACGACATGCCGTGGTGGCGCTGGCGCAGCAATGTGCGCTCCGCGCTGCACATGCTCTCCGACCCGGTGTTCCAACGTGATGTCTGGCTGGCGGGCGTCGAGGGCTACGGCGACCTCACCGACGCCGTCTACCGCCTCGTCGAGGACACCTGGCTGGACAACTGGTCCGCCGAGAAGTACGTCGGCACCATCTTCCGCGACTCGCAGGAGGCGGCGCTCGTCGACACGGCGGTGCTGCGGGTGCTGCGGATCATGCACCAGGCCGGGCCCGACGCGCCCGTCTCCACCTACTTCGAGCACCCCGGATGGCCGGAGGCGGTGCGGGCGGCCCGTGACGCGCATGTACGGATGACGATGGCCGACGGCGAGGACCCCGACGTACCCCCGCGCACACTGGAAGTGCTGCGGATCATGACGCGGACCGCGTAGCGACCGAGCGGTGCGGTGCGGTGCGGTGTGGCGCGGCGCGCGTCGATCCGTGCCGCTGGGGTGGCCGGTGGCCGGTCGCGGTCCCGGCTCGCGGACCGGCAGTCCGCCCGGGCCACGGGATATGGGACGCTGTGATGATGAACGAGCAGTCCAGCCCCGTGGTGGCGGCGCGTCCCGCCCAGTACGTCCTCACGCTCTCCTGCCCCGACAAGCAGGGCATCGTGCACGCCGTGTCCAGCTACCTCTTCATGACCGGCTGCAACATCGTGGACAGCCAGCAGTTCGGCGACCAGGACACGGGACTGTTCTTCATGCGCGTCCACTTCACCGCGGAGGCCACCGCGACGGTGGACAAGCTGCGCGCCAGCTTCGCGGCGGTCGGTGACTCCTTCCACATGGACTGGCACATCAACCGGGCCGACGAGCGGATGCGCGTCGTCCTCCTGGTCAGCAAGTTCGGGCACTGCCTCAACGACCTGCTGTTCCGCGCCCGGATCGGCGCGCTGCCGGTGGAGATCGCGGCCGTGGTGTCCAACCACACCGACTTCGCCGAGCTGGTCGAGTCGTACCACGTGCCCTTCCACCACATCCCGGTGACCAAGGACACCAAGGCGGAGGCCGAGGCGCAGCTCCTGGAGATCGTGCGTGAGCAGGACGTCGAGCTGGTGGTGCTCGCCCGTTATATGCAGGTCCTCTCCGACGATCTGTGCAAGCAGCTCAGCGGCCGCATCATCAACATCCACCACTCCTTCCTGCCGAGTTTCAAGGGCGCCAAGCCGTACCACCAGGCGCACGCCCGGGGTGTGAAGCTGATCGGCGCCACGGCGCACTACGTCACCGCCGACCTGGACGAGGGCCCGATCATCGAGCAGGAGGTCGAGCGCGTCGGCCACGACGTCACCCCGGACCAGCTGGTCGCCATCGGCCGCGACGTGGAGTGCCAGGCGCTCGCGCGGGCAGTGAAGTGGCACGCGGAGCGCCGGATCCTGCTGAACGGGCGGCGGACGGTCGTCTTCGCTTGATCTGCGGACGACTCCAGGGCCATCGGGCTCTCCCCGGTGCAGCCTGAGGCTCTGGGGTCGCCCCCGCCGCCCTTTCCCGTCCCGTCCCTGGGGGCTGTGCCCCCAGACCCCCCGTATCGGCCCTTCGGGCCTCGTCCTCAAGCGCCGGACGGGCTGGGAATCGACGGGGCTGGGAATCGACGCGGCTGGGAATCGACGCGGCTGGGAGTCGCTCCGCCCTACAGCCTGCTGAGTGACGCCGCCGCGAACAGTACGTCCCTGATCGCCGCCCGGTCGCCGAGCTGGCCGGCGGCGGCCTCCTCCGGGGAGACGTGGCCGGCGGCCAGGTGGCAGAACTCCACGCCGTCCAGGGCGACATGGGCCACCTCGTGTTCGGCGGAGGGCACGGCGCCCGGGGAGTCGAGCGGAATCAGCCATTCACCGCCGCCCGAGCCCTCGATCTCCAGGCGCAGACTGCGGCCCGGGCTCCCCGCCGTGACGAGCCGGCGCTCCCGGCCCGGCGCCGCCAGACCCGCCTGGCGGCGCGCGGCCAGCACCATGGGCAGCACCCGGGCCGCCAGGTCGATCATCCGGTGCAGATGGCGCGGCGCGGGCGGCTCGTACGGGTAGTCCACCGCCTCCGCGATGTCCTGCGCATGCACCCAGCACTCGAAGGCCCGGTCCAGCAGCGCGTCGCCCAGGGGCAGATCGAAATCGCCGTACGGCACCGTGAGGTGCTCGCCGCTGTCACCGGTGAACGACGCGGTCTGCACCAGGTCGTGGCTCTGTTGCCGCCAGCGCGCCCGTACGGCGCGGGTCGGCGGGAAGTACGAGGCCCGCCAGTACGCCTCCGTGCGCGCCGTCGGTCCCGTGCTCTGCGCGCAGGTCTCGCCGAGCGGGTCGTCGAGGCCCAGGGCGGTCGCGACCAGCCCGTCGACCGACAGCAGATGCGCGATGACCCCGGCGACCGTCGTACGGCGGGAGGCCGGTGCCTCGGCCTCGAACCAGCGCAGCCGCACCGGCGCGTGCCACTCCGAGTCACCGATGTCCTGGAGCAGGGCGTCGAGCCGCGCGGTCTCCGCGTCGTACGGATCCGCCCACCCCGGCACCGGGATACGCGGCGGGCGCAGCTCCAGGCAACTGTCCAGGACCCGGGTGCGCAGGGCCGGGTCCAGGTCGAGGGTCTCGGGCTGCTGGAGCAGACCGACCGCCTCGCGCAGCCGCAGCGCCTCGTCGGCGCAGGGGCCGCAGACGCCGAGGTGGTCCTCCACGGCCGCGGTCTCGGCGGGTGAGCAGGCCGCCAGCGCCCAGGCGCCGAGCAGCGCCTTCAGCACGTCGTGCGGCAGCACGAGCGGGGCGGGGAGTGGTGGTCCGGACGGGGCATCCGCATCATCCGGGTCGTCCGGGTCGGGCAGGTTGTCCAGGTCGGGCAGGGGGAGTCCGGTGTCCTCGACGGAGATGCGGGGCGTCGGGATGCGGGTACGCGGCGGCGGCCCGGCGGGGTCGGGGCTGCCGGGGCCACCGAGTCCGTCCGCACCGTCCGTACCGTCCGTACCGTCGTCGTAGGGGCCGTACTCCTCGAACTCGTCCTCCCCGCTCACGCTCCACCCCCCGACTCCCGCGACCGGCTGCCGGTGTCATGGGCGGTGGACAGGAGCTGGAGGCCGAGGCGCAGCCGCCGGCGGGCCTCGTCCTCGGTGACGCCGAGGTCGGCGGCGGTCTGGCGGTAGTCGCGGCGCTGGAAGTACGCGAGTTCCAGGGCCGCCCGCAGCGGGGTGGGCATGGACTGGACGATGTAGTCGGCGCGGGCGGCGGCCGAGGCGCGGCGCACCGTACGCTCCAGCTCCTCCTCGGAGCCGGGCCCGCCCCGGGCGAGCGCCGCGGCCCCGGTGGCCCGCAGCCGCTGCACCGCGAGCCGGTGGGTCAGCGCGGCCAGCCAGGAGCGCAGCGGTCCCTGCTGGGGGTCGTAGGTCTCCGGGTGCTCCCAGATCCGGGCGAAGACCTCGCGGGTGACGGCGTCGGCTGCCCGCTCGTCGGTGAGCACCCGGCGGGCGAGACCGTGCACCAGGGAGGCGAACCGGTCGTAGAGCTCGCCGAGGGCGGCGGCCTCGCCGCACACGAGCCGCTGCTGCATCTTGCGGTCCCAGCGGAGCGGCGCGTCCTGCTGCATCTGCGGCCCCCTCCCTCTACGCGTGTCTGCCCCGTCCTGAATGTAGTCGGCACGACCAGCGGCGCACGCCCCTTTGTGGCAATGTGCGCCCCCCACGGCGCCGTAGGTGGTAGGGGAACTCCGGTAACTTGACGCAAGATTGAACAAGAACGGGGATGACCGAAACAAATCCTTCATTGATCGTTTTTGGTTTGTCGGGTTGCGTTTCAGGGAACGGCCGGTGGGCAGCTGCGCGGACAGAAGCGTAGGAACTCCTTCCGTTTCCGGGTGGTTTCGGGATGTTTCAGGTGGTTCCGCAAGTTCCGGCGAGCGGAGGGCGTTGGCCGTGGCGTTGAAGGTGACCGGCGACGAGGAGTGCGGGTGGGCCGTGCTCCGGGTGGTGGGGGAGCTGGACCTGGTGACCTCACCGACCCTGCGGCAACGGGTGCACGAGGCGGTGGCGGAAGGTCATCACAGGCTGGTCGTCGATCTGTCCGGGGTGTACTTCTGCGACTCCAGCGGCGTCGGTGTGCTGATCGCGGCCCGGCGCCTGATCCGCTCCTGCCAGGGCCGGCTGCGCATCGTGCTCCCGGCCGACGGCGACAGCGAGGCCTCGCACGTCAACCGGGTGCTGGGCGCGCTGGGTGTACGGCGGCTGTTCACCGTCTTCCCGGACGTGGACAGCGCGGTCGCCGGGGAGGCGGACCCCCTCTCGGCCTGACGGCCCGGCTGGACGGCCTGGCTTGATGGCCCGGCCCGACGGCACTGCCACTGCCCGACGGCACTGCCCGGCCGTGTGGCCGGATCACACTGTTGTCCCGGAATTCCCCCGGTCTTGGCACAAAAGTCGTTTTCGGGCTCGCGGACCGTGCCCGGCGTCGTACGCTCCGTGCCAGATGACCCTACGTGACGTGAGGCGGCCCGAAACACATGGTCAGCAGCGAATACGAACGCAGGATCGCGGCCAGGTTCGCCACTTTCGACCAGGACGGCAACGGCTGGATCGACCGGGAGGACTTCAGCGGGGCGGCCAAGGCGCTGCTCGCGGAGTTCGGCACCGCGGCCCGCTCGGACAAGGGGCAGGCCCTGTACGCCGGTGCCGAGGCGTTCTGGCAGGGCATGGCCGGGATGGCCGACCGGGACGGCGACCAGCGAATCAGCCGGACCGAGTTCGTGACCGGCGCGGTCAAGCGGCTGCGCGACAACCCGGACCGGTTCGGCGAGATCGCCCGCCCGTTCCTGCACGCGGCTCTCCTCCTGGTCGCCGCCCCGGACGGCACAGCGACGGTGGACGACACCGCGCGGGTGCTCAGGACCCTCGGCGTACGGGAGGACGTCGCGAGCGCGGTCGCCGCCGGGCTCGACGCCGACGGCGACGGCAGGGTGGGCGAGGCGGAGATCGTGCCCGCCTTCGCGCGCTACTTCACCGTGCCCGAGTAGGAGCAGCCGTCACCAGGGGCCTCGCGCGGCTGAGTACAGGGACCTCACGGGGCTGAGCACAGGCACCTCACGGGGCTGAGTACCGCTCCCGCAGCTTGTACTTGAGCACCTTCCGCAGTGTCTCGCCCCGCGGAAGGGCGTCCACCACCTCCAGCTGCTCCGGCAGCTTGTGCACCGACAGCCCTTCCGCCCGCAGATACGACGTCACCGCGCCGAGCGTCAGCGGCTCGGCGCCCGGCCGCTGTTCCACCACCGCGCACACCCGCTCCCCGCGCTCGGTGTCGGGCAGCCCGATCACGGCGGCGTCGCCGACGGCGGGGTGGGCGGCGAGCAGGTCCTCGATCTCCTTCGCGGAGATGTTCTCGCCCTTGCGGATGATGACGTCCTTCAGCCGCCCGGTGAGCACCAGATGCCCGCTGCCGGTGAGCCGGCCGAGGTCACCGGTGCGCAGGAAGCCGTCCGCGTCGAACGCCTCGGCACTCTGCGCCGGGTCCAGATACCCCTGGCATACGGCCTCCCCGCGCAGCCTCACCTCGCCGTCGACGATCCGTATCTCCATGCCCTCCGGCGGGCGCCCCTCGGTCGTGGCGAGATTCTCGGCCGTGTCGTCCGGCGCCCCCATGGTGATCATCGGCACCTCGGTCATGCCGTAGCCGTGGGTGAGCTGCACGCCCATCTCGCGGACCACGGCGTGATACACCTCGGGCGGCTTGGGCGCGCCGCCGCCCGCGAGCAGCCGCAGCGTCGGGATGACCTTCTCGCCGGGCCGCTTGCGCTGTTCGGTGAGGAACATCGAGTAGAACGCCGTCGATCCGCCCGCGACCGTCACCCCGTGCCGCCGGTAGCCCTCCAGTGCCTCGGGCAGCGCGAACTGCTCGAACATGACTGCGGGGAAGCCGTACAGCAGCAACATCACCGTGTAGTCGGGACCGGCGATGTGCGCGTACGGGAAGGCCATCGACCCCACGTCGTGCGCCGTCAGCCGCAGCGCGTGGGCGAGGCAGGAGCCGCCCGCGATCAGTGAACGGTCCGTGTGCAGCACGCCTTTGGGGTCGGAGGTGGTGCCCGACGTCCAGTAGATCCAGCGGACCGAGGTGCCCTCGGCGGGCGCCGGCGGCAGGATAGCGGGGTCGCCGTCGGGCAGGGAGCCGGGGCCGTACGCCTCGAAGATCCCCTTCGCGTCGAGCCGCCGGGCCATCTCCGTGTGGTCGAAGCCGCGCCACACACCTGGTACGGCGAAGTACTCGGCCTTCGACTCCCGCAGCGCGAAGCCGACTTCGCGGTCCCGATAGTAGGGGATCACCGGCGACTGCACGGCGCCGAGGCGGGCCAGCGCGAAGGACAGCACGGCCGTCTCGATCCGGGTGGGCAGTTGCCAGGCGACGACGGTGCCGGTGCGCACGCCCATGCCGTACAGCCCGGCCGCCGTCCGCTCGGCACGGTCACGCAGACCGGCGAAGGTCAGCGTGCGGTCGTCCTGGAGCAGGACGGGGCGGTCGGGGGTGAGCGCGGCGCGGCGGTCCACCAGGTCCCAGAGGGTGCGGGAGGTGCTCAGGGTGTGCGCGGTGTCGGTCACTTCGGCCCCCTGCGTGGCTGATAGCTGACGGGCTGTCAGATCATGCGGCAGAGCGTAGGGCCGGGCGACTTGTCGGTCCAGGGGTGCGCGGCTAGCCTGCTGGGCACGTCGATCTGACGGTTCATCAGAAATCCGTGGCGGAAGCAGACGGCGGTCCATCAGAAACAGGTGGCGAAAGCAGACGGCGGTCCATCAGAGACGGATGACGGATGACGGACGACGGATGGACAGGCGCCCACGGAGCCCAGGCGGAGGGACCCATGACAGACGGCACGACCGGCCGGATCACCACCGACCGTTCCACCACCGACCGGACCACCACCGACCGGACCACCACCGATCTGCCCCGCATCATCAGCGTCGACGACCATGTCATCGAGCCCGCACACCTCTTCGACACCTGGCTGCCCGCCCGGTACCGCGAGCGCGGCCCCCGTCCGCTCACCGCCGGCATCGGCGAACTCGCCTACATCGGCGGCAAGTACCAGATCACCATGGACCCGGCGGGACCGCCCACCGACTGGTGGATCTACGAGGACCTGAAGTTCCCGTACAAGCGCAACATCGCCGCCGTCGGCTTCGACCGCGACGAGATGACCCTGGAGGGCATCACCCGAGAGCAGATGCGCCCCGGCTGCTGGGACCCGGCCGAGCGGCTGAAGGACATGGACCTCAACCATGTCGAGGCCAGCCTCTGCTTCCCGACCTTCCCGCGCTTCTGCGGACAGACCTTCGCCGAGGCGCACGACAAGGAGGTCGCGCTGGCCTGTGTGCGCGCTTACAACGACTGGATGGTCGAGGAGTGGTGCGGCGGCAGCGACGGCCGGCTGATCCCGCTGTGCCTGATCCCGCTGTGGGACGTCGAGCTGGCCGTCGAGGAGATCCGCCGCAACGCGGCCCGCGGGGTGCGCGCGGTGACCTTCTCCGAGATCCCCACCCATCTCGGGCTGCCGTCCATCCACTCCGGGTACTGGGACCCGTTCTTCGCGGCGTGCCAGGACACCGGCACCGTCGTCAACATGCACATCGGCTCGTCGTCCCAGATGCCGGCCGCCTCACCGGACGCACCGCCCGCCGTCCAGGCGTCGCTCAGCTTCAACAACGCCATGGCGTCGATGATGGACTTCCTCTTCAGCGGCGTGCTGGTGAAGTTCCCGCGCCTCAAGCTCGCCTACTCCGAGGGCCAGATGGGCTGGGTGCCGTACGCCCTGGAACGCGCCGACGACGTCTGGCAGGAGCACCGCGCCTGGGGCGGCGTCCGCGATCTCGTCCCGGACCCGCCGTCCACGTACTACTACCGGCAGATCTACTGCTGCTTCTTCCGCGACCACCACGGCGTCGCGTCCCTGGACGTCGTGGGCCGCGACAACGCCACTTTCGAGACCGACTACCCGCACGTCGACTCGACCTTCCCGCACACCAAGGAGATCGCCCTCGACCATGTGAAGGGCCTGGACGACGAGACGGTCTACAAGCTGATGCGCGGCAACGCCATCCGCATGCTGGACCTGGACTTCGACAAGACTGGCGAATCGGACAAGCCCGGCGACTCACCCACGCCCGGCGAGTAGACGGTCGGCCGATGGACCTCACGTACACCCCGCAGGAGGAGGAGTTCCGGGCCCGGCTGCGGGAATGGCTGGCCCGGGTGCTTCCCGGCCTCCCGCCCAAGCCGCCGCCCGCCGACTGGCCCGCCCGGCGCGCCTACGACCTCGGCTGGCAGCGCATGCTCCACGACGCCGGGTACGCCCATGTCCACTGGGACGCGTCCCCCACCACCCGGCTGATCTTCCTGGAGGAGACCGAACGGGCCGGAGCCCCCTACGTCGGCGCCGGCTTCGTCGGCCTGCTGCACGCCGGGCCGACCATCGCCGCCGAGGGCACCCCGGCCCAGCGGGAGCGCTGGCTGCCGCCGATCCTGCGCGGCGACGAGGTCTGGTGCCAGGGCTTCAGCGAGCCCGACGCCGGCTCCGACCTCGCGGCCCTGCGCACCCGCGCGGTACGCGACGGCGACGACTACGTGGTCACCGGGTCCAAGATCTGGACCTCGCACGCCGAGGTCGCCGACTGGTGCGAACTGCTGGTGCGCACCGACCCCGACGCCCCCCGGCACCGCGGCATCACCTGGCTCGCGATGCCCTTGGACGCCCCCGGCATCACCGTACGGCCGCTGCGGACCCTCGCCGGATCGGCCGAGTTCGCGCAAGTGTTCCTCGACGAGGTGCGGGTGCCGGTGGCCAACCGGGTCGGGGACGAGAACGACGGCTGGCGGGTCACCATGGTCACGCTGTCCTTCGAGCGGGGCACGGCGTTCGTCGGCGAGGTCGTCGCCTGCCGCCGGGTGCTGGGCGAACTCGCGCGCGAGGCACGCAAGAACGGCCGCTGGGACGACCCCGTGCTGCGCCGCGCACTCGGCAGGCTGAACGCCGAGTTCCGCGCGCTGTGGCGGCTCACGCAATGGAACGTGAGCGAGGCCGAGGCCGGCGGGGGGCCGCCCGCGGGCGGGGCGCGGGGCGCGGGCGGCGTGCCGGGGGTCGGCGGCTCGGTCTTCAAGCTGCGCTACTCCCACGCCCGCCAGCAGCTCTACGACACCGCGGCCGACGTCCTGGGCCCTGACTCCCTCGACCTGGAGCGGCCGTGGATGCCGGACCGCCTGTCGTCCCTGTCGTACACCATCGCGGCCGGTACCTCGCAGATCCAGCGCACCATCGTGGCCGAGCGGATCCTCGGACTGCCGAAAGGACGGTGAGGGTCGTGCGGTTCCGGCTCACGGACGACCAGCGGGCGTTGCGGACGGGGGTACGGGAGCTGCTGGCGCGGCGGTTCGGGGCGGATGCGTTGCGGGCGGCGGTGAACACGGCGGACGCCGCCGGTGCCGCTCGGCTGGACCGGAGGCTGTGGCGGGAGCTCGGCACGGCCGGGTTCTTCGCGCTGCGGCTGCCCGAGGCGGACGGCGGGGCCGGGGCGGGACTCCCGGAGGCGGTCCTTCTGTTCGAGGAGGCGGGCCGGGCCCTGCTGCCCGGGCCGCTGGTCGCCACGCATCTCGCGGCGGGCGACGTGCCGGGTGCCGCGACCGGGGAGACGGTCGTCGCCGCCGTGGACGCGTCCGGGCTCGTGGAGTGGCTGGCCGACGCGGACACCGTGCGCGGCGACACCACCGGGGCCGTACCGCTGCGGTCCGCCGACCCGCTGACCCCGCTGCACCGACTGCCCGAGCCGCCCGTGAGGGATCCCCTAGCTGCGCCGGATCCGGTCGCGGTCCTCCTCACCGCCGCCGAGCAACTCGGCACCGCGGGCCGCTGCTGCGAGCTGGCCGTGCAACACGCCCGGGCGCGGGAACAGTTCGGGCAGCCGATCGGGGCCTTCCAGGCGGTCAAGCATCTGTGCGCGGACATGCTGGTGCGCACCGAGGTGGCGCGCGTCGCCGTGTACGCGGCCGCCGTCACCGAGGACCCGGCGGACGTCGCCGCCGCCCGGCTGCTCGCCGACGAGGCCGCCGTACGGGGCGCGCGCGACTGCCTCCAGGTGCATGGCGGCATGGGCTTCACCTGGGACTGCGAGGTCCATCTGCACCTCAAACGCGCCTGGGTGCGAGCCCGACGTGGCGGTGCCGCCACGGAGAGTGAGGAGATGCTGGCCGCCGAACTGCTCGCATGAGACGCCGTTCCGACACGTCGGACGGGGCCGTCGAGGGCCGCCCGACTGTCACCGACTGGAAATGTCGCGGATCGTGGCATACCGGAATCACGGAGCGTTGATACCGGGTTGTGTCCTAGGTGTGACTTGTCACGGCATGGAGTCAGGCGCCCACTCCGGTACCTTCTGTGGGATGCGAGTGGTTCCGAGCATGAGCCATGGCGACGCGGTCCCCCGGGGAACCATGCGTCCGTCGGTGCATGCCGCTGCTCGCAGGGCGGGAGCAGTTCCGGCCCCCGTCCGTTCGACTCGCCACGGCGAGCGTCGCACAGTATGCCGTACGAATACTCCTTCGCGCTGGAATATGCCCGAAGCGCTTGTTGAGGTGACTGTACGTCAACCATGCTGTCCGGCAAGGGAGTCACGGTCCGTGACCACAGCTGTGGCCGTTGTTCTGGCCTGGTGCGAAATGGCTACGATCGTGGCCCTCGTCATGGCGCGCGTAATGGCGCTCATGTGGCGCGAGCCCATGTGTCCGCCGGTTCGGATGGTGTGAGCGGTGCAGGTGCTTCAAGTGCAGTTGGAGATCCGGCCCGACCCCGCTGAGGTGGGGCGAGCCCGGCGCTGGGCCCGTTCGAGGCTGGCCGGCTCCGGTATAGAGGCCGATGAACCGCTTGCCGAGACCCTGATCCTGCTCGTCTCCGAACTCGTCACCAACGCCGTCGTGCACACCGGCTGCACGGCCGTGCTGCGGCTCTTCCTGCCGGGCGCCGCCGCCGATACGGCGCCCGTACGCCTGGAGGTCGCCGACGCCAGCACCCGTGCGCCGGTGCCCCGTTGCGTGGACGACGATGCCACCGGCGGCCGGGGCCTCGCCCTCGTCGACGGCCTCGCCGACCGCTGGGGCTGGAGCACGGAGGGCGCGGGCAAGAGCATCTGGTGCGAACTCGACCGCTGCGCGGAGCGGCCGGGAACAGCGCGGGCCACGACCTCCTACGGGATCGGCGTCACGGCGTACGACGGGCTGGCGTACGAGGCGGTGTAGCGCCGGGCAGTGCCGGGCGCTGCCTTCTCGTCGGCTCGGAACAGTTGAAGCCGGAACGGTCGGAGCACGGGTGCAGAACCCTCCGTCGGCAGCAGCCGACCGGGACTCGGTGCGCCGGGACGTGCTCCCGTGCGCGGTGACTGCGAATCGTATGTAAGTGGCAAACCCCCCATCTGGTGTTGACGCCCTGTGACCGTTTGGCCACGCTTGTCGTAGCGATCCGCCGTGAGGGGACGACGAGAGGCCGGGGCGAGGGTGGCCCTCGACGAGCGCGGTTCGTGCGGGTGGCGGTGCGCGCAAGGGGATCAGGGGGCAGCGCACCGCCGGCCCCGCCCCTCTCTGTTCAAGCTCTCAGAGAACGGCCACCGGAGCGACCGGAGTTCCCGTGGCGCCGGTGAAGGGTTCCGGCATGGCGGAGAGCAGGAAGGCGTACCGGCCGAGTTCTCCACAGGCTGTGGACAACTCTTCGAGGTTCCAGTTCTGGCCCTGGAGCATCCCCATCTCGACCAGGTCCAGGGCGTGCACCGGCAGCCAGAGGTCGTCCAGTTCGGGCGGGAAGATCTCGAAGGTGAGCGTGTCGTTGGCGACGGCGGCCACGTCGCGCGCGTGGAACCACTCGGGCGTACGGACGGACAGTCCCGGCGACGGATAGCCGTAGGCGTGCTTGTCGCCCGCCAGATACACCTGCACCTGCCCGGTCCGTACGAGCACCACGTCCCCGGAGCGGACCCGCACCCCGGCGAGTTCCTCGGCCGCGTCGAGGTCCTCCGGGGTGACGGCGTGGCCGCCGTCGAGCCGGTCGACCCCGCGCGCGCGTGCCACGTCGAGCAGCACCCCGCGCGAGACGATGGGCCCCACCTTGTCGATACCGCCGTGCGCGGCACCCCCGTGCGCGGTGATCGTGTCCGCCGGGCGCCCGTTGTAGAGCCGGCCCGAGTGCGACACATGGCTCAGTGCGTCCCAGTGGGTGCCGGCCTGGAGCCCCATGGTCACCGCGTCGTCGCTGCACGCGACCGTGCCCGGACCGAAGATCTCCTGGTTGACCTGGACCATCACATGGAGCGGATTGACGCGCCCGGGGATCATCCCGGTCTGCACGCCGTCCTCCTTGAGCGGCAGCGCGAGCGGCACGCGCCGCCCGCTGCGGACACAGGCGGCCGCCTCGCGCACCACGTCGCCGGTGATGAGGTTGAGCGTGCCGAGTTCGTCGTCGGCTCCCCAGCGCCCCCAGTTGTTGACGCGCTTGGCGATGGCGTGGAACTCGTCAGGCAGAGACATCTGTGTCCTCCCCGGGGCTTGTCTCCGTGCGTCCGGCCGGTCATAAAATCTAACGGTCCGTCAGAAACCACGGGAAGGGGCCGGGCGTGGGGAACTTCTTGGCAGGCAAGGTCGTCGCGGTGACGGGCGCGGGCCGCGGCATCGGACGGTCGGTGGCGCTGGCGGCAGCGGCCGAGGGGGCGCGGGTGGTCGTCAACGACCACGGGGTGTCGGTGGAGGGCGCCTCACCGACGAGTGAGGTCGCCGAGGCCGTGGTCAAGGAGATCGAGGCGGCGGGCGGGCAGGCCGTCGCGGTGGCCGACGACATCTCGACGATGGCCGGCGGGCAGCGGGTGGTGGACGAGGCGCTCACTTCGTACGGCCGCCTGGACGGGGTGGTGTGCGTGGCGGGCATCCTGCGCGAACGGATGCTCTTCAACATGACCGAGGAGGAGTGGGACCCGGTGGTCGCCACCCACCTCAAGGGCACGTTCACGGTGTTCCGCGCGGCCTCGGCGGTGATGCGCGGGCAGCGCTCCGGCACACTGATCGGCTTCACGAGCGGCAACCACCAGGGCTCGGTCTCGCAGGCCAACTACAGCGCGGCGAAGGGCGGCATCATCTCCCTGGTCCGCAGCGCCGCACTGGGCCTTCACAAGTACGGGGTGACGGCGAACGCGGTGGCGCCCGTGGCCCGGACCCGCATGTCCGAGAACGTCCCCATGGAGCTGAAGGAGATCGGCGAGCCGGAGGACGTGGCCGCACTGGTGGTGTACCTCCTGTCGGACCGCGCGAGGGAGGCTCGCATCACGGGCCAGGTGTACACGATCGCAGGCCCGAAACTGGCGGTCTGGGCCCAGCCGAGGGAACTGAGGGCGGCGTACGCGGAGGCCGCCTGGACCCCGGAGAGGATCGCGGACTTCCTGCCCGGAACGGTGGGCACGGACCCGATGCCGATGCTGGAACAACTGGAGGCGATGGAGCGGGCGGCAAGGAAGGGAGCGAGGCCCAACCGATAGCCAGTACGGCGTTTGAGGACGGGATCTCGCCCCCGCCGCCCCTTCTTCCCGTCCCGTCCCTGGGGGCTCCGCCCCCGTACCCCCGCTCCTCAAACGCCGGAGGGCTGAATTTCAGCCCGTCCGGCGTTTGAGGACGAGGCCCGAAGGGCCGACAAGCGGGGGTCTGGGGGCGCAGCCCCCAGGGCCGGGAACGGGAAGGGGCGGCGGGGGCGAAACCCTCGACCCGCACCAAGACGAGGCGGAGACCATGGACTTCGAATTCGGTCCGCAGGACGAAACGTTCCGCAACGAAGCACGCGCATGGCTCCAAGCCAACCTCCAGACCCAGACCCGCCGAGACTGGGAACGAACCCTCGGCGCCGCAGGCTGGATAGGCCTGGGCTGGCCGGAAGCCGGCCACGGCAACCGCACCGCAACCCTCACCCAACAGGTCGCGTGGGCGGAGGAGTACGCCCGCTCGGGCGCACCCCCGCGCTCGGGCCACATAGGCGAGAACCTCCTGGCCCCCACCCTGATAGCCCACGGCACCCCGGCCCAGAAGGCCCGCTTCCTCCCCCCGATCGCCGCGGGCGAGGAACTCTGGTGCCAGGGCTACAGCGAGCCCGGCGCCGGCTCCGACCTGGCGGCGGTGCGCACCACGGCCGTACGCGAGCGGCCGGGGTCGCAGGGGCCACAGGGGCTGCACGGGCTGCACGGGCTGCACGGGCCGCACGGGCCGAATGGGCCGTACCACCGCGTCACAGGCCAGAAGATCTGGACATCACTGGCCCACGAGGCGGACTGGTGCTTCGTACTGGCCCGCACCGAACCCGGATCCAGCCGCCACCACGGTCTGAGCTTCCTGCTGGTCCCCATGGACCAGCCCGGCAGGGTGGAGGTCCGCCCGATCCGCCAGCTCACCGGCACCAGCGAGTTCAACGAGGTGTTCTTCGACGGCGCCCGAGCCGAGCACGTCGTGGGCGGCGAGGGCAACGGCTGGCGGGTGGCGATGAGCCTGCTCGGCTTCGAACGGGGCGTGTCCACGCTGGCCCAGCAGATCGGTTTCGCAAGGGAGTTGGAGGAGGTGATCCAGACAGCGACGGCGACGGGAGCCGCCGGCGATCCGGCCATCCGCGACCGACTGATCCACCAGTGGGCCGAGTTGCGCACGATGCGCTGGAACGCCCTGCGCACACTGGGCGGTTCGGGAGACGCGGGCGCCCCGAGCGTGGCGAAGCTGCTGTGGGCGGGCTGGCACCAGCGGCTGGGCGAGCTGGCGATGCTGGTGCGCGGCGCGGAGGCGAGCGCGGGCCCGCGGGACTGGTCGCCGTCCGCGCCGTACGAACTGGACGACTCCCAGCACCTGTTCCTGTTCTCCCGGGCCGACACGATCTACGGCGGCTCGGACCAGATCCAGCGCACGATCATCGCCGAGCGGGTGCTCGGCCTGCCGAGACGAGCCGAGGGCTGAGAGGGGGCCGCGCCGTGCGAGGTGTGGTGTACGACGGACAGCGGACGGAGGTCGTCGACGACCTGGAGGTACGGGACCCGGGCCCCGGCGAGGTGAGGGTGGCGATCGCGGCGGCGGGCCTGTGCCACAGCGACCTGTCGGTGGTGGACGGAACCATCCCCTTCCCGGTGCCGGTGGTCCTGGGCCACGAGGGCGCGGGAGTGGTGGAGTCGGTGGGCGCGGGGGTGGACCATGTCGCCCCCGGCGACCATGTGTCGTTGTCGACGCTGGCCAACTGCGGCACCTGCGCGGAGTGCGACAGGGGCCGCCCGACGATGTGTCGCAAGGCGATAGGCCGCCCGGCGCGCCCGTTCACGAGGGCGGGCCGAAGCGTGTACCAGTTCGCGGCGAACTCGGCCTTCGCAGAGCTGACGATCGTGAAGGCGGTCCAGGCGGTCCGCATCCCGCAGGACATCCCCCTGACCTCGGCCGCCCTGATCGGCTGCGGCGTGCTGACCGGGGTGGGCGCGGTGCTCAACCGGGCGCGTGTCGACCGGGGTGACACGGTGCTGGTGATCGGCACGGGCGGCATCGGGCTGAACGTCATCCAGGGCGCGCGGATCGCGGGCGCGCTGAGGATCGTCGCGGTGGACGCCAACCCGGCGAAGGAGCAGGCGGCGCGGCAGTTCGGTGCGACGGACTTCCTGACCTCGACTGAGGGGGTGCGCGACCTGCTCCCCGACGGCGCCGACCACGCCTTCGAATGCGTGGGCCGGGTGGAGCTCATCCGCCAGGCCGTCGACCTCCTGGACCGGCACGGCCAGGCGATCCTCCTGGGCGTCCCCCCGGCCACGGCGGAGGCGGCCTTCCGGGTCTCCTCGATGTACCTGGACAAATCCATCCTGGGATGCCGCTACGGCTCCTCCCGCCCCCAGCACGACATAGCCCTGTACGCCGACCTCTACCGCAAGGGCGACCTCCTCCTGGACGAACTGATCACCACGACCTACCCGATCGAGGACTTCGAGAAGGCGACGGCGGACGCGGAGGCGGGACGGCTGGCGCGGGGAGTGTTGACGTTCTGAGCCGACAGGCCCTGGGATGAGGGAGTCAGCGGAAGGTCCGCCGGTAGGCGGTGGGTGTCACTCCGAGCGCCGCCTGGAGGTGCTGGCGCATCGACTGGGCGGTGCCGAAACCGGCGTCCCGGGCCACCTGGTCGACGGACAGAGGGGTGGACTCCAGCAGATGCCGGGCCCGTTCCACCCGCTGCCGGGTGAGCCACTGCCCGGGGCTGACCCCGGTCTCCTCGCGGAAGCGGCGGGTGAAGGTGCGTACCGACATGGACTCCTGTGCGGCCATGTCGCGCAGTTGGATCGGCTCGTGCAGCCGGGCCAGGGCCCAGGCGCGGGCTCCGGTCGTCGTGGCCTGCACCGGATCCGGGACCGGACGCTCGATGTACTGCGCCTGCCCGCCGTCGCGGTGCGGCGGTACGACGGTGCGGCGGGCGACCTCGTTGGCGACGGCGGTGCCGTGGTCGCGGCGCACCATGTGCAGACAGAGGTCGATCCCGGCCGCCACGCCCGCCGAGGTGAGCACGTCGCCGTCGTCGATGAACAGCACGTCCGGATCGACGTCGATCTTCGGGAAGAGCCGCTGGAGATGGTCGGTGTCCGCCCAATGGGTCGTCGCCCGGCGCCCGTCGAGATAACCGGCCGCGGCGAGCACGAACACACCGGTGCAGATGGAGGCCATCCGGGTACCGGGCCGGATACGGGCGAGGGCACTGGCCAACTCCTCTGTCAGCACCCCCTCTTCGAACACCGGGCCCAGCTTGTACGACGCCGGGACGATCACCGTGTCGGCGGTGGCCAGCGCCTCGGGCCCGTGTGCCACCTGCACCGTGAAGTCGGCGTCCGTCACGACCGGGCCCGGCCCGCGGACCGAGCAGGTGACGACGTCGTAGAGGCTGCGGCCCTGCGCGTCCTTGGGGCGCCCGAAGATCCGGTGAGGGATGCCGAGTTCGAAGGGCAGCAGCCCGTCGAGGGCGAGCACGACGACCCGATGCGCCCGAAACCCGCGACCCGGAACATTGTCCATGGCCCGATCCTATCGGACACTGTCCTTCGGGCCAGTGGTCCGTACGGCGTCCGCACCGCACCCTCGATGACGTGACCCAGACAGATGTGCCCCAGATACCCGAGATGCCCCAGAGGCAGGAAGCCGCGACGGCGCCGGCCGACGACCGCGGCCACCGCATCCACCGGGCGTGGTTCGTCGCCGCCGTCACCTTCGTCACCATCATCGGCGCGGCGGCCTTCCGTTCCCTGCCCGGGCTGCTGATCGACCCCCTCCACCGGGAGTTCCACTGGTCGCACGGCACGATCGGTGCGGCCGTCTCCGTGAACCTCGCCCTCTACGGCCTCACCGCCCCCTTCGCTGCCGCACTGATGGACCGCTTCGGCATCCGCCGGGTCGTAGCCGTCGCCCTCACCGTGATCGCGCTCGGCTCGGGCCTGACGGTGTGGATGACGTCGGCCTGGCAACTGGTCCTCTGCTGGGGCCTGCTGGTCGGGCTCGGCTCGGGCTCGATGGCGCTGGCGTTCGCGGCGACGGTGACCAACCGCTGGTTCACCGAGCGGCGCGGCCTGGTCACCGGCATCCTCACCGCGGCTTCCGCCTCCGGCCAGCTGATCTTCCTGCCGCTGCTGTCCTGGCTGGTCTCCCACCACGGCTGGCGCCCGGCCGCCGTGACCGTCGCCGTCGCCGCCCTCGCGGTGGTCCCCTTCGTCTGGCTGCTGCTGCGCGACCACCCGGCCGACATCGGCCAGAAGCCCTACGGCGCCACGGAGTGGGTGCCCAAGCCGGCCCCGGTGAAGGGAGCCGCCCGCCGAACGCTCCGGGTCCTGCGGTCCGCCGCCCGCACCGGGCCGTTCTGGCTGCTGGCGGGCACCTTCGCGATCTGCGGCGCCTCCACCAACGGCCTGATCCAGACCCACTTCGTGCCCGCGGCCCACGACCACGGCATGCCGATCACTGCGGCGGCCTCGCTGCTCGCGGTCATCGGGGTGTTCGACGTCGTCGGCACGGTGGCCTCCGGCTGGTTCACCGACCGCTTCGAGCCCCGCCGCCTCCTGGCCGTCTACTACGCCCTGCGCGGCACGTCGCTGCTCTTCCTCCCGATGCTCCTCGCCCCGAGCGTGCACCCACCGATGATCTTCTTCATCGTCTTCTACGGCCTGGACTGGGTCGCCACCGTCCCGCCCACCCTCGCCCTGTGCCGCGAGGTCTACGGCGAGGACAGCGCCATCGTCTTCGGCTGGGTCCTCGCCTCCCACCAGGTCGGCGCGGCCCTGGTTGCCTACCTGGGCGGTGTCGCCCGCGACACCTTCGGCTCGTACGACATGGTCTGGTACGCCTCGGGCGCGCTGTGCGCGGCGGCAGCGCTGATGGCGCTGATCATCCGGCGGGGGCAGGTGTCTCGGGTGACCGCCGTGGCGGCCACGGCTGTGTGACGGCTGAGGCCGCTGTGTGGCGGCTGAGCCGCGAGGGCGGTTCCGAGCATGAGCCACTGCTGCCACAGCGTGGTCGGTATACCCCATAAGGGCGTTCCGGGGCGAATATGGTTGATGTTGCTTTCTGTGCTGTTTAGCGTGCCCCGAAGAAGTGCTGCGGGGTGGGAGTCCCGTGACCGCCGGCCCTGAAGCGAGGTATGGAGCGAGTGCACGCGAGGTCCGGCTTCCGGCCGGTTCCCAGGTCCGGGCCGGCAGGGCGAGGAGCGCGGCTCACGAGGTTGCGGCGGTTGCGGACGTTCGCCGTACTGCCGCTGCTCGCGTCGGTGCTCGCAGGCTGCGGCGGTGGTGAGGCGGGGGGCGGCCGGCTCACCCTGAACTGGTACAACTTCCCCGACGACTCCGGCGCGCTCCAGCAGGCCGCCGACAAGTGCAGCCAGGCGTCCGGCGGCCGGTACCGGATCGTCTACAACAAGCTTCCACGCGCCGCCGACGGGCAGCGCGAGCAACTGGTGCGCAGGCTGGCGGCCAAGGACAACTCGGTCGACATCATGGGCCTCGACGTCACATGGGCCGCGGAGTTCGCGGAGGCCCGCTGGATCCGCGAGTGGACCGGGGAAGTGAAGCAGCGGGCGACCGAGGGCACCCTGCGCGTACCGCTGCGGACCGCCACCTGGAAGGACAGGCTGTACGCCGTTCCGTACAACACCAACACACAGCTCCTGTGGTATCGCGACGACCTGGTGCCCACCCCGCCCGGAACCTGGGCCGAGATGCTCGCCATGGCCCGCAGACTCGCCCAGCAGGGCAAACCGCACCTGGTGGAGATCCAGGGCGCCCAGTACGAGGGCCTCACCGTCTGGTTCAACAGCGTGATCAGCAGCGCGGGCGGCTCCATCCTCAACGCCGACGCCACCGCGCCGTCGCTCGGCCCACCCGCCGTGCGGGCCGCCCAGATCATGCACGACCTGGCGAACTCACCGGCCGCGGACCCCTCCCTGGCCAACCAGATGGAGGACCAGAACCGCCTCGCCATGGAGTCAGGGACGGCGGCGTTCGAGATCAACTATCCGTTCGTCTATCCGTCGATGAAGGCGAACAACCCGAAACTGTTCGAGCACTTCCGCTGGGCGCCCTACCCGCGGGTCGGCGCCGGCCGGCCGTCACGCCCCACCATCGGCGGAATCGACCTGGCCGTGAGCGCGTACTCGCGCCACCCCGGGCCGGCCTTCGAGGCGGCACTGTGCCTGCGCAACCGGGACAACCAGCTCACGGCAGCGCTCGTCGGCGGCCTGCCGCCCACGCTGCGCGGTCTGTATGACGAGCCGTCGCTCATCAAGAACTACCCGTTCGCCAAGGAGGTGCTGGCGGGCCTGGAGTCGGCGAGCGTGCGGCCGATCACCCCGGCGTACCAGAACGTGTCGATCGCGGTTTCCCACACGCTGTCTCCCCCGGCCGCGATCCATGCGCGGAGTTCGGTCGACACCATCGACAACCTGATCGGCCAGGCGCTCCAGTCCAAGGGTGTGATCCCGTGACCCACCACCTCCCGCACCGTCCCGCCCTCCCGCGCCGACGCGCGCGGGCCTGCTCCCCCGGCGGCCCCAGATGAGCATGCAGGCGCAACCGGCCGGGGCCCCGCCGGCCCCCGAGGCAGAGCAGTCGCGCAAGGACCAGGCGGCTCTGTCCGCGGGTGCCCGGCAGGAGCGGCGGCTGGGCTGGCTGCTGTGCGCGCCGGCCGTCATCGTCATGGTGGCCGTGACCGCGTACCCCATCGCCTACGCCGTCTACCTGTCGTTGCAGAGATACGACCTGCGCTTTCCCGCCCAGGCGAAGTTCGTGGGTCTCAGCAACTACGGGGCGGTGCTGTCCTCCCCGTTCTGGTGGGACGCCTTCTGGGTGACGCTGTTCATCACTGCGGTGTCCGTCACGATCGAACTGGCCCTGGGCATGGGGCTCGCGCTGGTGATGCACCGTGCGATCTTCGGCCGCGGCACCGTACGCACCGCGATCCTTGTCCCCTACGGGATCGTCACGGTCGTCGCCGCGTTCTCCTGGCAGTATGCCTGGACACCGAACCTCGGATACCTCGCCGCGCTGCTGCCGAGCGGTTCCGCCCCCCTGACCGAGCAGTGGCCGGCCCTGTGGCTGATCATCCTGGCCGAGGTGTGGAAGACCACCCCGTTCATGGCCCTGCTGCTCCTCGCGGGCCTGGCCCTGGTCCCCGAAGAGACCCTGAGGGCTTCCATGGTGGACGGCGCCAACGCCTGGCAGCGCTTCACCCGGGTGGTGCTGCCGCTGATGAAGCCGGCGATCCTGGTGGCGCTGCTGTTCCGCACCCTCGACGCGTTCCGGATCTTCGACAACATCTACATCCTGACCTCGGGGGCCCAGGGAACCGGCTCCGTGTCGATCCTGGGCTACCACAACCTGTTCACCGCGCTGAACCTGGGCATCGGGTCGGCGATCTCCGTACTGATCTTCATCTGCGTCGGGATCATCGCCTTCGCCTTCACCAAACTGTTCGGCGCGGCCGCTCCGGGCGCGGAGGTGAAGCGCTGATGGCCGCCGTGGGCAAGGCACACGCCACCCGTTGGGCCGTTCTGAACGTGGTGGTGGTGCTGTACGCGCTGTTCCCGGTGTGGTGGATCGCCGCGCTGTCGTTCAAGGACCCGAGCACCCTCACGGACGGCAACTACATCCCCACCAAGTGGACCTGGGAGAATTACCGGGGCATCTTCGACACGTCCCAGTTCACCCGCGCCCTCGTCAACTCCATCGGTATCGCGCTGATCGCCACGGCGATCGCGGTGGTCCTGGGCACCATGGCCGCCTACGCGGTGGCCAGACTGCGGTTCCCCGGCAAGACGGTGCTCATCGGCATGTCCCTGCTGATCGCCATGTTCCCCCCGATCTCGCTGGTGTCACCGCTGTTCAACATCGAGCGGACCATCGGCATCTTCGACACCTGGATCGGGCTGATCATCCCGTACATGACGTTCTCGCTGCCGCTGGCTATCTATACGCTGTCGGCGTTCTTCCGGGAGATCCCCTGGGACCTGGAGAAGGCGGCGAGGGTGGACGGGGCCTCACCCGCGCAGGCATTCAGGCTTGTCATCGTGCCGCTGGCGGCACCGGGCGTGTTCACCACGGCTATCCTGGTCTTCATCTTCTGCTGGAACGACTTCCTGTTCGCGATCTCGCTGACCTCCACGGAGAGAGCACGCACCGTGCCGGCCGCGATCGCCTTCTTCACCGGCAGCTCGCAGTTCCAGCAGCCCACCGGGTCGATCGCCGCGGCGGCCATGGTGATCACCATTCCGATCATCGTTTTCGTCCTGCTCTTCCAGCGGCGCATCGTCGCCGGACTCACATCCGGAGCGGTCAAGGGCTGACCCGGCCACCGCCACCGGCCGACCGCCGGTCCACAGCCACCCGGGTCGACAGGCACCCGTTCCGCACCCGTCCGATCCGCGTCATCCCCGGGAGCCGGAAGGCACGAAGGCAAGGAGGCACCACCCATGGCCGAGATCATCCTTGAGGGAGTCACCAAGCGTTTTCCCGACGGAGCCCTCGCCGTGAAGGACGTGGACCTCGACATCGCCGACGGCGAGTTCGTGATCCTTGTCGGGCCGTCCGGATGCGGCAAGTCCACCACTCTGAACATGATCGCGGGACTTGAGGACATCACCGAGGGCACGCTGCGCATCGGTGACAAGGTCGTCAACGACCTCACCCCCAAGGACCGCGACATCGCGATGGTGTTCCAGAGCTACGCCCTGTACCCGCACATGAGCGTCCGGGAGAACATGGGCTTCCCGCTGCGCCTGGCCAAGGTCGACAAGGCCACTGTCAACGAGAAGGTCGAGGACGCCGCCCGCGTGCTCGACCTGACCGAACACCTGGACAGAAAGCCCGCCAACCTCTCGGGCGGCCAGCGCCAGCGGGTGGCCATGGGCCGGGCGATCGTCCGCGATCCCAAGGCCTTCCTGATGGACGAGCCGCTGTCCAACCTGGACGCCAAGCTCCGGGTGCAGATGCGCACCCAGATCTCCCGGCTGCAACGCCGCCTGGGCACGACGACCGTGTACGTCACTCATGACCAGACCGAGGCCATGACTCTCGGCGACCGGGTCGTGGTCATGCGACAGGGCCTCGTCCAGCAGATCGGCACACCCGCCCATCTCTACGATCACCCGGTCAACCTCTTCGTCGCGGGCTTCATCGGCTCCCCCGCGATGAACTTCCTGACCGCGACCCTGGAGAGCAACGTCCTGCGGTCACCCGTGGGCGAGCTGCCCCTGGACGACCGTATGCGCCAGGCACTGGAACGGCAGAACGCACCCCGGGACGTCATCGTCGGCCTGCGGCCGGAGGCCTTCCAGGACGCGGCCCTGGCACACGACGAGGGCCTTCCCCGCGTCACCGTCACCGTGGACGTTCTGGAGTCGCTGGGTTCCGACGTGTTCGTCTACTTCACGGCGGAGGGCGCGGGTGCGACGACGTCCGAACTGGAGGAACTCGCCGCGGACTCGGGAGCACGGGACACCGGCGCCACCCCTCAGGTGGTGGCCCGGTTGGACGCCGCCACCCGGGCTCGCGAAGGGGAACCCGTGGGGCTGCAGGTAGACATGGGCAAGGCACACGTGTTCGATCCGGCGACCGGGGCGAACCTCACGCACCCGGAACACGCCGTCTGACAACGCACACCCTGCCGTGGCGGGCGCCGACCATGCGGTGGCAGCCGTCGGCATGCGGTGCCTGAGCCTGTACGGAGGCCCTGTGGCCGTCAGGGTCGCAGGCCGGTGAAGCCGCCCCGGTGGAAGATCAGGGGGTCGGCGGGCTCGGCGTCGGAGGGTGCGGCGAGGGCGGTGACTCTGCCCACCACGATCAGGTGGTCGCCGCCCGTGTGGACCGCGTGGACGGTGCAGTCGATCCACGCCGCGGCGCCTGTCAGGCGCGGGGCGCCGGAGACCGGGGACGGGGTGTGGCGCACGCCCGCGAACTTGTCCGTCCCGCTCATCGCGAAGCCCCGGCACAGAGAGGCATGGTCCGCGCTCAGCACGTTGACGCAGAAGACCCCGGCGCGGGCGATGCGCGGCCAGGTGGTGGAGGTGCGGGACACCATGAACGCGACCAGCGGCGGATGCAGGGAGAGGGACGAGAAGGACTGGCAGGCGAAGCCCGCGGGGCCGGTCTCCCCTTCGGCCGCCGGTGCCGTGATCACCGTCACCCCGGTCGCGAAGCGGCCGAGTACGTCACGGAATTCGGCCTGGTCGATCGGGGCCCGCTCGTCGTCCCGGACGCAGCGCAGTTCGGGGCGGGGCAGTGGCTCGACGGCCGGTGCCCGGCCCGTCCGCCTCAGGTGGCGGACCGCGGCTGCCGCCGCTCCTGCGTGTCCCATCATTGGGCCATTGAAGCTGACGTCTTGTCAGTTCGGAAGGGTCAGCGGCCGGTGTATTTCGCCGGGCGGCGTTCCCTGAAACTCGCCACTCCCTCCTGGGCGTCCCGCGTTGTCATGTTGATCTCCTGGGCCGAGGCCTCGGCGGCGAAGGCGGTCGCGCGGTCCGTGTCCAGGGAAGCGTTGACGAGTTGCTTGGTGAGGGTCAGGGCGCGGGTCGGGCCGGAGGCGAGGCGGGTGGCCCATTCCGTCGCCGTCTTCTCCAACTCCGCGTCCGGGAGTACCCGGTTGACCAGACCCAGGCGTTCGGCCTCCGTCGCCGGGAGCGCGTCGCCGAAGAACATCAGCTCCTTCGCCCGCTGCGGGCCGACAAGGCGGGGGAGGAGATACGCCCCGCCGCCGTCCGGGACCAGGCCGCGACGTACGAACACCTCGATGAAACGGGCCGATTCAGCCGCCAGCACCAGATCGCACGCCAGCGCCAGATGCGCGCCGAGCCCCGCCGCCGTACCGTTCACCGCCGCGATCACCGGCTTCTCGCAGTCCAGTACGGCCGCGATCAGGTGCTGGGCGCCGAGACGCAGCATCCGGGCCACGTCGCCCGCGACTCGGTAGCCGACGGATGTCGTAGGGCTGGCCGACGTCGTAGGGCTGCCTGACGTCGTAGGGCTGCTTGACGTCGTAGCGCTGCTTGACGTCGTAGGGCTGCTTGACGTCGTAGGGCTGCCTGACGTCGTAGCGCTGCCCGACGCCGTACCGCCGCCGCCCCGCAGGTCCGCGCCCGCGCAGAAGCCGCGGCCCGTGCCCGTCACGACCACCGCCCGCACCTCCGGGTCCGCCGACGCCTCCGTCAGCAGCCCGATCACCCGTTCCCGCATCCCGGGGGTGAGGGCGTTCAGTGTCTCCGGGCGGGAGAGGGTGATGTACAAGACCTGCGCGCGGATCTCGTGCCGTACCCATGTCTCAGGTCCCGACGTCGGCTCCGTAGCCCTCATCAGCTGCACACCACCAGCGCGTCCAGCGCCACCGCACCCTGCCCCCGGGGCAGGACGAGCAGCGGGTTGATGTCCAACTCGGCGAGATCATCCCCGAGTTCCAGCGCCATCCGCTGCACCCGCAGGACGACCTCCACCAGCGCGTCGACATCGGCGGGCGGACGCCCCCGCACCCCCTCCAGCAGGGCGTGCCCGCGCAGTTCGGTCAGCATGGTGCGCGCCTGGTCCTCGCCGAACGGCGGCACCCGTACCGCCGCGTCCCGCAGGACCTCCACCAGCACCCCGCCGAGTCCCACGGTCACCGTCGGCCCGAAAAGGTCGTCGTGGGTCATGCCGACGACCATCTCCACGCCCCGCTCGATCATCTGGCACACCAGGACGCCGTCCAGGTCGATGCCCTCGTAGCGGGCGATGTCGGTCAGTTCGCGGTAGGCGTCGCGGACCTGGCTCGCCGAGGTGAGGCCGATCTTGACCAGGCCCAGCTCGGTCTTGTGGGCGAGATGGGCGCCGGACGCCTTCATCACCACCGGGTATCCGATCTGTGCCGCCGCCCGTACGGCCGCCGCCGCGCTGGTGACCAGTTGCTCGCGCGGGACGCGGATGCCGTAGGCGCGCAGCAGCTGCTTGGCCGCGTGTTCGCTGAGCTGCCGGCCCGGCTGGAGCAGGGCCTGGGCCTTGCGGTGGGAGGGGGACGGGGTGCGGGGGGCCTCGTCGAAGGGGGAGCGGTAGGCGGTGGTGAAGCGGTGGTGGGAGAGGTAGGCGCGGACGGCGGTGAGGCAGTTGCCGACCGTGCGGAAGGTGGCCACGCGGGACGAGCCGAGCAGCACCTCGCGGTACGCCGGCTCGGTGCCGACCGGCGAGCCCCAGACCACGCACACCAGCTTGTCCGTGGTCTCCGCCGCGTCCACCAGGTCTTGCACCAGCCGGTCGCTGAGCGGCGGGAAGGGGCCGGTGACCGGGCAGATCAGCACGCCCACGGCCGGGTCGGCGAGGATGGCGTCGATGATCTTCCGGCCGCGCCAGTCGCCCACCGGATGCCCGCCGTTGTCCACGGGGTTGGCCACGCTCAGATACTCCGGGATCCACTGGTGCAGCTCGGCCTGTCTGGCCTCCGACAGCACCGGCAGCGGCAGTCCGGCCTCGGTGGCGAGGTCGGCGACATGGGCGCCGGTGCCGCCCGAGATGGAGTAGACGACGACCCCGTCGGCGTGCGGGGGCCTCGCGCGGGCCAACAGGGCGGCGGTGTCCTGGAGTTCGTCGAGCCCGTCGACCCGGATCACCCCGAACTGCCGCATCGCCGCGTCCACGACGTCGTCGGCGCCGGTGAGCTTGCCGGTGTGCGAGGCGGCCGTACGCGCCCCGGCCTCGGTGCGGCCGACCTTGACGGCGACGACCGGCACGCCGCGGCGGGCTGCGCGGTCGGCGGCGAGCAGGAAGGAACGGCCGTCCTTGAGGCCCTCGACGTAGCAGGCGATGGCGCCGACCTCGGGCCGTTCGGCGAAGTACGAGATGAAGTCGGCGGTCTCCAGATCGGCCTCGTTGCCGGTCGGCGCCCAGTGGGAGAGGCGGATGCCGAGTTCCTGGAGGGCGAAGACCGGGCGGCCCTGGTGGCCGGACTGGGTGATCAGGGCGATGGCGGGGCCGGTCAGGTCGTCGCGGAACCGCTCGAAGGCGTTGAGGTTGGTGTTCGGACCCAGCAGCCGCAGCCCGGCCTGCTCGACGGCGGCCGCCAGCCGCCGCTGTGCCGCAGCGCCGGCGGCCCCTGTCTCGGCGAACCCGGAGGCGAAGGCGACGGCGAACTTCACCTTGGCGGCGCCGAGTTCCTCGATCACCGGCACCGGGTCGGCGACCAGCAGCACGGCGAGGTCGACGGGTTCGGGCAGTGCGGCGACGGAGGGGGAGCAGGGGAGCCCGAACACCGTGGCCCGGGTCGGATGCACCGGGTGCAGCCGGGCGCCGACCCGCTCGGCCCAGGCCAGCAGCTGCCTGGTGACACCGGTGTTGGGCCGCCCTTCGGCGTCCGAGGCGCCGACGACGGCGACCGACGTGGGGCGGAAGAAGCGGTCCAGGTCGGGTGGGTCTACATACAACGGGCGTCCGCTGACGTCGAGTTCGTCCACATCGGCGGTACGGCCGTGCACGGCGGGGCCGGGCCGCGGTTCGCCGCAGGCGATGACCCGGGCCCTGCGGGAGTCGGTGGTGAGGGTGCCGTGGGTTGATCCAAGCATCGGTCCGCCCCGCTCCTGTCTGGCAGCTGACAGCGCAGAGTGGTGGTGGCGGCTGGCAGCTCGGCTCCAATGACTGACGCCCAAAACTGACGCTCTGTCAGATTACTGAATTGACGCAGTGTCAGGAACCCTCTGGACCCGGACCCCTGTCCGAATGCGGACCCGGACCCGGACGCCTACCCGGATCGGGGACGGATCGGGGACCTGCCCCGACCCCCCGAACCCCCCCTGAACGGCTACGGCAGCCGGGACAGCCGATCCGCTCCGTACCGTACGACGGCCTTGGCTATCTTCTCCGCGTCGATGGCCAGTTCGCGGAACATACCGCTGATGGGGTTGGTGAAGCCGGTGAAAAACAGGCCAGGTGTGTTCTGCGGGGAGCGTCCGCCGTTCACGACCGGTCTTCCGGCCTTGTCCAGCACCCCGAGGTCGCCGACGAGCCCCTCCAGGGCGCGGACGTACCCGGTGGCCGCGACGACGGCGTCCGGCTCGATACGGGTGCCGTCGGCGAGCACCACCTTGCCGCCCTCGAAGGAGTCCACGGCGGCGACGATCTCGACCTTCCCCTTGCGCACGGCGTTGATCAGCCCGACGTCCTGCACGGGGATGGCGCCCTCCTGTACCCGCGAGTACAGCCCGGAGTCGGGGCGCGGCAGGCCGTGTGCCGACAGGTCCGGCACCCCGAGCCGGGTCACGGGCTTGGCCAGCCGGTCGACGAACCGCACGGGCAGCCGCCGTACGAGGACGGCCGAATACTGTGAGGGCCACCCGACGGTGGACCGGCGCACGATGTGCGGCACCGTCCGTACCGCCAGCCGCACCCGGGAGGCCCCGCCCTCCACCAGGTCGACGGCGATCTCGGCGCCGGTGTTGCCGACGCCGACGACGAGCACGTCGCGCCCGGCGTACGGCTCGGCGTTGCGGTACTCGCCGGCGTGCAGGAACTCGCCGGTGTAGTTGTCCAGTCCGGCCCAGTCCTCGGGGATGCGGGGGGTGTGGTTGTAGCCGGTGGCGATCACGACCGCGGCGCCGGTCAGCTCACGCCCGCCAGTGGCGTGCAGCAGCCAGGTGCCGTCGTCCGCCTGCTCGACCCGCGAGACCTCGACACCGGTGACGATCTCCAGATCGTGGACCTCGGTGTACTTCTCCAGATAGCGGATCACGTCGTCCCGGGCGACCCACCGCCCGAACCGGCGCGGCATCGGCAGCCCGGGCAGGGCGGACATGCGCCGGGTGGTGTGCAGCCGCAGCCGGTCGTAGTGCTTGCGCCAGGACGCCCCGACGCGGTCGGACCGCTCCAGTACGACGGCGCGTATGCCCCGGGCGCGCAGCTCGTACGCGACGGAGAGCCCGCCGGGGCCACCTCCGACGATGTAGACGGGGTGATCCGCGGTGCTCTGAGCCGCGGGGATCGGGGGTGTCGAGGAGTCGGCCATGAGCGGGAGCGTAACCGCGCACCCCGTTGATGGGTCTCGGTCAAGAGGGGAATTGGTTGCGGATCGATCACGGCTGTAGGAGGAGTGGGTGGGATTGGTGACGTAGATGTCCTGGTTGTGCGCTGATTGCGGGGGATCGGTGGGGCGGGTTGTGTGGCCCGGCTGGGGGTGACCGGGGTCTTGTGGAGGCGGCGCCGTTCGCCGAAACTGACGTACCGTCAGATGGAGGGTACGCATGGACACGATCTGGCTCAGTGGTGCCGAGTGGCTGGCCGTGCTGCGGATCGGCCTCGGGCTGTGGTGGCTGGAAAGCTGGCGGCACAAGGACAAGAAGAGCTGGTTCGAGGGCGGCGGCATCGGCTGGGCGGCGGGCATCGCGGCGAAACACCGGTGGGGCGCGGTCCGGTCGGGCTTCGCCAGGGTGGTGACACCCCGGCCGCGCGTGATGGCGTACGTCGTCGCGTACGCGGAACTGGCACTGGGGCTCGGGCTGATCCTCGGGTTCCTGACGCCGGTGGCGCTGGCTGGGGGTCTGGTCCTGAACGCGCTGTACTTCGTGCTGATGATCCACGACTGGGCGGAGCAGGGCCAGAACTCGATGATGGCGCTGATCTCGGCGACGGGGTTCTTCGGGATGTCGTGGCAGACGTGGTCGGTGGACCACGCGCTGGGGTGGTTCGGATGACGGGTCCGGAGACTGTGGGAGCGGGTCGCTACGACGCACCCAGGCGCTACGACGCACCCGAACCCGACGCCTTCACGCGCCCCTACTGGGACGCGGCGGCGCAGGGACGACTCCTGCTGCGCCGCTGCCGGGCCTGCTCCCGCCCGCACCACTACCCCCGCGAGTTCTGCCCGCACTGCTGGAGCGAGGACGTGACCTGGGAGACGGCGAGCGGCCGTGCCGCGCTGTACACCTGGTCTGTCGTACACCGCAACGAGCTGCCGCCCTTCGCGGAGCGCACGCCGTACGTCGCCGCGGTGGTCGAACTGGCGGAGGGCCCGCGGATGATGACGGAGATCGTGGAGTACGAGACGATCGGCCTGCGGGCGGGGATGGCGCTGGAGGCGGTGTTCCGGAACGGGATACCGGTGTTTCGGCCGCTGGCCGGGTGACACCGGGGGAATCACAGGACTCTGCGGTTTAAATGAAGGTATGGGACCCATACGCGACCGACACGAACCCCGTGACCGACACGAACCCCGTGAGCGACGCGACCGACGGGACCGCGCCCCGATCCCGCTGTGCCGGCCGCGACCCGGACGCCCTGCAGGTCCTGAACTGCGCGGCGAGGGTCTGTGCCTGCGCCAATGGGACGCGGAGTCCGAGACCGACACGGCGGCGTGGCTGCGCGGCCGGACCGACCCGGAGTTCCGCCGCTGGAACACCGCGCTGACGGAGATCACCGACCTCACGGGTGCGCGGGAGTCGCTGCGCAGCCAGGCGAGGGCGATCGCGGACGGGGCGTGCGCGAATTTCTGCGTCACGGACGCGGAGAACGGCACGGTGCTCGGCCATGTGGGGGTGAACGCGATAGTGCAGGTGATGCGGGTGGCCCGCATCGGCTACTGGGTCCTGCCGGAGGCCCGCGGCCACCACGTGGCCACCCGGGCCCTCACGCTGGTCTCCGCCTGGGCGTTCACCGGCCTGGAACTCCACCGCCTGGAACTGGGCCACGCCCTGGGCCACGAGGCGTCGTGCCGGATAGCGGAGACGTGCGGCTACCCGGCGGAGGGGACGCTGCGGGGAGCGATGTTCGAGTCGGGCACGCTGGAGGAGTTCCGGGACGTACACCTGCACGCGAGACTGTCGACGGACGGCGCCCCGCAGGCACCGGTTGTCTGACTCAAGGCCAGAGCAACTCCTTGCTCCACCCCTCCCCCGTACGCCGATAGACGAGCCGTACGTGCCGACGCTGGGCGTCCCCCTGAAAGAACTCGACGGTGTCGGCCCGCAGTTGGTAGAGAGTCCACGATGCCGCAGTGGCCCCCGGCTCCGCCTCGGCAAGCCGCCAGGCAGCCTGGGACGCCTCCGCCAACTCCTCCAGGGACCCCAGGGGCTCGCTCTGGTGCCCGGTGAGGGCGGCGGCGAGGGCGCCGGTGGTACGGGCGCGCAGATCGGCCTGGGCCTCGGCGGCCGGGGCGGTGGTGACCGGCCCGCGGACCCGGACCTGCCGCCCGTGCACGGGCCAGTAGAAGGCGAGGGCGGCGTACGGGCAGTCGGCGAGCTGCCGCCCTTTGGCGCTGCCGGAATGCGAGGCGAAGGACCACCCGTCGGCGTCCGCACCGTGCAGCATGACGATCCGCACGTCGGGATGCTCGTCGGCGTCGGTCGTGGCGAGGGACATGGTGTGCGGCTCGACCTGCCCGGCAGCAGCAGCCTCAGCCAGCCACGCCCCGAACAACTCCAACGGCCCGTCGGGCACCGCGTCGGGCTCCAAGGCCCCCAGCTCGGTCACCCCCGGATCCCACACCCGAAGGGACCGCAGCAGTTCCTGAAGATCCATACCTTGAGTATCACCCGGGAGACGAGCCGGCGGCGTCGGCACGGAGGCACCGGCTCGGTCACCTCCCGATCCCACCCCGGATCGTGCCCGGGTGCTGACAGCACTGCCCGAATTGGGCCATCAACACGCCCTGCAGCAACTCCGCGTCCACGAACTCCCCGATCTCCGGCGCCCCGCAACGCCAGCTGAGCGGATACGTGTTGCCGTCCGGAGCCGGAACACCGACGTACTCGTCCCGCCTGGCCGATGCGGACCGCCCGAGACGGCGCGCGCCGGGCGGCCAGTCGTACTCCTCGCTCTCACCGGGAGCCAGCAGGAAGTACGTCCAGCGGCAGCGGTTGACTTCCCGTACGACGGGACCGGGCCGGCCGTCGGTGAGCGAAGCGAGATGGTGCACCACCGCCTCCGCTCGGACCCCGCACACACGGATCGCATCGAAATGGACTCCGGCCAGCCGAAGTTGCAGACCGGCGCTGGGCACCCACATCGGGTGAAGGTTGCTCGTCATGGGGACGAGCTTTGCGCCGTGTGCTTAGCGTGACCAGGTGGACACGGTACACATCGGTGGCTGTGGGGAGGACGGTGGTCGGAGTGGGCGTGAGTGGGATGCCTTCTGTGGGACGGCGGCTGGTCGGGGAGTTGCTGCGCGTCCATAGGACACGGCTGGGGCTCACCCAGAAGGAAGCGGCGGAGCTGCTCCACGTGTCGGAGTCTTGCTTCGGGGCGTATGAGCGGGCGGAACGGATCCCGACGACCGAGTTCTTGAAGCACGGGGACAAGGGGTTGGATGCACGGGGAGCGCTGTGCGCGTGCGTCGAGATGATGGACGTGGAGAGGTATCCGCCGAGGATTGTGGACTGGGTGAGGGCGGAGCGGCTGGCGCATGTGATCAGAAACTACGAGACGATGCTCGTCCCAGGTCTGCTTCAGACGGAGGGATACGCGCACGCGTTGTACGGAGCCCGCGTTCCCGCCTTCACGAGCGACGAGATCCAGCAGCACGTTGAAGCCCGCCTGGAACGGCAATCGGTCTTGACCCGGCAGCCGCCTCCGCTCCTCGGGTTCGTCATCGAGGAATCGGTCCTGGAACGGCCGATCGGTGGCCCCGATGTGCTTCGGCAGCAACTTCACCATCTGCTCCACTGCATGAAGGAGCTGAACCATCTGACGCTTCAAGTCATGCCAACCGGGCGCCACGTGCACGCTGGGCTCCGCGGACCTCTGCAACTGATGAGCACTGCGGAAGGGCAAAACCTGGCATACACCGAAGGGCATGGCGGCAGTACGGTGGTCTCCAAGGCGGAGCAGGTCAATCGGCTGAGCCATCTGTTCGGCGTCCTACAGGCCCAGGCACTCACGCCATGGGAGTCGGCTGAGCTCATCGAGAGGAAGGCAGAAGCACTGTGAACAGTGAACTGGCCTGGATCAAGTCGAGCTTCAGCGATAACGAAGGCGGCCTGTGCGTGGAAATAGCCCTGACCCCCACGGTGGTCCACATACGTGACTCCAAGACCCCGGCCCGGACGGCCCCCGTCCTCACCGTCGCTCCCACCGCGTGGGCCGCCTTCCTCGCCACCGTCCGCCACCATTGAGCCGACGATCACCGCAGACCGAGGAGACGTCGGAACACGAGTCCACCCGCCCCATGGATTGCCAAGCGCCCGATCCCCTGGAGGCGAGTCCACCGCGCCGGTTCCTCACTCGTCGTGGGCTCGCTGGTCGGATGTCGGCACGAGGAGGGGGCGCGAGCGAGATCGGCGTGCCGGACGGGCGGCAGACAGTACGTTGAATCCAGCGGGATCGGGCCCGCAGCGCAGTGTCCGGGAGGTGCTTCATGACGGCCGAGATGGTGGCCCCGGCGTGGATGCATGAGCAGATCACGGCGGAGGAGTACGAGTCCTGGTCTGAGGAGCAGTGCGCCGGTATCGAGATCGTGGACGGGATGGTCGTCGTGAGTCCGAGTGCGTCCAAGCGGCACAACCGGCTGGCCCGGATTCTGGCGAACGCCCTGGATGCCGCCGCGGGCCCGGAGTGGAACGCCGACACGGACTTCGACGGCCGGCTTCAGGACGTCCCGCTCACCAATTGCCGCCCGGGCGTCGTCGTGTACCGCGCAGACACGGTCGACATCACCCCCACCCGCCCTGAGCACGTGCTGCTGGTCGCGGAGGTGGTGTCGCCGGGCTCGGAGACCACCGACCGGATCGTGAAGGTCGAGCAGTACGCCAAGGCTGGCATCGGCTTCTACTGGCGAATCGAGCAGGCCGCGACAGGCGTTCCTCTCGTGTACACCTACGTTCTCGACCCGGCGACGAAGACCTACAGGGACGGAGACGTGTTCACCGGTGTCCTCAAGGTAGCGGCCCCCTTCTCGGTGGAGATCGACCTCGGCCAGGTCTGACCCACGCGCTGCTCAGCAGCCGGCCGCGCGTGAGCGTAGTCCGCGATCACGGCGACGACCGACGGGAGTTCGTGGAGACGGTGCTGACCGGCCTCGACGACCGGGGCTGACGGGACGATGTGACGCCCGAGGTGCTGGCAGAACGGCTGGAGGCGTACGTGGACGGACTGCTGCAGCGGTGCGGCCCGACGGGCGTCCCGCTCCGGGCGGTCGGCTCTGCGACTTCAGTCGGCCACTTCGGCGCAAGCCTCGAAGATCAGTCACCCGCCGACCCTGTGAAGGCACCTAACCTGCGCAGATAGCATCCGCGCCATGAAACATTCGATGATCGCGTTGGTCGGCGCCGGAGCAATCGTGCTCACCCTGGGCGGGTACGCCGTCGGATCAACGCAACCCAGCGATTCATCCGAGCTCTCCGCAAAGTGCAAGACGACCAAACGGGAGTTCGACACCCGTGTCGCTCAGGTCCGGAAGCAGATACTCAGGCCGGTGTCCGAAGACGTCGACGATTCTCGGCGGTACATCATGATCGCGACCCGGGTGAAGATAGTCAGCGCGATCGTGGAGCAGCATCCGCAATGCTTCGATGCGGGGACTCGTGCGACGGTCGCGGTTCTGCGACAAGACCGGTCCGAGGGCGAAACTGATGTTGCCACTTGTGACCTCACCGGCATCCGGTCCAAGGACTGCAGCGTCTCAACTGGGTGAACTCCTCGAAGCGGACCCAGCACCGTCCCCGAAGAACAGAACAACCCCCGGTGTTGACCGGGAACTCGCCACCCGCCGCCTGGACAGCCTTCCTCACCATGGTCTGCTACCGCTGACCGAGTTCAGCGTGCGTTCAACCTCTGCCGTGCCGCGCTGATGAGGTTCTGCGCCTCAACGCCGTACACGGCGGACTCCCGCAGCGTTCTCCAGGTCCGCAGATACGTGTCGAGGCTCGCGTCGTCGTCGATCCACAACTCCGCGTGCCAGTTCTCGACGATGACCTGGCGGTCGTCGTAGATCCAGAAGGCGGTGGCCGGGGGAATTTTGAGGGAGGCGGACAGCGGGATGATCCCCAGCTCGACCGTGTCCAGGCCGATGACTCCTGCGAGGCGATCAAGCTGGGCCGCAAGTACCGACGACGGACAGATCAAGGCGTGGAGGGCGGCCTCCCACAGGATGAGGTGGAAACGCTTTGAGGGGTCGTACAGCGTCTCTTGCCGCTTCATGCGTGAGCGGACTGCCTCCTCGGTGTCGTGCGGTGACCGCTGTAGCTCGGCGTATCTCGTGAAGATCGACCGGGCGTAGTCCGGAGTCTGGAGGATCCCGAAGATCATGGAGGATTCCCAGCCCCGGAACACGGAGGCGTCGGCGTGGGCGTTCAGGTGGGTGTCCTGGACGGCCTTGTGCCCAGCGGCAAGCTGCCGTCGCCATGACCGGATGTGCGACTCGAAGCCCCTCAGACGCGCGAGCAACTCGTCGTAGGCATCAGGCGCGCCGGTCGCCTCCGCCCACTTGCGCAGGTCGTCCGGCGTGGGAGTCTGTTTGCCGTTCTCCAGTCTGCTGACCTTGGACTTGTGCCACCCGCACTGCTCCGCGAGCTCCCCGCCGCAGAGCCGACCGCCAGGGGCGGAGAACCGCAGATGGCGCAGCCGTACCCCGAGTGCTTCTCGCGCCTTCTGGTAGTCCGTGCTCACCGGTATACACCTGCCTCAGTCCTCCTTCGCTGTCAACCGAGCCGCGAACTCCTCGTACGGGACGGCATGATGCAACGCAGCGTCGCGCGCCATGGCGTAGCGCAACTTGCATGGCATCTCACAACGGCCCTTCCCTACGGTCACGTTCATGGTTCGAGCACACCGTGCCGCGTCTCCAGCCCGGGATGCGGGGGCAGTCGGGCTGAGCTCGAAGCGCCACGGCACGATCAATCTCCGAAGGAGCCGTCCATGACCGTCACGCTCGACCGGCCCACCGGCACCCGTACGCGGGACCCGAAGGAACTCCTCAACGCCGTCCAGCCCCACATCAAGGCCCTGACCATCAACGTGACGGACAGCGGCATGACCCTCTGGGACCGTGAGGTCGCCCTGCTCCGCGAACACACGATGGTCCGTGACATGGCCGAACGCATCCTCGGCAACGCCGTCATGTACACCATCGGCTGCATGGAGCACCCCGAGGTCCACCTGAAGGCGACCCCGTGATGCCCAGGCCCTATATGCACGGCTACGCAACCGACAGCCACGGCAAGGCGGTCGACGTCAGCGAACAGGGCGGTGACCCGTCCAACATGATCTCCACGCCGGAGAACCTGGACCGCTTCATAACCGCCTTGTTCCAGGGCCGCCTACTGCCGTCAGCACAGCTGTACGAGATGTTCACCCTGCCCAAGGGCGACGACGGCAAGCTCGTCCCGTTCATCGGCTCCAGTTGCAACAAGGTCGCCTGCTTCGGCGCGGGCCTGATGTCCACCCCGCTGCCCAACGGGGGCGTGCTCTGGGGCAAGACCGGCCACGACTTCGGCTACGCCAACGGCATGTTCGCCACCCGTGACCTGTCCCTACGCGGCGTCTACTCGGTCTCCAACATGAGCCTCGACTTCGGGACGCCGACCCCGCTGGCCAACCGTCTGCTGACGGCGGTCCTGACACCGCAGCCGGGGGGCTGATCCTGCGAGGAGCGCCGACCACCAACGGGGTCACAAAGTCGGCATCAGCAACTGGTGGGGGGCTGCGGGGCGTTCCAGGGCCCGGCGCAGGGCGGCAATGCTGCCTGCGTGGAAGAAGTGGTGCGCGGTCGGCGCTGGCAGGTTTCCTGCTGGCCATCGACGAAGCCCGACCGTCGGTTAGGTCCCGGACGAGCCTCCGGGCCGCCCCCGGACAGATCTGGGATGCAACCTTCTCTATAGAGTTGGAACCCCCGGAAGCCGACCGCGCCCTTGAGACCATAGCCACAGGCACTGACAACGGGTTGCTGGTGATCACGGACGACGGTGGATCGGTTACCCGCGTCGATGAGCCGCACTTGGCTGGCTGTCGGCCACCAGTACGACCGTGATGCTGATCAGCAGGGACCAGGCGCCAAACTTTTCTACACCGACGGGCTGCCAGCCGTGGAGCTGGTAGGGGTAGCGCCAAGCGCCCACGTAGGTGGCGAGGTTCTCCGCTACCCACAGGAAGAAGCCGATCAGGACGAACGACAACGCCAGCGGCATGTGGCGGCGTATCCCGCGCACCGTGAAGCGCCACCGCAGAATCCGAGCACCTATGACTTCCCAGCTCTGTGCAGCGTGAGGGCGTGAAGCTGGAAGACTGGAGTTTCGGTTGTGTCGCGTGGTGAGCATCAGCGGCTTCGGGGCGGCCGGTTCAGGCAACAGGTGTACGGGACTGCAGATCTTATCGCCGGGCGCCTGCGGGTATCCGGGTGCCTGCGGGTATGGGGTAATCGGGCTGTTTACGGCGTGTGGTGTCGTGAGGTGTCCTAGTGTGCGGCGAGTGTGGCGACCAGTTGCCGGGGTGCTTGCGTGTGGTGTGAGTGCCCGGTTCGGGGGTGCGGTGTGACGGGTTCGGGGCGGTTCGACGTGTTCGTGTCGTATGCGCATGAGGACGGGCCGTGGGCGACGTCGTTGGCGGAGAACCTGCATCGGCTGGGTCTTGAGGTGTTCTTGGACCGGTGGGAGGTGGCTGCGGGCGATCTGGTGGCGTCGCGGTTGCAGGAGGGGCTGGCCAGGGCGGGTGCTGTGGTGGTGGTCGTCAGTCGGTCCTGGGTGGCGTCGGGGTGGTGCGGTGAGGAGTTCGCGGCGGCTGTGACGGCTGCGGTGGAGCGAGGGCAGCGTGTGGTCCCGGTTCTGCTGGGTGAGGTGGAGTTGCCGCCGTTGATCGCGTCGCGTCTGTATGTGGATTTCCGGCATGTGGCGTCCCCGCAGCAGTACGTGGAGCTGGTGGAGCAGGTGGACAGGGCGGTGCGGGGGCTGTCGTCGGGGCGGCGTCCGGAGCGGGGCGGGCCGTTGGTGGTGCCGCCCACCGACTACTGGCCGGAGGGGCCGACGCCGGCGGAGTTACGGATCGGCGGAGATTCGGTGGTGTTCTCCACGGCGGGGGGTGAGGCCTCCTGTGCGCCGCACGGAATGGATCGGGATCTTGAGCAGAAGCTGTGGGGTCTGCACCGGGCCCGGGCGCGGGCGACGGGCGGGATGACGCTGCGCCGGCCGCCGCTGCTGGAGGGGGCGGTCGGGGTGGGGTCGGTGGGGGCGCTGGCCGCGGTGGGGGAGGCGCTGGGGCGGCGGTTCGCGCACGGTGGGGTGGCGGATGGGCTGGCCGGGCAGGAGGCGCTGGCCCGGGGGCGGAACGGGTCGTTGCGGATCGGGGTGGGGGTGGATGCTGCGGGGTGGGTGGATCTGCCGTGGGAGACGCTGAAGGTTGCGGGGGTGGCGGGTCCGCTGGTGCTGTCGGAGCATGTGGAGCTGTACCGGATGGTGCGGCGGGACGCCCTGCCGGTGGCGGTGCGAGTGCCGGGCCCGTTGCGGATTCTCGCGGTGGTGGCCGGTCCCGAGTCCGGTGGGGGCGAGCTGCTGGATTATGAGCGGGAGCTGGGCCGGATCCTGGACGCGGTGGATCTGGCTCGGTCCGGGCAGGGTGCGTATGTGCGGGTGTTGAACTGGGGCAGCCTGGCCGAGATCCGTGCGGCTCTGGAGGAGGAACGCTTCCATATCCTGCATCTGTCCTGCCACGCCGGTCCCGGGGTCCTGCTGCTCGAGGACGAGCGGGGGCAGGCGGACGAGGTCGACGCGCAGCGGTTCATGGACGAGGCTCTGCCGGTCGACCGGGGTGTTCCCCTGGTGGTGCTGGCCGGCTGCTCCACCGCCCGCACCCCCGCAACCAGCGACGCGAACCCATCAGCACAACGGGCGCCGGGTGGGGACGGGGAGGACGAGGAGGACCCGGACGAGGCCGCCCCCGCCCCCGGCCCTGGCGTCGGCAGCGCCGATGTCGATGTGGAGGGCAGGGTCCGGGCGGGTCTGGCGCGCGCGTTGCTGGAGCGTGGGGTGCCGGCGGTGCTGGCGATGACCGAGGCCGTCACCGACCAGTACGCCACCGACCTGGCGGCGCAGATGTACCAGACACTCGCGCGGGCCGCGCATCCCGACCCGCTCACCGCTCTCTCGCAGGCCCGCCGCACCCTGGAACAGCGGCGCCGCCAGTTGCCGGACCGGGATCCGCGCGCCGGACTGCCGGAATGGGCCACCCCCGCACTGTTCCTGGCCGGCCCGCCGCTGCCCCTGTTCGACCGCGCCTACGGCGAGGTGCAGGTACCGGTCGTGGCGGAGACGGTGCTGGACGAGGGCATGGTGGTGCGCAAGGTCGGTGAGTTCGTCGGCCGCCGTGCCGAACTGCGCCGGCTGCTGGCCGCCCTGCGGGATCCGCAACAAGCCGGGGTGCTGGTGCACGGGATCGGCGGGGTCGGCAAGTCCACCCTGGCCGCCGAACTCCTCAACCACTACGGCACCAAGGGCCGCCTGGTCGTGCCGGTCGCTGCTGCCACGGCCCGCACCGTCGACGCCGTCCTGGAAATCCTGCGGCAGTGCCTGACCGCATACTGCCTGACCGAGGACCTGCCGGACGACGACGTACTGCGGCGGGCCTCGGTCGCCCTCGCGGACGCCAGTTCTCCCTGGCGGGACCGCTGGGACCTGATCCGCCGGACCGTGCTGCCACGCCTGACGGCCTTGATGATCGTGGACAACGCCGAGGACCTCCTCACTCCCCTCCTCTCCGGCGAGGGGTGGGAGACGGCTGATGGGGAGCTTGCCGAGTTGCTGGCTGCGTGGGTGGCGGCCAGCCCGCGCACCCGGCTGCTGGTCACCAGCCGCCACCCCTTCCACCTCCCCGGACGCCTGCACAAGCGGCTCACCACCCACCACCTGGGGCCGCTGTCGCTCGCCGAGACCCGCAAACTCATCTGGCGGCTTCCCGGCCTGGACGCCCTCACCCCCACCGACAAGCAGCGCGCCTACGCCGATGTAGGAGGCCACCCACGGGCGCTGGAGTACCTCGATGCCCTGCTGCGCGGTGGCCGGGCACGTTTCCCCGACATCGCCGAGCGCATGGAAGCCGCTCTGGAAGACCGCGGTGTCCCCGATCCCGAGCGCTGGATGGCCGACGCCGCAAGGGATCTGGACACGGCGCTGGCCGAGACCGTCACCCTCGCCGTCGACGACGTCCTCCTCGACACCCTGCTCGACCAGCTCGACCAGGTGCCGGGGGCACGGGCGCTGCTGGACGGGATGGCCGTCTACCGCACCCCGGTCGACGCCACCGGGGCCGCCTGGCAGCTGTCGGACCTCACCACACCCCCCGAACCCGACCCCGCCCTCCTCCGCAGCCTCGACACAGTCAATGCCCAGATCGAGGCGGCCCTCACGACCGGAGCACACACCGAGGACGGCTACGGCCTGCCGCCCGAGACCATCACCGAATACCAGGCCATCTGGGCGGAACTTCAGCAGCCCCCGGCCGTCCTGGACACCCGGGGCGGGATGGCGTTGACGCGGTTGCTGGACCTCGGGCTGCTCTCCCCGGCCCCCGCACCCCAGGACGAGCCGGGCAGCCGGCCCACCGGCCTGACCGTGCATCACTGGACCGCCGACGCCCTCCGTAGACGCGCCCACCCCGACACCCTCAAAACAGCCCACCAGCGGGCCGCTGCCTACTGGCGGTGGCGCGTCAACGTCTGTCCTCAGCCGCTCACCGACGACATCACCCAGCTCATCGAGGCACGCCACCACCATCACCAGGCTGGCGACCTCGACCAGGCCGACAGCGTCACCCAGCACGTGTGCTTGCAGCTGCACACCTGGGGAGCCTGGGACTGGGAACAACAACTGACCGAAGAGACCCTCACCTGGCTCCCGCCCCGCTCCCACCCCGCCGCCGCCTACATCCACCAGCTCGGCATCATCGCGCAGCGGCGGGGGGACTACCAGGAGGCCGAGGAACGCTACCGCGCCTCCCTCACCATCAAGGAGGAGCTCGGCGACCGCTCCGGCATCGCCGGCAGCTACCACCAGCTCGGCATGATCGCGCAGCGGCGGGGGGACTACCAGCAGGCCGAGGAACGCTACCGCGCCTCCCTCACCATCAAGGAGGAGCTCGGCGACCGCTCCGGCATCGCCGGCAGCTACCACCAGCTCGGCATCATCGCGCAGCGGCGGGGGGACTACCAGCAGGCCGAGGAACGCTACCGCGCCTCCCTCACCATCAAGGAGGAGCTCGGCGACCGCTCCGGCATCGCCGGCAGCTACCACCAGCTCGGCATCATCGCGCAGCGGCGGGGGGACTACCAGCAGGCCGAGGAACGCTACCGCGCCTCCCTCACCATCCTGGAGGAGCTCGGCGACCGCTCCGGCATTGCCAACAGCTACGGTCAGCTCGGCATCATCGCGCAGGAGCGGGGGGACTACCAGCAGGCCGAGGAACGCTACCGCGCCTCCCTCACCATCCTGGAGGAGCTCGGCGACCGCTCCGGCATTGCCAACAGCTACGGTCAGCTCGGCATCATCGCGCAGGAGCGGGGGGACTACCAGCAGGCCGAGGAACGCTACCGCGCCTCCCTCACCATCCTGGAGGAGCTCGGCGACCGCTCCGGCATCGCCAACAGCTACCACCAGCTCGGCATCATCGCGCAGGAGCGGGGGGACTACGAACAGGCCGAGGAACGCTACCGCGCCTCCCTCACCATCAAGGAGGAACTCGGCAACCGCTCCGGCATCGCCAACAGCTACGGTCAGATGGGCGTGCTGCGTACCAAGCAGGAACGCGCCGCCGAAGGCGTGCCGTACACGCTGCAGGCGCTGGCGCTTCAACTGCAGATCGGAAGTCCACCCGATGCGAGCCTGTACTGGCTCGGCCGGCAGAGAGCTCTCCTCGGTGACGACGCCTTCCGCTCCCTCCTCGACGACCTGCTGCCGGACGAAGCCGCAGGATCCATCATGGATGCCACGTACCCCCGCCACGGTTCTGCGCCGCGCGAGGAACCAGCCGAGCCGGGCGATCCCACCGGCACGGACCGGGCATAGACCGCTGCCCGGCACCCCGGCGGACGATCCGCGGATCCTTCGGACTCACCGAGCCGGGAACGGCCACGCCGCCGCAGCATCCCGTGGCCTGCCACACACCGCCCTGTACTCCACCCCGGTAACGTGAGCCGGGGAAACCGAGGACACACCACCTCCGTGAGCAGCCGAGCGGAACCAGCGCCCCACGGATTGCTCTCGCCGCAACCACGAACAGCTCTGGCCCCCACGCCTCCGCGCAGCCCTCACCGACACCCGCCGCATCCTCACCGCCTACGCCGACCTCGCCGGCGCCTGCGGTGTCCCCAACCTCCTGCAAGCCGAACCCGCCGAGAGGAGGCCCGAAGCCGCCCCCGCCGCGACGACCGACCGCCCCTGAACGCACGTGAACGACCAGGAACGCGGCGGAGCTCCCCGCCACCACAGTTGGAAAGCGTGCTGGCCAGTTGTCGCATATTGCCTGGGCCGACGGCCCCGAGGTCTGTACGGTCTCCGCAGAAGACGAGCTTGGGCAACACGAGCGGTGCTGAGAGTAGGGGGCTGTGAGCAGGAGACGCTACGTTGCCAGAGGGGTGCCGGGCGGCTACCGCATCTGGGACAACCGACGCCGCCGGTGGTGGGGCGATCTCTACGAGTTGTGCCCTGACGATCTCCTCGCGGAACTCAATGGTCAGGCGGACCGAGCTCGGATCACTGCGCTGTTGAAGCACTACCGAGCGCTGAAGCGATAGGCAGCACAGGACGATGACGACGGCGCGCACCCCGCCCAACACCACCGTCCCCGAAGAACAGAACCACCCCCCGGTCCCCGACCACCCCCAGCCGAGGCCCCCGTCTCCCGCCTGCACCTGCCGCTCCCCGCACTCTCCGCGCAGTTGCCGTACCGCCTCCACCAGCAGGAACAGCCCCCGCATCCCAGGGTGTCGGGCCGACAGGCCACCCCCATCCGTTTTGACCGGGAACTCGCCGCCGTCGCCTTCAGGCGGCCCTTCACCGCGCCGGATTCCGGCCCCCGAGTTCGGTGACCCCCGGCTCCCACACGCGCAACGGCCGCAGCAGCTCAGGGAGATCTATGGCTGAGTAGCACCTGGGTTGGTGACGGTACAGCCGTGTTCGGGCGGCGAGCGGTCAGCGGGCACAGGGGTCGGTCCGGCCGTGCCGTGCCGTACTCCCAGCGACACGCGGGCGTCTCGCTCGGGCTTGAGTCCGGCTCCCTGGCCGAGGCCGCGCGCCGGGCGGGCCACAGCATCGCCGCTCTGTTCCGTTTCTACGCCAATGCGGGCCAGCTCGGCTGAACTGCCAACGGGCGGAGCTCAAGCGGCTGCGTAGGCAGGTGGCTGATCCGGCCCGGACGGCCGAGTTCCTGGTCCACCTGGGGTCGGCGGGAAGGGCTGAGTCCGTGGATTGAACGGGAAGGGGAATATCGGGAATGATGCGCCATCTACGGCAACATCCGGGCGCCGTGGAGCAGGGCGCAGGGGGGCGTGGGATGGCAGTGTTCAAGGCCCTGGAACCGGAGGACCCGCGGCGGGTGGGGCGCTACCGGATCGAGGCACGGCTCGGTGCGGGGGGGATGGGCCGGGTGTATTTGGCGCGCTCGCCCGGCGGGCGCGCGGTCGCGGTGAAGACGGTGCGCCCCGAGCTGGCCGAGGACGGTGACTTCCGGCGCCGTTTCGCCCGTGAGGTGGCTGCGGCCCGGCGGGTCAACGGGGCCTTCACCGCCGGCGTGGTGGACGCCGATGCGGACGGCTCGCCGCCCTGGCTGGCCACCGTCTACGTCCCCGGCGTCTCGCTGGGGGAGGCGATAGCCAGGCACGGTCCTTGGCCGACCCGGCCGGTCCTCGCTCTGGGCGCGGGGCTTGCCGAGGCCCTGGAGGCGATCCATGCGGTTGGCATCGTCCACCGCGATCTCAAACCCTCCAACGTACTGCTGGCCGCCGACGGCCCACGTGTGATCGACTTCGGGATCTCGGCGGCCAGCGAGGCCAGCGTGCTGACCCACACCGGCATGACGATCGGCACCCCCGGCTTCATGTCCCCCGAACAGATCACCGGGCAGCCGGTCGGGCCGGCCAGCGATGTCTTCTCCCTCGGCGCACTGCTGGCCCACACCGCCAGCGGGGTCGGCCCGTTCGGCACCGGCACCCCGCACGCCCTGCACTACCGCGCCGTACACGAACCGCCCGACCTGGATGCCCTCCCACTCGAACTGCGCGAGGTGGTGGCCGCCTGCCTGACCAAACACCCCGGGCAGCGCCCCACCGTGGCCTACCTGCTCGACCGGCTCACCACCACAGACGGCGCGGACGATGACGGCCGAATCGCCACCGCCACACCACAGCTCACCGAGCCCGGCTGGATGCCCTCCCCGGTCGCCCGGCTCGTCCGGGACCACGCATCCGCCCCCATCCCTCACCCCCTGCCTCCGACACCGCCGAATACGGGCCCCGCAGTTCCGGAGACTCCCCACGAGTCCCTCCCCGGCACCCCAGATGCCTCCACACCACCAGGAACACCTCTGCCGTCATCCATCAACCCGCCCCAGTTATCACCACCCGCCGCGCCCGCCACCCCGGCAGCGCCCGGGGCGCACCACATTCCCGTCGGGTCACAAGAACAACCCCGTCCGTTCTCGCCGGACCCCGACACCACCACTCCGGGCCCGGCAGGACGACCCGCAGCAGGCCCACCGCCCCAGCCACTCGGCCCCACACCCAGCCCCCGAAACCCGGGCCCGCCTGCGACTGCGGCCGCTGTGCCCACAGGCCTCCCGCCGATGCCGCTCGAGCCTCCGAAGCCGCCGGACACCGCTGCTTGGGTCCCGGCGCCTGCCGCTCGAACCTTCCGCATCCGTTGGACCCTCAAGAGAGCGATCCTGCTTGGCCTCGGCCTCACAGTCCTCGGCAGCCTCATCGGCTTTTACCAGTGGACACAGACGTATTACTACATCGGCGCCAAGGGCGAGCACGTCGCGATCTACCGCGGCATCGCCCAGGACCTGGCCTGGATGTCGCTGTCGAAGGTGGAGAAGGACCACCCGGAGATCGAGCTGAAGTATCTGCCGTCGTACCAGCAGAAGCAGGTCAGGGCCACCATCACTGAGGGTGGTCTTGAGGCGGCCCGGTCGAAGGTCTCCCACCTGGCCGTGCAGGCGTCCGCGTGCAAGAAGGAAAGCGAGCGTCGTAAAGCCGCGAGCGAGAACAACGCCAAGAGCGGCTTGGGCAAGTCCGGGCGCGCGGCAGCCACTCCCACCCCCGGCCCCACCCTCTCGGAGGATGAGCAGAAGGTCGTCTCACAGTGCGGCTCGCAATGACGACGACGGAGTGCGCCCGGATGAGAGGCTCGCCCCTCACCCCCGCCCCAACACCACCGTCCCTGAAGAGCAGAACCACCCCCCGGTCCCCGACGCCACCCCCAGCCGAGGCAACTCCCCGTCCCTCGCCCGCACCTGCCGCTCCCCGCACTCCCCCCGCAGTTGCCGTACCGCCTCCACCAGCAGGAACAGGCCCCGCATCCCGGGGTGTTGGGCCGACAGGCCACCCCCGTCCGTGTTGACCGGGAACTCGCCGCCCGCCACCTTCAGGCGGCCCTTCTCCACGAACGCGCCGCCCTCGCCCTTCTCGCAGAAGCCCAGGTCCTCCAAGGTCACCAGCGTCATGTAGGTGAACGCGTCGTAGATCTCGGCGAAGTCCATCTCCGCCGGGGTCAACCCGGCCCGCTCGAAGGCCAGGCGGCTGCTCACCGCTGCTGGGGAGACCGTGAAGTCCGGCCATTCCGACATCGTCGCGTGGGAGACACACTCCCCGGTGCCGAGGATCCAGACGGGGGCGGTCCGGCAGCCCGCCGTGTATTCCTCCGCTGCCAGCAGCAGCGCCGCGCCGCCGTCCGAGCGGATGCAGCAGTGCAGCTTTGTGAACGGGTCTGCGATCATCGGGCCCGACAGGACCTCGTCCACCGTGATCGGCGTCCGGTACATCGCCTCCGGGTTCAGCCCTGCGTTGGCTCTCGCCTGGACCGCCACCTCCGCCAACTGCTCGATCGTCGTGCCGTGTTCGATCATGTGGCGGCGGGCCGCCATCGCGTACTTCGCGATCAGCGTGTGGCCGTACGGCACCTCGAACTGCAACGGGCCCCGCGCGCCGAAGGACAGGTCGCCCGTCCTGCGGCCCGCTCTGATGTCGGCCCTGGCCGTCGAGCCGTAGACCAGCAGTACCGCCTCCGCGTGCCCCGCCGCTATCGCGTCCGCCGCGTGGGCCGTCATCACCTCCCACGTCGAGCCGCCTACGGATGTCGAGTCGACCCATGTCGGGCGCAGGCCCAGGTACTCCGCCACCTCCACCGGCGCGAGCGTGCCCAGGCCCGCCGATGCGAAGCCGTCCACCCTCGCGCGGTCCAGGCCCGCGTCTGCCAGGGCCCTGCGGGCCGCCTGCGCGTGCAGTGCGTACGGCGTCGCGTCGTCCATCCTGCCGCAGTCCGCCAGCGCCGCCCCGACAACGGCGACCTTCCGTCCTCGCGCCCCTCGCGTCGTCATGGATCTGACGGTACATCAGATACCTGAAAAACCGACCCGCCGGACGGGAGGTGCGGCTCTGGGCATCCCTCGCCGGACGTCCTAATATGACGCACCGTCAGATCCGGAGAGGGAGGGCGCTGCCATGGACGCCTGCTTCACCCCCGAACAGGACGAGATCCGCCGTACCTTGCGCGAACTGCTCGCCAAACGCTGCGGCCCCGACGAGTGCCGCGCCGCCCTCGACAGCCCCGCCGGACACGACCCCGCCCTCTGGGTCGCCCTCGCCGATCAGCTCGGCCTTCCCGGGCTCGCCCTCCCCGAGGGCTACGGCGGCGTCGGCTGCACCCTCACCGATCTCGCCCTCGCCGCCGAGGAGACCGGAAGGGCTCTTGCTCCCTCACCTCTCCTCGCCACCGCCGTTCTCGCCGCACCCCTCCTCCTGGCCCTCGGCACCGACGCCCAGCGTGCCGAGCTGCTGCCCCGGATCGCCTCCGGTGCCCTCACCGCCGCCCTCGCCGTGCCCGGCACCGCCCTCGCCACCGCCCTCGGGCTGACCGGCGGGAACAGGAGCGACTGGGCCGGGGGAGGGCGGGCCGGCGGGGTGCAGGCCCGGGAGCGGAGTGATCACTGGCGGCTCTACGGGGAGGTCGGGCAGGTGCTCGACGGGCATTGCGCCGATCTCCTCGTCGTCGCCGCGCACACCGGGGGGTTCGCCCGGTCCCGCGTGCTGCTCTTCCTCGTGCGCGCCGATGCCACCGGGGTGCGGCGCGTCCGGCAGACCTCGCTCGACGCCACCCGGCCCCAAGGTCGGATCCAACTCCGTGACGTGGAAGCCGCCTTGCTCGGAGAGGACCAGCACGCCGACGTCCTTCCCGCCCTCGCCGCCACCGGCGACGGTGCCGCCGCCGTGCTCGCCTGCGAGGCCGTCGGGGCCGCCGGACGGGCGCTGGAACGGACCGTCGAGTACGTCAAGCAGCGTGAGCAGTTCGGGCGGGCCGTCGGGTCCTTCCAGGCCGTGCAGCACCGGCTCGCCGACGCGTATGTGCAGGTCCAGGCCGCCCGGTCTGCCGCCTATTACGCCGCCCGGGCGACCGGCCACGAGGACGGACAGCGGGTCGGCGGGCTGTCGCTCGCCCAGGCGCTGCAGGCCCTGCGGTGCGTCAGCGGCGAGAGCATCCAGTTGCACGGCGGCATCGGGTTCACCTGGGAGCACGAGGCCCACCTCTGGTTCAAGCGGGCCGCCGGGGACGAACTGCTCTTCGGGCCCGTGCACCGGTTGCGGGCCCACGCGGCCGACGCCGCCGGACTCTTCAGCTCCGAGGCGGAAAGGACGGCCCACTGATGGCTCTCCCCGGCGCCCGTCTTCTGCAGAAGGTGTCCTCCACCCGCGGCTTCGCCAAGGTCGCGCCCCGCGTCATACCGCCCCTCGACCGTGCCGTGCACCGGCTCACCCGGGGAAAGGTGCTGCTCAGCGCGCAGATGCTGCCCGGGGCCGTGCTCACCTCGACCGGCGCACGCAGCGGGCAGGTCCGCCGTACGCCGCTGGCCTGCCTGCCGGAGCCGGGCGGGCGCACCTGGCTGCTGGTCGGCTCCAATTTCGGGCGCACCGGTCATCCGGCCTGGACGCACAACCTCCTCGCCCATCCCGACGCCGAGATCAGCTGGCGGGGCGAGGACATCGCCGTGCACGCCGTGCTGCTGCGGGGTGCGGAACGGACCGCGGCCTGGCAGTCGGCGCTGGCCTTCTGGCCGCCGTACGCGACGTACCAGGCCCGGGTGGAGCGGGAGATACGGATCTTCCGGCTGCTCAGGCGATAGCGAGGGCCGAAAGGTCGTCGCCTTCGTGGGCGATCCCCGAACGCTGACGAGGAGCGATCCCCGAACCGCAGCGGAGCGACGCGCGAACCGCAGCGGAGCGACGCGCGGACCGCAGCGGAGCGATCCCCGGACCGCAGCAGACCGCGACGGACCGCAGCGGAGCGATCCCCGGACCGCAGCAGACTGCAGCAGACCGCAGACAGACCGCAACGGACCGCAGCGGAGCGACGCGCGCACGGCCCGGGGGCCCGCAGTACTGCAGGCGGTGGCCGGCAGTCGTCGGCCACCGCCCGCGAGACAGGACTTGGGAACTGGAAAAAGGGAAAGCAGGCAGACGCCACCGCCAGGCGGTGGGGGTCCGCGGGCCGGACCTACCTCGTCGGCTTCTTCCCTGTCACGCCCAAGTGCACCAACAGCGCCAGGTTGGGCTTCAGTTCAGCCTGTTTCACGCCCCACGACTGGAACCCCTTCTGGTGCGCGGCCACCGCCGCCAGCATGGCGACCAGTGAGCCCGCGATCGCCGCGGGGTTCACGTCCTTGTCGATCCGGCCCTTGGCCTGCAACTCCGCGATGGACTCGCTCAGCGAGTTGTTCACCGAGTTGAGGATCTTCATCCGGATCTTGTAGAAGCGCTTGTCGCCCTCGGCGGCGCCGAGATCCACCACGCGCAGGATGGCGTCGTGCTTGCGCCAGAAGTCCAGGAAGCCGTCGACGAGTTCCTGCGCGGTCTGCCATCCGGCCTTGCCCGCCCAGGACCGTCCGGCGACCAGCTCGGTCAATCCGGCGCCCTCGGAGGCCATTTGCTCGGCGATCTCCAGGACGGCGCCCTCGACGTCCGGGAAGTACTGGTAGAACGTCGCGGGCGAGGTCCCCGCCTTGCGGGCGACATCGATGACCTTGACGTCACGGTAAGGAGACGAGCTCAGCATCTCGCTGAGGCAGTCGAGCAGCTTCTGCCGCGTCGCCTGCCCACGCCGACCGGCCACGCGGCCGTCGACGGTACGCACTTGTCCTGTCATGCCGTCAGCTTACCGAGGGGTGATCGGAGCGCTATTCGGCCGACTGCAAATGGGGTGCACGGGAGTGCGCGGGGTGGTGTGCCTGGTCTGCGCGGTGCGTGTGCCGACAGTAGTTTGGCTGTATGGCCGAAAACAGGGCATCGGTGTACGGAGAGGGCGTCCCCTGCTGGGTCGACGCCCAGCTGCCCGACGTGGCGGCGGGGGAGCGGTTCTACGGTGAGCTCTTCGGGTGGACCTTCGAGGAGGCGTACGGCGGCTCGCGCTGGGCCCGGCTGGACGGCGAACCGGTCGCCGCGCTTGCGCAGAAGACGGACGGCCGTATGCCGAGCGTCTGGACGGTGTACTTCGCGACCCCGGACGCCACCGCCCTCGCGCGCCGCATCCTCGCGGGCGGCGGGCAGCTCGTCATGGCGCCGACGCAGCTCGGCGAGCTGGGTGTCGCAGCCCAGGCGGCCGACCCCGAGGGCGCCGTGTTCGGGCTGTGGCAGCCCCTTGAGCACCGGGGTTTCGGGCGGCGCCACCAGCCGGGCAGCTTCGTCTGGGCGGAGCTGTACGCCCGGGACACCGCCGCCGCCAACGCCTTCTACGGCGCTCTCTTCCACGACGCCCTGTTCGGCCAGGACGCCGAACCCGACTTCGGCCGCGCCCCGGTCTCCGGGGTCTTCCCGCCCGAGATGCCGCCGCACTTCCTGGTGCACTTCCGGGTCGCGGACAGCCGGGCCGTGCTGGGGCGGGTGCAGCGGCTCGGCGGGCGGGTCCAGGTGCCGCCGTTCGAGACGTCGTACGGCACGGTGTGCGTCGTCAGCGACAATCAGGGGGCGTCCTTCGCGGTGCTTCAGCGCTGACACGGCCGCTGAGGCGGACCGCTGGGGCGCTCACCGGGCGCTCCGATGCCGGCCACGTCACGTTCGAACGCCGTTCCAAGACCGTCGCGGCTCCCTTCCGGCGCCGCGTCGGCGCTGGAATCTGCTCATTCGTCACAGGACATCCCGATATCACCCGGGGTTCGCAACCAGTGCCCGGGCCAGGGAGAATCGGGGTGCGTGCCGCCATGGCGGTGCGGTGGTGAGACGCTGCACGGGGTCGCGTACACATGTGGACGACGCGGCTCGTACGGGGAGGTGGCAGGCAAGTGGTGGATCAGCTGACGCAGCACGATCCGCGGCGGATCGGGCCGTTCGAGGTGCTGGGACGGCTGGGTGCGGGCGGCATGGGGCTGGTCTATCTCGCGCGCTCGGCGTCCGGCCGTCGCGTGGCGATCAAGACGGTCCGCACGGAGCTGGCCGAGGACCAGCTCTTCCGGGTCCGTTTCACCCGCGAGGTGGAGGCCGCCCGCGCGGTCTCCGGTTTCTACACGGCCGCGGTCGTCGACGCCGACCCCCGTGCCGCCGTGCCGTGGCTGGCCACCGCGTACGTCCCCGCGCCCTCCCTGGAAGAGATAGTGAACGACTGCGGGCCGATGCCCGCCCAGGCGGTGCGCTGGCTCGCCGCGGGCGTCGCCGAGGCGCTGCAGTCCATCCACGGCGCCGGACTCGTCCACCGCGACCTGAAGCCGTCGAACGTGCTCGTCGTCGAGGACGGCCCCCGCGTCATCGACTTCGGTATCGCCTCCGGTGTCTCGAACACCCGTCTGACCATGACGAACGTCGCCGTCGGCACCCCGGCCTATATGTCGCCCGAGCAGGCCAAGGACTCCCGCAGCGTGACCGGCGCGAGCGATGTGTTCTCGCTCGGCTCGATGCTCGTCTTCGCCGCCACCGGGCATCCGCCCTTCCACGGCGCCAACCCCGTCGAGACCGTCTTCATGCTGCTGCGCGAGGGCCCCGACCTGGAGGGCCTGCCCGACGAGCTGCGCCCGCTGATCGAGTCCTGTATGCAGATGGAGGCCACCGCCCGGCCCAACCCGGCCGACCTCCAGGCCCAGCTCGCCCCGCATCTCTTCGGCTCCGGCTCCGACGACAGCGGTACGGCGTCGGCGTGGCTGCCGGAGAAGGCGGTCACCCTCATCGAGTCCCGCCGCGGCGGCCGCCTCGTCACCCAGGTGGGCCAGCGCCCCGTCCCGCGGCCCCAGCTTCCGCCCCCGCCGTCCTACGACCCCGCCCCCGTGCCCCTCCCGGCCACCGCGCCCGCCCCGCTGCCCCTGCCCTCCGGCGCCCCCGACACCGGCCCGGTCCGGCTGGCCGGTGCCGCCGTGCCCATCGGCCCCGGACCGCGCGTCGCCGACGCCCGCGCCGCCGCCGTGAAGGCACCCCCGCCCGAGGCGGGCCTGGTCGCCCACTGGTCCCGCCCCCGCCCCGGCGTCAACGGCGCCGACCCGGCGTTCACCGCCCCGCAGGCCCCGGCCGCGCCGCCGGAGCCGTCGGCCTCCGGCTGGCGGCCCTGGCGGTTCCGGATGTCCAACGACGTCTGGGGCACCCCCGCCGTCGCCGGGGACCTGGTCTACGTCACCTCCTTCGAGGTGCACGCCCTGGACGTGGCGACCGGCCGCCGCCGCTTCAAGACCCGGGACGTGGCATGGTCCATGTCCGTCGCCGACGGCCGGATCCACGCCTCCGACGGCCCCACCCTCTACGCCCTCGACGCCCGCGAGGGCGCCGATCTGTGGCGGCTCCAGACCGACGCCTGGGTGTACTCCCTCAAGGCGGCCCGCGGCACCGTCCTCACCGCCACCCGAGGCGGCGGGGTCCAGACGTGGGAGGCGTCCAGCGGGCAGAAGCTGTGGGAGCTGACCGGCGCCCAGACCGACTTCGAGTCGCCCGAGGCGGGCCCCGCGATCCACGACGGCATCGTCTACGTCTGGCAGGACGCCCGGCTGCGCGCCCTGGAGGCCCGCACCGGCGAGGAACGCTGGTCGTACCCGATCGGCGACGCCGCCTCCTGCGGCGGGGTCCCGGTCCGGCTCACCCCGGCCCCCGACGGCACCGTCTACGTCTCCGCGGGCACCCGGGTCATCGCGATCGACGTGGTCAGCGGCATGGTGCGCTGGCACTTCGAGGCGCCCGCGGTCTTCCTCTGCCCGCCCGCCTTCGCCCCCGGCCCCGCCGTCACGGGCGGCGGGGTCTACCTCGCCGACTACCTCGGCACGGTCTACGCCCTCGACGCCGCCGACGGCCGCGACCGCTGGCGCATCGCCACCGAGTCACGCTCCTCCGCCGAGCCCGTCCTGGTGGCGGCGGGGCATGTCCATGTGGGCAGCGGCAAGGGCCTCTACACACTGGACGCGGTGACCGGTACGCCCAAGTGGCGCTTCCAGTCGGGCGGCGACATCGTCGGCGCCCCCGCGGTCGCCGAGGGCCGTATCCACTTCGGCTCGACCGACCATCTGCTCTACACCCTCAAGGCCGACGACGGTCGGCTGCGCTGGAAACTCGCCACCGGCGGCGAGATCACCGGCGCTCCGGTCGTGCAGGACGGCATCGTGTACGCGTGCAGCAAGGACCGGTGCGTGTACGCGCTGGACGCGGAGAAGGGGACGGGTACGGCACGTACGGCCTGATGGTCGCAGGGCCTGATGGTCGCAAGGCCTGATGGTCGCAGGGCCTGATGGTCGCAGGGCCTGATGGTCGCAAGGCCTGATGGTCGCGAGGCCTGATGGCGGCGGGGCTTGATGGCCGCAGGAGTGCGACGGCCGTCGTACCAGTACACACGGAAGGGGTGCGGACGGCGGCCGTCCCAGGGCCGACGCTACCTGTGCCGGGGGCGCTCCGCCACGCGGTGCGATCATGCCCGCCATGCCCGCCGTTAGAGTGATGGGCATGTACACACGGGGACGCTCTCTCAGATTCACAGCCGTGGTCACCCTGGTGGTCGTCAGTCTCACCGGGTTCTCGACGGGACGGCACCACAGCACACGGCACCGCAGCGGCTCGCACTCGTCGAGCGGGAGTGGCGGCGGGTGCAGCAGCTCGCACCAGGACCATGACGGCTACAAGAGCAGCGGCAGCACTTACAAGAAGCGTCACTCCACGCCGTCCAGCACCACCGGCGGGAGCAGCACCACGGCCCTCCAGGACGGGACGGCGGTCCTGGTGAGCTGCGCGAGCAAGAAGCGGCCGTACGCGACCGTCGAGGTCACCAACCCGAACGGCAAGAAGGCCGGCTTCCGATTTTCCGTCGATTTCCTGGACGACAACAACGACTCGGTCGACTACGCGGTCCAGACGGCGACCGTGCCTGCGAAAAGCAGCACGAAGGTGAAGGTGCCGTTCAACAAGCACGACGGCGTCCAGGCCGACGGGCCGCTGTCCCTGGTCGATCACTGTTTCGTGGATCCATCGGCCCTCATCAAGCCCTGAAGGCCGGAACGACCGAGGGCCGGCGGACCGGTGGACCGGAGGACCGGAGGACCGGATCTCACCTCACCCGGAACTTCCCGTCCCGCCGCCGGGCGAACAGCTCCGCCTGGCGTTCCGGCGGCAGATTGCCGAGGGCGACGAGGGACGGCGCCAGGGCGTACGCCTGCGCCCGCGCCGCCTCCTTGACCGCCCACAGGGCCCGTACGGTGCCCTGCACGCCCTCGGCCGGATACCCGGCGAGCACGGTGGCGCACCGTACGGCGGCCGCCAGCGCCTCGCCGGGCGGGGTGAGTTCGGAGACCAGACCGACGGCATGGGCGCGTTCGGCGGAGACCCGTTCGGCGGTGCCCATGAGCATCATCCGCGCGGCCTCGCCGTAAGGCATCCGCAGGGCCATGAGCGCGGACTCGTAGGCGCTGACCATGCCGTAGGTGGTGTGCGGGTCGAAGAAGACGGCGGTGGTGTCGGCGACGACGAACTCCGCCTCGCCGAGCAGGTAGTAGGCGCCGCCGCAGGCCATGCCGCGGACGGCGGCGATGACCGGTTTCCACAGGTCGTTGGCCTTCGGGCCGATGTTCAGCAGCGGATCGTCCTGCATGTAGGGCGAGTTGGGCTGCGGTACGACGGCGTCCCGGTCGATGCCGGTGCAGAACGCCCGCTCCCCGGCGCCGGTGAGCACGACGGCCCGCACGGTGTCGTCGTAGCGGAACCTCCGCCAGGTGGCGGCGAGTTCGTCCGCGGTGGCGAGGTCGACGGCGTTGAGCTTCTCAGGCCGGTCGAGGGTGACGACGGCGACGCCGGTGTCGGCGTCCGTGCTGACGCGCAGGGTCATGGCCGCTCCAGCACCCACTGCGGAAGCGGAAGCCGAAGAGGAGGCGGTGCGTCGCTGTCCTCGCGGTTCTCGCCGTCCGCCGGGAATGCGGCCTGGACGCGAGCGCCGATGCGAATCCGGTCGGGGGAGAGGGAGTTGAGGGCCGCGCCCGCCCGGGTCACGAGGTTGCCGACGAGCCGGACGCGGGGCGCGTCGTCGAGTTCCACGACGACGACGTTGTACGGCTCCTGCGCGGCGTAGTCGGGCAGCAGCGGCGGATGCGGCACGACGTACGACCACACCCGCCCGCGCCCGTTGGTGAGCCGCCACTGGCTCGCGAAGGACCGGCAGTGCGGGCAGCAGGGCCGGGGCGGGAAGCGGGGCTCGCCGCAGTCGGCGCAGGCCTGGACGCGCAGTTCGCCGCGGGCGGCGTACTCCCAAAAGGGGGCGCCGTCGGTGTCGGTGACGGGACGCAGCAAGGTGAACTCCTTGGCTCGGTGGGTCAGTTCCGCAGAAGTAGGGCCGAGGTGGGGACGCCCTCGCCCGCGGTGACCAGGCAGGTCACGGCGCCCGGGACCTGGGCGGTGCTGGTGCCGCGCAGCTGTTTGACGCCCTCGGTGATCAGGTTGAAGCCGTGCACATACGCCTCGCTGAGTCCGCCTCCGCCGGTGTTGATCGGCAGTCGTCCGCCGGTCTCCAGGGCGCCGCCCTCGGTGAACGCGCCGCCCTCGCCCCGGCCGCAGAAGCCGTAGCCCTCCAGGGAGAGCGGGATCAGCGGGGTGAACGCGTCGTAGATCTGGGCGACATCGACGTCCTCGGGGGTGAAGTCGGCGTGCTTCCACAGATGCCGGGCGGCGGCCCAGGCGGGGCCGGTGAGGGGGTCGTCGGTCCAGTAGTTGACCATGCCGTGGTGCTGGGCGGGCAGCCCCTGGGCGGCGGAGTGGACGTACACGGGCCGCTGCCGGCAGTCCCGCGCCCGCTCCGCGGAGACGACCACGCACGCCAACGCGCCATCGGTCTCCAGGCAGTTGTCGAAGAGGCAGAGCGGCTCGCTGACCCACCGGGAGGTCATGTACATCTCGCGGGTGAGGGGGCGGTCGTACATGATCGCGGCGGGGTTCTGGTTGGCGCGGTTGCGGCAGGCGAGGGCGACATGGAACAAGTGGTCGCGGGTCGCGCCGTGTTCGTGGAGGTAGCGGCGGGCCAGCATGGCTATCTCGTCCACGGGCCGCAGCAGCCCGTACGGCCGGGTCCACTGCGCCGGGGTCGGCAGCTGGACGGCGGTGTTCGTCCACGGCCGAGGCCCGCTGCCCCGCTTGCGGGACCGCCAGGCGACGCCGACGGAGGCCTGGCCGGTGGCGATCGCGGCGGCGAGATGCGCCACCGTGGCGCACGAACCGCCGCCCCCGTAGCCGACCTTGCTGAAGAAGGTGAGGTCGCCGAAGCCGACGGCCTTGGCCAGCTCGACCTCGTCGGTGTCCTCCATGGTGTAGGAGGCGAGGGCGTCGACCTCGCCGGGGTCGATGCCGGCGTCGTCGAGGGCGGCGAGCACGGCACGGCAGGCGAGGGTCTTCTCGTCCTCCGGGAGCCGTTTGGCGAAGGGGGTCTGCCCGATGCCGACGATGGCGGTGGCGTCCTTGAGCCCCGGGACCGGACCGCGCCCCGGCCCCGGCCTCTGCACCGGCCCCGGCCCCTGCACCGGCCCCTGCCCCTGTACCGGCCCCTGCCCCTGCCCCTGTACCGGCCCCTGCCCCTGCCCCGGACCCGTCCCCCGCCCTGTTCCCGGCCGCCGCGCTCTGCTGCCCGTACCTGGCACGTGCACCCACCTCCGCACATCCCGAAGCGGCCCCTGGCCCCTGCCCGACTGCTGACAGTCCGTCAGGCTACAGCTAATCTGACGGTCAGTCAGCTACGGGAGGAGGGCGAAGGTGCGCGGTGACGTGGAGTGGAGCAGCATCCCGGCCCTGGTGCGCTGGGCGGCCCGGCGGTACGCGGGCACCGAGGCGGTCGTCGACGGGCGGACCAGGATCACGTACGAGGAACTGGGCGCCCGGGTCGAACGGGCGGCGGCGGCCTGTCTGGCGAACGGTGTCGAGCCCGGTGACCGGGTGGCGGTGTGGGCGCCGAACTCCCTGGACTGGATGACCTCGGCGCTGGGTGCGGTGTCGGCGGGCGCGGTCCTGGTGCCGCTGAACACGCGCTTCAAGGGCGCGGAGGCGGCGTATGTGCTGCGCCGCAGCGGGGCACGGCTGCTGTTCGTGACGGGCACCTTCCTGGGGACGTCGTACGTGGGCTCGCTGCGCCGGGCGGCGGGTGTGGGCCCGGGTGCCGGCCACCACCCTGGTGCTGGTGCTGGTGCTGGTGCCGACGCCGGTGTGGGCCCCCTCCCCGGACTCCCGGCCCTGGAACAGGTGGTGGTCCTGTCGGAGGACGCTGCCCCGCCGGAGTTCCGCACCTGGAAGGACTTCCTGGCGAGCGGCGAGGCGGTGGGAGCGGAGGAGACGCACGCTCGCGCGGCGGGCATCCCGCCGTCCGCCCCCTCCGACATCGTCTTCACCTCGGGCACCACGGGCCGCCCGAAGGGCGCGGTGATCACCCATGAACAGACGCTGCGCGGCTACGAGGTGTGGAGCGACCTGGCGGGACTGCGGCACGGCGACCGCTACCTCATCGTGAACCCGTTCTTCCACACCTTCGGCTACAAGGCCGGCGTGATCGCCTGCCTGACGCGCGGCGCGACGATGATCCCGCAGGCGGTGTCCGGGGTGGACACGGTGCTGGCGAACATAGCGGCCGAGCACGTCTCCGTCCTCCCGGGCCCGCCCACCCTCCACCAGTCCCTCCTCGACCACCCGGCCCGCGCCGCCCACGACCTGTCGGCGCTCCGCCTGGTGGTGACCGGGGCGGCGGTGGTCCCGCTGCGGCTGGTGGAACGCCTGCGCGGCGAACTGGGCGTGGAGACGGTCCTGACGGCGTACGGCCTCTCGGAGGCCAGCGGCATCGTCACGATGTGCCGCCGCGGCGACGCCCCGTCGGTGATCGCGTCGACGTCGGGCCGGGCCATCCCGGGCACGGAGGTCCGTGTGGTGGACGCCCAAGGCGCCGTACGTCCCCCGGGCGAGCCCGGCGAGGTCCTGGTGCGGGGCTTCAACGTCATGCGGGGCTACTACGAGGACCCGGCGGCGACCGCCGAGGTGCTGACGCCGGACGGCTGGCTGAGGACGGGCGACGTCGGCGTCCTGGACGAGGCGGGCAACCTCCGGATCACCGACCGGATCAAGGACATGTTCATCGTCGGCGGCTTCAACGCCTACCCGGCGGAGATCGAGCAACTCCTCGGTCTGCACCCGGAGGTGGCGGACGTGGCGGTGATCGGCGTACCGGACGCCCGGCTCGGCGAGGTCGGCATGGCCTTCGTCGTGCGCCGCCCGGGCTCGGTCACGACCGCCGACGACCTGATCGCCTGGGCCCGCCGCGAGATGGCGAACTACAAGGTGCCGAGGCGGGTCGAGTTCGTCCGCGAACTGCCGCGGAACGCGAGCGGCAAGGTGGTGAAGGGAGACCTGCGCGACCGCGCGGCGACCTGAGCGCTCCGCTGGAAGTGCCGCGATGTGTCGTCTGTCGTCTGCGGCACCATCGTGGCTGGTCGCGCAGTTCCCCGCGCCCCTTCAGGGCGCTGCCGAACCGCAGCGAACTTCGCCCGACCGGCTTAGGTGTACTGCCCTGACACACACAACGGCCGCGGCGGCTCCCCCTCTTCCGCGCCGCCGCGGCCGTGCCCCCGCCGTGCCCCCCGCCGTTCGAACCGGTCGGTGTGTCAGACGCGCTCGTCCGTCACGTGGACGTTGTCCGGAGTGACCGTGCCGCTGCCCGTGGCCGTGGCCGTGGCCGCGGCCTTGACCGTGGCTTTGGCCGTGGCCGTCAGCGGCTCGTCCGTCACGTGGACGTTGTCCGTCGTGGCGCCCCCGCCAGCCGCGATGAGCGGCTCGTCCGTGACGTGCACGTTGTCGGTGCTGTTCTGGTCGCTCATGGTGCTCGCTCTCCCGTTGTCGTGCTTTTTTCGGACACCGGGATCTCCCGGCATCTCCCCCGTGAACCGTCACCGGACCCCCGCCCGGCGACTCCCCGTGGAAGGACCGGGACCTGCCCGGTGACTCCCCCCGCGGAGGGACCGGGACCCGTCCGGCAACTCCCCCGTGGATCGCCGGGCGGACCCCGCGCGGCCGGGCACCTCACGAACCCGGCCACCGTGTCACTCCGCCTGCCCCCCGACGCGACGGAACGACACAGCCGAGCATGCCGGGCGCCGATAAACGAACGATGAACGCCCGCGTGGGCATCGGCGCACCCGTGGCGGCAAGCCAGATGCCGCCAGGCTCGGCATGGTGGGCTGCGCGACGCCGTGTGGGGCCATGCTTGCATTGATGAAAGTTTCGTGGATGAAACCTTCATCGCCCGGCCTCCCCGCGCACTGCGCTCCTGAGGATTCCGCGCTCCTGGCCTCTGCGCGTTCCAGACGTCTCCGCATCGCCTCACCGCATCGCCGAAGGCGCCAGCAGGGCCCGTACCTCCGCCGCCTCCGGGGCGTCCAGGGACTCGAAGATGTCCAGGGCCTCGCGCCAGCAGACCTGGGCGCGGTCCAGGTGCGTGATGCCGTGCAGGGCCCGGCCGAGGACGGTGAGGGCGTTGGCGCGGCGCCATTCGCCGCCCACGCCGCGGAGGAGGGTGAGGGCGGTCTCGGCGTTGACGGCGGCCGGGGCGGGGCGGCCCGCGGTGAGGTCGAGTTCGGCCAGGCGGAACAGGGTCATGCCCTCCCAGAGGCGCTGGCGCGAGTCCTGGAAGACCCGGAGCGCCTGCTGGAGGCACTCCGTGGCCTCGGCCAGCTTGCCGCTGCTGGTGAGGGCGAGGCCGAGGGCGTAGCGGCCGTTGGCGCCCTTGAGGGCGTGGCCCATCGCGTCGTACATCTCCGTGCCCTGCCGGGCCAGCGCCACCGCGCTCTCGGTGCGGCCGGTGGCCAGATGGGTGCGGGAGAGGTTGCACAGGGCGCTGGCCTCGCCCGGACGGTCGCCGAGCGGGCGGAAGTTCTCGACGGCGCGGGTGAAGTGGGCCTCGGCGTCGGCCACTCGGTTCTGGTACATCGCCACCGCGCCGCTGATGTTCGACGCCCAGCAGGCGGTGAGCGGGTCTCCGCAGGCGTCGGCCAGGGCCGCGGCCCGCTCGGCCGCCTGCCCCGCCGCGTCGAACTTGCTGCCGGAGATGTGGTGCACGAAGGCCAGCGCCATCAGCGCCCGGGACTCGGAGCGGGGATCACCGGCGTCCTGTGCCGCGTCACGCAGGCGGGCCGCCACGACCTCGTACTCACGGGAGTTGGCGCCCGACTCGGCCAGGTCCACCGCCGCCCACAGCACGTCGACCGCGCGCCTCAGGGTCTGCTGGCTGGCGGCCGACTGGCGTACGCAGGCCAGCAGGGAGACCGCCTCCGCGTACAGCCAGTCCTGGGCGGCGTGGCGGTCGGAGAACACCAGGCCCGGGTGGGAGGGGCGCTCCAGGTGGTCGACCAGGCGGTCGCCGGGGCGTTCGATGAGATAGCCGCCCGCGACGGTGGCCAGATAGAAGTCCAGCAGGCGTGAGAGTGCCGACTCCTGCTCGCCCGGCCGTTCGTCGCGTTCGGCGCAGGCGCGGGCGTAGAGCCGTACGAGGTCGTGGTAGCGGTAGCGGCCGGGCGCGGCGGACTCCAGGAGGGAGGTGTCGACGAGCGATTCGAGGACGTCCTCCGTGTCGTCCGCCGTGAGGTCCAGTACGGCGGCTGCGGCGGCCAGCGAGATGTCCGGGCCGTCGGCCAGGCCCAGCAGCCGGAACGCCCGCTGCTGTGCGGGCTCCAGCTGGCCGTAGCCCAGCTCGAAGGTCGCCTTGACCGCGAGGTCGCCGGCCTGGAGCTCGTCGAGGCGGCGGCGTTCGTCGGCGAGCTTGGCGGCGAGGACGGACACGGTCCAGGTGCGGCGGGCGGCCAGGCGGGACGCCGCGATACGGATCGCCAGCGGCAGGAACCCGCACGCCGCGACCACGTCCAGCGCCGCCTTCCGCTCCGAGCGGACCCGTTCCTCGCCGACGATCTTTGTGAACAGCGCCAGCGCCTCGTCCGGGGACATCACGTCGAGGTCGACCAGATGTGCCCCGGCCAGGTCCACCATCCGCACCCGCGAGGTCACCAGGGCCGCGCAGCCCTCGGTGCCGGGCAGCAGGGGCCGTACCTGCGCCGCGTCCCGCGCGTTGTCCAGCAGCACCAGCACCCGGCGCCCGTCCAGCATCGACCGGTACAGCGCCGCCCGCTCCTCCAGCGGCTCCGGGATCGCCGAGTCCTGCGCGCCCAAAGCCCGCAGGAAGGAGCCGAGCACCGTCTCCGGTTCGGCGGGCCGGGCGCCCGTGCCCTGGAGGTCGACGTAGAGCTGCCCGCCGGGGAACGCCCCGCGTGCCCCGTGCGCCACATGCACCGCCAGCGTCGTCTTGCCCACCCCGCCGATACCGGCGAGCGCGGACACCGCCATCACCCGGTTGCCGTCCTCCCCGTCCTCCGACGCCGACGCCAGAACCTCGCTCAACTCGGCCACGAAGGAGGCCCGGCCGGTGAAGTCGGCCACCGCCATGGGGAGTTGCGCCGGGCGCACCGGGGTCACCACCGGCTCCGGCACCGGCCCCGACGGCTCCGCGAGGCCCGGGTCGGCCTGGAGGATGCGCTGCTGGAGCTCGCTGAGCCCGGGGCGCGGATCGACGCCGAGTTCCTCCGCGAGCAGCCGCCGGGTGTCGGCGTAGACGGCCAGCGCCTCCGCCTGACGCCCGCTGCGGTACAGCGCCAGCATCAGCAGCTCGCGCAGCCGTTCGCGCAGTGGATGGTCGGCGGTGAGCGCCGTCAACTCCGAGACGGCTGCCGCGTGGCAGCCCTGCTCCAGGTCCATGTCCAGCCGGGACTCCAGGAGTTGCAGACGCCACTCACCGAGCCGGGCCCGCTGTGCCTCCGCATACGGCCCCGGCACACCGGCGAGCGCCTCGCCGTCCCAGAGGCCCAGCGCACGGTTCAGCACCTCCCGCGCCCCGCTCAAGTCACCGGCGCCCTTGGCCTTCTCCGCCTCGGAGGCAAGCTGCTGCGCCCGCGCCAGATCGAGCGCGCCGTCCCCGAGACTCCGTACGGCATAACCCCCGGACTCGGTGGTCAGGACGCCGGGGTCCAGGACCTTGCGCAGCCGGGACGCGTACGTCCGTAGCGCCGCCACCGCCTGCGACGGCGGCTCCTGGCCCCACAGGGCGTCGATCAGCTCCGGGGCGGTCGCCGTCCGGCCCTCGCGCAGCAACAGGGCGGCCAGCAGCGCGCGTTGCTGCGGCGATCCCATGGCAAGCGGTTCTTCGCCGCGCCAGCCGCGCACGGGTCCGAGCACGCTGAAGCGAAGCTGAGGCGACTGCTGTGCGGGTCCGGGACGCCACTGCTCCGGTACCCGCGGTACACCGTCCATCCGCCGTCCCCACTAGAGGCCCTCTTTATCGGACGTAAGTCTGCCTTGTCCCGGGGGCAAACGTCAGCCGCGCGAGCTCCCGATCGCGGGGCGCCGCACGGCAGTCACGCGGCCTCCACAGGGTTTTCACACCCTCTCGGTGCGGGCACGCACAGACGTCATGCGCCGGCGCCTGCGGACCTCGGTGAGACGGTAAGCGCGTACGCGCGAACCTCGGCCAGGAGCGCTGCGGTGCCCTGTTCGACCTGCTCCTGCTCCTCGGCAGAGAAGCCGAACCCTTCCTTGAGGTCGTTCCAGTCGACGGCGTTCGCGCTCTGCTTCTTCACGCTCACGACTCCTCCTCGTACGCCGCGCAAGCCTCTTCCGCTTCTTTGATCGCCGTGCGGTACCACCCCGACCAGTCACCGACTTTGTCACCGCCAACCCAGATCACAGCGTTCCGCTTGGGATCGAGCACGAACAAGAGTCTCACCTGGCTCGCCCTGGTCAACGCGACATCGGCCCGGGAGCTTCCGGTCGCACCGCGACTACGTAGCTGACGGACCGTCAGTTCGGCGCTACCGTGACCGCCATGGAGACCCCGACCCCGTCGCAGAGCGACTTCCCGCTGATCATCTCCGTCGACGACCACACCGTGGAGCCCTCGGCCGTCTGGCAGGACCGGCTTCCGAAGAAGTACCTCGACACCGGCCCCCGGATCGTGCGTGCCCCGCTGAAGGAGATGTCCTTCCTCGGCGGCCGTTTCAAGCCCGTCATGGGCGGGCCCGGCGACGACGGGCCGGTCGGCGACTGGTGGATCTACGAGGATCTGCACCGCCCCCTCACCCGCCTCGACACCGCCGTAGGGATCAGCAGGGACGAGGTCAGGCTGGAGGTCATCACCTACGAGCAGATGCGCCCGGGGTCGTACGACGTCCCGCAGCGCCTCGCCGACATGGATGTCAACCACGTCCAGTCCGCGCTCTGCTTCCCGACCTTCCCCCGCTTCTGCGGCCAGACCTTCACCGAGGCGACCGACCGGGAGCTCGCGCTGCTCTGCGTGCGCGCCTACAACGACTGGATGGTGGAGGAGTGGTGCGGCCCCGAGGCGCGGGGGCGGCTCGTCCCGCTCACCCTCATCCCCCTCTGGGACGCCGAGCTGGCCGCCGCCGAGGTCCGCCGCAACGCCGCCCGCGGGGTGCGCGCGGTCGCCTTCTCCGAGATACCCCCGCACCTCGGCCTGCCCTCCGTCCACACCGACTACTGGGACCCCTTCCTCGCCGCCTGCGACGAGACCGGCACCGTCGTCGCCATGCACATCGGTTCCAGCAGCCGTATGCCGTCCACCTCCGAGGACGCCCCGCCCGCCGTCGGCTCCACGATCACCTTCGCCAACTGCTGCTTCTCGATGGTCGACTGGCTGATGAGCGGCAAGTTCGAGCGCTTCCCCCAGCTCAAGGTCATGTACGCGGAGGGGCAGATCGGCTGGATCCCGTACATCCTGGAGCGCGCGGACGTCGTCTGGGAGGAGAACCGCGGCTGGGGCGGCGTCGCCGACAAGGTGCACCGGCCGCCGTCCGAGACCTTCCACGACCATGTCTGGGGCTGCTTCTTCGACGACGCCTTCGGGCTGCGCAGCCTCGACTCCATCGGCCTCGGCAATGTCCTGTACGAGACCGACTACCCGCACTCCGACTCCACCTGGCCCAAGTCCCGCGAGGTCGGCGAGGCACAGATGGGGCACCTGGCGCCGGACGTGGTGGAGCGGATCGTACGGGGCAACGCGATCGAGCTGCTGGGGCTCACTCCGGAGGGACTCTGGCCCGGAAGCGCCTGAGCAGTTCCGAGTAACCAGCCTGTCGCTGCGGCCTGCTCGGCCAGGGCGCCCCGCTGTGGGCCCGGCTCGCGGCGGTGCTCGGCGTGATCGCCGCGGGCGCGGCGGGCCTGTACGTCACGGTCCACCCGTCGGCCCGGGAGCGCCGGAGCCTCAGGAGGCGGCGCCGCGCGGGCGACTGAGTCCCATCCCGGTCCCGTCCCATCCCGGTCCGGCCTCACCCCTTGTCTGACGATGCGTCAGAGACGACGATAGGGGCTCCGTTTCCGATCTGACGCACCGTCAGGCAATGGTGGCGATGTTGTCGGCAGCCTCGGCAAGGGGTGGGTCCAATGTGTCCAACGGGTCCGGCGGGTCCAGAGGGTCCAACGGTGAAGTACGGGATACAACTCCCGGTCCAGTCGCAGAGCACCCTCTACGCCGAGTCCTGGGAGGCCGGTGCCGGGCCGGGTGACCTCGTCGCGGTCGCGCGGGCCGCCGACGCCGCCGGGTTCGCGTACGTCGCCTGCTGCGACCATGTCGCGATCCCGCGCAGGCTAGCGCCCGCGATGAGCACGGTCTGGTACGACCCCGTCGCCACTCTCGCCCACCTCGCGGCCGTCACCGAACGCGTCCGTCTGCTCAGCCACGTCGCGATCGCCGGGCTGCGCCACCCCCTCCTCACGGCCAAGCAGTACGCCACCCTCGACCACCTCAGCGGCGGCCGGCTGATCCTCGGTGTCGGCGCGGGCCATGTGGAGGAGGAATTCGCGGTGCTCGGCGCCGACTTCGAGCACCGGGGCGCCGTCCTCGACGAGACGATCGACGCACTGCGCGCCGCGCTCGGACCCGAGGAGTTCCCCGAACACCACGGCAAGCTCTACGACTTCGAGGGCCTGGGCCAGGGCCCCCGCCCCGCCCAGCAGCGCGTCCCCGTCTGGGTCGGCGGCTCCTCGCGCGCCGCCGTACGCCGGGCCGCCCTCAAGGGCGACGGCTGGCTGCCCCAGGGCGACCCCCGCGACCGCCTTCCGGCGCAGCTCGCCCGTATCCGGGAACTGCGCGAACAGGCGGGCGTGGAGCGTCCGTTCACCGCCGGAGCCATCACCGAACCGCTCTACGTCGGCACCCCCTCCTGGGACACCGGCCGCCGCACCCTCACCGGCACCCCCGAGGCGCTGGCCGAGTCGCTGCGCGCGTACGCCGCGATGGGCGTCGACCAGATCCAGGTGCGGTTCCGCAGCCGCAGCCGCAACGAACTCACCGACCAGATCGCGGCGTTCGGTGCCGAGGTGGCACCGCATCTTTGATCTCCGCTTAAGACCTCCATGGAAGGAGTCCCATGGGCAAGCTGGACGGACGCGTCGTGCTCGTCACCGGAGCGGCGCGCGGGCAGGGCGAACAGGAAGCGCGGCTCTTCACAGCGGAGGGCGCGCGGGTCGTCGTAGCGGACATCCTGGACGACCAGGGCGAGGAACTGGCCAAGGAGCTGGGCGCGCTGTACGTCCACCTCGACGTGGGCCGCGAGGACGACTGGCGGGCGGCGGTGGCGCGGGTGAAGGAGGCGTACGGCCGGATCGACGGGTTGGTCAACAACGCGGGCATCCTGCGCTTCAACGCCCTGCTCGACACGCCGCTCGACGAGTTCCTGCAGGTGGTCACGGTCAACCAGGTCGGCTGCTTCCTGGGCATCAAGACGGTCGCGCCCGAGATTCGGGCGGCGGGCGGCGGCACGATCGTCAACACCGCCTCCTACACGGCGGTGACCGGTATGGCGGCCGTCGGCAGCTACGCAGCCACCAAGCACGCCGTCCTCGGCCTCACCCGGGTCGCCGCGCTGGAGCTCGCGCCGCACCGGATCCGGGTCAACGCGGTCTGCCCCGGCGCCGTCGACACCCCGATGTCCAACCCGGCCCGGCTGGACCCGGACGCCGACCCCGAGGAGATGAGCCGCGCTCTGGACGAGCTGTACCGCAAGCTCGTGCCCCTGGGCCGGATCGGCCGCCCGGAGGAGGTCGCCCGCCTCGCCCTGTTCCTGTCCTGCGACGACTCGTCGTACATCACGGGGCAGCCGTTCGTGATCGACGGAGGGTGGCTGGCGGGGGTGTCGGTGGTGTGACCCGCAACGGCTGACACCGGCCCGCTTCGGCGGCCAGCCCGGGGGCGAGCCTCGCGCACCGGGCGGCGGCGGCCTCGGACGAGGGGCGATTGCATGATCGCCGAGGCCACGACCGCATGCGTGCGGCTGGAGCAGGACCCCGTCACCAGTCGGTGTTCACCGACCGCGTCATCGCTGCTTGGTCATCTTGCGCTTCCAACTCCCACACGCGGCGCCGGCCGTGCTCTACGGCGTGGACCGCTGCACGATCACCCGTGCCGTCCACGAGATCCGCCCGCTGCCGGCTGCCCGTGGCTTCGCCGTGCCAGGCTGTCCCGAGGTGCGGCTTCGCACGCTGGCGGCGGCCACCCCGCGGGTGAGTTCGAGCCCGTCCGGCGCAACGTAGTCGGTGCTTCTTGCGAGTTTCGGACATCGACACGCCGTCAGCCACGGCGTGTCGATGTCCGAAACTGACGTCTTTCGAATCCCGCAGGGATCACGCCGTTGACGAAGGCGACCTCGACGCAGGCCACCTCGCCCATGTGGGCGCCCTTGGCTGTCGGCATGACCTGCAGGGTGACGTTCGGCATGGCGGCACCCCGGATGAGCTGCTTGATGTGGGCGGCCCTTACCTCCTTGCCGTCCACCGGGCGTCGCAGCACCAGGCGCTGCCGAAGCCGTCTGCGGCCGTGGACGCAGACCAGATCGGCGGGCGGGGACTGTGGCTGGTAGAGACCCTGGCCGCCGAGGCAGGCGGCTCGACCCGCATGCCGGTCGACGCCGACGGCGGCGGCAAGTCCGTCGAGGTACGGCTGCCGCTCGCCCGGAGGAGGTCGCCCGGCTCGCCCTGTTCCTGTCCTGCGACGACTCGTCGTACATCACCGGCCAGCCGTTCGTGATCGACGCTGGTGGCTGGCGGGGGTGTCGGTGGTGTGACCCCCTGCAACATCATGTTGATGCAGTCGTTCAGCGGTCGCTTGCCTCTCCTGGCCAGGTTGTGCGAGCCACAGCATCCTGAGGAGTCAACGACCGTGAGAATCCCGGAACATGGGCGTGCGAAGAAGGACCGGGGAGCGCCGTGGCGCAGCGGCTGGTGGGTTGTGGCGCTGGGCTGCGGGCTCGCGGGGACGGTGCTGTCGATCGTGGGCGGTGCGGGTCTGGTGAAGGCCGCGTGGACGGCTCTGGCGGTGGCGTGGGCGGCAGCGCTGGGCGGTGGCGTGTGGTACTGGCGCAAGGGCGACCGTACGCAGCTGAAAGAGGCCCGGTGGCTGCTGCTGGTCCTGGTGGTGGCGGTGGCCAACCTGGCGGTCAGGCACCCGGGTTCGTTCCCGCTTTGATGCCCTGCAGGACAATGCCATAGAAGTTATGGGCTCCAGCAGACCGATCCTGGACCGCCCAGCGAGACCCCGAGCCGATGATCTGCGACGACCGGGCCTGAGACGCGAGAGCGGGCGTCGGCTCTTGACGGTCCATGCTGCCGGTGCCACAGTCGGCGGCAACATCTGACGATCCGTCAGAAACAACAATGAACGATATGCGACGGCGAAGAACATCCGCGACTCCTCGGGACGGTGAACCTCCTTGGAATTCGGGCTCTTTGTACAGGGATATGTGGGCAAGCGCGCCGAGACCGACCCGCTCGCCGAGCACAAGGCGCTGATGGAGGAGACCGAGTACGTCATCCAGGCGGACCGGTCCGGCTTCAAGTACGCCTGGGCGTCCGAGCACCACTTCCTGGAGGAGTACTCCCACCTCTCCGCCAACGACGTCTTCCTCGGCTATCTCGCCCACGCCACCGAGCGCATCCACCTCGGCTCCGGCATCTTCAACCCGCTGGCCCAGGTCAACCACCCGGTGAAGGTTGCCGAGAAGGTCGCCATGCTCGACCATCTCACCGGCAACCGTTTCGAGTTCGGCAGCGGACGCGGCGCCGGCTCGCACGAGATCCTCGGCTTCCTCCCCGGCATCACCGACATGAACCACACCAAGGAGATCTGGGAAGAGACCATCGCCGAGTTCCCCAAGATGTGGCTCCAGGACGAGTACGAGGGCTTCCAGGGCAAGCACTGGCAGCTGCCCCCGCGCAAGATCCTGCCCAAGCCGTACGGCAAGTCGCACCCCGCGATGTGGTACGCGGCCGGTTCGCCCCCGTCGTACGCCATGGCCGCCCGCAAGGGCCTCGGCGTGCTCGGTTTCAGCATCCAGAAGGTCTCTGACATGGAGTGGGTGCTGGAGCAGTACAAGACGGCGATCGTGAACGCCGAACCGGTCGGCGACTTCGTCAACGACAACGTGATGGTGACGACGACCGCGATCTGCGCGCCCACCCACGACGAGGCGATCGACATCGCGGTGAACGGCGGACTGCACTACCTCCCCTCCCTGGTCTTCCGCTACCACGACACCTTCCCGCGCCCCGAGGGCTTCCCCGTCTGGCCCGAGACGCTGCCCCGGTACACGCCCGAGTTCGTCGAACTCCTCGTCGAGGAGGAGCTGCTGATCTGCGGCGACCCGGACGAGGTGCTGCGCCAGTGCAAGCGCTGGGAGCAGGCGGGGGCCGACCAGCTCAGCTTCGGCCTGCCGGTCGGGGTGCCCAAGGAGGAGACGCTCCAGACCATCCGCCTCATCGGCGAGCATGTGATCCCGAAGATCGACACGGATCCCGTCCATCGGACGACACGGTTCCGGCAAGCGGCGTGAGGGGGTCGGAGGCCGTCATGCTCGACCACCTCATCAAGGGCGCCACCGTCGTCGACGGCACGGGCGCGCCCGCGCGCGTCGCCGACGTCGGGATACGGGACGGCCGTATCGCCGCGGTGGCGACGACGATCACCGAGGAGTCCCGCACGGCCGAGGACGCCACCGGGATGGTCCTCGCCCCCGGCTTCGTCGACCCCCACACCCACTACGACGCCCAGCTCTTCTGGGACCCGTACGCCACCCCGTCCCTCAACCACGGGGTGACCACGGTCGCCGCCGGGAACTGCGGCTTCACCCTCGCCCCCCTCAACCCGGAGAGGCCCTCCGACGCCGACTACACCCGCCGGATGATGTCCAAGGTGGAGGGCATGTCCCTGGTCGCCCTGGAGGACGGCGCGCCCTGGAACTGGCACTCCTTCGCCGAGTACCTGGACGCCCTGGAGGGCCGGATCGCCGTCAACGCGGGCTTCATGGTGGGGCATTGCGCCCTGCGCCGGTATGTGATGGGCCCGGACGCGGTCGGCGGGCAGCCCACCGCCGAGCAAGTCGACGCGATGCTGCGCGTGTTCCACGAGGCGATGGACGCGGGGGCGTGGGGCTTATCCACCACCCAGTCGAGCACCCACTCCGACGGCGACGGCCGGCCGGTCGCCTCCCGCCACGCCCTCCCCGACGAACTCCTCGCCCTGTCACGGGCGGTGGGGGAGCACGAGGGCACCCAGATCGAGGCGATCGTCGCGGGCTGCCTCGACCAGTTCAGCGACGCGGAGATCGACCTGCTCGTGGAGATGAGCGCCGCCGCGGGCCGCCCCCTGAACTGGAACGTCCTCACCGTCGACGCCCAGGTCCCCGAGCGCGTACCGCGCCAGCTGACCGCAAGTGAACGCGCCCGCAAGGCCGGTGGCCGGATCGTCGCGCTCACCATGCCGATCCTCACGCCGATGAACATGTCGCTCGGTACGTTCTGCGCGCTGAATCTGATCCCCGGGTGGGGGCAGATCCTCAGCCTGCCGGTCACCGAGCGGATCACCCGGCTCAGTGACCCCGCGGTCCGTGCGGAGATGCTGCGGCGGGCCGAGTCGAAGGAGGCGGGCGTCTTCCGGCGGCTGACCAACTTCGCCCGGTACGTCATCGGCGACACCTATAGCGCGGCGAACACCGGCCTGACCGGCCGCGTCGTCGGCGACATCGCGGCCGAGCGCGGCCAGGACCCCTTCACCTGCCTGGTCGAGATCTGCGCCGCCGACGATCTCCGTACGGTCCTGTGGCCCATGCCCACCGACAACGACCCGGCGTCCTGGGCGCTGCGCGCCGACACCTGGCAGCACGAGGACGTCATGCTCGGCGGCTCCGACGCCGGTGCCCATCTGGACCGGATGTGCGGGGCGCCGTACACCACCCGCTTCCTCGGCGACTGTCTGCGCGGCCGCAGGCTGATGGGCCTGGAGCAGGCGGTGAAGATGCTCACCGACGACCCGGCGCGGCTGTTCGGCCTGCGCGAACGCGGCCGTATCCAGCAGGGCTGGCACGCCGACCTGGTCCTCTTCGACCCGGAGCGCATCGACGCGGGCAAGGCCACCCTGGTGCACGACCTGCCGGGCGACAGCCCGCGCCTGGACTCCAAGGCGCTCGGCGTGCGCGCGGTCTGGGTCAACGGCGTCGCCGCGATCCGGGACGACGTGGTCACCGGCGCCGTCCCCGGCCGGGTGCTGCGCTCGGGCCGGGACACGGCGACGGTGAGCACCAGGTGAGCGGCGGGCAGGAGCTGCCACCGGCTGAGCGGCCGTCCGCCGGCGCCCAGCGGCTGTTCATCGGCGGTGAGTGGGTGGAGCCGGACGGTGGCCACTACGACGTCGTCGACCCGGCGACCGAGGAGCCCGTCGGCCCCGCCCCGGAGGCCTCGCGGGAGCAGGTCTACGCCGCCTGCGCCGCCGCCCGCGAGGCCCTGGGCCCCTGGTCGCGCACCCGGCCGGAGGAACGCGCGGCGGTGCTGGCACGGGCCGCCGGGATCATCCGCGACCGGGCCGCCGAGTACACCCACCTCGCGGTGGCCGAGACCGGTGCGACGACGGCGACGGCGCGGGCGATGCAGATCGGGGTCGCCGCGGCCCGCTTCCGCCGCTACGCCCGCGTGGAACCCGCCGAATGGCCCATCGAGCCGCAGATCAACGAGGCGGGCCCGATGGGCCGTTCGGGCGTCTTCGGCGCGCTGGCCGTACGGCAGCCGGTCGGCGTGGTCACCTGCATCACGTCGTACAACAACCCGTGGGCGAACCCGGCGGGCAAGGTCGCCCCGGCGCTCGCCATGGGCAACACGGTGGTGGTCAAACCGGCCCCGCAGGACCCCCTGTCGGTCTACCGGATGGCGGAGGCACTGGAGGCGGCGGGGGTGCCGAGGGGCGTGGTGAACGTCGTCTCGGGGCGTGCGGTGGCGGTCGGGGAGGCCGCAGTGGACTCGCCGGACGTGGACATGGTCAGCTTCACCGGCTCCACGGCGGTGGGCCGGCGTATCGCCGAGACCGCCGCCCGGGACATGAAACGCCAGCTCATGGAACTGGGCGGCAAGGGCGCGGCGATCGTCTTGGACGACGCGGACCTCGCCTCGGCGGTGTCGGGCATCGGCACGACGTTCTCCTTCTACAGCGGCCAGATCTGCACGGCACCGACCCGGGTGCTGGCCGGGCGGGGCGTGTACGAACGGCTGGTGGAGGCGCTGGCCGGGTATGCGGGGCGGCTGACGGTGGGTGACCCGAGGGCCAGGGACACCACGGTCGGCCCGGTGATTTCATCCGCGCACCGGGAGCGGGTGGAGTCGTACGTCGAACTAGGCCGCAAGGAAGGCGCGGTGGTAGTGATGGGAGGCGAACGCCCGCCGTGCGACCGGGGCTTCTACGTCGCCCCGACGCTCCTCGCCGGCTGCACCAACGACATGCGGGTCGCCCGGGAGGAGATCTTCGGCCCGGTGGTCGTGGTCGTCCCGGTCGAGGACGAGGACGAGGCGGTGGCCCTCGCCAACGACTCGGACTACGGCCTGATCGACTACGTCTGGTCCGGTGACGTGGCGAGAGCGTTCCGCGTGGCGCGGCGGCTGCGGGCGGGCGGTGTCGGGATCAACACCGTCGGCCGCAACATGGAGGCGCCGTTCGGGGGGTTCAAACGCAGCGGGGTGGGGCGGGACGTCGGGTCGTACGGCCTGCACGCCTACAGCGAGGTCCAGTCGCTGGTCTGGCCGGGCTGAGAGCCCCGGACGGGGCGCCGGTTCCAGCCGGTTCAGGAGGACCCGCGGACCAGGTCCACCCGCACCGTCAGCAGCTCGGCGCCCATCGCCCGGACGGCCATGCTGTTGCCCCGGGGCAGACCGCGCAGCCGCTCGCGCGGATCGTCGCCGGGCAGCGGATGCGCGGTCCCGGTGTGCCAGCGGCCGTGGAACCGGACCCGTACGTTCGGATTGGCGCGGATGTTACGCACGTACTGCGACCGCTCCCCGAACTCCGACACCATCCAGAACGTGTCCCCGACCACCTTTCCGCCCACCGGGGTCCGGCGGGGCAGCCCGGACGTGCGTCCGGTGGTCTCCAGGAGCGTCTGGAGGGGGAGGCGGCGCGTCAGCGGGTTGACGACGTGGCGCTGGAAGGTGGTGACTGTGCGGTGCTTGACGTCCGTGAAACTGGCCATGGCTCCAGCGTCCTGCGCGCGGGGGGCGGAGGCAATGGCGGCTGCCTGCCGGTCGCCTGCCGGTCGCCTGCCGGTTGTCTTGCCGGTGAGGCACCGGTGCCTCAGGGGCGCCCGAGGAAGATCGGATTGGTGAACGCCGCCAGCGCCCCCGGCACCGGCCCGGCGGCCGTCTCGTGTCGCAGTTCCGCGCGCACGTAGGCGGCGTAGGAGGGGGTGGTACGCCACTCCAGCACCCCGGAACCGGCCACCGGCAGCGGATCGCCGGTGACAAGAACCCCCTGGTCGGTGACGATCCGGATGCTGCACCGCGGCGCACCGGAGGCCTCGACGCGCACGGTGACGGGGGTGTCCGCCCCGGCCTCCAGCCGCGCCCCGATCCCGGCCTGCTGCCCCCGCCCCCCACTGGCGGTGAAGGACAGAACGACATTCTTCGACTCGGCGACATAGGAGCGCCCCGCGCGGATACCGGCCTGAACGGCCTGGCGGGTCAGATCATCGGCGAGCACGACGGTCTGAGGCAGCCCGACGGCATCGGGATCCCGATGGGCGTCACTGCTGCCCATGGCGGGCAGCCAGGCCCGTCCTTCCCGTCCCTCCCGTCCCTCCCGTCCCTCGCGTCCCTCGCGGACGGAGGCCACGAGCTGGGCGTCCCAGGCGGCCAGCGCCACCTCGTCGTCGGGCGTGTAGGGCCCGTTCCACACCTCGACGGCGTCCGCCTCGCCGAACCCGAACTTCCAGGAGCAGCCGATACAGGTGGCGTGCGGATGGGCGGGTACGACGAGACCGCCGGCGGCGCGGATACGGCGGGCGAAACGGCCGAAGCGGTTGTCGCGGGCGCGGTAACGCCAGTCGATGAAGGTGCCGGGGTCGGTGCCGAGGGCGACGACGTGCCCGTTCCGGGTGGTGACCTCTTCCCCGAGCATGATCAGCAGATCGTCACCGGCGAGGTCGGCCCAGTGGGGATGGGAGGCGTGGGTGTTGTGCTCGGAGGTGTTGATGAAGTCCAGCCCCGCGGCACGGGCGAGCGCGGCGATCTCGGCGGGGGTGCGGCGGCCGTCGGAGTACCAGGAGTGCAGATGGCAGTCGCCCCGGTACCAGTCCCGCCCGCGCCCCTTGGCCCGCTCGGGCGGATAGACGGGCGGCACGGCCGTCCCCGGCTCCCCGTAGGCGAGGGTGATGGTGATCTCGTAGTCGAGCCTCTGAGGGGCGACGGTGTAGGGCCCGAGGGCGATGTGCCAGGTCCCTTCCCCGACCGGCCCCGGGATGTACCCAGGGGTGGCGTCATCGCCCCGGATGAAGAACTCGGCCCGGGCCCCGCCCGACCACCCCCGGAACCCCTTCCCGCCCAGCTCGGTGCCGTGCTGGTCGAAGATCCCGATGTCGAGGGCGTTGCCGGGGGTCCCGGCCGGGACGGACGGCTTGGCGTACGTGTACGCGACCCTGATCTCCCGCACCCCGGAGGGCACTTCGACCGGGACGTACACGAAGTCGGGCGACCCGGCGGGAAGACTGCCGCGCACGGTACGGCTCTCCTGCCCACCGTCCGCGGCCCGCGCACCGCCGGCGAAACTCACACTCCCCAACGTAAGCGCGACGGCGGCCCCCGTCACGAACAGACTGCGCCTGCCGAACCCCGGCTCGTGCCCGTCCTCGCACATGCTGCCGCTCCCCGAGTGTCGTCGTGAGTGGTCACGGAAACTCTGTCCGCGACGCGTGAACTGCCGTGTACATGAAGGGAATCCGGGGCTTGCGACTTCCGGGCGGGCGGGGGGCCGGGGGTGTCTCGCGGGGCGGTTTCAGGGGCGTAGAGGGCGCGCCGCACGCCGGTGAACCGAGGCCCCGAACCCGTCCCGCAGTAGCGTGAGGACATGCCGACATCCACGGTCTCGTTCTCGGAACTGCTGCCCGCCCTCTTCCCCTGGGCCCGGCACCTGTCGGCGGACGAGAAGCGGCAGTTCACGGCCGATCTGGCCGAGGCCTCCGCCTCTGCCGGACCGGATCGCCGGCCCGGCCTTCACCGGGTGGTCACCGAGTGGCGGGCGACGGCACGCATCCTCGCGGACCCCGGACTGACCGCGCGGCTGACACGCCGACTGCCCGACGAGGACCACGGCGAGGTACCCGCTCCGTGAAACGGCGTCAACGGTTCAACGGGTTCAACGGTGTCAAGGACACCGAGCGGGCAACCGCCCCGCGCGCACAGGCATGCGCTGACCAGCTCGAACGTATGCTCAAAGAATGACGACTTCCGCGACCCCCGGAACCGGACCCACCGAGAACTCCATGCGTCGCGCCCTCAAGCGAGCCCGGGACGGCGTCGCGCTCGACGTCGCCGAGGCGGCCGTGCTGTTGCAGACGCGCGGTGCGGAGCTGGACGACCTCTCCGCATCCGCCGCCCGGGTGCGGGACGCGGGCCTCGCGGCGACAGGCCGGCCCGGTGTCATCACGTACTCGAAGAGCGTCTTCATCCCCCTCACCCGCCTCTGCCGCGACAAGTGCCACTACTGCACCTTCGTCACCGTCCCCGGCAAGCTGCGCCGTGACGGGCACGGCATGTTCATGTCGCCGGACGAGGTGCTGGACATCGCCCGCAAGGGCGCCGCCCTCGGCTGCAAGGAAGCCCTGATCACCCTCGGCGACAAGCCCGAGGACCGCTGGCCCGAGGCGCGCGAGTGGCTCGACGCGCACGGCTACGACGACACCATCGCGTACGTCCGCGCGATCGCGATCCGCATCCTGGAGGAGACCGGGCTGCTGCCCCACCTCAACCCGGGCGTCCTGACCTGGACCGACTTCCAGCGCCTCAAGCCCGTGGCCCCCTCGATGGGCATGATGCTGGAGACGACAGCCACCCGCCTCTGGTCCGAGCCCGGCGGCCCGCACCACGGCTCCCCGGACAAGGAACCCGCCGTACGGCTGCGGGTACTGGAGGACGCGGGCCGCTCCTCCGTCCCCTTCACCTCCGGCATCCTGATCGGCATCGGCGAGACGTACGAGGAGCGCGCCGACTCCCTGTTCGCCCTGCGCAGGATCGCCCGTGCGCACCACGGCATCCAGGAACTGATCATCCAGAACTTCCGCGCCAAGCCCGACACGGCGATGCGCGGCATGCCGGACGCGGAACTCGACGACCTGGTCGCCACGGTGGCCGTCGCCCGGCACATCATGGGCCCGTCGGCCTGCCTCCAGGCACCCCCCAACCTGGTCGACTCCGAATACGGCCGCCTGATCCGCGCCGGAATCGACGACTGGGGCGGGGTGTCCCCGCTGACCATCGACCACGTCAACCCGGAACGCCCGTGGCCGCAGATCGAGGAGTTGGCGGACCGCTCCGCCGCCGAGGGCTTCGAACTGCGCGAACGGCTCTGTGTGTACCCGGAGTTCGTCCGACGCGGCGAGCCCTGGCTGGACCCGAGGCTGCTGCCCCACGTGACCGCGCTCGCGGACCCGTCGACGGGCCTGGCACGCCAGGAGGCCGTCCCGGAGGGCATTGCGTGGCAGGAACCGGAGGAGAGCTTCACGGCGGCGACCGGCCGCACCGACCTCCACGCCACCATCGACACGACCGGCCGCACCACCGACCGCCGCGACGACTTCGACGAGGTCTACGGCGACTGGGACGCCCTGCGCGAGGCGGCGGCCCCCGGCATGGCACCGGAGCGCGTGGACGCGGACGTACGACAGGCGTTGGCCACGGCGGCCGACGACCCGACGAAGCTCACCGACGCGGAGGCGCTGGCGCTGCTGCACGCCGACGGCCCGGCGCTGGACGCCCTGTGCCGCATCGCGGACGACGTCCGCAGGTCCGTGGTCGGTGACACCGTGACGTACATCGTCACCCGGAACATCAACTTCACCAACGTCTGCTACACCGGCTGCCGCTTCTGCGCCTTCGCCCAGCGCCGCACGGACGCGGACGCGTACTCGCTCTCGCTGGAGCAGGTCGCCGAGCGCGCCCAGCAGGCGTGGGACGTGGGCGCGGTGGAGGTCTGCATGCAGGGCGGCATCCACCCGGACCTGCCCGGCACGGCGTACTTCGACATCGCGCGGGCGGTGAAGGACCGGGTCCCCGGGATACACGTGCACGCCTTCTCCCCGATGGAGGTGGTGAACGGCGCGACCCGCACCGGCCTGTCGATCCGCGACTGGCTGACGCAGGCCAAGGAGTCGGGCCTGGACACCATCCCCGGCACGGCGGCGGAGATCCTGGACGACGAGGTCCGCTGGATCCTGACGAAGGGCAAACTCCCGACGTCGACGTGGATCGAAGTGATCACCACGGCGCACGAGTTGGGCATCCGTTCCAGCTCGACGATGATGTACGGCCACGTCGACCAGCCCCGCCACTGGCTGGCCCACCTCCGCACCCTGGCCCGCATCCAGCAGCAGACGGGCGGCTTCACGGAGTTCGTGACGCTCCCCTTCATCCACACCAACGCCCCGGTGTACCTGGCGGGCATCTCCCGCCCGGGCCCGACGGCACGGGACAACCGCGCGGTGACGGCGATGTCCCGGCTCCTCCTCCACCCCCACATCCCGAACATCCAGACAAGCTGGGTCAAACTCGGTGCGGAGGGTGCGGCGGAGATGCTGCGCTCCGGTGCGAACGACCTGGGCGGCACGCTGATGGAGGAGACGATCTCGCGGATGGCGGGGTCGTCGTACGGCTCGTACAAGTCGGTACGGGACCTGATCGCGATCGCGGACTCCCTCTCCCGCCCGACCCGCCCCCGTACGACGCTCTACGGCGAGGTCCCGGAGGAACGCCGGCGGGCGGCGGAGGCGTCGGACGGCCACCTGCCGGAACTGCTGCCGGTGCTGGACTGAGGTTGGGCGCGGGGGCCGAAGGCTGGGGCCGAGCATGGATCGGGGAGCCCCCGCACGCCCAGTACGATGATTCGACCCCTCTCATGGAGGAGGGCTTCACTCGCGGAGGAGATACGTTCCCGTGCCTGCCCGAATTCCCTCGTGGGCCTGGGTCACCGGGCTGACCGCGGGGGCCACGGCCGCGGTGGTCGTCCTGGCCGTACAGGCCAACGCCGGGCCGCACCCCACGGCGGCGGCCCCGAAGGCCCACCCCAGCGCCTCCGCCACGGCGAGCGCCCACCCTTCGGCATCCCCGAAGCCGTCCGAGGAGGCCCAGACGGTCCCGGCCGCGTCGGGCACCGGCCGCAGGGTCGTCTACTCGCTCGGGCAGAAGCGGGTATGGCTGATCGACGCGAGCGACAAGGCGACGCGTACATTCACCGTGTGGCCGGGGACGGTCAGCCCGGATCCGGGCAGCTACTCGATATCGAGCCGCCTGGCCTCGAACAAGGGCTCCGACGGCGTACAGATCGAACACATCCTGTACTTCGCGGCCAAGTCGGGCCTGTCGGTCGCCTTCTCCAACGCGGTCGACGGCTCCTCCCCGCCCCCCGTAGCCGCCGGCAAGCAGACCAGCGGCATCCGCATGCACAAGGCCGACGGCACAGCGCTGTGGACCTTCGGAACGACGGCTACGAAGGTGACGGTCGTCAAGTAAACGGCGGGGCGTTCAGCGCCGGGCGAGGGTGAGGAACTCGGTCCAGGAGACGTCGGAGAAGGCGAGCCGGGCGCCGTTCTTGTCCTTGGAGTCACGGACGTGGACGGTGGTGTCGGCGGGGGCGGGGGCTATCGCGATCTCGACGCAATCAGGGCCGTCGTTGCCGCTGTAGCTGCTCTTGAACCACACGAGCGTTGAAGTCATGTCTGCTCTCCAAGCAATTTCTCGATGAAGTCCATGGACTCTCTTGGTGGAAGAGCCTGCGCCCGGATCATGCCATAGCGCATCTCCATGATCTGGACGTCCCGGGGATCGCTGATTACTCGGCTGTAGAGCTGCCCTTCCGTGTGCGCCAGCGTCTTGCCGCTTCGCAGTTTCAGCAGCCGGATCGATCCCTCGATGCCTGCGTGGTCCTCCCGTTCCGTCGGCATCACCTGGATCGACACATGCCGCAACTTGCCGATGTCCAGCAGGTGTTCGAGCTGTTGGCGCAGCACCATTCTGCCTCCGAAGGGCCGTCGGAGGCTTGCCTCTTCCTGGACGAAGCTGAGTACGGTGCGGGGCACCTTCTCGAAGACCGACTTCCGCGCCATGCGCGCGGCGACAAGCCGTTCGATCTCCTCCTCCGTGTACGCGGGACGCCGGACCTCGTACAGCGCCTGCGCGTACGCCGGGGTCTTCAACAGACCGTGGACGTGGAGAGCCGTATAGGCGCCGAGCTCCGCGGACTCGTTCTCCAGGTGTGCCAGGTCCCGGACCTTCTTCGGATAGCGCGCCTTCTCCACGTCCTCCTTCATCGCCGAGACCTTCCCGCCCGCCCCGACCGCCTCGTCGACCCGGTCCAGGAAGTCCGGCTTAGGGGTCCGACACATGCGTTCCACCGCCGAGACCAGGTCAGAGCTGTACCCGATGACATCGCCCAGCTCCGTCTGCGTCATCCCGGCGGCCTCGCGCCACAACTTGATCTGCCGTGCGACCGTCCTGAGTACGGCCTCGGCCTCTTCGTCCTCCATGCGCTTCCTCCCTTGTGTGTGAACCGCAAGAACCAGTCACGCAATTGGCTGATTGCGCACGGTTCAGGTGCGCTGTGGGTCACCGTAGGGAGAGAGGTCGCACTAAGTGACGCGAGTCAACAGAAGCAACTCCCAGGTCACCCTTCTCGGGCATCCGTTCACGGTGCACCCGTACGTCACTCGCAAAAAGGTGCGATTGCAGGCGCCCCGCTGAAAGCGGAAGCGCTCCCGCGCCGCCCTCTCGCGTATGCGTCTCCACATCCGGCGGCCAGTCACCGATAAAGGGCTGTCGGCCAGGGCTAAAGTGGCCGCCGCCGTTGCAAAATGCGAGAGCGTCAGGCGACTTTCCTGGGAGTGGCGAGCGCATGTCAGTCAACAACTACCGAACTCTCCACGGGATTCGTGGTGTTGCGGCCCTCTGTATCGTCGCCCTGCACTCCCCGCGGCTGTTTGGGCACATGCCTGAGTTTCTGGGCTTGGCTGTCGATCTCTTCTTCGTACTGAGCGGCTTTGTGCTTGCTTACGCCTATGAAGATCGTTTCCGTCACGGGATGACCCCGCTTACCTTCCTTCGGAAACGCTGGGTGCGCCTGTACCCGCTCTACGTCGTGGGGTTCCTCTTGGGCGTCGCGCACCAGGCGATGTGCATTCTCTATGATTCACCCACGGCGGAGTGGACCTGGAGTGACCTGTTCATTGCCCTACCGTTTGCCCTGTTCATGCTGCCCGCGCCACTGACGGAGGCGTTTCCCTTCAATGGGCCGATGTGGTCGATCTTCTTTGAACTTCTGGCGAATCTGGTGTGGGCGGTCTTCTGGCGCCCGCTTCAGTCCGTCAGAGTCCTCTCCGGTGCGGTTCTGGTGTGGGGCACGCTCTATTCATGGGCGTTGATGCACTGGCAGACCGCTGCGTTGGGGCTGACGTGGGCCACTTTTCCCGGGGGACTCGCACGGGTGGGCTTCTCCTTCACCGCCGGACTGTTGATCTACCGGCTGCGAGACAGGTTGCGTACGCCTCGAATTCCCCCCGTGGTGCTGATGTGTGTACTCCCGGTCATGGCATTCTTCAGGCCCGGTTTGATCTGGCAGCTTCTGTCTGTACTGCTGGTGTTCCCGCTTGTCGTCCTGCTTGGCGCGAGGAGCGAGCCGCGGTCCGGTACTCAGGGCGTCTACGAATCATTGGGCAAAGCGTCCTACTGTGTTTATGTGCTGCATCGCCCGCTGGGAGCCCTTTTTTACGCTTTCGTTCTGCGTTTCTCCGGACAGCGGCTGGAAGTTTTTTCCCCATGGGGTGGATTTGTGTTCACGGCGATGCTGGTCGCAGGGGGCCTCGTCCTGACGGACAGGTTCGAGACGCCGGCACGACAGTGGCTGACGCGCGGTCTGACGAGAAAGAACAGGAAAGCGCTGCGTGCTCCGGAGTACGTCGGCCTGCCACACGAGCATGCGGGAACGGACAGCCCTGCATCTGCAGAGGCTTGGCCTTCGCGACACTTGGGTGTGGATCGGGGAGAGGCCCCCGCCGGGCATTCGGACAATCTTGTTCACGGTGATCGGTGATGGCGTGAGGCGCTAATTCGCGCCGCCGCGGATGATCACTCGCGGGGGTGAACATTGTCGAATCGGCTGGCGCACAGGATCGTCCATGGTGCAGCGTCGGCCTCGTACAGCCTCACACATGCATCGGCCCCCGCTGGGACTGGTATCCCGGTGCGAGGGCCTGATCACCGAGGAAGAGGAAAGCTTCCCGATGATTGACCTGCAGACCAGTGCGCCCTTGCGCACTGCGTCCGGCCGTTCCGGCTGTGGCACCCGATGACCAGCGCCGCCGCTCCGTCGTACCGCCGGTGGCACCGGTACCGTACGAGGACCGAGCCACTCGCACCGGAGGTCACCGTGAGCGCCCAGACCGACGGCCCGTACGGACCGCTGATTCCCATGCCCGAGCTCACGCCGGACGCCCTGCGCGCGGCGGTCATGCGGATCGCCCCGAGCCGGATACCGGCCCTCACACAGCACCTCTTCGAGGCCACGACGAATGCTCAGCAGACCCAGAGCCTGGCGCCCCTGCGGGCGTTTGTGCACTCCTGGGCCGTGTTCGTGGCCATCGAGCGGCACCCCGAACGCGCTGCCCGGCTGCGAGAGCTGGAGCTCATCGTCGATGCGGGCGAGCAGGACCCGGTCGATGCCGTTGCCGAGATCCGGGCGATAAGAGAGGCAGCCGAGGCGGAGGCAGGCCTGTGACGGACTGGGCCTGGGACTACAACCCGAGCGCCGAGTACGTGGCGGGGTGGGCTGCCGCCCGGGGTCGTGGCCGAAGTGGAGCGGATCGCCCAGGAGCTGGCGGCGCTCGGCCATGATTCCGTGAAGGTGGGCAGGCCGCTCGACCGGGAGGGCGGGCTGCGCGAGTTCGACATCCTCGGTGGTCGCGGGTTCATCAGCTTCTTGCCAGTGCCGCGCCATGCGTGCGTCTACGTCTGCAACGTCACCTGGTACGGCTGACCTGCCCACGCTGGCGCCGCCTCTTTCTGGCCGAGCCTAAATTCGACCACTTCCGGCTACCTCTGGTCACTTCCGCCCTAGCCGGGCACATCCCGCATACCGAACCAGCCCATGAGTGACCGTTCACGGTCGTTTACAGTGCTGGGAGTCGGGAGTGTCGTGCGTCGTGCGGGTGGCGTCAGGAGGCCAAGGTGAGTGCGACAGCCGGTGCCGTCTGGGGCCGTGCCGAGCAGCAGGACTTCCGCAGCCGGGTGCGCGGCACCCTCCTCGGCGCCGCCGTCGGTGACGCGCTCGGCACCCCGGTCGACCGGCTTGCGGTTCCCGAGATCCGCGAGGCGTACGGCGACGACGGCCTCGCCGACCTCGCCCCCGCCCACGGCCGACGTGGCGCCGTCACCCATCTCACCCAGCTCACCCTCTTCACCGTCGACGGCCTCATACGCGCCCAGGTCCGCCGCGACACCGGCGCCTGGCATCCGCCCACCGATCTGCACCGCGCGTATCTGCGCTGGGCCGTCACCCAGCGGGACTGGGGCCCCGACGAGCGCCGCGCCGAGGACGGCTGGCTGGCCAGGGAGGAGTGGCTCTACGTCCGCCGCGACCCCACCCGCGCCCTCCTCCTCGGCTTCGGCGACGAGAAGATGGGCACCTTCGAGAACCCGAAGGACCCGGCCGGGGCGGGGCCGGAAGCGGCGGCGCGGTCGGCGCCGTTCGGGCTGCTGGTGGGCTGGGAGCCGCAACTGGTTGTCCAACTGGCCGCCGAGTGCGCCGTGCAGAGTCATGGGCACCCCGTCGGGTATCTCTCCGCGGGCGCCTACGCCGTCATCATCCACTCCCTCGCCCGCGGCGACGGTCTCGACGGCGCCATACAGCGCACCCTCGCACTCCTCGCCGTACGGCCGGGGCATCAGCCCGTCTCCGACGCCCTTCAGTACGCCCTCGGCGCCGTACGGCAGGGCATGCCCACACCGGCGAGAGTCGAGGCGCTGACCGGGGAGGGGACGGCGGAGGGGGTGCTGTCGGCTGCCGTCTACTGTGCGCTGGTCGGGGAGGACGTACGGCACGGCCTCTGCCTCGCCGTGAACCAGGGCGGCCCATCCGGAGCCGTCGGAGCCCTCACCGGCGGACTGCTCGGCGCCCTGCACGGCGAGACGGCCCTCCCGCCGGCCTGGCTGGCCGAACTGGAGGGCCGCCCCACGATCCTCGAACTCGCCGACGACTTCGCCATGGAGATGACACAGGGCCCGGCCCTCCACAACCCGGCGGGAGCCGCCCCGGCCTGGCTTGCCCGCTATCCCCGGGGCTAGCCGGGTAGCGCGTCGCGCTCAAGTCGTTCCCGGCCCCTACCGCGCGTCGGTGCTGCGAGCGTCACCTGCCCCCTGTTGCGCGCCTGTGACAGTGCCGACGGCAACCGGCCCACCCGGCGGGCCCTCTCATTGCGTGCAAGCCGTCTTCCCCGCAGAGGACAAGTCCGGATGCGGGGTCAGCAATCAAGGGGGACCACCATCATGAACGTCAAGCTCGCCCGTGTCGCCGGCACTTCGGCACTTGTCCTTGCCACCGCCACCATGGCTCTGGTCGCGACCGCCTGTTCGGCGGGCTCGGACTCGACGTCCAGCAAAGCGAACTCGACGTCCAGCAATTCGGCCTCGAAGTCGGACAACACGGCCTCCCCGGGCAAGGGAACCGCCTCCGCCTCCTCCGGTACTTCGGGTTCCGGGACGTCCTCCAAGGGCAGTGATGTCGTCGTGTCCTCTCCGGGCGCAGCCGGTGCCAAGTCCGCCGGAAAGACGGCATGCACGGGTGCGGAGTTGAAGCCGTCGATCGTCCACGGCACCGACGCCGACCCGGACCCCAAGGCCGGCCAGACGCAGGCGACCCTTCTCTTCACCAATGTCGGCAAGCGCACCTGCACCGTTCAGGGGCACCCCGGGGTCGATCTGGTGGACAGCTCCGGCAAGAGCTGGAGTCTGATGTGGCAGAAGGCGACGGCGGCGAAGATCAGTCTCAAGCCCGGGACCGCGACCATGGCCGACCTGACGTTCGTCCCGGTCTCGCCGAACTCCACGGCATCGGAGCAGAAGCCGTTCAAGGTGGCCAACGTGAAGGTCACCCCGCCCGACACCACCGCCACGGCCACCCTCGCCTGGCCCTGGCCGAGCATCGCCGTCCAGCTCCAGGACGGCGCCACCCACCCCGGTACCTACATCGGTCCCGTCTTCGGGACCGCCAACTGACCGTCCGCCAGAGGTACTCCTAGTCCAGCGAGGCCGCTGCCGTGCCCTCTCGTGACGGCATGGCGGCGGCCGCCCCGTTGTCGTCCGTGTTGATCTTCTCGATCAGGGCCCACCCGTTCCGGGGTGTCCTCCGGGCGGATCAGGCCGATCAGGATGTAGAGGACCAGGGAGATCGCCATCGGTACGGACACCTGGTACTCCAGCTTCACATCCGTGCGCTGGGAGAAGTCCAGGTGGTAGTTGACGAAGAAGAAGGCCAGGAGGCCGCAGGCCCAGCTCGTGAGGGCCGCCGTGGGGCCTGAGCGGCGGAACGGGCGGAGCAGGCCCAGGATGAACGGGATCGCTATCGGGCCCATCAGCCCCGCCACCCACTTGATGACGACGGTGATGATGTCCTTGAACGTGGGGGAGTTGACCTGCGTCGCCACCGCCATCGAGAAGCCGAGGAAGGCGACGGTCGTGACGCGTCCGGCGATCAGGCCGGAGCGGGTGCCGTGTACTCGAAGAGCTTGTTGACTTCCTCCCCCTCGTGAACGAGGGGGTTCCTACGGCTTGCGCCGTAGGGTTTCCTGCTTCGTCGCCGACTGCCCGCCCGGAGTTCTCCGTTGAGGTCTTACACCGGCTCCACAGGCCGACACCGCCAGCCCGGCGGCCAAAAGGTTGTTCGCCGCGTTCACGTCCCGGTCGTGGACCATGCCGCACTGGCACGTCCAGGTGCGCACATGCAGCGGCATCTTCCCGGCGAGCGCGCCGCAGTGGGAGCACAGTCTGGAGGAGGGGAAGAAGCGGTCGACCGCGATCACTTCCCGCCCGTACCAGGCGGCCTTGTACTCCAGCATGCTCCGGAACTCCGACCACGCCGCGTCGCTGATGGCGCGGGCGAGACTCCGGTTCCTGACCATGTTGCGCACGGTCAGGTCCTCGATCACGAGCGTTTGGTTCTCACGCACGAGTCGAGTGGTCAGCTTGTGCAGATGATCGCGCCTTCGGTCGGTGATCCGCGCATGCACACGCGCCACCTTCCGGCACGCCTTCTCCCGGTTCGCCGAGCCCTTCTGCTTGCGGGACAGCTCCCGCTGAGCGCGGGCGAGCCGGGTGCGGTCGCGGCGCTCGTGCCGGGGGTTGGCGATCTTCTCCCCGGTGGAGAGAGTCAGCAGGCGGTCCAGGCCCACGTCGATACCGACCGCCGTGTTCGTGGCGGGAAGCGGCCTGACCGAAGGGTCCTCGCACAGCAGGGAGACGAACCAGCGGCCAGCCGCGTCCTGGGACACGGTCACCGTGGACGGCTCCGCGCCCTCGGGCAGCGGGCGGGACCAGACGATGTCCAGCGGGTCCGCCATCTTCGCCAGGGTCAGCTCCCCGTCGCGGAAGCGGAACGCGCTGGTGGTGTACTCGGCGGACTTCCGGGACTTCTTCCGGCTCTTGAAGCGCGGGTACTTCGCCCGCCTGCCGAAGAAGCCGGTGAACGCCGCTTGCAGGTGCCGCAGGGCCTGCTGGAGCGGGACGGAGGAGACCTCGTTGAGGTAGGCCAGTTCCCCGGTCTTCTTCCACGCCGTCAGCATCGCCGACGTCTGGTTGTAGTTGACCCGCTCCTGCCGCGCCCACGCCTCGGTCCGGGCGGCGAGCGCCAGGTTGTAGACCTTCCGGACGCACCCGAACGTGCGCGACAGCTCGACCGCCTGCGCATCGGTCGGATGGAAGCGGTACTTGAACGCCCGCTTCACGTCGGTGGTCACATCTCACAAAATATCACATCTCCTTGTGAACGCTCTGGGTGGCCGGAACGCCCCTGGACGGCCCCGCCCCGTGAGTGCTCAGCGCATCAGCTCCCCCGCGTTGACCAGCAGTGACTGCCCCGTGATGGCCCGCGCCCGGTCCGAGCAGAGGAACATCGCCGCGTCCGCCACATCCCCGTCCGTCGCCAGTTCCGGCAGTGCCATCCGGTCCGTCAGCCGCTTCAGCACGTCCGTCTCCGGCACCTTCTCCGAGTACGCGGTGAACCGCACGTACGCCTCCACCGGCGGCCCCCACATCCAGCCCGGCAACACCGTGTTGACCCGGATCCGGTACGGCCCGAGCTCCCGCGCCAGCGAGTACATCGCGCTGGTCAGCGCCCCCTTCGACGCCGCGTACGCCGCCTGCCGCACCTGCGAGGGCGCGGCCACGGACGACTGCGTCCCGATGAACACCACCGACCCGCCGCCCGCCTCCTTCAGCGCCGGAAGACAGGCCCGAGTCATCCGCAGCGAGCCGAGCAGGTTCACATCGACGACCGACTGCCAGGTCGTGAAGTCGGCGTCCTCGAGGCCGCCGAAGTACGAGTCCCAGGCCGCCACATGCACCACCGCGTCGATCCGGCCGAACCGCTCCCGCGCCACCGCGGCCAGCGCCTCGCAGCGCGCCTCGTCGGTGATGTCGGTGGCCAGATACGCCGTCCGCGTCCCGTCCGGGTCGATGTCCGCTGCGCTCTTCGCGAGGTTCGCCTCCGTCCGCGCCCCGAGCACCGCGTTCCCCCCGTCCCGTACGACAGCGGCGGCGACCCGGTGCCCCAGGCCGGCCCCGACTCCCGACACGACCACGGTCTTTCCGGTGAGCAGTGACATCGCAGCCCTCCCGATCCGGCGTGCTTTCCCAGTCCCGCCTCTGGCGCATCATCTGACGGAGCGTCAGAGTATGGGCGTCCGGAGGAAGACGGAAGGGGACGGACCGCGACCGACGAGGACGGAAGAAGCGCGCGCCGGTGGCATACGGTCGACTGCCGCCACTTGGACACGGAGGAGCTGGGATCGATCTACGAGTCCTTGCTGGAACTGGTCCCGGCGGCAGGGCTCCTGTCGGCCGGAGCGGTTCAGAACCGTCAGAATCGGAAACCGAAGAGACCGCCCTCCTCGCTCGCATCCGTCAGCCGTGGGTCGACGATGCGGTCCTCGACGCTGAATCCGCGCTGGACCGCCTTGGAAAGGTCGTCGGAGTTGAGGCTGACGACGTACTGCATGTCCTCCTCCTCGGCGACCTCGGCCGCCAACGTGAGCGCGGCGGCGATCTGCCGGTCGTCGACGCCGTCGAAGAGATGGCTGTCGTGGACCAGGAAGTCGGGGCCGCGTCCATGGCGGCGGGCGATGACCGCGACTGTGAGGTCGAGACAGAAGATCACCATGTTGCCGATGCCCCGGCTGTCACCCCGGTCGATGAACGGCGTGATCTTGAGGGCGTTCGTTCCGGACTGAATCGCAAGGTAGGCCGCGTGCTCGGGCCCATAGAGCCTGCGGGCGTACTCGGCGAACAGCAAGATGGCCTCCCGCGTCTGGGCCTGCCGTTCGTCGAGGTCGGTGGCCATGGCTTCCTGCAGCTCCGCCCGTTTCGCCGTGATCTGCCGGGCGCTGCTCTCCAACGCCTGGGCTGCCTCGTACCGGTGTTGGAGCGCGTCGACGGATGCCTGCTTCTGGGCCAGCGCCTGCTGAAGGGCGGTCAGAGCCTCCAGGGCGCCGCCCTCATCAAGGGCTTTGAGTACGGAAGCCAGTTCCTCGCCGAGCTGTTCCCGTTCCCGCCGGCGGGCTTCCAGGCGCTGCTGAATGGCGTTCATCTCGTCCATGAGGTAGCGCCGGCGGTTCCGGACGACCGAGGCGTGAAACGCCTGTACGGCGTCGAATCGTTGGCGCACCTGCTGACCGAGTGTGACCCCGAGCTCCTGGTACACCCGCTCCAGGTAGCTGGTGTCGGGATCGGTGGCCTCCGACACGGACCTCTGGAGATCCTCCAGATTGCGCCGGTCCGTGATGTCCTCATTGGGGATGGCTCGGATCCGGCGGTTGATGTCGTCCGCCCGGTTCTTAAGCTCCTCGTAAGCCGGTACGACCCGGAAGGAGCGGATCTGCTCCTTGAGGCGGCTCACCTCGTTCTCGGCCAGAGCGATCTGCCCGCGCAGATCCGCCACGCTGCCGACGATGCGTCCCCACACCGGGTCGTCCACGGCTTTTCTCAGCTGTCGCCGGGTCGATTCCCGCGCTGCGAGCTCGCGGAATTCGGCGGCGAGCCGCCAGTCGAGTCCGAGCAGATAGGCGAGGTTGGCCGTGGCCTCGGCCTCCGACTGCTGCGGGAAGGTTTTGACCGCGTCGTTGAATGCTTTGGCCGCGATGCGCCGGACCAGGAAGGACAGCATTGTCCGGCCGGAGATCCCCGAATGGTCCGGGCCCAGGCCGAAGAGAGCCTGCTCGACGAGCCGGTTCCATTCCGCGGTTGGGATCACTGCCGGGCCGGCGACGTCGAAAAGGCTGCCGGAGTCGTGCCGGACGTCGGGGTCGAGCCGTACGAAACCCGGATCGCTGCCCTTGCGCTGCACGGTCACCTGCCCGCCGCCGGGCCAGTCCAGGGTCAGGGCGAACGTGATGTTCTGGAGCGGACGGCGGGACGTGAGGCTCTTCTTGCCCGCGTTGGCTCCGAGGAGGAAGTGCAGCAGCTCAACGAGGCTGGACTTCCCCGTGCCGTTGCGGCTGTCGGTCTCGCGCGAGGTCTCGGTCGTGTCGGCGACCAGGATGTTGATTCCCGGACCGAATGTGGCCGTACGGAAGGAACCGTGGTCAGCGGAGAGTCGGCGCAGCATCCTCGCTCCTTGTCGGTACGAGCAGATCCCGCCGCAGCTCAACCGTGCCGAGCGCGTACAGGATGTCCAGGCCGAGTACGAACCACTCGAACGAGACCGGGGAGTGATGGCCGAGCCGCGCACGCTGCTCCTTGAAGCGCGCCCAGGCCTGGCTCACGGTGAGAGGCTGGTCGAGCGCGAGAAGAATCTGCGCACCGACGGCCAGCAACGCGCGGTCGGGTGCGATTCCCTTCGTCGGGGTGAGCACCTCACATCTCCCCGGTGGTCGTCGGCGCCCAGCCGGACGGCGGCACGTCGAAGACGTCACAGCGCTCGAAGAAGTGCGCGATGACGACGGCTGCCGCCCATGTGGCGCGGTGAGTGACTCGTGCGTTGCCCACCACATATTTCTCCAGTCCGAGCCACAGCTCCTCCGCGTCGGACGTTGTTTTCCGCAGCTGGTCGAAGTAGATCCGGAACCCGCGGGCCACCAAGTCGTGTTCGTCCACCCGGGTGATCCCGTCGTAGTACTCGTCGACCAGGTAGCTGTGCCGCAGCGCTTTGACGAGTGTCTCTCGTACATCGTCGGACAGGCGGTTGTATTCGATCTTGTGCTGATTGACGACAAGCACCTCGGCCAGCGGCTCGGCCGTCTCCCTGCGTTGTCGCAACTGCCTCAGCAGTGGTTCGAGGTCCGCCAGCCCGATGCCGTAGGTCCGGTCGTCGATCGGGATCGGGCAGCCGAGAAGGTCTTCTGCCGTGGCCTGGTCGAGCCGCATGAACTCCTGCCAGAGCCACTGCTTGCCGCGCACCGCCATCCGCAGCGGTCTGATCTGCTCCTGTGTCTCGGACAGCACCACGCTGACCTGCGGATGGACGCCGCCCCGAGCATCGTTGTAGACGAACGCGAAGGTATCGAAGTGGCCGTTGCGCTTGGCCAGCGCCTTGTCCAGATCGGAGTGCAGCTTGGACCGGAGCGCAGAGACGTCGTGTGTCTCCGGGGCGTAGCAGGCGTGGAGCGTGCGATCGAAGAGGAGCAGGCCGTCGGCGCCCATGTCGCCGAGGTTGCCGTGGGTGCGGACCGGTACGTAGTCGGGATGCAGTGCCCCCATGAGTCGGTGGAAGAACTCCTCGAACGGCTCGCCGTGCAGATCCGTGAGCAACTGCTGAAATTTCAGGTACGCGAAGATGCGCTGGGTGAAGTCCATGTCCCCCGTAGACCCTCTGGGTTGAGATGTTGCGGCGCGGGACGGCTCATCTCCGGTCGCGCAGAGCGGACAGAGAGACGCCGCCGTCGGTGTGCCAGACGCTCCAGCCGTTGATCTTGCAATCGGCCACCGCCTCGCACGCCCCCGACGGGGAGTCACAGATGGTCCCGTCCTCAAGGCGCAGGTATCCGTCCTCGGTCACATACGCCGTGTGGGTCTCGCCGAGGTTGCGCCTGCGCCAGGTGAGCCGCTGCCCCGGCGCCAGCAGTCCTGCCGCCAGGAGCGGGGCCACCGACGGCTTTCTGCGCCGAGCGGCCACTGGAGCTTCCTGGCCGAGGTCGAGAAGCCGGCGGAGGACAGTGTTGGGGTTGTCGACGAACGGTTTGGCTTCCCTTTGGAGCCGCTCGTAGACCTCGTGGTCCACGACGATCGTGTGCCTCGACATGCCTCAGCACCCTTCTTCGGAATCTCGTAAGAGAAAAATAGAGAAACCGGTCGTCAAAGTCCAATGTACGCACCACCGCCCCTGCTTGACGGCACCGAGGCGGTCACAGCCCGGCCCCGGTCACCGTCTCCGCATGGAACTTTGGATCGCGACGGACACGACCCATGTGTGGACGAAGGCCCCGCGGCGCGAGGGACTGAATCTGCTGAGCGCCGGTAGTTACGTTGCCGAGAACACGGCGAACGCCAGGCGCGCTGAAGCTGGCCCGGCCCTTCCTGGTGTCGGCGTGTGCCTCGGTCAGGGCTGCGGGGCGGACAGGGCCCACAGAGCGGGGCACAGGGGGGCGAGGAACAACGCGAAGCCCACGAGGGCGGTGAGGCTGCCTCCGCCCATTTGGACACCTGCCGGGATGCCCAGGGCAGCGCCGAGCGCGGCGAGTACGGCCCCGGTCGCCCACCAGGGGCGGGAGGACAGTGTCTCGGTTCCGGGCGGGAGTACGAAGGCGTCGCGCAGGTCGATCCGGGCGGCTTCGTGGTCGTCGATCCCCATGTGCCGGGCCGGTCGGCCCCGCAGGCGGCCCAGCGGCACCAGGCGGGTGCCGTCCGGGAGTTCGACCAGGGCGGATCGGGTCCACACGGTGGCGCGGCGCACCGTGACCGGGACGCGGCCACCGGAGTCGTCGAGTGCGGGGTGCCACATGACGCGCTGCCAGCGCGTGGCGGGGCTGGCTCTGCGGGGCCGGGGGGCCGTGCCCGACTCCTCCTCCGGTGCCCCCGCCGGGTGTGCGATCCCGACGGTCTGTGACGTCTCCCCCGCAGTCACGGTCCCCTCCGGATCCGTGAGGGAGATCCAGATCGTGCGCGGTCCGCGCCATGGTGCGGCACCGCGGTCGCCCTGCCACACGGTCGCCGTCATGGGCTTGCCCGACCGCCGCTTCAGGCCGCCGAAGCGCAGTCCGCGCCAGCCCCAGACGCCGCAGAGAGCCGCCGCGACGACGCCGACGAGGCCGACGGGCGCAGAGAGGTCCTCCTCGGCCGCGGTCTCGGACCGGTCGCCGGGGAAGCCCTGGAGGACGGTCTGGGGGACGGCCTGGGAGACGGTCTGGGGGACGGTCCGGGCGGGGTCGTAGGCGACGGGGAATTGCCTGCCCTTGGTGTAGCGGTCGGTGTCGTAGACCGCGAAACGCTGAATGTGGACATGACCGCCACCGTCGGTCCACCGCACCCGGATGTCCTCCTCGTCCCCGATACCGTCCTCGACGACGACGCCGTTCGTCGTCGCGGTGGCCCGCGCTCGGGCGTTCTCGTACTGGTGGAGGTGCACGAGGAGCCATGCGGCGAACAGCGCGTACCCCACGACGGTGACGGAGAGGCCGAACAGGGCCAGCCGGAGGGCGGGCCGGGATGTGCCGGGAAGCCGTACGGCGCGGTCCGGGCAGGGACGTCCCGCGGCAGTGGTCACCACAGTGCGCTTCTCGCTCTTCACGCGGCGGCCTCCGCCGCCCCGGCAGCGGTCAGGAGGGCGCGCACGGGGGCGGGATCCCCGCCGCCCACCGCCTCCGGCAGCAGCTCGCTCAGATCGACGACGGCGCCGTCCGGTGCGGTGAGCACCATGCTCGTCCAGCGCCCCGTGGACGTCCAACCGGCCTGGCGCAGTACGGTTTCCAGGGCTGTGGCCATGGCGCCGCAGAACACGTCACGGCGGATCGCCGGGCGGATGGCTGCGGGTGCCCGGCGCAGTCCGGGTTCGAGCAGACCGGCAAGGGCGGGCCAGGTGCCGTCGGCGAGAGCGTCCAGAGCGGCGGACAGCGCTCGGGCCGCTGAGTCCTGCCCGGTCACGACCACGAGGGGCAGTGGGCCGGGACCGTCGACGAGCTCGTCGACGAGTGCGCGCAGCCGGGGTCGAGTTCCAGGAGCTGTACGGCCCGCAGGCTGCTGTGTGCCCCCGGTGCCGTGGGGCGCGACGTCCCGGCGGTTTCGGCCCGTCTCGTCTCCCAGACGCCGTCCAGCGTCACATGCTCGTCCGGCGCGGCGAGTCGTCCGACGCACCACCGCTCGATTGCAGTGCCGGTCCGAAGTGTCAGCGGTACGGCGCGGAACGCGTCGGAGGCGTCGGAGGCGTCGGTGTGCGGCAGGGCTGCGACCCGGGTGCCGGACGGTGGATGGTCGGCGGTGGCGTACGGGTCGAGGGACTCCTCCTCGGCGGCCCACCGTGCGGCGCGGCGGGAAACGAACGGGTCGCGTCGTGCGGTGTCGAGAGCGTCGTAGAAGTCCTCCGGGTAGGTGCCCTCTCGCTCCAGCGCGGACCACCAGGTGGCGCCCAGGCCGTGGAACATCGTGTGGAGGGGACCGGTCAGCTCCAGCGCTTCGGCGGTGGCCACGGTGCCGGCGACCCGGGCCGCTTCGGCGTCGGCGGCCGTCTCCGCCCGCCAGACCGACGGCTGGGAGGCCCGCAGCAGCGGGGCGGCGAGGGGGGCGAGCAGGCGGAGGCGCCCGTCGAGACGCTCCGCGAGCACGTCGCGGGCGAGGGCCAGCAGGTTCGAACGGAGATGGCGCACATGCTGGTCGTGCGCCAGCTCGTGTGCGATCACGGACGCCATCTGAGCCTCGGTCAGTGCTCGCAGCAGAGGCAGACCGAGAACCATGACGTACGTCCGTACACCGCGGATCCTGACGCGGGCCATGGCGGCGGCCGGGTCGGGGACGATCCGTACGAGCAGCGGTCCGTGGAAGCCGAGCCGCTCGGCGACGTCCTGTACCAGTGCGGCCAGCTCCGGCTCGTCCTCCGGCCGTACGGCGCGCCCCGGGAGCGGCGGACGCTCGGTGAACCCTCTGACTGCGGTGACTGCCATGAGACCGAACGGCCCCGCAGCCGCCCAGATCTGTGTGAAGGCCATGATCAGCAGAGCGGACACGCCCAGGAGAACGAACGGCCCCCAGGCCAGCCCCAGCATGGCGACGACCAGCAGCCACTCACGCACGGCCGACCCGCCGTCCGACGACGGCCTTCCCATCATCGATTCCCTCCCCATGCCGCTCGGGTCCAGAATGAGCGACATCAAGGGATCTTCACAAGCCAGAGGGTGCTGTGGTCATGCCACCCTCACATCTCCGCATCTCCGCATCTCCACATCTCCGCATCTCCGTGAAATCGCCATGTGCCATGGGCGGCCACATCTGTCAGGTGTCGCTGTGCCCGTGAACTCCCGCCGGGTCCGCACAACGATCTTTCCCTGCGTTTACCGCAGTTCGCCCACGTAACGGTCCGTCCCGGGCACCGTCGGTATGAACGGTGCGATGAACTGCACGTTGCCCAACCCCTTGGCCGCGACTGCCGTGCCCAGGTCCGTGAAGTGGTGCTGCCAGGCGTCGCGGGGATCGTGCTGGAGGAACCACAGCAGCGTCAGCCGGGTGCCGACCCCCTCGACCTGCTTGACGTAGGTCATCCGATCCAAGGGCAGCGGCGTCGGCGTGAAGACGGTCACCATGGCCGCCGGTGAACCCTCCAGCCGCTTCGGGAGGTGATCGGCGCACAGCCATGCGAGCAGTTCGTCGCGTTCGCCGGGGGAGTCGGCGTCGATGACCTGGACGACGAGCCCGGCGTAGGGGTGGTCGAGGGCGTGGATGTCGCGCGGGCCCAGGTCGCCGTCGCGGTAGACGGTCGCGGCGTGGTCCTGGAAGGCCGTGAAGATGTGCGTGCGGTCCTGGAAGACTCGGTGGTCGCGGTTGAGGCGCTTGTTGATGCCGACGGTCCATCGCATGTGGTCGGCGTAGCGGCCGGCGGTCATCCAGTAGACGGATATGTAGCATCCCGCCGTCACCGGCTGCGCGACGGCAGACTTCTCGGGGTAGCGCAGGAGTTGCAGGTCGCGGGTGGCGACCCAGCGGCGGCCCGCGAACATCCAGGGCATCGCCATTGCGCCGGCGATGTAGTGGTCGTCTTCGTACCAGCGGTTGTACTCGCGCTCCCTGCCGGGGTCCGGCTCGACCATGGTGATGAGGGCATGTCCGAGATCGGCTCCGTAGGGGCCGACGGCGGCCAGTTCCGCGTACATGCGGCTGAAGGCCTCAGCGGTGGGCGTGGCGTCGTCTGTCATGGATCCGGTGTAGCTGACGCTACGTCAGATAGGGAGGGGTCGGTCCGGTCGAATCCGCCCGGAGGCCGGTGACGAGGTACACCGGGTGGCCGGGGAGCTGGTGGCGCCGTTCGTCCCGACGGTGCCCGGCACGGACACCTACGTCGACCGCCTCCGCTGAGAGCGGCCCGATGCGCTAATGGGTCTTCCACTCGTCCGGGCACGGCGTTCCGCGTGGCAGCTGGTACGGCGCCGCCAGCCGGTAGGTCCCCGCCTTCGGCGCGAGCAGCACCGTCCACTTGTCCTTGTTGGCGTCTTCCGGCGTCTCCATCAGACAGCCGTTGACGTTGTCGAACGTCTTCGGGGTGCCGTCGGCCCGGTGCTTGGACGCCTTGGTCTCCTGTGGCGGCTTGAGGCTCTTGCCCTTCTCGTCGACGATGCTCAGCCACGGCGAGTACGGGATCCGGATCAGGATCCGCCCCGGCTTGCGCACCTCGATGGTCAGCTCGCCCTGCTCGGCGCGGTCCACCACGGCGTCCGGCTCGGCGAGCGGCGCCGGGTCGGTGACCCGGAACAGCTGCCAGTTGGCGTCGCCCCAGATCTGCTTCAGATACGGCATCCCGCGCTGCACCAGCTCCCGCTCGCGCTCACCGCCGTTGCCGTCCGGCTCGTCCTTCGGCACCACCACGAAGTGCACCGCCCAGCGCTGGAGCCACTCGTGGTAGTTCGCCGAGTTGAGGGTGTCGTCGTAGAAGAGCGGGTTGCGCTCCATGTCGGCCTGGCGGTTCCAGCCGCGCGCCAGATTCACGTACGGCGCGAGCGCGGACGCCTCTCGGTGCGAGCGGGCCGGGACCACCTCGACGCGGCCCTTCTCGGCGCCGACCCCCTGGAGCTCGTTGACCAGCGGTGCCAGCTCCCGCGCCCAGGAGGCCGCCGGGGTGGTGTGGATGACGTCGTCGACCGCCTTGAACCCTATCCACGTCACGAAGCCGAGGAAGGCGACGACGGTCATCCACCAGGCACGCGAGCGCCGCTCGTGGAAGGGCAGGGCGGCGATCAGCGTCACGCCCGCGAACAGCATCGCCAGCCGGCTGATGTTCGAGCCGATCTGCGAGCTGACCACCCACACGCCGATGACCGCGACACCGTAGACCGCGGATGTCAGCCGGACGGTCGTCCACTCCCTGGGGACCAGCGCGAAGCAGAAGACGGCGTAGGTGAGGGGCAGTATCACCGAGCCGAACATCATCGGCTGGGTGCCGGAGAAGGGGAACAGCCAGGCCGAGACGGCCACCACCACCGTGGGCGCGATGCCCAGCGCCCACGCGCCCGGGCGGCGCTTCTGGAGGAACAGCGAGACCGCGAGCAGACCGACGAACAGCCCCGCCACCGGCGACGCCATGGTCGCCAGTGCGGCGAGCGGCGCCGCGCACAGCGCCTTCGCCCACCGCTTGTGGCGCCAGCGGTGCGGCCAGCAGAACACGGCGGCGACCGCGCCCAGCGCGAACATCGTGCCGAGCCCGAAGGTCACCCGCCCTGACACCGCGTTGCACAGGAAGGCCAACATCCCGGCCAGCGCCGCCCACAGCGGCTCGCGCACCGCACGGCTGCGGATCAGTATCAGCGTCAGCAGCCCCGCCGACACCGTCCCGGCGATCATCATCGTCGTCCGCACCCCGAGCACGGACATCAGATACGGCGACACCACGCTGTACGACACCGGGTGCATACCGCCGTACCAGGCGAGGTTGTACGCCGAATCGGGGTGCCGTCCGACGAACTCCGCCCAGGCGTCCTGTGCCGCGAGATCGCCGCCGCTGTTCGCGAAGGTGAAGAACCAGGCGATGTGCAGTACGCCGGAGAAGGCCGTCATGGCGAGGACGGGATGGCGCAGCACCCACTCGTGGAGGGGACGGAGAGCGGTACGGAGAGTGGTACGGAGGCGGGCCCAGCGGTCCGTCGCCTTGCCCGTCGCCTTGCCCGTCTCCTTGTGCTTGTCGCCGTCCCTGTCGCCGTCCTTGTTCCCGTGACGGTCCTGCGGGCACTCAGCGGGTACCTGAATGCGCGGGCCGGTACCCGGGCCCGGTCCGGTGTCGTCGGCGCGTGTCGGCTCCGCAGTGGCCACCTGAAGGCACTCCCCGTGTCCTGTCTTCTGTTCCCGGCCCCGTTCCGTCCCGTTCATCGACCGGTGGCCTGCCCCGGCTCGTGACGCTAGCACGCACCCCGCCCTCAAGCGCCCTGGCTGGGCGCCCAGGGAGGGGTGCTGTTCCTCCGGCCGTGTCGCGGGCTGTGCAGGGAGTGTCGGGAGACAGTGTCGGGAGACACGGCCGACACAGCCCGCACAGCTCCGCCGGGTCAGGAGACCCGGGTCAGCTTTGCGCCGAAGCCCGGCTCGGTGAGGTCGTTCTGGAGTGCCACCGGCACCTTCACCGCGCCGCTGTCGCCGTCGCCGACGGTCAGCGTGCCGACCTTGGTGCCCGCCTTGGCGCTGTGCGGCAGGTCCTCCGCGTCGAAGGACAGCTTCACCTTCAGCCCGGCCCAGCCGACCGCCGTGACGTCCTTGGTGACGACGACCGGGGTGTGCGTGCCGAGCTGGTCGTCCACGTACCCGACGACATCGCCCTTCTTGAGGATCTTCGCCGAGGTCAGCTTGGACTGCGCGCCCAGCATCGCGGTCTTGCTGACGTTGTTGACGGTGTCGATGATCGGCGCCGTGTGCTGGCCGAGGATCGCGCCGACGACGGTCACCGTCTCACCGCCGACCTCCTTGGTGGCGGCGAACAACAGATTGCCGCCGGCCTTGGTGGTGGTGCCGGTCTTGATGCCGATCGCGCCGTTGTAGGGGACCAGACGGTTGTAGTTCTGCCAGACCTGGCCGGACGGGTCCTTCCAGCTCGGCAGCTTGGTGATGTCGGTGAGCGCGGGGATCTTCACCAGCGCGTTGCCCAGCTTCACCTGGTCCTCGGCCGTCGAGACGGTCGTCTCGATCAGGCCGGAAGGGTCGGTGTACGTCGTGTTCGTCATCCCCAGTTCCTTGGCGGTGGCGTTCATCTTCTTGACGAACGCCGCCTCGGAACCCGCGTCCCAGCGCGCCAGCAGACGCGCGATGTTGTTCGCGGACGGGATCATGATGGCGGACAGGGCGTCCTTCTCGGTGAGCTTGTCACCCGTCTTGACGGTGTTGAGCGTGGACTCGCCGTCCTTGTCGTAACCGCCCTCCTTCTCCGCCTTGGCGTCCACCGTGATGGCAGGGCCGTTCGCACCCGACTTCATCGGGTGGTCCTTCAGCACGATGTACGCGGTCATCGCCTTGGCGACCGACCCGATGGCGACCGGCGTCGTCTTGCCGAAGCTGCTCATCGTGCCGATGCCGTCGACGTCCATCCAGCCCTGGCCCTCGTTCGGCCACGGCAGCGACACCTTGGCGCCGTCGAACGTGTACGAGTCGTCGGCGGTGAGCGCGAGGGACGGGGTGGGCAGCGGGCGTACGGCCTGCACGATCGCAAAGGCGACCGCGAGCAGGAGGACCAGCGGGGTCCAGATCTTGACCCGCCGCAGCAGCGTGCGCAGCGGGCTCGGCGGGGGCGGCGGTGTGTTCGTCAGCTCGGCGAGCAGATCCAGCGGCGGCTTCGGCGGAAGCGGCTGCTGGGTGGTGCGCTCGGCCGGGGGCAGGACGCCGGGCCCGCCGGGGGTGCGCGCCGGAGGGGCGGTGGGCTCGTCGAGGGGCTTCAGCGCGACGAACCGGCTGGTGCGCTCGGGGTCGTGGGCGGGGGGTGCCGGTGGTGGCGTGGAGGGTGCGGGGGACTTCGCGGGCCGGGGCGCCTTGAGCATCGTGGTCGGCTGGTCGACCGGGGGCTTGGGCGGGCGGGGGGCCTTGAAGATGGTGGTGGGGTGGTCTACGGCTGCCGGTGGGGTGGGTTTGGCAGCGGGCGTGGGCGTGGGCGCGGGCTTGCCCTTGGGCTCGGGTTCCCCCTCGTCCTCGTCCTCGGCTTCGTCGGCTGCCGGCTCGGCGTCCGTCGGCTCGGCGTCCGTCGGTTCGGGTTCGGGGTCGGGCGTGGCGTCGGAGGGCTCGTCTCCGTCCGTGCCGGAGGCTTCGTCGGCCGCCTCAGGCTCCTCGGCGGCCTCAGGGGCCTCGTCGGTATCCTCGGCCCGCTCGGCCGCGGACTCGCTGCTGTCGGAGTCCTTGGAGTCGCCGGCGTCGTCAGCGTCGTTGTTCGCCGCCGCGGTCTCCTCCTCGGCCTTCCCCGGGTCTACGGCCCTGTCGGCGTCCTCCGCCTCCTTGCCGCCCCCGGAGCCGCCCCCGGAGCCGCCCTCGGCGTCGCCCTCGGTGTCGTCCTCGGGGCCGCCCTCGGCGTCGTCACCGCTCCCGGTCTTCGCGCCGTTGCGTGCGGCGGCGTCCTCCGCCGTGACGACCCAGGAGTCCACGGCGGCCCGCCGGGCGTCGCCGCCGGAGTTGCCCGCAGCCTCGCCGGTGTCGCCCTCAGCCTCGTCGGAGTCGTCCGCGGGCCCGTCGGAGGCGTCGTCGCCGTCCTCCGTGGCCTCGTCGGCCCCCTCCGGCGCCGTAGCGTCCTCGGAGCCCTCCGACCCCTCCGACTCCTCCGAGGCGGTCTCCTCGGCCTCCGGAGCCTCTTCGTCGTCCGTCACCGGCTCCTGTACGTCCCGTACATCCCGCACCGAGAGCACTTTGGTCGCCGTGTCCACGCCACCGCGTTTCGGTGCCGCGGATTCCTGGGCGACGGCCAGACGAGGGTCACGCGCCTCGCTCCTGGCCTCCGGAACCGGACTTGCGCTCCCCGACGTCGGTTCTTCCGACGACTCGCGCTGCTTCGACCTGTCGGGGGACTCGCCCGCCACCGATGCCTCCTCCATGCGCCGCACGCCCTCGGTGTGCGCGTACCGAACCAACCGCTTACCACCGCCCGGACACCGCATCCACAGCGCTGTCCGAACCATGTACCAGTGTCCTGTGTGCGGGCTTAACCTCTGTGGTAGACGAGAACGACATACCTGCCGGTTCCCTTACGAAGCGGTCACGCACCCTCGACAGACCAATGTGAGAGGGGTCACCCTGTCTTTCATCCACGCGGGGAGGCATGGATGGGCAGGAGCCGCAGAACACTTCCGGAAGAGCTTCTGCTGCTGGCACTGGACCCGACCACGGGTACCACTGCGCAGCCGCAGTCGCTCGACCTCGGTCTGGCCGGAGCACAGCTAGTAGAGCTGGCGTTGGCCGGACGGATAGCCCCAGACGGGGATCGTATCGCCGTGGTGGCACCACGGCCGACTGGAGATCCGACTTTGGACTGCGCGTTGGAGTTGCTGCGAAGGCGCGGCGCTCCGGTGCGGGCGGTTCACTGGATCGGCGGACCCCGGCTGGGGTTGCGCCAGACGTATCTCGCGCATCTGGAGCGGTGCGGCATGGTGGCCGCCGTACCCGGTCAGATGTGCGGGGTGCTGCCGACGATCCGTTACCAGGCGACGGACACCGCCATCAGCCGGGAGATCCGGTCCCGGCTGGATTCCGCGATCCGCACCGGCGTGCCGCCGGACCCGCGGACCGCGGCGCTCGCCGCGCTGGCGCACGCGGTCGGCCTCGGCAAGCATCTGTATCCCGGCAACGAGGGACGCTCGTCACGTTCCCGGCTGCGGGATCTGATCAGGCACGACCCCATGGGCGGCCTGGTGGCGCACGCCGTGATGGACGTTCAGAACGGTGCGGCCGTCCAGCCGCGCCGCAACCAGCCCGGACCTGGAGCCGGGACCGTGCCGGAACCCGCTCGTGGTGTCCCGATGCAGCCGCGCCGGGGCTCGATGGTGCGTGCCGCGGTCCACTGAGTGCCCGGCAGCAAAGCCGTACATCTGCGCAACCGTAAAAACAGCCGCACCTGAGTCCCCGGACCCGGTACGGGAGCCGCTGGTCCGAGCGGGGCGATGAAGCCGTAGGAATACGGTCTCCCATCGCCCCGCTCGGCTGTGCGGAAGCCGTGTGGAAGCCGTGTAGAAGCCGCCGGTGAAGGCGCTGACCGCGCTGACCGGCCCGCGGTCGGTGGGGGATGGCGGGGGACGGCCCTGAACTGATGTGTGTACACCGCATATCCACCGTTTGGCAGCGGTAGAAAGCACCTTGGTGGCAATCTGCTCAACAGCAGATACGCAAAGTAGAAGTAAGCAGGCCGGAGGTGCACGTCCCGTGGCGTCCAATGTCAATCCCACCGTCAGGCGACGCCGGTTGGGCCAGGAGTTGCGCAGGCTCCGCGAGCTCAGGGGCATGACGGCCGAAGAGGTGGCCGAGCGGCTGCTGGTGTCGCAGTCGAAGATCAGCCGGCTGGAGAACGGCCGGCGCAGCATCAGCCAGCGCGATGTGCGTGATCTGTGCGGGGTGTACGAGGTCGAGGACCAGCGGGTCGTGGACTCGCTGATGGAGATGGCCCGGGACTCGCGCCAGCAGGGCTGGTGGCATGCGTTCGGTGACATCCCGTACAGCGTGTACATCGGTCTGGAGACCGACGCCGAGTCGCTGCGGGTCTACGAGCCCCAGATCGTCACCGGTCTGCTCCAGACCCGGGCGTACGCGGAGGCGCTGGTGCACGGCGCGCTGCCGGAGACCTCACCGGCGGACATCGAGAAGCGGGTGCAGGTGCGGCTGCGCCGTCAGGAACGGATCGCCGCCGAGCACAATCCGCTGCGGCTGTGGGTGGTCCTGGACGAGTCGGCGCTGCGCCGGATCGTGGGCAGCAAGACGGTCATGCGGGAGCAGTTGGAGTATCTGCTGGACATGGCGCGGCTGCCCCATGTGACCGTGCAGGTGCTGCCGTTCGAGGTGGGCGCGCACCCGGGGCTGAACGGCCAGTACGCGATCCTGGAGTTCGCGGACGCGGCGGACTCCAGCGTGGTGTACCTGGAGGGCGTCACCAGCGATCTGTATCTGGAGAAGGCGCACGACGTGCAGAGATACGCGGTGATGTACGAGCATCTGCGCGCCCAGTCCCTGAATGTGGACCAGTCACGCCAGTACATCGCGGACGTGGCCAAGGAGTATGCCCGCTGAGCCGTGCTCCGGCTGTGCGCTCCGGCTGTTCGCAGGGCATAAGTGGCTTGGGCGGCGCGGATCTTACACCGCTGGAACCTTTGGCCGTAAGTCTCCAATGGAATATGCCATCCGGATGAGTGAACGACTACTCCAGGAGGGGCTGTTGGCGAGTAGCTTCGATCAGGCCAACTGGTCGAAGCGGTTGGCGCAAATCGCACCAACCACCGCTCCCAAGCGGTGACTCGGTACCACAGCAACGTGCAACAGGAGTGAACATGGCAGTTCGGCAGGGCGCCACGGCGACGTGGACGAAGTCCTCCTACTCCGCAGGGAACGGCGCGTGCGTCGAGGTCAAGTCGCCCACCGCGACCCTCGCCGTCCGTGACTCCAAGGTCACCGCGGGCCCCGTCCTGTCCTTCCCCGCCGAGGCGTGGAACGCCTTCGTGGCGTCGGTCAAGGCGTAACGACAACCGAGCAAGACCCAGCAGTACCCACAGCAGTACCCACAGCAGTACCCACGTAGTACCCGTGCGCGAGCACGGTCCCGGAGCCCTCTCGACCAGTCCGCCGTCCTAGCCGAGAGGGCACCTTTCTGTCTGTCGGGACTCAGCCCAGTTGGGCCTCGATGGCGGCGACGAGTTCGTCCGCCTCGGGCTCGGTCTGCGGCGAGAACCGTCCTACGACGCTCCCGTCCCGCCCGATGAGGAACTTCTCGAAGTTCCAGCGGATGTCGCCGCTGTGCCCCTCCGCGTCCGCGAAGCCGGTCAGCCGCTCGTAGAGCGCGTGCCGTCCCTCCCCGTTGACCTCGACCTTCTCCGTGAGCGGGAAGGTCACGCCGTAGGTCGCGGAGCAGAACTCGGCGATCTCCTCGGCGCTGCCCGGCTCCTGGCCGAGGAACTGGTTGCAGGGCACCCCGAGCACCGTGAACCCCTGCCCGGCGTACCGCTCCTGAAGCTTCTCCAGCCCGGTGTACTGCGGGGTGAGCCCGCACTTGGAGGCCACGTTCACGATGAGCACGGCCTTGTCGGCGTACTGGGCGAGGTCCGCGGAGCCCCCGCGGAGGGCCCCGATCTCGACATCGAGCACGGATCCGTTGTCGTCAGCAGTCGTCATGAACGGATGCTAACTCTGGTGACCGCGCGCCCCGTTGCAGGGGTGCTGAAGCGAGGACGTGGGTCCGGGCATGCGACGGTGCCGGGCCGATGACGGCCCGGCACCGTCGCACGGTGCCCGGCGGACGCTACCCGAGGGCGTCGTCGCGCTTGACCACGCACAGGGCCCAGATGATGAAGCCCGACATCGCGATCATCACGACGGACCAGACCGGGTAGTACGGCAGCGAGAGGAAGTTGGCGACGATGACGAGTGCTGCGATGCCCACGCCGCCGACGCGTGCCCATGTCGCGGTCGAGAACAGCCCGAGGCTGACGATCACGCCGACGGCACCCAGAATGAGGTGCACCCAGCCCCAGCCGGTCAGATCGAACCGGAACACGTACTCGCGGGTCGTGACGAAGATGTCGTCCTCGGCGATGGCCATGATGCCCCGGAAGACGGCGAGCACGCCGACGAGGAAGAGCATCACGGCCGCGAATGCCGTCAGGCCGGTCGCCCATTCCTGCCTCGCCGTGTGTGCCGGACGGGTGGGTGTCGCGGTCATCTTGTGCCTCGTTTCATGTTGTCCGGATGCTCAGCTGTGGGGGGTGGGGGAGGTCGAGGCGGTGGGGGTGGTGGACCCGGAGGACGCCGCCGTGCCCTGGCCGCTCAGGACCATCTCCTTGGCCCTGCGGAACTCCTCGTCCGTGATGTCGCCGCGGGTGCGCATCTCGGACAGCTTGGCGAGGTCGTCCGCCTGGGACCGGCCGCCGGCCGCGGCCTCCCTGACGTAGGCGTTGAACTGCTCCTGCTGGGTACGGGCCTGCGCCTGTTCCCGGTGGCCCATGTCCTTGCCGCGGGCTATCACGTAGACGAACACGCCCAGGAAAGGCAGGACGATGCAGAACACCAGCCAGCCGGTCTTGCCCCAGCCGCTCATCTCGTTGTCACGGAAGATGTCGACGATGACCCGGAAGAGCAGAACGAACCACATGATCCACAGGAAGAACCAGAGCATGGTCCAGAAGGCGCCCAGCAGCGGGAAGTCGTACGCCAGGTAGATGTGCTCGCTCATGTCCGTCCTCCGTTACAGGCTCTCGCCCGGCATCGGTTCTGTGCTGTTCTTCAGCGTTCCCACGGCAAGCCCTGGCGACCTCACCCGGCACGGGTGATCGTGCGGGCGGCCCGTACCTCGCCGGGGGACACGTCGCCCCGCCCCGCATGGCAGGTCCCGCGTCCTCTCAAGTCGCCGCCTCCTCCGCCTGCTCAGGGGGCGGACCCGCGGCGGCGGCGAGGATCGCCAGAATGATCAGCACGACCAGGACCAGACCGACGATCAGCGCCACCACACCCACCGTGGGCGTGTTCCAGAGCAGCAGCGCCAGGACTCCCGCCGCGATGACGCCACCGGTGGTCCACGCCCGGTGACCGTCCAGCCAGCGCCCCACGGTCCCGGTGCGCAGCCCTGCTTCCTCGATCGCGTTGCCGGCGGCCGTCGTGCCCCGGTCCGACGTCGCACGGACGAATCGGGCGACCCGTCCGGGACCGAACAGGTATGCGGCCAGCGCCGTGATCACGAAGACGACCAGAAGGGTGCGGGTGCTGTTGCGCAGGAAGCGGATGAAGGTGTCGTAGATCGCCGCGGCGGCGTCGGGAGGCAGCGTGCCGGACGGCACCGAGTCCAGATAGATCCGCCGTGCCACGGCCAGCCCGACGAGCAGCACGATCATCATCACGCCCATGCCGATGGCCGCGATCATCAGCATGAGGCGGTGGGACGGAGCGGTCCACACGGCGAGCGCGGCGAATGCCACGGCGATCACCGGCAGCCAGGCGCCCATGATGTCCAGCAGCCGCATGGCGTCCTGGGCCCTGCTGAGCTGCTTGGCCTTGAACAGGGTGATCGTCTTGTCGGTGTTCGGGATGGCGGCGGCCTTGCTGAAGCCCGCGTCGACGAGGCGCGTCCGTACCTGGTCGACGATCTGTCCCACGTCCAGTTGGATGTTCTCGCCCTTGGCGCTCACGACGCCGCCGCCCTCGTCCGTGAGCACCTTCATCACCGCCGCGTGCGCCCGGCGGTTGGCGCCCTCCCACACCTGCTGGAAGGCGTTGCTGGTGATCACGCGGGTGACGACGCGGTCGACGGCGGTCCTGACCGCGGAGGTCAGCGGACCCGTGAGGGCGTCGGCCCCGGCCACGACACGGGGCGGTGCCCCGCGGTCCTTGAGCGTCTTGGCGAGGGCGTCCGTGATCGACTTGACGTCCACTTGCGCGACCACGTGGTTGGTGATCCGGGTGATGATGACGTTCTGCACTGCGGGGTCGGACGCCAGCGGCGCCACGGTCGCCACATAACGGTCGGTGTCGGTGACCGTCTTCTCGACCCACGCCGCGACGACGGCGACCGGGGCCAGCAGCAGGGCCAGCAGCAGGAGGATCGAGGCGCCGACGTTGCGCAGCCGCCGGTGCCGTACCGACGCGTGCCGGCGCAGCCGCTCGTACTCCTCGTGCTCCGAGGCGCTCAGGGTACGGCCGTCGTCCCCGTTGCCGGGGTGTCCTGATGCTCCGGAGTCCTCGGGGTCCGGTGAGGCCGGGGTCGATGCGGGGTTCATGGGGGCTCCCCTCGTACGTGTGTGCCGGGCCTGTCGTGGCCGGCGGCGCTCCGGATGGCGGGCCGGTACGAGCGTGTGAGCGTGTCGGTGCGGGAGGCCCGGCCGGCACCGCCGATCCGCGGGGTCTCGCCCTGCGGCCGGGCGTCAGGCGGTCTCGGCGGGGCCGTGCGGGCCCGTGATGCCCGCCCTGTGCAGCGCGGCCCGCCAGGCGAGGGCGACCCCCGCCTCGGCGAGGCCGAGCAGGACGAGCCACAGGCCGAGCAGCCGGGTCAGGGCCCGGGCCGACTGGGCGGGCAGGGCGAGCACCACGATCCCCGCGACGATCGCCAGCGCCGCGAAGCCCATGACCGCACCGCGGTGCGGCAGGTCCTTGTCGGCGACGGCCGTGTAGAGGGTGAGGACGCCGGACACCAGCCAGACGGCGCCGACGATCGCCGAGAGCGCGGCGATGGTCTGCAGCGGATTCCGCAGTGCGAGCAGCCCGGCCAGGATGAACAGCACGGCCAGGAGCAGCGCCACGAGACGTTCGCCGTGCTCCCTCCGGCCGAAGACGGCCACGAACCGGAACGCGCCGGTCACCAGCAGGTACAGACCGAGGAGGACCGCCACGACGTGCAGGGTCGCGTCCGGCCAGACCAGCAGCAGGACACCCGGCACCAGCGTCGCGACCGCAGAGCCCAGGATCCAGGTCCAGGAACGGCCGAGGCGCCCCAGCAGGTCCGCGATGTCGTCCGGCGGAGCGGGGCCCGCCCCGGGGGCCCCGGGTTCCGGTCCGGTGGGCGGTGCGGGACCACGCGATGCTGTCATGGCTCCTCCTCGCGTGATCGGGCAAGTCGTTCCCGGACCGCCGGGGTGGCGTACGGGGACCTGACCGGTCCAGCGTCCAGGCTGCCCGCGATCGCTGGGTCACCCCCGACGGGTGATCCGACTCCACCGCCGCCGGGGTGGGCTGGGATCGGAGGCGCCCGCCGACCCACGGCGGGCCGAAACCCCCGCCCCGGAACGGACCGACGAGCCGGAACGGACCGACGGAGACAGGCAGGACCGACGGACCGGAGCGGACCGATCGATCGGAACGGACCGACGGAGACAGGCAGGACATGACGGATCGGAACGGATCGACAGGTCGGCACGGATCGACGGATCGGCACGGATCGACGGACCGGAACGGAACCGGGAGACAGGCAGGACATGAGCGATCCCACGGCTGTCGGCCCGGACCGCGACCGGTCCGGGCCGGACGCGCACGGGCCGCGTCGGCAGCCCCGTCCCGGCCGGCGGGCGGTGGCCGAGGTCGTCGGCCGCGCGGTGCTGATCTCCGCCGGACTCGTCACCGCCTACTACCTGCTGCCCTACGACGAGCGGACCTCGGCCGGTGCCTGGACGCTGCTGGTTCTCGGACTGACGGCGGTGGTGCTGGTGTTCCTGTGGGAGATCCGGATCATCGTGCACTCGCCGTACCCGCGCCTGAAGGCCGTCGAGGTACTGGCCACCACGCTCGTGCTGTTCCTGGTGCTCTTCGCCGCCGTCTACGAACTGCTGGACCACTCCACCCCGGAGACCTTCAGCGAGCGGCTGACCAGGACGGACGCCTTGTACTTCACGCTGACCACCTTCAGCACCGTCGGTTACGGCGACATCACCGCGCGCACCGAGGCGGGGCGTGTGGTGGTGATGGCGCAGATGACCGTGGGGCTGCTGCTCGTGGGAGTCGCCGTACGGGTGCTGGTGAGCGCGGTCGAGGAGGGACTGCGCCGCCGGCAACCTGAGCCGCCGGAACAGCCGGAGGCCGCGACAGACACCAGGACCCCGGACCGGGAGGCCGAGTCATGACCAAGGGGAACGACTTCACCATCACCCTGTCGCCGTCGGAACGGGCGGCATACGGCAGACAGGCACGCACCCGCGTGTCACGCGGAAGCCACGGCACGTTCGAGCCGGGCAAGGAGCGGTTCGACCCCGTCGAGGTGATCGAGAGTCAGTCGGCGACCCGGGTCCAGGAGCTGGTCCCGGTCCGCTACGGCCGCATGCTCGAATCGCCGTTCCGCTTCTATCGCGGCGCGGCGGCCATCATGGCGGCAGACCTGGGTTCCGCCCCGGACACCGGGCTGCGGGTCCAGCTCTGCGGGGACGCCCACCCGCTGAATTTCCGGCTGCTCGCCTCGCCGGAGCGACGGCTGGTCTTCGACATCAACGACTTCGACGAGACCCACCCCGGCCCGTTCGAATGGGACGTCAAACGGCTCGCCGCCGGATTCGTCATCGCGGGCCGTGCGAACGGCTTCTCGGTCAAGGAACAGGACACGCTCGTCCAGACCTGCGTCAAGGGCTACCGGGAGCGGATGCACTCCTTCGCCGGGATGCAGACCCTGGACATCTGGTACGCCCAGGACGACGCCGCCCACGTCGACGAGCTGCTGTCCTCGTCGTCGATCGACAAGGCGGACCGGCGCCGCAGCGTCGAGGCGGCGGAGAAGGCCCGTACCCGGACGTCCGAGCGCGCCTTCGCCAAACTCACCACGGTGACCCCCGAGGGACGGCGCATCGCCGCGGACCCGCCGCTGATCACCCCGCTCGACCAGTTGGTGGACCACTCCGCGGAAGGGCGTGAGACGGAGCTCCGGAACCTCCTGGACACGTACTCCCGGTCCCTGTCCTCCGAACGCCGGCATCTGCTGCGGCACTACCGGCTGGTGGACCTGGCCCGGAAGGTGGTCGGCGTCGGCAGCGTCGGCACCCGCTGCTGGGTCGTGTTCCTGCTCGGCAGGGACGACGACGATCCGCTGCTGCTCCAGGCCAAGGAGGCCGGGGAGTCGGTGCTGGCCGCCCACACCGGCGGCGACGAGTACGACAACCAGGGGCGCCGGGTGGTGGCCGGGCAGCGTCTGATCCAGACCACCAGCGACATCTTCCTCGGCTGGACGCACCAGGTGGGCCTCGACGGGAAGCCACGGGACTTCTATGTGCGCCAGCTCTGGGACTGGAAGGGCATCGCACGGCCGGAGACCATGGGGCCGCACATGCTCACCCTCTTCGCCCGGCTGTGCGGCGCCTCACTGGCACGGGCCCACGCCCGTTCCGGAGACCCCATCGCCATCGCCTCGTACCTGGGCGGCAACGACCGCTTCGACCGCGCGCTCGTCGACTTCGGCCAGGCCTACGCCGACCAGAACGAGCGGGACTTCCAGGCACTGGAGGCGGCGCGCCGCTCGGGGCGGGTCACGGCGGAGAGCCTCTGAGGGACAGGAGAGCCTCTGAGGGACAAAGGGGACGCTTCGGTGTTCTGGTGCTTCAGTGCTTCAGGGCGATCTTGAAGGAGATGATCAGGAGACCGAGGAGCAGGTTGACCGAGGCGGTGCCGGCGACGAGAGGCCATGAGGCACCGGCCCTGCGCGCCGCCGCCACCGCCCACCCGACCTGCCCGGCCACCGCGACATAGACCGCCAGCCAGCCGGCGCCCTCGACGTCCAGCCCCAGCAGCGGGCTGACCGCCACAGCGACGGCCGGCGGGACGGCGGCCGTGACGATCGGCCACTCGTCGCGGCACACATGCAGCACGGTCCGGCGGTCCAGCCGGCCGTGCTGCGCCAGTCGTTCCCCGAAGAGCTGGGCGTGCACATGCGCGACCCAGAACACCAGGCCGGTGAGCAACAGCAGCAGCACCAGCTCGGTGCGCGGGAAGTCCCCCAGCGTTCCGGCGCCGACCACCACGGAGGTCGCGAGCACGGAGCCGTAGACGCCGGCCGTGTAGTCGGTATGGGCCCCGCGCTCGGCGTGGTCGGCCTCGGCTGCGGTGTTTCCGGTCGTCCTGGACACCGGTGCCTCCTCCGTCGACTCAGACCGTCGATCCGGCCGATCCATGAGGCTCTGAAGCGGGCGAGCCGACCGGGCAGCGGCAGGCGTACGCCCGGCCGCCGGTCCCATCACATCGGGGGGACCGGCGGCCGCACCTCACCCGTCACGGGGGAGGGCGGGGAGGGCGGGGGAGGGGGGACGGCGGCATCGCCTCCTTCCGCAGCCGCCTGGCGGGAAGGTCAGGGCAGCAGGCCGAAGCCGAGCAGCACGGCCGCCTCGACGCGCACCGTGCCGGGCGCGAAGACACCGTCGGTCTCGGGATCGCCTCCGAGGCGACCCCCATGACTGCGCAGCCCGACCGATTCCGGGTCGACGTCCTGGATGTGCACGACAGGGCCGAGCCTGACACCGCAGGCATCTGCGTAGACCTCAGCCTTGCGACGTGCGGCCCCGACTGCCCGGCGGCGGGCCTCGTCCCGCAGCGCGGGCTTGTCGAGCACGTCGAAGTGCACGTCGTCGACTCGGTTCGCACCGGCCTCGACGGCGTCCTCTATCAGAAGTTCGAGCCGGTCAAGGGCTTGGGTCTGCACGGTGTACGTCGCCTCGCAGCGATAGCCCAGGAACGTCCGGTCCGCGCCGTAGCCCTTGAACTCCGACTGGAGGGCGAGGCGTGATCCGGATACGTCGGAGTCGGCTATCCCATGATCTCGCAGCACCGTCCGCAGTCTGGCAACGGCTGCACCAGCCTGTGCAAAGGCATCCTTGGGCGTCGGCGCCAGGAGGTCGACCGCGAGCTTCACCTGGGCGAGCCGGGGCTCCGCCGAGACGTTTCCCGCACCGAGCACACTGAGCCCCCAGGGCTCCTTGATCTCTGTCATCCGAGGATCGAATCAGCAACACCCCACCGCCGCAACAGACTTGAAAACCACCGTGGCTCAAGCACAACGGAGCAGGGAGGGCGCGCCGCGCATCGCAGACAGCCCGCGAGCGGGTGTGCTCGCGGGCCGTTCGGCTGACCGGCGACGTGGGGTCGGCGAGATGGCCTTCCGCTGTCGACGGTTGACGTGTCAGAAGGTGCCGGGCACCGAGATGGAGATGCCGTTACCGGTGTCAGTGACGAGGATGTCGCTGAACTGCACCGTCATCGGGGGGCTGCACGAAGGCTTGAACGTGGCTGTCACCGTCACCGTGAAGTTGGCCTTGCCGTTCTGCACGGGGAACTGTCCTCCACCGGCGACAGCCTGCTTGTTGGCGGCGTTGGGGCCTTGGCCACCGGGGTTGATGCATGCGGCGTTGGCGGTCACCTGAATATTGACGGTCTGTTGATTGCCGAGTCCGGCCTCCTTCCCGGAGACCGTGAGGCTGTTGCCCGACCGGGTGGCAGTCGGCGTACCTACGAAGTGCGCGCTGACGGCCGAGGCGGTGGGGGCGAGGAAGGCGATGAGGCCGACGAGGGCCATGGGGATGAGAAACAGTACGCGTCGCATGACATTCCACCTTGTGGTGAGCGCGCGGAGTGGGGGGTGTGCATAGGGGCGCAGGTGGGGCTTCCTGCTGCCCGCGGGAAGAGGGGACGAGCCGCTCTGCGCGGTAGGGGCGTAGGCGCCCAGCTCCCCATTTTCGAGACAATACCCCACTCATAGGACCTCGCAAGCTGAGGCAAAACGTAATCAATTGTGCCGTCAACCATTGAAGGGTCGAATCTGGAGAGCTCACCAAGGAATGTGAGATGCAGCGCGCTTGGAGATGAGTATCTGCGCCCATGCGGCAAAACCGTCCCCGGCATGAGGATCGTGCAGGTCTCACATGGAAAGGAACGAAGGTGAATCCCCATACGTACGCGGCACTTTACGGCCCCCATCAGCCGACAGAGCGACCCCGCCGGGGTCAGGTGGCCGTTGCCGTACTGGCAGGCCTGCTGTGGGTGGTCACTCTCGCGTCGCTTGCGTGGCTGACGTTTCTCGTGAGTATGGCGGCGGTCTGGGCAACTGCCGACGGCCAACCTGCCGAGGGCTTCGTGCTGCGGTTCGTCCTGACCGTCGTAGGCGCTGCGGCCACACTGGCCGCTCTGGCCCGGTCACCCGGCATCCGCCGTCTGGAGCCGGCGGCTCGTCTGCTCCTTCTGGGTGCCCTGGCGTGCCCTGTGCCCGCAGTTCTCGCGATCTGCGCCTGGGTCCAAGTGGGCTGACAGCTCCCACTCCGAGAACCCCATGACGCCAAAGCCGCGCGGCGCCCCTGCCACGCCGCGCGGCGCCCCACCAGTACCGGTCAGTACAGGGCCTTGTAGCTCTGCGTGCCGGTGGCGATCCTCACTCGCGGCGCGAACGAGCCGTTTCCGTAGCCGGTCTGGCGGTAGAGGTTGCCGGCGGTGTCCCGGGCGACGATGTCCGCCTTGCCGTCGCCGGTGATGTCACCTACGCCGACGACCGCGTCGTACGAGCTGCCCCAGCCGGTGAACAGCCGGACGCGGGACGCGAAGGTGCCCTTTCCGGTGCCGTAGTAGCGGTAGAGGTTGTTGGACCTGTCCTGGGCGATCAGGTCGCCGATGCCGTCGCCGTTGAGGTCGCCGACACCGACGACCTTCTTGTACGTCTTCCAGTCGCCGTACAGCTTCACGCGCGCGGACAGCGTTCCGGTGCTGGTGCTCCTGTACAGGTAGACCGCGCCGGTCGAGGCGTTGCGGGCGATCAGGTCGGCCCGTCCGTCGCCGCTGATGTCGCCGGGCGAGGTCAGCACGTTGTACTGGGTCCAGCCGCCGGCCCCGAGCGTCGTGTACGGCGTGGTGGGCTTGAGCGCCGCGCCGCAGCCCGGCTTGTACAGGCGCAGGGCACCGCTGCTCAGCCGCACCAGCACGTCGTTGCACCGGTCTCCGTTCAGGTCTCCGAACGGAATCGCGGTGATCGAGGCCGGCCAGCCCGAGCCCGCCGTCTTCGTCGTGAACTTCCCGCCGTCGCCCTGGTGGAAGGTGAGTGCGCCCGCGGGGGTGAGCGTGACGAGGTCACCGATGCCGTCGGACCCGACCTGGTCGCGCCGCACGGCGGCACCACCGGTCAGCTTCAACGAGCCGGACGCCGTCGCCGACGTGCCCTGCCCGTCTGCCGGGGCCACCGTCAGAGTCCAGGTGTACGTGCCGTTCGGCACATACGCGCCCGTCGACGTCCTGCCGTTCCAGGACGCCTGGACCGCGTCGTGTGCGGCACCGCCGGACATGGTGCGCACAGTGGCGCCGGTCGCCTTGTTCCTGAGCACCAGCGTCCACGACGCCGCCGGCTTCGACAGCCACCATGTGCCGTCCCACGGGGCCGAGCTCAGCCCGCTGACCGAGGAGTCCGTCTCCGCCCCGAGGACCGCGATGTCCGTGGCGGGCGTACCGCTCCGTACGACGTGGATGTCCTGGGAGGCGGGGTCCACATAACCGATCAGGCCGGTGTACGGATCGACGTCCCATCTCCCGCTCTTGGCGGCCAGGGACCGGCTCACCGCGGAGCCGCTTCTGACATCCGTGAGGGTCAGCGCCCCGGAGCTGGAGTCACGCGCGACCAGGAAGCCGTCTCCCAGCCGGTTCTCTCCCCCGGCCGGAGCGGTGATGAGCGTCTTCTTGCGGGTGTCGTAGACGACGGCCTTCGGCACGCTCCCCTGGGCCTGGGGAAGATCGCACCAGCCGGACCAGTACACCCAGCGCCCCACCGCCTGGAGATTCCCCGCATGGCAGGTGCTGCCCACCTGGAACGACGTGATCGCCTTGCCCGACCGCACCTCCGTGGCGGTCACACCACCGCCGGTGGACCCTTTCCACAGCGTTTCCCCCCACAGGGCGGTGGGGCCCGCGGCGGCTGAGCCTGTACGGGTGAGCACGGTCTTCCGAGTGTCCAGATCTGTCACCGTCAGGCCGTCTCCCGCGGGCGTGGGTCCCCGCCAGCTCGCATACCGGCCCTCGACGTCCACGAGACCGTTGCTGTCGCCGAGGCCGGAGGCCAGTACGGTGCCGGGGAGGGACTGACCCCGGTCCAGGACGTGGAGTTCCCCGTCCCAGGTCCGGTAGACCGCCCGCCCGTCACCGGTACCCCGGAGGTCGGGGCAGTCCCCGTAGTCCCCGGCCATGACCCCGCACCTCGCGGTCCGTCCCCGGTCCGTGCGCGTGCCGGCCGTCAGGGTCCCCTGCGTGACCAGCGAGCGGCTGAACAGGTGCGTCGCCCCGTCGCCGGACTCGTAGGTCATCAGCTCACCGCCGCTCAGATCGAGCGACTCGATCCCCATCGGCACGGCCGGAAGGTCCACGATGCGGTGCATCCGGGGCAGACCGTCGCCGCCCGCCTCGATCTTGGCGATGCCGTAGTCCACGGAGGACTCCCCGCCGGCGAGGACCAGGCCGCCGTCGGGGGTGACCAGGGCTTCTGGGTCCGCCCGCTTGGCCAGGGGCAGTTCCGCGGAGCCGTCGAAGGGCAGCGCGGACACACTCCAGACGGAGGAGTCGTCGCGCCGCGCGACGACGAGTGCGTCACCGGCGACGCCGAGGATCTTGCGCGCGGAGCTGCGGGGGAACGAAACCTCGTGCGTGGGAGTGTCGTAGGCACCCTTGGCGTACACCCGCACCCGGGACGTGGTGTACCAACTGGCCAGGTAATCGGAGCCCACCACGGAGTCCGTGTTGGCCACCGTCGACGGCAGGATCGTGGCGGCGCCGGTCTCCGGATCCACCATGGCGTGGTGGAGGACCCGGTCCGGGCCGTAGAAGTTGACGAGGATGCCGGACGCGGCACCCGTGGGGAAGAACGGGAAGACCGTCCCGTCCGGGAATCCGGTGACGGGCACCTGCACCGTGCTGCCGTTCTCGTCGTGCAGCAGGAACAGCCGATTCCGTTCGCCGCCTGTCGAAGTGCCGGTCAGGACGGTGCGACCGTACGTCTGCATATAGCTCTGGTCCGCCGGGATCGCCACGGTCTCCGTGGCACCGGTCCCCATGTCCCGGAGCACGACCTGCCCACCACTGCTCTGGGACGGGCGGAGGGCGACGACGTCCGAACCGGTGCCGTACGAACCCGGAGTGCGCGGCCCGAGTCCCTTGCCTCCCTCCACCGGCTTGCGGCTGCCGTCGTAGCCGGTCCACCAGAGGCCGGAGCCCTCGGCGGTGGAACGGTACTCGAGGAAGCCGGAGGCCCCCGCGCTCTGCAGATCCGCCGTGCGCGGAGTCGTGCGCACGGTCGCCGGAACGATGAGCTCCGCCGCGGGCTCTGCGTGTGCGGTCGTAGCCCCCACCAGCGGCACAGCGGACACCGAAAGCGCCAACCCGGTGACGGCGGCAAGGGAGCCACGCACGAAGGCACGACGAGTCACTTGCTTCTTCCCCCCTCACACTGCGGAGGGCCCCACCCCCCCGAACAAGTGCGCGGATTCTAGCAGTTGGGCCGCAGCCGCCGCAGCCGCCACTGCCGCCATTGCCGCCACGAGACCGAGCAGGACAGGCCCCTCATACCCGCGTACGGGGTCTACGCCGAAAGCCGCCCCCTACCCGCAAGCTGGTCACAATCCCCGGCTGCTGCGCCCGTAACGGTGGTGCAGCGCACGCAGTTGGGACAGCTGCCTCTCGAAATCCGTCGCGTCGTCGACACCGACCCATGGCACCGGCAGCGGGACCATGGAGCCGTCGAGCAGCCTGGCCGCGACCCGCAGTTGTGGACCTTGTTCGGCACCGGCCACCCGCAGATCCTCCAAGCAGACGATCTCGTCCCATCTCAGCCGCCGCCACCGCAGCACCGTGCGGAACCGCAGCCCGTCCGGGCCCGCCTCCACCCGTCGCCTGAACATCCCGAGCGCAGTCGAGACGACCGCCACGCCCGCCAACCCGGAAAAGATCCCCCAGTCCTGGGCATCCGGAACACCGCGGCGTGCCGCAACCCCCGCCGCAACCGCGAACAGCGCCACCCCCGCGATCCACCAGCGTACGGACTTCCCCTGCCATCGTAACGACAACTCAGCATGACTCTCCACCCACGTGATCTTGCCACCGGCCATGCTCAACCGGTAGGCCACGGAGCTGACATCAGACGTGGTTGAGACACGTGAGCAGCACGGCATCAGAGGGCCCGTCGGGCTGACAGGTCAGCCGTCCCACCGCTTCGGATCACCTGGGACCGTCCGAATCCAGGAGCGGAGTTTCCAGCAGACGACGACGGGTCCTACCAGCATCGAAAGCGTCCACAGACCCACGCTGGCAGGGGAGATGATGTAGTACTCCCACCGTTCCGGAAGCAGTGCCGGAAGCATGATCGCCAGCACGAGAACAAGCCACGTGCCCATCACGGTGAGCACGGCTTTGGACACGATCACGGCCGTCCGCATCGAATCCCCCCATCTTCGATGTTCTCCCTGTCCGCAGGCTACGCCGAGATGTCGAGGTCTAGTTGACGTAGTCGATGCGGGTGGTGGTCGAGGAGGCTCCGGCGGACCACACCTCCCACGGGGACGTCTTGTATTCGGTGTTGCCCGAGTGGAAGTTCCACAAGCTGAGCATGGCGGACGGCCGCCCCTCAGTCCGCGTCCTCCCATACGGCTTGCAGATCCTCACATCGGACGGTGATCGACGCGTCGGTGAGTGCGATCTCGTGCAGACAACCGCCGTCCTCGTTGGGGAGGATCTCGTCGAGGAGCACGGTGTCGACACTCATCCAGTCGATCGAGTGTTCGTAGTCGATGGAGAACCGCTGACGGTTCGGGAATCCGCCGCCGAAACAGGCGCCCGCCGGTGGCTGGAGAAGCACCCATCGGGAACATGACGACGTGCGCGCCCTCGCCACCCACACCTGCGGCCCCGGCTGTGCGGCGCACCCTAAGAGTCGAGGGGCACCCACTGACGCACACCTTGGCCGTTCGTGCCGTACCAGTAGTGGGGCAGGCCCTTGATGCCACTGGTGCGGAACGGGCGGCCGTGGTCGTCGATGCGGACCGTGCCGGTGCGGCCCTGGGAGGACCAGTCGAGTTCCAGGTACCAGTTGCAGTCGTAGGCCTCGGTCGTGGCGGTGACCAGCAGCACCTCGGGGTCCTCGGCGGAGACTCGGTAGGGGAACTGCACGGCGGGGGAGAGCTTTTCGCCGTCGTTGCCGGGGCGCGCGTGGGCGATCGGGCGGTTGACGTCCAGGTTCACGGAGAAGTCACGGGGCCTCAGACCGCCGCCGCAGCCCTGGTCCATGGCGTAGGCGTTGCCGGTGACCGGGGTGCCGCGGCTGACGATCCGGACCCGGAGGGCCTCCAGGACCACGGCCGTGGACGACTTCCCCTGCACCGAGATCTGCACCATCGTCTGCCGCCCGTGCACCGCCCTCTGCGTCGCCGCCCACACCCCGGCGTCCTGCTGCACCGGCGGCGGGGGCACCTGGGACGGCTCCTTCTCGATGACGTAGTCGTGCCCGCAACCGCCGTCCCAGATCTGCGAGTCGGCGGTCCAGGCGAGCGGCACACCGGTCGGCACGGGAGCGCCGCTCTTCGCGTCCGCCGACGGTCCGCCCTTCGGCTCGGGGCTCCCCGGAGCCCGTACTCCTGTGGAGGGCGAGGCCGACGAACGGCTGGGGGAGGGGCTGGCCGTGGTGACCGAGGGGTGGTGTGACGTACCGGTTCCGGTTCCTGTCGTTCGGGACTGACCGGTGGCCTTGGCGGAGTTGTCGTGAGACCGGTCGGCCGTCAGCGCCGACACACTGGCCAGCGTCACCAGCAGCACGGTCGCCGCGGCGCCGACGAAGGTGCGGCGACGGCGGCGACGGCGGTACCAGGGCTGTCCGGTCGAGCGGGCCGCATCCCACTGGGCCGTCGGCTCGGGACTGCCCGGTCCGGGAGCGTCGGGAGCGGGCAGCCCGGCGTCGGGTGCGCCCGCGTCGAGTCGCGGCGGTGCACCGCTCGTGCCGCCCCCGCCGGCCACGCTGCCCGCAACGCCGCCCGCACCCTGGGCCGTCCGGCTGCCAGGGCCCGAAGCTCGCTTGGCCCCTGTCGGTTCCAGCACCCCCTCGGTCTTGGTCGGTTCCGCTGCGTCCTCGGCCCTTGTCGGCTGCACCGCCCCTTCACCGGCCCTCGGCCGCTGTCGTGCCGTCACCGCGAGCAGCCACAGCCGGTGCAGTTCGAGGCGTTCGTCCTGTGTCGCCCCGCAGAAGGCGGCCAGACGCTCGATCGGGGCGTAGTCCTGCGGGACCGCCTCACCCGCGCAGTAGCGGTGCAGCGTGGAGGTGTTCATGTTGAGGCGCCGGGCCAGGGAGCCGTAGCTCCGGTCCGTGCGGTCCTTCAGCCGGCGCAGCAGCGCCGCGAACTGCTCGACGTCGTCCCCGCTCGACACCGTTCCCCGTCCTCCCGCGTATCCCCGTATCCCGCCTGTCCGCGTATCTCACGTGCCCTGTGTCCCACGTGTCCCCGTATCCCAGGCGGCCCATATATCTGCACGTCAGATGGGCTGGGATGGTTCCACCGTCGCCGGACGGGCTTCCAGCGTTGCGCCGGGCCGACGTGACGGCTGATGCTCTTGGTGTCGCACCGACCAGGCCGGACCGACCAGCCAGCGGCGGGCGACGGACCACACCCATGCACTCATCCACGGGGGACACGCATGTCCAAGCACACTCGAGCAGGCCCGCCCTTCGCACTCGCCGTCACGGGCCTCGCCCTCGGCGTGACGCTCGCCCCACCGGCGGACGTCGCGGCCAAGGCGCCCGGCTTCCTCGCGGCGGCCCATCTCCTGCCGCACCCGAGCTCGTCCTGGACGGCCGTCGAGATCACCGCTGACGTGCCGGAGGCGCTGGAGTAGGACCGCCCTCGACCAGGCTGATCTCCTGGTACACCTCCTCCCGGCATCCGTCCGCTCTCCGCCGTACGGGACGGCAGGACCGTCATGGCCGTCGACCCGGGACGGCAAGACACTCACGGCCGTCGACCGGGGCTGCTGGGCGACTTCAGGACACGTCGGCGACCTCACCGGCGGAGGCCGTCAAGAAGACGACCGTCACGGCCGTGAACAAGCTCCACCGACCGCATGACCGGGGCCAATCCTCCGCCACGGGGGTGGGGAGGGCGGCCCACCACATGCCGACAGCGCCATTCGGCGCGATTCTGCACGACTCAGAAAAACACGACTCAGAAAAAGGGGAACACACATGAGCAGCAAGACCCGCACCATTCTGACCGCGAGCCTCCTCGCCGTCGCCCTCGGCCTCGGTGCCACCGCCCAGGCCTCCGCCGGCGCCCCGCGCAGCGTCAGCGGCAAGCCGTCCGACAACATCACTCGCATCGCCGACTTCTACGGCACGTACATCGACGCGGTGCTCGACGAGGACAGCGGCCACCTCGGAAAGGCCCTGCGCAGCCACTACCTCACCCCCGCCTTCCAGAAGGACCTGGCGGCCTGGGAGAACCGGGAGCACGCCGACGGCATCCTGCGCGCCCAGAACGTCCCGCTCGCCTGGAAGGTCACCGACAACGGCACCACCCGCAACTACACGGAGGCCGTCGTCACCCTCACCTGGGGCAGCGGCCCCACCACCAAGGTGGTCGTCGACATGACCCGCGACAGCCACAGGATCTTCCGCATCGGCGAGAAGGGCGTGGGAGGCAAGTAGTCGCTCCGGTGGCAGCCGTAGCGTGAGAACTGGAACGGTCGCAGCTCGTAGGCCAAGTCGGCTTCGCGCAGCGGCCGTTCCAGCGGTTTCGTCACCTCGGCCCGGCCGGCCGGGAACCCGGGCGTGAGGATGCCGCGACGCCGGCCCATGCGGCTGGCGCCGACCCGAAGCACATCCAACCAGGAGATGCTCGGCCACTCCTCGATCACCATCACGGCCGACACGTACACGAGCCTGCTTCCCGAGACGTATCCGGCGATCGCCGGTGCCGCAGTCCGTCTCGTACCGCGCGCCCACGCGACCTTCGAGGAGCCTGCTCCCACAGCTGTGAGCGAGCCCGACGGGCGGAAGAGTCCGTGGGGCGTTCAACGCCGCAGGTCACCTCGCTCCGGCTGAAACGTGGTCCTTCGTGTGGCGGAGTGCGGTGCGCGTCGGCTTGTGTGAACAGGCCGCGCCCGATTGTCTGCGTCACGTCAGCCAACATGTCCGCTGTCAGCCAGGATGTCCGCTGGCGGGCGGCTACCCGGGGAGTTACCGTGCGCGCACCAAGCCTGTCTGTCGCGGCCGCAGCCGCTGCTCTCGTCCTGGTCCAGCCGGGTCTCGCCGTCGCGGCGGACGACCCCGCCACCACAGTCACGTACACCGTCACGTCCGGTGCGTTGACGCTGTCGGTACCAGTCAGTGCCAACCTCGGCTCCGGAGCGCCCGGCACCGCGATCAGCGGGGCGATCGGTCCCATGACCGTCACCGACGATCGCGCCCTCCTCTCGGCCAGTTGGACGGTGACCGCGGCGGAGACGGACTTCACGAGCGGTTCGTCGACGATCCCCGCCACGAGCGCTGATTACGATCCCGGGTCGATCACGACGACCGGAACCATCACCGCCACCGGAACGCCCGTGACGCTGAGCAACTCCGCGCAGACGGTGGTCACCGGGAGCGCCGGTGTCGGAGACAACACCGCGACCTGGAACCCGACCGTCACCGTTCACGTGCCCGCCGCCGCCGTCGGCGGGACCTACACCGGAACGCTGACCGAGTCCGTTGCCTGACGGAATGAAGGGTGCGCGCCGGTACGGGGTTCTCCTGCTGGTGCTGGCCTTCGTACAGGCGGCCGGGGTGATGCCGGCGGCGGGGCACGGGGCGCCCGGGGCGTCCTCGCCCCACGACCCGGCTCCGGGCAGGACCATCGGTATCAAGCTGCTCGACGCTCCGGAAAGCCGCCGTGCCGATCCCAGGGCGCAGGCCTACATCGTCGACCACGTCGCGCCCGGCTCGACCATCGAGCGGCGGGTGGAGGTCACCAACGAGTCGGCCACACCGATGCACGTCGACGTCTACGCCGCGGCGGCCACCATCGCGAAGGGCAAGTTCACCTTCGCGCCGGAGCACACCCCCGACGAGCTGACCGGCTGGACGTCACTCGATACGGCGGGCCTTGAGCTGGCGGCCTCCGAGACGGCGCGGGTACGCACCACGATCCGGGTGCCCAGGGACGCTGCCGCCGGGGAGCGATACGGCGTCATCTGGGCGCAGACGGGCACCCCCACGGACCGCTCGCACACGTTGACCATGCTGGGCCGGGTGGGCGTCCGCATGTACGTCGACGTCGGTCCCGGTGGTGAGCCACCCTCGGACTTCAAGATCGAGCGGCTCTATCCGGCCCGAGCCCGCGACGGGCGGGGGGAGGTTCGCGCCCGGATCCACAACACGGGGGGCCGTGCCCTGGACCTCAGCGGGGCAATCTCCCTCTCCGGCGGGCCGGCCGGACTGCGCGCCGGACCGTTCTCGACCCAGATGGGCACCACTCTGGCTCCGGGCGACCTTGCGGAGGCGGTCGTCCCGCTGGACGCACGGTTGCCGAACGGCCCGTGGAACGTGGCACTCACGCTCAAAAGCGGCCTGGTCGAGCGCACCGCGCGCGCCGGCCTCACCTTCCCAAGCACTCCTGGTAGCGCAGGAGCAGTCGCCGCGTCGGCCGCCCAGCAAGGGCGTTTCCCCACCCCCGCGGTCGCCGGGCTTTCAGCCCTCGTCCTCATCGCTCTGTGCCTTCTGCCCTACAAGTTCCTCCGGCGCAGCCGGTGACCACTCCCACCGAGCCCCGCCCCCGCAGCCGATCCGTTGATGCTCGCCGCGATCACCGTCGCGTCGTATACGCGAGCCCACGAACAGTTTCGTAGAGTAATTGTCTTGTCACGATGAGTATCTACAACTTGTTGTCGACGGTTGGGAAGCGGAGATGTCGGTGTTCAGGCATGGGAGAGGGCGGGCTGGAGCAAGCCGCGGCACGGGAGGTTCGGGCAGCATGTTTCGACTGTGGCTGAGGGTGCGGACCCGCAAGACGGGGGTGGTCATGATGGCCAGGCTGGCCGTCCTGGCGATCGTCCTGGCCACAGCCTGGACCGCCACGGTTCAACGCGCCTACGTCGCCCAGGTCGATGACAGGGCGGTGCCGGTGACCGACACCTTCACCACCACCGGCCTCACCAAACCTAGTGGCACCGCCACCACTGACCCCGGCAACACCGGCAGTACCGGCCTCACCTTCACAGTCGTCCCGGTCAGCCGACCCTCCCTGACCATCGCCAAGAGTCACGCGGGCACCTTCACCCGGGGTGAGGACGGCGTCTACACCATCACTGTGGGCAACGCCCCCTCGGCCGGCCCGACCAATGGCACCAGGGTCACCGTCCACGACATCCTCCCCGCAGGTCTTCGGGCCGACAGGATCACGGGCAGGGGATGGCACTGCACTCTGGTCACCCTCACCTGTACCCGCAGCGACGTCTTGCCCGCCGGGCACAGCTACCCGCCCGTCACCCTGAAGGTCGACGTCTCCTGCAACGCCCGTGCACGGGTGACCAACACCGCTACCGTCACCGGAGGCGGCGACACCACCACCCACACCGCCACCGACCCCACCAAGACCAAGTACAACGAGCACGACGGGCACGACGGGCATGACGGCGACGGGCACGACGGGGGTCATGGCCACTGCGATCGCCACGACCACTGACAACACTCAGCCCGCGTGGGCGTAGCGGAAGGCGTGCAGGTCCATGAGCCACATTGACCGCCTGCTCAGGAGGCGCCCCGGTCGTCAGTGACCGCGCTCGTTGATGTCAGCTGCAGATGTCAGAGGGGCCTCACCTACCAGAACCGGTAGGTGAGGCCCCTCTGAACTGGTGCCTCCACGACGCCGACTTCATACACGACGTCGTGGACCAGGCCGGACTACGAGGCAAGACGTGGCGTCCGCCCGGGCAGCAGGCGAAGCCGATCAGCCCCGCTGGCGGGTGGTCGACCGGCAGAGGCGTCCCCATCCCGACCAGGGCGCCGCAGAAGAGTGTGAGCGGTACCGAGCCGCAGAGCGTGAGCCGGTCGTCGAGGAGTCGTCAGCGACTTGCCCGACGCCCGATGAGCTCTGATCGAGCCGACGTTGACGGCCTGGGCAAAAAGGGGTCCTGCTCGATCGCAAGCGATGCGTTCCGGGGTCTGCGGGAACCCTGCCCGCACCTCTTTCATCAGATCGGGTGAACGTGGCTCTTCTGGGAGCCCTCCACCAGCCCACTCGTCCCGGAGCACGGTTCGGACACGGCCCAATCGTCTCACACCTGATCATTAATCATTTTTTTATTTATCAAGTTATTTTTCATCCGACCAAGCGTCATGTGCCAGACAGGAGCGAAGAACGGTGCAGCGGAAGAGCCGAGGCAGGTTGTACACGTCGGTGACGGGGACGGTCATGGTGGCCGTTGCGGTCGGCGGCTGCGGTGCGGTCGGCGGCAGCGGAACCGGTCACGCCGCCCGCACCTCGCAGGCAGCCGCACCCAAAGGCCGCGCGGGCAGCACTCCCCGCGCCGCCGGAGCCGCGGCGTGGCGCAGGTGGGGCGTGACGCCGCTGCGGGCCGCTCCGCAGCCGCCGGCCGACAAGCCGGTGAAGCTCTCCGCCACCGGAACGGTTCCGGTCCTCACCCACATACCGACCTCGCAGAAGGTCGTCTTCGTCACGGTGGACGACGGCCAGGAGAAGGATCCCGAGTTCATCAAGATGATGCGGGACCTGAAGATCCCGATCACGATGTTCCTGACGAACGACGCCATAAAGTCGGACTACGCGTACTTCAAACCGCTGCAGGCGCTGGGCAACCACGTACAGAACCACACCCTGCACCACCCCGTCATGAGTTCCCTCCCTCTGGCCCGTCAGCAGGAAGAGGTGTGCGGAGATCAGAAGACCCTCACCAAGGAGTACGGCACCGCCCCAGTGCTGTTCCGGCCGCCTTACGGCGCGTACAACAGCAACACCAAGACCGCGGTGGGGAAGTGCGGGCCCCGTGCGATCGTGTGGTGGCGCGAGTCCATGCAGATCCGCAACATGCAGTACCAGACGGCAGACAAGAAGTTGCGCGACGGCGACATAATACTCGCCCACTTTCGCGGGCCCTCCGAGCTCAAGGGCCATACGATGACGCAGATGTTCGCCAGCCTGCTCCGGCGCATCCAGGAGCAGGGGTTCGCCGTGGCACGCCTGGAGGACTACATCCAGTCACCGGCCGGCTGAATCCCGGGAGCTGAAGGTTCTGTTCCGTGATGAGCTGATCGACCGTCACCACTGATGGTGATCCCTCCGGGACGGCGACAGCGGGATGCCACCTGTACACCAAGTCCTACAAGGTCTACGAGGGCTCGGTGTCCTGTCGTCGAGGGGGTGCCCGCCGCCGAGAAGACCGGCCTCGACCGCGTCCGCGCCGCCCGCCACCGGGTCGAGCATGCCGAGATGCTGAGCCCCGACACCATCGCCGCCTTCGCCGAACTGGGCCTCACCGCCTCCGTGCAGCCCGCCTTCGACGCGCTGTGGGGCGGCGACGACGGCATGTACACCCAGCGGCTCGGCGCCGAACGGGCCCGTACGCTCAACACGCGCTCAGAGGCCGCTTCGACGCACTGCTCGCCGAAACCGGCCTGCGGTACTCCTACCACCTCGCGGAGGCCCCAGGGATCAAGCTGGGCGGCTATCCGGGTTGGACTCAGGAACCGGCATGGCCCGACTGCGAAGGCTGCGGCAGCCGGATGGAGCACCTTCTGACCGTGTCCAGCTGGGAATTCGACGGTGAGTCCTGGCGCACGTGGCTTCCCGAGGAGGACCGAGCCGACGAGAACGAACCGGGCGGCCGGCGATGGAAGGACGGCGCCCACAATCCCGCCGGACTGTGCCTCGGCGATGCCGGAGGCGTCTACATCTTCGAGTGCCGTACCTGTCCTGAGCGCCCCATCGGGCACTGGTTCGACTGTTCGTGACTTCTGGGTGCCAGCACACTCATCGGTGTGCCAGTCCGATCCTTGAAGACAAGCACCACTGCCCCTCCGAGCGCTTGACTAGATCGCAGGCCGTGCGTCCGGTCAAGGCGTCGAGCCGTCCCGCTGAAGTAGATGCATCGCCCACACCTACATCAAGTCCGCACTTCCTGGCGTGCTGCCTGTGGAGCGCGGGGAGGCCACCGGCTTCCCCGGACGTTGGGTGGGCGGCACTGCACGCGAGTACGCCTCACAGATGCTTGCCGCGCTTCAGTCGACGTCCACCGGACCGTCGTTCGACTGCTTCTCCTTGCTGGTGGGCAGCTGGAGCAGGCTGTTGCCCTTGCTCTCCTCGGGACGACGACCATCGGGGCGGTGGTCGTCGGGGTCCTGGCCGTTCAGGTTCTGTCGGACCGAGTCGAGGATCGTCAGGCCCTGGGACACCAGGCCGGCGGCGATCTCGCCGAGGCCGTCCGCGCCGTTGAGGACGTTGACGTTGGCCCCGGCGAGGCCGCCGGCGGCCTCCTTGACAATCTGCGGGAGCTGGTCGATCAGCATCCGGTCGAGCGCGACCCGGTCGTACGAGGCCGCCGCCTCCGCCTGGATCTTCATCCGCTGAGCCTCGGCGGCCGCGAGTATTCTGACCCGCTCGGCCTCAGCCTCGGCGGGCTTCACGACCTCGGCCACCAGCTGCTGCTGGCGCAGCTTGGCCTGGCGCTGGGCCAGCTCCGTCTGGGCGGCAAGCACCTCCTGCTGGGCGTGTGCCTGCGCCAGCGGTCCGGCCTGCGCGGCCTGCGCCTGGGCGCGGTCCACCTCGGCCGAGTACTCCGCCTTGACGATGGCGGTCTGCCGGGCGTACTCGGCTTGCTTGCGGGCCGCCGCTTGCTGCGCCTCGACCGCGGCCTGAGTGGCCTGCGCCTGGGCGATCTGCGCCTGCCGCTGGATGGCCGCCTTGTGCGGCGCGGACATCGCGTCGATGTATCCGGTGTCACCGTCGTCGATCGACTGGATCTGCAGCGAGTCGACGATCAGGCCGATCTTTGCCATCTCGGTCTTGGAGGTGTCCAGGACCTCCGCGGCAAGCTTCTGTCGCTCGGTGACGATCTCCTCGACCGTCATCGAGCCGATGATGGCCCGCAGGTGGCCGGCGAAGATCCGGCCGGTGAGCACCGACATCTGCTCCTGGTCTGAGAGGAACCGCTGGCCTGCGTTGATGACGCTTTCGTGGTCGTTGCCGACCTTGAAGGCGATGACCGCGCGGACGTGCAACGCGATGCCCTGCCTGGTCACACAAGTCTCGGTGACCTCGGACTCACACATGGACAGAGTGAGGAATCGGACCTTGCGGAAGACCGGGAGCACGAACTTGCCGTGCCCCGTCACCACTCGGAACGGCGCACCCGCCAGTCCCCGTCTGCCACCCGAGATCAACATCGCCTCGTCGGGGGCGGGGACGCGGTATCCGAACATGCTGTACTCCTCAGCCGGCGCCGACGGTATCTTCGCCGAGCGCGTCCAACGGATCCACCCACTTGATGACGCCGACCTCGCGGCATCCACGTGATTCGATCACGAGGACCGTCGCGCCCACGGGCAGGGGATCCTCCGACCAGGCGAGGAAGGTCTCGGAGCCGCCTCTGACCCGGACCAGGACTTCGCCGGGGCCCGCGGATCCGCGAGTTCCGATGAGTACCTTCCCTGTGCAGCCGATCACGGCCTCGTCCTGCGGCATCACCGGCCGTCCTCCTCGTCCTGGCCCCAGGATTCCGACGATAGACCCACTCCGGCCGGGGACCTAGGGTCTGCCTGCAGTCGTGATCAATAGACTTGCCGGAGCTCACTGGCCGTCACCCAGCAGTGCGACGAGCTACGCGGAAGTGTCCCTCGCCGTCCTGGAGATCCTTGGGCACAGCCAGATCAGCATCACGATGGACGTGTACACGCACGTCGTGCACGACACCCGGGAGGCGATCAGCCACATGGACCCGCTGCTCAAACACCGTCTCCCTGCCGCCTGAGCGGCTGCTGCCGTCGAAACGGCCCGGACCATGATCGGTCCGGGCCGTTTGCATGGTGCCCCCGGCAGAGTGCTCGCTCAGGATTCGAACCTGCGACACCCGCTCTAGGAGTTTTCCCTGGGTAGGACCGCGACCTGGGGAAACGTCGGCCACAGGGTTTATGGCCTGGGAAAACATCCTCGATAGTTCTCATGTGTTCACCTGGTTCTCGGCCTCATGTGTGCTAAATACGTTCCGGCAGGCTGGCATCCATGGCGGCGACAGGGGGTTCGCCTCGGTCGCTCACCGCGTTTGAAGCTGGAGGCTGTCAGCGGTGCCACGGTGTAGCACCGGGTGCTACCGTGGTCGGTATGAGCGTTCAGCCCGAAATCACCCAGCGGGATCTGCGTAGCCGGTCCCGAGAGATCATGGACGCCATACAGGGCGGCCAGTCGTTCACCGTCACCCGTGACGGACAGCCGATCGGTCAGCTCGTCCCCCTGCGGCGACGCCGTCGGTTCGTCTCCCGCCAGGAGTTCGCCGCGATGTCCAGGACCGCACCCGACATCGCCCTCGACGCGTTCCGTACCGACCAGGACGCCACGGCCGACACCTACCTGGACGATCCCTATGCCCGCTGACGGCTCGACGTACGAGCAGGGAATCCTCGACACCGACATCATGATCCTTCGCAGGTGGGTGGCCCCCGAGGAACTGCCGGACGAAATGGCGATCACCGCCATCACCCTGGCCGAGTTGTCCGCCGGTCCGCACGAGGTCCGTCGCAACGACGAGCAGAGCGGCTACGACGAACACGCCGAACGCGCCCGTAGGCTCGATGTCCTGCAACGTGCCGAAAACGAGTTCGACCCCATCCCCTTCGATGCCGAAGCGGCACGTATCTACGGCCGTATCTGCGCGGCGGTGATCAGCGTCGGCCGCAAGCCGCGCCGTCGGGTGGCCGACTTGATGATCGCTGCCATCGCCGTGGCCGAGGACCTTCCCCTCTTCACCACCAACCCCGACGACTTCAAAGGGCTTGACGACCTCCTCACCGTCGTACCGGTCACCCGTCCCACCGTGCCCCACGAGAGCTGATGGGTCACAGCACGTGGAGGACGCGCCGGACCCGGCAGCTCGCGGGTGGGACGGTGGCGTACGACCAGGAGTACGTCGACGCGCGGCTGGCCGGTGATCTCGGTCAGGTGGTCTACGACCGTCGGGTCGAGCTTGGTCTGTCCCAGGCCGAACTGGCCGATCGGGCCGGGATGACGCAGCCTCAGGTGTCCCGGATGGAGGGTGGCGACACCGTGTCGACTCTTCCGCTGCTGAGCCGCCTGGCCAAGGCCCTGGAGGGCACCCTGAATCTTGCCATCGACGAGGGCGACTCCCACGTCACCTTCACCCCGCGTGCTGTTGAGATTCGAGCTGCCAGAGGCCCCGGACCATGATCGGACCGGGGCCTTTTGCATGGTGCCCCCGGCAGGATTCGAACCTGCGACACCCGCTTTAGGAGTTTTCTCTGGGCGGGGCTATGACCGGCGGAAACGTAGTCTCCAGTGCGCCTGAGCTGGGAAATCACCCTTCCACGGTTCTTGCGAGTTCTCAGCCATTCCCGGCCTCATGTGTGCCGTATCCGTTCCGGCCAGTCACTTGGTTGGGGGCGGTACTCGCTGAGGAGGGCGACCAGGCGCACGCCGAAGAACTGCGGCTGTCGCTCGGCGGCCAGGCATAACGCATGCCTCGCTCTCCTCCCAAGGTTGTGAGCAGGCAGGCGGAAACCCGTAGCCTTGGACCAGCAGCACACAGGGCCCGATGCACGCGGAGGGGATGCCGATGACCACAGCTCCGAGCGGTGACCCTCACCCGCCGCGCCCGTCGGCGCATCCGCTGCGGACCATCCGTGACATCCGGGAGTCCCTGCCGGAGGACCAGCGGCGGCACTTCGACGCGGAGCTCGCCGACACGGAGATCGAGGCTCTGCCCGAGATGCTGCACCGCTGGGTGACGCTGAGTAACGACGGCTTCGAGGAGTTCCTGCTCGCCCGGCCCTTCGAGGGGCTGGAGTTCGGCGCCCGCTCCTACGACGAGCAGACGGACGCCGAGTGATCTACCTGTTCGACACCAATGTCGTCGCCGAGCTCACGACCCGGGTGAAGCTCGACCCGCGCGTCCTGGCCTGGTTCCGGTCCACGGCCCGCCCCAACCGCTTCCTGAGCGTGATCACCGTGGCCGAGATCGAGGCCGGCGTTGCCGCCGCCCCGGACCCCGTAAGGCAAGCCCGCTACGCACAAGCCCTCGCTGCGGTACGGCACGAATTCCGTGACCGCATTGCACCGATCGGCGAACCGGAAGCCGCCGCCTACCTCACCATCCACAGGACGCTCAAGCTTGCCGGCACCAGCATCGACCCACCGGACGCCCTGATCGCCGCCACCGCCCTGGCCAACGGCTGGACAGTGGCCACACGCAACATCAAGCACATGGCCCGAACCGGGGCTCTGGTGGTCAATCCGTGGGAGCAGCAACTGTAGGTGGCCGCGGCGTCGGTGCCGTATGTGTGCTGCAACCACAGGGGGCCCTCCCGTCCACTGGACGGAAGGTCCTCTGACCTGGTGTTTTGCTGTGCCCCCGGCAGGATTCGAACCTGCGACACCCGCTTTAGGAGTTTTCTCTGGGCGTGGCCTTGACCTGCGGAAACGTCGACTGTGTGGTGCCTGGCCTGGAAAACACCCCTCGGTAGTTCTCACGTGTTCACAGGGTTTCCCGGCCTCATGTGTGCTGAATGCGTTCCGGCGGGCCGGCGTCCATGACGGCGACAACGGGTTCGCCTCGGTCGCTCACTGCGTTCGAAGCTGGAAGCCGGCGGTGCCACGGTGTAGCACTGGGTGCTACCGTGGTCGGTATGAGCGTTCAGCCCGAAATCACCCAGCGGGATCTGCGTAGTCGGTCCCGAGAGATCATGGACGCCATACAGGGCGGCCAGTCGTTCACCGTCACCCGTGACGGACAGCCGATCGGTCAGCTCGTCCCCTTGCGGCGACGCCGTCGGTTCGTCTCCCGCCAGGAGTTCGCCGCTATGTCCAGGACTGCACCCGACATCGCCCTCGACGCGTTCCGCGCCGACCAGGACGCCACGGCCGACACCTACCTGGATGATCCCTATGCCCGCTGACCGTGTGACGCACAAGCAGGGGCTCCTCGACACCAACATCATGATTCTTCGCCGGTGGGTGGCCCCCGAGGAGCTGCCGGACGAAATGGCGATCACCGCCGTCACCCTGGCCGAGTTGTCCGCCGGTCCGCACGAGGTCCGTCGCAACGACGAGCAGAGCGGTTACGACGAACACGTCGAACGTGCCCGCAGACTTGATGTCCTGCAGCGCGCCGAAAACGAGTTCGACCCCATCCCCTTCGATGCCGAAGCGGCCCGCATCTACGGCCGTATCTGCGCGGCGGTGATCAGCGCTGGCCGCAAGCCGCGCCGTCGGGTGGCCGACCTGATGATCGCCGCCATCGCCGTGGCCGAGGACCTTCCCCTCTTCACGACCAACCCCGACGACTTCAAAGGGCTTGACGACCTCCTCACCGTCGTACCGGTCACCCGTCCCACGGTGCCCCACGAGAGCTGATGAATCACAGCACATGGAGAACGTGCCGGGCCCGGCAGCATGCCGATGAGACGGTGGAGTACGACCAGGAGTACGTCGACGCGCGGTTGGCCGGTGATCTCGGGCAGGCGGTCTACGACCGTCGGGTCGAGCTTGGCCTGTCCCAGGCCGAGCGGGCCGGGATGACGCAGCCTCAGGTGTCCCGGATGGAGCGTGGCGACACCGTGCCGACGCTCCCGCTGCTGCGTCGCCTGGCCAAAGCCCTGGAGGGCACTCTGAACCTGGCCATTGACGAAGGTGACTCCCATGTCACCTTCACCCCGCGCGCCGCCTGAGACCGATCCCCACCCGGCCCGTCGGCATCGTCGACCTGAGTCAGGGCGTGTCGCACGCAGGAAGGTCCTCCCGTCCGCTGGACGGAAGGACCTCTGACCTGGTGTTTCGCTGTGCCCCCGGCAGGATTCGAACCTGCGACACCCGCTTTAGGAGAGAGGGTGGGTGATCTGCGGGCTGAGCTGCGGCTTCGCCGGCCAAGGAAGCGGGTGGCTACTCGACCGCGGGGCACCGGTGTTGACCGTGGCTGACCCCTGCATCTGGCACGGCTGTGGCACGGACCTCAGCCGACGACAGCCAGCCACGACGGAGGGTGCGTCGACCGACCAGGCGCGCGTATGTCTCGCTGCACCCACACCGGCCTCGGCCACGCTGCTCTACGCGACCGAGGAGCAAGCCGCATGACGCATCATCCGGCGAGGTGAAGGGCTCATCAACCGCCGTTCCCGCGCTACCGTGTTGAGATGACGGTGCGCCTGGATGAGGCTTGAGGAAGAGGGGGACTATGCCACAGAGCGCCAGCAGCAACAAGATCAACCCGCGCGCTTACATCGCGCTGGCCGACGCACTCACGGTGATCTTCTGGAACAAGCCACCCTTTGAGCGGTATCTCCGGGGGATGTTGCAAGACCACAGCGAGCTTCTGGCGCGGCTCGACTTCAGCACCACCAAGCGCGAGACCTCTGGGCACCTGGTCGATCTCCTCCGGGCCAATGAAGCCCGGTACCGGGACCTGACCATCAAACTCATGCTCGACATCGCGGAGATGAAGCGGTTTTCGAACCTGGAGCAGCAAGTAGACCGGGACGAGATGGTGGCCCGTGCCGAAGCCGCCGTGGCCGAGCTGCGCGAGTGGACCGAGCACCAGCGGTCCGTCATCCAGGAGCACGAAGACCACGCAGCCACCATTGCCGCAAGCGCCAGGCAAGCCGAGCAGGCCCGGCTCTTCAACGCCGACCATGAGGCCCTGAAGCTACGCTTCTTTGAGATGCGCACGTCCAGTGACCCGCACCGGCGCGGCACCGACTTTGAGGACTTCATCAACAAGATGTTTGGGCTGTACGACCTCGAGCCCCGGGCGTCGTACAGCCTTGACCATGAGCAGATCGACGGCGCGTTCACCTACGCCACTGACCACTACGTCCTTGAGGCCAAGTGGTGGAAGGAGGCCATTGGCCGCCGGGAGCTGGACGTGTTCAAGAACAACATCGAGCGCAAGGGCAAGAACACGCTGGGCCTGTACATCAGCATGAGCGGATTCACCTCAGATGCCCTGGCCGTCTACAGCTACAGCACACCCTTTATTACGATGGACGGCAGTGACTTCATGGCGGTCCTGGAGCAGCGCATCCGCCTAGACGACCTGATCGCTCGCAAACGCCAGCACGCCTGCCAGACCGGCCACTGCTACCTGCCGGTGTCGGTCATCTTCTCGGGTACTGACTGACGTTTTCTCAGCGGTGATCATTTCCAGATTCCGTTGAGGACGAGGGCGGCTCGGGCGATGTCGCCGATCCGGCTGGGGCTGAGGGTGATGTGTTGCAGGGTGCGCCAGCGCTGCTTGAGTTCGGCTGCGGCGCGTTCGCCGAGGGCTCGGATGCCTCTGATCAGGTTGTTGGTGGTGCGCGTGTCGGCGTGCAGGGCTTGCTCGGACCGGCCCTTGGGGCGTCGGACCGGGATGAGGATGCCGATGCCCGCGCCGATGTAACCCTTGTCGGCCAAGGTGGGCAGGCCGTCGGCCGCGGCTTTGTACAGCGCGGGCAGGGCGTGGATGCGGGCGGCGGTGATGTCGGGGACGCTGCCGGGTTCCACGTCAGAAACCCACAGCGGGGTCCCGTCCGGGGCGGACAGAAACCAGATGTTGCCGCCGAACGCCTTGTGTTTCTGACTGAACCACAGGTCGTTGCCGTTGTCGCGGACACGGGCGAGGCGGTCGGTCTCGATGAGTGTGCCGTCGAGGATCACGTGGGTCATGCCCTCACGGCGGCAGCGTTCCAGGACGGCGTGCAGGTCGGGGGCCCGGTCGGCGAGGACGTCGATGCCCTCGTGGAGGTAGCGGTAGCCGGTTGCCTGGGAGACACCCGCGTCGCGGGCCAGGCAATGCACGCAGCCGCGCTCTCGGAACCAGCGCAGTACCAGCACGGCCTGCCGGAACGGTCCGAGCGCCCGACTGCCGCACGGAGTGCCGATCCGCCGCCGGCGCGCGGCAAGCAGGCGGGCGAGGTGGTCCACGACGTGGCGCGGGACGTCGAGCGTGGCAACATAGGTGACCAACGTGAAGCCTCTGGTGGTTCGGACATGATCTTGTGGTGAGACCTGTCCTACCAGGGGCTTTACGTCTGCCTCCAGCCGAGACCAGTTCGTCCCGGCCTGCTCACGCAGAGAATGGTTCATGCCGCTTCGCGCATATTATTTCGCTGAGAAAACGTCACTGACTAGCCGGTTCAGACCACGTTGATGGCCACGTCGAAGCCCCCGATCTCTTGGACCTGCATCACCAGGAAGCCTGTGAGCTGCATGTAGGCCCTCATTGCGCGGTTCGTGGCGTGCTCCGGTCGACGACACTGGCAACGTGGCTGAGGCCCTCCGGCTGGCACACGACGACTGTGCCTGAGCCCTCAGCTTGGGAAGCTTGGGTTACTTGCGGGCGATTGCCGGGCTGACCTGGGACGGAAAAGTACTGGGCCTCAGTGAGCCAGCACCTTGTTCCCTGGTGTTCCCCGTTGTTTCCCGCTAGATCTGGCACGTATCTGGCACGAGCCAGGTGCTTCGGAAGGTTTCATTCAGCGCACAGAAGGGCTTCTGCTTTGGGCCGTCGAGCGCCGTGACTATCGAGCCATCTGCCAATGAACGATCGATCACGGCAGCTGTAGTTCCGATCATGGCTGGTCCTGGAGTTCGTGTCGGCGCTGGTGGCAGGCTTGCGCGACGGCTTGATGGTGGCGGCGCCAGGCCATCCAGTGCAGGACGTGTTCCGCTTCCCGGACGGGTGGTGTGAGGACGAACACCCGGAGAAGCCGGACGAGTTCAGGACAGGTCAGTGGGACGAGCCGGACCGGTCCGGCGGGGCCGACTGTGACCGTGGCAGCGGCTGTGAGTGCGAGGACGGCGGAGGCGATCAGGGAGAACAAGGACCAGCGCATCCAGGAGTTCCAGCAGGTCACCTGGCCTTCGTCCAGACCGGTGAAGGTCTTGCCGAGTTGAAAGGTCTCCTCGATCCGCCATCTGCGGCAGATCACCTCCACCAGCTGGGCGAGGGTGACATCTTCGGGCGTCCAGCAGCGGAAGAAGGAGAGCTCGCCGGTGTACCGGTGCCGGCGGGCGACCAGGAGGCTGGTGCCGTTCTCGTCGTGTCCGTCGGGGGTGTCGTCCGCGCGGACGTCGAGCCAGGCCCAGTCGTACTCGCGGGTGCCCTTCGTTCCGTGTCCGGTCTGGATGCGCATCCACTGGTGAGGCAGCACCTTGTTGATCACCTGGCGGGCCTTCCACTTGCGGCCCGCTCCGTCAGTCACCACGTGTGTATGGGACACGCCGACTGCATAGCCGAGTCCGAACGCTCGTATTTTCGTGCGGAGTTCGCGGCCGGAATAGACCTCGTCGCCCACGAACCAGTGTGCGTCGATGCCCGACTGGAGCGCTTTGGCGACCATGGCGGCGGTCTGCTGCGGCTTGGTGGCGAACATGATCTCTTCCGGGACACCGGCCGCGTCGCGGCGTTCCTCGTCCGCGGCCCAGTCCTTCGGGAGATACAGGGCCCGGTCGATCACCACCCGCGCTGTCGCGGTGACCACGGCGAGGTGGACGGCGATCTGGCACAGACCGACGCCCTTGAGCGCGCCGGAGTACTGGCGGCCGGCTCCCACACAGTCGGTGGACGACTTGGCGTCGCCGGTCTCGTCCGCCACCAGCACCACATCCTGACCTGCCAGTTCACGCGCAACGAGACGGGCGATCTCCGTCCTGGCCCGGTCGTGGTCGAACTTCGCGCGTGACAGGAGGTGCTGCAGCCGGTGCGGACCCGGATGCCCCAGCGCCTGGGCCAGAGTCCAGCAGTTCCGCGTGTCCACCTCCGCCAGCAGCCCGCTGATCATCTCCGCCGCAGTCGTGCGAGTCTCAGGCCGCACGAAGCAGTCCGCGATCACGTGCATCGCCGCCCCGAACACCCGGCCCCAGACTGTCTGGGCTATCGTGACCTCCACGGCCACCGCTTCTTGAAACGTCGTCACAAACGTTCATGATCACGGTGGCCGTACCCATACCCCCACCCGGCCCCGCGAGCTGCTGACCAGGGAAGACGCCGGAACTACAGCTGCCGTGTCGATCGACAGAAAGGCGTCCCGGACGATCACGGACCAAGGGCACAATGTGAACGGTTGAACCTGCTGGTCCACGCAGGGGCTTGGGGCACCAAGGGGGAGATCGTGCCACTTTTCATACCAGTCGTGCTCATCGGTGTCGGTGTGGCGACCGGTGGTAGCGGGGCCGCCCTCTTCGGTAAGGGCGCCCACGACTTCAAGCGTTCGATCGACGGGCGCAAGGAGACGAACCAGGGCTTCGAGCGACGCCGAGCCCAGACCGAGGAGGCACTGGCAGCGACGAACGCTGCCCTGAGGGCACTGGGGGAGCAGCAGAGGCAGGCGCTCGTCGATGTCGTCGTACGCATGGGCGACTTCCTGCGTCGCCACGAGCGACAGGTGCGCGAGAGCGAGCGGCTGCTGGTGGAGGGCGTCGACGCCACCATGACCGAGGTCCCTGGACTTCGCAGCCTCGACGTCGACGCGGTGGCATGGATCGGCGGGGCTCTCGGATCCGCGGCGGCGGGAGCGGGCGCGGGTGCTGGGATCACGGCGGCAGCGAGCAGCTTCGGAGTCGCGAGTACCGGAGCGGCGATCTCCGGCTTGACGGGCGCCGCCGCCGAGAGTGCGACCCTCGCCTTGCTGGGCGGTGGGTCGCTCGCGTCGGGTGGCGGCGGGATGGCCCTGGGAGCCACGGTGCTCAACTTCGTCACCATCGGTCCTGCGCTGCTCGTCGGCGGACTGGTCGCCAAGAGCCAAGGAATGAAGGCGATGACCCGGGCCAGGGAGTTCGAGGCGGAGGTCGCCGTGGCAATCGCTGAGTTTGACGAGACGGACACCCGTCTGAAAGGCGTCGACGCCCGCGCCACGGAGCTGCGCGAGCTTCTCGTGGACCTCACCTTCCGAGCGCTTGAGGCGCTGGAACTCCTGGAGTCCGAGCCGTTCGATCCGACTGAGCACGCCGCGCGCTTCCAGCGGGCCATGACACTGGTCATGGCGGTCCGCGACGTGGCGGCGACTCCGATCGTCGACGCCGAAGGCAAGTTGGACGAGCGCAGCGCAAATCTCACCATCAGGTACAGACCCTTGACCGAGGAGACTCACGATGCCTGACCAACCCAAGGTGCATGTAGGCAAGGTCATCAACGCGGCCAAGGGCTCCGTTCGGGCGATGGACGGCTTCGCCGCGCTGAACCAGATTGTCGAAGCCACCCGTGAGTGCATCCACATCCACGAGGTCGAGAGCACCAAGAGAGCCCGGATCGAGGCCTACGAAGCTACGGAGGTCGCTCGGATCCGGGCCGCCGAAGCCGTCCTCAAGGACTACTTTGCACAGGCATTCACGGAACGACGCAACATCTACAAGGAGATGTTCGCCCGGCTGGACAAGGCACTCGACGAGGGTAACGGCGAAGTGCTGCACACCGTCGTGCGTGGAATCGTCGACATCGCCAAGAGCTCGCCGCTCGCGGATATCGGAGACCTCTCACAGATCCGGGCGGCACTGGACGACCCGGACCAAGTATGGGAGCTCTGACCGCAACGCGTTCGGAAGGTGACACCGCCGCTGGCACACGAGCTGGTTCGGCGACGGCGCAGGGCAGAGAGGCGGCTGGCTCAGGTGACATGTCAAAGGCCCCGGACCATGATCGGTACGGAGCCTTGTGCCTGGTGCGCCCGGCAGGATTCGAACCTGCGACACTCGCTTTAGGAGTTTGATCTGCATCCACTTCGGACGCTGTCGGCGACTGATGCGACGGCCGGATGGGGTTGCTGGTGTACGCCCCCGTCCGGCGTCGTTGATGTCAGCCGTAGATGTCAGAACCTTTTGATCCGTAGTCCTACAGAGATCGGTCGCTGACGGTCATACAGGTCGGGCCTCGGTCCCAGCGGGCCGCTACTGGGTGGGGCCGGTTGCTGTGCTTGCTGTATCCGGTTGCTGTACAGCAGGATCCCAGTGGGGGTGGCGGCGTGGAGCGGGCACTACTTGAACGGCTGCTTGTCGGCAGCGACGAGGCGAGCTTGGCCGCTCTGGCTGCGCTTCGTGGCGGCGGGTACCACGTTGTCTGGGACGGGACCACGCCCGCTGGGTCGCTCGCCCAGATCTACGGACGACGGCTGCGGCACACCCGCCGACATGGCATCGAGACCACGGACCTCGAACGCACCGTGCATCTGCTCGGCCAGCATGAGCAACCGGTTCGTCTGGGGCAGATCAGGGCTGCCGATGGCTCCTGGGTGTTCATGCTGTTCCTCACCGAGGACGGCAGCAGCCTGATTGCGTGCACCGGAGTGCGGCAGACCCACGCCTGAAGCTCAGCCGACGACAGTCAGCCACGACGGCGTGTGCGCCGATCGGTCACGCGCGCGTGTGCCCCTCTGCACCCCATCAGGGCTCAGCCACGTTGCTGGTGCCGTCGACGAGAGCAAGGTGCGACGGCAGAACTGGTGACTGGTTACGGAGTTGGGGTGCAGCCTCTAAGGCTTGTTGGCGGGGATCCAGTCGGCCTTGGTTCTGGGCTGCTGTAGGCGAGTTGGCCTCTCCGACGCGCGTCGGCCTGCAGAGCCGGCGGGTAGTGACATCGGGTGTTACAGGGCGTCAACGCGCGGCTGGTTTTGCCCGTTTAGGTCATGGCCATCTGCTGAACGTGTTCCATAGGATGTCTTGCGACAGGTACCACCCACGAACTAGCCACGCAGGCGCGGGGCGATGCTCGTTGCTGAACAGGGGACCGCCTCATGCCTTTGCACGTTGTCTATGGTGAAAGCCGAGATCGGGCGACCGCCTCTCGACTGGCGGAAGTATTGAAGCCGCAGATTGATGAGGGAACCATTTATTTGGGCTACCCGGTACTGGCAACGTCGGATAATCGGGTTGAAGTAGACGCTCTGCTCGTAAGTCGAGAGCGTGGGCTGGTTGCCTTTCTGCTTGCAGATGGAATGCCAGGTAATGAAAGTGAATGGGCTGATTTCGTAGCGTCGCAGGACCGCCTTTATGTCGTTTTGGAAAGCACCCTCAGGAAGCATGACTCGCTGAGGAGCGGACGACAGCTTGCCGTAACAATTAACACGGTTACCGTATTCGCAAGCCCGGTAGGCGAGCCCCCTGCAGGATCTGAGGGCACGTACCTCGGGTTTGAGGAGATTGCTGACTGGATTTCAGAGCTCCCCTCAGTCGATCCTGACATAGAGCGTGCGCTCCAAGCGGCTCTCCAGCGAGTCACGACTATTAAGCCTGCAAAGAAGAGGGCCTCGGTACAGCTCGAATCATCTCGTGGAGCTGTCCTAAAGGAGATAGAGCGAGGAATAGCGAATCTCGACCGGTGGCAGAAGGCGGCTGCTATCGAGACGCCTGAGGGGCCGCAACGGATCCGCGGGCTGGCCGGTTCTGGGAAGACAGTGGTCCTCGCCTTGAAGGCTGCATATCTTCACGCTCAGCATCCAGATTGGCGTATCGCTGTCACATTCCATACGCGCGCACTTTATCAGCAGATCAACGATCTTATTACGCGTTTTACGTTTGAGTACAGCAATGATCGTCCTGATGAGCAACGACTTCAGATTATGCACTCCTGGGGATCTGGTGCGCGTGCTGGCGTCTACAGCGAGATGGCTGCAGCGCTCGGCGAGACTCCACGGGACTACAACTATGCACGGACGGTATACGGGCAGGGAAAAGAGTTCCAAGGGATCTGTAAAGAGTTGCTAGCGGTGGCTAAGCAGTCCAACCCGGCCCCAATCTTCGATGTTGTCCTAATCGATGAAGCGCAGGATCTTCCGCCTGAGTTCTTCCAGTTGGTCTACCTATTTACCAAAGAGCCTAAGCGTATTGTGTGGGGCTTCGATGAGCTACAAAAACTTTCAGAGGCGGCCATGCCCGGCACTGATGACCTTTTCGGTACGGGCCCTTCTGGCGAGAGCCTGGTGAGTCTCGAAAACGGAGAAAATGAGCCGCGCCGTGACATCGTCCTTCCCATGTGTTACCGAAACACTCCTTGGGCTCTAGCGACAGCACACGCGTTGGGTATCGGCGTCTATCGCGTCGGTGGACTTCTGCAGCATTTCGATGAACCGAAATTGTGGAAAGATATTGGCTATAACGTTCTACGAGGCGACCTAAGGCTCGGATCTCGCGTCACTTTGGAGCGGTCGCAAGATAGCTATCCGTCGTACTTTCCGGATCTTATCCAGAAAGAAGATTCGGTCGTCCTGCGAAAATTCGACGAACAGGCTGGGCAAGATGCCTGGGTAGCAGCCCAGATCAAAAAGAATCTGACAGAGGATGAGTTGGAGGCCGATGACATCATGATTGTGCTGCCGGATGTTAGGCGTGCAAAGTCTCGCGCGCCTCGTCTGATGCAGGCTCTGAAGGCTCGGGGGATCAACTCCCACCTCGTGGGGGTTAATAGCGGCGTCGATAGATTCTTTGTCAGCGGCTCTGTTGCCTTGGGTCACATTTATCGAGCTAAGGGCAATGAGGCCCCTATGGTTTATGTGATTGATGCGCAGATGGCGGCGAGTTCTTATAATGCAGTCACGCAGCGGAACACGCTGTTTACCGCCATCACGAGGAGCCGCGCCTGGGTGCGGATCACTGGATGGGGCTCTGATATGGACCTCATTGCAGGAGAAGTCTCAAAGGTGAAAGCGAAGGACTTCAGACTGGACTTTCCTATCCCTACTTCGGCTGAGTTGAAGACGCTCCGTCACATCTACAGGGATCGCTCAGGAGCAGCCAGAAACTCTGCGCGACGAGCCACCGAGTCGTTGCAAGCCTTTATTGATGCGGTAGAAAGGGGCGAAATCGATCTGCAGGACGTTCCGGCGTCTCTTCGGACTCGGTTGGTAGAGATGCAGGAAGAGATCTCTGGTGACGACCACTAGAGCGGTCAGAGATGAAGTGGTCAACGTCCTTGATTTTTTAGTTGAGAGTAGGATTGCGGCCTTCAGGTCCGTGGTTTCCATGTCAGAGACGCGAGTTTCGTGGCACTCGACTAATCCGGGTGCCCCTTTTCTCGTAAGTAGGGGCGACTTGGGGTTGGATGATTACAGGAATTGGGTTGAGAGTGGTGCATATTCTGCTTTGCTCTATGATGGGTCGCTGCTACAAATAACATACGATATCGAGAATGGGGGGATATCGGGTCATCGTCTCGCTTATATTCCTTGTCCATATAAAATAGACCCCGATATGCTTAGCCTCGATGCCGTACTGGATGTAGTGGATGTATATGCGGAAACTGTGCCGACGAGTATGCTTCTCAGGTCTGCGGTCAGGTTCGACTATGATCCAGGTAATGCTAAGCCGGGGCACCCGTCGAGTCACATGACGATAAATTCCACTGACTGCAGGATCGCGTGCGCTGCGCCCATGCATGTCGGACGTTTCGTTGATTTCATATTCCGCCACTTCTATGCAGGGATTTGGAGTGCCCATATTGGGTACTTCTCTCGTGGGGCGCATCGAGAGTTGGGTAATCGCACAATTGTGGAAGAAGATAGAAGCGCTCCCCATATTTGGTGGCAGTGAGGCAAAGGTGAGGGTAGAGGCAGAGGGCTTCTAGGTTCGACCGTCTTGGCCACGGCATACGTACCTCTTTTCTGATGACAAGGGCCAACTGCTTAGCGCGCGGCACGGGCGCCGGCCGGGCTGGAGCGGGACGGAGGCAGGAGCGCAGGCCCGGCCGGGGGCCGTGCCGCGCGCGGGGAGCGGAGCGAGCCGCCTTGAACCCGTGAAGAAGGTTGTAACGCAGTCGATCATCCCTGTCGGGACGCGATGATGCCAGGGGCGGTTGCTCAGATGAAGGCAAGCTCGCGGAAGGCGTTGCGGACCTCGGTCAACGGCTGCCGATCACGGGTGTAGTAGAGCTTGTTGGTCAGCAACACGGCCCACCGCCCTTGGCGAGGTGAGATCCACATGCCGGTTCCGGTAAATCCGTAGTGGACCCAGACGTCGTCGGCTGGGGTGGTCCCGGGAGCGGAGTGCCAGAATAGGCCGCGCACGGGGGCCAAGGTGCCGGTCTGCACGGTCAGTGACGTCTCGGTCCACGCGGGGCCGAAGCCAGTTCGCTGCGGTGCGGTGCCGGCGTCCAACATGTAGCGCAGGAGGGCGGCCAGATCGTCGAGGACGGTGAAGGCGCCGGCGATGCCGCAGACTCCGCCCAGGAGGCGTGCGGAGAAGTCGTGGGCGGTTCCCTTGAGGTGGGTGTCGGTGTCCTGATCGAGTTCGGTCGGGGCACAGCGGGCGGCGATCTCATCGGGCAGTGGGCCGAAGCGGGTGCTGTCCATGCCCAGTGGTTGCCAGATGCGGACGGTGGCCAGCTGGCCCAAGGTCTGGCCGAAGAGGTGTTCGGCGAGGTAGCCGAGGATGAGGGCGGCCCGGTCGGTGTACTCGACGGCTTCGCCTGGTGTCCGGTGGAGTTGCTCGTGCAGCACGCCGCGGCGGATGTCCTCCTTGTTGGTGCCATAGAGGTTCTTCAGCTGGGCCCGCAGGGGAAGACCGGCTGTGTGCGTCAGCAGCTGACGGGCAGTCACGGCGCCGAGCGGGCGGCCGGTGACCTCGGGCCAGAAGGTGCCGAGCGGCTGGTCGAGGTCGAGGGCGCCGTCCTCCCATAGAGCGCCGATGGACGACCACACAGCGAGGATCTTGGTGAGGCTGGCGGCGTCGAAGACGGTGTCGGTGCGCATCGGCACGTCTGGTTCGTCGGGGTCGAGGACACCGGTGGCGCCCTGGACACGGATGCCGGTTGCGTCGCCGACAGCCCACACGGCGCCGGGGTACACCTTGTCGCGGACGCCCTCGTTCAACAGGGCTTCGATGCGGTCGCTGTCGTACGTCATGGTCTCCCTCTTCGCCGGAGCATCCCGCCGGTCAGCGTAGTGACGTTCACGGGACTGGCCGGGCAGCGGCGTGGCGGCTGCGTGGAAGGCAGTTCAGGTGAGCTGGCGGCCGAGGTCGGTCAGGGACCGTGCGGTCGCCGAGAGCGGATAGCGGGCCGCGTTCGCGTAGCCCGCCTGCTGTAGGGCGGACAACAGGGCGGGAGAGGTGCGTAGCCGGTCAAGGTCACGGGCCAGGGCGGCGGGGTGGGTGAAGTCTGTGGCCATGCCGGAGGCGGCGAGGGCTTCGCTGAGGCCGGGTACGGGCTGGTGGATGACAGGCAGTCCGCAGGCTTGGGCCTCCAGGGCTACCAGGCCCATGGCCTCCAGCGTGGTGGACGGCATGACCAGTACGTCGTGTTCGGCGAACACCTTCCACAGTTGTGAGCGGCGGAGCCAGCCGAGGTAGCGGGCCCGCACGCCGGCCCGTTGGAGCAGTGGGGCCAGGGCGTGGAACTGGGCTCTGGGGGCGGCGATGCTCAGTTCGACTGCGGGCACAGGGGCCAGGCTCTTGACCAGGGTTTCTACGCCCTTCTCGGCTGTCAGCCGTCCTGCGTACAGCAGCCGCAGGTGGCTGGAGGAGGCGCGAGTGCGCCGGGTCGGCGGGTCGGTGAGCAGGCGGTCGGGGATTCCCCAGGGGATGTGGATGATCTTCCGGCGGTCGATCTGCGGGGCGAGCTTGAGGAGGCGGTCGGCCATGGCGTTTGTGGGCACCACGATGGCGTCTGCGGACCGGGCGGTCTCGCGCAGGACCTGGAGCTGGTCGTGGTGGGCCTCGGCGAAGATCAGGTCTGTGCCGTGGACCAGGGCGATACGGGGGTGCAGGGGTAGGGCACGGATCAGGGCGGGGGTGGCGCCGAAGGCGAGGTGCTGGAGGTGCACGACGCCGATCTGGGCTGGGTCGATCGCTGCCGCGAGAGCCGTTCGCAGGGCTGCGACGTAGCGGGCGAAGGCCGGGCCTTCCAGGCGCTTGTCTGCCACGGGCAGCAGGCTGAGTCCGGCGGGCATGCGGTGCCCGGGGCTGGAGCGTCCCAGCATGAACGCGCGGGCAGGGATGAGCGGGCAATCGCCGGTGTAGAGGTCGAGGAAGAGTTCGACGCTGCCGCCAGGGCTTCCGGCGGGCAGGTCGAGGAAGGTGGCTGCCAACGGCCCATTGGCCTCGTGGGGGCTCACTGGGCTCCTCCGGTGATCTCTTCGTAGAGGCGGGAGATGTCGATGCCGTCCGTCGCCGCGTACTTGGCGGGTTGCTGCTGATAGCTGGCCGGGGTGCCGTAGGCGGTGAGGAAGACGAGCTTGCCGAAGGTCATCCCTGGGTAGACGCGCACGGGTCGGGCTGCGCGGATCTCCAGGGTCCAGCGGATGGCGTGGCCTTGGTGGCCGAGCGGGGCCGAGACGTGGACCCAGATGCCGAGGGCGCCGATGGTTCGGTCACCGTTGAGCATCTGCGCGTACGACTCCGAGCCGGTCCTCTCCAGCGTGACGCCGAGGTAGAGCATCCCGGGTTGCAGCACCAGGCCGGTGGTGGGGATGGGCTGCTCGGTGAACGCGGCGGGGGTGGCGGCGTCGAGGTCACCGTCGCAGATGCGGAGCGTTTCGCCGAGGCGCCAGTCGTAGGCGTTCGGGGAGAGGCGAGCGGGATCGTACGGGTCGATGGTGATGTCGCCGGCCCGGACAGCGGTGGCGATGCTGGGTCCCGTGAGGATCACGACGGCACCGCCCGAAGTCCTGCGGCGTCGCGCCAGTAGGCCGACGGCTGAGGGCCCACGGCGGCCTGGTACTTGCCGCGGTAGAGGTCGATGGGGCCGGTGGAGACGAAGAACATGATCTGTCCGATCTTCATGCCCGCGTACACCCGCAGCGGGCGGGTCGGGGTGAGCATGAGGGTCCACTGACCGTGGAAGCCGATGTCGCCGATGGGGGCGGTGATTTCCACGAACAGGCCGAGTCGGCCGACGGACGAGCGGCCGAAGAGCAGCGGGACGAAGGTGTCGGAGCCGACCTCTTCGAGGGTGTGGCCGAGGTAGAGCTCGTGGGGCTGGAGGACGTGCCCGTCCGGGCCGATGGTGGTTTCGCGGGTGGGGTTGGGGTGGTGGGCGTCCAGGACATTGCTCGTGTAGGTGATCAGTGTGGGGCCGAGACGGACGTTGTAGCTGTTGGGGTTGACCTGGTCGGCGGCGAAGGGGGCGATGCGGAGGCGGCCGTCGTGGACGGCTGCCTCGATCTCGGGGCCGGTGAGGATCATCCCTTGCCTCCGTCCGTGGTGTCGGGAGCGGTGAGGACGTGCTGGATGGCCTGGTCCAGGCGCAGGCCGGCTTCATGCGTGCGTCCGCCGAGGTAGGTGTCGGCGATGTAATCGGTGGTCAGGACGGTGGTGATGGTGTCCGGCAGTGGATCGGGGGCGGTGACGAGCGGGCCGGTTTGGGCGGTCAGACGCGAGATCAGACCACTGAGGTCGCGGCGATCCGGCTCCGGAAGGTGGGCGTGCACCAGCTGGTTGGCGAACGGCTCGATGGAGAGCAGGTCGCCCAGGGTGAGGGTGTCGCCGAGCCGGACGGAGCGCAGCGCGGTGTCGTTGAGGATGACCGCATCTGCGCCAAGTGCTGTGCGTAGACGGAAGGTGAGGCTGAGGAGCAGGCCATGCCGGTCGACGGGCTGGTGGCGGAAGGCTGTCCCAACCGGTCCGAGGACCTCGTTCAGTTGATTCCCCACTTCGTCGATACGTGCCGTCACGTCTGCGAGTTCGGTGGGGACGGCACCTGAGGCGCGGTCTGGAAAGCGGGTGGTGCCAGCGCCCCAGCCCGCGCCGACAGGCATGGCGATTGCGTAGCCGTCGGCGAGTTCGCGGCCTTTGGTGACAAGGGTGTCTCCCGCGCGGAACGGGCCGTATTGGTCGCTGTGGCAGTGCCCGGCGAAGATCACGTCGAGGAACGGGCAGGCCGACGCCAGTTTGAGGTCCTCCTCGAACCCGGAATGGCTGAGCAGGACCCAGTCGTCCACTTCGTGATGGTGGGCGAGCATCAGCTCCCGCAGAGATCGGACGGGATCGGTGACGCGGTGGTTGGCTCGCTGCGCGGCGGGGATCGAGTGGAAAGCCTGCTGCCCGATCACGGCGGTCACTCCGACGCGCCGGTCACCCATTTCGGTGATGTGCAGGCGGCGGAAGAGCGCGTCGCCGGTCTCGGCGTGGACTGCGTTGGCACAGACGGTGAGTCGGTGGAGATCGGGTTCGAAGTGGTGAGGCCAGCCGTGGTTGCCCGGGGCCAACACGTCGTACAGCTTGAGTAGGATCGCGCGCTCGATCGTGCCCAGGGCGAGGCGGTAGTAGCCGGAGCCTTCGAAGAAGTCGCCGCAGTCCACGATGAGCGAGGTGGGGCGGAGCGCGTGGATGTGGGTCAGGAAGGGCCCGGCGTTGTCCAGGCTGGAGTGGACGTCGGTCGTGGCCATGATCTGGCGCAGGGTGCGTGTGCCGGTCATGGGGTGACCTCGCAGATGTCGGCGCCCAGGGTGTGGAGTTTGCCGGGCAGGTCGGCGTGGCCGCGGCGGAGCTGGTCGAGGCCGCCGACGGTCGTGACGCCTTGGGCGGTGAGGCCGGCGACCATGAGGGCGGAGCCGGTGCGGATGTCGGTGGCCTCCACACCCGTCCCGGTCAGTTGCTGGGGGCCGGACAGGCGGCACTCGGTGGGGGAGATCTCCTCGATGGCCGCGCCGAGGCGGGCCAGCTGGGGCAGCAAATTGCTGTGGCGGCCGGGGTTGATGGCGTCGGCGAACAGATGGGTGCCAGACAGGCCGAGGGCCAGCGCCATGAGCGGGGGTTCGAAGTCGGCGTCCAGGCCGCCAGGGCTGAGAGAGGCGATGGCCCGCAGAGGGCGGCTGATCGCGCGGGTGGCCTCAGCGCTCACGGTGAGAGTGTTCGCCTCGCTGCTGGCGGAGATCCCCAGCTGGTGCAGGGCCGCCACGAGCGTGCCCAGGTCGTCGGCACGCGCGCCCTCGATGCGCGCATTGCCGCCGGTTGCGGCGACTGCGCAGGCCAGCGTCCCTGCCTCGACCTTGTCTCCCGGCACCACCCAGGTGGTGTCGTTCGGTGCCGAGGACGGCGGCGAGAGGGCGAGCATGCGTGCGCTGGCCCGGGTCTCCCAGCCTGCCGTATGTAGGGCATCCAGCACGCACAACACCTCTGGTGAGAGATTGGGCTCTCCCAACCGCAGTGGCCGCCCGGTCGTGACGGCCCGGAGCATGGCGGCCACCGTCGCACCGCGCGAGCGGAACGGCAGCACCAGGGCGACGGTGCCGGTCCGGGGCGCGGTGGCCTCGACGCGGTATCCGGCATCGTCCACAACGCTCCTGTCGCCGAACGCTTCGTACACCTTGAAGTGCAGATCCATCCCGCGCGCGCCGATCTGGCAGCCTCCCGGCCACGGCAGCCGGGCTTCGCCGTGCCGGGCGAGCAGGGCGGGAACCAGGTAGTACGAGGCCCGGATACGGGCGGCCTGCGGCAGGTCGGGGTAAGCGTGTCGGCTCTCGGTTGGCAGGATCACCGCAGCGGTCGGCTCCCCGACGGGCTGTGCGACGTGCCAGCCCGCCTGCTGCAGCAGCGAAAGCATGATCTGCACGTCCGTGTTGGCCGGGAGGTTGCTCAGCCTCATCGGACGGTCGAGGGCTGCCGCGGCGGCCAGTAGCGGGAGGGCAGCGTTCTTGGAGCCGTCGACGGTCACGCTGCCGGTGAGCGGTCGACCGGGGCGTACGGCGATCACCTTGGCGGCCACGCCAGGGACGCGGGTGCTCGTCATCAGCAACTCCTTTGCAAGGGAAGGGAGAAGGCGATCTCCTGGTCCGGGTTGGTGGGCAGGTCGATCTCGGCCCAGCAGCGCTTCCCGAGCGTCGTGGGCTCGATGCCGTGTCGGTCTGTGAGAACGGCGACGAGGAACAGTCCCCGGCCGCTCTCGCTGTACGGGTCCGGGAGACCGGGCTGCGGCAGCACCGGGCAGGTGTCAGAGACCTCGATGCGTAGTGCGGTCTCGTCGAGGCGGACGGACAGAGAGACCGGGTCGGTGCCGGCGTGTCGGACCGCATTGGTGACGAACTCGCTGATCACGAGCGCGGCGGTGTGCACCACCCCAGCGGTGAGCACCGCACCCCAGCCCTCTATCGCGTCCACGGCCTGGTGCCGGGCGGTGGTGACCGCGGTCGGTGTGGCGGGGACGGAGAGAACGAACTGGCGCGCTGTCACGAGCTGCCTCCTGGATCGGTGCGGCTGCTCTACGCAACCGCTCCGGAGCCAGTCGGGACCACGTTGCGTGCTGGGGCTGCATCACCTATGCAGGAGTTGCATCGCGGCCAATCACCCCTCGGTTACGCTCGGTTGAGCAGGCAGGATCGGCGACGGCAGAAGGAACCGTGGCGCAGATGGCCGACGCACAGAGTGAAGCGAGACGGATCGGTGAAGTGATCCGTCAGGCACGCGTGTTACAGCGGCGTTCGCAGAAAGAAGTTGCCGCCGCACTGGGTTACCACCAGTCGAAGGTGAGCCGTCTGGAAAGCGGCATCGGCACGGAGGACGTACGTGTTCTGCGTGAGATCGCGCAGGTACTGGACATTTCGCTGCGGCGGCTCGGCCTCGCCCACGTCCCTGAAGCCAGCCCCGCCGACCCTGGAACCGAGGACATGCACCGCCGTACTCTCCTTGCCGCAGGTGTAGCCGCGCTCGCGGCTCCGCCGTCGTCGACTGCAGCGCATCACGACCTGATCCAGGTCCTGCTTCCGGGCACGAGCCCCGGCGTCACCGGTCAAGCCTTGGGCATCGACGAGCTTCGGGAGCGGGCACGGGCCGTGCGCCGGATGTTCTGCGTGTGCGACTACGCGGAACTGGAGCAGGCCCTGCCGGGACTGATCGCCGACCTGCGCCAGGCCGCCAGCGCCTCCTCCGGCTCGGAGGAGGCGTCCGGGTTGCTCGCGGCCGCCTACCAGACGTCGGTGAGCCTGTTGCTGAAGCGAGCAGATCAGGGCAACGCCTGGCTCGCGGCTGGCCGGGCCATGGCCGAGGCGGAGCGGTCCGGGGATCCGGTCGTCCTTGCCGCCAGTGTTCGCGTTCACGCCCACGTTCTCGTGCGGGAGAAGCACACCGCCCAGGCCGTGAACATGGTCCGCCACACCGTCGACCAGCTCAGCGGCTCCTACGACCAGCGCTCGCCGCGGCACCTGGCAGCGGTAGGTCTGCTGTTGCTCCGCGGGGCGACCGCCGCCAGCAGAAACGGCGACCGCGACACCACCCAGGACTTCCTCACCGAGGCCAAGGAGGTGGCTCGCTACGTCTCCTTCGACCGGCCGGACGCCTGGGCCAACTTCAGCCCCACCAACGTCGCCCTGCACGAGGTCAGCGCGGCCGTTTCCTTCGGCGACGCCGGCATTGCCCTGCAGACTGCACGGCCCCTCATGCGGCGCCACATTCCCGTCCCAGAGCGCCGGGCCGCGCTCTGGGTGGAGACCGCGCGCGCCTACAGTCAGCAGGGCAGACTCGCCGACGGCTACCAGGCCCTGCGTATCGCCGAGAGCTGTGCGGCACAGGACGTGCGCCGCCCGGCAGTGCGTGAACTGGTCGCCGACATGGCAGCCCGCGACCGCCGCCGGGCATTGCCCGAGCTGCACCACTTCAGTCGCCAACTGGGAGTGCCCGCGTGAGTGATGAGCACGACAAGCCGTTCCTCCAGATCGTGGTCTGCGCGGCCGGGGTCGCCGTCGACGTCGGTCGGCTGATCACCGCAGCGCAGGAGCGGCACTGGGACGTCGGGGTCGTCGCGACCCCGCAAGGACTCGGCTTCCTGGATGCGGAGGCGGTCGAGGCCCAGACCGGCCGCCCCGTCCGCTCAGCCTGGCGGTCACTGGGGGAGCCGCGCCCGACTCGGCCTGCGGACGCGATCGCGGTCGCCCCGGCCACGTTCAACACGGTCAACAAGTGGGCCGCGGGGATCTCAGACAATCTCGCCCTGGGCATCCTGTGCGAAGCGCCAGCCATGGGGGTACCGGTGGCCGTGCTGCCGTATCTGAACTCTGCCCAGGCCGCCCATCCCGCCTACCGGCAGAGCCTGGACCGGTTGCGTGAGATGGGCGTCCTGATTGGCTCGTACGAGCCGCATAGGCCAAAGGCTGGCGGCGGGGCCGACCGTTATCGCTGGGAGGAAGTGCTGGAGCTGCTTGCTCCCAAGTTGTCCGTGCGGTCGTGATCAGCGCTGCCGTGCTTGCTGCGGGTGCGCGGTCGGGACGGCTGTTGCTTCGTGGGCCCGAGTGCTGGGGCGCTGGGCTGCGATTTCGCCCCGTGCCGCGCTGCGTGCCTGTGCCGCGCGTGCGCGGGGACTGGGCGTCGGCCTTGCGCTGAGACGCTGCATGCGCCACGCCAGTGTTCGTGCGGGGGAGCGGGCGTCGTCCAGGGCACGCTGATCGGCGGCCTGCTGGAGGAGGCATTGCGGGTCGTGGCCTGCTGCTTCGACCTCGGTGAGGACGGTGGTGAGGGCCTCGAAGGCAGGGTCTTCGATGACCTGCTCGGCATGCTCCGGTACCGCCTGCTGTACGTAGCGGACATGCCGGTCCACGGTCTTCTGAGGCGGTCGACGCAGGGCAAGAGCAGCCAAGGGTGCGGCTGCGGCCTCATCGTATGCGGCTTGGAGGTGGAGCAGGGTCTGGTGGGATGCGGCGACTTGCTGGTCGTGGTGGTGGAGCTGGTGCCAACGGGCGGCGGCGATGACGACGAGGATCGCGGCGTCCAGGAACATCGCCAGGGTGGCGCCGTCCTTAGGGGTGGGCTCGCGGAGCATGGCTCGTACGGCGCTGCGTAGTGCTCGGCCATGGTGATACTCGGCCTGAATGCGGGAGCGGGTGACGCGATCGAACGCCGAGGCCGCTTCCCGGAGTTGCGACCGAAGAGATTGGGGTGCGAGGAGGGGGAGGGCGTCGAGGGCTTCACCGAAGGCGACGAGGTGGGCCTGGGAGGCTTGGTCGTCGGTCCGGTCCAGGTGGCGGGGGATGCGTTCTGCGGAAGTGGTGGCCTGGTGCCAGGGGTTGGGCCTGCGCCGGCCCGGCTGGCCAGCCGATTGCGGCGGCTCGATACTTTCCAGGCGCTTGAGGATTTTGGGGAAGGACAGATCCGGGGCGAGTTCGGAACCGGAGAACCAGACGGGCTCCTTGTTGGCGGTGGTGGTGTCTTCGGCGGCGACCTTGTATCCGCGGACGTCTCCCGAAGGGAAGTACACGATCTCGACGAGCATGGCGTCGATGTGGCTGAGCAGGTGGACGAACTCCTCCATGCTGGAGGCGGCGGCCACGGCGGTGCGGACGGTAGTACGCAGGCGTTCGCGGGCTGGCTTGTCGTGACCGGACCGGCGGGCCTTTTCCCGCTCGGCGCGGGTGGGCCGCCTCGCAGCCGTGCGGTCCCCGCGCGCAACCTGGAACAGGCCGTATTCCTTCTCGATGGCGGCGAGTTCGCGGTCGGCGGTGAGGTAGTCGTTCCAGTGCCGTGCAGTGCGCACATCCGCGCGGACCTTGGTAGCGGCGATGTGGATGTGGTCGGGGGCGTGGCGGACTGCGACCCAACGGCAGCCGTCCGGGTCTCCGACGGGTGCGATGCCGGTCGCCGCGACGACCCGGCGGGCGATGGCGGCCCACTCCCCGTCGCTAAGGATGCGGTCGTCGGGTGCAGCACGGATGGAGCAGTGCCACACGTGCTTCTCGGGGGCGCGGCCGAGCCGCCGGGCCTGCTTGACGTGCAGGTCCAGGTCCGCCACGAGGAGCCTCCTGGTGGCGTCGATGTCGTCGGAGCAGCCGGGATCGGGGGCGAAGCCGTCCCAGGAGGCGACCAGGTGCGGGTCGGTGTGGTCCTTGGCCTTCTTCGTATCGAATAGATACCCGATCAGGCCCGCGGTTTCCTTGCCGCTGCCGATCTTTGCGATCATCAGGCCGCCTTCTTGGAGACGGCTTGGTTCGCGGCGGTCGCTATGTGGCGGATGGTGGCGCCGGCTGCGGTGAGGGTCTGTTCGGCCTGGGCCAGGACGGCGGAGTCCCCAGGATGTGGATGGCCGCCGGAGTTGAGCTTCTTGGCGATCTGGTTGATGTTGTGGCCGATCTTGGCGACCTCGCCACGCAGGGCGGTCAGTTCGTCGATGTAGTCGTCCAGCGGAGTGCGCTGGCCGGGCAGACCGAGGTCGCCCTGGACGTGGGCCATGACGACGGCGCCGACGTAGTGGGCGCCAGCGATGTTCAGCGAGCGGGCCATGCGCAGGATGTCCTTCTTCTCGTCGACGCTGTAGCGGGCGTCGACACGCTCCTTGCGTTGGCCGTTCGGATCGGGCTTGCGGCGTCGAGCGACACGATGCAGCGTGGCGGCTTCGGCGGCACGTGGCAGCGCGACGGCGGCGGTCTCGGCCGGCTGTTCCCCCTCGGGTGCCCCCTGGCGCCCGAGAGCCTCCGCCACCCCCGGGGCGGAGGTTTCGCCGCTGCGACCGTCCTTGGACGGTCCAGCGGGATACCTTGCTGCCCGGCGCTGGGAGTTAGAAGCGGCGTTGTTGTCGTGCACGGTGGTGCTCCCGATGTTTGTGGGCGGGATGCGTCGCGTCCGTCGCATCCGTTGCGTAGCTGGTCACCGCAGGTACGGACGCGGGTGGTGGTACGGAGGAGTCCGTCCCGAGGGCCGCATCCGTCCCCGCGCTGAGCTGCGCGGGGACGGATGCGACGGAGACGGACGGATACGTAGCCGGTGGGTTCAGCGGGTCCGTTTGGGTCCGCCCAGGCCGCCGGGCGGGCCGATGGGAAGGGCTCCCGCAGGAGTGGTTGGTGGCGTGTGCTGCGGTGGGAGCGCGGGTGTCAGGTGGTGCGACTGGCGGTCGGCTGCGGGCTCGGTGGTGGGTTCGGGGCAGTAGCGGGCCCAGATGTCCAGGAACCTGTTGCGCGTGTACGCCTTGGCCTGGCGGCCGTCGAAGCGGTGGTTGGCCGAGCTGATGCCGAAGTCCCGTAGCAGGTTGCCGAGGTGGTAGGCGTTCAAGCCGTTGGTGCCGTACTCGGCCCATGGGGCTTCGGAGTCCTGGAGGAGAGCGGCGAGCACGTCCTGGGTGCGTACGACCTCCGTCCCCGCCGCGTCGAAGACGCGTCGGATGTCGTGCAGGAGCCGCGTCTTGAGGGTGGTCTGCTCGTCCTGGAGGACCTCGCTGCGGGTCATGGTCAGGCAGGCCGCCCGGGCCTGCTCGGGCCAGTGGCCACAGGCCAGGTCGGCGACGGTCACCAGGGGCTCCCAGGTGTCCGCGGCCCGGTCCTCGACCGGCATCTGCGGCACCAGTTGGGCGGCGGTACTCCGGAGCGGGGCCAGCCAGGCGGTCAACTTATCTCGTACCGCGTTCAGTTCGGGCACCGATGTGCGTGAGCGGAACGGCGTGATGCGCTCGCCGGGCTTGCGCTTCTGCATGCGCAGCACGACCGCGCGGTCCATGATCGTGTCGGGCAGGTCACCGATGCCGGCGAGGGCGGCCATGGAGAAGGTGGGGAACGAGACGGGTTTCTGCTCGGGGCCGGAGATCCGCCAGGCGGGGCGGTTGCGCTGATGGCCGGCGTTCAGCAGGCCGCGCAGGTCCTCCTTGTCGCCTGCCTTGGGGCCGAAGATGGTGTCGGCCTCGTCCACCAGCAGCGTGGGCGGGTTCTTCCCGATGACGCGGAAGACGACGGCGGGGGAGGTGTTGACCGTCATCATCGGCCTGTGCACCGTCTCGTGGAGGACATCCAGCAGGCGGGACTTACCGCACCCCTTCGTCGGTCCCACGACGGCGAGCCGTGGTGCGTGCTGGAGAACGGACTGGATGTGCGTGGCCGCCACCCACAAGGTCACCGCGGTCAGTGCTTCCTCGCTCGGCAGCACCACGTATCGGGCGATGGCTGCGCGCAGTTCGTCCAGCACGACAGCACCGTCACCGGCGGTCCCGGTCCCCGCGCGGTCTCCGGTCCCCGAACCGTTGTCGGGGACCACGGTCCCCGCCTGCTCGGTCCCCGGTCCAGGTCCGCCGGTCCCCGACCCCGAGTGGGGACCGGTCCCCACCGTTTGCGCGCTTCGGGGACCGGTCCCCGCGTCGGTCTCCCAGGGACCGTCGTCACGGCCCCCGGTCCCCAGGCCGCTCACCAGCTTGTTTCCCCGGTTCGTCGCTGTTCGGTCCCCACCTTGCAGGGACCGTGGGCGGGGACGGTCCCCGCCCACAGGGGACCGGGGACCGAACCCGTCGCGGGGACCGTGCTCGGTCCCCGCCTCGTCGTCGGGACGGTCCCCGTGCTGGTCCCCGACGGTGGGACTGCCGGTCCCCGCATCCGGGGACGGCACATCCGGGGACGGTGTACCCGCCGGGGACGCGGGGACCGAGAAGAACGTGCCCTGACCGGGGATGGCGACTGCGGGCCAGTCGATCTTGCGGCCAGTGCTGGGGGCGGGGTACGTAGAGTCCTCCATAGGCATTCCTCTCTGGTGGGCCAGGACTGGCAAGGTCCAAACCCACCGAGTCATCGTTCAAGGACGGACGGTCAGTTGAGGGAGCTGTGGCCCTTGGCGTTGGCGCGTCGAGGGCCGGTCTGCATCCGCGGGGTCATGCGGTGAGGTCGTACGGCGCCTGCCGGTCGAGCCAGGCGTCGACCTCGCGCCAGCGGTAGCGCAGGTGCCTGCCGACCTTCAGCGCGGTCGGGCCGGTGCCCCGGTACTTCCACTGGTACAGCGTCTTCACCGGCACCCCGAGATAGGCGGCGACATCGGCCGGGGACGCGAGCGCGCCGCGTTCACGGGCAGCGGATTGCTCCGGGCGGTTGGACAAAGAGGTCTCCTATTCGGATACGGCAGAGAGCGCGCCTCGGGCGCATTTCGCCCCAGCGGCCAGCACCATGGGTGAGCGGGGCCGGATAACCGTAATGGCAAAAGGCCGGTCGACCAAAGAGTGCCGGATTCCGGCACCCCAAATCAGGATGAATTCCGACCCTTGACTCCAGGTGCTCTGCTTCGCGACCAAGCTGAACAACCAGGCAGGACAGCTTGCCGCCGTAGCCGGCTGGCTACGTGACCATCGGGACGGCGAGAGGAGCACTGCAACTGAAGGCCGAGGACCGGCGTTGAATACCGCCCCCTCCCCAAAAACTCGGGGCTTCGACTTCTGAAGAGTTTTAGAACCAACTCTTGCCAAGCTCTCCTTTCCCAAGTTACAGATACGCCTCGTGGCTTCGGGGCGCATAGGGCCCGACCAGTCCGGTAACCGGCCTACGGCTGGGAAAGGATCTTGATGGCACGCGTATGGATAGAGGACCGCAACGGGCACGCGGCGTACGACAAAGCAGTGGCCGCAGCCCGGAAGGTCGGCCGTACACCGCCCGGCCGCTACCGCGTGCGGTGGTACGACCCCAACGGCAACCCGAAGATGAAGACGTTCGCCCGCAAGATCGATGCCGAAGCCGAACGCACGCGGATGGAGTCGCGTCTCGGCGACGGTTCGTACCGTGACCCGGCCGCCGCCCGTGTGAAGTTCGCAGAGCTGGCCGAGTCATGGCTCGCTGCGCAGATCCATCTCAAGCGTTCAACCCGCAATCGCTACCGCGGAGTTCTCGATGTCCACGTGCTGCCGAAGTGGGGTGCGACACCGCTCGACCGCATCCACTTCGAGGACATCGGCGAGTGGCTCGCGGACCTGCTGTCCGGCGAGGCGACCGGCGGTCGGAAGCTCAGCCCGCTGTCGGTTCGGAAGGTGTACGTCGTTCTCAGCCGCGTCCTGGGTTACGCGGTCAAGTCCCGCCGCCTGGCGGCCAATCCAGCCGTCGGTGTGCCATTGCCGAAGGCCGCGCCGGCGGACCACGTCTACCTCGACGACATGCAGGTCGACGCACTGGCCAATGCGGCAGGCGTCTATCGGGTGTTCATCCTGCTGCTGGCCTACACCGGCCTGCGCTGGGGTGAGGCGTCCGCGCTGAAGGTGGGCCGCGTCGATCTCGATGCCTGTCGGGCGCACATCGTCGAGGCGTACGGCGAGGACAACGGCAGGCTCTACCTCGACTCTCCGAAGAACCACGAGCGCCGGTCCGTGCCCATCCCGAAGTCCTGGCGGAGGAGTTGAAGCCGCATGTCGAGGGGCGGGAGGACGACGCGCTGCTCTTCACGTCTCCGCAGCGCGGCCCGCTCCGCGCCCGCAACTTCCGGCAGCGCTTCTTCGCGCCGGCGGTCGCGAAGGCCGGGCTGGGCCACCTCAATGTCACGCCGCACAAGTTGCGCCACACGGCGGCCTCGCTCGCCATCGCCAGCGGAGCGGACGTCAACGTCGTCCAGTCGATGCTCGGCCACAAGTCCGCGACCCTGACGCTGGACACGTACGGGCACCTCTTCCCCGACCGGCTGGACGAGGTTTCCAAGAAGATGCACAGGCGCCGGACCAAGCAGCTGGCCAAGGCGAAGGCCAGGCTGGAGAAGGCGGAGAGGAAGGCTCGTGAGGCCGCCGAGGCGGTGATCGCGCTGGAGGGGGACGTCGTGTGATGTGTGCCTGATCCGTGCCGGAGAGCTGATAAGCAGAGGGGCGCCTCACCGCGCGTCACGCGGCGGGGCGCCCCTTGCGTCTTCCGCGGATCAGGTCGGCCTCGGGCGGCGGGCTTCCCGCCTGGCCCTGTCCATCGCCGCGGCGGTCTCGTCCTGGGCCAGCCGCTCGATGTGCTCGGGCACCTCCCGCTCGTCGAGTACGAACAGCCTGCCAGCGGCGAGATGCGTGGTCGTCTTCCAGCCGAGACGGCCTCCTGCTTCGCGAGCGGCACGTCGTACGTCGCTCAGCTCACCCATGTCCGCGAGGTCGTCGCCGTCGAGGATCAGCTGCCCGTAGTAGCCCTCGTACTGCGGCTTCAGGACGGCCCGCATCATCGACTCAAGCCGGTCGACCAGCCTCTCGTGCCGGCGCCGGGCCAACTCGTCCTTGGCGGGCATCGCACAGCTCCCCACGCTCTGCCCGCAGCCGCATGTGTGCCATATGTGTGCTGCAAGCGCAGAAGCCCTCCCGTCCGCTGGACGGAAGGGCTCCTGACCTGGTGTTTTGCTGTGCCCCCGGCAGGATTCGAACCTGCGACACCCGCTTTAGGAGAGCGGTGCTCTATCCCCTGAGCTACGAAGGCAGGGATGCGTGGGTGAAGGTTGGGAATCTGCCCGAAGTGGGCGGATTTCTGCCCCTCAGGGCCCTGGCATCCACAGGGTGCCTCGCCGAGGCGGGGCACCGAACACAGTCTAGCGGGTGTCGGCGGTAGGCCGAGGCGCCGTGGTCGATCAGGTGCGCGTCTGCGGCCGGCGTAGTGAGCGGTGGTGAGTGGTCAAGTGATACTCGCTGCCGCCCGTTTGTTCTGATCATCATCGGTCGTGCGCGCCGATGGCGTTGCGCAGGGCGCCAAGGGCGGGCTTCGCGCTTCCGTCGGCGCGGCGCAGGCCGTAGAAGTTCTCCCTTGAGGACGTGTCGGTACCGAGGTCGCGATCGGTGTACCAGAACAGTGCATCCACGTGCGGGGTCACGAGCGCGGTGCGTACCGCGTCCGCCGCGATCGCGGCCTGACGCTGCTCGGTCACGTGGGTCGTCGTCGGGCCGATCGTCTTCGGCCGCCCGTCCGACGCGGTGCCGGGGCCATCGGTCGGTGCTCCGAACTCGGTGATCCACACGGGCATGCCGGGTGTGCCGTACCTGGACAGCACGCCCTCCAGACTGTCGGGCGTACCGTCGATCCGTTCCCATGGGGTTCCCCATCGCGTGCGGGTGCTCGCAAGGTAGGGGTACGTGTACGGGTGGTAGCCGATGGCGTCGACCAGTCGGTTGCCGCCGCGCGCCGACACGGCTGCGAGGAAATCGGTCTGCGAGATGTTCCCGCCTTGCGTATGTGTCGCGGCGAGCCCACCGAGGATCACATACGCCGACGGGTCCTCGCGTGTCAGCGCTTGGCGCGTTGCCCGGAGCAGCGTCGTATAAGCGGCCGCATCGGGCTCGGGCTTCCAGAAAAGGGACAAATTCGGTTCGTTCCAGATTTCCCACGTGTGAATGCCGGACGGTGCGTAGCGTGCGGCAGCGGCCGCCGCGAATGTGGCGAAGGCCTTTGGATCGGCGGGATGGCATTTTTCGCTGGCGCAGCCCGTCGGACGTGCCCACTTCGGTGTATAGGCGAGAACGGGCAGCACTGTGAGGGAGCGCTTTGAGGCCGCTGCGACGACACGGTCGAACTGGTCCCACCTGTACCTCGCCGGTGTGTCGGGCTGGATGTCCTGCCATGACAGGTCGGCTCGCACCCAGCGTGCTCCCACATCGACGGCGTCGTCGAGCGCGGCGCCGAGGTCGTTGTCGGACATCCAGACGAGACGATGACCGTACGCGATACCGAGCCGCAGCTGCGGCGGGCCGGCTTTCGTGCAGGCTGTGGTCAGGAGCGCCATGACCTCACATGTGATCAATGCCAGCGCGGCGGCCAATAGGCGAGCCAACAGGCGATGCCGATTGCGGTTTTTCGACATATCCAACAGGTTAAGGTGGATGGGCTTGTCACTTGGAGCGCGGGATCGTCGATTCAACCGTTCGTGCCGAATTTCCGGGTGAATTTCCGGGTGCCGCCCGTTGCTCTGTCGGAGTGTCTGGTGAAGACGTCGGCGGCTGTCTGGGACAGGCGCAATGTCCCAGCGCCGGAGAAGCGCACCGCTTCGGCAAGGGCGGGAAGCGGATCGTCCAGGCACAGCCATGCCCGCTCCGTACCACGTCGGGGCAGCACCGCTTCCGGCATTCTGTGCTCACGCCTGGCGCTGGCGGCAGCCGAGGGCAGATCGAGCTGACCGAGCACAAATATCCGGCCGTTCCTCTGCGGCGCCCTCGGTATCGGTTGGCCTGTGAGGTCCAAGTACATCGCGCGGACCACGTCTGTTCCGTGCCAGGTCTCGAACAACCGGAACTGTGCCCCGATGCGGGGGTTGAAATCGACGAGTTTGTAGCGGCCGTCACGCCGATCGAAACGCCAGTCGAGATCCGCGATGCCGCTGTAGCCGATCCGCTGGCACAGGTCCCTGGCCAACCGGGCGAGCTGCGGGTTCGGGCAACTCCGGGCTCGTGTGGTCGGTCCGGCGTACGGCGGCCAGGAACGCACCTTGTAGCCGGTGAAGACTGCCCGGGCCACACCTTGTCGGTCACAGTAGAGGTGGGTGATCCAGTCCTCGGCCACCTGGTCCGGAATGTACTCCTGGGCCAGCACCGAGGGCGTCTCGCGCGACCCGAGGCGAGCGAGCAACTCGTCCTCGTTTCTTATCACGGTGGTGGAACCCACGATCGGCGCACTGAGCCGGGTGAATGCCTCCCGATTCTTCAGGACGAGGGGGTACCCCCAATCACGTCCGAGTTTGACGAGTTCCTCACGATCGGCAGGTGCGTAGGACCGCGGTGCCGGCACGTCATTGTCGATGCAGATACGGAAAAGACCTTCCTTGCTGGCCAGCTTGCGGGGCAGCGCCGGAGGAACCGGGGGCAGGATGAACTGCTCGGAGAGGGCGTCGGCGTGCTCGGCGAGCAGGACAGCGGCCTCGTCGTCCGTCGACAGGGCGACTGCCCTGCGGCCGATCGCGTGGCCGAACCGCAGCAGCAGCGAGGGGAGTTCTCGGGGGTCCTTCAGGACGGTCGGCGGCAGGTCGAAACGACCCGCAAGGTGACGGGACAGCGCCATCGGGGTGAAGCGGTCCTCGACCATGGCATACACCGGTACTCCCGCTCTGCCCAGGGTTCTGAGCACACCGAGACCTCCGTGCTGCTGCGGAGCGGGGACCACCCTCACCAGCAGTGCAGGCACCTCGTGATTCATGATGGCTCCTGTTCGTCGGTCAGTGCGTTCCGCTCTCTGAGAGAGCCCGGCCTGCGACCGCTCAGTGCGGCTGCGGGTCGGCGAGGACGTTCTCGGGCAGTACGGGCATCCGCAGAACACGTCGGTACAGCCGCTCGGCGCGAATACCGAGGGTGTCCGGCCGTGTCGAGGCGACCCACGCACCACGACCGGCCACCCAGGCACCCACATCTTCGAGTGTGGTCGCCGCACGCAGCGGTAGCCGGGCGAGGGCGAAGACGTTGTCTCCGACGCGGCTCAGCCTGCTGCGCACCGCGCAGGCCGAGCCGTACCCGCACTCCGCGACCACCCGGCGAAGATGCGCGGTGAAGTGACCGTACGGGTAGGCGAAGGAGCGGATCTCATGCCCCAGGGCGTCCTCGAGAAGCGCTTTGCTGCGGACCACCTCGTCCGCGGCCACCCGGGGGTCGGCCAGATCGAGGTCCCTGTGGGTGTGCGAATGCGCGCCGATCTCCACTCCCTGTTCCTCCAGCTCGGGCAGTTGGTTCCAGCTGACCATCGGATGCCGGGGCAACACCGTCTCGCGCCGGTGCCGGCCCTCCAGGGAGCCGGTTGCCGCGTAGAAGGTGCAGCGCAGGTGACGGTCGGCAAGGGCCGGAGCCGCGATGTCCGCGAAGTCCGCGAATCCGTCGTCGAAGGTGATGGCGAGCGGGTTCCGCGGCAGGGGGCGGCGGCCGGCGAATGCCTCGGCGAGGTGGGAGACGGGCACGACGGTCCGATCGCTGGCGAGGATCAGGTCGAGGTGCCGTTCGAAGTCGCCGGGAGTCACCGTCCACTTGGCGATCCAGGGCGCGGGATCGTCCGAGATGCAGTGGTAGTTGAGGATGGGGATGCGGCTCATGCCGGGCATGCCGGGCTCCTTCCGGATCAGGGTCTCGAGTCAGGTCTTCACACGGTCCAGGTAGGTGTTCGCACGGTCGAGTCAGGTCTTCACACGGTGCGGATGCGGCGGACGCAACGATCCGCGTGGATGCCGGGGGGTAGGGGCGACCGCGGGGCTTCCGGCCCGGTGGCGTGCCACGACTTCGTGCAGGACGGCAACCAGTTCGGCAGCCTCCCTGCGGGCGTCGAACCTCTCCAGCAGACGGTTCCGCCCGGCCGCTCCCATGCTCGCCCGCAGGGCAGGGGCATCGAGCAGGGTGCGCAGGGCCGCGAGCAGAGAGCGGTCGTCACCGGGTTCCACAAGAAGGCCGGTCCGTCCGTCCGTCACCAGTTCGGGGACCCCGTAGACCGGGCAGGCCACCACGGGCAGCCCGGCCCCCATGGCCTCCAGGACGGTGAGCGGGGTCATGTCGATGCGGCTCGGCAGGGCGAAGACCGCCGACGACCTCAGGATCTGCCAGAGCCGCGGGTCGCCCGGGGTGATGTCGTCGACGACCGTGAGGTTCCGGCCCCGGGGAACGCGTTCTCTGGTGATCATGACGAGTTCACACCGGTCGGCGAGATGGCGCTGGTGCACTCTGATGAGCTGGTTGCCCCCTTTGCGTTCCAGGGAATTCCCGACGAAGACGATCCGTGGAAGGTCCCGGCGCAGAGTGCCGGGTGCGGCGGGTGGGTCGGTCTCCGGGGGAATGATGCCGACTCTGACGACCTTCAGCCGGTCGTCCGGGACGCCGTAGTCGTCCCGTACCGACGCCGCGGTCCATTCGGTCTGGGCGATGAGGGCGTGCGCTGCCTGGAAGACCGCCGATTCGAGGCGCATGGCGGGGCGCATGGTGTGCGGGGTCCACCGAGTGGGTTCGCGGTACGAGAGACAGTGGGCGGTGCGTGCGTTCGTCGAATCCAGCCCCACCACCGAAGGCATCCGGCGGAGTGTCCCCGTGCTGAGCAGCACGGTGTTCTGTGTGTAGGCGTGAACCGCGTCGAACTCCGCCTCGAGTCCGCGCAGCCGGCCGCGCACCCAGGCGCTCATCGCGAGCTGCGCCCTGAGCAGTTGAAGATCCAGGTCGTAGCGGCGCAGGAAGGGCAGGGGGGCACCCGCCACGAGCCGGAGCAGTGAGGGCGGCGGTACTTCGAGGAAGTGCGCATCGATCTCCGGATGCGCTTCCCGGAGCGCCTGGCGCAGATGGACGTGCATGGTCGTGTGTCCGCCGATGTGCTCGTCGATGAACAGGACTCTCATCGCTCTTTCTCCTTTCCTCGGCCGTGTGCGGGTGGGTCAGTGGGCTCGCCGGTGTCGGCGTCCATGTCTCTGAAAGCCCGCAGGGCCCGCAGGATCGCCGCGTAGACGACCGCGGTCGCCACCGCTCCGAGCGGCCAGGGTGCGAATCGGGCGACGGACCATCCGACGGCCGCCCCGCACACGGTGGCGCACAGCACGCTGCGCCACGGCGGCATGGGCAGGGGACGCATCACCGGCAGGCGGCGCAGCAACAGCAGCATCAGGACGCAGACCAGGGTGTCGGTGACCAGCATGGTGACGGCCGCGCCCAGATACGACCAGCGGGGTATGAGCAGGAAGTTCAACGCGATGTTGACGATCAGGCCGAACAGGGTGACGAGGGGGTAGGCGCGGTGCATTCTGGCCGCCACCAGACAGTTGAACGCCAGGAAGGTGAAGAAGGCGATGCACTCGGAGGCCACGATGATGCGCGCGGCACCGGCCGCCACCGCGTATTCCGCCCCGTACAGGGTGTGGATCACCGGCTTCGCGAAGACCGTGAACTCACACACCAGCAGGCCGCCGATCACTGCCAGCAGGAGCGCGGCACGTCGGGTGGCCGCCCGGAATTCCTCAGGCCGGTGCGGCCAGGCCCGTACCAGCAGCGGCAGGACGGCCATGCCGACGTAGAACGATATGGAATGCGCCAGATCGACGAATTTGTACGCAACCCCGTATTTGCCCGCGGCGGTGAACGAGTCCAGTTTCGTCAGCATCACCGAGTCGACCCGGTAATAGACCAGCATCAGGCCCGCCCCGATCGACAGCGGCACGGCCTCCCGGATCAGCGACCACCACTCGTGGAGGTCGATCCGGTATGTGAAGGGCACGATGCGGTGCGCTGCCGCCGCCTTCCAGGCGATCTCCAGCAGCTCGTACAGCAGAGTCGGAATGGTGAACAGGAGGAGGGTCCCGCCGCTCGCCGCGATCGCCGCCGTCAGTGTCACACAGCCGATCGCGCCGAACGTGGTACCGACGGCGATGGGGCGAAGCCGCATCCCGGCCTCGAAAACGGCGTTGTAGGCGTGCGAGGGGGTCGCCACCACGACCACCAGCCCGGCCACAGCCGTCGCACGGACGACGTCCGGTGGGTACCCGGCGGCGACGACGAAGCCCACGGCCAGCCCGTAGCCGATCACACCGAGGGCCAGCCGCAGCAGGACGTAGGTGCCGCCGAAGCTCCCGGGGTCGTGCAGGTCGGTGGAGAAGCGGACCACCGCTATCCGCCCGATCTGAAGGTCCGTGATGATGCTCAGCATCCCGAAGACGCTGAAGATGAAGGTGAACTTGCCGAAGTCGTCCGGCGACAGAGAACGGACGATGATCAGTGACGCGATCCAGGTGAGTGCCGACGTCACCAAGCGGCCTGTCGTCATGGCTCCCACGTTGGCGAACAGACCCACCGGGGCCTTCGACGGGGCCTTCGACGGGCGCGCCTCCGTACCGCTGCCGGACAGCGCTCGGACAGCCGGGGCCTTGTGCAACATCCTCACTGCACCGTTCCGCACAGCGGGAAACGAGTTCCGGCGTGCCATCCTCGTGCCCTCTGCGTCATCAGGGTCACCTCTCTGGCCTGGCAGGTGATCGGCAGGAGCGGTTTCAGCCGCTCGGTGTCCCCGCAGGCCGACTCGTCGGTGGCCAGCGTGACGTGCGGGACGAACTCGGGGTACTTGCCCTGGTACGGCTGACAGGCGGGCCAGTGCCGCGTCACGAGCCCGGCGAGGTCACCGAACGGCTCCGCCGGAACCGGCCGCAGGTACAGCACCCCCGGGAACCGTCTCACCTCGGTGAGACAGAACCCGAACGGTTGAACGGAGGCGGTGATGCGGGCCAGTTCCGCCTCCACCAGACCGTCGATGCTGTGCGGCGGCAGGAAGGGATACATCACCGTGATGTGAGCCGGTACTCCGCTGGGAAGCGCATCCGTACCCCGCCACACCCGCAGGGCGGTGGCTGCCTCGGGAACAGGGACCAGCAGTGCGCTCGCGGGCCGGACGACGCGCATCGCGGCGCCCAGCAGCCGCCGGGGTACCGGGTGGACAGGGCACCTCATTGCGATATCCCCCGCCTCTCGAGCAGCTCTTGGAGGAGGGCGATGTCGTGCCGGTCGGACCTGCGCGGCGGATAGCCCTGGTGGGCCGCCAGCTGGAGTCGTAGCGGCAGACAGGGCACCACGTGTCCGGAGACCACGCCGCAGTCGTCGGGCGCCGGATCGGCCGAGGTGACCACCGTTGCGGCGGCAGTCTGCGATGTCTCCCGCATACTGCGCAGCGCCGTGAACGGCCGGCGGGCGAGATCGACCGGGAGCAGGTCGACGACGACCAGCCCGTCGTCCACCGCCCAGCGCACCGACAGCAGACGGTCGTCGGAGAAGACCTGGTCGCGCAGCGGCTGAAAACCGAGTCCGGCCAAGGCCGATCTGGCTCTCTCCTCGACGCCGCCGTCCCAGGCGAGCACGACGTCGACATCTCCGTGGCGCCGCGTCTGCAGGCCCAGCAGGGCGTCCACGCCCCAGCCGCCCGCCAGCCACCCCCGTACCTCGGCCCGGCGCAGCGTGTCGAGCACGGCGAGGACGTCCGCCGCAGGCGCTATGCGGATCCAGTCCCGCTGCAGCACCGGAAAGGCCACAAGAAACCCGAACGGGGAACGTGCGACGGCCCGTGCGGCGGAGCGGGTCGCGCGCAGCGCCCGGCGCGTCAGGTGGGTGGCTCCGGCCGGCGGTGTCGCTGCCGGTTCGGTGTCCACCGACTGCGGCCGGGCCGCAGTGGTGGCGTCGGCGGGAGGGTTCGGTCGTCGACCGGTTCGTATGCACATGCACGGTCCCTCTCAGGCGTCGGGCCGACCGTTTCAGCGTCAGTGAGCCCGCATGTCGGCGGCCGGGTCGTTCGCCTCTGGCGCGGCCCGTTGCCCTTGCACCCGAGACGGGACAGTCACCGTGGAACGACGACCGGTCTACGGCGCGGAACCAGCGGAACCGGTGGACAGCTTCGCGTGGCTATGTACGTTTACACCGTATATTTCTACGTTAAGGAGGCTTTGCCATGTGGTCAAGGGGTCGGCGTCGCCGTCGTGGTCAGGGGCGGGCCGGCGCCGCAGGAAGAAGGGACCGGAAGAGCTGGAGGTAGCGGTCGGTCAGTGTCGGCCAGGCAAAGTGTTCGACCGCGCGCCGTCGGCCTGCCGCGCCCATGCGGTCGGCCAGGTCGCCGTCCTGCAACAGCCGCCGGCAGGCCGCAGCCAGCGCGTCCGCCTCGCCCGGCGGAACCAGCAGCCCCGTGACGCCCGGTGTGATGACGTGCGGTATCCCTCCCACATCGGAACCGACCACCGGTGTGCCGCACGCCATCGCCTCAGCCAGCACCATGCCGAAGGACTCCGCATCCGTCAGTGACGGCAGCACGAGCACGGCAGCGCTCTGCATCGCCGCGACCAGTGCGTCGCCGGTGAGTTCGCCAGGGGATTCCAGGCGGTCGGCGATGCCGAGTCGCTCGGCGACCGCCAGGTGGTCGCCCAGGGCATTCCCGTCACCCACGAGCTTCAGCTTCGCATCGGGAACATCGGCCAGGGCCACGAACGCCCGCAGCAGAACATCGATGCCCTTCCACGACGACGCGCGGTCCACCCGCCCCACGAAGACGATGGTGCGCGGCCGTGCCGAAGGCGGCGGGCCGGGCACGAACCGCTCCACATCCACACCCGGCGTGATCTCGACAGCCCCCGGACGGCCGGAGGCCAGCGAGACCGGTGAACTGGCGACGAGCGCACGGGCCCGCGAGAACACCCGCGGCAGGACATGCTGCTCGTACCAGTGGAGAAGACGGTCACGGTACCGGTGTCCCTTGACCATCGTTCCGGCGTGGTAGGTCATGACGGCCGGGCGCCGCCCGGACAGGACGACCGCCAGTTCCCCCAGCCCGGGCACCGGGGCATGCGCGTTGACGATGTCGACGTCGAGACGGCGCAGCCAGCGGCGAAGCTGCAGCGGCCAGAGCGGACTCACCGGTGCGCTGACCAACCGCCGTGCCCACGTCCCCAGCCGGACGACCGGCACGTCACCGTCCGCGCCGACCGAGGTACGTCGGCCGGTCGGGCTCGCGGTGATGACGACGGCTCGCATGGCGGGATCTGCGGCAACCGAGTGAGCGATGCGCCGCGCGTAGTTCTCCGCCCCGCCGATCTGCGGCCAGTAGTTGGGTACGACCACCGCGACAGTACGCACGCGGCCGTCTCCCCGGCCTGAGGCGCGGTCGGACGCCCGGGCCGCGCGGCCGTATTCGTGCTCCCGGGCCGTTTTCATCCTCCCCCGGCCTTCGCGTGGGAGCCGGGTGCGTCGTGGACAAGCGACCGGAAGAGCTGGAGGTAGCGGTCGGTCAGCGTCGGCCAGGCGAAATGTTCGACCGCGCGCCGTCGGCCTGCCGCGCCCATGCGGTCGGCCAGGTCGCCGTCCTGCAACAGCCGCCGGCAGGCCGCGGCCAGCGCGTCCGGGTCTCCCGGACGGACGAGCATCCCGGTGACACCCGGGGTGATGACGTGCGGGATGCCGCCCACATCGGACCCGACCACCGGCGTGCCGCATGCCATCGCTTCCATCGGTGCCATGGGATGGCACTCGGCCTCCGTCAGCGACGGCAGGACGAGCAGGGCAGCGCTCCGCATCGCCGCGACCAGCGCGTCCCCGGTGAGCCCGCCGGTGAAATCCACACGGTCGGCGATGCCGAGTTGCTCGGCCAGCGCCACGAGACCGGGGACGGCGCTCCCGCTGCCCACGAGTTTCAGCCGTGCTTCGGGCACCTCGGCCAGCGCTGCGAATCCCCGGAGCAGGACATCGACACCCTTCCACGACGACGTACGGTCCATGCGGCCGACGTAGACGATCGTGCGCGGCCGTGTGGAGGCGGGTGCGCCCGGGGTGAACCGTTCGATGTCGACGCCGGGCGTGATCTCGATGGCGCCCGGACGGCCGGAGGCCAGCGAGACCGGCGACACCGCGATGACCGCACGGGCCCGCGAGAACACCCGGGGCAGTATGTGCCGCTCGTACCAGCGGATCAGGCGGTCGACGTTCTTGCGGCCCTTGCTCATCGAGCCGGCGTGGTAGGTCATGACGGCCGGGCGCCGCCCGGACACGGCGACCGCCAGATCGCCCAGGCCGGGGACCGGGGCATGGGCGTTGACCACGTCGACGTCGAGACGGCGCAGCCAGTGGCGCAGCTGCAGCGGCCACAGCGGATTCACCGGCGTATTGGACAAGCGTGCCCACGTCCCGAGCCTGACGACCGGCACGTCACGTCCGTCGAACCCGAATGTCGTGCGCCGCCCGGCCGGGTTCGAGGTGATCACGACGGCCCGCATCGCCGGGTCGTCGGCAACCGCGCGGGCGACACGGGCGGCGTAGTTCTCGGAGCCGCCGATGTGCGGCGGGTAGTACGGTGCGACGACCGCAACCGTCGTACGCACCGGGCCGCGGTCGTGGTCCGGTGCGCGGCCGAGAACCTCGGCAGTACGGCCGGACTGGAGCTCCCGGACGTTCTTCATCGCGTCATTGCCTTTCCACTCAGGACTCAGGGGCGGGACTCAGGGGCGGGCCGAGGAACTCGTCGACGCCCTGCGTCCGCTCCAGGGCTGAGCAGGGCGGCCGTGGAACGGGGCAGGGCCGGCTGCCGGCGTCGTACGAGGCTTCGTCATCGTGCTCGGCGCCGGTTGTGCGGGGAGGAGCGACCGGAAGAGCTGGAGGTAGCGGTCGGTCAGCGTCGGCCAGGCGAAATGTTCGATCGCGCGCCGTCGGCCTGCCGCGCCCATGCGGTCGGCCAGGTCGCCGTCCTGCAGCAGCCGCCGGCAGGCCGCAGCCAGCGCATCGGGGTCGTGGTGCGGGAACAGCAGCCCGGTGACTCCCGGCGTGATCACATGCCGCGCGCCTCCCGCGTCGGACCCGACCACGGGTGTGCCGCAGGACATCGCTTCGACCAGCACGGTGCCGAAGGACTCCGCGTCCGTCTGTGAGGGCAGCACGAGCACGGCAGCGGTACGCAGCGCGTCGAGCAGGGCGTCAGCGGGGACACGGCCGGTGAAGTCCACCCGGTCGGCGATCCCGAGCCGCTCCGCGAACCGGATGTGATCGGGCAGGGCGTCCCCACCGCCCACCAGGCGCAACCGCACGTCGGGCAGGTCGGCCAGGGACACGAACGCCCGGAGCAGGACGTCGATGCCTTTCCAGGGTGACGCGCGGTCCATGCGGCCGACGTAGACGATCGTGCGCGGCCGTGTGGAGGCGGGTGCGCCCGGGGTGAACCGTTCGGTGTCGACGCCGGGCGTGATCTCGATGGCGCCCGGACGGCCGGAGGCCAGCGAGACCGGTGAACTGGCGACGAGCGCACGGGCCCGCGAGAACACCCGGGGCAGCACATGCCGCTCGTACGCGCTGACCAGCAGATCGACGTCCTTGTGTCCCTGGACCATCGTTCCGGCGTGGTAGGTCATGACGGCCGGGCGCCGCCCGGAGACGACGACCGCCAGATCCCCCAGGCCGGGGACCGGGGCATGGGCGTTGACCACGTCGACGTCGAGACGGCGCAGCCAGCGGCGCAGCTGCCACAGCCACAGCGGACTGACCGGAGTGTTGAGATGCCGCGCCCACGTCCCGAGGCGGATGACCGGCACGTCGCGGTCGACCCCGACCGAGGTGCGCCACCCGGTCGGGTTCGCGGTGATGACGACGGCACGCATCGTGGGTTCGCCGGCGACCGCGTGGGCGACGCGCCTGGCGTAGTTCTCGACGCCGCCGATCTTCGGAAAATAGTTGGGAGCGACGACGGCAACGGTGTGCATCCGGTGCCGGTGGTCTGCGGCACGGTCGAAGACCTCGACGGTACGGTCCGACTGGCGCTCCCATGACAGCTCACGGGCCGCCTGCTCACGGCCCTCGGCGCCCAGACGCCGGGCAAGCGCATCGTCACACAGCACCGACCCGAGTGCTTCGGTCAGCCCCGCCACATCTCCCGGCGCGACGAGCAGGCCGTTGTCGCCGTGTGTGATGAGCGAAGAGGCCCCACCGGCCGGAGTCGTGACGACCGGGCGTCCGCATGCCATCGCCTCGACGACCGCGCTCGGAGAACCGTCGTGGTGAGCGGGCAGAGCGAGAACCCGCCCGCGCCGACAGGCCGCCGCCACCTGCTTGTCCTCGTGCCGCCCGGTGAAGGTCACATGGCCGTCCAGACTCAGCCGCCGCACCAACCCCTCGTACTCCGCCATGCCGGCCCCCTGGCCCGCCACCTCCAGTTGCACATCCGGAACCGTCCGGGACAGCAGACTGACCGCGCGCAGCAGATCGGACAGCCCCTCACGAGCGGCGCCCTGCTCAAGTGCCCCGGAGAAGACGATGCGTGGTGCGCCCGGCACAGGACTCTGGACGAAGTACTCCGGATCGACGCCGGGGAAGATCGTGGTCGGGCGTCCCGCGAAGAGGTCGGGCAGGTCGGCGGCGGCGAAGTCCGACGAGCACACCACCTCCTGTGCACGGCGTACAGCCCGGCCCAGCGCCGTACGCTCGTGCCTCGCGCGCAACAGGCCGGAAATCCCTGGGCCGTTGCCGGCCCTCCCCGGGTGACAGGTCATCACGAACGGGAGATCACCGCAGGCCCGCGCGACGGCGACGGCGAAGAGCGGCGTCGGCGCGTGCGCGTTGACCAGATCGACGTGCTCGGCCTCGATGATGCGGCGCAGACCGAGCCGCCAGTGCAGCCCGAGCGGCGTCCGCAACCCCGCCCGGGGCGCCGCGAGGCGGTACACCGCGATACCGCCGGCGCTCTCGTACCGCCCGGCTGCGGTCCCTTCGGCCGCGGTCGTCGCGATCACCACGCGGCAGCCGTGCCGCGACCGCAGCAACCGTGCGAGCTGCTGTACATAGTGCTCCACATCGCCGAGGCCCGGCTCGATGGGCGGTGACGCGAGCAGGACGGTACGTGGTGTCATGAGAGTCTCCTGACGTGCCGTGTGCGGGGATGCCTGCCGGGTCGCGAGCCCGCGCTGCGACATCGTGGACACCGTCGGCGAGGCCGCCGACGCATCAGGCGCGGTCGGTCCCGGGTCATCGGTAGATCGCCGCCCCGTCACTGCTGTAGACCTTGTCCTTGGTCGCGTTCAGGAAGGCGGTGGGATAGCGGTAGGTCACCGAGTCGCCGCGGAAGAAGACCGCTGCCTCGTCCTTGCGGACCGTCGTGAAGCCGAGGAAGACGTACGAGTCCTTCCTGACGAGCGACGGGTCGATGGCGAACACGGCATGGCTGCGGAGCTGCCTCTGCATATGCTCGGTGGCGGCGCGGTCCGCCCCCACTTGCGACTGGATGTTCACCTGCTGTCCCTGGGCGCGGGGCAGCAGCCATACGAACGCACTGCGCTCTTCGGGATGGATGTAGTAGCTGTTGTAGTACTGGCCGGCGTTGTCGAGGTTGAGCGTCGGCGGATAGCCGCCGAGCATTTTCGGCAGGACACCGACGAGGTCGAGCAGGAACACCAACGACAGCGCGCACGCCAGCGGTGCCGCCCGCCGGCGCCCGGCCCACCGGCAGATCCACACCAGGCCGGCCGCGATGAACGGGGCGTAGAAGAACAGACCCTGCTGGAACGTACGCAGCACGCCGTAGTCGACGGAGACCTGCGGCAGGAGGGTGAACATTCCGATCACGGCGACCGACCCGACGGTCAGCGTGACCTGATCACGTGTCGGGTGGAACGCTTTCCGCCGCCCCCACACGGTCGTGGCGACACCGAGGAACAGCAGCAACTGCAGCAGCCCCGCGATGAACGCGCGGAAGCCGCCGTTCGCCGCCTTCACGTCGACGCCATGCTCCTGGAGGGTACGGCCGACCGGAGTGAGCGGCTGGACATCCTCCTTCGCGACCGAGACGGGGTAGGCGTCGACCACACTCAAGGGCGGATACTCACCGGCCGCCCTGCCGCGCTCCGTCGCGCGCACGCTGTCGGCGCGGTACTCACGCAGTCGCTCCGCCGGGCTGACCTTTGCCCCGCCGATGAGGCTGTAGGACACATCGGACGACCGGGTCCACGCGTGCCCGCTTGCAAGATCACTCGCAGTCGTGGTGACCGTCGCCTGCAGTTGCCCACCGGTGTGGGAGACAGGGCCGGCCCAGACGACCGCGGCGGCCGCAGTCGCGACAACGATCCACCAGGTGACGAAGCCCCGCTCGACGGCGTTCCGCGGTGTGCTCTTTCTCAGACGCGAGCACAGCCGCCAGACGAGGTCTGTGACAAGCGCCAGCGCCAAGGTCAGGACGATGACATAGGTGGTCGAGTAGTGGGAGAGCACGATACCCAGGGCCAGCACCGTGAACGCGACACGTCGGCTGCTGACCGGGCGGCCGGAGTCGGTCACCACCACCATGGCGCACCCGAGCAGGACGAACGCGATCTCCTGGCGCGCTATGAACACCATGTCGGTGAAGAACGTCGGGAACATCATGAAGAAGACAGCCGACAGCAGCGCGACCAGTTGCGGTGCGACATTGCGCACCGAGCGGTAGACCAGAACCGGCGTGAGGGCGAAGAGCAACGGCAGAACGACTTTGAACACGTATACGCCGGAGATCCCCGTCAGCCGTACCAGCGACGTAGGCAGCAAGGTGATGCTCATGCAGGCGTTGTACGGGTCACGGTAGGCGGCGATGTCCCAGCGGTTGCTGAACAACGTCCGCTGGAAGACGTCGAACTCCTTCTGGATGTCGTGGCCGGTGATGTACCAGCCTCGCAGCGAGGTGAGGAGAAGCAGTCCCGCCGCCGCGAAGTACAGGCCCAGGGCCAGGACGGAGGCCGGGTAACGCCCACGCCGCCCCAGGAGCAGTGCGAGAAGCAGCACGATGCCGACCATCGCGGCGACGCTGACGGCAGAGCCTGAATGGTTGTTGAGCCGGATCGGCCCCGCGACCGTCAGGGTGAGCGTGACGGCGCCCAGGGCCGACACCGGGACGAGACCTGGTGGCACGTCGTGGGCGGACCACGTACGCCACCGGGCCAGGCGGTCGGACATGCGCTCGGACGGAGGATCCGCCGCGACGGCGATGATGACGACGGCCAGCGCGGAGGCGACTGCGAGCGGTGCGCGCGCGAGCGGCTGCCCGATACCGAGGAACGGCAAGGCGGTGTTCACCACCAGGGCGACGACGATGTCGGTGATGATGCTGAAGCCGACGGCGAGCAGCACCTGGGCGTCGCGGGTCGACACGACGCGGTGGGCGATGCCGTACCACAGCACTGTCGGTGCGCCGAGGAGGAGCCAGAGACCGGCGAGTGTCAGCAGCGCGGTGGGAGCGCCGGGCAGGAGTTCGACGAGAGCGGCGAGCGCGGTGCCGCCCAGGAGCGCGCGGCGTGCCGCCAGCCGTCCTGCGACCCGTCCTGCGAAGACTGTGACGGCGGTCATGGTGAGCCCTTGGGGGTCGGCGAGATGGGGCTTCCGAGGCGGAACTGCAGTGATTCGGGGTGGCCGCGCAGGGCGACATGGACGACGGCCGGGCCGCGGCGGAGCGGAAGATGCGCGACCGTCGACGTCCGGGCGCCGGGCCGACCGGTGAGTGTTGCCGTGGTCGACGCCGCCGTGCGGCCGATGGGCGACTCGAGCCACACGCGGAGCTGGTACGTCCGCGCACCGGCCCCGTGGCCGACGACGGAAACCGGCACGGAGACCTGGGAGTTTCCGACGGCCGGCGCACTCGTGAAGTACAACTCGGTGTAGGAACTGGGCAGTCGTGTGAACGATGAGCGCAGCTCATGGCGAACGGCCGGGATCAGCGAGACGCTCACCGCGCCGACCACCAGGGCCAGCAGCACCACCACCAACGTGCGCACCGCGACCGCAGGGCGACGGCCACGCCGCGGAGGCGTCCGCTCGGGGCTCACTTGCGTCGTTTGATGCTGCAATGGCTTCTTGGGGCTGTCGAGAAAGGGGCTCATGCTGCTGCTCCTTGGGAGCTCACGAGGCCACCGCAACCCCGACGATCAACGCTGGGGACGGTCGACGGACGTCATACGGACTTACGTCATACGGACTTGGAGCCCACCGGCTAGGCGAGGCCGCGCTCGGCCCGGCCGTCGGACATGCGGGGCGGCAGTGCCCGCGAGGCCGGGCGGCCAGGCTCCACCCGCCCCCTTCGCATCAGGCGGACCTTGCCGAGGATGCGGAAGCACTCGACGGCGTCCTGCCAACTGATCTTCTTGCCCTCGGCCTGCGACCGGCTGTAGTAACTCACCGGGACCTCGAAGGGGCGGACTCCGAGACGGAGCAGACGGGCCGTGATTTCCGTGTCGAGCCCGAACCCGGCCGAGCGCAGGTGCAGAGAGCGGAACAGAGACAGCGGAATCAGCTTCAGACACGTGTGCATATCGGCCAGGTGAGCGTCGAAGAGCACATTCGCCACCAGTGTCATCACCTCGTTTCCGAGGGCGTACCGGTACGACTGGTAGACCGTGTTCTGTCCGAACAGACGCGCACCGTAGACGACGTCGCAGCGCCCCTGCAGGACGGGCTCCAGAAGCCGTGGAATGTCGTCCGGCGAATACTCCAGATCGGCATCGAACGGAAGAATGTGAGTCCCGGTGGCCAGCCTCCCGGCCGTGAGCAGGGCAGCGCCTTTGCCGAGGTTGTGAGTGTGCCGGTGCGTTATCACCGGAGGTTTCGCGCGCTTGGACAGAAGCATCGGCGTGCGATCGCCGCTGCCGTCGTCGACGACGATCAGTTCGATCTCGCAGGGGTACTCATGGGCGAGCACCGCGTCGATCGCCGTCGTGATCGTCCCTTCCTCGTTGTAGGCCGCCATCAGGATGGAGAGCTTCACCGGGCCGTCGCCCGACCACTCCCGCCCCCATTTCGGCAGGAAATTGTTGTGAACACCATTGACGTGCGCGGATCTTGGAGACTGCGGCCCCTCTCGGATCTCGGCAGGCAATGCGCTGTCTCGTGAGCTCATTGTTCTCCCTCCTCGATCGAACCCGTGCCGGCCCCGTTCGCTTCGTCGCGGCGCTTGCGGTACTCCGTTGACAGTCGGGCCGCCTGAGCCGCTCCACGAGCTGGGGACAGGTTCGAAGCCTCTCCAAGTGCCTGCACCATATACATCCGGTGTACGTATACGTCGTATATTTCTAACTTTGCACCGTTGAGTCCGCATGGTCAAGGGCAGACCGGGAGGTGACCGCAGGCCCGGTGATCGGCCGGAGGGGTCAGGTCCGGGTCACCGTCACCCGGTAGTCGCCCGCCAGGTCCGCCGATGCCACGGTGACGCGGATGCCGTGCCGGGGGTCGCTGAAGGTCTCGCCCGGGGTGAAGGGCGCGTCGGAGAGTTCGGCCTGGATGTTGGGGCTCCGGGTGCAGCCGCCGCTGTCGCGGTGGGCGTCGTAGACCTCGACCGGGCCCTGGCCCGTGTCCACGTCGGCGCTCACCTTGTAGATCAGGACACCGGGGCCGCACACGGCCTCGTCGTTGCCCTCGCGGGTGCGCAGTTCGAGGGCGTAGCCGGTGCGGCCGTCGATCGGTACGAAGACGAGTTTCGGGCCGCCGGGCCGGGCCAGCGGGGTCAGCCGGTACTCGGCCGTTCCGGGGGTGGTCGCGCAGCGGACCTGGGACGGGTCCAGCCAGCCCAGTTTCCATTTGTGCCAGCCGAGCAGGTCGTTGTCGGCGCCCCAGTCCTCGCTCATGATGTCCCAGTGGCCGACGGCGCCCCCGCCCTCCTGGGTGTAGAGGTCGGGCAGGCCGAAGACATGGCCGTTCTCGTGCGGCAGGACGCGGTAGCCGGTGCGGGCGTAGGAGCCGGAGCCGTCGTCCTGGCGGGAGTAGACGAAGGACGCGTTCGCCACCGGCACCCCGTCCGCCACCGGCGCCTCCGGGTTGCCCGCGAACGTCACCGACAGGACCGTGTCCAGCGCCGACGGCCCGGCGTTCGGCGTCATCAGCACATTCAGGAAGTCGTACGAGCGGAAGTCCACCACCGGATCGGCCGCCGCGACGATGTCCTGGATGAGGCGCCGGTAGCCGGGGTCGAAGGGGGCGCCGCGCTCTATCCCGTAGGCCGCGAACGGCTTCGGCATGCGCAGCCAGTGCGGTACGGGGGGTTCCGGGCGGTAGTCGAGAAGGCCGTAGGAGCTGGCGCGGAACCATTTCCTGGTCTGCGGGAAGAACTCGCCGAAGCGGTCGAACGCGCTGCCCTCGCCGGGGGCGTCGGGGAAGTCGACCATCAGGGTCAGGGCGTGGACGACGCCCGTCGAGCGGGCGTAGCCGGTCGGGGTGGGCACGCCCTCCGACATCTGTACGTCCGGTCCGCCGCTGATCATGCAGGGGGCCAGGGACGTCGTGCGGGCCAGGGCGATCGGGCCGGCGCCGATCGCGCGGGAGGCGGGGGGGAGGTGCCCGGTGGCGCCCGAGGTGCTCACCGCGAAGGTCAGCGCGGTCACCGAGGCCAGGGCGATCGTCCGGCGGGGTCGGCGGGTCCGGCGGGAGGTGCGGGAGCGGCGGGAGCTGCGGGCGAGGCGGGCGAGGCGGGCGGGGCGTATCCGGCGGTCGGTGGGCTGCGGCGTCGGCTGCGGCTGCGGCGGCATTCGGTGCCCTTCGCTCCGGGCAGCCACCCGGTGACCGGCTGCACCCTTTCGATCACCCTGTGTCGGCGGGGCGCGGGGCGCTCGCTGGAGGCGACCGATCGGGGCGCCGGGGGAGTTCGGTGGGGAGTTCGCCGGGGTCGTCCTGGGTTCCGCGGCGGCTTCCCCGTTGGCGCCCCTGCGCCGGGAGTGTGACGTAGGTCACATGGAAAGAGTTCGGCGACGGGAAATAACCGGGGACCGCTTCCCCGTTTAGACCTGTGTCCGAGCGAAACGGGGACTCAGTCCCCGGTATCGAGGAACCGACCGAAGGAGCACACCGTGCAGACCGCGCCCCCCGTACCGCGCAAGGTGGGCAGGCCGCGCGCCGACGCCCTGCGCAACCGGGAGCGGATCGTGACCACGGCCAGGGAGATGTTCGTGGAGTTCGGACCCGAGGTCCCCTTCGACGACATCGCCCGCCGGGCCGGGGTCGGCAACGCCACGGTGTACCGCAACTTCCCGGACCGCGACGCCCTCGTCCGTGAGGTCGTCTGCTCCGTCATGGACCGTACGGCCGAGGCGGCCGAACAGGCCCTCGCGGAGACGGGCGACGCCTTCGCGGCGCTGGAGCGGTTCGTGCACGCCGCCGCGGACGAGCGGATCAGCGCGCTGTGCCCGATGGTCTCCACGACGTTCGACAAGCACCACCCCGACCTGGAGGCGTCCCGTCAGCGGGTCGAGCAGCTCGTCGAGGAGGTCATGGACCGCGCCAAGGCGGCCGGACAGCTTCGTACGGACGTGGATCACGGCGATCTGATGGTCATCGTGGCCCAGCTCGGCCGGCCCCCGGCCGGCGCCAACTGCATCAGCATGGACCGCTTCGTCCACCGGCATCTGCAGCTGTTCCTGGACGGACTGCGGGCCCCGGCCCGCTCGATCCTGCCCGGAACGGCCGTGACCGTGGAGGACCTGCGCAGGTGCTCTGATTCCTGACCAGCCCGATTTCCGACAGACCCGATGAGGACCGACCCGATGAGGTCTGCATCCCGCAGCAGTCCTCCTACTCATACATCCGTTGACCTGTAGTCCCGTTCCGATCCCTGTCCCGATTCCTGCCTTCTGACGGCCCGACCTTCCTCACGTACGTCACCTACATCACGAACGTCGCGTACGTCCTTCACCGTTCCCTTCACCGCGAAGTCCCGAAGTGGGTACCCCCATGTCTGAAACAGCCGTAAAGGCTCCCGGCGGCATCTCAGCCACCGGCGACGCCAACCGCTGGAAAGCGCTGGTCTTCATCGCGCTCGCCCAGCTGATGGTCGTCCTCGACGCGACCATCGTGAACATCGCCCTGCCCTCCGCCCAGCAGGACCTGGGCATATCCGACGGCAACCGGCAGTGGGTCGTCACGGCCTACGCCCTCGCCTTCGGCGGACTGCTCCTCTTCGGCGGCCGTATCGCCGACCTGTGGGGCCGTAAGCGCGCGTTCGTCGTCGGTCTGACCGGCTTCGCCGCGGCCTCCGCGCTCGGCGGCGCCGCGACCACCGGCGCCATGATGTTCGGCGCCCGCGCACTCCAGGGTGCCTTCGGCGCCCTGCTCGCGCCCGCCGCGCTCTCCCTGCTCGCGGTGATGTTCACCGACGCCAAGGAACGCGCCAAGGCGTTCGGCATCTACGGCGCGATCGCCGGTGGCGGCGGCGCCGTCGGATTCATCCTCGGCGGTGTGCTGACCGAGTACCTGGACTGGCGCTGGACGTTCTTCGTGAACATCCCGTTCGCCATTGTCGCCGCGCTCGGCGCGTTCTTCGTCATCCGTGAGCCGGAGGGCGGCCGCAACCGCAACCCGCTCGACATCCCCGGCGTCCTGCTGTCCACCCTCGGCCTGGTCTCGCTCGTCTACGGCTTCACCCGCGCCGAGTCCGACGGCTGGGGCGACTCCATGACCGTGAGCCTGTTCATCGCGTCGGCGGTCCTGCTGCTGGCCTTCGTCGTCACCGAGGCCCGCGTCAAGGCCCCGCTGCTGCCCCTGCGCGTGGTCACCGACCGCAACCGCGGCGGCATCTACCTCTCCCTCGGCATCGCCATCATCGCGATGTTCGGCACCTTCCTCTTCCTGACCTACTACCTCCAGGTCGTGAAGAACTACTCCCCGATCAGCACCGGCTTCGCCTTCCTGCCGATGGTCGCCGGCATGATGATCGGCTCCACCCAGATCGGGGCCCGGCTGATGACCCGCGTTCCGGCGCGGGCACTGATGGGGCCCGGCTTCCTGGTCGCCGCGCTCGGCATGTTCATGCTGACCCGGCTGGACCTCGGCTCGTCGTACGCCTCCACGATCCTGCCCGGGATGATCCTGCTCGGCCTCGGCATGGGTACGGCCTTCATGCCGGCGATGTCCCTGGCCACCCTGGGCGTCGAGCCCCGGGACGCCGGTGTCGCCTCCGCGATGGTCAACACCTCGCAGCAGGTGGGCGGCGCGATCGGTACGGCCCTGCTGAACACCATCGCCGCCTCGGCGACCACGGCGTACATCACGGACCACATCGCCGGTGCCGCCTCCAAGTCGCAGGCGCAGCTCGTCCAGCTCCAGGGCATGGTGCACGGCTACACCACGGCTATCTGGCTCGCGGTCGGCATGCTGGTGCTGGCCTCCGCGATCGTCGTGACCCTGGTCAACGCCGGTCGGCCGGGCAGCGGCGTGGCCGCCGGCAGCAAGCTGGCCGAGTCCGGCGAGGAGGCCGAGGACGCGGTGACGGTGCCGGTGGTCGCCCACTGACGGCGGCGACCGCCCACCGGGGCCGTCAGACCGCCCACCGCGGCGTAGTTCACGGCCCGCTGACGGCGGCGATCTCCCGCTGACCGTGGGCCACCCCTTCGGGTCACTCGTACGTACGGGGAAGGGGACGCCTCGTACGTACCTCCCCGCGGACCTGTCCTGGCCCGAGATGAGTGCGGCGTGACGCGCGCTCAGCGCAGCCAGGGCAGGTCCGCACCTGCTTCGTTCGGCTGGAGTCCCTCGGCGATGATCTGCATGATCTCGCCGAGGGACTTCTGCTGTTCCGGGGTGAGCCGGTCGAACAGCGCCTGCCGTACGGCGTCCACATGGCCCGGCGCGGTCCGGTGCAGTACCTCGTGGCCCTGCTCGGTCAGCACCGCGAACTGGCCGCGCTTGTCGGAGGGGCAGTTCTCGCGCCGTACCCAGCCGTTGTTCTCCAGGCGGGCCACGGCGTGCGAGAGACGGGAGCGGGTGATCTTGGCGCTCATCGCCAGCTCGGTCATCCGCAGCCGGCCGCCCGGGGCCTCGGCAAGCTGGACGAGGAGGCCGTAGTAGATGTGCGGCATGCCCGCGTCACGCTGGAGCTGGCGGTCGAGGTGGTCCTCGAGAAGGGTGCTGGCATGCCGGTAGGAGCGCCAGACGCACTGCTCGTCGGGGGTGAGCCAGCGGTGCCTGGGGGCGGTGCCGGGATCGGGGGCGGTGCCGGGATCGGCGGCGGTGGGGGCGCCGGGGGCGGGGCCGCCGGGGGCGGCGGCGGCCTCCGGGGCGGGGGTGGTGGGGGAGTCCGTGCCGGTGGGGGCCGGGGCGGAGTCGGGGTCGAGTGCCGTGTCCATGTGTCCCACTGTACGAGGCATCTTCTTGAAACTTGAACAAGTGGCGCGTAGGGTGTCCCTGAAAGAACTTGAGAGTTAAAGCAAGTGTGGACAGCAAGTATCGCCAAGAAGTCGACAAGAAGTGCCGAGTCGGGTATCGAGTCGAGTATCGATCGCAGGCCGTGGCCGACCGGTCCGTCGATCGTGGAGGGAGCCGCCGTCATGTCCGCCGCCACCGAGGAGCGCATGCCCGCTCTCTACCTCAGCCACGGCGCCCCGCCCCTCGCCGACGACCCCGTCTGGCCCGGCGAACTCGCCGCCTGGTCCGCCGCGCTGCCCCGCCCCAGGGCGATCCTGATGGTCTCCGCCCACTGGGAGGAGGCCCCGCTCGCCATCGGCGCCGTCGAGACGATCCCGCTCGTCTACGACTTCTGGGGCTTCCCCGAGCACTACTACCAGGTGCGGTACGAGGCCCCCGGCGCCCCCGAACTCGCCGAGTCCGTACGGAAACTGCTGCGCGCCCCCGGTATGCCCGTCCAGGACGTCCCGGACCGCGGACTCGACCACGGCGCCTACGTCCCACTCGCCGAGATGTACCCCGGCGCCGACATCCCGGTGCTCCAGATCTCCCTGCCGACCCTCGACCCGGTGAAGCTGATGGAGATCGGCCGCAGACTGGCGCCCCTGCGCGACGAGGGCGTCCTGATCGTCGGCTCCGGCTTCTTCACCCACAACCTGGCCGCCCTGCGGCACGTGGGCGGCGGGGTGCCGAGCTGGTCCGCCGAGTTCGACGACTGGGGGCGGCGCGCCCTGGAGGCCCGCGACTGGGACGCGCTGTCCGACTTCCTCCACAAGGCACCGGCCGGCCGCTACGCCCATCCGCGCACCGAGCACTTCGCCCCGCTCTTCGTCACCCTGGGCGCGGCCGACGCCGGCGGTGGCGCGGACGCGCAGAAGTCCGTGATCGACGGATTCTGGCTGGGGCTGGCGAAGCGGTCGGTGCAGTTCGGCTGAGCCTCCTTCTTGTGGGGCTCCTTCTTGTGGGGCTCCTGCGTGTGGAGTTCCTACGCGTGGGGCTGCTTCTTGTGGAGTTCCCTCTTGCGGAGTTCCTTCTCGTACCAGGCCACATCCCAGTAGCGGCCGAACTTGCGGCCCACCTCCCGGAAGGTGCCGACGTACCGGAACCCGAAGCGTTCGTGCAGCCGCGCGGACGCTTCGTTGGGGTGTGTGATGCCCGCGTAGGCGCGGTGCAGGTCCTCACCGGCGAGGGCGTCGAAGAGCGCCTTGTAGAGGAGTGTGCCGATACCGCGGCGGGTGGCGTGCGGCGTGACGTAGACCGTCGTCTCGACGGAAGTGGAGTAGGCGGCCTTCGGCCTGTGAGGGCTGGATGTGGCGTAGCCCAGAATCTCCTGTGAGCCGCTGTCCACGGCAACCATCAGCCGGTGGGGGCCGTCTTCAGGGTGGGAGAGCAACCAGGGGCAGCGCTCCTCCGGAGTGAAGACGACGGTGTCGAATGTGATCGATGTCTCACGGATGTAGTGGTTGTAGATCTCGGTGAGAGCCTCGAGGTCTTCTTCGCCCCCCGGCCTGACCTGCACCTCTGTATCGTCCGACGACATTCTCTGCTCCCTCCCGAGTGCGGACAGGAGGGTACTGCAAGATCCGAAAAATCGTGGGTCGGGTTGGGAATTCTGTCCGGATTCCAGTCGTTGTTTCCATCGGATGCGGGGCACGCGAGGAGAGTCCCGGAAGGACCAGCGGTCTGCGAGGAGAGGCGCCCTGGACCACCACCGGGGGCGTGCTGAGCATCCACAGGACCACCCGCCAGCCCACCACGCAAGGGAGCACGCATGGCAACCCGTGCCGTCGCCCGTCGTACGTCCGCCACCGGCGAGAACGTCGACGCGGCACACAGTGTTCGCGCCCATGGCGGCGAGATCGCCGATCGCGACCTGGTCGGCATGTACCTCGACGAGATCGCGCGTACACCGCTGCTCGACGCCGCAAAGGAAGTCGAGCTGTCCCAGGTCATAGAGGCGGGTGTGTTCGCGCGGCAGGTCCTCGACGGTGAGGAGGAGTCCGCCACGGACGCCACTCGCGAGGAGCTTGAGGCCCTGTACGCCGAAGGGGAGCGTGCCAAGGATGTCTTCATCCGTTCCAACCTCCGTCTGGTCGTCGCGGTCGCCCGCCGCTATCCGCGCAGCGGTCTGCCCCTGCTCGACCTGATCCAGGAGGGCAACGCGGGTCTGGTGCGCGCGGTCGAGAAGTTCGACTACCGCAAGGGCTTCAAGTTCTCGACGTACGCGACCTGGTGGATCCGCCAGGCGATCACCCGCTCCATAGCGGACCAGTCACGCACCATCCGCCTGCCCGTCCACTTGGTGGAGGAGCTGGGCCGGATCCGGCGTGTGCAGCGGGAGTTCAACCGGGAGAACGGGCGCGACCCGGAGCCCGAGGAGATCGCCACCGAGCTCGGCTCGACGCCGGAGCGTGTGACGGACGTGCTCGACTGGGCCCGTGACCCGGTCTCGCTGAACATGTCGGTGGACGACGAGGGCGAGACCCAGTTCGGCGACCTCCTGGAGGACACCTCCGCGGTCTCCCCGGAGCAGTCGGTGCTGACCCTGCTGCGCAGCGAGGGGCTCGACGACCTCATCGGGCGTCTGGACCAGCGCACGGCCTCCATCATCAAGATGCGCTACGGCATCGAGGACGGCCGGGAGCGCACGCTGACCGAGGTGGGCAAGGAGCACGGCCTGACCCGTGAGCGCATCCGCCAGATCGAGAAGCACGCGCTGCTGGAGCTGAAGAAGCTCGCCCGGCAGACGGGGTTCGACGCGGCGGCGTGACGTACTGGAGGGCGGGGAGGGCGCGGGAGAGAACGAGGGGGAATCGGGTTCCGTGGTGCCGGGAGGCGTACGGCAGGCGCGGGGCGCGTGCGCCCGGTGGCGGAAGACCGCGCAAAGATGGCGTGGCGACGCCGCTTCAACTCGCCGGGCCACGGGAACAAAGCTTCAGGGCCCAGGAGTTGAGGGTTCTGGACGGTACCTTTCCAAGCCTCGGAACCTTCGGGGCCTCAAGAAGCCATGAGCTGCCATGTGTTGCCGTGCGCTGCCTTACGAAGTGGTGTGCTCAACTCTATAGACCACCTCATAGACCACCTCATAGACCACCCCATGGACCACGTCCCGTCGCAACCCCCCCGGCGCCGGGACTTCCCGAGAGCCGGGCTTCGGCGCCTACCCCCCAGGTGCCGGGGCCCGGCTCGTCCCTTGAGTGACACGACGTGACGGAGCCGGGCAGGGGAGCGGACGGCGCCGGGCGCGCGGCCGGTGCCGAGCGCAACGGCTGGTGTCGGGCACGCGGCCGGTGCGGAGACGGTCGCGGCTACGGCGGCAGTCCCTGAGGCCCACAGCGCCGAAGGCGGGCCACCCCGGACCTGAACCCCGGGGTGGCCCGCCGGATGGCAGATTTTGCCATATCCGTCCCGCCCGTCGAACGGCGGATACGAGCCGCGCGCAGCCTGTCGTCGGGCGGGTTCTCACCCGTCTCCCGCCGCCCGGAGTAGGCGCGTCCCCAACTTCCTTACGAGATGCACGAGTTCAGCGGGTTCCCGCACCGTGAAGTCGAGGTCCAGCATCAGCAGCCGTGCCGCGAGCCACTCGGCGGGCCCGTCGGAGGTCGCGCGCAGACGGCAGTTGGCGTCGTCGATCGGCTCGGGTACGCCCACCCAGGCCGGCAGGCGCCGCGCGACCGTCTCGGCGGACGCGGCGAAGGTGACCTCGAACTCGTAGGTCTCCTGCCGCCGTTGGATGGACTGCCGCAGATATTCCGCCGCGCTCCCGGTCGGCAGCTCCCGCGGAGCGAACCGCGCGCCGGTCGCGAACGGCTCGCTCACCCGGTCCACCCGGAAGGTGCGCCAGTCGGCGCGACCGAGGTCGTAGGCGACGAGGTACCAGCGCCGCCCCGTCGACACCAGGCGGTACGGCTCCGTCTGCCGCCGGGACTCCGCGCCGTCCTTGGCGCGGTAGGCGAACCGCAGCCGTTCCCGGCCGGCGATGGCCGACGCCATGACGGTGAGGGTCTCCGGCGCGATGCTGGCCCCGTCACCGCTGGCCAGCGGGGTGGTCGCGGACTGAAGGGTATTGACGCGATGCCGCAGCCGGGACGGCAGCACCTGCTCCAGCTTGGCCAGCGCCCGTACGGACGCCTCGTCCACGCCCTCGACCGCGTGCCCGGCACCGGCGCGCAGCCCGACGGCGATGGCCACCGCCTCTTCGTCGTCCAGCACGAGCGGTGGCATGGCCTTGCCCGCGGCCAGCCGGTACCCGCCCTCGGAGCCCTTCGTCGCCTGCACCGGGTAGCCCAGCTCCCGCAGCCGGTCGATGTCCCGCCGTACCGTGCGCCGCGACACCCCGAGCCGCTCGGCCAGCTCGCCGCCGGGCCATTCGCGGGGCGTCTGGAGGAGGGAGAGGAGCTGAAGCAGCCGGGCCGGGGTGTCCGTCGTCATGTCGTACAGGATGCTCCACGTCTAGGACACAACCTGACCTAATGCGCTTCTAGCGTGACGGCATGACCTCCACCACGGACACCATTTCGGACAGCGGAACGCATACCGCTACGGGCACAGCCCGGGACACCACCGCCCCCGGGACGGGCGACCGCCGTCGCTGGTTCGCGCTCGCGATCGTGATGACCGCGGCCTTCATGGACCTGGTCGACGTCACGATCGTCAACATCGCCATCCCTTCCATCCAGCGGGACGCGGGCGCATCGTTCAGCCAGATCCAGTGGATCACCGCCGGTTACGCCCTCGCGTTCGCCGCCGGCCTGATCACCGGTGGGCGGCTCGGCGACATCCACGGCCGCAAACGGCTGTTCCTCGTCGGTATCGGCGGCTTCACACTGGCATCCGCGCTGTGCGGCTTCGCCGTGAACCCGGAGATGCTGGTCGCCTCGCGCATCCTCCAGGGCGGCATGGCGGCGATGATGGTGCCTCAGGTGCTGTCCATCGTGCACGCGACCTTCCCCGTGCATGAACGGGGCAAGGTGTTCGGCCTGTTCGGCGCGATCATCGGCCTGGGAGCGGTCTCCGGTCCGCTGCTCGGCGCGCTGCTGACGGAGTGGAACCTCTTCGGCCTGGAGTGGCGGCCCATCTTCCTGATCAACCTGCCGGTCGGCGTCGTCGCGTTCCTCCTCGGCCGCCGCTTCATCACCGAGTCCAGGGCCCCGCACGCCCTCAAGCTGGACCTGGTCGGCGTCGTACTCGTGATTCTGGGGCTGCTGATGCTGCTGTATCCGCTGACCCGCGGCCGTGAGCTGGGCTGGCCGGTGTGGGGGTACGTGTCGATGGGCGGCTCGCTCGTCGTGTTCGCGGCGCTGGTGGCGTACGAGGGGCGCAAGGCGGCGCGGGACGGATCGCCGCTGGTCGAGCTGTCGCTGTTCCGGGTGAAGAGCTTCGCCGCGGGCATCGCCGTGCAGACCGTCTTCGGGGTCGCGCTGGGCGTCTTCTTCCTGGTGTGGACGCTCTACATGCAGATCGGGCTCGGCTGGAGCCCGCTGCACGCGGGTCTGACCGGGGTGCCGTTCTCGATCGCCGTGTCGATGGCCGCCGGGCTGTCGGTCCAGAAGCTCGTGCCGCGGTTCGGACGCAAGGTGCTCCAGGCGGGCGCGCTGCTGATGGCGGTGGGCGTGCTCCTCTACATCGGCGAGGCGCACCGCTACGGCCTCGGTATCGCCTCCTGGCAGATGGCGCTCCCGCTGGTCGTCATGGGTGCCGGGATGGGGTTCATCGTCGCGCCGCTGACGGACGCGGTGCTGTCGGAGGTGCCGCGCGAGCACGCCGGGTCGGCGTCCGGGCTGATCAACACCGTGCAGCAGATGGGCAACGCGCTGGGGCTGGGGCTGGTGTCGGTGGTGTTCTTCGGCGTCATCGACGACCGGCTGCGCCCCGGCCAGGTCGGCCCCGCCTTCGCGCATGCCTTCCAGCACGCGCTGTGGTGGGTGGCGGCGGTGCTGGGAGTTATCTTCGTGCTGATGTCGGCCCTGCCGAAGCGGCCCGCGCACCATGTGGAGGGGGCCGGGGACGCGGTGGACCACGCGCGGGGCGTGCGGGCCGTGGGGGACGAGGCCTGGAGTGAGCCCGACCCCGAATCCGAGCCCGCGCCCGAGTTGGTGCGCTGAGCCGTCCTCTCCATTACAGGGGTCCGGCACCGTTTCCGGTGCTGGGCCCCTGCGGTTATGTCCGGCAGGCCGGGCCGGAGTCGGTAATGGCGGTAATGTCCGATTGCGCCTTCTTCTGTCTGTTCGCAGATTGCGCTATCGAGTGACATGCGTCTCAGTCCGGCCCCTCGTCGGGGGCTGAAATGCGTCAACGCGCTTCAGTGGAGTCTTGGTTGATGGATGGGTGGGCTCGCAGTTCCGTCTGGGTGGCGTAAGTCCGATCGTGTCCGGATGGGGTCTGAACCTGTTTACTTTTCGGGCATTCGGACGGTACTCTTGCGCGGAAACCACAGGTTCGGGCATGAGGCGGAGGTAAACGGGCATGTACCCGCCGGAGCGGCAGCAGGAGATCACACACTCCCTGACGACCGCCGCCCGCTTCGCCGATCACCCCGCCATCCAGCTTCATCTTGTCGGAGGGCGCATCCCGCACCGCACCTGCGCCGCCGTGGACGCCTGGGCGCAGCGCGCCTACGGCGAGGTCCGCGCCGACGTCCTGTTCGTGGCTGCCAACGGCGTCTCCGCCGAACAGGGACTGACCACTCCTGACCTCGCGGAGGCCGCGGTCAAGCGCGCGGCCATGGCCGCGGCCCGCCGTGTGGTGCTCCTCACCGACTCCTCCGAGTACGGCCAGGAGTACTTCGCCCGGTTCGGCGGCCTGAGCGACGTGGACCTGCTGATCACCGACAGCGGGCTGAGCCCCGACAACGCAGCCGTCATGGAACGCGGCGGCATGGAAGTAGTGCGCGCATGATTCTCACCGTCACCCCGAACCCGTCCCTCGACCGGACCTACGAGGTCCCGTCGCTCGACCGCGGCGAGGTCATCCGCGCCACCGGTGAGCGCACCGACCCGGGCGGCAAGGGGGTCAACGTCTCAAGAGCCGTGACCGCCGCCGGGCAGCACACGGTGGCCGTACTGCCGCTGGGCGGTGCGCCGGGAGCGCTGGTCTCCGATCTGCTCGACGCCCAGGGCATCGAGGTCGCGCCCGTCCCGATCGCCGGCCCCACCCGCTCGAACATCGCCCTCGCCGAGGCGGACGGGGTGCTCACCAAGATCAACGCGCCGGGTCCGGAGCTGTCCGCCGCCGAGCAGGAGCTGCTGCTGGAGACGGTGCGCGAGCAGTCCCGTGACGCGGACTGGATCGCCTGCTGCGGCAGCCTGCCGCGCGGACTCGCGCCGTCCTGGTACGCCGATGTGGTCGCCCGGGCGCACGCCGGCGGCGCGCGGATCGCGCTCGACACCTCGGGTGCCGCGCTGCTGGAGGCGCTGCGAGAGCAGCCCGATGTCGTCAAGCCCAACGCCGAGGAACTGGCCCAGGCCGTCGGACGCCCCCTGACGACCGTGGGCGACGCGCTGAAGGCGGCCGAGGAACTGCGCGCCATGGGCGCCCGTGCCGTGCTGGCGAGCCTGGGCGCCGACGGGCAGCTGCTCGTGGACGACGCCGGCACCTGGTTCGGCAGCGCACGCGTGGACGTCGTGCGCAGCAATGTCGGCGCGGGCGACTCCTCGCTGGCCGGCTTCCTGATCGCCGGCGGCAGCGGGCCCCAGGCGCTGGCCTCCGCCATCGCGCACGGCGCCGCGGCCGTACAGCTGCCGGGAAGCGTGATGCCGACCCCGGACGACCTCGACCCGACGGCCGTGACGGTCACGGACGACATCCCGGTGGACCGGGTACTGACCGAACCGGTGTCCTGAGCGCGCCGACCGGCGCTACACCCCAGCCGTCCCCGGCACCCCGGCCGCGGACGACTCCCTGGACCGGCCATTCGAGCGGTGAGCCCCCGATTCTCGCTGTGGCCGACCGGAGGCGGGGCCTGAACGGGCCCCGCCTCCACACCCTCCCCCCTCCCTCCCCTCCCCGCTTTCCCTCATGGCGGCCGTGATGGCGGCCGGTATGGTGCCGCCGCTGGCCATGGCCCTCGCCACCACCGTCCGCGGCAAGCTCTTCACCGAGACCGAGACCGAGACCGAGACCGAGACCGAGAACGGCAAGGCCGCCTGGGTCCTCGGCCTCTCCTTCATCTCCGAAGGCGCGATCCCGTTTGCCGCGGCCGACCCGCTGCGCGTCATCCCCTCCTCGATGGCGGGCGGCGCGGTCACCGTCGTCGTCCTGAAGGGCATGCGCAAGCCGGGCCAGGAGAACACTTCCGGCACGCCGGTGGGTGCGGCTGCGGCGACGGCGAACGCCGAGGGCAGCGAGGACACCAAGCAGCCAGCGACGGCCTGACGGCCTTCACCGCCACTCTGTCCCTTTGGGGCGGTGTGAGCCGATTACATCACATGCGAGGTACGTCACGGTCCGGGGCTGCAGCCCCGGACCGTGGTGTCTACTGGAACGCATGCCTGAGCATGTCGCGATCGCCCGGCTGGCCGGACTGACCGTTCTCGCCGCGGTAACCGCCCTCTGGCTGGTCTTCTTCCAGCACCTCCTGCGCCGCCGCCGCATGATGGCCGCCGTACGGAACGCCGTACAGAACGAGGCCATCCGCACGGTGTACCGAGAGCTGCCCGCCGCCCCCGGCCCGTCCGAGCCCGCGAACGGTCCCGAGCCGAAGCCCGTGGAACTGACCCCGGAGGAACAGGCCGCCTTCGCCGGCCTGGTACGGCAGTTCGGCGACAGCCGCTGACGGCGACCGCCGAGTCCCCGCCGGAGCGGGCGCACAGGCGGTCCGGGTCCGCGGCCCCGCCGGGTCACCCCCTCAGGACAGCCGCCCCGCCCGCCGCTCCATGGCGTCCCTGGCTGCGTCCTCCGTGCCGTACACCTCGCACATGTGCCGCCCGTCCGGGGTCGCCGTGTGCTCGACCTCCCACAGGGAGAGCTCCCTGCCGTCCCGCAGCAGGAACGCGTGCTCGTAGAGCGAGAAGCACAGCCCGATACGTCCCGCGCGGCAGGGGCGCCCGAACGCCTGCGTGATCTGGTGCGCGAAGGCCGTGGTCAATAACTCGGCGATTTCCGTGTCCGGCCGGTCCTGGTTCTCCGCGCGGCGCAGCAGCCGACGCGCGTGGTCCGCCGAATCGTCCGGCACATACACATGCCGGGGCTCGGGCATCGGTGACAGCTGCACCAGCACCGGCAGCTCGAAGTCCGGGGTGTCCGGCGGCAGCGGCAGCCGGGCCGTCGCGGTGTGCAGCTCCTCCTCGTCCACATACACCTCGTGCTCGGCCGCGGCGCCGGGCAGGCTGTTGTGGACCAGCTCCCAGAGCGTCAGCGCCGAACCGTCGGCGAGCAGCCAGGTGTGCCGGTACGTCTCGCTGTGCAGCCCCGCGCTGTGGTGCGCGGAGTGCAGTGAACCGGCGTACGCCAGCGCGCAGTCGAGCCGCCGTATCGTCTCGTCGGGCAGCTCGAAGGAGTTCAGGGCACGGCCGAGGAGTCGCTCGAGGTGCTCCTCAGGAGACTCGGGCGACTCGGGTGGCTCGTACGCTGCCGTCTCGTACGGAACGCTCAAGGCTTCTCCCGGCGTTGCTGCATGTCACCTTGTGGGTGCATACCGTAGCCCCTCGGCCGGACATCATGTCCGGGAACCGAGAAAACGTATGCGCGGAAAACGCGCGGGCCGCGCGAAAAGTTCCCGCGCGGCCCGGTAGACCGTGGAAAATGCCTGGTCAGGTGAGGGTGGGGCCGTCGGAAGGACGGCCGGGGACGGTCAGAGATGGCCGGAGATGATCGGTGACGGCCCGAGAGGGCCGGCACCTGCCGGGATCAGGCGGAGCTGCCTGACGTCCACTCGCTCCACGACAGATTCCAGCCGTTGAGCCCGTTGTCGGGCGCGACCGTTTTGTCGGGGGAGTTCTTGACGATCACCACGTCACCGATCAGCGAGTCGCCGAAGAACCAGCTCGCGGGCGTGCCGCCCGAGCCGCCGCCCTGCACGTCCGCCAGCCCCACACAGCCGTGGCTGGTGCCCTCCCGGCCGAACGGCGGATTCCCCTTGTTGTACCAGTAGTTGCCGTGGATGAAGGTGCCCGAGGTGGTCAGGCGCATCGCGTCCGGCACGTCCGGGATGTCGTACTCACCGCCCAGACCGACCGTCTGGCTGTTCATCCGGGTCTGCTTGAACTTCTCGGAGATCACCATCTGCCCGTTGTAGGTGGTGTGCTCCGGGCTGCCCGTCGAGACCGGGAGCGTCTTGAGAGTCTTGCCGTCCCGCATGATCGTCATGGTCTGCGTGTTCGCGTCGACCGTGGACACCTGAGACCGGCCGATCGTGAAGGTCACGGTCTTCCTCTGCACACCGAAGGCGCCGTTCGCGCCCTGCACACCGTCCAGGTCGATCTTCATCGTGACCTTGGAGCCGGCCTTCCAGTACTCCTCGGGCCGGAAGTCGAGCCGCTGCGCCCCGAACCAGTGCCCGACGACCTGCTGCCCGCTGCTGGACGTGACCGTGATGTGCGACTGCACGGCCTTCTTGTCGCTGATCACCTTGTCGAAGGTGAACGACACCGGCATCCCCACACCGACCGTGGTGCCGTCGTCCGGCGTGTACGTCCCGATGAAACTGTTGGCCGAAGTGACCGTCGTGAAGATCGAGTTGGCCGCCGCGGTACGGCCGCTGCCGTCCTTCGCGGTCGCCGAGATCGCGTACTTGGTGCCGCGCTCCAGCTGCTGCTTCGGCTTCCAGACGGTGCCGTCCGCGGAGATCGTGCCCGCCACGGCCTGCCCAGAGTCCGACACGGTCATCTTCACCTCGGTCAGCCGTCCGCGGCTGACCTTCACGCCGGTCGTGTTGATCGACGCGCTCGTGGAGCCGTCCTTGGCCGAGATCACGATCTGCGCGGTCGAGGTCTTGGCGTCCTTGCCGCCCTTGCCGTTGTCGGCGTCGTCCTTGGCGTTGGCGCTGCCGCCGCACGCGGTGAGGGCGAAGGTGCCGACCATCAGGGCGGCACAGGCCACCAGTGCGCGCCGCGCTGCTATGTCCGGCCTTGTCACGGGCTGCTCCAGGTTCGTGTGGTGTGCGTCATCCGCTCCAGTGCGTGGAGAGAGAGGGGAAGGGCGGCGGGGAAGGTTCCCGCCGATCGCTCTCCGTATCGTCGCGTGACAGAACCGGGACAATCGCACAGCACGCACGCGTTCCGGGGGCCCCTCCCCCCTCCCTCCCCCCGCCCCCGCCCCGCCCCACCACCACCTCCTCACCACCCCCTTCGCGCTCCCGCCCCCTCCCTACCCCCTCCCGTACACCTCCCCGTACGACAGCCACACCCCGCCCGCCCCCGCCCCGGCTCCCGTCCCCGCCGTCGTCACCGACTCCGCTGCGCGTACCGCGCGGACGATGGCGCGGGTCACGGTGTCCGCGCCCGCCGCGAGGAGGTCGTTGAGCGCGAGCGGGTTTCCGGCGTCCAGCGGGTGGGCGCCGGTGGCCAGTGCGAACACCGTGTCGCCGTCGTTGAGCAGGTGCACCGGCCGCACGGCGCGCGCGATGCCGTCATGCGCCGTGCCGGCGAGCTTCTGCGCCTGGGCCTTCGACAGATCGGCGTCCGTTGCGACCACGGCGAGCGTCGTGTTGAGGGGGACGGGCGCGTTCTTAGCGGCGGCCTCGGCCAGCCGGCGGCGTGCCGCCTCGTGCACGTGCGGCTCCGGGTAGGTCACCCGGCCCTGGAACAACTCGCCGTACAGCGCGCCCGTCTCCGGGTCCACGGCCGACCCCGCGGCGTTGGCGACGACCAGGGCGGCCACCGTGATCCCGGAACCGAGGACGGTGCTCGCCGTGCCGACGCCGCCCTTGAGCTGGCCCACGGCGGCGCCCGTTCCGGCGCCTGCGCACCCCTCGGGCACCGGCGCGCCCGGTGTGCTCGCGGCGGCGTCCTCGACCGCCGCGCGTCCGGTGGCCGCGTCCGGCCGGGCCCGGAAGTCTCCGCCGCGCCCCAGGTCGAAGACGCACGCGGCGGGCACCACCGGCACGACGTGCGACGGGTCGGGCCCCACGCGCACCCCGCGCCCGCGCTCCTCCAGCCAGGCCATCACGCCGGACGCCGCATCGAGTCCGTACGCACTCCCTCCGGTCAGGACGATCGCCTCCACCTTCCGTACCACGTTGCGCGGGTCGAGGGCGTCGGTCTCCTTGGTCCCGGGGCCGCCCCCGCGTACGTCCACGGCCGCCACGGCCCCGCCCTCCGGTGCGAGGACGACCGTGGTGCCGGTGAGCCAGCCGTCCCCGGTGCGGGTCGCGTGCCCGACGCGCACCCCGGCGACATCCGTCAAAGCGTCGACTGTCATGCCGATCAGTCTTGCCGGGCCGCCCGGCGGCCACTCCTGCCGACGCGCCCGCCGCCGCACCCACGCCGGCCCCAACTGCTCCCGCGACCACCGCCAGCGCGCACACCGCGGCCGTCGCGAATACCGCCCGGGCCCCGGTAAGAGCGCCGCAGAGCGACAGCAATAGCACCACGAGTAATACGGCGGCCGGCACAGTTGAGCGCAGAGCCGCGCGCATGCGCGGAAATTCCAGAAAACAATTGCGCAGCGCTTCACAAGCGGTCAAAGGAACAAGGTCCCGCCCAAAACACCAGGTCGCAGGGTATGGGCCCCCGTTTGATCGATCATCGATAGGACCTTTGGGTCCACATGGGGGACCAAAGCAACTCCCCGAACGCTTGCCATGGGCGTGCAATGGATGCGTACCGACGAAGCGATGCGGAAGGTGCGCGTCATGACTGCCACTCCTGCGGAATCCAACACCGTCACTCCTGCTGCGGCGGAGAGGGCGACCGACACGCCAGCGACGGGAGATGCCTGGGAAGGCTTCCGCGGCGGCCTCTGGCGCGACGCCGTCGACGTCCGGGATTTTGTCCAGAACAACTACACCCCCTACGAGGGTGACTCCTCCTTCCTCGCCGGCCCCACCGAGCGGACCACGAAGGTATGGGACAAGCTCCTCGGGATGTTCCCGACCGAGATCGAGCGCGGTGTCTACGACGTCGACACCAAGACCCCGTCCCGTATCGACGCCTTCGAGCCCGGCTACATCGAGAAGGACCTCGACGTGATCGTCGGTCTCCAGACCGATGCGCCGCTCAAGCGGGCGATCATGCCGAACGGTGGCTGGCGCATGGTCGAGGGCGCCCTCAACGCCTATGGCTACGAGGCCGACCAGCGGGTCGCCGAGATCTACACCAAGCTCCGCAAGACCCACAACGACGGTGTCTTCGACGCCTACACCCCCGAGATCCGCGCCTGCCGCTCCTCCGGCATCATCACCGGCCTCCCCGACGCCTACGGCCGCGGCCGCATCATCGGTGACTACCGCCGCGTCGCCCTCTACGGTGTCGACAAGCTCATCGAGGCCAAGCTCGCCGACAAGGCCGCCCTCGACGCCGACTGGCCGAGCGACCGCGTCATGCAGGAGCGCGAGGAGACCAGCGAGCAGATCAAGGCCCTCAAGGAGCTCAAGGCCATGGCCGGCTCCTACGGCTTCGACATCTCGGGTCCGGCCCGCACCGGCCGTGAGGCCGTCCAGTGGCTGTACTTCGCCTACCTCGGCGCCGTCAAGGAGCAGAACGGCGCGGCCATGTCGATCGGCCGCATCGACGCGTTCCTCGACATCTTCCTCCAGCGGGACATCGAGGCCGGTCTCCTGACCGAGTCCGAGGCCCAGGAGATCATCGACGACTTCGTCATCAAGCTCCGTATCGTCCGCTTCCTGCGCACCCCGGAGTACAACGAGCTCTACTCCGGCGACCCCACCTGGGTCACCTGGTCGATGGGCGGTATCGGTGCCGACGGGCGGCCGCTGGTCACCCGCACCACCTTCCGCGCGCTGAACACCCTGTACAACCTCGGTGCCGCGCCGGAGCCGAACCTCACCGTCTTCTGGTCGCCGCAGCTGCCGGAGCCGTTCAAGAAGTTCGCGTCCCAGGTCGCCATCGACACCAGCGCCCTCCAGTTCGAGTCCGACGAGCTGATGCGCCCGAAGTACGGTGACGACACCGCGATCGCCTGCTGCGTCTCCGCGATGGCGATGGGCAAGCAGATGCAGTTCTTCGGCGCCCGTGTGAACGTCGCCAAGGCCCTGCTCTACGCGATCAACGGTGGCCGCGACGAGAAGTCCGGCAAGACCGTCGTCCAGGGCTTCGAGCCGATCACCGGCGAGTACCTCGAGTACGAGACCCTGCTCAAGCAGTACGACGCGATGCTGGACTGGCTGGCCAAGACCTACGTCCACGCGCTCAACGTCATCCACTACATGCACGACAAGTACGCCTACGAGCGCCTGGAGATGGCCCTCCACGACAAGGTGATCCTGCGCACCATGGCGTGCGGCATCGCCGGTCTGTCGGTCGCCGCCGACTCGCTCTCGGCCGTCAAGTACGCGCGTGTCAAGGTCATCCGTGACGAGACCGGCCTTGCCGTCGACTACGAGATCGAGGGCGAGTACCCGGCCTACGGCAACAACGACGACCAGGCCGACGACATCGCCAAGTGGCTCGTCCACGAGTTCATGGAGAAGGTCCGCCGGCACCCGACGTACCGCGACGCGGTGCACACCCAGTCGGTGCTGACGATCACCTCGAACGTCGTCTACGGCAAGAAGACCGGCAACACGCCGGACGGCCGTCGCGGCGGCACCCCCTTCGCACCGGGCGCCAACCCGATGAACGGGCGTGACGAGCACGGCTACATCGCCTCGGCGATGTCCGTCGCGAAGCTCCCGTACGACGACGCGGAGGACGGCATCTCGCTGACCAACACGATCACCCCGGACGCCCTGGGCCGTAACCCCGAGGAGCGCACCGCCAACCTCGCGGGTGTCCTGGACGGATTCATGGGCAGCGACGGCTTCCACATGAACGTGAACGTGCTGGACAAGACGACGCTCGAGGACGCGATGGAGCACCCCGAGAAGTACCCGCAGCTCACCATCCGGGTCTCCGGTTACGCTGTGAACTTCATCCGCCTGACCCGTGAGCAGCAGCTCGACGTCATCAACCGCACCTTCCACGGCTCGCTCTGAGAGAGAGGGACGATGACCATGCTTCTCCCGCCTGCGTCGGCCATGCCGGCGTGGGCGGGGTGCCCCGTCGACGAGGCCACCACCTCGGCTGAGCAGGCCATCCCGTCCACGCCGATCACTCCTTCCACTCCGTCCACGCCGGCCGCCGCCGTGGCCCGTCGGCCGGCGGTGGGCTCGGTCCACTCGTGGGACCTCTCGACCGGGGTCGACGGACCCGGTACCCGCTTCGTGACCTTCCTGTCCGGCTGCCCGCTCACCTGCCTGTACTGCCACAATCCCGACACGTGGCGGATGCGGAACGGCAAGCGGACCAGCGCCGACGACGTGGTCGCCGAAGCGGGGAAGTACCAGCGTTTCATCGCGGCCTCCGGTGGCGGCGCCACCGTCAGCGGCGGCGAACCGCTGCTCCAGCCGGTGTTCACCGGCGAGCTGCTGAACCGCTTCAAGCACGAACTCGGTCTGCACACCGCCCTGGACACCTCGGGCTTCCTCGGGGTCCGCGCCACGGACGCTCTGCTCCGTGACACCGACCTCGTCCTGCTCGACATCAAGTCCTGGGACCGTGAGACCTACCGCCGGGTCACCGGCCGCCCGCTCCAGCCGACGCTCGACTTCGCGCACCGGCTGGTGGACCTCGGCAAGGAGGTCCATGTGCGGTTCGTGCTGGTGCCGGGTCTCACCGACGCACCGGAGAATGTCGAGGGAGTCGCGGCCTTCGCGGCCACCCTCGGCAATGTCTCCCGCGTCGACGTCCTGCCCTTCCACAAGCTGGGCGAGGCGAAGTGGCAGGCACTCGGCAAGGAATTCACCCTGCACGACACACCCAGCCCGACACCGGAGCAGACGGCACAGGCCAAGGCCATCTTCACGGCCTACGGACTCTTCGCGGTGTGAACCCGAACCCACGGGACGACCGGCATCCGATCCGAAGCGATCGGGCTGGTCGTTCCCCTTTTCACCGGGTTCCGGCGTCGCCGTCTCCGCCGGAACACCCCAGCACCGGCGGCCGACCCGGCCGGGGAGCGCGCCCCGGCACCGGCCGCGCCCCGAGTCGTACCCTGGAGCCATGAACAGCGACCCCGCCCCCGAACCGCGCGGCCCGAAGGCCGCGCTGATCTTCGAAGACCCGCTGAACCAGCAGTCGGCGGACGACACGGACCGCGGGTGGGGCGAGCGCGGCGACTCCGACAGCGCCGCCGACCTGAGGCGCTTCCTCGACGAGAAGCCGCCCCACCACCTCTGAACCGCGCGCCGCAGAGCCGCCGTGAGACACCGGCGGGCTAGGGCCTGTCCGGCGGATCGAGTCGGAGGAAACCGACGGCACCCGTCGACCCAGGTGAGCGGGGGCTGGTGCGTGCAGCTGCAAGGCGGAGGAGGGAGTCGACGCGGAGCGTCGGCGACTGACGACAACGCCGCAGATGTGCGTGCCAGCCCCCGCGTCTCCGGCATGATCCGTCGGACAGGCCCTAAGGCCGCCCGTAACCGGAGCCGGAGGAGGGGCCGGAGCCGCGCTGTGCGATCAGCTCGTCGCGGATCTGCTTCAGCACCTCCAGCTCGGTCACCTCGAGGGTCTCCTTCACGCCTTCCTTCGCCTTCCGGCGGGCCTCCATCCGGGCCAGATAGCGGGACATGGGCAGCACCATCAGGAAGTACACCACCGCCGCGGTGATCACGAAGTTGAGGGTCGACCCGAGCACGGAGCCCCAGAGTATCTGGACACCCGTTTTGACCGATCCATCCGGGTTCAGCTTGCACGGGTCCTTCAGACAACTGCTGTAGCTGTCCAGGCTCTTGGTGCCCATCGCACCGACCACAGGGTTGATGACGCCCTTCACCACCGAGGTCACGATGTTGGTGAAGGCCGCGCCGATGACCACGGCGACTGCCAGATCGACGACGTTGCCGCGCATCAGAAAGGCTTTGAAGCCCTGCCAGACGCTCGGTTTGCTCTCTCTCAACTCGGGGCCTCTCCTCGGGGACACAGGTCGTGGAACAGACAACTCCGCAACCTACGTCAATCCGCGGCGGCTGTGGCCGGTTCCGGTCCATGAGCGCGAGACCCGGCAGGAGGCTGCCAAGGAGGCGGCGCGCAAGGTTCAGCACAGCGTCACCGCCAGCCGCGCGGTAGCGCTCGCGCCCACCAATCGCGCCGCGGTGGAACGGGGCACCGAGAGCACGACCAGGGCCCCGCTCTCCCCGTCGTCCACAGCCTCGGGCACCTTCGCCACCCGCGCTCCTCGCGCGATCACGTGGGCGTCGGCGCCCGCCGCGGGTCCCTCGGCCGCGATGATGTCGACCCGGTCGCCGGGCCGCAGCAGTCGTACGGTGGCGGCGTCGGCGATCCGCACCGGCGCGGCCACCGGCCGGGCCGGTGGTGAGGCCGCCGGGCGCTGCCGGGCCGCCTCCGCCACCGGACGACCGGGTACCGGGACCCTGGGATGCGCCTCCGTCCCGGCCCGCGGGCCCGTCGCCAGAAGCGCCGCCGCGGCCACCGCCGGCCCGGCCGCCAGGATCGGTGCACAGCGCCGTACGAGCCGCTGGAAGCCGTACCATCCGCCGCGCACCCGCACGGGAGGGAACAGCGGGATCTCGGACGTCGGCGGGACGTCGGTGCCGGGCGGGCGCGGTGAGGACGCGGTCGGCCGGAAGACCGGCGGGAAGACCTCGTGAAGGGCCGACCTGGGGAGAGGCTGATGCTGCGGCGAGGACCGGTGGGGGAACAACGATGAAGCGGAGCCGGACATGGGGGATCACCACCTGCGACGAGGGAGCGGCTTGCGATGCCCCCACGATGGGGCTTCGCCGTGCCGCTCGCCCGGGCCGGTGGACGACCCGTCGGTTGTGGAAAACTCCGCCACCCGAAGGAGGGGTTCCGCAGGGAGCAGCCCTCGTCGCGGCCTGGTTCACCGCCTGCGCACGGCTCTGCTCCCGTCACCGGCGACCGCCGGCCGGCAACTGGCGCAGCCTGCGACCGCAGCGGGCCCCGCCCCCGTTACGGCAGCGCGAATCCCGGATCCATCCCGCCGAGTGCCGTCGTGCACAGGCATTCCCGCACCGCGTTGTCGGGGAGGGCGGCCACAGCGTCGAAGAGCACCCCGCGCAGCCGGTCCACATTGGCCGCGAACACCCTCAGCACCTCCTCGTGCGAGACGCCCTCACCGGACTCGGCGCCCGCGTCGAGGTCGGTGACCAGGGTCATCGAGGTGTAGCAGAGCTCCAGTTCACGGGCGAGCGCGGCCTCGGGGTGACCGGTCATACCGACCACCGACCAGCCCTGCGCCTGATGCCACAGCGACTCGGCGCGCGTCGAGAAGCGCGGCCCCTCGATCACGACCAGCGTGCCGCCGTCCACAGGTTCCCAGTCCCGGCCGTGCGCCGCCTTCAGCGCGGCGGCCCGGCCCGCGGGGCAGTAGGGGTCGGCCAGCGACACATGCACCACGTTCGGCACCGAGCCGTCGGGCAGCGGCAGCCCGTCGAAGTAGGAGCCCGCCCGGGACTTCGTACGGTCCACCAGTTGGTCCGGCACCAGCAGTGTGCCCGGGCCGTACTCGGGGCGCAGCCCGCCCACCGCGCAGGGGCCCAGCACCTGGCGCACCCCGAGGGAGCGCAGCGCCCAGAGATTGGCGCGGTAGTTGATGCGGTGCGGCGGCAGATGGTGGCCGCGGCCGTGCCGGGGGAGGAAGGCGACCCGCCGGCCGGCGATCTCACCGAGGAAGAGGGAGTCGCTGGGCGGTCCGTAGGGGGTGTCCACCTGGACCTCGGTCACGTCGTCGAGGAACGAGTAGAAGCCGGAACCGCCGATTACGCCGATCTCTGCGTTCGCCATGCCCAGCACAGTAACCCGCCCGGCGGAACGGCGGGGCGCGTGGCCGGCTGCGTGACGGCGCACCCCGCCTGCGGGAACGCCGAGGACCCTGCCGTCGTACGACGGCAGGGTCCCCCGGAGAAGTGTCAGGCGGCCGAGCTGCTGGCGGAGCTCGACGACGACGTCGTGGAGCTCGACTTGGCGGCGGAGCCAGCGGAATCCGTGGAGCTCGACGAGGCCGCCGGCTTCGACTTCGCGGGGCTGCTGCTCGACGAGGAGCCGCGGCTGTCGTTGCGGTAGAAGCCGGAGCCCTTGAAGACGATGCCGACCGCGGAGAACACCTTCTTCAGACGTCCACCGCAGCTGGGGCACTCGGTCAGGGCGTCGTCGGTGAACTTCTGGACCGCCTCGAGGCCCTCGCCGCACTCGGTGCACTGGTACTGGTAGGTCGGCACTGAATTTCCTCCTGGCACTCTCACTCGATGAGTGCTAACGACGGTCCATAGTGACGTATTCCCCGGCGTCAGTCCACCGTGACCGGCAGGCGGTGACCGACGCCACGCGCCACGGTCCGGCCTGTGGGACGTGCCACCAGACGCGAGCGCAGCGCCACGAGGGTGACCAGGGCCAGCGCCGTGCCGCCCATCGGCACCAGGAACCCGGCGCCGTCCCACAGCCGGTCCTCCAGTTGTCCGGCGACGGTGACGGCCGCCGCCTGGCCCAGTGCGACCGCGCCGGTCAGCCAGGTGAACGCCTCGGTGCGGGACGCGGCGGGGACCAGGCCGTCGACCAGGGTGTATCCGGTGATCAGGGCGGGCGCGACGGTCGTGCCGACGAGGAGGCCGAGACCGGCGAGGACGAGCACCGAGTGCGCCGTCCACAGAGCGGCCGCGACCAGCGTGAGGGCGGTGTAGCCGATCAGCAGACGGCGCTGCGGGGCCGCCTTCCAGGCGACGGCGCCGCACACGACGCCGGAGAGCATGTTGCCCGCGGCGAAGACGCCGTACAGGACGCCGTTCAGACCGGGCCGGCCGATCGACTCGCTGAACGCGGCCAGCGAGACCTGCATCCCGCCGAAGACGGCCCCGATGCCCAGGAAGGTCACCACGAGCACCCGTACGCCGGGCACACCGAGCGCCGAGGCGTGCTTCACGCGCGCGTGCCCGCTGCCGCCGGCGGCCACCGGCGGCTCGGTGCTCCTGCACGCGGCGAACAGCAGCCCGCCGACGAGGGTCAGCGTCGCCTCCGCGATCAGGCCCGCGGCCGGGGCCACGGAGGTGCACAGGGCCGTGGCGAGGAGCGGGCCGACGACGAAGGTCAGCTCGTCGGTGACGGACTCGAAGGCCGCCGCGGTGGCCATCAGAGGTGAGTTCTTGAGCTTCACGCCCCAGCGGGCGCGCACCATGGGCCCGATCTGCGGCACCGACGCGCCGGTCGGCACTGCCGCCGCGAACAGCGCCCACAGGGGGGCGTGCGCCAGGGCGAGCGCGGTGAGGCCCAGCCCCGACACGGCGTGCACGAGGGCGCCGGGAATCAGCACCGCGCGCTGGCCGTGCCGGTCGGCCAGGCGGCCGCTGTAGGGCGCGAAGAGCGCCATCGCCACGCCGGTGACGGCCGCCACGGCGCCTGCCGCGCCGTAGGAGCCGGTGGTGTGCTGCACCAGCAGCACCATGGACAGGGTGAGCATCGCGAACGGCTGGCGTGCCGCGAGACCCGGTACCAGGAAGGTCCAGGCGCCGCGGGTGCGCAGCAGTTGCCCGTACCCCGGGCGGGAGGCGGTTTCCGTCGTGTTCTGTGCGGGCTCAGGGGTGACCGTGGATGCCACGGCCCGTGCCTTTCTGCCGCCTGGTAGCGCGCCCGTGAGGGGCGCCGAGAGCTGTCCTCGGTGCGCGGAACTGCGGTAGATGCCGGTGCCCGTCACAGGGGGCGATCCGACCGCCATACGGTCGCGCCAGCTCTGCGTCAGGCAGAGTTGGTTCGATCAGAGTGCCGTTTCATCGTACCGGGATCATGACCGGCCGGGCCTGTGAGAAGAGGCACTACGCGCGCGTGGTGCCCGCGAGCGGTGATCGCCCGGACGGCATCGGGCGCCGCCCGGGTCCGTTTCCAGCCATGGTCGATGTGCGTTTCACTTCCCGTTGCGACCGGTCATTCCCAGCCAGCCCGCCAGCTTGCCGCCCTGGGCGACCGCGCGCAGCCGCCGCTCGGCCGCGTCGCGGACGGGGTCGGTGGTGACCACCAGCAGTTCGTCGCCGCGGCGCAGGACCGTCGAGGGCATCGGCACGAACGACTTCCCGTCCCGTACGACGAGGGTGACGGCGGCCCCGGCTGGAAGCCGCAGCTCGCTGATCTCGACGCCGTGCATCCGGGAGCCGTCGGGGATCGCCACGGACAGCAGATGGCCGCGCAGCCGCTCCAGGGGCGCCGACTCGATGCCGAGGTCGGCGGCCTCCTCGGGCCCGCCGAGCTTCAGCGCCCGGGCCAGCCAGGGCAGGGTCGGGCCCTGGACCAGGGTGTAGACGACGACCAGGACGAAGACGATGTTGAAGATGCGCCGGCTGTCCTCGACGCCGTTCACCATGGGGATCGTCGCCAGGATGATGGGCACGGCGCCGCGCAGCCCCGCCCAGGACATCAGAGCCTGTTCCGCCCAGGGCACCCGGAACGGCGTCAGGCACAGCAGGACGCTCAGCGGGCGCGCGACCATGGTCAGCACCAGCCCGATGACGATCGCCGGCCAGATGTCGTTGCCGATCGCGTGCGGAGTGACCAGCAGACCGAGCAGGACGAACATGCCGATCTGGGCGATCCAGCCGAGCCCGTCGGCGAAGCCTCGGGTGGCGGGCCAGTGCGGCAGCTTGGCGTTGCCCATCACCATGGCGGCCAGGTAGACGGCCAGGAAGCCGCTGCCGTGCGCCAGGGCGCCCGTCGCGTACGCGGTGACCGCGATGGCCATGACGGCGATCGGGTAGAGGCCGGAGGCGGGCAGCGCCACATGCCTGAGTCCCCAGGCGCCGAGCCAGCCCACGGTGAGTCCGATGGCGGCGCCGATGGCCAGCTCCAGCGCGATCTCGCCCACCAGCACGTACCAGTGCTCGACGGGGCCCGCGGTGGAGAAGGCGACGACCAGGATGACGACGGGCGCGTCGTTGAAGCCCGACTCTGCCTCCAGCATGCCCGTCACGCGCGCGGGGAGGGGGATCCTGCGCAGCACGGAGAACACCGCCGCCGCGTCCGTCGAGGACACCACCGCGCCGATGATCAGCGCCTGCCGCCACTCCAGCCCGATCAGCCAGTGCGCACCCGCCGCGGTGACGCCGACGCTCACGGCGACACCGGCGGACGCCAGGGTGGCGGCCGCGGGCAGCACTGGCCGGATCTCCTTCCACTTCGTGCCGAGACCGCCCTCGGTGAGGATCACGGCCAGGGCCGCGTACCCGATGACCTGCGTCAGTTCGGCGTTGTCGAAGCGGATGTCGCCGATCCCGTCCTGGCCCATGGCGACGCCGATGCCCAGGTAGACGAGCAGGCTGGGGAGCCCGCTGCGCGAGGAGATCCGGACCGCCGCGACGGCGATGAGCAGGACGAGCGAGCAGACGAGCAGAAGCTGGTTGAGGTGGTGAACAGTCAGCGGCCGTACCTTTCTGGTCCCTGGGGCGCCGGAACCCCGCAGGGGCTCCCGGCACACGTCCGGTGGGCACGAAGCGGGCAGCCACTTCGCGGCAAGTACTTCATTACCTTACCTAATTCTTGACGCTTTCTTGACGCTTTCGGCGGCATGATCGAACATCCGGCCGCACAGATCCCCACTCCGCGTCAAGCACGGCGGGGCCCTGCGCCTATGGTTGCTCCAGCACTCCAGGACCGCCTGCCGCTCGCGTTAGGACAGCAAGGACAGCGATGCCCCCCAACACCACCGCCACAACCGGTGACAAGCCCGGCAAGTCCGGCAGGAAGAAGGGGCGCAAAGCCCGTCTGGTCGTCCTCGTTCTGGTGATGGCGCTGGTCGGCGGCGTCGCCTACGGGGGGTACTGGTCGGTGAGCACGGTGCGCGCCTCCTTCCCGCAGACCACGGGATCCATCACACTCGACGGCCTGTCAGGCCCGGTCGAAGTGAAGCGGGACGGGTACGGCATCCCGCAGATCTACGCCTCGTCCGACGCCGACCTGTTCATGGCGCAGGGCTACGTCCAGGCGCAGGACCGGTTCTACGAGATGGACGTCCGCCGCCACATGACCTCCGGGCGCCTGTCGGAGATGTTCGGCAAGGACCAGGTCAAGAACGACGAGTTCCTGCGCACCCTGGGCTGGGACCGGGTGGCGAAGAAGGAGTACGACACCAAGCTGTCGTCCGCCACGAAGAAGAACCTCCAGGCGTACGCGGCGGGAGTCAACGCCTACCTCAAGGGCAAGGACGACAAGGACATCTCCCTCGAGTACGCCGCCCTCGGGTTCACCAACGACTACAAGCCTGAGCAGTGGACCCCGGTCGACTCGGTCTCCTGGCTGAAGGCGATGGCCTGGGACCTGCGCGGCAACATGCAGGACGAGATCGACCGCGCCCTGATGACCAGCCGCCTCGGCCCCAAGCAGATCGCCGACCTGTACCCGGACTACCCGTACAGCCGCAACAAGGCGATCGTCCAGGAGGGCCAGTACGACGAGCTCACCAAGGCGTTCACCCAGGGAAGCGCCACGACGTCCACTGGGACGACGGCGGGCACGACCGGCACCACGAGCACCACGACGACGGGTTCGGCCCTCACAAGCCAACTGGGGGGCCTCTACACGGTCCTCGACGGCCTGCCCACGGCTGTCGGTGTGAACGGTCAGGGCATAGGTTCCAACTCCTGGGTGGTGGCCGGGCGGTACACCATCACCGGCAAGCCGCTGCTGGCCAACGACCCGCACCTGTCGGCCTCGCTGCCGTCCGTCTGGTACCAGATGGGCCTGCACTGCCGCACGGTCTCCAGCAAGTGCCAGTACGACGTCACGGGCTACACCTTCGCCGGCATGCCCGGCGTGATCATCGGCCACAACGCCGACATCTCCTGGGGCATGACCAACTCCGGCGTCGACGTCACCGACCTCTACCTGGAGAAGCTCAGCGGCGACGGCTACCTGTACGACGGCAAGGTCGTGCCCTTCAAGACCCGCGAGGAGACCATCAAGGTCGCCGGCGGGGCGTCCAAGAAGATCGTCGTCCGTGCGACCCAGGACGGCAGCCCGCTGCTGTCCGACCGCGACGACGAACTCGTGAAGGTCGGCAAGAAGGCCACCGTCGACACCGCGGCACCCGACCGCGGCGACGGCTACGGCATCGCCCTGCGCTGGACCGCCCTCGACGCGGGCACCACCATGGACGCCGTCTTCGCGATGGACCGGGCCTCCGACTGGACCGAGTTCCGCGCCGCTGCGGCCAAGTTCGACGTGCCCTCGCAGAACCTGGTCTACGCCGACACGAACAACAACATCGGCTACACGCTGCCCGGGAAGATCCCCACGCGCGCACAGGGCGACGACGGATCGATCCCGGCGCCCGGCTGGGACTCGAAGTACAAGTGGAAGGGCTTCATCAAGCAGGCCGAACTGCCCTACGAGTACAACCCGAAGCGCGGCTACATCGTCACCGCCAACCAGGCCGTCGTCGACAAGGACAAGTACCCCTACACGCTGACCACCGACTGGGGCTACGGCGCCCGCAGCCAGCGCATCACCGACCTGATCGAGTCGAAGATCAAGGGCGGCGGCAAGATCTCCACCGACGACATGCGTCAGATGCAGCTCGACAACAGCAGCGAGATCGCCAAGCTGCTGGTGCCCAAGCTGCTGAAGATCGACATCCCGGACAAGGACGTGCGCGAGGCCCAGAAGCTGCTGGAGGGCTGGGACTATACCCAGGACTCCGACTCGGCGGCGGCTGCGTACTTCAACGCCGTCTGGCGCAACATCCTCAAGCTCGCCTTCGGCAACAAGCTGCCCAAGGAGCTGCGGGTCAAGGGCCAGTGCCTGTGGGTTGACAAGATCGACAACACCGGCCCGGTCGACGAGGACGACAGCAAGGTGAGCGAGTGCGGCCAGCGCGACGACGACCAGGCGCAGCCCGACGGCGGCGACCGCTGGTTCGAGGTCGTCCGCAAGCTCATGGACGACGAGAACAGCGACTGGTGGAAGACCCCGAAGGGCGTCGGCAACCGCCCCAAGGCCGAGAACCGCGACCAGCTGTTCAAGCGCGCCATGATCGACGCCCGCTGGGAGCTCACCGCCAAGCTCGGCAAGGACATCGACTCCTGGAACTGGGGCCGGCTGCACCGCCTGTTCCTGAAGAACCAGACCCTCGGCACCGACGGCCCCAGCGCGCTCCGGTACATCCTCAACCGCGGCCCCTGGAAGCTCAGCGGCGGCGAGGCCACGGTCAACGCGACCGGCTGGAACGCGGCGGGCGGCTACGGCGTGGTCTGGGTGCCGTCGATGCGGATGGTCGTGAACCTCGCCGACCTCGACAAGTCCAAGTGGATCAACCTGACCGGCGCCTCGGGACATGCCTTCAGCGCCCACTACACCGACCAGACCGGCAAGTGGACCGAGGGCGAACTGCTGCCCTGGTCGTTCACCGGCAAGGCCGTCGACAAGAGCACGAGCGACACGCTCGTCCTCAAGCCGTAGCCCGCTGACGGCCCGTCGCCGGGCCGGCGGCGGACCGTCAGCGGGCCGTCAGCGGTACGGCAACGGCACGGAAACGGCACGGAAACGGCCCTCCACGCGCGCGTGGAGGGCCGTTTCGGCGTCTCAGACCCCGCTCCCGCCCCCGCCGAACCGGCGCACCCCCGACGGTGTCACCACGGCGTCCACGGGGCGGTCGTGCTCCTCGCCCGGGACGTGCCCGACGACCTCGGAGTCGTACAGGAGCACCACCAGGGCCGGACGGGCGTCCGCGCGCTCCAGACGCGCCAGCACACGGTCGTACGACCCCCCGCCGCGCCCCAGCCGCATCCCGCGCGTGTCGACGGCGAGACCGGGCAGCAGGACGGCGTCGGCGGCGGTCACGGTCTCCGGGCCCAGCCGCGCGCCGGACGGCTCCAGGAGAGTCATCCGGGAGCCGCGGCGCACGCGCGCGAGGGAGCCCTCCCCGGCGTACACGCCCCAGTCGAGGTCGTTGTCCGGCAGCAGGACGGGCAGCAGCACGCGTACGCCCCGCGCGCGCAGCGCGTCCAGCAGCGCCGGCGTGCCGGGTTCGGTCCCGACGGAGACGTACGCGGCGACCGTGCGCGCGCCTGCCAGTTCGGGCAGGCCGAGTGCCCGCGCGGCCAGCGCGGCGGCGGCCTCCCGCACGTCATCCGCCGTCAACCTGTTCCTCACCGTGAGGAACTCCCGGCGCAACATTCGCTTGTCATGCTCTGCCGAACGTCCTGGGTGGTTCAGATCGTTCAGGTGGTTCACCGGTCGTTTCCGTACCTTTCTCAATTGCTCTTATAAGAGCATGAATCGGCCCGAGTCATCGGAATCTGCCCAAAGGCAGCGGATAAGGTTGCGGACATGACTCAGTCGCACCCCAGGATCAGCAAGGCTGTCATTCCCGCCGCGGGTCTGGGCACCCGTTTCCTGCCGGCCACCAAGGCCACTCCCAAGGAGATGCTGCCGGTCGTGGACAAGCCGGCGATCCAGTACGTGGTCGAAGAGGCCGTGGCCGCGGGTCTCGACGACGTCCTCATGATCACGGGCCGCAACAAGCGCCCCCTGGAGGACCACTTCGACCGCAACTACGAGCTCGAGTCGGCCCTGCAGAAGAAGGGCGACGCCGCGCGGCTCGCCAAGGTCCAGCAGTCCAGCGACCTCGCGACCATGCACTATGTGCGTCAGGGCGACCCCAGGGGCCTCGGGCACGCCGTCCTGTGCGCCGCCCCGCACGTGGGGCACGAGCCCTTCGCCGTCCTGCTCGGCGACGACCTGATCGACCCGCGCGACCCGCTGCTCTCGCGCATGGTCGAGATCCAGGAACTGCACGGGGGCAGCGTCATCGCCCTCATGGAGGTCGCGCCCGAGCAGATCCACCTCTACGGCTGCGCGGCCGTGGAGGCCACCGAGGACGGCGACGTCGTACGGGTCACCGGCCTGGTCGAGAAGCCGGACGCGGCGGACGCCCCCTCGACCTACGCGGTCATCGGCCGCTACGTCCTCGACCCGCACATCTTCGACATCCTGCGCAAGACCGAGCCCGGCCGCAGCGACGAGATCCAGCTCACCGACGCCCTCCAGCAGCTCGCCCAGGACGAAAGCATCGGCGGCCCGGTGCACGGCGTCGTCTTCAAGGGCCGCCGCTACGACACCGGGGACCGTGGCGACTATCTGCGCGCCATTGTCAGACTTGCGTGCGAACGTGAAGACCTGGGCCCGGACTTCCGGACCTGGCTTCGCAGTTACGTAGCCGAGGAGATGTAACCACGTTGAGCACGACCGCGACCCAGACCCCGGGACCGGACCACCTCTGGTCGGTGGACGAGCACCTGGAGGACATTCTCGCCACCGTCCGCCCCCTGGAGCCCATCGAGCTGCAACTGCTCGACGCCCAGGGCTGTGTGCTGGTCGAGGACGTCACGGTGCCCGTCTCCCTCCCGCCGTTCGACAACAGCTCGATGGACGGGTACGCGGTACGCGTCGCGGACGTGGCGGGCGCCAGTGAGGAGTTCCCGGCCGCCCTGGAGGTCGTCGGGGACGTCGCGGCGGGCTCCGCCGGGGCACTGCGCGTGGGCCCCGGCCAGGCCGCACGCATCATGACCGGCGCCCCGCTGCCCGACGGCGCCGAGGCCGTCGTCCCCGTCGAATGGACCGACGGGGGCCTCGGCGAGGGCCCGGTGACCGGGATGCGCGCCCGCAGCCTCGCCCCAGAGGGCGCCGCCGGCCAGGTGAACGTCCACCGGCCGGTGGAGGCACGCGCGCACGTGCGCGCCAAGGGCAGCGACGTGAAGGCCGGCGACCGGGCCCTCGACGCCGGGACCGTCCTCGGGCCGACGCAGATCGCGCTGCTCGCCGCGATCGGCCGCGCCACGGTCCGCGTGCACCCCCGCCCGCGTGTGGTCGTCGTGTCCACCGGCACCGAACTCGTCCAGCCCGACGAGGAACTGAGCGCCGGACAGATCTACGACTCCAACAGCTTCGCCCTCACCGCGGCCGCCCGCGACGCCGGCGCCATCGCCTACCGGGTGGGCGGCGTCGACGACGACGCGGAGACGCTCCGCGCCACCATCGAGGACCAGCTGATCCGCGCCGACCTCCTGGTCACCACCGGCGGCGTCAGCGTCGGCGCGTACGACGTCGTCAAGGAGGCGCTGTCGTCCACCGGCGACGAGGACGAGCCCGGCAGCGGAGTCGAGTTCCGCAGGATCGCCATGCAGCCCGGCAAGCCCCAGGGCTTCGGCTCCGTCGGCCGCGACCACACCCCGCTGCTCGCGCTGCCGGGCAACCCGGTGTCGTCGTACGTCTCCTTCGAGGTCTTCGTCCGCCCGGCGATCCGCACCCTGATGGGCCTGAAGGACGTCCACCGGCCCCGCACCACGGCCACCCTCACGGCGGACAAGCCGCTGAACTCGCTCAAGGACCGCCGGCAGTTCCTGCGCGCGCGCTACACCGACGGAACGGTGACCCCGGTCGGCGGCGCCGGATCCCATCTGGTCGCCGCCCTCGCGCACGCCGACGCGCTGATCGTCGTCCCCGAGGAGGTGACCTCCGTCGAACCCGGCACCGAGGTCGAGGTCGTCCTGCTGGGCTGAGGGCGGCGGGTGACGGCCCGGGTCGAGGGCGGTGACGGCCCGGGCTGAGGGAGCGGGGGACGGCCTGGGCTGAGGGGGTGGGTGACGGCCGGCGGGGGCGGCGTACCCCACGCGCGCGCGGCGACGTTCCGGCGCGTTCCGGCACCGTACGCGCGCGTGCACACGTCCCGGCACCGGACGCACCGCGCCACCCGGCCGGACCGGAATGGTCCTGGGCCGCTGTTCGCGGCGGCATGGAGGTACCGTGTCGCGCACAACAGGCCCGAGCGCCCCAGCGCGCCGGACCGCGACCGGGAGCGGCACACCATGAGCACGCAGGACCGACTCACGCACATCGACGAGGCGGGCGCCGCCCGCATGGTCGACGTATCCGGGAAGGACGTGACCGCGCGCACCGCCCGTGCCAGCGGACGGGTCCTCGTCGCGCCCCGGGTGATCGAGCTGCTGCGCGGCGAGGGCGTCCCCAAGGGCGATGCGCTCGCCGTCGCGCGCATCGCGGGGATCATGGGTGCCAAGCGCACCCCGGACCTCGTCCCGCTGTGCCACCCCTTGTCGCTGTCGGGTGTGACACTGGATCTGTCGGTCGCGGACGACGCCGTGGAGATCCGGGCCACCGTGCGGACCACGGACCGCACGGGCGTCGAGATGGAGGCCCTCACCGCGGTCTCCGTCGCCGCGCTCACCGTGATCGACATGGTCAAGGCGGTCGACAAGGGAGCGGTCATCACGGACGTGCGCGTGGAGGAGAAGACAGGCGGCAAGTCGGGCGACTGGAGCCGGGCATGACCGCCCCGGCGTACCGCGCCCTGGTCGTCACCGCCTCCAACCGGGCCGCGGCGGGCGTGTACGAGGACAAGGGCGGCCCGCTGATCGCCGAGGGCCTGCGCGGTCTCGGCTTCGCCGTACAGGGACCGCAGATCGTCCCCGACGGCGATCCCGTCGAGACGGCGCTGCGCGCCGGTGTGGAGGCCGGGTACGGCGTGATCGTCACCACCGGCGGCACCGGCCTGTCGCCGACCGACCGCACCCCCGAGGTGACCCGCGCGGTGATCGACTACGAGGTGCCGGGCATCGCGGAGGCCATCCGCGCGTTCGGACGGGACAAGGTCCCGACCGCCTCGCTGTCCCGGGGGCTCGCAGGGGTCGCCGGACGGACGCTGATCGTCAACCTGCCGGGCTCCACGGGTGGGGTGAAGGACGGGCTCGCCGTGCTGGCCCCCCTGCTGGTCCACGCCGTCGACCAGCTCGCCGGCGGCGACCATCCCCGGCCGGACGCTGCGTCCGCACAGGCCGTGGAGACAGGGCAGACGGCGCAGACCGCGCGCGCGGGGGCCGACGAGGACCGTTCGAGACATCCAGGGGGTGCGCGCTGAACAGCCCGTCCTGGCCCGTCGTGCTGGCGGACGGCGATGTCGTCCTCCGGCCCATCAGGCTGCGCGACCAGCGGGGCTGGCGCGAGGTGAACCGGCGCAACCGGGACTGGCTGCGCCCCTGGGAGGCGACGATCCCGCCGCCCACGCCCAGCGGACCGGTCGCGCACCGGCCGACGTACCGGCAGATGGTCCGGCATCTGCGGTCGGAAGCGAACCGGGGCCGGATGCTGCCGTTCGTCATCGAGTACCAGGGGCGGCTGGTCGGCCAGCTGACGGTGGCCGGGATCACCTGGGGCTCCATGTGCTCGGGGCACATCGGCTACTGGGTGGACCAGTCGGTGGCCGGCCGCGGAGTGATGCCGACGGCCGTGGCGCTGGTCGTGGACCACTGTTTCCACAACGTCGGACTGCACCGCATAGAAGTATGCATTCGCCCCGAGAACGGGCCGAGCCGCCGGGTCGTCGAGAAACTCGGATTCCGCGAGGAGGGGCTCAGGCCCCGTTATCTCCACATCGACGGCGCCTGGCGGGACCATCTCGTCTTCGCGCTCACCGCGGAAGAGGTGCCCGACGGGTTGGTGGGCCGCTGGCAGCGGGCACGCTCCCAGGGCATACGGCAGACCGGCTCCGGCGCGGGCGACACAGCGGGCAATCCGGCGCGTAACGCATCACACGGCGCGCCGCAGAACACGCCGGGGAATCCCGCTTAGCCACTCGCATGAGTGACAGGGCAGCCACATAATTGAATACGTGTTCGAATTTGATCGGCTGTTGACCGTCTCGGGCCGTTGAATTCGCGGCCTCGGCGGCCAGCTGATCGCATCCGTCAGAAAAAAAGCCGGAAATATCAGCCAGATCGTGCGACACACCGGTCCAATTGGCGGATGGCCTCACGCAAACCCCTCTACGGTGTGAGGCGTGAGCAGCAGCGGCCTCATCTACGCAGTCATTGTCGGGGCCTGGGCCGCCTACTTGGTGCCTATGTGGCTCCGTAGGCAGGACGAGCTGAACGAGGCTCGTCCGACGGAACGCTTCAGCACCGCCATCCGGCTGCTGTCCGGACGGGCGGGGATGGAGCGCCGGTACGCCAGGGACCTGCGGGCGCGCTCCGCCGAGGAGGGGGAGCCGGACGCCGACGGGCCGGACGCCGTCACCGATTCGGTGGACGTCCGGGCCTTCGCCATGCCTCCCAACCGCCGGCAGACACGCGCGCGTGTGCAGCCTGAGGCGGCGGAGCGTGCGCCGGAGCGGGCGGACGCGGGACGTGAGCCCGCGCGTGAGCCGGGGCGTGACCAGTCGGTCGCGGCGGCGTCCCAGTCCGCCGGTGCGGTGGCTAAGTCCGGCTCTGTGGCGGCCAAGTCCGGCTCCGGGGCGGTTGGTTCCGGGGTAGCCGGGTCCGGGGCCGCGCGGGGGCGCAAGCGGGTGCCCGCGCCACGGCGTACGCACTCCTCGGAGGCGGCCGCGGCGCGTGCCCGGCGCACCAAGGTTCTCGCGCGCCGTCGTCGTACCACCGTCATGCTCTTCCTCGCCTTCACCCTCGGCTCGATCGTCGCCGCCGTCGGGGGGCTCGCCTTCCTGTGGGCGCCCGGCCTGCCCGCCGTGCTGCTCAGCGCGTACATCGCCTATCTGCGCAACAAGGAACGCCGCCGATTCGCCTACCAGATGGACCGCCGCCGCGCCGAGGCCGCCGCCCAGCGGCTGCGGGAGCGCGAACGCCAGCCGCGACGGCGCGCCTCCGTCGAGGCGGGTGCCGGCAACGGCGCGGACGCGGACATCGACGCCGACGAACCGGACGACGGACCTGAGCCCCGGACCGACCCCGAACTGTCCGCCCTCGCCGCCGACCGGCGTGCCCTTGTCGAGCAGACCGATCACGCCGAGTGGGTCGACCAGCAGCGCGAGCGGCAGCGGCGGCCGGGGCACGGGGACAGCTGGGACCCTGTGCCGGTGCCGCTGCCGACCTATGTGACGGCGCCGGTCGCTCCGCGTGCCACGTCCGACATCGATCTCGGGGCGCCGGACACGTGGAGTTCTGCCCGGTCCAGTGCGGTGGTGCCTGACGGGGCGGAGTTCGAGGAGTACAGGGAGGGGTTGGGGGCGGAGACGGAGGCCCAGGCCGAGCCCGAGCCCGTTGGTCAGGAGGAGGAGCGGGTGTCGGGGGCGGATGGGCGTAGTGATGCCCGGCGCGCGGCGTCAGCTCGGCGGGCTCGGGGGCGGGGGCGTACGCCGTTGTTCGACCAGTACGAGGAGGGGGAGCGGCCTCGGGCGGCCAACGAGTGACGGGCCCTGCCGGGGTGGGGGCCGGGGTGTTTCGCCCCGGCCGCCCCTTCCCGTTCCCGTCCCTGGGGGCTGCGCCCCCAGACCCCCCTTTCGGCCCTTCGGGCCTCGTCCTCAAACGCCGGACGGGCTGAGAAGGGGGCTGTTGACCTGGTTCGGAATGGATTTCCGGGCAGCCGTGTGGGGATGCTAGAGTTTCACTCGTTGCAAGGGCCTGTGGCGCAGTCCGGTAGCGCACCTCGTTCGCATCGAGGGGGCCAGGGGTTCAAATCCCCTCAGGTCCACGCACGACTGTTCTCGAGTTGACTCGGGAGCGGCTGACGAGATCCCGTCGATCTTCACGATCGATCGGGATCTTTGTCGTTTCCGGAGTCTGTTCGAGCCTGTTCCGGGTGATGGGTGGCGGCCGCCGTCCGGTCCATGCGGGTTGTTCCGTCTGCGGCTGTGCTGGTGGCCGGGGAATGCGGGCGGACGGGCTTGTAGGCGGCGATCCAGCCGTCGGACAGGTAGCGGCTGTCCTGCCGAAACTTGGCGGTCTTGAGGTCGCCCGCGGTGTCGGATTTGCCGCAGACGCGGGGCAGTTAGTCTGCTGGTGGTGGGTTGAGCCATTCGTCCTTTGGGAGTTGGGCGGTGGGAAAGAACGTGCTGCGCAACGGGTCTGGCCTGCACCCCGGCCACGCCCGAGGCCGACAACGCCGTCGCCGCCACGGTCCCCGCCGTGGCGGACCGTTCGACTCCTGGCGCCCGGACGAGTACTGCGCCCTCCTCCAGAACTGGCCGACACCGGACGAACCGACCCGCGGCCGCCGTATCGACGCCATCGACGTCCACGGCACGGTGAGCGCGACCGTTGTCAGTGCCTCCTGTCAAGATTCCGCAGTCAGACAACAGAGCGGGAAGGCATGGAATGCTGCCATGAGCTGGGACATACTCCTCCTCCGTCTGCCCGACGACATCACCTCGGTGCAGGAGATCCCCGACGACTACATGCCGGAACCGTTCGGCCGCCGCGACGATGTCCTTGTGACCGTCGCTCAAGCCGTCCCTCAGGCCGACCTCTCCGACCCCGCTTGGGGTGAACTCCTCGGGCCCACTTGGTCGATGGAACTCAACATCGGCGAAGACGACCCGGTGGACTCGATCATGCTCCACGTCCGGGGCTCCGGTGACGACGTACTCGCGCCCGTCTTCCGTCTGGCTGAAGCGCTGCGATGCAAGGTCATCGACTGTGCAGAAGGGGATCTGATCACGCCGGGGCAGACGTCAGGCTGGCATGCCTTCCAGCAGTTCCGTGACCGTGTGATCGGGTCTGCTCAGTGATGCCCGCCGGCCGGATGATCACGTCCTGTGAAGGTGATGGAGACAGACAACCCCTATGGCTCAGCGACGGGCCGGCCGCGGCCGGGCTGTGGGCTCGGCAGCACGCCGAACACGACCGCTCCGGCCAGTGGCCCCTGCTGCTCGACGCGCTCATTCCGGAGGATGCCGAATTCCGCCCCTGGGGATCGGGCGAGATCTTCCCGGAACAGATGTCCGCCACCGCGAGCCACGACCCAGGCGCCCTTCTCGCGAAGTGGTGGGCGACGTATACCGCACCCGGCGAAGACGACGACATGCTCGCGATCGAGCAGCGTCTCGCCGTCACCGCCCCCTTCGGACAAAGCTGGCCCGGACGCGCACCCGGCAGAGAGCCCGTGACGAGCGCCGGCCAACTGGCCGCCGACTACGCCGAGGCGTTCCTTTGCCGCCGACCCCAGTCCCGGCTGGGGCTGGTCACTGCCGCATCCGGTGCCGAAGCCGTCACCACCGCAGGCTGGTCCGGTCCCGCCAACTACGACAACGACACGGCGAAGTTCTCCGCGGTCGTCGGCGACTGGGAGAGCCGATTCGGCGTCCGTGTCGTCGCGGTCGGCTTCTCCACCCTGCACCTCAGCGTCGCAGCCCCACCGACGACTGAAGAGGACTCCCTCCTGGTCGCGGCCGAGCACTTCGCCTTCTGCCCCGACAACATCTGGCAAGGCAGCAGGCCGTACACACTGACCGCATACGCAGGGCGGATCACCGGTGCCCACAACTGGGACTTCTGGTGGGACTGATCCACCCCTAGAGATGTCGAGGTAGGTCCGGGCGGCGCGTGATGGAAGGGGCAGATCCGGTTGAGCGCTCTCGGACAGACAGCGCTCGAATCGCGCCCGTGTATCGGGGGCGAGCCCGTAACGCTCCCGTCCGCCCTTCGCGAAGGCCGGCATCGTGCGGAAACCGGCGAGGTCGTGGCCCAGCACGGTCCGCTGCCACTTCGCCATGAGGGCGAAGGTCAGCGGCCTGCCCCGCTCCGCGTCGGCGAGACTCAAGTCGAGGGCGGTCAGGACCCGCGTGGTTCCCTCGCTGTCACGGCCGCCTCGCGTCGCCATGAAGAAATTCCGGAAGCCGTCGCGGGCCGGTGTTCCAGACGCGGGGCATGCGCCGTGCCAGGGTGGCCAGGAGATCTCCGTCCGGATGAGCAGCCAGTCGCCAAGGCTGTCCTTCGGCCGGCCGGGCCCGGAAGTCATCCGATTCCGCCCACGCCTCTGGCGAACCGCGAGCTCACCGCGTCGACCACCAGAACGTCAGGTGCGATCCAACTGCCGAACCGGCCCCCGACCGCGTTCTTGACGATCTCCTGGGCCTGGCCCTCGTCGATGCCGTTGTAGGCGAGGAACCATTCGAGGACTTGCATGCAGTGCCCGTACCAGCCGCTGTCGGCCCGGGTGCGGTCAGCCACCACGGTGACCAGGCGCGCGCACGCCCGCTCCCAGTACCAGCGGTCCGCCGAGGACACCGGGGTGTCGTCCGGCGGGGCCAGGGCCGCGAACCGCTCCGCCAGGTCCTCCAGCCAGCCACGCCATTCCTGAAGGGCTTCAACAACCAGCGGGGCCGTTGCATCCGGGGTCGTCACGGAATGGGATGAACAGCACCACGCCTCGACGACGCCTCCGTCCGTATCACCCTCGCCGGTGGACCAGTTCCATCCGCAGGCCCACCGGCCGTACCGGTCCGTCAGGAACTCGGTGACGGGATCCAGCGATCGCCGGCGATCCTCGCGAGCGACTTCAGCGCTGGGCAGCAAGGGAGCGACAAGGCTCGCCAACTCCTCCGCCGCATCGGCGTTCATCACGAACGGGTATCGAGCAGGATCCACATCTGCCCACGTCAGGGTATGTGCCCGCAGTTCATTCACTGTCCCACTCTGCCGTGCGTGGCTGCCCCGACTCCACTCCATTTCGAGTGGCCGCCCCTCTGGGGTGTTCCGGCGGGGTGGGGTCAACTCCGGTCGGTGCGGGGGTGGCTGGGGTTCGGGTGCAGGGGCTTGGCGTAGCAGAGGCTGTCGTCGTAGTGGCGGTAGTAGCCGAACTTGGTGCAGGGCTCGTAGCCGCTGGAGGTGTAGAGGGCTATAGCCTCCGGCTGCTTGGTGCCGGTTTCCAGGACCATGCGGACACGGCCTGCCGAGCGAGCGTCCTCCTCCAGGGCGGCCAGGATACGGCGGGCCAGGCCCCTGCCGCGGGCCTGTCCGATCACGAACATGCGCTTGAGCTCGGCATCGCCGTCCTCGTGACCCTCCTCGTTACCTTCCTGGCTGCGCCAGCCGCCCGTGGCTACCGGTCGGTCCGTGTCGTCGTACGCGATGAAGTAGACGCCGTTCGGGGGCTCGAAGTGGGCCGGGTCGAGGGGTGTGGCGTCGCCCCCGTCGCCGTAGCGCACGTGGTACTCGGCCTGAACCTCGTCGTTCAGCTTCACGGCGTCGGGGTGGTCGAAGGACACTCGGCGGATGTTCATGGGCTGGTGAATTCTTCTCTCCGTGGACAGCTCGGGCACTCCAGTGTGCCGGTGCCGTGCGACCGTGCTGACAGCGAACCCGTAGCGCCGGAACCACAGCAGGACGCCCGGCGACGGGTCGTCGAGCGTGGCGTGGCCGTGGCGGAAGTGCGCGCCGAGCAGCTGCCCGCTGCGCCCCTCCCCGGATGCGGTGATCTTGAATACGGGCATCACTGCACCTTGATGTTCCGCAGCACCGCGGCGGCCTTGTTGGTCTTGAGGACGACCGCGACCGGGCCGAGTTCCACCTCGCCCTTCTTGACGGTGCCCTGGGCGGTGAAGTCGGGGAGCCACTGATGCACGACGGCGCCGCCAGTCGTCGACACCCCGTGGAACCCGTCGAGGCGGTGTGTCGTGGTGACCACGTCGACCGTTTCCTGTGCGAGGCGGTCGACGGCCTGCGCGTTCGGGTTCACGTCGTCGACCAGGGCGCGGGCGCGGTCGGACTGGGTGCCGAGTTCGGCGATGGCGGTGCGGTGTCCCTCGTTGTACGCCACGGCGACCGCGTCGCTTCTCCGCTGCCTGGCCAGCGGCCCCGGACACAGAAGGGGCCGACCCGGTCTGGGCCGACCCCTCTCCGTCGCTGCCAGCGCGTCACGCGTACGACACTGCGTCCTCCTCCGCCGCGATCTCCTCCAGCCGCGCCACGGACAGGTCCTCATGCGACGCCAACGTGAACGACAGGCGCCCCTGGTCCGGGCCCTTCAGCCGTTCAGCCCCTCCGCCTGAACGGCCCTTCGCCACGGTCGCGCGTGCGCCAGCGTCTAGGAGAAGCTGGCGGCGGCCAGCGGCGTCATGCCGAGCCCAGAAGCTGGCGTACGTCTCGCCTGTCTCCACGGTCTCCGTCCGGGCCTCTGTGCGGGGCGTAGCCTCCAGGGCCTCCGCGCGCCTCTCCAGGGCGTCTACCTCCTCTTGCCAGATCATCCGGCCAGTACGGGACTTGCGGGCGTCCTTGTCGGCGTACAGGGCGCGTAGCTCGATCTCTACCTCCCGGAGCTCCGGGGTCGGGTCGTAGCCCTTGTACGTGACGACCTTCGTCATATGGGCGTCCCCGATGCGGGCCATGACCTCTGACTCCACGTACGCCTCCAGCCAGTCAGCGCGGATGCCGGCGGGGGCTGGGCAGCGTTCACCCCTGGCCGTGGCCCGGCAGTTGTAGTCCGTGCCTCCCGCCCGCTTCGAGAGGTACAGATTCCCGCCGCACCCCCGGCACTTCGCGACGCCCAGGAGCACGGCCTGGGTGCCCTTGCGGGTGCGGTTCTTTTGGGGCGTCAGTGCGTTCATGTGATCCTGAAGGACGTCGAACTCCTCCCGTGACAGGACCGGTTCGCCGATCAGGACAGGGTTCCCATCGCGGTCCCTGACAGGCTTCCCCTGGTGGAGGCGGTAGCCCATCAGAGCAGGGGAGCGGAGGACCTTCGACAGGGTCCCCGCAGTCCAGCGGAAGCGGTCGTGACGGCGCGCACCACGCATCCCGCCTGGCTCGCGGCCCGCCTTCACGGCCTGGTAGTCGCGGGGGACCAGGATCCCCGCTTCGTTCAGCGCCATGGCGACAGCGGTGAGGGACCGGCCGTCCAGGACGTCACGGATGATGCCGGACAGGGTCTTCACGGCCTCCGGATCAGGGGCCAGCTTGAAGCCCTCCCCGTCCGGGTTCCTGACCTTCTCGTACCCGTACGGAACGAGACCGCCGGAGTACCGGCCCTGGGCGCGGAGAGCGGCCTGGGCGCCCGTGACGCGCTCCTGAATGGCCAGTGCCTCCATCTGGGCACTGAAGGCCAGCATCATCATGATCAGCTCTGACACGGGCGATAGGGTCCGCATGTCGAGTTCCAGCGGGGCGCCGCCGGGACCCTCCGCGAAGACCAGTAGCTTCCCGTGGTCCTTCGCCCAGCGGCCCAGCTCCGCCATATCAGCCATGGAGCGGACGGCGCGGTCCATGCGCCACCAGATGATCATGTCGAAGTCGTCGGGGCGGGCCAGCCAGGCGCCTAGCTCCGGCCGGTCGAAGGGCGCCGTCTTCGTTGCGGATACGTCCAGGTCCTCTGCTTCGCCAACGACGACAGCGCCACGGCGCGCGGCTTCGTTCGAGTTGGCGGCGCGCTGGCGCCCTGGTGACGTCGTCTCGTCAGTCCGGACCGACAGGCGGATGGCGCTCAGTGCCCGCAGTTGGTGCGTCATGGCCCGGATCGTACTGGACTCTGTTTCAATCACGTGGTGCATTGACTACCATGTCGCTCACCCGAGGCTTGCCAACAAAGCCGTCAAGGGAGTCGTGGAGCGGGCCGCCACGCACGGCGAGCGGTGGTCCGATCATGCTCCGGTCACTGTTGTCTACGACGTCGGCCATCACTCCGTGGGGTGACTGCGGTCAGCCCTGTTTGCGCAGCCGCCGGTCCAGCGCCAGCGAGAGTTCCGCGTCCACCACGCTGCGGGCCAGCGGGCGCAGGCGTTGGAGGTCCTCCTCGGGGGCGTGGCGCAGAACCAAGTCGGCGAAGAGGGCGGCCAGCGCGTCGGCGTGCTCCCGTACCCGCTTGCCGGCGGCCAGGACATCCGCCAGCGGGATGCCCTCGCGGACCAGGGCCGAGGAGACGTCCAGCAGGCGGCGGCTGATGTGGACGATCTCACCGCCGTCGGTGCCCAGATAGCCCAGCTCCAGGGCGGCGGCCAGGTTCTCGGGCGTGACCTCGCCCTCGAAGCGGGCGGCGAGTTCCTCGGGGGTCAGGCGCACCGGTTCCTCCTCGGTGGGCGCCTCCACGCCGAGCAGGTCGGCCACGTCCCGGCCGTTGTCCAGGGCCTCCGCCAGCTCCGCGATCCCGGTCAGGGTGTGACCGCGTTCCAGCAGTGCCGAGATGGTGCGCAGCCTGGCCAGATGGCGGTCGTCGTACCAGGCGATACGGCCCTGTCGGCGGGGCGCCGGGATCAGCTTGCGCTCGCGGTAGAAGCGCAGGGTGCGCACCGTGATGCCGGCCAGTTCGGCCAGCTCCTCCATCCGGTACTCACGCCGTCCGCCGGGTCGTCCTCCGCCTTCTGCCACACCGGCACCCTAAGGCGTACCGCCGGTAACTTTCCTCGGTCCGACCCCTACCCATCGGTAGGGAGCTGCTCTAACCTCCTCATTGCGCCAGTGTTCACTGGCGCGGTTGCAGGGTTCGGGCGTCGGCGCGCGGAGGTTCCGGGATGGTCCACGAGAGCGAGAGCGAGAGCGAGAACGAGCGGGAGAACGAGAGGGAGAACGAGCGGGAGCAGCGGGCGCGGCAGCGTCGACGGCGTGATCCGGGGACTGCGGCGCATGCGCGGGTCGCGGTGATCGGGTCCGGGTTCGGCGGGCTCGGGGCCGCCGTGCGGCTGCGGCGCGAGGGCATCACCGACTTCGTCGTCCTGGAACGGGCGGACAACGTCGGCGGCACCTGGCGGGACAACAGCTATCCGGGCTGCGCCTGCGACGTGCCCTCCCACCTCTACTCGTTCTCCTTCGCCCCCAACCCCGACTGGCCGCGCGCCTTCTCCGGCCAGGAACACATCCGCGCCTATCTGGAGCACGTCACGGACGTCTTCGGGCTGCGGCCGCATCTGCGTCTCGGGCACGAGGTGCTGCGGATGGCCTGGAACACCGAGCGGCTGTGGTGGGACATCGAGACCACCCGCGGTGACTTCTCCGCCGACCTCGTCGTCTCCGCCACCGGGCCGCTGTCCGACCCGAAGATCCCCGACGTCCCCGGGCTCGGCACCTTCCCCGGCAAGGTCTTCCACTCCGCCCGCTGGGACCACGGCTACGACCTGCGCGGCAAGCGCGTCGCCTTGGTCGGCACCGGCGCCTCCGCCATCCAGATCGTGCCCGCTGTCCAGCCCGAGGTCGCCCGGCTCACCGTCTTCCAGCGCACCCCGCCCTGGGTGATGCCCCGCGTCGACCGCCCCATCACCGGCGCCGAGCGGGCACTGCACCGATTGCTCCCGGCGACCGCCAAGGCCCGGCGCGCGGTGCTGTGGGGCATCCGGGAACTCCAGGTCCAGGCGTTCACCAAGCACCCCGACGAACTCGGCCTCGTCGAGCGGCTCGCCCTGCTCAACATGACCCGCGCCGTCAAGGACCCGGCCCTGCGCGCCAGGCTCACCCCCGACTACCGCATCGGCTGCAAACGGATCCTGCTGTCCAACGCCTACTACCCGGCGCTCGTCCAGCCCAATGTGGACGTCGTCGACGGCGGGCTCGCCGAGGTGCGCGGCCCGGTCGCCGTCGCCGGCGACGGCACCGAGGCGGAGGTCGACGCGATCGTCTTCGGGACCGGCTTCCACGTCACCGACATGCCGATCGCCGACCGGGTCGTGGGCGCGGACGGCCGGACCCTCGCCGAGGCGTGGAAGGACGGCATGCAGGCCCTGCGCGGGGCCACCGCGACCGGATTCCCCAACTGGATGACGATCATCGGGCCCAACACCGGCCTCGGGAACTCCTCGATGATCCTCATGATCGAGTCCCAGCTGAACTACCTGGCCGACTACGTCCGCCAGCTCGACGTCCTCGGCGGCCGCGTCGCCCTCGACGCCCGCCCGGACGCCGTCGCCGCCTGGAACCGCGGTGTGCAGGAACGGATGCGGCGCACCGTCTGGAACACCGGCGGCTGCACCAGTTGGTACCTGGACGCGAACGGCCGCAACACCACCGTCTGGCCGGGCACGACGACCGAATTCCGGCGGGTCACGCGACGCGTGGACCTCGGGGAGTACGACGTCCTGCGGGCGCCCGGCGCCGTCACGGGGGCGGTGCCCTCTCAGGCCGTCGGTGACAACAGCGCCGTCGGTGACAACAGCAGCGCGAAGAAGCTGGAGGCCAGCGCATGAGCCGACTGACGCACGTGGCCTCCGGGCCGTACGCCCCGCCCCTCCCCGTCCGCGAGCTCACCGCCGTCTCCGCCGACGGAGCCCGGCTGCATGTCGAGGTGCACGGGCCCGAGGACGCGCCCGCCGTCGTCCTCGCGCACGGCTGGACCTGCTCGACCGCCTTCTGGGCCTGGCAGGTCCGCGAACTGGCCCACGACCACCGGGTGATCGCCTACGACCAGCGGGGCCACGGACGCAGCCCCGCCAGCCCAACCTGCACCACCGACGCGCTCGCCGACGACCTCGAAGCAGTGCTCGCCGCCACCCTCGCGCGCGGCGAGCGGGCCGTGATCGCCGGGCACTCCATGGGCGGCATGACCGTCATGGCCGCCGTCGCGCGGCCGCGCTTCCGGGAGCACGCCGCCGCCGTCCTGCTGTGCAGCACCGGCAGCTCCCGACTCGTGGCCGAGGCGCGTGTGGTGCCGCTGCGCGCCGGGCGCGTACGGACCTGGCTCACGGCGCGCGGTCTCGGGCTGCGTGCTCCGCTCGGGCCCGTCACGCCTCCCGCGCGCCGGATCCTCAAGTACGCCACCATGGGCGCCGGATCCGCCCCGCAGATGGTGGAGGCGTGCGCACGGATCGTGCACGCCTGCCCCGCCCGGGTACGGCACGCCTGGTCGCGGACGCTGGCCGTGCTCGACCTCGACCACGGGGTACGGGAACTGCGCGTGCCCACGGCGGTGATCGCCGGTACGGCGGACCGGCTCACCCCGCTGGTGCACGCCCGCGCGCTGGTCGCCGCGCTCCCCCACTGCGTCGGCATCACCGAGCTGCCCGGCCTCGGCCATATGACTCCGGTGGAGGCGCCGGAGCTGGTCACCGGGCGGATCCGGGAACTGGCCGCCGCCTATCTGGGGCATGCGACGGGCATGCGGGGTATGACGGACATGCGGGGTATGCGGGATGCGGTCAGCGGAGCCGCCGCGGCAGAAGCGGACGACGCGGCAGACGCAGCGGTCCTGCCGGTCGAGGAAGGCGCAGAGGTCCTGCCGGTCGAGGAGGGTGCGTGAGCAGGGTGGGTCTGGAGGGGCGGGTCGCTGTCGTCACCGGGGCGGCGCGCGGCGTCGGCGAGCTGCTCGCGCGCAAGCTCTCCGCGCGCGGTGCGAAGATCGCGCTGGTGGGGCTGGAACCGGATGCGCTCAAGCAGGTCTCCGAGCGGCTGCACACCGACAGCGCCCACTGGTACGCCGATGTCACCGACCACGAGGCGATGACCCGGGTCGCCCGGGAGGTCGAGGAGCGGTTCGGCAAGGCGGACATCGTCGTCGCCAACGCCGGGGTCGCCACCGGAGGGCCCTTCATGGACTCCGATCCGGAGGCCTGGCGGAGGGTCGTCGAGGTCAATCTGATCGGTTCGGCGGTCACCGCGCGCGCCTTTCTGCCGCTGCTGGTGGCCAGCCGCGGCTATCTGCTTCAGATCGCCTCCCTCGCGGCCATGACCCCGGCGCCGATGATGACCGCGTACTGCGCGTCCAAGTCGGGCGTCGAGGCGTACGCGCACAGTCTGCGGGCCGAGGTCGCGCACCTGGGCGTGCGGGTCGGGGTCGGGTATCTGTCCTGGACCGACACCGACATGGTGCGCGGCGCGGACCAGGAGGACGTCATGCGGGAACTGCGGCAGCGGCTGCCGTGGCCTTCCAACAAGACGTATCCGCTGGGGCCGGCGGTCGACCGGCTCGTCGCGGGGATCGAGCGGCGGTCCGCTCATGTCTACGGGCAGCGGTGGCTGCGGGGGATGCAGGGGGTGCGGGGGTATCTGCCGGGGCTGATCGGGACCGTGGGACAGCGGGAGATGCGGCGGTTCGCTCCGCGGTTGCGGGGGATGCGGACGGGGTTGGTGGGGGCGGGTGGGGCTGCGGACGAGGCGTATCGGGGGGTGCGGGGGGTTCCGGGGGCGCGGGGGGAGTGATCGACGTGCGGGGGGTGGCGGGGCGTGTGAGTGTGGGCGGGGTCGGGGGTTCGACCGCTGGGTTTCTGCGGGGTGCCGCGGGGTCCGGTGGGTCTGGACGGGGCCGATGGAGGCGGTTGCCTCACGCACCACGGGAGTGAGTCATATGGGTATGCAGGACAAGTTCCAGGACCAGGAGTCGGGGCACGGGCAGGGGAAGGGGCACGGCGAGCGGACCTCCGGCGGGTCGGGGCGGGAGCCGGGTGGGTCGTCCAAGACGCCGGATCGGTCCTCTTCGAGTTCCTCGCTGCCTGAGGACATTCGGGATATGGAGGACACGGAGGAGTCGATGCGGGATCGGATGGATCAGGATTACGAGCTGTAGCTTTTGCGGCTGGCTGTTCGGGGCGTCCGGGGTTTCTGGGCGCCCCGTTTGGTGTCCGTGCGGTTTGCTGCGCGTGCTGCTGGCTGTGCAAGCCGTTGCCTGGGTGTGCCGTTGCCTGGGTGTGCTTGTTGTGCTGCCGTGGGTGCAGTGGGCCGGGGTTGCCGGGGGACCCGGTGTTGTGGGCTGTGCCCACCCGTTCCGCCCCTGCGGAACGATTGCCCACAGCGCTCGCGGCGGCGGGCGGTTGCCCACAGCGGCAGCGGCCGCGGCGCAGCGGGGCGGCAGCGGGGGTGGCTGTGGGCGTGGCCGCAGGGCGGCGGCGGGGGTCCGCGGGGTGGCTGCGGTACGGCAGCGGGGCGGTGGCGGGGTGGGTGGGCTGGCGGCTTCGCCCCCGCTGTGGGCGAAGCCGCTCCGCGGCGCTCGGGTCAGGGCCTTGGGGGGAGTTTGGGGCGGGTGTGGTTGGGGGGGTTGTGGGGGTCGGGGGGTGTGGCGGGTGGGGTGGTGGTGAGGAGGTTCAGGGCCAGGGTCACCGCGTCGTCGAGCTGGGCGTGGCGGCCTTCTGCCCAGTCCAGGGGGGTGCGCTGGATCTCCAGGTCGGGCAGGACGCCGTGGTTCTCGACCGACCAGCCGTAGTCCTCGAACCACGCCGCGTTCATCGGCACCGTGATCACCGTCCCGTCGCCCAGCCGGTGCCGTCCGGTCATGCCGACGACTCCGCCCCAGGTCCGCTGACCGACCACCGGGCCCAGCTTGAGCAGCTTGAAGGCCGCCGTGATCATGTCGCCGTCGGACGAGGTCGCCTCGTCGGCCAGGGCGACCACGGGACCGCGCGGGGCGTTGGAGGCGTACGACACGGGCTGGGCGTTTCTCGTCAGGTCCCAGCCGAGGATCGTGCGCGTGAGCTTCTCGATGACCAGTTCGCTGATGTTGCCGCCCGCGTTGCCGCGCACGTCGACGATGAGCGCGGGCCGGGACACCTCCATCCGCAGGTCGCGGTTGAACTGGGCCCAGCCCGAGCCGCCCATGTCCGGGATGTGCAGATAGCCGCACCTTCCGCCGCTCAGCTCCCGTACCACCGCACGGCGTTTGGCCACCCAGTCCTGGTAGCGCAGCGGACGTTCGTCGACCAGCGGGAGCACCGCCACCCGGCGTGCCCGGCCCTTGCCCTCGGCCGGGGTGAAGGTCAGCTCCACCGTCGTACCGCCCGCCCCCGCCAGCAGCGGATACGGGCCCGCGACCGGGTCCACCGGGCGGCCGTCGACATGGGTGAGGACCGCGCCCTCACGGATGCCCGTACCGGCGAGCGGTGAACGGGCCCTGGAGTCCGAGGAGTCGCCTGCGAGGATCCGCCGCACCGTCCAACCGGCCTCCCTGCGCACCAGGTTGGCGCCCAGCAGACCCTGTGCGCGCCGGTAGTGCGGCGGGCCCTCGTTGCGGCGGGCGGCGGTGACGTAGGCGTGGGAGGTGCCCAGTTCGCCCAGGACCTCGCGCAGCAGGTCGGCGAACTCGTCGGGGGAGGCGACCCGTTCGACCAGCGGACGGTACTGCGCCAGCACCGCGTCCCAGTCGACGCCGCACATCCCCGGGTCCCAGAAGTAGGCGCGGGTCAGCCGCCCCGCCTCCTCGTACGACTGGCGCCACTCCGCACCCGGGTCCACCTCGTGCAGGATGCGGCGTACGTCGATCCAGGTCGTCGAGTCGCTGTCGCCTGGCTCGGTCGCGGGCACCGCGCGCAGTTCGCCCTCGTCGACCACGACCAGTCGGCTGCCGTCGCCGCTCACCGCGAACCAGTCGAGATGGTCGACGAGTTCGGACTTCTTCGCCTTGGTGATGGAGAAGTGCTCCAGGGTCGGACGGCCGCTGGTGTCGACCGGGTTGACGAAGGTCTCGCCCAGCGCGCCCGAGATCGGCCAGCGCAGCCAGACCAGCCCGCCGCCCGCGACCGGCCGCAGCGCCGAGTACTTGGAGGCGGACACCGGGAACGGTGTCACCCGGCTCGCCAGCCCCTCGGCCTCCACGGTCACCGTGCTGCCGTCGCCCGCGCCCAGTGCGACGCCCTCCTCGTCCGCCACGGGATCCAGGCCACCGGCGGCGGGGCGCCCGTCCGGGCTGAGGGCGAAGGGCGAGGGGGTCGCCGACGACAGCGGGACCAGATAGGGGCGGCAGCCCAGCGGGAAGGACAGGTCCCCGGTGTGGACGTCGTACACCGGGTCGAAGCCGCGCCAGGACAGGAAGGCGAGATACCGGCCGTCCCGGGTGAACACCGGATTCTCGTCCTCGAAGCGGCCGTTGGTGACGTCGACGATCGTACGGTCCTTGATGCGCGCCATCTTGATCTGCCGCAGCGAGCGGCCGATGCCCGGGTGCGACCAGGTCAGCCATGCCCCGTCGGGGGAGAACGCCAGGTCCCGGACCGGGCCGTTGATCGACCGGATCAGCTCCGTGACCCGGTCCCGCTCCGTCGCGCTCTCCGCCTCGCCGGGGCCGGCCTCCTGCGCCGCAATCGCCGCGCTCACCGACTCCGCGGGTTCCGCGGGTTCCGCGGAGTCGGCGGCCGAGTCCGCGAGGTCCGCGAGGTCCGCGAGGTCCACGAGCAGCAGCCGACCGTCGTGCGAGGCGACGGCGAGACGCTCCCCGTCCGGGTCGGACACCAGCTCCATGACCCGGCCCAGCTCGCCGCCGGCCAGTCGGCGCGGCGGACGGTCGCCGCTCGCCCGGGGCAGCCAGGTGATCTCGACGGCGTCCTCGCCCTCCGCGTCCGTGACATGGGCGACCTGCCCGCTGGAGCCGAGCATCGCCGGCAGCCGCACGCGTACGCCCGGGGTGTCGGCGATGGTGCGGGACGGGCCGTCGCGGTGGGTGAGCCAGTGCAGGCTGCCGCGCACGACGACTGCGCTCGCCCGGCCGGTCTCGTCGACGGCGATGCCGTTCACATGCTGCGACACAGGGATCTGGTACGGACGGCGTCCCGAGCGCGGTCCGGCGAGCCGTACGTCGAGACGGCGCGGCTCGGAGTCCGCGGACAGGTCGTCGACGATCCACAGGTCGCCCGCGCACTGGTAGACGACGCGGGTGCCGTCGGAGGAGGCGTGCCGGGCGTAGAAGTCGTCGTGGTCGGTGTGGCGGCGCAGGTCGGAGCCGTCGTGGGCGCAGGAGTAGAGGTTGCCGACGCCCTCGTGGTCTGAGAGGAAGGCGATGCGGTCGCCGACGAACATCGGGGAGTGCAGATGGCCCCCGATGTCCGGGAGCAGCCGTTCGCCGTGCAGCCACAGCCGGCCGGTGGCGCCGCCCCTGTAGCGCTTCCAGGCGGCCGGCTCGTGCGGCGGGGTGCCGGTGAGGAGCAGGGTCCTGCGTTCGCCGTCGAAGTCGGCGACCTGGATGTCGGAGACCGGGCCCCAGGGCAGCTTGCGGCCGGGGTCGCCGTCGGGGGTGACCTTGTAGGCCCAGGTGAAGTAGGAGAACGGCTCACCCTGGGAGCCGACGGCGAGGATGGCGCCGTCCGGGGTCCAGCCGCAGACCCGGGTGTCCGGGCTGCCCCAGTAGGTCAGCTCACGGCTCTCGCCGCCCTCTACCGGGACCAGATACAGCTCCGGGTCGAGGCTCCGCCAGCTCGTGTACGCGATGGTGCCGCCGTCGGGGGAGAAGCGGGGGTGGCCGAGTTTGGTGCGGTCGGCGGTGATCCGCCAGGCCCGGCCGGAGCCGTCGAGCTCGGTCAGCCAGAGGTCGTCCTCGGCAACGAAGCACAGCCGGTCGCCGCTGATGTGCGGCAGGCGCAGATAGGTCACCTCCCCATGCTTTTCCCCTCAGGGGGCTGGAGCAACTTCTGCCGCAGGGCCCGGCCCGCTGCCCACCCTTGCGTCCGGCTCCCTGCCCGCCCCCCACGTCCCGCGCCCGCCCCCCACGTCGTTGCGCCCCGCCCCGCCCCGGACGGTGTCCCGCACCGCACCGGACGGTTGTCCCGCCCCGGCGTGACCGGCGTGACCCAAGACACGTACGAAACGGTTTCGTTTCCTTCGGGAGTTGCGCTACCTTCGTCATGTACGAAACCGTGTCGTTCGGAGTCCCGGAGAGCCCGGGCCCGGGCGGGACCGGAGCGGAAAGGGGTGAGGGTCATGGCTGAGGTCGCAGCACCGCGTCGCAGTCGCATCACGCCCGAGCGCGAGGCCGAGCTGTACGGGGCCGTGCTCGATCTGCTCCGGGAGGTCGGCTACGACGCCCTCACCATGGACGCCGTCGCCGCGCGCACCCGGTCCAGCAAGGCGACGCTCTACCGCCAGTGGGGCGGCAAGGCCGAACTGGTCGTCAGAGCCATCCGGCACGGCAAGCCGGGCAAGCTCGGCGAGATCGACACGGGGTCTCTGCGGGGCGATCTGCACGCCATGGTGGCGCAGGAGGACGACTGCACCATGGAACAGAACACCGCGCTGATGCGCGGTGTGGCCATGGCGATCCATCACAACCCGGATCTGCGGCAGGCGTTCCGCGACCAGTTGGTCGAACCCGAGATCAAGGAATTCCGGCGGATGCTCCAGCGAGCCGTCGACCGGGGCGAGATCCGGGCCGACTGCCCGGCGCTCGACTTCCTCGTGCACATGCTGGTCGGCGGTTTCGCCACCCGTGCGCTGCTCGACGACCAGCCGCCGACCCGGGCCTTCCTCACCTCGTACATGGACGCCGTGGTCCTCCCCGCCCTCGGCATCCGCGTCCCCTGACACCCCAGCCCCTTCCCAGCGGCACCGGCACCACCTGACGTCACCGCTCACGTCGTCGGGCTGATCCCCCCTGCGTCCTGCCGGGGGACCACCCTGCCCTTGAACCGTCAACGACTGACCGGGAGTACGTCCTCGTGGCCACCTTCCTCTACCGGCTGGGCCGCCTGGCCCACCGGCGACGGCACTTCGTCGCCCTGTTCTGGGTGGCGCTGCTCACTCTCGCCGGGGTGGGCTCCGCCTCCGCGCCGACCGCCGGCTCCACCTCCTTCTCCATCCCCGGCACCGAGGCGCAGAAAGCTTTCGATCTGCTGGAACAGCGCTTCCCCGGGATGAGCGCCGACGGGGCGACCGCACGCGTCGTCTTCAAGGCGCCCGAGGGCGCGAAGATGACGGACGCCGACAACAAGGCGGCCGTCGAGACGCTGGTGCGCACGCTGGAGCACGGCTCCGAGGTCGCCTCGGTCGCCGACCCCTACCAGGCCATGGCGATCAGCCGTGACGGCACGGTCGCCTACGCCTCCGTGAAGTACAAGGTCACCGGCCTGGAACTCACCGACGCCACCCGCAACGCCCTCAAGAAGGCCGCGCAGAACGCCCGTGACACCGGGCTGACCGTCGAACTCGGCGGCGACGCGCTGAAGACGATCCCCGAGACAGGCGCCGGTGAGGTCGTCGGCGTCGTGATCGCGGCCGTCGTCCTGATCGTCACCTTCGGCTCGCTGCTCGCGGCCGGGCTGCCGCTGGTGACGGCGCTCATCGGCGTCGGCATCGGCGTCTCGACGATCACCGCCCTCGCGAACACCCTCGACCTGGGCTCCACGACCTCCATCCTGGCCACCATGATCGGCCTCGCCGTCGGCATCGACTACGCGCTGTTCATCGTCTCCCGCTACCGCTCCGAGCTGGCCGAGGGCCGGGAGCGCGAGGAAGCGGCGGGCCGGGCCGTGGGCACGGCGGGCTCCGCCGTGGTGTTCGCCGGTCTGACGGTGATCATCGCTCTGGTCGGCCTGTCCGTCGTCAACATCCCGATGCTGACGAAGATGGGCATCGCCGCCGCGGGCACGGTCGCCATCGCGGTGCTGATCGCGCTGACCCTGATACCGGCGCTGCTCGGTTATGTGGGCGGCCGGGTGCGTCCGGCCGGTGAGAAGAGCAGGTTCCTGGGCGGTGGGCGGACGGCGAAGAAGCCCGCCCGGCCGAACATGGGCACCCGCTGGGCCAGCTTCGTCGTACGCCGCCCCGTCGCCGTCCTGCTGCTCGGCGTGGTGGGCCTGGGCGCCGCCGCGATACCCGCCGCCTCCCTCGAACTCGGCCTGCCCGACGACGGCTCGCAGCCGGCCTCCACCACCCAGCGCCGGGCCTACGACCTGCTGTCCGAGGGCTTCGGACCGGGCTTCAACGGCCCCCTCATGGTCGTCGTCGACGCCGGTGCGAGCGATCACCCGAAGGCGGCCGTCGACACCGTCGCCGGTGCGGTCAAGGGCCTCAAGGACGTCGTCACGGTCACCCCGGCGACGTACAACAAGGCCGGTGACACGGCCACCATCACGGTGATCCCCGCGTCCAAGCCGTCCTCCTCCTCCACCGAGGACCTGGTGCAGGCCATCCGTGGCAAGGGCGCGGACATCAAGGCCGACACGGACGCGAAGGTCCTGGTCACCGGCTCGACGGCGATGAACATCGACGTCTCGCAGAAGCTCAACGACGCACTGGTGCCGTATCTCGTCCTGGTGGTCGGACTGGCGTTCCTGCTGCTGATCGTGGTGTTCCGCTCGGTGCTCGTCCCGCTCAAGGCCGCCCTCGGCTTCCTGCTGAGCGTCATGGCGGCCCTCGGCGCGGTCGTCGCCGTCTTCCAGTGGGGCTGGCTGTCCGGCCTGATGAACGTCGAGCAGACCGGGCCGGTCATGTCGATGATGCCGATCTTCATGGTCGGCGTGGTGTTCGGCCTGGCGATGGACTACGAGGTGTTCCTCGTGACCCGGATGCGCGAGGCGCACGTCCACGGGGAGAACCCCGGCCAGGCGATCGTGACCGGCTTCCGGCACGGGGCGCGGGTCGTGACCGCCGCCGCGATCATCATGATCGCCGTCTTCTCCGGCTTCATGGGCTCCAGCGAGTCGATGATCAAGATGATCGGCTTCGGTCTCGCGATCGCCGTGTTCTTCGACGCGTTCATCGTGCGCATGGCGATCGTGCCGGCGGTGCTGGCCCTGCTCGGGCGGCGCGCCTGGTGGCTGCCGAAGTGGCTGGACCGGGCGCTGCCCGACGTGGACGTCGAGGGCGAGGGGCTGCGCGCCCTGGCCGACGGCGGTGCCGGTGCCGGGGACGCCGACGGCGGGCACCCCGGGTCCGACGCGGACCTGGAGGCGGCGCGCGTGTGACGCCGTAACGCCTCCGGGTGCGGGGGACAGCGAAGGACCGGCCGGTGAGGGCTCCGTGGGGACGGGGCGGCCCTCACCGGCCGGTCCTTCTCCATGGTGGGGGACGGCGCCGGCGTCCGTGGCGACGGCGGGGGAGCACATGCCGTCCAGCCCACCGCCCAATGGGGTGCGAGCCGAGTGTTGGTTCGCCAAGGCGGCGGCGTGGTCATGAGACGCTCACTGCACTCCGCGCGCGCCCCATCAGGAGGCCGTGTCGCCAGAACCATGACCGTTCGAGGGGATCCCGGCGACGGCCGTGCGAATCCTGACGTGGAGGCCCAGTGGATGTCAGCACGTTCTACGCACTCTTCTCGGCCACCTGCTTCACGCTGGTCGGCCTCTGGTGGGAAGTGGGCCAGGGGCATGAGGAGTGGATGCGCGATCCGCAGTTGCGCCGCATGGTCGGCGGCATCTACATCTCGTTCCTGCTTCCCGGACTGATGGGCCTGTTCGCGCAGGTCGGTGGAACGGAGAACCCGGAGATCTGGCGGGCCAGCTTCGTTGCGCTCGCCGTGATCGGCTGTGTGTCGATACTGCGTCTGACCCGGCGCACTCGCCCGGACGGCTCCTCACGGTTCCCGAGGCTGGTACAGGCGGTGGCGGCTGTGTGCTATGCATTGATCGCGGTGGTGGGCGCCAGACCCGAGCTCGTGGACCGGGTGGACCTGAAGCCGATCCAGGCCGCAGCGATCCTGCTGATCTTGCTCGTCGTCCTGGGGCACGGCCTGGCCTGGGGGTTCATGTCCCGGGAAGGCCGACCCGTCGAGGAGCACCAGCCCGACGTCTCCGGCGCACAACGTGACCGACGATGAGGGAACCCACGACATGACCGACACCGGCAAGCTCACCGTGGCCGTTCTCGGCACCGGCATCATGGGTGCGGCGATGGCCCGCAACATCGCCCGCGCCGGGCACACCGTCCGTGCCTGGAACCGCACCCGCGCCAAGGCCGAACCGCTCACCGCCGACGGCGCGCACATCGCCGACAGCCCCGAGGAGGCGGTCCGGGGCGCCGACGTCGTCCTGACCATGCTCTACGACGGCGGCGCCGCCCTGGAGGTCATGCGCGAGGCGGCCCCCGCACTGCGGCCCGGCACGGTGTGGGTGCAGTCCACGACCGTCGGCATCGACGCCGTGCCCGTCCTCGCGTCCTTCGCCGCCGCGCACGGGCTGGTCTTCTACGACGCCCCCGTGCTCGGCACCCGCCAGCCCGCCGAGGCCGGGCAGCTCACGGTGCTGGCGGCCGGGCCCGCCGAGGGGCGCGGAAGCGTGACGCCGGTGTTCGAGGCGGTCGGGGCGCGCACCGTGTGGACCGGCGACGACGGTACGACGGCCGCCGCGACCAGGCTCAAGCTGGTCGCCAACAGCTGGGTCGTCGCGGTCACCGCGGCGGCCGGTGAGACGCTGGCCCTGGCCCAGGGGCTCGACGTGGACCCGGCGGACTTCTTCGACCTGATCGCCGGCGGTCCGCTCGACATGGGGTATCTGCGGGCCAAGGGCAAGCTGATCCTGGAGGGCGGGCTGACCCCGGCGAGTTTCGCCGTGGCCACCGCGGAGAAGGACGCCCGGCTCATCGTCGCCGCGGGGGAGGCCCACGGGGTGCGGCTGGACGTGGCCGCCGCAAGTGCCGAGCGGTTCGCTCGGGCCACGGCGCAGGGGCACGGCGACGAGGACATGGCCGCCGCCTACTACGCCAGCTTCGACGAGGGTGAGCCACCGGCCGCCGTATGACCTCTCGTGACTTCGGTGGCCCGGCGGGCCGTCGCGGCGCACCCTGGAAGCACGGATTCCGGAGGTGGTCGTGATGATGCACAGCACTGTGGGATGGCACGTCGAGCTGGAGTTCATGGAGGACGAGGAACACACGAAAGCCGTCGCCCTGCTACGTCTGCCCGACGGCTCGGAAGTACGGGCGCACGGGCACGCCGCCCGGCACCACTCCGACTCCAACCAGCCCCGGGTGGGCGAGGAGATAGCCGGAGCCCGCGCCCTCAACGAACTGGCGATGGAACTGCTGACCAAGGCCCACGTCGAAATAGACCAGGCCTCGGGACGTACGTCCCACCCGATCCACGTGTGAGTCGTAGGAGTCGCAAGAGTCGCAAGAGTCGAAAGAGTCGTAAGAGTCGCGTGAGTCGCGTGAGTCGTATCGGTCGTACGAGCCGCTTGCGCGGTCAGTCCCGTCGTACGGGTGTTCCCAGGTGTTCCAGGGACGTGCGTACGGCTCTCACCAGGGACTGGGCCCTCGGGTCCGCGGTCACGCCGGTCAGGAAGCCGTTGGTGACATAGGCGAAGGCGATGCCCTGCTCCGGGTCGGCGAAGGCCAGGGCGCCGCCTCTGCCGGGGTGGCCGAAGGAGCCCGGGGACAGCAGCGGGGACGCGCCGCTGTGCAGCATGTAGCCGAGGCCGAACCGTGTGTTCAGCACGAGCACGCGATCCGGGCCCGCCGACTGCTCGGCGCGCGCCAGCTCCATCGTGCCCGGGGTGAACAGGCGCCGTCCGCCGTCGACCGGGCCGATCAGCGCGGCGTGGACACGGGCGAGGCCGTCGGCGGTGGCGATGCCGTTGGAGGCGGGCAGGACGGCGGCCCGGTAGACGGGGTCGTTCTCGTCGGGGAGTGGGGTGATCGCGGCGAACGCCCGGCGGGTGAGGGAGTCAGGGTCTGCGTACGCCTCGGCCACCGCCCGCTTGGGGCGCGTCCTCAGGCCGGTCGGACCGGCCGTCGCCGCGGCCGGGAGCTTGGCCACCCTGCCCACCCGCGATGCCTGGGGCGGCGGCAGGCCCAGCCACAGGTCGGCGGCCAGCGGGGCCGCGATCTCCGCGGCGATCCACTCGCCCATCGAGCGGCCCATCACCCGGCGCACCAGTTCGCCGGTCAGCCAGCTGTACGTCTGCGCGTGATAGCCGTGGTCCGTGCCCGGCTCCCAGGCCGGTGTCTGGGCGGCCACCGCCTGCGCGCCGAGGTCCGGGTCGGCGGCCTCCGCCGGGGTCAGCGGGCGGTCCAGCGCCGGTACCCCGGCCCGGTGCGCCAGCAGGTGCCGTACCAGCGTCCGTTCCTTGCCCGCCGCCTTGAACTCCGGCCAGTAGTGGCCGACCGGCGCGTCCAGGTCCAGCTCGCCGCGCTGGTGCAGCAGCAGGACGACGGCCGCGGCGACGCCCTTCGTCGCCGAGCGCACGATCTGGGCGGTGTCCCGCTCCCACGGTGACCCCTCGGCGGTCCCGTCGGCCGGTTCGTCGGCGTTCTTGGCGCCGCCCCACAGGTCGGCGACCCTGTGGCCGTGCCGGTAGACGGCGACCGCCGCGCCCCGCTCGCCGAACGCCGTGAAGTTACGGGCGAACGCCTCCCTGACCGGCTCGAAGCCCTCGGCCACGGTGCCGTGCACATCCACGTCCACGTCCCGGTCCACGTCCACGTTCCCGTCCCCGCCGTTGCTTCCGCCCGCCTTTGACGGACGGTGCAACATCTCCCCGGGGTTCCGGATTCCGCCGCGCGCCCGTCCGGGCACGTGGGCGTCGTCACGTACGCGGAGCCGCCGAGCGCGGGGTCACCGAGCGCGGGGTCACCGAGCGCGGGGTCACCGAGCGCGGGGTCACCGAGGGCGGGGTCACGGAGCGCGGGTCGAAGCCGAAGGGCAGTTCCAGACGGTGGGCGCGCATCAGGGCGTCGTCGGACAGCAGCTCGCCGGTGGTGCCGTCGGCGGCGATCACGCCGTCGCTGAGGATCAGTGAGCGCGGGCACAGCTCCAGCGCGTACGGCAGATCGTGCGTGACCATCAGGACCGTGACATCCAGGGACCGCAGGATGTCGGCGAGTTCGCGTCGGGAGGCGGGGTCGAGGTTGGAGGACGGTTCGTCGAGGACGAGGATCTCCGGCTCCATGGCCAGCACCGTCGCCACGGCCACCCGGCGCCGCTGCCCGAAGGAGAGATGGTGCGGCGGGCGGTCCGCGAAGTCCGCCATGCCCACCCGCTCCAGCGCCGTCCGCACCCGGGCGTCGAGCTCGGCGCCCCTCAGCCCGGCCGCCGCGGGCCCGAACGCCACGTCCTCCCGGACCGTCGGCATGAACAACTGGTCGTCGGGGTCCTGGAAGACGATGCCGACCTTCTGCCTGATCTCCGCCATGTGCCGACGCCCGACCGGCAGCCCCGCGACGGTCACCGTCCCGGCGCCCGCGGTGAGGATGCCGTTGAGATGCAGCACAAGCGTCGTCTTGCCCGCGCCGTTCGGCCCGAGCAGGGCGACCCGCTCACCGCGCCCGATACGGAAGTCCACCCCGAACAGCGCCTGATGACCGTCGGGGTAGGCGAAGGCGAGCCCGGACACTTCCAGGGACGCGGGCACACCATCGGAAGAAGCGTCAGCCACGGCGGACGCGTCGGTCACGGCGGACGCGTCGGTCACATCGGGCACGGCAGTCACAGGAACCATCCCAGAAGACAGACGACAAGGGCGGTGGAGGGCAGGGCGAGGGCGTACGACCACTGCGCCCGGGACGCGGTCACCTCGTCGATGACCGGCATCGAACCGGCGTAACCCCGGCTGACCATGGCGAGATGCACCCGCTCGCCGCGCTCGTAGGACCGGATGAACAGAGCGCCCGCCGACTTGGCGAGCACACCCCAGTGCCGGATCCCGCGCGCCTCGAAGCCACGGGACTCCCGGGCGATCCGCATCCGGCGCATCTCGTCGGTGATGACATCGCCGTAGCGGATCATGAAGGACGCGATCTGCACCAGCAGCGACGGGAGCCGCAACCGCTGGAGCCCGAGCAGCAGTTCGCGCAGTTCGGTGGTCGACGCCAGCAGTACGGAGGCGGCGACGCCCAGGGTGCCCTTGGCGAGCACGTTCCAGGCGCCCCACAAGCCCTCGACGCTCAGCGAGAGCCCGAGGACATCGGTGCGCGGGCCCTCGGCCACGAACGGCATCAGCACCGCGAACGCCACGAACGGCACCTCGATCAGCAGCCGCCCCAGCAGGAAGCCCGCCGGCACCCGCGCGGCGTACGCGACGCCGCCCAGCAGGACGGCGTACAGCGCGAAAGCCCACACGGCCGTGCGCGGCGTCGACACGACCACCACGACGAACGCGAACACGGCGGCGATCTTGGTGTGCGGCGGCAGGGCGTGCACGGGGGAGTGCCCCTGCCGGTAGAGCCGGTGTGCGTGTCCCGCTCCCATGTCAGGCCGCTCGCGAGGGCTCGGCGGTGCGGGTCACCTGCGACGGCGCCTCGCCCGTACGGCGCCTGCGCACCACCCAGAAGACGGTGCTGCCCGCGACGACGGTCGAGCCGACCCCGATCACGCCCGCGAGGCCGCCGGACAGCCGGGCGTCCGCGATGTCCTTGACGCCGTACCCGGCGAGCGGCGAGCCGTCACTCGCGTGCCGTTGCGCCCCCTTGTCGATGCCCTGGTCGTGGGCGACCTTCATCAGACCGTCGGGGCTGGCGGAGGCGTAGAAGCTGACGAACCCGGCGAGTAGCAGCGAGACGACCGCGCCGGTGATCCACACCGTGCGGCGGGAGGCACGCGCGACGGGCACCGGGTGGGCGGCGGGCGCGTCGACCAGCTCGCCGTTCACCCGCAGCTTCAGCGTCCGCCCGAGCCCCCGCGCACCGTGCACGAGGTCCGGCCGTACGGCGATGACCGCGCCGACCGTCAGCGAGGTGATCACGGCCTCGCCGAGGCCGATGAGGACGTGGACGCCGATCATCGCGGTGGCGACCTTGCCGATCGGCACGTTCGTGGTGCCGCCGACCGAATAGATCAGCGTGAAGACGAGCGCCGCCGCCGGGACCGAGACCAGCGCCGCGAGGAAGGCGGCGACCGTGACCGTACGGCGGCTGCGCGGCAGCGCCCTCACCAGCAGCCGGAAGACGGCGTAGGCCGCCACCGTCGTCACGATCGCCATGTCGGTGATGTTCACGCCGAGCGCGGTCAGCCCGCCGTCCGCGAAGAGGATGCCCTGCATCAGCAGCACCACGGACACGCACAGCACGCCTGTGTAGGGGCCGACCAGGATCGCGGCGAGCGCGCCGCCGAGCAGATGGCCGCTGGTGCCCGCGGCCACCGGGAAGTTGAGCATCTGCACCGCGAAGATGAACGCGGCCACCAGACCGGCCAACGGTGCGGTGCGTTCGTCGAGTTCGCGGCGTGCGCCACGCAGGCTGACAGCGATGGCGCCGGCAGCTATCACGCCGGTCACGGCGGAGGTGGGGGCGTCGATGAATCCGTCGGGTACGTGCACGGTCCGATGATAGGGGCTTGTTGCGAACTACTTGCAAGAGCGAGTCGATTGTTTATTTGCCGGTCATGCGGGAGACGCGGAAGATCCCCCGAAGATCCCCGACGACCGCCGAAGGCCAACGAAAGCCACCGAAGACCGTGTCCGATGTGAGATCGCTCATGTCAAACGCCCGATCCGTGCCCCGGAAGCGTAATCCGCGGAATATGGGACATTGGATGAGTTGGATGAGAAGCGGAGGCAGAGCTTTCGCTCAGGTCATGCAGCGTTAGGGGCCGTCCGATGTCCGTTGTCGAACAGTACGCGCGAGCCCACATCACCACCGACGCGGACGAGGGGCTCCGCGACGGACAGGCGGCCGTCCCGGTCGTCCTGCGCTACGACCCCGACGCCGACCCCCGCTCCGTGCAGGTCGGGCTGCCCGGGACGCACGAGTGGACCTTCTCCCGGGCACTCCTCGAACAGGGCCTGCGGGCCCCCACCGAGCAGGGCGACGTACGGGTGTGGCCTTGCGGGCGGGTGCAGGCCGTGGTCGAGCTGCATTCCGAGCAGGGCGGCGTGTCCGTGGTGCAGTTCGAGTCCAAGGCGCTGCTCAGATTTCTGCGCCGCACCTATCTCGCCGGGCAGCCGGTGGCCCCCTGAAGGCCGGCCCCTCCGCGCACGTCTGTCAGGTCTGTCAGGTCTGTCAGCTGCCCTGCTTGAGCAGCGCGGCCACGATCGGCCCCGCCGTGTCGACGCCGTGGCCGCCCGCCTGGACCACGCCCGCAGCCGCGAGGTCGCCCTTGTACGCCGTGAACCACCCGTTCGGCTTCTTCTGCCCGTCGACCTCCGCCGAGCCGGTCTTCGCGCCGTAGTCCGGGCCGAGACCGACCATCGCCTCGGCGGCCGTGCCGTACGCGGCCGTGTACTGCATCATCTCGCGCAGCTGCGACAGCGTGCCCGCGGACATGGTGCGTGAAGCGGTCGCCAGCGTGCGGTGGTCGACGCTCGGGGAGACCAGATAGGGCTGGTGGAAGGTGCCCGACTTCACCGTCGCGGCGACCGACGCCATGTTCAGCGGGTTCATCCGGACCGCGCCCTGCCCGATCAGCGCCGCCGCCTTCTGCGCCGCCGACTGCACCGGCACCGAGCCGTCCGTCGACGGCACACCGATCGCCCAGTTGTCCATGCCCAGCCCGAAGACCTGCTGGGCCTGCTTGGTCAGGGAGTCGTTGTCCAGCTTCCCGGCCTGGCTGATGAAGGCGGTGTTGCAGGAGCGGGCGAAGCTCGCCTTGAAGGTGCCGCCCTTGATCTCGAAGTCGTCGTCGTTGTGGAAGGTCCAGCCGCCGTACTTGAACGTCTTGGGGCAGGGGTGCTTCTTGTCCGCCGACGCCAGGTCCTTCTCGATCAGCAGCGACGAGGTGATGATCTTCATCGTGGAGCCGGGGGCGAGCGAGCCCTGGAACGCGGTGTTGAAGCCGTGCGAGGCGTTCGCCACCGCGAGGATCTCGCCGGTCGACGGGCGCAGCACCACGACCGACGCCCGCTCGCGCTTGGCCACCTGCTTCTCGGCGGCGGCCTGGAGGCTCGGACTCAGCGTCGTCCTCACCGAGCCCGGGGTGCCCTTGCTCAGTTCGACGAGCGTCTTGTCGGACAGCTTGGCCTTCTCGGACTCCTTGCCGCGCACCACGCGCAGCTCGACGCCCGCCTTGCCGCCGGCCGTCTTGCCGTACTTCTCGCGCAGCCCGTCCAGGACGGTGCCCAGCGACGGGTACCTGGCGGCGGTGAGCTCGCCGCCGGCACGGTCGTACGCCGTGATCGGCGGGGTGCCGGACTCGCCGGTGACCAGAGTGTCGCCGTCCTTCAGATCCGGGTGGACGACGGAGGCGTGCCAGTCGACCAGCGGCTTGCCGTCCGCCGCGCGCCGTACGACGGTCAGCGCGCAGTGGTAGGCGAGCGGCTTGCTGACGCCCTTGTAGGACACGGTGGCCTTCACGGCGAAGGGGACCTTGGCGCCGGTGCGGGTGCCGGGGGTGAGGGTGACGTCCTTGATGCGGGCGTCCTTGGTGTAGCCGGTGAGCAGCTTCGCGGCGGCGGCCGAGTCGTCGGTGGCGGCGGCTGCCCGGGTGACGCTGCCGGACTGCCAGGCCGTCAGAAACGTCTGCGCGGCGGTCTGTACCTCGGTGGCGGACAGCGGTCCGGTCTTGACCGCCTTGTGGTCGGCCGCGCGGCCGTTCTCGTCGGCGGCCGCCCCACCGCCGTAGATCGCGTACACGCCGAAACCGGCGCCCGCGAGGACCGTCACGGCCATTCCGGCCAGCACGGCGGGTTTCGGTGCCCGCCGCTCCACGGTCCGTCGTCTCTTGCCCCTCGTGCCCACTGCTCCCGATCCTCCGCGCCTTCCCCGGGCCCCCGCCCCACATCGTTCTCAACGACGACGACCACACTAGAGTCCCGATCTGTGGCCGTGCGTCACAGGTGATGTCGGCCACACAGGGGCCGGGCCGGGGTCGGCGCCGGCCGGGACTGCGGACGTCCTCAGCCCCGCCCCCCGTCCCCCGTCCTCGAATCGTCGTCCTCAGCCCGCCGCCCGCAGCACCGCCGCCACGATCGGGCCCGCCGCGTCGCCGCCGTGGCCGCCCTCCTGGGTCATGGCCGCCGCCGACACGTCGTTGCGGTAGCCGGTGAACCAGCTGTTGGACCTCTCCTGCCCGTCGACCTCGGCGGAGCCGGTCTTCGCGCCGACGCTGCCGCCGAGCCCGGCCATCGCGCGGGCCGCGGTGCCGCTGACGGCGGTGCGGTTCATCATCGCGCGCAGCTGCGCCACGGTCGACGCGGACAGCCCCTTCGCCGTCGCCAGCGAGCGGTGGTCCAGCTTGGCCGGCACCAGGACCGGCTGGCGGAAGGTGCCCGTCATGGCGGTCGCCGTCACCGAGGCGAGGTTCAGCGGGCTGAGCTGCACCTGGCCCTGGCCGATCATGTTGGCCGCGGTGTTCGGGCCGCCGGAGGCGGGGACCGAGCCGTCGAAGGAGGGGATGCCGACCTTCCAGTTGTCCCGGCCGAGTCCGAAGCGGTCCTCGGCCTCCTTGGTCAGCGAGTCCACCTGCACCGAGTCCGCGTACTTCACGAACGCCGTGTTGCAGGAACGGGAGAAGCTGTCCGACAGGGTGGCGTGCTCGTCGGCCTTCATGCCGTCGAGGTTGTGGAAGGTCTCGCTCTGCCAGACGGCCTGGTCAGGGCAGGGCGCGGGGCCGTTTGCGCTCGTGAGGCGGTTGTCGATGAGGGTGGCCGCGCTGATGATCTTCATGGTGGAGCCGGGGGCGAGCCGCCCCAGGAAGGCCGCGTTCCAGCCGTCGTTGCGGTGGTTGGCGATGGCCAGCACCTCGCCGGTGCTCGGCTTGACGGCGACCACGGACGACTCGGCGAACTTGGTGACCGCGGTCTCCGCCGCCGCCTGGGCGGCCGCGCTCAGCGTGGTGCGCAGCCTGCCCGCCTTCCCCTTGGCGAGGGTCAGCAGCGGGGTGTCGGCGGTGGTGGCTGCGGCGTGCTTGATGCTCAGCTCCACGGCGGGCGAACCGCCGGCCTGGTCACCGTACTTCTGGCGCAGTCCGTCCAGGATCGGCCCGAGGGACGGGTACTTCTCCTGCGTCAGCACCTTGCCGTCGCGGTCCACCGCCTCGATCGGCGGCGCCTCCGACTCGCCGGTCACCAGGGTGTCGCCCGTGTGCAGCTTCGGGTGGACGACCGAGGGCTGCCAGTCGACGAGCGGCCGGTGCGTGCTCTCGCCCCGTACGACCGTCAGCTTGCTGCTGTAGCCGAGGGGCTGGGTCCTGCCCTGGTACGACACCGTTGCCTTCACGGAGAACGGCACGACGCTGCCGCTCGCCGTGCCCGGGGTGATCCGCACATCGGTGATGTGCGCGGTCCCGCCGTAGGCCGCGAGCAGACTCTCCGCCGCCACCGGGTAGTTGGTGTACGACGCCGCCTGGTGCGCGTCCCCCTTCTGCCAGGCGGCGAAGAACGCGGCGGTGGTGTCCTTGACCTCGTCGCCCGTCGGCGGCCCGGTCCGCTCCGGCGCCGCCCCGCCCGTGGCGGAATTGTTCAGCGCGGACACGATGTTCAGCGCCCCGTACCCCGCCCCGCCCACCAGCGCGACGAACACCCCGCCCACGACAGCGGCCTTGACCCCCTTGCGCATGGCCGTTCCCCTCCTGATCGGTCCAGTGAACTGTAGGCCGGATGAGGGTTGCCTGTGTTGCAGGATGACGTTTGTTGGCCGAACGGAGATCAGAAGACGGAATCGGGGCGCCTCAGATCCAGGTGTCCAGCCACATCCGTGAACGCCACTGCTCGATCGGGATGGACAGACCGGTGTAGAGCGGCCAGAAGTAGATGAAGTTCCACGCGATCAGCAGCACCAGCACGCCCGAACCCACGGCGCCCACCACCCGGCGGGTCTCGCCGGAGCCGGGCGGACCGATGATCGCGCCGATCAGCATCGCCACAGCCAGGCACAAGAATGGCGTGAACACGACCGCGTAGAAGAAGAAGATCGTGCGCTCCTGGTACATGAACCAGGGCAGATAGCCGGCCGCCACCGCGCAGGCGATCGCGCCCGCGCGCCAGTCGCGGCGGAACGCCCAGCGCCACAGCACGTACACCAGCGCCACGCACGCCGCCCACCACAGCAGCGGGGTGCCGAGCGCCAGCACCTCGCGCGCGCACTTGGCGCCCGCGTTCGACGGGCAGCCGTCCACGCCGGGCGAGGGGGACACGTAGTAGTACGAGACCGGGCGGCCGTCGACGATCCAGCTCCACGGGTTCGACTGGTAGGTGTGCGGCGACGACAGGCCCACATGGAACTTGTAGACCTCGTGCTCGTAGTGCCACAGGCTGCGCAGCCAGTCCGGCAGGAAGCTGAAGAAGCCGCCCTTGCCCGCGGTGGCCGCCCAGTTGCGGAAGTAGCCGCCGCTGCCGTCGGCCGGGGACAGGATCCAGCCGATCCAGGAGGCGAGGTAGACGGCGATCGCGACCGGGACCGTGGCCAGGAAGGTGATGCCGGTGTCGCGCCGCAGGGCCGCCGCGAACGCGGACGGGGCGCCCGCGACCCTGCGCGAGGCGGCGTCCCACAACACAGCCATCACGCAGAACGCGGCCAGGAAGTACAGGCCGTTCCACTTGGTGCCGATGGCGAGCCCCAGCAGCACGCCCGCCGTCCAGCGCCACGGCCGCCAGCCCAGCTTCAGCGTCTCCGCGATGTGCGCGTCGGGGCGAATCCGGCCGTCCGAGTCCGCCGGGAGCGCCGCGGCCAGTCTCGCGCGCGCCCGGTCGCGGTCGATCAGCAGACAGCCGAACGCCGCCAGCACGAAGAACGTCAGCACCCCGTCCAGCAGCGAGGTGCGGCTCATCACGAACGACAGCCCGTCCACCGCCAGCAGCGTGCCCGCGAGGCAGCCGAGGAAGGTGGAGCGGAACAGCCGGCGGCCGATCCGGCACAGCATCAGCACGGACAGCGTGCCGAGCAGGGCGGTCATGAACCGCCAGCCGAACGGATTGAACCCGAACATCAGCTCGCCGAGGCCGATGACGTACTTCCCGACCGGCGGATGCACCACGTACGCCGCGTCCAGCGGGATCTTCACATGGCCGTTCGACTGGATGATCAGGTCGTTGGCGTTCTTGTCCCAGTTGACCTCGAAACCGCGGTGGACCAGCGCCCACGCGTCCTTCGCGTAGTACGTCTCGTCGAATATCACCGCCTTGGGGCTGCCCAGATGCCAGAACCGCATGACGCCCGCCAGGAGCGTCACCAGCAGCGGCCCGCCCCAGCCCGACCAGCGCACGATGCGGTCGGCGAGGGTGGGGGGCACCCCCAGCACCTGCCACATGCGCGCGCCGGGTTCCGCGTACGGCGGCACCAGCCGGTCGCGGACGTCCACGACCGGCCTCGGGGTGTAGCCGAAGCGGCGCAGCCGCTGCGGCCACGACGGACGCTGGTCGTGCGGTGCCTGGCCCTGCCGGGTGTCCGTGGAGGACGCGGTACTGGTCACGCGCGCCATCGTAGGGAAAGCGGCTGTGCGAGTCCCGTGCATGTGCCGTAACGGTACGGATGCATTCGGTCTTGTTCGGTCTCGTTCTTGCCCTGCCGGGCCCTGCGAGGATGGATACGTGACAGTTGCTCCCGGTGCTCCCGGAACCCTGGTCCTTGCCGGCACCCCCATCGGCGACATCGCCGACGCGCCTCCCCGGCTCGCCGAGGAACTCGCCGCCGCCGACGTCGTCGCCGCCGAGGACACCCGGCGGCTGCGCCGGCTCACCCAGGCCCTGGGTGTGACGCCCAAGGGGCGCGTGGTGTCGTACTTCGAGGGCAACGAGGCCGCCCGTACGCCCGAGCTGGTGGAGGAACTGGCCGGCGGGGCGCGGGTGCTGCTCGTCACCGACGCGGGCATGCCGTCGGTGTCGGACCCCGGGTTCCGGCTGGTGGCCGCGGCCGTCGAGCGGGACATACGGGTCACGGCGGTGCCGGGACCGTCCGCCGTCCTCACCGCGCTCGCGCTGTCCGGGCTGCCCGTCGACCGGTTCTGCTTCGAGGGGTTCCTGCCGCGCAAGGCGGGCGAACGGCTCTCCCGGCTGCGCGAGGCCGCGGACGAGCGGCGCACTCTCGTCTTCTTCGAGGCCCCGCACCGCCTCGACGACACCCTCGCCGCGATGGCCGAGGTCTTCGGCACCGAGCGGCGGGCCGCCGTCTGCCGCGAGCTGACCAAGACCTACGAGGAGGTCCGGCGAGGTCCGCTGGGGGAGCTCGCGCAGTGGGCCGCCCAGGGGGTGCGCGGCGAGATCACCGTCGTCGTCGAAGGTGCCCCGGACCGGCCCGCCGAGCCACTGGACGCGGCCGAGCTGGTGCGGCGGGTGAGGGTGCGGGAGGAGGCGGGGGAGCGGCGCAAGGAGGCGATCGCCGCGGTCGCCGCGGCGGCGGGGCTGCCGAAGCGGGAGGTGTTCGACGCGGTGGTGGCGGCGAAGCACGCCGAGGGCGGCGTGGGCGGCGCGGGTGGCGCGGGTGGGGGCGCGCGGCGGGGGTGAGTGTCTCCCGGGTGTGTCGCGCGGGGGCGGGTGTGGGGCGCGTGCGCCTCCTACCTGGGGTTTTGTGTCGTATGAGCGCGATGCTTCTCGGCTGAGCGCGCGCTCCATGCGGCGGCAAAGCGGGCTGTCGCGCAGGCAAAATGCGGCGGCGCGGTCGGGTGAATTCGGCAAGGAAAGCCCAAAACGGCTCCAACAGTCGACAGGACGGGTGCATTCGGGCCCTGGGCGGCGTCCACTGGAATGTGGGACGTCCCCGTCCCTCGCCCCCACCGGGATTCCGGGGGGAATCCCCGTTGCCGGGGCGCTTGTCCGGCGGACAAGAGGAGCTGGCAGTGAGTGAGATCGCAGGGCAGACCGACCTCCACGGCGCGGCAGCAACCGTTGTTCACGAGTCCTATTCCTTCGCCTGTATGCGGTGCGGACACGGCTGGGAGCAGTCGTACGAGATCGAGCAGCACACGGACGCGGACGGCACCGTCTTCGTCCTGTACGTGGCCGACGGCCGGATCGTGCCGTCGCCGCTGAGCAGGCCCACCTGCGCCAAGTGCGACGGGCACCTTGTGCGGATCATGGCGGCGGGCCAGGTGTCGTCGGTGCAGAGCCATCTGCGGCGTGCGGAGACGCGGCAGCCGTCGGAGGAGGCGAACGACCAGCAGCACCAGCCGCACCACCACTGGCACCTGTCCGATCTTCTGCACCCCTTCCACCGCAGCGTGGGCTGAGGCGGCGCTGCGTCGGCTGAGCGCGGTCGGAGGAGGGCATGCCCCGGCCGCGGGAGCCGCTTCCGTAGGATCGGGGCATGTCTTCGACCGACCCGAATGCCGCAGGCTCCGTAAAGGCCAAGGCCAAGGCCAAGGCCAAGGCCACGCCCACGGCCACGGCCACGGCCACGGCCGACAGGAACGCGGCGCCGCCGCTGCCGGAGCCGCTGAGGGTGCCGGTCGCCGACTCCCACACCCACCTCGACATGCAGTCCGGCACTGTCGACGAGGCCCTGGCGAAGGCCGCGTCGGTGGGGGTGACGACGGTCGTCCAGGTCGGCTGCGACATCAACGGCTCCCGGTGGGCGGCCGAGACGGCGGCGGCGTACGACAGCGTCCATGCCGCCGTCGCCCTGCACCCGAACGAGGCCCCCCGCATCGTGCACGGAGACCCCGACGGCTGGTCCCGGCAGGGCACACGCGCACCAGGCGGCGATGCCGGACTCGACGCGGCGCTCGCCGAGATCGACCGGCTGGCCGGGCTGCCCCACGTGAAGGGCGTCGGCGAGACCGGCCTCGACTTCTTCCGCACCGGCCCGGAGGGCATGGCGGCCCAGGAACGCTCCTTCCGCGCCCACATCGAGATCGCCAAACGGCACGGCAAGACCCTGGTCATCCACGACCGCGACGCCCACACCGACGTGCTGCGCGTGCTCAAGGAGGAGGGCGCCCCCGAGCGGACCGTCTTCCACTGCTACTCCGGCGACGCCGAGATGGCGGAGATCTGCGCCCGCGCCGGATGGTTCATGTCCTTCGCGGGCAACGTGACCTTCAAGAATGCCCAGGATCTGCGCGACGCCCTGGCCGTGGCCCCGCTGGAGTTGGTCCTGGTGGAGACCGACGCGCCCTTCCTGACGCCGATGCCCTACCGGGGGCGGCCCAACGCGCCGTATCTCGTGCCGGTCACCGTGCGGGCCATGGCCGCCGTACGCGGCATCGACGAGGACACCCTCGCGACGGCACTCGCGGCGAACACCGCCCGCGCCTTCGGCTACTGAGACCACCCTCGCAGACCGCCGTCGCCCCGTTCCCGGCGGGACCCGTCCGGCGGCCCCGTACCCTTGTCCCGTGAGCAGCAGCCCCGCCCCCGACGCCCTGCTGGGCCCCGCCGACGTCCGTGAACTCGCGGCAGCCCTTGGCGTACGGCCGACGAAGCAGCGCGGCCAGAACTTCGTGATCGACGCCAACACCGTCCGCCGGATCGTGCGCACCGCCGACGTGCGGCCGGACGACGTGGTCGTCGAGGTCGGCCCCGGGCTCGGCTCGCTCACCCTGGCGCTGCTGGAGACCGCCGGCCGGGTCACCGCCGTCGAGATCGACGACGTCCTCGCCGCCGCGCTGCCCGCCACCGTCGCCGCACGGCTGCCGGACCGCGCAGACCGCTTCGCGCTGGTCCACTCCGACGCGATGCACGTCACCGAACTGCCCGGCCCCGCGCCGACCGCGCTGGTCGCGAACCTGCCGTACAACGTCGCCGTACCCGTGCTGCTGCACATGCTCGACACCTTCCCGAGCATCGAGCGCACCCTCGTCATGGTGCAGGCGGAGGTCGCCGACCGGCTCGCCGCGGCACCCGGCTCGAAGGTGTACGGCGTCCCGTCCGTCAAGGCGAACTGGTACGCCGAGGTGAAGCGGGCCGGGGCCATCGGACGCACCGTCTTCTGGCCCGCGCCGAACGTCGACAGCGGTCTGGTGTCGCTGGTGCGGCGCGCGGAGCCGGTGAAGACGACCGCGTCGAAGCGGGAGGTCTTCGCCGTCGTCGACGCCGCCTTCGCGCAGCGCCGCAAGACCCTGCGCGCGGCGCTGGCCGGCTGGGCCGGTTCCTCCGCCGCGGCGGAGGCCGCGCTGGTCGCCGCGGGCGTCTCACCGCAGGCCAGGGGGGAGTCCCTGACGGTGGAGGAGTTCGCCCGTATTGCGGAGAACGCCCCCGCACGTCCTGCCGTAAGCACCGAAGAGCACGCAGGCACCGAAGAGCACGCCGACACCGAGGAGTCCGGTCAGCAGTGAGCGTCACGGTACGCGTTCCGGCCAAGGTCAACGTCCAGCTCGCCGTGGGCGCCGCGCGCGCCGACGGCTTCCACGACCTGGCCAACGTCTTCCTAGCGGTCGGCCTCTACGACGAGGTCACCGTGACCCCGGCCGAGGAACTCCGGATCACCTGCACGGGCCCGGACGCCCACCAGGTCCCGCTGGACCGCACCAACCTCGCGGCGCGCGCCGCTCTCGCGCTGGCCGACCGCTACGGCCGCCCCGCTGACGTGCACATCCACATCGCCAAGGACATCCCGGTCGCCGGAGGCATGGCGGGCGGCAGCGCGGACGGCGCGGGCGCACTGCTGGCGTGCGACGCGCTGTGGGGCACCGGCGCAACCCGTGACGAACTCCTCGACATCTGCGCCGAGCTGGGCAGCGATGTGCCGTTCAGCCTGGTGGGCGGGGCGGCGCTGGGCACCGGGCGGGGCGAGAAGCTGACGGTGCTGGAGGTCGGCGGCGGCTTCCACTGGGTGTTCGCGATGGCCGACCGGGGGCTGTCGACCCCGGCGGTGTTCCGTGAGTTCGACCGGCTCGCCGAGGGCCGCGACATCCCCGAGCCGGTGGCCTCGGCGGATCTCCTCGCCGCGCTGGCCAAGGGCGACCCGGACGCCCTGGCGGCCACGGTCACCAACGACCTCCAGCCCGCCGCCCTGTCCCTCTTCCCCACGCTGGCCGACACCCTCGCGGCGGGCCGCACGGCAGGCGCCCTGGCCGCCCTGGTCTCCGGCTCGGGCCCGACGACGGCGTTCCTCGCCCGGGACGCGGAGTCGGCGGAGCAGGTGGCGGCGACGCTGCGATCGTCGGGCACCTGCCGCACGGTACGGACCGCCCCGGCACCGGCGGCGGGCGCGACGGTGGTGTGAGGCGGGCTGCGGCCGGGCTGATCTCGCCCCCGCCTCCCCTTCCCGTTCCCGTCCCCGGGGGCTCCGCCCCCGGACCCCCGGTCCTCAAGCGCCGGAGGGGCTGAGTATGGGGGTCTCAGAGGTGGTCGACGGCGGTCAGGTCGATGGCGATGTCATAGGGCTTGGCCACCTTGAGCTGGTCCCGGTGCATGCCCATGTGCACGTACGCCTTGGTCATCGTATGAGGGATCCCAGCGGCTGCGTACTTCTGCGGTTTGGTCGTGCGGTCGCGGAATTCGGAGTCCGGGGAGACGACCTCCACGGCGAGGAGCACGTCCTCGCCCCGGAAGCTCATCTGGTCCCAGCCGGTGATCGCGTCGGCGCGGACCACCACCACGTCGGGTTCCGGGGCGTTGTGCTTGTCGAGGACGATGGTCATCTGTCGGCTGACCTTGAATCCAGAGGGCAGACAGGCGCGCAGGCCGCCGACGAGGAGGTCGGTCGCAACGCTGTGGAAGTCGCACTGCGGAGGGGGGAAGACCAGGATTCCGTCGATCAGCTCGGCACGCCGCGGGAGATCCGGCAGGTTGAAGAGGTCGTCCGTGGTTGCTTGCACGGCCCTGATTCTGCTGGCCCGTCCCGCCTGCTCGGATCTTTCTCCCGATCGTGTCATCACAAAGGGTGACGACACCCTCACACCCCGGCCTCACCCCCTCAGGCCCTACCCTTGAAGGCTGACCGACCCCCGTGCACAGGAGTGAAATGGCCGTCAACCTCGTCAATGTCGAGAACGTCAGCAAGGTGTACGGGACCCGTGCCCTGCTCGACGGGGTGTCGCTCGGCGTGTCCGAGGGGGACCGGATCGGGGTCGTGGGGCGGAACGGGGACGGGAAGACCACGCTGATCCGGATGATGGCCAAGCTGGAGGAGGCCGACACCGGGCGGGTCACCCACTCCGGGGGGCTGCGGCTCGCGGTGCTGACGCAGCACGACTCGCTGGACTCCGCGGCCACCGTCCGCCACGAGGTGATCGGCGACATGGCCGACCACGAGTGGGCCGGGAACGCCAAGGTCCGGGACGTGCTCACCGGGCTGTTCGGCGGGCTCGACCTGCCGGGGTTCCCGAAGGGGCTCGACACCGTCATCGGGCCGCTGTCCGGCGGTGAGCGACGCCGGATCGCGCTCGCCAAGCTGCTCATCGAGGAGCAGGACCTGATCGTCCTCGACGAGCCCACCAACCACCTCGACGTCGAGGGCATCTCCTGGCTCGCCCGGCATCTCCGGGACCGCCGCTCGGCGCTGGTGTGCGTGACCCACGACCGCTGGTTCCTCGACCAGGTCTGCACCCGCATGTGGGACGTGCAGAAGGGTGCGGTGTACGAGTACGAGGGCGGCTACTCCGACTACGTCTTCGCCCGCGCCGAACGCGAGCGCATCGCCGCCACCGAGGAGGTCAAGCGGCAGAACCTGGTCCGCAAGGAGCTGGCGTGGCTGCGGCGCGGGGCGCCCGCCCGCACCTCCAAGCCACGCTTCCGCGTCGAGGCCGCCAACGAGCTGATCAAGGACGTGCCGGAGCCGCGGGACAGCTCCGAGCTGATGAAGTTCGCGTCCTCGCGGCTCGGGAAGACCGTCTTCGACCTGGAGGACGTCACCGTCCAGGCCGGGCCCAAGGTGCTGCTCAAGCACATCACCTGGCAGCTCGGCCCCGGCGACCGCATCGGCCTCGTCGGCGTCAACGGCGCGGGCAAGACCTCCCTCCTGCGGGCCATGGCGGACGCCGCGCGCAGCGAGGGCGAGGTGCAGCCGGTGGGCGGCCGGGTCGCCGTGGGGCGGACGGTCAAGCTCGCCTACCTCTCCCAGGAGGTCGCCGAACTCGACCCCGACTGGCGGGTCCTGGAGGCCGTGCAGCAGGTACGGGAGCGCGTCGACCTCGGTAAGGGGCGCGAACTGACCGCCGGGCAGCTCTGCGAGACGTTCGGCTTCTCCAAGGAGAAGCAGTGGACGCCCGTCAGCGACCTCTCCGGCGGTGAGCGCCGTCGCCTGCAACTGCTGCGGCTGCTCATGGACGAGCCCAATGTGCTCTTCCTCGACGAGCCCACCAACGACCTCGACATCGAGACCCTCACCCAGCTCGAGGACGTCCTCGACGGCTGGCCCGGCTCGATGATCGTCATCTCCCACGACCGGTTCTTCGTCGAGCGCACCACCGACAAGGTCTACGCCCTCCTCGGCGACGCCACCCTGCGGATGCTGCCGCGTGGCATCGACGAGTACCTGGAGCGCCGGGCCCGTATGGAGGCGGCGGTGGCTGCCTCCGCGCCTGCGCCCGTCCGGCCCGCGGCGGAGAAGAGCGCCGCGGACGCCCGCGCCGCCAAGAAGGAACTCCAGCGCATCGAGCGGCAGCTGGACCGCATCTCCGAGAAGGAGACCAAGCTGCACGCTCAGATCGCCGACAACGCCACCGACTTCGCCAAGGTGGCGGAACTCGACACCGAGCTGCGCGAGTTGGCCGGTGAGCGGGACGAGCTGGAGCTGCGCTGGCTGGAACTCGCCGAGGACGCGTAAGCCCTCGCCGGGAGGCTCCGGCGGTCGGCGGGTACGGCGTGCGCGCCGTGTACCGGGGGCGTGAAGGCGCGTAACAAGGGCATCACGGGCCGGTCCTCCCTTGGGAACAGGGGCGGTCACGGCCCGTCGTGCTGTCGGTGGCGGGTGATACAAAGAGCTGTCTGAGAACTTACTGAGAACGACCTTGGGTCCATCACGAACCTCGGGGCGTGGCTAGAAATCAGTGGATGAGGGGGAACGCGCTGATGACGCAGCCGCCCAACCAGCCGCCGCAGCAGGGCGGTTTCGGAGCGCCGCAGGAGCCGCAGGAGCCGCAGGAACCGGCGGAAGGGCAGCCGCAGGACGGGCAGCAAGGCGGGCAGCAGCAATCGGGCGGCGGCGCAGGGGTCTTCGGGGCGCCACAGACCGCGCCGGCTCCACAAGGCCCGCCCCAGACCCCGCCGCCCCCGCAGATGCCCCCCGCAGGCCCGCAGCCCGGCTACGGCTCCCCCCAGCAGCCCGGGTTCTACAACTCGCCCGCACCGCAGGGGCCGTACGCCCAGCCGGGACCCTACAACCAGCAGCCGGGCCCGTACGGCGCTGCCCCCCAACCAGGCTCGTACGCCCCGCAACCGGGCCCGTACGCCCCGCAACCGGGCCCGTACGCCCCGCAGCCCGGCCCCTACGGGCCGCCGCAGCCCGGCTACGGCTACCCGCAGCCGCCCTCGTACCCGGGCGGCCCGGCCACGATGCCGCTGGGCGCGCAGGGCCCCGGCACCGGCGGCCCGCGCGGCCCGTTCAGGAGGAAGCCCGCGCTGATCGTCGCCGCCGCGGTCGCCGCGCTGGTCGTGATCGGCGGCACGGTGTACGCGCTCGCCGCCGCATCCGGTGACGGCGGAGGCGGCCACCCCGTCGCCGCGCCCACCGACAGCGGCGGGACGGCCGCCACCGACGACGCGGTGAACCCCGGCGACGGCAGCGGTGACGGCACCGGCGCAGCCGACCCCGAGGACCTCAACGCCGGTCGGAAACCCGGCGAGGCGAAGGTGCTCTGGTACAAGTCGGCGCCGGACGCGCCCGGTTCCGGCGCGGACGCCCCCGGCATGTGGATCACCGGGAAGACGGCGGTGAAGGCCGCGTACAAGCAGGTCTTCGGCTACAGGGTCGGCAGTGGCGACCCCGCCTGGAGCACCCTCACCTTCCCCCAGAAGATCTGCGCGGTCACCGGCGAGCAGTCCTCCGACGGCAAGGTCGTCGTCGCTTACGAGAGCGGCACCAGCACCCGCGCCAAGTGCAACCAGCTCCAGCAGATCGACCTGGACACCGGACAGAAGGGCTGGTCGGCGCAGGTCCCCGACGGCGCGCTCTTCGACAGCGTCATCACCGTCGAACTGACCCTCACCGGCAAGACCTTGATGGTGGGCCGCTCGCAGTCCGGCGTGGCCTACGACATCGGCAACGGAAAGAAGCTGTTCGAGAAGAAGAAGTACGGCGCCGCCTGCTTCCCGACCGCCTTCGCGGGCGGCTCCCGGCTGATCTCGGTGGCGTCCTGCGCCGCGACCACCGCGAACGAGCACGACGAGATCCAGGAACTCGACCCCGCGACCGGCGCGGTCAAGTGGACGCAGAAGGTGAAGAAGGGCTGGAAGGTCGCGCGGGCGTACTCCGTCGACCCGCTGGTCGTCTATATGACCAACGAGGACAAGAAGGCGTGGAACATCTCCACGTTCGACGCCAACGGCTCCTTCCGCTCCGAGGTCGGCTTCGACGAGGACTTCGCCCCCCAGTGCGGCTGGGCCGTCCTCGAACGCAACCTCCAGGGCTGCCAGGGCGCGGCCGCCGACGCGGACACCCTCTATCTGCCCACCGAGGCGACCACCGGCGCCAACGAGATCGTCGCGATCAACCTCTCCACCGGCAAGGAGAAATGGCGGGTGAAGTCCCCGGCCGACGAGTCGATGATCCCGCTCCGCACCGAGGGCGGACAGCTGATCGCGTACGTCGGGCCGTCCTACGACGCCGGCGGCCAGGTCGTGTCGATCCCGACCGCGGGCACCGGCCACACCCCGTCGAAGCTGCTCCAGAACCCGTCCGGCACCGCGACCATCGAGAGCGGCTTCTTCTCGCGGGACGTGGCCTGGGCCGACGGCCGCTTCTACATCTCCACCACCCGGCTGACCGGCAACGACGACGCGAAGGAGAAGCTCATGCTCGCCTTCGGCAAGTGAGCCCGCCCCCGGGCACCCCTGCCCACGGCACCCCCGCGCCGTCACCGCCGTTTCCGCCGCCGTCCCCGCCGCCGTCCTCTGAGGTACCCACGTCATGACCCAGCCGCCCCCGCCGCCGCCGAACCAGCCGCCGAACCAGCCTCCGCAGCCCCCGAACCAGCCCCCCAACCAGCCGCCGAGCCAGCCTCCGCAGCCCCCGCAGGGCGGCTTCGGCCCGCCGCAGGCCGCGCCGCAGGGCCCGCCGCCCCCACCCGGCTACGGCTACCCCCAGGCGCCCCCGGCCGGCCCCACCCCTCCGCCCGGCTACGGCTTCCCGCAGTCACCCCCGGCCCCGCCGCAGCCCGGCTACGGCTACCCGGGCCAGCAGCCGCAGCCGCAGCCGCAGCCGAACCCGTACGCCACCGCCCCGCAGAACCCTTACGCGCCCCAGCCGGGCCCTGGCTACGGCTATGGCTACCCGACGCAGCCCCAGTTCCCCGGCGCGCCCGGGATGCCGCTGCCGCCCGGCGGTCCGAAGAAGTCGAAGGCACCGCTGGCCATCATCGTCTCGGCGGTCGTGGTGATCGCCCTGATCGTCGGCGGCGGCATCTTGTACTCCCGGAACGACGACGGCGCCGCTGGCAAGAAGGGCACCGCGAGCTCCGGCGGCACCGGCAAGAACGACTCCAAGGGCGGCGTCCTCTCCGGAGGCTCCGAGAAGGTGCCCTCGGACACCGAGTCCAAGGTGCTTTTCCAGGTCCCGATGCCGGAGACGGACGACACGGTCGTCACCGCGGGCTCCTGGCTGACCGACACGGTGTACGCCAAGACCGGCATCGCCGAGATCACCGGCTACGACCCGGCCAAGGGCACCAAGAAGTGGACGCTCAAGCTGTCCGGCCCGGTGTGCGAGACCACCGACCACGTCGACGCCGAGGGCCGTACCGCCGTCCTCTTCCAGCCGAAGATGCCGGCGAAGAACTCCAGCGCCGGATGCAGCCAGATCGCCGCGATCGACCTGAAGACCGGCAGCAAGCTGTGGACGAAGACGGTCGACTCCGGTGACAGCCCGATCAGCTTCAGCAACATCACCCTCGGCGGCGGTGCCGTCGCGGTCGGCTCCACCTACGGCGGCGCCGCCTTCGACGTCGCCAGCGGCAAGGCCCTGTGGTCCCCGAAGCCCGCCGACACCTGCTACGACGCCGGGTACGCGGGCGGCGCCAAGCTGGTCGCGGTGCGCAAGTGCGGCGAGTACGGCAGCCGTCAGCTGCACATCCAGAACATCGACCCGAAGTCCGGCAAGGTGATCGCCGAGTACAAGATGACGCAGGGCATCGAGTACGCCAGCGTGGTCTCCGCCGACCCGCTGGTGGTGGCCGCCGACGTCGGCGACAGTGCCGGTGACGGCAGCGGCATCTCGGACTTCTTCTCCATCGACAACAAGACCGGCACCCTGCGCGCCCACATCTCCGCGCCGGGCGCCAAGTACGCGGCCCGCTGCGACGGCATCACCCGTATCGAGGAGTGCAAGGAACTCGCCGTCGGCAACGACAAGCTGTACGTGCCGACCGAGGAGCACGACGGCAGCGGCCAGTACAGCAAGACCAACGAGATCGTCGCCTTCGACCTCGCCACCGGCAAGCAGACCGGCCAGCGCGCCGACGCGGGCGACGGCTACAACATCTCCCCGCTGCGCGTGGACGGCACCAACCTGCTGGCGTACAAGCGGCCGCCGTACGACAAGGGCGGCCAGGTCGTCAGCGTCGACGGGAGCACCTTCAAGCAGACCGTCCTGCTGGAGAACCCGGCGACGGAGTCGGTGCGCGACGCGGAGACCGCGATGCTCCCCGAGTTCGCGGAGCTCCTCTACGGCAAGGGCCGGCTGTACATGTCGGCGGTGTACGGGCACAAGTCGTCGTCCTCGTACAGCAGCAAGGAGTACCTGGCGATCGCCTTCGGCACCGGAGACTGACCGCGTCCCGCCCACCGGCCCCGTCCCTGTCGCATCCCTGTCGCATCCCTGCTCAGGGGCGGGGCCTGCGCGTACCGCTCATCGCCCGCGAATGCCAGGAATTCCGTCGATCCGGGGCACTTCTCATCAGTAGGGGCAGCGCGACGTCGAACAAGCGTGTAGCTTCCGGGGGCATGAGGGGCGAGGTGCCGGGGGGTCCTCTGTCCTGGTGGACAGCGGGCGGCCATAGTGGGGCGTCCGCTGGGGGACTGGGGGGTTTCCGCATGGGAGTGCGGCTCATGGTGGTCGACGATCACCGACTGCTCGCCGAGGCGCTGGCCTCGGCGCTGAAGCTGCGCGGGCACCGGGTGCTCGCCGCGGCGGCGCCGGCCGCGGGCGCAGCGGAGCTGGTGATCACACGCGCCCCCGAGGTGTGCCTGCTGGGGACGGCCGCTCCGGCCGAGCCGGGCGTCTTCGACCCGGTGGTACGGATCAAACGGGAGCGTCCGCAGGTCGCGGTGCTGGTGCTGGGCCCGGTGCCGTCACCGCGCGGTATCGCCGCCGCGTTCGCCGCGGGCGCCTCCGGCTATGTACGGCACGACGAGCGCATCGAGGGAGTGGAGCGGGCCATCATGAAGGCGCGCGCCGGTGAGGCCGCCGTCGCACCTCAACTGCTCCAGGGCGCCTTCGCGGAACTCCTCAACCCCGCCGCCCAGCCCGACGACGAGGGCCAGCGGCTGCTCCAGATGCTCACCCCGAGAGAGGTCGAGGTCCTGGTGAGGGTGGCCGACGGCGAGGACACCCGGCTGATCGCGGCCGGCATGGGCATCGCCCCGAGCACGGCCCGTACCCATGTGCAGCGGGTCCTGATGAAACTGGGCGTGGGCTCCCGCCTGGAAGCCGCAGCCCTCGCCGCCCGCACCGGCCTACTGGACCGCGCGGGCCCGCTGCCGGACACGGGCGGGCACTGAGCGGCCGGGCTTCCGCACACTGCGCGCCCCTTCTGCATGCCGCGCGCCCCTGAAGGGCGGCCCCGTCAGGGGCGCTCTTCAGGGGCGCGGGGAACTGCGCGACCAGCCACGACGCCGCCGCAGCCGAGCAACGGCATGGTGTGGCACGACGCGCCACGCCCTCAGACAGAGGGTTCGTCATCCGCCGGAGGCTCCGGCACCGGCGACGGGGTCGGCCGCAGCTTCAGCCAGGCGAGGAAGAACACCCCCAGCAGCAGCATCCCGATGCCGGTCCACAGGTTGATGTTGACGCCCTGGGCCTTGTCGATCGCCGCCTGGTCGTCGGTGATACCGGTGATCGTGACGATGATCCCGTACAGCACGAACAGTCCGCCGATGATCCGGCGCAGGTCGAAGATCCGCGCCGCGGTCGCCGATTTGCCCTCGAGGTCGGTGACCTCGCGCTGGACGTCCTTGTCGGAGTAGTGCGAGAACCCGGAAGAGCCGGAAGGGTCGGAAGAGCTCGAAGAGTCAGTCATGGTTTCTCAATCCTTCCCCGGTCAGAACGAGAACGGGATGTAGCAGGCGGCGGCGATGATCACGGCGCCCCAGCCCAGCAGGGCGGGACGGCGGTACCAGGCGTCGTCGCCGGCGGCGGGTGCCTCCGACATGCCGGGGGAGCGGGTTCCGTAGACCAGGCCCTGGAGCTCCTCGTCGGGCTTGGGTGCGGTGAACAGGGACACGACCACCATGACCACACCACCGGCGACGAAGCCGGCGATCGCGGACACGAAGTTGGCGCCCTGGTCGGTGGGGATGGAGATGATGTCGTGCTTGTAGAGCACGAAGTAGTTCACCATTGCCGTCACCGTGCCGGTGAGCAGACCCCAGAAGCCGGACTTCGCCGAGGCGCGCTTCCAGAACATGCCGACGATGAACACCACGAACATCGGCACGTTGAAGAAGGAGAACAGCGTCTGGAGGTAGCTCATGATGTTCGAGAACGACGATGCCAGGAAGGCGGTGCCGATCGAGGCCATCACGCCGACCGCCGTGATGATGCGGCCGAAGCGCACGTAGTACTCGTCCTCGCGGCCGATGACCACGTACTTCGCCCAGATGTCGGTGGTGAACACCGTGTTGAACGACGACACGTTGGCGGCCATGCCGGCCATGAACGCCGCCAGAAGACCGGTCACCGCGATGCCGAGCACGCCGTTGGGCAGCAGCTCCTGCATCAGATAGGGGATCGCGTCGTTGTACTGGAGCCCGGAGCCGGAGGTGCCGATGTTGGGGACCAGGGCGGCGGCGACCAGACCCGGGATCATCACCAGGAAGACGATGAAGATCTTCGGGTAGGCGGCGATCAGCGGGGTGCGCTGGGCGGCGGAGAGGTTCTTCGCGGACAGGGCGCGCTGCACCTCGGCGAAGTTGGTCGTCCAGTAGCCGAAGGACAGCACGAAGCCGAGGCCGAGCACGATGGTCAGCCAGTTCGCGCCGAGCGGGTTGGCGCTGCCGATGCCGGTGCCGCCCCACGCCGAGACGAAGTCACCGCCGTGCTGCTTGGTCAGCGTGTCGGTCAGACCGCCCCAGCCGCCGACCTTCTTCAGGCCGAGCACGGAGATCGGGATGAGGGCCGCCAGGATCACGAAGAACTGGAGCACCTCGTTGTAGATCGCGGAGGACAGACCGCCGAGGGTGATGTACGCGAGCACGAAGAACCCCGCCACCACGATGGCCACCCACTGGGGCCAGCCGAGCAGCGCCTCGACGACGATGGCGAGGGCGTAGAGGTTCACGCCCGCGATCAGGATGGCGGCGAAGGCAAACAGCACGGAACTGAGCAGATGCGCCCACTTGTCGAAGCGCAGCAGCAGCATCTCGGGTACCGAGCGGACCTTGCTGCTGTAGTAGAAGGGCATCATCACCAGGCCGAGGAAGACCATGGCGGGGATGGCGCCGATCCAGTACCAGTGGACGGTGTAGGCACCGTACTGGGCGCTGTTGGCGGCCATGCCGAGGATCTCGGTGGCGGCCAGGTTGGCCGAGATGAACGCCAGACCGGTGATCCAGGCGGGCAGTGAGCGGCCCGAGAGGAAGAAGTCGAGGCTGGTCTTCACCGACTTGCGGGCGGCGAGGCCGATGCCCAGCACGACGACGAAGTAGATCGCCATGATCGTGTAGTCGAGCCAGTTGGTGGGGAGCCGTAGCTCCACCGCCAACTGAACGGCGGGTGTGGGGGGTTGCATGTGCACTCGCTTCGTTGCGTGAACAGATCCGGCTCAGGAACCTACGCTTGCGTTCAATAAATGAACACTTTTGTTGATGGACTTTGTTGGATTGTGATGATGACCACGGTGGATGTTGACGCCTGAGGAGGGCTGTGTTTTGGTTTGTTGGGTTATGTTGGATGCGTAGCGCTGATCTGAGCGGGCGATGAGGAGTCCGGCTGTGAAGAAGACGTCGACCCGGCTTGCCGACGGTCGTGAGCTGATCTACTTCGACCTGCGGGACGACACCGTCCGGGACGCGGTCGACCGCAGGCCGCTGGAGCGGACCGTCACGACCTCCGAGATCCGTCGTGACGAACTGCTCGGCGACTCGGTGGCCGTCGCCTCGCACCGCCAGGGCCGCATCTACCACCCGCCGGCCGACGAGTGCCCGCTGTGCCCCACCCAGGGCGACCGCCTCAGCGAGATTCCCGACTCGTCGTACGACGTGGTCGTGTTCGAGAACCGCTTCCCCTCGCTCGCCGGTGACTCCGGCCGCTGCGAGGTCGTCTGCTTCACCTCCGACCACGACGCGTCCTTCGCCGATCTCACGGAGGAGCAGGCCCGGCTGGTCCTGGACGCCTGGACGGACCGGACGTGCGAGCTGTCCCAATTCTCCTCCGTGGAGCAGGTGTTCTGTTTCGAGAACCGCGGCGCGGAGATCGGTGTGACGCTCGGTCACCCCCACGGCCAGATCTACGCCTACCCCTTCACCACCCCCCGTACCGCACTGATGCTGAGGTCGCTCGCGTCGCACAAGGAGGCGACCGGCGGGGAGAACCTCTTCGACGCCGTCCTGGCACGGGAACTCGCCGGTGAACGGCTCGTGCTGGAGAGTGAGCACTGGGTGGCCTTCGTGCCGTACGCCGCGCACTGGCCGTACGAGGTGCACCTCCACCCCAAGCGCCGCGTCCCCGATCTGCTCGCCCTGGACGAGGCGGCCCGCACAGAATTCCCCAAGGTCTATCTGGAACTCTTGAGGCGCTTCGACCGGATCTTCGGCGAAGGTGAGCCGCCCACGCCCTACATCGCGGCCTGGCATCAGGCCCCGTTCGGGATGCTGGCCGAGTTCGACGGTGTGACCAGGGACGACTTCGCGCTCCACCTCGAGCTTTTCACCATCCGCCGCACTTCCGGCAAGCTGAAGTTTCTCGCGGGTTCCGAGTCCGGCATGAACGTGTTCATCAACGACGTGCCGCCGGAACACGCGGCCGAGCGACTGCGAGAGGTAGCGAGCAATGAGCGGTAAGTACCTGGTCACCGGTGGCGCCGGGTATGTCGGCAGTGTCGTGGCCCAGCATCTGCTGGAGGCGGGCCACGAGGTCACCGTCCTCGACAACCTCTCCACCGGCTTCCGCGAGGGCGTGCCCTCCGGTGCCGCCTTCATCGAGGGCGACATCCGCGACGCCGGCAAGTGGCTCGACGACTCCTACGACGGCGTGCTGCACTTCGCCGCGTTCTCCCAGGTCGGGGAGTCGGTGGTGAAGCCGGAGAAGTACTGGGAGAACAACGTCGGCGGCACCATGGCGCTGCTCGGCGCGATGCGCGAAGCGGGCGTGCGCACCCTGGTGTTCTCCTCCACGGCGGCGACCTACGGCGAGCCCGAGCAGGTCCCGATCATGGAGAGCGCCCCCACCAAGCCCACCAACCCCTACGGCGCCACCAAGCTGGCCGTCGACCACATGATCACCGGCGAGGCCGCGGCCCACGGCCTCGGCGCGGTCTCCCTTCGGTACTTCAACGTGGCCGGTGCCTACGGCGCGTACGGCGAACGCCACAACCCCGAGTCGCACCTCATCCCGCTGGTCCTCCAGGTCGCGCAGGGCCGCCGCGAGGCGATCTCCGTCTTCGGTGACGACTACCCGACCCCGGACGGCACCTGCATCCGCGACTACATCCACGTCGCCGACCTCGCCGAGGCCCATCTGCTCGCCCTGAAGGCCGCCACCTCCGGCGAGCACCTGATCTGCAACCTGGGCAACGGCAACGGCTTCTCGGTCCGTGAGGTCGTCGAGACCGTGCGTGCCGTCACCGGGCACCCGATCCCCGAGGTCGTGGCGCCCCGCCGGGGCGGGGACCCCGCCGCCCTGGTCGCCTCCGCCGAGACCGCCCGCGAGCGCCTCGGCTGGCACCCGTCCCGCGCGGACCTCGCGGGAATCGTCGCGGACGCCTGGGAGTTCGCGCAGAACATCGCAAGGGAGCAGTGATGGGTGCAGTGATGGGGGCAGCACAGCAGGTGCGCGACCGCTTCGCCGAGCTGTACGGGGCCGAGCCGGAGGGCGTCTGGGCGGCGCCGGGCCGGGTCAACCTGATCGGTGAACACACCGACTACAACGACGGCTTCGTCATGCCGTTCGCCCTGCCGCATGTGACGACGGCGGCCGTCTCCCGCCGCACGGACGGCCTCCTCCGCCTCCACTCCTCCGACGTGGAAGGCAGCGTGGCGGAACTCCGTGTGGACGCCCTGACCCCCGGCGAGGACTCGGAGTGGACGGCGTACCCGTCGGGCGTGGTCTGGGCATTGCGGGAGGCCGGCCATGCCGTGACGGGCGCGGACATCCACCTGTCCTCAACGGTCCCGACAGGCGCGGGCCTCTCCTCCTCGGCGGCGCTGGAGGTGGTGGTGGCCCTGGCTCTGAACGACCTCTACTCCCTGGGCCTGAAGCGCTGGGAGCTGGCCCGTGTGTGCCAGCGGGCGGAGAACGTCTATGTGGGCGCCCCGACCGGCATCATGGACCAGACCGCGTCGGCATGCTGCTCGGCAGGCCACGCCCTGTTCCTCGACACCAGGGACCTCTCCCAGAAGCAGATCCCCTTCGACCTGGCGGCGGAGGGAATGCGCCTGCTGGTGGTCGACACCCAGGTCAAACATGCCCACAGCAACGGCGAGTACGGCAAGCGCCGGGCGGGCTGCGAGAAGGGCGCGGCGCTGCTGGGCGTCAACGCGCTGCGGGACGTACCGTACGACGACCTGGACGCCGCCCTGTCCCGCCTGGGCGACGACGAGGAGGTACGCCGCCTGGTCCGCCACGTGGTGACGGAGGACGAGCGGGTGGAGCGCGTCGTAGCCCTGCTGGAGTCGGGCGGCACCCGAGCCATCGGCCCCGTCCTGATCGAGGGCCACGCCTCCCTCCGCGACGACTTCCGCATCTCCTGCCCCGAACTCGACCTGGTGGTCGACACCGCCCTGGCCTCCGGCGCCCTCGGCGCCCGCATGACCGGCGGCGGCTTCGGCGGCTCGGCGATCGTCCTCGCGGAGGAGGCGGACGTCCCGGTGATCACGAAGGCGGTCGAGGAGGCGTTCACGGCGGCCGGGTACAAGATCCCGCGGGTCTTCGAGGCGGTGCCGTCGGCGGGGGCGGTTCGGCTGTCCTGACGCGGGGGCGGATGCTGCGACGGCCCGGGGGCGTGCCCTCCTCCGGGCCGTCGTTCTACCGGCCTCAGGGCAGCAGCAGGTTGCGCTGCCCGCGCTCGATGCCCCCGGTGAAGGCGCGGTAGTCGTCCTCGGATATGACGAGCACCTGGGCATCGGGCGCACCGGTGTCGTTGGAGTCGCGGAGTGCGACGACGCCGTCCACGAAGGCGACCTCCAGACAGTTGTCGCCGCCGTTGCTCAGTTCGCTCTTGGCCCATACGGCGGTGGAGAGGTCGACGTTCCTCTTCATGAGGCCGCCCGTCGTACGGCGCGGATCTCGGCGACGGCAATGGCGACGGCAGTGTCGAAACCGGGATCCTGCCGGGCGATGACCCGGCCGCGGAACTCCTCGACGAGACGGACGACGCAGCTGAGATCGGCGGGGTCGGCGTGATCGATCGCGAGGGCCAACTCTGCCTCGAAGCGGTCCGCATCACCGGAGAAGCCGTAGCCTGTCCTGAGGGCGGCTCGGAGTTCACCGATCGTGGACATCGGGGGAAGTGGGGGCGTGCCTGCATCTGCCAGGCGCGTGGTCATGGTGGACCGGGCTCCTTTCACCGGGTCGGTCTGCTTCTCGGTCTGCTTCTCGGTTCGCTTCAAGAAGTCTCGTCGACGGGGAATTCGTAGGCCACTTCCCAGCGCACGTCCGGGATGGTGATGTCCGCCGTTTCGACGGGCCGCCCGTCCGTGTCGTAGTACGTCCTTTCGATCTGCAGCACCAGGTCGCCCACGTTGATGCCCAGGAGATTCGCCTGCGCCTGGTCGGCGCGGGAAGGCCGTGGCACCTCGACCGCGCTGTCGATCCGTACGCCGATGGAGCGCATCCGCTCGACGACCCCGGCACCTGCCAGGGGGCCCATTTCCGGCAGTACGACCGGAGTTCCGTCCGTGAGGGCCATCGGCTCCCAGGACTGCGACAGCTGGACGGGCTGCCCGTCGGCGAGGAACTCGTAGCGTGTGGTCACGCAGAGCTCACCCGGGCTGATGGCGAGCCGCTCGGCGATGTCCTGCGGGGCCGGGACACGGGCCTGACTGTGTGACTCCCAAGTGCCGTTCCGGCCACGTTCCTTCATGTCGGCCCGGAAGGGGGAGCCGCCCCGGCGTTCCCGGTGACGTGAGCGGACCATGCGCATGCGCTCCCGCGGCTTCCGCACGTACGTGCCCGATCCCGCCCGTCCTTCGAGCAGCCCCTCGACGATCAGCCGGTCCATGGCCCGCTGGGTGACATTGCGGCCGACGCCGTACTCCTCCGCGAGCTGGGCCCGGGATGGCAGACGCGTTCCGGCTTCCCACTCTCCCGCGAGGACCCGTGCGCACAGCGCGTCGGCGACTTCGAGGTACGGCGCCTCTCGGGGCATGACGGCCTCCGGTTCCTCTGCCGTGAAGGGGGGGCGATGGCTTCCAGCGACCCTGACCTTGCCCGGGGAACTCCGGGCCCGTCAGAGCACCCGATCTGCTCAGCGCACGCGTCCGAGGTGGATCACACTGACGCGGATCTGCTGGTCGCTGATCTCGTACATCACGCGATAGACCCCGACGTGGATGCGCAACAGGTCGGCGCTGCCGAATGCGCCGTCAGGCCGGGGGTCGTCGGCGAGGCGGTCGACGGCGGTGAACACCTGGCGTACCCCGGCCGGGTCGCCTTTCGCGAGCCGCTCCGCCTGAGTGAGGGCTTCCGGCTCCCAGATGACCTCGTACCTCACGCCTCAGCTCCACCGAACACACGACGGTACGCCGCATCGTGCGGGAGGCCGGCGTCCTCGCCCCGGTCCTGGCGTGCGCGGTAGGCAGCCAGGGCCCGCATCTCCTGCAGTTCGAGGGCGTCAGCAGGACTGACCAGTATCGCGATGGTCTGCCCGTGATCGGTGATGGCAACCGGTTCACGGGTTGCGCTGACCTCCCGCGCGATGGCGCCCAGGCGGGCGCGGGCTTCCACGATCGAGTAAGTCGTCTCCGTCATGCACACCACCTTACAGAAGTGTTCACTTTCCATCCTCGGGGGTCGGATGTGCATGCACGCGATGCCGTGGTCAACGACGTCGCCGTGGGTCGGTCACCCCACCGTGACCGTGCGGGGAGAACGCCGACCTCCCCGTGCACCTACGCGCATCTCACCACGATGCCGGTGCGGTGCGGCGCGGTCCGGGGCCTGGATCTGCACAGGAGTCGGCTGGATGCTGGGCCGCAGTTTCCGCGGTGTCGGTGTCCCACAACAGCCGGACCACCCCCGCGCGGGCAGCCGAGGGTGCCTGGAGGCCGAGTGGCACACACGCTCGCGCGGGTTGTCGAGCAGCCGCAGGGTCGACGGCCTGACGGTCTGGGCCGAGATCGCCACCCGGCCAGGGGAGTCCGAGACCTGACAGGAACGCCATATCGACGCCGGACGTGCAAGCGCCGAGCCGCCTCGGTCACGTCATAAGCGCCCTGTAAGGTACATGGCTGTTCACCGGGGTGCCTGACGGTGCGCCAGGAGGCATGGGGAGGCCAGACATGGCGTGGGAAGAGTGGGAGCAACTGAAGGCTCATGCCGCCGAGCGGCATTCCGCACGGATGCAGCTCAATCAGTACCCGGCGGACCAGGGAGGCGGCAGCACGCGGGGCGACCTCATTGTCGGGCACAAGGATCTCGAAGCCGTCGGGAGAGCCGCCCATGATCTGTTCGACCACTTCACCGACTACAGCGGGCACGCGCGCGTTGCCTCCGAGGCGGCGGCGGGCGGACTGAAGGGCGAGGGATTTGCCCTGGGAAGCGCGCTGGAACATGTCACGCAGCGCTGGAGCGAGCAGACCAAGACGCTACTGGACGCCTGCGCCCACATCTCCAACCACCTTCGGTACACGAAGAACCAGCACGCAGCCGATGACTCCTACATCGCCGGCGCGGTCAGCGGCATCGCCACGCTCGACGAGGGTTTCGACGACCGGAAGGGTCACTGACGCGGATGGATCTCGACGCGCTGCGCCACGGTGACTTCGGCAAGCTCGGTGAAGCGGTCACCGACTGGGAGCAGATGACGAAGAAGCTTGCCGAGCTGAAGAAGGACGCCGAGGACAACCTCAAGGCCAAGGCCGACAAGGCCAGGTGGGCGGGTGTCAACGCCACCGTCAGCCGGGAGTTCATCGCCAAGACCGCCGCCGAGTTCGCCGACGCGCACACTCAGGCCGACTCCATCACCAAGATTCTCAGCGACACACGTGGCGAACTCATCGGCTATCGGTCTCAGCTGAACGACGCGATCAAGCGGGCCGCGGAGCAGCACCTGACCGTCGTCGACACAGGTGACGGCGCGTTCACGGTCGCCGGGAACACCCGGCCCGATTGGGCGTCCGACCCGAGTGGGAAGACCGGGGCGACGGACCAGAAGGTGGTGGACGCCTTCCGCACCGAGATCCAGGGCATCCTGACCAAGGCGACGAACAGCGACAACAGTGCGGACCAGGCCCTCAGACTGATCGTCGACCAGGCTGAGTACGGCTTCAACGACGCCTCGTACGCCAACCGGGACGAGGCGGCCGACGCCGTCGCGGCGGCGGAGAAGCTGGCGAAGATGGCCAGGAAACCGGGCGACATGAGCCTCGACGACATTGCAGCCTTCAACCGGACGATGGAGAAGTACCACGACGACCCGCTGTTCGCGGAGCGGTTCGCGACGCGTCTCGGGGCCAAGGGAACGCTCCAGTTCTGGACCGAGATGGCCTCTGCCCATGCCGGAGCCAGAGGTGCGGAACTCAAGACAATGAAAGACCTTCAGACCAATCTGGGCATGACCCTGGCGGCCGCGTCCTTCTCGGACTCGGACGCCATGCGCGACTGGAAGAAGGACCTCATCGCGGAGCGCAACACCAACTTCCGCGCTGCAGACTCACCCAACCCCGTCGGAGCCCTCGGCTCCCAGGTGATCAGCAGCCTTCTGCATCAAGGACAGTACGACACCGAGTTCCTCGACGACTACCGCGAGAAGCTGTTCAAGGCGGACAAGGGGGCCGGGGACACCAACACCGACGCCCTGTGGGTCAAAGGCTATGACGCCGTGGACCTCGTCTTCGGTGACGGCAACGGCCGTGACCCGTTGGAGGGGCTGTTCGACGGCCTTTCCCACAACCCCGAGGCGGCCACACACGCCTTCGAGTCCAAGTCGGACCTGGACCACATGCTTTCCACCACGAGGTACACGGACCGAGGAGAGTCCCTCGGGCGGGCCCTGGAGGCCGCCGTCACCGGAGTCGCCGACGGCGGCGGTAATACGACGGCGCCGCCGCACAGCGCTGTACAGGTGGGAATCATGGCCAACGTCATGCACGCGGTGGCAGATCCTGATGGGGGAGCGGACCTGGTCAGCCATGGGTTGGGCGAAAGCTTCGGGGACATGGCGGCGGGCTATATGCCGGAGATCAGCCAGGCCCTGGCCGGTCCCGGTTCGGCCTCTGTCTTCCTTACGAACAGCGAAGTTTCCGATCCCTTCCGTGACGAGAGAGTCCCCGATGTCGTGAGATTTATTTCCTCGGTATCCGCAGACTCGGCAGGCAGGGCCGGGATTGTCTATGGGGAGAGCATTTATACCGGCAGTCTCCTTGAATCGCATCTCTCTGATCCATCCCTCTTCGATGGCTCCCGTGATCAGGTCATCCAGAGCATCGCCAAAAATGCTGGATCAATCGAGGGGCTCGTCGGGCATTCCGTCGCAGATGGTGAAGTCCAGGCGGCGATCGGTGGAGAGTCGGATTACAACGATGCACTCAAGGCCAAGGGAGATGCCGCCAAGACCTGGGTCACGATCGCTTTTACCGGCCTCAAGGTCCCCGAACACCTCGGGGGAGATGTCATGGGATCCGTGGTCGGAGGAGCGGCCGGAGCCGTTGCCGGTGGCGCCGTCGACCGTCTGATCGAGGGGCAGCAGATGCAGGGGGCCAAGGATGCGGGGCTGTACACGAGCGCCAAGGATCTGTACGCGATGCGGGATTCGGTCAATCAGCAAACGCAGTGGTCTGCTGCAGATGCGCTCGCCCGCCACCATGTGAACCTGCCCCAGGACGGCATCAAGGATCTCGTCCGAAACGCCGTGAACGAAGGATGGGATGCCAGCAGTGACTACTTGAGCGACACGAAGGAGCGTCCCTGATGGAGCAGACGCAGAAGAGTCGAGCGAAATTTTCCTTTTCTTGGAACGGGAAGATATTCATTCTCTCCCTGGCGGTCATCGGGCTTTTCTGTGCTGGTGGATGGCTTTTTGAGAACAAGGGTCTCTACCTCCTCCCGAGTAAGATGTGTGATGGCATCCTCGGGCGAGATACGGTCAAGCAAGTCTTGCCCGGGGCGCGATCGGCGGACAGCGGTTCGGGAAGTCGGGGAGTGGGGGCAGGCCTTAACCTTCGGTGTCACGTTACGACCAGTGGCGATTCGTCCCTCTCGGGGCGGGCGAGTGTTCAGCGACTCTCCCGTGACGGTTGGCTCGAATATTATCGGAGCGTCGAGTCGAAGCGGATTATTCGTGTCTCCGTCGGTGGCATAGAAGCCCTGGCGCGGATCGACTCCGGTGAGAACACCGCATCGGTCTATGTCCCTTGTTCTCCGCCCGCCGTACCCGAGTACAGCGCCTCCCGGCCCTACGCCGTAGTCGGAGAGGCATGGGTCAGCGGATCTGCAAAGGCCAACGGCATACCGCTGCGCCAAACCCTGACCGACTTCGCTTACCGGCTCAGCGAACGCGCCTACAAACTGGCCGAATGCAAGGCTCCCCGCGACTTTCCAAAGGAATTGCCCCGCTACAAGGACAGCTGACCTCGATTCGGCAGCGGCCGTGCATGCCTGCCTCGGGCCGCCTCAGGCCAACTGCTCCACGACCTCGTTCTTCTCCTCCCGGCTCTCCGCCAAGGGCCACATCGAGAAGAAGTCCGCGTGGAAGGTCAGGAACGGGAAGGTCACCGCGAGCAGAGCGGTCGACAGCCAGACCTCGAAGTCGAACGCCGGCCGTGTTGAGGCGGCTGGATGCTGGGCCGCAGTTTCTGCGGTGTCGGTGTCGCACAACAGCCGGACCGTCCACGCGCGCGCGGCCGAGGGTGCCTGGAGGCCGTGTGGCACGCGCGCTCGCGCGGGTCGTCCCCGTCAGGTGAACGGGCCCTCCAGCGTGAAGCGGAGCAGGTTTCGGGCGAACGCCTCGGCCTCGCCCGGCGTCCACGAGGCCAGGCTCGCCGTGATGTGGGCCGCCAGCCGTGTGCGCAGCTCTTCCACCGCGCGTTCACCCTGCTCGGTGAGGACCAGCAGGTGTGCACGCCGGTCTGAAAGGTCCGGTTCACGGCGGACGAGACCGGCGGCTTCCAGGCGGGAGGCCCGACGGGTGACGCCGGAGCGGTCGAGGCCGACGTCGGGCGCCAGTTCGGCGGCGCTGCGGGGTCCGGTGCGGGCGAGTGCGCTGAGCACGGGGTACGTCAGTTCGTCCACCGCCTCGCCCATACCCTCGGTCAGCTTCTTGTGCAGCTGCACGCGGGTGGTGCGGCGCAACAGGATGCCCAGCGCGTCGGCGATCTCATGACCTACGTCGTCACTCACACCCAAAGAATAGCGTGCGCCGCGCACGCGTTGAGAGTGCTACATTCGGGCAGAAGCGTGCGCGGCGCACGCATTCTTGGAGTTCTTGTCCTCGAAGGGATGTTCCATGACCCGCACCGGCATCAAGGCCGCCCTCGCCGACCTGATCTTCAACCGCGACCTCACCGTGGAGCAGGCCGCCGACCGGCACTTCACCCCGGAGTACCGGCAGCGCACCGATGGGCAGTGGAACGACCGCGCCGCGTTCATCGAGCACATCACCCACGTGCGCGGCCTTGTCGCGGAGGGTCGCGTGGAGGTCCACGATGAGCTGTACGAGGGCAGCAAGTACGCCGACCGGCACACCGTGTACATCACGAAGAAGGACGGCTCGACCGTGACCATGGAGGTCTACGTCTTCGCCGACCTCGCCCCCGACGGCCGGTTCAGCCGCATAGAGGAGACCACGTTGATGCTGGAGGGCTCTGATACGGACCGCGGCATCGGCAGCGCCCGCTAGGTGGTCGGCTCCGGAAGTCCTTCGGGGCTGACCATGCTGCCCGTGCCTCAGGTCGACTGCTCCACGCCCTCGTTCCCGTCCTCCCGGCTCTCCGCCAAGGGCCACATCGAGAAGAAGTCCGCGTGGAAGGTCAGGAACGGGAAGGTCACCGCGAGCAGAGCGGTCGACAGCCAGACCTCGAAGTCGAACGCCGGCGGCCCCGCCTGCAGGTGTCCTGTCACGACGGGAGCCAGCAGACCGTAGAGGAGGGACAGGACAGTGCCGGTGACCGTGGCGGTGAGCGCACTGCACAGGCCCTTGAGGGGCTGAGTCATCGGCGGGAACAGTGATCCACCGCATATGTTCAGAACGATGATCGAGCCGAAGATAAACGGGATCGTCACCTTCGTGTCGTACTGCGGCCCGGCCATGTCGAGTACCTGAGTGCCGAGGGTGAAGACGCCAGCGCCGAGCACCAGGGCGATCGTGAACCAGACCAGACCGAGCACCGGCTGCTTCATCAGGGACGGGACGCGAGTCAGCGGCCAGAGGTCGAAGTGGAGCGTCAGGAACATGATGGTGCCGACCGTGACGTAGAAGGACACCGCGCTTGAGGCGCTGAACAGGCCGTGCGGGTCCTGTCCAGCGTGGTACAGCGAACTGCCCTTCATGAATTCGTAGTTGAAGAAGACCTGGAACAACACGTAATTCAGCAGGTAGCAGCCGATGAGCAGTCCGAATCCGGCGGCCAGCGGGTTCCGGATGAGCACGAACGGCCATCCTCCCCACATGATCGTCATCAGGAAGACGACCACGACCGAAGCGACGATCCTCTGCAGGAGCATCGGCGAGGGCGGGCTGACACCGCCGAGAGCGACGAAGTGCACGGCGGCGACGACGGCGCCGACCGCCAAGGCCAGGAGCAGGAACAGCAGGCCACGCAACGGCTGGCGCTGAGCGGCTATGAAGGCGGGTTGCTCGCCCTGCCAGATCACGCCTATCACCATGCTGATGGGGACGGTGCACATGAGGTAGTAGGAGACCCAGCCGGAGAAGGTCGGCCAGTCGAACAGCGAGATGAAGATCAGCGATGCCGCCATGACGAGGAGTGCTGCCACGAGCCCGCGCTCGGGTTGCTTGAGGCCTGGCGACATTGCCGTTCTTCTCTTCGGTTCAGGCGAACTCATGGCGATGACGCCTCTCTCACAGGGCTCGCGTCCGAGACGCCAGCAGTACGAAGGGGGACGGGGAATGGCATGCGATAACGGTAACCAATGGTTCACTGGTTAACTTATTGCTGGTTGGCATAATTCCAGGCGTGATCAGCGAAGGTCGAGAAAGCGACCCGCCGCCCTCGGCGTGAGCGGCGTCCGGTGTCCTCCGGTCAGCCCACCGGCTGGATCAGCGGTCAGCCCAGCGGCTTGATCAGCGTGTATTCCGTGATGCCCGGCGGGTAGTCCGGGATGGCGCAGACGACCTTGTAGCCATGGCGGCGGTAGAAGTGCGGGGCCTGGAAGTCCCAGGTTTCCAGGCGGGCGCCGTGGCAGGTGCGTTCGGTGTGGGCGATGTGTTCGGCCCGGGTCAGGAGGCGGGAGCCCAGGCCCTCGTCGCGGTGGTCCTCGGCGACCCAGAGGTAGTCCACATGCAGCCAGGTCGTCCAGGTGTGGCCGACCAGGCCGCCCGCCAGGGTGCCGTCCTCGTCCAGGGCCCACAGATGCAGCGGCACCTCGTGCTCGGCCGGAGTTCCGCGCAGGGCGCGCAGGACCGGGGACGCCTCGGTGTTGGTGTCGCGCAACCGGGAACGAAGCAGATCGCGCCGCCTGTTGTCGACTTCTGCCTCAATACGGAACATGCGGCACACCATAAACGTGCCGGACCGCCAGTTCTGCAATTTTCCTTCCCCTCCCCGCCCCCGCCCGTACCCTGATGGACAGCGCCGGTGGGGGCCGGCGCCGCTCAGGGGGCGAGACAGTCGGGTACGACGCCCGATCGGGGGGTAGAAGCAGCTTCTGCACGGCGGCGGCCGTGCGGCTGCGGCTCCCTTCGGGGGTCGTACCCGCGCCGGTTGTCGTTCATCGACGATGGGGTGTCTCCGACGTTGGGGTGTCTCCCCTGCTCCGCCAGGAGCACGGGGAAGGGGGTTTCATGGTTCGTATCCGAGTCCTGGTCGTCGACGACCACCGGATCTTCGCCGAGTCGCTCGCCGCGGCGCTCGCCGCCGAGCCCGACGTCGACGTGTCCGCCGCGGGCAGCGGTCCTGCCGCACTGCGCTGCCTGGAGCGCGGGGCCGCCGAGGGCCGCCGGTTCGATGTGCTGCTCGTCGACGCCGATCTGGGGGTGGGCGGGGCGGGCATACGGCCCGCCGCGCCCGTGCACGAGGTCCGTGAGGACGGTCTCGTCGACGGGATATCGCTGGTCGCGGGCGTGCGGTCCGCGCATCCCGCGGTGCGGACCATCGTGCTCGCCGAGAAGGACGACCCCCGGCGGGCCGCACTCGCCCTCCAGGCCGGTGCCTCCGGCTGGGTCGCCAAGGACTGCTCCCTGTCGCGGCTGCTCAACGTCATCCGCGGCGTGCTGCGCGAGGAGACGCATCTGCCGCCCGCCCTGCTCACCGGCGTACTGCGTGAACTGACCGCCGCCCGCAAGCACCGCACCGAGAGCGAGCGGCTCGTGGAGTCTCTCACCCCGAGGGAGCGGGAAGTACTGCGCTGCATGGTCGCCGGCCTCGGGCGCAAGGCCGTCGCCGAACGGCTGTTCCTCTCCCCGCACACCGTCCGCACCCATATGCAGAACGTGCTAGGCAAACTCGGCGTGCACTCCACGCTCGCCGCCGTCGCGCTCGCCCGGCGGGCCGGGGTCGGGCCGGTGGATCTAGCCGGGGATGTTGTCGAACGGGGCGGTCAGCTGGCGTAGCAGACCGGCCAGTTCGCCGCGCTGGGCGCGGGTCAGCTCCGCGAGGATGGCCCGCTCCTGCTCCAGCAGCCCGGCCAGTGCCGCGTCCGCCCGCCCCTGCCCCTCCGCCGTCAGCCGGACCAGCACACCACGCCGGTCGCTCGGGTCGGGCAGCCGCTCCACCAGGCCCTTCTTGGCCAGCCGGTCGATACGGTTCGTCATCGTGCCCGAGGTGACCAGGGTCTGCGTCAGCAGTTGTCCCGGCGAGAGCTGGTACGGCGCACCCGCGCGCCGCAGCGCGGTCAGCACGTCGAACTCCCAGGGCTCCAGGCCGTGTTCCGAGAAGGCCAGCCGTCGGGCGCGATCGAGGTGCCGGGCCAGCCTGCTCACCCGGCTGAGCACCTCGAGCGGTTCCACGTCGAGGTCAGGGCGCTCCCGGCGCCATGCTGCGACCAGCCGATCGACCTCGTCCTCCATGGAGATCAGTGTAGTGGTTGTGTCGATGTGAAGTCTCTTGATGTGCATTCTCTCGATGGATGAATATCTTGATGTCGAGTCTCTTGATTTCGAGAGATGGGGTGGGGAAGGTGGTGTGTATGACCACTTCAGCTGCGCCCTCGCCCTCGCCCTCCTGGGATCCCGGCCAGTACCTCCGGCACGCCGGCCACCGCGCCCGGCCCTTCGCCGACCTCCTCGCCCGTATCCCCGACCTGCCCGGCAGCCCGCCCCGCATCGCCGACCTCGGCTGCGGACCCGGCAACGTCACCGCCCTCCTCGCCGACCGCTGGCCCACCGCCCTCATCACCGGCTACGACAACTCGCCCGCGATGCTCGACACGGCGCTCACCGAACGCGCCGGGCCCACCCCGGGCGGCGGCCGCCTCGACTTTGCCGACGCCGACCTGCGCACCTGGACGCCGACAGGGACGTACGACCTGATCGTCTCCAACGCCGCCCTGCACTGGGTGGACGGTCACCTCGACGCCTTCCCCGCCTGGCTCGACGGCCTCGCACCCGGCGGCACCTTCGCCTTCCAGGTGCCGCACAACATCGACGCACCCCTGCACGCCCTCATGCGCGAACTCGCCACCAGCCTGCGCTGGAGCTCCCGCCTCGGCGACGTACCCCGCCGCACCGACTCCGTGCACCCCGCCGCCGTCTACCTCGACCGGCTCGCCCGGCTCGGCTGCGCGACGGACGTGTGGGAGACGACGTATCTGCACGTCCTGGAGGGCGCGGACCCCGTCCTCGACTGGGCCAAGGGCACCGCCCTGCGCCCGATCCTGACCGCCCTCGGCGACGACCCCGAGTCCCGGAACGCCTTCCTCACCGAATACCGCGACCTCCTGCGGGCCGCATACCCGAGCACGCCGTACGGCACCGTCCTGCCCTTCCGCCGCCTGTTCACCGTGGCGACCAGGCCGACCGAGGGGGCGTGACGTGATCACCGGTGTCGACCACGTCCAGCTCGCCGCCCCGCCCGGCTCCGAGGACCGGCTGCGGGCCTACTACGCGGGTGTCCTCGGCATGACCGAGATCCCCAGGCCGCCGGTGCTCGCTGCGCGCGGCGGCTGCTGGTTCCAGGCCGGGCCCGTGCAACTGCATCTAGGGATCGACCAGGACTTCCGCCCAGCGGAAAAGGCCCACCCCGGCCTCCGCGTCACCGGCATCGAGGCGTACGCCGCCCGCCTGAGCGCCAGCGGCGCCCCGGTCGCATGGGACGACGCCCTCCCCGGCCACCGCCGCTTCTACTCCGCGGACCCGGTCGGCAATCGGCTTGAGTTCCTGGAACCGGTCAGGCTGTCCGGCCCAGATGAGTGACGAGAACGTGGATCACGTTGTCGTCGATGACATACAGAACGCGGTAGTCGCCGACGCGCAGGCGGCGGATATCGGGGCCGTACGGTGTCGACCCCGCTGGGCGGGGATCGTGGGCAAGCCCGTCGATTGCGTCCAGGACCATGGCGAGGCCGGTGGGGTCCTCTTTCAGGAAACGTGTCGCGGCGTCGACGGCGTGTGGTTCGAAGACGATCTCGTAGGTCACTGCTTCTCGAGCCCCAACCGCTTGCGCACTTCGGCCATGGGGATCGCCTTGCCCAATGACCCCTCTGCCTTGCGTCGCTGGTAGTCGGCGACGGCCAGAGCGTCCTCGAGATCCTCTATCACTTGAGGAGAGACCAGGAGCGCCGCGACGTGCCCATGGTCGGTGAGGGCGATGGTCTCGCGGCTGTGAGCCGCGCGCCGGACCAGGTCGCCGAGCTGGGAACGGGCCGCGCTGATCGTGATCTCGGTCATGAACCGATGGTTGCACAAGATGCCTCTTGTGGTCCATTGATGTCACTGATTCGGGTGGCTCCCGTCAGTTCTTCCGGTGCCCTATCAGCCGCGGCTTCTGCTCCAGGCCGTCCAGGCCGTGCCAGGCCAGGTTGACCAGGTGGGCCGCCACCTCCGCCTTCTTCGGGCGGCGGACGTCCAGCCACCACTGGCCGGTCAGGGCGACCATGCCGACCAGGGCCTGGGCGTACAGCGGGGCCAGCTTCGGGTCGAAGCCGCGGCTCTTGAACTCGCGGCCCAGGATGTCCTCGACCTGCGTGGCGATGTCCGAGATCAGGGAGGCGAAGGAACCCGTCGACTGCGGGATGGGAGAGTCCCGGACCAGGATGCGGAAGCCGTCCGTGTACTCCTCGATGTAGTCGAGCAGCGCGAACGCCGCCTGCTCGCACAGCTCACGGGGATGGCCGGCGGTCAGAGAACTGGTCACCATGTCCAGGAGACGGCGCATCTCCCGGTCCACGACCACCGCGTACAGGCCCTCCTTGCCACCGAAGTGCTCGTACACCACCGGCTTCGACACCCCGGCCTTCGCCGCGATCTCCTCCACCGACGTCGCCTCGAAACCCTTCGCCGCGAACAGCGTCCGACCGATCTCGAGCAACTGCTGGCGGCGCTCCGCACCGGTCATACGGGTACGGCGCGCCCGCCGCTGCTTGTCGGTGCTGGGAGTGCTCGAATCGGTCGCCACGGCGTCAATCATGCCGCCTCAGCCGCCTCCTTCCGGTGCTGGGAGCCGTCTTCACCGCCGTTACGACGCGAATCGATACGCGAGCGTGACGGCCAGCGCACGTCGTACGCCCAGCCGAACGCCTCGAACCAGCGGATGATCCGCGCCGAGGAGTCCACCTGCCCCCGCTCCACCCCGTGCCGCGCCGACGTCTGGTCGGCATGGTGCAGGTTGTGCCACGACTCGCCGCACGACAGCACCGCCAGCCACCACACATTGCCCGAACGGTCCCGCGACTTGAACGGCCGCTTGCCCACGGCATGGCAGATCGAGTTGATCGACCACGTGACGTGGTGGAGCAGGGCGACACGGACCAGGGAGCCCCAGAAGAACCCGGTGAACGCGCCCCACCACGACATCGTCACCAGCCCCCCCACCAGCGGCGGCACCGCCAGCGACACCGCCGTCCACAGCACGAACTGGCGGGAGATCGCCCGCATCGCCGGGTCCTTGATCAGATCGGGGGCGTACTTCTCCTGAGACGTCTGCTCCTCTTTGAACATCCAGCCGATGTGCGCCCACCACAGGCCCTTCAGCAGCGCCGGGACCGTCTCCCCGTAGCGCCACGGCGAGTGCGGGTCGCCCTCCGCGTCCGAGAACCGGTGATGCTTGCGGTGATCCGCCACCCAGCGCACCAGCGGCCCCTCCACCGCCATCGACCCCGCAACCGCCAGCGCGATCCGCAGCGGACGCACCGCCTTGAACGAACCATGGGTGAAATAACGGTGAAAACCGATGGTGATGCCGTGACAGCCGAGGAAATAGAAGAACACCAGCAGACCGAGGTCCAGCCAGCTCACCCCCCACCCCCACGCCAGCGGCACCGCCGCCAGCAGCGCCAGGAACGGGACGATGATGAAGATCAGCAGCATGATCTGCTCGATCGAACGCTTCTGCTCCCCGCCCAGCGTGGCGGACGGCCGCACAGCGCCACCGCCGCCGGTCGCCTCCGGGGCGTCGTCGATCACATCGGAGCTCGTGGTCATGGGCGTCCCCTGTGGGGTCGAGAGATGAATGGGGCCGAGAGGTGCATGGGTTGCATGGGTTGCATAGGTTGGCTGGGTTGTTTGGACCGGGATGGGCTGGGATCGGCTGAATCGGGCAACAGGTCACCGCTGCGCGCTGCGCCGGCGGGAGTCGAGTACCACGTTCCTACGCTTCCGTAACCTACGGCGTCGTAAGTATTGCAGCGCGATGCCGCGCGGCAAGGGTGCGAGAACCCGCGCGTCCGCATCGACACCTATCCTTGGAGTCGGTCGGACAGCGCGGTCCGCTCTGAATTCTTCCCGGATGTCCGGACTTCAAGCGGCCCCCGCCGCCTGACGGGACGCCCGGGTCCCTCCAGACGAGCTTCACCACTGCAAGGAGCCGCACCTGTGAGCAGCGCCGACGACCAGACCACGACGACCAGCACAGAGCTGCGCGCCGACATCAGGCGGCTGGGCGACCTCCTCGGCGAGACCCTCGTCAGGCAGGAAGGACCCGAGCTCCTGGAACTGGTCGAAAAGGTCCGCCGCCTCACCCGCGAGGACGGCGAGGACGCCACCGAACTGCTGCGCGGCATCGAACTGGAGACCGCCGCCAAGCTCGTCCGCGCCTTCTCCGTCTACTTCCACCTCGCCAACGTCACCGAGCAGGTGCACCGCGGCCGAGAACTGCGCGCCCGCCGCGCCGCCGAGGGCGGCCTCCTAGCCCGCACCGCCGACCGCCTCAAGGACGCCGACCCCGAGCACCTCAAGCTCACCGTCCGGCACCTCAACGTCCGCCCCGTCTTCACCGCGCACCCCACCGAGGCCGCACGCCGCTCCGTCCTCAACAAGCTCCGCCGCATCGCCGCGCTCCTCGAGACCCCGGTCCTCGAATCCGACCGCCGCCGCCACGACATGCGGCTCGCCGAGAACATCGACCTCATCTGGCAGACCGACGAACTCCGCGTCGCCCGCCCCGAACCCGTCGACGAGGCCCGCAACGCCATCTACTACCTCGACGAACTCCACGCCGGCGCCGTAGGCGACGTCCTCGAGGACCTCGCCCACGAACTGGAACGCGTCGGGGTGAAGATCCCCGACACCACCCGCCCCCTCACCTTCGGCACCTGGATCGGCGGCGACCGCGACGGCAACCCCAACGTCACCCCCGAGGTCACCTGGGACGTCCTGATCCTCCAGCACGAGCACGGCATCAACGACGCCCTCGCCACCATCGACGAACTGCGCGGCCTGCTCTCCAACTCCATCCGCTACTCCGGCGCCACCGAAGAACTCCTCGACTCCCTGCGCGCCGACCTCGACCGGCTCCCCGAGATCAGCCCCCGCTACAAGCGCCTCAACGCCGAGGAGCCCTACCGGCTCAAGGCCACCTGCATCCGCCAGAAGCTCGCCAACACCAAGGTCCGCCTTGCCGGCGGCACCCCCCACGAGCCCGGCCACGACTACCTCGGCACCGCCGAACTCCTCCACGACCTGCGGATACTCCAGACCTCTCTGCGCGAGCACCGCGCCGGCCTCTTCGCCGACGGCCGCCTCGACCGCACCATCCGCACCCTCGCCGCCTTCGGCCTCCAGCTCGCCACCATGGACGTCCGCGAACACGCCGACGCCCACCACCACGCCCTCGGCCAGCTCTTCGACCGCCTCGGCGAAGAATCCTGGCGCTACTCCGACATGCCCCGCGACTACCGCGCCAAGCTCCTCGCCAAGGAACTGCGCTCACGACGGCCCCTCGCCTCCACCCCGGCACCCGTCGACGCGGCCGGCGCCAGGACCCTCGGTGTCTTCGAGACCGTGAAGCGGGCCCTGGAGGTCTTCGGACCCGAGGTCATCGAGTCGTACATCATCTCCATGTGCCAGGGCGCCGACGACGTCTTCGCCGCCACCGTCCTCGCCCGCGAAGCAGGCCTCCTCGACCTCCACGCCGGCTGGGCCAAGATCGGCATCGTGCCGCTCCTCGAAACCACCGACGAGCTCAAGGCCGCCGACACCATCCTCGAAGACATGCTCTCCGACCCCTCCTACCGGCGCCTCGTCGCGCTCCGCGGAGACGTCCAGGAGGTCATGCTCGGCTACTCCGACTCCTCCAAGTTCGGCGGCATCACCACCTCCCAGTGGGAGATCCACCGCGCCCAGCGCCGACTCCGCGACGTCGCCCACCGCTACGGCGTACGTCTGCGCCTCTTCCACGGCCGCGGCGGAACCGTCGGCCGCGGCGGCGGCCCCTCCCACGACGCCATCCTCGCCCAGCCCTGGGGCACCCTCGAAGGCGAGATCAAGGTCACCGAACAGGGCGAGGTCATCTCCGACAAGTACCTCGTGCCGTCCCTCGCCCGAGAGAACCTCGAACTCACCGTCGCCGCCACCCTCCAGGCATCCGCCCTGCACACCGCCCCCCGCCAGTCCGACGAGGCCCTCGCCCGCTGGGACGCCGCCATGGACGTCGTCTCCGACGCCGCCCACGCCGCCTACCGCCACCTCGTCGAAGACCCAGACCTGCCCGCCTACTTCTTCGCCGCCACCCCCGTCGACCAGCTCGCCGACCTCTACCTCGGCTCCCGCCCCTCCCGCCGCCCCGACTCCGGCGCCGGACTCGACGGACTGCGCGCCATCCCCTGGGTGTTCGGCTGGACCCAGTCCCGGCAGGTCGTCCCCGGCTGGTTCGGCGTCGGCTCCGGACTTGCCGCACTGCGCGAGGCCGGCCTCGACACCGTCCTCGCCGAGATGCACCAGCGCTGGCACTTCTTCCGCAACTTCATCTCCAACGTCGAGATGACCCTCGCCAAGACCGATCTGCGGATCGCCGCGCACTACGTCGAGACCCTCGTCCCCGAGGAACTGCACCACGTCTTCGACACCATCCGCGCCGAGCACGACCTCACCGTGCGGGAGCTGCTCAAGGTCACCGGGGAGAAGGGGCTGCTCGACCATACGCCGGGGCTCCGCCAGACCCTCGGTATCCGCGACGCCTATCTCGACCCGATCTCGTACCTCCAGGTCACGCTGCTCAAGCGGCAGCGGGATGCGGCGGCTGCTGGGGAGGCGGCGGATCCGCTGCTCTCGCGTGCGCTGCTGCTCACCGTCAACGGGGTTGCTGCGGGGCTGCGTAACACCGGCTGATACCGGTCGGCACGGCTGGTGCTCGGCTGACAGCGGCTGGACCGGGTTGCGAGGCACCCGGTGCTGGGGGCTGTGCCCACCCGTTCCGCCTGGGGTCCCCCCTGCTCGAAGAGCTTGGGGGAGGAACGATGGCCCACAGCAGGGGTGGCTGCGGCTGCCCCCGGCTGCGGCTTTGCCCCCGTGCTCGGCATCTTGCGAGCGTGGGGGCACTGTCATGTCGTGGGGGCACTGTCATGTCGTAGGGGAGGGGAGGAGGTCTACGGCGGGGAGGAGTTCACAGCGTCACGAAAGTCGCCGTCAGGAAGGCCACGCCGGTCCCGGCCAGTAGCCACGCCAGTCGTGGGCGGCGTAGGCCGCCTGCCACCACCACCGACGCCAGCAGCAGCGCACCGCCCATCGGGACCCACGCGTACAGGACCCCGGCCGGGCCCGAGCGGACCACCTCGTCACCGGTGCCCGGCTTCACGACCACCGTGTACGTACGGCCCTTGCGCACCGCCACCGACTTCTCGATCACCACTCGCTTCCGGGCCGCCGAACCCGTCGTCAACGGCGTGTACGGCCCCCAGCAGGTGTCCGCGTCGCACGACGTCACCGCGATCGTGCCCCGCTCACGTCCCTTGGTCAGCATCACGTACTGCGCCGTACTCCACGACCCCCACACCCCGCAGAACAGGATCAGCGCGGCGACCACACTCATGGCGGCCGTCCGCCCGAACCGCAGTGCGGCACGCGCACCCGGGCGGGACGAAGCGGCGGAGGCAGCAGGCATGGCCGGGATCATTGGCCATGGCCGCACACCAGGTCAACTCGCAGGGGAACAGGCGGGCGGACAAGTCACGAGTTGTACGTACTCTGCGCCCGCTCCAGGCCCTCCACGACCAGACACTCCACCGCGTCCGCCGCCCGGTCCACGAAGTAGTCCAGCTCCTTGCGCTCGGCCGACGCGAAGTCCTTCAGTACAAAGTCCGCCACCTGCATCCGCCCCGGCGGCCGCCCGATCCCGAACCGCACCCGGTGATAGTCCGCCCCCAGCGCCTTCGTGATCGACTTCAGACCGTTGTGCCCGTTGTCCCCGCCGCCCAGCTTCAGCCGCAGCGTCCCGTAGTCGATGTCCAGTTCGTCGTGCACCGCCACGACGTTCGCCACCGGCACCTTGAAGAAGTCCCGCAGCGCGTTCACCGGCCCGCCGGACAGATTCATGAACGACATCGGCTTCACCAGCACCACCCGGCGGCTGCCCGGACCCGGCGGACCGATCCGCCCCTCCACCACCTGGGCCTGCGCCTTCCCCGCCCGCTTGAACTTCCCGCCCATCCGCTCCGCCAGCAGATCGGCCACCATGAACCCCACGTTGTGCCGGTTCATCGCGTACTCCGGCCCCGGATTGCCCAGCCCGACGACGAGCCAGGGGGCATTGGCAGGCGTGTTCACGTCGTCCATGTCTCCTCGAAATGCGCAACTGCGCAACTACTACGGCACTACGGCACTGCTCGGACACGCGCCAGCCGCTGCCCCCACCCGGGAACAGCGGCTGACGTACGACGACGGGGCCCGGATCAGGCCTCGGCGACCTCTGCCTCGCCCTCGGCACCCTCCGGCGCCTCCTCGGCCTGCGCGGCCAGCACCTGGAGAACCACCGCGTCCTCCTCGACGGCCAGCGACACACCCGACGGCAGGGTGATGTCCTTGGCGAGGACCGACGCACCGGCCGTCAGACCCTCCACGGACACCGTCACGGCCTGCGGGATGTGGGTGGCCTCGGCCTCCACCGGAAGCGCGTTCAGCACGTGCTCCAGCAGGTTGCCGCCCGCGGCCAGCTCGCCCTCGGTGTGCACCGGGATCTCGACCGTGACCTTCTCGCCCCGCTTGACCAGCTGCAGGTCCACGTGCTCAAGGAAGCCCTTGATCGGGTCGCGCTGCACCGACTTCGGGATCGCCAGCTCGTTGGTCTTGCCGTCGATGTCCAGGGAGATCAGGACGTTCGGCGTACGCAGCGCCAGCAGCAGGTCGTGGCCCGGAAGCGTCAGGTGCAGCGGGTCCGAACCGTGGCCGTACAGCACACCCGGAACCTTGTTGTCACGGCGGATACGGCGGGCGGCACCCTTGCCGAACTCGGTACGCGTCTCGGCGCTCAGCTTCACCTCGGACATGTTCACTCCTCGTAGAAAACCAGTCGGGATCCGACCTGTACGAACTCAGGACGGACGTGGTCACCCGGCCACGAACGGCCTGCTACGAAGAGCGCGTCGATAACGGAGCACCAGATCCCCATCCACATGGACATCCACACGGACGCGGACACGGCCTCCCTCGCCGAGCAACTGCAACAGAGTACTCGGAGGGGGAGGCCGCGGAAAAATCGATCAACGGTCAGACGGGGACACCCGGGAGTCCGTGACGGAACTACCGGACTACTGCTCGTCGAACAGGCTCGTCACCGAACCGTCCTCGAACACCTCACGCACCGCGCTCGCGATCGTCGGCGCGATCGACAGCACCGTGATCTTGTCCAGATCACCGCTCAGCTCACCCGCCGTCGGCAGCGTGTCCGTGAAGATGAACTCGCTCACCCGCGAGTTCTTCAGCCGGTCCGCCGCCGGACCCGACAGCACACCGTGCGTCGCCGTCACGATGACATCCTCCGCACCGTGCGCGAACAACGCGTCCGCCGCGGCGCAGATCGTGCCACCGGTGTCGATCATGTCGTCGACCAGCACACACACCCGGCCCTCGACCTCACCGACCACCTCGTGCACCGTCACCTGGTTCGCCACGTCCTTGTCACGCCGCTTGTGCACGATCGCCAGCGGCGCGCCCAGCCGGTCGCACCAGCGGTCCGCCACCCGCACCCGGCCGGCGTCCGGCGACACCACCGTCAGCTTCGCGCGGTCCACCTTGCCGCCCACATAGTCCGCCAGCAGCGGCAGCGCGAACAGATGATCCACCGGACCGTCGAAGAAGCCCTGGATCTGGTCCGTGTGCAGATCGACCGTCAGGATCCGGTCCGCACCCGCCGTCTTCATCAGATCCGCGATCAGACGCGCCGAGATCGGTTCACGGCCCCGGTGCTTCTTGTCCTGCCGCGCGTAACCGTAGAAGGGCACGATGACCGTGATCGAACGAGCCGACGCACGCTTCAGCGCGTCGATCATGATCAGCTGCTCCATGATCCACTTGTTGATCGGAGCCGTGTGGCTCTGGATCAGGAAGCAATCGGCACCACGCGCCGACTCCTCGTACCGCACATAGATCTCACCGTTGGCGAAGTCGAAGGCCTTCGTCGGGACGACCCCGACGCCCAGCCGCTCAGCTACCTCCTCAGCAAGCTCGGGGTGGGCACGGCCGGAAAAGAACATCATCTTCTTCTCGCCGGTCGTCTTGATCCCGGTCACAGCACTGTCTCCTCAGAGGGTGTTCAGCCGAGCGCGCACGTCCACTCTCCTCGGCGCGAGAGGACGTCTCAGCTGGTGGGGTGCGGATGGGCACTTATCACGGTACGCCGTGTCCGGCGTGCGCGTTTCCCCTCAGTCCTCGCCCCCACCCTGCCCCGACGCCGCCTCCGCCGCCTTCGCAGCCGCACTCCCGGGCCGCTTCCGGGCCACCCAGCCCTCGATATTCCGCTGCTGACCACGGGCCACAGCCAGCGAACCGGGCGGTACGTCCTTCGTGATCACAGACCCCGCCGCGCTGTACGCACCGTCCCCCACCGTGACAGGAGCCACAAACATATTGTCCGCACCCGTACGGCAATGCGACCCGATCGTGGTGTGGTGCTTGTTCTCCCCGTCGTAATTCACAAACACACTCGCCGCACCGATGTTCGTGTGCTCCCCGATCGTCGCGTCCCCCACATACGACAGATGCGGAACCTTCGTCCCCGTACCGATCGACGCGTTCTTCAACTCGACGTACGTCCCCACCTTCGACTTCAGCCCCAACCGCGACCCCGGCCGCAGATAGGCGAACGGCCCCACCGATGCCTGCGGCCCCACATGCGCCCCCACGGCCACCGTGTTGTCCACCCGCGCCCCCGCATCCACCAGCGTGTCCGTCAGCCGGCTGTTCGGCCCGACCTCCGCACCCTCACCCACATGCGTCCTGCCATGCAGCTGCGTCCCCGGATGCACCACGGCATCCCGCTCGAACGTCACCGTCACATCCACCCACGTCGTGGCGGGATCGACGACCGTGACCCCGTCCAGCATCGCCCGCGTCAGCAACCGGTCGTTGAGAATCCGCCGCGCCTCGGCCAACTGCACCCGGTTGTTGATCCCGGCGATCTCATGATGATCACCGGCCACCGAGGCACCCACCCGATACCCGGCCCCACCCAGAATCCCGAGGACATCGGTCAGGTACTCCTCACCCTGACTGTTGTCCGTCCGCACCTTCTTCAACGCGTCCGCCAGCAGCCGCCCGTCGAACGCGAACACCCCCGAATTGATCTCCCGGACCGCCCGCTGCTCCTCGGTGGCGTCCTTGTGCTCCACGATCGCGGTGACGGCACCTGTCGCGTCGTCGCGGACGATACGGCCGTAGCCGGTGGCGTCCGGGACCTCGGCGGTCAGCACGGTCACCGCGTTGCCGTCGCCCTGGTGCGTACCGGCGAGCTGCCGCAGGGTCTCACCGGTCAGCAGCGGGGTGTCACCGCACACGACCACGACAGTCCCCTCGACGGCACCGCCCAGCTCCTCCAGCGCGATACGCACGGCGTGCCCGGTGCCGTTCTGCTCCGCCTGCACGACCGCGCGCGCCTGCGGATCGGCCTCGGCGAGATGCGCGGTGACCTGGTCCCTGCCGTGTCCGACCACGACGACCAGATGCTCGGGGTCCAGCTCACGGGCCGCGGCGAGCACATGACCCACCAGGGAACGGCCACAGATCTCATGCAGGACCTTCGGTGTGGCCGACTTCATACGGGTGCCCTCACCCGCTGCGAGTACGACGACGGCTGCCGGGCGAATGACGCTCACGGAGTTGCCCTTCGGCTGTGGAGTGGTGTGCTGTGTGGGGGGACATCCGCAGGATAGCGGGGGTGCCGGGGGCGGACATGAGAGCGGGCCCCTGACGGTGCTGTCAGAGGCCCGGTCTTTTTTGTCGTGCTCCCGGAGAAGGAATCGAACCCTCATTCAATGGACCAAAACCATTTGTCCTGCCGTTAGACGATCCGGGATGGTTAGCGCATTATGTCCGATTTTCTGGATCGGTCGCAGTCGCAGCCCCTACTATGCCGTACCAAGTCCCCTCGATGCGACGGTACAAGTCGGCGCTCTTCAGGACCCTGATGGTCAGGCAGCCGAGGTAGGAGTCGCCGATGTTCTTGCGGACCGTTTTGGGGTTGTGCTTCTTCAGGGTCGTCTTGTTGAAGGCGTCCTGATCGGCGCCGACGATGTCGGCCCAGTACCGTTCGGCGGCCGGTACGTCGGCAGTCTCGTGGATCATGACGTTGAACCGGAGGCGGTCCCGCTCGACGTCCAGGAAGTCGAGCCACTCCAGGAAGGCCCTGATCATGGAGGGGTCGCTGTTCACGAAGGTGACCCTCTCTCGCCGGGCATAGGCCTTGTCCTTGGTGCCCTCGGCCCAATAGAGGCTGACCCCGACGAAGAACAGTTCGAGGGCGGTGAGACTGCCGACCGCCTGTCGTGCCGATTCCTTGGTCTTCAGTCGCTCCTCCTCCTGGATGCGGAGTCTCCCCTCCCAGCCCGTGCGGGCGAGCGCTGCCGCTTCCTCGCGGCTGCGCCTGCGTTCCGGCTTCGGCAGGTCCCGTACCCACAGCGAGACCTAGCTCTTCGAGCAGCCCAGCTCCGCCTTGATCTGGTCGTACGTCCAGCCTTGGTGCCGGCGCTCCCTGGCTTTCGCCCTGACGTCGTCTTTCGCACGCGTGCGATGTGCTTGTGCCATACCCATACCGTCCGGCCGGAATGTGGGGTTCAGTAGGTGAACGAGGGCGGTTCACCAGTTCGAGCGATACCGGTGGGTTTCGTTGTGATCCGATTACGGCATGTGGTGGAGGGAAGTAGGGGAAACTCACCGGAAAAGATCCCCCTGGCGCCCGTAGGCTGGACGCATGACCACGACGGGGGCAGACCACTCTGCGGCTTTGACCGGGCCGTGGTGGTGGGCGCGGTGGCGCAGTGCGGTGCTCGACGGGACTCTTGCGGTGGCGTCCGCACTGGAGTGCGGTCTGGAGGGCATTCCGTTCGCCCGTGACGCGGGGATCCCGCTGTCGGTCGGGATCGTCTTCGGGGTGCTCGCGGGTTCGGTGCTGCTGTTCCGGCGGAAGTGGCCGATCGCGGTGGTGCTGGTGGCGATCGCCATCACTCCGGCCCAGATGGGCTTCCTGATGGGCATCGTCGGCCTCTACACGCTTGCCGCGGCCGAGGTGCCCCGGCGGATCATCGTGGCGCTGGCCGGTATGGCGATGGTCGGCACGATGATCGTGACGTTCGTGCGGGCGCGTCAGGACATCGCGCGGGGCGACTGGACCATCGGGGACTGGTTCGTGCCGTTCGCCTCGATCACGACCTCGCTCGGGCTGACGGCCCCGCCGGTACTGCTCGGGCTGTACGTCGGTGCGCGGCGGCGGCTGATGGAGAGCCTCAGGGAGCGTGCCGACAGTCTGGAGCGGGAGCTCCAGTTGCTTGCGGAGCGGGCGGAGGAGCGGGCCGAGTGGGCCCGTAACGAGGAGCGGACGCGTATCGCGCGGGAGATGCATGACGTCGTCGCGCATCGGGTGAGCTTGATGGTGGTGCATGCCGCTGCGCTGCAGGCCGTCGCTCGGAAGGATCCTGACAAGGCCGTCAAGAATGCCGCTCTGGTCGGTGACATGGGGCGGCAGGCGCTGACCGAGTTGCGGGAGATGCTCGGGGTGCTGCGCAGTGGTAGTGGGGATGTCGGGGGGCGGCGGGTTCCGGCGGAGGCCGGGTTGCCGCTGGCCGCCGTGGGGGCGGCTGCGGCCGCGGCCGCCGATTCCGCCCATCATGAGGAAGGGCCCTGTCTCTCGGAGCTGGACGAGTTGGTCGGGCAGTCCGCGGCGGCGGGGATGACAGTGGATCTGTCGGTGCAGGGCGAGGCGCGGGTGTATACGCGGGAGATCGAGCAGACGGCGTACCGGGTGGTGCAGGAGGCGCTGACGAACGTGCACAAGCATGCGGCGGGTGCCAAGACGTATGTACGGCTGGCGCATCGGGTGTCCGAGATCGCGATGCAGGTGGAGAACGAGCCGCCGCCGGAGCCTTCGGCGGCGGACGCGGCGGGGCTGCCGTCGGGTGGCAACGGGCTGGTCGGGATGCGGGAGCGGGTGCTGGCGCTGGGCGGGGTGTTCGTGTCGGGGCCGACGGATGCCGGGGGGTTCCGGGTGTCCGCGGTGATTCCGGCGGCGTAGGCCCGGACTCCTTTGGCGCTGCCGCGCTGCCACCCTGCCGCGCTGCCGTGGTGTGGCGCGTCAGCCTGCCGTGAGGCGTACTGGTTCTGTGCCGGTGACGAGGGCCGCGAGGGCTTGGTCGATGTCGTTGCCGAGGTACCAGTCGCCGGTGTGGTCGAGGGTGTAGACGCGGCCGATGGCGTCGATGGCGAGTACGGCGTGGGTGTCGGGTTCGGCGCCGAGGGGGCTGACCTCGGTGTCGAGGGCGCGGCCGAGGTCGCTGAGGGTGCGGGCGAGGTGGAGGCCGTGCAGGGGGTCGAGGTGGAGGGTGGTGGGGGCGATCTGGCGGCCGTTGCCGGTGGGGGTGATGTGCAGTCCGCCGAATTCGGCCCATGCTTCGACGGCGGCGGGGAAGACGGCGTGCAGATGTCCGGCGGGTGAGATGTGACCGCGCAGGGTGTCGGCCCAGTTCTCGGCCTGCTGTATGTCCCAGCGTCCGGGTTGCCAGCCGGCGGCACGCAGGGCGGCGTCGACGGGGACGGGGAAGCGGGTGGTTGAGGTGCGGTCGCGGTGCATCTGCTCTTCGATCGTCGTGCCTGGCTTGTGTCGTAACCGGGTTGTGTCGGACCTGGGTGTTCCTGTACGTGCGGGTGGGGGCGGGTGTTCAGTCGGCTGTGGCCGCGGGTTCGACGACGCGGACGCCGAAGTGGGCGGTGAGTGCGGTGCAGGCGCGGCAGGGGGCGGCGAATCCGCCGTGCAGGGGGTCGCCGGCCTCGCGGATGTGGCGGGTGGTGAGTTTGGCCTGTTTGAGGGCCTTGCGGGCTTCGCCGTTGGTCATGGGTTTGCGTGCGGCGCGTTTGCTGCGGGCGGCGTCGGCGGTGGTGATGTGCCGGGAGATGAGGATGGTTTCGGCGCAGCGGCCGGTGAAGCGGTCGCGTTGGGCGCTGGTGAGGGTGTCCAGGAAGTCCTGGACGAGGGGGTGGAGCTGGGGTGGCTGGTCGCCGCGGGCGGCGGTGCCGGTGAGGGTGGCGCCGCGTACGGAGAGGGCGGCGGCGACGGTGGGGAGTATGCCGTCGCGGCGGTGGTGGAGCGCGGGGGCGGTGCGGGGGCCGGTGGCGCTCCAGCCGACGCGGGGGTCGCCGGTGGCGCCGGTGCGCGGGTCTGCGGTGGTGCTGGTGCTGGTGCGGGGGGCGCCGGGCATGCCCGTGCGGGGGGTGCCCGAGGTGCCGCTCTGCGGTGGCTCGGGGGCCCCTGTGCGCGTTCCCGTCTGCGTCGCGTTCATGATCGTCATTCCCTCCCGAGCATGCCCCGGAGTCCACAGGGTGCCAAATCGCGTGGCTCGTGCGGTAACCGGGGCCGTGCGACACGCCCGGGTTTGGGCGGGCTGTCACGGCGAGGTGACGGCAGGTCACGGAAGCGGAGGGCCGGTGACCTGTGTCGCCGTAGCGAATAGGCTGTCGGCACCGCGATCCGCGCGGTCAACGCGTTGGAGACAGTCGATACGGGCCGTAGTGCGCCAGAGGTGGTCATTACGGATGGTGAATTCGGTCCGTACAGAGTGCCGCAGGGGGCAACCGTCATGACGACAGGTCGGCTCGGGCAGCAAGCCGCGCCGCCGAACGCGGCCTATGCCGGGCAGGTCGTGCATTTCCCGGATCCGGTCCGGGCGGCCCGTCATCCGCGGGGTGTGCGGGTGGACGAGCGGGGTTACCCGGATTTCTCGCCGTATGCGCGTGCGGCGGCGGAGATCGCGGAGCCGCCTGAGGGGTTCGGGGTCGACGAGCTGCGGCTGACGGATTATGTGTCGGCGAACGCGGCTCTGGCGGCGTCGGGTCATGAGTTGTGGGACACGGTGCCGGAGGTGGCGACGCCGCACGGCTGGACCTGGCATCACGTGGTGGGTTCGCGGCGTGTCGAGCTGGTCCCGGTGGATGTGAAGGCGCTGCTGCGGCATCACGGTGGGATAGCGACCGCGAATGTGGATCAGTTCAAGCGGGGTACGCGGCCGTTGCAGGAGACGCGTCCGGCGCATTTCGGGTTGTCGAAGTCGTTGGTGGCGGTGACGGAGTCGCAGGTGCAGGGGGTGGAGGAGGATCTGGGGTACCGGTTGCCGGGTCCGTACCGTTCGTTCCTGAAGGCGGCGGGTGGGTGTGCGCCGGTGGGGACGGCGTTGTACGCGGAGTTGGGGCTGCTGGTGGACCAGCCGTTCTTCACGGTGCGGGACGAGGCGGCGGTCAATGATCTGGTCTATGTGAACAAATGCCTGCGTGACCATCTCACCAAGGATTATCTGGGGATCGGTTTTGTGCAGGGCGGGCTGCTGGCGGTGAAGGTGCGCGGGCAGGGCGCCGGTTCGGTGTGGTTCTGCGCCTACGACGATGTACGGGACGTGGATCCGGGGTGGTCGCAGGCGGAGCGGGTGGAGCGGCTGCTGTTGCCGTGCGGTGAGGACTTCGATGTCTTCCTGTCGCGGCTGGCGGGTTCCCCGCCGGAGTTGGAGACCGTGGCGAATCTGATGGTGGACGGCGGTTTCGCGCATGTCGTTCCCGTGTCTTCGGTGGGGGAGTGAGCCGGGCGATGGTGACGTTCGCGCAGGCGCAGGAGCGTGCGGAAGAGTGGGTCAACGGGGACGTGCCCTCGTATCAGCATCGTGAGGTGCGGGTGCGGGAGTTCGAGCTCGGGTTCGTGGTGTGGGCGGAGGACCGTCCTGAGGGGCCGCGTTCGGACGGGGGCGGGCAGCGGCTGGTGATCGCCCGGGACAGCGGGGACGCGACGCTGTGGCCCGCGCTGCCGGTGGGTGAGGTGATCCGCCGGTACGAGGAGGAGTACGGCCGTGCGGATGTGGAGGACGAGCCGGTGGCGGCGCCTGCTGCGGCGCGGGTGGATCTGAATCAGACGTCGTTCCTGCTGTCGCCGCCGGAGTGGTTGCAGGAGGCGGCGGATCGGCTGGGGATACCGGATCGGCGGGGCGGGGGGCCGGGTACGTCGGGGCGCGGGGTCTCGGCCGGTGCCGCTGCCGGGGATTCTTCCGGTTCCGGGTGGTCCGGCGGGCTGCCGGAGACGCAGGCGGGGGTGCCGGGGAGCGGTGCCGGTGCCGGTGCTGGTGCCCGTGCCGGGGTCGCGGAGCCTGCTGATCGGGTTCCGTCCGACCGGGTTCCGTCCGATCGGGCTCCTGCCGATCGGGTGCCGGGAGCCGGGTCCGGTGTGTCGGGGGGCGGTGCTGCCGTGTGGCCGCCGGCCGCCGGGGTGCCGGGCACGGGTGCGGGTGCGCCGCCGGTGCCGGAGGGGGCGACGCCGTGGACGGGTACGGACACCAGCGCGGGCGCCGGTGAGGACGGTTCGGTGCCGCTGCCGGCGACGGTGTTCGCGTCGGCGCTGGGCGATGAGCCGGAGGACGCCCCGATGGACACGCCGCCGGACGCGCGGACGGCGCTGATCCCGGGGGGCAGCCAGTTGCCGCCCACCACGCGCGCGCGTGCGCTGGAGCCGGAGACGCCGCTCCAGGGCAGCACTCCGCCTCCGCCGCCGGGCGCGCCGTCGTACGGCTACCCGACCCCGCCGGGCGTGCCGACCCCGCCGGGCGCTCCGGGCGGGCCGCAGGGCAGCATGCCGCCGTCTCCGCCGCCCACGCCGTCGTACGGCTATCCGGAGGGCGGCCCCGGGGCTCCGGGTGCTCCCGTTCCGCTGCCGGGTGGTCCGCAGGGTGTGGCGTCCACGCCTCCGCCGCCGTCGTACGGCTTCCCGCCGGGCGGACCCGGTGCGCAGGGCGGTCCTGGTGCTCCGGGTGCACCGGGCGGTCTTGGTGCTCCTGGCGCTCCCGGTGACCCGGGGCGGCGGCTGGCACCGAACGCCGAAGACATCGCGGACGCGGCGACCAGCAAGGCCCCGCCGCCCGCGCGGGCCCGCCGGGGCGGTACGGGCGCGCCTCCGCCGCCGCCCCCGCCGGTGCCGGGTGTACCGGGGATGCCGGGTGCCCAGCAGGGCAGCCCGCCTCCGCCGCCGCCCGTACCGGGCGCGCCCGGTGGCGGGTACCAGCCGACGCAGTTGGTGTCGTCGCTGGGCCCGGACGGACCGCAGCCCGCGCCCGCTCCCGGCGCGCCGCAGCCGCCCGGTGTACCCGGCGGTACGCCCCCGGGTGGCGTCCACCATGCCGCGACGATGCTGGCCAACCCGAACCCGAACCCGAACCCGATGGGCCCCGGCGGCGCCCCGTTGCCGCCAGGTGCTCCCGGTGCTCCTGGTGCGCCCGGCGTACCCGGCGCCCCCGGTGCCGTGCACCACGCGGAGACGGTGCTGGCCGGGCCCCCGGTGGGCGCGCCGGGTGCGCCTCCGCCGCCGCCCGCCCCCGGGGTGCCCGGGGTGCCGCCCGGCGCGGTACCGCCCGGGCCGCCGCCCGTACCGGGTCAGCCCATGGCCGGTCAGCAGATGCCGGGCCAGCCCATCCCGGGGATGCCCGGTCAGCCGATGCCCGGTCAGCCCATGCCGGGGCAGCAGCCCCCCGCGTACGGCTATCCGCAGCAGCAGGGGCTGCCCATGGTCGGCCCCGGCTATCAGGCGGTGCTGCGCTACCGGGCGCAGGACGGTTCGGAGCAGCAGCTGATCCGGCGTTCGGCGCCGGGCACCCCGCACCCGGAGTGGCAGATCTTCCACGAGCTGCGCGGTATGAACGTGCCGCCCGGCCAGGTGCTGGAGCTGCACACGGAGCTGGAGTCGTGCGAGCTGCCGGGCGCGTACTGCGCGCGGATGATCCGGGAGCAGTGGCCGCAGGCGCGGATCACGAGCATCGCGCCGTACGGCACGGATCACGCGAGCCGGCAGCAGGGCATGCAGCAGTTGCTGGCGCACCAGGGCGAGCTGCACCAGGTGGCGGACGGTCCCGCGCGGCAGGCGCCGGTGCGGGTGCCGGTGCCGCCGGTGCAGCCCGCGCCGCCGATCCCGCCTGAGGGGATCGCGCAGGAGCTGGGGGCGGCGTTCGGGCCGGGGGTCTTCCGGTTCGAGCAGGCCGCGGTGTCCCGGCAGGGTGTGCCGCCGATCGTGGCGCACACGCTGGTGGCGGCGGGGCTGCCGCTGGACCTGGGGCCGTTCTTCTGGGCGCAGGCCCAGCCGGGCCGTCCGGTGCCGACGCTGGCGGAGCTGGCGCAGGAGCGCGGGGTGCAGCCGGCCGCGGATGCGGGGTCGTACCTCGTGATGGGTACCGATTTCGGCAAGGCCGTGTGTGTGCAGTACGGCACGGCGAACATCGTGGCGGTACCGGTGGAGGCCGGTCCGGGTGGTGCTCCGGTGCCGCCGCAGTTCGTGAACACGGGGCTGCCGGAGTTCGCGCGTTGTCTGGCGCTGCTGGGCCGGATGTGGCGGCTGCGATTCGGGCTGAACCAGGAGCAGGCGGGCCGCTGGACTGTCGACTTCCAGGCGCAGCTGGCGTCCCTGGATCCGGCGGCGCTGAGTTCGCCGGAGAGCTGGTGGTCGGTGCTGCTGGAGCAGATGTGGGACGGGCTGCTGTGAGGCGCCGCCGAGCCACTGAGCCGTAGATCCGCCTGAGCCGTAGACCCGTCGGCGTCAGGCCGAATGTGCATGAACGTGCACGACAGGGCTGGGCCCGGTCACCCGACCGGGCCCAGCCCTGTTGTTTGCGCGCGGAGTGTCATGTTATGTCGATTAACTCCTGATCCATCAAAATATGCGCGAATCGACGAATCGGTAATCAGCATCATCATTTCGCGCCTTTTCGGATGGAGAGGGGTCCCGGGATGGGCAGACCGTGGGTGTCGCTGTGCGGCCTCGGGGCGGTCCGGAGGCGGGGTTACCGCCGTGACCAGGTCGATGTGTTCACCGAGGCGCTCTCGCGGGACCGTGACGCCGCCTGGGAGCGGGCCGCCCGGCTCACGGTGCTGGCCAGGGACATGGAGGCGGAGCTGGAGCGGTTGCGGGCGGCGGTGGAGGGGCTCGCGCCGCAGTCGTACGAGGTGCTGGGGGAGCGCGCACGGTGCATCTTCCAGCTTGCGCAGGAGGAGGCGCGGGAACTGTGGGACAGCGCGCGCGAAGAGGCAGTGCGCCGTGTGGAGGAGACGAAGGTGTGCGCTGAGGGCGTGCGGGAGGCCGCACGCCCGCCCGTGGACGCCGTACGCGCCCGGGCCGAGGAGGATGCCCGGCAGCGTCTGCTGACGGCGCGCGCCGAGGCCGACGAGGTGCGGGTGGCGGCGCGGCGGGAGGTGAAGCGGGGGCGCGGGGAGGTGCTGGCCGCGCTGCGCGAGATGCGCCGGCGTACGGAGGAGACGTTGGCCGGACAGCAGAAGGAGCACGCCGAGCGGTGGGCCGCTGCCGAGCGGGAGGCCGCCGGGCGGGCCGAGGCCCTGGATACGCTCCACGCGGCGTCCCTGACCCGCGCCGAGACCGCCTTGGCCGAGGCGCAGCGGGAGTTCGGGGCGGCGCAGGAGTCGGCCGCACGGGTCCAGGAGGATGCCCGGGGCCGTGCGGAGGCCGTGCTCGCCGAGGCGAAGGCCCGTCAGGACCGGGTCGCCCGGGAGACGGAGCGTGTACTGCGCGAGCACGCCGACCGGTCGGACGACGTGCACGCGCAGCTGGCCCAGGTCAGCAGCAGTCTGTCGGCGCTGACGGGGCGCACTCCGGCGGAGTGAGACGGCGCTGGAGGCGGCCCGCTCGGCGCCTCCGAGCCCCCCTGCGCCCCGAGCCCCCCTGCGCCCCCGAGCCCCCGTGCACCCCCGAACCCGGCGTCAGGCTCTCCTGCGCACCGCCCCCGCCAGGATCCACCCCTCCACCGCCTCGTACTGACGGCGCTGTTCCGCCGCCTCCCGCGGGCCGGAGATCACCGTCCCGATCCAACCCGCCGCGAAACCGGCCGGGATGGAGACGATCCCGGTGGTGGTGAAGGGGAACCAGTTGAAGTCGGCGCCGGGGAAGGCCGCGAGCGGGGAGCCGGAGACGAGGTTGGTGCCCGGCATCAGCAGCAGGACGGCCAGGGAGCCGCCGATGAGGGTCCACATGAGGCCGGTGCGGGTGTAGCGGCGCCAGAAGAGGCTGTAGACGAGCGCGGGGGCGATGGCCGAGGCGCCGAGGCAGAAGGAGAGGGTCACGAGGGGCTGGAGGCTGCGGTGCTGGACGAGGGTGGCCAGCAGGATCGCCGGGATGCCCACCGCCAGTGCCGACATGCGCGCGATGGTCATCTCGCGGCGTGCCGTCGTCGGCTTCGCGCGGGTGGCGAACACGTCGTGGGCGAGGGAGTTGGCGCAGGCGAGGATCATGCCGGCGACGGAGGCGAGCAGGGTGAGGAAGAGGGCGGTGGTGACGGCGGTGAACAGGAGGGTCTCCGCCGGGGACACCTGCGCCCCGAGGGCTGCCCGTGAGCCCAGGAGATAGGCGGTGTTGCCGTGCGGGTCGGCGCTCGCGATCGCGGCGCGGCCGATGAGCGCGGTGGCGCCGATCGCGACGACGGTCATGACGAGCACGAACAGGACGACTCCCGACACCGCCCAGGACATGGAGCGGCGTACCTGGCGGGCGTCGGACGCGGTGTTCATGCGCATGGTGATGTGGGGCAGGCAGGCGCCGCCGAGGACGATGGTCAGGGCCGACGTGATCATGTCGATCCGGGGGTACGTGCCGCCGGTGAACTCCAGCCCGGAGCGGAGGAACGCGGGACCCGCGCCGCTCTGTGCGGCGGCGGCGTCGAAGAGCGTTCCGGGGTCCCAGTCGAAGCGCCGGAGGATCAGCAGGGCGACGACCGTGCCGGAACCGAGCAGCATCACGATCTTCAGGATCTGGATGAGGGCGGTGCCCTTCATACCGCCGATGGCCGCGTAGCTGATCATCAGCGCGCCGAGGCCGATGATGCAGCCGGTCTTCAGTGCGTCGCTGGAGAAGCCGAGGATGAACGCCATCAGCTGGCCGGTGCCCGCGAGTTGCACCAGCATCAGCGGCAGTAGGGCGGCGATGGTCACCACGCTCGCGGTGATCCGCACGGTCCGCCCGGGTGCGCGGCGGGTCAGGGCGTCGCCCATGGTGAACCGGCCGGCGTTGCGCAGGGGTTCGGCCAGCAGGAACATCAGCAGGACGAGCGACAGGGCGGTACTGAGGGCGACGACGATGCCGTCGTAGCCGCACAGTGCGATGACGCCGCCGGTGCCGAGGACGGTGGCCGCGGAGATGTAGTCCCCGGCGATGGCGAGGCCGTTGCGCATGGGGGAGAGGGAGCCGTAGCCGGTGTAGAACTCGTCGAGGTCGTCGCGGTCGGGTCCGGTCATCACGCACAGCAGGAGGGTGATTGTCGCGACGGCGGAGAAGGCCACCAGCGACATGGCCTGCGCCGAGTCGCTGAAGCCGATGGATCCGCCCGCGTCGGCTGCCGAGGCGGCCGAGGCGGCCGAGGTGAGGAGGACGGTTGGGGTCATCGGGCGGCCTCCCGTCGTGCGTCCAGCTCGGACTGTCTGCGGATGCGGTCGGCGACCGGATCGACGCGGCGGTGCGCGGTGCGCTCGTAGAGGCCGATCGCCAGCCAGGTGACCGGCAGTTGGAGCAGTGCGAGCAGCAGTCCGGCGGGCAGTCCGTCCACGGCCTTGTCGGTCATGAGGCCCGGTGCGAACGCCGACAGGAGGAGGAAGAGGGTGAAGTACCCGAGCGCGGTCAGTGAAGCCGTCCGCCGCTGCCATCGGTAGGCCTCGCGCAGCACCCGCAGATCACCGCCCGGCCCCGGCGCGGCCGGGTGGGGGTACTCCGGCCCGGACGGGGTCTCGGGCGACTGCCAGGAGTACGGCAGGTCCGGCTGCCGGGGCGCCGGATACGGCGGCTGCGACGGGCGGGGGCGCGGATACGACGGCGGCCGCGACGGGCGGGGCGACGGATACGACTGGTACGGCGGGTACGACGAACTGGGCGGGTACGACGGGTTGGCTGGGTACGACGAGTTGGTTGGGTACGGCGGGTTGGGCGGGGGCGACGAGTTGGGCGGGGGCGACGAGTTGGGCGGGGACGGGTCGAAGGACATCCCGGCGCTCCTTGCACGGCTCGGGTCCGCAGCTTGCGGACCGCAGGGAGGGGGGTGAGCGAGCCCGCACGTTACTTACTGGTAGCGATTCCGCGCAGTAGTTTCACCAAACTGTCCGGTCGGTATGCGCTTCCTTGGCGGATGTGTTGCCGTCCCGTGTCGTTACCCGGAGTAACTCAGACTTTTGAGGGGCCGGTGCCGAAGCCGCCGGCCGGAATGCGCGGCTGCGCCCCTCGGCCCGGTCACCGCGCGTGGTCCCGTCAGTCGCCGAGCACCGGGAAGCGCCGCGGCGCCAGCAGGAGCAGGACGACGAATGCGACGGCGGCAGCGCAGGACGCGCCCAGGTAGACGGCGTGGATCGCGTCGGCGATGGCCCGCCGGGTGTGTTCGGGGACCGTTCCGGTGTCCAGGGTGCGGGTGATGGAGTCCAGGCCGCCGGCGCCGCCGAGCCGGGTGGCGAGGACCCCGTTGGCGACGGCGCCGAAGACGGCCGCGCCGACCGTCTGGCCGGTTTGGCGGCAGAAGAGGATCGAGGCGGTGGCGGTGCCGCGTTCCGCCCACACCACGGTCGACTGGACGCCGACGATGAGCGGCAGCTGGAACAGCCCCAGGGCGGCGCCGAGCAGGAGCATCAGCAGCGTCGGCTGCCAGGCCCGGCCCGGGTAGGGCAGGAACGGGAACGCGAACAGGATCAGCGCCGCCGCACCGATGCCCGCCACAGCCGTGTCGCGGAAGCCGATGCGGCGGTAGACGTGCTGGCTGAGGGCGGCGGACACCGGCCAGGTCAGGGTCCACACCGACAGGACGAACCCGGCGGTCACCGGGCTGAGGCCGAGCACCGCCTGCGCGTACGTCGGCAGGAACACCGTCGGCGCCACCATGAGCAGTCCCAGTGCGCCGAGGGCGAGGTTCACGGCGGCGATCGTGCGGCGGCGCCACACCCAGCCCGGGATGATCGGCTCGGCCGCGCGACGCTCGACGGCCACCACCACGGCGACCAGCGCGAGTCCCGTGCCGAACAGGGCGAGCGACGGCGCCGACAGCCAGGGCCAGGCGACCCCGCCCTGCACCAGCGCCGTCAGCAGGACGCCCCCGCACACGAAGACCGCCACCGCGCCCGCCCGGTCGACCCGCGGGCGTGGGCCGCGTACGCGTTCTGCTCGTTCCGGTTCGTGGAGGTGACGGACGATCAGCCACAGGGCGACGGCGCCGATCGGCAGGTTGAGCAGGAAGATCCAGCGCCAGTCGGCGTATGCCGCGAGGACCCCGCCGATCCCGGGTCCCGCCACCGCCGACACGGCCCACACCGTGGACAGCTTCGCCTGGATCTTCGGGCGCTCCTGAAGCGGGTAGAGGTCGGCGGCGAGCGTCTGGACGGTGCCCTGGAGCGCGCCGCCGCCCAGACCCTGCACCACCCGGAACGCGATCAGCGCGCCCATGTTCCAGGCCGCCGCGCACAGCAGGGAGCCGAGCAGGAACACGGCGGCGCCCGCGACCAGCACGGGTTTGCGGCCGAGGGTGTCGGAGAGCTTGCCGTAGACGGGCAGGGTGACGGTGACGGCGAGCAGATAGCCCGAGAACAGCCAGGAGAAGACCGAAAAGCCGCCGAGGTCGCCGACGATCTGCGGCACGGCCGTGGAGACGACGGTCGAGTCGAGTGCGGGCAGCGCCATCGCCAGCATGAGGGCGGCGACGACCGCGCCTGGGCGGATGGGACGGGTGCCGGGGGCGGAGGACTTCTCGTCGTGTGCCGCCGGGCTTGTGCTCTCCACCGGGTCCCCCTCCGTGCCCCCTGCACCCATCTGCCGGACCCAGCTTCCCACTTGACCCTGACGCGACGGCAGGGCGCAGCCTGGTCAGCACGGCCGGATCGGTGCCGCCGGGTGGAGGCGACCCCGAGGAGGTCTCCACCCGGGGGTGGAAAGCCCCTAGGGGTTGGTCCTTATCAGGGGTCGGGGGGCGTTCGTCCCGGCGGAGGACGAGAGGGGCGGGTTGCGCTCCTTAACCTGGCTTTACGCCGCTGGGGGGCGGTGACCGAACCGGCGGGGGTGGGGTTTTCCCCAGGGAAAGACGGGGCTGTGCACCAGCGCGCCGCGGCTTTCCGGAAGGAAGACTCGTCCGTGTCGTCGAGGAGACGGCACCACGACAGGCACCGTGCGCCCGCACCGTCCGCCGAACCGATCGGCGCGGGCTGACAACACTCGCAGGATCTACTGAGGAGATACACCGTGACTTCGGCTGTGACCATTCCCAGGCATGGGGGCACTGGAGAGCGTACGGCCGTCGCCGCGCGGGCGCGGCAGGTCGTCAAGGCTTACGGGACCGGGGAGACCCGCGTCGTCGCCCTCGACCATGTCGACGTGGACATCGCCCGGGGCCAGTTCACCGCGATCATGGGGCCGTCGGGCTCCGGCAAGTCGACGCTGATGCACTGCCTCGCGGGCCTGGACACCGTCTCCAGCGGGCAGATCTACCTGGACGAGACCGAGATAACCGGACTGAAGGACAAGAAGCTCACGCAGCTGCGCCGGGACCGGATCGGCTTCATCTTCCAGGCGTTCAATCTGCTGCCCACGCTGAACGCGCTCGAGAACATCACGCTCCCGATGGACATCGCCGGCCGCAAGCCGGACAAGGCGTGGCTCCAGCAGGTCGTGGAGACCGTGGGGCTCGCAGACCGGCTCAAGCACCGCCCCGCCCAGTTGTCCGGCGGCCAGCAGCAGCGTGTCGCCGTGGCGCGCGCCCTGGCGGCCCGCCCAGAGATCATCTTCGGTGACGAGCCGACCGGCAACCTGGACTCGCGTGCGGGTGCCGAGGTGCTGGGCTTCCTGCGGCGGTCCGTGGACGAGCTGGGCCAGACCATCGTGATGGTCACCCACGACCCGGGTGCCGCGTCGTACGCGGACCGTGTGCTGTACCTCGCCGACGGCCGCATCGTCGACGAGATGCACCAGCCGACGGCCGATCAGGTCCTGGACCGCATGAAGGACTTCGACGCCCGGGGGCGTACGTCATGACCGTCATGAAGACCTCCCTGCGCAACTTCTTCGCGCACAAGGGGCGCATGGCCCTCTCCGCGGTCGCGGTCCTGCTGTCGGTGGCGTTCGTCTGCGGGACGCTCGTGTTCACCGACACCATGAACACCACCTTCGACAAGCTGTTCCAGGCCACCTCCGCCGATGTGACGGTGAGCGCCAAGGCCGCCTCCGACAACGGCGCGACGACCTCCGACAACGGCAAACCGCCGGTGATGCCCGCCTCCGTGCTCACGAACGTGCGCAAGGCGCAGGGCGTCCGGTGGGCCGAGGGCACGGTGTTCTCCACCTCGGTGACCGTCGTCGACGCGAAGAAGGACAGCCTGTCGCCGAAGAGCGGCGCGCCGACCATCGTCGGCAACTGGAACCGCAACGACGCCCGCACCATGAAGATCGCGTCCGGGACGGCGCCGCACGGCTCCGGCCAGGTCATGGTCGACAAGGACACCGCCGACAAGCACCACCTCAAGCTGGGTGACGAGATCGGTCTGATCAGCGCGGTCGGCACGCACACCGCGAAGCTCTCCGGTATCGCCGACTTCGCCGTCACCAACCCCGGTGCCGCGATCTTCTACCTGGACACCCCGACCGCGCAGCACGCCCTGGTCGGCCGGACCGGCGTGTACACGAACGTCGAGGTCATGGCGGTCAAGGGTGTCACCCAGACGCAGCTGAAGCAGAACGTGGCCGCCGCGACGGGCGGCGACTACAAGGTCCGCACCGCCAAGGAGAACGCGGACGCCAACCAGAAGGACGTCAAGAGCTTCATGGACGTCATGAGGTACGGCATGCTCGGCTTCGCCGGTGTCGCCTTCCTGGTCGGTATTTTCCTGATCATCAACACGTTCTCCATGCTGGTCGCCCAGCGCACCCGGGAGATCGGCCTCATGAGGGCCATCGGCTCCTCGCGCCGGCAGGTCAACCGCTCCGTGCTCGCGGAGGCCCTGCTGCTCGGTGTCGTCGGCTCGGTCCTGGGTGTCGGCGCGGGCGTCGGCATCGCGATCGGCCTGATGAAGCTGATGACCTCGATGGGCATGACGCTGTCCACGGACGACCTGACGGTCGCCTGGACGACCCCGGTGGTCGGCCTGGTCCTCGGTGTCGTCGTCACCGTCCTCGCCGCCTATCTGCCCGCCCGGCGCGCCGGAAAGGTCTCCCCGATGGCCGCCCTGCGCGACGCGGGCGCCCCGGCCGACGCCAAGGCGAGCACCATCCGCGCGAGCATCGGCCTGCTCCTCACCGCCGGCGGCGCCTTCTGCCTGTACCTGGCCGCCACTGCCGCCAAGGCGACCACGGGCTCGGCCTGGCTCGGCCTGGGCGTGGTGCTGTCCCTGATCGGCTTCGTGGCCGTCGGCCCGCTCCTGGTGGGCGGACTGGTCAGGGTGCTCAGCGCCGTCCTGCTGCGGGTCTTCGGTTCCGTCGGCCGTCTCGCCGAGCGCAACGCGCTGCGCAACCCGCGCCGTACCGGCGCCACCGGCGCCGCGCTGATGATCGGCCTGGCGCTGGTCGCCTGTCTGTCGGTCGTCGGCTCGTCCATGGTCGCCTCGGCGACCGACCAGCTCGACAAGACCGTCGGCACCGACTTCATCATCGGCAACGACTCCGGTCAGCTCATCACCCCGCAAGCGGTGAAGGCCGTCAAGTCGACGCCGGGGCTGGCGCGGGTCACCGAGTACCGCAGCACCGAGGCCGCGTTCACCACACCCGACGGCAAGACCCTCAAGAACACGCGGATCACGGCGGCCGACCCGACCTACGCCACCGACCTGCGCACCAAGACGGTCGCCGGAGACCTCGCGGACGCCTACAAGCCGAACTCCATGTCCGTGCACGACAAGTTCGCCAAGGACCACGGCATCCACCTGGGCTCCACGATCGCCGTCGACTTCAAGGACGGCGGCACGGCCCGGCTCACGGTCCGCGCGATCACCAGCGACGACGTCGTCATCGACAAGGGCTCCATGTACACCGCGATCTCGACGCTCGCCAAGTACGTGCCCGCCGACCGGATGCCGCTCGACCAGCTGGTCTTCGCCTCCGCCGAGGACGGGCAGCAGGCCGCCGCGTACAAGTCGCTGAAGTCCGCAATGCACGACTACCCGCAGTACACCGTGCGCGACCAGACCGACTACAAGAAGGCGCTCAAGGACCAGATCGGCCAGCTCCTGAACATGATCTACGGCCTGCTGGCCCTGGCGATCATCGTCGCGATCCTCGGCGTGGTGAACACCCTGGCCCTCTCGGTGGTCGAACGGACCCGCGAGATCGGCCTGATGCGGGCGATCGGCCTCTCCCGCCGCCAGCTCCGCCGCATGATCCGCCTGGAGTCGGTCGTGATCGCCCTGTTCGGCGCGCTCCTCGGCCTCGGCCTGGGCATGGGCTGGGGCGCCACCGCCCAGCAGCTCCTCGCACTGGAGGGCCTGAAGGTCCTGGAGATCCCCTGGCCGACGATCATCGCGGTCTTCATCGGCTCGGCCTTCGTAGGCCTCCTCGCAGCCCTGGTGCCGGCGTTCCGCGCAGGCCGCATGAACGTCCTCAACGCGATCGCCACGGAGTAGTGGCAGCTACGGCACCTCGTCGTACGGGGGCGACGGTCGTACGGGGTGCCGATCGCACGGGGGTGCGGGCCCGGTACCGGGAAGCCTACGGGGGGCTTCCCGGCACCGGGCCCTACGGCGTTTGCGGTGGTAGAGCGGACCCTGCGAAGTCGACTACGGTCCGGCAGCACCCAAGGGGCGCGGGGCTGTGCCGATATGCGGCTCCGCCGCGTGGGCGCGACCAGCCACGACGCACCCGCAGACGATCGACGGCCCATCCGCACCGTGCGCTGAGCGCCCCTGGCGGGGTCTGCCGACGGCCGGGCAGCACCCCAAGGGGCGCGGGGAACTGCGCGACCAGCCACGACGCACCCGCAGACGACCGATGGCCCATAGCGGCCCTTCCCGCGGAGCGCCCGGCGCCAGGGTGATGGCGAGTTGTCCACAGGCTCCGGCACCGGCAGGGCCGTCGTCGTAGGCTGGAAGCCCCCCGCCCCGTCGGACGTGCCGGGCACTTCGTGTTGCCCGCCCCCTCCCACCCGGCCCCGGAAACCGGGCGAAACCCCGCCCTGAACCCCCCGCACCCTCGGACGAAAGCCCCCTCCATGAGCCTGCACGGTCTGCTCGACGCCGTCGTCAAGGACACCGCCCTCGCGGAAGCGATCAAGGCGGCCACCGACGGCAACCGGATGCATGTCGACCTGGTCGGCCCCCCGGCGGCGCGTCCCTTCACGGTGGCCGCGCTGGCCCGCGAGACCGGCCGCCCGGTGCTCGCGGTGACCGCGACCGGCCGGGAGGCCGAGGACCTGGCGGCGGCCCTGCGCTCCCTGCTGCCGCCCGAGGGCGTCGTCGAGTTCCCGTCGTGGGAGACGCTGCCCCACGAGCGGCTCAGCCCGCGCAGCGACACCGTCGGCCGCCGTCTCGCCGTACTGCGCCGCCTGGCCCACCCGAACCCCGACGACCCCGCCACCGGGCCGGTCTCGGTGGTCGTGGCGCCCGTACGGTCCGTGCTCCAGCCGCAGGTCAGGGGCCTCGGCGACCTGGAGCCGGTGTCTTTGCGCACGGGCGGCACGGCCGATCTCGGCACCGTGGTCGAGGCGTTGGCGGCGGCCGCGTACTCACGGGTGGAACTGGTCGAGAAGCGCGGCGAGTTCGCCGTACGCGGCGGCATCCTGGACGTGTTCCCGCCCACCGAGGAACACCCCCTGCGCGTCGAGTTCTGGGGCGACGACGTCGAGGAGATCCGCTACTTCAAGGTCGCCGACCAGCGCTCCCTGGAGGTCGCCGAACACGGCCTGTGGGCGCCGCCGTGCCGCGAACTGCTGCTCACCGACGACGTCCGCACGCGCGCGCGTGCGCTCGCCGAACAGCACCCGGAGCTCGGCGAACTGCTCGGCAGGATCGCCGAGGGCATCGCCGTGGAGGGCATGGAGAGTCTGGCGCCCGTCCTGGTCGACGACATGGAGCTGATGCTCGACGTGCTGCCCAAGGGCGCGATGGCCGTCGTGTGCGACCCGGAGCGGGTGCGCACGCGCGCGAGCGACCTCGTGGCCACCTCGCAGGAGTTCCTCCAGGCGTCCTGGGCGGCGACAGCGGGCGGCGGGGAGGCGCCCATCGACGTCGGTGCCGCCTCCCTGTGGTCCATCGCGGACGTACGGGACCGCGCGCGCGAGCTGGACATGATGTGGTGGTCGGTGTCCCCGTTCGCCGCCGACGACACCTTCGCCCTCGACAACGGCAACGACACCCTCAAGCTGGGCATGCACGCGCCGGAGACCTACCGCGGCGACACCGCGAGGGCGCTCGCCGACACCAAGGGCTGGCTCGCCTACGGCTGGCGCGCGGTGTTCGTCACCGAGGGCCACGGCCCCGCGGCCCGCACGGCCGAGGTGCTCGGCAGCGAGGGCATCGCCGCCCGCCTCGACACCGATCTCGGCGCGCTGTCCCCGGCGGTCGTGCATGTGGCATGCGGGTCGATCGACTACGGCTTCGTCGACCCGGACCTGAAGCTCGCGGTGCTCACCGAGACCGATCTGACCGGCCAGAAGGCCGCGGGCCGCGACGGCGCGCGCATGCCGGCCCGCCGCCGCAAGACCATCGACCCGCTCACCCTGGAGGCGGGCGACTACATCGTCCACGAGCAGCACGGCGTCGGCCGCTACATCGAGATGGCGCAGCGCACCGTGCAGGGCGCCACCCGTGAGTACCTGGTCGTCGAGTACGCCCCGGCCAAGCGCGGCCAGCCCGGCGACCGGCTCTACATCCCCACCGACCAGCTCGAGCAGATCACCAAGTACGTCGGCGGCGAGGCGCCCACCCTGCACCGGCTCGGCGGCGCCGACTGGACGAAGACCAAGGCGCGCGCGAAGAAGGCCGTCAAGGAGATCGCGGCCGACCTCATCAAGCTCTACAGCGCGCGCATGGCCGCGCCGGGACACGCCTTCGGTACCGACACGCCGTGGCAGCGCGAGCTGGAGGACGCCTTCCCGTACGCGGAGACCCCCGACCAGCTGACCACCATCGCCGAGGTCAAGGACGACATGGAGAAGTCGGTCCCGATGGACCGCCTGATCTGCGGCGACGTCGGCTACGGCAAGACGGAGATCGCGGTCCGCGCCGCGTTCAAGGCCGTCCAGGACGGCAAGCAGGTCGCCGTCCTGGTGCCCACGACCCTGCTGGTGCAGCAGCACTTCGGCACCTTCGGCGAGCGCTACTCCCAGTTCCCCGTCAATGTGCGCGCCCTGTCCCGCTTCCAGACCGACACGGAGGCGAAGGCCGTCCTGGAGGGCCTGCGGGAGGGCGCGGTGGACGTCGTCATCGGCACCCACCGGCTGTTCTCCTCCGAGACCAAGTTCAAGGACCTCGGCCTGGTCATCGTCGACGAGGAGCAGCGCTTCGGCGTCGAACACAAGGAGCAGCTGAAGAAGCTGCGCGCCAACGTCGACGTGCTGACGATGTCCGCGACCCCGATCCCGCGCACCCTGGAGATGGCGGTCACCGGCATCCGCGAGATGTCGACGATCACCACCCCGCCCGAGGAGCGCCACCCGGTGCTCACCTTCGTCGGGCCGTACGAGGAGAAGCAGATCGGCGCCGCGGTGCGCCGTGAACTGCTGCGCGAGGGCCAGGTCTTCTACATCCACAACCGGGTCGAATCCATCGACCGGGCGGCTGCGCGTCTCCGCGACATCGTCCCCGAGGCCCGGATCGCCACCGCCCACGGCCAGATGTCGGAGTCGGCCCTCGAACAGGTCGTCGTCGACTTCTGGGAGAAGAAGTTCGATGTCCTGGTGTCGACGACGATCGTCGAGTCCGGCATCGACATCTCCAACGCCAACACGCTGATCGTGGAGCGCGGCGACACCTTCGGGCTGTCCCAGCTGCACCAGCTGCGCGGCCGGGTCGGGCGCGGCCGTGAGCGCGGCTACGCCTACTTCCTGTACCCGCCGGAGAAGCCGCTCACGGAGACCGCGCACGAGCGGCTCGCCACCATCGCCCAGCACACCGAGATGGGCGCGGGCATGTACGTGGCGATGAAGGACCTGGAGATCCGCGGCGCCGGAAACCTCCTGGGTGGCGAGCAGTCCGGCCATATCGCGGGCGTCGGCTTCGACCTGTACGTACGCATGGTCGGCGAGGCGGTCGCGGACTACCGGAGGCAGCTGGAGACGGGAGAGATCGAGGAGGAGGCCCCGCTGGAGGTCAAGATCGAGCTCCCGGTCGACGCGCACGTCCCGCACGACTACGCGCCCGGCGAGCGGCTGCGTCTCCAGGCGTACCGTGCCATCGCCTCCGTCAACTCGGAGGACGACATCAAGTCGGTCCGCGAGGAACTGGTCGACCGCTACGGCAAGCTGCCCGAGCCGGTGGAGAACCTGCTGCTGGTGGCGGGCCTGCGGATGCTGGCCCGCGCGTGCGGCGTCGGCGAGATCGTCCTCCAGGGCACCAACATCCGCTTCGCACCGGTGGAACTGCGCGAGTCCCAGGAACTGCGCCTCAAGCGCCTCTACCCGGGCTCGGTCATCAAACCGGCCGCCCACCAGGTACTGGTACCCCGCCCCAAGACGGCGAAGGTGGGCGGCAAACCGCTGATCGGCAGGGAACTGCTGGGCTGGGTGGGCGAGTTCCTGGCATCGATCCTGGGCTCGTAGCGGCGGGGGACAGCTGACACGACTTCACACCCGCGGCCCGGGCGAGGACATCCCTCACCCGGGCCGCGCGCGAACCTCCAGGACCCCGGCTCGCTCGGCGCCGGGCTTCCGGTAAGACCTCAACCTGCGGCAGATAGCGGAAACGGAGGCCCCTTCATCAACTCGCCAACAGCGCAGCGAGACGCTCCCTGCCTGTATGGGCGCAGTCCGTCCGCAGAGCAATGGTGTCGACCGCCTCGCCGGCGTGACGGATGGAGCGGCGCTGCCAATCGAGCTCTTCTTCGTAGAAATGGGCCCCTGTCACATTCTGCTGCAATTGACCCATTGCCGTCAGAACGATGTGCCCGCATCGCTCGGCTTCTGCAGCATTCGTGGAACCGGCGCAGAGGATGGCATAGCGTAGAGCGAGCACGCTGCAAAAGGCATAGATATCATCAACGGCGGTGTGGCCTGTTTCTGGCGGTTGCATCTCCGGGAATCCTTCAAGGCGTCGCACCCTGTCGGAAAAATCGTCCAGCGAGTCTCCGAGGTCCCACAGACGCTGCAGCGTTCCGATGAAGAAATCAACGTCTGCGCCCCGCTCCGGCGTGCCCGCACGCAGACCGGTGAAAATCTGGGCCATGCGCTCGACGCAGCCAGCCGCGTAGACACGGGCGACGCCCCCGCCGTCTCCTTGAAGAACCGCCACGACATCCGCTTCGACCAGCATTGATCCTCTGTAGTTCCAAGCGCCATGTGCCACTCTGCACACCGCAGAGAGCAGTTTAGGACACTGCGAAGGTGCCCTCCAGGAGAGCCGCCCCCGCGATCGGCGTCGAAACGTCAATGGTTGCAACTCGGCAGAACGCCGCTGCGTACCTGGACCGGACGGTTCGACCCACGTGCGCCATAACGAACTCACCCGTCGTGCTGGTGTCCCGCGGGGAACCGCGCCATCACACTCACTGGTAGACCAGTGTCGATGTATGCAATGCCGAGGATGAGGGGAAGATGGCCGATCTTCCATTCGGCGAGCAGAATGAACTCCTCCCGGTCAATCCCCAACTCTTCCCCGCGCTCAACGTCGACGCCCCTTGCGGTTACCTGGTTCACCAGATCGCCCATGACATGCCGGAAGAAACCTTCTTCAGCCTCACAGACCGCAATGACGGCTTCGTATCCCAGATCGTCGGCGTCAGCTGGATAGACTTCCTTGAAGAGAACATCGATGAACCAACTACCGCTGTCCTGGTAGAGGTTGAGTCGAATCCCCTGTGCCTCGAAGTGACGAGAGTACTGAGGGGCCGTCGAACCTGAGGCTGTCCACCCAAGCTCGGTGAGCGTCTCGTTGAGGCTCTCCAGGTCACTTCCCAGCTCCGACCGGGAGGCTTGAACCACCGTTTTTGCGAGAGTGTTCATCGACTATCTACATTCCGATCCCTGGCACGTGCCAGACCAAGAAGGCAGCACGCAAGGCGGCGTTCGGACTGGCGGCCTCGGCAGCGGTGCTCGGTGTCCCGCCGACTGGCCACGGTCGTGGAGTTGCCGACCATCTGGTAAAGGTCCCGGTGGCGGCGGCCGGCGCGATCCCTCACGGCGAGCGGACGGCACCCGCCGCCCAGCCTGCCGCCCCGGACCGCTCCCTCGCCCCATGAGTCGGCCCTCCGGCCGCGCGCCATGTACCCTACGCGTCGCTTCCGCATTCGCGCATACGTACGCACATCCCGAGAGCAGAGGTAGATCGCTGTGAAGCACGACGTGGGTGCCGCTCACACGGGCCGCACGGCCGGGTCGAGGCCGGGCATCGTGGGGCCGTCGGCCCGGGGACTCCGCCAGTCGGCCGGATCGTCCGCGGGCGGATCGCGATGAAGGTCCGGCGTGCTTGGCGCGAGAACGAGCGCCGCAGCGGGGCGCGCGAGGCCGGCAGCATCTGGAGCAGAGTGTCCGTGACTCGGGTGACGGCCGTGGTCGCCGACGCGTTGCGGGGCCGCAGGGGCTGGGCGGCGGCAGGCGGCGCAGGGGTGGTCGTGCTCGCGCTGGCGGGCGTGTGGTTGTTCGGCGGCAGTGAGCAGGACGGGCCGCCTGATGCGCGTGCGCGGCAGTACACCGAGGTCGACGCCTGCCTGCTGACCGGCGAGAAGGGCATCCAGGCGGGCACGCGCGCCGCCACCGTGTGGCAGGGCATGCAGAAGGCGTCCCTGGAGACTCTGGCCCGGGTCAACTACGTACCGGTGACGGGACCTCAGTCGGTCGGCAACGTCCGGCCGTTCTTCAACAGCCTGATGCAGCGGCAGTGCGAGGTCGTCCTGGCCGTCGGCGACGCCCAGGTCCAGGTCGCACGGGCCGCCGCCCCGCAACACCCCGGTGTGCGCTTCGTCGTGGTGGACGGCGACGGCGAGGCTTCAGAGGCCGACAACATCACGACTGCAAAGCCCGATGCACAGCTCAAGGAGACGGTGACGGAGGCGGTCCGGCAGGCCGTGCACAAGGTCAAGAGATGACAAAACGGCCGATGGTTCCCGTCGTTCGATAAAGATCAACTAACGACTGTGATCTTGTGTGGTTCCTATGTGATCACCAGGGCAAGCTTTTGAAGCTTAATTGACGCTTCTTTAGCAAAGGCTTGCCCATGCGTGTTCGCTGGGTGCGTAGCCCTCGCCTGTACCCTCCGGGTGGTTCAGGACGGCGCAGAGCGAGGGTTACAGCACTTTCCGTTCTGCTGTCCTTCTCGTTCATGCTCACCACCGAGACAGCGGAGGCCACCGGCGCCACCCTGTCGGCGCCGGAGATGCCGGAGTTCTCACTTTCCGGCTTGTGGAAGTGGGCCAGTGAACCCTCTTCGCCGGACACCCCCGACCAGGAGGGCGGCACCGCTGGCGGCAAGAGCCACTACGCATCGACGGCGGCGACCAGCGCCGACGGCGGCGTCGGCCGCGAGCCAGGTAAGGGCAAGGGCGAACTCGACCCGTACCGGCGCGCCGTCGAGGGGACCGAGAAGGTCACCACCGGCCAGGCCAAGGGCACCGCGAAGAGCTTCGACCCGGCCACCAGCGAGCGTGACGCCGAGAAGTCGACGGCCACGTCGGACTACTACGTCAACGCCGACGGCTCGACCACGATCCGCCACTACAGCGGCCGCGCCAACTTCAAGGCGGACGACGGCACCTGGAAGCCGATCGACACCAGCCTGGTCAAGGACCAGGACGGCCGCTTCGAGCAGAAGGCCAACTCCCTCGACGTCGAGTTCGCTGCGGACGCCGCCGACAAGAAGCTGGCCTCTGTCGACTTCGGCGCCGGCCGGTCCCTGACGTACGCCCTGCGCGGCGCGGACAAGGCGGCGGCCACCGAGGGCGAGGACGGCACGGTCCTCTACCAGGACGTGCTCGCCGAGACGGACGTCCAGCTCGTCCCGGTCGCCGACGGTTTCAAGGAGAACCTCGTCCTGAACTCGCCGGACGCGGCGAACTCCTGGGTCTTCCCGCTCGACGCGAAAGGCCTGACGCCGCGCCTCGCCGAGGACGGGGACGTGGAGTTCACGGGCGCCGACGGCAAGGTGGCGGCCACCATCCCCCATGCCTACATGGAGGACGCCAAGGTCGGCCGGCACTCCGGTGAGGGCGCCCGCTCCGCGAAGGTCTCTTACGAGCTGACCACCGTGGACGGCGAGCCGGCGCTGCGTATGACCGCCGACCGCACCTGGCTGGACGACCCCGAGCGGGCCTACCCGGTCACCGTCGACCCGACGACGGTCCTCGCGAGCGAGGCGACGTACGTCCAGAACGACTACAGCGCCAACCGCTCCGCCGAGACCCAGATCAAGGTCGGCTCCTACGACGCGGGCACCACGAAGGCCAACTCCTTCCTGCAGTTCTCGTCGCTGGGTACGACGCTCGCCGGCCAGAAGGTCTCCGCGGCGACTCTCAACGTCTGGGCGCTGTGGTCCTCCACGTGTGACGCCCAGCCCTTCTCGGTGTATCCGGTGACCCAGTCGTGGTCGCCGTCGACGACCACGACCTACCCCGGCCCGTCGTACGACTCCGCCATAGGCACCGCCACCGTCGCCCCCGGCGCCTCCTGCACCAACACCAGCGGCAGCACGGGCGTCGGCGTGAAGATGCCGGTGACACTGTCGACGTCGTGGTTCACCCAGGTGGCCACAGGCGGCGCCAACTACGGCCTGGCCATGGCGGCGCCGACGAGTGACGGTCTGCACTGGAAGAAGTTCCACTCGGACGACTCGGCCACCGCGAGCTGGCGTCCGTCGCTGGACCTGACCTACACGCCCAACACCGAGCCGCAGGTCAACGCCCAGTACCCGCCGGAGAACTTCCAGGCCAACACCCTCCGGCCGGAGCTGCTGGTCTACGCGAGCGACGCGGACAAGTGGCCGAACGCCGCCCTGACGTACTCCTTCGAGGTCTACGACGCCGACTCCGGCAGCACCACGCCGGTGGCCACCTCCGGCGCCATCTCCAAGGGGAGCTGGAAGATCCCGTCGGGCAAGCTGACGTGGTCCAAGAACTACGTGTGGTACGTGGGGGTGAGCGACGGCTACGAGGAGGTGACGCACTCCAGCCGCTTCACCACGGCCGTGCCGCAGCCTCCGGTGACCTCGGGCCTGGCCCAGAACACCGACGGCCACGAGTTCGACCCGTCCGACGCGAACTACACCACCGAGGACAGCGACGCCGATGTGGAGGTGGTCGGCCCGTCGCTGGAGATCGACCGCGCGTACAACAGCATCGATCCGCGGATCGACGGCGCGTTCGGAGCCGGCTGGTCGACGGTGGCCGACATGGAGGCGACCGAGGTCAAGGACCCTGCGGGCACCGTCTCCAGTGTCATCGTCACCTACCCGGGCGGCGAGCAGGTCGCGTTCGGCCGCAACAGCGACGGAACGTTTCAGCCGCCGCTGGGCCGCTACGCCCGCCTTCAGTCGGTCACCGGCGGATACACGCTGACGGACAAGGACTTCACGGAGTACTCCTTCACGCAGACCACCGCGAAGGCCGGCACGTACGCGATATCCAAGATCAAGGACTACGCGGGCCGCACCGAGACGTTCACGTACAACACCTCCAAGTAGCTCACCAAGATCACCAACGAGACGTCGAAGCGCTCGCTCAGCCTGACCTGGCAGACCCCGGCCGGTGCCACCACCGCGCACGTCGACACGGTCTTCACCGACCCCGCCACGGCCGGCGACTCCAACACCGTGCAGACCTGGCAGTACGGCTACACGGGTGACCAGCTGACCAAGGTCTGCCCGCCGGCCGACTGGTCTCACTGCACCACGTACACCTATGCCACCGGCAACCACTACCGCACCACCGTGCTGGACGCCGACCCCTACGCCTACTGGCGTCTGGGCGAGGCATCCGGGGCGACCGTCGCCAAGGACTCGGTCGACCTCAACCAGGGCCAGTACAACGGCCTCTACCACAACGTGACCCTGGGCGGCTCCTCCGTCCTGGCGGGCTCCACCCAGCCCACGGCCACCTTCAACGGCACCACGTCGTACGTGGAGATGCCGTCGGCACCGGGTGCGACGCCGTCGTACACGACAGTCTCGCTGTGGTTCAAGACGACCACGGCCGGTGGTGTGCTCTTCTACTACGGCGACAAGCCGCTGAGCGACGCCGACCCGGTGAACAACACGACGAAGAACACTCCCGCGGTGTACGTCGGCACCGACGGCAAGCTGCGCGGCTGCCTGGCCATGTCGCCCAGTTGCAGCCCCACCGTCGTCTCCGGCGCCACCGTCACCGACGGCGCGTGGCACAACGCGGTCCTCACCGGACAGGCCACCAGCCAGACCCTGTACCTCGACGGAGTGTCCCAGGGCTCCCTCACCGGCACCATCAACGACTGGGAACAGCCCTACATCTCGCTCGGCGCGGGCGTGAACACCCAGGGCTGGCCGGCGATGAACCCGAACGACAAGCTCGGGCACTACACCGGTCAGATGGCCGAGGTCGCCATCTACTCCGAGCCCCTCGACCCGTCGGTGATCACCGCGCAGTACCAGGCCGCCAAGCGGTCCGCCGGTCTGCTCAACAAGATCACCACTCCCGGCCTGAAGACCCAGGCCCAGGTCGTCTACGGCACCACCGACGACCTGGTCACGCAGGCCACGGACGGCGACGGAGGCACCTGGAAGCTCAACCCGCCCACCGTCACCGGCTCCTCGCAGGTCTACCGCTCCGCCGTGATGGGCTCCGCCCCGTCCGGCTACTGGAGGCTGGCCGACACCCAGGGCGCCGCGCAGGCCGCCAACGAGATCCACACCGGTTTCGGTACGTACAACACCGTCACCCAGGGTGTGGCGGGCCCGTTCGGCGCGGGTGACGTGACCGCGGCGTCCTTCAACGGCACCTCGTCGTACGCCGAGATCCCGTACGCACCGTGGCACGGCTCGTCCCAGCGCGCGGTCGAGCTGTGGTTCAAGACCGGCAGCCCCGGTGTGATCCTCTCCGACCAGTCGCAGCCGCCCACCGGCTCGACCCCGGCCGGCACCTGGACCCCGCTGCTGTACGTGGGCGCCGACGGCAAGCTGCACGGCCACTGGTGGAGCGGCTCGGCCTCCGGCAGCGCCGCCTTCGGACCACGGGCACCGTCAACGACAACCAGTGGCACCACGCGGTCATGTCCACCTCGGGCACGACCCAGACGATGTACCTCGACGGCGCCAAGGTGGCCGACTTCAGCGGCCAGACCGCCGACCAGTCCAACACCCGCACCTTCGTCGGCGCGGGCTACACCAAGAACTGGTACCAGTCGCCGGGTGACGTCAGCCACTTCACCGGTTCCATCGCCGAGGTCGCGGCCTACGACCACGCCGTGGGCGCGGACGAGGTCGAGCAGCACTGGTCGGCGTACAAGGCGTCCTCCGGCGTCGCGCCGGTGCGCACGGTCACGCTGACCGACCCGACCGACAAGACGCTGACGTACGTGTACGACGCGGAGCTGGGCAACCGCCTGCTGACCGCGATCGACACCGAGGGCAAGCGGACGACGTACGGCTACGACACGGGCGGCTTCCTGCGCACCGTGACGGACGCCAACGGCAACCGCAGCACCACCGGGCACGACATCCGGGGCAACACGGTCTCCCAGACCGACTGCCAGGACACGGCCGCGAACAAGTGCGGCACCGAGTACTACACGTACTACCCGGACGCGACCACCGCGTTCCCGCCGATGGACCCCCGCAACGACCTGCTCCTGACGGAGCGGGACGCCCGTTCCACGTCCGCGACGGACAACACGTACCTGACCAGCTACTCCTATGACACCGGCGGCAACCTGCTGTCGGTGACCGGCCCCCCGGTGGCCGGCCACCCCAACGGCCGCACCGCCGCCACCACCTACACCACCACCTCGACCCCGGCGGCCGAGGGCGGTACGGCGGTGGCGCCGGCGGGCCTCATGGACACGGTGACGACGCCGGGCGGGAAGACGACGAAGTACGTCTACTTCGCCAACGGCGACCCCGCCTCGGTCACCGACGCCAACGGCGCCAAGCTGACGTACACGTACGACAACCTGGGCCGGAAGATCTCCCAGACCGAGATCTCCGACGCCAACCCGACTGGCCTGACCACCTCCTGGACGTACGACAAGGACGACCAGGTGGCCACCGAGAGCGCCCCGGCGGTCACCAACCGCGTGACCGGCGCGGTGCACCAGGCGAAGACCAGCACGTTCTACGACTACGACGGCAACGTCAGCTCGCAGACCGTCGCCGACCTCACCGGCGGTGACGCCTCGCGGACGTCGTCGATGACGTACGACGCGTACAACCGTCTCGCCACGCGGACGGACCCCGGCGGCGACGTCACGTCGTTCGAGTACGACGTCTACGGCAACAAGGTGAAGGAGACCGACCCCGAGAGCAACGCCAACACCTACACCTATGACGGTGAGAGCCGTCCTCTGACGACCAATCTGCTCGACTACACCGGCGACCCGAACAACCCCTCGGCCGCGACCACGCTGGTCCAGGAGTCCCGGGCGTACGACCCGGCGGGCCGGCTCGCGTCGCTCACCGACGCGATGGGCTGGGTGACGGCGTACACCTACACCGACGACGGTCTGTCGGCCACGGTCACGCGCAAGGACCCGGCAAGCGGCAAGGAGTTCGTCGAGGAGTCCAACACCTACGACATGGCCGGGAACCTGATCAAACAGGTGACCAACGACGGCCGGACCACGACCGCGACCACCGTGGACGCGGACGACCGTGTCACGTCGACGGTGCTCGACCCGTCCGGGCTCAACCGGTCCACGAAGGTCTCCTACGACCCGGACGACAACGTCGTCAGCGAGACGGAGACCGACCCGGCGACCGGTGACGTCAGCACCGCGGACACGCTCTACGACAACCTGGGCAACATCACCGCGAGCACCGTGCACGACGGGACCACCGCGCCCGTGGCGCGCTGGAAGCTGTCGGAGACAAGCGGCCTCACGGCCGACGACTCCTCCGGCGGCAACCACAAGGTGACGCTGGGCAGCGCCGTCACCCGCTCGACGGAGAAGGGCGGTTCCGCCGTCTTCAACGGCACCGCCAACGCCTACGGCCAGGCCGACGGCCCGGCCGTCAACACCAGCGGCAGCTTCACCGTCTCTGCGTGGGTCAAGCTCGGCTCCACGAGTGCGAACAGCACGTTCCTCGGACAGGACGGAAAGGTCGCCAGCGGCTTCCAGCTGTACTACTCCACGGCGTACGGCTGGACCTTCAACCGCCACGGCTCGGACACCACCAGTCCCGCGACCATCCGCACCTACTCCGGCACATCGGCAGTGACGACCGGCACCTGGACCCACCTCACCGGTGTCTATGACCAGGCCTCGGCATCGCTGAAGCTGTACGTCAACGGCTCCCAGTCCGGTACGACGGCCGCCTTCACCTCCCCCTGGGAGGCCACCGGCCCGCTGCAGATCGGACGACGGCTCTACAACGGGACGTACGCCGAGAACACCAACGGCTCGATCGCCGACGTCCAGGTCTACGGGGAGGCCCTGACCGCCTCCCAGGTGTCGTCGCTGTACGGCGGCACACTGCCGGCGGCCGGCAGCTCGGTCCGGTCCACCACCTGGAAGCTGGACCAGCGCGGTCTGCCGGTGTCCACGACCGACGCCAACGGCAACACCACCGACTACGGGTACGACGAGGCCGCTCAGCAGACCACCGTCACCGAGCCGGTCGTCAACGCCGAGACGAACGGCGGCACGGCCACGGCCGTCCGCCCGGTGTCGATGACCGGGTACAACACGTTCGGCGAGCAGACCGAGTCGTCCGACCCGCTCGGCAACGTCACGGTCACCGCCTACGACGCCGAGGGCCAGGAGACCTCGACGAAGCTGCCGGACTACACCGCGCCGGGGGCTCCGGCACCGATCACGGCCACGTCCTGGAACGAGTACAACGACCTCGGCCAGGTCACGGCGGAGGTCGACCCGCTGGGCAACCGCAAGACGTACACGTACACGCAGCTCGGCGACGTTGCCTCCGTCACGGATCCGGGCGGCGACAGATCGACATTCGTGTACGACACCAACGGCGACCTGCTCTCCACCACCCGGCCCAACGGGGCTCGTGAGGAGTCCACTTGGGACTACCTCGGCAACGAGCTGACCAGCACGGAGATCGTGCGCCAGCCGACGCAGCGGGCCTACACGGCGATCAACGAGTACGACGCGCCCGGGGGCGATCTCTCCCGTCAGATCAGCCCGACGGGTGTGACCCAGTCCTACAAGTACAACGTTCTGGGCGACGTCACCGAGACGACCGATCCCGCGGGCAACGTGTCGACGTACACCTACAACATGGACGGCGATGTCCTCGTCGCCCATGACACCGACGGCACGAGTACCAAGAACACCTACGACGGGTACGGCCAGCTGGTCACCACCCAGGACCTGGACCCGCTGGGCGGGGTGCTGCGCACCAGCCGCTCCACGTACGACCGCGCGGGCAACCCGGTGTCGGTGACCGACTACCGCGGCCACACCACCACGCGCACCGTGGACCCCTCAGGTCTGGTCACCAAGGCCGTGGAGCCGGTCTCCGCGACCGAATCCATCACCACGACCTACGGCTACGACGCGGCGGGCAACCGCACCCGCTTCACCGACGGCCGCGGCAACCCGTTCATCACCACCTACAACACCTGGGGGCTGCCCGAGTCGCTGATCGAGCCGTCCACCCCGGCCCACACGGCCCTGAACAACCGCACCTTCACCACGCTGTACGACGCCGACGGCCGGGTGACGGAGCAGCGCTCCGCGGGCGGTGTGACCGTCGCCAACGAGTACGACGCCAAGAGCCGGCTGACCAGGTCGACCGGCACGGGTACCACGGCCGCCACGGTCGACCACACCTACGCGTACGACTCCGACGACCGTGTCACGGCCGTGGCGGGCGACGGAACAAACCAGAACACCTTCACCTACGACGACCGCGGTCTGCTGCTGTCGACGGCCGGCCCGTCGGGCACCTCGTCCTTCGCCTACAACGGCGACGGGGCGATGACCTCGCGGACCGACGAGTCGGGCACGTCGGCCTACGGGTACGACACCGCCGGCCGGCTGAAGACGGTCGACGACGGGGCCACCGGCTCCACGCTGACCTACACCTACAACGAGAACAACGCCGTCAAGCAGATCGACTACGGCACCGCCAAGTCCAAGCGGGAGTTCTCCTACGACTCCCTGGAACGGATCACCAACGACAAACTGACCTCGTCCACCGGCACGGTGCTCGCCTCCATCTCCTACGGATGGGACGACAACGACAACCTGGCGTCGAAGACGACGACGGGAGTCACCGGTGCCTCGTCGAACACCTACAACTACGACTGGTCGAACCGCCTCACGTCGTGGAACAACGGGACGACGACGGAGGACTACGGCTACGACGCGTCGGGCAACCGCACCCGCGTCGGCGGCGACACGTACACCTACGACGCCCGTAACCGGCTCACCTCGGACGGGCACAACACGTACGCGTACACCGCGCGCGGCACGCTGAAGACGATCACGGACGAGACCGGGAAACAGACCCAGCTCAACGCCGACGCCTTCAACCGTGTGACCAACGAGGGTGACCGGACGTACACCTACGACGGCCTGGACCGGGTCCTGAACGCCAAGGACCAGACGGGCGCCGAGGTCTACTCGTTCAAGTACAGCGGCGCCGGCAACGACGTGGCCTCGGACGGCATGACGTCCTACAGCCGCGACGCGGACGGCAGCCTCCTTGGCGTCAAGACGGCCACCTCCTCGGCACTGGCCTGGACGGACATCCACGACGACGTGGTGGCCCAGTTCACCGACTCCGCGCAGACGCTGGCCGGTTCGGCGACCTACACACCGTTCGGCAAGACGTCCGCGACGACGGGGATGCTGGGCAACCTCGGCTACCAGTCCGGGTGGACCGACCCGGAGACGGCCAAGGTGAACATGGCCGCCCGCTGGTACTCGCCGCAGACCGGTCAGTTCAACAGCCGCGACACCGTGGGCAACGACCCGCTGCCCGACTCGGTGAACGCCAACCAGTACGCCTACGCCAACGACAACCCGATGACCGGCACCGACCCGACCGGCCACTGGTTCTCCTTCATCAAGAAGGCCTACAAGAAAGCCGTCAAGAAGGCCAGGCAGGTCAAGAAGGCCGCGAGTTCGGCCTGGAAGAAGACCAAGGCCAGGGTCAAGCGGGCCGAGAAGCGCGTCCGCAGGGCCGCCAAGAGAATCAAGAAGGCCGCCAGGAGGATCGCCCACAGGGCACGCCGGCAGTTCCACAAGGCCGTTCACTACGTTCACGACCACTACGAAAAAGCCAAGAGATACGTCAAACGCACCTACAAACGCGTCAAACGCTACGCCCACAAGGTCGTCCAGCACGCCAAGAAGAAATACCACCAGTACGCCAAGGCTGCCGGACACGTAGCCGCCAGGGCCTACAAGGCCGCCAAGAAATCCGTCGCCAGGATCGGCAGAGGCGTCAGGAACGCGGCCAAGGCCTCAGCCAACTACGTCAAACAACACGCCGCGACCATCGCCTCCGTCGCCGTCGGCGTGGCGGTCTTCGCCGGCTGCACGGGCGGCACGTTGGGCGGGGGCGTGGTCGCCTGCGGAGCCCTGGCGGGTGCCGCCGCCAACGCCGTCGGCTACATGATGAGCGACGGACCCAAAACCCTCACCGGCCTCGTCGGCGCGACCGCCATGGGCCTCGCCGTCGGCGCCGTGACCGGCGCTGCCGGCGAAGCAGCCTCCGGTGTAGTGGGCCGCCTCCTCCAGAATGTCGGCAGCAAGATCTTCCAGGGCGCCGCCACCGGCGCCGCGGGCGGAGCCGCCGCAGGCGCCGTCGACTACGGCGCCACCTGCTCCAAGACCGAGGAAGGCTGCAGCGCCAGCGGCGCAGCCAAAGCCACCGCCGCTGGCGCCGCACTCGGCGGACTCTTCGGAGCAGCCGCCAGCAAATACGGCAAGGGCGGCTGCACGCCGCACAGCTTCACCGGCTCCACCGGTGTGCTCATGGCGAACGCCATCACCAAGCCGATCTCCCAGATCAAGGCCGGCGACTGGGTCCTGACCGCCGAACCCGGCAAGAAGACCAAGGAGAAACACCAGGTCGAGGCGGTGATCGTCACCAAGACCGACCGCGACTACGTCGACGTCACCGTCGCCACCAAGTCCGGCCCCAAGACGATCCACACCACCAAACACCACCAGTTCTACGAAGCCACCCGCAACACCTGGACCCAGGCCACCGACCTCAAGGCAGGCTACAAGCTCCAGAACGGGGACGGTGGCACAACCCCGATCACCAAGGTCAAGTCCTACACGGCACAGCACGTCACGTACGACCTGACCATCGACGGCCTCCACACCTACCAGGTGGCGGCTGGCGAGACGGTGGTGCTCGTCCACAACACGGATGACCAATGCCCGATCGGAGCAGTCAATGAACTCTACGGCCATGAGGGCATGAGTAAGGGAGCCTTCGACTTCCGCATGAAGATCAGGAACTTCAGCGCGGGAAGGAACGTGGCTGTTGCCAAGATGCGTGACGGAGAGTTCGTCGGGGCGATCAGCAAGGGTGCCGACGACCACTCAGAAGTTGGGTTGCCTGCCGCGATCTCCAAGGCTGGGTACAAGAAGGAAGATGTCGACGGCATCTATTCGGAGCGAGCCCCTTGCGGGGATTGGAGCGCCAACTGTGACGCCTTCGTCAAATCCGAATTCCCGGGCGTCCCAGTGAGCTATTCGGTGGAATATACCGCTGACCCGCAGGTCCGGAAGGACGCAGTTTCTATCCTCAATGACCTCATCTCCAGAGCAATGCGCCGCCGCGGTATACTGCGCTGAGGCATTGCACCCCAGTTTCGCACGGGGCGCCGATTTTCGGCGCCCCGTGCGGCATGTCCGAGGAGTTTCAGACGGTGACCCAATCTTTCGTTGGTCATGTCTTCGCTGGCCCCCATGTCGAGGAGTGGCTTCTTCCCGAGGACGCCAAGCAAGCACTGCAGACTGTCGGCGTGCCTAAAATGGCCGCCTCATGGAAAGCTGCTCGCATCCAGAGAGGCAAGGCCCCAATTCTTCACTTCGAGGGAATTGAACCATTGTATGAGATTGTTCGCAAGGTATCCCTTTGGAACCCAGATCGAGCCTACTGTTGCTTCGGCGCGGAGTCACACACGGGGCGAGTATTCCGAGCTCATCCCAAGGTGCCTTCCGACGAAGTGGACTCGCAGACCGCTTTTGGCGTGCCCCGATTGGTGAACACTTCCGTTTTGTCCTTCTTGAGGGCTCTCGATCTGGAAGCCGCACAGTATATCGACCTGTTCGGGGCCCCCTCCGCGAAGCAGCGCGCCGAGATGCATGCGCCTGTCGAGCCCGATGATGACATTCTTTGGTCGGTTAGCGAGAGGTATCTTTGGAAGATGCGCGACCTTGACCCAGTGGCCTGGGATGATCCCGAAGGGTACTGGAGGAACCTTTATCGCGAGACCTGGGAGGAAACGGGTTACCCTCCATTCCGATTTGGGTCGAACCCCTTCGAGGCCGACTGATCCTTTTCGGTCTGGCCCCGCCCGTCACCCGCAAGGGGGTCAGACCGAAAAGGCTCATTTCTTGGCGAGTGCTTCGGCCATAACGCGGTGAAGCCGTCGGTCCGTCCAATCTCCGTGCCTGGGGCCGCCGCCGCAACGCATCGGCCCGCTCCTGCGGGACTTGGGTCGAGTAGCCGTCACCTGCGCTGTTGCTCCGAGGTTATGACATCGCCGATCCCTATAATATGATCAGTTTCAGGCGAGAAATCCAGAGTTTGTGGCGGCGGCGCGAAAGCGGATATTTGGAAACATGAATCCCGATCACGTCTGGGAACTGCAACTAGGAGGGCCTGATGTCGTGAGTAATCTCCATATGCTCGATGCCACCACCAACCAAGTAATAGGTCGGCAGATCAGGTTGCAAATCGCGCATACGCCGGACTTTACGCCCATAACCGTGAAGGTTCAGGGGCCTCCCGATGGCAGATGAACTCGGGCGAGCCCTTTCGAAGGCTCGTGAAGAAATCGAATCAGGAGTGGAGTGGAGTATCTACAACTCCATTCCAGACGGCGCCTCTCGGCGGCCGGAGTTGGACGCGCCGGAGGAATATATCGACTTCCTGTTGATAGCTGACGGGGTCATCATGGGGTGTGTGGTAATCCTTGACAGGAAGAGCGCCGAGAAGTCCCAGGTGTGGATTTCTCCTGGCAATGTAGATGTTCCCGAGGATCCCGATAACTGGTTTGTCGCCGGTAAAGTCAATGAGAATCCTGTGCTGTTGAATCGCCAGAATGGATCGGTCTGGATTTATTCCGACATCTTGACTTCCTGGTGGGCAAGTCAAGATTTCGAGAGAGCGGCAGACAGTCTTGCCGAGTTTGTTATGAAATACGGACTCGGTCCAGGATATCTGCGGCTAACCGGTGCCCCGGAGTCAGATCAGTGGTGGCGGCTGCTGCGTCAGTTCGGATACGCCCCGTAGTTGCCGATTGAGGGGACTCTCCCGTCTTTGATCGGGAGGGTCCCCTCACCGCGAGGCCTCCGGCTTGCGTAGCGGCCCTGCCGCAGGCTTACACGTCAAGGTGAACCGGAGACACACAAAAACATCCCTTCCGACTGCAGAAGTGAGCACCCCTGGGTACCTGGAGATCAGGCCCGCAGGGCTTCCAATTTCCCGTGCCTGAGGCGCCTGCTAGATTTACGCCATGATGTCACCTGCTTTGCGTGTATTCACTGCGGCCGACGAAGTCTATGACGATCCGTCATGGGAGACATTGGCGAACGTGCTGAGCGAGATGAATCTTCGCTTTCGCTTCGTTATCCTCAGGCGGTTTGGTAGAGAGCCGAGCGGTCAACATTACATTCAGGTATATCTGAATGACGACATGAGCTGTCAGGTGGAGTACCGCGAGGGCGGACCGGACCGACACTATCAGGCCCATGTGGCCCCAATGCATGAATTGCTGCGGTTTGATGATATCGCCGCGCTTATGAGCGACTGGGCTTACGACCGCCCGGGATGGCGGGAGGCCATGGAGTGGACTCCCAAGCCGATCGCTTGACTCTCGCAGAGGCTGACAGTGGCGATCTCTGCGGGGTGACTGCGTGGGATGCGTTCGCGGGACAGGGTGGCTCCGTTGAATCCGCCGCCGAACCACTCGGGACAATGGCCGCCTCCCCGGTGGCCAGCAAACATGGAGGCGACAGTGCCCAACCTCAGAGTAATTCCATAGATTGGGTGCGGCGGGCCGCAAATGCGGCACGCCGCACATTGATTTTCATAACAATGGAGGGCATCTTGCAGGTCACGATTGATGGAATTATCTATGTTAGCCACGAGGACCCGGCATGGAGAGGAGATAATAATTTCATGGCCATGGTCGATCTGACTCCATTCGATCTGGGAGGAATGATTGAGCAGGTGTGGCTCAGGAAGGACGAGGAAGGCTGCGGCTATGAAGTCTGCTGCATTCCCTTCTATGCCTACGGTCTCGCACTGGGCGACGTGGTGGAGAAGACCGACTCGAATACCGCTGGCGATTTGGTCAGCAAGTCGGGGCATCGTGTCCTTCGGGTATTCTTCGCCGAGCCTCGACCCTCGACGGACAGCCGATCGGCACTAAGCACAGCTGTCGAGTCCGCCGGGCTTCTGAGCGAATGGAACGGCGACCGTCATGTGGCTATCGATGTCACTGATATCTCAGCTGTGCAATCAGTCTTCGATTCCATACATGGGGAAATTCAAAACAGAACCGCTTTCCGGGAATGGAATGATTCCAAAAATTTCAGATCTACCTGACCTGGATTTTTATTTCGCCAAATCTGCAATAGCGGTAGTACTTGGAGGTTTTCACGATGTCCCGCACCACCCCGCCCCGTCCGGTGCGGGTCGAACGGCTCTTCCCCGAGCTGGCCGGTTTCCGCGGCACTGCGACCCGGCTGCACCCCCGGCTCGGGACGCCCGGGGTGCGGGACAGTTCGGTGGGCGGTCCGCTGCTGTGGCCGGTGGATGAGCCGTGGCCGATGTGCACCGAGCGCCACCGGCGCCGTTACGGGGACCGTGTGGCGGATGTACGGCTGCGGCGGCGGATCCTCGCGGAGGCATGGAGCCGCACTCCCGAGCCGGGGCGGCAGCCAGGGCCCACCGCCGAGGAGCGCGACATCCTCGCCTCGCTCAAGCGCGGCCGGCACGCACCCTGGCTGCAGGACACCGACCCGATCCCGATGCTGGCGCTGGCACAGCTCTCTCGCCACGACGTACCCGACCTCGGGGGACCGGCCGACTGCGACATGCTCCAGGTGCTGTGGTGCCCCTTCGACGCGCACGGCGGTCGTCATCAGCCCGCTGTCGAACTGCGCTGGCGCCGCTCGGCCGACGTCGGCGAGGTCGTCGCCGAACAGCCCGAACCCGAGGTGGTCGGGTCGGAGGGCTACGTGCCGGAAAGCTGCGTCCTGCACCCCGAACAGGTCGTCGAGTACCCGTACCTCGACCTGCTGCCGCAGGAACTGCGGGAACAAATCCTCGCCTGGGAAGGCGACGAGGACGAGATCGAAGAGGACTCGGTCACCTACCAGACGGATCTGTCGATCGCCCCCGGGTGGAAGGCCGGCGGATTCGCCTCCTGGCACGCTACCGACCCGGCACCCGTAGTCTGCGACTGCGGCCGGACGATGGAGCTGCTGCTCACCGTCGCCAGCACCGAGTGGGACAACGGCTGCCGCACCTGGATCCCCGTCGAGGACCTGCCGACCGTCGACGCAATGTTCGCCAGCAGGCCGTCGCAGGTGACCGTCGGCCGCGGGGGCGACATGAACGTCTTCACCTGCCCCGCCAATCCCGCGCACCCGCACCACATGGTCTTCCAGGGCTGACCCCGGACGGCGGGTTGGCACGGCCGTTCCTGGGGCGGTCGCGTGAGCCGGGTCGTCGACCGCGGCTGAGGAGAGCGGGGCCTACCATGATCCAGTGGCAGAGGAGCGCTCAGGCACAGCGGCAGCGGCACTGGACCTTTTGAACCGCGTACAAGCGGGAGATTCAGCCGCGGCCGACCGGCTCGGCGACATGCTGCCCTCGCTCAGGGAGGCGGCGGAATCCGGCGACGTGGCTGCCCAGAACGTGCTCGGAGGGGTTCTCCTCGGATTTGCGGAGAGTCCCTCCGATGCTGCCCTCTGGTTCACGAAGGCGGCCGAGCGGGGCAGTGCCGTCGGCAAGCGGAGCCTCGGTCATCTCTACGCGAACGGACTGGGGGTTCCGCAGGATCTCGCGCAGGCTGAACGGCTCTTCACGGAGGCCGCCGACCAGGGAGACGCCCACGCTCAGTTCAATCTGGCGCAACTGCGGTGGGGGAAAGGCGACCCTCAAGCCGTCGCCGGTCTCCTGCGATCCGCCGCGGAGGGTGGTGTCGACGAGGCATATGCCGTGCTCGGTGACCTGCTCGCGGCGATGGATCAGGATGCCGAGGCGCTGCGCAGCTATCTGAGGGCCGCCGAGTCCGGCCATGACGGAGCGATGTACACGGCTGCCTGCTGGTACAGGGACGGAACCGCCGGAGGCCGGGACAAGGCCGAGGCCCTGAGGTGGTTCTTCAAGCTGTTCAAGAGACATCTGACGTCGCGCATGTCCGATAGGCACCAGCACCTGGAACTGCTGGCGTGCGGACGCCCCGTACCGGGAGACGAACACGGGCCACTGCCCGGGGTGCTGGAATGGGTCGCCGACCGTCTGGTGGCCAGCGGGGAGGCGGTTCTGCGTGGAGACGTCGTCCCCCTGCCCATGCCCTTGATCCCCGGCGGCGCGATGACGGCTCTGTACGCCGCGCTCCCGGTCTGCTTCGACGATGAATTCGCATCGGTCGTACTGGAGAACAGGGTCGAGACGTCGGTGGTGTGGCTCGTCCCCATCGGTACCGCCGAAGTGGCGTTCGTCAGGGAGAACGGATGGACTGCCTTCGAGGAGGAACTGGTCCGGCAGGATCCCGACCTGCTGGATCTGAACCGGGCCGAGATGGCCTTCGAACGGGATGAGCCATCCCAATTCACCTGAAATCGCGAGGATTCATTGACTCTCTGGGATGCCGAGGTCGGCCGATTCGAGGACGACCTGCTGAAGTGCCCCGTCGGCTCTCTGCGTACTCTCGGGCTGCGGGTCATCGAGGAGACGCCAAAGGTTTACGTGCGGCCCTTGGAGGAGTTGTTCGATCAGGACACGGTCGCACTGTTCCGGAATGCCGTCGGTGAGTTCCGCTCTTTCGCGGGCTGTGCCGAGACGGTGTCGGAAACGTGGGGCCAACTGTTCGCGGAGGCCTGTGACTGGCAGGACAGCAAGTCCCCATTCACCGCGGCCTCGCTGTGTCAAGGGCTGGCGCAGTACTCCGATTTCCTGCTCGGGGAGGACAACTCCGAAGAACTCCTGGAAGTTCTCTCCTCCTGCTACGAGTCCGTCCTGTCCGTCGCCGCCCTCGGCCGGACGTTCACCGTCAATGCGGAACAGGAGGACCCCCGCTGCCGCCAGGCGGTCGGCCTTCAGCTGGCGCAACTCGAGGAGGTCTGCGGAATCTCCTGACCGTGCGGTGCCCTGCGGTGATTGCGGGTCTGGCCGATATCGAGGTGCTGCGGCCGATCGGACATGCGTGACGTAAGATGCCTCGTGGACAGGCCGATAGTGGCGTACACCTGGATGCCCGGAATGGCACCCCCGGTGAAGTACCCGATGTGCGTCGCGCCCCCTGGGGCTCGCTCGGTAGCCGACCAAGCCCCGGCCAGTCGGCCGAGGCGGGACTCGCAGTGATTGATCAGCACAGCCACCGTTGTGAAGCCTCCGTTCTCTTCCGAAGCCGGGCTCACCAGTACTTCTGCCCCGTCCCCACCATCGCCTCGGCCTCTCCGGGGGAGTCTCGCAGCTCCCCGGCACGGTGGTCGATGCGCTGATGGGGGTCGTCGGCCTGCTCCTCACCGTTACCGTGGGACCGGCGAACATCCGTCCGAACGAAGGGCGGAACCGGGCAGGCAAGGGGAGGGACGGCGTTGTGATGCGTATGAGGGGTGGGGTCGCCGCTGCCGCTGTCGTCGTGCTGCTGAGCACGCTCGCGGGATGCAAGGACACGACCGGAGGATCCGACGGCTCGTCAAGCACACCGGGTTCGGGTGGCAGCGGCGCGGCGCTGGCCGCCGTCGACTCGCTGACCGTCAAGGGCCGTGCACCGAAGACGGGTTACGAACGCTCCCGGTTCGGCACTGCCTGGGCGGACACCGACTCCAATTCCTGTGACACGCGGGACGACATCCTCAAACGGGACCTGAAGGACGTGAAGTTCACCGGCGGCACCTGCAAGGTGTCCTCCGGGGTGCTGCGGCCCGACCCTTACTCCGGTACGGAGGTGACGTACCGGCGCGGGCGCAGTCAGGTGGACATCGACCACCTCGTCTCCCTCTCGGACGCCTGGCAGAAGGGCGCCAAGTACTGGGACGCCGGCAAGCGGATAGCTCTGGCCAACGATCCCCTCAACCTCCTCGCTGTCGATGCGAGTGCCAACCGCGGCAAGGGTGACGGCGACACGGCGACCTGGCTGCCGGACAACAAGTCGTACCGGTGCACGTATGTCGCGGCCCAGGTCGCCGTGAAGAAGAAGTACCAGCTGTGGGTCACCGCAGCGGAGAAGGCCACGATGAAGAGGGTTCTGTCCGCCTGTCCTGGCCAGGATCTCCCGTCGGGCGGCAATCCGACGAAAGCACCGGAGCGGTTCCATGCGGACTAGGCCCCGCTCCCGGCCGGGGCGGGGCCTCGGTCAGCCGCCCAGCTTGTCCAGGTCGAGGATGCTGCCCGCGGGCTTCTTCGCCGGGACCGGCTCGTTGTAGTCGGTGAAGGTGACGGAGCCCTTGTCCTTGCCGGTGAGGCTGTCCAGCCGCAGAAGATACGGTTTGCCCTCGGTCGCGACGTAGATCGTGTAGCTCTCGCTGCCGTCCTTCTCGTGCAGGGTGACGGCTGGGGCGCCGTTCACCGTGGCTGCCGCGCCCTTGGTGGTGGCGGATGTGGAGCCCTTGCCGTCCTCGGCGCCTTTCAGCACGGTGTCCAGGTCGCAGAAGCCCGCGATGTCCTTGGCATCCTGGCCCGTGGCGGCCATCTTGGTCCACTTCCCGGCGAGCAGGGCCACGGCGGCGTCGGTGTCGGACTTCGACTCGCCCTTGCCCTGGGCGCGCAGGAACGCCTCGTCGTACTTCATGTAGACGGTGTCCCCGACCTTGATCAGGTCGGCCTTGCCCTGGCCGCTCATGCTCATCGTCCCGGCGCACTCGCCCTTCTTGTTGAGGGCCATGTCGAGGGTGATCATGCCGGAGCTCTCGTCGTCGGCGATGTCGCCCTTCATCCGGACCGACGAGGCGCCGGTGGTGGCGTCCAGGGCGCGTTCGGCGATCTGAGCGCCGGTCAGTCCGGCGAAGGGGTCCTTCGTGGCGGCGGACTTCTTGGAACCGGTGGAGCTGCCCGTCCTGTTGCCTGCGTTGTCCTTGCCGGACTGGCAGCCGGTGAGCGCGGTGGCGACCGCCGCGGTGAGACAGACGGCGGCGAGTGCGGTGCGACGCATGGGTTGTCCTTCGTGGATGGCGTGAAGTGGTGCGATGAGCGGTGGTGTGACGCCGGTGCGGCCGGCGGCCGGCCACCAGGGGGCGACTCAGGAGGACTTCTTCCAGTCGCCGCAGCCGGTCGTCTTGAAGTAGCCGTCGCCCTTGCCGATCGTGACGACGGCCGTGCCGGTCACGTTGTTGTTGGCGATGATCGAGTCGAGGGACTGCTCCGCGTCCTTGGTGCGCTCCCAGTAACAGGAGTCGTCCTTGTTCCCGGTGGAGCGGTAGGTGCCGGGGGCGACATCGGTGCCGACCTTGAACATGCCACCGTCGCCGGACATCTTCGCGGTGGGGGAGCCGCTCTCGGCCTTCGGGTCGACGGTCTCCCAGTCCGAGCAGCCGCTCGTCTTGAAGATCTTGTCGGTGGCCTTGACCGTGACATAGCTCGTGCCCGTCACGTTGTCGTTGGCCAGCAGCGAGTCCGTCTCGCCCGAGGCGTCCTTGGCGCGCTCCCAGTAGCACATGCCGTCGGTGTTGCCGGTCGAGCGGTAGGTGCCGGGCTTGATGTCCGAGCCGACCCGGAAGTCGCCGTCGCCCTTGAAGGCGACCTTCTTCGCGGCCTTCGCGTCGCCCTTGCCGGCGTCCTTCTTCGTGCCGCCGGACTTGTGCGGGGCTGAGGCGGAGGAGCCTTTGTCGGAGCCGCCGCTCTTGCCGCTGTCGTCCTTGCCGCCGCCTCCGGTGTTCGCCGACACGGCGCCGATGACGACGACGCCCACGACGGCGCCCAGCGCGATCTTGGCCTTCATACCCATGGCTTTCCCTCCCCGATGACGGCGACCGCTCCTGCTCTGCGACCGCTCGTTCGCTGGGTCAATAACAGCACGGGCCGTGAACCGAGTCAACACGATTCACGCGTGGTGACCAATACACATGCGTGAACGGGATTCTCCTGCCTTCCCCGGTATGCTCGGCGTCACAGACGGGACGAGGGGAGTGGGGTGCGTGCAGGACAACGCGACGGAAGTGACTGCGGCGGGAATCGCACGGCTCGCCGGTGTCGGCCGAGCCGCGGTCAGCAACTGGCGGCGCCGGCACCCCGACTTCCCCAAGCCGGTGGGCGGCACCGAGACCAGTCCCTCCTTCGCGCTGGCCGAGGTCGAGGCATGGCTGCGCAGGCAGGGGAAGCTCGCCGAGGTGCCGCTGCGCGAGCGCGTCTGGCAGCAGCTCGCCGGGCACCCGGAAGGGCCGGTCACCGCCCTGGTGCACGCGGGCTGCGCCCTGCTGCTCGTCCATGACCGGCCCACTGTCTGGTTGGACGTGAGCGCCGGTTCCGACGAGCGGCTGGCGGCGATGCTGCCCGAGGCGCTGGCTGAGGTGCTGGGGCCACGCTTCGGGGTGCCGACGGGGACGGCGGGTGCGCCGGCGGCGGGCGGTCAGACCCCGTCAGCGACCCCGTCAGCGGCGTCGGTCGCCCCGGCCGCCCCGGGTGCCTCGACTGCCGCGCGAGGCGCTGTTCACACGCCGTCGGCCGCCGAGGGCGCGCACACCGCGCCCGCCGCGAACGGCCCCCACGCCGTGAACCGTCCGCGTTCTGTGAACACCCCGCCCGCCGCTCACACCCCGCCCCTCGCGAGCGCCCGACCCCAGAGCACACCCCCTGTGAACCCCACGGCCGTCGTGAACTCGCGACCCCCTGTGAACGCCCAGCCAGCGGTTCACACCCCCACCGGCCCCCAGCTCCTCCCCTCCGTCCGCTTGCTGCGCGGCGCCGCCGAACTGGCCGCCGAACTGGGCGCCCGCCAGACCTTCGAGTTCCTGCTGGGACGGCACCTCGACGCCAACCCGCGCCAGTACACCCTCACCCCCGCCGAACTCGCCGGTCTCATGGCCGACCTCGCGGGCCCCGCCCGCACCGTGCTCGACCCCGCCTGCGGCACCGGCGCCCTGCTTCGCGCAGTCCCCGACCGCCCCGGCCAGGAGCTCTACGCCCAGGACAGCGCCGCCGACCTCGCCGCGCTCACCGCGCTCCGGCTCGCGCTGCACACCCGGGCCGCCGTGCGCGGCACCGTGGGCGACACCCTGCGCGCCGACGCATACCCGGGGCTGCGCGCCGACGTCGTGCTGTGCCACCCCCCGTTCAACGAGCGCAACTGGGGCCACGACGAACTCGCCTACGACGCCCGCTGGGAGTACGGCTTCCCCGCGCGCACCGAGTCCGAGCTGGCCTGGGTGCAGCACGCGCTCGCACGGCTGAAGGAGGGCGGCACCGCCGTCCTGCTCATGCCGCCCGCCACCGCCTCCCGCCGCTCCGGCCGCCGTATCCGCGCCGACCTGCTGCGCCGGGGCGCGCTGCGGGCCGTGCTGGCCCTGCCGGTCGGGGCGGCGCCGCCGTACAACATCCCGCTGCACATCTGGGTGCTGCGGCGCCCCGGTACGGCGCCCGCGCAGCCCGAGGTGCTGCTCGCCGACACCGGCCGGTTCGCCACCGGCGGGCGCGGCGGCCCGGACTGGCAGGGCGTGCGGGACACGGTCCTGGACGCCTGGCGGGCCTTCGACCGCGCCGGACGGCTCGACGAGCGTCCGGGGCTGGCCCGTTCGGTGCCGGTCATCGATCTCCTCGACGACGACGTGGACCTCGCCCCCGCCCGCCATCTGCCGCCGCCCGCCGCAGCCGACGGCGCCGAGCAGCTCACCGCCGTACGGGACCTCCTCGGCGAGACCCTGCGCCTGACCGCCGATCTCACCCCGCCCCCGGCCGAGTCCGCCCGGCCCGCCCGCTGGCCGCTCACCACCGTCGGCGAACTCGCGCGCGGGGGCGCACTGCTGCTGCGCACCGGCGGAAACGGCGGCAACGCGCGCGTGCCCGTGCTCACCGACAATGACGTCCTGGCGGGCACCGGCCCGTCGGGGACGCTGCCCGAGAGCGACGAGGAGGCCGTCCTCGCGGAGGCCGGGGATGTCGTCGTCCCGGTGCTCGGGGGCGGCTCGGTCGCGCGCGTGGTCGACGACGCGACCGCGGGCGCCGCCCTGGGGCGCAATCTCGTGCTGCTGCGGCCCGACGCCGCGGCGCTCGATCCGTGGTTCCTCGCCGGGTTCCTGCGCGGCACCGCCAACAACCGCCAGGCCAGCAGCTATGCGTCCACCGCCACCCGCCTCGATGTGCGTCGCCTCCAGTTGCCCCGTCTCCCGCTCGACGAACAGCGTCGCTACGGCGCGCGGTTCCGCGCCCTGGACGAGTTCGAACGGGCGCTCAGGTACGCGGGACGGCTCGGCGAGCAGCTCGTGCGCGGCATGTACGACGGCCTGACGGACGGCACGGTGACTCCGGACTGACGACCCGCGCGTGCGGACGACTCGCGCGCGGGTTACGCGGTGCGATCCGGACGTCCGGCGCGCACCCCACCCGCACCCGGCCGCACATCCACGCCGGCGCAAGCCGGGCATCACGCGCGGGGGGCGTGCGCCCGGCATTTTCCGGAAGCCCTCACTCCGCTGATCACCGCCGATCACCGGCGGCACCTGCGGCGTCATCAGGAGTGATCGGCGCGACAACGGTTCGGTACAACCCGGACCGGTTGTCCGTGTGGACCTATACGCTCGAAGCGACAATGGCACGACCGTCGTTGCCCGGAGCACCGGGGACGGGGTATGCCGCGCACGCGTTCTACTCAGGCATCAGGAGCAGCCATGCAAGGCCACGGCTACGCACAGCCGGTGAAGCAGCCGCCCGCCACCGGATGGCTGATCCTGCTGCGCGCGGTGCTCGTGGTCCTGTCCTTCTGCAGTCTGGGCTTCCTGGCCTGGGCGATGCTGCTGCGGCTGGCGATCGTGACGCGCAAGTCGGTGGACTGGGGCCTGCTCGTGGCCGTGATGGCGGCCGACACCCTCAGCATGGCGCTGATCGCAGCCGAGCCCGGTGACAAGATCCACACCACCGGCGGCTGGCTGGGCCTGTTCCTGCTGCTGAGCACACTGGTGGCGGCGACGGCGTACTACCTCGCGGCCGAGATCCGGTACTACCAGGGCCAGCGCCAAGCGGCCTACGGCACACAGCAGTCCGCCGGGGCGTACGGCTATCCGCTGCCTCCGGCGCCGTACCCCGCCGCTACGCCGTACCCTGCCGCCACGCCGTACCCGGCCCCCACTCCGCACCACACCCCGCCCCCGATGCCCGCGCCCCAGCCGCCGCTGTCGACGGCGCCGCCGCCCCCGCAACGACGCACGCCGGCCCATATCGACCAGGTGCGCGCCGAGCTCGACGAACTCAGCGACTATCTGCGCAAACACGACGGCACCCAGGACGGCAACCACGAGGGCGGAAGGTGACCGTGGCGACAGGACGTGTCGTCGCCGACCGCTACGAACTGTCCACGCTCATAGGGCAGGGCGGCATGGGCCAGGTCTGGACGGCGTACGACCAGCGGCTCGACCGGCGTGTGGCGGTGAAACTGCTGCGCCCCGACAAGGTGGCCGGCCAGGAGGCCGACGAACTGCGCCGCCGCTTCGTGCGCGAGTGCCGGGTGACCGCGCAGGTCGACCATCCCGGCCTGGTCACGGTGCACGACGCGGGCAGCGAGGGCGAGGAGCTGTTCCTCGTCATGCAGTACATCGACGGCGCCGACCTCTCCGACCATCTCGCCGAGCACGACCCGTACCCGTGGCAGTGGACGGTCGCGGTCGCCGCGCAGCTGTGCGCCGTGCTGAGCGCCGTGCACGCCGTGCCGATCATTCACCGCGACCTCAAGCCGCGCAATGTGATGGTGAAGCAGGACGGCACCGTCACCGTCCTCGACCTGGGCGTCGCCTCCGTCATGGACAACGACACCACCCGCCTGACCCACACCGGCTCCCCGATCGGCTCGCCCGCCTATATGGCGCCGGAGCAGGCCATGGGCGGTGCCGTCGGCCCGTACACGGACCTGTACGCGCTGGGCGTGCTGATGCACGAGCTGCTCAGCGGCGATGTGCCGTTCGCGGGATCGACGGCGCTGGGCGTGCTGCACCGCCATCTGTACGAGCCGCCACTGCCCGTGCGCCGGCTGCGCCCCGAGGTGCCGGAGCCGCTCGAAGCGCTCGTACTGCGCCTGCTGGCCAAGGACCCGCAGCACCGCCCGGCCTCCGCGCAGGAGGTGTACGAGCACCTGGAGCTGCTGCTCCCGCCGCGCGGCACCCCCACCGGCGCGCCGCTCGACCCCACGCGCCCTTTCCTGCGCCCGCAAGCCCCCTGGCCGGACCGCGCGCGCACCCCCGCGCCCCAGCCCGCCCCCGTGGCGGCCGTGCCCGACAAGCCCGATGTCGCCGCCGCGGTCGACGAGGTCAAGCGGCTGCTCGGCGAGGGCCGCATCACCCAGGCCGTCGACATCCTCGGCGCGATCCTGCCCGCCGCCGCGCAGCAGCACGGCGAGCACTCCCCGGTGGTGCGCACCCTGCGCAAGCAGTACGCGGCCACGCTCCTGGACGACGGCCAGTACCGGCGCGCGCTGCCCGAACTGCGCCGGCTCGCCGACGAGCGCGCCGCCGAGGCCGGGCACGCCGACCCGCAGTCCCTGCGCTACCGCTACGAAGCCGCCCAGTGCCTGGAGCAGCTCGGCGAACCGGCGGCCGCGCTCGCGGAGTACCGCTCGCTGCTGCCGTACTACGAGAACCAGTACGTCGCCGGAGACCCCGAGCTCTCCCACGACGTACGCCGCCGCATCGGGCTTCTGCTGCTCGCCCTCGGCGACCGCGCCGCCGCGCACGACACCCTCGCGCGCCTGCTGCTCGACGTCGAGATGCTGCGCGGACCCGGCCATCCGCTCGCGGCCGAGATCCGCCGCACCCTGCAATGGCTGGGACAGATGCGGGGGTAGAGTTTGCCGGGTCCTGAGAGACATCTGTGATCTGCATGGTCCGGTGTTTCCCGCAGGCGGGGGCCGCTTCGGATACGGTTCGGTCCGTTTTGCCGCGCGATTCAGGCCACTCTCGATTTTTGTGTCCTTTGGCGCGTTTTTTCTGCTCATGTAATACACATCCAGGGGTGGGGTAGACCATGTCCGGCCATCGGCAGTCGAAGAAGCGCAGATACCTCATATGGGGGGCCGTCGGAGTCGCCGTCGTCGCCGGGGCGGGGATCGCCGCGCAGACCTCCATGGCAGCCACCACCTGGCCCGCGCAGAAGACGTTCACCGGCCGCGCCTTCGACACCTGCGCCGCACCGTCCACCGCCGCCATGAAGGCATGGCACGACGGCTTCTACGGCGCCGCGGCCGTCTACGTCGGCGGCAAGAACCGCGGCTGCGCCCAGCCCAACCTCACCGCCTCCTGGGTCAAGTCGGTGACCACGGTCGGCTGGAAGCTCATACCGCTCTACGTAGGTGCCCAGCCGCCCTGCCAGACCGGCTCCAGCCCCGAGAAGATCTCCGCGTCCACCGCGGCGAGCCTCGGCGCGAGCGACGCCGCCGACGCGGTGGCCAAGGCGTCGGCCCTCGGTATGAAGGCCGGCAGCCCGATCTACCTCGACATGGAGTCGTACGACACCACGAACACGTCGTGCAACGACGCCGTGCTGACGTACGTCCGCGCCTTCGACAAGGGGCTGCACGCCAAGACCTACCGCGCGGGCTACTACGGCTTCACCAGCTCCAGCGCCAAGGCCATCGCCACGGCGAAGGACAAGACGGACCTGCCGGGCAACCTCTGGTACGCGCTGTGGGACAAGCAGAACACCACGACCGCCGACTGGCCGTGGGGGGCCACCCAGTTCACCGGGCACAGCCGGGCCCACCAGTACATGGTCAACAGCAAGGAGACGCGCGGCGGCTACACCATCACCGTCGACCGTGACGCCTGGGACGCCCCGGTGGCCATCACCGGCTGACGCAGGGCGCCGGCCGGGGCGGCGGCGGTGGCCGCGGCCCCGGCGTTGCCCGAAATCATGGTGAATCGTTGAGCGGAAGGGTTGGCCTGAGCTGGGCCACTGCCTAACATCGATCACCGCAAGACTTTGTGCACCCCGGCACAAGCTCCTCGGGAGGTTTCCTTGCACCGCCGCCGTCGCTCCGCGCTCGTCCTGTCCGCCGCGCTCCTCGCGGCGGCGCCGCTGCTCACCGCCTGCGGTGACGACTCGCACCCGGGTGCGGCGGCTGTCGTGGGGGGCCAGCGGATCACCGTGGGGCAGCTCCAGACCCGGGTCAACGAGGTGCGCGCGGCGCAGCGGGCGGCGGTGTCGGACGACACGCAGTACCAGCAGGTGCTCGCCAGCTCCGGCAGCCTCACCCGCGACACCCTCCACGCGTTGGTCCTCGACAAGGTGCTGCACAAGGCCGCGCAGACCGCGGGCGTCACCGCCACCCGCAACGAGGTCCAGCAGTTGCGCACCAGCCTGGAGCAGCAGGCGGGCGGCTCCAAGGCGCTGGAGACGGTCTGGCTCCAGCGCTACGGCATCGCGCCCAAGCGTCTCGACGACAACCTCCACCTCCAGCTGGAGGCCCAGAAGCTCGCCACGACGCTCGGCACCGACACCAGCCAGCCCGCCTTCTGGAAGGCCCTGTCCGCCGCGTCCAAGGCACTCCGCGTCGACCTCAACCCCCGCTACGGCACCTGGGACGTCACGAAGAGCAGCCGCGTCGACGCCAAGACCCCGTGGGTACGGGACGTCACGGCGGCCTCGCAGCAGACGGCGACCTGAGGCGACCTGAAGCGACCTGAGGCGGGGCGCCTCAGGTCGGGCGGGGCGGGCCGTGGGCCGCGGTGTAGTACCGGCGGCGGTACGGCGTCTGCTGCGGTCCTACGATCCGATCGGCATCCCGGGCCTGTGGACAACGCCGGAGGCCGGTCCGCGGGGTGCGTTACGTTCGGAGCGTGAACACCACCAGCCCCGAAGCCGCTCCCGGACGTATCGTCCTGCTCACCACCAGCCACCGCGTCGCACCCGGACTGCTGTCCTGGCCCGCCTGGCAGGCGCTGCGCTCCGCCGACCGTGTGCTGTGCGCGGACGGCGCCCATCCGCAGCTGCCGTATCTGCGCGAGGCCGGCATAACCGTCGACGAGGCCGCCCCGACCGCCGAGCAGCTCGTCGACACCTGCGCGGGTGGCCGCACCGTGGTGGTCGTGGCCACCGGCGAGGGTGAGCCCGCGCTCACCGACGGACTGGCCCGTCTCGCCGGTTCCGGCCGGGTGAGCATGCCGGATCTGGAGCTGCTGCCCGCCTCCTACGACCTGCCGGGTGCGCGCCTCCTCGACCTCGTCCAGGTAATGGACCGTATCCGCGCCGAGTGCCCCTGGTCGTCCCGGCAGACCCATGAGGGACTGGCCAAGTACGGCATCGAGGAGGCGTACGAGCTCGTCGAGGCGATCGAGGCCGGTGACCGCGCCGAACTGCGCGAGGAACTCGGCGACGTACTGCTCCAGGTCGTCTTCCACGCGCGGATAGCGGAGGAGGACCCCGAGGCGCCGTTCTCCATCGACGACGTCGCGGGCGGCATCGTCGCCAAGCTCATCCACCGCCATCCCCATGTCTTCGGCGACGAGACGGCCGAGACCCCGGAGGACGTCAAGGAGCACTGGCTGCGCACCAAGGCGGAGGAGAAGCGCCGCACCTCCGTCACGGAGGGCATCCCCCTGGGCCAGCCCGGCCTTGCCCTGGCCGCGAAGCTGGCCTCCCGCGCCCGCACAGCAGCCCTCGACGTACCGCTGCCCCACGGCGAGGGCGTCGGCTACGAGCTGCTGGCACTGGCGGCCCGGGCCGAGGCGGAGGGGGTGGACCCGGAGACGGCACTGCGCGCGGCGGCGCGAGCGTACCGGGAGGCGATACGTGCCGCGGAGGGCGTTCGGGGCGGGGAGAGCGTCGAGGACGTGGAGGGCATCGAAGGCGTGGAGGGTGTGGACGGCGTCGAGGTCATGGGGTCCGCCCAGGACGAGCAGAGCTGACGGTCGCCGCAGCCGAAGGCCGTCCGTCCCGTGCCACGGGTAGCCGCGCAGTGGTACGAGGAGGCGGCCCGCCTCCACAGCCTTGCGCCACGGCCCCGCCTCACGGCCTCGCGCCATGGCTCGGGTCTCGCGCCACGGCCCTGCGCCACGTCCCTGAACCTCGCGCCCGCCGCGTCCCTGCGCCGCGGCCCCGGTCCCCCGGGCGCGGTCGTCCCACCGCCCCGGATACCGTCGGGGAGTGACCGACCAGCCCAGCTCCCCGACCCCCGCCGAGCCCGCCCGGCCTGGTGAGCCCGCCCGGCAGGGTGAGCCGCCCGCACCCGCCCTGTTCTCCTGGGAGTTCGCCACCGACCCCTACCCTGCCTACGCCTGGCTACGGGAGCACGAGCCGGTGCGGTGGACCAGGTTGCCCAGCGGGGTGGAGGCGTGGCTGGTCACCCGGTACGCCGACGCCCGGCAGGCGCTCGCCGATCCGCGGCTGTCCAAGAACCCGGAGCATCACGACGAGCCGGAGCACGCCAGGGGCAGGACGGGCATCCCGGGTGAGCGCAAGGCGGAGCTGATGACGCATCTGCTGAACATCGATCCACCGGACCACACCCGGCTGCGGCGGTTGGTCAGCAAGGCGTTCACCCCGCGCCGGGTCGCGGAGTTCGCTCCGCGGGTGCAGGAGCTGACGGACCGGCTGATCGACGGGTTCGCCGGGCGCGGCGGCGCGGACCTCATCCATGAGTTCGCGTTTCCGCTCCCTATCTATGCGATCTGCGATCTGCTCGGTGTCCCGCGCGAGGACCAGGACGACTTCCGGGACTGGGCGGGCATGATGATCCGTCATGGCGGAGGGCCGCGTGGCGGGGTGGCGCGGTCGGTGCGGAAGATGCGTGGCTATCTCGCCGAACTCATCCATAGAAAGAGGGAGCTGCTGCCCGATGAGCCAGGCGCGGGGGAGGACCTCCTCTCGGGGCTCATCCGGGCCTCGGACCACGGTGAGCACCTCACCGAGAACGAGGTTGCGGCGATGGCGTTCATCCTGCTGTTCGCCGGCTTCGAGACCACGGTCAATCTCATCGGCAACGGCATGTACGCGCTGCTGACCCACCCGGGGGAGCGGCGGCGGCTCCAGGAGTCCCTCGCGCGCGGCGAACGGGGGCTGCTGGAGAACGGGGTCGAGGAACTCCTGCGCTACGACGGGCCGGTGGAGATCGCGACATGGCGGTTCGCCACCCGGCCGCTCACGGTCGGCGGTCGGAGCATCGCTGCAGGTGATCCTGTACTTGTGGTGCTCGCGGCGGCCGATCGGGACCCCGAGAGGTTCCAGAATCCGGACGTGCTCGACCTCGCTCGAAGTGACATGCAACACCTTGGTTACGGCCACGGTATCCACTACTGCCTCGGCGCACCCCTGGCCCGGGTCGAGGGGCGGACCGCGCTCGGTACCCTGCTGACCCGGCTGCCGGACCTGGAACTGGCGGTGGAATCGACCGATTTGCGGTGGCGTGGTGGGCTCATCATGCGTGGACTGCGCGGCTTGCCCGTGGAGTTCACCTCCGTCACACCCGTCCGGTAATCGACCGGATCGACATTTTCGACTGACGGGAGCCTTACTCAAAAGGTGACATTCCCTCACCTCTGTGATCTTCGCGTGATCTCCGTGGCATGAACTTGTGATGACTGATCGTCTGTCGCTACGTTCGACCGTCAGCACGGCGACACACCGAGCTTCAAACGCCGCGCTGGTCACTGCTGTCTCGTGAAAGGCCCCGATATGCTCTCCGGGAACGGTCGTCATCGTCGCCCCCGTCAGGCCCCGGCCCTCATCGTCGCGGCCGGTGTGACAGGCTCCGCCATCGCCATCCCGCTGCTCGGCGCGGCGAGCGCCCACGCGGCCGACGGCACCACATGGGACAAGGTCGCCCAGTGCGAGAGCGACGGCGCCTGGAGTGCCGACATAGGCAACGGGCGTTACGGCGGCCTCCAGATCACCCAGGCCGACTGGGAGCAGTACGGCGGTCTCGACTATGCCGCGCGTGCCGACCAGGCCAGCCGGCAGCAGCAGATAGCCGTCGCCGAGAAGATCCTCGCGGACCAGGGTGCCGACGCGTGGGCGACCTGTGGTGCGCTCTACGGACTGGACAAGGACTCGGGCAACGCCTCGGTCGACACGGGTGTCGCCGACGACGAGAACTCCGACTCGTCGTCAGGGTCGTCGGACAACTCACAGTCGGACGAGAACGGCAACTCAGGCAACTCCAACTCTTCGGACAAGTCGGACTCGAAGGATGATTCTGACTCGTCCGATGTGCCGGTCTCATCCGGTCTGTCGGACTCCTCGACCGACAACTCGTCCAGCTCGGGCAACGGGTCGTCCTCGTCGTCCAAGGGGAAGAGCAACAATGGCAAGTCCGACAAGAACGGTAAGTCCGACTCCTCCGGTGTGACGGACTCCACGAAGTCCACGGGGTCCGGCTCGACCGGCTCGCAGTCCCCGACCACCTCGCCGACCGAGGCGCCGACGGGTGACACGACGGACGATTCCCTTCAGGCCGACGGGACTTCGGCCCTGGTCGACACCGGTGCCCTCGGCTCAGGACGGCACCGTGGCGCCAGCGACGAGGGCGAGGGCGGCCTCTCCAGCGACTCCACCGGCGGGCGGCACGCCTCGCAGACCGACGGCACGTACACCGTCCGTGCCGGGGACAGCCTCATCTCCATCACGGACGCCCTGGACCTCGACGGCGGGTGGCGGCACCTCTATGCCATGAACAAGAAGACCATCGGTTCCGATCCCGACCGCATCACGGCTGGTCAGACTCTGCAGATCGGTTCGTAAACGGGCGAAATCGAGCGGGAGTTGATGCACCGTTTCGTACGGTAATGTCCACTTTGGTGAAAGTGTGGGATCAGTCTCAGAAGCCCTGATCGTCTTTGAAATTCCATGAGCCGTGTGTCTACGGTCAATGCCGCCCGGCACCCCGGGCCCCGGCCGTCGTTACGCCGAGTCCTGCCAGCGGCAGTCCGGGAACAGTCGTCGCGTCAAGCGCCGTAGGCAGGAGCGGGGGACCCAAGGTAGGCGCCGGGCCCGGCAGTCGAACGCCGGTTCCGGCTAGGGGTGAAGTCATGCCTCCTCAGGAGGTGTGACCGGGCAACTCAACCGGCCCGAACCCGACAGCTCACCTCGCAGGCGTCGGTGAGGGGATCTTCCATGCTGTTCTCCAGCAAGGGCAAGCACCGTCGTCCGTCCAAGGCCACCCGTGTCGTCGCCGTCGTCGGTGTCACCGGCGCCGCGATAGCCGCCCCGCTGATGGCCGCCGGCACCGCCTCCGCCGCCACCGCCTCCGAGTGGGACGCCGTCGCCCAGTGCGAGTCGGGCGGCAACTGGGCCATCAACACCGGCAACGGCTACTACGGCGGCCTCCAGTTCTCCGCCTCCACCTGGGCCGCGTACGGCGGCACGGCGTACGCGCCGACCGCCAACCAGGCCAGCAAGGCGCAGCAGATCGCCATCGCCGAGAAGGTTCTCGCCTCCCAGGGCAAGGGCGCCTGGCCGGTCTGCGGCACGGGCCTGTCCGGTGCCGCCTACAACGGCGGCACGGCGTCGTCCTCGGGCTCCACCGGCTCCGCCACCACCAAGCGCTCCACCGAGAAGCCGGCCGCCTCCCGCTCCGCCCAGCGCCCGGCCGCGAAGTCCGCCTCGAAGACGGTCACCACCCCGACCGGCAAGAAGGTCAAGAAGGGTGACGGCGAGTACAAGGTCGTCAAGGGTGACTCGCTCAGCTCCATCGCCGTGAAGCACCACGTCAACGGCGGCTGGCAGAAGCTGTTCAAGCTCAACAAGGGCGTCGTCGAGCACGCCGACCTGATCTACCCGGGCCAGCAGCTGCACCTGAAGTGACAGTCCGTGGCCAGCTGAGCCACAGGCCCCTCACATCCCCGGCCATGACAGTTGAGGCCCCGTGAGGGTCCCGCGACTCCCATGGTCTCCCCGCCCCGGCGCGCATTCCCCCGTACGCGCCGGGGCGGGGTTCTGCGTTCTCCGGGTTCGTCGGCGTTCTCCGCACCCACGAGGTGCGTTCTCCGGCGTTCTCCGGTCTTCTGCAGGTTCTCCGGGGCAATTCACAAGTGAACTCCGGCGCATTCCGCCGCGTTCCGGCGTATTCGTGGTGTTCCCGGCGTGTTCCGGCGTGTCCCGGCGCGTTCCTCGGTATGCCCCGGCGCGTTTCCGGCTGTGCCCCGGAGGGTCAACCGGTGTTCTTCTCCGGGTGTATTCGAGGCGTTCTCCACCCTCGCTTTGTTCCGTGGTGAAACAATTGGGTACCGTCTGACCCAGTCCTTGGACCGGTCGGTCGGCTGGCCGACTGCCCAGAGACGGTTAGGCTCTAGTCGCAAGGCTCCACCATGGCCGTCAAAGGCCCACGTGCACCCCGCACCACATGCGTCACATTCCGAGAAGGAGATGCTCGTGCCGTCCATCGACGTCGTCGTAGCCCGGGAAATCCTGGACTCCCGAGGCAATCCCACGGTCGAGGTCGAGGTCGGCCTCGACGACGGCAGCACGGGTCGTGCCGCCGTCCCGTCCGGCGCCTCCACCGGTGCCTTCGAGGCCATCGAGCTTCGCGACGGCGACCCCAACCGTTACCAGGGCAAGGGTGTCGAGAAGGCCGTCCTCGCCGTCATCGAGCAGATCGGCCCGGAGCTGGTCGGCTACGACGCGACCGAGCAGCGCCTGATCGACCAGGCCATGTTCGACCTGGACGCGACCGACAACAAGGGCTCGCTCGGCGCCAACGCCATCCTCGGCGTCTCGCTCGCCGTCGCCCACGCCGCCTCCGAGGCCAGCGACCTCCCGCTGTTCCGCTACCTGGGCGGCCCCAACGCGCACCTGCTGCCGGTGCCGATGATGAACATCCTGAACGGCGGCTCGCACGCCGACTCCAACGTGGACATCCAGGAGTTCATGATCGCCCCGATCGGCGCGGAGTCCTTCTCCGAGGCCCTGCGCTGGGGTGCCGAGGTCTACCACACGCTGAAGAAGGTCCTGAAGACCAAGGGCCTGTCCACCGGCCTCGGCGACGAGGGCGGCTTCGCCCCGAACCTGGGCTCCAACCGTGAGGCCCTCGACCTGATCCTCGAGGCCATCAAGGAAGCCGGTTACGCCCCCGGCGAGCAGATCGCCCTCGCGCTCGACGTCGCCGCCTCCGAGTTCTACAAGGACGGCAAGTACCTCTTCGAGGGCAAGGAGCGCTCCGCCGCCGAGATGACGGAGTACTACGCCGAGCTCGTGGCGGCGTACCCGCTCGTCTCCATCGAGGACCCGCTGTTCGAGGACGACTGGGCCGGCTGGAAGGTCATCACCGACAAGCTCGGCGACAAGGTCCAGCTGGTCGGCGACGACCTGTTCGTCACCAACCCGGAGCGCCTGGCCCGCGGTATCGAGGAGGGCAGCGCCAACGCCCTGCTGGTGAAGGTGAACCAGATCGGTTCGCTCACCGAGACCCTCGACGCCGTCGAGCTCGCCCAGCGCAGCGGCTACAAGTGCATGATGTCGCACCGCTCCGGTGAGACCGAGGACGTCACCATCGCCGACCTGGCCGTCGCCACCAACTGCGGCCAGATCAAGACCGGTGCCCCGGCCCGCTCCGAGCGTGTCGCCAAGTACAACCAGCTGCTGCGCATCGAGGAGATCCTCGACGACGCCGCGGTGTACGCCGGCCGCAGCGCCTTCCCGCGCTTCAAGGGCTGACCCGGCCGAGGTCAAGCCTCAGCCAGTCGCACGTACGTCCCCGTACGCGGTCCCGTACCGTGTCCGGGGACGTACGTGCGTCTGCGCGCGGCGTGCGGATACGTACGGTGTGCGCGGGTGCGTGCGTCCGGTGTGCGGACGACGTAGGTGCGCGGGCGCGTGTACGGACGTAGGGGCGTACGGGCGTGCGGGCCGAGTGTGGGTGCGTACGCCGCGTACGCGGCGTAGGACGATGCGGGTGACGGCACCCGACGGAACGGGAGGCGGGGACCATGGCCGTGAAGAACCGGGACCGGTTCTCCACCGCGACGCGGCTGAGGCTGCTCGGCGAACAGACCGCAGAGCGTGTCTACCGCTCCCAGACCAAACGCCAGGCCCGCCGCTCCCGGCTCACCGGCCGCGCCGCCCTGCTCGCCATCGTCGTGTGCACGCTTGTGGTCGCGCTCGCCTACCCGATACGCCAGTACGTCTCCCAGCGCGCCGAGATCGCCGACCTCCAGCGGCAGAAGCGCCAGGCCGCGGCGCGTGTCGAGCAACTGCGTGACCTCAAGGCGCGCTGGCAGGACGACGCGTACGCCGAGCAGCGGATCCGCGAACGGCTGCACTACGTGCTCCCGGGCGAGACCGGGTACATCGTGATCAACCCCGGGGTGACCAAGCAGTCGCACACGCAGCAGGGGGCCGCCGACCGGTCCTGGTACGCGAATATGTGGGACGGGGTCGACAAGGCGGACGCCGCCGGGCGCTGACGTCGTCGTTCGTCGTGTTTCCTCGCTGCGGGTAGCGTTCGGAGCGACCCGCAACCCGCGACCCGCAGCGATGCAGAGCGACGACAGCTGCGACCGAGAGCGCTGCGACCGAGAGCGCTGCGACCGACAGAAAGACACGCATGGAAACGCCCCCGCCGTCCACCCCGCGCACCGAGCCCACCGACGCGGACGTCGAAGCCTTCAAGGAGCAGCTCGGGCGTCCCCCGCGCGGCCTGCGCGCCGTCGTGCACCGGTGCCCGTGCGGGCAGCCGGACGTCGTCGAGACCGCCCCGCGGCTGCCCGACGGCACGCCCTTCCCCACGCTCTACTACCTCACCTGCCCGCGCGCCGCCTCCGCGATCGGCACGCTGGAGGCGGAGGGCGTGATGAAGGAGATGACGGAGCGGCTGGGTACGGATCCGGAGCTGGCCGCGGCGTATCGCGCCGCTCATGAGGACTACATCCGGCGGCGCGACGCGATCGAGGAGCTGACCGGGTTCCCGAGTGCCGGGGGGATGCCGGATCGGGTGAAGTGTCTTCATGTGCTGGTGGCGCATTCGCTGGCTGCCGGGCCTGGGGTGAATCCGCTCGGGGACGAGGCGATCGCGATGCTGCCGGAGTGGTGGCGGAAGGGGCCGTGTGTGGGGGGCGGGGAGTGAGTTCGCCCCCGCCGCCCCTTCCCGTTCCCGACCCCGGGGGCGCTGCCCCCGGACCCCGTTTTCGGCCTGAACGGCCTCGTCCTCAAACTCCCCCAAGCTCTTCGAGCAGGGGGGACCCCCAGACGGGCTGGATACACCGACCTTGCTGTGAAGGAACCCCATGACCCGTGTCGCCGCCGTCGACTGCGGTACCAACTCCATCCGGCTGCTCGTCGCCGATGCCGACCCTGCCACCGGGGAACTGGTCGAGCTGGACCGGCGGATGATCATTGTGCGGCTCGGGCAGGGGGTCGACCGGACCGGGCGGCTCGCCCCCGAGGCGCTGGAGCGGACCTTCGCCGCCTGCCGTGAGTACGCGGCCGTCATCAAGGAACTCGGTGCCGAGCGGGTGCGGTTCGTGGCGACCTCCGCCTCCCGGGACGCGGAGAACCGGGACGAGTTCGTGCGGGGCGTGCTGGACATCCTCGGTGTCGAGCCCGAGGTGGTCAGCGGGGAGCAGGAGGCCGAGCTGTCCTTCACCGGCGCCACCAAGGAACTCACCGGCACCGACGGCTTCGCCCGGCCGTTCCTCGTGGTGGACATCGGCGGCGGCTCCACCGAGTTTGTGGTCGGCGACGACCGGGTGCGCGCCGCGCGCTCCGTGGACGTCGGCTGTGTGCGCATGACGGAGCGGCACTTGGTGCAGGACGGCGCCGTCACCGATCCGCCCACCGAGGCGCAGATCGCCGCGCTGCGGGCGGACATCGACGCCGCCCTCGACCGCGTCGAGGAGACGGTCCCGCTGCACGAGGCGCGCACGCTGGTCGGCCTCGCCGGCTCGGTGACCACCGTGTCGGCCATCGCCCAGAACCTGCCCGCCTACGACTCCGCCGCCATCCACCACTCCCGGGTGCCCTACGACCGTGTGCGCGAGATCACCGACCGGCTGACGCACTCCACGCACGCCGAACGTGCGGCGATCGGTGCCATGCATCCCGGCCGGGTCGATGTGATCGCCGCCGGAGCCCTGGTCCTTCTGTCGATCATGGAGCGGATCGGGGCGCGGGAGGTCGTGGTGAGCGAGCACGACATCCTCGACGGCATCGCCTGGTCGGCGGCCCGGCCCGTCTGACGTCCCGGTGACGGCCCGGTGACGGCCGCGTCGGCAGCCACCGCTGAGCAGGGCGGATGCCGTATGAGCGGGGCAAGGGCGGCTCGTCAAGCACTCGCTGACGGGCCGCCTGGAAAGTTCGTGAAGTTCTTCACAAGGAAAACGGGCGTGGCGCTCGACGGAAGGGGTCCGATAGACCCTTCCAGGGACTGTAGGGCCCTGTGAACATGTTCAGAAACGCGCTACCGGCGTGCGGCGAGGGTGCCTCCCGGTGGTGCACGCCGCGCTGTCCGCGGGTTCCCGGAGGGGAGGACGGGCAGCTCATGCCGTATGGACAGCGGTCCTTGGTGAACGGCCGTTCCCGCCCGGGGCGCCTCCGGGGGACCTGTCTGGATCGGGCGAGCCGCGCAGTGTAACACAGACCCCGTCCAACCTTGTGAAGGGGCTCACGAACACCCCCCTTGGGCCAGGTGGATACTCGATCCCATGAGCACCACGGAGCGTCCCAGGATCCTCGTAGTAGGCGGTGGGTACGTAGGCATGTACGCAGCGCGACGCATCCTCAAGAAGATGCGCTACGGCGAGGCGACCGTCACGGTCGTCGACCCGCGCTCGTACATGACCTACCAGCCCTTCCTTCCCGAAGCCGCCGCCGGCAACATCTCCCCGCGCCACGTCGTCGTTCCGCTGCGCCGTGTGCTGCCGAAGGCGGAGGTGCTCACCGGCCGGGTCACCAGCATCGACCAGGACCGCAAGGTCGCCGCGGTCACGCCGCTCGTGGGCGAGCCGTACGAGCTGCCCTTCGACTACCTGGTCATCGCGATGGGCGCGGTCTCCCGCACCTTCCCGATCCCCGGCCTCGCCGAGCAGGGCATCGGCATGAAGGGCATCGAGGAGTCCATCGGTCTGCGCAACCACGTCATCGAGCAGCTAGACAAGGCCGACTCCACGACCGACGACGCGATCCGCCGCAAGGCGCTCACCTTCGTCTTCGTCGGCGGTGGCTTCGCGGGGGCGGAGACCATCGGCGAGGTCGAGGACATGGCCCGGGACGCGGCCAAGTACTACACCAACGTGTCCCGCGACGACATGCGCTTCATCCTCGTCGACGCCGCCGACAAGATTCTGCCGGAGGTCGGCCCGAAGCTCGGCCAGTACGGCAAGGAGCACCTGGAGAGCCGGGGCGTGGAGATCTACCTCTCCACCTCCATGGAATCCTGCGTCGACGGGCACGTCGTGCTGAAGAACGGGCTGGAGGTCGACTCCGACACCGTCGTGTGGACGGCCGGCGTCAAGCCCAACCCGGTGCTCGCCGAGTTCGGCCTGCCGCTCGGCCCGCGCGGCCACGTCGACTGCGCGCCCACCCTCCAGGTCCAGGGCACCGACTACATCTGGGCCGCGGGCGACAACGCCCAGGTACCCGACGTCGCCGCCCGCAAGGCCGGTAACGAGAACGCCTGGTGCCCGCCCAACGCCCAGCACGCGCTGCGCCAGGCCAGGGTCCTCGGCGACAACGTCATCTCCGGGCTGCGGGGCTTCCCCCAGAAGGAGTACAGCCACACCAACAAGGGCGCGGTGGCGGGCCTCGGCCTCCACAAGGGCGTGGCGATGATCGTCGTCGGCAAGATGCAGATCAAGCTCAAGGGCCGTATCGCCTGGTACATGCACCGCACCTACCACGGTCTCGCGATGCCCACCTGGAACCGCAAGATCCGGGTCTTCGCCGACTGGACCCTCGCACTGTTCCTCAAGCGCGAGGTCGTCTCCCTCGGCGCGATGCAGAACCCGCGCGACGAGTTCTACGCCGCCGCCCGGCCCAAGCCCGTGGCCGCCGCGGCCTCCGCAGTCGCCGCAGCCGCCAAGACGGAGGAGAAGGCCAAGGCATCCTGACCCTGCCGGTCGCGTAGCCGACTGCCCTGCCGGTCGCCTTGTCGGCTGCCTCGTCGATTGCCTTGCCGGTCTCCTGACCCCCGGTTGCAGACCCGGTCCGGTCCGAGCCGAAGGGCCTCCCGCCATCCGTGGTGCGGGAGGCCCTTCGGTGTTTTCGCCACCTGTCGGGTATTTCGAGGATCCGTCGGGTGTCGGGAACCCCTCGGGGACTCGGGCATCCCTCGGGAGCTGGGGATCCGCCGGGCGTTGGGGATGCGTCGGTACGGGGGATCCGTCGGTACGGGGGATCCGTCGGGCATGGTGGGGGACCCGACGGGCATTTTCCCGCCGTCCCAGGGGCATTTCCGTGGTCTCTTCGGGTCTTTTGCCATCCGTGACGCCGGTGGGGGACTGCGGCCGGGCCCCGCGGGTGTTTACGTGGTGTTGGACATTCCGAGACCCCCTCCCCGCGCCCCGGCGGCCGGCCCGCCGGGACGGGGATGCCCCCTTCGGAGGTGTGCGCCATGACCGACGTCGCGCCGCGGCTGAAGCACCTGCTCGAACAGTTGCTGGGAGCCCCGCTCCCGTTGCGTGTCCGGACCTGGGACGGGTCGCAGGCGGGCCCGCCGGACGCGCCGGCACTGGTCGTACGTCATCGCCGTGCCCTGCGCCGACTGCTGTGGAAGCCGGGCGAACTGGGCCTGGCCCGCGCCTGGGTGGCCGGTGAGCTGGACATCGAAGGCGACCTCTACACCGCCCTCGACCTGCTCTCCGGCTCCGTGTGGGAGCGCGGCGAGGACAGCCGCAGCACCCTCCAGGCACTGCGCGACCCGGAGTTCCGGGCGGCGCTACGAGGCTTCGTGGGGCTCGCCGGACTGCCGCTGCCGCCCGCCCCGCCCCCCGAGGAGGCCCCAGGCCGCTACCGCAACCTTCACACCCGCCGCACCGACCGCCGCGCCATCAGCCACCACTACGACGTCGGCAACGACTTCTACGCACTCGTCCTCGGCCCGTCCATGGTGTACTCCTGTGCCTACTGGTCCGCCCCGCCTCCCGCGGCCGGCCTGGAGGACGCCCAGCACGACAAGCTCGAACTGATCTGCCGCAAACTCGGCCTGAAACCCGGTCAGCGCCTCCTCGACGTCGGCTGCGGCTGGGGCTCCCTGGCCGTCCACGCGGCCCGTGAGCACGGTGTGCACGTCACCGGGATCACCCTCTCCCAGGAGCAGGCCGCCTACGCCCGCAAGCGCGTCGCCGACGCCGGGCTCACCGACCGCGTCGAGATCCGCGTCCAGGACTACCGGGACGTCACCGACGGCCCCTACGACGCGATCGCCTCCGTCGGCATGGCCGAACACGTCGGCGCCGAACGGTATCTGGAGTACGCCGTACTCCTCCACGGACTGCTGAGGCCCGGCGGACGGCTGCTCAACCACCAGATCGCCCGCCCCCCGCAGCGCGACGAGACGACGTATCACGTAGACGAGTTCATCGACGCCTACGTCTTCCCCGACGGCGAACTCGCCCCCCTCGGCAGCACCGTCACCCAACTGGAGCGGGCCGGGTTCGAGGTGCGTGACGTCGAGTCCATCCGCGAGCACTACGCCCTCACCCTGCGCTGCTGGGTGACCCGTCTGGAGGACGGCTGGGACCAGGCGGTACGGCTCACCAGCCCCGCCCGCGCCCGCGTCTGGCGCCTGTACATGGCCGCCTCCGCCGTCGCCTTCGAACGCAACCGCATCGGCGTCAACCAGGTCCTCGCCGTCCGCACCCCCGACGACGGCACCTCCGGCCTGCCGCTGCGCGCCCGCGCCTGGAACTGAAGCGGACCGAAGCCGTCGTCGTACCGACACGGCAGGGGCCCCGCTCCACCCGGAACGGGGCCCCTGCTGCACCTGCCCGACTGCCGATGTCACTCGGACTTGATGGCCGCCAGCATGTTGAGCCGTGCCGCACGCCGGGCCGGCCACAGGGCCGCCAGGACCCCCACCACCGCGGCGAACACCAGGAACAGGGCCATCCGCGACCAGGGCAGCACCAGCTCGTACGTCGTCAGCTTCGTGCTCATCAACTGGCCCGCCGCCCAGCCGAAGAACACGCCCAGACCGATGCCGAGCACCCCGCCGAACAGCGAGATCACCAGCGATTCGAGGCGCACCATCCGCTTGACCGACCGCCGGTCCAGACCGATCGCGCGCAGCAAGCCGATCTCCTGGGACCGCTCGAACACCGACATGGCCAGGGTGTTGATGACCCCGAGCACCGCGACGATCACCGCCATCGCCAGCAGGCCGTAGACCATGTTCAGGATGAGCGAGAAGACGCTCCCGATGCTGTTGGACAGGTCTTTCTTGTCCTGCACCTTGATCGCCGGGTTGGTCCCGAGGGCCTTCTCCAACCGGTCCTTGGTGGCGCTGGAGGCGCCGTGGGCCGTCTTGACCAGGACCTGCATGTCCGACGGGTCCTTCTGGTGCGGGGTCAGGGTCGCGGTGTCGAGCATGATCCCCTTGATCATCTGGTTGCCCGAGTAGACCCCGGCGACCGTCATCCGCTGCGCCTTGCCGTCCTCGTAGTGCACCGTGAAGCGCGAGCCGGCCGTCCAGTGGTGCGCGTCGGCGGTGTCCTCGTCGACGACGATCTGCGAGCCGCGCACCGTGAAGGTGCCGCTCTTGACGGGGAGGTCGGTCAGCCGGCCGATGGCGGAGCCGTCGACGCCGGTCAGGAACTCGGTCTGCCCGTCGATGCGGGAGGCGGCGTTGCGCAGCGGGCTGATGGCGGTGACGCCGTCGGTAGTGGCGAGCGTTGTGCCCACGTGGGGGGAGAGCATGTTGCCGTTGGCCATCGAGACGACGTAGTCGGCGCGGATCGCCGAGGACGCCATCTTGTCGATCGCGTTCTGGAGACTGCCCGCCATCACGGTCATGCCGGTGATGAGGGTCAGTCCGATCATCAGCGCGGACGCGGTGGCCGCCGTACGGCGCGGGTTGCGCACCGAGTTCAGCCGGGCCAGCTTGCCCGCGACCCCGAAGCCGCGCATGAGGGGTGCCGTCGCCGCGATCAGCGGGCGGGACAGCAGCGGGGTCAGGATGAACACGCCGATGATCAGGAGAACGGCGCCGATGCCCATGGGGGCCTGGCCGTCCGAGCTGTTCATCGACGTGGCCGCGAGGACCACGGCGACGCCGGCGGCCGAGAACAGGGCGCCGAGGGTGTTGCGCAGCACCAGCGACCTGGTGGTCGCCTGCGCGTGCACGCTGCTCATCGCGGCGACCGGCGGGATCTTGGCGGCGCGGCGGCCGGGCAGCCAGGCGGCCAGCATGGTGATGACGATGCCGACGGCGAGCGCGCTGGCGACGGTGCCGGAGGAGATGATCAGCGGCCCGTCCGGGACGGTTGCGCCGAGGGTGCCCATCAGACCGCGCAGCCCGGCCCCGATGCCGATACCGGCGACGAGCCCGGTCACACCGGCGACCGCGCCGACCACGAACGCCTCGATCAGCACCGACCGGGTGACCTGACGCCGGGAGGCACCGACCGCGCGCAGCAGGGCCAGCTCCTTGGTGCGCTGGGCTACCAGCATGGTGAAGGTGTTGGCGATGATGAAGGTGCCGACGAAGAGGGAGATCCCGGCGAAGACCAGCAGTCCCTGCTTCATGCTGCTCATCGACTGGGTGATGGCGGTGGCCTGCTCGTCGGCGAGCTGATGCCCCGTCCGGGTCTCCACGACCCCCTTGGACAGCGCCGAGTCCACCGCGCTCTTCAGCGCTGCCTGACTGGTGCCGGCCTCGGCCTGCACGTCGATCTCGTCGTACGTGCCCGGCTTGCCGAACAGCTTCTGCGCGGTGGCGGTGTCGAAGAGGGCGAGGCTGCCACCGGCGGCGACATTGCCGTCGTCGGTGGTGAAGATGCCGGTGATACGAGGCTTCAGAACAGGCCCGTCGACGGAGATCCGTACGGTGTCCCCGACCTTGTACCCGGCGCGGCGGGCCGTGTCGGAGTCGACGGCGACCTCACCGCTGCCACGAGGCGCCCGCCCGGAGCTGAGCGGATACCGAGGATCCTTGTCCCCCCAGTAGTTCCCGCCCTCGGAACGGAACCCCCCGCCGATGAGCTTGCCGTCCTTGTCGGCGATGGCGGTGAACCCTTGGACAACCCCGATGGCGGAGGCGGCGCCGGGCGCCTTGGCACTGGCATCGAGCTGGGCCTGGCTCAGATCGGGCGTCTTCCCGACCTGATCCCCCTTGGACCCCTGGTACTTGGCGGTGACGGCGACGTCGACATGATCGAATCCCTTGGCCGAACTGTTCTGGAAGGCCTGGGAGATGGAGTTGGTGAAGACCAGCGTGCCGGACACGAAGGCCACACCGAGCATCACGGCGAGGACGGTCATCAGCAGCCGGGCCTTGTGCGCGAGGACGTTGCGCAGGGCGGTGCGGAACATCAGACGGCACGGCCCTTCGCGTCGAACCGCTTCATGAGGTCGAGCACGGAGTCGGCGGTGGGGTCGAGCATCTCGTCGACGATGCGTCCGTCGGCGAGGAAGACCACCCGGTCGGCGTAGGAGGCGGCGCCGGGGTCGTGGGTCACCATCACCACGGTCTGCCCGTGCTCCCGCACGGAGTTGCGCAGGAAGCCGAGCACCTCGGCACCGGAACGGGAGTCGAGATTGCCGGTGGGCTCGTCACCGAAGATGATCTCCGGCTTGGACGCCAGCGCACGGGCGACCGCGACCCGCTGCTGCTGCCCGCCGGACAACTGGGACGGCCGGTGACTGAGCCGGTCGGCGAGCCCGACCATCCCTATCACGGTGTCGAGCCACGCCTTGTCAGGTTTGCGCCCGGCGATGTCCATCGGAAGGGTGATGTTCTCGAGCGCGGTCAGGGTCGGCAGCAGATTGAACGCCTGGAAGATGAACCCGATCTTGTCCCGCCGCAGCTTGGTGAGCTGCTTGTCCTTGAGAGCGCCCAGCTCGGTGTCACCGATGCGCACAGACCCGGCGGAGAAGGTGTCCAGCCCGGCGACGCAGTGCATCAGCGTGGACTTCCCCGACCCGGAGGGCCCCATGATGGCGGTGAACTCGGCCTGCCGGAACTCGACGGAGACCTGATCGAGGGCGACCACCTGGGTCTCGCCCTGCCCGTAGATCTTGGACAACTCCGTGGCACGCGCGGCCACGGTGGTGGCGCGGCCGGCGACGGGTGTGGTGGTCACGGCAAGGTGCTCCTGTTCAGGACGAGGGTGTACGGGATCCGGGCGCGCTGCGGCACAGAGCGCTATCGGAGATCCGACGTCCGTATCCGTGTGCGTATCCGTATCCGTATCCGTGGACGCAGCGAACTGCTGAGTCCACGCGCGGAAGGCTGCGGCGGAACCGGGAGAGGGCCCGGAACCGCCGCCGACCACCATGCTTCCGCCCCCGCCGCCCCGTGTAGTCAGCCGCAGCTCCGGTTCCGGGGACACTCTGAGGTCGGACCGCAGGGGCGGAGGTCATACCCAGGTATGACGCCGATGCGCACGCCGGTGCGTCGCCCCTCCCGCCGCCCCCGCACCACCCGGCTCGAACGGACGCTCGTCAAGAACAGGTGGAGCCCCCTTGTTCGGACGGTGAAATTCCGTCATTCCGCATACACGGGCGGCTACGCCACGCAACGCTATTGGCAAGTACGGATGGGGGGTTGGAGTTGCTGATACACCCTCAGGCGCCAATAAAATAAGACAACATCGGTCCGCACGCCCGCTGTTCGGGGGACGCGCCCCGATAGGCTCGGTATCTCGATGCGGAGCCCATGGCCTGCCCGGATGGTGGAATGCAGACACGGCGAGCTTAAACCTCGCTGCCCCTCGCGGGCGTACCGGTTCAAGTCCGGTTCCGGGCACCACTACGGCGACGGGCCCGACCCCGAGATCTGACGGGCCCTCGCCGATTGCCTTCACTTCTTGACGGCATGACAGCCGCCCCCGGGGCGCACGGCGCCGTCATCACAACCGGAGCAGGGCGGTCACGGCGCGCGCGATGCCGTCCTCGTCGTTGCTGTCGGTGCGAAGGGTGGCCGCGGCGAGAACTTCGGGGCGGGCGTTGGCGGGGGCGACGCTGGTACCGGCGAAGGCGAAGAGCCCGAGATCGTTGGGACCGTCCCCGAAGGCCACCACCTCGGCGCTGGTGATGCCACGGTGGTCGCAGTAGGCGACGACGGCCGCGGCCTTGTCCACGTCGACTCGCGTGACCTCCAGGTAGGTGGGATTGGACACCTGGGCCCGCACGTCCACGGAGAGTCGCGCGGCGATGGACTGCAACGGCGCCACATCGTCGCTGGGCGCGATCATCATCAGCTTGTCCGGGCCGTTCTCCTCCGCGAGCAGATCGCGGACCTCCGGCGCGCATCCCACGATCCGCGCCTCACGCTCCACGGTGTGATCGAAGCCGGAGACATACCAGTCGTCAGCGGCGAACCAGCTCACCTGGACCCCGTGCTGCCCGGCGGCGACGACGATCTCCCGCGCAGTGGTGACCGGGATCGGGTGTTGCGCGTCGATCAGCAGCGCACGGTCGGCCGCATACCGCCCGGTGAGCGCGCCCTGCGAGCCGATGAAGGAACAGGGATCGGTGAGTCCGAGCGAGCTCAGGATGGGAAACATCGCACGCGGCCCACGTGAGGACGCGAGCAGCACCTCGACGCCCTCGGTTCGGGCCTGGGCAAGGGCGTTGACTGTCGCCTCGCTCAGCTTGTGCCGGCTGTTGAGCAAGGTCCCGTCCACATCGATGGCGAGCAGACGCGGACGCGCTGCCGGAAGCGACGGAGTGTGGGACCCCACCTTGAGCTGGCCGGCCGACGCGTCATGCATGCGCCGATCCTCAGAGCCGCCGAGGTCGGGACCGCCCTGGATGCGGTTCATGGATGATTCCCCGATCAGGTTTGTTCATCTGCGATACAAACCGAAGTGTACTGATTTCGGGGTTTACGGTCACGGCACGAGCGCCAGCTGGCTCCGGCCGTCGTTCACTGCCACTCTGCCGCTGGTCAGCAGGCTGTGCGCCAGGTGCGCCAGTGGTCTGGCGTACGACGGGCTGATACGGGCAGACGCGGTTCGGAGGACGCAGACGAGAGCGTTGCCGCAGGTAGCTGGCCTTCTTGCGATGCCGTCTTCGGGTGCGGGGTTCTCTTGGTCACATCCGGATGTCCCGTCGCTAGGCTCCCGGCATGACTGACTACGTGCAGGTGTCGACCGCCACACCGGAGCGTGAGCAAGCCGTCCGCCTTGCCAAGGGGGCGGTCCAAGGGCGTCTGGCCGCGGGCTCCCAGATCGTCGGGCCCGTGGGGTCCGTGTTCTGGCACCTCGGGGAATTCGGCGAGGGCGAGGAGTGGCGGCTGCTGCTGACCACGACGCGGGCGCGGTACCCGGCACTGGAGAAGTACCTGATCGAGCAGCACCCGTGGGACAACCCTGAGGTGATCGCCGTCCCGATCGAGGGGGCACCGCGGTGCCTCCAGTGGATCGAGGACAACGTCACGTCTGCTTAGGGCCTGGCCTTCTCCAGTACTTCACGGACAGCGCTCAGTTCCCTGTGCCGATGGAGTCGCTCCAGTACAGGGGCGAGCCGCTGCCGGGGCCGTACGGAGGCGACCCCGAAGGCCAGGTCCACGGCCTGGCCGGTCACCGCAGCTGCCGCCTCGACCTCTCCGGCGGTGAGGTAGGAGTCGGCCAGCCAGGACAGATACAGGGCCTTGTCTCGCGCGTGGTGGTCGTCGTACCGGTCGAGTGACCGGGTGAGGACGGGGACGGCACGCAGTGGGCGGCGTAGTTCGGTCCAGCACCGACCGGTCATGATGTCCAGCTCGGTCTCGTCGACCCAGGCTGCCCAGTCCGGTTGCGGCTCGCCGTCCTGCTGCTCGTCGAGCGCGGCGCGCGCGGTGTCCAGAGCCTGTTCGGCTCGGGCAGGCTGGTCGGCCATGGCACAGGCCCATGCCAGCCGTTCGTGGAGGAGGGCCCGCACGCTGGCCGGGGTGTTCGGGGTGATCGCGGCGCAGCTGTTTTCCGCGATCTCAACGGCGGTGCACCGGTCGGAGGTCTGGTAGGCGAGGAACGCCAGGGAATTGCCGAGGAGATCGCTGTCGCCCGCCTCGATCGCTGCGGCTCGACTCTCCTCGTACAGCCCTTCCGCTTCGGTCTGCCGCCCGCCGTCGAAGGCGGCCCAACCGGCTTGCTGGGCCTGTTCGGCGAGTAGGGCGACCAGACGGCGCCGGGCCTCCGGCGTAAACGTGGCTGTACGCAGAAGGCTTTTGGTCGCCTGGTACTCGCTCAGGTAGACACGGTAGGTGTCGCCGCCGCCGAGGACGTCGTCGAGGCGCCGTAGACGGGCGGTGCGCTGGTGAAGGCGGTCGATGTCGCTGTCGGTGACCCGCTTGGGGGCCGGTGGCCGGTGCAGCGCGGGCAGGGCCGCGGCCAGCCCCGCGGAGGAGGCGACCTGAAGGACGGTACGGCGTCGCACGTCGGCTGATCCGTTCTCTGGGGCGTACACGTGGACAGGAGCTTCGCCCGCCTCCCACGGGCGGGCGGCCAGTCCCACCATGTGCCCGGGGACGCGGAGTGCGTCGGCGATTTCCACAACCTTGTCGAACGTTGTGATCCGGCCCTCACCCCGAGCGAGAGTGCCGACCCGTTGCGGCTTGACATCGCAAGCCGCGGCGATACGCGAATAGCTGATTCCGGCACGGTCGCGTGCGAGCCGGAACACGGTCCCGAAGTCGTGCCGGGAAAGGGCGCGCACCATTTCCTCGCTCTGGAGGAGCTGCTGTGGCAGGGCGGTGGGTGGCTGGTAGGACATGCCTGCACTTCCTGCTCGCCCGAGTCGTGGGGGTGACTCTTTGGGGGGAGTACCCATGATGGGTATACCCGGCCCTGGGATGTGCTGGATTCAGCGGAAATCCACCCTGTATGAGGAAGAACCCCGGAGGCTGTGGTGTCGGTTGCCTGCTCGGGGCGTGGACGATTGCCGAGGAGCCGCCATGCCGGACCGAACCCAAATGACGGCAGCATCAGGGCCTTTGCCCGATTCGCGTGCCTGCGCCGACGACTGCGCGGCAGTCCGGCCGACTGCGATCACCACCGAAGCTGAACGCCGGCTGCTAGGGGAGCCGATGACGGGGGTGGGCGCCGCGCAGGCCAACGACGGAACCGAGGTCCTGACAAAGGTGCTGCCTCGCACCCCGGAGTCCGTTCCCCTGGCCCGCGGCATCGTCCGTGAAGTCTTGCAGGCATGGGAATTGACCGCGATCACCGATGACGTGGCCCTGGTCGTCACCGAGTTGGCTGCCAACGCTGTTCAGCACACCCGCGCGAACGTGATGCGGCTGACGCTCCGCAGGATTCCTGGCGGTGTGCGCGTGGCCGTCATCGACAAGAGCCGAGGACGCCCGGTCCGTAAGACACTTGGGCCGGGTGCCGAGAACGGCCGCGGTCTTGCTCTCGTCGCGGAGATCTCGCACGCCTGGGGCGTCGACGAGTTGCCGTGGGGCAAACGGGTGTGGGCGGATTGCGCTCTGGAAACGACTGATCGGCCGTCCGGCCGGTGAAACGCTGACCGTGACCGACCCCGCGCCCCGCAGACGCGGTTTCCGCACTGTTCTGATGACTGAGCAAGGAGAACCTGATGGTAGACACCTGGCAGCAGGTGGACACGATCCGGAAGTGGCTGGACGACGAAGCCGAGGTGGCCGGGTCGGCGGACGTGCGGCTGCTGCGCGTACTGAAGATCGGGGAGGAGTACGGGGAGGTCGCCGAGGCCCTGCACGGCGCGCTCGGTGCCAACCCGAGGAAGGGCCACTCTCACACCTGGCCGGACGTTCAGAAGGAGCTGGTGGACGTCATCGTGACGTCCATGGTCGCCCTGGCCACGATCGCCCCGGACGCCGGGCACGTGTTCCAGGAGCGTCTGGACGCCCTGGTTGCGCGGGTGCCGTCGGAGTCATAGAGCCAGGGGCTGTCCCGATGGGTCAACGATGACCCATCGGGCTCCCCGGGCGGGGCGAACTGTCAGAGGTGCGGTGGGCACCGCTGAAGTCGTACTTCTGAAGAGCGGGCGCCGTTCGTGACACCCGTAGTTCCGTGAGGTACCGCTTGGTGACCCGGCCTCCGTACCGTCCGTCGATCAGTGCGGCGATGCACTCAAGCAGTCCCTCCCTGGCCTCGGGCGGCAGCGCCCGGTGGCCGGAGTAGGTCCGCAGCACGGCAGGTACTCCGCCGTGGTGTACGTCAGGTCCCACTCATAACGCCGGAAGACGACGGGGCCGAACCGGCCGCTGCGTGCGACTTCATCCGCGTGATCCGAGGTGTCGACCTCCTCTGCGGCAGGAAGTCGGAGCCCCGGTGGGGTGGCCCGATCGAAACGCTCGTAGCAGTCCTGGACCTCGATGAAGAACTCCTCGCTGCCGCCCGCCACATGCTGTGTGGCGACCACGGCGAGGGCGCCACCGGGCCGCAGCGCGTCGGCGGCCTTTGCCATCCGGGCAACATGGTCCTGACGCCCCTGGAGGTGGTGGCCGCCGTCCACCGGCTGAAGATGGATTCTCAGGCCCGCGAGGATGGCCGCAACGCGGGCCAGTCCGAAGACGACCGGATCACCGTGTTGAAGCAAACGTTGGCAGCCCCTGACGTCCGGCACCGGCCGATCGCACGACCGTTGACACCCGGCGGCCCCCCGCGGAGACTCCCCAAGGTTCAGTGAAGGAAGTTTCACCAGGCGACCGGCGTGGTTCCTCCTGCCCGCGTCGGCGCGTACAAGCGAACCGTCGAAGGGAACCACCGATGCGTACCACCGTCGGCATCATCGGCGCCGGACCCGCCGGGTTGTTGCTCGCCCGGTTGTTGTACGACGCCGGGATCGAGTCGGTCGTGTTGGAGAGCCGGGACCGTGGGTATGTCGAGCGGCGGCAGCGGGCCGGGGTGCTTGAGCAGGGGACCGTGGATGTGCTGCGGGCGGCCGGGGTCGGGGAGCGGATGGACCGGGAAGGGCTGCGGCACGACGGGATTGAGCTGCGGTTCGGCGGGCGGCGGCATCGTGTGGACTTTCCCGGGCTCACCGGCGGGCGGTCGGTGATGGTCTACGCGCAGACCGAGGTCTGCAAGGACCTGATCTCCCTTCAGGTGGTGAAGGGCGGCCCGTTGTTGTTCGGGGCCGAGGCGTTGGGGGTCGAGGGTGTGGCGAGGGACAGGGCGCAACCCCGGGTGCGGTTTCGGTATCGGGGGCGGGAGGACGTTCTCGAGTGTGACTACGTCGTGGGGTGCGATGGGTTTTGGGGGGTTGCGCGGAGTGCCGTACCGGCTGAGCTGGTGCGGGTGTTCGAGCGGAGCTATCCGTTCGGGTGGCTCGGGATTCTTGCCGACGTCGCGCCTTCTCATGATGAGCTGGTCTATGCCCGGCACGATCGTGGGTTTGCGCTGCTGTCCATGCGGTCGCCGTCCGTTTCGCGGCTTTATCTTCAGGTTCCCGACGGGACCGATGCCGGGGAGTGGGGTGACGACGCCGTCTGGGATGAGTTGGAGCGCCGGTTCGAGACGGGTGACGGGTGGCGGCTCGCCCGGGGGCCGATCACCCAGAAGGCCGTCACCCCCATGCGGTCGTACGTCCATGAGCCCATGCGGTACGGGCGGCTCTTCCTCGCCGGTGATGCCGCCCACATCGTGCCGCCCACCGGGGCCAAAGGGCTCAACCTCGCCGTCGGAGATGTCGTCACCTTCGCCCGGGCGCTGATCCATCAGCGGGACACCAGGTGCTCCGAGTCGCTCGACGCGTACTCCGACACCTGTCTGCGCCGTGTCTGGCAGGCCGAGCGGTTCTCCTACGACATGACGACTCTGCTGCATCGCGTTCCCGGCGCCGCCCCCTTCGACGAGCGCATCCAGCTCGCCCGGCTCGAGCGCATCGTCTCCTCGCGTGCCGCCGAGACCGACCTCGCCGAGGCTTACACCGGGTTTCCGTTCGGCTGAGGGCGGTCGGCGGGCGTGGGCTCGGCAATGCGGCTCATCGTGCGCTCCGTCCGGGGATCGCCGGGAGGACCTTCTCTGCGATGTCGATCAGGACGCTGTCGTCGGGCAGGGCTCCGGACGTGCTCCACACGGTGATGTCGTAGTAGCCGCCCCGGTCGTCCTTGCCGAGGGCCACCGTCAACGTCCGGGCCAGGGGGCCCTCTTCGACGGGTCCGCCGCTGGTTCCGCCGCTCCCGAGATTGATCTTCAGCTTCATGGTGTGATCCGAGGAGAAGACCGCGGGCCGACCGAGAACCGTGGGCGTCTCGATGTTCTGCTCGTTCCCGATCTTCTTCAGCTTCACGTACTGGGCTATCGACAGTTCGTTGTAGGTGGCCGACAGATTCACGGTGTACGTCTCGAACGCGACCTCGGCCTCCGGCTCGGCGACCTTCTCATCGGTCAGGGCAGCGGTGTTGTTGCTGCCGGACGCCGTGGTCGCGGTCTCTTCCGGCGTTCCGAGGAGCCGGGCGAGATCGGGGCGGTTGAGTGCCTTGCACAGTTCGTCACCGGTCGCCGCCTGGGGCTTCGTCGTGTATGCCTTCGGCAGTTCCTCGTGTTCCTGGGCCGAACACGAGGCGGCCTTCGTCGTCGTGCTGTCGTCGGACGGCAGTACGTGCGGAACCACCCACAACACGGCCCCGAGAACCCCGAACAGGGCCACGGCCGCGACGGCCTGGCCCCATGCGTTGGGCTCCTTCTCCGGAGCGACCGGACCCGGCACGGCTGCCGCCTGGGTGGCCTGGGTGGCCTGGGGCAGGGCGGCTTGGGGCCCTGCGGCCGCATCGGTCACCGGTCCGACCGCGGGCACGGGGGGCGCCGTGTTCGAGTTCTGGCGTGCGCGCAGTTCCCGGACCACCGCGTGGACCCGCATCGCGGTGAAGACGAGGAACACCACACCGAGACCAGCCGCGACCAGGTCATCGTCGCGGACGGCGAGGTACATGATGCGGACGCCGAGAACGGAGCCGACCGCGATGAGCAGGGGCTCGCGGACCCAGAACGGCAGGAGACGGAGCAGGAAACCGAGCATCCGGTGATCTCACCAGGACTGACGGTTGCCACGCTGTGGTGGAGGCCACAGTTCCGCGGGAGTTCCGTGGATTTCGCGGTGGAGTCCTGAAGGCGGGGGGTCCACGGAGCAATACCGATGAATGACACGGTCCGTCGCCGGGAATCACGCTTCCGCGTACCGTGTTGCGCACGTGACAAGGGAAAGATCCTCCCCAGGGACCAGATCGTTCCTTTGCCGAACCATTACTCTTGAGGCCAAGGCCACGCCAGGTGGCCATGGAGGAGTGAGATGAGGAGCAGAAACCCGGTCTTCTCGCGACGGGGGTTCAGCCGCGACAACGGCTACGCGGGCTTCAACACCGCGCCGCAGGCCGGGGGACCCGCTGTGGGGACGCAGGCCAACCCGTATGCGCAGAATCCGTATGCGCAGAACCCGTACGGCCAGAACCCCTACGCGCAGAACTCGTACGCCCAGCCGGGCACCCAGGCGCCCCCGGCCCCGGCCGCCACCTCCGGCCGTATGACGATGGACGACGTCGTCATGCGCACCGCAACCACGCTCGGCGTGCTCATCATCACCGCCGCGCTCGCCTGGGCGCTGCTGCCGGTCGACAACGCGAACATCAACCGGTCGTACGGCATCGGGATCGTCTCGTCGCTGGTAGCGATGGTGCTGGCCTTCGTGCAGTCTTTCAGGCGTCGGCCCGCGCCCGCGCTGATCCTCTCCTACGCGGCCCTCGAGGGCGTCTTCCTCGGCGTGCTCTCCAGCATCGTCGACAACCGCATCGCCAGCGGTGCCGCCATGCAGGCCGTGCTCGGCACCATGGCGGTCTTCGTCGGCGTCCTGGTCGCGTACAAGGCGGGCTGGATCCGCGTCAACCGCCGCTTCTACGGCTTTGTGATGGCCGCCGCGCTCGGCTTCATCCTGCTGATGACCGTCAACCTGCTGTTCGCTGCCTTCGGCGGCGGTGACGGCCTCGGCTTCCGGAGCGGCGCGCTCGGCGTGTTCTTCGGTGTCGTCGGCATCATCCTCGGCGCCTGCTTCCTCGCCCTCGACTTCAAGCAGGTCGAGGACGGTATCGCCTACGGCGCCCCGCGCGAGGAGGCCTGGCTCGCGGCCTTCGGCCTGACCCTCACCCTGGTGTGGATCTACATGGAGTTCCTGCGGATCCTCGCCATTCTCAATCAGAGTGACTAGCCAGTCACGGCGGTCGCCGGTCGGTGCTGCCGGCCGGCAGTCGTCGTGACCTGCAGTCGTCGTGCGAAGGGCCCCAGAGGCGGTCAAGCCGGCCTCGGGGCCCTTCGGCGTCACGGTGGTGCGCGCTAGAGCAGTTTGCGCGCGGCCCTCCTCATGTCGTACTCGTGGATGAGCGCCTTGGCGTGGCCGTATGCGAGGTTGTGTTCGTGGCGGAGCCAGCTGACCTTCTCCTCGAAGCGGACCAGAGCGGGTCCGTCTTCGACGGTGCGCAGCCAGTCGGCGATCGCGCGACCGGTGCACTGGGGGATGCGGGCGAGCAGGTTGCGGTGGGTCTCCTCGGAGAAGACTTGGGACATCGGCGCCTCCGGACGTGTTCGACGAAGCCGGTCCTTCACGTCACCGTGCCTGAGCGTTGACGTGTTGGCAACAGTCTCGCCTCGAAGCGTACGCTCACGGCGTGGTAGATACGACGCCTCTGACCCGTTCCGTGGATCTTTTCGCAGATCGTCTGCGCGCCGCCCCGCAGAGCCGCCTCCAGCGCAGTGCCGCCGCGGAAGCGCTCGCGCTGGCAAGGGAGTTGGCGCGGTGGGCGCAGCGGGTCGAGGAGCCTTCGACCGAGCCCCGGGAGATGCCCGACGCCGGGATGTTCGCCGCCGCCGACCAGATCACCGTCGCAGGACACGATTTGGCCATGGTGCTGCGCAGTGACGCCGAAGTGCGGGAGGCGGTCGCGCTCGTCACGGCGGCGCAGAAGCGGGCGGGAGTGTAGAGACGGAGCGAGCGAAGGGGGCTACAGCGACGCGATGACCCGGTCCGCCAGGATGTAGACGTTCTCCTCGCCGCACGCGAACGTCAGCGTGTACGCGCCCGAGACGCCCGAGCCGCCCAGCAGTATCGGGGTCTCGCCCGCCCGCAGCGACGCCGACAGACGTTCCGCGGTCTCCCGGTGACCCGGGGTCATGCAGAGGGTCGTACCGTCCGTGAAGACGTACACGTCGAGCGTGCCCAGCGGGCCGGGGCGGACATCGGCCAGCGCGGTGCCGGCGGCGGCCAGCTCCTCAAGGGTGGCCACGGTGCGCTCATGGTCGTTGACGACAGGTGACTGCGTCGGTACGAAGTCGGGGTGCGAGGGGTGACGGCGGCGGGCGGCGGCGAGTTCGGCGGCCTCGTCGGCGTCCGTGGTCGGCTCGGCCACCGGCTCCAGCGACTCCATCCCCGCGAAGTCGGCCTGGCGCGGCAGATACAGGTCGGTGTCCGGCAGACCCAGCAGTGAGGGGGCGTCGGCCGCGTCACGGGCCTCCTGGGCGGCCCAGAAAGCGCGGGCCTCGGCCAGCTCGCGCTCCCGCTCGTCGGCCAGCGCGTCGGCTACGGCGGCCCGTATCTCGTCGGCGTCGGCCGCGGTACGGGCGGCCGGAAGTACGGCGCGTGTCGCGGCGGCGTGGTTCTCGGCGAGCTGAGTGTGCAGGTCGGCCACCTGACGGCGCAGCTGGAACAGGGTGCGCAGCACCGCGACACCCACGGCGCCCGTGGCGGCCGTAGTGACCAACAAGGCGATCGGCATGGCGCTCACTGACGTACTCCCGGTTCAAAGTCGACCCCCGACTTCCTACCTCAGCTTGAAGGGTGGACTTACCAGCTGTCAGTGCGTAACGTCACGAAACGGACGGGCCATTGGTCCCGATATCCACAAAGCAAGCGCTCTGACCTGCGAAAAGCACCCCTCCGCGGGAGATTGGTCACATCCTGGGCGAGATTGGGTCACAAATCGGCCCGGAGTTCGGACGATTCCCCGACTCCGGGCCGTTGCTTCACCCTGGGTCCTTCGGTGGCTACCGGCAGCCACCGCCAGCCACCGGCTCGCCACCGGTGGCCAGCCGGTGGCCCTGGCGTCAGTCCGTCAGCTGAGGCGCTCGATCACCATCGCCATGCCCTGGCCGCCGCCGACGCACATCGTCTCCAGGCCGAACTGCTTGTCGTGGAACTGGAGCGAGTTGATCAGCGTGCCCGTGATACGGGCGCCGGTCATGCCGAAGGGGTGGCCGACGGCGATGGCGCCGCCGTTGACGTTCAGCCTGTCGATGTCGATGCCGAGCTCGCGGTAGGAGGGGATCACCTGGGCGGCGAACGCCTCGTTGATCTCGACCAGGTCGATGTCGCCGATGGCCAGCCCCGCGCGCTCCAGCGCGCGCTGTGACGCCTCGACCGGACCGAGGCCCATGATCTCCGGGGACAGTGCGGAGACGCCGGTCGACACGATGCGGGCGAGCGGGGTCAGGCCGAGCTCGCGGGCCTTGGTGTCGCTCATGATGACGACCGCGGCGGCGCCGTCGTTGAGCGGGCAGCAGTTGGCCGCGGTGACCAGGCCGTCCGGGCGGAACACCGGCTTCAGGCCGCGCACGCCCTCCATGGTGACGCCGGGGCGCGGGCCGTCGTCCCTGGCGACGACCGTGCCGTCGGGCAGGGTGACCGGGGTGATCTCCCGCTCCCAGAAGCCGTTCTTGATGGCCTCCTCGGCCAGGTTCTGCGAGCGGACGCCGAACTCGTCCATGTCCTCGCGGGTGATGCCCTTCGTGCGCGCCAGGTTCTCCGCCGTCTGCCCCATCGCGATGTAGGGGTCGGGGAGCAGCCCGTCCTCGCGCGGGTCGTGCCAGGTCGAACCCTCGGACTCGGCGACGGCGGCGGTACGCGCCTCGGCGTCCGCGAACAGCGGGTTGCGGGTGTCCGGCAGGCTGTCGGAGTTGCCCTTGGTGAAGCGGGAGACCGTCTCGACACCGGCCGAGATGAAGACGTCGCCCTCGCCCGCCTTGATCGCGTGCAGTGCCATACGGCTCGTCTGGAGCGACGAGGAGCAGTAGCGGGTGATCGTGCAGCCAGGCAGATGGTCCATGCCCATCTGTACGGCGACGACCCGGCCGAGGTTGTTGCCCTGCTCGCCGCCGGGCAGGCCGCAGCCCAGCATCAGGTCCTCGATGTCCCGGGGGTCCAGCTCGGGGATCTTGGCGAGGGCGGCCTGGATGATCGTGGCGGTGAGGTCGTCGGGGCGCAGTTCCTTGAGGGAGCCCTTGAAGGCGCGGCCGATGGGGGAGCGGGCGGTCGAGACGATCACGGCTTCGGGCATCACGGCTCCATTGGCGTACGGGAGATACGGGATAAGGGGACAGGTGACTCGGTGTCTGTCGGTGTCTGTCGGTGTCTGTCGGTGTCTGGAAGTTACCCGCCCGTATGGTCCGGGTCACGGGGGTGGGAGTGTGACACTGACCGCAGTTTTCTAAGCGCTTGCTTTTTGGTCAAGTGCCTGTTTTCGGTGCCGAGTACCTGTTTTCAACCGCGCGTACCTACTCTCAGTGGCGAGTACCTGCTTTCAGCGGGGAGCCGTCGTGGCTGCCTTGGCCGCCGAAGCGTCCGCCGCGGCTGTGGCCCCGTCCTCCGTGACCGTCGGTTCCGCCACCCGGCGCCGCCGCCGGCGCTTGAGCAGGGCCCATGGTCCGCGCGGCCCGGTCGGCATGGCCGCCGCGACCTCGGTGCCCGCCTCCGACGCCGCCTCCGCCGCGGCCCGCGCCACCGGCAGGAAGCCCTCGCGGCGGGACACGTCCGGGCGCTCCTCCTCCGCCGGCCACAGCCCCAGGGAGGCGCAGACCGTCGGCAGCACCGCCATCGCGGCGGTGGCGTAGCCCTCGGCGGAGGGGTGGTAGTGGTCGGGGCCGAACAGCTCGCGCGGGTTGGCCGCGAACTCCGGGCCCAGCAGATCGCCCAGCGACACGGTGCGGCCGCCCTGTTCGACGGTGCCGATGGTCTGGGCGGCCGCGAGCTGCCGTGAGGCACGTCTGGCCAGCCAGCGCAGCGGCTGCTGCACCGGCTCGATGGTGCCGAGGTCGGGGCAGGTGCCGACGACCACCTCCGCACCGGCGGTGCGCAGCCGCCGTACCGCCGAGGAGAGGTGACGTACCGAACGGGTGGGCGGCATCCGGTGGGTGACGTCGTTGGCGCCGATCATGATCACGCAGATGTCCGGGACCCGGGCCGGGTCGGCCAGTACCAGCGAGACCTGGCGGTCGAGGTCGTCGGACTGGGCGCCGGGCAGGGCGACGTTGCGCAGCTCCACCGGGCGCTCGGCGACCGCCGCGAGACCGGACGCCACCAGCGCTCCCGGCGTCTGCCCGGCCCGGTGCACCCCCTGGCCGGCGGCCGTGGAGTCGCCGAGCACGACCAGGCGCAGGGGCTCCTCGCCGGGCAGGGCGTATCCGGCGGCGTCGCGCGAAAAGCCCCAAAAGCCCGCAGTGGGGCCTGCTGCCGAGTCCATGACCGGGCCTGCTGCCGAGTCCATGACCGGGCCTGCTGCCGAGTCCATGACCGGGCCTGCGGCCGGGCCCCTTGCCGGGGCTGCCGCCGAGCCTGTTGCGGAGGCGTCCGCCGGGCCCGCCGTGGGGTTCCCCGAGGAGACCCCGGCGTACGGCGCCCCGTACACCCCGTCCGCCGCCGGGACGTGCGGGTTCGTGCCGTTGCCCACGTGGCGTTTGGCGAGCTGTACCTCGGCCAGTACCAGGCCCACGGTGGCGGCGCCGATCAGGCCGATCCCGCCGCCGCCGTATGCTGCGCCGGCCGCGATCCGCCGGGCCGTCCTCGCCCTCGACATATTGGTCATGTCCCGCCGCCACCTCCCTCGTCACTGTTCAACCACTCCTTGCCCCGAACAGGGCGTTCATCAATCTCAACCAGGAGTGAACGAGCGTTCCGGGCCGTAGGCTGGCGACACCACGATGACCCGCATGAATCGCAAGCAACCGGAGACAACGGTGCATTTCCACGACTCGATGATCAGCCTCGTCGGCAACACCCCGCTGGTGAGACTCAACAGCGTGACGAAGGGGATCAAGGCGACCGTCCTGGCCAAGGTCGAGTACTTCAACCCGGGCGGTTCCGTGAAGGACCGCATCGCGCTGCGCATGATCGAGGCCGCGGAGGAGAGCGGGGAACTCAAGCCGGGCGGCACGATCGTCGAGCCGACCAGCGGCAACACCGGTGTGGGGCTGGCCATCGTGGCGCAGCAGAAGGGGTACAAGTGCATCTTCGTGTGCCCCGACAAGGTGAGCACCGACAAGATCAATGTGCTGCGGGCGTACGGGGCGGAGGTCGTCGTCTGCCCGACCGCGGTGGCGCCGGAGCACCCGGACTCGTACTACAACGTCTCCGACCGGCTGGTCCGTGAGACACCGGGCGCCTGGAAGCCCGACCAGTACTCCAACCCCCAGAACCCTCTCTCCCACTACCACTCCACCGGCCCTGAGCTGTGGGAGCAGACGGAGGGGAAGATCACCCACTTTGTGGCGGGCGTCGGCACCGGCGGCACCATCTCCGGCACCGGCAACTATCTGAAGGACGCCAGCGACGGCAGGGTGAAGGTCATCGGCGCCGACCCGGAGGGCTCGGTGTACTCGGGCGGGTCGGGGCGGCCGTATCTGGTCGAGGGCGTCGGTGAGGACTTCTGGCCGACGGCGTACGACCGCACGGTCGCCGACGAGGTCGTCGCGGTCTCCGACAAGGACTCCTTCCAGATGACACGGCGGCTGGCGAAGGAGGAGGGGCTGCTGGTCGGCGGCTCCTGCGGGATGGCGGTGGTCGCGGCGCTGCGGGTGGCCGAGCGGCTGGGCCCGGACGACGTGGTGGTCGTGCTGCTGCCGGACAGCGGGCGCGGCTACCTCAGCAAGATCTTCAACGACGAGTGGATGGCCGACTACGGCTTCCTGGAGGACGAGGGCCCGAGCGCCCGTGTCGCCGACGTCCTGAACGACAAGGAGCACGGCGCCATCCCGTCCCTGGTGCACATGCACCCGGAGGAGAACGTCGGGCAGGCCATCGAGGTGCTGCGGGAGTACGGCGTCTCGCAGATGCCCGTCGTGAAGCGGGGGGCCGGTCACCCGGACGTGATGGCCGCGGAGGTCGTCGGCTCGATCGTGGAGCGCGAGCTGCTGGACGCCCTGTTCACCAAGCGGGCGTCGCTGGAGGACCCGCTGGAGAAGCACATGTCGGCGCCGCTGCCGCAGGTCGGCTCCGGCGAGCCGGTCGCGGACCTGATGTCGGTGCTCGGTGAGGCCGACGCGGCGATCGTGCTCGTGGAGGGCAAGCCGACCGGTGTGGTCAGCCGGCAGGATCTGCTGGCCTTCCTGGCCAAGAGCGCGAAGCAGTAGGAGCGGTAGGAGCAATAGGGGCCGTAGGAGCAGTAGGAGCCGTAGGAAACGTTCGGTGAACGGCCCGTGACGGCGGTGGACTTGCGGAATTCAACGCGGTGTCCTACCGGTCCGGTGGACTTCGCGGAAGTGGTACGAGCGTGTCACGTCCGCGCAGCACTCGCTTAACACGGGTCGGGCAGATTAGTGGGTGTCGGCAGGGCGGGAGCGGCTCCCCGCCCCGGCCGGCGCCATACGGCGCCTAGGACCTCCGGAGCGGCTCCCGGACCTCCACGGACGCCATGGACGCGCAAGCCCGGCCCTGACCCGGCCCGCGTCCCTCGCGGGGACCGCCGTCGTCCCGCCCCCCGTATACGGGGGTGCGGCGGTCCCCGCGCATACCCCTCTCCGGGCTTTGCCGCTCGTGGCCGTCACTCCTCCCAGCCGTCGTCCCGCCCCTTGTCGCCGCCCGGGCGTCGGCGCGCGCCGAAGAATCCCGGCGTGGTCCGCACGGCCTGCACCATGTTGACGCCGACGATGCCGATCCAGGCGATGAGCAGACCGGGCAGATGCGCCACTCCGCCGCCGATCGCGGACAGCGGGATCGCCAGCACCAGCGACACGATCCCGAAGCCGAAACGCTCACCCCAGGAATCCGTCGGCCGCGGCGAACGGGTGCCCCGGGCGAAGTGCATCTGCTGCTCGGCCATCTGCCGCCGCACCCGCCGCTCGACCGCCGCGTCGATCCGCTGGTCGACCTTCTCCAGGAACGAGTCGACCAGCGCGGACTCGTACTGCTCGCCCAGCTCCCGGCGCGCCTGAAGCGTCGCGTCGAGCTCCTTCTTCAGCTCCGCGTCATGTACGTCCATGCCCACCAAACTAGGGAGCCCACGGGGCCCGCGCACTGGGGGTAGCCCCCGTTTCGGGGGTCGGGCCAGCCGGGCGTCACGAAGGAGTGCGCGGCGCCCGCCGACCTGTATATGTTTATGCAGGAGGGTCTGGTGGTGAATGGCTAGGGGGAGTGCGGGATGGGTGTGGCTGAGGGCTCCGGGGCCCGGCTCCAGGCGCTGTTCGAGGGGCGACGGCTGACGCCCACGCAGCGCCGGATCGCGCACAGCATGGTGCGGCGCGCCGCCGATGTGCCGTTCCTGTCCAGCGTCGAACTCGCCGAACTGGCCGGGGTCAGCCAGCCGTCCGTGACCCGGTTCGCCGTGGCCCTCGGCTTCGACGGGTACCCCGCCCTGCGGCGGCATCTGCGCGAGGTCGCACCCGCCGAGCAGGCTGCGACGGGAGCCGCCGCGACCTGCAACGCCTATCAGCAGGCCGTCGAGGCGGAGATCGAGAATCTCCGGCATCTCGCCGCGGTGCTCGCCGATCCGGCACCGGTGCAGCGGGCCGGGCGGGTACTCGCCGCCTCACGGCCGCTGCTCGTCCTCGGGCTGCGCGCCGCCGCCGCACAGGCCCACGGCTTCGCCTACTTCGCCGCCAAGGTCCACCCCGACGTACGGCTCCTCGACGAGAGCGGCACCATGCTCCAGGACCGTGTCGACGGTGCCGTACGGGCGGGGGCGTCCGCGCTGCTGTGCTTCGCCCTGCCCCGGCATCCGCGCGAGGTGGTCGACGCCCTCATGCACGCCCGGGAGGCCGGGCTCACCGTCGTCACCGTCGCCGATTCCGCCTTCGCGCCGGTCGCCAAGGCCTCCGATCTGCTGCTGCCCGCCGCCGTCGGCACCGGGCTCGCCTTCGACACGGTCTGTGCGCCCATGCTGCTCGGCCGGGTCCTGCTGGAGGCGATGTGCGACGGACTGCCCGACGCCCAGGCGCGGCTGGAGGAGTTCGACGCCAAGGCTGCCGCGCGGGGGCTGTTCGTGGAATGACCAGTGGGATGACTAATGGAATGACCCGTGGAATGACTCGTGGAACGACTCCTTTCAGGGGCCGTTCTCAGATTGGTTTCAGTTTCTGTCAGTAGCCTGCCCGCCGAACTCATCCGTGACGACGAGGAGGCGGGACGTGGCGCGTGGAGGGCAGGGGCTGGCTCGGGTGGCTGTCGTCGTGCGAGCCGGGGCGGCGCCGCTGTGGTGGCTGGGGGTGTGCGCGGCAGGTGTCGGGGTGCTGCTGCCCGGGCTGACCGGGCGGCGGATCGGGGTGCTGGCCGGGGCCGCGCTGTTCATCGTGGCGGCGGCCGTCGTGGCGTACGCGCGCCGCAAGCGCTACGGAGCTCTCGCCCGCGGCGCCGCCAAGGCCGGGAAGTACGACGTGCTCCAGGACCGAGCGGTGACCGCGCGCAACTGGCGCCGAGGGCACCGCTGGTGGCTGCTGCTGGCCTTCGCGGTGGCACTCGGCAGCGCGTTCGCAGCGTCCGCCGCAGGCGGGATGCTGCTCGCCGGGACCGGCGCCGGGCTCCGGCTGAAGGCCGCCTGGCTGGGACGGCGGGAGCGGGCGGACGCCACGCTGCTGTGGGTGCGCGTGGACTGGCTCGACGCGCGGGGCGGACGTCCGGCCGGGAAGGCCGTCAAGGCCTATCGCGGTACCGGAGTCGCCGCCGGTGACGCCGCTCCGGGCGGGGCGCGTCGCCGTACCGCCGCGCTGGTGTGACCCGGCGCGATCGGGGACGGACGGCGCGCCCCGCCCGGGCGCGGGGGCGCGGTGCCTGGGCGGGGACGAGACGGGACCGGAGTGGGACCGGGATGGGGACGGGGGCGGCTGCGGGATCCCGGTCCGTGGCACGCCGGGCCTTCCGCCCGCGGAATGCGGGCCTTCTGTCAGATATCCGGGTCTGCAGTCAGACGTCTGGGCCTGCTGTCAGGCCTCCGGGCCTGCCGTCGGACCTCCCGGGCCTGCCGTCGGACCTCCCGGGCCTGCCGTCGGACCTCCCGGGCCTGCCGTCGGACCTCCCGGGCCTGCCGTCGGACCTCCCGGGCCTGCCGTCGGACCTCCCGGGCCTGCCGTCAGACCTCCCGGGCCTGCCGTCAGACCTCCCGGGCCTGCCGTCAGACCTCCCGGGCCTGCCGTCAGACCTCCATGTCCTCCTCGATCCGCTTCAGCTGGTGGCGGGCCATCGCCAGGTTGGCGCGCTTGGAGTCCAGCACCAGGTAGAGGAACAGACCGTTGCCCCCGCGGCCGCTGATCAGACGGATCAGGTGGTACTGGTCGGTCAGCGTGATGAGGATGTCCTCGATCTGGCCCTTGAGCCCGAGGTGTTCCATGGTGCGCATCTTGGCGCGCACCACGTCGGTGTTGCCGGCGGCGGCGACGTTCAGGTCGAAGCCCTTGCTGCCGCCCATCGTGCCCAGCGCCATACCGCTGGTGTAGTCGACGAGCGCGACTCCGGTGGCGCCCTCGATGGCGGCGAGCGCCTCTTTCAGTGCGGTTTCGGTGTTCGCCATGACGGTGTTCCCTCGTTCTTTCTCAACTATCGGTGGTGGTGCGCGCGTTGGTGGCAGTCGTGCGCGGCGCGCGCGGGGTTCTGGTTCGTGGTGCGGCGGCGGATCTCGCGGCGGCCCGGGCGGCCCGGGCGGAGGATCTGACGGACAGGCCCTCGGCGGCGTCGATCAGCTCCCCGATGCGGGCTCCGGCCCGGCGGCCTTCCAGGTGCAGCCGGCCGATGTTCACCCGGTCCTGGGCGAGCAGGGTCAGAACGACGTCGCTGCCCGCCGCGTACGTGGCGACATAGCCGTAGACCCCGCGCACGAGCATTTCGCGGAAGTCCCCCTGGCCCGTCGCGTCCGCTACACGGGTGGCGATGACATGGGCCGAGGCGGTGAGCGCGGCCACGTCCGCCGACTCGACGCCGGGGGTGTCCTGGGCGAGCACGAGACCGTCTACGGTGGCCGCGAGAGCGCCCGTGAGATGGGGGACCCGGGCTCTCAGCCGGCGCATCTCATCGAGTATCTCGGCCTCGGCCGCCATCTGGTCTCTCCTCTCGGGGCGGTGCCGCTCAAAGGGCCTCCAGCGCATCCCTGAGCCTCTTCAGCAATGTGATGTCGGGATCGTTCACCTCGGTCGGGGGAATCGGGACGGGGTCGGGAGCACGCGGTCCGGCCACCACGACCCCCGCCGCCACCAGCCGCCGTACGTCCAGCAGCGTCGGGAAGGCCCGGCGGCCCAGATCACGGGCGATGTCCGGCGCGGTGCGCACGCCGTCCACCCGTTCCAGCACCGCGCGCTGGCGGGGCGTCAGGGGTGGTGGCGCGGCCCGGCCGGTGCGGGTCAGCGGCGCCTCGTCCGGCGCGGTGTCCGGCCACACCGCGTGCAGCAGGCCGCGGCGGCGTGACGTCTCCCGCTCCAGCGCGGCCACCGGTACGGCGCGCAGCGCGGGGAGCAGAGGCGCGATGCCGTAGCGGAAGCGGCCGGGGGTGCTGCTGGGGGCCAGCGCGAAGTACGCCGCGTCGTACAGCGCGCCCAGGAGGCACAGCTCCAGCGCGCTCAGGCCGAGCCTGCCGGCGTCCGCCAGCAGGCGGAGCGCGCCGGGCGGGCCGCCGGCCCGGCCTTCGGCCTCCCGCCAGACCGCAGGGTCCAGGGTGCCGCGGGCGGTCAGAAGCACCTCGACACCGGGGGCGAACGGGCTCTCGGCGTGCACCACCATGCCGTCCACCAGGTGCAGCGCCCCGGACTCCCGCACCAGGACACCGGTCGCCTGCTCGGCGGCCAGCCGGGTCAGCATCGGCGAGACCCCGCCCCACGCCTGTTCCCGGGCGCCCTCCTTGTCCCGCACGGGCAGCGGCGGGGGCGGGGTCGCTCTCAGCACGGTCATCCCAGCACCAGCCGTCCGGCCATCTCGCCGAGCCGGATGCGGGCGAGCGCCAGGTTGCCCTCGGCGCGGGCGAGCCAGAGGTGCAGGACGATGCTGCTGTCGAACGTCGAGCCGACGAAGCGCAGTACGTGGTAGCTGTCCCGGTTGCTGATGATCAGGTCCTCTAGGGGCGGATCCGGTTCGTCGTACCCCGGGTCGGCTGCGGTGTCCGGGTGCGCCGGGTTTCCCGGATTCCCCGGGTTCCCCGGATTACCCAGGGCCTCTGGGTCGTGCAGGTTCTTCGGGTCGTCCGGGCTCTTCGGGTTGTCCGGGTTCTGCCGGTGGTCGGCGGCCGCGAAGCACTGGTGCTCCGCGGCCAGCCGGGCCAGTTCGGCCGCCTCGGTGGCTGCGGCCTCGTGGTCGCCGCCCGGGGACTCCCCGACGGTGCCCAGGGCCAGGCCGCTGGTCCAGTCGACCAGCGCGGCGCCCCGGGCACCGGGCAGTCTCATGGCTTCCAGCAGGCACTCGTCGATTCCGGGCACCGTTGCTCCCCTCCCGCCTGGGGTTCGGCTGAGTGACGCCGAAACTACGCAACGTGTGCGCGGCGGGTGAGTCTTCCGGCATTTTCCTGTGGAACGTGCGCCGGACGTCTAGGGTGGGTCGGCTGACCCCCGCTTCACGTTGGTTTCACCCCAGTTGAACCGCGTGCCCACCAGGGTGCGTCAACGGTGTGCGGGGGCGGGGAGGGTGGTGAGGGCCGTGGTGTGCGCCCCGCCGGATTCCGCGACGATCTCTTCCAAGGTCTGTGGCGGGCGGATGGTGGCGAAGGTGACGGGGGTGTCGGGGGTGTCGGTCGTTGCGGTTGTTGCGTCGGTTCCGCCGGTTGCGGTCGCGGTGAGCGCGAAGCCGTAGATTCCCGGGCGGGCCAAGGAGTTGTACGCGTAGTGGTGTGCGAAGTAGTACGCCCCGGTGTCCAGTGCGGCCACCAGATCGCCCGGTTCCAGCAGCGGCAGAGCACGGCCCTCCGCCAGCAGATCACCCGCGAAGCACGCCGGGCCCGCCACGTCCTGGACCACCTCGGGGCCCGGCTTGGGGTGGCCCTTCGCGTCGTATGCCTTGATTCTCAGGGGCCAGGACCCGGGGGCGTACACCGTCCGCGTGGCCACCTGTACGCCCGCGTGCGTGATCGCCACCGGCCTGCCGCCCGCGGTCTTGGTGTACTCCACCCGTGCCACCACCGTGCCCTGCTTGGCCAGCAGTGACCGGCCGAACTCCGTCACCAGTCCGTACCGTCCGTCGAACAGGCCCGGCACCGTGTCGCGGAGCAGCCTCGCGTACGCGGCGTGCGTGGGAGCCGTCGTGTCCTCGGTGAGATCCACCGGCAGACCGCCGCCTATGTCGATGGTGTCGATCTGTCTCCGGCCCGCTCGTGCGTTGATCTCCTCGGCCAGTTCGTAGGTCTCGGCGATGCCCCTTGCCAGCAGGTCGAGCGGGATGCCCTGGGAGCCGGTGTGGGCGTGCAGTCTCGTCAGCCACGGACGGCCCTCGAAGGCTTCGATCACCCACTCGCGGGCGCCCTCGTCCCGCAGGGGGACGCCGAATTTCGAGGTCGGTGTCGCTGTCGACAGAGCCTCGATCGTGCCTGCGCCGAGTTGAGGGTTGACCCTGATGCCCAGGGGTGAGGTGGTGTGTGTCGGGCGGACCAGGGTGTCTATGCGGTCCAACTCCTGGGGGTTGTCCGCGTTCACCGCGATGCCCAGGGTCAGTGCCTCGTGGAGTTCCTGGGGGGTCTTGGCGGGGGAGTCCAGGACCGTGCGGGTGGGGGGTATTCCGGCTGCCTGGGCGAGGGCGAGTTCGCCGGGGCTGGCCACTTCTGCGCCCAAGCCCTCCGTGGCCAGCAGGTGGAGTACGGGGACCAAGGGGGTCGCCTTGACCGCGAAGGCGTGGAGGACGGGGGTGCCGGGAGGTGTGACGGCGGCGAACGCGCTGCGGAGGGCTTGGGCGGATTCTCTGATGCCGGTGATGTCCAGGAGGGCGAGGAGGGGGGTGGTGGGGGTGAGGAGGCGCTGCGCTACTGCTGCGGTGATGGCTTTGTCTCGGCGGGTGACTGGGTCCATACGGTGGCTATACCCGTGCGGGTGGGTGGGCTTTGGGTGTTTTTCGCCCCCGCCGCCCCTTCCCGTTCCCGGCCCTGGGGGCTGCGCCCCCAGACCCCCTTTCGGCCCTTCGGGCCTCGTCCTCAAACGCCGGACGGGCTCGATTTGGCTGGGCTGTGTGGGTGCAGCAGGTGGGGTGTGTTGACTAGGTCTATTCAGGCGGTCAGGATGTGAATATTCGTGAAATCCGTCTGGAGGCGATCCCATGTCCGGACCCCGTCCTGTACGAGCCCCCCGCGGTGCTGAGCTCAGTGCTCTGGGGTGGCAGCAGGAGGCTGCTCTGCGGATGTTGCAGAACAACCTCGATCCTGAGGTCGCCGAGCATCCCGACAAGCTCGTTGTCTACGGCGGGACCGGTAAGGCCGCTCGTGACTGGCGGTCCTTCGACGCCATGGTCCGTACGCTGACCACGCTCAAGCAGGACGAGACCATGCTCGTGCAGTCCGGTCGGCCTGTGGGTGTCATGCAGACGCATGAGTGGGCTCCCCGCGTTCTCATCGCCAATTCCAATCTCGTCGGCGACTGGGCGAACTGGGAGGAGTTCCGGCGGCTGGAGGCGCTCGGGCTGACCATGTACGGGCAGATGACCGCCGGGTCCTGGATCTACATCGGCACCCAGGGCATCCTCCAGGGCACCTACGAGACCTTCGCCGCCGTCGCCGCCAAGAAGTTCGGCGGCACCCTCGCCGGGACCATCACCCTCACCGCCGGACTCGGTGGCATGGGCGGTGCCCAGCCGCTCGCCGTCACCATGAACGACGGCGTCGCGATCTGCGTCGACTGCGATCCCCGTGCCATCGAGCGCCGTATCGAGCACCGGTATCTGGATGTGCGCGCCGATTCGCTCGAGCACGCGCTGCAGCTCGCCGTCGAGGCACGGGACGCCCGTCGGCCGCTGTCCATCGGGGTTCTCGGCAATGCGGCCGATCTCGTTCCGCAGCTTCTCGCCATGGGCGCCCCCATCGACATCGTCACCGACCAGACCTCCGCCCACGATCCGCTCGCCTATCTCCCCGTCGGTGTCGCCTTCGAGGACATGGCCTCCTACGCCGCCAAGGACCCCGCCGGATTCACCACCCGCGCCCGCGAGTCCATGGCCCGGCACGTCGAGGCCATGGTCGGCTTCCTCGACGCCGGTGCCGAGGTCTTCGACTACGGCAACTCCATCCGCGGCGAGGCGAAGACCGCCGGCTATGAGCGTGCGTTCGCCTTCCCGGGCTTCGTGCCCGCCTATATCCGGCCGCTCTTCTGCGAGGGCAAGGGTCCCTTCCGGTGGGCCGCGCTGTCCGGTGAGGCGTCCGACATCCACAAGACCGACCAGGCGATCCTCGACCTCTTCCCGGAGAACGAGTCCCTCGCCCGCTGGATCCGCCTGGCCGGTGAGCGCGTCCACTTCCAGGGGCTGCCCGCCCGTATCTGCTGGCTCGGCTACGGCGAGCGCGACAAGGCCGGTGAGCGGTTCAACGACATGGTCGCCTCCGGTGAACTGGCCGCACCTCTGGCCATCGGGCGCGACCATCTCGACTGCGGTTCCGTCGCCTCCCCGTACCGCGAGACCGAGTCCATGCTCGACGGCTCCGACGCCATTGCCGACTGGCCGCTGCTCAACGCCATGGTCAACGTCGCCTCCGGAGCCTCCTGGGTCTCCATCCACCACGGCGGCGGCGTCGGCATGGGGCGGTCCATCCACGCCGGGCAGGTGACCGTCGCCGACGGCACCAGGCTCGGCGGTGAGAAGATCCGCCGCGTCCTCACCAACGACCCCGGCATGGGGGTCATCCGGCACGTCGACGCCGGGTACGACATCGCCGAGTCCGTCGCCGAAGACCGCGGGGTGCGGGTGCCGATGCGTGAGGGTGGCCAGGCGTGACGCGGGGCGCGGGCGTGACGCGGGGCGCGGGCGTGACGCGGGGCGCGGGCGTGACGCGGGGCGCGGGCGTGGGTGGTTCCTTCGGCTCCTTCCTGGAGATGTGGCGTGAGCTGGAGCCCATCGGGCGTCATGCCGGCTCCGGTGGGTATCGGCGGTATGCCTGGACGCCGGTCGACGGCGAGTGCCGGGCCTGGTTCCAGCGGCAGGCCGAGGCGCGCGGGCTCGCCTACGAGGTCGACCGGAACGGGAATCAGTGGGCCTGGTTCGGGGATCCCCACGATGGGGACGCCGTGGTCACCGGGTCGCATCTCGACTCCGTGCCCGACGGTGGTGCCTTCGACGGGCCGCTCGGTGTGGTGTCCGCCTTCGCCGCGCTCGATGAACTGCTTGGCCGGGGGGTGCGGATCGGGCGGCCCCTCGGCATCGTCAACTTCGGTGACGAGGAAGGCGCCCGGTTCGGGCTCGCCTGTGTCGGGTCCCGGCTCACCACCGGGCAGCTCGCCGTCGAGCAGGCGCACCGGCTGACCGGCGGCGACGGCATCACCCTGCCCCGCGCCATGGAGGCCGCGGGCTACGACCCCGACGCCATCGGGGCCGATCCCGAACGGCTCGCCCGTATCGGCGCCTTCGTCGAGCTGCATGTCGAACAGGGCTGTGCGCTGGACCTGACCGGCGACCCGGTCGGTGTCGCCAGTGCCATCTGGCCCCACGGCCGCTGGCGGTTCGATTTCCGCGGCGAGGCCAACCACGCCGGGACCACCCGGCTCGCCGACCGGCACGACCCGATGCTGCCCTACGCCGAGACCGTGCTCGCCGCCCGCCGCGCGGCCCACGGTGCCGGTGCCGTCGCCACCTTCGGCAAGGTCGCCGTCGAACCCAACGGTGTCAACGCCGTCCCCTCCCTGGTGCGCGGCTGGCTCGACTCGCGCGCACCGGGACAGGACACCCTCGACACCGTGGTCGGCGGGGTCGAGAAGGCCGCCCGGGAGTACGCCGACGCGCACGGCGTCCGCCTCGATGTCGTCCGGGAGTCCTTCACCCCGGTCGTCGAGTTCGACCACGCCCTGCGCGACGACGTCGCCCGCATTCTCGGCAAGCACAACGACAGCGGCCTCAGCGTTCCCGTCCTCGGCACCGGGGCCGGGCACGACGCCGGGATCCTCGCCTCGCGCATCCCCACAGCCATGCTGTTCGTGCGCAACCCCACCGGTGTCTCGCACTCCCCGGCCGAGTCCGCCACCGAGGACGACTGCCTGGCCGGGGTGGGCGCGCTCGCCGACGTACTGGAAGGACTGGCCTGCCCGTGACGGGGAGCACGCACCCACGGACCGCCGCACGGACCTACTGGCTGGAGCACGCCTGGCTCGGCACCTATGTCGAGCCAGGCGTGGCCCTGGATGTCACCGACGGTCGGATCACCGGGCTGCGCACCGGCACGCCCGCCCCGCCGCCCGGCGCGGAGGTGTTGCGCGGGCTCACCCTGCCCGGGCTCGCCAATGCCCACAGCCACGCCTTCCACCGTGCGCTGCGCGGCACCGTCCAGGTCGGCTCCGGCACCTTCTGGACCTGGCGCGAGGTCATGTACTCCGTCGCCGACCGGCTGACCCCGGACACCTACCACGCCCTCGCCCGCGCCGTGTACGCCGAGATGGCGCTCGCCGGGGTGAGTGCCGTCGGCGAGTTCCACTACGTCCACCACGCCCCCGGCGGCACTCCCTACGGCGACCCCAACGCGATGGGCGAGGCGCTGATCGCGGCCGCCGCCGACGCCGGTGTCCGCATCACCCTCCTCGACACCGTCTATCTCTCCGCCGGCTTCGGCGAGCCGCCGAACACCCACCAACTGCGCTTCTCCGACGGCAGCGCGGAGGCCTGGGCCGAACGCTGTTCAGTTCTCAAGGAACGCGATCACGCACGGATCGGCGCCGCCCTTCACTCCGTACGGGCCGTGCCCGCCGGTGAGCTGGCCACGGTGGCGCGCTGGGCGGAGCAGCGGCGGGCCCCGCTGCATGTGCATCTCTCCGAGCAGCCCGCCGAGAACGACGCCTGTCTGCGGGCCCACGGGTGCACCCCCACCCGGCTGCTCGCCGATCACGGCGTCCTCGGCCCGCGCACCACCGGCGTTCACAACACGCACCTCACCGATGACGACATCGCCCTCATCGGCGGCTCCGGCACCGGCACCTGTATGTGCCCGACCACTGAACGCGACCTCGCCGACGGCATCGGCCCCGCCGCGGCCCTCCAGGCCGCCGGTTCCCCGCTCAGCCTCGGCTCCGACAGCCATGCCGTGATCGACCTGCTCGAAGAGGCACGGGCCATGGAGCTGAACGAGCGGCTGCGCACCCGGGCCCGCGGCCACTGGACCGCCGCCGCCCTGCTGCGCGCGGCCTCGGCCGACGGGCATGCCGCCCTCGGCTGGCAGGACGCGGGCAGCCTGCGTGAAGGGGGCCTCGCCGACTTCACGACGATCGCCCTCGATTCGGTCAGAACGGCAGGGCCGCTGCCCCGGCTCGGCGCGGAGACCGCCGTATTCGCCGCGTCCGCGGCCGATGTGCGTCATACGGTCGTGGGCGGGCGGCACGTCGTGCGGGACGGCGCCCACACCCTCGTACCCGATGTGCCGTCCGCACTGGCAGCCGCCATCGGCGCGCTGCGGGGCTGAGGGTTCGGGCTCGGGCCTGAGTCCGGGTCCGAGCCCGGGTCCGAGCCTGGGTCCGACTCCCTGTCACAGTCGTCAACTTCATCGCCGAGGACGCCATGAGCAGCACCGTCATCACCAACATTGCCACGCTGATCACCAACGACACCTCCCTCGACGACAGTTCTCCGCTCGGTCTGGTCCAGGACGCGGCCGTCGTCTTCGACGGCGACCGCATCGTCTGGACCGGTGAGACCAGCAAAGCACCCGCCACTGACAATCGGGTCGACGCCGCCGGCCGGACCGTCCTGCCGGGCTTCGTCGACTCCCACTCCCACCTCGTCTTCGCAGGTGACCGCACCGCCGAGTTCAACGCCCGGATGTCCGGCCGGGCCTACAGCGCGGGCGGCATCCGTACGACCGTCGACGCGACCCGGGCGGCGAGCGACGAGGCCCTGGAGGTCAACCTCACCCGCTACCTCACCGAGGCCCTCCGGCAGGGCACCACCACCATGGAGACCAAGTCCGGCTACGGCCTCACCGTCGCCGACGAGGCCCGCGCCCTGCGCATCGCCGCCGCCCACACCGACGAGGTCACCTACCTCGGCGCCCACATCGTGCCGCCCGACCACGCCGAGGACCCGGCCGCCTACGTCGATCTCGTCACCGGCGAGATGCTCACCGCCTGCGCCCCGCACGCCCGCTGGATCGACGTCTTCTGCGAGAAGGGCGCCTTCGACGGCGACCAAGCCCGCGCGATCCTCACCGCGGGCCGCGCCGCCGGACTCGGCCTGCGCATCCACGCCAACCAGCTCACCCACGGCCCCGGCGTCCGGCTCGCCGTGGAACTCGACGCGGCCAGCGCCGACCACTGCACCCATCTCACCGACGCCGACGTGGCCGCTCTGGCGGGCAGCCGTACGGTCGCCACCCTGCTGCCCGGCGCCGAGTTCTCCACCCGCGCCGACTGGCCCGACGCGCGCCGCCTCCTGGACGCCGGAGTCACCGTCGCCCTGTCGACCGACTGCAACCCGGGGTCGTCGTTCACGTCGTCCGTGCCGTTCTGTATCGCGCTGGCGGTACGGGACATGGGGATGACCCCGGACGAGGCGGTCTGGTCGGCCACGGCGGGCGGTGCCGCGGCCCTGCGCCGCCCGGACATCGGCTGCCTGACCCCCGGCGCCCGCGCCGACCTGATCCTGCTGGACGCCCCCAGCCACGTCCACCTCGCGTACCGCCCGGGTGTCCCGCTGGTCGCAGGGGTGTGGCGCGGGGGAGTGAAGGTGGTCTGAGCAGCGGCGTCGCCCGCCCGGAGGTCTCCGGGCGACCCCGGTCACCGGCCGGCCCTGACATACCGGCCGGTTCCGGGTGCGCCCATATTCGTCGACCGGATCAGCCGGCGAAAGGTGTTGCTGAGGGTAACCCCGGGTGTCGTCAGCCGTCAGCCGTCAGCCGTCAGCCGTGACTCGTCACTCGTCGTCCGTCAGACCCTTGCGCAGTCGTACCAGCGTCCGGGACAGCAGCCGGGACACATGCATCTGTGAGATGCCGAGCTCGTCCCCGATCTCCGACTGGGTCATCCCCGCGACGAAGCGCAGCGCGAGGATCCGCCGGTCGCGCTGCGGGAGCCGGGCGATGAGGGGTTTCAGCGACTCGATGTACTCGATGCCCTCGATCCCGTGGTCCTCGTAGCCGATGCGGTCCGCGAGGGTGCCCTCGGCGTCGTTCTCCTCGTGCTGCGCGTCCAGCGAGGACGCGGTGTACGCGTTCGACGCGGCCATGCCCTCGACGACCTCGTCCTCGGTCAGCCCCAGATGCCCGGCCAGCTCCGCCACCGTGGGCGACCGGTCCAGCCGCTGGGCCAGCTCGTCACCGGCCTTGGCCAGGTCGAGCCGCAGTTCCTGGAGGCGGCGCGGGACGCGTACCGACCACGAGGTGTCGCGGAAGAACCGTTTGATCTCGCCGACGACGGTAGGCATGGCGAAGGTGGGGAACTCGACGCCCCGGCTCAGCTCGAACCGGTCGATCGCCTTGATCAGGCCGATGGTGCCCACCTGGACGATGTCCTCCATCGGCTCACTGCGGGAACGGAACCGGGAGGCGGCGAACTTGACGAGCGCGAGATTGAGCTCGACCAGGGTGTTGCGGACGTAGGAGTACGCGTGCGTGCCTTCCTCGAGGGACTCCAGCCGCTCGAAGAGGGTCTTGGACAGAGCCCGGGCATCGACCGGCCCCACCTCGTCGTACGGGGGGATCTCCGGGAGCCCGAGAAGCGGGTCGCTCTGCGCGACCGCCGCCGTCGGCTGCCGCCGCTGCTGCCGCGGGAACGGGTCCTGCTGCGGGAATGGGTCCTGCTGCTGGGACGCATCCGGCCGCGGGGACGCATCCGGCCGCGAGGATGCGTCCGGCTCTGGGAATGCGTCCGGCTCCGGGAACGCGTCCGGCTGTGGGGGCGGGTCCTGCCACGGGAACGAGTCCGGCCGTGCGGCGGGGATCGGGCTGTCCGGTCGGGATGTCGACGTCGCCGTACGGGTATGCGATGCGTCGAGCCGGGGTGACATGATGTCCTCCATCGTTCTCGGCATATGGCTGCCGAAGCCAGTACGTGCACTGCGGTGTGCGGCGCCTCCGAAGCCGGCCGTCCGGTTGTGTGTCCCTACTAGCCCTACCCGCTTCCGAGAGGCGGTCGCAAGTCCGCTCTGCGGCGCTATGTCCGTCTGTGGGCGGTTGTTTGGGTGTTGGAGATTGTGGAGAACGCGTAGTGTTCGGGGGCGTCAGCAGCAGCCACGACCTCGGGAGAGAGAGGCGGCATGGACCGCGGGACGGTCGGCAGTGCACAGTCGGGCCGGCTTCAGGTGGAGGTGCGTGAGGAGGGTTCCGCGGCCGTCGTGACACCGGCCGGCGAGCTCGATCACCACACCGCCGGTCTGTTGCGTGAACCGCTCGACGACCTCCTGTCCCAGGGGATCACGACGCTGGTCGTGGACTGCACGAGGCTGGAGTTCTGCGACTCCACGGGGCTCAATGTGCTGCTCGGGGCGCGCCTGAAGGCGCAGTCCGCCGGGGGCCGGGTGCGGCTCGCGGGGATGCTCCCGGTGGTGGCGCGGGTCTTCGAGATCACCGGCGCCGACGGGGTCTTCTCGGTCCACGACACGGTCGAGTCCGCGCTGGCCGAGGACGCCGGGGGCTGATCCGCCCGCCTGGTCGGCCGCTCCACGTCGCGCGGCGCCTCACCCGTCACGGGTTTCGGGGTGTTCCGCGGGTCCGCCAGGGCAGGAGACTTCCGTGACCTGTCAGCCGACGGGGTGGGCGGACCGGCGCGGCCGGAGACGGTCGGCGACGGCCCCGGAACGCCCCGCCCCCGGCATGCGTAAAGACGTACGGACGTACCGGTACACAGGCGTACAGGGGCACAGGTGCAGAGGCGTACGGGCGTACGGGCGCGCAACGGATGACGTACGACGGACCGACCCGGCGGACCGGCCCGACGTTCCGACCGGCCCGGCACCCGTATCGACCACATCAAATGAACCGTGATCTTGTGAAACTGGTGAATCGGTGAGGAATCAGTGAGGTGAGGCGCTGATGAGCACCACCCGGCCCTTCATACCGGGCGACCGCGGCCCGGAGCCCAGTGGTGCCTCCGGGACGTCCGCAGAGGCCGCGGCCGCGCCGTCGGAGGGGGGAGAGGTCCGCAGACTCCGCCTCGACGAGGAGAGCGGGGTCGTCCCGCTCGCCCGCGACTTCGCCCGCCAGGCGCTGTACGCGTGGGGCTGGCTGCCCGCCGCAACCGCCGACCGGAGGGCCGTCGCCGAGGACGTGCTGCTCGTCGTCTCCGAACTGGTCACCAACGCCTGCCTGCACGCCGAGGGTCCCGACGAACTGCGGATCTCCTACGACAACAAGGTCATCCGCGTCGAGGTCTCCGACCGCGGCTCCGGCCATCCGTCGCCGCGCACTCCGCACCGCGCCGGACGGCCCGGCGGCCATGGGATGTTCATAGTGCAACGGCTCTGTCTGGACTGGGGAGTCGTCCGCGCCAACGGCGTCGCCGGCAAGACCGTGTGGGCGGAACTCGGCGCACCCGCCTGAGCCGCACTCGGTCCCCCGCCGACCTCGCCCGCGCTGCACCCGCCCGAGCCACCGCGGCGGCGCCGTCACCGCGCCGGTGGCATGCACGCCGGATCGTCACAACTCCGGCGTGCGCCGTGTCTTCCTTCCTCTCGTACCCGGGCGTACCTTGACGGCCGATCTGATGCGCCGTCAGGAATGAGGGGACCGTGTCGTACCAGAAGCGAACCGCCGTGCTCGCGTCCATCGCGGCCCTGGCCGGCTCGGCGGTAGTCATGGCCGCCCCGGCGGCCCGGGCCGATGTGGTCGACGTCAACTACCACTGCCAGACACCGATCGGGGTGAAGAGCGCGGTCTCGCCCATCGACATCACGGGCGTGAAGAGCGGCAGCGGCTACAAGATCACCATGTCCTGGCAGAAGGGCGTCTCCTCCAGCCCGGTCGAACTGGGCAAGGGCGCGATGAACCCGAGCGCCACCATCAAACTCGGTGGCGCGGACAGCGGCACCATGACGGTGACGGGACCGGCCAACCAGGCCGCGATCCCCGCCAACACACCCATCAAAATTAACGACTTGAGCGGCACCTACACCCCGAAGGCCTCCGGCAAGGTCACCTTCACGGCGGCCGTGCTCACCATCAAGGCCCTCGGCACCACGACCACCTGCACGCCCACCAACAGCCCCAAGCCGTCGCTGACTCTGGACGTCACCGCGGCGAACGGGAGCAGCGGGAGCAGCGGAAGCGGCGGAAGCAGCAAGGGTGGCAGCAGCAGTGGCAGCAGTTCCTCCGGCGGCAGCCAGAGCGGCACCGACTCCGGCGGACAGCTCCCGCAGACCGGCCCCGAGGACTCGGTCGTCGCCCTCGGCACCCTCGGCGGCACGGTGTTCCTCGCGGGTGCGGCGGGCGCCCTCTGGCTGACCCGGCGTCATCAGACGGCCCGCGCCCGCCGCTGACCCTCCGCACACAGCACATACGACCGCCGGAGACTGCCGGAGACCGCAGCAGCCTGTTGGAGCCCGCTGGAGCCGCCCATGCCGTCCGCCGACCGCGCCCCCCGCGCCCTTCGGACAGCCCTCGCCGTCCCGTTCGCCGCCCTCCTCGCCCTCCTCGCCACCGCGTCAGCCACCGCACCGGCTGCCTCCGCCGAGAAGTCCGGTCAGTCCGGGCAGTCCTGGCATTCCGGGCAGTCCGGGCAGTCCGCCGGCTGGTCCGCCGCGCCCTCCGGCGGCGCACGTCCGTCGTTCTACGCCGAGGGCGCACCCGGCACGGTGCTGCGGGACACGGTCTCCGTGACCAACCGAGGGACCCGCCCGGTGACGGTACGGCTCGGCGGACGCGGCCTGCGCCTCGTGTTCGCCGGCACCAGGGTCACCGTCCCCGCCCGCACCCGCGCCGATGTGCCGTTCGCGCTGACGGTCCCGGCGGACGCGGCCCCGGGTGACCGGGCGGGCGCGGTTCTCGTACGGGACGGGGGCGGGCGTACTGCCACCGTGCGGGTACGGCTGCGCATCGGTGGCCCGGCACTGTCCGCGCTGACCGTCGAGCATGTCGCGGTGCGCGGTGACCGCATCACGTACGAGCTGGTCAACCGGGGTACGACGGTTCTCGTCCCGACCCTCGCCGTGCACGCGGACGGTGTCCTCGGCACGGTCCTCGACCGCGCCCCGCGTACCCTCCCCGTCCGCCTCCCGCCCGGCAGCCGCACCCGGCTCGGCGAGCCATGGCCGCACCGCCCCGCCCTGGACGCGGTTGGCGTACGGCTGACGGTCACGGCAGCGGGCGGCGCGCACGACACGGCGGGTATGTCGGTCCGCTTCGTGCCGGCCGCGTCGTGGAGCGGGGCGGCGGCGGTCGCGGGCGCGGGCGTCGCCGTGACCCTGGCCGCCGGGGCCGTCGTAGCGGTCGTAGCGGTCGTACGACGTCTGCGGCGCCGCACGCCGGAGGACGGCGAGCTGCCCCCACCGCCCGCCGAACACCTCTGCCCAGAGGGCGAGTTGACGACGGGAGCGGTGGCGTGAAGCGGCGGACGGTAGCGCCCGCCGTGCTGCTTGCGGTGCCCGCCGTGCTGCTCGCGGCGCTCGCGCTGCTCCTCGCGCCCCTGGCACCCGCCTCGGCGGCCGACGGGCCCTCCATGAAGCTGTCCAAGTCCCAGGCGGGAGCGGGCGGTTCGATCACCGTGAGCGGTACCGGCTGGCAGCCGCGTACCGTGCTCATGCTGATCGTCTGCGGACGGGCCACCCCGGCCCGGGGTGTCATCGGCGGCACCAACTCCTGCGCCAACGCCGACGGCAGAGCCGTCACCACCGACGCCAAGGGCGCTTTCAGCCGCAGCCTTCCGGTCGCCGAACCGCCCGTGCCCTGCCCCTGCGTGGTGCATGTGGCCACCGCGACCGGTCCGACCGCCGACGCCGACGCCGTCCTCCAGGTCGCCGGGCACCCCGTCGAACCGCTGCCCGCCGAGTCCTCCACAGGCCGGCTCTCCGTCCTCACCGACGTCCGGCTCGACGGCTCAGGCGGACTGCTGACCTGGTTCGGTGCGCCGCCCTCGCGCACCCTCGTCCTCACCGTCGGCAACGCCGGTTCCTCCGCCGTCAAGGACCCGGTTTTCCGGGTCGGCACCGCGCACGGGGTGTTCGCCCCGCAGTGGGACGAGCAGCAGTGGCACGGCACCATCGCTCCCGGCGGCAGGGCCCGGATCGCGCTGCCCGTCGAACTGGCCGCCGGGGCGCACGGCGACTACACCGTCTCCCTCCGATACGGCGGCAAGCTGCTTGCCGAGCAGCCCTGGGGCGTCGGACGGCCCTGGGGCGTGACCGTGTTCTGGATCCTGCTCTGTCTGGTGGTCCCGGCGGCGGTGTTCCGCGCCGGGATGGCCGTGGTCGACCGGGTGCGGCCGCGCCGTTCGGGAGGCCATGGCCGCGGCGCGCCCCGGCTGCCCCGGCTCGCCCCGCGGATCCCCGGACTGCGCATCGGCGGCCTGCGTACAGCCGGCCGCCGGATCATCCCCGGCTTCGGCGGCGCCCCCGCCGAGGAGACCGAGCCCACGATCTCGGCCCTGCCGTGGTTCACCCCGGACTCCGGTCCGGACCCGGCCGGTCGACTCTCCGCACCGCACGACGACAGCACGGCCAGTCCTACGAGTCCTACGAGTTCTATGAGTCCTACGGGTCATACGAGTCCTGCGGGCCCTGCGGGCCCTGCGAGTCCCACGGATCCGACGATTCCCACGATTCCCACGATTCCCACGACTCCGACGACTCCGACGACTCCGACGACTCCGAACAGGAAGGGACCCACGTGAGCAAGCCAAGGAGAGTCACCCCGGCCGGTCCGCGCGGCGGCCTGCACAGGGCGGGCGCGGCCGCGTCGGCGCTGGTGCTGGGCGCGGCCGGGTTTCTGCTGGCCGCGGCCGCCGGGCCCGCCCAGGCCGCCGAGGTGTCGTACGCCACGCACTGTGTGCCGCCCGCCGGGATCGACCCGGTGGACGGCACCACGAAGGTCGACATCACCGCACCGGCCACCGCGAAGGTGGGCGACACGGTCGACGTGGTGTGGAAGTTCGTGCAGGCCGCGTCCAAGAACCCGAACATCATCGATCTGCCCGCGAACTCGGTCCAGCCGTCCGGCGTCCTCAAGGCGGCCGGGGCGCAGACCGGGAACATCGCGATGCAGGGCCCGCGGGAGAACCCGGCGATCCCCAAAGGCTCGGCCATGGTGCTGTCCGACATGAAGGGCTCGCTGAAGCTGACGGCGCCGGGCGAGGTCACGCTGACGCCGGACGCGTACACCGTCAACGCGATGTCGACGGACACCAAGTGCACCCCGACCGTGACCGTGTCGAAGGCGGCGACCATCGAGGTGACCGCCGGGGACGGCGGCTCCAGCCCGAGCACGAGCCCGAGCACCAGCCCGGATCCCAGCGACTCCGCCTCGCAGCCGGGATCCCAGTCCCCGTCCGCCTCCACCTCCGCCTCGGAGTCGGCATCGCCGTCGGAGTCCGCGAGCGACGGCACCGGGCAGACCGACTTCACCGGCAAGGAGGTCCAGATCGCCTACGCCTGCAAGACACCCATCGGGGACAAGAACGCCACCTCGCCGGTGCAGATCAACGCGAAGAAGAACGGCGGGAGTTTCGACCTCACCGTGCAGTTCAAGAAATCGGTGATGGACAGCCCCGCCGACATCCCCAAGGACTCGGTGAAGCCGTCGATGGAGGTCGTGCTCGGCGGCTCGGACAAGGGCACGGTCCATGTCGAGGGGCCCGCCAACTCCTCCGCCATCAAGTCCGGCGACCCGATCGCGATCCCGGACCTGACCGGCACCTACAAGCCGGGGGCGAGCGGGCAGTCGACACTCTCGCCAGGCGTCCTCACGGTCAAGGCGCTCGGTACCACCACCACCTGCACACCGACCAAGACCGAGGTCTCGCTGACGCTGGACACCACACAGCAGGCGTCCGGCGCGAGCGGCGGCACCTCGGGTTCGGGCGGCACCTCGGGCAGCGGTACGTCGTCGAGCGGCGGCCTCGCCCAGACCGGCTCCGGTGATCACGGCGCGCTCAAGGCGCTGGGCCTGGTCGCGGGCACGGCGATCCTGCTGGGCGGTGCGGTGTTCACGTTCATGCCGCGGCGCCGGACGCGGTGACCTGCCCTACGGCGACCCCTACGGCGACCCCGGTGGCCACCCCTGACGGCTACCGCCGATGGCCACTGCCACCGTGCGGCGGGCCGGAAACGAGGGAGGGCCGCCGCGCCCCGGGATCCCCGGGACGCGGCGGCCCTCCGCCCAGCCGTGGCTTCAGCCGTGGCCTCAGCCAGGGCCGCTGCCGTGGCCGGACGTCAGTGCACGTCGGCCATCAGCTTGTTGACCTTGTTGCGGTACATCCACACCGCGCCACCGGCGATCAGGGCGAGGACGGCCTCCAGGCCGACGAAGCCCATGCGGTCGAGGTTGACGCCGCCGACCGCCGGGTTGGACAGCAGGGCGGTGATGGAGTCGCCCGCGGTGACCGCGAGGAACCAGACGCCCATCATCTGCGAGGCGTACTTCTTCGGCGCCATCTTCGTGGTGACGGACAGACCCACCGGGGACAGCGTCAGCTCACCGATCGTCTGGACGAAGTAGATCCCGACCAGCCACATCGCGGCGGCCTTGGTGCCGTCCTGGGCGATCGACAGCGGGGCGAGGAAGACCACGAACGACGCACCGACGAGGACGAGCGCGGACGAGAACTTCACGATCGTGCTCGGCTCCTTGCCGCGGCGGTTCAGCCACAGCCACAGCCACGCGAACACCGGCGCCAGCGCCATGATCATGACCGGGTTGACCGACTGGTACCAGGAGACCGGGAAGTCCCAGCCGAGGATGCTGTTCTTGGCCTTGCCGTCCGCGAAGATCGACAGGGTCGAACCGCCCTGGTCGTAGATCATCCAGAACACGGCCGCGGCCACGAAGAACCACACGTACGCCGACACGTTCGACCGCTCGACCGCGTCCAGCTCCTTGTCGCGCAGGATGCGGGTGATCACGAAGATCGGCACGATCAGGCCGATGATGGTGAGCGGGATCAGCGCCCAGTTCAGGGTGAAGTGGCCGGTGAAGCTGACGACCGCGTAGAACACGGCGGCGATGGCGAGCCAGATCAGGCCCTTGCGCAGCGTGGCGGCCTTCTGCTCGGCGGGCATCGGGGTCGGGACGATGTCGCTGCGCTCGCTCAGGTGGCGGGTGCCGAGCAGGAACTGGGCGAGACCCAGCGCCATGCCGAGCGCGGCGAGACCGAAGCCGAGGTGCCAGTTGACGTTCTCACCGACGGTGCCGATGATCAGCGGCGCGGCGAACGCTCCGAGGTTGATGCCGATGTAGAAGAGCGTGAAGCCGCCGTCACGGCGACCGTCGTCCGGGCCGTCGTAGAGGTGGCCGACCATCGTGGAGATGTTGGCCTTGAGCAGACCGGAGCCGATGGCGACCAGACCGAGACCCATGAAGAAGGTGCCGGAGGTCGGGAGTGCAAGGGAGAGGTGGCCGCACATGATCACCACACCGGCGACGGCGACCGTCTTGCGCGGGCCGAGGAATCGGTCCGCGACCCAGCCGCCCGGGAGGGCGAGCAGGTAGACGAGCGATACGTACACCGAGTAGATCGCGGTCGCCGCACCGGCACTCAGGTGCAGGCCGGCGGGAGCCACCAGGTACAGCGGGAGCAGAGCTCTCATGCCGTAGTAGGAGAATCGCTCCCACATCTCGGTCATGAACAGCGTGGCCAGGCCGCGGGGGTGGCCGAAGAAGGTCTTCTCGGAACCGGGGGTGCCCGGTGTGACCGAGTCCTTCGTCAGGCTGGACGCCATGGTCGTTCCTTGGGTGTCGGGGCGCGCTCGTAGGGGTCTCCGGCTCGGTCGAGCCGGAGGCTCCGGGGGACGGTTCGCGCCCGGTGGGGCGGCCGGTGCCGGGGAAGGCCGGCCGCCCTGTCCCACGCCTGAGGGGGTTACGCTCCGGGTCACGGAGCGGTGGACGGCGACCACCGGGATGCGCGCCCCGCTCGCGTCTTTGGGTTCGGGGCCCGGCCACAGGTCGTTCCTCACACGAACCGGCGGAGCCGCTCCGTATGCAAAAGCGCCCTTCGGCGTCGGAATGTCGCCGAAGGGTAGTGCGGTTCTACAGGCGTAGATGAAATCTAGCCGAAATATTGACGGTCAGGGAAGAACCTGAGACGCGGATCACAAGGTCGTGCGGGAACTAAGGCCACCCTTTCCAAGGTTCTCGTCAGATTGTCATCTTGTCAGATTCTCAGGGGACTCTCGGCTGGCTCTCGGCGGACTCGTGGCGGACTCCTGGCGGGCCCTCAGCGGATTCCCATCGGAATCCCGACGGAACCCCGACTGAACCCCGAAGGAATCCCGACGGAGGCACATCGGATTCCGTCCCGGCATCACCACCGCCGCGGAACTCCAGCTCCGGCCCGTCCACGGCCGCCTGAAGGTAAGAAGCCGCGCGTCACGATCACACCCCAGCAGCGAGCGCCGTCGGACTACCATCAGCCTCATGACTCGTGTACTGCTCGCCGAGGACGACGCGTCCATCTCGGAGCCGCTGGCCCGCGCCCTGCGCCGGGAGGGGTACGAGGTCGAGGTGCGCGAGGACGGACCCACCGCGCTCGACGCCGGGATGCAGGGCGGCGTCGATCTGGTCGTGCTGGATCTGGGCCTGCCCGGCATGGACGGCCTCGAAGTGGCCCGCCGGCTGCGCGCAGAGGGCCACACCGTTCCGATCCTCATCCTGACCGCACGTGCCGACGAGGTGGACACCGTCGTCGGCCTCGACGCGGGCGCCGACGACTACGTCACCAAGCCCTTCCGGCTCGCCGAACTCCTCGCCCGAGTACGGGCCCTGCTGCGGCGCGGTGCCGCGGAGCCCCAGCAGCCGCCCGCCACGCACGGGGTGCGCATCGACGTCGAGTCGCACCGCGCGTGGATGGGCGACGAGGAACTCCAGCTCACTGCCAAGGAGTTCGACCTGCTGCGGGTGCTGGTGCGGGACGCCGGACGGGTCGTGACCCGGGACCAGCTGATGCGCGAGGTCTGGGACACCACCTGGTGGTCGTCGACCAAGACCCTCGACATGCACATCTCCTGGCTGCGTAAGAAACTCGGCGACGATGCGGCGAATCCCCGGTACATCGCCACTGTGCGGGGTGTGGGGTTCCGGTTCGAGAAGAGCTGAGGCCTCTGGCGGTTTGGCGCGTCGTACGGGGTTTGCCCCACGGGGCTTGCCGCTTGCCGCTTGCCGCTTGCCGGTGGCCCGGGGCGTGCCGGTGGCCCGGGGTGACTCCTGTCCCTCGGGGCGCCCCGTCGGGGCAGTGGGCCGGGGTTGGTGGGCACCCGGTGCTGGGGGCTGTGCCCACCCGTTCCGCCCTGCGGAACGATTGCCCACAGCGGCGGCCGCAGCGGGAGCCGCGGTCGCAGCGGTGGCCGGAGCGGCAGCCACAGTGGCAGCGGTGGCCGCAGCGGGAGCCGCAGGTACAGCGGTGGCCGGAGCGGCAGCCACAGTGGCAGCGGTGGCCGGAGCGGCAGCCGCAGGCGCCGCCGAAGCCGCGGTCACAGGCATACGCAGGGGAAGCTGGAGGACATGCGCCGTCGACTGATCCAGTCCACGCTCGCCGTGGTGCTCGTGGTGATCGCTGTTTTCGGGCTGTCGCTCGTCATCGTCGAGACCCGCACCATCAGCAACAGCGCCCAGGAGCGCGTCGACTCCGAGGCCGTGCGGCTGGCCAGCATCGTGGACAGCCGGCTGCTCGGCGCGGAGCATGTCACCTCCGAGATCCTGCGCAGCCAGGTCACCCCGGGCCAGTACGCCGTCATCCGTATCCCCGGCAAGCCGAACATCACCCTCGGCACCCGGCCCGAGGGCAAAGTCATCCGCTCCACGGCGGACGGCGAGCAGGGCGAGACGGTCACCGTGCAGGAATCCCGCTCCACCGTGTCCCGCGAGGTCGGCCGGACCCTGCTGATCATCGGCCTGGTGGCGCTGCTGGCCGTCGTGGCTGCCGTACTCCTCGCGGTGCGCCAGGCCAACCGCCTCGCCTCCCCGCTCACCGATCTCGCCCGGACCGCCGAGCGCCTCGGCTCCGGCGACCCGCGCCGCCGCCACAAGCGCTACGGCGTCCCCGAACTGGACCGTGTCGCGGACGTCCTCGACTCCTCCGCCGAGCGCATCGCCCGGATGCTCACCGCCGAACGCCGCCTCGCCGCCGACGCTTCCCACCAGCTGCGCACCCCGCTGACCGCGCTGTCCATGCGGCTGGAGGAGATCACCCTGACCGACGACCCGGACACGGTGAAGGAGGAGGCGACCATCGCACTGACGCAGGTGGAGCGCCTGACGGACGTCGTCGAGCGGCTGCTGACCAACTCCCGTGACCCGCGCACCGGCTCCGCCGTCCCGTTCGACCTCGACGAGGTCATCCAGCAGCAGCTCGCCGAGTGGCGGCCCGCCTACCGCAGTGCCGGACGGGCGATCGTCAGCTCCGGGAAGCGGCATCTGCGGGCCGTCGGCACCCCGGCCGCGGTCGCCCAGGTGCTGGCGGCGCTGATCGAGAACTCCCTGATGCACGGCGGCGGCACCGTCGCGCTGCGCACCCGCGTCACCGGCAACCAGGCCGTCGTCGAGGTGACCGACGAGGGGCCGGGCGTCCCGGCGGACCTCGGGGCGCGGATCTTCGAGCGGACGATCAGCGGCCGCAACTCCACCGGGATCGGCCTGGCCGTCGCCCGCGACCTCGCGGAGGCCGACGGCGGCCGGCTGGAGCTCCTCCAGGCGCAGCCGCCGGTCTTCGGTCTGTTCCTGTCCCGCACCCCGCCGTCCCGCAAGCACGACGGGACGCAGCCCACCGTCCGCTGAGACGACGGTCGGCTGAGACGACGGTCCGCCGAGACCACAGTCCATTGACCACGGTCTGCCGACCACCCCCGCGGCAGCCGCAGGCGCACGCCTCAGACGCGCTGCTTCGCGGTCCGCTGCTTCTGCCGTGCCACATCCACCCGATCCACCCCGGACTCCACACGGGAGCCCAGCCGCGCACCGGCCTCCACACCGGCCTCCGCACCGTCCTCCGCACCGGCTATGTCAGCCTCCGCTTCGGCCTCCGCCTCGGCGAGGAACGCCTCCGCACCGGCCACCGTGTCCCTCGCCCCGGCGCCGTCCTCGGCGGGCAGCGTCTTGAACACCCAGGTGCGGTACGACCAGAAGCGGAACAGCGTGGCGATGCCGATGCCGACGACCTTGAAGACGTTCCGCTGCAGCTGGGTGTCCCAGCCGAAGCCGTAGATCGCGGCGTAGAGGATGCCGTTCTCGATGACCAGGCCGATCACGCTGAACGCCAGGAACAGGGTGAGCTCGCGGCTCTTGGCGCCCTTGTCGCGGTCCCGGTAGGTGAAATAGCGGAAGCCCACGTAGTTGCAGCCGATGGCCACGACGGTCGCGATCACGTTCGCGCGGACGGCCTGGAGGCTGGTCAGATGCCAGAGGAGGTTGGAGACGGCGAAGTTCACCACCGTGCCCAGGGCGCCCACCGCCCCGAACTTGGCAACCTCGTCCAGCATCTTGCGCAGCCCCGAGGAACCATGGTCCATGGTCGTGAAGGCCCCCGTTCGGGTTCGCGGAAAAGTCAACCCCGTCATGCTAACCACCACCCCTGTGTGAATGTCCGCGTGCTCGCTCACGGCTCGGGAACGGCTGAGCAAGAAGGCGGAAAGCAGCAGGTAAGAGGAGGGGGAACGGAAGCGGAATCCGGCCACCGCGGCGTGGCCGATACGCTGGGGGCGTGACGTTCCCGGTAGTCGGCATGGTCGGCGGTGGCCAGCTCGCTCGTATGACCCACGAGGCGGGCATCCCGTTGGGCATCAGGTTCAAACTCCTCAGTGACACCCCGCAGGACTCCGCGGCGCAGGTCGTCAGCGATGTCGTCGTCGGCGACTACCGCGACCTTCAGACGCTGCGTGAGTTCGCGCGCGGATGCGACGTGATCACCTTCGACCACGAGCATGTGCCCACCGAGCACCTCAGGGCCCTGGAGGCGGACGGCATCCCCGTGCGCCCCGGCCCCGACGCGCTGGTGCACGCCCAGGACAAGGGCGTGATGCGGGCGAAGCTCGACGCGATCGGCGTGCCCTGCCCGCGGCACCGCATCGTGACCGGCCCCGCGGACGTGGCGGCCTTCGCCGCGGAGCTGGGGGGCGGCGAGGGCACGGGGGACGGCACGGACGGCTTCCCGGTCGTCCTCAAGACCGTCCGCGGCGGCTACGACGGCAAGGGCGTGTGGGTCGTCGACTCCCCGGAGCAGGCCGAGGAGCCGTTCCTGGCGGGTGTGCCGGTGCTCGCGGAGGAGAAGGTCGACTTCGTGCGGGAGCTCGCCGCCAACGTCGTCCGCTCGCCGCACGGCCAGGCCGTCGCCTACCCCGTCGTCGAGTCCCGGCAGGTCGACGGCGTCTGCGACACCGTGATAGCGCCCGCCCCCGGCCTTGACGAGGGCCTCGCCCTGCACGCCGAGGAGATGGCGCTGCGCATCGCGAAGGAACTCGGTGTGGTCGGCCATCTCGCCGTCGAGCTGTTCCAGACCCGCGACGGGCGCGTCCTGGTCAACGAGCTGGCGATGCGCCCGCACAACTCCGGCCACTGGAGCCAGGACGGCGCGGTCACCTCGCAGTTCGCCAACCATGTCCGCGCCGTCCTCGACCTGCCGCTCGGCGACCCGCGCCCGCGCGCGAGGTGGACCGTGATGGCCAACGTCCTCGGCGGCGACTACCCGGACATGTACTCCGCGTATCTGCACTGCATGGCCCGCGATCCCAAGCTGAAGATCCACATGTACGGCAAGGACGTGAAGCCCGGCCGCAAGGTCGGCCATGTCAACACCTACGGCGACGACCTCGACGACGTGCTGGAGCGCGCCCGTCACGCTGCCGGCTATCTGAGAGGCACGATCACCGAATGAGCCCCGCTGTTGGCATCGTCATGGGGTCGGACTCCGACTGGCCCGTCATGGAGGCCGCCGCCCAGGCCCTCGCCGAGTTCGAGATCGAGTACGAGGTCGACGTGGTCTCCGCGCACCGGATGCCGCACGAGATGATCGCCTACGGCGAGCAGGCCGCGGAGCGTGGTCTCAAGGTGATCGTCGCGGGCGCGGGCGGTGCCGCCCATCTCCCGGGCATGCTCGCCTCCGTCACCCCGCTGCCGGTGATCGGTGTACCGGTGCCGCTGAAGTACCTCGACGGCATGGACAGCCTGCTGTCCATCGTGCAGATGCCGGCCGGTGTGCCCGTCGCCACGGTGTCCGTCGGCGGCGCGCGCAACGCGGGGCTGCTCGCCGCGCGGATCCTCGCCGCCCACGACGAGGAACTCCTCGGCCGCATGCGGGACTTCCAGCAGGAGCTCAACGACCAGGCCTCCGAGAAGGGCCGGCGCCTGCGCGCCAAGGTCGAGGGCACCGGCAGCTTCGGCTTCGGGAAGTGACGGCGCGATGACGACATCCGATTCCCTCGCGGGCGCCCGGGAACTGCTGCGCGAGTTCCCCGTCGTCGACGGCCACAACGACCTGCCGTACGCACTGCGCGAACAGGTCGACTACGACCTCGACGCCCGCGACATCGCCCAGGACCAGCGCGCCCATCTGCACACCGACATCCCCCGGCTCCGGCAGGGCGGCGTCGGGGCGCAGTACTGGTCGGTGTACGTCCGCTCGGACCTGCCCGACGCGGTGCCCGCGACCCTGGAACAGATCGACTGCGTACGGCGGCTCATCGAGCGTCATCCGGCCGACCTGCGGGCCGCACTGACCGCCGCCGACATGGAGGCGGCGCGCGCGGAGGGCCGGGTCGCCTCCCTCATGGGCGCCGAGGGCGGCCACTCCATCGCCTGCTCCCTGGGCACCCTGCGCGGCCTGTACGCGCTCGGTGTGCGCTATATGACGCTCACCCACAACGACAACGTGCCCTGGGCGGACTCCGCGACCGACGAGCCCGGCGTCGGCGGGCTCTCGGCGTTCGGCCGCGAGGTCGTCCGCGAGATGAACCGGCTCGGCATGCTGGTCGACCTGTCGCACGTCGCCGCCACCACCATGCGCGACGCGCTGGACGCCTCCGCCGCGCCGGTGATCTTCTCGCACTCCTCCGCGCGCGCCGTCTGCGACCACCCGCGCAACGTCCCGGACGACGTGCTGGAGCGGCTGCCCGAGAACGGCGGCATGGCGATGGTGACGTTCGTGCCGAAGTTCGTGCTGCAGGCGGCGGTGGACTGGACGGTCGCCGCCGACGCCAACATGCGCGAGCACGGCTTCCACCACCTCGACATGACGCCCGAGGCCATGAAGGTGCAGCGGGCCTTCGAGGAGCGCAACCCGCGCCCCGTGGCCACCGCCGCCACGGTCGCCGACCACCTCGACCACATGCGCGAGGCCGCGGGCGTCGACCACATCGGCATCGGCGGCGACTACGACGGCACCGCCTTCACCCCCGACGGCCTCGACGACGTCTCCGGCTACCCCAACCTCGTCGCCGAACTCCTCGACAGGGGCTGGTCCAGGCCCGACCTGGCCAAGCTGACCTGGCAGAACGCGGTACGGGTCCTGTCGGCGGCGGAGGACGTGGCGCGGGAGCAGAGCGGGCAGCGGGGGGCGTCGAACGCGCGGATCGAGGAACTCGACGGATGACGGCGAACGCTGACGGTCAGGGCTCGAGCCGGGAGACCGAGTACCTCCTGCGGTCTCCCGCGAACGCCCGGCACCTCCAGGACGCCGTCGCCTACGACAAGGCGGGACACACCGGCGTCACTGTGACGCTTGAGGAACTGCGCGAGATGGTGGGCGACGCCTGACGGTGGTGGACGGCGTCTGACAGCCGCCGGCCGTCCGGGGCCTGTCCGGCGTGATCCGCCGGGCAGGCCCCCTGTTCGTCACCGCTGGTCGATGCGGCACAGGCAGAACGGATGCCCCGCCGGGTCTCTGAACACCCGATAGTCGCGGTCCGGGTCGTCATCCTGTTCGTTGTCCACGTCCAGCGGGACGGCGCCCAGCGCCAACGCCCGCTCCTGGGCATCGTCCACCGCCGCCCAGGTCGCGCCCGCGTTCAGGTCCAGGTGGAACTGCTGCGCGTCCGTGCCCGCTCGGGGCCAGGACGGGGGCCGGTAGCCCGGCTCGCGGTTGAAGGCCAGCCGTGGCACGCCCGGTGTCTCCAGGACCACCCAGTCCTCGTCCTGCACGCGGGGCGTGCCGCCCAGCAGCCCCGCGTAGAAGGTGGCCAGGGCGAGCGGGTCGGGGCAGTCGATCACCACGGAGCGGAAACGGGCCACGGCGGGCATCGGACCTCCAGGTGCGTGGGTCAGCCGGCGCACAGGCAGAACGGATGCCCCGCCGGGTCCGCGTAGACCCGCCAGCCGCGGCTGCGGTCGTCCGTGTCCAGCGGGCGGGCGCCCAGCGCCAGGACGCCCTTCTCCGCCACGTCCAGGTCCTCCACGGTCAGGTCCAGATGGAACTGCTGCGAGGCGTCCGGCGCGGGCCACTTCGGCGGTACGTGTCCCGGTGCGGCCTGGAAGGCCAGCGACTGACCGCCCGGCACCTTCAGGTCCACCCAGTCTCCCTCGCCCTCCACGGTGCCGCCCAGCACCCCGGCGTAGAAACCGGCGAGGGCGAGCGGGTCGGGACAGTCCAGGACGACGACGCCCAGCTTGGCGAGAGCCATGACTTCCTCCTCGGTGAATCATCGATTCATCGAATCATCGAACGATCGGTGAGTTACCTGCATGAGCCGGAAACCGGTAACGGTTACCTGATGGTCCCCACTGGAGGTAACGTCGCAAGGGGATTCTCGAAAGGCGTCGAAAGGTAGCGTCACGGCCATGAGTGAGAGACCGCCCGCGCCCGGGGGCCTGGCCCTCGTCGAGTCCCTGGTGAACACACTCGACATCGAGTCCGGCGCCGACTCGCTCGACACGGCCGACGGCCGGGCCCTCTTCGGCATCCCCCAGGACGCCCTCCCCGCCGCCCGCGAACTGCGCGAGTCGCTGCGCGCCGCGCTGCTCGCCCACGCCGGACACGCCCCGCACCGCCCGGTGACCCCGCTCGGCGAGCTGCTGGCGGGCGCCCCGCTGCTGGTCACGGTCGACGAGCACGACGGCTCCGCGCGCCTCGCCGCCGCCGACACCGGCCCGCTGCTCTCCCGGGTCGCCGCCGCCGTGGCCGAGGGGCTGGTCGCGGGCACCTGGACCCGGCTCAAGGCGTGCGAGGCCGTGACCTGCCAGTGGGCGTACTACGACCGCAGCCCCGCGGGCCGCAGCCGCTGGTGCTCGATGCAGGTGTGCGGGGCGCGCCAGAAGATGCGGCGGTACCGGGCGAAAGAAGCGTGACGCGGGAGCGGGCGGTTCGGCGACGGAGCGGGGCCGTAGTGGTGCAGAATGCAGCGTGACTCCGGTTCGGCCGACTGAGCCTCGGCCGAACCGGAGTCACCTGCTCACGCCTGCCGGCCGCTGTCCGCCGTACGCGTCTCCGGCTGATCCGCCGGACAGGCCCTACGCGGTGGGGCGGCCCATCGCCCGGTAGCTCCAGCCCGCCCGGCGCCACAGCTCCGAGTCCAGGGCGTTGCGCCCGTCCAGCACGACCCGCGCCGCCGCGACCTCGCCGAGCGCCGCCGGGTCCAGCTCCCGGAACTCGCGCCACTCCGTCAGGTGCAGTACGACATCGGCGCCCCGTACGGCCTCCAGCGCCGAGTCGGCGTAGCCCAGCGTCGGGAAGACCCGGCGGGCGTTCTCCATGCCCTTCGGGTCGTACACCGTCACCTGGCCGCCCTGGAGGTGTATCTGCCCGGCGACGTTCAGCGCGGGCGAGTCACGGACGTCGTCCGAGTCGGGCTTGAAGGTGGCGCCGAGCACCGCGACATGCTTGCCCAGGAAGGAACCGCCGCCCACCGCCTGCCGCGTGAGCTCCACCATCTGACCGCGCTGACGCATGTTGATGGAGTCGATCTCGCGCAGGAAGGTCAGTGCCTGGTCCGCGCCCAGCTCACCGGCGCGCGCCATGAACGCCCGGATGTCCTTGGGCAGACAGCCGCCGCCGAAGCCGATGCCGGCGCGCAGGAACTTCTTCCCGATCCGGTCGTCGTGGCCGATGGCCTCGGCCAGCTTGGCCACGTCGCCGCCCGCGGCCTCGCAGACCTCGGCCATGGCGTTGATGAAGGAGATCTTCGTGGCGAGGAAGGAGTTGGCGGAGGTCTTCACCAGCTCCGCGGTCGGGAAGTCGGTGACGACGAACGGCGAGCCCTCGGCGACCGGGGTGGCGTACACCTCGCGGAGCAGCTTCTCGGCACGCTCGCTGCGTACGCCGATCACGATCCGGTCGGGGTGCAGGGTGTCGTCGACGGCGAAGCCCTCCCGAAGGAACTCCGGGTTCCAGGCCAGTTCGGCGTCGGCTCCCGCGGGCGCGTGCTCGGCGAGGTAGGCGGCGAGCCGGTCGGCGGAGCCGACGGGGACGGTGGACTTGCCGACCACCAGGGCCGGTCCGGACAGATGCGGGGCGAGGGAGGCGAACGCGGACTCCACGTACGACATGTCGGCGGCGTACTCGCCGCGCCGCTGCGGGGTGTTCACGCACACGAAGTGCACATCACCGAACTCACCGATCGCGGCCCAGTCCTGGGTGAACCGCAGCCGCCCCGAGGAACCCTCGAGTCCGGCCACGTGCTTCCTCAGCAGGTCGTCGAGCCCGGGCTCGTACATCGGGGTCTCGCCGCGCGCGAGCAGTTCCAGCTTCTCGGCGACCACGTCGATCGCGAGCACCTCGAAGCCCAGCTCGGCCATGGCGGCGGCATGTGTCGCCCCGAGGTAGCCGGTGCCGATCACAGTGATCTTGAGGCTCATAAGTGCTCCAGAACGGTACGTCATCCGATGCGCTGCCCGAGCATATCCCCGGTCTGCGGGCACACCTGAGCGCGCGGCTTCCCGGCTGTCGCCCAGCTCACCTAGGCGCGTGGCAACCGGGGCTCTAGAATCCTGGTTACTTAACGGTAATTAGCGTCGGCACCACCGCGACTGGAGCGTGAGAGACCTTGGCCGGAACGGCTGACTTCGACCTGTACCGCCCGTCCGAAGAACACGACATGCTCCGTGACGCAGTCCGCGCGCTCGTCGAGGCGAAAATCTCGCCCTACGCCGCCGCCGTGGACGAGGAGGCCCGCTTCCCGCAGGAGGCGCTGGACGCGCTCGTCGCGGGCGACCTGCACGCCGTCCATGTGCCCGAGGAGTACGGCGGCGCGGGCGCCGACGCGCTCGCCACGGTGATCGTGATCGAGGAGGTGGCCCGCGGCTGCGTCTCCTCCTCCCTCATCCCGGCCGTCAACAAGCTGGGTTCGCTCCCGGTGATCCTGTCCGGCTCCGAGGACCTGAAGAAGAGGTACCTGGTGCCGCTGGCCAAGGGCGACGTCATGTTCTCGTACTGCCTCTCCGAGCCGGAGGCGGGCTCCGACGCGGCCGGTATGACGACCAAGGCGGTGCGCGACGGCGACCACTGGGTCCTCAACGGTGTGAAGCGCTGGATCACCAACGCGGGCGTCAGCGAGTACTACACGGTGATGGCCGTGACCGACCCCGCCCGGCGCTCCCGGGGCATCTCCGCCTTCGTCGTCGAGAAGTCCGACGAGGGTGTCTCCTTCGGCGCCCCGGAGAAGAAGCTCGGCATCAAGGGCTCCCCGACCCGCGAGGTCTACTTCGACGACGTCCGCATCCCCGCCGACCGCATGATCGGCGAGGAGGGCACCGGCTTCGCCACCGCGATGAAGACCCTGGACCACACCCGCATCACCATCGCCGCCCAGGCCCTCGGTGTCGCCCAGGGCGCGTTCGACTACGCCAAGGGCTATGTCCAGGAACGCAGGCAGTTCGGCAAGCCGATCGCCGACTTCCAGGGCGTCCAGTTCATGCTCGCCGACATGGCCATGAAGATCGAGGCCGCCCGCCAGCTCACCTACGCGGCCGCCGCGAAGTCCGAGCGCGTCGCCGTCGGCGGGCGGGAAAACGACCTCACCTTCCAGGGCGCCGCCGCCAAGTGCTTCGCCTCGGACGTCGCCATGGAGGTCACCACGGACGCCGTCCAGCTCCTCGGCGGCTACGGCTACACCCGCGACTACCCGGTCGAGCGCATGATGCGCGACGCGAAGATCACCCAGATCTATGAGGGCACGAATCAGGTCCAGCGGATAGTGATGGCGCGCAATCTGCCGTAGCGGCAGGGCAGTTGGCCGCCGGTTTCACCGGGAGGGCGTACCGGCCGGGGCGCCCTCCCGGTGAAACCGGCGCCAGGTGGGCGGACGGGCGCGGGTGTGTCGGCGGTCACTCCGATGGCTCAAGGGGGACTTGAGCCGGTGATAGCGGGGGATACGTCAGGGTTCGTACGGCACGCGGCCTGTACGACGTATCGGCGGCGTTCGTCCGGATGGCGGCTCTTGCCCGGCTGGCGTAGGACGGAAGGCACGCGGGGCCCGTCCACGGGTCCCACTCCCTTCGAGGAGGAGCCATGACCCAGTCGGGAACCATGCCTGCCATGTCCAAGGCGATGCAGAGCTGCATCGAGGCCTGCATGTCCTGCCACACCGTGTGCGAGGAGACGATGAGCTCCTGCATGCAGATGAGCGGCGGCGGCCAGGCCCAGATGCAGATCATGCGTGCGCTGATCGACTGCTCCGAGATGACCCGTATGTGCGCCGACATGATGATGCGCCGCTCCCCGATGTCGGCGGAGATGTGCGCGATGTGCGCCAGGGCCTGCGACATGTGCGCGCAGGCGTGTATGACCATGCCGGACGATCCGCAGATGATGCGCTGCGCCGAGGCGTGTCGCCGCTGCGCCGAGTCCTGCCGTGCGATGGCGGGCGCCGCCATGTGACGTCGGTGACGACCACGGTGGTGTGATCGACGAGGGCATCCTGGTGGTGTTGTGCGCCGTCCGGGGTGCCCTCGGTCGTGCGCGGGACCGGCGGGACCGTACGGGTCCTGCGCACAGGTCCTGCGCACAGGTCCTGTGGCGGCGTCAGGCGGTGTCAGAAGAGGCGGAACCTGCGGCGGTCTCAGAAGAGGGGGCGCAGGGCCTCTTCCAGGTCTGTCGGGCCGCGGTAGCGCACCGCCCGCATGCCGACCGCCGTGGCCGCCTCGACGTTCTCCGGGGCGTCGTCCACGAACAGGCACCGCTGCGGCCGTACCCCCGCACGGGCCGCCGCGAGATGAAAGATGCGCGGGTCGGGCTTGGCGATGCCGACGCGGGCGCTGTTGACGACGTCGTCGGCGAGGTCGCTCAGGCCGAGCGAGTCGAGGTCGGCCTCCAGGCCCAGCATCGCATTGCTGACCAGGACCACCGGCACCCGTATCCGTGCCCGGCGCAGCAGCGCCACCACGGTCTCGTCCGCCCGGAACGGGGACTCCAGCAGCGCGCTGCCTAGCTCCCAGGCAGCCGTCTCGTCCTCCAGAAGACCCGCCAGGCCCTCCGCGATGGCCGCCACCCACTCCTGCGGGGTGATCTCGCCCCGCAGCGCCGGCAGGACGGTCTCCGGGGCGAAACCGATCTTCGCCGTGGTGCCCTCGGCCAGTCCGGCGGCCCGTTCCAGAGCCGTCACACCGGACGAGTCGAAGGTGCGCACCACGTTGTCCACATCACACAGCACCGCGTCGAAGGGCGGTCTGTCACTTGCCGGTTCAGCCACTCGACACCGTGACCTTCTCGTCGTTCTGCAACTCGTTCACCAGGGTCTTGACCTTAGCCTTGTCCCAGACGAGATTGCCGCCCGTCGAGCCCGAGATGGGCATGTTCATCGACGTGCCGTCGCCGCCGGAGACACCCTTCATCGCCCAGAACATGGACGCCAGGTCCCACAGACCCATGTCCTTGTCCACGATCAGCGAGTCAAGTCCGGCCCCCATGGTGGGGTACAGCTTGAACGGGTTGAGCACGGTGGAGGGGGTGGCCACCTGGTGGGCCAGCGCCGAGAGGAACTTCTGCTGGTTCTTGGTGCGCTGGAGGTCGGACGCCGCGAAGGCGTGCCGGGTGCGGACGAAGGCCAGGGCCTGGTCACCGTTCAGGGTCTGCTTGCCCGACTTGAAGTCGGCGCCGGAGTACTTGTCCTTGAAGCCCTTGTCGATGTCGATGGTGACGCCGCCGACCGCGTCCACGATGTTCGCGAAACCGGCGAAGCCGATCTCCACGTAGTGGTCGATGTGCAGTCCGGTGTTGTACTCGACCGCGCGCACCAGCAGGGTCGGGCCGTCCTCGGCGTACGCCGCGTTCAGCTTGGTGTGGCGGCCGGTGCTCTTGTACTTCTTGCCCGAGGTCGAGCCGACGTACGACGGGATCTCCACGTCCGAGTCGCGCGGCAGCGAGACCAGCGTGTCGCCGTTGTCGCCAACGTGCAGGATCATCATCGAGTCTGTGCGCTGGCCCGGCGCGGACCCGGTGTGCAGCTTCTTCTTGTCCGCGGCGGACAGACCGGCACGGCTGTCGGAGCCGACGATCAGGTAGTTGGTGCCCTTGCCGGCATCGGGGCGGTCGATGACCTTGGAGAGGTCGACGTCGCGGTGCAGCTTGGAGTCGGCCCAGAAATAGGTCGCCACGGAGGTGACGACCAGAACGCTGACCACGGTGATGGCGGTCCATTTGATACGGCGCCGCCAGTTCGGCCGGGGCCGGCCGACCGCCTGGTCATTGTCGTCGGAGCCGTAGCCACCGCCGCCACCGCCGCCGTAGACCTGGCCGGTGTTGTAACCGCTGTCGTAACCGTTGCCCGGGGCGTTGCCGCCGTAGCCGTCCTGGCCGCCGTAGCCCTGGCCGTCTATATAGGTCGGCTGTTCCGGGACGCCGGGGTTGTACGGTGTCGCGCCCTGCGGCGGGCCGTAGCCGCCGCCCTGGCCGGGCGGTGCCGCCTGGCCGCGGCGGACCTGCCGCATCACACGCGCACTTTCGGGCTGCGCGTTCGCGCTGCCGCGTCCGTAGCTGTTGCCGCGGCTGTCGTCGGACCATCCCTCGGGCCAATCGTTCATGGGCCTTAGTGTGCAGTGCCGGGCTATGTCCTTCACAAGGGTCGGCGACAAACAGGGGCACGGCTGTTGCGAACCCGACACAAAGTCCCCGAATGCCGACTCGCTTATGGTGGACCGCATGACAGACCAGGCCAGCGCCATGGATTCAGACACCCCGGATATAGCAGACATCCCGGGCAAGTTGATCTCAGCGTCCCGCACCACCCTGAGCCACATCATGACCCACAACGACACCAACCTGCTGGGGACGGTGCACGGTGGTGTGATCATGAAGCTTGTCGACGACGCCGCGGGCGCGGTGGCCGGCCGGCACAGCGGCGGTCCCGCCGTCACCGCGTCCATGGACGAGATGGACTTCCTGGAACCGGTCCGCGTCGGAGACCTCGTCCACGTCAAGGCACAGGTCAACTGGACCGGCCGCACCTCCATGGAGATCGGGGTGCGGGTACTGGCCGAGCGCTGGAACGAGTCCACCCCGCCGGTGAAGGTCGGCTCGGCCTATCTGGTCTTCGCCGCGGTCGACGCCGACGGCAAGCCGCGTCGCGTCCCGCCGGTGATCCCGGAGACGGAGAAGGACCGGCGGCGGAGCCAGGAGGCGCAGATCCGCCACACCCACCGGCTGGCGCGGCGGCGGGCGATTCTGGAACTCCGTGAGCGGCGTGCCGCCGAGGGGATCGAGGACTGACGTCACTCCGGCTGGCGCCGCGCTCTGGCTTGCGCCGGGCTTGCAGGTATTCGGCTGCGGCGCCGTTGTGGCTGGTCGCGCCCCGCGGCGGAGCCGCGTTTTCGATACAGCCCCGCGCCCCTTAGGGGGTTGTACTGCTGCATGCCACAGCGGTCACCGGTGTTCGTGCTACGCCTTGTCCGGGCATACCACCTCGTCCCCCGTCACGACACCCGACCCGCTCTCCGCGGGCACATCCGCCCGGACCCTGTGCACCTCGGTGAAATCCGTACCGGCGATCACCTTCAGAACCGGCCCCTGGCCCTTCGAAGGGCGCAGCTCGCTGCCAGGAAGCGCCGCGGCCAGGGACCGCGCGGAGCGGTCCCAGCGGGGGTCGTAGAGGACCACCGTGCGCCGTACCGAACGCTCCGCCGCATTGACCGGCCGGTGCGTGGTCAGAAACCCGGTGGAAGCCAGCGCAGCGTCCACCCGGCTGCCGAGCCCCGCCGTAGCCGTGCCGTTCTCGACCTGGACGTGGATCTGCTGCGGGGGGACGTCGACCCGCTCGGCGTGCGCGGGCGGGGCGGCGGTCGTACTCGTCCCGTCCTGCTTCCCGGCTCCGGCCGCCTTCGCGGGCGTCTTCTCGACCGCGAGTGGTTCGTCCTCGCGCAGCGCCTGGAACAGCCGGGCCGACTTGACCGGGTCCCACTTCACCGTCGAGCCGAGGCCCTTGACCGGGTAGCCCAACTGCCCGATGGGCACGGTGGTGAACTCGGAGGAGGACGGCGAGAAGTTCCGCATCGCGCGCCCCAGGTCGAGGAGTTCGCCGGTCCCGAGGCCCTTGTCGGCGCGTACCGAGCCGAGCACCGCTCGTACGACGTCCCGGAAGCGCAGCGGGTTCAGCAGCACCCCGGAGGAGGTGGCCTGCTCGATCAGCGAGGCCAGGAAGTGCTGCTGACGCTGCATCCTGCCGAGGTCGCTCGCGCCGTCGACGTGCCGTGCGCGGACGTACTGGAGTGCCTGACCGCCCATCAGGGTGTGCGAGCCGGGCGCCAGGTCCAGGCCGGTGTAGGAGTCGATCAGCGGCCGGGTGGTGCAGATCTTCACGCCGCCGAGGACGTCGACCGTCTTCATGAAGCTGGTGAAGTCGACCTCCAGATAGTGGTCGATCTTGACGTGGGTCATGTCCTCGACCGTGCGCACGGTGAGGTTCGGGCCGCCCTCCGCGTACGCCGCGTTGAGCTTGACGGGGTGTGCTGGGCGGCCGGCGGTCGCGGGGACCACGGCGTAGGAGTCGCGTGGCAGGCTCACCACACTGGCCCGCTCCCGGTCCTCCGAGATGTGCACGATCATGATCGTGTCGGTGCAGTGGCAGGGTGCGCCGCCCAGGTGGTAGCTGCGCCGCTGCGCCTCGCTGATCCGGTCCCGGCTGTCGGTGCCGACAAGCAGCACGTTCATGCCGTGCCCGGCGCGCGGGCGGTTCTTCATGTCCTTGAAGGGGTCGATCCGGGTGATGCCCGAGTCGAGGCCCGTCATCACCGTGTGGCCGATCCCGGCGGAGGCGAGCACCACCACCGAGAGGGTGGTGACCGCCCGCACGGCCCAGCGCGGGCGGCGCCGGACCGCTTCGGCGGGCGGCCGGCGGGGCGGCGGGGGCTGGGGGCGGCGCTGCGGGTGCGTGGGCCGCGGCGGTCGCGGTGGTGCGCCCACCCCGCGGGAGGCCGTGGGCCTGCGGGCGGGGGAGCGGGGCGGCGTGGGCAAGGGACACCTCCGCGAGGGCCGTACGTGGGATCCGTGAGCACCGTAGGCCCATACGACCTTCGGCCTGCAGCACCACCCGGGCGGCGCGCACCGGTGTCCCCCGTTCGCGGTAACGTGAGCGTCCTATGAACGCCATGCCCGACGTGCGGCTCCCCGCCGTGTCTGTGATCATGCCCGTCCTCAACGAGGAGCGGCATCTGCGCGGGGCCGTCCAAGCGATCCTCGCTCAGGAGTACGGTGGCGAGATGGAGGTCGTGATCGCCCTCGGTCCGTCCACGGACCGCACGGACGAGATCGCCGCCGAACTCGTGGCCGAGGACCCCCGAGTGCACACCGTCCCCAATCCCACCGGCCGCACGCCCGCCGCGCTGAACGCCGCGATCAAAGCCTCCCGCCATCCGGTGGTGGTGCGTGTCGACGGCCACGGCCTGCTGTCACCGGACTACATCACCACCGCCGTACGGCTGCTGGACGAGACCGGCGCGGAGAACGTCGGCGGCATCATGCACGCCGAGGGTGAGAACGACTGGGAGCACGCGGTCGCCGCCGCCATGACCTCGAAGATCGGCGTCGGCAACGCCTCCTTCCACACGGGTGGCAAGGCCGGTGCCGCCGACACCGTCTACCTCGGTGTCTTCCGGCGCGCGGCGCTGGAGCAGCAGGGCGGCTACAACGAGGAGTTCATCCGCGCCCAGGACTGGGAGCTGAACTTCCGCATCCGTGAGGCGGGCGGGCTGATCTGGTTCTCGCCCGAGCTGAGGGTGTCGTACCGGCCGCGCCCGAGCGTGCGGGCGCTGGCCAAGCAGTACAAGGACTACGGCCGTTGGCGGCACGTCGTGGCCCGCTACCACGAGGGCTCCATCAACCTGCGCTATCTCGCCCCGCCCGTCGCGGTGTGCGTGATAGCAGCCGGGATCGTGGCGGGCGTCGCGCTGACGCCGTGGGCCCTGGTGGTGCCCGGCGGTTATCTCGCGGCGATCGCCCTCGGCTCGTTGCCGACGGGCCGCGGTCTGCCGCTGAAGGCGCGGCTCCAGATCCCCGTTGCCCTCGCCACCATGCACATGTCGTGGGGCTTCGGCTTCCTGACCAGCCCCCGCTCCCTGGCGAAGAGGGTCATCGCCTCCCGCCGCCCCGCGGTGCTCAGCGCGAGCTGAGCACCGCAGCGGCACCGATGCGCCACCGCCGTACTACCGACGCAACCACTGCCGCACCACCGGACCCGGACTACCAGACGTAGTTCGGGTCCACGTGCATACAGGCCTTGGTGTCCGAGCCGTTGAGGACGTCCGCCGAGGTCGGTGTCGTGTCGTCCTCGGTCGCCGCCTTGTACTTCGTGCCGGAGCGCCAGTCGGCGCCGACGACCAGGGTGACCCCGGACACGTCCGTCGACTTCTTCACATGGCTGGTGGGGATGCCGAGCGCCTTGGCGACCCGCTGGGCGTCGCCCTGGAGATCCGCGCTCGGGTAGCGCACGACCGTCTTGTCCTCGCTGAGCAGGGCCGAGGAGTCCGCGACCGCCTTGGTGAAGCCCTTGGAGTCGAGGAGTTCGGCGATGGTGCGGGCCCGGCCCGACACGGCCGCCTCGCTGCTGCTCTGCGTGCCGTTCTGCACCTGTACGGCGATCTGGTCGTCGGCCGCCGCCGGGTCGGAGGCCGCCGCCGTCGGCGTCGCGCTCGCGGTCTTCTTCTTGTCCTTGCCGTCCAGCGCGATGTCCTCGCGCACCAGCCGGAACAGCTTCGCCGCGTCGACCGGCTTGGGCACCACCCGGCCGCTGCTGGTCGTGGAGTACTCCCACGGCATCGTCGTCATGGTGATACGGCCGGTGGGGACCTTCTTCAGTTCCTTGCTGAGGTCGTAGAGCTTGGCCACCGTGCCGAGGCCGTCGTCGACCGTGAGGGCCTTGGTGGCCGTCTCGGCGAGGGAGCGCAGTTCGCCCGGGTTGCTCAGCGTGGCGTTCTCGCGCAGCTGACGCACCATCGAGTTCATGTACATGTGCTGCGCCTTGGTGCGCGCTATGTCGGTGTCGTCCTCGAAGCCGTACCGGGTGCGCAGCCACTGGAGGGCCTGGATCCCCTTGACGGAAGTGGTGCCCTTCTTCAGCTTCAGACCGGAGCCGTGGCCGGTGGAGGTGTGCGAGTAGATGTTGGCGTCCACGCACACCGGGACGCCGCCGATGGCGTCCGCCATGGAGACCACGCCCGCGAAGTCGACCATCATGAAGTGGTCGATGTGAATGTCGGTCAGTTTCTCCCAGGTGGCCACCGTGCACCCGGGGCCGCCGCGGCCGAGCGAGTCGTTGGTCATCGCCAGGGAGGTGCTCGCCGCGTACACCTTGCCGGTGGCCGGGTCGGTGCACTTGGGTATCTGCACCAGGGTGTCGCGCGGCATGCTGATCACCGACATGTTGGTACGGTCCGCCGAGAGGTGCACCAGCATCTGGACGTCGGCGCGGGGTGCGGAGCCGAAGGTGTCCTTGGCGCCGCCGAGCTTCTGGTTCTCTTTGCTGTCACGGGCGTCGGAGCCTATGAGCAGGATGTTCAGCGGGGTCTGGCCGGCGGCGTTGGCCTTCGACACCGCCGCCCTGTCCTTCTTGTCGCCGAGGTTCAGGGCGCCCTTTTTGAGGTTGTCGTTGAGGTGCTGGTAGTAGAGATATCCGGCACCCGCGGTGCCCAGTATCACCACCGCCAGTACCGACGCCGACCAGCGCAGCACTCTTCGTCTGCGCGGCTTGCGACCACCGGTCTCCGTGTCGTCGTCCCCGCCCTGGCCGCGGCCGTGACCGCGGCCGCCCACCGGCGGCTCGTCATCGGCGCCCTGCGGTGTCAGGGACATCGTGTCCTCGACCGCCGGCACCTCCCCCCGCACGCTGCTTCGTGCCAACTTGCCTGCCCCTCCCACACCCGGCGCCCGACACGGGTCCGTCCCGCGTCCGGTTAGACGCGGGACGGACCAGAAGGGTTACCCCTGAGTCGTTACTTGGCGCACTCGACTTTGTCCGCTGTGGACTTCTGGACATCCGGTGCCTTGGTCGGAGTGGTCAGCGAGACGCCCGCGCCCTTGAAATCCTTGCCCAGGGTCAGCGTCATCGTCGGCAGTCCCTGGGAGTTGGTCACGCTCTTGCCCGGCTTCATCGCGGAGCCGGACAGCCCCATGATGGCGGCGAGCCTGCGTGCCTGATCTGCCTGATCGGGCGCGTATTCGAGCGTGGTCTTGCTGAGCGTGGCCGGTGCGTTGCCGTCGTTCTCCGACTTCGTCACGCCCTCATCATTCTGCAGCCAGTTAAGAGTGGCCTGTGCGGAGCCCGCGACGGCACCGCCGTTGAGGATGCGCACCCGCACCTCGGAGGCGGCGGACTTGGTGCCCTTGAGCCGGTCGGCGGCGGCGTCCTTGGCCGCCTTCGCCTTCTTCTTGACGTCGCTGAAGGAGACGTCGCCCTTGATGGCGGCGAACACCTGGGGGGCCTTCGTCTCCTCGAGCACGACGGTCACGGGGACCTTCTCCGCCGGGTTGTCCTTCACCGGGACGGTGGTGAAGGTCAGGTTCTTCGGGTTGAGCTTGCCCAGCTCCAGACCGAGGTCCTTCAGCTTGCCGATGCTGTTGATCTTCGAGTCGACAGTGAGTGCCTTGGTGGCGGCCTCCGCGACGTCGAACATCTTCGTCGGGTCGGTGAGCGTGGAGTTGGACTTCAGCTTGCGCATCAGCGCGCTCAGGAACTGCTGCTGGAGCTGGATCCGGCTCAGGTCGCCGCCGAAGCCGACGGAGTGCCGGGTGCGCACGAACGCCAGCGCGTTCTCGCCCGAGATGTGCTGTATGCCCTTCTTCAGGTTGAGATGCGAGTCCTTGTCGTTGATGTCCTTGCCCAGACACACGTCCACGCCGCCGACCGCCGTGGTCAGCGACTTGACCGCGTTGAAGTCGGCGACCATGAAGTCGTCCGGTGTGATGCCGGTCAGCTTCGTGACCGTGCGCATGGTGCAGGAGGGCGTACGGCCGTCCTGCCCGAGGCTGGTGTTGAAGCGGACGTTCGAGGTGCCCGGGATGTTCTTCTTGGTGCCGTCGGACTGCGTGGTCGGGCAGTCCGGGACGTCCACGATCAGGTCGCGAGGGATGCTCAGCGCGGTCGCGTTGGAGCGGTCCTTGGAGACGTGCAGCAGGATGTTGGTATCGGCGTGGCCGACGCTGCCCTTGTCGCCGTAGCCCTCGTTGCCCTTGCCGGTGCGTTTGTCGGTGCCGATCAGCAGGATGTTGATCGCCTTGTCCTTGCTGAAGCCACCGGTGCCGGCGCCGTCGTCGGGGACGGACGTGATGTTGTCGTTGAGGTGCTTGATGTAGAGGTACCCGGCGGCCGACACGGCGACCAGGACGAACGCCATGGACCCGCCGGTCCACAGCAGCACCTTCTTCGCCTTCGACTTCTTTTTCACCGGCTTGCGCGAGCGGCGCCCCGGCGGGGGCTCCTCGGGCGAGTTCCTGCGCCGCCGCTGAGGCGGAACGTCACGCCCCGGCGCTTCAGGCGCCGGCTTACCACCTCGCGCCGAGCCGCCGCCGGAGGCTTTGCGCGGGGCGGACCTGCGCGGCTGGGGAACGGTCGACTGCGGAGCGGAAGATGGCAGTCGCAGTTCGTATTCGCCGGTGTCCGGATTGAGTACCCACTGGTCTGCGGGGTCGATGTTGTCCGCCCGCCCACGGCTTTGCGCGTCCACGGTTGTCCGAATCCTCCGTCGGGGCCACGCGGCGCCTTCCCCCCACCAAGGCGCTCGGGTCTCGTACAAACAGTGCGCGACCCCAGGTCGGACCTGGGCCGGGTGCACCGGATCGGCTCACACTATCCGCCAGAAACGGCACCAAGCGACGCCGGCGGCAAATTCGCAGTCCCTACAAGTGTGCAATCCGCCTCATTCTCCTGAAGGAAACTCCATTGCCTTGGCCCTGGCTTTACCCGGAAGTGACCCACGACTCAGTCCGGGGAGCCGCCGGGGCGCGTCCGGGTGCGAACCGCAGCTCCGTCGTGGGGTTCCGGATAGCGGCACGATCGGGCAAAGTGGACACCGGAAGGGCATGGCGGAGGCATAGCAGGGGCATAGCGGGGGCATGGCGGGGCGCGGCGGGGGCGTTGCCGGGCATTGCCGGGGCGTTGTGGGGGCTCGGTAAGGGCCATGGCGTGGGCGTAGCTGGCACTGAATCGGAATTTCTCCAATTCGGTCATTAATTGCCGTTTCCGTCCCGAAAACTTCCATTAATGTCCGAATGGCCAGTAATGATCGGCAATGATCAGCGGCCGGTGGCCGTGGCCGTGACCCGTTCGCTCTCGATCCGCTTCGCCAGTGCGTCGTCGTCGAGGCGGGCCAGGTGTCGGCACAGCACCACGGACCCCCCGGCCGCCAGGGGTGCGTACAGGCCGGCGCTGACGCCCTCCCAGGTGTCGTACGGCAGCCCCGACAGCAGCCGCGAGCCGGGTCCGGTCAGCCCGAGGCCGGGCGCGTCGGCCAGTGCCCGCGCCACGAGTTCCGCCCCGCCGAGCTCGGCCCCGGCCACACTCAGCGCGGGCTCGTCCGGATCGACCGGCGCGTACGGCGCGAACCGGTCGCCCTGGCCCGGCACCTCGACGGCGTAGTCCGTGAAGCCGGCCGGCGGCTGCGGGAACCGGCCGCCCAGCGGGCGCAGCGCCATGGCCACCCGCTCACCGGGGCAGGCCCGTGCCTCCTCCAGCGTGTCCGGCCCGCTGACCACCAGATCGGCGGCGGCCGGATCGGCGCCCAGATCCGCGACGACCCCGACGGAGGAGCACGCCAGCAGCCACACCGCGGTCTGCCAGTGCGCGGGCAGCAGCAGGGCCACCCGGTCGCCGGGCCCGGCGCCGAGGTCGTCCTGGAGCAGATTGGCCGTCTTCGCCACCCAATTGGCGAAGGTGGCCACGGACAGTTCGACCCGTTCGCCCGTGGCGTCGTCGTAGAACGTCACCAGGGGGCGTCCCGGGTCCGCGGCGAGCGCGGAACGCAGCAGGTCGGCAGGGGTGCGGTCGGTCGCATTCACCCGGGCAAGGGTACGCCGGGCCCTCGGCGTGCACCGCATGGCGGGGCCACCGGTTCGGCGGAACGGGAACAGACGCTCCGTCAGGTCCCCGATGGACAGACATATATGACTATGCGCAACATCTCCGTTATGCGTGGATTGATTGCTTCCTCCATCGGAGTCGCCTGCGCGGCGGCCCTCGCCCTGCCACCGGCCGCACCCGCCTCGGCGGCAGGGCCGGCCGCCGACGGTCCCGGGGGTGCGGGCGACGTCCCTGGCAGCACCCAGTCGCTGCCGCTGCCTCCCGCCGCGCCCGGCCGGGGCAGCATCGGCGGCGCGGCCCGGGAGGCGGCCCTGTACCGCCCGGACGTACGCCGCTTCTCCCTCGTGGGCGTCGTCTGGGACGACCCGGGCGCCGAACTGGAGGGCCGCGTCCAGGTCCGCACCCGGGCCACCGGCTCGGGGCAGTGGACCGGCTGGCAGGACGTCGAGACCCACAACGAGGAGCACGGCGCCGACCCGGACGCCCCCGAGAGCGCAGGGGGCCGGACCCACGGCTCCACGGCCCCGCTGTGGGTGGGCGACTCGGACGGCGTGGCGGCACGCGTCGTACCCGCCGCGGCGCGGGACTCCTCCGAAACGGCTGCCGCCCCGCTCCCCGCGGGCCTGCGCCTGGACCTGGTGGACCCGGGCGACGACGACGCCCCACCCCGCACACCCGTCCGCGGCAGCAGCACCGCCCACCGGGCAGCCGCGGCAGCCCCTGACGCCCTCCCGGCCCTGACCAGACAGCAGACCGAACGCGAGGCGAGGAGCCTGGGCCTGGGCACCGGTATCGGGCCGGGCGGGGACGGATCCGCTGACGACACCACGGCCGCATCCGCCGCTCCCGCCGCATCTGCTGCCCCCGCGGCTCCCGCCGCTGAGCCGTACATCGGCCCGCGCCCGCGCATCATCACCCGGCGCGGCTGGGGCGCGAACGAGAAACTGCGGGAGAAAGGGTTCGTCTACACCAAGCGGATCAAGGCGGCCTTCGTGCATCACACGGCGTCCGGCAACACCTACCGCTGCTCGCAGGCCCCGTCCGTCATCCGCAGTATCTACCGCTACCACGTGGTCAGCAGCGGCTGGCGGGACATCGGCTACAACTTCCTCGTCGACAAGTGCGGAAACATCTACGAGGGCCGCGCCGGGGGAGTGACGAAACCGGTCATGGGCGCCCACACCCGCGGGTTCAACACCGACAGCATGGGGATCGCGGTGATCGGCACGTTCAGCCGCTCCGCGCCGCCCGCCGCGGCGGTCCGGGCCGTCGCGCGGCTCACCGCGTGGAAACTCGGTCTTTACGGGGTCGATCCGCGCGGAAGCACATATCTGAAGTCCGGCGGTGGGAATCTGTACCGAAAAGGAAAGAACGTACGACTGAACGTGATCTCCGGTCACCGCGACGGGTTCCGGACCGACTGCCCCGGGCGACTGCTCTACGGCGAGCTCGGCACCGCCCGTTCCAGCGCCGCCGAGGACCAGGGGCGCTGAGGCCGGGCGCGTTCGGAGCACCGTCGGGGGCGGCCGGAGAACAGAGGGGACGCCGTGACGCCAAGGGGGGAAACCATGGACGCCATACGGGTCACCGCACGGGACCCCGCCACACCGTCGAAGGCGCGCTCGAACGGTCTGCATACACTGGCCGGCCGACGGACAGTTCGGCCGGTCCCGGCAGGAAGCAGAGACGACAGGTGACAGAAGCGATCCTCCTGGTCGGCGGCAAGGGCACTCGGCTGCGCCCGCTCACGGTGCACACACCCAAGCCGATGGTCAGGGCGGCGGGAGTCCCGTTCCTCACCCATCAGCTGGCACGGGCGCGGGCGGCGGGCGTGGAGCACATCGTCCTCGCGACGAGCTACCTAGCGGAGATCTTCGAGCCGTTCTTCGGCGACGGCTCGTCGCTCGGGCTGCACATCGAGTACGTCACGGAGGACGAGCCCCTCGGCACGGGCGGCGCCATCCGCAACGTGGCCGCCCGGCTCCACTCGGGCCCCGACGACCCGGTGCTGGTCTTCAACGGTGACATCCTCACCGGCCTGGACATCCGCCGCCTGGTCGCCACGCACGAGACGGCGGGCGCGGACGTGTCGCTGCACCTGACGCAGGTGACCGACCCGCGTGCCTACGGCCTGGTCCCCACGGACGAGACGGGCCGGGTCCTCGCCTTCCTCGAAAAACCGCAGACGCCCGAAGAGATCATCACGGACCAGATCAACGCGGGCGCGTACGTCTTCCGCCGCTCGGTGATCGACACGATCCCGCAGGGCCGCCCCGTCTCCGTCGAACGCGAGACCTTCCCCGACCTCCTCTCCGCCGGAGCCCACCTCCAGGGCATGGTCGACTCCACCTACTGGCTGGACCTCGGCACCCCGGCGGCCTTCGTGCGCGGCTCCGCCGACCTGGTCCTCGGCCGAGCCCCGTCCCCGGCGGTGCCGGGCCGCTGCGGCGACCGCCTGATCCTCCCGACGGCCAGGGTGGCACCCGACGCCAAGCTCACGGGGGGCACGGTGGTGGGGGAGGGCGCCTTCGTGGCCGAGGGCGCGCGGGTCTTCGGCAGCACCATCCTGCCGGGGGCGGTGATCGAGCCGGGGGCGGTCATCACCGACTCCCTGATCGGCACCCGGGCCCGTGTGGGCGAACGGTCCGTCCTGACGGGCACGGTGATCGGAGACGGCGCGGTCATCGGCGCGGACAACGAACTGAGGGAGGGCGCCAGAATCTGGTGCGACGCCCGGATCCCGGCGGGAGCGGTGCGCTTCTCCTCGGACCAGTAGCACCGGCCCTGGGCAGGTACCCACCCGCGCCGCGAGTCGCCCACCCTCCAGCCGACCGAGTCGGGTGGCGGGTGGGCGAAGGTCCGGGGGGCCGGGGGCGGAGCCCCCCGGGGACGGGAACGGGAAGGGGCGGCGGGGGCAAAACACCCGCCCCCGCCGAGGCCGACGCCCGTCACCGGAACGGTGATTCGCCCCCCCGTTGGCGGATCACTGACTGCACGACCGGCTATCGTGGCGTCGGCGCGGTGCGAGAACCAAGCACGCGCAGCCTTCTTGAACTTTTTTCAAGACCCCGGGCTGGTTTCAACCCGGCTGGTGTTGATCGCGGAAGACTTGATCGCTCGCTGAGCGGCCGAGCAGCGTGAGCCAGGAATCTCCCTGCTTCAGCCGGGAGAGGATTCAAAACCGCCCGATGTCACCCCGAGGCATCCGAGGAGCCCGCCGCGCCGGCACACGCCCGCTGAGCAGAATCAACCGAGCCGCCCGATGCCGCTGCCCGGCATACGGCGCGAGCAACTCCAGCATCACGGAGTCATCCGCATACCGGTCGCCCGCCAGCGCCCACCCCACGATCCCCGGCAGATGCAGATCCCCCACGGTCACCGCATCCGCCGCCCCCAGCGCCCGCTGCACCGTCTCCGCAGACGTCCACGGCCCGATCCCCGGCACCACCTCCAGCCGGGCCTGCGCAGCAGAGGGCGCCATGGAAGCCGCCTCCTCCAGCCGCGCAGCGACCCGCACGGCCCGCAGCACAGTGGAGGCCCGCTTGTTGTCGACACCGGCCCGATGCCACTCCCAGGACGGAACGAGCGCCCACGTCCGAGCCGACGGCATCACCCACAACCGCCCGCCCGCCGCAGGCCCCGGCGCGGGCTCCCCGAACTTCCGCACCAGCAGCCGCCAGGCCCGGTACGCCTCGTCGGTCGTGACCTTCTGCTCCAGAATCGACGGGATCAGCGATTCCAGCACCAGCCCGGTCCGCGTCAGCCGCAACCCCGGCCGCCGGTGCCGCGCCAGCGCCAGCACCTTGTGCCGGGGCACGAACGCGTCGGGATCGTCGGCGGCGCCGAGCAGTTCCGGCAGCCCGTCGAGCAGCCACTCGGCCCCCGGCCCCCACGCCTCGCCGCGCACCTCACCGGCGTAGCACGAGACCCGCAGCGTGCCGGGCCCGGCAGGCGTACGACAGGCCCGCCAGACGGAGCCGTCGGGCATGACCCGGAAGGTCGGATCGGCGGGCCCGCGCCGCAACGGCCCGAGCACAAGACCGAGATCGAGCGCCCCCTCGGGCACGAACGTCCGCACCCGCTCGGGCGGCTGCGCACCGCCCTGCCGGGGCACCCCACCGGACACCACAGGCGCGGCGGGTACGCCGACATGCCCGCCGCGCACGGTCGTACGCGTGGACCGAGGTGCGAAGCGACCAGCCACGGATGACACCCCAGAGGTAGCCAGATGTAAAAGGAGGAGGCGGTTGTAGGAGGAGGTTAAAGCGTAGGCGAGCCCAAGAACGGCGAGACGCCCCCAGCCACGAGCCCGGGCATGAACCCAAAATCAGCTCCCACCCCGCCCTCGCCTCGCCTCACCGCACCTCGATGAACCCCCCGGCATCCCGCACCCCCCGCACCCGGGGCGATTCCGCCGGATGCCCGACCGCCACCGCCCCCATCGGATCCCAGTCGTCCGGCAGCCCCAGCACCTCCCGCACCACGTCCCGGCAGAACATGGTCGACGACACCCACGCCGAGCCCAGCCGTTCCCCGGCGAGCGCGACCAGGAAGTTCTGCACCCCGGCACCCGCCGCGACGACGAACATCTCCCGCTCCGCACCGTCCCGCCGCGCGTCCCCATAATGGTGGGAGCCGCCCATGACGAGGCACGGCACCACCAGATACGGCGCGTCGCGCAGCACGTCACCGCGCCGCACCCGCTTGGCGATGGACTCCTCGCTCTTGCCGTCGCGCCGCAGATCGGCGATCCACGCGTCGCGCATGGCGTCGAGCAGCCGCAGCCGGGCCTCGGGCGATTCGAGGAGCACGAAACGCCACGGCGTGGTGTGGTGCGGCGCGGGTGCGGTCACGGCCGCGGCGACCGCCCGCCGCACCGTGCCGGGGTCGACGGGTTCGTCGGTGAAGGACCGGATGGTACGCCGCTGGGTGACCGCCTCCCGTACGGCCTCGGAGGTGCCGAGCCGGAACATGTCGGCGCGCGCGTCGCGCACCAGGGCCCGCGCCCCGGGCCCGTCGTCCTCGGCCACCGTATGGGGCAGCCCCCGTACGACGGCGACGGGCCGCCCGGCGGCCTTGCCCTTGACGAGGTCGCCCGCGGCGGCGAGTTCGTCGGCGGTGGCGACGACGGTCGCGGCGAGCGAGTTGCCGTGCGCGTCCGTGCTTCCGCGCAGATCGTCGAGGACGCGCACACCGGCGGCGCCGATGGCGACATCGGTGAGCCCCGCGCGCCAGGGACGCCCGAAGGTGTCGGTGACGACGACACCGACATCGACGCCGAGGGTGTCCAGCAGCCCTGCGCGGATCACGCGCGCGGAGGCGTCGGGGTCCTCGGGCAGCAACAGCACGGTCCCGGCGGGAGTGTTGGAGGCATCGACCCCGGCGGCGGCCATGACGAGGCCCTGCCGGTTCTCCACGATGCGCAGCGGCCCGCGCCGCGCGACCACACGCACGGTCTCCGCGTCGATCGCGGCCTCCCGGTCGGCGGCCTCGACGATCCGGCCCTCCGCCTTGGACACGATCTTCGAGGTGACGAGAACGACGTCGCCGTCCATGAACCCGGGCTCGGCGGCGGCGATCAGCTTGGCGAGATCGTCCCCCGGAACCACCTCGGGCATCCCCTCCGGGGCCCACACCCGAAACCCGCCGTCCGCCGCGGCGCCCCGGGCCGAGGTCCCCTGCACGGCCCCGCCGCCGGGAGCCTCCCGCCCCTCGGAAGACGCCCCGCTCACGCGCCTCGCACCTCCTCCGCCAGCGCAAGCGCCTCGCCGGCCATGCGTGCCGCCGCGTCGACGTCGGTCATCATCAGCGGTACGGCGCGGCAGCGGATCCCGGCCGCCTCGACGCGCTCCACCGTGCCCGCGTCCACGGTGTCCACGAGCCAGCCGTCGAGCAGGCCGGAGCCGTAGTGCTCGGCGACCGCCGCGGCCGTGGACTCCACGCCGACCGCCGCGAGGACCTTGTCGGCCATGCCCCGCACGGGCGCGTCCCCGACGATGGGGGAGAGCCCGACGACCGGCACCCCGGCCTCCGCGATCGCCTCGCGGATGCCCGGCACCGCCAGGATCGTGCCGATCGACACGACCGGGTTGGAGGGCGGGAAGAGGACGACGTCGGCCTCTGCGATCGCCTCCAGGACGCCCGGCGCCGGCTTGGCCTGGTCTGCGCCGACGGGCACGACCACCTCGGCGGGCACGGAGGCGCGCAGCCGTACCCAGTACTCCTGGAAGTGCACCGCCTTGCGCTCCCCGTCGACCTCGACCGCCACATGCGTCTCGACGCGGTCGTCGGTCATGGGGATGAGCCGCACCCCCGGCTGCCAGCGGTCGCACAGCGCCTCGGTCACCGCGCTGAGCGGATAACCGGCGCCGATCATCTGCGTCCGCACGATGTGTGTCGCGAAGTCCCGGTCGCCGAGCCCGAACCACTCCGGCCCGACACCGTACGCCCCGAGTTCCTCCTTGAGATGGAAGGTCTCGTCGGCCCTGCCCCAGCCCTGCTCCTCGTTGATGCCGCCGCCGAGCGTGTACATCACCGTGTCGAGATCCGGGCAGACCTTCAGCCCGAACAGGTGGATGTCGTCGCCGGTGTTGCCGATGACGGTGACGTCCGCGTCCGGCACGGCCTTCCTCAGACCGCGCAGGAACCGCGCACCACCGATGCCGCCTGCCAGAACCACAATCCGCATGGGAGCAAGTCTTGCAGGCGGGTACGACAACGCGTCACACGGTCGCGGAGGCCGTGCGTGCCTCGCAGTGCGGGGCCGCCGGGTGCATGGGCATCTCGGTGAGGCCCGGGAAGTAGACGTGCAGGGTGACCGCGGGCTCCAGCGCGTCGTTGACGACCTCGTGCACATACCCCGGCGCGAACACCTTCTGCGCTCCCGGCCCCAGCGCGCGCGTGCCCCGCACGGTGTGCTCGGTGAGCGTGCCCGCGAGGACGGTCAGGACGCCGGAGGAGCGGCCGTGGTCATGGCGCCCGCTGCCCTGGCCCGGCAGCCACGACAGCAGCCACACCTCGTAGCCCGGGCCGGTGCGCAGCCGGTGATACCAGCGGGTCGTGGCGTCGTAGCGGACGAGGTGCTCCCACTGGGCGCGGTCGGCGGTGACCGCGCGTGCGAGACCGACGAACTCGGCCACGGTGGCGGGGTGTTCACGCGGCGGCTGGAGCAGGTGCGGGACTTCGAGGATGTCGCCGGCGATCTGGAGGTCGCTGTCGCTGTTCATGGGGTGGTGTTTCCTCGGCTGAAGAGGCGGCGGAGAGAGATACGGCACAGGACACCCGTACGAGGTACGAGAGCGGTCGTACTCCGGAGGGGTGGGTGACGACGTCGGCCGGGGCCGCACCGGGTGCGGTTCAGGAACGACCGGGTCGTGTCGGGCTCAGGGACGGCGGGAGCGCGAAAGGCTCAACAGCCGAAGCGGCGACAGCTACAGAGACAGCGACACAGACAGCGAGCGCGGGCAGCACCGAGGGACCCGGCGGAGCGGGTCGGGGCGAGTGCCGAGTTCGCGAGCATGCCCACAAGGCAAGCGGCTCACACCCCTCACTGTCAACTTCATGACCGAAAGGGGGGAGATGTTTCACCTCATCCGGTTCATCTGCATGACGAAAGGTTTGCTCTGTGGGGTGCCAGGACACATGGCGCACATCCGGGCGCGCGAAACCTCGTTGCGATCCCGTGATCCGACCGTGATCCGGCTCGCCCCGGAACGCGTGCCGGAATCGGTCGGAACGAGATCGAACTCCTGGGCGTCCTTCTCCGTGCGAGGGTCTGTACGGGGTCGGAAGGTCCCGTGGATCCCTTCTGGGTGTCAAGGTTTAGGGTGATTTGAACACTTTCTGTATGGCCTTGGTTCTGCAGAGTGAATAACGGGTCCAATAGCAGATCTCGGCTTGACTCGCCCGGAGCAGCACACTTGTAATTTCACTCGTGTCGTTCAGCCGTCACAGGTAACGGCGACGTCACGGGGACGCGAAAGACAGACGAGGGGCGCACATGACCGAGCTGGTGCAGCAACTGCTGGTCGACGACGCGGACGAGGAACTCGGCTGGCAGGAGCGCGCGCTGTGCGCCCAGACCGACCCCGAGTCCTTCTTCCCCGAGAAGGGCGGCTCGACCCGTGAGGCCAAGAAGGTCTGTCTCGCCTGTGAGGTCCGCTCGGAGTGCCTTGAGTACGCCCTCGCCAACGACGAGCGCTTCGGTATCTGGGGCGGTCTGTCCGAGCGGGAGCGCCGCCGCCTGAAGAAGGCCGCGGTCTGACCCGGCCCGTCGCGTGCACCCTTTGCGTGCACCGCTCGCGCGCACCCGTCGCGTACTGAGAAAGACGCCGTCGGAGCGGTATGGCGCAGGCACGGCAAAGCACTGGCACGGTGCGGCACCGGCACAGCACACCCGCGTAAGCGCGCACATCGCTCAGGCAAGCGGAATCGGCACGGATACGGCCCTAACGGCCCGTCGCGGGTGGGTTGTCCACAGGCGGCGGGCCGTTGTCCTGGTCAGCCGATAGTGTGGTCGCTCGTCCGAGACGCCCCGCTGCCCCCAGAGGGCACAGGCGTCCACCGCAGTCCAACGAACCGGGGCCCGTACCTCGATGTCCGTGCACAGCCATACGGCAGCCCAAGACCACGCTGCCACCCCTGAGTTCCCGCGTCATGTGGTGACCGCGGTGCTCGTCTCCCACGACGGCGCCCGCTGGCTGCCCGACGCGCTCGCGGGGCTGCTCGGCCAGGAGCGCCCCGTCCAGTACGCGACGGCCGCCGACACCGGCAGCGCCGACGCGTCCGCGCAGCTGATCACGGACGCCCTCGGCGCCGACCGGGTGCTGCACCTCGCCCGCCGTACCGGCTTCGGCCAGGCCGTCGAGGAGGCGAGCCGCACCGCGCCCGTCCTCACCCCGGACGACCTGCCGTACCTGAAGCGCCCGAGCAGCTGGGACCCCGTCACCCGCAGCTGGCGCGACGACGCCTACGACGTGCCGGAGCTCCCGCACGGAGAGCCGATCCACTGGCTGTGGCTGCTGCACGACGACAGCGCCCCCGAACCCGACGCGCTGGCCGAACTGCTGCGCGTCGTCGACAACGAACTCGAACTGGGCCGCGACGACGTGGCTGTTGTCGGACCCAAACTGCACGGCTGGTACGACCGCCGCCAGCTCCTGGAGGTCGGCGTCAGCATCGCCTCCTCCGGTCGCCGCTGGACCGGCCTGGACCGCCGTGAACAGGACCAGGGCCAGCACGACCACGTCCGGTCCGTGCTGTCCGTGTCCACCGCGGGCATGCTGATCCGCCGCGACGTCTTCGAGGAACTCGGCGGCTTCGACCGCCGGCTGCCCCTGATGCGCGACGACGTCGACCTGTGCTGGCGTGCCCACAGCGCCGGCCACCGTGTCCTCATCGCCCCCGACGCGGTCGTACGGCACGCCGAGGCCGCCGCCCGCGAGCGCCGCAGCGTCGACTGCGTGGGCCGCAGCGTGGCCTCCCCGCACAAGGTCGACAAGGCGGGCGCCGTCTACACCCTGCTCGTCAACACCCGTACGGCCAGGCTGCCGTGGGTGCTGCTGCGGCTGATCCTCGGCACCGTGGTGCGCACGCTCGCCTACCTCGTCGGCAAGGTCCCCGGACAGGCCGTCGACGAGATCCGCGGCCTCATGGGCACCCTGCTGCGCCCCGAGCGGATCCTCGCGGGACGGCGCAGGCGCGGCAGGCCGCAGGTCGACAAGGACGAGATGCGGCCCCTGTTCCCGCCGCCCGGCGCGACCGTGCGAGCCACCGTGGAGCAGGTCGCCGGCAACCTCGTCGGCCACTCCGATCCCGAGGCCGCCGTGGGCGGACGGCACGGCGGCGCGGTCGAATCGGGGCCCGGCGGCGACGACGCGGACTTCCTGGAGATCGAGCAGTTCGCCCGCCTCAAGCGCATCGCCCGCAAACCGGGACCGGTGCTCTTCCTCCTGCTGCTGCTCGTCTCGCTGGCCGCCTGCCGCGAACTGCTGGGCGGCGGCGCGCTGTCGGGCGGCGCACTGCTGCCCGCCCCGGCCGACGCCTCACAGCTGTGGTCGCGCTATCTGGACGCCTGGCACCCGGTGGGTGCGGGCGGCACCCCGTCGGCGCCGCCGTATCTGGCGATCGTCGCGATGCTGGCCTCCCTGCTGTTCGGCTCGACGGGCCTGGCGATCACCGTGCTGCTGGTCTGCTCGGTCCCGCTCGCCGGGCTCACCGCGTACTTCGCCTCCCGGCCGCTGGTCACCTCACGCCTCCTGCGCGCGTGGGCGGCCGTCGCCTATGCCTTCCTGCCCGCCGCCACCGGCGCCCTCGCGGGCGGCCGCCTCGGCACCGCCGTCCTCGCGATCCTGCTGCCGCTCATCGCGCGCGCGTGCGTCGCCGCCAGCGGCCTGGCCAACTCCTCCGGCGCCCGCGGCAGCTGGCGTGCCACCTGGGCGTACGCGCTGCTGCTGACGGTCACCACCGCGTTCACGCCGATCGTGTGGCCCATCGCCCTGGTCCTCGGCATCGCGCTGCTGGCCGTGCGCCGCCGTGAGATCGTCGCCTACGGGCTGCGGTTCATCGCCCAGCTGGCCACCCCGCTGCTGGTGCTGGCCCCCTGGTCGCTCACCCTGCTGCCGACCGGCTTCTTCAAGGAGGCCGGCCTGGACTTCGGCTCCTCGGCCGCCTCCGCCCTCGACCTGCTCGGCGCCAGCCCCGGCGGCCCCGGCACGGTGGACGGGCTGATGCTCATCGGCATCGTGCTAGCAGCACTCGGCGCGCTGCTGCGCTCCGAGCGCCAGGCGGCGATCCGGACCGCCTGGGCCGCCGCCCTGGTGGCGCTCGTCTTCGCCGTCCTGTCCAACGGCTCCACCTGGGCCGGTCCCGCCACCCTCGTCTACGGCATCGCCCTGCTGGCCGCCGCCGCACTCGGCGCCGACGGCGCACGCGCGCGGGTCGCCGAGCAGAGCTTCGGCTGGCGCCAGCCGGTGGCCGCGCTGATCGCGTTCGCCGCGGCCGCGGGCCCGCTGCTCGTCGCCGCGGGCTGGATACTGAGCGGCGCCGACGGCCCGGTCGAGCGGCGCGACCCCGTGCAGGTGCCCGCGTTCGTCGCCGAGGAGAGCGGCACCCGCGACCAGGCCCGCACCCTGGTCCTCGACAGCGACTCCACCGCACGCGTGCGCTACACCCTGGTCCGCGGCTCCGGCGCCCGCCTCGGCGACGCCGAACTGGCCGCCGCGGACGGCGAGAACACCAGACTCGACAAGGTCGTCGCCAACCTGGTCGCCGGCTCCGGCGCCGACCAGGCCGACCAGCTCGGCGGGTTCGCGGTGCGCTACGTCCTCGTCCACAAGGGCGCGCCCCGCGAGATCACGCGCGTGCTGGACGCCACGCCCGGCCTGTCCCGGCTCAGCCAGCAGAACGGCAGCGGCCTGTGGCGGGTCGACCAGCAGGTCTCCCGCGCCACCATCGTGTCCGCCGACGGCTCCGGAACCCCGCAGTCCGTCGCCGCCGGATCCGTCGAGATCCACACCACCGTCCCGTCCGGTGCCGACGGCCGGATCCTGCGCATCGCCGACACCGCAGCCGACGGCTGGACCGCCACCCTGGACGGCAAGACACTCACCCGCACCACGGTCGACGGCTGGGCACAGGGGTTCCGACTGCCCGCCTCGGGCGGCAGGCTGGACGTCACCTACGAGGCCCCGCTGACCCACACCGGCTGGCACTGGGCGCAGGGCGCGCTGGCGATCGTCCTCGTCGTCCTCGCGCTCCCCGGCCGCCGCCGCGACCACGACGACGACCTCCCCGAGGAGGAGCAGCCCGCGCCCGCCCAGACCGCCGACGGCGAGGGCCGCAGGGCCCGGCGGCTGCGCGCGCAGGCCGAGGCGGAGGCCGCCCAGGCGGAGCAGCCCGGCGAGCCGGAGGACGCCTTCCCGGACGCCGTACCGCAGCACGCGGAGCAGGCGGAGTACGTCGAGAACGCGCAGAACGCGGAGGAGGACCCGGCCGCGATCCCGCAGCAGCAGTCCTACGCCGACTGGGACACCGGCGGCGGCTACCAGGAGCCCGCGTACGGCGCCTACGGCGGCGAGGGGTACGACGAGCAGTACCAGCCCGCCGCACAGCAGTACCCGGCCGACGGCTACGACCAGGCGTACCAGCAGGACCCGTACCAGCAGGACCCGTACCAGACGGGCCAGGGCGGCCAGTACGACCCGTACGCCTACGGCGGCACGCCCCAGCAGGGCGGCTACGACCAGACCCCGTATGACCCGACCTACCAGCAGGGCTACGACCAGCAGGGCTACGACCCGGCGTACGACCCCGCGCAGCCCCACCCCCACGGCACCGGCAATGAGCGCCCCGACGGGAGCCAGCAGTGAACCGCACCACCCTGTCCCTGATCGCCGGTACGACCGCCCTCGCCGCCGTCACCGGGTTCGCCGTGCTGAACACACCGGACGCGGCGGGCGCGGGCAGCGCGAAGTCGGCGGCCCGGCTGCCCGTGGAGCGCACCAGCCTGCTGTGCCCGGCGCCCAGCCTCTCCGACATCGCCGACACGACGTACACGTCGTTCACGCCGGTCACCGAGGGCACCACGAGTGACGGGAAGGCCCAGCTCCAGGCCGCGACGGAGGATTCGGCCGGCAGCACGGGCAGCACCGGCAGTTCGAGCGGCACGGGCAAGAGCGGGAAGCAGAAGACGACGAAGGCCGTCCTGACCCCGGCCGTTCCCGGCAAGCCGGCCACCGGGGACGTCTCGGGCGGCGAATCGCCCGCGCTGATCGGCACCGCCGAGGGCAAGTACGCGCCCGGCTGGACCGTCCAGCAGACCACCGAGGTCGCCGCCGGCACCGGCCGCGGTCTCCAGGGCCTCAGCTGCGGCGCGCCGGACACCGAGTTCTGGTTCCCCGGCGCCAGCACCTCTGCCGACCGCACGGACTATGTGCACCTCACCAACCCGGACGACTCCGCCGCCGTCGTGGACATCGAGCTCTACGGCAAGGACGGCGCGATCAAGTCGACCGTGGGCGAGGGCATCACCGTCGCGCCGCACACGACCAAGGCGATCCTGCTGTCCACGCTCAGCGACAAGCAGCAGACCGACCTGACCGTGCACGTCGGCGTCCGCAGCGGCCGGGTGGGCGCGGCCGTGCAGGCCCTGGACACCAAGACGGGCGGTGACTGGCTGGCGGCGGCGACCGACGCGGCGGGCAGCCTGGTGCTGCCGGGCATCCCCAAGGACGCAACCGACGTGCGGCTGATCGCGTTCACGTCGGGCGACGCCGATGTGGACCTCAAGGTGCGGCTCGCCTCGCCGGACGGGCAGATCACCCCGGCCGGCAACGAGACCCTGCACGTCAAGTCCGGCATGACCACCGCCGTCGACCTCGGCGAGGTCACCCGCGGCGAGGCCGGCTCCCTGGTGCTGACGGCGAGCGACACCTCCGTGCCGGTGGTGGCCGCGCTGAAGGTCGTACGGGGCACGGGCAGCAAGCAGGAGACGGCGTTCATCCCGGCCACCGCGCCGGTGAGCACCCGCGCGACGGCGGCCGACAACAGCAGCAAGGGCACCACCCTGTCGCTGGCCGCACCCCAGAGCGCCGCGACCGTCAAGGTCACCGCCTCAGCTGGCAGCGAGAGCGGTTCGGCGGTGACGAAGACGTTCACCCTCAAGGCGGGCACCACCCAGAACGTCGACGCACCGGTGCCGAGCGGCCTGAAGGGCACCTACGCCCTCACCGTGGAGCGCGTGTCGGGCGGCCCGGTCTACGCGGCACGCACCCTCACGGCGACAGAGGAGGGAGTCCCGGGCTTCACGGTCCAGACCCTCCCCGACGACCGGGGCATGGTGTCGGTGCCGGAGGCGGACGAGGACGTGTCGGTGCTGCAGAAGTAGCCGCCGGGGGCGGGGGAGGGGCCGGGGCATCGCCCTCCTGCGGCGTGCGGGGTGGACTCCTGCGGCCGGGGCTCGTTCCTCCCGTCCGGGGCCGGGGTTCAGTCCTCGCCGTAGCGGGGGTCCACCGTCTCCGGGGTGAGGCCGAGGAGGTCGGCGACCTGCTCGACGACGACGTCGTGCACCAGGGCGGCGCGTTCGTCGCGGCCCTTGGTGCGGATCTCGACCGGCCGCCGGTAGACGACGACGCGCGCGCGTTGCCCGTCCCGCGCGGGGAGCGTGTCCCCCAGCGGCACCGCCTCGTCGTTCCACCGTCCGGCGGGCCCGCCGGCGCTCGGCACCTCCAGCACCAGGAAGTCGATGTCCGCGAGCTGCGGCCAGCGGCGTTCCAGCCGGTCCACCGAGTCCTGCACCAGGTCGGCGAACACCTCGGCACGGCTCGCCGCGAGGGGCACCTGCGGAGGCGCGATCGGTCCGCGCATGCCGCGGCCGTGGCGGTCACGGCGCCTGGGCCCGCGGCCGGTGCCACGGGGCGGTACGGGAGTGTCCATCACCGGTGAAGCGTAGTCCCCCGGGCGCGCGGCGTGTCCGAGCCCACGCGCCGCGGGACGGCCGGGTGTGCCACCCGGCCGGACCATGGTGGACGTCTCGCGCGGATGCCGCAGGGTCCCCGGACGGCCCCTTGTACGGCATGTCGCCAGGTGACCGATCAAGCCAACATCTGGCTCGATTTCCCGCCCTTCCCGGACCGTCGTTCCCTGATCTATTGACGCTGTTTGTGCCGGGTCGTGACCGGATTCGGCACGGTACGCGCCCTCGCGGGGAGCGTCCCGGCAGGTCACCATGGTCAGGTCCGGAGGGGCGCACAGGGCCCTTCACGCCACGACACGGTGGAGTGACCTGGTGGAGAGTCGTCGCGGCCCGCTCAAGAGTGCGGTACCGTCCAACGTCGTGAGCCCTGTACGTCGCTGTTCGCGCACCGCCTGCGGCCGACCTGCCGTCGCGACGCTGACGTACGTCTACGCCGACTCGACCGCGGTCCTCGGCCCGCTCGCCACATACGCCGAACCCCACTGTTACGACCTGTGCGCCGAACACTCCGAGCGCCTCACCGCACCCCGCGGCTGGGAGGTCGTCCGCCTGCTCGACACCTCGGCCCCGGCCCGGCCCAGCGGTGACGACCTGGAAGCACTCGCCAACGCCGTGCGTGAGGCGGCGCGTCCGCAGGAGCGGGCCGCGCAGGCCGGCGGCGGGCGCGGGGCGGACCCGATGGAGGTCGCGCGGCGCGGGCATCTGCGGGTGCTGCGCTCGCCGGACAACTGAGCGCGAAGACGCTCCACGCGAAACCTTTCAGCAGGGCGGCGGTCCGTTTCCGCCGCCCTTCGTCGGTTTCTTGCGCCGGCTGGTTCGGGGTGGCCGTCTCCGGCTCGCGCAAGGTGCCGGCCTGGATGCTGCCGTGAACGGCGGGCGTGATCACCGCGTGACGGCGTCGGGTCGGCTCTGTTGCCGTGCGGCGAGCAGCCCTTCCTGAGGAGGTAGTTTGAGGCGACCTATAGAACTTTCAGGAGGGTTGGCCGTGGCTGCTGATCTGACCCAGATCGTCAAGGCGTACGACGTGCGCGGAGTGGTCCCGGACCAGTGGGACGAGTCACTGGCCGAGCACTTCGGCGCCGCGTTCGCCCAGGTGACCGGCGCGAGCGCCGTAGTCATCGGCCACGACATGCGCCCCTCGTCCCCCGGTCTCTCGGCCGCCTTCGCGCGCGGGGCGGCGGCACATGGCGCCGACGTCACCGAGATCGGCCTGTGCTCGACCGACCAGCTGTACTACGCCTCGGGCGCGCTGGGCCTGCCCGGCGCCATGTTCACCGCCTCGCACAACCCGGCCCGCTACAACGGCATCAAGATGTGCCGCGCCGGGGCCGCGCCCGTCGGCCAGGACACCGGCCTCACGGAGATCCGTGAACTGGTCGAGAGCCGGCTGGACTCGGGCGCACCCGAACCGGTCCCCGGCCGGGGAACCGTCATCCGGCGCGACACGTTGGAGGACTACGCGGCGCACCTCCGCTCCCTCGTCGACCTGACCTCGATCCGGCCCCTGAAGGTCGTCGTCGACGCGGGCAACGGCATGGGCGGCCACACCGTCCCCACGGTGCTCGCGGGCCTGCCCCTGACCGTCGTCCCGATGTACTTCGAACTCGACGGCACCTTCCCCAACCACGAGGCCAACCCCCTCGACCCCGCCAACCTCGTCGACCTCCAGAAGCGGGTCCGCGAGGAGGGCGCCGACCTCGGTCTCGCCTTCGACGGGGACGCCGACCGCTGCTTCGTCGTCGACGAGAACGGCGACCCGGTCTCGCCGTCCGCCATCACGGCCCTGGTCGCCACCCGCGAACTGGCCAGGAACGGCGGCCACGGCATCATCATCCACAACCTCATCACCTCACGGTCGGTCCCGGAGGTCGTGAAGGAGCACGGCGGCACCCCCGTGCGCACCCGCGTCGGGCACTCCTTCATCAAGGCGGAGATGGCCCGCACCGGCGCCATCTTCGGCGGGGAGCACTCCGCGCACTACTACTTCAAGGACTTCTGGAACGCCGACACCGGCATGCTGGCAGCGCTGCACGTCCTCGCGGCGCTCGGCGGACAGGACGGCCCGCTGTCCGCCCTGGTCGCGCAGTACGACCGGTACGCCGGCTCCGGCGAGATCAACTCCACGGTCGACGACCAAGAGGCCCGGCTCGCCGCGATCCGCTCCGCGTACGAGGGCGTGGCCGGGGTCACCCTCGACGACCTCGACGGCCTCACCGTCTCCGCCGCCGACTGGTGGTTCAACGTCCGCCTCTCCAACACGGAACCGCTGCTGCGGCTGAACGCGGAGGCGGTGGACGCGGGGACGATGTCCTCCGTCCGCGACGAAGTCCTGAAACTCATCCGAGCCTGAGACTCCCCTGCAGGGCTGGGCCCTTCCCCGGAGCGCTGCCCCGGGGCTCCGCCCCGGGCCCGGAGTTCGGTCGGGGGCTGCGCCCCCTGCCCCGGAGCGCTGCGTCGGGGCTGCGCCCCGCCGTTTTGCCCACCCGCCCGCCCGTCTCGGTCGGCTGCACAGCACCCGCTCCCGGGGCTTCGCCCCGGTCCCCGCAGTGTGATCCGGGGGCTCCGCCCCCGGGTTTCCCACCCACCCGCCCGTCTCGGTTGGTTGCGTTGGGTGCCCAGTCGGCTGACCGAGTCGGGGCGGCCCGCCCGAGTCAATCGGTTGTGTGGGTTCCCGTCCCGCCTGCCGAGTCGGGTGGTGGGGGGCATAGGCCGGGGGTCCAGGGGGCGGAGCCCCCGCAAGAGACATGCAGGGGCGCAGCCCCGGCAGTTCGGCGCGCCGCACCCCACCCCCCGCACCGGTTACGCTGAGCACGCACCGAGACCCCCGCCCGAAGGGACACGACATGCCGCTAGAAGCCGGACTCCTGGAGATCCTCGCCTGCCCGGCCTGCCACGCCCCCCTCAAGGAGCAGGACGACGAGCTGATCTGCACCGGCCAGGACTGCGGTCTCGCCTACCCCGTGCGCGACGGCATCCCCGTCCTCCTCGTCGACGAGGCCCGTCACCCCGCCTGACAGCCGCCCGGCGTCACCCACCGACGAACACCCGGCGATCGGAGACTGCCGCCCATGCTCGACGAATCGCTGCTCGACGCCCCCGAGGCGCTGGCGGAGGCGGACCGCCGCGGTCTGCTGCGCGGCGCCGCGGAGGCGGGTGCCCGCGTCCGTACGGCCGCCCGGCACGCCGTCGAGGCGGGGATCGGCGACCTCAAGCCCGACGGCCGCCCCCGCGCCGTACTGATCGCGGGCCCCGGTGCCGCCGCCACGCACGCCGCCGACCTCCTCGGCACCCTGGCCGCTGCCGGCAGCCCCGTGACCCGGCTGCCCGCGACCGGTGTCGCCCCCGCCTCCGGCGCCCTGCGCTGGGAGCTGCCGGGCTGGGCCGGATCGGTCGACCTGCTCCTCATCGTCACCCCCGACGGCACCGAACCCAGCCTGTCCCTGCTCACCGAGCAGGCCTACCGGCGCGGCTGCGCGGTCGCCGCCGTGGCCCCGGCCCGCACCCCTGTCGCCGAGGCCCTGGACGCCGCCCACGGACTGTTCGTACCGATGGCGACCACACCGTACGACCAGGAAGAACCCGTGGCCGCGTCCTCGCCCGGCGTGCTTTGGGCGCTGCTCACCCCACTGCTGGCCCTCCTCGACCGCATCGGCCTGCTCACCGCCCCGCCCGAGGCGCTGGAGAAGGTCGCCGACCGGCTCGACCAGATCGCCGAGCGCTGCGGCCCGACTGTCGTGACGTACAGCAACCCCGCCAAGACCCTCGCCGCCGAACTCGCCGACACCCTCCCGGTGATCTGGACGGAAGGCACCTCGGCCGGTGCCGCGGGCCGCCGTTTCGCCGCCGCCCTGGCCGAACTCGCAGGCCGCCCCGCGCTGGTCGAGGAACTGCCTCTCGCACTCGCCGCGCACAGCGCCCTGCTGGCCGGTCCGCTCGCCGCCAGCGCCGACCCCGACGACTTCTTCCGCGACCGCGTCGAGGAAGCTCCCGCGCTGCACGCGCGCATGGTGCTGCTGCGCGACCGTCCGATCGGCGGCCTCACCGCCGCCCAGACCGCCCGTGACCTGGCCCTCAGCCACGACACGCCGATCAGTGAGCTCGAGCCCGAGAGCGGCGGCGAACTCGAGTCGCTTGCCGAACTGATCGCCATCACGGATTTCGCCGCCGTTTACCTCGCGCTTGCCTCCGAGGCGCGACCATGACTCCCGCACCCTGCACCTCGCGGACCGCACCCTGCACCTCGCAGACCGCAGATCGCACCTCGCAGACCGCAGACCGACCCGCATCCTGCGAACCCGAACCCGAACCCGATCCCGCACCCGGACGGCCGCACCCGGACGGCCGCACACGGCCGCCCGGGAGGCTGTGCACGGAGCGCACCCGTTCCGCACGCGGAGAGAACGACCGAGAGACCGTAGAGAGACATAGATGGACCGCCTCGACAACACCGTCCGCCCCTACGCCTGGGGATCCACCAAAGCCATCCCCGAGCTGCTCGGCGTCGCCCCCAGCGGCGAGCCGCAGGCGGAGATGTGGATGGGTGACCATCCCGGCGCCCCCTCGCGCACCGGGCGGGGCACGCTCGCCGAGGTCATCGCCGCCGACCCGGAGCGCGAGCTCGGCCCCGCCGCCGTGGCGAAGTTCGGCCCGCGGCTGCCTTTCCTCCTCAAGATCCTCGCCGCGGCCGCACCGCTCTCCCTCCAGGTCCACCCCACCCTCGACGAGGCGAAGCGGGGCTACGAGGACGAGGAGCGCCGAGGCATCCCCGTGGACGCCCCGCAGCGCAACTACAAGGACGCCAACCACAAGCCCGAACTGATCTGCGCGCTCACCCTGTTCGACGGCCTGTGCGGCTTCCGTGACCCGCTCGCCGCCGCCGGTCTCCTCGACGGCCTCGGCGTCGACTCCCTCAAGCCGTACGTCGACCTGCTGCACGCCCACCCCGCCGAGGCCGCGCTGCGCGAGGTGCTCACCGCGGTCCTCACCGCGGACCGCGAGGAGATGGCCCGCACCGTCGCCGAGACCGCGGCCGCCTGCGCCCGCCTCGGCGGCGACTACGCCGTCTACGCCGGTATCGCCCACCACTACCCCGGCGACCCCGGTGTCGTCGCGGGCATGCTCCTCAACCACGTCCGCCTCCAGCCCGGCGAGGCCCTGTACCTCGGCGCGGGCATCCCGCACGCCTACCTCGACGGTCTCGCCGTCGAGATCATGGCCACCTCCGACAACGTGCTGCGCTGCGGGCTGACCCCCAAGCACGTCGACGTTCCCGAACTCCTGCGCGTCGTCCGCTTCGAGCCGACCGACCCCGGCGTGCTGCGCCCGGAGGCATCCCCGGACGGCGAGGAGGTCTACGACACCCCGATCGACGAGTTCCGGCTGTCCCGCTACGTCCTCACCGAGGGCGGTGCCGCCCGCGACCTCACCTGCGGGACCCCGCAGATCCTGCTCTGCACGGCGGGCACCGTCCGCGCCGGTGAGCACGAGCTGACCCCGGGTCAGTCGGTCTACGTCCCCGCGGGCGAAACGGCCGAAGTGTCCGGTACCGGCACGGTCTTCCGGGCCACCGTCGTCGTCTGACCGGCCCCTGCGGTGCGCCCGGCGGACGTCCGGGCGCACCACCGCCATGGCGGGCTGCAAGAATGGCCCACTGGCAAAGGCAGGGCAAAGCGCCACCGGGCCCCGCCCGGACGGTGCGGGAGCCCAGGTGCCCAAGAGGCGCCCGAGGCGCCCGAGACGACGTACGAAGGGACCACGCGAACACATGAGCGCGTCAGGCGGCAGCAAGGCGATCGTGGCGGCACTGGGCGCCAACCTCGCGATCGCGGCATCGAAGTTCGTGGCGTTCGCGTTCAGCGGTTCCTCGTCCATGCTCGCCGAGGGCGTCCACTCCGTCGCCGACTCCGGCAACCAGTTCCTGCTCCTGATCGGCGGCAAGAAGGCACAGCGCGAGGCCACTCCGGAGCACCCCTTCGGCTTCGGCCGCGAACGCTACATCTACGCCTTCCTCGTCTCGATCGTCCTGTTCACCATCGGCGGCGTGTTCGCCGTCTACGAGGGCTACGAGAAGATCAGCCACCCCCACGAGATCGAGCACTGGTACTGGCCGGTCGGCGTCCTCGTCTTCGCGCTCGCCGCCGAGGGCTTCTCCTTCCGCACGGCCATGAAGGAGTCCAGCGAACTGCGCGGCTCGCTGTCCTGGGCGCAGTTCATCCGCCGCGCCAAGGCGCCCGAACTGCCCGTCGTCCTCCTGGAGGACTTCGGCGCGCTGATCGGCCTGGCCCTCGCCCTGGGCGGCGTCGGTCTCGCCGTGCTCACCGGCGACGGCGTCTGGGACGGCGTCGGCACCGTCTGCATCGGTGTCCTGCTCATCGGCATCGCCCTCGTCCTCGCCGCCGAGACCAAGTCGCTGCTGCTCGGAGAGGCCGCCGGCCCCGAGGTCGTCGAGCAGATCGAGGCCGCCATGGTCGACGGCGACACCGTCACCCGCGTCATCCACATGCGCACCCTCCACCTCGGCCCCGAGGAACTGCTGATCGCCGCCAAGATCGCCGTGCAGCACGACGACACCGCAGCCGAGGTCGCGAGCGCGATCGACGCCGCCGAGGCGCGCATCCGCGCCGCCGTTCCCATCGCCCGCGCCATCTACCTCGAGCCCGACATCTACAGCGAGGCCGAGGCCGCCAAGGGCCCGGACCGCGAAGCCACCCCCGGCGGCCCGACCCCCCACACCGCCGGCCACTGACCCACGGGCCCGGCCCTGGTCCGCCACGCCCGGGGCAGCGCGGGCAGTCGCCCGCAGCGCCCCGCGAACAGACCCCCTGGGCCGTGCGAACGGCCGCCTGGCAGCGTCCCCCGGAGACTCTAGGGATCCGCCTGATGTCCGGAGACGGACTGGGGAGCACCGGGCCGTCGGTGTAGCTTGGGTCGGAGCCAGACGTCGCTGCTGATGGCGGTCGGGCGGTCCCAGCACGGACCGGCCGAGGGAGAGAGGGCCTCCGACGGACTGCGCTGCGCGCCGTACGCGGGCATGTCCGTGCCCTCCTGCGGGCACCCCTGTGCCCGCCGCCGCGCAGACCAGCCCTACCCACCTCGACCCAAACCCCCGAGGAGCAGCTCGCAATGACGACTGTCGACAACCGACAGGACTTCAAGGTCGCCGACCTCTCCCTGGCCGTGTTCGGCCGCAAGGAGATCACCCTCGCCGAGCACGAGATGCCGGGCCTCATGGCGATCCGCAAGGAGTACGCCGAGGCGCAGCCCCTCGCCGGTGCCCGCGTCACCGGCTCGCTGCACATGACCGTGCAGACCGCCGTGCTCATCGAGACCCTCGTCGCCCTCGGCGCACGGGTCCGCTGGGCCTCCTGCAACATCTTCTCCACCCAGGACCACGCGGCCGCCGCCATCGCAGTCGGCCCGCACGGCACGCCCGACGACCCGCAGGGCGTCCCGGTCTTCGCCTGGAAGGGCGAGACCCTGGAGGAGTACTGGTGGTGCACCGAGCAGGCGCTGACCTGGCCGGACAGCCCCACCGGCGGCCCCAACATGATCCTCGACGACGGCGGCGACGCCACGCTCCTCGTCCACAAGGGCGTCGAGTACGAGAAGGACGGCAAGGTCCCCGGCCTGGACACCGCCGAGTCCGCCGAGCACCGCGTCATCCTCCAGCTGCTGCACCGCACCATCACGGACGGCTCGCAGAAGTGGACCCAGCTGGCCTCCGAGATCCGCGGTGTGACCGAGGAGACCACGACCGGCGTCCACCGCCTGTACGAGATGCAGCGCGACGGTGTCCTCCTGTTCCCGGCGATCAACGTCAACGACGCCGTCACCAAGTCGAAGTTCGACAACAAGTACGGCTGCCGCCACTCCCTGATCGACGGCATCAACCGCGCCACCGACGTCCTCATCGGCGGCAAGACCGCCGTCGTCTGCGGCTACGGCGACGTCGGCAAGGGCTGCGCGGAGTCCCTGCGCGGCCAGGGCGCCCGGGTGATCGTCACCGAGATCGACCCGATCTGCGCCCTCCAGGCGGCCATGGACGGCTACCAGGTGGCCACCCTCGACGACGTCATCGGCAAGGCCGACATCTTCGTCACCACGACCGGCAACAAGGACATCATCATGGCCGCGGACATGGCCAAGATGAAGCACCAGGCGATCGTGGGCAACATCGGCCACTTCGACAACGAGATCGACATGGCCGGCCTCGCCGAGATCCCCGGCATCGTCAAGGACGAGGTCAAGCCGCAGGTCCACACCTGGACCTTCCCCGACGGCAAGACGATCATCATCCTGTCCGAGGGCCGCCTGCTGAACCTGGGCAACGCCACCGGCCACCCGTCGTTCGTGATGTCCAACTCCTTCGCGGACCAGACGCTGGCCCAGATCGAGCTGTTCACCAAGCCCGACGAGTACCCGGTCGGCGTCTACACGCTGCCCAAGCACCTCGACGAGAAGGTCGCCCGGCTCCACCTCGACGCGCTCGGCGTCAAGCTGACCCGGCTGCGCCCGGAGCAGGCCGCCTACATCGGGGTCGACGTCGAGGGCCCGTACAAGCCGGACCACTACCGCTACTGAGCGGACCACCATCACCGGGCGGACCGTGTCCGCCCGGCCCGGTACTCCGGTAGCCGGTACTCCGGTATTCCGAGGCAGGCCCCCGCACCCCCGTGCCGGGGGCCTGCCCCTTCGGCCCGGACCAGCCCGTCACGACCCAGGACCACCATGCCCCGCGGCCGGTATTCGCTGCACGATCCGCACGATCACACCCCCTTCGCAGAAGAACACTTCCACTGCGCCCCCGGCCCCTCCGGCTGGCGCTACGTCTCCCGGCTGACCACCCCGTCGGGCGACCACCGCGGCTCCGTCGACCTCGCCCTCGACGACCTCGGCCGCCCCATCCGTCTCGAACTCCACACCGCCGACTGGCAGGTGCGCGGCGCCGCCCTCGACGGCGTCACCTGGGTCCGCACCGACCCCACCGGCGCCCTCGCCACCGAGCACACCGTCCCTGCTCACACCTTCACCGGCACCTCCCCGGCCTTCCTCGTCGCCATCACCCGTCTGCTGCGCCTCACCCCTTCCCCGGCCGCCGCGCCGACCCGCGTACGCCTGGTCGCCTTCACGGAGCCGGTCCTCGCACCCCGCACCGTGGACCAGTCCTGGGCCCTGGTGGACAGAGAAACACACGCCACTGACAACGGCCCCCTGACCGTGGACGAATACCAGGTCACAGCCCTGGACACCGGAGAGCAGCACTCCGTGCACATCGCCGGCGACGTGGTTCTCGCGGCCCCCGGCATCGAACTGGAGGACCTCGACTCACCGCCGTCGGTGTTCGGCTGAGTCCCGCCCCCCGGGTCGGTTGCAGCGGTGGGTCCGGCCGGGCGGTGGGGGGCCGGTCAGGCAGGCGGTGCGAAGCCGGTGGACGGGCGGTCGGCCGACGGGGCGGGGGGCTGCGGGGACGTCGGCTCCGGCTGGGACTGCCACTGGGGCTGCGGCGGGTTGTAGGGCGGTGCCGACGCCTGCGGCGGGTTGTACGGCGGTACGGGCGACTGGGGCGCCGGAGGCTGATGGGCCGGGCGGCCCTGCTCGCCGTACGGGACCTGGGAGGCGTAGGGGGTGTGGGCCCCGTAGGGATGGTGAGGGGCGTAGCCCCCGAAGGCCCGCCGGGCCTCCCGGGACTGCCGTTCCTGCGCCACCGCCGTCAGATACGCCGCCGGAGGCACGCCCTGCGGCGCCGGAGCCCCCGTGGCAGCCACGAGATCGGCCGCGAGCCGCTCCGCCATGGTCCAGGCGACCTGCGGATCCAGCTGGTGCATCCTGGTCAGATACTGGCGGACGGCCAGCCACAGCCCGTCGGGCACCGCAGACAGATCGAGCTCCTCGAACCGCCCGGCCAGCCAAGGCGGCGGTGGGGGCAGAAACCCGGTCCGTCCGGCCGGTATCCGCTCCCGCACCACCAACGTCCCCGCGAACACATCACCGAGACGCCGCCCGCGCGCCGACACGAACGACGCGATACAGGCGATGACGCCGAACGTCATCAGGATCTCCACGACACCGATCGCGCCCCGCACCAGCGCATGCCGGAAGCGGATCGGTCCGCCGTCGTCCCGCACCACCCGCAGTCCGAACGCCAGCTTCCCGAGCGAACGCCCATGGCTGAGCGTCTCCACCGCGATCGGCACACCCACCAGCACCAGCAGAAAACAGGCGACCGACACCGCCAGCTGCGCCGCGTCGTCCATCGAGGACGTGGCAGCCGTGAGCGCTATCGTCACCCCGATATAGACGAGCATGGCCACGCCCAGGTCGAGCGCCACCGCGAGCGCCCTGCTGGGCAGCCGCGCCGGACGCAGCTCCAGCGCCACCGCCTCACCCGTCACCAGCTCACTCACGCCCGCCGCCCGCCCTTCCCCTGGCCTGCCCCGCGAACCGTCAAGTCTGCCAAGCTGAGTGCGCAGTGCGCCCCAGTACGACAACCTGATCACGACGAAGCACAATCACACCACGCCGGAACCCCGACGAGCAGTCGACGAACAGCCCAGGAGCAGGCCGACCGATGGACCTCGATGTCTTCGTCTCCGCCCACCGACCCGAGTGGGACCGCCTGGAAGCCCTGCTCCGACGTCAGCGGCGCCTCAACGGGGCCGAAGCCGACGAGCTCGTCGTCCTCTACCAGCGCACGGCCACCCATCTCTCCCTGATCCAGTCCAGTGCGCCGGACCCCCAACTGACCGGACGGCTCAGCCAGCTCGTCGCACGCGCGCGCAGCGCCGTCACCGGCACCCGCCGCGCCTCCTGGCGCGATGTGCTCCGTTTCCTCGGCCAGGGTTTCCCCGCTGCCGTCTACCGGTCCCGCCACTGGTGGGTGCCCACCGCGCTCATTTCGGCCCTGGTCGCGGTCGCCCTGGGCTGGTGGATCGGCACGCATCCGGATGTCCAGTCGTCCATCGCCGCTCCCAACGAGCTCCGGGCGCTGACCCGCCCCGGTGGCCAGTACGAGACCTACTACTCCAGTCACCCCGCCGCGTCCTTCGCCGCCCAGGTGTGGACGAACAACGCGCGCGCCGCGGCGATGTGCCTGGTCCTGGGCATCTTCCTGGGCCTGCCGGTTCTCTGGATCCTGCTCGAGAACATGCTCAATCTCGGTGTCGGCGCCGGTCTGATGTCCTCCGCCGGCCGCCTCGACACCTTCCTCGGACTCGTCCTGCCGCACGGACTGCTCGAACTGACCGCCGTGTTCGTCGCAGCGGGCACCGGATTGCGCCTCGGCTGGACCGTCATCGACCCCGGCTCACGCACCCGGCGGACGGCGCTCGCGGAGGAAGGCCGAGCCGCCGTCGGTATGGCGATCGGACTGGCCCTGGTGCTCTTCGTCTCCGGGGCCATCGAAGGCTTCGTGACCCCGTCGGGACTGCCCACCTGGGCCCGCATCGGCATCGGCGTCATCGCTGAAGTCGCCTTCCTCGCCTACGTCTACGTCCTCGGCGGCCGTGCCGTGCGCGCCGGTGAGACGGGCGATGTGGACGAGGCCGAGCGCAGCGCCACGGTGCCTACGGCGGCCTGATGTGCGGACAGCCCGGTTGAACTGTTAATCTCTTCCTCGCCCCAAAGGAGCCGTTGACACGGAGCTCGCGGGGAGGTAGATTCGAACAGTTGCCTAGGACTGGGTTACCCGGTCGGTGACAGTGAGTGTCTGTCTGCTTCACAGAACATCGAGACATCGAGTTCGATGAAGCCCCTCCCGATGAATCGGAAACGAGCGGCCGGTTAGACCGGCTCAAGACTTCTGATAAAGTCGGGTCCGCCGGAAAGGAAATCGCTCGCAAGAGCGAGAACCTGGAAAGCACCGAGGAAATCGGATCGGAAAAAGATCTGATAGAGTCGGAAACACCGAAGGGAAGCCCGAAGGAAAGCCCGAGAGGGTGAGTACGAAGGAAGCGTCCGTTCCTTGAGAACTCAACAGCGTGCCAAAAGTCAACGCCAGATATGTTGATACCCCGTCTCTGGCCGGATCTCCGGTCGGGACGTGGTTCCTTTGAAGAAAAATACAGCGAGGACGCTGTGTACGAGGGGACTATTCCTCCTCTCGTACCGCTCCCGTGAAAAGCATTCACGGAGAGTTTGATCCTGGCTCAGGACGAACGCTGGCGGCGTGCTTAACACATGCAAGTCGAACGATGAACCACTTCGGTGGGGATTAGTGGCGAACGGGTGAGTAACACGTGGGCAATCTGCCCTGCACTCTGGGACAAGCCCTGGAAACGGGGTCTAATACCGGATACGACCTGCCGAGGCATCTCGGCGGGTGGAAAGCTCCGGCGGTGCAGGATGAGCCCGCGGCCTATCAGCTTGTTGGTGAGGTAGTGGCTCACCAAGGCGACGACGGGTAGCCGGCCTGAGAGGGCGACCGGCCACACTGGGACTGAGACACGGCCCAGACTCCTACGGGAGGCAGCAGTGGGGAATATTGCACAATGGGCGAAAGCCTGATGCAGCGACGCCGCGTGAGGGATGACGGCCTTCGGGTTGTAAACCTCTTTCAGCAGGGAAGAAGCGAAAGTGACGGTACCTGCAGAAGAAGCGCCGGCTAACTACGTGCCAGCAGCCGCGGTAATACGTAGGGCGCAAGCGTTGTCCGGAATTATTGGGCGTAAAGAGCTCGTAGGCGGCTTGTCGCGTCGGTTGTGAAAGCCCGGGGCTCAACCCCGGGTCTGCAGTCGATACGGGCAGGCTAGAGTGTGGTAGGGGAGATCGGAATTCCTGGTGTAGCGGTGAAATGCGCAGATATCAGGAGGAACACCGGTGGCGAAGGCGGATCTCTGGGCCATTACTGACGCTGAGGAGCGAAAGCGTGGGGAGCGAACAGGATTAGATACCCTGGTAGTCCACGCCGTAAACGGTGGGAACTAGGTGTTGGCGACATTCCACGTCGTCGGTGCCGCAGCTAACGCATTAAGTTCCCCGCCTGGGGAGTACGGCCGCAAGGCTAAAACTCAAAGGAATTGACGGGGGCCCGCACAAGCAGCGGAGCATGTGGCTTAATTCGACGCAACGCGAAGAACCTTACCAAGGCTTGACATACGCCGGAAAACCCTGGAGACAGGGTCCCCCTTGTGGTCGGTGTACAGGTGGTGCATGGCTGTCGTCAGCTCGTGTCGTGAGATGTTGGGTTAAGTCCCGCAACGAGCGCAACCCTTGTTCTGTGTTGCCAGCATGCCCTTCGGGGTGATGGGGACTCACAGGAGACTGCCGGGGTCAACTCGGAGGAAGGTGGGGACGACGTCAAGTCATCATGCCCCTTATGTCTTGGGCTGCACACGTGCTACAATGGCAGGTACAATGAGCTGCGATGCCGTGAGGCTGAGCGAATCTCAAAAAGCCTGTCTCAGTTCGGATTGGGGTCTGCAACTCGACCCCATGAAGTCGGAGTTGCTAGTAATCGCAGATCAGCATTGCTGCGGTGAATACGTTCCCGGGCCTTGTACACACCGCCCGTCACGTCACGAAAGTCGGTAACACCCGAAGCCGGTGGCCCAACCCCTTGTGGGAGGGAGCTGTCGAAGGTGGGACTGGCGATTGGGACGAAGTCGTAACAAGGTAGCCGTACCGGAAGGTGCGGCTGGATCACCTCCTTTCTAAGGAGCACCTGGCCCTTTCGGGGGTCCAGACGCCAGAACATCAGCGAACGTCTGATGCTGGTCGCTCATGGGTGGAACGTTGACTACTCGGCACACCTGGACCTCAGTGTCTTCCCAGTACTGCTTCGGCGTGGAACGGAACGACGAGAGGGCGGGGGTGTCGGGCACGCTGTTGGGTGTCTGAGGGTGCGAGCGCTGCTCGCCCTTCGGCATGCCGGTCCCAGTGAACTCGCGCGTGTTGGTGCGGGGTGGTGGGTGGCTGGTCGTTGTTTGAGAACTGCACAGTGGACGCGAGCATCTGTGGCCAAGTTTTTAAGGGCGCACGGTGGATGCCTTGGCACCAGGAACCGATGAAGGACGTGGGAGGCCACGATAGTCCCCGGGGAGTCGTCAACCAGGCTTTGATCCGGGGGTTTCCGAATGGGGAAACCCGGCAGTCGTCATGGGCTGTCACCCGCTGCTGAACACATAGGCAGTGTGGAGGGAACGAGGGGAAGTGAAACATCTCAGTACCCTCAGGAAGAGAAAACAACCGTGATTCCGGGAGTAGTGGCGAGCGAAACCGGATGAGGCCAAACCGTATGCGTGTGAGACCCGGCAGGGGTTGCGCATGCGGGGTTGTGGGATCTCTCTTCTGCTGTCTGCCGGCAGCAGGACGAGTCAGAAACCGTTGATGTAGGCGAAGGACATGCGAAAGGTCCGGCGTAGAGGGTAAGACCCCCGTAGCTGAAACGTCAGCGGCTCGTTTGAGAGACACCCAAGTAGCACGGGGCCCGAGAAATCCCGTGTGAATCTGGCGGGACCACCCGCTAAGCCTAAATATTCCCTGGTGACCGATAGCGGATAGTACCGTGAGGGAATGGTGAAAAGTACCCCGGGAGGGGAGTGAAATAGTACCTGAAACCGTGTGCCTACAAGCCGTGGGAGCGTCGGAGTGTGCTTGCACACTCTCGTGACTGCGTGCCTTTTGAAGAATGAGCCTGCGAGTTTGCGGTGTGTTGCGAGGTTAACCCGGGTGGGGTAGCCGTAGCGAAAGCGAGTCCGAAGAGGGCGTTCAGTAGCATGCTCAAGACCCGAAGCGGAGTGATCTAGCCATGGGCAGGTTGAAGCGGAGGTAAGACTTCGTGGAGGACCGAACCCACCAGGGTTGAAAACCTGGGGGATGACCTGTGGTTAGGGGTGAAAGGCCAATCAAACTCCGTGATAGCTGGTTCTCCCCGAAATGCATTTAGGTGCAGCGTCGTGTGTTTCTTGCCGGAGGTAGAGCACTGGATAGGCGATGGGCCCTACCGGGTTACTGACCTTAGCCAAACTCCGAATGCCGGTAAGTGAGAGCACGGCAGTGAGACTGTGGGGGATAAGCTCCATGGTCGAGAGGGAAACAGCCCAGAGCATCGACTAAGGCCCCTAAGCGTACGCTAAGTGGGAAAGGATGTGGAGTCGCAGAGACAACCAGGAGGTTGGCTTAGAAGCAGCCACCCTTGAAAGAGTGCGTAATAGCTCACTGGTCTAGTGATTCCGCGCCGACAATGTAGCGGGGCTCAAGCGTACCGCCGAAGTCGTGTCATTGCAGCATGAGGGCCAACGCCCGCTGTGATGGGTAGGGGAGCGTCGTCTGCCGGGTGAAGCAGCCGCGGAAGCGAGTTGTGGACGGTTGACGAGTGAGAATGCAGGCATGAGTAGCGATTCACACGTGAGAAACGTGTGCGCCGATTGACCAAGGGTTCCTGGGTCAAGCTGATCTGCCCAGGGTAAGTCGGGACCTAAGGCGAGGCCGACAGGCGTAGTCGATGGATAACCGGTTGATATTCCGGTACCCGCTGTGACGCGAAAAGCATCGAATCCGGTGATGCTAAGCCCGTGAAGCCGTTCCCTTTCGGTTTACCGTTGGGGAAAGTGGTGGAGCCGGTGATCCGAGCTGGTAGTAGGTGAGCGATGGGGTGACGCAGGAAGGTAGTCCATCCCGGGCGGTGGTTGTCCCGGGGTAAGGGTGTAGGACGAGTGGTAGGTAAATCCGCCGCTCATGTGTCTGAGACCTGATGCCGAGCCGATTGTGGTGAAGTGGATGATCCTATGCTGTCGAGAAAAGCCTCTAGCGAGTTTCATGGCGGCCCGTACCCTAAACCGACTCAGGTGGTCTGGTAGAGAATACCGAGGCGTTCGGGTGAACTATGGTTAAGGAACTCGGCAAAATGCCCCCGTAACTTCGGGAGAAGGGGGGCCACGCCTGGTGAGGGGATTTTCTCCCTGAGCTGGGGGTGGCCGCAGAGACCAGCGAGAAGCGACTGTTTACTAAAAACACAGGTCCGTGCGAAGCCGTAAGGCGATGTATACGGACTGACGCCTGCCCGGTGCTGGAACGTTAAGGGGACCGGTTAGCTCCATTTCGGTGGGGCGAAGCTGAGAACTTAAGCGCCAGTAAACGGCGGTGGTAACTATAACCATCCTAAGGTAGCGAAATTCCTTGTCGGGTAAGTTCCGACCTGCACGAATGGCGTAACGACTTCTCGACTGTCTCAACCATAGGCCCGGTGAAATTGCACTACGAGTAAAGATGCTCGTTTCGCGCAGCAGGACGGAAAGACCCCGGGACCTTTACTACAGTTTGATATTGGTGTTCGGTTCGGCTTGTGTAGGATAGCTGGGAGACTGTGAAACTGCCACGCCAGTGGTGGTGGAGTCGTCGTTGAAATACCAGTCTGGTCGTGCTGGATGTCTAACCTGGGTCCGTGATCCGGATCAGGGACAGTGTCTGATGGGTAGTTTAACTGGGGCGGTTGCCTCCTAAAGAGTAACGGAGGCGCCCAAAGGTTCCCTCAGCCTGGTTGGCAATCAGGTGTTGAGTGTAAGTGCACAAGGGAGCTTGACTGTGAGACCGACGGGTCGAGCAGGGACGAAAGTCGGGACTAGTGATCCGGCGGTGGCTTGTGGAAGCGCCGTCGCTCAACGGATAAAAGGTACCCCGGGGATAACAGGCTGATCTTCCCCAAGAGTCCATATCGACGGGATGGTTTGGCACCTCGATGTCGGCTCGTCGCATCCTGGGGCTGGAGTCGGTCCCAAGGGTTGGGCTGTTCGCCCATTAAAGCGGTACGCGAGCTGGGTTTAGAACGTCGTGAGACAGTTCGGTCCCTATCCGCTGCGCGCGCAGGAGTCTTGAGAAGGGCTGTCCCTAGTACGAGAGGACCGGGACGGACGAACCTCTGGTGTGCCAGTTGTTCTGCCAAGGGCATGGCTGGTTGGCTACGTTCGGGAGGGATAACCGCTGAAAGCATCTAAGCGGGAAGCCTGCTTCGAGATGAGGACTCCCACCCACTTGATGGGGTAAGGCTCCCAGTAGACGACTGGGTTGATAGGCCGGATCTGGAAGCCAGGTAACTGGTGGAGGTGACCGGTACTAATAGGCCGAGGGCTTGTCCTCAGTTGCTCGCGTCCACTGTGTTGGTTCTGAAACCACGAACAGCCCCACGTGCTTTATTGCGTGGTGTGGCTGGACAGTTTCATAGTGTTTCGGTGGTCATAGCGTGAGGGAAACGCCCGGTTACATTCCGAACCCGGAAGCTAAGCCTCACAGCGCCGATGGTACTGCAGGGGGGACCCTGTGGGAGAGTAGGACACCGCCGAACAAGTTTTGATGAAGGGGAAGCCCCCGCACACCATGTGCGGGGGCTTCTCTGTTTCTGCATGCATATCGGTTTCCGTCTGCCGGGCTGCCGTGCCCCCTTTGCCAAGGGGGCTACGACGGCCTACAAACGTCCCGCCGCCTTCAGCGCCAGATAGGCATCCGCCAACGCCGGCGCCAGCTCCTCCGGAGTCGCGTCCACGACGGTGACCCCGTTCCTGCGGAGTTGCTCGGCGGTGCGGTCGCGCTCCGTCCGGGCCTGGGCCGCAGCGGCGGCCTGGTACACCGCGTCCGTGCTGCCGCGGGCCTTCGCCATCCGCGCGACGTAGGGATCCGCGACCGAGGCGACCAGGACCGTATGACGCTGGGTGAGCTGGGGCAGGACCGGCAGCAGGCCCTCCTCCACCGGTGCCGCGTCGAGGCTGGTGAGCAGCACCAGCAGGGAGCGGCGCGGGGCGCAGCGCAGTGCGGTCGCGGCGAGGCCCCGGGCGTCGGTCTCCACCAACTCGGGTTCCAGCGTGGCCATCGCGGTGACCAGCGACGGCAGTACATCGCGCGCCGTGCGGCCCTGGACCAGAGCGCGCACCCGGCGGTCGTAGCCCAGCAGGTCCACACGGTCGCCGGCGCGGGACGCCAGGGCCGCCAGGAGCAGGGCTGCGTCCATGGCGGCGTCGAGGCGTGGCACGTCGCCCACGCGGCCCGCGGAGGTGCGGCCGGTGTCGAGGACGAGCAGGATGTGCCGGTCGCGTTCGGGGCGCCAGGTGCGGACGGCGACGGTGGAGTGGCGGGCTGTGGCGCGCCAGTCGATGGAGCGGGTGTCGTCGCCGGGGACGTACTCGCGCAGGCTGTCGAACTCCGTGCCCTCGCCGCGCTGGAGGAGGCTGGTGCGGCCGTCCAGTTCGCGCAGCCGGGCCAGCTTGGCGGGCAGGTGTTTGCGGCTGGTGAAGGGCGGCAGGACGCGGACGGTCCAGGGGACCTTGTGGGTGCCCTGGCGGGAGAAGAGGCCGAGGGGGCCGTAGGAGCGGATCGTCACGCGGTCGGTCTGCCGGTCGCCGCGGCGGGTGGGGCTGAGGCGGGTGGTGAGGCGTCTGCGTTCGCCCGGCGGCACGGTCAGGCGGTGCCGGGAGGCCGCGGTCTCTGTGCCGGGCTCCCAGCTGCTCGGCGGCCAGGCGTCGCGGATGCGGGCGCGCAGCGGGCGCCGGGAGGGGTTGGTCAGGGTAAGTGTCACGTCGGCGGTCTCGCCCAGGCGCACGGAGGTGTCACCGGATCGGGTGAGCGTGATCCGCCGTACGGGTGCCGCGAGCGCGACGTCGCATGCGCAGGCGGCCGCCAGGGGTAGATCGACGGCGAGGACGCCCGTCCAGCCGGGCCCCCACAGACCGACGGGGAGGGTGCCGAGGGCCGCGATGAGTGCGGTGCGTCCGGTGAGCGGCATCAGCGGGGGACCGGGACGTGGGCGAGGACGGCGTTGATGACGGAGTCGGCGGTCACGCCCTCCATCTCCGCTTCGGGGCGCAACTGGACGCGATGGCGGAGGGTGGGCAGGGCGAGGGCCTTGACGTCGTCGGGGATGACGTAGTCGCGGCCGGTCAGCCAGGCCCACGCTCGTGAGGTGGCGAGCAGGGCGGTGGCGCCGCGTGGCGACACGCCGAGGGTGAGGGAGGGTGATTCACGGGTGGCGCGGCAGATGTCGACGACGTAGGCCGCGATCTCGGGGGAGACGGCCGTCTTGGCGACGGCGGTGCGGGCGGCTTCGAGGTCGGTCGCGGTGGCGACGGGGCGTACGCCGGCGGCATGGAGGTCGCGCGGGCTGAAGCCCTCGGCGTGCCGGGTGACGACGTCGATCTCGTCCTGGCGGGAGGGCAGAGGGATCGTCAGCTTGAGGAGGAAGCGGTCGAGTTGGGCTTCGGGCAGAGGGTAGGTGCCCTCGTATTCGACGGGGTTCTGGGTGGCGGCGACGAGGAAGGGCTCGGGGAGCGGACGCGGGGTGCCGTCGACGGTGACCTGGCGTTCCTCCATGGCTTCGAGGAGGGACGACTGGGTCTTGGGCGGTGTGCGGTTGATCTCGTCGGCGAGCAGCAGATTGGTGAAGACCGGGCCCGGCTGGAAGGAGAACTCGGCGGTGCGGGTGTCATAGACGAGGGAGCCGGTCACGTCGCTCGGCATGAGGTCGGGGGTGAACTGGACGCGTTTGGTGTCGAGTTCGAGCGCGGCGGCGAGGGTGCGGACGAGGAGGGTCTTGGCGACTCCGGGGACGCCTTCGAGGAGGACGTGTCCGCGGCACAGGAGGGCGACGACGAGGCCGGTGACGGCGGGGTCCTGGCCGACCACGGCCTTGGCGATCTCGGCGCGCAGGGACTCCAGCGCGGCCCGGGCCTGGCCCGGATTGCCGGCGTACGCGGCGTTGTCAGTGGTCGGGGCCATCATGGACGGCGTACCTCTCTTTCGAGGGCGTCGAGTTGGTCGGTGAGGGCGACGAGGGCCGTGTCGTCGCCGGGTGGCGGGCCGAAGAGGAGGGCGTGCAGGGCCGCCGGTGCGTCGCTGTGGAGATGGGCGGACAGGGCGGGGATCAGAGCCTCGGGAGCGTGTGCCTGGGCGACGGGGACGCCTGCGAGGGGGGCGAGCCGGGTGCGGGTGGTGGAGCGGAGAGCGGCGGCGGCCCGGTCACGGGCGTCTGCCTTGCGGTAGAGGCGGGCGCGGCCTTCGACGGTCTCGGAGGCGCGGATCGCCACGGGGAGTTTCTCGGGCACGAGCGGGCCGAGCCTGCGTGCCCGCCACAGGGCGGCGAGGGCCGCTGCGACGAAGAGCTGGAGTGTGCCCCAGCGCCAGCCCGCGGGGAGCAGGTCGAGCAGACCGCGCTGTCCCTGGGGGCCGGCGGCGGTGGTGTCGGAGAGCGAGGGGAGGTACCAGACGAGATGGCTTCGGGAGCCGAGGAGCTGAAGGGCGAGGGAGGCGTTGCCCTGTTGGGCGAGGCGCTTGTTGAAGAGGATGTCGGGCGAGCCGAGCACGATGGTGTCGCCTGCTCCGGAGCCCGCAGGGATGCGCAGGAGGGTGGCGAGGCGCTGGCTGGGGTAGCAGGTGTCGGTGTCGAGGCGGGTGCTGGTGTAGCGCAGGCCGCCCGTGTCGGCGGGACCCGCGCGCAGGGCCTCGGGAAGGCTGCAGCCGGGGGTGAGCGTCGTCTTGGCGCTGATGGCGGGGTCCGCGGTGACTCCGGGGGCGAGTTGTTCGACGGACCAACTGCCGGGGGCGACGAGGACGGTGCGTCCGGCGGCGTTGGCGGTCGCCGTGTGCAGCCGGGTCTGCTGGCTCTTCGTCAGCAGGTCGGGGACGGCGACGAGGAGCGTGGTGTCCGGGCCTGCCGCGGCCTGTGCCTGACCGAGGGTGGTGACCACACGTGTGGAGACGCCGTGGTCGGCGAGGAGCGCGGCGACGGCGTGGCTGCCGTAGGGGTCGGCGGAGCGCGGGTCGAGGGCGCCGTGCCGGGTGTCGGAGCGGATCGCGGCGATCACCACGCCCGCCACGGCGATGAGGACGAGGGCGAGTGCGATGCCCCGCGAGCGGGTCCACACCTGGCGGGCGGTGGGCGAGACGGAGGTGGTGCCCGGGGCGGTGGTGGCCGGGGTGGACGGGAGGGTGGCCCGGGTCGTCATGAGGCGGCTCCCTGGTGGCCGCTGTGGGCCGTGCTGGGGGTGCTGCTCGTGTGGACGGGCCTGGTGCGTTCCAGGTCGCGGTCGAGTTCGGCGATCCGCTGGTACGACTGCTTGCTCGCCCTTCGGCCGCCGTACGTCACGTCGTCGAACTCGCGGGCCGCGGCGGACAGCCGGTCGGTGTGTCCGGGGAGGGCGCCGGCGGCGTCCGCGGCGGCTTCGTCGGCGGTGCGGCCGGGGCGGACGTCGAGCAGGGCGCGTTCCTCGAGGGAGCGGACGATGGCCCGCATACGTTCCTGGAGGGCGGGGTTCCAGTGGCCTTGGGCGGCGTGCGCCTCGGCGGAGGCGCGGTGTTCGGCGGCGCTGCGGGGGCGGTCGTCGAACAGGGCGGGCGTGGAGACGGCCTGGCGGCGCGGGGTGCCGAGACGCCACCACAGGGCGATCGCCACGGCCACGACGGCCAGGGCGATGACGACCAGGCCTACGGTGCCGCCGGGGGTGGCGGACGAGGCGGCGCCGAACAGCTTGCCGAGCCAGTCCCAGAACGCGTTCAGGGCGCGCTCGTACAGGCTGGGGTCGTTCTGGTGGTACAGCCGCTTGGAGAGTTCGCGGCGGGCCGCCTTCTGCGCGGGGTCGCGCGGGATCGTCACCGGTGGTTCGCCGTCGGCGCGCGCCAGGGACAGCAGGGCGGCGCCGTGGCCGTGCAGCAGCGTCCGTACGGCCGTGTCCGCGGCCCGCGTCAGCGGGCCAGCGGCCGTGTCCGCGGCGTACTGCGGTGCCGGGACCGCTGTGAGCACTCCCCCCGTCCAGTGCACGCCGTCAGCTCCCGGGGGCGGGGGTGGGGCCGTAGCCCTGGACACCGGCTGCGCGGGCCAGTTCGAGGTCGAGGGCCTCGCGGCGGATGCGCTGGTCGATGTAGAGCAGGACGACGACACCGGCCGTGATCGGGAAGGTGATCATGGAGCCGATCACCGCGCCGATGCCGCTGATGATGAGGAAGGTCCAGCCGACCTGGTCGCTGGAGTTCTCCAGGAACCCGGTGACGCCGTTGCCGTCCAGCGCCATGGCGGCGAAGGTGAACGGGATGGCGATGATCGATGCCATGAGGTTCGCGATGATCATGGCGAGCAGCTGGATGCCGAAGACCCGCCACCAGGAGCCGCGCACGAGCTTCACGGAGCGGCTCAACGACTTCCGGACGCTCTGCTTCTCGAGCATCAGGGCGGGCGAGGCCAGCGAGAAGCGGATCATGAGCCACAGCGTGACGACGAAGGCCGCGATGGCGCCGACGACGGCGAGCACGGCGCCCGCGGGGCCGGACGCGGAGAAGCCCACGATGATGCCGGGCGCGGTGCCGGCGAGGACTACACCGACGGCGATGAGGATCATCAGGAGGATCAGGCCGAACAGCCTCAGAATCTGGGGGCGGGCGTCACGCCATGCCTCGCCTGCCGTCACCGGCTTGCCGAGCACGGCGCGGCTGGTGACGGCCGTCAGCAGGGCGGTGGCTATCACGGTGCCGATCAGGGTGATCAGCCAGACGACGCCGAGGCCCGCGAAGGTGTCTCCGACGGCGCGGGCCAGTTCGCCGCCGCTGGCGTTCGGGTCGTCGAGCGCGTCGGAGCCGGCGAGGTCGTTCAGGACGAGGCCCTGGAACAGCACGGTGATGGTCCGGGTGACGATCGCGACGGTCAGGGAGATGCCCAGGACCGTGCGCCAGTAGGCCCGCATCGTGGACATCGCGCCGTCGAGGATCTCGCCGACGCCCAGCGGGCGCAGCGGGATCACGCCGGGCTTGGCGGCGGGCGGCGGACCGCCCCAGCCGCCCCACGGGGCGCCGTAACCGCCGGGCGGGCCGTAGCCGCCGTACCCGTACCCACCGGGGGCTCCCGGGCCTCCCGGACCCCCGGGACCGCCGTAGCCACCGGGACTGCCCGGGCCACCGGGACTGCCCGGGCCGCCGGGACTGCCCGGGCCGCCGGGTCCGCCGCCCCAGCCCTGGCCGGGCGGAGGCGGAGGAGGTGTCTGGCCGGGGGCCGGGGCGCCCGTGGGCGCGGACCACTGTCCGGACGGCGGCTGGTCGCTCGACCACTTCGAACCGGCGCCCGCCGGGTTCTGGCCTGGCGGATCGCTGGGCGGCCCCTCGGGACCGGCGGGACGGGACGCGCCGGGCTCCTGCCTGTCGGACGGGGCGGATCCGGGCGAGGCCCAGCCCGGAGAGTCGTTCATCGTCGCTCCTTCACGGTGCGCGTCCGGCGGTGGCGTCGGCTGGTTCGGAGCCATCGTGCCATGCGCAGGTCACAAGGTCAGCGGCCCCCGTATGGGCTGCGCACCTTCAATTGTCCGCCGGTTCCGGGGCAGACTGACCGCATGGCTGATCAGTACGCGCGATCCGGCGACGACAACCGGCCCACCGAGATCCCCGTGATCCGCTGGGAGGAGCCACCCGAGGGCCCGGTGCTGGTCCTCCTGGACCAGACGAGACTGCCGACGGAGGAGGTCGAGCTGGTGTGCACGGACGCGTCGGCGCTGGTCGACGCGATCCGCTCGCTCGCCGTGCGCGGCGCGCCCCTGCTCGGCATCGCCGGTGCCTACGGTGTCGCGCTCGCCGCCGCCCGTGGCTTCGACGTCGACGAGGCGGTGAACGCGCTGGTGGCCGCCCGCCCCACGGCGGTGAACCTCTCGCACGGGGTGCGCCGCGCCGAGGCCGCGTACCGTGCCGGGCTCGCCAGGACCGGGGACTCGAAGCTGTCGTCGGCGATGGCGCTGGCCGCGGCACGCGCGCTGCACCAGGAGGATGCCGAGGCCAGCGCCCGGATGGCCCAGCACGGGCTCGCCCTCCTCGACGAGTTGCTGCCCGGTGGCGGCCACCGCGTCCTCACCCACTGCAACACCGGCTCGCTGGTGTCCGGCGGCGAGGGGACGGCGTTCGCGGTGGCCCGCGCGGCACACCGGGAGGGACGGCTCAGGCGCCTCTGGGTGGACGAAACGCGTCCGTTGCTGCAAGGTGCTCGCCTGACGGCTTATGAGGCGGCACGCAGCGGCATGGCGTACACACTGCTGACCGACGGCGCGGCGGGTTCGCTGTTCGCGGCCGGGGAGGTGGACGCGGTGCTCGTCGGGGCGGACCGCATCGCGGCCGACGGTTCGGTGGCGAACAAGGTGGGGAGCTATCCGCTCGCGGTGCTCGCGCGGTATCACCATGTGCCGTTCATCGTCGTGGCACCCGTCACGACGATGGATCCTAAGACGCCGGACGGGGCGTCCATCGAGGTGGAACAGCGCCCCGGATACGAGGTGACCGAGGTCACAGCACCCCAGGTGCCGGTGGCCGGAGCGGGAGGCGGGATTCCGGTGGCACCCCTGGGAACTCAGGCGTACAACCCGGCATTCGACGTGACGCCACCGGAGTTGGTGACGGCGATCGTCACCGAGGAAGGCGTTGTGTCACCCGTGACGGCCGAGGCGCTTGCCGGTCTGTGTGCCAGGTCACGCCAGGTAACGATTTAGCTAATGGGATGATGTCGTTTATGAAGGGACGAGTCCTTGTCGTCGATGACGACACCGCACTGGCCGAGATGCTCGGCATCGTGTTGCGTGGTGAGGGTTTCGAGCCGTCTTTCGTGGCCGACGGCGACAAGGCGCTGGCTGCGTTCCGTGAGGCCAAGCCCGACCTGGTGCTGCTCGACCTGATGCTGCCCGGCCGGGACGGCATCGAGGTGTGCCGCCTGATCAGGGCGGAGTCCGGGGTGCCGATCGTGATGCTCACGGCCAAGAGCGACACCGTCGACGTCGTCGTGGGCCTGGAGTCGGGCGCAGACGACTACATCGTGAAGCCGTTCAAGCCGAAGGAGCTGGTCGCCCGGATCCGGGCGCGGCTGCGCAGGTCGGAGGAGCCGGCGCCGGAGCAGCTCGCCATAGGCGACCTGGTCATCGACGTGGCCGGGCACTCCGTGAAGCGCGACGGGCACTCCATCGCGCTGACGCCGCTGGAGTTCGACCTGCTGGTCGCGCTGGCCCGCAAGCCGTGGCAGGTGTTCACCCGAGAGGTGCTCCTGGAGCAGGTCTGGGGCTACCGGCACGCCGCCGACACCCGCCTCGTCAATGTCCACGTCCAGCGGCTGCGCTCCAAGGTCGAGAAAGACCCGGAGCGCCCGGAGATCGTGGTGACCGTCCGTGGCGTCGGATACAAGGCGGGACCGAGCTGACATGTCCGGGGACAGTGCCGCTTCGGCTCCCGGCAGGCCGGGAGCCGGCGGGGAGCGGCCTGTCGGCCGGAGGACGCCGGGCTCGCGTTGGAGGCGCGTCCTGGCGGGCGGGCTGCTGCAGGGCGGGGTCCAGGGCAGCCCGGTCCTGAGGCTGCTGCTGCGCTGGGTGCGCCGGCCGCTGCTGCCCGTGATGCGGCTGTGGCGGCGCAACATCCAGCTCAGGGTGGTCGCCACGACCCTGCTGATGTCGCTGGGCGTCGTCCTGATGCTCGGCTTCGTCGTCATCGGCCAGGTGCGCAACGGACTGCTCGACGCCAAGGTCAAGGCGTCGCAGAGCCAGGCCACCGGCGGCTTCGGGGTGGCCAGGCAGAAGGCCGACGAGGCCGCCGCCGGAACCGGAGAGGGCACCACCGCCTCGGACGGCAGCCGCCCCTCCCAGAACGTCATCCAGTGGATGAGCGATCTCGTCGAATCGCTCTCCAGCGGCGGCCAGGGCGCCTTCGACGTGGTGACGCTGCCCGCGGGCCAGAACAGCGGCGGCGGACGCGGACCGCGCGCCTCCGGCGGCGTCGACCCCAACGTCAGCGTGCCCGAGAACCTCCGCGAGCGGGTCGACGCGAGCCCGGTGGCCGCGCAGAGCTACACCCGCATCGTCTACAAGGACCAGGACCAGCAGTCCCAGCCCGCCCTCGTCATCGGCAAGCAGGTCAACGACCCGAACGGCGACCCGTACCAGCTCTACTACCTCTTCCCGCTCACCCAGGAGGAGAAGTCGCTGAGCCTCGTCAAGACGACGCTGGCGACGGCCGGGCTGTTCGTCGTGGTGCTGCTCGGCGCCATCGCCTGGCTCGTGGTGCGCCAGGTCGTCACCCCGGTCCGCATGGCCGCGGGGATCGCGGAAAGGCTGTCCGCGGGACGCCTCCAGGAACGTATGAAGGTCACCGGCGAGGACGACATCGCGCGCCTGGGCGAGGCCTTCAACAAGATGGCGCAGAACCTCCAGCTCAAGATCCAGCAGCTGGAGGACCTCTCCCGGATGCAGCGCCGGTTCGTCTCCGACGTGTCGCACGAGCTGCGCACCCCGCTGACCACCGTACGGATGGCCGCCGATGTCATCCACGAGGCGCGGGAGGACTTCGACCCCGTGACCGCGCGGTCCGCGGAGCTGCTCGCCGACCAGCTGGACCGGTTCGAGTCGCTGCTGGCCGACCTGCTGGAGATCAGCCGCTTCGACGCCGGGGCGGCGGCCCTGGAGGCCGAGCCGATCGACCTCAGGGAGGTCGTGCGCCGGGTCGTCAGCGGCGCCGAGCCGCTCGCCGAGCGCAAGAGCTCGCGCATCCGCGTCACCGGCGACCAGCAGCCCGTGGTCGCCGAGGCCGATGCCCGCCGCGTGGAGCGCGTCCTGCGCAACCTGGTCGTCAACGCCGTGGAGCACGGCGAGGGCAAGGACGTCGTCGTCCGGCTGGCCTCCGCGGGCGGTGCCGTCGCCATCGCGGTGCGCGACTACGGCGTCGGGCTCAAGCCCGGCGAGGCCACCCGCGTCTTCAGCCGCTTCTGGCGGGCCGACCCGGCACGCGCGCGCACCACCGGTGGTACGGGCCTCGGCCTGTCCATCGCGCTGGAGGACGCCCGGCTGCACGGCGGCTGGCTCCAGGCATGGGGCGAGCCGGGCGGCGGCTCGCAGTTCCGGCTGACCCTGCCGCGCACCGCGGACGAACCGCTGCGAGGCTCGCCGATACCGCTCGAACCCAAGGACTCGCGCCGCAACCGCGGCCTCGACGACGCCGGACTGCCCAGCGGCAGCGGCACCAAGTCCGCCACCGTACCCGCCCAGCCCGGCACGGGACCGGTGCCGCCGCTGCCGAACGGGGCGACCATCACGCCGCGGCCGACCGGCGGCAACCCCGCCGCCGATCCGGCCGCGCTGCCCGGCAACGGCAACGGCGCGCGCGTGGTGCCGAGAGCCGCCGCCGCGGGCGTACGCCGCCCCGAGGGCGCGCCGCCCGCCGACACGGCGGGTGACAGCGGCCCGGGCCGGGCCGCAGGGCCGCAGGACGCGCATCAGCCAGGGGAGGCATTTCGTGGGCGCTGACCGCGCGGGGAGCCCCCTGCGCCGACCAGGGCGTGCCGCGGCGTGCGCCGCCTTCGGCGTCGTCCTGCTGGCGGGGTGCGCCTCGATGCCCGACAACGGGGACCTGCGCGACGTGGCGTCCACGCCGCGGCAGGACACCCAGGTACGGGTCTTCGCCATGCCGCCCCGCGAGGACGCGCTGCCCGCGGAGATAGTGCAGGGCTTCCTGGAGGCGCTGACCAGCGACGATCCGCACTACGACACCGCGCGCAAGTACCTCACGGCCGACGCGGCGCACAGGTGGCAGCCGGAGAGGTCCACGACCGTGCTGGAGAACGGGCCGAGCATCGAGCTCGACCGAGCGGCGGGCGGGCGGGAGAGCGCCGACAGCCTCACCTACTTGCTGACCGGCAACAGCGTCTCCACGGTGGACACGCAGCAGGCGTACTCGCCCACCGCCGGGGGGTACAGCAAGCCGGTGCACCTCGTGCGTGACACCAAGTCCGACCAGTGGCGCATCGACGGGCTGCCCCAGGGCATCGTCATGGCCAGGTCGGACTTCCAGCGCAACTACATGTCCGTGAACAAGTACTACTTCGCCTCGGACACTGCGTCCGGGAGCCAGCCCGCGGCCGTGGCGGATCCCGTGTACGTGCGCGAGCGCGTCGACCCGATGACGCAGGTCGTGCGTTCGCTGCTGAACGGGCCCACCACCCGGCTCAGCCCCGTGGTCCGCTCGAGCTTCCCCACCGACGTGGCGCTGCGCAAGGGCGTCGCGTCACTGACACCCGACGATCAGAACAAGCTCACGGTGCCGCTGAACGTGAAGCCGAAGAAGGTCGCTCCCGCCCGGTGCACCGAGATGGCGACCCAGATCCTGTTCACGCTCCAGAGCCTGACGCCCACGGTCGACACGGTCGAACTGGAGGCAACGGACGGCAGCGCGCTGTGCACGCTCGACGAGGACCATGCCGAGGCGGTCGCCGCGCACGGCGCGGCGAACCGGCCCGAGAACCGGCCCGAGTACGTGTACTTCCTGGACGACAAGCACCGGCTGGTGCGCATCCCGGCAGGAAGCACTGTCACGACCCCGGAGACGGTCCCGGGCGCGCTCGGTGAGGGCGTCAAGCCGCTGGAGTCGGTGGCCGTCTCCCGCGACGAGCACACCGCGGCCGGAGTCACCACCGACGGGAGGTCGCTCTACGTGGCCTCGGTGGCGTCGAGCGGCTCGCTCGGGGAGCCCGTGCTGGTCAGCAACGGCAAGACCGCCGAGGACGGCCTGACCGCCCCCAGCTGGGACTCCCGGGGCGATCTGTGGGTTGCCGACCGCGACACCGCCGCTCCTCGGCTGGTCCTGCTGCAGCAGGGCTCCGGGCAGCCGCTCACTGTGCGGACCCCGCAGCTCGACGGCCGGATAGTGGCGGTACGGGTTGCCGCCGACGGGACGCGGATCGCGCTCCGCGTCGAGAAGAACGGCCAGCGCTCCCTGCTCGTCGGCCGTATCCAGCGCACCGAGACGAAGCCCGGGAAGCAGCCGGACGTCGCCGTCCTCGACCTGCGGTCCGTCGCCCCCGATCTGGAGGACGTCACGGCCATGTCGTGGGCGGGGGACAGCCGGCTCGTCGTCGTGGGCAACGAGCACGGCGGCCTCCAGCAGATGCGCTACGCCCAGGTCGACGGCTCCGTACCGGAGGGCCAGGCACCGGCCGCGGTGACCGGGGTGAAGGAGATCGCCGCGTCCGAGGACGACCGGATGCCGCTGGTGGCGCACTCGGAGGACGGCATCGTGCGGCTGCCCTCCGGGGCGCAGTGGCAGAAGCTGGTCAAGGCGGGGTCGGGGCCGGTCTATCCCGGGTGAGGCGCGGGCCGTCGGAAGGCCGGTCGCTTGTCGGGCGGTCGGGTAGTCCGGCGATCCAGCGGTCGGGTGGCCGGGCGGTCGAGTACGGGCTGTCCCGGATCAGGTACGCATGGTCGGCGGGCGGCGCACGGGTTGTTGACGGGCGGTCACTCGTGCGTGTGAGGCCCGTGGTGTGCCGCGGTGAGTTGTCCACAGGGTGTTGTCCACAGGGGTGGCCGACTCCTGGCGGGCGGGGCACAGTGGGGTGATGCGGGGGTGGTGGCAGGACCTCACCGACCTGGTCCTTCCGGCCGATTGCGGCGGCTGCGGAAGGCCCCGGGCGGTGCTCTGCCCGCGGTGCCGCCGGGCGCTGACCGGAGCCGCGGCGCGCCGGGTGCGGCCGGTGCCGGAGCCGCCCGGGCTGCCCGTGGTGTGCGCGGCGGCGCCGTACACGGACGCGGTGCGCGCGGCTCTCCTCGCCCACAAGGAACGCGGTGCGCTGGCCCTTGCGACGCCCCTGGGCGAAGCGCTGGCGGGCTCCGTGCGCGCGGCGCTGCGGGAGGTGCGGACAGCGGCGCCGACCGGGCCCGGGAGCGCGTCGACGGGGCACGAGGGGCGGTTGCCGGGGTTCCGTGGGGCCACCGGGGCGGTGCTGCTGGTGCCGGTTCCCTCCGCGCGCTGGGCGGTGCGGGCGCGGGGGCACGACCCGGTGCGGCGGATCGCACTCGCGGCGGCCGGTGAGCTGCGGCGGACCGGCATCGGGGCCAGGGTGCTCGCGGTGCTGCGGCAGCGGCGGACGGTGGCCGACCAGTCGGGGCTCGGCTCCCGGCAGCGGCTGGCCAATCTCGCAGGTGCGCTGGAGACGGTGCCGGGCGGCGGACGGCTGCTCGCCGGGGCGCGGGTCGTCCTCGTCGACGACCTGCTGACCACGGGCGCCACGCTGGCGGAGGCGGCGCGTGCACTGCGGGCCGCCGCAGGGGACACCCCGGAGCCGGAGAGGAGTGATGCGAGAGACGGGAGCGATGCGGCGGCGGCTGTGTACGCGGCGGTGCGCAGGGAAGGCATGGAGGAACGGAGGGACGGACCAAGGGGGGCGAGGAACGGGGGGAGACAAGCGAAGGAGAACTGCGTGTATGGCGCACCGGAATTGGCGGTCGCGGACAGCGCCGTCGGCACGGTGCCGGCCGCCGTGGTCGCCGCCCCTCCGGATTCCTTCGAAATATTCCGGAACTGACCGCAGACGTGGGTCGTTGCAGGCATTGAGAAGGTCAATTCAGCTGAACGGAGGTACGGCTCGATAGAGGGTGACGACATACCTCCCGGCGAGATATGTTCAGGTTGTGAGGGAAAGCCGCAGGCCATACCCCTCATATCCGAATGCCGTGCCGGAGTATTCCGAGTCACTCACGGCTGCGGGATGGGGAACTCGCCCGTGGGGGAGGAGGAGGTGGAAGGTCACCGAGTCCGAGGTTCCGGGGCTCACCGGAGCCGGGTGCAAAAGGGAGACGCTCTGCCGCTGTGCGGAGCGATCCGGGAACGGAGTTCTGCGTGGACATCGTCGTCAAGGGCCACAAGACCGAGGTGCCCGAGCGGTTCCGCAAGCACGTGGTCGAGAAGCTGAAGCTGGAGAAGATCCAGAAGCTCGATGGCAAGGTGATCAGCCTCGACGTCGAGGTGTCCAAGGAGCCCAACCCGCGACAGGCCGACCGTTCTGACCGAGTGGAGATCACGCTCCGCTCCCGTGGTCCGGTGATCCGGGCGGAGGCAGCGGCCAGCGATGCATACGCGGCCCTCGATCTTGCGGCGGAGAAGCTGGAGGCCCGGCTGCGCAAGCAGCACGACAAGCGTTACTCGCGCCGCGGACGCCGTATCTCGGCCGCCGAGGTCCCGGACCACGTCCCGGGCGCGGCCACGTTGAACGGCAGCGGCGACATCGTGGGGGAGGAAGAGCAGGGCGGGGTGCCCACGAAGAAGATCGGTTCGCTGGAGGTGCAGGGCGAAGGCCCGCTGATCGTCCGCGAGAAGACCCACGTCGCCGCCCCGATGACCCTTGACCAGGCGCTGTACGAGATGGAACTGGTCGGGCACGACTTCTATCTGTTCGTCGACTCCGAGACGAAGGAGCCCAGTGTCGTCTACCGGCGGCACGCGTACGACTACGGCGTGATCCACCTGCGGACCGACACGATGGTCACCGAGGTGCCCCTGTCCGACGCGGGCGGTTCCCTCGGCGGCTGACCCGCACCCGGCCGGCAGCTGAGGCGGTGCCCCTGGAGCGCGTGTGCGCCCCCAGGGGCACCGGTGTGCCACCACTTCGCGCCCGCGTCGGCGCCGTCCCGTCGCGCGTTCATGGAATCATGGCCGTGCGGCCCAACCGGTGGGCCGCTGCCTTGGGTTGGCGATGGCGCAGGACCGCAGGCCACAGCCTTCAGGGGGAGGAACGATGGCGGACAGCTTCGGACCGATGCATGAGGCGGGTGCCGACGGCGTCGTCGGCACGGGCTCTCGGCCGGGCCCGGACACGGGTGCGACCGCTTCACGCAAGGAGCCGATCAGAGTCCTTGTCGTCGACGACCACGCCCTCTTCCGCCGTGGTCTGGAGATCGTGCTCGCCGCCGAGGAGGACATCCAGGTCGTCGGCGAGGCCGGGGACGGCGCCGAAGCCGTGGACAAGGCGGCCGATCTGCTGCCCGACATCGTCCTGATGGATGTGCGGATGCCCAAGCGGGGCGGTATCGAGGCCTGCACCTCCATCAAGGAGGTGGCACCCAGCGCCAAGATCATCATGCTGACGATCAGTGACGAGGAGGCCGACCTCTACGACGCGATCAAGGCGGGCGCGACCGGCTATCTCCTCAAGGAGATCTCCACCGACGAGGTCGCCACCGCCATCCGCGCGGTGGCCGACGGACAGTCACAGATCAGTCCGTCCATGGCGTCGAAGCTGCTCACCGAGTTCAAGTCGATGATCCAGCGCACCGACGAGCGGCGCCTGGTGCCCGCACCGCGGTTGACGGACCGTGAGCTGGAGGTGCTCAAGCTCGTCGCCACGGGGATGAACAACCGTGACATCGCCAAGGAGCTGTACATCTCCGAGAACACCGTGAAGAACCATGTGCGCAACATCCTGGAGAAGCTGCAGCTGCACTCCAGGATGGAGGCAGTGGTGTACGCGATGCGGGAGAAGATCCTCGAGATCCGCTGATACCGCCGGTGCCTCAGAGGAGGGCGGCCACGGCCGCGGTGAGAGGGGCGTGCAGTTCCGGGGCGTCCACGCGTTCCAGCCGTATGTCCGTGCAGTCCACCCAGCTCGCCGCCTCGACCAGCGCCCGGGCCGCGGCCGGGACCGCCTTCGGGCCCCTCAGCCCGATCTGCCGGGCGACCAGGGTGCGGCCCTCACGCGCCGGGTCCACCCTGCCGACCAGTTGCCCGCCCGCCAGGATCGGCATCGCGAAATAGCCGTACAGACGCTTCGGCTTGGGGACATAGGCCTCCAGCCGGTGGGTGAAGCCGAAGATCCGCTCCGTGCGCGCCCGTTCCCAGATCAGGGAGTCGAAAGGGGACAGCAGCGTGGTGCGGTGGCGGCCGCGGGGCTCCGACTTCAGGGCCACCGGGTCGGCCCAGGCCGGCTTGTCCCAGCCCTCGACCGTGACCGGGACCAGACCCGAGTCGGCGATCACCGCGTCGAACTCCTCGCCCTTGAGCCGGTGGTAGTCGGCGATGTCCGCGCGCGTGCCGACGCCCAGCGACTCACCGGCCAGCCGCACCAGGCGGCGCAGGCACTCCCTGTCGTCCAGGTCGTCGTGCAGGAGCTCCGCCGGGATCGCGCGCTCGGCCAGGTTGTACACCCGCTTCCAGCCGCGCCGCTCCACGCACACCACCTCGCCGTACATCAGCGCCCGCTCCACCGCGACCTTCGTGCCCGACCAGTCCCACCACTCGCTGGTCCGCTTCGCGCCGCCCAGCTCCGCCGCGGTGAGGGGGCCCTCGGTGCGGAGCTGCTTGATCACCTGGTCGTAGGCGCCGTCCGGGAGTTCGTGGTTCCAGTGCGGGCGGTTGCGGTAGGCGCGGCGGCGGAAGGCGAAATGCGGCCACTCCTCGACGGGGAGGATGCAGGCGGCGTGCGACCAGTACTCGAAGGCGTGAGTGTCCTTCCAGTAGGCGTCCTCGACCGTCCTGCGGCCGACCGCGCCGAGGCGGGCGTAGGGGACGAGCTCGTGGGAGCGGGCCAGGACGGAGATGGTGTCCAGCTGGACCGCGCCGAGGTGACGGAGCACCCCGCGGACGCCTGTGCGGCGGGCGGGTCCTTGGCCTAGGAAGCCCTGGGCTCTTAGCGCGAGGCGGCGGGCCTCCGAGGCGGAGAGGGTGGTTCCGGGGCTGGGCGGGACGGGTGTCATGGGGCGCACGATAGGCGGTGCCACTGACAACGGGGGTGGGGGTGGGTTGCTGGGGCGGGGGTGGGGGCCTGAGGGGTTTCGCCCCCGCCGCCCCTTCCCGTTCCCGTCCCTGGGGGCTGCGCCCCCAGGGACCCCCCTTGTCGGCCCTTCGGGCCTCGTCCTCAAGCGCCGGACGGGCTGAGAGGGGGCTGGGCGGGTGGGTGGGGGGCGGCCCGGGCGGGACTCGGCCTCAAGCGCCGGACGGGCGGTTGGGGGGCGGTAGATGAGGTGGGTGGGGGTGGCCTGGGCGGGGCTTGGCCTCAGTGGTCGGACGGGGTGTTCGGGGGGAGGTAGGGGGAGGGGCTTGGGAGGTTCAGGTCTGAGGGGAGTAGGGAGGCTACCCAGCAGTCTCTTCGGGTGCCTGCGTTGGTGATGGCCGAGCGGAGGGTGCCTTCGAAGGTGAAGCCGGCATTTTCGGCGACCTTGCGGGAGGGGCGGTTGCCGACCTCGGCTCGCCATTCGATGCGGTCCAGGGAGAGTGCTGTGAAGGCCCAGCGGGTTACGGCGGTCACGGCCTCCGCGGTGTAGCCGTGGCCGCGGTGCTCCTTCGTCGCCCAGAAGCCGATCTCCGCGGTGTCGAGGGAGTGGCGGGTGAGGCCGATCATGCCCGCCAGGTCACCGTCCGGTACGAAGACGCCGAAGGTGAACACGGAGCCGGTGGCCCAGCCGTCGGGGACGAGCTGCTGTGTGAAGTTCTGCGCGTGCTCGGCGAGGTAGGGCGACGGGATCGTCGTCCAGCGCTGGATGTCGGGGTCCTGGGCAGCCGCGTACACGGCGTCGGTGTCCCCCGCGCCGACGGTGCGCAGGAGGAGGCGGCTGGTGGTGAGGGTGACGGGCTCCATCGGCCGATTCTGCGCGGTGGTCCACACGTATGCCAGGGCTTTTCGCCGTGTGTGAGCAGGCGGTCACGGTTCGCGTAATTTTCGTTTGCGGATCGCGGCACCATCGGGGACCCCCGGGCGTTGTCCATTCGAAGCGCCGATCGAGTGTCGCCGGAGGCGGTCCGGCAGCAGTGGGCGGCCGTCGCCGTAGCAGGCGTCACGGCGGGCCTCCCGGCTTGGCCGTGTCCTCGCATACGATGGCCGTTGCTCAACAAGTCACATCGAATTCCGACCGTCCCAGGCCCGACCGGCAAGGAGACAAGCCCCCGTGTCCGTCCTCTCGAAGATCATGCGTGCAGGCGAAGGCAAGATCCTGCGCAAGCTGCACCGCATCGCGGACCAGGTCAGCTCCATCGAAGAGGACTTCGTCGACCTCTCCGACGCCGAGCTGCGGGCCCTCACCGACGAGTACAAGGAGCGCTACGCCGACGGCGAGAGCCTGGACGACCTGCTCCCCGAGGCGTTCGCCACCGTCCGTGAGGCGGCCAAGCGCGTCCTCGGCCAGCGGCACTACGACGTGCAGATGATGGGCGGCGCCGCGCTGCACCTCGGCTATGTCGCCGAGATGAAGACCGGTGAGGGCAAGACCCTGGTCGGCACGCTGCCGGCGTATCTGAACGCCCTGTCCGGAGACGGCGTCCACATCGTCACGGTCAACGACTACCTGGCCGAGCGCGACTCCGAGATGATGGGCCGGGTCCACAAGTTCCTGGGCCTCACCGTCGGTTGCATCCTGGCCAACATGACCCCGGCGCAGCGCCGCGAGCAGTACGCGTGCGACATCACGTACGGCACGAACAACGAGTTCGGCTTCGACTACCTGCGCGACAACATGGCCTGGTCGAAGGACGAGCTGGTCCAGCGCGCCCACAACTTCGCCATCGTCGACGAGGTCGACTCCATCCTGGTCGACGAGGCCCGTACGCCGCTGATCATCTCCGGCCCGGCCGACCAGGCCACCAAGTGGTACGGCGACTTCGCCAAGCTCGTGCTGCGCCTCAAGCGCGGCGAGGCGGGCAACCCGCTCAAGGGCCTGGAGGAGACCGGCGACTACGACGTCGACGAGAAGAAGCGCACGGTCGCCATCCACGAGGGCGGTGTCACCAAGGTCGAGGACTGGCTGGGTATCGACAACCTCTACGAGTCGGTCAACACCCCGCTCGTGGGTTATCTGAACAACGCCATCAAGGCCAAGGAGCTCTTCAAGAACGACAAGGACTACGTCGTCCTCGACGGCGAGGTCATGATCGTCGACGAGCACACCGGCCGTATCCTCGCGGGCCGTCGTTACAACGAGGGCATGCACCAGGCGATCGAGGCGAAGGAAGGGGTGGACATCAAGGACGAGAACCAGACGCTCGCCACGATCACCCTGCAGAACTTCTTCCGCCTCTACAAGAAGCTGTCCGGCATGACCGGTACGGCGATGACCGAGGCCGCCGAGTTCCACCAGATCTACAAGCTCGGCGTGGTCCCCATCCCGACCAACAAGCCGATGATCCGCAAGGACCAGTCCGACCTGATCTACCGCACCGAGGTCGCGAAGTTCGAGGCGGTCGTCGACGACATCGCCGAGAAGCACGAGAAGGGCCAGCCGATCCTGGTCGGCACCACCTCGGTCGAGAAGTCCGAGTACCTCTCGCAGCAGCTCAGCAAGCGCGGCGTCCAGCACGAGGTGCTCAACGCCAAGCACCATGAGCGTGAGGCCCAGATCGTCGCCCAGGCCGGCCGCCGGGGCGCGGTGACCGTGGCGACCAACATGGCCGGCCGTGGTACCGACATCAAGCTCGGCGGCAACCCCGAGGACCTCGCCGAGGCGGAGCTGCGTCAGCAGGGCCTCGACCCCGAGGAGCACATCGAGGAGTGGGCGCAGTTCCTGCCGGCCGCTCTGAAGCGTGCCGAGGAGGCCGTCAAGGCCGAGAAGGACGATGTCGAGGAACTCGGCGGCCTCTATGTCCTCGGCACCGAGCGGCACGAGTCGCGGCGTATCGACAACCAGCTGCGCGGTCGTTCCGGCCGTCAGGGCGACCCCGGCGAGTCGCGCTTCTATCTCTCCCTCGGTGACGATCTGATGCGTCTGTTCAAGGCCCAGATGGTCGAGCGCGTGATGTCGATGGCGAACGTCCCGGACGACGTGCCGATCGAGAACAAGATGGTCACGCGTGCGATCGCGTCCGCCCAGTCGCAGGTCGAGCAGCAGAACTTCGAGATCCGCAAGAACGTCCTCAAGTACGACGAGGTCCTCAACCGGCAGCGTGAGGTCATCTACGGCGAGCGCCGCCGCGTGCTGGCGGGCGAGGACCTCCAGGAGCAGGTCCAGCACTTCATGGACGACACGATCGACGCCTATGTGGGTGCCGAGACCGCCGAGGGTTTCGCGGAGGACTGGGACCTCGAACGGCTGTGGGGCGCGTTCAAGCAGCTCTACCCGGTGGCTGTCTCCATCGAGGAGCTCGAGGACGCGGCCGGTGACCGGGCCGGTCTGACCGCCGAGTTCATCTCCGAGTCCATCAAGGACGACATCCGCGACCAGTACGAGGCGCGCGAGGTGCAGCTCGGCTCCGAGATCATGCGTGAGCTGGAGCGCCGGGTCGTGCTGTCGGTCCTCGACCGCAAGTGGCGCGAGCACCTCTACGAGATGGACTACCTCCAGGAGGGCATCGGCCTGCGCGCGATGGCGCAGAAGGACCCGCTGATCGAGTACCAGCGCGAGGGCTTCGACATGTTCACCGCGATGATGGAGGGCATCAAGGAGGAGTCCGTCGGCTATCTGTTCAACCTGGAGGTCCAGGTCGAGCAGCAGGTCGAAGAGGTCCCCGTCGAGGACGCCGCGCCGGTCGCCGACCTCCAGAAGCAGGACGCGGTGCCCGCACAGGCCGGGGCCCGCCCGGAGATCCGCGCCAAGGGCCTCGACGCCCCGCAGCGGCGCAACCTGCACTTCTCGGCGCCGACCGTGGACGGCGAGGGAGGCACCGTCGAGGGCGACTTCACCGCCGATGACGACGAGCCGGTGCGCTCCGAGGCCGACGGCCTCACCCGCGCGGAACGCCGCAAGCAGGCCAAGGCCGGCCGCCGCCGCCGGAAGTAATCGACGGCAGCGCTGCGGCCGACAGCGCCGCGACTGCTCGAAGGGCCGGGCTTCCCACCGGGGAGCCCGGCCCTCGCGCGTTCCGGGTCCGGGGACACCCTGGCCGGTCCGGGTGGGGTCCGGGTCCCCCTGGACGGGTCTGTCCAGGGGCCTGCCAGGTCTGTCCAGGGGTGCAGGCCCGGTCCGGAGGGGCAACTCCCGGGTCCGTGCAGGGAGACGCCCACCGGACCCGCCCAGTCGTCCCGTGGGGGGGTGTTGACGGTCCCGGACGGCGGCGCTCCCGGGCCGCGCTCCCGGGCCGCGCTCCCGCGCCAGAGTGCTGCTCCCGGCCGAGAGTCCCGCAGGCGCCGCCCCCGGTCCGAGAGTCCCGCACGGCGCCGCTCGCCGCCCGGGTGAGGAAGGCGCCGGGGTTGGCCCAGCGCCGCCCGGCAAGGGCGCCTGGCCGCCCCCTGTTGCCTCCCCGGGGGTCAGTCGTCCGTGTCGTGGGGTGGGCGGGGGCCGCCCAGTTCTACGGCCGTGCAGCGCCAGCGGAGGTCGGGGCCCTGTTCGAGGCGGAAGGCCATGGCGCGTACCTGGTCGCCCGCGCCGATGCGGGCGAATGCCTCGACGGCGCCCCGGCGTGGCACGAAGTAGCCGATGTCGCGGACGACGGGCAGGGTGCCGCGGGTGGTGCGCAGGGTGCCGCCTTCGGCGAGGCGGGCGAGGTCGTCGTAGGCGCGGCCCACGGTGTGCCGCAGCATCCAGTGCACGGGCCGCCGACCGCTCAGCACCGCGAGGAGACGGTCGGCGAAGACGTCGGTGGGGCGTGGGACGGGCAGGGGCCGGGAGACGGCCGGTCCGGCCGCCGGCCGCCGGTCGCCGGGACGGCGCTGGTCGCGGCGGGACGGCGGACGGTGGGCCGCTCTGGTCATGACCTTGTTCATGGGATCCCCGTGACGGACGGCCCGGCTGATACCGGGCGGTAACTTTCGGTTGCGGTTCTTGTACGGGCTCGGGCCCGGTGGCGGCAAGCAGGGCCGCGTCCGTGTCGGGCGGCGGGAAAGTTCATCTGTGAGGGTGACCTGGGCGGCGGGAGGCCAGTGCCGGCGGGCCCGCACCGGGTGAATCACGGGGGTGCGGGTGGACGTGTCCGGGGTCCCTGTCAGCGACTCGAAAGGGGACACTCGCACGTATCCTGAAGACCCTTCAGGACCCGCCGAACGATCGACGATCACCGACACCTACGGAGAGCGGCAGCCATGCGCGTCTACGTCCCCCTGACCCTTCCCGGTCTCGCCGAGGCGTACAGGACGGGCGAGCTGGCGAGCGGGCCGTTCGTCGCTTACGCCGTCACGCCCGGGCTGCGCGAGTGGTACCTGTCGGACGACATCGAGGAACTGGAGTACGCGGCACTGAGCCGCGCCGCGCTGGCCTCGCTGCGGCTGCTCGCGGCGGACCCGGATGCGGTACGGCGCCGGGTCGTCGTGGCCGTGGACGTGCCCGACAACGCCGCCGCTGCCGACCCGGACCGCGGTCTCGACCAGGCGTCGCTGGGCGAGGTGCGGGTCTCCGGGACCGTACGGCTGGCCAAGGCGGCGGCGGTGCACGCGGACGCCGACGAGGCGGAGCAGGATGTGGCCGCGGCGGCCGGGGCACTGGCGGCGGCGGATGCCGGCGACGACGACGCGCAGTTCGTGGTGGACGGCGCCGAGGACCACGAACTGCTGTGGTACGCCACGCAGGAGATCCCGAATCTGGTGACGGCCGGGGCCTGAAGGCCCTGCCACCTGCGCTTCCACCTGCCGTTGTCCTGATTGTCAGTGGTGGCGGGTACGGTTTTGGGCATGGGGAAGCACGAAGCCACGCACATCGTGTGGGACTGGAACGGCACGCTGTTCCACGACAACGACGCGATCATCGGGGCGACCAACGCGGCGTTCGCCGAACTCGGTCTGGCCCCGCTCACGCTGGAGCGGTACCGGGCGCTGTACTGCGTGCCCGTGCCGAAGTTCTACGAGCGCCTGATAGGACGGGTGCCCTCGCAGGACGAGTGGGAGCTGATGGACGGCGTCTTCCACCGCCACTACGCGGAGCACCGCACCCGGTGCGGGCTGACCGAGGGAGCGGAGGAACTGCTCGCCGGGTGGCGGTCGGCGGGGTACAGCCAGTCCATCCTCAGCATGTATGTGCATGACGAACTCGTTCCGCTGGTACGGGGCTTCGGCATCGAGCCGCACTTCATACGGGTCGACGGGCGCACCGGCCCGTCCGGCGGCAGCAAGGCCGAGCACATGGTGCGCCACCTGGAGGCACTCGCCGAGGTGGAGCCGTCCCGCACCGTAGTGATCGGCGACGCCGCGGACGACGCGCTGGCCGCACGGCACGTGGGCGCGCAGGCGGTGCTCTACACCGGCGGCTCCCACAGCCGGGCCAGCCTGGAGGAGACCGGCGCCCCCGTGGTCGACACCCTGGCGGAAGCGGTGACGGAGGCCCGGCGTATGGCGGCGTGAGGCGGGACGGCCGCCGCCGCAGCGAGGCGGCACCGTCCCGTGCCGCGAGCGGCAACGGCCCGCGCGCGCCGCGCGAGCGGCAAGCACCCGCCCCGGCGTCCCCGTTCCGCCCCGCCCCGCCCGCCGACGAGCGGGCTCATCCGGCCGGCGTCTTGGCCCGCAGCACCTTCAGGAACTCCCGCATCCATGCCGGGTGGTCCGGCCAGGCCCGGGAGGAGATGAGCGTGCCGTCGACCACGGCCTCGGTGTCCTGGAAGGTGGCTCCGGCGGACTGCATGTCCAGTTCCAGGGCGGGGTAGGCGGTGACCCGGCGGCCGCGCAGGCTGTCCGTCGCGGCGGTCAGCAGCGGGCCGTGGCAGATCTGGGCGACCGGCTTGTCGGTGTCGAAGAAGGACTTGAGGATCTTGCGCAGCTCCGGGTCGTTGCGCAGATACTCGGGGGCCCGGCCGCCGGGGATGACGATGGCCGCGTAGTCCCCGGGGTCCACCTCGGAGAATGCCAGGTCGGCAGGCCAGGTGTAGCCGGGCTTCTCGGTGTAGGTGTCGAAACCGGGCTCGAAGTCGTGGACGACGAACTGGAGCTTCTTGCGGGTGGGCGCCGCGATATGGACCTCGTAGCCCTCCTCGCGGAGCCGCTGATAGGGGTACAGCACCTCCAGTGACTCGGCCGCGTCGCCGGTGACGATGAGGATTTTCGCTGTCATGACGAGTCGTTCCCCTCGGGCGGGCGTGAGCTGTCATGTGCAACCTGCCCTGCCGGATACGACGGCGCAACCCCGCCCGTCCCTGTGCAAACTGTCAAAGTTCCACCCCAGGTTTTGTACACATACGGCTCATGACGGGGCCGGGGTAGGGGGCGCTAGCCTGGGTGGCGTGATCAGCGCGATAGGTCGCGGGGGCAATGCCGCCCCGGCTCCGCGCCCGGTGTGCACGGAGCACCTCCGTGACCGGGCGGCGGTCGCTGGTCCTCGCGGGCGGCCCGGGATCCCGCAGGTCCCCTGGACGCCGGGCAGAGACCCGGACGCGGCCGGACGGAGAGCAGCGTCACATCCGTCGGGCGAGTCGAGAATGGCCGATAACCCCCCGCTCCTCCCACCCTGCGGCATAGCGTCGGAACAGACCGGACACCACGCGTCGCGGCGTCACGCCACAGGGGAAGAGACCGTATTTCTTTCTACGTCACGCAACGGCGCGCGACAGGAGCCAGAGGACAATGCAGACCAAGCTGGACGAAGCCAAGGCCGAGTTGCTCGAGAGGGCCGCCCGGGTAGCTGAGAACGGCCCGGCCGGGGGGCACCTACCGACCGGGACGACGAGCGGGGGCCTCCCGGACCAGGACGCCGTGCTCACGTTCCTCCAGCGCTACTACCTGCACATCGCCCCGGAGGACCTCACCGACCGCGACCCGGAGGACCTCTTCGGCGCCGCGCTCTCCCACTACCGGCTGGCCGAGAACCGTCCCCAGGGCACCGCGAGCGTGCGGGTCCACACCCCGACGGTCGAGGAGAACGGCTGGACGAGCAGCCACTCCGTCGTGGAGGTCGTCACCGACGACATGCCCTTCCTGGTCGACTCGGTCACCAACGAGCTCACCCGCCAGGGCCGCGGCATCCACGTCGTCGTCCACCCGCAGATGACCGCCCGCCGCGACCTCACCGGCAAGCTCATCGAGATCCTCCCCGAGCCGCCCGCCGACCCCCTCCCGCACGACGCGCACAACGAGTCCTGGATCCACGTGGAGATCGACCGCGAGACGGACCGCGCGGACCTCAAGCAGATCACCGCCGATCTGCTGCGTGTCCTGTCGGACATCCGCGAGGCCGTCGAGGACTGGGAGAAGATGCATCTGGCGGCGGCCCGGCTCGCCGAGGGCCTGCCCGACGAGCCGCAGCCCGGCGATCTGCGCGACCACGAGGTCGAGGAGGCCCGTGAGCTGCTGCGCTGGCTGGTCGACGACCACTTCACCTTCCTCGGCTACCGCGAGTACCGGCTGCGCGACGACGACTCCCTCGCCGCCGTCCCCGGCACCGGCCTGGGCATACTGCGGTCCGACCCGAAGCACCACGTCGGCGACGAAAGCCATCCCGCCAGCCCCTCCTTCGAGCGGCTGCCGGTCGACGCCCGCGCCAAGGCCCGCGAGCACAAGCTGCTCGTGCTGACCAAGGCCAACAGCCGCGCCACGGTGCACCGGCCGTCCTACCTGGACTACATCGGCGTCAAGAAGTTCGACGTCAACGGCGACGTCATCGGCGAGCGCCGCTTCCTCGGCCTGTTCTCCTCGTCCGCCTACACCGACTCGGTCCGCCGGGTGCCCGTCGTGCGCCGCAAGGTCGACGAGGTGCTGCGGGGCGCCGGCTTCTCGCCCAACAGCCATGACGGGCGCGACCTGCTCCAGATCATGGAGACGTACCCGCGCGACGAGCTGTTCCAGACCCCGGCCGACGAACTGCGCGCCATCGTCACCTCGGTGCTCTACCTCCAGGAACGCCGCCGGCTGCGCCTCTACCTGCGCCAGGACGAGTACGGGCGCTACTACTCGGCGCTCGTCTACCTCCCCCGCGACCGCTACACCACCGGCGTGCGCCTGCGGATCATCGACATCCTCAAGGAGGAGCTGCACGGCACCAGCGTCGACTTCACCGCCTGGAACACCGAGTCGATCCTCTCCCGGCTGCACTTCGTCGTCCGCGTCCCGCAGGGCACCGAACTGCCGCAGCTCAGCGACAGCGACAAGGAACGCATCGAGGCCCGCCTCGTGGAGGCCGCCCGCTCCTGGGCCGACGGCTTCGCGGAGGCGCTGAACGCCGAGTGCGGCGAGGAACGGGCCGCCGAACTGGCGCGCCGCTACGGCAACGCGTTCCCCGAGGGCTACAAGGCCGACCACAGCCCGCGCGCCGCCGTCGCCGACCTGGTCCATCTGGAGGCGCTCAGCGCCGAGAACAGCTTCGCGCTCAGCCTCTACGAACCGGTCGGCGCCGCACCCGAGGAGCGCCGCTTCAAGATCTACCGCAAGGGCCGGTCCGTCTCCCTGTCCGCGGTGCTGCCGGTCCTCAACCGGCTCGGCGTCGAGGTCATCGACGAGCGGCCGTACGAACTGCGCTGCGCCGACCGCACCACCTCGTGGATCTACGACTTCGGGCTGCGCATCCCCGGGACGCCGAGCGCCCCGGGCGGCGACCTCCTCGGCGACGACGGCCGCGAGCGCTTCCAGGAGGCGTTCAAGGCGACCTGGACCGGCAAGGCGGAGAACGACGGCTTCAACGCCCTGGTGCTGGGCGCCGGCCTGAACTGGCGGCAGGCGATGGTGCTGCGCGCGTACGCCAAGTATCTGCGCCAGGCGGGCTCCACCTTCAGCCAGGACTACATGGAGGACACCCTCCGCGACAACGTCCACACCACCCGGCTGCTCGTCTCCCTCTTCGAGGCACGGATGGCGCCGGAGCGCCAGAACGCCGGGCACGAACTGGTCGACGCCCTGCTGGAGGAGCTCGACGCAGCGCTCGACCAGGTGGCCAGCCTCGACGAGGACCGCATCCTGCGCTCCTTCCTCACCGTCATCAAGGCGACGCTGCGCACGAACTTCTTCCAGAAGACCGAGAGCGGCACACCGCACGACTACATCTCCATGAAGTTCGACCCGCAGGTCATCCCGGACCTGCCCGCGCCCCGCCCGGCGTTCGAGATCTGGGTGTACTCGCCGCGCGTCGAGGGCGTGCACCTCAGGTTCGGCAAGGTCGCCCGCGGCGGTCTGCGCTGGTCCGACCGACGCGAGGACTTCCGCACCGAGATCCTCGGCCTGGTCAAGGCGCAGATGGTCAAGAACACGGTGATCGTGCCGGTCGGCGCCAAGGGCGGCTTCGTCGCCAAGCAACTGCCCGACCCGGGCGTGGACCGGGACGCGTGGCTGGCCGAGGGCATCGCCAGCTACAAGACCTTCATCTCCGCGCTGCTCGACATCACCGACAACATGGTCGGCGGCGAGGTCGTGTCGCCCGAGAACGTCGTACGGCACGACGAGGACGACACCTACCTGGTGGTCGCGGCCGACAAGGGCACGGCGACGTTCTCGGACATCGCCAACGAGGTCGCCCAGGCCTACGACTTCTGGCTCGGCGACGCCTTCGCCTCCGGCGGCTCCGCGGGCTACGACCACAAGGGCATGGGCATCACCGCCCGCGGCGCCTGGGAGTCCGTGAAACGGCACTTCCGCGGGCTGGGCACCGACACCCAGAGCGAGGACTTCACGGTCGTCGGCATCGGTGACATGTCCGGCGACGTGTTCGGCAACGGCATGCTGCTGTCCGAGCACATCCGCCTGGTCGCCGCCTTCGACCACCGGCACATCTTCATCGACCCCGACCCGGACGCGGCCACCTCCTACGCCGAGCGCCGCCGCCTGTTCGAGCTGAACCGCTCCAGCTGGGCCGACTACGACACCGGCCTGCTGTCCTCCGGCGGCGGTGTGTTCCCGCGCAGCGCCAAGGCCATCACCGTCAACGCGCACATCCGTGACGCGCTCGGCATCGAGTCCGGCGTCACCAAGCTGACCCCGGCCGATCTGATGCGCGCCATCCTCCAGGCACCGGTCGACCTGCTGTGGAACGGCGGCATCGGCACCTATGTGAAGGCGTCCACCGAGACCCACGCCGACGTCGGCGACAAGGCCAACGACGCCATCCGCGTCGACGGCGCCGACCTGCGGGCCAAGGTCGTGGGCGAGGGCGGCAACCTGGGCCTGACCCAGCTCGGCCGTATCGAGTTCGCGCTGCACGGCGGCCGTATCAACAACGACGCCATCGACAACAGCGCGGGTGTGGACACCTCCGACCACGAGGTGAACATCAAGATCCTGCTCAACGGCCTGGTCACCGAGGGCGACATGACCCTCAAGCAGCGCAACAGGCTGCTGGCCGAGATGACCGACGAGGTGGGAAGCCTGGTCCTGCGCAACAACTACGCGCAGAACACGGCGATCGCCAACGCGCTCGCCCAGTCCAAGGACATGCTCCACGCCCAGCAGCGCTTCATGCGCCACCTGGTGCGCGAGGGGCACCTCGACCGGGCGCTGGAGTTCCTGCCCGCCGACCGCCAGATCCGTGAGCGGCTCAACACCGGGCAGGGCCTGACCGGCCCGGAGACAGCCGTCCTGCTGGCGTACACGAAGATCACCGTCGCCGACGAGCTGCTGGCGACCTCGCTGCCCGACGACCCGTATCTGCGCACTCTGCTGTACGCGTACTTCCCGACCGCGCTGCGCGAGCAGTTCGCGGAGCAGATCGACCACCACCCGCTGCGCCGCGAGATCACCACGACCGTCCTGGTCAACGACACGGTCAACACCGGCGGTACGACATATCTGCACCGGCTGCGCGAGGAGACCGGCGCGTCGCTGGAGGAGATCGTGCGGGCGCAGACCGTGGCGCGCACGATCTTCCGCTCGGCGCCTGTGTGGGACGCGGTGGAGGCGCTGGACAACAAGGTCGACGCGGCCGTGCAGATCCGCATCCGGCTGCACTCGCGCCGCCTCGTCGAACGCGGCACCCGCTGGCTGCTCAACAACCGGCCGCAGCCCCTCCAGCTCGGTGAGACGGTGGAGTTCTTCTCCGAGCGCGTCGAACAGGTCTGGGGGCAGCTCCAGAAGCTGCTGCGCGGCGTGGATCTGGAGTGGTACCAGCACATCTACGACGCCATGGCCGGCTCCGGTGTCCCGGACGAGCTGGCCACCCGCGTGGCCGGTTTCTCCTCGGCCTTCCCGACGCTGGACATCGTCTCGGTGGCCGACCGGATGGGCAAGGAGCCGATGGACGTCGCCGAGGTCTATTACGACCTCGCCGAGCGCCTGGGCATCACCCGGCTGATGGACCGCGTCAGCGAGTTGCCGCGTGCCGACCGCTGGCAGTCCATGGCCCGCGCTGCGATCCGCGAGGACCTGTACGCGGTGCACGCGGCGGTCACGGCGGACGTGCTCGCCGTGGGCAACGGCGTGTCGACGCCGGAGCAGCGCTTCGAGCTGTGGGAGAGCGGCAACGCGGCGATCCTCGGCCGGGCGCGCAGCACGCTGGTGGAGATCCAGAGCTCGGAGGCGTTCGACCTGGCCAACCTGTCGGTCGCGATGCGCACGATGCGGACGCTGCTGCGCTCGCACGCGTAGCTCTACGGCGGTGAGGGCGTCCCGGTCCGCGACGGCGGCCGGGGCGTCCTCGCGGACCGGGACGGGGCCGGCTTTCTTGACGAGCCCTGAAGTGAATCGGGCAGACGGCTTACCTTCGCCCGGTACACGGGAAGGGTGGACGCCCGGACCCCGTACGCCGCCGTCCCCGCCCCTCATCCGGGACCGGGGCCGGGAGCCGTCGGCGTGTCCGCGGGGAATGCCGTCGTGGAGGCCGTGAAATTCAGCATGGCCGGCGGCAGCGGCGTGGCGGTGAATTTCCTGGCGTTCAATGTGCTGCTGCACGGACTGCACTGGCCGGCGATGGCCTCGACGGTGCTGGCGAGCGCTGTCGCCATGGTCACGAATTACCTGGGGTTCCGCTATTTCACCTACCGGGACCGCGCCACGCGTACCCGGCGGCAGATCGCGCTGTTCTTCGTCTTCAGCGTCATCGGGGTGGTGATGGAAAGCGCCCTGTTCTACGTCGGATATCACGGCCTGGGAATGCAGGGGCCGCTGGAGTCCGACGTGGACAAGGCGCTTTCGATCGTGCTGGCGTCGGTATTCCGCTTCGCGGTCTACCGGACGTGGGTGTTCCGGCGCTGAGGCGGGGGCGGTTCAGGCCGCCGGGCTGGCGTTCTGCTGCGCCCGGTTCTTCAGCTCTTCGATCCTGGTCTTCTTGTCCTTGTCGGGCCCGCCGGTGAACGCCTCGTAGGCCTCCAGAACCTCCTCGGTCGGCCCGTCCATGAGCAGTTCGCCGCGCTCCAGCCACAGCACACGCTCGCAGGTGTCGCGGATCGACTTGTTGTTGTGGCTGACCAGGAACACCGTGCCCGCGCGCTCGCGCAGTTCCATGATCCGGCCCTCGGAGCGCTTCTGGAACTGGCGGTCGCCGGTGGCGAGGGCCTCGTCGATGAGCAGCACATCGTGGTCCTTGGCGGCGGCGATGGAGAAACGCAGCCGGGCGCCCATGCCGGAGGAGTAGGTGCGCATGGGGAGGGTGATGAAGTCGCCCTTCTCGTTGATACCGGAGAAGTCGACGATGCTCTGGTAGCGCTCCTTGACCTCCTCCCGGGACATGCCCATGGCGAGTCCGCCCAGCCAGACGTTGCGCTCGCCGGTGAGGTCGCCCATCAGCGCCGCGTTGACGCCGAGGAGGGAGGGCTGGCCGTGGGTGTAGATGTGGCCGTTCTCGACGGGCAGCACGCCCGCGATGGCCTTGAGCAGGGTGGACTTGCCGGAGCCGTTGGTCCCGATGAGACCGACGGCCTCACCCTTGTAGGCGACGAACGAGGCGTTCTTGACGGCGTGCACCGTGCGGGTGCCGGCCGCCTTCTCGGCCTGCTTGCGGTGCAGGATGCGGTTGAGGGCAGCGGTCGCGGAGCCGCGTCCGGAGCCGGTGCCGTTGATGCGGTAGACGATGTCGACGCCCGCGACGACGACGGTGGGAATCCTGTCGGTGGAGTGGTCAGCCACGGCCGTACGTCTCCTCAGCCTTCCAGAAGTAGATGAAGCCGCCGATGGCCGCAATGAACGCCCAGGCCGCGGCCGCCAGCCACACATGGTGGGGGAGCTGGCTGGAGTGGAAGCTGTCGATCAGGGCGTAGCGCATCAGGCCGATGTAGACGGCGGCCGGGTTGAGCTGCAGGGCAACCTTTACCAGATTCGGCATGCCGTCCGATGCCGACAGCTTTTCGATGCTCCACATGACACCGGAGACATACATCCAGGTGCGCAGGAGGAACGGCATCAGCTGGGCGATGTCCGGGGTCTTCGCGCCCATCCGGGCCACGATCATGGAGACCCCGACGTTGAACAAGGACTGCAGGACCAGGACCGGGATCGCCAGTACCCAGGAGGCGGCGAAGGGCACGCCGAAGCTGAGCAGGATCACGACGAGCGCGCCCATCGAGAACAGCAGCTGCTGGAGCTGCTGGATCGCGAAGGAGATGGGCAGCGCGGCACGCGGGAAGTGCAGCGCCCGCACCAGGCCGAGGTTGCCGGAGATGGCGCGGGTGCCCGCCATGATCGAGCTCTGCGTGAACGTCCAGATGAACACGCCGGTCACCAGGAACGGGATGAAGTCCGGCACGTGCCGCTTGGTGCCGAGCAGGACACCGAAGACGAAGTAGTACACCGCCGCGTTCAGCAGCGGGGTCATGACCTGCCAGACCTGGCCGAGCTTTGCCTGGCTGTACTGCGCGGTGAGCTTGGCGGTGGCGAACGCGGTGATGAAGTGGCGGCGTGCCCACAGCTGCCGGACGTACTGGAGGAGGGAGGGGCGGGCGCCGCTGACCGAGAGCCCGTACCGCGCGGCGAGCGCCGCGAGTTCTGCCTCGTCGGCGGGTGCCGCCACTGGGGAGGGCGGTGTGTGAAGGACCTGGCTCACATCCGCTGCTTTCGCTCGGGGGGAGGGGGCGGCGCTCGGGGGCGCCGGGTGCCGCGCGCCGACACCGGCACCATCACCGTTCGTTTGCCAACGCTTTCCAAGACGTTTGCTTACGTCGGAACGGGACCGTATCGTCGCAACGTGAGAGTAAGCCGTTATGACGTCGGAACGCAACCGTATCGTCGTAACGCCCTATGCTTGGACCCATGACGACGAACGCCGACGGCTCCCAGACGCGTCCTCGCCGCCGTGCCCCCGCCGGGGCGGCCGTACTCCGCGAGGATGTGACCGAGGCCATTCAGGCTGCGGTCTTCGAGGAACTCGCGGCCGTCGGCTATGCCCGTATGTCGATCGAGGGCATCGCCCGCCGGGCCGGAGTCGGCAAGACGGCCGTCTACCGCCGCTGGCGCTCCAAGCTGCACCTGGTGCTCGATCTGGTCTCGGCCCTCGCCATCCAGGGCCTTCCCACGCCGGACACCGGTTCGCTGGAGGGGGATCTCCGTCTGCTCTACGAGGTGATGGCGCGCGCGCTGCGCCATCCTGTCGCCTCGCAGGTCATACCCGATCTCCAGGCGGAGGCGGCGCGCAATCCCGATATCGCCGAGGCCATGCAGAAGGCGCTGCGGGAGGGGCAGGACGGGGTGGCGAGCGGCATCGTCCGGGCGGCGGTCGCACGGGGGGACATCTCGGCATCGCTCGATGAGGATCTTGCGCTCGACCTGATCTCCGGGCCGTTGTACTGGCGGTCCGTTGTCATCCGTTCGCCGAAGCTTCCCAAGGGGTATCTGGCGTCCCTGGCCCGGGCGACGGCGGCAGCGCTGCGGGCGCTGTGAGCGGGGCGGGCGGGGCGGGGCTTGAGGGGGTTCGCCCCTGCCGCCCCTTCCCGTTCCCGTCCCTGGGGGCTGCGCCCCCAGACCCCGCTCTATCGGCCCTTCGGGCCTCGTCCTCAAACGCCGGACGGGCTGAGAGGAGAGGCCTAGGAGTGGTGGTGCTGCCAGCCCTGCCAGGCTGAGGTGATCATGTCCTGGACGTCGTGGCGGGACTTCCAGGACAGCTCTGTGGTGATGCGGTCCGCGGAGGCCACGACCTTGGCCGGGTCGCCGGGGCGGCGCGGGGAGACGACAGGGGGCAGGGTGTGGCCGGTGACCGCCGTGATGCGGTCGATCATCTCGCGGACCGAGACGCCCTCGCCGCGGCCGATGTTGAGGGTGAGGTCGCGGCCCGGGGCGGCGCGCAGGGCGCGGGCCGCGGCGACGTGGGCCTCCGCCAGGTCGACCACGTGGATGTAGTCGCGTACGCAGGTGCCGTCGGGGGTCGGGTAGTCGTCGCCGAAGATCTGCGGGGGCTCGCCTGCCGTCAGCTTCTCGAAGACCATCGGGATCAGGTTGAAGACGCCCGTGTCCGCCAGTTCCGGGGCCCCCGCGCCCGCCACGTTGAAGTAGCGCAGACAGGCCGTGGCCAGGCCGGTCGCCCGGCCCGTCGCACGGACCAGCCACTCGCCCGCCAGCTTCGTCTCGCCGTAGGGGGACAGCGGGACGCAGGGCGTCTCCTCCGTCACCAGGTCGACGTCCGTCATGCCGTACACCGCCGCCGACGACGTGAAGACGAAGGACCCGACCCCGGCCGCGGTCACCGCCTCCAGCAGGACCCGCAGGCCCTCCACGTTCTCGTGGTAGTAGTGCAGCGGGCGCTCCACCGACTCGCCCACCTGCTTCTTCGCCGCCAGATGGACGACCCCCGTGACACCGTGGTCCGCGAGGGCGCGCGCCAGCCGCTCGCCGTCCAGCGTCGAGCCCACCACCAGGGGCACTCCGTCCGGGACGCGCGCGGCGACGCCGGTGGACAGGTCGTCGTAGACCACGGCCCGCTCGCCCGCCTCGGTGAGCGCGCGCACCACGTGCGCCCCGATGTATCCGGCTCCTCCGGTGATCAGCCACGTCATCTGCTGCCGTCTCCTTCGTTGGTCGTCCGGTATCAGTGAATCAGGCGCCGGCGGGCCGCAGGGACGACCGGAGCCGGTGCACGGGTTTCCGGCAGCGGGTGTGGTAGGGGCGGCGGCGTGGGGCGTGTGGAGCACCAGAGGCGGGTGAAGGACAGGACGGCCGCGGCGGCCAGCACGGCGTTGCGCAGCAGAATCAGCGTGGTGCCCGTCCCACTGCAGACGATGACCTCGCGATACATGACGGGGTAGACGACCGTGCTCACCGCCGTCGCCACCGCGATCAGCGCCGCCACCGGGCGCTGCGCCGTCTGCCGTGATGTCAGACACACCGCCGCCAGACCGAGCAGCCAGATCATGTACTGCGGGCTGATCACCCTGCTGGTGACCGTGAACAGCAGGACCGCCGTCAGGGCCGCGTCGTACGGCGTCGCCCGGGTCCAGCGCCTCGCCCGCAGCCGCCACACCAGAAGCAGCCCGAACGCCACACCGGTCAGTGCGAGCGACACGTCGGCCACCGCGCCGACATATCGCCCCGTGAACTCCATCGCGCCGTACTGATAGCGCACCCCGCCCTGCCACCCGGCGTGGCGCGCGAGGCTCAGGACCGTGCCGCCGAACGACTCGATCTGCACGCCCCGGCCGCCCTGCTGGAGCACGAAGGAGAGCGGATTGTTGAACGAGAGGGCGAGGAGGGTGAAGGACACGGTGCCGGTCAGCGCCGCCCATGTCCACGCGCGGCGCGCGGGCCGTCCCCTCTCCAGCCCCAGCAGCACCAGCACCGGCCACACCTTCATCAGGCCGCCCACCGCCGCCAGCGCGCCGCACGCACGCGTGGAGCGCGACAGCGTCAGCAGGGCGATGACGGCGAACGCCGTGACCTGCACGTCGTAGCGCGCGAAGGGGAGGTGGACGAGGAGGGGGAGACAGCAGATCCAGTAGAGCGCGCCGCGCATGCTGTGGCCGGGACGGCGTCCCGCGCGCGCGAGAGCGACCGTCACGGCCGCGTCGGCGGCGAGCGAGAGGACGACGAACGCCTGGAAGTACGTCAGGCCCGGCAGCAGTCCCGGCGTCAGCAGTACCGGGCCCGCGCCCGGCGGGTACTGCCACAGCGGGTCGCGCGCCGGGAAGGCGCCGTGCCCGAGGACGCCGTACCAGTGGACGTACAGCCGGTACACCTCGCGCGCCACGCGGCCCCCGCCGAGCAGGCGGGAGGTGGCGTGCGTGATCGTCCACAGCATCAGCGCGCGGGTGGCCAGCCAGGCGGCGGCGAGGAGGAGCGCGGGGCGCGCCGGGCCGCTTGTGTGTCGGGGTGCCAGGCGGTCTGCCAGGCCGCTTGCTGCCGGGTGGCGTGTCATGTCGCCTGTCGGACGGGGTCTCAGACGGCGTGTCAGGTGATGTGTGAGGTGGTTCATCACAGAGGAGGGTAAGCCGGGCGGATGGCATATTGGCGCTGATATGTCATCAATACCTCGCAAAGAGGGGATAATTCCAGAAAATCGGATCATGCTGAGCTGCAGAGAGCCGAGCCGGTTCCGTCGTGCCGTGACCGTGGCGGTGCCCTCCGCCGTGATGCTCGTGCTGGGACTGTGGGGGCTCGACCGCGGCGGCATATGGCGCGACGAGGCGGTCACCTTCCAGGTCGCCCGCCGCTCGGTGCCGCAGATCTGGCGGCTGTTGCACGTCGTCGACGCCGTGCACGGCCTGTACTACCTGTTCATGCACGCCGTCCTGGCCGTCCGTGCCGACGAGGTCCTGCTGCGGCTGCCGTCGGTGTGCGCGGCGGCGCTGACCGCGGGACTGGTCGCCGCGCTCGGCACCCGCCTCGCCCGGCCGCGCGTCGGACTGTGGGCCGGGCTGCTGTACGCGGTCACCCCGATGTCCGGTCACTACGCCCAGGAAGGCCGCTCCTACGCACTGGTCGCCGCCGGTGTGACCGGCGCGACGCTGCTGCTCGTCCGGGCGGTGACCACTGGCGGGCGGTCCTGGTGGGCGTACGGCGGGGTCGTCGGCGTCACCTGCTGGCTGCACGAGTTCGCGGTGCTGCTCCTCCTCGCGCACGCCGTGACCCTCGCCCTCGCCCGGGCGCCGTGGAGGGTGTGGCGGGGGTGGGCGCCGGCCGCGGGTGTTGTCGTTGTGGCGCTCGTCCCGGTCGTCCTGGTGTCACGGGCGCAGTCGGCCCAGCTGGCCTGGCTCAGGGAACCCGGGACGGACAGCGCGGAGTGGCTGGCGCGGGAGTTCCTCGGGCAGTCCGACGGGATCTACCGGACGTGCCTGGCCCTCGCGGTGCTGGGCGCGTCCCGGACACTGGGGCGCCGGGGTGAGCCGACGGGCGCCGGAGTGGCGCTCCCGCTGCTGCTGGTGCCCCCGGCGACCCTGATGGCGGCGTCCCTCCTCACCCCGCTCTACGTCGACCGGTACGTCCTGTACGCCCTCGCCGGCGCCCCGCTCCTCACGGCACTGGGCGCGGAACGCCTGACGGAGCTGGCGACCCGATACCTACGGCACCGCTCCGGGCACCCAGACGTCGGTGCGGCCCCGCGCTCCGTCCTGCGCAGCCGCTTGCCCATCGCGGCGCGCCGCCTCCCTGGGGCCCTGCGGCTCACGGGATCCGGTGCGGAGTGGCTGACGCAGCTCGCGGACAGGCTGCCGCGCCGCTCCCCGGGCACCCGCCCGGCTGCGGCCCCGCGCAGCCGCTTGCCCGTCCCGTCACGCCGCCTCCCTGGAGTGCCGTTGCTGGTCGCGCTCGGCGCGCTCGGCGCGCTCGGCGCCGCACGCCGGACGGAGACTGCGGGCCGGTGGCCTCACCAACCCTCGCGCACCCCCTTGCCGGTGCCGGGCCCGGACACCCCCGTTCCCTCGTCGTGCGGCCCCGGCCTTGACACTGCCGCCCTTCACGCTTCTTCCGGCCCCGACCTGGATGCTGCAGTCCTGCGCCGGTCCTCCGGCTCAGGCCAGGACACCGCCGTGCGTCCGTTGCGCGGCCCCGGCCCGGATGCTCCCGCCCCGCGCCCGCCTTCCGGCCCCGGCCAGGACGGCCCCGCCCCGGGCCCGTCCTCCTGCCCCGCTTCAGGCACCCCCCTGCACGCCACCCCCCACCCCCTCACGCGCCTCCTCTCCTCCCCCCTCATCACCACCACCGGCGCCCTGGCCGTCGCCCTCGTCTTCCTCCTCCAGCTCCCCCTCCTCCGCGCGGACCGCGTGCCGGACACCCGCCCCGACAATCTCGCCGCGCTCGCCGCGCTTGCCACCAGGGAGTTGCGGCCGGGGGACCCCGTGCTGTTCCTGCCGGGGCAGGCGCGGAGTATCGCGCTGGCGTATCCGGCCGGGTTCCGCGGGATGGACGACGTGGCGCTCGCGCGGTCGGCCGCCGAGTCGGGGACGCTGTACGGCCGTGAGGTGGGCGAACGGACCCTGCGCCACCGGCTCGCCGGGCTGAACCGGGTGTGGGTGGTCGCCGAGCGGCGTGTGCTGGACGCCCCGCGCTACCCCGGCGACCCCACCGAGCGGGCCAAACTGTCCGTCGTGGAGGAGCAGTTCACCCTCCGCGAGGAGTCCGTACGGGACGCCGTGTCCGTGCGCCTCTACGTGCGCCGCCCGGCTGTCAGTCTGGCTGTCCGCCCGGCTATCCGCACCCCTCGGCCGCCTGCAGCGCCGCAGCGTCCAGCGTCCTGGTGAGCAGATCGAGCCGCTCCTTCAGGTCACCGATCTCACTCGCCGGGACGCCGGTCGCGGCGACGATCCGCCGGGGCACCTCCAGCGCCCGCTCCCGCAGCGCCGCCCCCCGCTCGGTCAGCCGCACCTCCACCGACCGCTCGTCGCGCACGCTGCGCTCCCGCCGGACCAGCCCTGCTGTCTCCAGCCGCTTGACCAGCGGGGACAGCGTGCCGGAGTCCAGGCGCAGCCGCTCGCCCAGCTTCTTCACGGGCAGCTCGCCCTGCTCCCACAGCACCAGCATCACCAGGTACTGCGGATAGGTGAGGCCGAGATCCTTGAGGATCACGCGGTAGACGCCGTTGAAGGCGCGGGCCGCGGCGTGCAGGGAGAAGCAGATCTGGAGGTCCAGACGGAGCCAGTCCTCCTGCTGGTCCTGCTCGGCGGCGGTGGGCGAGGTCGCGTTCATGACCCCCAGAGTACCCCGTCGGGCAACATTTAGTTGTGTGCAATTCAATTGTGTGCTCTACTGATGGTCGTGAGGCGGCCAGGGGAGGCCGCCGGAACGTGACTCGAGAGGGATGGTTTTCCATGGACGCGCTCTACACCGCTGTCGCCACCGCCACCCACGGCCGCGACGGCCGCGCTGTCTCCTCCGACGGCCGGATCGATCTCGCGCTGGCCCTGCCGGTGGAGATGGGCGGCAACGGCCAGGGCAGCAACCCCGAGCAGCTCTTCGCCGCCGGTTACGCCGCCTGCTTCGGCAGCGCCCTCGGCCTCGTCGGCCGCGCCGCCAAGGTGGACGTGAGCGACGCGGCGGTGACCGCCGAGGTCGGCATAGGCAAGCAGGGCGAGGGCTTCGGGCTGAAGGTGACGCTGCGCGTGGAGCTGCCCGACTCCGTGGACGAGGCCACCGGCCGCAAGCTGGTCGACCAGGCCCACCAGGTCTGCCCCTACTCCAACGCCACCCGCGGCAACATCGAGGTCGACCTCATCGTCGAGTGACGCGCTGCATCGACTGACCCGCATTGCGGGGGCCGGAGCAACGACCGGCCCCCGCACTGTGATAACGACCGGCCCCCGCACGCTGTGACGGTGACGTGGACAGGTCCCGTCACGTCGCCGTGAGCAGGTCCTCCCGCCCCGCCGCCGGTCCCGGCACCGGTGACGCTCCGGGCGCCGGCATCGACTCGCCGAGCAGCAGGGTCCGTACGACGCGCTCCGCGGCGCGGCCGTCGTCGAACTCGCAGAACCGCGCCCGGAATTCCGCCCGCAGCCGCTCCGACTCCTCGTCCCGCCAGGCCCCCGAGGCGAACAGCCACCGCAACTCCCGCCCGGAGTAGGACACATGGCCGGGCGGATCGGCGGTGATGTCGAAGTAGGCGCCCCGGCTCGCGATAAACGTGGGCCAGTCGTCGGCGTGGATCACGATGGGCCGGTCCAGGTTGGCGTAGTCGAACATCAGGGCCGAGTAGTCGGTGACCAGGGCGTCGGAGGCGAGCATGACCTCCTCGACATGCGGTTCGTCCGTCGCGTCGACCAGAACGCCGCGCCGGTGCAGCTCGGCGAGCCCGAGCCCGCGCGCCGGACCGGTCGCGAGCGAGGGATGCAGCCGTACGACGAGGGTGTGCCCCTCGCCCAGCGAGGCGGCGAGCGCGGCCAGGTCGACGCGTTCGGTGTGGCCGCCCCGGACGTGGTCGCGCAGGGTCGGGGCGTACAGCACGACGGTGTGGTCCTCGGGGATGCCGTACCGGAAGCGGAACGCGGCGCCGTCTCCGTCCGTGGCGTTGACCAGCACGTCGTTGCGGGGGCTGCCGGTGCGCGCGGAGGCGAAGTGGCAGGGGTAGGCCCGCTCCCACACCAGTTCGGAGTGCCGGTTGGCGACCAGGCTGTGGTCCCAGCGGTCGGCGCGGCGCAGCAGCTGCGGCACATCGACGCCGAAGCGGGCACCGGGCCGGTCCAGCAGATCGGCCGCCATGTACTTGAGCGGGGTGCCCTGGTGGGTGTGGATGTGCACACTGCCGGGGCGCTTGGCCAGGGTGCCGGGCCAATTGACGTTGCTGACGACGTACTTGGCGCGTGCGGTGACCTCCAGACAGCCGCGCGAGCCGGGCAGCACATGCTCGGTGCCCGGCGGCAGCAGCGCCGCCTGCTCGGCGTCGCGCACCACCCACACCCCACGCAGCTGCGGCGCGAACTCCCGCTGTGCGCGGTAGACCGCGGCCGGGTCGCCGAGCATCCCGTCGTGCGAGAACGCCGAGTACACGACGAGGCGTTCGTCCAGCGGGCGCAGCGCGTGCAGCGCGGACCAGCCGCGTCCGGCGCGTACCGCCGCCGACTGCCGTACGATCTCCGCGCGCCGGCCGAGTTCGCGGCGGGCGCGCCCGGTCTGCCGGCCGATCCGGTACGCCGTCCAGCCCGCGGTCAGCAGCCGCAGCTCGCCGTCCATGACGGCGCCGTCCGGACGGCGCTCGCGCAGCAGCCGTACCGTACGGCGGAAGAACTCGTGCCGGTCGGCGGGTGGCAGCCGGTCCGGCTTGGCGAGGATGTCGAGGCAGTGCTCGCCCATCTTGCGGTGCAGATACGGCAGCCAACCCGCCAGCTCCGGGCGGGAGTCGACGAAGGCGAAGACCCGCCGGTACTGGTCGTGGATGTCGAAGTGCTTGCGGCTGGTGGTGGAGAGGATGTTGCCCTGGCGGCGCTGGCGGTAGTTGAGGCAGATCCGGTCGAGCGCGGCGATCCGGCCCGCGCTGAGCATCACCGGGAACGTCCAGGGGGTGTCCTCGTAGTAGCCCGGCGGGAACTCGAAGCCGTTCTGCTCGACGAACGCGCGCCGGTACACCTTGTTCCAGACGACCATCAACAGGTCGAGGATCCGGGGGTGTTCGGCGGCCGTGAAGGTGCCCTCGCCCGCCTCGGTCAGCACCTCGGCGAGGACGTTGCGCCGCGTCCCGCCCCACCAGTAGGTGCGGGCGTAGTCGAAGACCAGCACATCCGGGTCGCCGGTCTCGTCGAGCCGGGCCGCGACGGCGGCGAGGGCGCCGGGGGTGAGGGTGTCGTCGCTGTCGAGGAAGAGCAGGAAGTCGCCGGTGGCGTGCGGGAGTCCGGCGTTGCGGGCGCGTCCGAGACCGGCGTTCTCCGCCAGGTGCAGCACCGTCACCCGCGGGTCGCGGGCGGCGTACTCGTCGAGGATCGCGCCGCAGCCGTCGGGGGAGTGGTCGTCGACGGCGATCACCTCGATGTCGCGGTACGACTGCTCCAGCACCGAGTCGAGACACTCGCGCAGGAAGCCCTGCACCTTGAAGCAGGGCACGATGACGCTGATGCGGGGCACGGTCAGCTCCTTGCGTGGGACACGGCGGCGGGGGCGGGGACGCGCTCGGCGAGCGGCACCACGGGCGGCAGCGCCTGCGGCGGCTCGCCCAGCAGCACCCGCCGTACGACCCGCTCGGCGGCCCGGCCGTCGTCGAACTCGCAGAATCGCCTCCGGAATTCGGCCCTCAGGCGGGCGGACTCCGGTCCTGCGTACGTCCCTTCGCGGAACACGGCGGCCAGTTCTTTCGGGGTGCGGGCCACCGGGCCGGGCGGTGCCGCTAGGAGGTCGAAGTAGACGCCGCGGGTGTCCCGGTAGACGTCCCAGTCGTCGGCGTACACCACGATCGGCCGGTCCAGATTGGCGTAGTCGAACATGATCGACGAGTAGTCGGTGATCAGCGCGTCGGCGGCCAGGCAGACGTCCTCGGAGGAGCGGTGCGCGGTGACGTCGATGACCCGGCCCGTGGTCCGGCCCGGGCCGCCCGGGTCGTAGAAGTAGTGGGCGCGCAGCAGGACCACGACGTCGTCACCGGCAGCCCGGCAGAAGGCCTCCAGGTCGAGTCCGGTCTCGAAGTGGGTGCGGTGGTCGCGGTGGGTGGGGGCGTAGAGGACGGCGGTCGCGCCGTCCGGGACGCCGAGTTCGCGCCGGACGCGGGCCACGTCGTCGGCGGTCGCCGAGTAGTAGACGTCGTTGCGCGGATAGCCGTACTCCAGCGCCTCGTAGGAGCCGGGGAAGGCGCGCTCCCACATCTGGGTGGAGTGGCTGTTGGAGGAGAGGTTGTAGTCCCAGCGGTCCACCCGGCCCAGCAGCCTGGTGAAGCTGCCGCTCTGGGCGGCGACCACGGGGTACGTCGACTGGTCGACGCCCATCTTCTTCAGCGGTGTGCCGTGCTGTGTCTGGAGATGGACGCTGCCGCGGCGTTTGACGACGCCCTCCGCGAAGTTGGCGTTGTTCACCAGGTACGTGGCGCGGGCCAGCACCTCCCAGTAGCGGCGGCTCCCGATCACCGCGTGCTCCACACCCTCCGGCAGGGTGTGCTCCTGGCCGGGCTCGACGAGGAACACCGAGCGGATGTGCGGGGCCAGTTCACGTGCCCTGGCATGGATCGCGGCCGGGTTGCAGGCATAGCCGCGGCCCCAATAGGCGCAGTAGACGGCAAGGTTGGGGTCGAGGGGGCGGCGCAGATCGCGGGCGTAGCGCAGCCGGGTGCGCAGCATGCGCGGGCGGGGCACGGCCTCGGCGGCCCGTACGGCGGAGCGGTTGACGGCACGCAGGGCGCTGAACGCGCCGTAGGCCCCCCACGCCAGCAGCCGGTGCTGCACACCGAGGCTGCCGCCGGGCGTCCGGAACCCGGCGGGGCGGTGACGCCGGTAGAGGCGCGCGGCCCGGCGGAAGAAGGCGCGGCGGCCGGACGGCAGCCGCTCGGGGTGGGCCGCCGTCCGCAGCACCGGCGCGAAGAGCTGCGTGAACAGGGCGTACGACCGCTCGGGTGCGAGGCCCCGCTCCGCAGCCCGGGTCAGCACCAGGTCCACCTGGTCGAGGAGGCCGTGCTGATGCGCGCCGGGTGTGTTGAGCCGGCTGCCCTGCCGCCGCAGCCGGTGCCGTACGACGACCGAGCGCGTCACCGCGATCCGCCCGGCGTGCACCGTGACCAGACCGCCCCAGCCGATGTCGGTGAAGTGGCCGTCGGGGAAGGCGAGTTCGTGTTCCAGCAGGAAGTCGCGGCGGTATACGGCGCTCCACGCCGGGAAGGGCACACCGGTGAGGGACGGCACCCGGTCCGGGGCGAAGGCGTCCGCCGGGGTGGTGCCCGGCAGCAGCGCGGGCTGGGTCGGCTCGCCCTCCCACCACGGCACCCGCTCGTGCTCGCAGTACAGGACGTCGACCTGACCGGCAGCGGTCTCGGCCAGCCGGGCGTCCAGTGCGGCGAGCGCGCCCCGCACCAGCAGATCGTCGCCGTCCAGGAACAGCACAAACGCGCCGGTCGCCGCCCGCAGCCCGGCGTTTCGCGCCCCGCCCACGCCCGCGGAGGGCGGTGAGTGCACCGGGACCACCCGGGAGTCCCGCCCGGTGTAACCGGCCACCACGTCGTCGGCGGGGCAGCCCGGGGCGTCGGTCACGGGGATCAGTTCCAGGTCGCCGCAGGACTGGCCGAGGACCGAGTCCAGCGCCTGGGACAGCCGCCCGGCGACCCCGTGGGACGGGACGATGATGCTGAAGCGGGGCATTCTGCTCTCTCGGTCGGACGGCACGGGCGTACGGCGCCTCCTGGACCGGGAGGCCGACGGCGTGCCCGGGTGACGTCACGGCACGGACGTACGGCGACGCGTACGTCCCGGACAACGGCCGATGGAGTGATCTGGTTACGGCTGGCTACGGCTCGCGGGGGACACCCGGTGAACGCGAAGAGGCGGGCCGGTGTCGGCCCGCCTCTGGGAACGCAGCCCTGAGGAGCGCTACTTGGATGACCGATGGTCGGACGACGTTACTTGACCGCCCCGGCCATCACGCCGGACACGAACTGCCGCTGGAACGCGAAGAACACGGCCAGCGGGATCACCATGGAGATGAACGCGCCGGGTGCCAGCACGTCGATGTTGTTGCCGAACTGCCGTACCTGCGTCTGGAGTGCGACGGTGATCGGCTGGGTGCTCGACTTGGTGAACACCAGCGCGACCAGCATGTCGTTCCACACCCACAGGAACTGGAAGATGCCGAGGCTCGCGATCGCCGGTCCGCCCAGCGGCATCACGACCCGTGTGAACACCCGGAGTTCACCGGCGCCGTCCAGCCGGGCCGCCTCCAGCAGTTCGCGGGGGATCTCGGCGAAGAAGTTCCGCAGCAGGAACACCGCGAACGGCAGCCCGAAGCCGGTGTGGAACAGCACCACTCCGAGGATCGTGCCGAACAGGCCGATCTTGCCGAATAGTTCGGCGATCGGGATGAGCGCCACCTGCACCGGCACCACCAGCAGCCCGACCACGCCCAGGAACCACCAGTCGCGGCCCGGGAACTCCATCCACGCGAACGCGTAGCCCGCGAGGGAGCCGATCACCACGACCAGCAGGGTCGCCGGGACGGTGATCAGCAGCGTGTTCACCAGGGAGTCGGTGATGTCGCTGTTCTCCAGCAGCTTCCGGTAGCTGCCGAAGGTGAGCTGCGACGGCTCGCTGAAGACCTTCCACCAGCCGCTCGCGCTCATGTCCTCCGGCGTGCGCAGCGAGGACAGCAGCAGTCCGATCGTCGGGACCAGCCAGAACAGGCCCACCAGGACCAGGAACACCCGGACCGCGCTGCCGCTGACCAGCCCGGTCAGCCGTTCCCCGAGCGAGGGCCCGGACCTGGCCGCCACCGGCGCGGCAGACTTCGTGACGCTCTCGGCGTGCGCCGTCGTCATCGCCGTACCTCCCGCCTGAGCCTGCGGATGTTGAACAGCATCACCGGGATGACGAGCAGCAGCAGGAACACCGCGATCGCGCTCGCGATGCCCGGCTGGTCCTCGGAGAAGCCCTTCCGGTACAGCTCCAGGGCCAGCACGTTCGCGTCGTCCTGGGAGGAGCCCGGCGCGATGATGAAGACCAGGTCGAAGATCTTCAGCACATTGATCATCAGGGTGACGACGACCACCGCGAGCACCGGCGCGAGGAGCGGCACGGTGATCCTGCGGAACACCTGCCACTCGCCCGCGCCGTCCACCCGCGCGGCCTCCAGCAACTCTCTCGGCACACTTGCCAGACCGGCCGCGATCAGCACCATCGCGAAGCCCGCCCACATCCAGACATAGCTCCCGATGATCGCCGGGGTGACCAGCGACGGGCCCAGCCAGTCCACGCCGTTGTACGGCTCCGTGAAGTTGCCCGCGGGCAGCCGCAGTCGCGCCCCGTCGGCCGCGGCGGGCAGCGTGAAGGTGCCGTCGCCCGCGGCCTTCGCCGACGCCACCATCTTGCCGTCCTTGACCGCCTCGATCTTCATCCCGGAGTAGCCGAGCTCGGCCGGATCGGGCTCGCCGAGCCTGCCGACCCCCTTGCCGCGGGTGAAGTCCTGCCAGGTCGTTCCCGTGATCTTCCCCGGCTCGGGCCGCGCCGCCACGGCCTTCTCAGCGCCGCCGGGCATCTGGTCGGGCGCGACACCCACCAGGGGCAGCGTGACGGTCTGGCCGGTGTGCACGACGGCCGAGGTGATGAACCCGCCGTGATCGGGCTTCAGCGGCGACTGACGGCCGGGGTGCGCCTTCGGGAACGACGACGACTGGGCGAAGGTGTCGTGGATACCGACCCACACCGCGTTCGCGACGCCCTTGTCCGGGTCCTGGTCGTAGACCAGCCGGAAGATGATCCCCGCCGCGAGCATCGAGATCGCCATCGGCATGAAGACGATCAGCTTGAACGCCGTTCCCCAGCGCACCCGTTCGGTCAGCACCGCGAAGACCAGACCGAGCGCCGTGGAGACCGCCGGCGCGACCACCACCCAGATGATGTTGTTCTTCAGTGCGGCGCGGATGCCGTCGTCCGTGAAGAGGGCCTTGTAGTTGTCGAAACCGGCGAACCCGTTCCCGGAGGAGTCGTAGAAGCTGCGGACGACCGAGTACCCGATCGGATAGACCACGAGCGCGCCGAGCAGGACCAGGGCGGGCAGCAGGAACAGCGCCGCCACCGTCCTGCGGGTGCCGGTCACGCTCCTGCGGCCCCGCGGCTGCTTCGGTGACTTGGATGCGGCGGGGGCAGGCCGTGCAGGGTGAGGGGCCCCCGCCTCCGTGGCCGACGCCATCCCCGGATCAGCTCCCGCTGCCGTACGCCGCCGCCGCGTCCTTCTCCAGCTTCGCCTGCGCGCCCGCCACGTCCGACGGGTTCTTCAGGAAGTCCTGGAGGTCCTTCCACTCGCCCTTGCCCGGAGTGCCGCCGAACGCCTGCGGGGCCTGGTCGGACATGTCGAAGCGGAAATCGTCACCGGACGCGATCAGCGCCTTGGCGATCGTGCGCTGCACCTCGTTCGGGTACGCGGAGACCGGCACGTTCTTGTTGGGGGACAGATAGCCGCCCAGCTTCGCCTGGATCGTCGCCGCGTCCGGCGAGGCCAGGAACGTGGCCAGCGCCTGCGCCGCCTTGGAGTCCTTCAGGATGACCGCAGCATCGCCGCCGGAGACCACGGGCGCGGTGGAGCCGACCGCCGGGAAGGGGAACACCTTCGCGTCCGTGCCCACCTTCGCCTTGGTCTCACCGATGTTGACCTGCACGAAGTCGCCCTCGTAGACCATCGCCGCCTTCGGCTGGTCGCCGCCGGTGAAGGTCTGGGTGACCGACTTGGGGAACTCGGTCTGCAGCGCGCCGCTCTGGCCGCCCGCCACATAGTCCTTCTTGCCCCAGATCTGCGCCAGCGTCGTCAGCGCCTGCTTGACCGAGGGATCCGTCCACTTGATCTTGTGCTGGGCGAGCTGGTCGTACTTCTCCGGGCCCGCCTGCGACAGATAGACGTTCTCGAACCAGTCCGTCAGCGGCCAGCCGTCCGCCCCGGCCACAGAGAACGGGGTGACACCGGAGTCGTACACCGCCTGAGCCGCCGTCATCAGCTCCTGCCAGGTCTTCGGCTCCTTGGCGCCCGCGTTCCCGAAGACCTTGGCGTTGTACCAGATCAGTGACTTGTTCGCGGCCTTGTAGTAGACGCCGTACTGCTTGCCGTCGACCTTGCCGATGTCCTGCCAGCCCTGCGAGTAGTTCTTGGCCAGCTCCGCCTGAGCCTCGGCACCGAGCGGCTTGGCCCACTTCTTCTCCACGGCCTGCTTGATGGCACCGGGCTGCGGGAGCAGCGCGACGTCCGGCGGCTGACCGCCCGCGATCTTCGAACCGAGGAAGTTGATGATGGGGTCCTGCGCAGGCACGAAGGTGACCTTGGCACCCGTGCGCTTGGAGAACTCCGCGAGGACCTGCTTGAAGTTCTTCTGCTCCTGACCGGTCCAGACGGCGGCGACCTCCAGGCTCGCCCCGTCCAGTTTGGGGAGCGTGACGGTGCTGCCGCTCGGGGTGCTGCTCTTGCCGCCGTCGTTCTTCTTGTCGTCACTGCCGCCGCAGGCGGTGAGCGAGAGTGCTAACGCCCCCACGGTGACCGCCGCCGCGGTCCTCGCTGCCCAGTTCGTCCGGATCGTGCTGCTCATTTCGCTGCGCATCACTGCCCCGTTCTTCGTTCATCGTTGAACGTTCGAGCGCTGTCCCGTGCGGTCTGGTCTACGCCCGTCCGCTTGCGGGCGGCAAGAGTGCCTGCCTCGGCAAACGGCTGATCGTAACCGCCTCGTGACGTGCCGTCATGGAGGTTTGCGCGGCGGTTGCACGGGGGTTGGGTTGTCGCCGGGACGGGGCTGTGGGGGACTCGCGCGGGGTATGCGCGGGGTATGCGTGGGGTCTGCGCGGGGCATGCGCGGGACTTGTGCGGCGGTTGTGGTGGGCTTTCGGGACGGGCGGGTGGCACGGGCGCGCAGGGGCCCGTGCGGGCAGGGACCCTGCGGGCAGGGGCGGCTGACGGGGGATCAACAGGGCTGGCACATCCGGCCGATGGGGCTGGTTGTTCAGAGGAGTGAGGGGACCTCGGCCGCCGCGACCGAACGGGCCGCCCGCTCCAGGGCGCTCGCCAGCAGCGCCAGATCCGTCGGACCGTTGCCCAGTTCGCGGACATGACGGCGGGTCGGCGGATCGCCCATGCGCTGCCACTCCAGCGGTACGACCGTGGGCCGCTGGGTGGCGGTGCGGGGTATACGGCCCGTGACCCGGCCGCCCTGGAAGGCGGTCACCCGGCCGTCGGCATGCGCCAGTCGGCCTCGCCCGGGGGCCGGTTCACCGCCGGGCTCCTGGCCGCGGGACCCGGTGGCGGCGTGGTGGGCGGGCGGTGCGTCCAGGGTGACGCGGAGTGTGGCCCGGCGGGCCGGTTCGGTGTCCGCCGTACGGCCGCCCGGGCCGGTCGCCGCGACCAGGTGCACCCCGAGTCGTGCGCCCTCCCGGGCCACCGCGTCCAGTGCCCGCAGCACCGAGCCCGCCGCGGGCCGCCCGGGCGAACCCAGCGCCGGGGAGACCAGCGCGTCCAGATCGTCCACGACCACCACCAGCCGGGGCAGCGGCGGCGCGGCCTCCGCCTGCCGGGCGGCGGACGACGGGCGCAGCCGGAGCGTGGTGCTCGGTGGGCTCTCCAGATCGCCGCCGGCGGCAGCGGCGGACCCGGCGCCGGTGCGCCCGGCCCCGGTGCGTCCGCCGGGCGTGTGCTGCGGGACCACCCGGCCAGACAGCTCATGGCGGGTGTGCCACTCGGCGAAGCCGGTACGGCCCAGCAACTCGGCCCGCCGCTTCAGCTCGGCGCTCAGCGACTGCGCGAACTCCCGCATCCTGACGGGGTCGTTGGCGGTCAGATAGGTGGTGGTGTGCGGTACCTCGGTGCACACGCGCAGCCCGTCGCCGGGGCCGCCGGAGCTGCCAGAGCTGCCTGAAGAACCATGGGCGCCGCCCGCGCTGCCGGACGCGCCGGTGCCGTCCCGGCCGTCGACCAGGACGATGCCGAGCCGGTCGGGGCGCTCGGCCGCGGCCAGCGACGCCACGACCGCCCGCACCAGTTCCGTACGACCGCTGCCGGGCGGCCCTTCTATCAGCAGATGCGGGCCGTCGGCGACGAGATCCGCGGTCAGCGGGCCACGTGGTCCCGCCCCGAGCACGGCGCGGGCCCTGCCGCCGGGCGAGTCGGAGTCGTCGGCGGCGTCCGCCCAGCGCGCCATCAGCGACGCCGGGGTGGCCCTGGCCAGGCCCAGCTCGTCCAGCAGCCGGGCTGACGGCGGCAGCGGGGCCGACACGCGCGCGTGCGGTTCGCCCTGGGCGCCGTCGGTGCGCAGCGGTGCGAGGGCCCGCGCGAACCGCTCGGCCCAGGCGGGCGAGACCGCGTCCACGGCGGCCACGGTGCCGGAGCCGACGGGGGCGCCGTGCGCGACGCGCATCAGATGCAGCGCGGTCGCGACATCACCGCCGAGCAATGAGACGGCTCCGCAGGCGCGGAAGGCGGGCGACACCGCGCAGGCCGCGTCGTACGTCTCCGTCACCGGCACCGGCGAGGCGGGTGCCGCCGGGGCGGTCTCGGCGAGACACAGCACGTGTATCCCGGCCGCGGGCCCCTCCAGCGCCAGCCGCTCCACGGCATCCCGCACATCGGCGCCACCGGGGTCACCGTCGACGACGAGCACGCTGTACGGCACCGGGAAGGCCCCGGTCCGTGTGCCTTGGGTGTCGCGCGCCATGCGGTCGTCCAGCCTGCGCAGGAGTTCGTCCGTGCGGGCCGCGGCCTGTTCGCGGTCGTAGGCGAGCAGCAGTCGGCAGTCCTGCCCGTTCGCCGGGCGCAGATGCGGCAGCCAGCCGAGCCAGGACCACTCGGCGGTGCGCTCCTCGACCGGGCGGGCGCGGTCCGTGCTGATCAGCACGACCTCCAGCACATCGGGGGAGTGCAGGGCGGTGAGCTGTGCCAGCACCGAGCGGGCCAGCCCCGACAGCCGGGGACGCGGCCCCGCGAGGCCCAGCGCACCGGCCTCGCGCAGCGCGGTGGTCACCGGTACGGCGGGCAGCAGGCCCAGGCCGTTCGGCGCCGTACGGTCGGCTGTGCCCAGCCGCACGGTGAGCGCCTCGGGGTGCCCGGCCCCGCGCTCCCACAACCGCGGCCCCGGCCCCAGCGCCGTCAGCAGCAGCGCCGCCGGGTCGGGCCAGGTCTCCGGCTGCTGCGGTCGTACGGCGTCACCCGCGCCGGTGCCGGCGGCGGCACCGGCGCCGTACGCCTCGTGCGGCTGCGGGTGCGCGCCCTTGCCGCCGGCCAGCTTCCTGGCCCACGCGGACAGGCCACCGCGCTTGCGGGCGGCGTGTGGAATGTCGGCGTCCGGGGCGGGGAGGCGTGCGGGTTGGCCGAGGTCGTCGTCGGCGGGGGTGCGGTGGGGGCGCGGGCTTGTGCTCTGGTCCCGACCTGCGTTGCCCTGGACGGCGGGATCCGTGGGGGCACCGGTGAAGCCTCGGGCTCGTGTGCGGGGGTCCGCGTCGGCGGGGGTCCGGGTGTTGTGCGGGCCCGGGCCCGGGTCACGGTGCGGGCCCGGGTCGCCGTGCTGGCCCGGTTCGCCGTGGGGCGCGTTGCGGTGGTGTGGTGCCGGGTCGGTGGGTGTGCCGGTGGCGGGGTGGCGATCACGCGCGCGTGGGTCTGTGTTGTCGGCCGCGGCCTGCCGGTCGTACGGCTGTCCGTCCCCGCCCGTGGTCCTTCGGCGTTGTGCGCGGGTGTCGCCGTCCTCTCCTACGGGACCCCGGCCGCGTCCTGCGGGACCCCGGCCGCGTGCGCCGTACGCTCCGCCCGCTCGGTCCTCGGGGTGGCCGCCCGCGCGCGGGTCTGTACCGGCGGGGCCCCTGTCTCGCGCGCGGGCGCTGTCGTCACCCGGGGCCCATCGCCCCTGCGCGTGGGTGTCCCGGTCGTCACTCAGGGCTCCCCGGCCGGGTGCAGCCGCACCGAGCCCGCCGCCCGTCCGGGGCCCGGGCAGGCTGCCTGTCCCCGTTCCCCTTCCCGTCGCCCCGCTGTGTGTCTCGCGCGCGTCGCCGTCGGCCGCCGTCGCCCTCCCGGAACCGCCCCGGCTCTCGATGCGCGGGGCGTGTCCCTGGCCCGGGACCGCGTGCGGTTCCCCGGGGCTGCCCCAGCCTGCCGGGCCGTAGGCCTGGTGAGTACCCTCCGACGGCGCGTCCGTGTCTCCCGGGGCGTGCGTCATGCGCGTATGGGCCGCAGCCGCCGTAGCCTTCGAGCCTGCCGCCCCCGTGGCCAGACGGACATGCCCCTCGCCGTCCGGGGCCGTCTCCGTACGCGTCCCTGGCGCGTCGGACGGCGTGAGGCGCAGGGCCGATTCCCCCAGACGGAGCAGCGCGCCGGTCGGGAAGCGGACGGCTTGGGCGCCCACCCGGGTGCCGTCCAGCACGGTGCCGTTGGTGGAGCCCAGATCGGCGACCGAGACCCGGCCGCCCGGCTCGACGGTGATCGCGCAGTGCAGCCGGGAGACGTCCGGGTCGTCGAGGGGCACATCGGCGTCGGCGGAGCGGCCGATACGGATCTGGCCGCCGTGGAGAAGATGGACCCCGCCCGCGTCCGGACCCGCCACCACATGCAGCCGGGCCGCGGCGTCGTCCGCCTGGGGATGGGCCTCCGGCTCGCCCGGCGCGCCCAGCGACAGCAGCGCGCCGTCGGTCAGCGGGGGCTCGCCGAGGGTGCAGCGCCTGCCGTCCAGCCGCTCCGCGCCCGCGTACAGCACGACCGCGCCGCCGCCGTCCCCCGCGACTGCCGCCGCCAGCCCCGCCGCCACCTCGGCCAGCGCGGTGCCGGCCGGTGCCGTGACCAGCACGTCGCGGCGCGCGGCGCGGCCCCGCTGCTGCGGGGTCGGGCCCAGCGGGTCTACGACGGTCAGCCGGATCTGCATCGGCGCAGCGGTCCCTTCTGCACGGCACCCGCGCACTCCGGGACGAGGATGCGCGCGGTTCCCCCACCGCGCCGCGGACCACCCCCGGCACCGCACGCGGGCACGTCGGCCAGCAGTACACCCGCATCCTCCCACCTGCCACTGACAGCCCGCCCTCCGCCCGGCGTCAAGTGATCTTGATTGGTCGGCTCTGCCCGCAAAAGTGCCGCAGAACTGGCATGCGGACGACCGCTTGAGATCGGTCACGTCCGGGTCCGGCAACCACGGGACCGAGGAGAGCGTCTTTCCTTCGAACATGTCCGGCGAACATGTCCGGCGAAAGTGTCCGGGAACATGTCCGGGAAGGGTCCGGGAACACATCCGGCGAACAGGTCCGACACGCCGTGCGTAAGGAACGCAGGGAACAGAGCACGACCCGGCGGCGGCACACCGGACCCGCATGTGACGCACAGCCGGACGACAGGCCGTCGCCGGGGCTTCCGGCACTACAGTGGGTCGGAACGTGAACCAGCAGCAGGGAGCGCATGACGTGCGGCCGGTAGGCAGCAAGTACTTCCTCGAGGAGCCGCTCGGACGCGGTGCCACGGGGACCGTCTGGCGTGCCCGCCAGCGGGAGACGGCGGGTGCCGAGGCCGCTGTGCCCGGCCAGCCCGGTGAGACGGTTGCGATCAAGGTCCTCAAGGAGGAGCTCGCGAGCGACCCCGACATCGTGATGCGGTTCCTGCGCGAGCGTTCCGTGCTGCTCCGCCTCACCCACCCGAACATCGTCCGGGTGCGCGACCTGGTGGTCGAGGGCGATCTGCTGGCCCTCGTCATGGACCTGGTCGACGGCCCGGACCTGCACCGCTTCCTGCGGGAGAACGGCCCCTTCACCCCGGTCGGCGCCGCCCTGATCACCGCGCAGATCGCCGACGCGCTCGCCGCCAGCCACGCCGACGGCGTCGTCCACCGTGATCTGAAACCGGCCAACGTGCTGCTGATGCAGAACGGCGGCGAGATGCACCCGCTGCTGACCGACTTCGGCATCGCCCGGCTCGCCGACTCGCCCGGCCTCACCCGCACCCAGGAATTCGTCGGTACGCCCGCGTACGTCGCCCCGGAGTCCGCCGAGGGCCGCCCGCAGACCTCCGCCGTCGACGTCTACGGCGCCGGGATCCTGCTCTACGAGCTGGTCACCGGCCGTCCGCCGTTCGCCGGAAGCACCGCCCTGGAGGTGCTGCACCAGCACCTGAGCGCCGAACCCCGCCGCCCCTCCACGGTCCCCGAACCGCTGTGGACCGTCATAGAGCGCTGCCTGCGCAAGAACCCCGCCGAGCGGCCCAGCGCCGAGAACCTCGCCCGCGGCCTGCGCGTCGTCGCCGAGGGCATCGGCGTGCATGCCAACAGCATGCAGATCGCCGCCGCGGAGAGCGTCGCCGCCCTGTTGGCCCCCGACCCGTCGCCCGCCGCCGTACCGGGCGTACCCGGAGCCGCCGACCCCACGCAGGTACTGCCGCAGGGCCAGGCCGGGGCCTACGACCCGAACGCCGCGACCAGCTTCCTGCCGCAGACCGGCACCCCGCCGGGCGCCGCCGACCCGACGACCGTCCTGCCGCACACCGGCGCCGCCGATCCCACCTCGGTCATGCCGCCCGTGCCGCAGAACCAGCCGGGCGGGCAGCAGCCCGAGCAGCCGCACCCCTGGCAGACCCAGCTGCGCGCCGCCCGCGACCGCAACGAGCAGACGCAGATCCAGTACCTCGACCCCGGCGAGGACCCGCTGCGCCGCCGCCCGCAGCGCCAGGTGGCCCGCCCCGACCAGCCGCCGCGCCAGGCCCCGCAGCCCCAGGGCCGCCAGGTGCAGCGTCCCCCGCAGCGGCAGCAGCAGCCCGGCTACCAGCAGGGCTACGGCCATCCCGCCCAGCAGCAGCCGCAGCACTACGCCCCGCCGCAGCAGCCCCAGGCCCCGCAGCGGTACGCTCCGCCAGCGCAGCCCGAACCCCGGCGGCCCGCCCGCGAGCCCCGGCCGCCGCGGCAGCGCAGCGCGAACCCGATGAAGATTCCCGGTCTGGGCTGCCTGAAGGGCTGCCTGGTCACGATCGTCATCCTGTTCGTCGCGAGCTGGCTGATCTGGAAGCTGACCCCGTTGCCGGACTGGATCGGCACGGGCAAGGGCTACTGGGCACAGCTGAGCGCCTGGGCCCACTCCGTGGGCGGCTGGATCAAGGACATCGGCTCCAAGACCGGCGGGAACTAGCCGTTCGCCGTCGGCGGGGCATGCCGCTGTCCACGGACGGCCGGATCCGCCGATCCGCCGGTCCGCCGTGCGAGTCGTGCCCGTTGTTCCGGTTGTGCACGAAGTGCACAGCCGGCACTTGCGCCCTGCTCGCGGCGAGTCTGGGGATTTGTCGACACGTGGCGGGTGATTTCCGCCTCTGTGGTGAGGGCCGGTTCGTCGGACGCGTAGTTTTGTCGGCAACACGCGTCTGTAGGAGCAGTCTTGGGACGGAAGATCGGCAGCCGGTACACCGCGAACCAGATCCTGGGGCGGGGCAGCGCCGGCACGGTGTGGCTGGGCGAGGGGCCCGACGGGCCCGTCGCGATCAAGCTGCTGCGCGAGGACCTCGCGTCCGACCAGGAGCTCGTCGGTCGCTTCGTCCAGGAGCGCACGGCGCTGCTGGGCCTGGAGCACCCCAATGTCGTGTCGGTGCGTGACCTCGTCGTCGACGGCAACGACCTGGCGCTCGTGATGGACCTCATCCGAGGCACCGATCTGCGCACCCGCCTGGAACGGGAACGGCGGCTCGCCCCCGAGGCGGCGGTGGCGATCGTCGCCGACATCGCCGACGGGCTCGCCGCCGCGCATTCCGCCGGGGTCGTGCACCGTGATGTGAAGCCGGAGAACGTCCTCCTCGACATGCAGGGCCCGCTCGGCCCGGGCGGCTCGCACCGCGCGCTGCTCACCGACTTCGGTGTGGCGAAACTCATCGACACGCCGAAGCGCAGCAAGGCCACGAAGATCATCGGTACGCCGGACTATCTGGCCCCGGAGATCGTCGAGGGGCTGCCGCCCCGGGCCTCCGTCGACATCTACGCCCTGGCCACGGTGCTGTACGAGCTGCTCGCGGGCTTCACACCGTTCGGCGGCGGCCACCCCGGAGCCGTGCTGCGCCGCCATGTCACGGAGCGGGTCGTCCCGTTGCCCGGCATCCCGGACGAGCTGTGGCAGCTGATCCTGCAGTGCCTCGCCAAGGCACCGGCCTCCCGGCTGAGGGCGTCCGAGCTGGGCGGACGGCTGCGGGAGCTGCTGCCGATGCTGGCGGGGATGCCTCCGCTGGACGTCGACGAGCCGGACGCCGACCCCGAGGAGGAGCCGGAGACCGAGCCCCCGTCCGCCGCCCCGGCACCACCGGCCCCGGAGCGGAGGGGCGCGGTACCGCTGGTGCCGGGCGCCAAGCCGGACTCCAACCGGGACACGCACACGTCGATGCGGGTGCCTGCGCCGGACGAGCTGGCGGGCGGTGCGCTGGGGACGGCCCGCGCCCCCCGCACCCCCGGCGCCCCGCGCCCCGGCTCGGCAGCCCGCCACCGTGCTGCAGCGCGCCGCCGCCGTCTCACGCTGGGCGCGGTGGGTGTGGCCGTCGCCGCCGCGATAGGCGTGGCCGCCTGGCTGGCCACGACGGGCGACGGCGCCTCCGACGCCCCGAGGGACACCCAGAACTCGGCCCCGGCCACGCCGTGACCTGCGGTCGGCACGCCGGCACCCCGGTGCGGGTGGGTGCGAGGGCTGGGCCCTCGTACGCTCCCGCCCCAGGGGGCTCCGCCCCCTGGACCTCCGGCCTATGCCCACCCACCACCCGACTCGGGCGGCTGGATGGGCACCCACACAACCGACCGACTCGGGTGGGAGGGCTCGACTCGGTCAGCTGGATGGGGACCGACGAATCCGCGGTGTGGGGGGTGGGGGCTCGGCTCGGCCTGCGGGAGGCGAACGACACAGCCTGACCGAGCCAGGGCGGGGTCGACTCGGCAAGCCGGACGGTGCACCACACAGCCAACCGAGACGGGTGGGTGGGTGGGAAACCCGGGGGCGGAGCCCCCGGATCACACTGCGGGGTCCGGGGCGGAGCCCCGGGGGGCGGGGGCTATGCAGCCGACGGAGTCGGGCGGGCGGGTGGGCAAAAGAGCCGGGGCGCAGCCCCGACGCAGCGCTCCGGGGCAGGGGGCGCAGCCCCCGGACGAACTCCGGGCCCGGGGCGGAGCCCCGAGGCAGCACTCGGGGGGCCCGACGGCGGAGCCCAAGGCCGCAGACCCCCGCCCACCGGCGGAGCCGTTACGCTGGAGCCGTGGCAGTCGTCGACGTATCCGAAGAGCTCAAGTCCCTCTCCTCGACCATGGAGTCGATCGAGGCCGTTCTGGACCTCGAAAAGATGAGGGCAGACATCGCCGTGCTCGAGGAGCAGGCGGCCGCGCCGTCCCTGTGGGACAACCCGGACGAAGCGCAGAAGATCACCAGCAAGCTCTCCCACCTCCAGGCCGAGGTCAGGAAGACGGAGGCCCTCCGCGGCCGGATCGACGACCTGGGCGTGCTCTTCGAGCTCGCCGAGGCCGAGGACGACCCGGACACCCTTGCCGAGGCCGAGACGGAGCTCGTCGCGGTGCGCAAGGCGCTGGACGAGATGGAGGTCCGGACGCTGCTCAGCGGGGAGTACGACGCCCGTGAGGCGCTCGTCAACATCCGCGCCGAGGCCGGTGGCGTCGACGCCGCCGACTTCGCGGAGAAGCTCCAGCGTATGTACCTGCGCTGGGCGGAGCAGCGGGGCTACAAGACCGAGGTCTACGAGACGTCGTACGCCGAGGAGGCCGGCATCAAGTCGACCACCTTCGCGGTGCAGGTGCCGTACGCCTATGGCACCCTCTCCGTCGAGCAGGGCACCCACCGCCTGGTGCGGATCTCGCCCTTCGACAACCAGGGCCGCCGCCAGACCTCCTTCGCGGGCGTCGAGGTGCTGCCTGTGGTCGAGCAGTCGGACCATGTGGAGATCGACGAGTCCGAGCTCCGTATCGACGTCTACCGGTCCTCCGGCCCCGGCGGCCAGGGCGTCAACACCACCGACTCCGCCGTGCGCATCACCCACCTGCCCACCGGCATCGTCGTCTCCTGTCAGAACGAGCGCTCGCAGATCCAGAACAAGGCGACCGCGATGAACGTCCTTCAGGCCAAGCTGCTCGAGCGGCGCCGCCAGGAGGAGCAGGCCAGGATGGACGCGCTCAAGGGCGACGGTGGCAACTCCTGGGGCAACCAGATGCGTTCGTACGTGCTGCACCCGTACCAGATGGTCAAGGATCTGCGCACGGAGTACGAGGTCGGCAACCCCGAGGCTGTGTTCAACGGCGAGATCGACGGCTTCCTGGAGGCCGGAATTCGCTGGCGCAAGCAGCAGGAGAAGTAGCCGGCGCCGTAGCAGAAAGACCGAGATCACCGAACTGCCGTCCAACTGTTCACCAGTGGGCGGCAGTTCTTCTTCATCTGGGTTCTACATCACACTCACAGAATCCAACTCCCAGCAAACAGCCCCGAATTGGGGCATCCCGTTCGCAATGGCCTTGACGGTGCCATGGAAAATGGGAAGGGTGAAGGATGGCATGCGTATCTCTGGGGCGCATGTGAACCGGGGGCTTTCGCGAACGCAGTTGCCGTCCCCTGTCGATCACAGCCCCGGGCGCCGCCTCATTGACGATGAGCTACTGGGGGTAGCAACCAGATGACCAACAAAACGCGGATCCGGGTCGCGCGTGTGGCCGCCGGCGTCGTGATCGCCGCGGGCGCGTCGCTGACCGCCGCGGGCGCCGCTTCCGCCCTCGACCTCAGCGGGACGACCGACAGCAGCACCAGCGTCGACGCCGTGGCCGACGGCCCCACCGAATCGACGATCCCGACCGCCCCGGGGTCGACGCCGCCCGACGACCCGACCTCTTCCGCCCCGGCGCCGTCGACCAGTGCGGAGCCGTCGGAGAGCGAGCCGACCGAGCCCACGGGCGAGCCGTCGGAGCCCACCGAGGAGCCCACCGACGGTGGCGCCACCACCCCGGGCAACGGGCACGGCAACGGCAACGGGCACGGGAACGGACACAGCAACGGGAACAGCGGCGGCGGCAACAACGCCAACCCCGACGGCGGCTCCGGCGCCACCGCCCAGGAGGCAGGCACCTCGAACCTCACCGACACCGGCACGGACACCACCGCCCAGGGCGGCGGCGACGAGCTCGCCGAGACCGGTGCGGGCCAGACCGCGTTCCTGCTGATCGGCGCCGCGACGATGATCGCCGGCGGTATCGCCTTCCGGGTGCTCCCGCGCCTGATGAATGGCCGCGACGGCGGCGCAGCGGCCTGACGAAGGCCGCCGCGCACGACAAGAGGCCCGGAGCACCCGCTCCGGGCCTCTCGCACAGCCACACCAGCCACACCCGCAACCGCATCAGCTACACACATCAGCCGCACCCGCAACCGCACCAGCTACACACGACCACAGCCGCACCAGTCACACGCAGCCCCCACGACCACGCCCGCCCGGCGGCCCCGCAGCTGCGCCGCCCAGCCGTCCTACGCCGTCTGGTGCGCCAGCAGCGCGACCGCGGCGATCAGCACCGCCAGCAGTGCGATCAGCATCATCGGGTTCAGCCCGCCGAGAAAGTTCTCCTGCTGGAGCCGCTCGCGGTTCGCCCGGCACACGGGGCACCGGCCCTCGCTCACGGGCGCTGCACAGTTTGCGCACACCAACCGGTCGTACGTCATGCGCTCGCCCTCCTTGCACCGGCCATCACACAGACCAACGTTCCCGCAACCGGGAATGTTCCCTTTCACTGTCCCAGATCCCACTGTCCCAGATTCCGTGCGCTCCCGGGCACCGACCTTCGTACTGGCCCGTGCGCGGCCCCACAGGACCCCAAAGGCGGGTACAAAAACATACAAGCCGCGCGCAAGCAGGACCGGCGCCTGCACGCCTGCACCGGGTTCGCGTATGGTCACGCTCATCTACCCCCGGCGACCCGTGGTGCATCCGTGATCCGATTCGACAATGTCTCCAAGGTCTACCCCAAGCAGACCCGCCCCGCACTCAGGGATGTGACCCTCGAGGTGGAGAAGGGCGAGTTCGTGTTCCTCGTGGGGTCCTCGGGCTCCGGAAAGTCCACCTTCCTGCGGCTGATCCTCCGCGAGGAGCGGTGCAGCCACGGCCAGGTGCACGTCCTGGGCAAGGACCTCGCACGCCTCTCCAACTGGAAGGTGCCGCAGATGCGCCGCCAGCTCGGGACGGTGTTCCAGGACTTCCGCCTGCTGCCGAACAAGACGGTCGCGGAGAACGTCGCCTTCGCGCAGGAGGTCATCGGCAAGTCGAAGGGCGAGATCCGCAAGTCCGTGCCGCAGGTGCTCGACCTCGTCGGGCTCGGCGGCAAGGAGGACCGGAGACCCGGCGAGCTGTCCGGTGGTGAGCAGCAGCGCGTCGCCATCGCGCGCGCCTTCGTGAACCGTCCCAAGCTGCTGATCGCCGACGAGCCCACCGGCAACCTCGACCCGCAGACCTCCGTCGGCATCATGAAGCTGCTGGACCGGATCAACAGGACCGGTACGACGGTGGTGATGGCGACGCACGACCAGAACATCGTGGACCAGATGCGCAAGCGCGTCATCGAGCTGGAGCAGGGCCGCCTCGTCCGCGACCAGGCGCGCGGCGTCTACGGCTATCAGCACTGACGGTTCCGGAAAGGCTTAACCAGACGCCATGCGCGCCCAGTTCGTTCTGTCCGAGATCGGTGTCGGTCTCCGCCGCAATCTGACGATGACGTTCGCCGTCATCGTCTCCGTCGCCCTGTCCCTGGCGCTGTTCGGTGGCTCGCTCCTCATGAGCGACCAGGTCAGCACCATGAAGGGCTACTGGTACGACAAGGTCAACGTCTCGATCTTCCTCTGCAACAAGAGCGACGCCGAGTCCGACGCCAACTGCGCCAAGGGCGCGGTCACCGAGGACCAGAAGACGCAGATCCTCTCCGACCTGAAGAAGATGACGGTCATAGAGAAGGTGACGTACGAGTCGCAGGACCAGGCGTACAAGCACTACAAGGAGCAGTTCGGCGACTCTCCGCTGGCCAGCTCCCTCACGCCGGACCAGATGCAGGAGTCGTACCGGATCAAGCTGAAGGACCCGCAGAAGTACCAGGTGGTCGCGACCGCGTTCGACGGGCGCGACGGGGTGCAGTCCGTACAGGACCAGAAGGGCATCCTGGACAACCTCTTCGGTCTGCTGAACGGCATGAACTGGGCCGCGCGCGCGGTGATGGCCCTGATGCTGGTGGTGGCCCTGATGCTGATCGTCAACACGGTGCGCGTCTCGGCGTTCAGCCGTCGGCGTGAGACCGGCATCATGCGCCTGGTCGGCGCCTCCGGGTTCTACATCCAGGCGCCGTTCATCATGGAGGCGGCCGTCGCCGGACTGATCGGCGGAGGTGTGGCCTGCGGATTCCTGGTGATCGCGCGGTACTTCATCATCGACCACGGTCTGGCCCTCTCCCAGAAGCTGAACCTGATCAACTTCATCGGCTGGGACGCCGTGCTGACCAAGCTGCCGCTGATCCTCGCCACGAGCCTGCTGATGCCCGCTCTGGCCGCCTTCTTCGCCCTGCGCAAGTACCTGAAGGTGTGACGCATCCCAAGAGGGTCGTACGGTCAACCGGCCGTGCGGCCCTCTCGCGTTGTCCTAGACTCACGGCCATGTCAGGCCGCGACCTGTTCTGCCAGCCCCGCCGTCACCGCCGCGGGGCCGCCCTGACATTGCTGTTCGCGAGCGTCCTGGTGACCGGCGCGGCCACCGGCTCCTTCCCCGAAGCGGACCGGTCCGACGGCAAGTCCCCGTCCGGCACGGCCCGTTCGGGTTCCCGGCACAACGACGTCGAGAAGGCCGCCGCCGAGGCGATGGCCGACGGCAAGTCCCCCATGGAGGCCGCCGAGCGCGCTGTGAGCCGCAGCGGGGACCGCTGGGGCGCGGTCTACTCCCAGGGCGACTACGAGGAGTTCCAGGAGGCGCTGGACGGCCAGTACACCGGCGTCGGTCTGTGGGCGCGGCGTGAGCGGGACGGCCGTATCGAGATCAGCAAGGTGCAGTCCGGGTCGCCCGCCGCGGCGGCCGGGATCCGCAAGGGCGACCGGCTGCGCAGCCTCGACGGCACCGCGGTGGACGGGCGGCCGGTCACCGAGGTGGTCTCCTTACTGCGCGGTGACGCGAAGGACGCCCCCGCCGGCACCACGGTCACCCTCGGCCTGCAGCGCGGCACGCGCGCGTGGACCGAGACCCTGCGCCGGGCCCGTCTCTCCACCGACTCCGTGACCGTGCGCAAGCTCCCCGACGGGGTCACCGTCATCAAGATCGCCGCCTTCACCAAGGGCGTGGGCGATGTCGTCCGCACCGCCGTACGGCAGGCCCCGGACGACTCCGGGATCATCCTCGACGTGCGCGGCAACTCCGGCGGCCTGGTCTCCGAGGCCGTCACCACCGCCTCCGCCTTCCTCGACGGCGGCCTCGTCGCCACGTACGACGTGAACGGCGACCAGCGCGCCCTGCACGCCGACCCCGGCGGCGACACCGAACGGCCCCTCGTCACCCTCGTCGACGGGGGCACCATGAGCGCGGCCGAGATGCTCACCGGCGCCCTCCAGGACCGCGGCCGGGCGATAGTCGTCGGCTCCCGCACCTTCGGCAAGGGCTCCGTCCAGATGCCGAGCGACCTGCCCGACGGCTCGGTCGCCGAGCTCACCGTCGGCCACTACCACACCCCCTCCGGCCGCTCCGTGGACGGCCACGGCATCACCCCCGACCTGGAGGACGCGAAGGTCGACCAGTCGGACCAGGCGGCGGTGGCGAGGGCGGAAACGGTCCTGAGCGGCCTGGGCGGCTAGCCCCTACCGCGAACCGGACCCTGAACCGGACGTCGAACCGGTCGTTAATGAGTACCCCCCTGCCCCTCCCATGGTGCGAAAATGGTCCGCACTATGGCTAAGGAAAAAGGGCGCAAGCTGATCGCGCAGAACAAGAAGGCGCGGCACGACTACCACATCCTCGACACCTATGAGGCCGGTCTGGTCCTCACCGGTACCGAGGTGAAGTCGCTGCGCCAGGGTCGGGCCTCGCTGGTCGACGGTTTCGTCCAGCTCGACGGTCACGAGGCGTGGCTGCACAACGTGCATGTGCCCGAGTACACCCAGGGCACCTGGACCAACCACAGCGCTCGCCGCAAGCGCAAGCTGCTGCTGCACCGCGCGGAGATCGAGAAGCTGGAGTCGAAGTCACAGGAGACCGGTCATACGATCGTGCCGCTCGCCCTGTACTTCAAGGACGGCCGCGCCAAGGTCGAGATCGCGGTGGCGAAGGGCAAGAAGGAGTACGACAAGCGCCAGACCCTGCGCGAGCAGCAGGACCGCCGCGAGACGGACCGCGCGGTGGCGGCGGCCCGCCGCAAGCAGCGCGCATAGGCAGGCCGGTCGCGTAGGCAGGCCGACGGGCCCGGCGGACGGGAAATAAACTGGCATGCCACCAGGCTGATCCCGTACGATGGCACTGACATCGGACGTTGTCCGGTGTGCACATTGAAAAATCAACATGGGGATGATCGGTTTCGACAGCGGCTGTCGAAGCAGGGGAAGCGTGTCGAGGAAGCGGCCATGATCTCGTAAACCACAGGCCGAAAAAAATAATCGCCAATTCCAAGCGATCCATCTCCCAGGGCGAGCTCGCCCTCGCTGCCTGATCTAGGTAGCGAGTCGCAGCTCTCCTACTGAGGGAGTGTCAGCCCGGGAGTGTTCCCGACCCGGATCCTGGCATCATCAAGGGGACTCAACCTCGATCCCGGTCACGGGGTGAAGAGGGAAACTCACAGTGACTGAGCCCGTCGGAGACTTGTCCGCGTGATCTCCGGGGCTGAGAAAAGCACAGCGGACTGCACACGGAGAAGCCCTGATTCCACACCGGTGGACGCGGGTTCGATTCCCGCCATCTCCACTCATCCCATGTGGGCAAGGCCCCGTCGCTTCCGAGCGGCGGGGCCTTCGTCATGCCCGGATGGGCACCATCGGGGTCCCCCGGACTTGCGCACGTCCTCGACGAGCAAGTGGACCCGACGGAGGCGGAGGCGTTCGCGCTGGCCGCGTCGAAGGGCAAGCCGAACGGTGTGTTCACCGATCTGCAGACAGCACAGCAGGTCGTGGACTACGCGATCGCCGACAAGGGAAGTGAGATCGCCAAGTGGCTTCGCGACAAGAACAAGCAGGAGAAGGTGTGGGAAGGCACCTTCGGGGCGAAGAACTCTCTGGGCTGGGTAGCCCGAACGGACGGCACGACGATCAGCAAGGCGGGCAACCGGTACCGGATCATGGGTTCTGTCCATCCGTCGCGATGCCCGATTCCTGCTGGACCACCTCGACTCGGACATGATCGAGACACTGTGGCAGGCTGGGACGTATCCCGAAGGCGAGTTCTCCAACCCTCGCCGGGGCTTCACCACGGGTGCCGAGTGGATGGAAACGATCATCGGTCTGTGTGATGCCTGGCTGGCTGGGAAACAGAACATCCGCCCGCTCACCGGCGCCGACGCAGAGGACGGCGCGGACGTGATGGAGGCGGTCCTTGCCGAGATCGGTCAGGCGCGGTTCCTGCCGGACCAGGTCAGGCAGGCTCTGGCCGAGTGCGCCCGACGGTGCACACCCGACCTCGCGTTCCGGCTCTTGCTGAGAGCCATCCCTGAAAGTGTCAAGGGATTCGAACTGCCACTGACTCCCGAGCAGTACGCGCGGCTTCAGGGGCTCGGGGCGGCTCTCTGCTACGGCGAGTACGTGGTCTCCGACGTGAAGCACCTGGTGACCGACGGCTAGCCGCACCGCAGGGGCCCGCTGTCCCCCGGGACGCTGTCGGCTGATTCGGGCTTGTTGCTTCGCCCCGTCGGATCTGTCCGGCGGGGCGAAGTGCTGCGAAGTGGCGGGTGCGGGTGCGGCCCGGTGTGTAGCCGTGGCCGTGAGGTGGGGGTCGATGTGGCCGAGGCGTGACGGCTTATCGGTCAAGTGCGCTAAGGGTGAAGTGTCCTACTTGCAAAGGAAGTTGGCGGTATGGTCCCGCGAGTGACGCATCCTTGGGTGCGCCTCCCTCGTTCCGGGCCCCTGCTCCTCGGGGCCCGGAACGAAGCGGGACGGTTCCGGGCCTCAGACAGCCGTCTCCTCAGGAAAGGGAGGCGCGCCTGTGGGCCGTCACGCCAGGCCGAAACCGACTCTCGCCGACCGGCTGATCCGGCTCTTGCCGGAACAGCAGGCCAAGCGCGTGAGGAGGTGGATGCTCTGGTGGCTCGCCAGGCAGTTGGAGGCCCCCAGCAATATTAGGGGCCTCCGGCGCCACGCCAGGCGAGTTGTAGCCCCTGTCTCGGTGCCCGCCGTGGCGGGGGCTACGTACGAAAATGAAAATACACCGTGCCCGGCCGTGCGGGGCAAGCCCACACGGCCCAGAAATCTGGCGTTCGAATCACAGCTCAGCCTGGCTCACTCCACCGCAAGGAACTCAGCGCAGCGTGAAGGTCGACAGGCGTACGCCCTTGCCCAGGACCAGGTACACGGCTTCGTCATCAAGCTCGTGAGGGTGCCCAAGAATGCGGGGAAGCACCCCTTCGGCTACTACGTGCAGACCTGCTACCCGACATAGGGAGGTAACACGCAGTGCAGCGCTTCACCGAGTTCACTTTCGGTGTCTCGTGGGTGATGAGTTTCTTCCACGAGGACTGGACATACGACGGGCCCACTGCCGCTGACGTCGTCGCGAAACACCTTGCTGCGGAGGTCGATGAGGAGGTCCTGGCGGTCCGCCGGGACGCAGGGACACTCGTCGAGAACCTTCCCTCGGAGACGCTCGAGGTGCTGTGGACGGCCGGATCGCAGTACATGGCGAGCTTCGCGCGCACCACGGGAGCGGAGTGGACGCGCACGGTCATCGGACTGTGTGACGCCCGGCTGTCCGGGAAGCCGGACGTACGCCCGCTCACCGGGATCGACACGGAGGACGGCTGGGCCCACCGTGACGCGGTCGTCACCGAGATCGAGAGGATGGAGTTCCTGGCCACCGAGGTGCGTGCCGCGCTCGTCGACTGTGCCCGCCACTGCACTCCGGACCTGGCGTTCCGCATACTGCTGAGGGCCGTTGAGTACACCCCTGGCGGGTCGCTGTCTCCGGACCAGTACACGAGGATGGAGACCATCGGCGCGGCCCTCCACTACGGCGAGTTCGTGGTGGACTCCGTCAAGTACCTGGTCGAACAGGACTAGCGAGGGGATCCGGTCCCCCACGGACGGCGTTCCTCTCCGGGAGGACTCCCGGAGAGGAACGCCGTTCTCGTCGTGGTGATCAGCGCAGGCTGAACGTCGAGAGCCGCAGCCCCTCGCACAGCACCAGGTAGACGTGACAGGGAGAGCGGGAGCCCTGCCTGGGCGGCGGCAGCGGCGTGCAGCGGCATGCGGCAGCCGTGAGCATGATGACCGGATGGGAGATCGCCGCACCCGCCCCGAAGAGGTACCGCGGACTCGGCGTTCCTCCACTTTCCGTGGGGGAATAGGCAGCCGGGCCGCCTTCGCCTTGTACGAAGACAGCCCCGCCGGTCACGCTCCACCGCAAGGAACTCAGCGCAGCGTGAAGGTCGACAGGCGTACGCCCTTGCCCAGGACCAGGTACATGTCCGTCCGGCCCTTCGCGGCCTTCGTCAGGTCCGCCGTCACCGTCGTGTAGTCGTACGCCGACGACGTGCCCGAGAAGTGTGCCGTGCCGGCGAGGGTGCCGGTCGGGGAGCCCAGGCGCACCTCGATTGTGCCGCCAGTCGTCCCGGCGACCCTGGCGCTGAACTCATGTGCGCCCGAGCCGAGCTGCGCGTCCGCGAACTTCAGCCACGCGCCGTCCGAGGCCGACGACACCGCCGTGCCGCTCGTCTTCGACTCGTCCACCAGGTGGATGCCCTCCGCGTAGTCGTCGAAGTTCTCCGCGCGCGTCACCTTCGTGAGGTTCCTCGGGGGGATCGTCTCGCCCTTCACCTGCCAGGAGGTGCGGGCGTGGATGTCCGTCGACGACGACCCGACCATGACGTCGTACATCGAGGTCTCTACGACCCACTTGTCCCTCGTCACGTCCCAGTGGGCCAGAGCCGTGCGGGGCAGCTTCAGGTGGACCGTCTTCGTCTCGCCCGGCTTCAGGGTCACCCTCGCGTACGACTGGAGCTGCTTCAGGGGCTGCTTGTCGCGGGAGGTGCGCTGGTGGGTGTAGAGCTGGGCCACCTCGGCGCCCGTGCGGGTGCCCGTGTTGGTGATGCGGACCGTGTAGCCGTCGCCGGTCCTGCGGAGGTCGGAGTAACGGAACTTCGTGTACGACAAGCCGTAGCCGAAGGGGTAGAGCGGGTTGCCCTTGAAGTACTCGTAGGTGCGGGCCGACTTGATGATGTCGTAGTCGAGGATCGACGGCAGGTCGGAGTCCGAGCGGTACCAGGTCTGGGTGAGGCGGCCCGCCGGGTTCGCGTCGCCGTAGAGGAGGTCGGCGAGGGCGTTGCCGGTCTCCTGGCCCGCGTGGGTCGTCCAGAGGAGGGCCGGGACCTGCTTCTGGAGGGCGCCCAGGGTGGTGGGGTAGCTGTTCTCCACGATCACGACCGTCTTCGGGTTGGCCGCCTTCACCGCCTTGACCAGCGCCTCCTGCGTCGGGGCCAGGCCCGTGTCCGTGCGGTCGTGGGCCTCGCGGCCGTTGATCGCCGGCATCGAGCCGACCACCACCACCGCCGTGTCCTTGCCCTTGACCGCCGCGACCGCCTCCGCGGTGCCGTCCCGCACCACGTCCTTCGTGTAGTGCGCCGCCTTCTCCTTCGTGACCAGGCCCAGCGTGCCGTCCGCGCCGGTCGGGCCCAGATACACCGGGTTCGACCACCACGACTCCGCAGTCTCGTAGCCCGCGTAGCGCAGCAGATACGTGCCGTCGTCCTGCTTCTCCAGCTTGAACTGCTGCTGTACGAACCAGCCGTTCGGCTGCGTCTGGTCGTTCACGAAGTTCGACCAGTTGTAGCCGACGTACCGGCCGTTCGCCGCCGAGCGCAGGGTGACCACCCCCGCGCCCCAGTCGAACACGTCGAACTGCGTGTCCGTGCCCGGGACGGCGGCAGTTTCCTTCAGTGCCGCGCCCGAATCGCCCCCGCCCGCCGTGACATAGCCGCCCGTCGCCGTGTTCCGCAGCGTGATCCTGTCCACGCCCTCGCTGCTCGCCACCGCCGTGCCCAGCTTCGCCTCGATGCCGTCCTTCGGCGTGACGGCGTAGGGGAGGGTGCCGGAGTACCAGTCCGTGTAGAGGGTGTCGGACAACGGGCCGACCACCGCCGCGCTCGTCGACTTCCGCAGCGGCAGCGTGCCGCCCTGGTTCTTCAGCAGCACCGCCGCCTCCGTCGCCGCCTTGCGGGCCAGCGCGCGGTGGGCCGGGCTGTCGATGACCGACGCGTCGATCGCGCCGTACTTCCCGCCGCCCGGGTCGAATTCGCCCAGGCGGACTCGGATGTTCAGGATGTGGCCGGCTGCCTTGTCGATGTCCGATGCGTTCAACAGGCCTGACGACAGAGCCGACTTGATCGCTGTCGTCGTCACCGCCGAGTTCGTGTCGTTGTCCGTGAAGCTGTCGATGCCCGCCCGCAGGGCAGCCGCGTCCGCCTCCGGCTGGGTGGCGTAGTACTTCTGGCTGCCCGTCAGATTGCCGGGGGCGTAGGCGTCCGTGAGGTTCAGGAGGTCCGCCGAGGTCCAGTTGCGGACCGTGTCGTTCAGCGCCGGACTCACCGTGTCCGGGCGGCCGTTGACGAGGTTGTACGACGACATCACGCCCGTCGCCGCGTCCGCCTCGATCGCCGGCTGGAACGCCTGCTCGTCGTACTCCTTCAGGACACGCGGGCGCAGTTCCGAGGACGTCGTGTCCCGGTTCACCTCGTTGTTGTTGGCGAGGAAGTGCTTGAGCGTCGGTGCGGTCTTGAGGTGGTCCGGGTCGCCGCCGGTCAGTCCGGTGCCGTAGGCGGTGGAGATCGAGCCGGTGAGGTACGGGTCCTCCGAGTACCCCTCCTCGTTGCGGCCCCAGCGCGGATCGCGCAGCAGATTCACCACCGGCGCCCAGAGGTTGAGGCCCCAGCCCGCCGGACGGGTCTGCTGGAAGCCGCGTGCCTCGTCGCCGACCGCCGAGCCGACCTGCTTGATCAGCGCCGGGTCCCAGGTGGAGGCCAGCCCCACGGCCTGCGGGAACACCGTCGTCCTGCCGAGCCACGCCACACCGTGCAGGGCCTCGGTGCCGGTGCGGAAGGACTGGATGCCCAGGCGGGGGATCGCGGGCTCGTACTGGTGGAGGAGGGAGATCTTCTCGTCGAGGGTGAGCCGGGAGAGCAGATCGCTCACCCGGGCGTCCACCGACAGGGACGGGTCGCGGAAGGGGTACTCCGGGTCGGAGTGGGCCGGGACGGTGGCCCCCAGCCCCGCGATCAGGGCCAGGGCCACCACCAGCGTGGTTCTGCGGCGTCCGCGCGACGAGACGCGGGCGCCTCTCCCTCTCGTGCCTCTGCTGCTGGTCGTGCCATTCATGATGCGGCTCCTTCAACTAGTCGCTAGCGACAGGGCCTTGCACACCGGGACACTCGGTCGTTCGAGGAGAATCATCCGAGGAGACTCATCCGAGGAGACTCATCCGAGGAGACTCGTCGGAGGGGATTCGTTCGAGGGGATTCAGTTGTTGTTCAGGGGACGTTGCGCGGCGCCGTGCTGGCCCGTTCCGTCAGCCTCGGCGTGAGCAGCGTCGCGTCCGGTACGGCCTGGCCGTCGAGCTTCTGCATCAGCAACTCGACCGCCCGCTCCCCGAGTTCGGCGGACGGCAGCGCGACCGAGGAGACCGGGACGCGGAGGGAGCCGGCCAGGTCGTCCGGGCAGATCGCCGTGACCGACAGGTCCTCCGGTATCCGCAGCCCGAGTTCCACGAACGCGTCGGCCAACGGCTTCAGGACCGCCTCGTTGTGGACCACCACCCCCGTCAGCGCGGGCTTCTCGCGCAGCAGTTGCTCCGCCACCCGGCGGGCCGCGGCGGGCCCGGCCTCACAGGGGTGCACCGAGGAGGCCATGCCGTTGCGGACGGCGGCGGCCGTGAAGCCCTGGACCACCCGCTGGGCGAACGCGGTCTCCCGCACGTACACCTCGGGCGGCGAGCCGACCAGCGCGACCACCCGGTGCCCGAGCCCGGCGAGCCGCTCCACACACAGCTCACCGGCCGCCTTGAAGTCGAGGTCGATGCAGGTCACGCCCTCCGCGTCGAGCGGGAAGCCGATCATCACCGACGGCCGCTCCAGTGAGCGCAGCAGCGGCACCCGGGGATCACGGAGCTGGACGTCCATCACGATCAGGGCGTCCACGAGGGCCGTGTCGGCGACCCGGCGCAGTCCCTCCTCACCCTCCTCCTGGGTGAGGAGCAGCACGTCGTGGTCGTAGCGGCGGGCCGTGGTGACCACCGACACCGCGAACTGCATGACGACCGGGACGTGGATACCGGCGCGTAAAGGGACCACCAGTGCAAGGACGTTGGACCGGCTGCTCGCCAGGGCGCGGGCCCCGGCGTGCGGCCGGTAGCCCAGCTCGCGGATGGAGATCTCTATCCGGCGCCGGGTCTCCTGGGAGATCGGCCGTTTGCCGCTCAGCGCATAGGAGACGGTGCTGGGGGAGACACCCGCGTGCCGGGCCACATCGGTGATCTTGACCATCAGTCCAGCTCCACCGTCAGGAATCCGGTCCCGGCGGCCGCCCGAGCGGTCCGCTCACCCGCGGCGAGCGCCCACGGCTTCGACGGGTCGCTGCACGACGCCCGCAGCGTGTCGCCCTCCCGGGCGACGGTGAAGGTCACGTCCCCGACCGGCACCGTCACCTGCGCCCCGCGCTCCAGAGCGAACGCGCGCAGCGTCACGCCGTCGGCGAAGTCGTAGTCGGGCCGGTCGTCCACCGCGCCCACCGGGATCACCGCACCCGGCCTGACCAGCAGCGGCACACTGAGGAAGCCGTGCGTCTCGCGCACCCAGCGCGGCCCGGTGACCGTCTCGCCGCTGAGGAGTTGCGTCCAGGTGCCCTCGGGCACGTAGTAGCTGACGTCGCCCTCGTCGTTGAACACCGGCGCGACCAGCAGATCGGAGCCGAGCATGTACTGCCGCTCCAGATGCGCGCACCCGGGGTCGTCGGGGAACTCCAGCACCATCGCGCGCATCATCGGCGTGCCGTCGGTGTGGGCGGTGCGGGCGGCCCGGCTGAGGTAGGGCATGAGGCTGAGCTTGAGACGGGTGAACAGCCGCAGCACGTCCACGGCCTCCTCGTCGAACAGCCACGGCACCCGGTAGGAGGCGCTGCCGTGCAGCCGGCTGTGCGAGGACAGCAGGCCGAAGGCGATCCACCGCTTGAACACCGCGGCCGTCGGGGTGCCCTCGAAGCCGCCGATGTCGTGGCTCCAGTAGCCGAAGCCGGACAGTCCGAGGGACAGGCCGCCGCGCAGCGACTCGGCCATCGACTCGTACGTCGCCTCGCAGTCGCCGCCCCAGTGCACCGGGAACTGCTGGCCGCCGGCCGTCGCGGAGCGGGCGAACACCACGGCCTCGTCCTCGCCCCGGTGTTCGACCAGCAGGTCGAAGACGGTCTTGTTGTAGAGCTGGGTGTAGTAGTTGTGCATCCGCTCCGGGTCGGAGCCGTCGTGCCAGGCCACGTCGACCGGGACGCGCTCGCCGAAGTCGGTCTTGAAGCAGTCGACGCCCATGTCCAGCAGCGCCTTCAGCTTGCCCGCGTACCACTCGCACGCGGCCGGGCTGGTGAAGTCGACCAGCGCCATGCCGGGCTGCCACAGGTCCCACTGCCACACACTGCCGTCGGGCCTGCGCAGCAGATGGCCGAGCGCCTTGCCCTCCGCGAACAGCGGGGAGCGCTGGGCGATGTACGGGTTGATCCACACACAGACCCTGAGGCCCCGCTCCTTGAGCCGGGCGAGCATGCCGGCCGGGTCGGGGAAGACCCGCGGGTCCCACTCGAAGTCGCACCAGTTGTACTCGCGCATCCAGAAGCAGTCGAAGTGGAAGACCGCCAGCGGCAGTTCGCGCTCCCGCATGCCCTCGATGAACGAGGTGACCGTCTCCTCGTCGTACGACGTGGTGAACGACGTGGTCAGCCACAGCCCGAACGACCAGTCCGGCGGCAGCGCCGGACGCCCGGTGAGCGCGGTGTACTTGCGCAGGATCTCCTTGGGGGTGGGGCCGTAGATGACGTAGTACGTCAACTGCTGTGTCTCCGCACTGAACTGCACCCGGGAGACGGTCTCCGAACCGACCTCGAAGGACACCTTGCCGGGGTGGTCGACGAAGACGCCGTAGCCCGCGTCGGTGAGGTAGAACGGGACGTTCTTGTAGGCCTGTTCGGTCGCGGTGCCGCCGTCGGCGTTCCAGACGTCCACCACCTGGCCGTTCTTGACCAGCGGGCCGAACCGTTCGCCGAGGCCGTAGACGGACGTGCCGACGCCCAGGCCGAGTTGCTCGCGCAGATAGTGCGCGCCGGCCGCGTCCCGCATGATGCCCATGCTCTTGGGGCCGCTGGAGGTGAGCGTTCTGCCGCCCGCGAGGAAGTCGACCTGCCAGGTCCCCGTGCGTGCGACACGTACCGACAGCGCCCCGGAGGTGAGCGTCGCGGTCTCGTCGTCGTAGGACGTCTGCGCGCTGAACTCCTCCTTCCGTACCTCGAAGTGGGGGCCGCGGGGCTGCTCGCCGTCGAAGTGGGTGAAGGTGACGCCGATGACGTCGGGCAGCGGTGCGTGCGCGCGGATCGTCACGACCGGTCCCTTCAGCAGATCGCCGCGGTGGCGGATGGGCTGGGTCGGCGCGAGGATCTCCAGCGCGCCGTCCGAGGCGGCTACGTCGAGAACGTGGACCGGGTAGGCCGCGGTGACGCCTTCGCGCAGCAGCCAGTAGCCGTCGGTGAACTTCACGTGGGGGGTCCTTACTTCACTGCACCGACGGCGATGCCGCGGGTGAGAGTCCGTTGGAAGACGAGGAAGAAGACGATCGCCGGGAGGACACCGAGCAGCGCGGCGGCGTTGGTCATCGTGGCGTCCATCAGGCGCTGGCCCTGGAGGACGCCGAGCGCCACCGACACCGTCTGGTTGTCGTTGGAGATCAGCATGACCAGGGGGAGGAGGAACTCGTTCCACGTCCAGATGAAGAAGAAGACCATCAGCACGCCCAGCGTGGGCCGGCTGACCGGGACGATGATCCGCCACAGGATCTGCCAGGAGTTGGCGCCGTCGATCCGCGCCGCCTCGATGATCGCGGGCGGGAACTGCCCGAGCACGGACGACAGCAGATAGGTGCCGAACGCCGCCTGGATCACCGTGAACACGATGATCACGCTGAGCCGGGTGTCGTAGATCCCGAGCTCCTTGCACAGGTAGTACACCGGGTAGACCAGCGCCTCCTGCGGGAGCATGTTGGCCAGCACGAAGAAGGCGAGCACCCAGGTGCGGCCCTTGATGCGGCCGACGCCGATGGCGTACGCGTTGAGGATCGACAGACCCACCGCGAGCACCGCCACACTGCCGCTGATCAGCACCGAGTTGAACAGCTTCTGGCCGTAGTCGACGCGCTCCCAGAAGTCCTTCAGACCGTCCAGGTAGAGGCCCTTGGGGAGGCTGAGCGGGCCGTGTGCGGAGTACTCCGCCGGTGACTTGATCGCGTTGAGCGCGACGATCAGGAACGGCAGGATCATGAAGACAGCCGCGATGCACAACGCCAGCAGCACCGGCATCCGGCGCAGTCTCGCCGTCATGAGCGCACCCCCTCCTCCGCGTCCTCAGCGCGGGTCTGGAGCTTCAGCCCGAGCAGCGCCAGGGCGAGGATGATCACGGTCAGCACGGTGGAGATCGCCGCGCCGTAGCCGACCTGGGTCTTCTCGAAGAAGGTGGAGAAGGAGAAGTACGACGGCACGTCCGTGGCCCCGCCGGGACCGCCCTTGGTGAGCACGTAGACCGCGCCGAACACCTTCAGGGCGGCGATGGTGCACCAGGTCAGGACGACATAGATCTCGGCGCGGATCTGCGGCAGCGTGACGTGCCAGAAGCGGCCCCACCAGCCGGCGCCGTCCAGCTCGGCCGCCTCGTGCAGCTGCGGGTCGACGCGCTGGAGACCGGCCATGAAGATGACCAGCGGGAAGCCGATCTGCACCCAGACCATCACCGCCATCACGCTGTACAGCGCGATGTCGGGGTCGCCGAGCCAGTCCTGCTGCCAGGAGCCGAGGCCCACCGCCTTGAGGAGGGCGTTGAGGGAGCCGTTGTCCGGGGCCAGGATCCAGCTCCAGACGATGCCCGCGACCGCGATCGGCAGAACCTGCGGAAGATAGAAGCAGGCCCGCAGAATCGCGGTGATCTTGCTGCCGAAGTGCTTGCCGATGTAGTCGAACAGGGCGGCGGCCAGGACGAGTCCGACCACGGTCGGGATGCCGGCCATGGCGACGACCATGAACAGGCTGTGCCGGAACGACGCCCAGAACTCGCTGTCGTCCATCAGCTCCCGGTAGTTGGCGAGCCCGGTCCACTTCGGGCTGCCCACGCCCTGCCAGTCGGTGAACCCCACATAGGTGTTCATCACGAACGGCAGGACGATGACCGCCGTGAAGGCGATCACGCCGGGCACCAGGTACAGCGCGTAGGGGGAACGGGAGCGGCGGGGCGGGGCCCCGGCGGGCCTGCGCCCGCCGGAGACCCGTCCGCCTCGTTCGGCTTTGACCGTCATTGCTGCGGTACGCCCTTGTCGTACGCCTTCTGGAGGTTGCTGAGGTACGCGTCCGGCTTCTCACTGCTGGTGATCAGCTTCTGCGTCTCGGAGACCAGGACGTCGTAGAAACCGGCGACCGGCCAGTCCGGATAGAAGGCCAGCCCGTCCTTGGCGGACAGGTTGTTGAAGTTCGATATCAGCGCCTTGGACTGCGCGTCGGTGATCGCGGAGGCGTCCGCGGCGACCGGCACGCCGCCCTTGTTTCCGAGCAGGTTCTGGATCTTCTTCGACATGGTGATGTCGATGAAGTCGTAGGCGAGGTCCTTGTTCTTGGCGCCCTTGGGGACCACCCACAGGTTGCCGCCGGAACCCAGCGTCAGATTCGTGCCCGGGAACAGCGACGAATCCCAGCTGAACTTCGCGTCGGACTGGAAGCGGCCGAACCACCAGCTCCCGGAGAACAGGATCGGCGACTTGCCCTGCAGCCAGGACACGCCCGCGTCCTCGGCCTTGGTGCTGCTGGAGGTCTTGCTGATGTAGCCCTTCTTCACCCAGTCGGCGAAGGTGTTCGCGGCGTAGGTCCAGGCGGCGTCATGGAAGTCGGTCTTGCCCTTGTACAGCTCGTACTTGTCGACCCACGAGCGGTCGGCCTTGGTGAGGGCGAGCTGGTACAGGTACTGCTGCGCCATGTACTCGGCACCGGCGTTGGCGAGCGGGGTGACACCCTTGGCGACGAACTTGTCCATGGCGGCGGTCAGTTCGTCGAACGTAGTGGGCTCGGCGACGTTGTACTTCTTGAACAGGTCCTTGTTGTAGAAGACCATCGTGTACTCGGCGTAGTTGGGCACGCCGTACCACTTGCCGGAGCCCATCACGCCGCTGGTGTCGTACTGGCTCGTCGTCCTCACACCCGCGCTGAGCTTCTTGTCCCAGCCGCGCTTGGTGGCCTCCGCCGTCAGATCGGTGAGCAGCCCCTGCTTGGAGAGCAGACCCGCGGTCGCGTTGCCCTTGTTGTACTCCATGATGTCGGGCGCGTCGGAGCTGTTGAGCACCATCGGCGCCGTCTTCTGGATCTGTTCGAAGCCCTTCTCCTCGAACTTCACCTTCACACCCGGGTGGGTCTTCTCGAACTCCTTGATGGCGGCGTTCCACGCCACGCCCATCGCGCTGTCCGGGCCCTCGTAGTGCCAGAGCTTCAGAGTCTTGCCATCGGACGAACCACTGTCCGAGCTGCCGCAGGAGGTCAGGAGCAGCGATCCGGACAGGATCACCGCCGCAGCCACCACACGCCTTCGTGTCGTCAACATCCCGTTCCTCCAGGGAGGGAAGTTCAGATGGGGTAGTCGGGGTTGGTCGGGGGTTTGTCGGGGTGTAGCCAGGGTGTAGCCGGGGTGTAGTCGGGGTGTCACGCAGCGTCTGTCGAATCGATTCGATGCGTAACGTCGAAGCGCTTCGACAGGGGAAGGTATGTGGGGGCTGTGAGCGCGTCAATGGGTGCGGTGGGAATTGGGACTATCGGACAGTAAAAACCGCGGATGCCGTACGACGGGCCGAACGATTCGATGGTTTCGATGCGGCGGCCACCTGGCATTTAGGACAGCCGCTGTCCGCCATCGTCCTTAGCCTGGCGACACGGCAGGGCAAGGCAAACACGAATGGAGGGCAGCCATGGCAGAGATCGTTCTGGTCCCAGGGTTCTGGCTCGGAGCGTGGGCATGGGAAGAAGTGACACCTGAGCTGAGAGCGGCGGGACATGACGTCTATCCCCTCACGCTGACCGGCCTGGCCGACCGCGCAGCCGAGGCCACCCCCGATGTGGACGTCTACACACACATAGACGACATCGTCCGTCTCGTCGACGACAACAGTCTGCGGAACGTGGTGCTGGTCGGGCACAGCGGAGCGAACCTGCCGGTCACCGGCGCCGCCGACCGGATCCCGGAGCGCATCGCACGGATCGTGTACGTGGACACCGGTCCGTTGCCCGCCGGCATGGCTGTGATCGACTTCAATGAGCCCCAGAAGCAGGAGGAGTGGCGCAAGCAGGTGGCGGAGAAGGGGGACGGCTGGCGGCTGCCGGTACCGCCGTTCGACCCGGCAGCAGATCCGGACAACCTGGCAGGACTCACCAGCGAACGCCTCGCGCGCATAGTCAAGTCGGCCACACCGCAGCCGTTCGCGACCGCCACTCGCCCCCTGGACCGTCCCACGCCGCCGCCGGACACGCGCTGCTCGGTGATCGCCTCGACCTTCACCCCCGAACAGGTACGCATGCTGGCCGACAGCGGCAACCCGGTCTTCGAGCCGATGGCTGGGATGGACCTGCACCACCTGCCGACCGGACACTGGCCGATGTTCTCCCGGCCGATCGAACTGGCATCCCTGCTGGACGAGATCACCCGCTGACCGGCGTGCAGCAGGCGCTGAATTTGCTGATCATGGAGCACAAGGCCACCCGCGTCCACCGAGGCACCACTACCAGCGACGGCGGGATGAGGGTCGAGGAAGTCACTGTCATCGGCCCCGGACCAGGACAGGAAGCCCCCGGGACCCTGGAGGTTTCACCGGCCCCAGCGCGAGGAGATGCGGGCCCGCACCTCTCGACGCGTCAGCACGTGGCAGACCAGGCCCGCCATGCGTGAACCCATGCCGACGCCATCCCGGGTAGAGGGCTTCATGACACGCGTGTTCGGAGTGTCGCTCGGGGCGGCGAAAGCTGGTGTCGGCAGGTGAGGGCGCCCGTATGCTGGCCGTGTACCGCGTGCCGGGGTTACACCGAGACCGCTGGGCGGACGAGGAGGTGAAGGGGAATGAGCGTCGCCTTCGATCACACCGGGCCCTGGACCGTCGCCGACGTCCTCGCCCTACCTGAAGATCGCACCACCCGCTACGAGCTGCTGGGGGAGTCCCTCGTAATGTCCCCTGCACCCGGTGTCCGCCACCAGCGGGCCTCGTTCCGCCTCCATGTCGCCCTGGACGCGGCCGCCCGGGCTGTTGGTGCGCCGGTGGAGATCCTGGAAGGCGTCAACGTCGTCCTGCCGTCGGGCTTGGTCGTTCCCGACCTGGTGGTGGCCGATGCCGGCGCGACCGCCGATGATCCGGTCACTGTCGATATCGGCGCGGTCCAGCTCGTCGTCGAACTCGTCTCCCCCGGCAACAGCACCATGGACCGCAAGGTCAAGCCCATGCTGTACGCCGAGGCCGCCATCCCGCACTTCTGGCGGCTCGAGTTCGATCCTGCCCCGATGCTCGTCATCTACGAGCTGCAAGGCGGCCGATACGTGGAGCGGACGACCGCACTCGCGGGCGCGACCACCCACCTGGACGCCCCCTTCCCCATCGCAATCGATCCGGCTGGACTCTCCCGGCAGTAGTTGCCGTCAGACGGCAACGTTGACGGCAACCGAACTCGTCAACGGCGTACGCCGACGGACTTCCGCAGACTCACCGACCGACGCTGACCTGCGAAAGCGAGATCTTTACGGTCAGGACCGTGCCCGTGGCACCGGATGCGATGGTGTCGACGACATCGCGTCGGAGGCTGACTGGAGGTCCGGTCCTTCGAGGTAGCACAAGCCATTGTTGATCAGGATGTCGACGCGGTCGGTGTGCTGGGTGACGCTGGACGCGAAGTCGCGGATCGAGGCGGGATCCGTCAGGTTGCAGGCACAGGCGTGGACCCGCTGCTCGGTCTCCGATATCAGGCGGAGAATGTCGGCCAGGTCCAGCCCGGCCGTATCCGCCGGGGCCAGGCCGAGCCGGGCGAGCACAGCGTCGGAGGCGGCGAACGTCGCCTTTGCCTCGGTACTCGGCAACGGGCGCAGCCCGTGCAGCCTCCGCTGCGGCCCCTGACTATCGAGGCCGGTCACTGGGCCGCCTCCGCCGCGACCAGCTCCAAGCGGACGGCACGGCAGGCGACGCCGTCGGGAAGCTGACCGTTGAAGGTCCGCGCCCACGGAGTGGCGAACAGCTCCACCGGCCGCACCATCACGCCCGGCTTCGGCCAGCGGACGCGAGGCCCCCCGGGGGCCGCCAAGGCCGAGCGCACGCGTCACGATGTGAGCCTTGGCGGCCCCCGGGGAACCCTGGCACGGCGCTGCCCGACCGACGAGGGACGCCTCCCGCTCAGGCCCGGACGCTGCCAGGGCCCGGCTTCGGGCCGCCCGCCTGCGCGGGCTGCGGAGGCAAAGGTCGCTGCTCCAGGACGCCGAGGGGGCCTACGTGCCAGGCTGGGGCAGGCAGCACGCGACTACGAAGACCTGCGGTACGCGGTGGAACACCTCAGTCCTCGCCAGGCCCGCCGCCTCCGCCTGATCATCAGCCAGGACGAAGAGTTCGCCGATGTCCTCCCGCCGCGAGCGCAAGAGCAGACTGACGAGGCGGACGACGAGGGTGACCTGCTCCCGGCCAGCTTCCTCGCTCTCGCCGGCAGCATCGACGCCCCCGCCGACTACGCAGAGAATCACGACGCCTACATCGCAGCCCGCGGCGACCGGCGCGGGAGTGCCGCCGAGTGACTATCACGATGGTTGTACCTCTCTGACGCGGGGCCAGGCACCGGTGAGGTGCCCGGCCGCTGGGATGGGTCAGCGTGCGACCTCGAAGGCGGTGGCCTGGGGGACGAACAGCGTGTCGCCGTCCTTCGCCGTTGCCAGGGCCGAGACCTTCCACGTGCCCGGGTCCAGGTCGGCCGCGTCCTTCGTGGTGACCTTCAGCGTGTAGACACAGTGGGTGGTCTCGTCCGAGGTGCTGCGGCATGTGGCGCTCTCCACGTGCCGGAGTTCCGCCTCGTTCGGGTCGAGCTTCGAACTCGCGGGCCACACCAGGACCTTGAGGCCGCGGATGCCTGAGTCGTCGCTCACGTCCGCGGCGAACGTGAACGAGCCCGCCTTGTTGCCGGACGGGGCGGTGTAGTGGGCCGAGCCGTTCTTCAGGGTCGGCTTGCTGTTGGTCGAGGCCATGGCGTAGCCGCCGGCCGCCACCGCGCCGAGAGCGGTGATGCCGATGAGGGACGAGACGACGATGCGCTTGGACATGGAAATTCCCCCTTGGGATGGGTACGGAGCAGGACCGGTGTCCGGTGACCGATGCTGACCGGTGGGCCTGCGGGTCGTGGCGGGACGGCGCGGTCCGCCCGAAGGTGATGAAGAAACCGCTGGTCGAGCTAGTTGCGAGCCGATGTCCGGCCGCCTTCCCGATGCGATCGAGACTAGGCCGCCGCGTGCCGCGCGGTCCTCGGGCGACCGGATGATTGCCGCGTCCAACCTGGGATAGAGGAGATGCACGGGCTGTCCACCGGCTGACCGGGCATCGTCGCGTCTGCACCTCAGGTTAGAGAACGGAATCCCCCTCCAGCCGGAGCCCGACCGCTCACCTGCCGCCATAGCCTTTGGCTGCTATGAAGCGAAATGACGACCGGCTGCTGCCGGTGCTGTTGCTCTGCGCCCAGGCACTGGTGTGGCCGGGTGCGGCGTTCGCGCGCGGAGAGGTCCCGGCGGCATCTCACCTCCTCGTGGACGCCCTTGTCGCCGGGACGGTGACGGCCGTACTCGCACTGCGTCGCACCCGCCCGGTGGCCGCGCTCGTCCTGGTCGCCGCCGCCTGCGCGCTGGGCGCGGGTCCGCTGCCCGCAGGGGCGATGGCGGTTCTGGGGACGGCGGGGGTGGCGTTGGCCCTGTTCACCGTGGCTACCGAACGCGACACGTTCACCGCCCTGTTGTGCGTGACGGCGCTTGCGGCGTGGCAGCTCCTCCACGGCCTGTCGCTGCACGGGCTCAGCGACCCCGATGGCCTCGACCTGGTTCTCACCGCCCTGCTGTACGTGGCCGCGTGCGGTGCCGGCCTGTTCGTACGGCGCCGACGACGCGCCTCGCGGGCAGCCGAACAACGTCTGCAACGGGCCGAGTCCGAGCGCCACCGCCTCCCGGCAGCGGAACGACGCCGTATGGAAAGGGAGTTGCACGACGTCAGCGCCCACCATCTGACAGCCGTCGTGGTCACGGCGGGCGCGGCCCTCGGGTTGCGCGACCGTCGCCCCCAACTGGCCGACGAGGCGCTGCGGTTCGCCATCGACACCGGCCGCGAGGTCATCCGTGCGCTCGGCGCGGTGCGGTCACCCACGGCCTCGCGCGACGAACTTCCCTCACCCCGGGAGCGGTTGCTCGATCTGGTCGCGGGATTCGGCCGCGTCGGCAGGCAGGTGGACTGCGAGATCGACGACCTCCCCGAAGGGGCCGTCGCGGACGCGGCGTACGGCATCGTGCGCGAGGCGCTGACCAACGTGGTACGACACGCACCGGGTGCGCACACAAGGGTGCTGTGCCAGTACAGCGACACGCGGACGGACGTCGTGGTCACGAGCACGGCGCCGCCCGAGGGCGCGGCGACCCATGGCGCCGGCCTCGGCGGGGGACGCGGCCAGGCCTTCCTGCGGTCCCGGGCCCGGGAGGCGGGCGGCACCCTGACCAGCGGGCCGACGGCGGACGGCGGCTGGGAGGTGCGCGCGGTCCTGCCCGGCCGGACGGCCACCCCGGTGGAGCGGTCCGCCCCGAGGAGCTACCGCCTCGCACAGCTGGCGGCGGCGGCCGGTCTCGTCCTGCAGTCGCTGCTTCCGGTGCTGGTCATCCGGTCGCAGAGTGCGGCGAGCGGGCAGCGGGTGTCGGCGGGGGTGCTTTTCGCCCTGCTGGCGGCGGCCCAGGCGGTTGCCCTGCTGTGGCTGCGGCGGACGCCGCGCGTGTCCCAGGGCGTCCTGCTTGCCCTGGCCCCGCTGTGGCCGGTGGCGATGACGGCGGGGGAGTACGGCGGCCCGGTCCTGCTGCCACCCACGCTGAGCATGCTGGCCACGTGCGTGGCGGTCGCCACGGCCGCCGAAGCGCCAGCGAGCCTCCCAAGGCGCCCATGGCTCCCATGGTTCTTCCCGGCCGCCGTAGTGGCGGTGCATGGGGCGTCCGCGACCGCAGCCGTACTGGAACGGGGCACCGCGCTTCCCACCTGGGCGGTTGCTGTGGGCACGACGGCCGGGGCGACCTTGGCGACCGCCGCAGCCCACCGCTACGGAGCCCTACGAGGACGACGCGACCGCAGCGACCGGGACACCCGGGAGGAACATCTCGCCGCCTGGACCGAGGAAGCCGTCCGGGACGCCTGGGCCGAGCGCCGCAGGATCGCAGCCGGACTGGAGACCACCGTGCTGTCACGCGCCGCGGACATGGTCGCGGAGGCGGAGGAGGGCCGGCTCGAAGCGACCGCTGAGCGAGCCCGCGAGGCCCTGGCGGCGATGCGAGCCCTTCTCGACACGGTCCGGGAGAGCAGCGGCGGCCCGGAGCCCGAACTGCATCCGCAACCCACCCTTGAGGCCTTGGACCTGCTCGCCCAGCAGTGTCGGGCCACCGGTCGCGAGGTGGAGATACGGCTGACCGACCGTGTACCGGAACACCTGCCCACAGCGGTGGACCTGGCCGCGTACCACGCTGCCGAGACGATGCTGGCGTCCGGCGACGAGGAACCCGCGGTACTCGAACTCGACGTGGCGGACGGTACGTTGACGCTTACGGCCACCGGGGTCCCGGGCGTCGGCAGGCCTGCCGTACGGGACCGTCTGGCGGCGCGGGTCGCGGCGCTCGACGGCGCCCTGACCACCGGCCCGGCGGGAACGGCCCGGCTACGGCTGCCCCTCGCCCCGGGCCCGCATCCGGCCGCCGCTGCAGACGAGAAGAGGGAAAGATGAGCCTCAGGGTGCTGGTAGCCGACGACCAGGGCATCGTACGGGCGGGATTCGCCGCGGTCATCGACGCCGAGGAGGACATGACGGTCGTCGGAGAGGCAGCCGACGGCGCCGAAGCGGTTCGGCTCACCGGCGAGTTGGCACCCGACGTAATCGTGATGGACGTCCGGATGCCCGAGTTGGACGGCATCGCCGCGACCCGAATCATCGCGGGCAGAGAGAACGCACCCCGCGTCCTGGTCCTCACTACCTTCGACTTGGACGCGTACGTGTTCGACGCGCTGCGCGCAGGCGCATCGGGCTTCCTCCTGAAGGACGTGTACCCCGCCGAACTGCTGCAAGGCATAAGAGTGGTGGCCGCCGGTGAGAGCGTCCTGGCACCCTCGGCGACCCGCCGCCTGATAGGCCACTACGCCTCGGAAACCGTTCCGGCCCCCGCATCCGGGCGCACTCCCCCCGGCCTGCACGACCTGCACAGCCTCACCGAACGCGAACGGCTGGTCCTCTCCCTGGTGGCGTCCGGCCTCAGCAACGCGGAGATCGCTGAGCAACTCGGCATCACCGTCGGCACGGTGAAATCCCACGTGAACGCCCTACTGCGCAAACTCGGCCTGCGTGACCGCGTACAGGCGACGATCCTCGCCTACGACCTGGGCCTGGCCCGCCCGAACCCACCCGGCTCCCGCCCCTGACCCCACAGAAGAAAGCCTCCGCCATGCCTGCCTTCGCCCGTTCCCTGACCCACCGACTACGCCAAGCCCTCACCGACGTCTTCGCCCTCAGCTACCTCGCGATCTGCGCTGCCCTGTTGATATGGGCGTTGGTCGTAAGCATGGGTACCACCGCGGACGGCGCGATGGCGATGGTCATCCCCTTGTTCGCCACCGCGCCCACCTGCCTGGTGCTGCTCACTCTCCCGGGCGGCTCAGAGGTGCTCATAGCGGCAGTCGTCGTCGGCGCGCTGCTCAACGCCACACTCATCGGCTGGTGCGCCCGAACCCTGCGTCGGGGCCGGGACTCGGTGTCTTGAACTCCGGCATCCGGTGATCACACCGGTGGGCTGCGGCCTGCGGCTTCAGCGGTGAGCTGCGGGGTGTCATGAGTGGCTGCGGGCCACTTCCGGCTCGTGCTGCGGCGTGTGGTCGTCGTGGGGAAGCAGGAACGGCGTGTGGTCCATTCGCATGCAGCGTGATGGCCGCTCGGCCAATCTCTTTGTAGCAACCTGACCGATTGGTATAGTTTTTCTTTCAAAGTTTGGAAAAATTTTGAAGTTGGTTGAGGGGCTCGTCGGTGACTCAGGCTTCGGCTGGCGCTGGGGCTCTACGTGTGCGAAAGGTGCATCGAGGGCAGCCGTGACGTGGTTCCGGCGCAGCAGTTTTCATCCCCCTTGATGATCACTTGGGTTTAGCGTGGGCGCTCCTGTGATTTGCGGCGGTGCGTTGTAGGCCTTCCGTAAAGATCGCTTCGTTCTGTTGGCTCCGTGCTACGGAGCGTCAGAGAGGAAGCTGATCATGAGTCATAGACCTGCGTTTTAAAGCAGGTTGAGAAGAGGTCGGGTCCGGCGGTTGCGGCGGACGGCAATCGCTGTGGTGCTGGCGATGGCCGTGGAGACGGCGCTGTTAGCACAGGACACCGGGGCGGCGTTTGCCGCGGATACCGCTGCTTCGGCATCCGACTCCACATCCTCCGATTCCGGAAAGTCGTTGGGGTCTGCGGAGGCGAAGGACGAGGCGTCGGCGGTGCTGATGGCCCGTTTGCAGGACCGGAAGATCGAGGTGCTGTCCGCGCGGGCGGCGGATGCGACGACGTACGCGCTGCCCAGCGGTGAGCTGGAGACCGAGGTGTCGGCCGGTCCGGTGCGGGTGAAGCAGGGCGGCAAGTGGAAGGACATTGACACGTCGCTGTCCGACTCCGGCTCCGATCTCACCCCGGCTGCCGCGGCGGCGGACATCGCGGTCTCCGACGGCGGCGACACGAAGCTGGCATCGGTGGTCAAGGGCAAGGAGTCTTTCGGGCTGGGTTGGCAGGACACGCTGCCCGCCCCGTCAGTGAAGAACAGCACGGCCTCCTACGACCTGGGCAGTGGGCAGACGCTGTCCGTGACCGCGCTGGCGCAGGGCTTCTCGGAGAACATCAAGCTCACCCTGCAGCCCGACAACGGAACCGTCTCCTACCGGATCCCGCTGGACCTCAACGGCCTGAAGCTGTCCCAGGCCGATTCCGGGCACCTGCTGCTGAAGAACAGCGACGGTGACCTGATCGCCGAGGCACCGGCCCCGATGATGTGGGACGCCTCCAAGGACCCCGCCTCCGGCGAGTCCGCCCACCGGCACAGCGTCGACACGAAGATCAAGACCGCATCCGACGGCTCGCAGACCCTGGTCCTCACCCCGGACAAGGACTTCCTGGCCACCGCCACCTACCCGGTGACCGTCGACCCGACCACGACCCTCGCGGTCACCACCGACACCTGGGTGCAGAACCCCGACTACCCCGACTCCCAGGTCTCCTCCCAGGAACTGAAGTCCGGCACTTACGACTCCGGCACGGACACGGCACGCTCGTACCTGAAGTTTGAAGTGTCGCCGTTCACCGGCAAGCACATCACCGCCGCCACCATGTCGCTGTACAACTACTACTCGGCCACCTGCTCCACCTCCGGAGCAGCCACGGTTGCGAAGCGGATCACCTCGTCGTGGTCCTCGTCGTCGATCACCTGGGGTGCGCAGCCGACGACCACCACCACCGGGGCGGCCAACAACACTGGACACTGGGGCTACGACTCCTCTTGCCCGGCCGCCTGGTCGAACTGGAACCTGCAGTCGATCGTGCAGGCGTGGGCGGACGGCTCCACCAACTACGGCCTCCAGGTCCGCGCCGACAGCGAGAGCGACTCCACCACCTGGCGGCGCTTCCGGTCCGCGAACTACACCACCTCCGGCTACGCGCCGAAGCTGGTCGTGACCTACAACTCGTACGCCACGACAAGTTCGCTCGCGATCTCGCCGAGCTCGGTGAACGCCTACAACGGTAGGCGATATGTGACGACCTACACGCCGACGCTGTCGGCGAAGGTGACGGACGCGGACGGCTCAACGGCCAAGGCACAGTTCGAGATCACCAACGACCCGTCGTACAGCGGTGAGACCTCCTACTCCTACACCGGTATTTCGTCCTCGGTGGCCTCCGGCAGCACTGCGACGCTGACTGTCCCGAGCGCGAGCCAACTGGCCGGGGCACACCTGCGGATGCGGGTGCGCGGCTACGACGGTACGGACTACGGGGCATGGTCGTCGTACATCTACTTCGTGCCGAACGTCGCCAAGCCCGCCGCCCCGACGATCTCCTGTGACCCGTACAGCGAGAACACGTGGACCGCGAAGGCCGACAGCGGCGCCACATGCACCCTCGACACGTCCTCCACGGACGGCATGGGCTACTACTGGGGCCTCGACGACACCCTCGTGCCGGGCCGTGCCTACGACACCACCGACGGCAACGGCGGCGACCCGCTGACCATCACGATCAAGCCGGGCGAGGACTGGCACAAGCTGTACGCCAAGACCGTCGACTCAGGCGGCAACATCTCGTCCTCCGCGACGACGTACGCCTTCGGTGTCGGTGGCGGCGTCGGCCTGCTGACCCCGGGCGAGGGCGACAGCGCCGTCCGCCGCGTCAGCCTCACCTCCACCGGTAAGACCACCTACACGGGTGTCACCTACCAGTACCGGCGTGGTGAGACCGACTCCTGGACCAGCATCCCGTTCGTGGATGTTACGAAGTCCTCCGACGGCTCGGCCATTTCGGCCTGGCCGGTTGCCGTGTCCAGTGGCTCGCCTGCGGCTTTGACGTGGAATGTCGCCGACTCGCTTTCGCAGGACGGTTCCCTGGACATCCGGGCGGCTTTCACCGACGGCACGACCTCCGCCTACTCGCAGCCGCACACGATCACCGTGGACCGCAACGCAGGTTCCGCCCCGAGCGATGATATCGGCCCCGGCTCGGTGAACACCCTGACAGGTGACTTCACCCTGTCTGAGGCGGATGTATCAAGCTTTGGTCTGTCGGTATCGCGTACCGCGTCATCACGTGGCCCGACGGCGGGTAGTGATACCCCTGGACAGGCCGCTATTTTTGGTCCGCAGTGGGCCTCCGGAGTTTCCGCTGGTGCAGCGGATTCCGATTGGGCATATCTCAAGCGCACCTCGTCCACTTCAGTGGCCGTGGTCGACGCGGAGGGGGGAGAGGTCGGATTCACCGCCACTTCATCCAAGGGATGGAAGGCAGCCCCGAGCTGGGGAGACCTGACCCTGACCAGCATGGACAGCTCGGGAAACACGACGAACGATGGGACTGCGATCTCGACTTTCAAGCTGAAGGACGACGAAGGCACTACTACGACGTTTGCGAAGGTCGGTTCGGCTGCCCTGACTTGGCAGGTTTCCCAGTCGTCCCTGCTGACAGAAGACTCCAGCACTGAAGTCGTGTCGGAGCAGGACCCGAACAGTTCCAACACCAACCCGCTGGCCCGCCCGAAGTACATCATCGCTCCGACATCGGCAGTCTCCGCGTCAACGTGCAAGACCACGCCGTCCACAACCGGGTGCCGGATGCTTGAGTTCGTCTACGCCTCCTCCACCACTGCAACCAATTCGGCCTTCGGTAACTACGCCGGCCAGGTCAGCCAGATCAAGGAATGGTCCACTGATCCGGGCGCCTCGGCGGCAACTGCCATTGTGATCGCACAGTATGCGTACGACGACGCGGGTCGGCTGCGCCAGGAGTGGGATCCACGGATCAGTCCGGCACTGAAGACCGCCTATAGCTACGACTCGGCAGGCCGCGTCACCACCCTGACGGCACACGGAGAACTGCCGTGGACGTTCGCCTACGGCAACGCTGGCAGCTCGGCCACTGCAGGAGCGGGCATGCTGCTGTCGGCTTCCCGCCCGAAGCTGAAGCAGGGCGCCAAGACAGAGACGGACGGCACGGCCACCACCAGCGTCGTCTACAGCGTCCCAGTCAGCGGCGCCAAGGCGCCGAATGCCATGAGCGCCTCGGACGTCGCAGCGTGGGGCCAAACCGACGTACCAACCGATGCCACCGCCGTCTTCCCGGCAGATGCGGCACCGCCGTCCAACACGGGCGACGACTTGGCCGCCTCTGGCTATCAGCGGGCCACGATCACCTACGCGGACGTCTCCGGCCGAGAGGTAAATACTGCCACCCCGGGCGGCCATATCGACACCACCGAGTACGACCGCTTCGGAAACACGACCCGTGAACTCACGGCTGCGAACCGGGAGCTTGCTCTGGGTGCAACCGATGCCCAACAGACAGAGCTGGCATTGCTGGACATCGGCCAGGACGCCATCGCCGACCGTGCAGAGCAACTCTCGACCATCTCGGTCTACTCCAGCGACGGGCTGCAGAAGACCGCAGAGTACGGCCCGCTGCATTTGGTCACCCTGACCTCCGTACTCAAGGCTGGGTCCGGCGGAACCGACTTGCCCGCCGGTACACACATCCCCGCCCGGCAGCACATCACTACGTCCTATGACGAAGGACGGCCCACCGACGGCACTGCGTCCGTGACCAACCAGGTCACTACGACAAAGACCGGCGCTGACGTGAAGGACTACCCTTCCGACGCGGACATCCGCACCGTCACCTCCACGTACGACTGGGCCAAGGGCCTGCCCACCACAACGGTGACCGATCCCAACGGCCTCGCCATCACCAAAACCACCTCGTACGACGCGCAGGGCAGAGTGACGACGGCACGGCAGCCCAAGTCCGACGGCACCGATGCCGACACCACAGTGAGCACCTACTACTCAGCAACCGGCAGCGGCACCTGCAACGGACACCCAGAATGGGCCGACCTGGTGTGCACCACCGCACCAGCCGGTGCGATCACCAACGGTGGTTCCAACCCGTCTCAGCTGCCTACCAAAACCTACGAGTACGACCGCTGGGGCAACACCAACAGGATCTCGGAGTCCGTCGGCGGCGTCACCCGCACTACGACAACGAGCTACGACAACGCAGGCCGCGCCCTCAAAACCGCAATCAGCGGCGGCGCAGGCACCTCGGTGTCGGATGTCACCACCACCTACGACACCGACACCGGCCATGTGGCCACAGTGACCTCAAACGGACAGACCATCAGCCACACCTACGATGCCCTCGGGAGGGAGGTCTCCTACAACGACGGCACGGGCAACATCACCACCACCGCATATGACTTGCTGGACCGCGTGGTGAAGACCATTGACTCCGCCCCGTCCACCACCACCTACACCTACGACACCTCCCATGACCCACGCGGCCTGGAGACCTCCCGCACCGACTCGGTCGCCGGCACTTTCACCGCGACCTACGACGCCGACGGAAACCTGGCCACACAGGCCCTCCCCGGCGGCTACACCCTCACCATCACCCAGGACGAAACAGGCGCCCAGACATCCCGGATCTGCACGCGAGACAGCGACAGCACCATCGTCGCTTCCGACAGCGTCGACCCCGACGTCCAAGGCGAGGCCGTCACTGACACCAACACCAATGGCCAGACCCGGGAGCGCAGCTACTCCTACGACGCGGCTGGCCGCTTGAGCCGAACGGACGACACGAACCCGGACGGAGCCTGCACCCGCCGCGGCTACACCCTCGACAGCAACACCAACCGCACCGCCTTCGCCACCTCGACCAGCGATGTCGGAGCAGCCTGCACATCCACCGGCGCCACCACCACCTCCTACAACTACGACAGTGCCGACCGGCTGGTTTCCTCCGGAACGACCTACGATGCGTTCGGCCGCACCACAACTCAGGCGTCCGGAGCCACGATCGGCTACTACACCAGCGACCTCGTACGACAGGAGGCCGTCAACGGAGTCCGCCAGACGTGGGAATTGGATGCAACCTGGCGCCTGACCTCCTGGACCACCGAAACACAAGGCAGCGATGGCACCTGGACCCAGACCAGCGCCAAAGCCAACCACTACGGCTGCGGCTGCGACAGCCCGACCTGGACCGCCGAAGACAGCAGTGGCACCATCACCCGCAACGTTCAAGGCATCGACCGCAGCCTGGACGCTGAAACTCGGGCCTCAGGCGACACCGTTCTGCAGCTAACGGATCTTCAAGGCGACGTGACCGTGGAACTGCCACTGGACACCTCGAAGACCGCGGTTGTGCAGGCGTATGACGAATACGGCAACCCCGAGGACAGCACAGCCGCCACCCGCTACGGCTGGCTCGGCGGACAGCAGCGTTCCGCTGACACTGTCACGGGCGCCGTCCTCATGGGCATTCGTCTCTACGACAGCACGGTCGGCCGCTTCTTGAGCCGGGACCCGATCACGGGCGGCAACTGCAACGCCTACGAGTACACCTGTGCCGATCCAGTGAACAGCACAGACCTCAGTGGCAAGTACGTCGACCCCACTCCGGCGCTGCCCAGGTGCCGTAGCTTTGTCGATTACCTGGGGAATGGCTACAAGACACAGGTAAAAATCAAGCATAATGGGAGCGGGGGTTTTATTGTACGGCTCGACATGTGGGGACCTAAGAGTAACTACAAGCAGCATGTATCGGGCGAGAAAATCCGCATATGGATACTCTCCAGTGCGATGTCGCATCCAGCGGCAGGTCGTAACAAGGCCTCCGCGTATTGGCATGCGCACACGCAGATAAATCATGCTAAACACGGGCAGGTCATCAACTTCTGGGGTGAAGCAAGCGCCTACGGGTACGACTGGGACGGGACGTGGCAGTCGGGGGCGGTATTCTCCCACGCCTGTCGCATGAAGTAGATTTTGTTGATCCCTGCGGGGTGTCGAGCCAATTCTGGCTCGGCATCCCGCTCGCTCTCTTTCCTGCTATCTTGGGTTCTATGAACACTCGCGCTGGCATAAGTGAAGACAATCCATTCACTGTAGGGGTACGACACCTTAAAGAATCGGCAGATGCGGTGGCGGCTGGCCGCTTGAGTAGTGAAGGGTGCCAAGTCATCGCCTCAGTCAAGCATGTCGATATCGGTGTGGTGATGCTGGTCGAATGGGATCAAGAACTGGCAGACTATCGCAGCTACACCATGTTCGCTTACCTGCGAGAAGGTCAATGGCGGCACACCGACCGACTCTCGGGTGGAACCGCACCTAATCTTAAACGTTTTGACAGGCAAGCAATCAGCAGGGGTGGAGTATTCGAGGATGGGCGGCACGTTGACTGGGTGCCAGTGAACGGGGATTCGCTCGAGTTGTGCTGTTCGGAATTTTGGTGCAATGATCAAGTAGTTGCATTTTCGGTCTCAACTAGCATTGGGGGGCATTCGGGAGAAATATCGCCGTGGGGCGTCGGTCTCGTCGTCTATCCCACTGGTGAAACTGTGACGGTACGGTTCTTCGACGCTCAGCATCGGGTCCTTGAGTCAATCGAACTGGAAGGCTGACACAACGGCTAAGTTGGGCCGCCGGCTGCGGCAGGGCACCACCGGCGCCCTGCTCAGGATCGGCGCTTGACGTGCTCTTGCAGCGCGGGGCGGGCGGCGTGCAGGTGAACCGTTCCGGGTTCGGTAGAGATTTTTACCGAACCCGGAACGGTTCAAAATGCAGCGGTGCGCCTCGCGTGGATGCGCCTGTGCGTGCTGGAGCCGTGCCCGGCCAACACCGACGTCACTCCGCGTGCGTCCGACCGTTCTTGAGCGCTTCGTAATAGTCGCTGTAGGGAATAAACCCCCACGGTCTTCGGGCGGCCGTCCTTCGGCTGGCGCAGGGGCCGTACCGTGAGGACGGAGACGCGCAACTGCTCGAAGTGTTGGACCTCCACCTCGCCGCTCGAGTCTTTCTGTAGTTCCTTCCAACCCTGAGGAGACGGCGTGTTCGCCATGCACCCGGCCACAGCCGATGACATTCCCGCCGTCGAAGCCCTGATCCTCGCTCGCTCCGGCTGGCTGGAGGAACGTGGTCTTCCGAGCTGGAGGGAGAACGCGGCCGGACTCGCACGGCAGGCCGAGAATCCCGATGGTGATGTGTTCGTCCTCGCAGGGGACGACCGGCGGATCATCGGCTGCACGACCGTTCAGGAACAGACCCCGCCGTGGGGCTGGATCGACGACGAGCTGAACGAGCCAGCTCATTACCTGTACTCGACCGTCACCGACCCCGCTTATCGCGACAAGAAGCCAGGAACCGTGATGGGCCTGTGGGCGGTGGACCGGGCAGCGCAGCAAGGGCGCACATGGGTTCGCCGCGGTTGCCACTTCCCCGAACTGGTGAGGTACAACGAGACCCAGGGCTTCACGCTGCTGCACGAGGTCCAGCGCACCCACAGCAGGGTCTATCTCATGGGCCGCAGGGCCGAGCGCGTCACCGACATGGAGGACAGGTTCCGGGCGCTGTAGAAGGCGCGGTGCCGGTCAGTACGGTGCTTCCACCAGATCGCCGATGACCCGCAATCCGACCTGGGCGGCCAGCCACGGTGCGCGCTCGGCTTCGACCTGTTTGACGTGTACGAAGACCGTGTGATCGGTGACCGGTTCTTCCAGTTCCAGATCGCGGGCATGGATGACCAGCGTCACAAACGCGCCCCGGGCCCCTCCTGGCCCCAGGCCCGCCTCGGGTGCCTCGGGCCAGCCCATGAAGTCCCACCGCACCGCGGCCGGACTGTCGCCCACAGCTTCGAGGAACGGTCCCACGGCCTCCGGCGACTCGCCCCAGCTCCTCATCCGAAGGGGCAGATGCGCCGACGGATCATCGTGCTCCGCCAACGAGTCGCTCTTCTCGTCCTCCGGCCACCACTCGGCACGCGGCAGCAGTTGGAGCAGCGGTGTCAGAACTCGTGCCGAGGAGACACGCGCCTCGAAGTCGACTTCGAGGTCCCGGAGATCGGCGATCTCAAGCAGCTTCCCGACGATGTGCAACTGCTCTGTGAGGACAGCCGTTCTCAGGATGGGCTGAGCATACGACGGAGACATGGCGGCCACTCTGCCGCATGGAGCGGTGGGCCGGCCGGGGACGCGGATCGACTCAGCGCTCTGTTTCGGCTGCGTATGTGACGAAGTCCGACCAACCGGTGAGCGGGAAGGTCAGGTGGGGGCTGGCTGGGGTCTTGGAGTCGCGGATGTGGATGGTGGTGGGGGTGGCGGCTATCTCGACGCAGTTCGAGCCGTCGGGGCTGTGCGTGGATTTCCGCCAGGTGAGTATGTGCATGTCGCTCTCCCTCAGAGGCCGCGTTTGATCCTGTCGATGATCTGTCGTGATTCGGTAGGTTCGAGGGCGCAGGACTCCATCCGTTCCAGCACGGTCCGGTACTTGGTCAACTGCGCATCCGCGTCCAGGAACTCACAGCCGCCGTGATGCGTGTCCAATTGGACCGTGTCGAGTTGAGGGACCGGGCCGACCGCGTAGTCAAAGGACTGGCCATTGCCGGGGAAGTGGGGCGAGGCGAAGGGGATCACCCGGATTGTGATGTTGTCCTGTTCGCTGAGGTCCAGGAGGTGTGTCAACTGCACGCGAGCGATATCCGGACCTCCGTACTGCACGTGCAGAGCCGCTTCATGCAGCAGCGCCGTGTAGGGGAGCGGGACTGAACGGTGCAGCACTTCTTGCCGCTTGATGCGGTACGAGAGGCGGTGTTCGAGTTCGTACGGGCGGAAGGGCGGAACCGCCTCTCGCAGCATGGCGCGGGCGTGATCCGTGCTCTGCAGCAGGGCGGGGATATGCAAGCAGAGGGCTACTCGCAAAGCGACCGCGTGATGCTCCAGTTCAGCGAGGTCGATCAACCCGACGGGCAAGTAATCCCGGTAGCTGTCCCACCAGCCACGAGTGCGGCCGCCGGTCATCGAGGCGAGGGCTTCGATCAGGGCTGGGTCGCCGCAGCTGTATGCGCGGGCCAGAGTGCGGACGCGGTCGGCGCCGACGGCATAGCGACCGGCTTCAATGCTGCTGATCTGGGCCTGTTTGAGACCGAGCAGTTCCGCAGCGGCGGTTGCGGTCAGCCCCGAGCGCTCCCGGAGCTTGCGCAGTTCGGTGCCAAGGCGCTGCTGGCGCAGGGCAGGGGCGGGACTGGGTGGCACGGAGCCCTCTCTCGTCATGCGTCCTCCTGCGATTCACTCTCAGGAGGGAATTATTAATCATCACGCTCGTTTGACGTTAAGTATCACATCACGCGGTCTATGGTGAGTTTCACGCCGCTCAACTCCGTGCACCCGTAGGTCGGAAGCGCACCTCCCAAGGCAAAGCCACCGCCCGGCATGGCCGTTGAGCACAGCCATCCCTTCCTGCCCGGAGGTCCACCATGGTCACCGTAGCCCCGCCCGGCACTTGGGCGTACGCCCTCCGCCTCCCGCATGACCCTCGCGCCGCACGTGTCGCACGTATGACCGTACGGGCCGCTCTCAGCACTCATGGGATGGGAGAAGTCATCGACACCGTCGAGCTGCTGACCTCCGAATTGGTGACCAACACCTACCAGCACACCGACGGGCCTGCCGCCCTGTGGCTGGCCGCACTTGGCGATGGGCGGCTGCGGGTCGGGGTCTGGGACGGGCACCCCTACATCCCCGCGCCCTTCGGTGGTCCGACCCGAGGGCGCGTCCCGGACGCCTGTGCCGAGGGCGGTCGCGGCCTGTTCCTCGTCGAGCAGTACGCCGACTCCTGGGGTGGCTGGTCCTTCGGGGGCAACCCGCTCGGGCGGGGGACCGGGAAGCTGCTGTGGTTCGAGGTGGGTGGCGAGCAGAACGTGATCGGCTGATCACCTGCGAGAAATTAGCCTCACTCCAGTTAGGCTAACGGCAATCAGGCTAGTCGCCCAACCGTCGGAGGAGGCCCCATGCCGCCCACCCCCAAGCCCACCGGCGTCTTCGACCGGACCCATGAATGGGCCGAACTCGCCCGCTTCTGCACTGACCCTGCCCCCGGCCTGCGCATCGGCGTCGTACGAGGGCGCCGACGGCACGGGAAGTCGTTCCTGCTGGAGCACCTGTGCCGTGCAGTCGGTGGGGTCTACACCCTCGCCCTCCAACAGAGCCGCGCCATGGCGCTGGACCGCTTCGCCGACGGGCTTTCCCAGGGGCTCGGGTTCCGGGTCGGGCGGTTCGGGTCCTGGGTCGAGGCCATGGACACCGCCGCCGATGTGCTGACCAGCCGTCGTACCCAAGACGGCGCCCCTCCGCTTCTCGTGCTCGACGAGTTTCCCTACCTCGTCGCCCATTCGCCCGAACTGCCTTCCGTGCTCCAGGCGCTCTACGACCAGCGCGGGCCCTCGACCGGGAAGCCGCCGCTGCGGATCATCCTCTGTGGGTCCGCCATCTCCACCATGTCCACCCTCCTCGCCGGTGACCAGGCCCTGCGCGGCCGTGCCGTCATCGACATGCGCATCGGGCCCTTCGGTTTCCGCGATGCCGCCGAGTACTGGGACGTGGCCGACGACCCCGCGACCGCCTTCCTCGTCGACGCCGTGCTCGGTGGTGCGCCCGGCTACCGTGACGTCGTGGGTGAGCCGCCGGTACCCGGGTCCGGTGACGACGGGTTCTACGAGTGGTTGTCCCGCAGTGTCTTCAACCCGTCGCACATCCTCTTCACCGAGCCGGAGTATCTCCTTGCCGAGGATCCCCGCATAAGCGATCGCGCCACCTACCACGCCATCTGGGAAGCCGTTGCCTCCGGCGCCGCCACGCCCACCCAGATCGGGGGGCTGGTCGGAATGGACGCCAAGACGCTGACATACCACCTCAACATCATGAAAGCCGCCGCCTTCATCCGGTACGACCAGGACATCCTTCTCCAGCGCAAGCCCGTGATCACCGTCGCCGACCCCATCGTCCGTTTTCACGACCTGATCGTCCGGCCGAACCTCGTCGACTTCGAGATGCGCGAAGGGCGCGCCGCCTGGGAACGGTCCCGCGAGACCTTCTCCGCCAAGGTCCTCGGACCGCACTTCGAGGACCTCGCCCGACAGTGGACCCTCCGCTACGGGCGTGAGCGTGGCCTCGACGACATCGGGCAGGTCGGTACGACCACGGTCGCCTGCCGTGAGCACCGAGGGCACGAAGTCGATGTGGTCGCCCTCAGCCGGGCCTCCCGCGCCCGTGACAAACGCGCTCGCATCACCCTCCTCGGCGAGGCCAAGGCCACCAACAAGGCCCGGACCTGCTCCGATCTGCGGCGGCTCGAACATATCCGTGAACTGCTCCTCGTCCAGGGCTGGGACGCGGACGACTGTGCGCTCGCCGTCTACGTGCGCAGCGAGCCGTCGGCCGAGCTCGTCGCCGAGGCAGCGGCGGGGCGGGTGCAACTCGTCGGGCTGCGGGACCTCTACGCCGTCGTGTAGCTCACAGCCGTACAACTCACATCAGACCCGCCGCCCTACGACCTCTCACCCCCACCCCCCGCCGGGTGAGAGCAACGTTCCCTTCCGGTCACCCACAGCCACAGGCCGGAAACGCCGCCTCCCTACCGTCGGGACTCGTACCGCTCCCACCAGACCCCGGACCTGCCCCGGAGCCGAGGAGGCGTCATGACCCCGAGTACCGCAACCGCACCACCGCCCCCGAAGGGGAGCCGCTGGATCCAGCGCTGGGATCCTGAGGACGAGGCGTTCTGGAACGCCGGCGGAGAGAAGGTCGCCCGCCGGAACCTTGCCTTCTCCGTGCTCTCCGAGCACATCGGCTTCTCGGTCTGGACCCTCTGGTCCGTCCTCGTGCTCTTCATGGGGCCGGAGTACGGGCTCACCCCCGCCGACAAGTTCCTGCTCACCTCGATGGTCACCCTCGTCGGCGCGGTCGTCCGGGTGCCCTACACCTTCGCGGTCGCCGTGTTCGGCGGGCGGAACTGGACCATCGTCTCCGCCGGTCTCCTCCTCGTCCCGACCGTCGCCGCGTTCGCCGTGATGAAGCCGGGGACGTCCTTCGACACCTTTCTCCTGGTCGGGCTGCTCGCCGGGGTCGGGGGTGGCAACTTCGCCTCCTCCATGACCAACATCAACGCCTTCTTCCCGCTCCGGCAGAAGGGGTGGGCGCTTGGGCTTAACGCCGGTGGCGGCAACATCGGGGTGCCGGTGATTCAGCTGGTCGCCCTTGCCATCATCGGGGCCAGTGGGGGGCCGCGCGTGCTGCTCGGGATCTACATCCCGCTCATCGTCGTCGCCGCCGTGTTCGCCGCGCTGTTCATGGACAATCTGGCATCGGTCAAGAACGACACCGGTGCCGTCAAGGATGCCGCTCGCGACGCCCACACCTGGATCATGTCCTTCCTCTACATCGGCACCTTCGGCTCGTTCATCGGCTACAGCTTCGCCTTCGGGCAGGTGCTCACCAACCAGTTCGGGCGTACGCCGCTCCAGGCCGCCTACCTCACCTTCATCGGCCCGCTGCTCGGCTCCCTCGTCCGGCCCGTGGGCGGCTGGCTCGCCGACCGGTTCGGCGGGGCGCGCATCACCCTCTACAACTACGTCGGCATGGCCGCCGCCACCGCCGTCCTCGTCGTCGCCAGCATGCAGAAGTCGCTGCCGCTGTTCGTGTCCGTGTTCGTGGTGCTGTTCGCGCTGAGTGGGCTCGGGAACGGGTCGACCTACAAGATGATTCCCGGGATCTTCCAGGCCAAGGCCCTTGCCAAGGGGCTCACCGGGGAGGCTGCCGTGGCGTACGGGCGGCGGCTGTCCGGGGCCTCCATGGGGCTCATCGGTGCCGTCGGCGCGCTCGGCGGTGTCGGGATCAACCTCGCCTTCCGGCAGTCCTTCCTCTCCTACGGCTCCGGCACCGGCGCTTTCGTCGCCTTCCTCGCCTTCTACGGCGCCTGTTTCGCCGTCACCTGGGCCGTATACCTTCGCCGCCCCGCCCTCCAGGTCCGGGCCAGCAGCGTCGCCGAGACGACGCCCCAGCTCAGCTACGCCGAGGTGTGACGTAACACCGGCGACATCAACCCGAACCGAGCCTGTCACGCACCGTTGACAGGCTCGGTCGGTATGCAGCCGCGACCACGCGAGCAGCCGCCACCACGTGACTCGACTGCGGGACGAGAATCTATGTACGACATGCATGACATGCAGGAGAACGCCACAACCTCGCCGAAGCAGCACGGGCCCCTCGCCGGGTTCACCGTCGGGGTCACCGCCGCGCGCCGGGCCGACGAACTCGGTGCCCTGCTCCAGCGGCGCGGCGCAGCCGTGCTGCACGCGCCCGCCCTGCGCATCGTGCCGCTCGCCGACGACAGCGAACTCCTCGCCGCCACCAAGGAGATCATCGACCAGGCGCCTGACGTCGTGGTAGCCACCACCGCCATCGGGTTCCGCGGGTGGGTGGAGGCGGCGGAAGGGTGGGGGCTCGGGGAGGCGCTGCTCGGGCGGCTGCGGGGGGTCGAGTTGCTCGCCCGTGGGCCCAAGGTCAAGGGGGCCATCCGTGCCGCCGGGCTGACCGAGGAGTGGTCGCCGTCCAGCGAGTCCATGGCCGAAGTACTGGACAGGCTGCTGGAGGAGGGCGTCGACGGGCGCCGTATCGCCGTACAGCTTCACGGCGAACCTCTGCCCGGGTTCGTCGAGGCGCTCCGGGCCGGCGGCGCCGAGATCCTCTCCGTCCCCGTGTACCGGTGGATGCCGCCCGAGGACATCGGCCCCGTCGACCGGCTCCTCGACGCCAGCGTCTCCCGTGGCCTGGACGCCCTCACCTTCACCAGCGCCCCCGCCGCCGCATCCCTGCTGTCCCGGGCCGAACAGCGCGGGCTGCTGCAGGAGTTGCTCGGTGCCCTCCACCACGACGTGGTGTCCGCCTGTGTCGGCCCCGTCACCGCGCTGCCGCTCCAGGCGCACGGCATCGACACCATCCAGCCCGAACGCTTCCGGCTCGGGCCCCTCGTTCAGCTCCTCTGCCAGGAACTGCCCGGCCGGGCACGGTCGTTGCCCATCGCCGGGCACCGGGTGCAGATCCGCGGGCACGCCGTGCTCGTCGACGGCGGGCTCCGGCCGGTTCCGCCGGCCGGCATGGCCCTGCTGCGGGCCCTGTCCCGCCGTCCCGGCTGGGTGGTCCCCCGCGCCGACCTGCTGCGCGCCCTGCCCGGTGCGGGGCGTGACGAGCACGCCGTGGAGACCGCCATGGCCCGCCTCCGCACCGCCCTCGGTGCCCCCAAGCTGATCCAGACCGTGGTCAAACGCGGCTACCGCCTCGCCCTCGACCCGGCCGCCGACACCAAGTACGCGGCCGACGCCTGACGACACGGGGGCGCGGGACGCCGTACGAGGGGTATCGGCGCCGCCGACGGGAAGGCAAGGTAAGGGGACAGACGGTCCCCGACCCTCTAGGCGGTGACAGGCACATGGCACTGGGTACGTTCCCGGCCCCGTACGAGATGCGGTTCGACGCCGGGCGGATCTGTCTGGACCTCCTCTCCACCACCCACCCCGTCGAACGCCTCGACTCCCTCGCCTCGTTGGGTGTCTGGATCGGGGGAGCCGGTCTCGTCCCGCCGGGTACCCCGCTCAGCAGGGCCGACGCCTCCTGGCCGGCCGGCTTCCGCGAACTGCGCTCCCACGTCGGCCGGTTGGTGCGGTGGGCGATGGCCGGGGCGGGGGAGACGTCGGCGCCCTCTCTCGGGCGCCCGGTCGAGAACCGGCCGTTCATCGAGACCCGGCCGCACGTCGAGAACCGGCCCTACGACATCTCGCTCGCCCGTATCAACGACATCGCCCGCGTCGCACCCCCTGCCCCACGCGCCGTACGGCGGCTGGACGGGTCCCTCGTACGGGAGTTGGACGGTCCGGCGGAGTGCGCCGCGCTGCTCGCCGTGATCGCCAGGGACGCGGTGGACCTGCTCACCGACCCCGTCGCCCGCGCCGGGATCCGGCAGTGCGAGGGGGACAACTGCCCCATCGTGTACGTCGACACCTCGCGGGGGCGGCGTCGGCGCTGGTGCTCCAGCGAGGTCTGCGGCAACCGGGAACGGGTGGCCCGCCACCGCCGCCGCGCGGCCCTCGCCCGCACGTGAGCGACCGGGCGAGAACGATCACGCGACCGGGTGCCCGGGCGGCCCGGGTACCGCGCGAGAACGATCACGGATCCTGGGGCCCCGCCCGACCTCCGACCCCTGAACCCCGACCCCCGACTCCCGCCGGAACCACCCCTCGGGCACCCGGGGCGCACCCCCGCCCGCCGCCCGAGCACGCCCCCCGAACCCGCCCCCCGAACACCCCCGGCGTACGCCCGAACGTGCCAGACGCGCCCCCGCGCCCTCAGCCCTGTGTCCCCTTCGTGGCATATGTGACACGATCGCCACAGTGGGACCCGCTCACAGCGGACGTGATTTGCGCAACACCCCAATGGTCCCTGTGTCCCAGCGGACCGTCCCGGCGCCTCAACTGCTGTGTCGGAAATGTAAAGATCGCGCGGTGGGAATGTGGTCGCATGTCCCGCTCGTCACGTCACCTCGCAGAAAACTGTCACGTCACGTTGAACACCGCCGAGTCCGCGTCCGTACCCCACGGCGAGCGACCGACTGGGGGAACCCCCGGACATCGGAGGTGGGCGTGCGCAAGGATTCCGTCGTGGCCAATGAACGTGCATCGAGGGCCCGACATCGCATGTCCCAGCCCTCGGAACCCGACGAGGAGCTGATGCGTGCCCTGTATCGAGAGCACGCCGGACCCCTCCTCGCCTATGTCCTGCGACTGGTCGCCGGTGATCGGCAGCGAGCAGAGGACGTCGTGCAGGAAACCCTCATCCGTGCCTGGAAGAACGCCGGCCAGCTCAATCGAGCGACCGGTTCGGTACGCCCCTGGCTGGTGACGGTCGCCCGGCGCATCGTCATCGACGGACACCGCAGCCGGCAGGCCCGGCCTCAGGAGGTCGATCCGTCGCCGCTGGAGGTCATCCCCGCGGAGGACGAGATCGACAAGGCGCTGTGGCTGATGACGCTGTCCGACGCTCTCGACGACCTGACCCCGGCCCACCGGGAGGTGCTCGTCGAGACCTACTTCAAAGGGCGTACCGTCAATGAGGCGGCGGAGACCCTGGGCATACCCAGCGGCACCGTCCGCTCGAGGGTGTTCTACGCCCTGCGGTCGATGAAGCTGGCCCTGGAGGAGCGGGGGGTGACGGCATGAGCGTTTACGGGGGATTCGGAACGGGTGGTTCGGGTATGTCTGGTGCCATGCAAGGATCTCCGGCCCCGAACGAGCACGAAACCGTCGGCGCCTACGCACTCGGCATTCTCGACGACGCCGAGGCGACCGCATTCGAAGCTCATCTCGCGGGCTGTGAGTGGTGCGCCCGTCAGCTGGACGAACTTGCCGGGATGGAGCCGATGCTGGCCGCGCTCGCGGACCTGCCGGGTTCCGGGAGCACCCCCGCGATCGGGGAGTCCCTGTCCGCCAGGCCCAGCCCGCGGCTGGTGGAGCGGCTGGTCGACGAGGTCTCCGAGACCCGCGCGCAGAAGCGCCGCCGGAGCTTCTACCTGGTCGCCGCGGCGGCCGTGCTGATCGTCGGCGGGCCCCTCGCGGTGGTCGCGGTGAACGGCGGATCCGGCAGCGACACGGGCAACAACCAGGCCATGGGACCCGCCCAGGCGGCGTTCCAGACCATGGGCGACAAGGTCACCGCGACCGACGCGAAGACGCATGTCACCGCGACCGTCGCCATTGAGAAGAAGGACTGGGGCACCCACGCCGTCCTCCAGCTCAAGAATGTGAACGGCCCGGAGAAGTGCTCGCTGATCGCCGTGGGCAAGAACGGCGAACGCGAGACCGTCACCTCCTGGTCGGTCCCGAACTGGGGCTACGCCGTCCCCAACGCCAAGACGGAGGAGGCCAAGAATCCCCTGTATGTTCACGGTGGAGCGGCCTTCGCGCCGAACCAGATCGATCACTTCGAGGTGATGACCTTCAGCGGCAAGAAGCTCGTTCAGGTCAATACCTGAACCGGTCGTCCACCCGGTGGTGTCCGCTCGTACCCGGCCGTGCGACCGCCGTACGGCCGGGCGGACGGCCACGCACATGGTCGTTGCGGTCGTAGGTGCGATTGCGTATGCCACTGTGCGTGCGACCGCCGTGTGGCCGATACGTGGCTGATGCGTAGTAGACGCGTAGTCGACGCGTAGCCGTCGGCGCATAGCTTCTGAAGGCCCCCTTCGCGTACGGTTGACGGCTGCCCAGCACGTCAGAAGGGGGCCCGGTGGCCGCTCAGGCTCAACAGGAAACCGCGGTCGGCTCGGATCACGGCTCCGTCGACGATGTCGAGAACGTCAAGAACGCCGACAGCGCCGACACCGACACCGTCGATTCCGTACGGGACCGAGAGATCAGCATCGAACAGGAACACCTGGACCGGGTGTACCAGCGCCTTGAGGAGAAGATCCACGAGGCCGAGTTCCTCATGCACGACGCGGCCCAGCGCGGCCACGTCAACACGCCGGGCGCGCTCGCCGAGCGGGACGCCCTGGTGTTCCGGGCGGGTATCCACCTCAACCGGCTCAACAACGAGTACGAGGACTTCCTCTTCGGCCGTATCGACCTGCTCCCCGGCAAGGACGGCAAGAAGGGCCCCGACGGCGCCTACACCGCCGTGGAACCCGCCGAGGGCGCCGTGCGAGACGACAACACCGCCGATATCGCCGAGACCCTGCACATCGGCCGCATCGGAGTGCTCGACGAGGAGTTCGCGCCGCTGGTCATCGACTGGCGGGCCCCGGCCGCCGCGCCGTTCTACCAGTCCACGCCCGTCGACCCGGGCCGGGTCGTGCGCCGCCGCGTCATCCGCTCCAAGGGGCACCGGGTGCTCGGCGTCGAGGACGACCTGATGCGCCCCGAGCTGACCGCCTACCTCGACGGCCATGAGCTGGCCGCCGTCGGCGACGGCGCCCTGATGGCCGCGCTCGGCCGGGCCCGCGGCCACACCATGCGCGACATCGTCGCCTCCATCCAGGCCGAGCAGGACCTCGTCATCCGTGCCCCCGCCGCCTCGGTGACCTACGTCGAGGGCGGGCCCGGCACCGGCAAGACCGCCGTCGCCCTGCACCGCGCCGCCTACCTCCTCTACCAGGACCGGCGCCGCTACGCCGGCGGCATCCTGATCGTCTCCCCGACGCCCCTGCTGGTCGCCTACACCGAGGGCGTCCTGCCGTCCCTCGGCGAGGAGGGCCAGGTCGCCATCCGCGCGATCGGCTCCCTCGTCGACGGTGTGGAGGCCGACCTGTACGACGCCCCGGCCGTGGCCCGCACCAAGGGCTCCAGCCGCATGCTCAAGGTGCTGCGCAAGGCGGCCCGCGGCGCCCTGGAGCTGAACGGCTCGCCCGAACGGCTGCGTGTCGTCGCCTTCGGCCGCCGACTGGAGCTGGAGGCCGCCGAGCTCGACCGCCTCCGCCACATCGCGCTGAACGGCACCGCCCCGGTCAACCTGCTGCGCCCCCGCGCCCGCCGCCTCCTGCTGGACGCCCTGTGGGAGCAGTCCGGCGCCGCCGCCCGGCACACCGATCCGCAGCTCGCTGCCGAGCTGCGCTCCTCCTTCGACGAGGACGTCACCGAGGAGGACTCGTTCATCGCCTTCCTCGACGCCTGGTGGCCCGAGCTGACCCCGCGCGGTGTGCTCACCGCCATGGCCGACGAACGGCGTCTGGGCCGCTGGTCGCGCCGCGTCCTCAACCAGGGCGAGGTCCGCAGGATCGCCCGCTCGCTGCGCCGCGACGGCCACTCCGTGCACGACATCGCCCTGCTCGACGAGCTCCAGGCGGTCCTCGGCACCCCGGCCCGCCCGCGCCGCTCCCGCGAGATCGACCCGCTCGACCAGCTCACCGGCCTGGAGGAGCTGATGCCGGTGCGCGAGGAGACCCAGCGCGAGCGGGCCGAGCGGCTGGCACAGGAGCGCACCGAGTACACGCATGTGATCGTCGACGAGGCCCAGGACCTCACCCCGATGCAGTGGCGCATGGTCGGCCGCCGCGGACGGCACGCCACCTGGACGGTCGTCGGCGACCCCGCGCAGTCTTCCTGGTCCGACCCCGACGAGGCCGTCGAGGCCCGCGACGAGGCGCTCGGCACCCGCCCGCGCCGCCGCTTCACCCTCACGGTCAACTACCGCAACCCGGCCGAGATCGCAGAACTCTCCGCCCGGGTCCTGGCCCTCGCCATGCCCGGCGCCGAGCCTCCGTCCGCGGTCCGCTCCACCGGCGTACGACCGGGGTTCGCCGTCGTACACGACGCGCTCGCCCGGACCGTGCGGGCCGAGGCGGAGCGGCTGCTCGGCCTGGTCGACGGCACCGTCGGCGTCGTCGTCGCCATGCACCGCCGCGAGGAGGCCGCCCGCTGGCTCGCCGGGCTCGGGGACCGGGTGGTGGCGCTCGGCAGCCTGGAGGCCAAGGGCCTGGAGTACGACGCGACCGTCGTCGTCTCGCCCGCCGAGATCGCCGACGAGAGCCCGGCCGGGCTACGGGTCCTCTACGTCGCCCTGACCCGCGCCACCCAGCAGCTCACCGTCGTCTCGACGGACCGGGACGAGCCGGACGCGAAGGGGGTGCCGGACCTGCTCAGGGAATGACCGCGGCGCCGGGTGGGGCCGTCCGGGGAACGGATCCTGTGAAGTGGGCCGCACGGGAATGGCCGCGCGGCATCTCTTTGTTAGCCTTGGTACGGCACCGGCTCGATCCAAGCCCCCGGGCCCAACCTTTGTCGCTACGAGCGACCACTTGCCGCGAGGCGAGCATGGCGGGTCGGTGTCATGAGCGTCGGAGAGGCCCGCGTCACCCGGTGACGCGGGCCTCTTCCGTGTCCACGGTCCGTTCCCTGGGTCCGTTCCCTGGGCGGGCGGGCCTGTTCCCTGCCCCTGGGTGTTCCCCCCTGGGTGTTCCCCCTGGGCACGTCCGTTCGCTCAGGTGTTTCTGGGGTTTTCCCGGAACTTCCGGCGAACAATACGTTCGTAACCAGACCCGACTAACCGCTACTGCGTAGTAGGTGCGACGATCGGACGGCACGCCGTCGTGCCACCCTCCGGGAGACCGGGTGAGGCGCGGCGGCACCCTGCGGTCCGTACGCCGCGCTGAGCGATACGCCGCGACACCCAGCACCCCCCAGCACCACGGTGAAAGCAGAAGGAAGTCGGCCATGGCAACGGCGCCCAGCGTCTCCTACTCGATGACGATCCGGCTGGAGGTGCCCGCGAGCGGAACCGCCGTCTCGCAGCTCACCACCGCCGTGGAGTCCTCCGGAGGCTCGGTGACCGGCCTCGACGTCACCGCTTCCGGCCACGAGAAGCTCCGTATGGACGTCACCATCGCGGCCACCTCGACCGCGCACGCCGACGAGATCGTCGGCAGGCTCCGCGGTATCGAGGGCGTCACCCTCGGCAAGGTCTCGGACCGTACCTTCCTGATGCACCTCGGCGGCAAGATCGAGATGCAGTCGAAGCACCCCATCCGCAGCCGTGACGACCTCTCCATGATCTACACCCCGGGCGTGGCCCGGGTGTGCATGGCGATCGCCGCGAACCCCGAGGACGCCCGCCGCCTCACCATCAAGCGCAACTCCGTTGCGGTCGTGACGGACGGCTCCGCCGTGCTGGGCCTCGGCAACATCGGCCCCAAGGCCGCGCTGCCCGTCATGGAGGGCAAGGCGGCCCTCTTCAAGCGGTTCGCCGGCATCGACGCCTGGCCGCTGTGCCTGGACACCCAGGACACCGACGCCATCGTCGAGATCGTCAAGGCGATCGCCCCCGGGTTCGCCGGCATCAACCTGGAGGACATCTCCGCGCCGCGCTGCTTCGAGATCGAGGCCCGGCTGCGCGAGGCCCTCGACATCCCCGTCTTCCACGACGACCAGCACGGCACCGCGATCGTCGTCCTCGCCGCCCTCACCAACGCGCTGCGTGTCACCGGCAAGACCATCGACGGCATCCGTGTGGTGATGTCCGGCGCGGGCGCGGCCGGTACGGCCATTCTCAGGCTGCTGCTCGCCGCGGGTGTGAAGGACGCCGTCGTCGCCGACATCCACGGCGTCGTGCACTCCGGCCGCGCGGACCTGGTGGACGCCGCGCCGGACTCGCCGCTGTGCTGGGTCGCGGACAACACCAACCACGACGGCTTCACGGGCACCCTCAAGGAGGCGGTGCGCGGCGCCGACGTCTTCATCGGCGTCTCCGCGCCGGATGTCCTCGACGGCAGTGACGTGGCCGCCATGGCCGAGGATGCCATCGTGTTCGCGCTCGCGAACCCGGACCCCGAGATCGACCCGGCGGTCGCCCGCCAGACCGCGGCGGTCGTGGCCACCGGCCGCTCGGACTTCCCGAACCAGATCAACAACGTGCTGGTCTTCCCGGGTGTCTTCCGCGGTCTGCTGGACGCCCAGTCCCGCACCGTCGACACCGCGATGCTGCTCGCTGCCGCGAAGGCCCTCGCGAACGTGGTGACCGAGGACGAGCTGAACGCGAACTACATCGTGCCGAGCGTCTTCAACGACAAGGTCGCGGGCGCGGTGGCCGGCGCGGTGCGCATCGCGGCCCGGGCCTCCGGCGCGGCGGCCGCGGCGGATGCGGCGGGCATGGCGGATGCGGTGGGCGCGGCGTCGTAGCGCCGTATCCTCCGCGCGCCGTCCTGCGCGCCGTGGCTTCCGCGCGTCGTAGCGGCTCGCGGGAGCCGCCCGCCGGGGGACCACGGGCAGAGGACCGCGGGGCGCTCGCCGCCCCTCCGTCCGGTGGGCCCGTGTCGCGCCTCGCCCCCCGGCCCGTATCGTGGCTCGTACGAGGATGTGCGGGGGCTGTGAGGAGGGACACGGCGGCCTCCGCCCCGGCGCGTCGCGGAACGTCCCGCCGCCGGGGGCCCTCTAGGGTGACGGCCGAGCAGGCGCTTTTCGCCCGGCTCACCAGGGCGACTGCCCGAGGATCCCCGGGGTGGCATCCCCAGTGGCTCCCCAGGGTGGTCTGGCGACTCCTGCGGGTGGCCGGATTGGCTTTCCCGCCGCAGGTGGGGGCAGGATGCGTCCCTGGGCGCGAGCGCATCGGCTTCGCTGTGCCAGTTGCGGCTCCGTCGCGCGGCACGTCCCAACGGCAAGATGAACACGGGAGTAACAACATGAACCGCAGTGAGCTGGTGGCCGCGCTGGCCGACCGCGCCGAGGTGACCCGGAAGGACGCCGACGCCGTGCTGGCCGCGTTCGCCGAGGTCGTCGGCGACATCGTCTCCAAGGGCGACGAGAAGGTCACCATCCCCGGCTTCCTGACCTTCGAGCGCACCCACCGTGCCGCTCGCACCGCGCGTAACCCGCAGACCGGCGACCCCATCCAGATCCCGGCCGGTTACAGCGTGAAGGTCTCCGCGGGCTCCAAGCTCAAGGAAGCCGCCAAGGGCAAGTGATCCGCCGTCCGAGCGTCACGGGACGGCGCACGGACGCGCCATGACACCGTTGGGGCGGCCCCCGGACCACCGGGGGCCGCCCCATGGCGTAGGCAGGGCTGTGCCTGCGGCACACGGCTGCGGCCAAGCGCTCCGCAGAAGGTGCCGCGACAGGCCGTCGCTCATCTGCGGGCCCGTCGTGGCTGGTCGCGCCCTGCGGCGGAGCCGCAGGGCGGCAGGGCCCCGCGCCCCTTCAGGGCGCTGCAGGAACCGCAGCGGACTTCGCCCCGACCTGCTTGGCCGAGTGCCTGCCGGGCAGCCGGTCAGCCCAGCGCCTTGCCCGGCAGCTCCGCCTTCGCGCCCAGTTCCGAGAGCTTCTCCATGAAGTTCTCGTAGCCCCGGTTGATCAGGTCGATGCCGTGCACCCGGGAGGTGCCCTGGGCGGCGAGGGCGGCGATGAGGTACGAGAAGCCGCCGCGCAGGTCGGGGATGACCAGGTCGGCGCCCTGGAGCTTGGTCGGGCCCGACACGACCGCCGAGTGCAGGAAGTTGCGCTGGCCGAAGCGGCAGTCGGAGGCGCCCAGGCACTCGCGGTAGAGCTGGATGTGGGCGCCCATCTGGTTGAGCGCGGAGGTGAAGCCCAGCCGGGACTCGTAGACCGTCTCATGGATGATCGACAGGCCGGTGGCCTGCGTCAGGGCGACGACCAGCGGCTGCTGCCAGTCGGTCTGGAAGCCCGGGTGCACGTCGGTCTCCAGTGCGGTGGACTTGAGCTGCCCTCCGGGGTGCCAGAAACGGATGCCCTCGTCGTCGATCTCGAAGGCGCCGCCCACCTTCCGGTAGGTGTTGAGGAACGTCATCATCGAGCGCTGGAGCGCCCCGCGGACATAGATGTCGCCCTCGGTCGCGAGCGCCGCCGACGCCCAGGACGCGGCCTCCAGCCGGTCCGGCAGGGCACGGTGGTTGTAGCCGTGCAGTTGCTCCACACCGGTGATCCGGATGGTCCGGTCGGTGTCCATCGCGATGATCGCGCCCATCTTCTGCAGGACGCAGATCAGGTCCTCGATCTCGGGCTCCACGGCCGCGTTGGACAGCTCCGTGACACCCTCGGCGAGCACCGCCGTCAGCAGCACCTGCTCGGTCGTGCCGACCGACGGATACGGCAGTCGTATCTTCGTGCCGCGCAGCCCCTTAGGGGCCTCCAGATACTGACCGCCCTCGCGCTTCTCGATGCTCGCGCCGAACTGCCGCAGCACATCGAAGTGGAAGTCGATCGGCCGGCCGCCGATGTCGCAGCCGCCCAGGCCCGGGATGAACGCGTGACCGATCCGGTGCAGCAGCGGGCCGCAGAACAGGATCGGGATGCGCGACGAACCCGCGTGGGCATCGATGTCAGAGACGTTCGCGCTCTCCACATGGGTCGGGTCCAGCACCAGCTCGCCGGGCTCCTCACCCGGACGGACCGTCACCCCGTGCAATTGGAGCAGCCCGCGCACGACCCGCACGTCACGGATGTCCGGCACATTGCGCAGCCGGCTCGGCTCACTGCCCAGCAGCGCGGCGACCATGGCCTTCGGTACGAGGTTCTTCGCACCGCGGACACGGATCTCGCCCTGCAGCGGGGTGCCGCCGTGGACAAGCAGGACATCGTCGTTGACGGTCATCGATCTCGCGTTCCATGGAGTGGGTCAGGGGCCGGAGACAGAGTAATCGCCGACCACCCCTCTCCCGTAAGCCCAACTGTCACCTGGCCGCGTCATAGCTGTGTCACAACACGAACCGTTCCCAATCGGGCACAAAGGGTCACCGGCGCGGCCGTGCGCGCGGTCTGCACCGGTGCGCCCTGACCTGCCCTCGCCCCCGTCACCGCTTTGCCTCCCATGCGGCGGGAAGATGGGGGATCATGTCTGGCATGACCGAGGTGTCCTCGCTCACAGGGCGGTTGCTCGTGGCTTCGCCCGCCCTGTCGGACCCGAACTTCGACCGTGCGGTGGTGCTCCTTCTCGACCACGACGAGGAGGGCTCTCTCGGTGTCGTGCTCAACCGCCCGACCCCGGTGGATGTGGGAGACATCCTGGAGGGCTGGGCGGACCTGACCGGCGAACCCGGTGTCGTCTTCCAGGGCGGCCCGGTCTCCCTGGACTCGGCCCTCGGCGTGGCCGTCGTCCCCGGCGGCGGCCTCGGGGAGGGCGCCCCGCTGGGCTGGCGGCGGGTGCACGGCGCGATCGGCCTCGTAGATCTGGAGGCCCCGCCGGAACTCCTCGCCTCGGCCCTGGGCTCGCTGCGGATCTTCGCCGGATACGCGGGCTGGGGGCCCGGGCAACTGGAGGACGAACTGGAGGAAGGCGCCTGGTACGTCGTCGAGTCCGAGCCCGGCGACGTGTCGTCACCGGAGCCGGAGCGGCTCTGGCGCGAGGTGCTGCGCCGGCAGCGCAACGAACTGGCCATGGTGGCCACGTATCCGGACGACCCTTCACTCAACTGACGAGTGCGACCTTCAGTACCCTTGGCCCTTATGAGCACTCTTGAGCCCGAGCGCGGGACTGGTACGGGGACCCTCGTAGAGCCGACGCCGCAGGTGTCCCACGGTGATGGGGACCACGAGCGCTACGCCCACTACGTCCAGAAGGACAAGATCATGGCGAGCGCCCTGGACGGCACCCCCGTGGTGGCGCTCTGCGGCAAGGTCTGGGTGCCGGGCCGCGACCCGAAGAAGTACCCGGTGTGCCCGATGTGCAAGGAGATCTACGACTCCATGGGCAGCGGCGACGAGGGCGGCGACGGCAAGAAGAAGTAACCGGCCGGCCCCGGGGCCGACGGGGTCCTGGCCCGGGTGACCGCGGCCGCGTCACGGGCGAGCGATGATCGATCCAGATCGATCCAGATCGATCCATGATCGGGCAATGATCGGGCCAAGATCACGTGAGGACGGTCGCGGTGGACGCCATGACGGATGCGGGGGACGTTACGGCGCACGCCGGGGATGCCAGGGCGGAAGCCGGGGACGCCACGGGCGATGCTGCGGGCGTCACGGCGGACGTCATTCCGAAGCCACGGCAGGTGTCCCGCGGCCGTGACGGCGGCGGCTGGTTCGAACTGGACGCGGCCACCGTCCTGGTCACCGGTCCGGGGACGCAGGGGGTGGCGCGCTGGCTGCGCGGCACCCTGGGAGCGGCCACGGGGTTCGACCTGCCGCCGGGGGAGAGCGGCGAGGGGGACGGGGGAGCGGGCGCCGGGCGCGGTGCCGTACAGCTCCGCGTCGACCCCGGCGCGGGCCTCGGTGCGGAGGGCTACGCGCTGTCCGTCGCACCGCACGGCGTACGCCTCACGGGCACGGACGCCGCCGGTCTCTTCTGGGGCGCCCAGACGCTACGGCAACTGCTCGGCCCCGACGCCTTCCGGCGCGCCCCGCTGCCCGGCCGCCGCTGGCGGCTGCCGTCGGCCGAGATCCGGGACGCGCCCCGGTTCCGCTGGCGGGGTCTGCTGCTCGACGTCGCCCGTCACTTCATGCCGAAGGACGGCGTGCTGCGGTATCTCGATCTGATGGCCGCGCACAAACTCAATGTCCTGCACCTCCACCTGACGGACGACCAGGGCTGGCGCATCCAGATCGAGCGGTATCCGGAACTCACCAGCACCGGTTCCTGGCGCTCCCGCACCACATTCGGACACCGCGCCTCACCGCTGTGGGAGCACAAGCCGCACGGCGGCCACTACACCCAGGACGACATCCGCGAGATCGTCTCCTACGCCGCCGAACGGCATATCGGCGTCGTCCCCGAGATCGACGTACCCGGGCATTCGCAGGCGGCCGTCGCCGCGTATCCAGAACTCGGCAACACCGACGTCATCGACACCTCCGCCCTCTCCGTCTGGGACAACTGGGGGATCTCCGACAACGTACTCGCCCCCACTGACAACACCCTCCGCTTCTACGAGGGGGTGTTCGAGGAAGTACTCGACCTGTTCCCCTCCGAGTTCGTCCACATCGGGGGCGACGAATGCCCGAAGGAGCAGTGGCGGCGTTCCCCGGCGGCCCAGGCGCGCATCCGTGAACTCGGTCTCGGCGGGGAGGACGAACTCCAGGCGTGGTTCATCGGCCATTTCGACAAATGGCTCTCCGCGCGCGGGCGCAGACTCATCGGCTGGGACGAGATCCTGGAGGGCGGACTCGCCGAGGGCGCGGCCGTGTCGTCGTGGCGCGGATACTCCGGCGGCATCGCGGCGGCACGCGCGGGACACGACGTCGTGATGTGCCCCGAGCAGTACGTGTACCTGGACCACCGCCAGGACGCGGGCCCCGACGAACCCGTGCCGATCGGACATGTGCGCACCCTGGAGGACGTCTACCGCTTCGAACCCGTTCCCGCCGCCCTCGACGAGGCGCAGGCCCGCCACGTGCTGGGCACCCAGGCCAACATGTGGACCGAGGTGACGGAGGACACCGCGCGCGTGGACTACCAGACCTTCCCCCGGCTCACGGCCCTCGCCGAGGTGGCATGGAGCGACCTGCCCGCCCCGGAACAGCGGGACTACGCCGACTTCGAACGACGGATGACCACCCACTACCGCCGCCTCGAAGCCCTCGGCGTCGCCTACCGCCCGCCCTCGGGCCCACTGCCGTGGCAACGACGGCCGGGCGTGCAGGGACGACCGAAGGACGGGACGCCGCCAGGGGCCTAGGCACGCGCTGGCGCGTGCGCGCGCGGAGAAACACGTGACGCGCGCGACACGCGGGGCGGGGCGACACGGGGTCGGGTGAAGTCCGGGTTCGGTAGCGCCCCCGAAGGGGCGCGGGGCTGTATCGATATGCGGCTCCGCCGCGATGGGGGTACCTCCCTGCTCGAACGAAGTTGAGAGCTTGGGGGAGCGACCAGCCACGACGGTGCAGCAGATGACAGACAACAGATGCCAGACGGCACATCCCGGCCATCCCAGCGGAGCGCCCCCTCACCGAAGAGTGGCAATTCACATGGACCGGGAACGCCGTACGAAAAACGGCCATCCTGCTGGTGAGGTGGCGAATGCCGCCTAGCGGACGTGTGTCTTCGGGGCCCCCGAAGATGTGCCAGAGTTGCCACGTCCGCCCTGTCAGCACGTACCGTACGGCAACACAGGTGGGACCATGTGGGGCAGCGGGAAGGGGCAGCCGGTTTTGACCACGCACGCACCGCAGGCGGCGCAGGCCGTCACGCTGCCCACGACGCTCGACGAGGCGGTGGCGGCGCTCGCCGCGCTGCCCACGGCGGTGCCCGTGGCGGGCGGTACCGACCTGATGACCGCCGTCAATTCCGGGCAGCTCAGGCCCGCCGCGCTGGTCGGCCTCGGCCGGATCAGCGAGATCCGCGGCTGGCAGTACCAGGACGGCCACGCGCTGCTCGGCGCCGGCCTCACCCACGCGCGCATGGGCCGCCCCGACTTCGCCGCCCTGATCCCCGCGCTTGCCGCCGCCGCGCGCGCCGCGGGCCCGCCGCACATCCGCAACGCGGGCACCCTGGGCGGCAACATCGCCTCCGCCGCCCCCACCGGTGACGCGCTGCCCGTGCTGGCCGCGCTGGAGGCGACCCTGGTCATCGCGGGCCGGAACGGGGCCCGCCGGGAGATCCCGGTGTCGCATCTGCTCGCCGGTATGGAGATGCTGCGCGGTGGCGAACTCATCGGCTATGTGCGCGTACCGCTGCTGCACGCGCCCCAGGTCTTCCTGAAGGCGACCGGCCGCACCGGCCCCGGGCGGGCCGTGGCCTCCGTCGCCCTCGTCCTCGACCCCGCCCGGCGCGGCGTCAGATGCGCCGTCGGTGCCATAGCGCCGATGCCGCTGCGCCCGCTGGACGCCGAGGAATGGGTCGCCCAGATCATCGACTGGGACAACAACCGTGCCATCGTCCCGGAGGCACTGGCCGCCTTCGGCGAGTACGTCGCCGCTGCCTGCATTCCCGACCCGGCCCCCGCCGCGGACGGCTCCGTGCAGCAACTGCCGCCCGCCGTACTGCACCTGCGGCGCACCGTCGCCGCGCTGGCCCGACGAGCACTGGGGAGGGCGCTGTCGTGACCGAAGACCAGCAGGGAGAGGGCACGCCGCCGCGTGGCGTGAGCCGCTGGGACCCGTTGCCGGGCGAGTACGACGACGGCGCCACCGCCTTCGTGAAGCTCCCCGAGGGCGGCATCGACGCCCTCCTCGCCGCCAACAGCCCGCTCGCCGCGCCGGGTCACGGCTATGTCCCGCCGCCGATAGCGGCCACGCCCCCGGAGGGCGGTCCCGGGCCGACCGTCGGCGACGCCTGGTCGGTACCGCCGGGCGGCGCGGAGTGGCCCGACCCCAACGCGGTGCCCCACGGCGCCCCGGACGACCGGTTCACGTACCACCCGGCGAGCACCCAGCAGTGGGACTTCGGCGACACCGGCGGGACGGAGGCCGGGCAGGCGCCCGGTCCGGTGCCGGGTCAGGACGTGACCGGGCAGTGGTCGATCCCTGTCGCCGGGGGTGATATTCCGGACGAATCGGGCGAGTTCACTGCTTCGTCCCTGGTCGAGCAGTGGGGCGGCACACCTCCAGCCACTCTGCCCGGCGGCGCCTCCGCCCCCTGGGCGGCGCAGCCGACGGCCCCGGTCTGGGGCCAGGACACCCCGCCCGGTGGCATCGCGCAGGCGGCGTACACCGGCGATCCGACGGGGACGGAGGGACGCGGGTACCCGGCGGCGCCGTCCGGCACCGACGGACGCGGGTTCCGCCAGGACAGGCAGGGCACCGACGGCCGTGGCTACCCGGCCCCCGACGACGGGAGCGACGGGCGCGGCTACCGGACCGCCGAGCGCCACGCGACCGACGGGCGCGGCTATCCGGCCCCCGAGCGCCACGCGACCGACGGCCGCGGCTACCCGCTGGACCGGCCCGGAACCGACGGCCAGGGGTACCAGTTCACCGGTGACGGCACCGAAGGCCGCGGCTATCAGGCCGACCTGCACGGCACCGACGGCCGTGGACACCCGGCCGCCCCCGCCCCCTCGGCACCCGAGCCCGCAGCCCCCGCCGAGCCCGCCCACGGCCCCGCGGCGGCCGGGAGTGAACCCGGCGCCCCGGAGCCCGCCGACGGCGCTCTCAGGGCCGTAGCGGCCCCCGCCGGGCCCGCCGGGCGCGGCGAGGAGCGAGACGCCGAGGCACCCGCCGCATCCGACGACGCCCCCGACGCCTCCGAAGCCGTCGAGACGCCCCCCGCCGACACTGCCGCGGACGACGCCCCCGCCCAGGACGACGACGCCTCCGGTGAACCGTCCCCGCTCCCGCAGGACGAACACCCGCTCGCCTCCTACACCCTGAGCGTCAACGGCGTGGAGCGTCCCGTCGGCGACGCCTGGATCGGCGAGTCGCTGCTCTATGTGCTGCGTGAGCGCCTCGGCCTGGCGGGCGCCAAGGACGGCTGCTCCGAGGGTGAGTGCGGCGCCTGCAACGTCCAGGTCGACGGTCGGCTCGTCGCCTCCTGTCTGGTGCCCGCGGTCACCGCGGCCGGCAGCGAGGTCCGAACGGTCGAGGGCCTCGCCGTGGACGGGCAGCCGTCGGACGTGCAGCGGGCGCTCGCCGAGTGCGGTGCCGTCCAGTGCGGCTTCTGCGTGCCCGGCATGGCGATGACCGTGCACGACCTGCTGGAGGGCAACCCCGAGCCCACCGAACTGGAGACCCGTCAGGCGCTCTCCGGCAACCTGTGCCGCTGCTCCGGCTACCGGGGTGTCCTGGACGCCGTCAAGGTCGTCGTCGCCGAACGCGAGGCGCACGCCGCGGCCGAGGCGGCTGAGACGGACGGCGCCGAGGCACGTATTCCTCACCAGGCGGGCCCGGGCGCAGGCGGCGTGCACCACTCGGTGTTCGACACGCCGGGCTTCGACACGCCGGGCCAGGCCCCGCACGATCAGCCCCACGCTCAGTCTCACGAACAGCCCCACGAACAGCCGTACGATCAGCCGTACGACGCGTCGCAGACCTATGGCGAATCTCAGTCCTATGACGAGTCGCACGCCTATGGCGAGTCGCAGTCTTATGACGAGTCGTACGACCAGCAGCCCTACGACCAGCCGTACGAGCAGCCGTACGACCAGTCCCACGGCCAGGACGGAGGCCAGGCGTGAGCCACGACGCAGCCACCGCCATCCCGGACCTCCCCCACTCCGGACCCGCCTCCGCCGCCGCCCCCGAACCGCTGCCGCACGGCCTGGGCGTCTCCCTGCCCGCCGCCGACGCGCGCGCCAAGACCGAGGGCACCTTCCCCTACGCGGCCGACCTCTGGGCGGAGGGCCTGCTGTGGGCGGCCGTGCTGCGCTCCCCGCACCCGCACGCGCGCATCGTCTCCATCGACACCACCCACGCGCGCGAGATGCCCGGCGTGCGGGCCGTCATCACCCATGAGGACGTGCCCGGCAGCCCGGTCTACGGCCGCGGCACGCCCGACCGGCCGGTGTTCGCCTCCGAGGTGGTGCGCCACCACGGCGAGCCCATCGCCGCCGTCGCCGCCGACCACCCCGACACCGCGCGCATGGCCGCCGCCGCCGTCATCGTCGAGTACGACGTGCTCGACCCGGTCACCGACCCCGAGCGGTCCTTCGAGGCCGAGCCGCTGCACCCGGACGGCAATCTGATCCGCCACATCCCGCTGCGCCACGGCGACCCGGACACGGTCGGTGAGGTCGTCGTCGAGGGCCTCTATCGCATCGGCCGCCAGGACCCCGCCCCCATAGGGGCCGAGGCCGGCCTGGCCGTGCCCCGGCCCGACGGCGGCGTGGAGCTGTACCTGGCCTCGACCGACCCGCACGCCGACCGCGACATTCTGGCTGCCTGCTACGGCCTCGAACCCGAGCGCGTCAAGATCGTCGTCACCGGCGTGCCCGGCGCCACCGCCGACCGCGAGGACCAGGGCTTCCAACTTCCCCTCGGCCTGCTCGCGCTGCGCACCGGCTGCCCGGTGAAACTGACGGCCACGCGCGAGGAGTCGTTCCTCGGCCACGTCCACCGCCACCCCACCCTGCTGCGCTACCGCCACCACGCGGACGCCGAGGGCCGCCTCGTCAAGGTCGAGGCCCAGATCCTGCTCGATGCGGGCCCCTACGCCGACACCTCCGGCGAGGCCCTGGCCGCCGCCGTCTCCTTCGCCTGCGGCCCGTACGTCGTCCCCCACGCCTTCATCGAGGGCTGGGCGGTACGCACCAACAACCCGCCGTCCGGCCATGTGCGCGGCGAGGGCGCCATGCAGGTCTGCGCCGCCTACGAGGCGCAGATGGACAAGCTCGCGAAGAAGCTCGGCGTCGACCCGGCGGAACTGCGCCTGCGCAACGCCATGGCCACCGGTGACGTACTGCCCACCGGCCAGACGGTGACCTGCCCCGCGCCGGTGGCCGAACTCCTCCAGGCCGTCCAGGACTTCCCCCTCCCGCCGCTGCCCAAGGACACGCCCGAGGAGGAGTGGCTGCTGCCCGGCGGCCCCGAGGGCGCGGGCGAGCCGGGCGCGGTGCGGCGCGGCGTCGGCTACGGACTCGGCATGGTGCACATGCTGGGCGCGGAGGGCGCCGACGAGGTCTCGACGGCGACCGTGAAGGTCCAGGACGGCATCGCCACGGTGCTGTGCGCGGCCGTGGAGAGCGGGCAGGGCTTCTCGACGCTGGCCCGGCAGATCGTCCAGGACACCCTGGGCATCGACGAGGTCCATGTCGCCCCCGTCGACACCGACCAGCCCCCGGCGGGCCCGGGCTGCCGTGGTCGGCACACCTGGGTGTCGGGCGGCGCGGTGGAACGGGCGGCCAAGATGGTCCGCACCCAGCTCCTCCAGCCCCTGGCGCACAAGTTCGGCATGTCGACCGAGCTGCTCCAGATCACCGACGGCAAGATCACCTCGTACGACGGCGTCCTGTCGACCACCGTGTCGGAGGCGATGGACGGCAAGGAACTCTGGGCCACCGCCCAGTGCCGCCCCCACCCCACGGAACCCCTGGATGCCGCCGGCCAGGGCGACGCCTTCGTGGGCCTCGCCTTCTGCGCGATCCGCGCGGTGGTGGACGTCGACATCGAACTGGGCTCGGTACGGGTCGTGGAGCTGGCGGTGGCCCAGGACGTCGGCCATGTGCTCAACCCGGCGCAGCTCGCGGCGCGTATCGAGGCGGGCGTCACCCAGGGCGTGGGCATCGCCCTCACCGAGAACCTGCGCACCCCGCGCGGCCTGATCCGGCACCCCGACCTCACCGGGTACACCCTGCCCACGGCGCTGGACGCGCCCGACATCCGGATCGTGAAGCTGATCGAGGAACGGGACGTGGTCGCGCCGTTCGGCGCCAAGGCGGTCAGCGCGGTGCCGGTGGTGACGTCCCCGGCGGCGATCGCCTCCGCGGTGCGCGCGGCGACCGGACGCCCCGTCAACCGCCTCCCGATCCGCCCGCAGGCTGCTGTGGTGACGGACCGGTGACCCCGGAGGAACCGGACCCGCCGCGCTACGACCCCGACCGCTACGAACCACCGCCGGGCGTGGGCAAGCTGCTGATCTGGATGGCGGTGGTCGCCCTGGCGGCGCTGGCCGTGGTGCTGGGCGGCGTGTACTTCACCGGCTGACGCGGCTGACGCGGCTCTCGGGGGGCGTTGTCAGTGGTGCCGCGTAGTGTGCTGGGCAGTGGGAGCGACGGGCCACGCCTGTGGTCGACGCGCGTGCGGCGCATGCCGCATATCGCATGTCGCACCCACCGACGTGAACGCGAACGGGAACGTGAACCACGCACGGGGGAGCCAGCGATGCCCACGCTAGAGGCCGCCGACGACGCGGCGATGATCATTCTGACCGAGGCCGACCTCGGTCCGTACGTCACGCACGCACCGACGCGCCACTGGCTGACCGGCCCCGGACTCCCGCTGGAGATCGACCTCCTGACGTTCGCGGCACTGCGCACGAACGGCCTGCACACGGTGGCGGACGTGACCGCGACCCCCGATCTGCTGGACCTCGCCCTCCGTGACCGCCTGGTGATCGGCGACCTGATCGCCGCGGACGGCGCGACGTCGGAGTCGATCCTGCTGGACGGTACGACCGGCGAGATCTCCACGACGTACTTCTTCCCGGACCGCCCGGATCTGATGGACGAGCTCCCGCTCGCCCCGTCCCTGGAGATCCTGCTGCGTTTCGCGGCGCTGACGGAGGAACTGGCCACCCTGCGAGGCCGTTTCGCCGCATACGCGACGCAGCACGGCCCGCAGGCGGCAGCGGGAGCCTCCCGTGCGCTGCTCTCCCTCTTCGAGGAGGACACGGACGGCGAGGTCCCCCCGTACTGGCGCATGGCGGCCCTGATCCGCCCGCTGGCCCTGATCGCGGGCCCGGGAACCCACTCGGGCCTCACCCTCGACCTCCCGCTGCGCCTGCTGGACGAGGAGTTCGGCGCGGGCGAGATCGTCCGCTTTGAGGACGTCGACTTCCCGGCCACGCTCACCCATGAGCCGACCCGCCGCTTCCTGCGCGAGGTGGGCCTCCCGGAGGACGGCACGTGGTTCACCCTGGACACGGACGTCCCGCTGCCGACGCTGGCCGAGTACGAGCCGGAGGACGGGGACGCGCCGCTCGAACTCCCCGCCGACGCGGACGAGTTGATAAACCTGGGCTACCTGCTGGAGGACACCTGCCTGGTGGTGAACGGCACGACGGGCACCGTCCTGTGCTGGAACACCCCGGACGCGTCCCTGCGCCCCCTGAACGCCGACCTCTCCACCCTGGCCTACACCCTCTGGCTGATCCACCGCGAGAAGTCCCTGGACACCCAGCACGGCCTGACCGAGGCCTACGAACAACTGGCGGACACCCTGACCCGCACCCTCGCCACCCTCGACCCCCTTGCCTGCGACCCCGCCCCCACCACCCCGACGGACGACGGCACCCGCTACTGGCCGGAGGCCTTCGAGGACCAGGCGGGCGGGGGACTGTACCCGTGACGCGACCGTGTCGGTCGGGGGAGGGCTCCGCGTCACTCAGTTGAAGGCCTTGCCGCCCAGGAGCCCGACCATGGCGCCGAAACCCAGGTTGGCGAGGGTGGAGCAGGTGTTCATCGCCGACTTGGCGGCCTCAGTGGGGTCCGGCACGAAGACTCCGATGTAGAGACTGGCCGCCAGTGACAGCACCGTGATCACTGTGACGCAGATGAAGACCAACTTGAAGTGTGCCGTCACTGTCGTGACGGTGGTGGCTTCGGCGGTGGCAACCGGCCCGGCAGGAGCCGTTCGGCCGGCATCGGAGCTGGGGCCGGAGTTCGTGACGCTCTCACTCATCTGCCTCGCCTCCCGCTACGGCGTGGGTGCCCGTCACGCGCGTCGGCTCGCCTGCCGGGTACAGATGCTGGATCACAGTCTGGGCGACAGCCTCGGCTTGCTCGTCGCTGAGATTCTGCTCGCGGAGCACGGCCTTGATGGCGGCGAAGGTTTCCGGCGGTAGCTCGGCCCACGGGGCCGCTATTCGTTGTGCTTCAAGGTGTGAACTGCTCAGCTCCGTCTGCTTGCCGTCGACCTTGAGGAGTACGGACGTCTCGCGCGGGCGCCGGAAGATCGAGCGCAGGATGCCGCGCACGGTGGAGCTGATCGAAACGGCGGCGAACACCGCTCCTGACAGGGCGACCAGAACCCACGGTTCCATGCCTCACCTTCCCCCTGGAGTGCGTCACTGCGATGAGCGTTGAGCCAGTGTCCGCGCTGGATTCTGCTACCCAGGTGGGCAACGCACGTGTTGTTCCCGTTTTTCACCTGAAACGACCGGGGGAGGCGCACAACGGAGACGGCAACTGCGACGCACGGTCGAGGGGCGACACCCATCGCGGGTGCCGCCCCTTTCGTTCTGCCTGGTCAGACAGCTGGAGGCCGTGGCGGGAATCGAACCCGCGTTACTCGCTTTGCAGACGAGCCCCTGAGCCATTCGGGCACACGGCCTTGCGCGGATCCGGGGGTCCGGACCCGGCGAGCCCGGTGTCTCGGACTCGGTGGAACGACCGTACGGCGGGGGCCCCGAGAGGCTCAAGGGAACCTGCTCGGCTGCAATGCGACTGCCATGCGGCGTTCATGGAAGCGGCTGCCGGTGATAACTGGTACCAGTTTGGCCCCACCGGGTGGTACCGTTTTGGTATGGCGATGAACCTGCGTCTCCGTGACGACCAGACGGAAGCACTGAAGCTGCGCGCCGAGGCGGAGGGGGTCAGCATGCACGCCATACTGCTGCGGGCCGTGGACGACTACCTCGCGAGAACGGCACACGAGGCACTGGTCCGCAAGGCCGCCAAGGAGCAGACCGCCAAATGGGCCGAATTGCTGGAGCGGCTCAAGTGATCCACATCTACCTGTCGGCCGAGGACGTCCTGGCCATCGCCGGGCACGCCCTCGGTGACCAGGAAGTCGTCGTCCGTGACGCCGGACTGCTCGAGTCGGCCGTGCACCGGCCCTCCGCCTCGATGTTCGGGCAGGAGGCCTACACCGATCTGTTCGACAAGGCCGCGGCGCTGCTCCAGTCGCTGCTGATCAACCACCCCCTCATCGACGGCAACAAGCGCACCGCCTGGGTCTCCTGCGTCGTCTTCCTCGCCATGAACGACGTGCAGCTCCGCCCCGACATCGATGCCGCCGAGCGCCTCGTCATCGCCGTGGCGAGCGGGAAGCTGGAGGACGTCAAGGTGATCGGGGACGGGCTCCGCGAGCTTGCGGAGGGCGTGGTGTGACCTCGGTCCCACCCAGGAGGGACCTGGTGCCGTACGCCCCTTGACGCGAGCAAGGCGCCGGTAGGGTGGCCCGGTTGTCCTACGCAGCCGAGGCCGAACGGGGACCGTCCGCGCCCCGCCCGAGCCGCCCGACCCCCGCTACGGAGACCGTGACTACCACCGCCGCTTCCTCCGCCCACTCCCACCACCTCTCCCCGGCGTTCCCGGGGCGGGCCCCCTGGGGTACCGCGAGCAGGCTGCGTGCCTGGCAGCAGGGGGCGATGGAGAAGTACGTCCAGGAGCAGCCGCGTGACTTCCTCGCCGTCGCCACGCCCGGCGCCGGCAAGACGACCTTCGCCCTCACCCTCGCCTCCTGGCTGCTGCACCACCACCTCGTACAGCAGGTGACCGTCGTCGCGCCCACCGAGCATCTGAAGAAGCAGTGGGCCGAGGCCGCCGCCCGGATAGGCATCAGGCTGGACCCCGAGTACAGCGCGGGTCCGCTCGGCCGGGACTACCACGGCATCGCCGTCACCTACGCCGGTGTCGGCGTCCGGCCCATGCTGCACCGCAACCGCGTCGAGCAGCGCAAGACCCTCGTCATCCTCGACGAGATCCACCACGCCGGTGACTCCAAGTCCTGGGGCGAGGCATGCCTGGAAGCCTTCGAGCCCGCCACCCGGCGTCTCGCGCTCACCGGAACGCCGTTCCGCTCCGACACCAACCCCATCCCCTTCGTCACGTACGAGGAGGGGCAGGACGGGATCCGGCGGTCCGCCGCCGACTACACGTACGGGTACGGGAACGCGCTCGCCGATCATGTCGTCCGGCCGGTTATTTTTCTGTCCTACTCCGGCAATATGCGGTGGCGGACCAAGGCCGGTGACGAGATCGCCGCCAAGCTCGGCGAGCCCATGACCAAGGACGCCGTCAGCCAGGCCTGGCGCACCGCCCTCGACCCGCGCGGCGAGTGGATGCCCAGCGTGCTGCGCGCCGCCGACCAGCGGCTGACCGAGGTCAGGAAGGGCATCCCGGACGCCGGTGCCCTCGTCATCGCCTCCGACCAGGACTCCGCCCGCTCCTACGCCAAGCTCATCCGCGAGATCACCGGCACTTCGGCCACCGTCGTCCTCTCCGACGACACCGGCGCCTCGAAGAAGATCGACGAGTTCAGCCACGGCACCGATCGGTGGATGGTCGCCGTGCGGATGGTGTCCGAGGGGGTCGACGTGCCCCGGCTCGCCGTCGGGGTCTACGCCACCACCATCTCCACGCCCCTCTTCTTCGCCCAGGCCGTCGGACGGTTCGTACGGTCCCGGCGGCGCGGCGAGACCGCCTCCGTCTTCCTGCCGACCATCCCCGACCTGCTCACCTTCGCCACCGAGATGGAGGTCGAGCGCGACCACGCGCTCGACAAGCCGAAGAAGGAGGGCGAGGAGGACCCGTACGCCGAGTCCGAGAAGGAGATGGAGGAGGCGAACAAGGAGCAGGACGAGGACACCGGCGAGCAGGACATGCTGCCCTTCGAGGCGCTGGAGTCCGACGCCGTCTTCGACCGTGTCCTCTACGACGGCGCCGAGTTCGGCATGCAGGCCCACCCCGGCAGCGAGGAGGAGCAGGACTACCTCGGCATCCCCGGCCTGCTCGAACCCGACCAGGTACAGATGCTGCTCCAGAAGCGCCAGGCCCGCCAGATCGCACACAGCCGCCGCAGGCCCGACAGCGACGCCGACCTCCTCGAACTGCCCGCCGAACGGCGCCCGGTGGTCAGCCACAAGGAGATGATGGAGCTCCGCAAGCAGCTCAACACGATGGTCAGCGCCTACGTCCACCAGAGCGGCAAACCGCACGGCGTCCTCCACACCGAGCTGCGCCGGGTCTGCGGCGGCCCGCCCAGCGCCGAGGCCACGGCAGGGCAGCTCCGCCAGCGCATCGCCAAGGTCCAGGAGTGGGCGACCCGGATGCGCTGAGCGCGGGGGCGGGCGGCGACCCGGATGCGCTGAGCGCGGGGGCGGATGCGGGCAATCCGGGGCGAAACGCCGTACCTCATGCGGCAGTCCGCACAGGGCCCTGACCGGATTCTGGACGGAGGCTTTCGCTCAGCGGACCGGGTCGCTACTGTCACGCTACGCACACGCCCCGTGGCAGCGCCGCCGCGGAGCGCAGCCGTGAAGCGACTGGGCCCGGACGCAGCCGGGCCGTCCTGCCGATCGGCGGCCTCTGAAGCGCGTCGACGACGGGACTCGGCGACGCACCCGCCGCGAGGAGGCCGCCGGCCTCACCACCTAAGGAGTGGGCGTCGTGACCGCGGAGACCTCCCAGACGCTCGACCGGGGGCTCAAAGTCCTCAAACTGCTGGCCGACACAGACCACGGGCTGACCGTCACCGAACTCTCCACCAAGCTGGGCGTGAACCGGACCGTGGTGTACCGGCTGCTCGCCACCCTCGAACAGCACGCGCTGGTACGACGTGACCTCGGCGGCCGGGCCCGCGTCGGGCTCGGGGTGCTGCGGCTGGGCCGCCAGGTGCATCCGCTGGTACGGGAGGCCGCGCTGCCCGCACTGCGCTCGCTGGCCGAGGACATCGGGGCGACCGCGCACCTCACGCTGGTCGACGGGACGGAGGCCCTGGCCGTGGCGGTGGTTGAACCGTCGTGGACGGACTACCACGTCGCCTACCGCGCCGGCTTCCGCCATCCGCTGGACAGGGGAGCGGCCGGCCGGGCCATCCTCGCCGCCCGCCGCCAGCCGCTCGCCGATCCCGGGTACACCCTCACGCAGGGCGAGCTGGAGGCCGGGGCGAGCGGGGCGGCGGCGCCGCTGCTCGGGGTCACCGGCGTCGAGGGCAGCGTCGGCGTGGTGATGCTGGCGGACGCGGTGCCGGAACGGGTCGGTCCGAGGGTGGTGGACGCGGCGCGGGAGGTCGCGGAGGCGCTGCGCTGACGGTACGGGGGGCCGCGTACAGGCCTGCTGGGGTCCGTGTGCAGGTGTGCGGCGGCGTACGGTCGGGCACCGGCGCCCGGCCTCACCCGATCGCCGCGTTACATTGACCCCGTGCTCTCTCGTCTCACGCGCCTCCAGGCCGTCGCCGTCTGCGCTCTGCCCGTCGTGGCCCTGCTCGCGACGGCGGTCCTCGCGCCGTTGCCGTTCGCGGTGGCGCAGCCCGGTATGACGGCCGATGTGCTCGGCGAGAACAAGGACACCCCGGTGATCACGGTCTCCGGCGCCCCGACCCGTACGACGAGCGGGGAACTGCGGATGACGACGATCGAGGCGACCGGCCCCGACGCCGATGTGTCCCTCAGCGATGTCGTCGACGGCTGGTTCCGCCACGACCGCGCGGTGCTGCCCCGTGACTCGGTCTACCCGAGCGGCGACAGCGTCAAGGAGATCGAGCGGCACAACACGGCCCAGATGGAGGAGTCCCAGGACGCCGCGACCGCGGCCGCGCTCAAGTACCTGGACCTGAGCAGCAAGAAGGTCAAGGTCACCCTGAAGCTCGCGGACGTCGGCGGCCCCAGCGCGGGTCTGCTGTTCACGCTCGGGATCATCGACAAGCTGGACGGCGACGGCAGCGGCGGCGACCTCACCGGCGGCCGCACCGTCGCCGGCACCGGCACGATCGACGCCGGCGGCGCGGTGGGCGCGGTGGGCGGTGTGGCGCTGAAGACCCAGGCCGCCCGCAGGGACGGCGCCACCGTCTTCCTGGTTCCGAAGGCGGAATGCGGCGACGCCAAGTCGGAGCTGCCGAAGGGGCTGCGCCTGGTCCCGGTGACGACGCTCAACGGTGCGGTGGACGCCCTGGTGGCACTGGAGAAGGGCAAGGACTCGGTCCCGCACTGCTGAGCGCACCGCTGATGCCGCCCCGCGCGGGAGGCCCCCGCGGAGGCCGCCCCACGCGGAGTCACCCCTCCTCGCCGGGTATTCCCTCCGCCGCCTGCCGCACCAGCGGGATGATCCGCAGCGGTACCGGGTTCTCCATGACGATCGCCGTCGACGCCCGGACGATGCCCTCGATGGCGACGACCCGGTCGATGACCCGCTGGAGATCCGCGTTGGAGCGGGCGACCAGACGGCAGAGCATGTCGCCGCTTCCGGTGGTGGTGTGGAGCTCCAGGACCTCCGGGACCGTCGCCAGATGGGCCCGTACGCCGGGGCCCTGGCCCTGGCGGATCTGGAGCGTCGCGAAGGCCGTGACCGGATAGCCGAGGGCCGCCGGGTCGACCTGGGGGCCGAAACCACTGATCACCCCGCTCGACCGGAGCCGGTCCAGCCGCGCCTGCGCGGTGCCCCGGGCCACCCCCAGCCGCCGGGACATCTCCAGCACACCGATCCTCGGCTCCTCGGCCAGCAGCACGATGATCCGTCCGTCGAGGTCGTCGATCGCCACAGCGGCCTCCCCAAGGCAGTGGTCATCCTGTACGGATATCTCCCCTCTACCCCGGATCCACTGGGCAGACTGTCCAGCCGACTAGCAAACTGTTGCGCACCTTGTGCTCCCCGCGTGACGCTGCCGCTATGACGCAGACCACACCCCGCACCTCTGCCACGACCGAGACCGCCCGGCAGGCCGACCCCTTCCCGGTCAAAGGAATGGACGCGGTCGTCTTCGCCGTGGGCAACGCCAAACAGGCCGCGCACTACTACTCCACCGCCTTCGGCATGACCCTCGCCGCCTACTCCGGACCGGAGAACGGCAGCAGGGAGACCGCGAGCTACGTCCTCGTCAACGGCTCCGCCCGGTTCGTGTTCACGTCCGTCATCAAGCCCGCCACCGCCTGGGGCCACTTCCTCGCCGAGCATGTGGCCGCTCACGGCGACGGTGTGATCGACCTGGCCATCGAGGTCCCCGACGCCCGTGTCGCGTACGACTACGCCGTCGAGCACGGCGCCCGCTCCGTGGCCGAGCCGCGCGAGCTCAAGGACGAGTACGGCACCGTCGTGCTCGCCGTCATCGCCACCTACGGCGACACCCGCCACACCCTCGTCGAACGGACCGGCTACGACGGCCCCTACCTGCCCGGGTACGTCGCCGCCGACCCGATGGTCGAACCCCCCGCCCGGCGCACTTTCCAGGCCGTCGACCACTGCGTCGGCAACGTCGAGCTCGGCCGCATGGACGAATGGGTCGGCTTCTACAACAAGGTCATGGGCTTCACCAACATGAAGGAGTTCGTCGGTGACGACATCGCCACCGAGTACAGCGCCCTCATGTCCAAGGTCGTCGCGGACGGCACCCTCAAGGTCAAGTTCCCCATCAACGAACCGGCGCTCGGCAAGAAGAAGTCCCAGATCGACGAGTACCTGGAGTTCTACGGCGGCGCCGGCGTCCAGCACATCGCGTTCAACACCAGCGACATCGTCCGGACCGTACGCACCATGCGCGCGGCCGGAGTCGAGTTCCTCGGGACCCCGGACACCTACTACGACACCCTCGGCGAGTGGGTCGGGGACACCCGGGTCCCGCTGGAGACGCTGCGTGAGCTGAAGATCCTCGCCGACCGCGACGAGGACGGTTATCTGCTCCAGATCTTCACCAAGCCGGTCCAGGACCGGCCGACCGTCTTCTTCGAGATCATCGAGCGGCATGGCTCCATGGGCTTCGGCAAGGGCAACTTCAAGGCCCTGTTCGAGGCGATCGAGCGGGAGCAGGAGCGGCGCGGGAACCTGTAGACCGCCGAAGCGGAACCCGTAGACCGCCAAAGAGCGCCGACGAGGGTCAAAAAGGGAGGGCGCCTGAGCGGGCGGATGCCCGCTCAGGCGCCCTCCTTCCCCGGGGGCGGAGATGTGGTCAGCGCACCAGCGTCTTCGTGGCGGCCAGGGCCGCCTGCGGGTCGAAGATGCCGTGGTAGATCGGCGGGATCTTCCGGTCGACGCCGAGCAGCGTGTAGATGGCGTGCATCGCGCCGTGGATGGAGTACTCCACGGTGAACACGATGTCCTCCGGCAGCTCGGTGAACTGGCCGAGGAAGGCGAAGTTGCGGGAGCGGTCCGGCACGACCTTGGGCCGGTCGCCGGGCTTGCGGGTGGCGAACAGCGCGGAGGCGTACGGCATCATGACCGTGGTGATCTCGGTGGTGGCGAGCACCTCGTCGAGGATGTCCTCGAAGCCGAGCTGGTGGACGAGCTCGGTGAGGATCTCGCGGCCGGTCGCCTGCGACATCTTCTTCGGGATGTAGTCGCCCTTGTTGTCGATCTCGAAGCCGTAGCCCCACAACGTGTACGTGTCGGCGGGCATGTTGGGGAAGTGCGGCTGGTGCGGCACGACGACGTTCAGATGCCAGCCGGAGTCGATCCAGGTCATCAGGGCGCCGGTGCCGGGCTCGTTGCCCGAGTACTCGACGATCCGCTTCAGCAGGGTGTCGCCGTGCATCGTGAGGGTGAACGACTCCCACTTGTGCTCGTCGACGTTGCCGCAGAACGCCGTCGGACGGCCGAAGTCGGGGGCCTTGGGCGCGATCTCCTCCCACAGCGACCAGCCGTGGTCGACCCGGTCGCGGACCAGCTCGGGCACCGTGTCGGCGTTGCCGTACCGCGCGTCCGAGGTGATGGAGCCGATGGTCATGAGGGCGTAGTCGTCCTGGCCGAGCGGCAGCAGTTCGGTGCCGTCCTTGGTCTCCAGGTGCAGCCCGGTCACCCGGCGGCCCGCGGCGCCCTTGTCCGCGAAGTCCACATCGGTGACCCGGGTGGCGAACCGGACGTCCACACCCTGGTCGACCAGCCAGCGCTGGAGCGGGACGATCATCGAGTCGTACTGGTTGTACACGGTGCGGCGGACGTCGCTCAGGTTGTGCAGCTTCTCGAACACGTGCAGGAAGCGCAGGCAGTAGCGGCGCATCTCGGCCGCGGAGTGCCACTTCTGGAAGGCGAAGGTGGTGCGCCAGCACCTCCAGAAGTTGCTGGTGAAGAAGTGCTCGTTGAAGACCTCGTCGATGCGCTTGGACCCCAGCAGGGCCTCGGGGGTGGAGATCAGCCGGGACATGTCCAGCCGGTCCCGCAGGGAGAAGCCGTAGTCACTGGCGTCGAGGATGCTGTGGTCCGCCGTGATGAGCCGGGCCCGGGCATCGGTGCGCACGCGCTCGTTGAAGTCGAGCATCTCCTGGCGGACCGACTTCTTCGGGTCCTCCAGCGACGGGATGGTGCTGTAGAGGTCCCAGACGCATTGATACGCCTTCTCCTCGAACATGCGGCCGCCGCGCGTCACATAGGCGTCAGGGGCGGTCGGCGAGTCGGCGCCGTCCATGGACCCGCCGGTGAGCCCCAGCTCTTCGATGATGTGGATGTTGGGGCCGGGGACATGCGCGTCGCGGATCGCGAACGCGGCCGCGGCCATTCCCGCGATGCCACCTCCGACTATCCACAGGTGCTTCCCGTTGCGTTCTGCGGCCATGGCTCGATTCCTCTCGCCGGTCCGGGACGGCGAATGATCGCGTAGGTGCCGTTCGGACAAGTGGACTGTGCTCAATAATGAGCTTACTCCGTTTTTCGGAGCGGCCAAGGCCGGAAGGCCTGATAATGGGGACTGTCGGCGGCTGCCGACCAGAGGAGGGGAGGCGGCGTCGTGGGGTCGACACGACCGGTGGTCGCGCACACACCGGCACCGGCACCGGTGCCGGTGCCAGGCCGGCGCGAACGCAAGAAGCAGGACACGCTCCGCCGGATCTTCGAGGCGGCCGGCCAGCTGTTCCTCCGCAAGGGGTACTCGGCCGTGACCACACAGGAGGTCGCCGAGGCGGCCGACATCGGGGCCGGAACGCTCTTCCGGTACGCGCAGACCAAGGCCGAACTGCTGATCATGGTCATGAATGACCGGCTGCGGCTGGGCACCGAACAGGGAGCGGTGATCGCCGAGCGGGGCGGGGCCCCGGCCGAGGCGATCGTCGGACTCGTCGAACCGCTGTTCCAGGCGGCCCTGGACCAGCCGGAGAACACCGCGGTCTACCAGCGCGAGGTGCTGTTCGGCGTGGAGGGGCCCTACCGGACCGAGGCGCTGCGGCGTATCACGCAACTGGAGGAGGCGATGGCCGGCGTCCTCGTCCGGTACGCCGAGTCCCACGCGATCCGCTCGGACGCCGACATCCGGCGCGCGGCCGGCACGATCTTCTCGGTGCTCTACCTGAAACTCGTCCAGGTCGCACTCGACCGGGTCCGCCCCGAAGCCCTTCCGGACGTCCTGCGCTCGGACGTCGACTACCTGGTGCGCGAGCTGCTCGACGTGCGGTGAGCAGCGCCGGAGTCCGGGCGCCCGGCACCGGAGTCCGGACGCCAGGCGCCGGAGTCCGGGTGCCCGTGGCCGGAGTCCGGGTGCCCCCGGCCCCGCCTGGCCCGCCCGGACAAGCCGGGGCGGGGCAGCCGCGCCGACGTGACGGGGTTCACACCCGCCGCTCAGGGTGGGAACCTTGGATCATGAGCCGAATCGAAGCCCGCCCGGACGAGGACGTCCGCGCCACCGGCGGCCCGGCGACCACCGGTGGCCCGGCAGTCGACAGCCCGGCAGCCGACGGCCCTGCTGTCGACGGCCCTGCTGTCGACGGCCCTGCTGCCGACGGCCCGGCGCCCGGTGATCTCGTCGACCGGCTGCGCGCCGGACTGCCCGCCGAGGCCGTCGTCACCGACCCCGACGTGACCCGCTCCTACGCCAACGACATGGCGAGCTTCTGCCCCTCCGGCACCCCCGCCGTGGTCGTTCTGCCCCGCACCGCCGAACAGGTCCAGCACATCATGCGGACCGCCACCGAACTGCGCGTCCCGGTCGTCCCGCAGGGCGCCCGCACCGGCCTGTCGGGCGCGGCCAACACCTCCGAGGGCTGCATCGCCCTGTCCCTGACCAGGATGGACCGCATCCTGGAGATCAGTCCCGTCGACCGCATCGCCGTCGTCGAACCCGGCGTCATCAACGCCGCGCTGTCCCGCGCCGTCGGCGAGCACGGCCTCTACTACCCGCCGGATCCCTCCAGTTGGGAGATGTGCACCATCGGCGGCAACATCGGCACCGCGTCCGGCGGACTGTGCTGCGTCAAGTACGGGGTCACCGCCGAGTACGTCCTCGGGCTCGACGTCGTCCTCGCCGACGGGCGGCTGATGTCCACCGGCCGCCGTACCGCCAAGGGCGTCGCCGGGTACGACCTCACCCGGCTGTTCGTCGGCTCCGAGGGCTCGCTCGGCGTCGTCGTACGGGCCGTTCTCGCGCTGCGGCCCAAGCCGCCCGAGCAGTTGGTGCTGGCGGCGGAGTTCCCCTCCGTGACCGCAGCCTGCGACGCCGTGTGCCGGATCATGGAGGGCGGTCATGTGCCGTCCCTCCTCGAACTCATGGACCGTACGACCGTCAAGGCCGTCAACGACATGGCCCACATGGGGCTGCCCGAGACCACCGAGGCGCTGCTGCTCGCCGCCTTCGACACCCCGGACCCCACCGCCGACCTCACCGCCCTCGGTGCGCTGTGCGAGGCCGCCGGGGCCACCCGGGTCGTGCCCGCCGACGACGCCGCCGAGTCCGAACTCCTCCTCCAGGCACGCCGGTTGTCCCTCACCGCGCTGGAGGCGGTCAAGGGCACCACGATGATCGACGACGTGTGCGTGCCGCGCTCCCGGCTCGGGGACCTGGTCGAAGGGGTCGAGCGGATCGCGGAGCGGCACAAGCTCACCATCGGCGTCGTCGCCCACGCCGGTGACGGCAACACCCACCCCACCGTCTGCTTCGACGCCCAGGACCCCGACGAGTCGCGGCGCGCCCGGGAGTCCTTCGACGAGATCATGGCGCTCGGTCTGGAACTCGGCGGCACGATCACCGGTGAGCACGGTGTGGGCGTCCTGAAGAAGGAGTGGCTGGCCCGCGAGATCGGCCCGGTCGGGATCGAGATGCAGCGCCAGATCAAGCAGGTCTTCGACCCACTGGGGATCCTCAACCCCGGCAAGGTCTTCTGAACCCCGGGTCCTCACTTCTTGTCTACCGGCTGGGGTTGCTCGTCCACCGGCTGGGGTTGCTCGTCCACCGGCTGGGCTGCTCGTCCACTGGCTGGGCTGCTTGTCCACCGGCTGGGCTGGCCCACTGGTCGGACTTTTCCTCCACCGGTCGGACTACTCGTCCACCGACTGGCCCAGCAGCTCGGCCAGACCGTCCTCCAGGCCGAGCTGCTCGCCCTCCGTCCCCGGCGGCACCACGAACAGCGTGCGCTCCAGCCACGCCGACACCTGTGCCACCGGCGCCTCCACCAGTGCGTCCCCGTCGGGCGAGCTGAGCGCGATCAGTACGACGCTGCGGCCCTCGGACTTCGTCGGCCACACCCGTACGTCCCCGTGCCCGCACGGCCGGAACACCCCCTCCACCAGCAGCTCCCGGGCGAACGTCCAGCGCACCGGCTGCTCGGAGTCGATGTGGAAGGCGATATGGACGGCATACGGATCGTCGCTGCGGTAGCTCAGCAGTGCCGGGACCCGAACGCTGTGCTCGGGCGACAGGACGAGCCCGAGTTCCAGCTCGCGCTCGACGACGGTGCGGTGCGACGGGTGGTGATGCCGGTGGCGCTGTTCGTGCATGACGTGCCTGTCCTCTCTCGGTGGTGCCGTGCGGGCCCGTGGCGGGTCCGGTACGCATGGAGAGGAGGTGGCAGGGAAAGCATCACGCGGGTTCGGAGAATTTTTTTCCGAACGTGTGACGCCGGTGCACGCCGTTGCCCGGAATGGGGCGGGTCCGGCCGTCGTCTCGGTGGCCGTGGCCTCGTTCTGATAAATGTGGAGCCTTCCAGACGACCCCCGAGCAGATACGGGACGACGGACATGAGCGCCCCAACCCCGGCCCCCGGCGACGACCGGCCCCGCGAAGGGTATTACCCAGACCCGTCCATCCCCGGATACGTCCGGTACTGGAACGGCGCCGCCTGGGTGCCCGGCACCAGCCGGCCCGCCCCGCAGGACGGCGAACCGCTCGCCCCGCCGCCCGGCCACGTCCCGGCGCAGGCGCCCGGCCCCGCTCCCGTTCCCGGCCTCTCCCCGGCCCAAGTCGAGGAGACCGGGCCGCACTTCTTCGACGAGGACCCGCAGCCGGCGCCCGTGCGGCCCGCCGAGCAGGGGTACGAGCAGTACGGCAGCCGTCCCGAGCCCGCCTCCGCCTGGGGCGCCGACCGGACCAGGCAGTCCGGCTTCGGCGGTGACCAGGACCGCCGGGTGTCCTGGGGCGCCCCGGCGGGGCCCGACCCGAGGCTGCCCTCCGAGTCCCCGGCCGAGCCGGACGGGCGCGCCGCGCACACCGACGGTACGGCGGGTGCCCCGCCCACCGAGCCGGAGGCGGCGCGGGGTGAGCCGAGCACGGGCGCGTTCGTCTTCCGGAGACCCAACGCGGGGGGCGGGGGAGCGGCTGAGGGTCCGTCGGGTGCTGCGGGTGCCCCGAGCGGTCCGGGCTTCGGTGCCGGGAAGGCTGCGGCGGCCCGGGCGGCGCAGGCACAGGCACACGCACAGGCGCCCCAAGGCCCCCAAGGCCCCCAAGGCCCCCAAGGCCCCCAGGGCCCGCAGGTACAGCCCCAGTCCCTCACCACCCCCTACGTGCCACAGCAACAGTCCGCGCCTCCTGCCCCTAGCCCCGCCCCCAGCCCTGCCCCCACCCCCATGGCCCCGGCCGCCCCCGCGACCCCCCTGACCGGCGGACCCGGTGGGGGCCAGGCGTCCTGGGCCCAGCAGGTGCACCAGCTCGCCGGTGCCGACGACGACCGCCCTGTCGTCCCCTGGAAGCCGCCCGTCGATGACATCTTCCTCGCCGCCGCCCGGCGCCAGGCGGAAGCCCGCCCGGCAGGGCTCGGCAAGCGGCTGGCCGCCCGCCTGATCGACTCGGTACTGCTGGTGACCGTCACCGGCGCCGTGGCCGTGCCGTTCGGCAGCCGGGCCCTGGACCACATCGACGCGAAGATCGACGAGGCCAAGCTCTCCGGCCGCACGGTCACCGTCTGGCTGCTGGACGGCACGACCTCCGTCTGCCTGGCTGCCGTACTCGGAGTACTGCTCCTCTTCGGCCTGCTCTACGAGGTGCTGCCCACCGCCCGCTGGGGCCGCACCCTGGGCAAGAAGCTGTGCGGTCTGGAGGTACAGGACATCGAGGCTCACGAACCGCCGGGCTTCGGCGCCGCGCTGCGCCGCTGGCTCGTGTACATCGTGCCGGGGCTGCTCGGCATCGGTGTGGTGGGCGTCGCCTGGTGTCTGTTCGACCGCCCGTGGCACCAGTGCTGGCACGACAAGGCGGCGCACACCTTCGTAGCGGACTGACCGGACGCGTCGGCCGATCGCGGAGCGCGCCACCGAACCGGCGCCGCCCACTGCGCCGCGTCGGCGGACCAGCCCGAAGGGGCCAGCTGCACCTAAGCGCCGTGGACGGAAGGACCAGACGAACCGGTACCCCTTACGGACCCCCGCCGGATGCGGCGCCCAGACGTTCGCGGTCCACTCGGGCCATGAGCAGCGAACCGCCCCCCGGCTCGGGTCAGCCGCCGCCCGAAGACGATCCGTTCAGGAAACAGCCGCCCCCGAACGGCGGCGCGTCACCGCCCCCCGGCGGTGGCCCCTACCCTCCTGGCGGTGGCCCTTCCGGTCCTGGCGGTGGCCCCTGGGGCCCCGGTGGCGGCCCCTACGGCGGCGCCCCCGCCGATCCGCTCGCCGGGATGCCTCCGCTCGCCGACAGCGGCCGGCGCACCCTCGCGCGGATCATCGACATGATCATGGTGGGGATCGCGGTCGCGTTGCTGTCCTGGGGGTTCGGGGTGGCCCAGTGGAGGTCGGACAACGTCCAGTTCGGCAGATCCTTCGCCCAGGAGACCCTCGCCGCCGTCCTCTACATCGCCTACGACACGGTGCTGATGAGCCGGACCGGCCAGACGCTGGGCAAGAAGTGGCTGGGTATGCGGCTGGCCAACCTGGACGACGGCGCCACGCCCTCCGTACAGACCTGTCTGGCACGCGCGGCGGTGCTGTGGATCCCGTTCGCCTTCTGCTGCGCCTGTATCTGGACGGCGATCGCGGGCGGCTGGAGCTACTTCGACAGGCCCTACAAGCTGGGTCTGCACGACAAGGCGGCCAAGACGGTGGTGGTCAGCACAGGTTGAGCAGCACAGGTTGAGCGGCACAGCAGCAAACGATTGAGCGGCACACGTTGATCAGCCGGGCCCGGCGGACGGACCCGGCCGTGACAACGCGGGCCCCCTCAGGACGCCGTGGTCTCCCGTACCGGCTCGACCACTTCGACCACGGACGGGGCCTCGACCGGTGCCGCCGGAACGAGTTCCGGGGCGGGGACAGGGGCAGGGGCGGCGCCCGGGACATGCCCGCGGGCCACGAGGGTGCGCGAGCGGGGGGCCGGGACCGTCATGGCGACCAGCACTCCGAGTGCGAGTGCGACAACTGCGACGACCGTGATGCCGATACCCGAACTCGTCTGTGACAGCAGCAGCATGGCGAGCGTCGAGAGGATCACGGTGCAGGAACCGTAGGCGAGCTGTGCGGCAGTCGGACGAGGCATGGCAATCGTGTCCTCGGAAGGTGACGGGGGTAAGACGGGATAGCGGCCTGGCTTTCCGCCGACCCACTGGCGTTCCGCCTTTGGACTCTATTCGCCTGAATGCCCGAGGGGAACGCCCGGTAAGCGTGACCTAACCCACGGTACCGGTGCACAGGGGGCGCACGGATTCACAGGGTCCGGCCAGGGGACGGCGATACGCGCCGGTTCGGCGCGGCAGAGGTGTATGTCCGGACGCGGCGCAGGCGTTCGTAAAGCGAACCTCAGGTCCGCATAATGCACTTGTCCTGTCCAAGTCAAGATCTGTCTTTTCCTCTGAACGTCTAGTCAAATGACGGCACTTGACCAACACGTGTACCCCGCGCGGACCTCACGCACCCCCAGGCCCTGTCCGCGCAGCGGGACGCGGCAGGGGAGGACATCAAGTGACCACCAGACCACGGTCGTTCAGAGCGGCCGCGATCACCGTCGCGTTCGCCACGGCGACAGCCGTGTTTTCGGCGTCCCCGGCGTTCTCAGCGTCATCGGCGACCGCTGTCCCACAGGACGCCACCGCGGCCGCCACCGCGAACCGGCACGACCCGCAGCCGGTGAAGCAGCAGGAGCACGACCTGGACGGCCCGTTGACCAGGACCCAGGACGCCCAGCGCCAGGAGGCCCTCGGCCAGGTCATATCCGGCAAGGCCCAGGTCAAGGACCGGGACGGCTCGCAGGTCGTACAGCTCAAGGGCAAGAGCGGCGGCCACAGCAAGTACGTCGAACTCGGCCGCGAGAAGACCGACAAGATCTTCACGATCCTCGTCGAGTTCGGTGACCAGGTCACCTCCGAGTTCGGCGGCACCCCCGGCCCGCTGCACAACCAGATCGCCGCGCCGGACCGCACCAAGGACAACTCCACGGCCTGGCAGGCGGACTACAACCGGCAGCACTTCCAGGACCTGTACTTCGGCACCGGCAGCGGTACCGAGTCGATGAAGAAGTTCTACGAGAAGCAGTCCTCGGGCCGCTACTCGGTGGACGGCGAGGTCGCCGACTGGGTCAAGGTCCCCTACAACGAGGCCCGTTACGGCAACGACGCCTGCGGCGACACCAACTGCCCGAGTGTGTGGAACGTCGTCAGCGACGGCGTCACCGCCTGGGTCGCCCAGCAGAAGGCGGCCGGCCGCACCGACGCCGACATCAAGACGGATCTCGCGCAGTTCGACCAGTGGGACCGCTACGACTACGACGGCGACGGCGACTTCAACGAGCCCGACGGCTACATCGACCACTTCCAGATCGTGCACTCCGGTGAGGACGAGTCCGCGGGCGGCGGCGTCCAGGGCCAGGACGCGATCTGGGCGCACCGCTGGTACGCCTTCGGCACCGACGCCGGTGCCACCGGCCCCGGCAACAACAAGCTGGGCGGCGCGCAGATCGGCGACACCGGCATCTGGGTCGGCGACTACACCATCCAGCCGGAGAACGGCGGACTCGGCGTCTTCGCCCACGAGTACGGCCACGACCTCGGGTTGCCGGACCACTACGACACCTCCGGCGGCGGCGAGAACTCCACCGGCTTCTGGACCCTGATGTCCTCAGGGTCCTGGCTCGGCACCGGCAAGCAGGCGATCGGGGATCTGCCGGGCGACTTCAGCGCCTGGGACAAGCTCCAGCTGGGCTGGCTCAACTACGACACCGCTAAGGCGGCCACGCAGTCCACGCACAAGCTGGGCGTCGCCGAGTACAACACCTGGGACAAGCAGGCCCTGGTGGTCACCCTGCCCCAGAAGGCGGTCACCACCACCGTCGTCACCCCGGCGCAGGGCGCGAGCCAGTGGTGGAGCGGCAGCGGCAACAACCTGAAGAACACGCTGACCCGTTCCGTCGACCTCACCGGAAAGACGTCCGCCGCCCTCACCCTGGACGGCTACTACGACATCGAGGCCAACTTCGACTACCTCTACACCGAGGTGTCGACCGACGGCGGTGCCGACTGGACCGCGCTGGACGGGACGGTGGACGGGCAGCCCCTCCCGCGTGACGCCAGCAACGCCCCGGCGCTGACCGGCACGGCCGACGGCTACAAGAAGCTGTCGTACCCCCTCGACGCCTACGCGGGCCAGAAGATCCAGCTCCGTTTCCGCTACCAGACCGACGGCGGCGTCGCCCAGAAGGGCTTCGCGGCCGACGAGATCATGGTGACCGCGGACGGATCGGCCCTCTTCGCCGACGACGCGGAGAGCGCGGACGCCGCCTGGACCGCGAGCGGCTTCTCCCGTATCGGCGCGTCCTTCACCAAGGACTACGCGCAGTACTACATCGCCGAGAACCGCCAGTACGTGTCGTACGACAGGACGCTGAAGGTCGGCCCGTACAACTTCGGCTTCACCACGACCCGTCCGAGCTGGGTCGAGCACTTCCCGTACCAGAACGGCCTGCTGATCTGGAAGTGGGACACCTCGCAGGCGGACAACAACACCAGCGCCCACCCGGGCACCGGTCTGGTCCTGCCGGTCGACTCGCACCCGGTGGCGCTGAAGTGGTCCGACGGCACCGTGATGCGCAGCCGGATCCAGGCCTACGACGCGCCCTTCAGCCTGTACCGCACGGACGGCATCACGCTGCACAAGGCGGACGTCGCGACACGCGTCCCGTCGTCGAAGGGCGTGCCGGTCTTCGACGATCACACCGGCACCTACTACGACCCGGCGACCCCCACCGCGGGCGTCAAGATCACTGACACCAACACCAAGATCCGGATCGTGAAGGAGGCCGGTGACGGCTCCACGATCCTGATCAAGGTCGGCCCCGCGGTGAAGTAGGCAGAGTTATCGCAGGTCACATGCGTATCGGCGGCGACCCCCTGGCGGGTCGCCGCCGATCGTGTTTAGGTGCGTCCTGTGGCTCTCTTATTGACACCGATGTTGACAGGGGTATGACCGCATGGCCGCAGGAGGTTTCTGCAAGCTGCCGAACGGCACGGTGGTGGTGGCACTGAATCTGCCCCGTCCCGCCGCCGGCGGCCCCGGCGGTGTGCGCGTGCTGGTCCACGCCCGCAACCGGGCGCGCGCCCTGACCAGGCTGCGCAATCTGGGCCTGCGGGCGGTCTATCTGCGGGGCAACGCGGCCCCGCCGACCCCGGACGAGATCACCGCGGTTCTGCATCACCCGGACGGCCTCATCTGGCGCACCGACCCCGACGGCGGCGAACGCACCCCCGAGCTGTGGCGCCCGATCCGGGCTCTGCTGGGCCGCCCGGCAACGGCACGGCAGGCCTGACCGGCGCGCGAGCGTCGATCCGCGGTGCCGGACCGCGGCCTACTGCACGACGGGCTTCCCGGTCAGCTCCACGCCCGCCTCGCGCATCTCCTCCAGCGCCCGCTCGGTGGTCGCCGGGGCCACCCCGGCGGTGAGGTCGAGCAGCACCTGGGTGCGGAAGCCCTCGCGGACCGCGTCCAGGGCGGTGGCGCGTACGCAGTGGTCCGTGGCGATGCCGACGACGTCCACCTCGTCGATCTCCCGGGCCCGCAGCCAGTCGCCCAGCCGGACCCCGTTCTCGTCAGCGCCCTCGAACCCGCTGTACGCCGCCGCGTACGCCCCCTTGTCGAAGACGGCGTCGACGGCGCCGGAGGCGACGGTGGGCGCGAAGTTCGGATGGAAGCCCACGCCCTCCGTACCGGCCACGCAGTGCGCGGGCCAGGAGCGCTTGAAGTCGGGGTTGTCGGCGAAGTGGCCGCCGGGTGCGATGTGGCGGTCGCGGGTCGCCACCACATGGCGGTATCCGGCGGGAGCCTGGGCGATCAGCTCGGTGACGGCGGCGGCGACATCGGCACCGCCGGCCACCGCGAGGCTGCCTCCCTCGCAGAAGTCGTTCTGCACATCTACGACGATCAAGGCGCGGCGCATGGTCGGTGTCCTTCGGCGCTGGGGCGGGTCGAGTAGGGGGAGAGCGGGCCCGGCCGTGAACTTCCGAGCCTACGGAGTTACGGCGGCGTAGGGGAGAGGGCGACGGGGAGGCGGCCCTAACCGGCCCTAACTGCCCAGCATCCCCGGAAGGTACTCCGTGGGGATCACCGGCTCCCCGCGGGAGAGCTGGGTCGCCGACAGGGGCAGGTTGGCGCGGGCGGCGATGTGGCGGGTGCGGGCGGTGTCGAGGGGCTCGCGGCCGACGACCTGGCCGCCCTTGACCAGCTCGACCAGCAGCTGCCGGTCCGCGAGCTCGGCGGGGACCCGGCCGGTGCCGATGATCTCGGTCTCCGCGACGCCGTCGGCGTCCAGGCGCCGTGCGGCCCACTTCCTGCCGCCGATGGAGGTCTTGCCGCCGGTGGACCGTTTCGCCACCGGCACCAGAGGCGCCTTGGGGTCGCCGGACTCGGCGCGGGCGACCAGCTTGTAGACCATGGAGCAGGTCGGGTGCCCGGAGCCGGTCACCAGCTGGGTGCCGACGCCGTAGGCGTCCACCGGCGCCGCCGCGAGGGACGCTATGGCGTACTCGTCGAGGTCCGAGGTCACCACGATCCGGGTGTGCACGGCGCCTAGCTCGTCGAGCTGCTGCCGCACCCGGTGCGCGACGAGCAGCAGGTCGCCGGAGTCGATGCGTACGGCGCCGAGGTCCGGTCCGGCGACCTCGACGGCGGCGCGAACGGCCTCGGCGACGTCGTAGGTGTCGACCAGCAGGGTGGTGTTCCGGCCCAGCGAGTCGACCTGGGCGCGGAAGGCGTCGCGCTCGTTGTCGTGCAGCAGGGTGAAGGCGTGCGCGGAGGTGCCGATGGTCGGGATGCCGTAGCGGAAGCCGGCGGCGAGGTCGGAGGTGGAGGAGAAGCCGCCGACGTAGGCGGCGCGGGCGGCGGCGACCGCGGACAGTTCATGGGTGCGGCGGGCGCCCATCTCCATCAGCGGGCGGTCCCCGGCGGCCGACGACATACGGGACGCGGCGGCGGCGATCGCCGAGTCGTGGTTGAGGATCGAAAGGATCACGGTCTCCAGGAGCACGCATTCGGCGAAGGAGCCCTCGACCCGCATGACCGGTGAGCCCGGGAAGTACACCTCGCCCTCCGGATAGCCCCAGATGTCGCCCGAGAAGCGGTATCCGGACAGCCAGTGAAGGGTCTCGTCGTCGACGACGGCGCGCTCGCGCAGGAAGCCCAGGACGCCCTCGTCGAAGCGGAAGTTCTCCACGGCGTCCAGGACCCGCCCGGGGCCCGCCAGGACGCCGTAGCGCCGCCCGCCCGGCAGCCGGCGGGTGAAGACCTCGAACACGCTGCGCCGTTCGGCGGTACCGGCTTTCAGCGCGGCTTCCAGCATGGTCAGCTCGTAATGGTCCGTGAAGAGCGCCGTGGAGGGAACATCCACCGGCAGCCCTAGGTCCGCTGTGCTCATGCCACGATGCTACCCCACATTTCGTCAGTGTGACGATTTCTGCGGAGCGTGGCAGCATGGGCTGTGTGACGTCACCCGCTCCCGTAGAGATCGAACGAACCGAGTCGGCGGAGGAGGTCTTCGCCGTACCCGAGCCGGACGTCCCCTGGGTCACGATCGTGCACAACGACCCGGTCAACCTGATGAGCTATGTGACCTACGTCTTCCAGTCGTACTTCGGCTATCCGAAGGACAAGGCCACCAAGCTCATGCTCGACGTCCACCACAAGGGCCGGGCGATCGTCTCCAGCGGCACGCGCGAGGAGATGGAACGCGACGTGCAGGCCATGCACGGCTACGGTCTGTGGGCCACCCTCCAGCAGGACCGCAAGTAGCCCCTTCCGCGGGCCCGGCCAGCGGCCCCCAGCAGCGAAAAGACCCATGCCCGGACATTTCGAACCGCTCCCCGGCGGCGGCGCGGCCGTCGCGCTCGACGACGTCGAGATCTCCATCATCCGCTCGCTGGCCGTCCAGCTCCTGGAGCTGATCGGCCCCGGCCCGGTGGAGGACGCGCAGGGCGACCCCCTCGCCGAGCTCTTCGCCGAGGGCCCGAGCGAACCGCCCTCCGACCCGGTGCTGAAGCGGCTCTTCCCGGACGCCTACCGGGACCCGGACCAGGAGCCCGGCTCGCCGCTGGACGCCGAGGAACAGCGGCTGCACTCCTCCGAGTTCCGCCGCTACACCGAGAACGATCTGCGCGCCGGCAAACGGGAGAACGCGCTCGCGGTCATCCGCTCGCTGGACGCGCTCGGTGCGCCCGACGACGGCGGGGCCGTCCTGGAGCTCGGTCCGGACGACGCCCGGCGCTGGCTCGGCGCCCTCAACGACCTGCGCCTGGCGATCAGCACCCGGCTGGACATCACCGACGAGGACGACACCGACGTCCTCTACGCGCTCCCGGACGAGGACCCGCGCAAGCCGATGGTGATGGCGTACCTCTGGCTGGGCGGACTCCAGGAGACGCTGGTCACCACGCTGATGCCCTGAGGCCCTCCCTCAATGCCCTGAGGCCCTCCCTCGCGGGGCCGTGTCGACCGGCCGTGTCGAGCGGCCATGCTGAGCGCCGTGTTGAGCATTCCTACGACCGGAACGGTCGTGTTCGCTCAGAGGATGCTCAAATCCGGATAACGATCACGTTATCGATCCGGCCGGTTATGCCCATATAGGCATCCTTTTGTTCGCTTATTCCCGTGCTGTTCGCCACAGCGGCCCCGGACGATCACGAATGCGACCGTGGTAAATCTTCACGATCGCCCGGGGTGGACACCACCCATGTCCGGCCCGGGTGCGCCTACCGAGCCGGTGACCGCCGGCCAGGCACGCTCCAGCAATCCGGGGGGATCGAGCAGTGATCCGGGGCCGGGCCACGGCCCGGTTCGGCATGGAGAAAGGCGCACAGACACATGACCTCCGAGAGGGTCACAGAAAGAGCCGCAGACACCGCGGACGCCGCGGGCACCGCAGGCACCTCGGAAGAGGGCTACGAGCGAGGGCTCGGCAGCCGCCAGGTGCAGATGATCGCGATCGGCGGCGCCATCGGCGTCGGTCTGTTCCTCGGTGCCGGGGCGAACATCGCCAAGGCCGGTCCCAGCCTCATCGTGATGTACGCGGTGGCGGGCGCCATCGTCTTCTTCATCATGCGAGCCCTGGGTGAACTCCTCCTGTACCGCCCGGTGTCGGGCTCGTTCGCCGAGTACTCCCGCGAATTCTGCGGCCCGTTCTTCGGCTTCTTCACCGGCTGGACCTACTGGCTGATGTGGGTCGTGACCGGCATGGCCGAGCTGACCGCCGCCGCGATCTACGTCCACTACTGGTTCCCCACCATCCCGCAGTGGGTGACGGCACTGGTCTTCCTGCTGGTCCTGTTCGCGGTCAACCTGATCTCCGTGAAGCTCTTCGGCGAGCTGGAGTTCTGGTTCTCCATGGTCAAGGTCACCGCCCTGATCGGCATGATCGTGATCGGTCTCGGTGTGCTGACCTTCGGCTTCAGCGCGGCCGGTGACACCGCCCATGTCTCCAACCTCTGGCAGTTCGACGGCTTCTTCCCCAAGGGCGTCGGCTCCTCCCTGATGACCCTCCAGGGCGTCATGTTCGCGTACCTCGCCGTCGAGCTGGTCGGTGTCACCGCGGGCGAGTCCGAGGAGCCGGAGAAGACGCTCCCCAAGGCGATCAACACCCTGCCCTGGCGGATCGCGCTGTTCTACGTCGGCGCCCTGAGCGTCATCCTCTGCGTGGTCAAGTGGACCGAATTCGCGCCGGGCGTCAGCCCGTTCGTGAAGGCGTTCGCGGTCATCGGCATCCCCGCCGGTGCGGGCATCGTCAACTTCGTGGTGCTGACCGCCGCCCTGTCGTCCTGCAACTCCGGCATGTACTCCACCGGCCGGATGCTGCGCACCCTGGCCGACAACGGCGAGGCACCGGCCCGCTTCAAGCGGCTGTCGGCGTCCAAGACCCCGGCGTTCGGCATCACGGTCTCGGTCTGCTTCATGGCCATCGGCGTGGTCCTCAACTACGTCGTCCCCGAGAAGGCGTTCGGCTACGTCACCTCCGTCGCCACCGCCGCCGGCATCTGGACCTGGCTGATGATCCTGATCAGCCACATCCTCTACCGCCGCGCGGTGGTCGCGGGCCGGCTGCCCGCCTCCGCCTTCCCGGCGCCCGGCGGTTCGAAGTTCAGCTGGGTCGCCGTCGTCTTCCTGCTGTTCGTCACGGGTGAGATCGCCTACGACCCCGACTCCCGCATCTGCCTCTACGTCATGGCCGGCTGGGCCGCCGCCCTCGCCGTCGGCTGGGCCGTGCTCCGCGCCCGCCGCCCCGAGGTCGCCGTGCGCCACGAGGGAGCGGTCAAGACAGGCACGATCCCGGCCCAGGCAGCCGGCGAGGCCGCCGAGGTCGGCGCCGAGGTCCGCTGAGCAGAGCCGTATCCCGCGGCGCCGAACGGAGCCGTATCCAGCGGCGCTGAACAGAGCCCCCTCCTGCGGACGCCCGCCGCCGCTCAGGGTGTCCGCCATCTGGGCCATCCCGTACCACCTATCGGTACGGGGTGGCCCTTCTGCTTATCCTGAGCGCATGCTCACCATCACCCGGGACCTCTACGACCAGATCGTCGCCCATGCGCGCAAGGACCACCCCGACGAGGCGTGCGGAGCCATAGCGGGGCCCGACGGCAGCGACCGGCCGGAGCGTTTCATCCCCATGCTGAACGAGGCGCGCTCGCCCACGTTCTACCAGTACAGTTCCGACGACCTTCGCGATCTCTACAAGGAGATGGACGCCCGAGACGAGGTGCCCGTGGTCTTCTACCACTCGCACACCGGCACCGAGGCCTATCCGTCCCGCACCGACATCTCCTACGCCAACGAGCCCTACACGCACTACGTGATTGTCTCCACGGCCGACACAGAGGACCTCGGCGACTTCCAGTTCCGGTCCTTCACCATCGTCGAGGGCAGGGTGACCGAGGAGCAGGTCGTGGTCGTCGACGCGTACTGAGCCGTACTGAGCCGTACCGGCACAGGCCACGGTCGCGGAAGGGGTCATTACCGAATCCCGCGCCCCGGCACAAGGGCCGACAGTCTCGAACTGTGGATGAATCCTGTCCGAAGAATGAGATCACATTCCACTACCCGGACCGGGAATCGATACGATGAGTTCATGGTTCTTCACGACGTGACAGAGAAAGCGCCGGGCACGCTGCTCGTGGCGCGGCTGCACGTCGATCTCTGCAGGCTGAACAGCGCCATTTGACGTCCCCTGCCGCCGTGCTGCCGTGAGCCGCGGCGCTCCCCCTGCGCACAGACGAATGCGCACGGCCCTGTGCATGGACGCATGCGCGCAGCCGAAGCCGGGGGAACCCTGAACGCGCGCGTCCCCGAACCGACGACCCTTTCCGACAGGAGCCCGAGACCATGGCCATCGAGGTCCGCATCCCGACCATCCTCCGCCAGTACACCGAGGGTCAGAAGGCGGTGGAGGGCAGCGGTGACACCCTTGCCGCTCTGCTCGCCGACCTCGAGTCCCGGCACTCGGGCATCCAGGCCCGCATCGTCGAGGGCGGCGAACTGCGCCGCTTCGTCAACATCTATCTGAACGACGAGGACGTCCGTTTCCTGGAGGGCATCCACACCAAGGTGGCCGACGGAGACAACGTGACGATCCTGCCCGCCGTCGCCGGCGGCATGGTCTGATCGGCCGCTGATCCCCGATGCGTTACGACTCTCCCCTGGCCGCGGTGGGCAACACCCCGCTGGTGCACCTGCCGCGGCTGTCGCCGTCCGCCGATGTCCGGCTCTGGGCCAAGCTGGAGGACCGCAACCCGACCGGCTCGGTCAAGGACCGCCCCGCGCTGTTCATGATCGAGCAGGCCGAGAAGGACGGCCGGCTCACCCCGGGCTGCACCATCCTGGAGCCGACCTCCGGGAACACCGGCATCTCGCTGGCGATGGCGGCCAGACTCAAGGGCTACCGCATGGTGTGCGTGATGCCCGAGAACACCTCCCAGGAGCGCCGGGACCTGCTGCGCATGTGGGGTGCGGAGATCATCCCCAGCCCGGCCGCGGGCGGTTCCAACACGGCCGTACGCGTCGCCAAGGACCTGTCCGCCGAGCACCCCGACTGGGTGATGCTCTACCAGTATGGCAACCCGGACAACGCGGGTGCCCACTACGCCACCACCGGCCCCGAGATCCTCGCCGACCTCCCGTCCGTCACCCATTTCGTCGCCGGACTCGGCACCACCGGCACCCTGATGGGCGTCGGCCGCTTTCTGCGCGAGCACAAGCCGGACGTGAAGATCGTCGCCGCCGAACCGCGCTACGACGATCTGGTGTACGGCCTGCGCAACCTCGACGAGGGCTTCGTACCGGAGCTGTACGACGCGTCCGTGCTCACCACCCGCTTCTCGGTCGGCTCGGCCGACGCGGTCACCCGCACCCGTGAACTCCTGCAGCAGGAGGGCATCTTCGCGGGCGTCTCCACGGGCGCGGCCCTGCACGCTGCGATCGGCGTCGGCAGGAAGGCGCTCACCGCGGGCGAGAGCGCCGACATCGTCTTCATCGTCGCCGACGGCGGCTGGAAGTACCTGTCCACCGGCGTCTACACCGCGGCCACCACCGAGGAGGCCATCGAACGCCTCCAGGGCCAGCTCTGGGCGTAGGCCGGCCCCCCCGACAGCCCGTCCGGCGTTTGAGGACGAGGCCGTCCAGGCCGAAAGGGGGGTCCGGGGGCACAGCCCCCGGGGACGGGAACGGGAAGGGGCGGCGGGGGCGACTCTCCTTCCGGAGCCACACCCCACCGCCTCCCGCTCCTCCGCTGTCAGTGGTGGCCCCGCCGACGAGGGCTTCAGCGGGCCCGTCGCAGCGGCCCCGTGCCGAGCCGCTTCGAGCGGGGGTGCCGCCGACGGCGCTGCCGTCACTCGCCGACCCCCGCTCACCAGTTGATGGTCATCAGCCGCTGGGCCCTCCGGCCTGATCCGCCTGACAGGCGCAGGCTCCGCGCGTAGACCCGTCTCTCATCAATGCGCCAACCCCCTCCTATGAGGGGGCTAAACGCTGCACATGGCGCGGCAAAGATCTTCCTCGTGCGGTGCCGGGGGCTGACGCCCGGGGCTACGTTCGGGCCGTCCTGTCATGCCACGCTCATCGGCATCCCAGGACGCTTGAATGTCATGCTCATGACTGCGCATTCCGCCGCCGCTACGCGCGTCAAGGGCCTGCCTGCTCTACCCCACCGATGGAGGCAGCACCCCGATGACCCCCCAGCGTGAATTCCGCCCGAGTACCCGACGGCGGAGTCTGCGAAGACTCCTCACCGCCGCCCTCCCCGCCCTCGCCCTCACCGTCGCCGGACTGATGGCGGCCCCCGCGGCCGGGGCCCAGCCCGCCACCGCGGCGGCCTCCCACACCTCCCGCGTCGCCCAGAACGCCAAGGCCCTGACCGCCCCCGAACGGCAGACCTTCCACGCCACCGGCAAGGCCGGCCAGAAGGTGCCGACCACGCGTCTGTGCGGCACCGCCACCCCCGGCCACGCCGCCTGTTTCGCGCAGCGCCGCACCGACATCAGGCAGCGGCTGTCCGCCGCGCTGGCTGCGACCCCTTCCGGTCTCAGCCCGGCCAACCTGCACAGCGCCTACAACCTGCCCTCGACCGGCGGCTCCGGCCTGACCGTCGCGATCGTCGACGCGTACAACGACCCCAACGCCGAGTCGGACCTGGCCACCTACCGCTCCACCTACGGCCTGTCGTCCTGCACCAAGGCCAGCGGCTGCTTCAAGCAGGTCAGCCAGACCGGCTCCACCAGCTCCCTGCCCTCCAACGACACCGGCTGGGCCGGTGAGGAGGCGCTGGACATCGACATGGTCAGCGCGGTCTGCCCCAACTGCAACATCATCCTGGTCGAGGCCAGCTCCGCCACCGACTCCGACCTCGGCACCGCCGAGAACGAGGCCGTCACCCTCGGCGCCAAGTTCGTCTCCAACAGCTGGGGCGGCTCCGAGTCCTCCTCCCAGACCAGCGAGGACACCTCGTACTTCAAGCACCCGGGCGTCGCCATCACCGTCTCCTCCGGTGACAGCGGCTACGGCGCCGAGTACCCGGCGACCTCCCAGTACGTGACGGCCGTCGGCGGCACCGCGCTGTCCACGTCCTCCAACTCCCGCGGCTGGACCGAGTCCGTGTGGAACACGTCCAGCAGCGAGGGCACGGGCTCCGGCTGCTCCTCCTACGACGCCAAGCCGAGCTGGCAGACCGACACCGGCTGCTCCAAGCGCATGGAGGCCGACGTCTCGGCGGTCGCCGACCCGGCCACCGGCGTCGCCGTCTACGACACCTACGGCGGCTCGGGCTGGGCGGTCTACGGCGGCACCAGCGCCTCCTCCCCGATCGTCGCCGGTGTCTACGCCCTCGCGGGCACCCCGGGCTCCAGCGACTACCCGGCGCAGTACCCGTACTCCCACACCTCCAACCTGTACGACGTGACCAGCGGCAGCAACGGCTCCTGCTCCACCTCGTACTTCTGCACCGCGGGCACCGGCTACGACGGCCCGACCGGCTGGGGCACCCCCAACGGCACCGCCGCCTTCACCTCCGGCACCAGCACCGGCAACACGGTCACCGTCACCAACCCCGGCAGCCGGTCCACGGTCACCGGAAGCTCGGTCAGCCTCCAGATCTCGGCGAGCGACAGCGCGGGCGCGACCCTCACCTACAGCGCGTCCGGCCTGCCCACCGGACTGTCCATCAGCAGCTCGACCGGCCTGATCTCGGGTACGGCGTCCACCGCGGGCACGTACAGCACGACCGTCACGGCGACCGACTCCACCGGCGCCTCCGGCTCCGCCTCCTTCACCTGGACGGTGAGCTCGTCCGGCGGCGGCACCTGCACCTCCTCGCAGCTGCTGGGGAACGCGGGCTTCGAGTCGGGCAACACCACCTGGACGGCGTCCAGCGGTGTCATCACCAACTCCAGCAGCGAGTCGGCGCACGGCGGCTCCTACTACGCCTGGCTCGACGGCTACGGCTCCACCCACACCGACACGCTCTCCCAGTCGGTGACCGTCCCGTCCGGCTGCAAGGCGACCTTCACCTTCTACCTCCACGTCGACACCGCGGAGACCAGCAGCAGCACGGCGTACGACAAGCTGACGGTGACCGCCGGTTCGACGACCCTGGCGACGTACTCCAACCTCAACGCCGCCTCCGGCTACACCCAGAAGTCCTTCGACCTGTCCTCCTACGCGGGCTCCACGGTCACGCTGAAGTTCAGCGGCGTCGAGGACTCCTCGCTCCAGACGAGCTTCGTCGTCGACGACACCGCCGTGACGACGAGCTGACCCGCCACCACCCCTGAACGGGCCCCGGCCGGCTGAGCGTCCGGCTGGGGCCCTCGCGCGTCTGAAATCCAGCTCCTCCGGCGTGCGCCACTTCAGCCCCTCCGGCGTTTGAGGAGCGGGGGTACGGGGGCGGAGCCCCCGTGACGGGACGGGAAGGGGCGGCGGGGGCGAGAAAGCGGTGGGGCGTGGATCCTGATGCGGGCGAGGCACGTCCAACAACCGACGGGACAGCGCCGGAACCCCGGAGCACGCACCCCGCAGCACCCAGGGCAACCGCAGAGAGGCGGCCGCACCATGCGTCGTACGACGTTCCTGAGGACCACCGTGACCGCCACGGCGGTGTCGGCGCTGTTCATGGCGGGCTGCGGCTCGTCGGACGGCGCCGGCACGGCGGAGGGGAAGAGCGGGACACCGACGTCGGCATCCCCGTCCCCGTCTCCGTCCTCCTCCTCGGCGTCCCCGTCCCCGTCGCGCTCGGTGACACCCCCGACCTCACCGACCCCACCGGCATCCCCCAGCACATCCACCGCCCCCGTCACCCCCACCGGCTGCACGAGCACGATCAGCCTCACCGCCGCCGACAACGGACACACCGTCTGTCTGACGAAGGGCGGCGAGATCCGGGTGAGCCTCGACGGCAGCAAGGACCGGCCGTGGTCGCCGGTCAAGGCGAAGGACACCGGCGTTCTGAAGGCCATCAACGCGGGCTTCGCGGTCCTGCCGGGCGACTCGAACGCCGCCTACCGGGCCACCGGAACCGGCACCGCCCGCCTCACCGCGTCCCGTCCGTTGTGCGCCTCGACTCCTGACCATGTCGCCTGCAAGGCCATAGTGGAGTGGGGGGTCACTGTGACCGTACGGGGGGAGTGAGGAGCCCCTGAGCCGTGGAACCCCGCCCGCCACCCGTCCCATCAGGCACGATGCCGTACTCGTCGTCAGGCCAGATGCCGTACCCGGTCCCACAGCGCCGGGTCCACGGTGCCCACCCGGCGCCGGAACTCCCGTACCGGCACCTGGCGCAGCTCACCGGTCTGGAGGAAGCTCGCCCGCCCCCGGGCGTCCCCGACCGAGCCGGGCGGCATGGGGATCACCCCGGTCCGCTCCTCGGCACCGCGGCTGGTGATCTTCGCGACCAGCACCCGGTTGCCCTGCACCGACAGCACCAGACACGGCCGGTCCTTGGCGCCGGGACGGTCCTCGTAGGGGACGTTGGCCCACCAGATCTCCGCGGGCCGCGGCCGGTCGGCGGCGCCTTGGCCAAGGCGGCCGGGCGGCCGGGTGCGCCGGCCGCCCGGCCGCTGCCCCCGTCCCCAGCCGTCGACCAGCGTCGCAACCAGCGCGAGCAGTACCACCGCGGCGAGCGCGAGCCACCATGACCTGTCCATGCGGACGACGGTACCGGCGCACCCCGACGCCCGTGCGCCCCCCGACACACCTCACACCACCCGCTTCCAGCCGAACCGGTGACAGCGCAGGTGAGTTCGCCCACAACGGCCCTTGACGGAGGAGCTTCGGGGGGTTTGGCGCCTTACGCTCGACGGACCGCACGACGCCCTTCCCCCCTCTTTCCAGCCGCCGGGTCCGCTCTCTCCGGGGCCTCTTCCGGGCTCCCGGTTCTCCCGGTTTCGTCACAACCGCCAGCGGAGGTTTCTGCTTCATGAAGCTCACCGTCGTCGGCTGCTCGGGGTCGTTCCCGTCCGCGGAATCGGCCTGTTCTAGCTACCTCGTAGAGGCCGACGGCTTCCGGCTGCTCCTCGACATGGGCAACGGTGCCCTGGGCGAGCTGCAGCGCCACTGCGGTCTCTACGACCTCGACGCGATCTTTCTCAGCCATCTGCACCCCGATCACTGCATCGACATGTGCGCGTACTTCGTGGCGCGCTACTACCGCCACGACGGCGGCCGGGCCGCCCCGCTTCCGGTCCACGGCCCCGAGGGCACCGAGCACCGGCTGACCACCGCGTACGCGGACACACCGTCGGCGTCGTCCATGAGTGAGGTCTTCGACTTCCACACCATCAAGCCGTCCGTCTTCGACATCGGCCCGTTCACGGTGCATGTCGACCGGGTGGCCCACCCCGTCGAGACGTACGGCATCCGGGTCGAGCACGGCGGGCGGTCGCTGACGTACTCCGGTGACACGGGGGTCTCCCCGGTGCTGGACGAACTCGCCCACGACACCGATCTGTTCCTGTGCGAGGCGGCGTTCACGCACGGCAAGGAGGACATCCCGGACCTCCACCTCAACGGCCGAGAGGCAGGGGAGACGGCGGCACGGGCGGGCGCCCGGCGTCTGCTGCTCACCCACATCCCCCCGTGGACCGACGCCCGGGTCAACCTCGCCGACGCCCGCGCGGCCTTCGACGGCCCGGTCGAACTCGCGGTGCCGAGGGCGACGTACGAGATCTGACGCGCTGCGGTGACGCAGTCTGCCGAGGGAGTGCGTAGTCCATTGACCGACGATCTAAAAGGTCTATACCATCTTCCCTTGATCGCGGCGGTTGACCTCCGCCGTGCCATGCGAACAAACGAACAGGGGATGTCATGGCTGGAGTACGTCAGTACTCTGCAGTAATGGTCGCCACGGTGGGGCTGGTGGCCGGTATGGGGTTTGCGGCCCCGACCGCGTCCGCTTCGGCGGCCGAGCAGGTGCCCGCGTGGACGAACCAAACGTGTCTGGTGCCGAAGAAGATCTCGGAATCTCACACCAAGCAGTGCCCTTCGGGCGCGTGGCGGCAGTTCGAGTTCCTGAAGAAGATCCGCGTGGACGCCGGTCCGTCGGCCGGCTACCACTGCAGCTTCCACATGTGGCACTACATGAGCGGGGGAACCGCCGGCTGGGACCGGTACGACGCGGGCACCACGAGCGTGGGCCCCGGCTGCGTCTGATGCGGTGACCGAACCGCCGCGGTGGGCTTCGGCGGACCAATGAACGAATGAACGAGTGAGGCTCGGAACCCTGGGGGTTCCGAGCCTCACTCGTTGGGTCTCGCCTCAGGCGTTACGCCTTGGTGAGGTCCTCGATCTCCTCGTCGGGCTCACGGCCCGGGGTCGGGATGTTGAACTTGATGATGGCGAAGCGGAACACGAAGTAGTAGATCGCCGCGAAGACCAGGCCGATCGGGATGATCATCCAGGGCTTGGTGGCCATGTTCCAGTTGAGGAAGTAGTCGATCGCGCCGGCCGAGAAGCTGAAGCCGTGGTGCACGCCCAGGGACCAGGTGACGGCCATGGACAGGGCGGTCAGCAGCGCGTGGATCACGTACAGCAGCGGGGCGATGAACATGAACGCGAACTCGATCGGCTCGGTGATGCCGGTGACGAACGAGGTCAGCGCGAGGGAGATCATCATGCCGCCGACAACCTTGCGGCGCTCCGGGCGGGCGGCGTGGGTGATCGCGAGGGCGGCCGCCGGGAGGGCGAACATCATGATCGGGAAGAAGCCGGTCATGAACTGGCCCGCGGTCGGGTCACCGTGGAAGAAGCGCGGCAGGTCACCGTGCCACACGACACCGGCGGAGTCCTTGTAGGAGCCGATCTCCTGCCAGGCCACCGTGTTGACGAACTGGTGCATGCCGACCGGGAGAAGCGCGCGGTTGATGGCGCCGAAGATGCCCGCGCCGACGGCGCCGAGGCCCGTCATCCACTCGCCGAAGTTTGTGATGACCTTGCCGACGGGCTCCCAGACCAGGCCGAAGAAGACGCCGATGCCGGTGCCGATGAAGGCCATCAGGATGGGCACCAGACGGCGGCCGTTGAAGAAGCCCAGCCAGTCGGGGAGCTTGGTGCGGTGGAAGCGCTGCCACGTCACGGCGGCTATCAGGCCCATGATGATGCCGCCGAGGACCTTCGGGTCGTTGTACGTGGCGGCGATGTCGGCGCCCTTGGTGATCTTGGCGTCCGTGATCGGGAACGCGGTCAGCACGTTCTTGTAGACCAGGAAGCCGACCAGCGCCGCCAGCGCAGTGGAGCCGTCGGCCTTCTTCGCGAATCCGATGGCGATGCCCACGCAGAACAGCAGCGGCAGATTGGCGAAGACGGCGTCGCCGGCGGTGGCGAACACCGAGGCGACCTTGCCCCAGCCGAGGCCGTCCGCGCCGAACACGTCGGGCTGACCGAGCCGCAGCAGGATGCCAGCCGCAGGCAGCACGGCGATGGGCAGCTGAAGGCTGCGGCCGACCTTCTGAAGCCCCTGGAACAGGCTTGATCCCCACTTCTTTGCGGGGGCCGCCGATGCGGTGGCGGTGCTCATAGATCCTCCATCGGGTGGTGGTCTACACCACTCAGTGGTGTAGACCTGTTGTAGCACGATGAAGGGGAGATAAGGAACCCATCAGCACCACTACGGTTTGGTTAAGGCTTCCATCGGGAAAAATGGAAGATTCTCGGCAAGATTGAAAGCCGGGGTGAGGCGTCCTGGCGAGGGTCTGAGGGCGGGCCAGCCGGAAGGCGCAGCGGGCCTATTGGCCCCTCCTGCGGAGGGCGTCAGAGTGCATGGCGAAGGCCCCGTCCGGTCAACCGATTCGGGGCCTCCGGGTATCGCCGCGGTGACGTCTTCGGTGACGTCTTCGGTGACATCTTCGGTGATGCCTTCGGTGACGTCTTTGATTACGCCTGGGGGTATGTCCCCGTCACGCCTTGGTGGTGTCCTCGACCTCTTCCTCGGGTTCCCGGCCCGGCGTTTTCAGGTCGAATTTCGTGATGGCGAAGCGGAAGACCACGTAGTAGACGGCGGCGAAGCACAACCCGATCGGGATGATCGCCCAGGGTTTGGTCGCCAGGTTCCAGTTGATGATGTAGTCGATCAGACCGGCGGAGAAGCTGAACCCGTCGTGCACCCCGAGCGCCCAGGTGACCGTCATCGACGCACCCGTCAGCAGCGCGTGCACCGCGTACAGCAGCGGGGCCACGAACAGGAACGAGTACTCGATCGGCTCGGTGATGCCGGTGACGAACGACGTCAGCGCCACCGACAGCATCAGACCGCCGACCTCCTTGCGGCGGTGCGGCAGCGCGGTGTGCGTGATGGCCAGGGCCGCCGCCGGGAGCGCGAACATCATGATCGGGAAGAAGCCCGAGGTGAACTGGCCCGCGTTCGGGTCGCCCGCCAGGAACATGTTGATGTCGCCGTGCACCACCGTGCCGTCGGGCGTCTTGTAGGTGCCGAACTGGAACCAGATGGGCACGTTCAGGAACTGGTGCAGGCCCACCACCAGCAGCGCCCGGTTCGCGACACCGAACACCCCCGCGCCCCAGGAGCCCAGCCCGTTCAGCCAGTCGCTGAAGTGCTCCAGCCCGCGGCCGATCGGCGGCCAGACCCACAGACACAGCGCCGCGAACGCGATGGCCACGAACGCCATGATGATCGGGACGAGACGGCGGCCGTTGAAGAAGCCCAGCCAGTCCACCAGCTTCGTACGGTGGTAGCGCGCCCAGAAGAAGGCCGACAGCAGACCCAGCACGATCCCGCCGAACACCCCCGGGTTCTGGAAGGTGAACGCCGTCACCGACCCCTCGCTCACCTGGCAGCCGATGCCGGGCAGCTCCTTCGAGCCGCCCGGACAGCCCTCCGGGAACTGGTGCAGCACGCCGTAGTAGACGAGAAAACCTGCCACCGCCGCCAGCGCCGTGGAGCCGTCCGCCTTCTTCGCCATCCCGATCGCGACGCCCACGCAGAACAGCAGCGGCAGCCCGATCGAACCGTCCAGCAGCGCGCCGCCCGCGCCCTTCATCACCTTGGAGACATCGGTCCACCCCAGTCCGTCGTCCCCGAACACATCGGGCTGCCCGAGCCGGTTGAGGATGCCCGCGGCGGGCAGGACGGCGATCGGGAGCTGGAGGCTGCGGCCCATCTTCTGTACGCCCTGGAAGAGCCGCCGACGCCGGATGTGCCACGAACTGAGGTCCGCGCCACCGGCGTTGCCTGCGCTCGCCGCGCTCATGGATGTCCCTCCCGGCTGCCGCGGACCAGGGGCGGTTTGGCGACCGCACGTAAGGTGGTGTAGACCAACCGTGGACGACGGTCGCCATGTCGTGAACGCCATCCTTCGGCACCTACGGCGAGACCGCTCGCGAAGTTGGGCCAACTGTGGGTTACTGCGACAAAGCAGTTCGGATCAGGGAGACAGAACATGGCCACCAAGGCTGAGAAGATCGTCGCCGGGCTGGGCGGCATCGAGAACATCGAGGAGATCGAAGGCTGCATCACCCGCCTGCGGACCGAGGTGGCCGACGCCTCCCTGGTCGACGACGCCGCCCTCAAGGCCGCCGGCGCGCACGGCGTTGTGAAGATGGGCAACGCCATCCAGGTCGTCATCGGCACGGACGCCGACCCGATCGCCGCGGAGATCGAAGACATGATGTGACCGGACTCCACGAGACCGTCACCACCACGCCGTAGGGCCCTCCCGCCTGGGAGGGCCCTTTCGGCATGTCTCTCCCGATGCCCTTCCTGATGTCCCTCGATGTCCCTCCTACGAGTCCCTTTCCACAGGCGCGGGCTGCCTTGCCCACAGCTGCGGCTAGGCTCGGCGGCATGTCACGAATCGACGGCCGCACCCCCCAACAGCTCCGCCCCGTCACCATCGAACGCGGCTGGAGCAAGCACGCCGAGGGCTCCGTCCTCGTCTCCTTCGGCGACACGAAGGTCTTGTGCACCGCTTCCTTCACCGAGGGCGTCCCGCGCTGGCGCAGGGGCAGCGGCGAGGGCTGGGTGACCGCCGAGTACGCCATGCTGCCGCGGGCCACCAACACGCGGGGCGACCGCGAGTCCGTCAAGGGCAGGATCGGCGGACGCACCCATGAGATCAGCCGTCTGATCGGCCGCTCGCTGCGCGCGGTGATCGACTACAAGGCACTCGGCGAGAACACGATCGTCCTGGACTGTGACGTCCTCCAGGCGGACGGCGGCACCCGCACGGCCGCGATCACCGGCGCCTACGTCGCCCTCGCCGACGCGGTGGCCTGGGCGCGGGGCAGGAAGCTGATCCGCGCGAGCCGCCAGCCGCTCACCGGCACCGTGTCGGCCGTCTCGGTCGGCATCGTCGGCGGGGTCCCGCTGCTCGACCTCTGCTACGAGGAGGACGTCAGGGCCGAGACCGACATGAATGTGGTCTGCACCGGCGACGGCCGCTTCGTCGAGGTCCAGGGCACCGCCGAGGCCGAGCCGTTCGCACGCGACGAGCTGAACGCACTGCTGGACCTGGCGGTCGCGGGCTGCGGCGAGCTGGCGTCGCTCCAGCAGGAGGCACTGGGCACGATTCTCGGCGCGGCTGCCGAGAAGTAGCGCGCCGGGCAGGTGTGACTGGCGCGGCGGGTGAGGCGGGGACCCCGAGTGGGTAAAGGGCACGCAAAAGAGAGTGGCCGGTGCGGGCAACCGGGCCGGTCGCCCTCGCGTCAGTAACGGTACGGGCGCGCGGCATCACACCGCGCGCCCGGCCACGCCCAAGGGGAGGGAACACAGCATGGCCGCGAGCCGCCGCCGGTACCGGGGACATGACCGGGGACATGACCGGACACTCGATCAGGGTCGTGATCGGGCACGCGGCCGGCGCCGTATCACCGCCGTCGCCGCCGCGCTGGCGGTCACCGTGCTCACCGCCGGGTTCGCCACCGGGTGCGACGCGGTCGACAAGGCCCTGGACTGCGTCCAGACCGCCGACTCCATAGCCGACAGCGTCACCGACCTCCAGCAGGCGGTGGAGAACGCGGCCAACGACCCGACGCAGACCGACGAGTCCCTGAACGCCATCGAACGGGACCTCGACAAGATCGGCGACAAGACGGACAACGCCGACGTCAACAAGGCGGTGGACCACCTCCAGAAGGCCGTCGGTAACGTCCGCACGGCCATCAAGAACGGCGACAACACCCCGGACATCAGCCCCGTCACGGACGCGGCGGGTGAGCTGACCAAGGTCTGCACGTCGTAGGGGCCACAGCCGGTGGAGCCGGCGCACTTGCTGCAGCCGCCGCGGGCTGACGGGTGGCGGGAGACGGACGGCGGGCCCTCGGGATACTGGACCCATGACCCGTCTGATCCTCGCCACCCGCAACGCCGGGAAGATCGCCGAACTCCGGTCCATCCTCGCCGACGCGGGACTGCCCCATGACCTCGTCGGCGCCGAGGCCTACCCCGACATCCCCGACGTGAAGGAGACGGGCGTCACCTTCGCCGAGAACGCGCTCCTGAAGGCCCACGCCCTGGCGCAGGCCACCGGGCACCCGGCGATCGCCGACGACTCCGGCCTCTGCGTCGACGTACTGAACGGCGCGCCCGGCATCTTCTCCGCCCGCTGGGCCGGGAAGCACGGCGACGACCGGGCCAATCTGGAGCTGCTGCTGGCCCAGCTCGCCGATATCGCCGACGAGCACCGCGGCGCCCACTTCGCCTGTGCGGCGGCGCTGGCCCTGCCGGACGGGCGGGAGCGGGTGGTCGAGGGCCGGCTGGTGGGGGTCCTGAGGCACGCCCCGACGGGCACGAACGGTTTCGGCTACGACCCCGTCCTCCAGCCGGAGGGGGAGTCGCGGACCTGCGCGGAGCTGACGCCTCAGGAGAAGAACGCGATCAGCCACCGGGGCAAGGCGTTCCGTGCGCTCGTCCCGGTGCTGCGCGAGCTGCTGGACCAGCGGTCGTAGACGTTCTGGTGCGGCCGGAGGGACTCGAACCCTCACGGGTGTTACCCCACTGGGACCTAAACCCAGCGTGACTGCCAATTCCACCACGGCCGCCCGGTGTCCGGTCATGTTATCGGGCGCGGGGGGCGGTAACGCCACCCATATCCCGACGATGGCGGCCGATATGCCGATGTACGCGCATCAGCCCGCCCAACCGGGCGGGCTGACGGCACCAGGATCACATCGCGGGACCCTCAGGGACCCTCAGATCCCGAGATCCTTGATGATCTTGGCCACATGTCCGGTCGCCTTGACGTTGTAGAGGGCCCGCTCGACCTTGCCCTCCTCGTCCACGACGACCGTGGAGCGGATGACCCCGACGACCGTCTTTCCGTAGAGCTTCTTCTCGCCGTACGCGCCGTAGGCTTCCAGGACCTTCTTGTCCGGGTCGGCCACCAGGGTGACCTTGAGGTGCTCCTTCTCCCGGAACTTTGCCAGCTTCTCCGGCTTGTCCGGGGAGACGCCGATCACGTCGTAGCCCGCGCCGGCCAGCAGCTCCAGGTTGTCGGTGAAGTCGCACGCCTGCTTGGTGCAGCCCGGGGTGAGGGCCGCGGGGTAGAAGTAGACGATGACCTTGCGGCCCTTGCGGGCTGCCAGGGACACCTCGTTACCGTCGGCGTCGGGCAGGGTGAAGTCCGGGGCCACGTCCCCGGGCTGGAGTCGCTCGCTCATCCGGCTAGCGTAACGGGGGGTCCTGGCGATGCGGCGGAGCGCAAAGCTGACAGACTGTCCGGAACAGCAATAGATGACTTCGGAGGCCGTACGGTGGCGGACACGTCGAACACACCGGACACCAGAACACCGGCGCAGATCGAGGCGGACATCGAGCGCCGCCGGTCGACGCTGGCCGACACGCTCGACGAGATCGGGGTGCGGGTGCATCCGAAGACCATCGTCGGCGACGCCAAGGCCAAGGTCGCGGCCGATGTCGACCGCACCCTCGGACAGGCCTACGTCCACGTCAACCGGGTGGTGAGCGAGGTCAGGGCGCAGTTCGTCGACGAGGAGGACCGGCCCCGCCTGGAGCGGATCGTGCCGGTCGCGCTGGTGGCCGTCGGGGTGGTGGGCCTGCTGGCCCTGGGCGCCCGGCGCCGACGGCGCTCCCGGTGACCTGCTGACCCGACCCGGTGACCTGGTGACCCGATGACCTCCGACCCGGCGGCGTACGGACGCGGCAAAGGCAGGTAGGTTCGAAGGTGTGAGCGCCAAGAGAAGCGATACCAGCACCCAGCACGACAAACTGCCCATCCGGATGCTGCACGACCGTGTACTCGTGCGGCAGGACACCAGCGAGGGCGAGCGTCGTTCGGGCGGCGGCATCCTGATCCCCGCGACAGCCGCCGTGGGCCGCCGCCTCGCGTGGGCCGAGGTCGTCGCGGTGGGGCAGAACGTACGCAGCGTGGAGCCGGGCGACCGGGTCCTGTACGACCCGGAGGACCGCGCGGAGGTGGAGGTGCGGGGCATCGCCTATGTGCTGATGCGTGAACGCGACCTCCACGCTGTGGCGGCGGACCGCTTCGAGGGCTCGGAAGATTCGACGGGTCTGTACCTCTGATCCGAGGGCCTGTACCTCCGATCCGGGGGCCTGTGCCTCTGATCCGACGGCGGGCAGGACGGAAACGGCGATGGGCCGGTGACCAGAGGGTCACCGGCCCATCGCCGTTCTGCCACTCCCGTCCGGTCACTGCCTCCGGGTACTGGTGGTGCCGTTGGAGGTGCCGCCGAGGATGCCGCCCGTGATGCCGCCGTTCGTCGTGGCGCCCCCGCCCCCGGGCGTGCCGGTGCCGGGCGTGGTGCCGCCGCCGGTGCCCGTCCCGCCGGTCGAGGTGCCGCCGTCGGTCGGGGTGCCGCCCTGCGTGGGGGTGGTGCCCTGGGTCGGGGTGACGGTGCCCGTGCCGCCGTCGTTCGTGCCGCCGGTGCTCGGGGTCGCGGTGTTCGTGGGAGTCGTGGACTGGTTGTCGCTGGGCGCGATGCTGGGCGGCGCGATCTCCTCGGCGCCGTCCTGGAGCTGGAGGTTGAAGTCCTTCACCGATTCGCCCTTCAGCGCCGCCTTGGTGTACGCGGCCCAGATCTCGGTGGGCGCCCCGCCGCCGTTGATGCGTTCCAGGCCCATCGCGCCGTAGAGCGGCTGCTGGCGTGCCGTCACCGGGTCCTGGCCCATCACCGAGACCACCGTGGCGAGGTCGGGCGTGTACCCGGCGAACCAGGCCGCCTTGTCGCTCTCCGCGGTACCGGTCTTGCCGGCCGCCGGACGGCCCACGGCCTTCGCGGCCGTGGCGGTGCCGTTCTCGACGACGCTTTGGAGCACCGAGGTGGTGGTGTCGGCGGCCTCGCGGCTGACGGCCTTCTTGACGGTGGACTGCGGCAGGGTGATGTCCTTGGTGCCGTTCCTGGTGATCTTCTCGACCATCGTGTACGTGCCGTGCTCACCGTGGTTGGCAAGTGTCGCGTACGCCTCCGCCATGTCGAGCACGCTCGCGGTGGCGGTGCCGAGCGCGATCGACGGGTACGGCTGGAGGTCCTTGGTGCCGGCCGGGATGCCCAGGCCGACCGCGGTCTGCTTGACCTTGGACGGACCCACGTCGACCGCCATCTGCGCGTACACCGAGTTCACGGACTTGTCGGTCGCGTTGCGCACGGTGATCTGGCCGTACGACCGCTCGTCCTCGTTCTCCGGCGCGTAGGCGCCGCCGCTCCATCCCTGCACGGTGCGCTTGCTGGTGCCGTCGTAGTAGGTGTTGGGCGTGATGGTCTTGCCGGACTGCGTGGTCGAGCCGTTGTTCACCGCCGAGGTGAACACGAACGGCTTGAACGTGGAGCCGACCTGGTAGTCGCCGCGGGTGGCGTTGTTCGTGTACTGCTTCACATAGTCGATGCCGCCGTACATCGCGACGACCTTGCCGGTCTTCGGGTCGACGGAGGCGCCGCCCGCGCGGACGTAGGTGTCGACCTTGCGGTGCTTCTTGTCGAGCTTGGCCATCAGCTTGTCGTCGACGGCCTTCACGAACGCGTCCTGCTTGTCCTTCTCCAGGGTCGTCGTGATGCGGTAGCCGCCCGCGGCGAGTTGGTCCGCGTCGAGGATCTTGTGGCTGGTCAGGTAGTCCTTGACCGCGAGGACGATGTACCCGCGCTGCCCGGACCAGCCGGTGGAGAGGATCTGCTCCTTCGGCATCGGGAACTTCATCCCGGCCCGCTTCGACTCGCTCAGCCAGCCCTTGGTGACCATGCCGTCCAGCACATAGTTCCAACGGGCCACGGCGGCGGCCTTGTTCTCCGGGTGCGCGACCACGTCGTACTCGCTGGGCGCGTTCACCAGCGCGGCCAGGTAGGCGGCGCGGCCCGCGTCGAGACCGGTGGCGTCCACGCCGTAGTACGCCTGTGCGGCGGCCTGGATGCCGTAGGCGTTGCGGCCGAAGAAGCTGGTGTTGAGATAGCCCTCCAGGATCTGGTTCTTGGATTTGGTGCGGTCCAGCTTGATCGAGATGAAGAACTCCTTCACCTTGCGGGTGACGGTCTGGTCCTGGGCCAGGTAGTAGTTCTTCACGTACTGCTGGGTGATCGTGGACCCGGACTGCTTGCCCTTGCCGGTCGCCGTGTTCCAGCCCGCGCGCAGCATCGCCTTGGGGTCGACGGCCGACTCCGTGTAGAAGTCCCGGTCCTCGGCGGCCAGTACGGCGTGTTGGGCGTCCTTGGAGATCTGCGCGAGGCCGACGTTCTCCCGGTTGATCTCACCGTCGCGGGCGATCTGGCTGCCGTCCGCGTAGAGATAGACGTTCGCCTGCTTCATCGCCAACGCGTTGGCGGGCGGGATCTTGACCATGGAGTAGCCGAGGAAGAACAGCCCGAACAGCAGGAGCACTCCGACCACCACGGTGACGAGCATGAACCGCCAGGTGGGGATGAGACGGCGCAAGCCCTTGCGCTTGGGGCGCTTGGGCTTCTTGGAGTTCTCGGGTTCGTCTGTGGGAGGGGTGCCGGGCTGCTGCTCCGGGGAGGCGGTCGTCTGATGCGGTCCGCCGCCCTTTCGGGACTTCCCGGCCGGGCCGGTCGGCGGGGCCGCAGGGGTGGCGGCGGCCGCGCTCGCGGCGGCAGCGGCGGTGGCCGCACCGGCGGCGGTCGCGGCGGTCGCGGCGCTCGCCGGGATACGGCGGATCTGCTGCGTCTTGTGGTCCTGCTGGGGCGGAGACGACTGCTGGTTCCGCTGGGTCTGCCGGTTCCGCTGGGTCTGCCGGTTCTGCTGGGTCTGCTGGGTCTGCTGGGTCTGGCGGTCCTTTCCGGTGCGCGGCGTCTTGCCGTTGTCCGGAATACGGCGGATCTGGAGCGTCTCCGGGTTGTCCGGAGCGGCGGGAGCCTGGCGCGGCTGCCCGGGCTGCCGGGACTGACCGGGCCGCGTGGCCTTCCGGGGGGTGTCCTCGATCTTCCGGATCTGGAGGGTCTCCGGGTTGTCCTGGCTCGCCGGGGTGGCCGGGGTGGCCGGGCGTGCCGTACCCGCAGGGCCCGCAGGGCCGCCCTTGGGCTGCGCCGGGGCCTTCCGGTCCGCCGAGGCGTCGCTGCGGTTCCGTGCGGCGGCTTCCGGCGTCTTCCGGGCCACCGGAGCCTTCCGGGACTCCTGGGCGGCCTCTGCGGCATCCGTGGACTTCGCAGGCTTCGCGGCCGGGGCCGTCACCGACTCCGGCGTCTTGGCCGGTTCCGGCGCATTCCTGGGCTTCGGGGTCCTGGGAGCGGCAGGAGCTGTTGGACCGGCCGGACGGGCCGGACCGGCCGGAGCCTCACGGCTCTCCTCGCCGCTGCCGCCGTTCCCGCTTCCGCGCGCCTCGGTCTTCCCGTTGCGCGCGTCGCGGTCGTCGCGCTCGCCGCGCGCGGCGCTCTGGCTCTTCCCGCTGCTCTCCTTCTCCCCGCCCGACTCCTTCGGCGCTTCCGTCTCCTCCGCCGCCTGCGGCTGTCTCGGTGCCGAACGCTCGGTCGGCTGCTGCGGCTTCGGCTCGTCGCTCATGTCGTGCACGGACTCCTGTTTCGCCTCGTACGTTCCCGTACGATCTCGTACGCCTTCTGCGCCCCCAGATGAAGACTCTCCCACCATGCGTTCCGTTCCCGGATTCCGGCGCGTGTGCGGCAGAAAAATGCCTGGCCCGTCGGATCACCCGGGCACTAGGCTCCTGCGCTTCGGTGCCGGTACGGCGGAAGGACGGTCGGAGTGGGTGCGGGACGGTTGTACACGGCCGTCGCTGCGGGGGGTTTCAGAAGGTACGCGACGTATCGGATGGCGACTGCGGCGGGGGTGTTCACCAATACTGTTTTCGGCCTCGTCCTCGTCTACACCTATCTGGCCCTGTGGGACGTGAAGCCGCATCTCGGCGGCTACGACCAGGCCCAGGCCGTGACGTACGTCTGGCTCGGCCAGGCCCTGCTGTCCACGCTGGCCATCGGGGGCGGTGGGGTCGAGAACGAGCTGATGGAACGCATCCGCACCGGCAACATCGCCGTAGACCTCTACCGCCCCGCCGATCTCCAACTGTGGTGGCTGTCCGCCGACGTGGGACGGGCGCTGTTCCAGTTGCTGGGCCGGGGCGTCGCGCCGTTCGTCATCGGGTCGTTGATCTTCCCGCATGCACTGCCCACCGAGTTCTCCGCGTGGGCGGGCTTCCTGGTGTCCGTGGTGCTGGGGATGGTGGTCAGTTTCGGGATCCGTTACCTGGTGGCGCTGAGCGCGTTCTGGCTGCTGGACGGCGCCGGGGTGACGCAAATGGCGTGGATCCTCGGGTACTTCTTCTCCGGGATGATGCTCCCGCTGAACGTGTTCCCGGGCACCTTCGGTGAGATCGCCCGCGCACTGCCGTGGTCGTCGTTGCTCCAGGCGCCGGCGGACGTACTGCTCGGCCACGGCGACCCATGGGGCACGTTCCTCTTCCAAGGCTCATGGGCGGCGGCTCTGTTGGGGCTGGGACGGCTGGTGCAGACGGCGGCGACACGGCGGGTGGTGGTGCAGGGTGGCTGAGACCGCCCGGAAGGCGACCGGGAACCCCGTGCGCGCACCGGAGCCCTTCGGCGGCGCGGAGCGCGTGAACGGTGTGCTCGCCGGACTGCGCGCCTACCGGATGATCGCCGCGATGTGGATCCGCTCCACGATGGCGTACCGGGTGTCCTTCGTGATGACCACCGTCGGCAACTTCGCGGCAACGGTCCTCGACTTCGTCGCGATCCTGCTGATGTTCACCCGGGTGGACGCGCTCGGCGGCTGGGAACTGCCCCAGGTCGCCTTCCTCTACGGCCTGTCCACCACGGCGTTCGGGATCGCGGACCTGGCTATCGGCTCGATGGAACGGCTCGGCCAGCGGGTGCGCGACGGCACGCTGGACACGCTGCTGGTGCGCCCGGCGCCGGTGCTCGCGCAGGTCGCGGCGGACCGCTTCGGACTGAAGCGGCTGGGCCGTATCGCGCAGGGCATCCTGGTGCTGGGCTACGCCCTCTCCCGGCTCGACGTCGACTGGACCCCGTTGAAACTGCTGCTCATGCCGGTGACGGTGGTCAGCGGCGGCTTGATCTTCTGTTCGGTGTTCGTGGCGGGCGCGGCGTTCCAGTTCGTGGCGCAGGACGCGTCCGAGGTGCAGAACGCGTTCACCTACGGCGGTACGACTCTGCTCCAGTACCCGCCGACGGTGTTCGCGAAGGAACTGGTGCGCGGGGTGACGTACGTGGTGCCGCTCGCGTTCGTCAACTGGCTGCCCGCGACCTATGTGCTGGGGCTGCCGTATCCGCTGGGCCTGCCGGAGTGGGCGGCGTTCCTGACGCCGCTGGTGGCGGCGGGCTGCTGCGCGCTCGCCGGGCTGGCGTGGCGGGCGGGCCTGCGGTCGTACCGGAGCACGGGGAACTGAGGAACTCATGGGCATGGACACGGACTTCACCGGTGGCTTCGTCGGCTCCGCCGACGACGGCGCGGACTCCTTCATCCGACTCGACGGCGTGGAGAAGGTCTTCGAGGTGCGCCGCAGGACCGGGCTGCTCAGCCGGGAGCGGCGCGAGGTGCGGGCGGTCGACGCGCTGTCGTTCCGGGTGGAACGCGGCGAGATGGTCGGCTACATCGGCCCGAACGGCGCCGGGAAGTCGACGACGATCAAGATGCTGACGGGCATCCTCACCCCCAGCGGCGGTCGGCTGAGGGTCGCCGGTCTCGACCCGTCCCGCGAACGCACCCGCCTGGCCCACCGCATCGGGGTGGTGTTCGGGCAGCGTACGACGCTGTGGTGGGACCTTCCGCTGATCGACTCGTACCGGCTGGCGCACCGCATGTACCGCATCCCGGACGCCCGTTACCGGGCGAACCTGGACCGCCTCGTCGAACTCCTCGAACTGGCGGACCTGTTGGACACCCCGGTACGGCAACTGTCGCTCGGCCAGCGGATGCGCGGCGACATCGCGGCGGCGCTGCTGCACGACCCGGACATCCTCTATCTCGACGAGCCGACCATCGGCCTGGACGTCATCTCCAAGGTGAAGGTGCGGGAGTTCCTGCGCGATGTGAACGCCGAGCGCGGCACCACCGTCCTGCTGACCACGCACGACCTCCAGGACATCGAGCAGTTGTGCTCCCGTGTGATGGTCATCGACCACGGCCGTCTGGTGTACGACGGCCCGCTCGCCGGGCTGCACGAGGCGGGGGACAGCGAACGGACGCTGGTGGTGGACCTGGAGCGGGAGTTGCCTCCTGTCGAGGTGCCCGGGGCGAGGGTGGTGCGGGTGGAGGGGCCGCGGCAGTGGCTGGCGTTCCCCGCGGGGCAGTCGGCGGCGCCGCTGGTGGCCAGGATCGCGGCCGGATATCCGCTGGTCGACCTGTCGGTGCGGGAACCCGACATCGAGGCGGTCATCGCAAAGATGTACGCGGGTAGAGCGGTCTCGTAGGCTGCTGTCCATGACCGACGACGCAGTCCCGGACCGCCCGGACCGCCCGGCTCAGCCGAACCAAGCGAACCAGCCGAACCACGCGAACCAACCGGCCCGCGCGGATCACCCGAACCACCCGGACGACCCGCACATCCAGAACCTCCGTGCGTCCGACGCCGATCGTGAGCGGGTCGCCGAGGTGTTGCGGGACGCCGTCGCGGAGGGCCGCCTCGACATGGCGGAGTTCGAGGAGCGGTTGGAGACGACGTACCAGGCACGGACGTACGCCGAGCTGACCCCGATCACCCGTGACCTGCCGGCCGCGGGTGTCACGCCCCCGCATCCCGTGTCGTTCACCAAGAAGCCCGTGGCGGACGGAAGCTGGGCGGGCCGTATCACCGGCGAGGACGGCCCGGGCCACCACTGGGGGGTGGCCGTGCTGTCCGGCTTCCAGCGCAAGGGCCGCTGGACCGTACCGAGGCGCTTCAACTGCTTCGCCTTCTGGGGCGGCGGGGAGATCGATCTGCGCGAGGCGAACTTCGCCGACCACGAGGTCGAGATCAACTGCATCGCGATCATGGGCGGGGTGCAGGTGATCGTGCCGCCCGGCGTGGAGGTCGTGGTGCGCGGCTTCGGCCTGATGGGCGGCTTCGACCAGCGCGAGGACGGTGTGCCGGGCGACCCGGGTGCCCCGCGCGTGATCATCAGCGGGTTCGCCTTCTGGGGCGGCGTCGGGGTGGAACGCAAAGCCACCCGGGCCGAACGGCAGCGGCTGAAGGAGGAGCGGCGCCGCGAGAAGCTGGAGCGTAAGCAGGCCCGCCGCGAACTCGGCCCGTCCGGCTCGTCGGACGACCCCCGTGAGATCTGGGACGATCACCTGGAGATGCTGCGCGAGCACCGCGAGGAGCGCCGCGAGCGCCAGGAGGAACGGCGCGAACGGCACCGGGAGCGCCGCGACGACCGGCAGCGGCGCAGGTACGGGGACTACTGAGGCCCTACGGCGTGGAGGACCTACGGCGTGGCAGTCGCCTGACGGTGGCCGGGCGGCCTACAGCTCGGCCTGCCCCGCCCGCTTGAGTTCCTTGAGATCGAAGACGGACGCCATCCTGCCGTAGCCCAGGTCGCTCGGGTGGAGATGGTCGCCGGAGTCGTAGTCGGGCAGCAGCCGGCGCGGGTCGTAGGGGTCGCGCAGCGCCTTGTCGAAGTCGGTGTACGCGTCGTAGACCCGGCCCGCCCGGATCTCGGCGTTGATCTTCTGCCGTACGGTGTCGCGGCCGTCGCTGTAGCCGCGGTGGCCCTTGAAGGGCATGAGGGTGGCGCCGACGACCTTCAGACCGTGGGCGTGGGCCCGGCGGACCAGGGTGCGCAGCCCGTCGGTGATCTTGTGCGGGTCGGCGCTCCTCGGGTTGCGCAGGATGTCGTTGACGCCGAGGTCGATGACGACGACCTTGGCGTTGGTGCGGGAGAGCACGTCGCGCCCGAAGCGCCGGAGGCCGCTCTGGTTGTCGGCGGGGCGGCCGAGACCGTCGGCGAGGACCTGGTTGCCGCTGATGCCCTCGTTGACGACCGAGTAGCGGGGCAGCTTCTGACCCGAGGCGATGGCTGTGCGCAGCCGGGTGGCGAGGGCGTCGGTCCATCGGTGGTCGGCGTTCTCGGTGGAGGTGATCCCGTCGGTGAGCGAGTCGCCGAAGGCGACGACGGTGCCGTCGGAGTCGTCGCTGAGCACGTCCAGTGCTGTGAGATACCGCCAGTAGGAGGTCTGCTCCGTGTACGGGGCACCGGTCATGTCCTCGGTGCGGTCGCCCTGGGCGACGTAGGAGATCTGGCGGGCGTTCGGGTGATAGGTCACGGGGCCGGAGGGGATCGGGGAATAGGTGGTGACCAGGAGATTCGCGCCGTCGGCGACGTCGATGCGGACGGCGTCGCTCATCGTCTGGCCGCCGGATCGTATGACGACGGAGGCGCTGCCGCCGAAGGTGAGCCGCCGCATGGTGCCGGACACCGCGTCCGCGCTGTCGTTGCCCGAGGCGACGGCGACGGTGGCGTGGGTGACGGTGAGCGGGGACTCGCCGTAGAGGTTGGAGAGGGTGATCCGGGCGCCGGTGCCGGAGGCGGTGGTGTGGACGACGTTGCGCACGGAGCGGTCCGCGAACCCGCCGGTCTCGGTGCCGGGCTCGCCCCCGACGGGGGAGGCGGCCCAGGCGCCGACCCAGGTGCCGGTGGAGGCGGGGGCGGCGGTGCTGTGCGGGGTGTGGCTGCCGGACGGTGCGTGCCGCCCGGTGCCGTCGTCGGCTGCCACGCCGAGGTATATGGCGGCGGATATCGCCACCGTCAGTGCTATGAGCGCGCTGAGCAGGGCATAGCCATGACGCCTGGGCATATGGGTTCCCCTCGGGCGGTGGGAGCCCGAAGCTCCGGTCCGATGATCCCATGATCCGGAAGGGCGCGCAGATCTCCCCGTCGGCGGCCCGGGAGGCCTGTGCGTGCCCGCCCGATGGGAGCCCGATTGCCCGCCCGATGGAAGCCCGATTCACCCGTCAGAGAGACGCCGGGAACTCCTGTTCCGTTCCAGGAGTCGGACAGGAAGGGACAATGTGTAAGGGATCACGGATAGCACGGCGATCACGGGTACCCACGGCTGGGACCACGGACGGGTGGGTGGAGCTGATGACACAGACGCAGACGGAGCGGCCGGAAAGGCCGGAACGACCGGACCCCGATACCGCGGCGACGACGGGCGGCGGCACCGGCACGGGAACCGCTGCCCCCACCCACCGCACGATGACCGCCTTCACCCCCGCCGATGAGGAACGGCAGCGCGGGGTGCGCCGTATGAAGCTGACGGCCGCGGGCCTGCTGCTGTTCGTGGCGGTGGTGTACGTGGCCGCCAAGTGGGCGTCGGACGCGGGCGCGGGCCCCTGGGCCGACTATGTCGCGGCGGCGGCCGAGGCGGGCATGGTCGGCGCGCTGGCCGACTGGTTCGCGGTCACGGCTCTCTTCCGCCGCCCCCTCGGCCTGCCGATCCCGCACACCGCGATCATCCCCACCAAGAAGGACCAGCTGGGAGTCTCGCTGGGCGAGTTCGTCGGCGAGAACTTCCTGTCCGCGGATGTCGTACGGCAGCGGCTGCGCGCCGTGGGCATCGGCAGCAGACTCGGCGCGTGGCTGGCGGTACCGGACCACGCGGACCGGGTGACAGCGGAACTGGCGGCGGCGACGCGGGGTGCGCTCGCGGTGATGCGGGACACGGACGTCCAGGCGGTGGTCACGGAGGCGATCACCCGCCGGGCCGACGCCCAGGAGGTCGCGCCCGGCATAGGCAAGATGCTGGAGAAGATTGTGGCCGACGGCGGTCACAAGCGCGCCGTCGACTTGGTCGTCACGCGTGCGCACGACTGGCTGATACGGCACGACGCCCAGGTCCTGGACGCCGTGCAGGGCGGCGCCCCGGGCTGGACCCCGCGCTTCGTGGACCGGAAGGTGGGGGAGCGGGTCTACAAGGAACTCGTCCGCTTCACCGCAGAGATGCGCGACATGCCGTCGCACCCGGCCCGTGGCGCCCTGGACCGTTTCCTGACCGACTTCGCCGCCGACCTCCAGTCCGACACCGACACCCGGGCACGCGTCGAACGCCTCAAGGGCGAGGTGCTGGGCCGGGGCGAGGTCCAGGACCTGATCGCGTCGGTGTGGACCGCCGTACGATCCATGATCGTCTCGGCCGCGGAGGACGAACGCAGCGAACTACGCCTGCGGGTACGGACATCCCTGCTCTCCCTGGGCGCACGCATGAAGGCGGACCCGAGGCTGCAGGCCAAGATGGACGGCTGGCTGGAAAACGCGGCGGTCTACGTCGTCAGGACCTACCGCAAGGAGATCACGTCCCTGATCACCGACACGGTCGCCGGCTGGGACCCCGACCACACCACCCGCAAGATCGAGGCCCACATAGGCCGAGACCTCCAGTTCATCAGAATCAACGGCACGGTGGTGGGCTCACTGGCGGGCCTGCTGATCTTCACACTGTCACGCGCGGCGGGGGTGTAGGCCGACGCTCGCCCCGCCGCGGGCGCTGCCTCGTAAGCGCCGGGCCGCGCGACCCACCCCCGCGGGCACCCCACCAGCACCGGCTTAGCCACCAGCACCTGCGTTGCCTCAGCATCATCCCGCCCCCGCAAGGCCCGGACCCATCCGAAACTCGATCCGAAACTTGAGTCGAGACTTGTCAACTTTCCTCCATGGAGCTATATAGGAAGTCGTAGGGCATCGCACCGAACATGAAGGGAAGTGACCCGTGATGCTCATGCGCACCGACCCGTTCCGTGAGTTCGACCGGCTCGCGCAGCAGGTCCTGGGCGCGGCGCGCCCGGCGGCGATGACGATGGACGCGTACCGCGCGGACGGCGAGTTCGTCGTCCACTTCGACCTCCCCGGCATCGACCCGGAGTCGATCGACATCGACGTGGAGAGGAACGTGCTGAACGTCCGCGCCGAGCGCCGCAACCCCGCTCCGAAGGACGCGGAGATGATCGTGGCGGAGCGCCCCGCGGGCATCTTCACCCGGCAGCTGTTCCTGGGCGACACGCTCGACACGGAGCGCATCGACGCGTCGTACGAGGCGGGCGTCCTGACACTGCGCATTCCGGTGGCCGAGCAGGCCAAGCCCCGCAAGATCCAGATCACGGGCGGCGACACGAAGAAGCAGCTGACCTGACGTCCCGAACGCTGCTGTCCCGCAGGCATGTGCGATGTGCCTGCGGGACGGGCATGCTCGGCCTGGCTGCTGGTGGACGAGGGACGGGACGGCATGAGCGAAGAGAAGCCGGAAGCGGACCGGGACGGGGAACGGACCGGACTCGATCCGGCAGGGCCGGACCTGGACCACGCACTACAGGTGGCAAAGAACCTGGCGGAATGGGCGACAGCCCGGATCCGCGAACCCCGAGCCACCGGCGGTGCGGCCGACGCGGCCGACGCCGTACGCGCCGTAAGAGAGAAGGCCAGCCCGGCAGACATAGTCACGGAGACGGACGAGGCGATAGAGGCACACGCCCGCTCGGTCCTCCGCACCGCCTTCCCGACCCATGGAATAGAGGGCGAGGAGTACGGCGTGGAGAAGCCGTCGACGCCTCAGGCCCCGCACTGGGTGATAGACCCGGTGGACGGAACGACGAACTACGCGCACGGCATCGGCTGGTGCTCGTTCTCCCTGGGCCTGGTGGCAGCAGACGGCACCCCCCTCCTGGGCCTGGTGGCAGACCCGTGGCGACGGGAGACATTCACGGCGACAAGGGGCGGCGGCGCCCACCTGAACGGCACCCCGATCCAAGCCGCCGACCACACCACGGTGACGGGCCACGTCTTCCTGACGGCATGGGCCGCTCACGCCCACTGGCCGGGCCTGGACCACCTGATGGTCCTCCTGTCCACCCGCCACTGCACCACCCGAGTGATGGGCTCGACGGCCCTCTCCCTGACCCAGGTGGCAGCAGGCCGGGCAACGGCAGCGGCGATAGGCGAGTTCCACGCGGTGGACGGTCTGCCGGCCTACCTGATCGCGACTGAGGCGGGAGCGGTGGCGGTCCCGCAACTCCCGCAGTACAACAGACCGCTGCTGCTGACGGCGCCGGGAGCGGCGGCGGAGATGCGGGAGCTGTGGCGGGAGGTCGGTCTGTAGGCATACAGGCCTGCGACCGTGCGGGAAGCCAAGGATCAGCTCCCGATGCCGAGCACGGGCCCGACCCCGTACAACCCGGGAAGATCGACCAACAGCAGATCCCGCCGCTGGACGGCGAGTTGCACGACGTCCGGATAGAACCCGTGCAGGGAGAACAGGACGAGGACGGTGCGGGAGGTGTCGTAACCCTGCTCGGTGAGCAACTGGCGGATGTGCTCCAGCCGTTCGAGGTCGCCGGTGCCGCGCCGGGCGAGGGTGGCTTTGGCCTTGCCGAGCAGCGCGATGCGCGCCCGGGGAGCCTGGGGCCGCTCGCCGAGAGCGAGGGCGAGGACGTCGACTTCGTGTTTGGTGCGGGCGGCGGGGTCGGGGACCTCGGTGGTGCCGATGGGTCCGGGAAGCCCGCCGGGCAGTACGGCGTGGGCGTACCGCAGAGTCCAGATCCGGGCGAGCTCCTCGAAGTGAGGGCCCAGGATCTTGGAGTTGAAGGTGGGCGCGGAGGCGTGCCAGGCCTGCTCGGCGAAGCCCTGCTCGATCGCCGCGGCCTGGGGGAGGGTGATGAGCTGGTTGAAGCGGATGACGGGGTCGGTGAGCGTGATGACGGGATGGCGGGGCCGAAGGATGTCCTGCTCGCGCTGGACGTAACCGGTGGACTTCAGAACGTCCAGTGGGTGGGCGACGGCGTTGCGCTGACGGGCGAGGGCGGAACCGATTTTGGTGGGGGTGGAGGCGCCTTGGGCGATGGCGGTGAGGATGTCGTAGTAGAGGGTGTGTTGGGTTATCCGGGGATCCTCGCGCAGCAGATATTCGGTCTCGGTACGTGAGTAGACGGCGCGCCCGGGGTCGAGGACGGTGCTGGTGAGCCAGCGCTCGAAGCCGTCACTCGGCCCCGGCCGGGAGGCGATGGGCTGATACCCGGGCGCGCCACCGAGGACCGCGTGGACGTGCAGAGCGGTGAGCGGGTCCTCGATCTGCCAGAACTCACGGCTGGCACGGTAGTCGAAGGCACCGAGCCGCAGATCGACGACGGCCCGCCCGCGAAGCGGCTTGGTACCGGAGAGCAGTTCGTGCATGACGCTCATGGCAGAACCACAGAGGATGATCCGGGCCCCGCTGCCGACGCCGCCCCGCTGCCGCTCGTCGTAGATCTGCTGAAGGATGCCAGGCACTTCGGGCGAGTGCTGGAGCAGATAGGGCAGTTCGTCGATGACGAGGAGCGGCGTCGAGGCCTGCCGGGTCACGACGTCGAGGGCGTTGGTCAGCACCTGATACCAGTCGGTGAGCCGCAAGGTCCCCGACCGCAGCCCGGCATGGGCCGCGATCGCATCGGTGAAGCGCTGGAGCGCGGGCAGCCGCCCTTCCTCCCGGACAGCGGTGACGTGCAGCCCGCCGACGGCCTCGGTGAGGGCTCGCAGCAGATACGACTTCCCGTGCCGCCGCCGCCCGGACACGATCCCGAGCCGCAGGGCGGGCGCCGGGTCACGGACGAAGTCGGTGAGCAGCCGCCACTCACGGTCGCGGTCGACGACGTCGGGGGGCTTGGGCAACTCCTCGGCCATGGGGGACTCCGTACTCGCGAAGAGATCGAGATGCCTAGAACTTGTACAAGTCTACTTCGACGGATTTCGTCGATGTGTGTAACGACAACTGAGTCGGCGAGTTCCCGAGACGGAGAAGGCTGAGCAGCGGCGCACCGGTCTTGGTGCCCGTCAGGCGCTCGATCAGCAGGGCAGACACTCCGGCAGGTACGGGCGGCCCGAGCGGTGATACGGGTCCAATCTTGACACTACGCTCTAAGTATCCTATGTATGGATACACCGTAAACTTACAGACAGAGGACGCGGTCGAGGCGACGAGAAGACGGCCTTCCAGCCGCACGGATCACGTGGGGATCGATATGACGACGAGTGGCAACCGGCCGTTTCAGAGCCCCCCTGGCCCACAACCGGAGCCGGGAGTCCCCAGTGTGACGGTGCTCGTACCCGCCTACAGGGAAACGGATTCCCTGCCCCACGTCCTCGATGCGCTGCAGGCGCAGACACGTCTTGCGGACCGCGTCATCGTGACCCTGGATCCACACCAGGACCGCGGTCGAACCGAAGACCTGGAGCGAATTGCCCGAGAGGCCGGTGCCGAAGTCTGGCATTCGGTCGCCAACAGGCACAAGAAGGCCGGCAATCTCAATGGAGCACTGGACAGATTGCTGCCGGACATGGCAGACGACGACGCAATCCTCATCCAGGACGCCGACACCTATCTGGATGCTCGCTTCATCGAGGTGGCCGCACGGAAGATGGAGCAGGGCTACGGCGCGGTGGGCGGCAACTTCCGGGGTCGCTCGGGCGGCAGACTCTGTGGTGTCTTCCAGCGCAACGAGTTCGCCCGGTACGCTCGCGACACAGCACGAAAGAACGGCAAGGTCCTTTGTCTGACAGGCACCGCCTGCCTTTTCAAGGCCGGTGCTCTGAAAGGTGTGCTCGCCGCCCGCGAATCGGGCCTTCTGCCCCCGGCCGACGGAGTGTACGACACGAAGGCACTGACCGAGGACAACGAGCTCACGCTCGCACTGAAGCATCTCGGATTCCGTATCGTTGCTCCGGCCCGCGCGACCATGAGTACCGAAGTCATGGAAACATGGCGAGCCCTTGCGAAGCAGCGGCTTCGCTGGAAGCGCGGAGCGCTCGAGAATCTGATCGGCTACGGCATGACTCGTCACACCGCAGAAGGTTGGGTCAGGCAGGTCGTGGCATTCCTCGGGGTATCCGTGTCGACCGTGTACCTGGGTTCGGTTCTGTGGTTCCTCGCAGCTGGATCGGGCCTGAAAATTGCTCCGTTCTGGATAGCTTTCACCGCTTTTTACGCCATTGAGCGGGCGATCACCGCAAAATCCAGGGGTTGGCGCGTGTCGATTGCCTCGATGCTGGTCGTACCGGAATGGTTCTACGACCTGTTTCTGCAGGGAGTGCACCTCCGTGCGCTCGTCGATACAGCTCTTCAGCGAGAACGAAACTGGTAATTTCAAACGGTCCCTGAAAAGAGACCGAACAGACAGAGGAGGAAATTCATGGCGAACTATGCAGCCGCAGGCGCCACCGCGGGAGGAACCAGTGCGGCAGGGGTACTGCCTGTCACCGGCGGCCCCGACAGCATCTGGTTCTGGATGGTCGTGTTCGTTCTGATCTCGGCGGGATTCGCTGTTCTGCGACTGTTTCCCCGAAAGTTCGATGACGACTCCTGACCCCCGGGCCAGACATGAAAAAGGCAAGTCAACTTCTGGGTATCGGCCTGATACTCGCCGGTCTGCTCCTGGGAGGCTTCATGCTTCTCCAGACCTGGCACTCGGACCATCAGTACAGAGCCACCCAGAAGGTACTGCGCAAGGAGATCCAGCCGTCGGCCGACGTCCCTCACGAAGGCGGTGCGCTCGCGACGCTGAGGATTCCTCGCTTCGGCTCGGGCTACGACCCCGTGATCGTTGAGGGCGTGTCCCAGAGCGCTCTTGCGAAGGGCCCCGGGCACTATCCAGGCACAGCCATGCCGGGCGAAAGAGGCAACTTTGCGATCGCCGGCCACCGCACGGGGTGGGGGCAGCCGTTTCATCGGTTGCCGGACCTGACAAAAGGCGACGAAATCAAGGTCGACTGGCACCGTAAGACATACACCTACCGGGTCACCCGGACCCAGGTCGTCAAGCCCACCGACATCGGCGTCGTGCTTCCCGTTCCCAACAGGCCGGGCGCCAGGCCGGACAAGGCTCGGATCACGCTCACCACCTGCACGGACCGCGGTTGGAACGGCACATACACCCACCGGCTCGTGGCATGGGGCGAACTGGAGAAATGATCACTGGGCGCCATCGGCTGTGGTGCCGCGTCCAGCCGTGAGGGGCCGGACCTCCTGTGATCTCCAGTGCGTGGACCCCTGCTGGGACAGTTGGCAGGTGCCGTCAGACGGCGTGGTCGTGCACCGGACCGATGCCGTAGAGCCCGGGAAGGTCGCCCAGCGGCAGATCCCGCCGCTGGGCGGCGAGTTGCACGAAGACAAAGAACGCGAGCGGGTCCTGGCTAGCTGGTCGCCGGCGACTTCTTCCGGGGCAGTTCGGCATGCCGTACGGCGTCGGAGGCCAGGGCGATCACGGCGCTCAGACTGGCGAAGGCGCCGCAGCCCATGAACACCCGGTCCACGCCCCAGGCGCCGATGGCGGCGCCGACCAGCGGGTAGCTGAGCGGGGCGAGACCGACCAGGGTGAGCATCATGGCGGCGGTGACCCGGCCGAGATACGCGGGGTCGGCCGAGGTCTGGATGAGGGCGTTGTCCAGGCTGCCGAAGACGCCGGCGTTCAGCCCGATGAGCGCGGCCACGACCACGGCGATCCAGAGGGTGTGAATGAACGAGACAGCGGCCACACCCGCGCAGCCCACGAGCAGCGTCCCGGCCATCATCAGCCCGGCGCGGGGCAGCCAGCCCGCGACAGTGAGCAGCGTGGCGCTTGCCGTGGCTCCGGCACCGAAGGCGCTGACGATCAGGCCGTAGCCCGAAGGCCCCCAGCCGCGCTCGGCGTTGAGGAGCACCATGCCGACACTGATGGTGCCGGTGAGCCCCAACTCGCAGATGGCACTGACGATGACGAGGGGTCCGATGAGCCGGTGGCGACGGATGTAACGCAGCCCGTCGAGCAGGTTCTCCTTCGCCGACCCCGACTGCTCCGACTCGGGGCTGTCGCCCGTGACGGGCCGGACCCGTACGGTCAGCAGGAGCGGCAGGGAGAGCGCGAAGAGCAGCCCGGCGACCCCGAAGGCGCTCGCCGCGCCCCCGAGCCCCATGGCCAGGCCGCCGATCGGCGGCCCGACGACCTGGCTGAGGCGCATCGACAGCGCACGCATCCCGGTGACTCGGGCCAGTTGCTCAGGACTCGTCATCCGCGACGGGAGAGCACCGACGGCGGGCACGAACATGGCATCGACGGCACCGAACACGAGCGCCACGGCCACCAGGATCCACAAGGCGGGCGAACTCAACGCGATGCTGCCCGCCACCGCGAGAATGAGGAGACAGCGCACCGCGTCGCTCCCGAGGACGACCCGGCGGGGATCGACACGGTCGGCCACCACACCCCCGGCGAGCATGAGCACCGCCCGGGGCAACGCCCCGGCGGCCATGACCAGTCCGACCTCGGTCGGCCCGGCGACCTTCTGCGCGGACCAGCCGAGCGCGACGAAGTACACGCTGTCGCCGACGAGGGATGCGGTGTACGCGGTGAGCCAGCGCAGCACGTTGCCGTCGCGATAGGCCGGAACGGCGGTGCCGTCGGGCCGGGCTGTCTCTTCTTCGGTGGCCACGACGACCTCCAGCGAGTCGGGTACGGCCGCTGGATCACGGTCGTGGGAGAGCCGTAGAGGTGCACGGAGGCGTGCTCGCGGTTCCCTGGCGTCCCTGCCCGCCGAGACGGCAGTCCCCCACTCCCGCCAGCGCAGGGCCAGCGCCTCAACTCGTCGATCATCTTAGCGAGCCAGACCCGGAATAAGATCAAATGACGTAGTTACACGGGTCACTCACAACCCCGACGGGCTGCCGCCCCAGCGGAGAAGCCCCGCGAGCCCCGCGAGCCCCGCGAACTCCGCAAGCTCCGCAAGCGGGGCCGGTCTCGCGGGGGACCCGCTGGACCGGCCCGGCGTCGCGGGCGAGGTGTCAGCCGACCGTCCACTTCTGGTTGGCGCCACCCGTGCAGGTCCAGATCTGCAGCCGGGTGCCGTTGGCCGAGTTGTTGCCGGTCACGTCCAGGCACTTGTCAGCCTGCGGATTGACGATGTCGTTCGCGCCGCTGACGGCCCACTTCTGGTTGGGGCCGCCGGTGCAGTCCCAGAGCTGGACCGTGGTGCCGTCGGCGGTGCCGTTGCCGGTCACGTCAAGGCACTTGCCGAGCGCGCGGATCGTACCGTCGGAGCCCACGGTCCACTGCTGGGCAGCGGTGCCGTTGCAGTCGTAGAGTTGAACGGCGGTCCCATTGGCGGAGTTCGCCCCGGCGACGTCCACGCACTTGCCGGCCAGGCCCTTGATCGCCGCGCCGGTGGACGTACTGCCGGTCGTCACCGACACGGAGTCCACCACAAGCTGCTGCGGGAACGAGGTGGAGCCGTCCGGGTCACCAGGCCAGTAGCCGCCCACGGCCAGGTTCAGGATCAGGAAGAACGGCTTGTTGAACACCCACGTCTTTCCGCCGAGGTCGGCCGGGGTGCGCCGCTGGTAGACGTTGCCGTCCACGGACCAGGTGATCGAGTCGGGCGCCCAGTCCACCGCGAAGGTGTGGAAGGCGTCCGCGAAGGCCTGGCCGTTGGACAGCGAGTAGGCCGCGCCGATGCCGCCCGAGCCCGAGTAGCCGGGGCCGTGGATGGTGCCGTGCACGGTGGAGGGCTCGTAGCCGACGTTCTCCATGACGTCGATCTCGCCCGAGTCCGGCCAGTTGACCGGCGTGCCCAGCATCCAGAACGCGGGCCACATGCCCTGCCCCCGCGGGATCTTCATCCGCGCCTCGACGTGCCCGTACTGCGCGTTGAACTTCCCGGAGGTGTTCAGCCGGGCCGAGGTATACTGGCAGGTCCCGTACCAGCACTGGTAGTTCGACGGGTTTTCCTTCCGCGCGGTGATCACCAGGTGACCCTGGCCGTCCAGGGCCGCGTTCTTGTTGCCCGACGTGTAGTACTGCCGCTCGTGGTTGTTGACGTTGTCGCCCGTCTCGATCTGCCACTTCGACGAGTCGACCGCGGAACCGGCGGCACCGTCGAAGTTGTCGGAGAAGGCCACCGCGGCGGCGGCGGTCGCGGCGGCGGGGGCGGCATCCTGCGGACCCGCCTGCGCCGCGCCGGTCGCGGCGGACGCGACCAGTGCGGCGGACAGGGCGGCGAACAGACATCTGCGGAGCAGGCGTGGGGAGGCCACGGCTCTTCCTTCCATACGGCGGCCGGGCGCACGGATGAGCCCGCCAGGGTGGGGGGTGAAGGCGTCGCTTCTTGATTTAAGTAGTGAGGTAAGTGCCCGTCAAGAGCTTGGTCCGGTCCAGCGGTTGGGCGTTCTGCCGCGCGGGCCGATCCCGTCCGGGCAGCGGCGCCCGATGGTCAGACCGGACGCCGCTGCCGCTCACCTCATCAGGCCGGTGAGGCAACCGTCCGGCCGAGATGCCGGGCGAGGAACCGGACCGAGCTGTCGACCTCGAACATGGGGAATTCGAAGTGTGAGCCCGCGTTGGCGTGCAACGTCTTCTCCTTCGAGGCGAAGGCGTCGAACAGCGCGAGGCCGGCCTCACGCGGCATGCGCTCGTCGTCCCACTGCAGGACGAACTCGATCGGGACGGTGATCTGCTTCGCCGCCTCGAACAGGGCATCGGGCCACATCATGCCGAAGACAGCGGCCGTGATCCTGGGCTCGGCCGCCACCAGCGGCACCCCGATCGCGGTGCCCATGGCGATGCCGACGTAGCCCACCGGCCCCTCGGCGCCGATCTCCGGAAGTTCCTGAAGGGCGTCCAGGGTCGCCTGCCACTCGGGCACGGCGAGCTCCGCCAGGCGGGCGTTGTAGGGGACGATGATCGGGCCTTCCGGCGCGCCCGCCGCCTGTGCCTTGCGCAGCTCGGCGATCTCCTGCTCGTCCTGCGCGGTGCGCGGCCGGTCGCCGTGACCGGGCGCGTCGATGACGGCGACATGGAAGCCGCAGCCGGTCACGAGGCGGCCGGCGCGGCCGACCATCGCCCGGTGCTTCTTGTGGGCCCCGCCGCCGTGACCCATCAGGACCAGCGGCGCACGATCGGCCGCGCCGGAGGCCGGTGACCAGAGAACTCCGGGGACGTCGCCCAGGGCGAAGTCGCGTTCGACCATGCCGTTCGACGACGACTCGGCGGTGAACTGCAGAGAATGGTGCAGAGAATGGTGCAGAGAATGCATAGGTGTTGCCTTTCGGGAGTGCCTTGTTGTCGAGGCGCTCCCGGCGACACCTACGTCAATCGCCGGCCGTGACGGGAAGGGGGAGCACCCACGTCGATACAGCGTTCATGGGTCTCACCTCCTCGGACGGCGTCACGGACAACCGCAAGCTAGCAGCCCGATCACCATCCCTCCAACGCATTTTCCCACCGCTCAACCAGATTTCAAGGGTCGTGAGCCTCGTTCGGGACCATCCGCGCGGCAGCGACTTCGAGTTCGAACCTCGCTCGGAACGCCTTGTCCTCGGCCCATTCATGTGACTGAGCGGGATAGTTGGCGCTTGAGCACGCTAGTTGGCAGCTGAGCGCGATAGCGCCGCCCGAGGCCGCGAGCGGGGATCGGGGATGCCGTCGCCGACCATCCGGCCGACGCGGCGGCCGTGCCTGGGGCAGGCTCAGTCCTGCGGCTCGACGATGCTCTGCAGCACGCTCGTCGCTCCCATGCCGTTGGGCCAGCCGGAGTAGAACGCCAAGTGCAGCAGGGCCTCCTGCAGCTCCTCGTCGGTGACGCCGTTCTGGCGGGCGAAGCCGAGGTGGAACGGCAGCTGGCCCACCTTCCCGAGCGCGGTCAGAGCGGAGATGGTGACGAGGCTGCGGTCGCGCTTGGACAGGCCCTGGCGCTCCCAGACCTCGTCGAAGAGGATCTTGTCGGTGTAATGGACCATCCCCGGGGCGAAGTCGCCGAAGGCATTCTTCCCGCCGGTCCAGCCGGTGCTTGTGTTCTCGGCCATGATCTCTCCCTGCCTGCGGCGACGTCCGTCAGTCGATCTCTGAAGGTGCAATGCCAATGACATCGCCAGGCATGCCGAGCGAGGGAGTCCCCGGTGAAGGACGTACTGGCAGGGCATCCCTCACAGGGGCTTCGCGCCTTAGCGTGGAGTGCATGGAAGCCAGGAACGAAGCGCGGGAGTTCCTCATGTCCCGTCGTGCGAACCTCACTCCCGAGCAGGCTGGGCTGACGGTCTCCGGGCACCGGAGGGTGGCGGGCCTCCGCCGCGGCGAGGTGGCGATGCTCGCGGACGTGAGCCCGGAGTACTACGCCAAGATCGAGCGCGGCCACCTGGCCGGCGTCTCCGATGCCGTCCTCGAGTCGGTCGCCCGGGCGCTGCAGCTGGACGACGCCGAGCGCGAGCACCTCTTCGACCTTGCCCGGGCAGCCAATGGCGCGGCCCGGACCGTGCGCAGGAACAGGTCGAAGAAGTGGGTGCCCAGGGACAGCCTGACCCGTGCGCTGGACGCCATCGCCCTCGGGCCCGCGTTCGTGCGCAACGGACGGATGGACGTCCTCGCCACCAACGCCCTCGGGCGGGCCTTCTACGACGAGGTGTTCGACGGCCCCGGGCAAGAGAACCTGGCGCGGTACTGCTTCCTCGACGAACGGGCCAAGGCCTTCTACCCCGACTGGGAGGCGGCCGCGGACGTCACCGTGTCGATCCTGCGCACCGAGGCCGGCAGGGATCCCCGGGACAAGCAGCTGCACGACCTGATCGGCGAGCTGTCCACGTGCAGCGACGCGTTCCGCACGCGGTGGGGAGCACACAATGTGCGCCGCCACGGATCGGGCACCAAGGAGTTCCACCACCACGAGGTCGGCGACCTCACTTTGACCTACGAGGGGATGGAGCTGACCGCCGAGCCCGGGCTGTCCTTCCTCATCTACACCGCAGAGCCCGGCTCGCCCAGCCAGGAGCGCCTGCAACTGCTCGCGAGCCTCGCCGCGACGTCCACCGCAGTACAGCCCCGCGCCGGACGCCCGACCACGATCCAAGAGAGATGACCATGCACACCAGAACACTCGGACAAGGCCTTGAGGTCTCCGCGATCGGGCTCGGCGCGATGGGCATGTCCCAGAGCTACGGCCCCAACCCCGGCAGCCGCGACGACATGATCGCAGTGCTGCGCTCCGCGGTCGACGAGGGCGTGACCTTCTTCGACACCGCCGAGGTCTACGGGCCCTACGTGAACGAGGAGCTGGTCGGCGAGGCGCTGGAGCCGATCCGCGACCAGGTCGTGATCGCCACCAAGTTCGGATGGGACATCCAAGACGGCCAGAGCATCGGCCTCAACAGCCGTCCCGAGCAGATCCGCCACGTCGCGGAGGAGTCTCTGAAGCGGCTCCGCACCGACGCGATCGACCTGTTCTACCAGCACCGCGTCGACCCCGGTGTGCCGATCGAGGACGTCGCAGGCACGGTCGGCGAGCTGATCGCCGAGGGGAAAGCCAGGCACTTCGGGCTCTCCGAGGCCTCGGCCGCCACCATCCGCGCCGCACACGCCGTCCACCCCGTGACCGCAGTCCAGAGCGAGTACTCGCTGTGGACACGGGACCCCGAGGCTGAGGTGCTGCCCACGCTCGCCGAGCTCGGCATCGGGTTCGTGCCGTTCAGCCCCCTGGGCAAGGGCTTCCTCACCGGCACCGTCGACACGTCCACGACCTTCACCGACGGGGACATCCGCCACCGGGTTCCGCGCTTCAAGGAGGAGAACCTGGCCGCGAACCAGGCACTCGTCGACCATGTCCGGCAACTCGCCGAAGTGAAGGGCGCGACGCCGGGCCAGATTGCCCTTGCCTGGCTGCTCGCGCAGCAGCCATGGATCGTGCCGATCCCCGGCACCCGCCGCACGGCACGCATCCAGGAGAACGCCGCCGCGACGGCCGTCGGGCTGTCCGCGGACGAGGTCGCGGGCCTCGACGGCCTTGCCCAGCGGGTCGGCGTCAGCGGCGATCGCTACAACGCCGAGCACATGGCCTACGTCAATCGCTAGGGATGCTGCGCAGCCTGGCCGGCTGGACCCATGACGCCGCTGCCGCACCCGCGCCCGGCGGGACGCGCTGAAACAGAAGGAAAGAACGAAATGACCGGCAACGGATTTGACCAGGTCTTCCCGCTCGGGGAGAAGAACGACGCCTTCGCGCAGTACTTCATCGGCCAGAGCTACCTGGCTCCGCTCGCCTCGGGGAGCGTGCCCGTCAGCAATGTCTCCTTCGAGCCGGGCTGCCGCAACAACTGGCACATCCACCACGGCACGGGCGGCGGCGGTGACCAGATCCTGCTGTGCACGGCGGGCAGCGGCTGGTACCAGGCCGAGGGCGAGGACCCCGTCAGCATGGAACCGGGAACGGTGATCCGTGTCCCGGCGGGCACGAAGCACTGGCACGGCGCGAAGGCCGACTCGTGGTTCTCCCACGTCGCCTTCATCACCCCGGGCGAAGACGTCAGCAACGAATGGCTCGAGCCCGTCACCGACGAGGCGTACGGCGAGCTGCCGAAGAACGGAGCAAACGCATGACCATCCTGGACGAGACCTACACGCTGTCCAACAACGTCGAGTGTCGGCGTACACGCTGATGTGCTCAGGTGCGTACGGATGAACGTGCTCAGGAAGGACGGCGTGTCCTGGCCGGGGCGGTGGGGGGCTGCGGTTGACGCTTTCACTGTGCGGTCGCCGGCCGGATGACCGGCATCAGGAGGTTGAGGCGCATGCTTGTTCTGGGTCGCTCGCAGGTCGAGGCGCTGCTCGACGTGGACTCGCTGATCGATGCCCTGGCCTCGGCGATGGCGGACCTCAGTGCCGGCCGCGCCTCGGTACCTGCCCGCGTCGCCGCCCAGGTGCCCGAACGCGATGGACTCCTGGCGGCCATGCCGGGCTTCCTCCCGTCGGCCGGGGTGCTCATGACCAAGCTGGTGTCCCTCTTCCCGCACAACGACGGGGTGCGGCTGCCTACGCATCAGGCGCTGATCGTGGCGTTCGATCCGGACACCGGCGAGCCCGCTGCGCTGCTGGACGGTACGGCCATCACCGCAGCGCGGACCGGTGCCTGCTCCGCGCTGTCGGCGCAGCTGCTGGCCCGCGAGGACGCGACAGTGCTAGCAGTGCTGGGCACCGGCGTGCAGGCCCGCTCTCACGCCCGCGCGATCTGTCGGGTCCGCCCGATCCGGCGGATCCGTGTCGCCGGCCGGGATCCGGCGAAGGCGGCTGCCCTGGCCGAGGAGCTCTCAGCCGTACTGGAGGGCGAAGTCCAGGCGGTGTCCAGCTACGCCGAGGCACTCGACGGCGCGGACATCGCCGCCGCGACGACCCACGCCGTCGAACCCGTGATCCGCCGTTCCTGGCTGACACCCGGAGTGCACATCACCTCCGTGGGGTACAACCCGGTCGGCCGCGAGATCGACGACGCCACGGTCACCGAGGCACTGGTGTGCGTCGAATCACGCCAGGCCGTGCTCGCACCGTTCCCTGCGGGCAGCAACGACCTGCTCATGCCGATCCGCGACAACCTCATCACAGCCGATCACGTGCACGCCGAGCTGGGCGAACTCATCACCGGCAGCAGACCGGGGCGCACCGCACCGGACCAGATCACCCTCTACAAGTCGGTCGGCGTGGCAGCGCAGGACGCGGCGGCCACGGCCCTGGTCGTCGCCTCCGCCCGCGAGCAGTCAGTCGGCGAGGACATCACGCTGCGGTGACGCCCCCACCGGCACGCGATCACGGCGGCTGGACCGGCAACACGCAGCCAACCGGTTGGGCACATTCGCCCGTACGCAGGTGAGCACATACGTGTGTACGCCGACATCGAGATTCCCGAGCACATGCGCTCCAACACCGGGGTCGACTTCGAGATCTCGGGCGAAGACATGGACGCCCTACGGAGCCTGTCCGACGTGGACTACGGCGAACACAGCGCGTTCCCCGTCTTCAGCGGCAAGTGACGCCGGATGAGTGCCGGTTGGAGGCGGACGACCATCCCGGCCCGCCGCAGCGAAGGCTCCCACTATGAGCACTTGAGTTGGCGAGCGGCGCCAACTCAAGTGCTCAGTGTTCAGTGCGACCGGCGTTCCTCGCGGTGAACGGGCGCGCCCGCTCGGTCCTCCGAACTGCCTTCCCGGCATAAGGAATCGAAGGCGAGGAGTACAGACGGGTCGGCCGCGTCATCGGCGTCTGTCTTCTCAACGCCCGCGCTTCCGGCGCTTGCGCTTGGCCCGCGCCATGGCGTACTTGTGCTCGGCCTCGTCCTGCCTTCGCGTCTTGGCCTCGGCTGCGGCCGACGACTTGCGCTGCTCGAGTTCCAGCTGCAGCGCTTCCTGAGACGCGGTGCTGTGTCGCCCCTGGGCAACTCTGGCTGCCTCCCGGGCGGCCAGCCTCACGGCTCGCTTCGGGTTGTGCCGCACCGGGCGCCGGCTCTCCACGGGAACCGCAGGGTTGGCGTGCGCACGTTCCAGCAGCGCTGTCCCATGACGTAGCAGGAACTGATACAGCTCGGCGTCCGTGGGTTCACCACCGAACACATGCCGAGTGGCGCGGACCTCACCCGCCTCGGCGATCTCAAGGACTCCGACCCAGAACGGGGCATCGAAGAAGACTGTCATGGTCACTGAGGTAGTCATAAAACTCTCCAGCACGTGCCAGCCACCGGCCTGACGAGGCCGGATTCCGGCACACCGGACATCCCTGGAGAGGGCGGCTACAGACTGCCGTATGACGACAGCGTCCGGGCTACCAACCGGACAGCGTTTGCGTGCGCAGGATCAGGCTACTCCGGCCCGGGGGATCAGCGCCGTCAGCGACCTGTACACGCTCGACAACAGCGGGACCTCGATCGCGAAGGCGTACGGGAGTTGTGGCGGAGGCGGGTCTGTAGGCGCACAGGCCCGCAACCGCGCGAGAGGGCAGGATCATTTATGCCGGATCGGGAATATTTCAGAGTCGGCATGGACGACGGGCAACGCGCTCCGTAGCGTCGTCGAGCAGGGACCCCAACCGGGGCCAGGCGGAAAGGGGGCACCATGGCGCGTAGCGATCTGACGCGACTGACGGGCAGCATCAACGGGCCCGACTGCGACGACGATGACTGACCGAACGTCTACCGCACGGCCAGTGGATCCATCGTGGTCCAGGGGAACTCGTCCAGCGCTTTCCAGCCGCCGGAGGGGGAGGCACTGGTGGAGATCCCGGAGGCGGTACTCAGGGAGGCTGTACGTGCTCTTGGATGGTGACGAGTGGCGGACGACGTTCGACGCGTACGAACGGACGGCGTGGCGCTTCGAGGCCCAACCCACCTACACCATGCACAAGGAGGCTGAGAACGTCGCTCGCTTCCTCCGAGGTGAGCCAAAGCCCGTTGACCACAACTCGCGGTGGCATGACCGGGTACGGGGTTTCGTGGCATCGGGGCGTGCCATCGGCCGAGTGCGGATCGTCCGTCAGCCGTTGACGGACTACCAGCGCTACCAGTTTGCTTGGGGAATTCCCGGAAATATCAACGCCGGGGAAGACATCCGCATCCTGGACGTGACCCAGAACGACTACGAACTCCCACTGTCGGGTACTGACTGGTGGATGTTCGATGAGTCAAGAATCGTCCACTTGAATTTCAGACCGGACGGTACACAGATCAACCGAGAGCTGTTCACGGGCGATATCACTCCGTACCTGGAGTGGAGGCGAATTGCCCTTGCTCACTCCGTACCGTTTTCCGAGTACGTGAAAGAATCTGGGTGACGTTCGAGCCCGAGCAGCTAGGTCAGTCCAGGACCGACCTGGCGGAAAAGCTCCGCGAGCTTCGCAAGCGGGCCGGTCTCACTGGGGACCGGCTCGCTCGGCGTTGCAACATGTCTCAAAGTCAGATCAGTAAGTTCGAGACCGGCAAGAAGACGCCGAAGCTCGTAGACGTCGAGCGCATCCTTCAAGCGCTCGATGCTCCACCTGAAATAGTCGCAGAGATCACGGCTGTCGCACGCATCGCGAATACTGAATGGCAGGACAAACGCTCGTCATGGCGTCGCGGCATGGAGAAGCGACAGACGGAATTGGCTTCACTGGAGTCTGAGGCAAGTGACCTTCGATACTTCCTGCCCTCGATGATTACGGGCCTGCTGGCAACCCCAGAGTTCATCCGTGCCAGCCTGAGTCACACCCCGGGCGATCCCTCCAAGACGGTGGCCCGCAAGCTGGAACGCCAGACGGTTCTCTACGACACGTCGAAGTCCTTCACTTTTATCCTCACCGAACAGGCCGCAAAGTGGGCCATTGTTCCGCCCCCGGTCATGGCAATGCAGATCGACCGTCTTATATCACTGTCTCGCTTGCCGAACCTTCGTATCGGCGTCATCCCGACAGGGACAGTCACACCTCGCGGGCCTATGAACACATTCACGGTGTACGACGGCCGGCTTGCCACGGTTGAGAATTTTACAGGTCGCATGGTTTTCCGGGACGCTCGCGACGTCTCCGAGTACCTGGCCGTGTTCTCGCTCTTCGAAGGTCACGCTCTCTTCGACGAAGAAGCCAGGATTCTGCTTCAGCAATGGGCAGAGGCTTACCGGTGATCTTTAGGCCAGAACGGGAATAACGCTCGGTGAAATCCGCAACCCGGTAGATCATGGATAGGTGTCATGAGGCCGGGAGGATCGATGGATGGTACGAAAAAGCCCCAAGGGTACGTGCTGACGGAACTACCCTCGGAGCCGAAAGCAGTACCAGGGTGTATTGCGTGTCTGGGCATTTGTGTGAGCCGCGATAACGCGCGATCCACAGGCGACTACAGCGCTGCCTCCGACGCCAACGTGAGGCTGCGACAGCACCAGGGTGAGGCGCACGCCTCGTGAGCAGGGAAACGTACGCTCAGGTGCTCGCCAGGCATCCCCTCATGACGATTCGCGTCTCTTTCGATTCGGGGCAGACCTGGGAGCGCGAGCGGGCCGTGTTCGCAGAGGACGACCTACCGCCCCTGGCTACTTCTGCGTGGCCACCGTGCCAGTGCTCGCGGTGCTCGCGGTGCTCGGGGCCCGGCAGGCGCTCCGGCCGCTGAAACGTGGCCCATTCCCTTGAACTCCCGCCCGAACGGGCGGCGGCGGTCAGCCATGACCGCGATCAGTTGAGCAGGAAGGTGCAGTGATGCAGAACGGAAATGACCTGTACGCGCTCGACATCAGCGGCTCCTCGTTCGTGAAGGCGTGCGGCGGCCCCTGCTCCGAGGGGTGCGTGACCCTGGCCCGGATCGGTGAGGACGCGTGGGCCCTGGGCGACAGCAAGCGGCCGGACGCTCAGCCGCTGCGGTTCACCACGGAGGAACTGGAGGTGGCCGGCATTGACCCGGCGCGCTTCGGCCTGAACGTCTGATCCTCCCCTCCCGCCAGCCGGGCCGGGTCCATCCCCCGCCCGTCGGCCCGGCTGGCACTTCTCGAAACGGGAACGACTGGTGCATCACCACGGCTATCTGTGGACCGGGCCGAAAGAGCGCTTCGACAACGAGGCTCTACGGCGGCCCCCGCATCCCGATCCGCCACCGGCCGGAAGCAAGCCCGAACTGATCCAGCGCTACCGCGAGGTGGCCGCAGAGTTCCCCATGTCGGACCTCCCGCCCCTGGAAACGGCGTACTGGCTCATCAAACCCCGTTCAGTAGTCCGGGGCACGTGGGACGAGGCGAAGGAGGCGGCCTCATGGCTCGGCGCGCGGTTGGCTGAGTACGTACCCAGGTTCGCCTCGGCGAAGGATCGTGATACCGCCCACTGCGTTGCGCTGGTCAACTCCGCTGCTGAGCGGCTGGAATTCGGCACGGATGTGTCACTGGGCTTCTATCTCGAACTCCCCTCGTATCTGCATCTGGCGCTGGTGACGTGTTCCCCGAATCGCTCGATGCCTGAACTGGCGTGCCCCGTCCGGTAGGCCAGGCCATGACCCCGAGCCCCGGTCGCCGATTGCGTCTCAGCGCGGCGTTAACCGCCAACCGGGCGGGGTTCGGGGCGTCGCACCCGACGATGTCAGAGAGGCCTGCTCTGGTGTAACGCATCCATTCCAAGGGCTGATCAGGCGGCGAGCGCTGTGCGGATGTATTCGTGGAGTTCCCGTGCCGCGCCGTGCTGTTGTGGAAGCACATCGGCGAGGGAAGCAAGCCGCTTCCGTCCGATTGGCAGGATCACCTCGCCGCGCCGAGGCGATCGCGGCGTGTCGTAACTAGGCCGCGCCATCGTTCGCGAGTCCTCTGCTCCCCGTCGATCCACCGTGCTCGTGCAGAGCCTGGAGGAAGCGGGAGACCGGCCATGAAGTGCGCGATCTCGACATAGTACGCGTAGTCGCCGCTGCGAGTGAGCTCCCGCAGGAGGGAGATTCCGGCCGCGAGTTCATCGCGAGCGTCGAGGACGGCATGGTGGAAGCACAAGGCCAGTTGGAGCTTGGGTGCGGCATAGGAGACTCCGGAGACGCCGATTTCGCCGAAGAGGACGGCGGCCCGGTCCGGTACGTCTGCAGCGTACCCGGCATCGCGCACCAACGCGGTGATGCGAGTGGCCATCTCGGTGGAGCGCAGGCTGAGGCGCGACAACAACCGGTCCGCCAGGTCGAGCTCGTCGTCGGCCTGAACAGGTTCGGCGAAGGCGACCGCGAAGGCGAGATGCGCCTGGGACATTGCGGTCTCGCCGACCGCACCGTTCTGCTCGGCCTCGCTCCGGGCCGCGCGATAGGCGGCTGCCGCCCGGTCCATGTCTCCCTGAACCCACCACACATCTCCAAGCACTCGCTGGTGGCGTCCCTCCCAGCCCAGCCTCCCGGCGGTATCCACCGCCGCGGGGAAATCCCCGGACAGCCGGCTCAGATGTGCCAGGCCGCGTCCGGCGGCGAAGGCGAGCCGACCGCCAGCGGAGGCAACGTGCTGCATGCCGCGACGCGAATCATCGGTCAGCCCGAGGTCGCGCTGGGCCTTCGCCAGGTAGTACGTGACCAGCTCGACCAGCTCATCGGGGAGCAGCCCCGATGCCAGGACGGCCGACAGCCGACCGGCCGTACGCTCGCGGTGCTCGTGCTGGCGGCGGGCGATGGCACTCAGCGTTTCCACCAGGGCATCCGCGGCAGTCTGCGGGCCGTCCGACGACGTGTCACTCGCAGCGGGCAGCAGGAGTGGTTCCCATACAGAATCTGCCACGTACTGGAATGAGGCATCGCCGAGCCAGCCGAGATCGAGACCGAAGTCCCGTGCTGGGAAAAGACCTTGCTGGAGGCAGCCGACCAGGACGGTTCGGTCGCGTCTCAGATCCTGGCGCCATTCCGCTTCCAAGGCGTGGAACGCGCGATGGGCCGCCCGCTGCCAGTCCTGTTGCGACCAACGGTCATCAGTGCCGTCCTCCGCGTTGCGGATGGCGGAGCGGATGAGCTCGTGGATGTGGAAGGGCCACGCACCGGAGGGGGACTCCCGGACGAAGGGACGCTCAATCAGCCGCAGGGCGGGTGCATCGTGGTCCATCCCGGCGACCTTGGTGGCCAGGGGTACGGAGAATGCGCTGAGCAAGCTGACCGAGCGGAGCACGTGACGCTCCTCGGCGGTCAGGTCGCTGAGGGTACGGGTGATCAGGGCGGGGAAGCCGTGGTCGAAGTCGCTGACCTGCGGTTGCCTGCCGCCGCGTCGTAGCTCCAGGTAACGCATGATCGACAGATCCAGGTAGAGGGGGAGCCCGTGGGAGCGCTCGGCGATGGTCCGGCGGACCGGTTCGTCGATCAGCGGCTGCCCGTCGCGGCTGAGCCTGCGGGTCAGGTAGTCCTCGCAGTCTTCCGGGGAGAAGTCGCCGATCAGGATCTGGCGGCCGGAGGCATCCGACCGGGTATATGCGGCGTCGGCAGGGACGAGCCCGGGCCAGGCGTTCGGTCCTACCCAGTCGAGTTGCCCTTCCAGGCTGGTCTCTGCCCACTGCAGGCGGTTGCGTCCGGTGACGACGAAGAACGCGTTGGGCATCAGCCAGACGACGCGCTGGAGCAGGCGCTCGAAGTCACGATGGGTGCGGTCGCCGGTGTCTTCGAACGTGTCCAGCAAGATCACGGGCAGCGCGCTCCCACTGGCCGGGAGTTGGGCGAGGTCCCAGGCGAGCAGGTGCGGGTAGAAGCTGAGGGCCTCCAGGTCAGGCTCGACCTCCAGGAGGTCGGCCAGGCGCGAGCAGTCGGCGAGGGCGCGTACGGACTGGCGCCGCTCGCGCAACGCCTTGATGAGCGCTCCGGCCCCCTGCCCGAGCGCGCTCCCGACGGTGCCGGGCAGGAGCAGGGCCTGGGCGACGTCGCTGAGGGCTGACTGCATCTGCTGCGGTAGAGCGGCAGCGGCGCTGAAACGGCTCAGCAGCCCACCCCTGCGCAGATAGTCCTCGATCGGTTCGCCCGGGTGATGGTGCTCCCAGTATCGGCGCAGGGCGAGGTCGAAGGCGGGCATCGGCCGGCCGAGCGCGGCGACGGCAAGGCGGATGGTGAGGATGACGCGTTCGAAGTCCATGCCCGCGGCGCGCGCGAGGTCGATGCGGACCGGTAGCGTCCGCTCCTCGGGGTGGGTCGGCGAATCCCACTGCACAGGACGGTGCTCGCCGCTGGTGAGCGATGCCTCGATCTTGCGGGAGAGCGTGGACTTGCCGATCCCGCCCACGCCGTGGAACGCGAGGATGTTACGGCGGGGAGCTTCCAGGTCCTCCACATCGAAGTCCGCGCGGATCACGTGTCGTACATGCTCGGCGAGGCCAGCCGTCACCGCTCGCCACTGTGCCTGCCGGTTCGTGAACGCCTCATTGGCGGCGATGCTCCGGTCGTTCGAGCTGAACAGAGTTCGAAGGTCCCGCCCTGCCACCGTTTCCCCCTGACGATCAACTGGGGCCAATCTATGCCGCTTTGAGGACAGCCTGGCAAGCCCGCAATCAGTCGAGCCTGCGGATGTGGTTACAGGCTTCTGCCTCGCCATGAACGAGCGGTGCAGCAGGTGACTGATCCCGTCCGGACTCATCATGTGCTGCTCCAGTCGCGCACATCGTGCCGCTTCGCTCGATGGCCTTGGGGTGTGCGTGGCGGCAGACAGGTCACGTTCATGGATTTGAGTACAGGTACTCAGTCGCAGTGGCGAGTTGCGCGGATACAGTGCGTCGCGGCAACACGTGAGGTTCGCGGCGGCAGCCAGCCGACGCTACGGAGGCGTTCAAGGGAGAGAGGGGCCCCAGGTGGCGTGGGACGAGTGGGAACAGATCAAGGCTGCTGCAGCCGAGCGACACTCAACCCACATGCAACTGAACCAACTGGCGGCTGACGCCGGTGGCAGCGCCGCGACGGATACGTCGAAGACCGGCACGAGTGGCCGTACGGGCACTCTGCGGCACTCAAAAGGACCGTGGACTAAGGCCGCGGCCACTGCAGGCGACCTGAAACGCGGCACTGCGTCGGCTGAAGAGAGCTTGCGGTCCTGTCACACCGGAGTGGCGACCGGCGTTTCAGGTCTGGTCAGCTTGGCAGCCTTGAAGGCCGTGCTCGCCTCTTGGGAGGAGCGACTGAGCGCGGTACGGGACGAGTGTGGGTCCCTGGAGCCCAACCTGCGCTCCGTCGCTCGAGACTTGGGTGAGACCGACGGCGCCGTGGCGGCCAAGGCTCGGGCCGTGCACGTTCCGGAAGGGGGGAAGAAGGGATGACATCGCAGCTGACCTGGCAGGAACTCCGGGATCTCAAGTTGTCGGAGCTCGATGATGCGGCCGATGGCTGGGCGAAGGCCTCGCGCCAAGCGGACGCCGCGGGCGAACGCGTGGATGTGGAGATGGTCACCCGCTTGGGGAAGACCCAGAAGGGTGAGTCGGCGAACGCGGCCATCAAGCGCCTGAACCGTCTGAGCGACAACTACCGCTACATCCACGCCGAGTGCGGCCTGATCCGTTCGGCAGTGAACGGTCTGTCTTCAGAACTTTCCGCGCCTCAGCGGCAGTTGAAGTTCGCGTTGGAAGATGCCTCGGGCCACTGCTACACGGTGCATCACGATGGAAGTATCAGTTACCCGGCCGACGGCACGAGTGAGGTGACGGGGGAAGAAATCCCGGGCGGGACAGCTGTGGGCAGCGACGGCACGCTCACGGCAGCCAACAAAGGCTTGTACCCGCCGGATGCGCACGGACTGTACACGCCCGATGTCGGTGCTGGGACGACGAACGTCATCGGCACCAACCGCAACCGCGCCAAAGCACAGGACATTGCCGACCGCATTGCGCGTGCCCTGCGCGAGGCGAGGGAGATTGACGAGCGCTATCAACACGTGCTTATCAAACTGACGGCAGGTCCTGGACTGAAGGTTGACGTGAAAACTTGGGCGGACGCTGCTGCAGACGCCGGGGCCGTAGGCGTTGCTGAAGAAGATCAGCTCAGGAAGAACATCCCCCTCGACAAGCCGCCCGCTGATCGTAAGGAATGGTGGAACCACCTCACGCAGGAGCAGAGGGAAGAATACCTGGCGGTTTACCCGGACGTGATTGGGAATCTTGACGGTATTCCGGCTGCAGCGAGGGACGAGGCTAACCGCGAGAACATCGACCTGCTCATCGGGAAACTCTCAGAAAAGGGTGACGCGAAATCGAAGACGATGCTGGACGGACTGAAGTCGATCGAGAATCAACTCAGGTACCCCGATCCAAAATTTCCACCGATGTACCTGCTCGGAATCGGAGACGAGGGCAACGGTAGAGCCATCGTCAGTTACGGGAACCCCGATGCGGCGAAGAACGTTTCGGCGTACGTTCCGGGTCTCGGGACGGGCCTCGATACCGACTTCGCCCGTAATGATCTCAAGAGAGCACGCGATACGGCGAAGGATGCTCAGTTTTTCGATCCGTCGAGCGCTTCGATCGTGTGGCTGGGATACGACGCCCCGCAGATGCCGGCATCAGAGCTCATGCACAACTTAGACGTAGTGTCCACGCATGACGCGAAAGTCGGGGCGAGTGCCTACAACAATTTCATGGCGGGCATCTCGGCCACGAATGAGCATGCTGACCCCCACATCACTGCCATCGGTCACTCCTACGGTTCTCTCACCGTTGGGCAGGCGGCGCAGCAGCATGGCGGCATCCCCGGTGCCGACGACATCATCCTCGTCGGCAGTCCCGGCACTGGAGCGGACAAGGCCGCAGATCTGAACATCGGTAGTAACCATGTCTTCGTAGGAGCAGCAGAACACGACCCCGTGACCAAACTTCCCAACCACAGAGAAGCGGCTGGAATAGCAGGAGGCTCGTATGTCGGCGCGGTTGAGGGAGCCCTGCTGGGACACCTGTCGGGAAACCCGATAGACGAAGTGACGGGGATCTTGGGGGGTGCGGGTATGGGCGGTACCGTCGGCTACCATATCGGGCACAGCGTTTCTGATCCTGACGATATCTGGTTCGGGACCGACCCGGCGAGTAAGGACTTTGGCGCACGCCGTTTCCAGGTTGATCCCGGCCCGATGCCCTCACTTCACGATCCGGCGCCGGCTCACTCGAATTACTTCAATCCGGAAAAAGACAAAGTGTCCGCAAATAACATCGCCCTGATTGTTTCGGGGCATGCCGATGAAATTCAAGTGGAGCGGCCGCGATGACGAAACCGTGGAGGATGCTGCCGGGTATCGTTGCGTCCGCCGCTCTGCTGGCCGCGTGCGCCGGGTCGCATAGCTCGGAGAACCGGGTTTCAAACGAGGAGCGAGGACCGACCATGAGTATCACCATGCAGCAGGCGGCGGATCGTGCGGATACCATGCTCGATGCCACCCTCGACGCTATCAAGCCCGAGGTGCACTGGACACACAGTGGGACGTCCACGGGTGCTTGCGATGTGTCCCGCTCGCGTACAGTGATGACGATCATCTCCAAGGAACGGCGAGGGAACTTCCTCGGGGTGGTGCAGCGTTTCTGGGAGAAGAGTGGGTACAGAATCAAGTCCGTGAACAAGAGTGAGAGATTTCCTGCTATTTTCGCTCAGTCGGCTGATGGATTTGGAATCTCTCTGGTTGTGGGTGGATCAGGGCAAGTCGCATTCGAGGTGGATTCCCCCTGCGCTAAACCTTCCAAGGTGGGAGACCCGACCACGCACCCCAACGGACCCAACTACGACTACCCCGTTCCCCGCCCGAACGTGCACTCCGATTTCTGGTCGTCAACCACGCCGATCGCCTCAGCTTCACCCGGGGACAAGAGCTGAGCAGGTGGCGCGCGAGGCGGGCAGGGTGCCGATCCCGCTCTGTTATCGCTCGTTCTGGTGCGGGCTGGGTATGCCTGCCGTGAAACCGTGCCATGCCCCTGCGGATATCTGGATCTGCGCCACCGTCGGCTGCTTCGAGTCTCGGAGGAGTAGGCCCGACGGCACGAAGGCGGCTTCCAGGCACTCGGTGGCGTTGGCGCCGCTGTATGACGACTTGAACCAGGTGGGCTCGCGGGGTGGCTGACGGTCGATGGACATTCACATCTCCTCGCGAGTGTCATGGATCATGGCGAACGAAGCTTCGAGGTCCAAGGCTTGTGCCTGAAGGTACTCGAACGCAAGTCTGTAGCGGTCAAGTTCCTCATCCTTCTCCAGGAACAGGGAGCCCGCGTGGAAGTCGACGTACACCACATCGAGGGCCGGCTCGGGGCCGCCGATGATGACGAAGCTGCCCAGAGCGGCACCGTGAGCACCCTTGGAGAACGGCAGCACCTGAAGGGTGATGTTGGGCGACTCTGCCGCTTCCAGTAGCCTATCCAACTGCTCCCGCATGATCTGCGGTGTACCGACGACGCGGCGGATCACGGACTCGTCGAGGATCGCCCACAGGTGCGGCGGGTTCGGGCGGGTGAGGATCTCCTGCCGCTTCATGCGGATGTCGACGTATCGTTCGATCTCACGCGGCTCGAGCGAGAGTTCATTGGCCTTCTGCAATGTGGTGCTGTACGCGCGCGTTTGGAGGAGTCCGGGGATGTAGACACACGAGAAGTGGCTTTCCCTCACGGCATCGTCCTCCAGCGTGAGCAGTAGGTTCATGCTCTCCGGAATGGAGTCGGCGAACGACCTCCACCACCCCTGTTGCTTGGCGTCCTTGGCGAGCCGGACAACGGCATCACGCTCGACGTCAGTTGCTCCGTATGCACGACACAGGGCGTCGATGACGATCCACTTCACCGGGCCGGCCTGAGTCTCATACCGGCTGACCGTTGCCCTGGACACCCCGACCAGTTGGCCTGCTTCCTCCAGCGTGAGTCCCTTGCGAGCTCGCATCTTCCTCATGGTCGCCCCGAGTTGGCGACGCCGTGTGGTGGTTCGTTCCGACAATGCGGCTCCCTCGCCGTGCACCGGGCGGCAGCCCGGAAGATGCCCACAGGCTATGGAGTGGGCAAGCCGCTCACCAGCGGATTCACTCGATCGAGTCAGGAGAGAATTCACACGACAAGAGTTCTCTGTGTCATGCTCGTCGTCGGATCGCTACGCAGTGCAGCCGTGCGGACACGGTGGGCGCAGCACATGCGTGGCCTGGGAGGGAGAAGTGGTCATGTACGGCTGCGAGGTCACCGAACCCCGGCTCCGCTGCGTCCTGCCGTTCGAGGCGGCGCCCGCCGAAGTGGGGACGCTCAGGAGAGCCGCCGTCGCACAGCTCCGCCGCTGGGGTGTGCCGGTGGCCCACGACGAGGCCGCACTGCTCGTCACGGAGTTGGCGACGAACGTCGTCAAGCACGTCGGCGCTGGGGCATCGGCGGCGCTGATCCTGGAGTGGAGGGGCGAGCGACTGCGGCTCGAACTCCACGACAAGAGCAGCGCGGTTCCGGCGCTCAAGGCGGCTACGCGCGACGAGGAGTGCGGGCGCGGGCTCCAACTGCTCGACTCGCTTGCGGTGGACTGGGGTTCCGTCCTGACGGCAGGTGGCAAGTCCGTATGGTGCGAGGTTTCGTTGGGTGGCGGGCAAGGCTGCCGCCGTGTTGAGCGGGCCGCGGAGATGCTTGAGAACTATCAGGTCGGCCGCGGTGAACGCTCCCCGGAGGCCGGGAAGCGAGATCTCGGCATGGAGGAGTCCGCGGTCAAACTGATCGCTGATCTGCTCCACTGGACCGCCGCCCAGGGCCGTGACCCGGACGACATCCTCGACCGGGCCCAGATGTGTTACGAGGCCGAGGCGGCCTAGACCGTTGGAGGGACGGGGTGGTGGATGCCGGGCTGGTCGCCGGTGTGGCCGATTCGGTGTAGAGCGGCCGGTGACGTGGTTCTGGTTCGCCCACCGGGCTGGGCCAGCCCGAGAACCACGTCACCGGTTTCCCGCCTCGGTTATCCGAGAGACGACGTCAGTCGTTCACCGCATCCGCGAAGAATCCCAGGCCGGGATCGTCAGGCGTGCCGATCAGCAGGGCGCGGTCGAGGAGGGTGTTGTTGGTCTCGCAGCTCGTCTCCGGGAGCAGCACACAGGCGTGACATGCAGCGAGGTTGAGGCTGTCCGTGCCGCTGGCTTCGGACTCCATGCAGAGCGGGTCGTTGGAGCACCACTCGGCGCGCTGCAGCGCAGAGCGCAGGGCGATCTCGAGGCGACGGGGTTCTCCCTGGGCGACAATACCGCCGAGGCTGCCCGCGGAGTCGCTGGTGGCGGTGTAGATGAGGATGCCCGCCATGTCGTCGCCCGCGTAGAGCCGCTCACGCAACGACGCGGCCGGGTAGCCGCCGTCCAGGCTCCACTCGTTGATCAGGACATGGGCGAGCGTGTGCAGCAGGAGGTACCGAGGGGAGACCGGGGAGACAGGAACCGGCTTCTCCGAGTCGCCGGCTCGCTTGCGCAGCCACGCCGTGTGACTTTCGCGAATGCGCTGTGCCCGGGCGAGGGGACTGGGCTGCTGCTCCCATTCCTTGAGCTGGTTGTCGTCCAGGCGCAGGAAGACTCCCTCGCCGCTGACCTCGATGGCTGGGAGCCAGTCGAGCTTTGCTGCCGACAGGGGGGCGCGACGGTGGACGTCGTCCGCTGTGCTGGGCTCATCGACGCGGGTGAAGCTCTGCAGGGCCCGAACCTCGCGCAGTCGCTTGACCAGCATGACCTGGTCCAGTCCGTACTGTTCCTGCAGCGCCGAGTTGCTGGCGTCTGGCGGCTCGCAGACGAAGTCCTGGTTTCCGGCTTCCTCCCGCTCGGGGTGGTCCTTCTGGAGGCTGAGGTACTCCTCCCTGTAGATCGTTTCGCGGGCGGAGCTCTCCACGACGGGCTCGGCCGCGAGCTCGGCGTCCTCGCGTCTGAGTTTCTCCACCAGAGCGACGACCTCGTCGGGGGTGTACTCGGGGTGGTGGTCGAGGATCTTCTCGATCCGGAGGTACGCCCGGATGTCCCCCGGGCTCTCGTCCTTCAACTTGTCGTAGATGGGGGCGACGACCTTGGTGAGCCCCTCGCTCCACGGCGGGATGGACAGGGCCGAGTGGACGACGGGGAACCACACCGACGACGAACCTCGCTGGAGGGTGCGTGGTGGCTCCTGGCAGGACTCCACAGGAGCCCCCTTGATCCACGGACGCCTGCCCGAGCACCGGACGCCGAGGTTCCTCAGTGCCTGCCGCCGGAAAGCGCCCTCCATGGAGACCTCCTTCGCGCCGCAGCTGCAACTGATCAGGACGGCACGCAGCGAGGCGGTGGAGCCGTCCGCGCGGAACCTCAGCTCGCCGCCGCACAGGCCTCCGCCGGCGTATTCGGTGCCGCGGTGGACCCACTTCCAGTACGGGAAGTCGTCGAGGTGCCCATGGGTGCAGGCCATGACGAAGCGGGAGGGAACGAGGTCCTCCTGGCAGATCGAGCACTCGGCTTTGCCCGCCGGGGAGTTGAACTTGCGGAACGGCTGTAGCGCCCGGCACTCGGGACAGGAGTACATGAGGGGGAACCGAGCGGCGCGCACGCCGTCGGTTGCCAGGTCCGGGTCGGGCGCCGGAGGGAGGCGGAAGCCTTTGACACCGAGCGGCCGAGCGAGGCGCGGCTCCCAGATCCAAGGTGCCTCGGAGACGTTCCAGGAAGCGAGTCCAGAGACGATGAAGGACTCGTTCTCCACCGCGATCATGGCACCCACGCCGTAGGTGGTGATCAACTGGGCCCGGCGGATCTCGCCGAGTCTGCGCGCGGTGCGGACAGGGGCGGTGCCCATGCCGCGGCGACGGGTGCGGGGCGGGAACGGGCTCATTGTCACGACTCCAGGAAGAAGGTGGACGAGGCGTCGACGTCGCGAAGGCTCCACAGGGTGGGCCAACCGGCCGTGTCGTTGGGGTCGTCGTCGAATCCGCTGAGCAGGGCGGGGATGCCGCTGCTGCGCCGAGCCTCGTAGACCAGGTTCGGCCGTTCTGCTGCCTCGGTCTGCCACCAGGAGACGAAGGCGTCGAAAGCGCGGGCCGTGGGCTGTACCTCGGTCCCGGTGGTGTCGACCGTGGCCACGCGGGCGAGGACGACCGGGCGGACGAGGGCCTTCAGATCGTCGACGAAGGTGTCGATGTCGCGTGCGGCTTCATTGGGACGGGCGGCGGGCAGCAGGATTCTGGCGAGAGCAACTATCACTGCGTGCAGTCCGCGGTCGCGGGCTCGGGCGGAGAACGGGGTGACGCTGGTGGACTCGACTTCCCGATAGAGCGCGGAGTGGAAGTGCTGGAAACTCTCGTAGTGCGAGCGGTCGCGTGAGCGGGTGGAGTTGAGCATGACCGCGACCAAGCCTGGGTGGCGGCGCCCGACGCGACTCGTCGCCTGGATGTATTCGGCGGTGGTCTGAGGCTGGCCCATGACGGCCATGAGGCCGAGTCGGTCCACGTCCACGCCGACAGAGATCATGTTGGTGGCGAGCAGCACGTCCAGAACGTCCGACATCGGCAGGTGCCGTTCGACCTCCTTGAGTCGCTTGGGGATGTCGCTGGCGTTCGCCCGGCTGCTGAGCTCGGTGAGGCCGTCGATCCGGCGGGGCTTGACGCCGTCGCGGGTGGCTAGGTACTCCAAACGGTCCTGGACGTCGTCGAGCACCTGGAGCTCCGCTGCGGACAGCAGGCGCAGGCTGTTGAAATAGCCGACCAGGGTCCAGTAGGCGTCCTTCACCTCGTCCGGTGCCTCGCAGGTGAACGCCCGGTGGAGCAGGGCGGCGTATACCCTGATCAGCAGGGTGGACTGGCTGGTGCTGGACGTGAACAGGCCGACGTAGCGTCGGGCGGCCTTGCGGTCCCGGGGCGTCTCCACGGCGAACCAGGAGTCCCGGGAGTCCAATCCCCCTGGCGGGAACTGGCTGACCTCGCGACCGAACAGGTGGTTGCCCTGCTCGTCGGCGCGGCGGATCGTGGCGGTCGAAGCGATCACCTTCGGCTGGTCGGCGAGGGCGTCGACGGCGGTCTCGTACAGGCCTGTGAGCGTGCCCAACGGGCCCGAGATCAGGTGCAGTTCGTCCTGGACGATCAACTCGGGCGGCTTGGTGCCGTCCTCGCGGTCCCGGTTGAACAGGGCTGCTGTCGCGGGCCGCCAGGGCATGGCGGCGAACTTGTCGACAGTGGCGATGATGAGAGTCGGGCGGGCGTGGTAGACCGCCTCGTCGATGAGGTGGACCGGCAGGCCGGAGTGGAAGTCGCAGATCGAGTCCGGACAGCGGATTGCCATCCTCAGGAGGTGTTCCTCGACCTCGTAGTCTTTGGCGTCCAGGGCGGCGCCGCACCAAGGGCAGGTTTCCAGCTGGACGGGGTTCTCCTTCTCCAGGCGCTTGCCGGGAGCGGCTCGAAGCTCGGTGAGCTTCCTGGCCGCGGCGTCCAGAGTGTTGGGAGTGGCGGACTTTCCGACCCACATGCCGATGGAGATCGGCTCACTGCCCAAGGTCTTCGGGTCCATGGCGCGTATGCGCTCCATCGCGCAGATCAGCGCGGCGGCGCGCTCGAACTGCTGGAGCGTCAGCAGTCGGAGCGTATAGCGCATGAGCACCGTGACTCCGGCGCCCGCCGCGCCATCGCGCATGCGGCGAAGGAAGGTGGTGAAGGCGATCAGGCCGAGGTATGCCTCGGTCTTGCCGCCGCCGGTGGGGAACCAGAGCAGATCGGCGATGCCGCGGTCGGTGTGGTTGGCATCCACGATGCCTTCCAGGCACAGCAGAAGGAAGGAGATCTGGAAGGGCCTCCACTTCCCCTTCTCGACGGCGGGGGTTCCTGGTTTGCCGTCCTTGATCCACGAGGTGCGGGCACGCTGCTCCGCCATGGCGAGGTTGGCGTGCCGGAACGCCTTCATGATCTCGGGTCGGCGGGGGTCGGCCAGCAGGTCCACACCGCGGTGCATACGCTGCAGCGCGCGGCGGCACAGCGCGAGCTGTTCCCGGGCGGCCTCCTCGTGCTCGCTGCCGCGGAGGGGCTCCGCCTGGGCCGTCTGAGCGTCGATCCATGCCTCGTAGCCGACCAGCAGCCCGCGCAGCGCGGCGATGATATCGACGTCGGGTGCGGTGCCCAGCCCCTGCATGGTCAGTGCGCGGTCGTCGATCTCAGGGTTGGAGTCGGTGAGCAGCACCTCGTGGGAGGGGACGAACTCGGTGCGCACAGCAGCCACGGCAGCTCGGTCGTGTTCGTTCTCGCCGATCGGCGGTGGGGTCCAGTCCCAGTGGGCGGCGCAGCCGTGGCCGGTCGCGAAACTGGGGGCGTGACGGTGGAGCAGGCGGCTGAGCGCCTGCTCCTTGTCGACGGCGCCGAGAGCGGCCGGGCGCTCCACGAACGGGGCAGAGCCGTCGTGCGGGGCGGTGGCCTCCAGGACGGGCTGGTAGAAGCAGTGCGCGTCGCGAAGGTCGAACCTGCCCACTCGCAGGCTGTTGACCACGGTGACGGTCACCGTCACCGTCCCGTGCGGTCCGGTCGCCGGGCGTGTCACAACGCGCAGCTCCAAGCCCGGGTGGAGGGCGACGGGTTCGTGGACGCGGGGGACGGTGACGTCCACGACGACCGGGGCCAGACGCAACGCGACGCGACGCCAGTGCTCCCGCTGTTCCTCGGTGCTGCGAACCTCGGTGCGGCGGGCCGCGATCGGGTTGCCCTCGGAGTCCTCGGGAGCATACGTGGCCGCGCGGACGGTCAACACGATGCTGCCGCTGATCGCGGGGTCCACAGCGAAGGTCAAGCCCATCGAGGAGGGCCTGCGGATATTGGCCAGGGCAACGCCGAGGTCCTGGGACGCCTCCTCGCCGTCCCGTCGAGCGGTGAGAGGGGCCTCGTCCTGGCCGTCGACTTCGGAGTCCGCGTCGGAGTTCTCCGCCCGTGCCTCGTCGTCCTCGGGCTGGGGGAAGAGCACGCCAACCGGGTAGACGGTGATCGGAGCGTCATCCTTAAGGATCTCGTGCTCTCCGCCGACCGGTCCCAGCAGGTCGGTGCGGAGGGAGTCGAGGAGGGTGTCGCGCAGCTCGTAGTGAGCCTTGTAATCCGTCGTACTCACGAGTCGCTGTCTCCTGAAAACGTACTGTCGTTGGATTCAGTGTCGGCGGCCCACCGAAAGCGTCCGAGGCCACTGATTCGGGGTGCGAGCCAGCACCCGTGCGCCCCGAGGCCGGCACGGGTGCTGGCGGCGGTGCTTCCAGCGACGCTCTCCACACCATCCAGGCGGAGTCCGGTGATGAGGTGGGGCCAGTTGCGGACCTCCCACGCCGCGTTGCGGCGCAGGAGTCGATGGAGATCGCGGCGGAACCGCTCAGAGACCTCGCCGATCGGGAGGCCAGCATGGACAACGCCGTAGGGCGGGGTCTGGTCCTCGGCTGCGGGAAGGTGGTGCAGCAACTTCAAATCCACAGGATCCCCCGACTTCGCCTCATGCCGAAGGTACTTCTGAAGTGCCACCGGATCCTCGTGGATGCCGTGCACCCCCGGCGGGTGCTCGTGGCACACGTCTTGCCCGAGGGCCTCCATGCCGTTACGTGCCCAGGAGTTGCGGCCAGCGACGTACCACCGGTCCAGGCGCTGGTCCTTGCGCAGGAACCAAGTGGCGGGTGCGTCGAGGCGATACAGGTCGTCACGGGGCCGAGTCATGGCGACGTACAGGAGCCGTGCCTCAGCGGGCGGGTCGTAGTCGTATTTCTTCTTCGCCGTGCGGCGGGGTGCGACGAGCTGAGGAGGTTCGACGATCAGGACGCGGTCGAACTCCAGTCCCTTCGCTCGATGCACCGTGGATATCACCAGGCTTGCGGGCTCGGGTGCGGTGAGCTCGTCGGGCAGCTGGCCCTCGGCGACCGCGCGGTGCAGAGCGGGGATGTCCAGGGTGGCGCGCGAGCCCCTGGCGACTTTGCGCAGGGAGCGCCACAGTGCGTCCGAGGTGACCTCGGGCGGCAACTCCAGATCCGCCAGGAGTTCGACGAACCGCTCCTGGGTGAGGGAGGACGCGCCGGTCGCGCCAAGCAGGCCGGCGATCCAGGCCGGGGCCGGGCGGTCTTGGGCGGACCGCTGCAACGTGTGTGGGACGTCGGCCTCGGCCAGCAGCTCGGACATTCTCAGGGCCTGCCCGTTGTCCCGGCACAGGATCGCGGTGGTACCGGGGAAATGACGAAGGGAGTCCTGGACGAAGGCTTCCGTCAGCTCACCGAAGTGCGGGGCTTCCATCAGGCGGGCACGCAGCTCGGAGTGGATCCGCTCCCCCTCCGCAGCGGCCTCCACCGCGTCGCCGGGGAGCTGCTGGAGCGCGGCGCCGAACGGCAACGCGACCCGCGCCTCGGGTGTGCGGGCCCGGAAGTTGTCGCCCAGGTGCAGTTCGACCAGGTCCTCCCCGTAGGAGGCGCGCACCCAGTCGAAGAAGTAGTTCATCTCCTGTGCGCGCTGCTTCGGGTCCGACACCTGGAATCCGTACACCGCCTGTGCCGCGTCGCCGACGACGGTGAAGCCGCAGCTGCGGGAGAACCGGTCGAGCAGTTCCTCCACCATTTCGCGGCGTACCCCGACGAGGTCCTGCACCTCGTCGATGACCACGTGCCCGGGCGGCCCCTGCTCACTGTCCTCGACCGCACCTTGCCCGATGGCCTCGGTGGCCGCCTCGATGCGCTGGTCGAAAGTGGTTCCCCTCCAATCCGTGTTCGGATACGCCCGAGCCAGCAACGACGCGGCCCAGGAGTCGAAGGTCTGGGCACGGACCCGGCGCGCGGCATCTCCGTGTCGGTCGACGCGCTCGCGCAGTTCCCGCACTGCGGCCTGGGAGAAGCTCAGCACAAGGATCTCAGCGGCCTCCAACCCCTCCCGTTCCACGAGCACGTCCAGACGGCGGACCAGGGTGTGGGTCTTGCCCGCGCCGGCTCCGGCGGTGACCAGCACTCGGGCGTCCCACGGCTGGTCCACCACGGCCTGCTGGTCCGGAGTGAGCCGGTGCTGTTCCAGGATGGGCGACGTCACCGCTCTGCTCCCCACAGGTACTCGAACTTGGTGAAGGCAAGGGACTCACCGTAGTTGGTGATGTTGTCCCGGACGTTCAGGATCAGGCAGGTGTCCTTGCCGCCGTTGCGCGGCCCGCGCAGTCCACGGCCGATCATCTGCTGGTAGACGTTCGCGCTGTAGGTCGGACGGGCGACGACGACGGCGCGTGTCGCAGGCGCGTCGAAGCCCTGGGTGAGTACGCCGTAGTTGGTGATCACCTGGATCTCACCCTTGCGGAAGTCGTCGACGCGCTTGCGACGCTCGGCTGCGGGCGTCGCGGAATCGATCGCGGAGGCCTTGATCCCGCGGTCCCCCAGCTTGGCCGCGAGGAACTTGGCGTGCGCGACGGAGGTGGCGAACACCAGCACCGGCCAGTCGGCGGGCATGGCGGCGATCTCGTCCACGATGCGCTGGTTGCGTTCGTGATCGTCCGCCAGGCGCTGCTCCGCCCCCTTGGGCAGGAGACCGGCGAACTGCTCGGACCGGCTCAGTTCGTCAACGCTCAGCTGGATCGTGGCACCCGCCAGTTCCCGATGCTCGACCTGTGCCAGCACACCGAGATGCTGCAGCTGCTTGATCGCAGCGGCGAGGTCACCGTCGAAGACACCCGTGTCGATCCGGCTCCCGAAGCGCTGGACCAGTAGCCGGGTGAGTTCCTCGTTGTTCCGGTAGGGCGTGGCGGTGAGGCCGATCAGGTGACGGCTGGTCCGGTGGTGCGTGAGCCCCAACTGCTCGAGGATCGACGTGTATCGCGGTGACATGGCGCCGTGCGCCTCGTCGACGATCACGAGAGCCGCATCACGCAACCAGTCGTAGTCGTCAGTTTCCAAGCAGATCTGCAGTTTCGCGTCCGTGGCCACGACTAGATGGGGACGCCCGTCCACTCGCGTCGCCTCGTTGGACGACCACAACCGGCTGATCACCAGCGGCATCTCCGCGCCGACCTTCGACCAGACGAACTTCCAGCTCTGCACGGCCTGCTCGCACAGCTCCTCGGTCTGCGCGATCCAGAGCACGGGGCCACGCAGACGGCCCTGCTCGCGGATCCATCGAATCACGCCCTCGGACGTGACCCGTGTCTTGCCGGCGCCGGTCGGCAGGCTCAACATGCCACGCTGCGGCATCGGGTTGTCCAGCAGGTTGAAGAGCGCGCGGGCCAACTGTTCCTGATAGTCGTGCAGGGCGGGGAACTCGGACGGCCCTTCCACCTCGAGACGCGGGTCGAGCGCCGGGACCCTGGCCCCTGCGAAGGAGTCCGGGAAGCCGAGGTCCGTGACAAACTTCAGCGCCTTTGAACCACCGGTGAAGGAAGTGGGCGCGATGCCGGGGAACTCCATGGCCAGATCCCGTGCGTGGATACGCAGAACGGACTCGCCGTGGGCGTTGAAGGCCATCTCCGCGACGCGTCGCGCATCCGGTTCCACACCCTGCTCGCTCAGTTCGCTGGCGATGAGCCCGGGCGGCAACTCACCGCGGAGCTGCTCCTCGCTGATCAGCAGAGCGATCTTGTCGATGATGCTCTCGGCTTCGCGCACCTCGCGCAGCCGGGCGCGGACCTCCAGGTTCTGCTCCTGACGGGTCTGGAGGTCGATGACCTGTCGACAGCCTGCGGGGCCGATGTTCCAGCCGAACTCCTTGTCCGCCGCTTCCAGGACCTCCTGACGGCTGAGGGAGTCCAGCACGAGCAGGGTGTGACCCTGCTTGGCCGCCGACAGAGGGATCAAGGTGTTCCCGAGAGGCGTGCGGGTGGTCTGCTCCAGCTCGGTGCAGCGCTGGATCTTCCGGCCCTGGACCGCGTTGCCGATCCGCGCGCGCACGGTCGGGAACTCGTCGTTCAGTGGGACCGCAGGGCCGTTGGCGACCTTGCGGATGCTCTTGGTGATGACGTCGGCGACCTTGAGCATCCCCCATTCCTCGATCATCTGCTTCGCAGTCGCCGCATCCGACCTGTCGGCGACCAACAAGGCGGGAAGCTGCTCACGGATCAGCTCCTTGTAGTCGGCCTCGTTCGTCGCGACGGCGATGTCGGCGTCGGGACGAAACCCCCAGGAACTCCCGATCCGGCACCGTGTCGAGACCCCCTCGGGAAACTCCAGGCCGACTCGCAGCAGCAGGGCGTAGGCGCGACCGACGAAGGCGTCGTCCTCGCTCTCCAGCACGCGATCGAGAAGCTTGCCCCACCGCGCGCGAGGAACCTCGTCGGCCACGGTGGGCATCCGAAGTCTCCTAGCCTTCTCCGGACTGATTTCCGCGACCGGAAGGACACCGGCGTACTCCTTCAGCTGCGGGCCGACGGCCTCGGCGATCCGGGTCAGACCCTGGGAGGTGCGAACCAGGCCGTACTTGTTCACCATCCACCGCAACGGGGAGACCACAGGCGTACGGGTACTGCTCTGAGCGCCGTACTGCCGAGTCCAACTCTCCACCACACCCGCGTCGGGGATCGCTGCCACGAACGCGGCGCGCCCCTCCTCCGAGAGCAGACTGAGCAGGTGGAGGGGACCGGCAGGGGGAGCACCCTCCAGCGTGAGGCGGCTTCGCGCAGTGCGAGGAGCGTTCGTAGGCAGCTTCCGGAGGTATGCGTCGTGGACGGCCTGCTGGTATTCCTCGAACCAGGCCTCACCATCAGGGCGGTGCCCCGATGTCGGACGGTCGTGCAGCCCGAGGTCGCGGAACACCGGTTGATCGGCCGCGTGGAATTCCAGGTCCACCGCAATCGACCGGTCCCGGCTTCCGTCACCGGGCACGACAGGGCCCGGCAGCAGGCAGTCGCGCATCGGACGGAAACGCCCGTCCACGGTACGCACCTGGAGCACGCCGAGCGGGTTCGGAGACTTTGCACGGATACGCTCCACCTGGGCGTTGCCCCCCGCGCTGCGCAGCAGCACCCAGAACTTCGACCACGAATGGCTCGTGTAGTCCGCGAAGCCTTGGTCCAGCACTCCCTGGAAGCGCCCTTGGGCGTCCGCCACCCGGATTCCGACCGCGTGCAGGTGACGACCCATCTCCGGCAGGTCGGAAATCCGCGTGTCCACGTAGACCATGTCGTCTCGGAGGTCGTCCTCGGACGTCCGGTGGTAGACCTTTCCGGCGCCGGGTGCGACCATCCCGTGGGACTCCGTGAGAACGATGCGGGACTGTCGAGCCGCCGCCGTCAACGGGGAGTCCGAGGTACGTCGATCCCCCTGGTCCTTGGCCACCATCGCGGACAGGATCCGAATGGCATGACAGGACGCCTCGGGAGAACCGTCGACGACGAGCGCCTCGAGCCAGGTCTTGACGTCCTCGGCCTTCTGCTTCTCCACGCTCAGGATGTGTTCCATCTTGCCGTGGCGCAGATCGGTCGCGTCGACGGACCAGTGAACCCAGTTCGTCGGACGCCCCGGGTACTCGGCCCAGATGCGCAGCCAGCTCGCGTCGAGGCCCTTGGGGTGGATGAGGAGTTCGCGCGGAACGCGCAGTTCACCATTCTGATCGGGCAGCGAGGGGCGCTGCGACGCCGTCTGCCAGACCTGACGGAGCAGGTAGTCGTCGGCCCAGTTGATGAACTCGTTGGTCCTGCCCGGGAGCAGCGGGAGATAAGCGGCAGGGTCTTCCGCGGGAGCGAGCTGAGGCAGGGAGCCCACGATGAGCCGGGCCGCGACCTGGAGCAGTTCGCGGTTGAACGCGCTGCCGTCGAGCAGGTTCTGCCGGTCCTCGTTGGTCTTCCACGCGGCGTTGAGGTAGCCGGTCAGGGAGACGGGGTACTTGGTCGGGAAAAAGGACCAGAATTCGCCACGCCCCGGGGGCACGGTGAACAGCCCGTCCTTGACGGTGTACTCGGGCACCGCCCAGGAGACGTCGATGATTCCGCGGTCATGGAGTTCTCCCGCACTGCTGCGTGCCTCCGCCGTCGGAATGTGTTCGAGGGCGTAGACCCTCCACTGCGCGATGTACGGCTTCGCGCCTCGACGGATCTCCCGAATCGTCCGGTGAATGCCGTCGTTCTCCACCGTGATCTCGCGCCGCACCGGCGGCCTGGGACGGTCGTCCAACAGCAGGACCTGGCCGACGTGGGAGGAGAAGAGCTGGAATCCGGTGGGGAACCCGTCGACCGTTCTTCCGTCACGGTACCTGTGCCCGGCGATGTCGTGCCCCAGGCGCTCGGCAGCGCCAGGAAGCAGGGGGAGGCGGACGACAGTGGTGGCCCAGCGGAGCAGGCTGTCGAGCATCGGGTCGTCGGAGCGCTCCTGGTCCATGTCGAGCGGACGAGCCATGCGCAGCACGGGGGTGTCCATGTCCAGCGCTCCCTCCGCCCCCAAGGCCTTCGCGATCTCTTCCGCGGACCAGACCCGATCGAACCCGAAGCTGCCGGTGCGGCTGAAGAACTCGGGGGTGTCGCTCACGGAGAGGACGGATTTGACACCGACTCCGAAGCGGCCGATCTGCCCACCGCGCTTCCGGGAAACGCTCATGCGGAGAATTGTCTCGGCGCCCTCCGGCGTGACCGGCGACCCCTCGTTCGCGCAGTAGAGGTAGTCGGCTGTCAGCACCACATGGAGCTTCCCGCCGGGTGCGGCAGCAATCTCGTCCGCGGCGTTCTGAACGAGCTCGAACAACTGTCGGTCGCCGTAACCACCCTGGGTGATGCGCCTCTCGTTGTTCGCATGCTCCTGCACGAGTCCAGGATCGACTCGATAAGTCTCCAGAACCCGAGCCGACTGCTCAAGAACCTTTGCGATGACAGGGGAGTTGGAGGTGATGCCGGACTGCTGGTCGCTCATGAATACCTGCTTCAGTGATGCTTCGACGGGACGAGGTAGGGGTCGCCGGCCGGTGCACGTCCGGCCGGCGACCAACGCTGTAAGAACGCGCGACTACTTCTCGAACCTGAGGACGATGACGAGGCTGATGGTCACGCGCACCTCACGAGAACGCGTGCGCCTGCGGTGCCGAACGGAGGCGGACTGCGGGCCGCCCGGCGGGGCCGTCAGGGCGCGACGACCCGAGCGCGGGCGGCGCCTGGTCGGGCGGAAGATCTCGACGCCAGCGTCTCGTGCGGCCGAGGGATGCGGACGCGCTCCCCTCGCCGCCTCGCGCTCCTGCCAGCGACGCCATCGCTGAATCTGCTCCATGGCAATACCGAACGCGGCCAAGAAATCGGTGCGCTGTTCGGGATCCTCAATGCTGTCGTACGTCCTGAGGATCCAGGTGATTCTTTCCTCGCTGAAGTCCATCACGGATTTGCCCCCCTGTACGGAATCTGTTACGGAAACGCTCGGCCCAGCTAGGCCATTTCTTCTCCAAGCCCCACCATGCGGCGTACAGACATTGCGTCGGTGCAGCCTCCACATCCGGTTCGAGACAGAGCTTTCCCCCAGAACTGGGGGCGTGGTTCGAGTCCCGGATCGACGGCGTACGCCTGGAGAACGCGGGAGGACTGATCGAGCACGGTATCGAGCACAGGCTTCGGTTCGGGTGACACGGGGCTCCGATCCTTGAAGGAAACGGCCTGGTGGAACGACGTCGTTGGGGATGTCGGGTGGAGCGGGCGCCCGGCCGGTGGGGAGTCGGGCTGTGACTCGTGCGGTTGTTGGGACGGACGCTGCCGCGGTGACGGCGGTTCCGGCGTGCGTCACGCGCTTTTCATGAAGAGACGAAAGGGGATTTCGTTAGAGACATGACAATACGGACAATTGGACGCGGGGTTTGTGTGAGGGGTCCGGGAAAGAGCGACATCGGGCACGCGAAAGGTGCTGCGCACTGACTGTTGTGAACCGTCGGAAATGCGTCGAATGCGAAGACGGCACACTTCTACCAAGGCTTCGGGGATTCTCATTCCACCGAACGGGTGGGGCCGCTGGGAAAGACCGTAGCGGTTGTGTCGGGAGTCCGCAAGGGGGTTCGAGAGGGAGGTGTTCATTGGCGGGACGTAAGGGGATGAAGGGGGTGAAATGGGGCCTGTTGCACCTTGAATGCACTTCGATGCCGCGGAGAAGGTTGTCAAAGGCTGTTTGACAGTGGTCACTCTGTCAAATGCCCAGGTATGGTGGCCTGGCCGCCCACGTACGCGCACGACCCGAGAGCAGGTGACCGTGGAAGCAACCGAGGACTTCGGCCCATGGCTGGCACGGCAGTTGAAGCTCGCCGACATGACGCAGACCGAACTGGCCAAAGCCGTCGACGTGACGCGCGCGGCGGTCTCGGCGTGGATCACCGGGAGGGCCACGCCGCGTCCCGAGACCATCGCGGGCATCGCCCGGGCCCTGAACACTGATCTGGCCACGGTGCACACCCGTACCAGCGACACCCAGGCCGGCCTGCCCGTCCGCTGGTACCACCGCCCCGGACATCTGGACGGCGGACGGGAGTTGGGCAACGCCGCCGCGTTCGCCTTCGACGCCGACGTGTCCGTGCTGGCCCGGGAGACCTGCCAGAACAGCCTCGACGAGCGTCTCCGGGACAACGGCCGTCCGGTGCGCGTGCGTTACACCCTGCACGAGCTGACCGGGGAGACCCTGGCGAAGTTTCGCGAGGCCATCCTGTGGGACGACCTCTTCCCCCACTACGAGGCAGCCGCCGCCCAGCAGCAGAAGGTCGGCCGGACCATCGACGCCGGGGTGCGCGACATGTACGAGCGCGACCGGCTCGTCCTGCTGCGCGTCGACGACTACAACGCCGCCGGTCTGACGGGCGACGACTACGGCGACGGTCGCTTCGCCGCGGTGGTGAGGCGTCAGCTCGACAGCCACAAGTCCGGTGGTTCGGCGGGCGGTTCGTACGGCCTGGGCAAGGCCACCCTGTGGGCCACGAGCCGACTGGGCCTCGTGCTCATGAACTCCACACTGTCGGAACCGCACGAGGGCCGCACCGAGCGCCGGTTGATCGGACGCCTGGACCTGCCCTGGCGCGAGGTCCACGGTCGGCCCTGGGCAGGGCCGGCGTGGCTGGGGCGGCCCGATCCGGAGTCCGAGGGCGCCGCCGTGGCCCGCTCCTGGTGGGCGGACGAGGATCAGGTCGAGTCCCTCCATCTGACCCGTGAGAGTGCTGAGCCCGGTACCTCGTTCCTGATCGTGGGGGCCCACGACGTGGCGAGCCTCGCGGACGAGAGCGACGAGGACGATGAGGACGACGGCATCGTGCTGATGCACAAGAGGCTCCTGCGAGCGCTGGGCAGGAACTTCTGGGCCGCCATGACCGGCGGCGGAGACCAACTGCCTCTGCTGGAAGCTTCCGTGCGCACCATGCGGAACGGCGAGGTGGTCATCGCGGATCAGCGTGTGGATCCCACGGTCACCCAACCGTCCCGCACCCGCGCCCTGAAGGCGTACCTCGACGGCACGACCGTGGAGCAACTCACGGAGTCCGGGCAGGTGGCCGCCGTCACCGTGCCGCTCAACCTGCCGGCCAAGGGCGGCGGACGGGCCTCCCAGCGAGAGCACCGCGCCGTGCTCCTGGTCACGGACGCCGAGGACCCGGACGGTAAGCCGAACCGCGTCGCGGCGATGCGCGGCAACCGCATGACGGTGCGGGATGCGGCGGTTCCCGGCCTGCCGCTGTCCGTCAACCCCTTCCAGGCGGTCCTGTTGGCCGGCACGGCCGCGGGTCCGCGGGCCCCGTTCGGCGTCGAGGCAGAGGAGTTCCTGCGAGCCGCCGAACCTCCGGAGCACAACAAGTGGGGACAGACGGAGGAGTTGAACCTCACCTACTCACCTTCGGCCTACCGGAGGATCGCGGCCCTCACCCGGGACACCAACGCGGCGATCAAGGAGCTGGTGGCCCGTCCCAAGAAGAAGTCCAAGGCGGGCGGCGGTCGTCTGGCGCCCAAACTGACCGTCGGCGCTCAGAAGAAGGCGCGTCGGCCCTCGGCGGCCACCCTGCCCGTCTTGGAGGATCTGGACGCCAAGGTGCACGACGACGGGGCCTGGGAGGTGACCGGCGAGATTCGGATCCCCGCGGGTGGCCACTCCTGGCGACTGGTGCCGGTGGCCAAGTTCGACGTGCGCTCCGGCCCACGTCCGGCCGTCGCCTGGTCGGAGCTCGAAGGCGTGGAGAACTGCCAAGTGGTGGACGGCGCACTGCGTTTCGACGAGGCACGCTCCGCCGTGTTCCGCGGCGTCACCGATCCCACCACGCACGCCGTCCGGACCAGCCTGAGCGGTCTCGTCGTCGAACTGCGCACCGGGGAAGGGGAGTCGCTGTCATGAAGGTGTTCCCGTACGAACGGCTCCGCGGCACGGTCTCCCTGCGGGTGGACGCGGCGAGCGTCAAGGCCCTCGAGCAGTCGCGTGAACGGCTCGACTCCCGGGCACGCTCCGTGGTCGAGCGTGTCGTCGTCCTCGGCCTGGCCGACACGGAGGACTGGGAGACGGCCACGCTGACCGTCTCGGCCACGATCCCCTCGAAGGCCACCGAACCGGACGGCCCTTGGTCAGACGTCGTGGTGGTCGCCGTGCTAACCGACAGGACCACCAACACCCGCGTCACCGTGAAGCTCGCCCCCGAGGCCGAGGGCGGACGCGAGTGGCGCGGCGATCTGCACGTGCTGCGTACCGACCTCTTCGACCGCGCCACCCTCACGGTCCAGGTGGTGGCCACGGTCGACGGAGTGCAGGGACGGATCATCGCGGAGGCGGCCGACGACTGGATCGTCGATGCCAGGAGCGACACACCGGCGCGGGAGCAGAGCTTTGACATCAAGGAGGTCGGCTTCGCCAAGGGGCCGGGCTGGCTGCGGAAGTTCACCGACGCTCCGTGGATCGTGAACGCGTCTGGGATGCTGCCCACCGTGCACATCAACACCGACTTCGCGGGCATCACGGACGTCCTCGGGGCCGAGGGGCGGGGCCCCGAGGCGCTGGTGAACGAGATGATGGTGTCCCAGATGGCCGCCGACGTGTGGATCGCTGTCTTCCACTCGGCCGTCGGCGACCTGGAGATGGAGGACGACGGGACCCCGCTGTTCCCGCACGGTTGGCAGGGCGAGGTGCTCAGGGAGATGCTTCCCGATGTCGTGCCCGATAGGACCTTGGAGGACGCCTTGCGCGAGGTGCACCGCCGCCGTACGGGCCCGACGGGATGGACCGAGCTGCAACCGCGCATCCAGTACGCGGCAATGCGCAGGGCCGACTTGCCCAGGGCACTCTCGGACACGGTACGCAGTCTGGAAAAGCTCAAGCGTGAGGACGAGGTATGACCCAGGCCCCCGATTACCTGCCGGAACATCTAGCCCGGCTTTCCGACGAGGAGGCCGTGCGGTTCCTCACGGACGGCCTCCTCGCGGGGAAGGACAACGTCCCGGTGATCGCGCTCAACGAGGCCGCCGTGCCGCTGCCCGAGAGCCCGCGATGGCGACTGCGCGCGGTACGGGAGCTGATCGAGGACGCGATGTACGTGTATCGGGACGACCGCCCGACGCAGGCGGACGCCTGGCTCGCTCCCCGACTGCACGCGACCCTTCGCCTGACGCGTGCCGAGGCCGCGGACCCCGCGCTGTGGAACTACCTCGCCCTCGGGGTCGCCCCCGACTTCGTGGTCTGGCGGCACCTCTCCGAGCAGCGGAAGACCGTCAACGCGCGCTATTTCAAGGGCCCGTACCACAAGCAGGCGTTCGCCCGGCTCTGGTGGTCCGCCGAACTGTTCCGCGACGGGCCCGACTACGAACCCGTCGAGATCGCCTGCGGCAACCAGGACATGCTGAACACGGTGCTGAGGCTGGATGTCATCGACCATCGGCCCACCGCGCAGGCACTGGTCCACCTGATGCGGCGTGAGGTCGTGCGGACGGGCCGCGACGCGAACGCCCTGGGCAAGGCCGTCAACGCGGCCGCCGCGACCTTGATGTACGACGTGATCGCCCCGGACGCGGAGCGGGACACAGGTGCCGTGCGGAGATGGATCGACGAGGCGGAGACGGGTGTCACGGTGCACCGCCACTCCCTCCCCGTCGGGCCTGTGGAGGAGCGGGCCCCGGAGACGTCGGTGGAACGTCTCACGGAACACTTCACGGAACTCTTCGCGGACGCGCCCGTGCGGGGCAAGGAAGCGAGCGAGGAGGACATGGAGGACGACTGATCCGCGCCCCCACTGCGGCTGCGGCTCCTACTGCGGCTGCGGAGGCCGCCAGGACCGCAGCGCCTCGACGGCGCGTTCCTTGTGGCCGTCGTCCAGCCGCAGGGCGGCGCACAGGACGTTCACGGCGAGGAGCGGTGGGATCGCGTTGCCGATCTGCTGCGCCACGTCGGTGCCCCGCCAGGGGTACTCCGCGGGGAAAGTCTGCAGCAGGCCGGCCTCGCGGAACGTGAAGCGGTCTTGTTCCGGCCCCAGTTCGGGCTCGCCCTGTGCGTTGAAGCCCTTGAGGTCGAACAGCGTGTTGCGGCGCACCTTGCCGGTGACGGTGGCGGCGGGCGAGTGGGAGGTGCGGAGTCCTCGCTTCTTGGGGTCGCCCCCGGAGCCGTAGTTGGAGCGGACGACGAAGTCCGTGGAGCGCGACTCCTTGAGCGCGTCGCCCATGGAGACCCAGGGCCGTACCGGGCGGGCACCCAGGTCCGGGCCGTCGAAGAGCGATTTCTGCCCCGGGTCGGCCGCTTCTGTCGCGGCTTCCGCCCGGGCGGCGGACAGACGCTGCGCCCCCTTGTGATACCGCTGGTGCGTCAGCGGCGGGAAGGCCACCCCATGGCCGCCGTCGTCGCCCCGGTGACGGGCGATCAGCACTGCGCGGCGGCGCGTCTGCGGCACCCCGTACTCCTCGGTGTGCAGGATGCCGCACTCCGCGTCGTAGCCCAGCTCGCGAAGGATCTCGCGGTACTTCTTCCACACGGGGAGGACGGTCGGGACCTGCTCCAGAATCACGACCTCGTAGGGGACGGACTTGATCCGCTTCTCGACGATCCACCGCAGGGGTTGGAGCACCAGCCCCGTGCGTTCGTCGGCCCACGCCAGCTCGACTGCTCTGCGTTCCACCTCGGCCCAGGTCTTCTCCAGCTTTGCGACCGTGTGGCAGTCCCCCACGCGCTCGGCGAGGTCGGTCACCTCGTCGAGCGCCTTGTGACCCTCCCGGTTGCCAGCCACCGAGTAGGTCTGACAGGGCGGGCCTCCGGTGAGGACACGAGCCGAGCCCACCTCCGGATCCAGCGGGTTCATCTTCGCCACGTCGCCCTCCGCGGTGGTGCGGAGACCGGCGGCGTGCCGGGTGGCGCGGGTTGATCTATCCCATTCGATACCGATTGCGGGTACTCCGAGCACCTCGGCCGCGATGTCCAGCCCCCCCGGTCCCGCGAAAAGATCGACGATCACGGGGGAATCGGGGCCTGCGTACGGATGGGGTGCGTGGGTCATGGGGGGAGTGTAGCCGGCCGGGGAACCAGCGGCTCCCCTGATCGCGAGGCTGGTCGAGGTCCCGCCTCGACTGCTCTGACCAGCGGAATCATCGCTCACGACCGTAGAGCGTCCGCGATCGCCGAGCCGAGCGCCTCGCCGACCGGCGGCGGTGAGGCATGGCCGATCTGCCGGTAGCGGGCAGTCTTCTTCCCGGTGATCTCCCATTCTGCGGGGAAGCCTTGGAGCAGAGCCGCCTGGTCCACCGTGATCCGTACCATGCCCTCCCTTCCGAGTGCGGGGTCCCAGTGGAAGTCGGGGCCGGGGATTCTGTCGCCCAGCGAGTGGGCGTTGACCCCCATGCCGGCCCATTTCCTTTTGGTCCCGGAGGGTCCCAGATCGGCCCCGCCGCGATTCTTCGACCCGCCGACCAGCGTCGGTGCCACGGACACCGCCTGGGCCGCCCAGCGATCGGCGTCCTCCCAGCCGCGTGACCCCATGGAGGACCCCAGGGCCGTCCCGACCGGCACATGCCTCGACACGGTGGGGGAGGGCGCCCGGAAGGCGGGGAACCACTCCTTCTGCAGGGCCACCAAGATCCCCTGCCTGCGGTCCTGCGGCACTCCGAAGTCCGCGGCGTTGAGGACGAACCAGCTGAACTCGTAACCGAGGTGCTTCAGTTCGGCGCGGGCGAAGTCGTGGAAGCCCGAGAACTTCTCCGGGTCCGCGAGACCGGGCACGTTCTCGACCAGAACCGCCCGGGGCCTGATCGCGTGGGCGAGAAAGACTGCGGCCTTCAACAGCCGTTCCTCCGCGCCCGACTCGGTGCGCGCGGCCGTGGCGTTCGACTTCACCCTCGGCGGCCCCGCCGACAGAAGATCCACGTCGTAGCACTCACGGTGCTCACTGGGATCGAAGTCAAGAAGATCGGCCTCGAGCACGTTCCAGTGCGGTCGGTTGGCCCGCAGGGTACGGCAGGCGTCGGCGTCCTCGTCCAGCAGCAGCGTCGCCTCGAAACCGGCACGCTCCAGCCCTAGGGCGAGCCCACCGGCCCCCGAGCACACGTCGACGAACGTCAGCGCCCTCATGGAGCAGGTCCCCCCTCATCCTCGTCTTTGTCCGGCGGCCCTACGCCGCTCCACCGCCGCGGCGACGCGCAGAGCCACGTCCTCGGCCGTCTCGTGCTCCCAGAAGCGCAGGACTTCCCACCCGGCGGCCTCGAGATGCGCGGTAGTTTCCAGGTCACGCGCCATGTTCCGGTCCAGCTTCTGCCGCCACCAGTCCGCGTTCGACTTCGGCTGGGTCGCGTGCAGGGGACAGCCGTGCCAGAAGCATCCGTCGATCAGGACGGCCACCTTGACCGACGTGAAGGCCACGTCGATCCGGCGCCGGGTCATCCCCGGCACGGGGTACTCCACGCGATAGCGCAGACCGGCCGCGTGCAGCAGCCGTCGGACGGCGAGTTCGGCGGCCGTGTCCTTGCTGACCTGCCTGCTCATACGTGCGGAGACAGCGGGCGACGACGGCTTCACAGTGTTCATTCTGTATCGGAGTTCGTTCGATGTGCGTGATGGTGTGGTGATCCCTGTTCGGCCTCAGGCCTCCGGGTCGCCGTGGCAGCCGCCGTAGGCGACCCCCGACCCGCACCAACACCCCGCCCCCCGCTCCGGCGGCCACGCCACCGCCCGCCCCCGAGCCGCCAAGGTCGTCGCATACTGCGGCAGCAGCGCTCCCTCCGCCGGAGAGGAACCCTCCGACGCCGCGAACGCCTCGTACGAGGGGACCGTTCCCGTGACGATGCCCAAGTTGGCGGTGCCGGAGGCTGACAGCTCCCGTAGGGAGGACTCTATGGTCGACAGGTGGGCGGGGTGGGAGGGGTATTCCTCGGACAGGGGTGGGTACGCCGTTAGCAGTTCCGTCAGTTCCGTCGACGGCCAGTGCAGGACCGCCACCGGGAACGGGTGGGACAAGGCCTCGCGGTAGGTGTCCAGTTCTGCGCGGAGGCGGCTCAACTCGGCCTGGAGTTCTGCCGGGTCGTCCGAGCCGAGAGACCATACGCGCTTCGGGTCGTGGAGTTCGTCCAGGGAGACCTGGGACGAATGCAGGGTGTCCGCCAGCATGTCCCACTCGTCGTGCAGCGCGCCCAGCATCCGGCGTACCCGGTGGCGGCCGAAGAGGAGGGGGCGCGTCGCGTACGGGGGTTTCGGTACGTCCGTCAGGAGCAGGGTGACTCCCGCCGTGAACGTCTCCTGCGCCGCCTCCAGTTCGTCGTGCGACTCCAGGGCCTCCGCCACGATCACCCAGGGGGCCGGGTCGCGGGGGGCGGAGGTGCGGACTCCCTCGATGATCGCCCTCGCCTCCGCCTCATGGCCGTACTCCCACAGGTTCGACGCCTTCAGCGCCCGTACCAGAGTGGGGGTCTCCAAGGGGACGGGCCCGGACAGCAGGCGGTCGTAGAGCGCGGTCGCGGCCGAGCGGTCGCCGGCCAGCTCCAGGTGGGCCGCGGCCTGGAGGAGCAGGGCCTCGGCGTCCTCGGGATACAAGCCGGCGGACCGCTCCAGGCGTGCCGCTTCGGCGGTGTGGTCGACGTTCTCGGCAGGCGTGTCGGGGCGCATGGGGGACACCGTAACGCGGTGCGCTGACAAAGGTGTGATATCTGCAGGCCAGCGCACTTGCCCGGCTCGACACCTTCCTGAGCCCTGGCTGACCAGTAGCGCCCTAGGTGTTCTGTCCCGGGAGGTTGTGGACGGGTGAGCCAGATTTCGGCTGGGGGATCTTGAACAGGAGAGCACCGACCCTGGCCCGGACCCCGGCCAACTGCCGTACGGGGCAGGGGTGTTGTCAGAGGTTTCCGTAGGGCGACCGTCTTCACGGAAAAAACTGTTATCGCGGAAGCCCTTCGTCCGTCTCCTGTGCACTCGCAGCACTCGCAGCACTCGCAGCACTCGCAGCACTCGCAGCACTCGCAGCACTCGCAGCACTCGCAGCACTCGCAGCACAACCAGCGCACACGTCACCGCCCACGCACCACACACGCCCCACCATCCGCACAGGAGTTACCCGTGGCAGAGCACAACAAGCACCGCATCAGCCGTCGCAGCGTCCTCCAGATCGCCGCCGGTGTCGCCGCCGCGGGAACCGTCGGCGGGGTCGCGATCTCGTTGAGCAGGGGTGACTCTGCCGACGCGGCGCAGAGCGGTGCCTCCCCGTCGCCCAGTGAGTCCGCCGCGAAGCCGGTCTTCGCGCACCCTGGGATGCTGCACAACGCCGGCGACCTCAACCGGGCCAAGGTCCGCGTCGCCGCCGGCCGGGAGCCCTGGACGGCGGGCTGGCAGCGGCTGACCGCCAACCGGCACTCCGCGAGCACCTGGACCCCCAGGCCGCAGGCCACGGTCGTCCGCGGCGGCACCGGCCAGAACTACGCGCCCCTCTACCACGACATCCACGCCGCCTACCAGAACGCCCTGCGCTGGAAGATCGCGGGCACGAAGGAGCACGCCGAGGCGGCCGTCGCGATCCTCAACGCCTGGTCGGCCACGCTCACCACGGTCACCGGCAACGCCGACCGGTTCCTGGCCGCCGGGCTCTACGGCTACCAGTTCGCCAACGCCGCCGAGCTGGTGCGCGACTACGGCGGCTTCGAGCTGGCCCGCTTCCAGAAGATGATGCTCAAGGTCTTCCACCCCATGAACGAGGACTTCCTCACCCACCACAATGGCGCCGTCATCACCAACTACTGGGCCAACTGGGACCTGTGCAACGTGACTTCGATCATGGCGATCGGCATCCTCTGCGACGACAAGGCCCTGTTCGACCGCGCGGTCGAGTACTTCAGGAAGGGCGCGGGCAACGGCTCGATCGGGAACGCCGTCCCCTTCGTCCACGAGGCCGACGGCCTCGCCCAGTGGCAGGAGTCCGGCCGCGACCAGGGGCACACCGTGATGGGCATCGGCCTGATGGGCGCGATCTGCGAGATGGCCTGGAACCAGGGCGTCGACCTCTACGGCTACGACGACAGCCGCTTCATGAAGGCCGCCGAGTACGTCGCCAAGTACAACCTCGGCGGAAGCGTGCCCTTCACCAAGTACGCCTGGCGCAGCGGCACCGGGAACGGCAAGTACAACGAGCAGGCTGTGATTTCCGACAAAGCCCGCGGGGAGCTTCGTCCCGTTTGGGAGATCCTGCACTATCACTACGCGCGCCGCCGTCGGCTCTCCGTTCCGTACGTCACGGCGATGGCTGAGAAGGTGCGTGCGGAAGGCGGAGGCGGCGATTACGGGCCGAACAGCGGCGGCTTCGACCAACTCGGCTTCGGGACGCTGCTCTACGCCAAGTGACATCTCTGCGGGAAGGGACGTACGTGGACGGGCGGCAGTGGCGTACGACGATCGCGGCGGCGCAGTCCGGCGACCGGCGCGCGCTCGACGAACTCGTCGAGGGCTGGCTGCCGCTGGTCTACAACATCGTCGGCCGCGCGCTGAACGGTCATGCCGATGTCGACGACGTCGTGCAGGAGACGATGCTGCGAGCCGTCGACAACCTCGGGACACTCCGTGATCCGGACAGCTTCCGCTCCTGGCTCGTCGCCATCGCCATGCGGCAGATACGCGACCGGGCCCGGCGGCGGACCTCCGAGTCGCTGGCCGACGACGCGGCCCAGGAGGCCACCGACTTCGCCGAACTCACCGTGCTGCGGCTTCAGTTGGAGGGACAGCGGCGCGAGGTGGCGGAGGCGGTGCGCTGGCTCGACGACGAGGACAGACAGTTGCTGTCTCTGTGGTGGCTGGAGGTCGCGGGCGAACTCAGCCGGCGCGAACTGGCGGCGGCCGCCGGCATCAGCCGCCAGCACGCCGCCGTACGTGTCCAGCGGATGAAGGCCCGCCTGGAGGCCGCGCGCGGCATCGTGCGGGCCCTCGACTCGTCCTGCCCCGACCGGCGCGAGCTGACCGCCCGCTGGGACGGGCGTCCCGACTCGGTGTGGCGCAAACGGCTGGCCCGGCATATCCGGGGCTGCCGCCACTGCGCCGCGCCCGGCGAGGCGGTCGTACCGGCCGAACGGCTGCTCGTCGGGCTCGCGCTCGTTCCGATCCCGGTCGGCTTCACGCTCTCGTTCGCCTTCGGCGGCAGGACGGCGGTCGCCGCGACGACCGCCGCCAAGGGCGTCGGCTGGTCCGCCAAGGTCGTCGCCGCGCTCACCAAGCCCGCCGTCGCCATGACGGCCGGGGCGACCATCGTCGCGGGCGGCGCGTACGTCGTCACCCAGCCGGACGCGGTACCGCCGAAGGCCGCCGCGCCGCCCACCGCGTCGCCCACCGCGTCGAGCACCTCACGGCCGAGGACACCGAGCCCTTCCGCGCCACCGAGCCCGTCACCGTCCGCCGGCAGCACTCCGCAGGGCCTGTACGGCACGGTCGTCGACGCCGTCGACAAGGCCCCGGACCCGGACAGGCGGCCCGCGGACCTGCCGCGCCGCCCCGAAACCGGGATCACCAGTACCGGCGGACCCAAGGCCGTGATGCAGCACCGCGGGGACAGCGTGACGCTCAGCGGCCGGGGCTATGTGCTGGTGCGCTGGCAGATCTCCCCGAAGTCACGGCCCGGCGCCGTGGTCATGCCGGCCTGGACGGGCCTCAAGGGAAAGCTGTTCCACGTGGCCTCGGGGGGCGGCCGCCGGATGGACGACACCTTCGCGGCGAACGCCGACGGCTACACCTCCGGCATGGGCGGGCCGGGCGTCGGATACGCCGTCCTGCCCACCGGCACCCAGCAGATGTGGCAGAACGAGTACTTCTACCTCGACGGCACCGTCACCCTCACCCAGAACGAACGCGGCTGCGACTACGGCCTGATCGTCTTCCCCTCGAACCGGGACGCCGTGACCAAGGACGTCACGACCGGCCCCGCCCAGGGCGCCATCCGCTACGGCCTCGTCCGCGACACCGGAAAGGACACGACACCGATTCCCCAGTACGTCACGCGCGAGACCCCGTCCGATGCGGCGACGGTTCGTCAGAAGTCGCAGGTGAAGGCCTAGCGTTCTACCCCCTGCGCCGTCGAGCATGACCGCCCGGAGCCCGCTCGATCGGATCAGCAGCCGTGTTCCTCAAGGATCTGCCGGGTCTGGTTGTCCGCGGGGGACAGGCGGCCCTTTGACCCGTGCCGGAAGTGCAGCTTGGGGTGGGTGGCGTCGGTCGGGAAGGGTTTGGCCGTCAGCTTGTCTGTAAGCCCCACCGAGATGTGGACACGTGAGCTCGCGTAAACGGTATCGGCCAGGCAGCGATCAGCCCCTCCATAGGAACGGGCGTAGCGGCCCGTGGGGACGGTGTAAGCCCAGGCGTGCATCGTCGCCGACATCAGCGCCACGGCAAGCACCATGACGCCCAGCGTCGCGAGTGGTCGCGCCAGGCGGCCTTGCAGCCGGGAGCGTGCGGCCCACACGCCCCAGGCTGCCCCTCCGGCGCCTATCGCAAGACACGTCAGCCCCAATGCGGCGTAGTTGGGCAGATCGTGCAAGCTGTTACGTGACCGCTGCCAGACGTAAGCCTCTGCTGCGACCAGCGCGACGGCGACCACACACGTGACAATAGGGATAAACCGACGCTTAGTTTCGCGTCCACGCAGGGGCGCTGAAGAAATGACCTTCATACGAGAACCCTAGTCACTTCGTGACGCCTTACGCCGTGGACATGATCACGGCTTCACGCTGTAACGCCTTATGCCGAAACGCCGTCCACCTGCAACGTCTGCACCGCCCCCGCTGCGAACGGCACGCTCAGCGTCTTGCCGCTCACGTACGTGTCCGAGTGCGCCGTGTAGAGGTCGCCGCCGCCCGACGTCACCGTGTTCCAGCGGGGTACCAGGCCGCCTGTGCCGCCTGCCACCGTCGTGAACTTCGAGAGGTCGAACGTCAGGGTCTGGGCCGAGGACGAGGTGTTCGCCGCCACTATCACCAGCCGCTTCGCCGTCTTGTCCAGGGCCGCTGCCGCGTAGCTCACGCCGGTGTCCAGGATCGTCATCCCCGGGCGGATGTGGCGGCTGAACTGCGCCATCACGTAGTACTTCGTCTGTACGGCGCCCGGCTGGAGCGTGCTCGCGTCGTACGCGATCATCGCCCAGCCCGACGACGGGTCCATGACCTGCCAGTACACCCACGCCGTGGGGTGCAGCCAGCGGAAGTCGTAGAGCAGGTTGCTCGCCAGGGTGAGGCCCGTGGCGTCGCTGTCGCCCGTCTCCGAGTTCCACAGGGCCTTGCCCGCCGTCGTCACCACGTCCGAGTAGAGGAGGTCGCGGCGGCCTCCCGAGCCCTGGTAGCCGTGGACGTTGACCCTGTTGACGTACGACTTGGTGGTCGAGGAGAAGGAGTTCCACGTCGTGCGGGCCAGGTCGTAGCTCGTCTCGTCCGATGCCGAGATCTTCGTCGCCGACAGGCCGCGCTTGTCCAACTCGCTGCGCAGGTAGGGGAGCACGGCCGACTGGACCGTTGCGTCCATGTGGCAGCCCTCCTGGGTGCCGGTCGCCGTCCACCAGCTCGAGCTCGGCTCGTTGAAGGCCTCCACCGTCGCGAAGTTCACGCCCCAGTTCGACTTCGCGTACAGGGCCACCGCCGCCATGTGGGAGGCGTGCTGGCGGTAGTTCCACGTCTGGAGGTTGTTGCCGCCGCCCGCCGCTCCCGACGGGTTGTGGTTGTAACACATCCACCACATCGGCGAGTTGGCGAAGAGTTCCGTCGTCGCGCCGCGCGCCGTCGCCTTCACCAGCATCGCGCGCTGTGTCGCGTCCGCCGTCCAGTCCCACGCCGACGACGTCGGGTCCTCGTTGTTCCAGTCCTGCCAGTACCCCTCGATCTGCTTGAACGACGGGATGTTGGCCGACGCCACCATGCTCTCGCCGTTCACGCTGTTCCAGCTGCACGCGCCGACGTTGTAGCGGGCGATGTTCAGGCCCAGGCCCGGGAGCGTCGTGCCGCTGTACGTCACCGAGTTGGTGGTGAAGAAGATGTCGGCGAAGTCGGTGCGCGTGCCGAAGACGTTCGCCCACCAGGCCAGGGAGGTGCCCCAGCCCTCCCATGTCCCGTACGTCGTCGACGGGTTGACGGCGATCGTCGCGTCCGCGCGTGCCGTGCCGGTCGCCAGGGCGCTTCCGAGCAACGTTCCGCCTGCGGCGGTCAGCAGTGTTCTGCGTCGGATCATGGCTGTTCTGCCTCTCCGTGCGGCTCAAGTACCGGTCCCCGCGACGGCGTTGACCGTCACGGTCCTCCGTTCCCCCGTCCGCGTGCCCTCAGGAAGCATCGGGTGTGACGGGTGGGGTTGTCGAGAGGGATGACAGCGCTTTCTCCATCATTCTTCCAACGGTTAGAAGAAGGGGGAGGAGAAGGGGGAGAGGAGGGGGTGGGGGAGGGGGTGGGGGAGGGGCCTGCGGCAACCGGGTTGTGGGGGTGGTTAGTTGCGGTGGCAGCCCTTATCGTGCGGCAGCGGCAGCGGCTGGCCGGGGTTCCGGGGAGGTGCCGTATGCGGGTTCGCATCGTGCAGCACAGGGATCGGCGGCGGCGTGCGCTGCGGCGGCGCGTGCTGTGGAGCGGGGGTGAACTGCTCGTCACGGCCGGGGTGCTGGTGCTGCTGCTCGTCGTGCATCAGCTGTGGTGGACCAACCGGGAGGCGCGGGCCGGGGCCGAGCGGAAGGTGCAGGCGCTGGAGCGGGAGTGGGGGCGGGAGCGCGGGGATGGTGCCGCGGGTGCGGATTCCGGGAGTGGTGGGGGTCGTGGATCCACCGCGGCGGGGGCGACGGCGGGTGTGGGTGCGGGTTCGGGCGGGCGGCAGGGGATCGGTGGGTCCGGTGGGTACGGTGGCGGGCTGGCGGCCTCGGGCTTGCCGCGGGTCTCCCAGGCCTACGCCGTCATCGTCATCCCCCGGCTGCAGTTGCGCGCCCCCGTCGCCGAGGGCACCAGTAAGCGGGACGTTCTCAACAAGGGCTACGTCGGTCACTACCGCGGCACCCAACAGCCGGGCCAGGCCGGGAACTTCGCACTCGCCGGGCACCGCAACACCCACGGCGAGCCCTTCCGGTACCTCAACCGGCTGCGCGTGAAGGACGTCGTGGAGATCGAGACGGCGTCCGCTGTCTACACGTACACCGTCGGCAAGATCCTCCCGCAGACCTCCGCCCGCGACTCCGGCGTGCTGCGCCCCGTACCGCGCTCTGAGGTGAGGCCGTCGTACGGCTACACCCAGCCGGGTCACTACCTCACCCTCACCACGTGCACCCCCGAATACACCTCCCGCTACCGCCTCGTCGTGTGGGGAACCCTCACTTCGACGCGGCCACGCTGAACACGGCAATCGGGGGGTACGGCGGCTGGGAACTGTCCTGGCTGTCCTGCTCGTCAGGTATAACGGCAACAGAATGGAGAGGGGGCGAGGCATGGTGCGTAGCTGGACCGGTCTGCGCCCTGCCGCAGTGCTGCTGCTCCTCGTTCTCCAGTTCCTCCAGCCGGCCCTGCTCGACGGCAGTGGCCTGTCCGGCGGGGCATCCGTCGCGTTCGCCGCGACCGCCGCAGTCGGGTCGGCTCTCGCCGTCCGCGCGCTGCTCGGCGCTCGCTGCGCACCGGCCGTGCCGCCGACGCGAGTGCGTACGGCTATCCGTGACCGGGCCCGGCGTACGGCGTTCCTGCCGCAGCGCGATCCCGACGCCTCCGGGCGGCCCCGTCCTCGGGCACCCGGTGACGCCCTTCCGACGGCCGTCGCGTAGGGCTTCTTTCCCGACCTTTTCCCCCGGCTCTGTCCGGTGTCCGGTGTCTGGACCAGCTCCCGGCCCTGCGCGGGTCGTCATGCCGCACCACCGCGCCGATCCCGCTGAATCCCTCACGGATCCGCGCGGGCTCTGTGATTCCCGGCACGACGAGACCCCCGGAGGGCTCACCCATGTCCGTTTTCGCCACGCTGGTCGAGCGACTCGCCGATCTGCTCCAGCCGTTGTTCCACGCCTCCGCGGCAGCCGCCGCGATCGTCCTGTTCACCGCGCTCGTACGACTCCTCGTGCATCCTCTGTCCCGGGCCGCCGCCCGTGGGCAGCGTGCCCGGGCCGCGCTCCAGCCGAAGATCGCCGAGCTGCGCGCCAAGCATCAGAAGAACCCGGAGAAGTTCCAGAAGGCCGTGCTCGAACTGCACGCCGAGGAGAAGGTGTCGCCGCTGTCGGGCTGTCTGCCCGGGCTGCTCCAACTGCCTGCCTTCGCCCTGCTCTACCACCTGTTCTCCAACACGACCGTCGGCGGACACGCCAACGAGCTTCTGACGCACCAGCTCTTCGCCGCACCCCTCGGTGACCGCTGGGCCGACGCCCTTTCCGGCGGCGGGCTGCTCGGGGCGGCGGGGATGGTCTACCTCGGCCTGTTCGCCGTCGTCGCGGCCGTCGCCACCTTCAACTTCCGCCGTACCAAGCGGATGACGGCCCTCGGAGGACTCGCGCGGGAGTCCGTGCCGGTGAGCGACGGCGGGCAGCAGGTGCCCGGGCTCGGCGCGATCGGCAAGGTGGCGCCGTTCATGTCGTTCTTCACGCTGGTGACCGTGGCCGTGGTGCCGCTGGCCGCCGCGCTGTACGTCGTCACCAGCACGACCTGGACGGCCGTCGAGCGCGCGGTGCTGTACCGCTGACCGGTGCGACGGGTAGCTTGGAAGATCGGTAGTCATCCGATGACTGAGGGGTGGCCGGGGCTGGCTGCCGCGGGTTTGTCGGGTGCCGTGGGGTGTCTGTGCTGCTAAGGAGATGGCGAACATGAAGTTGCTGCGAGTCGGTACGGCCGGGGCGGAGCGGCCCGCGTTGCTCGACGGGGCCGGGGTGCTGCGGGATCTGTCCGGTGTCGTGAACGACATCGACGGGGCGCTGCTCGCCGACGATGCCGCTCTGGGGAGGGTTCGCGCCGCGGCAGAGAGTGGAGAGCTGCCGGTGCTCGACCCCGACGGGTTGCGGATCGGGGCGCCGGTGGGGCGGATCGGGAAGATCGTCTGTATCGGGCTGAACTATCACGACCACGCTCGTGAGACCGGTGCCCAGCCGCCCGCCGAACCCGTGATCTTCTTCAAGGCGCCGGACACCGTCGTCGGTCCGGACGACACCGTGCTCGTGCCGCGCGGGTCGACCAAGACCGACTGGGAGGTCGAACTCGCCGTCGTCATCGGGCGTACCGCGCGCTACCTCGGGTCCCAGGAGGAGGAGGCGCTCGCGCATGTCGCCGGGTATGCGGTGGCGCACGACGTATCCGAGCGGGAGTTCCAGATCGAGCGCGGCGGGACCTGGGACAAGGGCAAGAACTGCGAGACGTTCAATCCGTTCGGGCCTTGGCTGGTCACTGCGGACGAGATTGCCGATCCGCAGGACCTTTCGCTCAAGCTGTGGGTCAACGGGGAGCTGAAGCAGGACGGCACCACCGCCGAGCAGATCTTTCCGGTCGCTGAAGTCGTGCGATATGTCAGCCAGTTCATGACCCTTTACCCCGGTGATGTCATCAACACCGGTACGCCGGCCGGGGTCGCGCTCGGGCAGCCCGAGCCCAAGCCGTACCTGCGCGCCGGTGATGTGGTCGAGCTGGAGATCGGCGGGCTGGGGCGGCAGCGGCAGGAACTCAAACAGGCGTAGCGCTTCAGATGTCCAGGAACTCCTCCAGCGCCGCCACCACCAGCCGGTGGTCCTCCAGTTGGGGCAGGCCCGACACCGTCACCGTGCCGATCACTCCCGCGCCCTCCATGTGGATCGGGAACGAGCCGCCGTGGGCCGCGTACTCGTCGGGGTTCAGGCGGGAGGAGTCCTCGAAGGTGGTGCCCCTGGCGCGGTAGCGGGTGCCGACCAGGTACGACGAGCAGCCGTAGCGCTCCACCACCCGGCGCTTGCGGGTGATCCAGGCGTCGTTGTCCGGGGTCGAGCCGGGTAGGGCGGCGTGGAAGAGCTGCTGTCCTGCCCGGTGGATGTCGATCGCCACCGGTGCCTGGCGTTCCCTCGCCAGCTCCACCAGGCGGGAGCCGAGGGCCCAGGCGTCGTCGTAGGTGAAATGCCGGAACACCAGGCGGCGTTCCTGCGCTTCGAGTTCCTCCACGGTCGGGGTCAGCTCGGGTGTGATCCTCGGGGTCATCAGGTGCTGTGCCTTCGGGGTCGGGGGCGGGGGCGGGGTCTTGTGCGTGCTCATGGGGTCAGTTTCGTGGTTCGGCGGGTGGACGGCCTTTTACCTGTGTGCTTACAGGCGTACCGTCACGCCCTCCGCCGCCGAACGCCGTGCCGCCTCCAGTACCTCCAGCGCCGCCGCCGCTTCCAGCGCCGTCACCGGGTTGGGGGCGCCCTCGGTCAGGGACTTCGCCACCGCCTCGTAGTACGCCGGGTAGTCGCCCGGGAGCGTCGGCTGCGGGGTGCCGCCGCCGGACAGCGGGGATTCGCCGGAGCCCACCCTGCCCCACAGCGCCTCCGGCTCCTCGCCCCAGCCGGGGCCGGGGCGCTTGCCCTCGCGCAGCTCCGCCTCCTGGGGGTCGAGGCCGTACTTGACGTAGCCCGCCTTCGAGCCCAGCACCCGGAAACGCGGGCCCAGTTGGGCCGCCGTCGCGGAGGCGAAGAGGTGGCTGCGGACGCCGTTCGTGTGCGTCAGGGCGATGAAGGTGTCGTCGTCCGCTGCCGCGCCCGCGCGCCGGATCACCGACTCCGCGTAGACCTGCTCGACCGGGCCGAAGAGGACCAGCGCCTGGTCGACCACATGGCTGCCCAGGTCGTACAGCAGACCTCCGATCTCTGCCGGGTCGCCCGACTCGCGCCATCCGCCCTTCGGCTGCGGGCGCCACCGCTCGAACCGCGACTCGAACCGCCATACGTCACCCAGCTCGCCCTCGTCCAGCAGCTTGTGCAGGGTCAGGAAGTCGTTGTCCCAGCGGCGGTTCTGGAAGACCGAGAGGAGCAGGCCGCGGTCCGCCGCCAGGGCGGCGAGGGTGCGTGCCTCGGCCGCCGTGCCCGCGATCGGCTTGTCCACGACCACCGGGAGGCCCGCCTCCAGGGCCCTGGTCGCCAGCGGGATGTGGGTGCGGTTCGGGCTCGCCACCACGATCAGGTCCAGCTCGTGGGGCTTGGCGAAGAGCTCGTCGGCCGTCGCCGCCACGCGCACGTCGCCGTGCTCGGCACGGGCCTGTTCCTGGCGCTCCGGGTTCGACGTGACCACCGTGTCCAGGGTCAGTGCCCCGGTGGCGGCGATCAGTGGGGCGTGGAAGACGGAGCCTGCCAGGCCGTAGCCGATCAGGCCCACGCGGAGGGGGGACGTGGGAGGGGTGGGGGGCGGTGTGGCATCGGCAGTCGTCATGGGCACCACTTTGGCAACACTGTTGCCAAAGTGCAAGTCTGGGGGAGAATGGGTTCCCTCAGCGGATGCGATGCGATGCGATGCGATGCGATGGAATCGGGATGTGGGGTGGATGGTGAGGGTGCGTACCCTCGGTGGCGGGTCCGTGGGCGTCGGCAGCGGGTCCTTGGGGGTCGGCGGCGGGTCCATGGGGGCCAATCTGCTGGCCCTCCGCAGTCACAACACCGCCCTCGTGCTCGACCTGCTGCGCACCGCCGGTGACGGCGGCATCAGCCGGCTCGAACTCGCCGAGGGCGCCGGGCTCACCCCTCAGGCCGTCAGCAAAATCACCGCCCGGCTGCGGGAGGAAGGGCTCGCGGAGGAGGCCGGACGCCGCGCCTCCACCGGGGGCAAGCCCCGTACGGTGCTGCGGCTCGTGCCCGAGGCCGGGTACGCGGTCGGGGTCCATCTCGACCGCGACGAGCTACGTGCCGTCCTCGTCGATCTGCGCGGGGCCGTGGTCGACGAACGGCGTGCCGGGCTCGACCTCGGGGCGGGGGCGGATGCCGTGATCCCGGCGGTCGTGGGGGAGGTGGATGCGCTCACGAGGGGCGGGGCTCTCGCGGTCCTCGGGGCCGGGGTGGCGCTGCCCGGGCCCCTCGACCATGTGCGCGGGGTGCTGCACCGGGTGACCGGGTTTCCCGAGTGGGACGGGTTCCCGCTGCGCGACGCGCTCGCCGGGCGGCTCGGGGTGCCGGTCGTCGTCGACAAGGACACCAACGCCGCCGCCCTCGGACTCGCCCTCGGCGGCGAGCGTGGGACCTTCGCCTACCTCCACCTCGCCACGGGGCTCGGCGCCGGGCTGGTGATCGGCGGCGGGGTGCACCGGGGGCCGCGCACCGGGGCGGGGGAGTTCGGGCACCAGGTCATCCAGCTCGACGGGCCGCCCTGCACCTGCGGCGACCGCGGCTGCGTCGAGGCGCTGTGCCTGGCCGCCGTGGCACGCGGCGACATCGGTGAGGCGGCCCGGGTACTGGGTGCGGGCGCCGCCAATCTCGTCGGGCTGCTCGACATCGACCTCGTGCTGCTCGGCGGCCGTACCGTCGCCGCCTCGCCCGAGCCGTTCGTCGAGGGCGTCGCCGCCGTCCTCGCCGCCCGGGCCCGGCGCGAGGGGGCGCCGGAGGGGGCCGTACCGGTGCGGATCGCGCCCGGTGGCGGGCGGGCCGTCGCCGAGGGCGCGGCTCAGCTGCTGCTTGCTCCGCTGTTCGGGAGGGCGGCGACCGGGTGACGGCTGCCGGGTGACGGGTGACGGGTGACGTGCGAAGGGGGTTGGGGGTAGATGTCCGCTCGGTCATCGCGGCATGACGGACAAGCCGACGCGGTCCGAAAACCGTTCGCGGTCCCAGGGGCCTTGAGCCGAGACTGATGGGTCGATCACATCGGACAGGAAGAGTGGCCAGCCCTGACGTACAACCGTGACACCCTGCCCTTCCCCGACAACCGCGTGCCCCCCATCACCTACGAGGGCATTCGGGACTGGGATGAGTTCGACCCTGCCCGCCACTCGTTCGCCTGGGACGAGGACGAGGAGGAGCACCTCCGCTCGCTGGTCCGCGAGTGGGTGCCACCCGTGCTCTCCGGTATGGCTGGCTGGTGGGAGGGAGAACGCTGGTGCGAGAGCCAGGTGGACGCGATCATCCGGGAGCGATACGGCACCTGGGCCTGGGGATGGAGCTGGTGCTACCGCCACGGCGGGCCCATCGGTAACTGGGTCAGCGGGTCAAGCTCGGTGACGACCCCCGACGAGACCGCAGAACGTGTCGTGGCCGCGCTGTTGGAGTGGCGGGTGTGGTTGGAGCGAACGGCCCAGCGCTTCACCGAACTGGCGCCGCCGCCGGACGCCTCACCCGAGGATCGCAGTTGGCACCTGGAGCGGGCCTGCGTCCGGCTCGTGACCCACACGCTGGACTCGGGCGCGGACAACGCCTGGCGCGGCCAGACCTCGATCGTCCTGGGCTGGTTCCTCACCATCACCGGCATGGACCGGGCCGAAGCCGCGCAGGCAGTGGAGAACGCGATCGGTGGCCGGTTCAAGAGCTGGGTCACCCCGGAACGGACGCTGATCGAATCCGTCGGCGAGGATCTGGCCGTTGGCCTCACCGGCCACACCCCATACCAGGACCATCGTGAGAGGGCTGCGCTGGAGGAGTTCCATGACCGCTACTGACAGCCTTTCGGCCTGGTTGCGCGTGCGCCGTGAGGCCGACTGGCAATGCGCACCGACCCTGCAGCGGGTCTCGCCCAACCGCGATGGGTTCCGGTCCTGGTGCGAGGGTCCGGTGCGCCGACGCGACCCGATTCGCGCCGAACGTCTACTCGCCGCACACACCCTGGCCCGAGAAGATGCCGCACGCCAGACCCCGCTGAACTTCGCCCTGCTGGCCGGTTGGCAACGCGAAGTCCTCGCTGCAACAGGGGCACCGTTCCGCGTGAGCGACGCCTATGCGAAGGCCGGCCGCGAGCGCTACGGTCTGACCCCTCACACACAGGCCGACTTCGATTCCTGCCTGAACGAGACGACCGACCCGGACATCCCGCTGGCGGCCCGCGCGGCCCGCGCCTACCTCGATGTGGCGTTCTTCCACCCCTTCACCGATGGCAATGCCCGCGCCGCGCTGTTGACCTTGGTCCATGTTCTGGCGCGGGAGGACATTGTCCTTCCTGAGGTCGGCCCCCTCCAGACCACCCGCTACGCGGATGACCCGGCCGGTGCCGCCGACCTTGCCACTCTCATCGGGGTGCTCAACCGCCGCCGACACTGAAGCGTTCGTGGGGGTGCACCGACAACTTCCGCCAGGCTGGACCCCCTTTTGGTTGCTTCGGGCATCCGCTGATTGAGCGGATTTGCCGGGGTGGTCGGTGGGGCGGCTTCGTCCGGGCGGATTTCGCCGACATGGTCATGTGTTCATGCGACCGTCTACGCCCCTGTCCCTCTGCCTGGCAGCAGCCGCCGCCCTCCTGCCGGCCCCCGCAGCAGCCGGCGCCGAATCCGGCGCCGTCCCCGACTGTGCCGACGGCCGCCGGGACTTCCCCCTGACCACCCGCATCCACGGCGGCCCCGCCAGTTACCGGGCCGGCGGCGCCCCCGGCACCTGGTACCTCGACCTCACCAACACCACCGACCGCCCCTGCACCGCCGTCCACCCCGTCGTCGTCCTCACCGACGACAGCCGTGCCCTGAGGCCCGGCCAGGCACGCATGGAGTTCTACGACGGCCCCCGCGCCCACCCCGTCCGCTTCGAGACGACCGACCGGGACGAGCTGATCGGGGCGTTCGACGACGGCTTCCCCGGATTCACGGTCGAGCCCGGCCGTACCGTCACCGTCAAGGTCACCCTCGCCCTGACCGCCGACGCCGCACCCGACCGGGTCACCGCCAGCGCCGCCGTCGTGAGGCGCCGTGGGGACGACGGCGACTGGATCGGGCAGTCCGGGGCCTACCGGTTCGGCGTCGACACGGAACCGGCTCGCGCGACCGACCCTGAGGCCGACCCCGAGGCTGACCCGGAAGCCGATCCCGAAGCCGATCCGGATTCCGACCCGGCCTCGGCTGCCACCGCATCCCCGGCCCCGACCGCCTCCCGCAGCCCGCTCGCCCTCGCCGAGGCCGCCGAGCAACTCGCCCGTACGGGCCTCGGCTCCGCCCAGCGGGCCGCCGTGGCGCTCGCCGCCGCGCTGCTCGCCGTGGGAGGGGCGCTGTTCCACTTCCGGCGGCGCCGGTGAGGTGCGGGGCTGCGGGGCCGATGCCGGCGACCGCAGCGATCACATACGTACGATTAAGGACCGTTGCGTACGATCAAAAACTTTGATCAGATGCGGTCGATCAGATCCGCGATCGAGTTCACGATCTTCGACGGGCGGAACGGATAGCGGTCCACCTCGTCGGGCTGGGTCACGCCGGTCATCACCAGGAAGGTCCGCATCCCGGCCTCCAGGCCCGCCAGGACGTCGGTGTCCATCCGGTCGCCGATCATGGCGCTGGACTCCGAGTGGGCCCCGATCGCGTTGAGCCCGGCCCGCATCATCAGGGGGTTGGGCTTGCCGACGAAGTACGGCTTCTTGCCCGTCGCCGCCGTGATCAGCGCCGCGACCGCACCCGTGGCGGGCAGGGCGCCGTCGGTCGAGGGGCCGGTCTCGTCGGGGTTCGTGGCGATGAAACGAGCGCCGTCGTTGATCAGCCGTACCGCCTTCGTCATGGACTCGAAGGAGTAGGTGCGGGTCTCGCCGAGGATCACGAAGTCGGGCTCGGTGTCGGTGAGGATGTAGCCGACCTCGTGCAGCGCGGTGGTCAGGCCCGCCTCGCCGATGACGTACGCCGTGCCGCCGGGCCGCTGGTCCGCGAGGAACTGCGCCGTGGCCAGGGCGGACGTCCAGATGTTGTCGATCGGCACGTCCAGTCCCATGCGAGACAGCCGGGCGTGCAGATCGCGCTGGGTGTAGATCGAATTGTTGGTCAGGACGAGGAAGGGCTTCCCGGACGCCTTGAGACGCTTGAGGAACTCGTCGGCACCGGGGATGGGGACGCCTTCGTGGATCAGCACCCCGTCCATGTCGGTGAGCCATGACTCGATCGGCTTGCGCTCTGGCATACGGGGTTTCTCCTGCCGGACGTGGTGCTGGTGGTGCTCTATGGGCTGGTCCAAGGGTATCCGGAGCCGCGCGGGGTGATCGGAAACCGGTGCGCCGGAAAAACGACCCGTACGGAGCAGCCCTGCTGCGCTGCGGATGCGGGCGCCAGGGCGGTGAGGGAGGCTCACAGTGTCTGGAGGTTCACGATGAGTTCACCTCGCTTCACGTTCCGTAGCGCACTCTGCGGGGCCGGATTCGCCTCGCTCACCGCTGCCGCCGTGACCCTGACCCCGGAAGCGGCCGTCGCGGCCCCCGCCGCCGAGGCTCCGGGTGTCTTCGTCACCCCGGTCTCACCCGCCCCCGGTTCCGACATCGTCCTCGCGGTCAGCGGCTGCGCCGAGCGCACGGCCACGGCCACGTCCGACGCCTTCGTCACCGACGCCCGGCTGGCCGGGGCGGACGGCACGCTGGTGGGGGAGAGCCGGGTGCGCTCCTCCGCCCGGCCGGGGAAGTACACGGTGCAGGTCGTCTGCGGGGTCGTCCGGATCAAGGGGACGCTGACGGTGGCCGCGCCTGCGGCTTTTCAGGCTTCGGTGTCCTCGGCATCTACGGCATCTACGGCGTCTGCGGCGTCTGCGGCGTCTGCGGCGTCCAAGGCTTCTGCTCCGGCTACGACGTCTACGGCGCCCACCGTGTCGTCTCCGGCTACGGCGTCCACCGAGCCCGCCCCCGCCACCCCCGCCGCTCCCCTCACCCCCGCCTCCCCCGTGGCCCCCGTCCCCGCCGGCGGTGGCGGCACCGCAGGCCTCGTAGCCGTGGACGCTGTAGCCGCCGTGGACGACACCGACGGCTCCCGCGCCTCCGGACCTGACGCCGCGCAGTCCGCGACCGGCCTGGTGCTGGCCTCTGCCGCGGCCGTGGCCGTGGCGCTGCGCGGGTCCCGGCGGCGCCGCGACTCGGACTGAACCCGTGCCCGACGACGACCGCGAACCGCCCGCCTTCCGCACCGGCGCCCGCACCGGGAGCGGCACCGGCCGTCTCCTGACCGTCCTCACCTGGACCGTGCTGCTGTGCGGGCTGTGGCTCTGGGGGCTCCAGCTCACCGACGTGCCGGAACACGCCACGGGCACCGCGACCACCGCGACCACCGCGACCGGAGACATCGCCACCGTCGGACGACTCCCGTACGCCCCCGCGGTCCCCGGTGCCCCGGACGCCACCAGCGCCCCGAATGCCACAGGGGCCCCGAGTACCACAGGGGCCCCGGAGCTCCGGTTTCCGCCCGCCGCACCGCCCCTGAAGAGCGCCGTACCCCAGCGCATCGACATCCCCGCCCTCGGAGTCCAGGCTCCCGTCGTCGCCCGCGGCCTCGACGCGCAGGGTGCCGTCCAGCCGCCGCCGTTCGACCAGGCCGGAGTCGTCGGCTGGTACGCCGCCGGGACGGGACCCGGGGCCGTCGGGCCCGCGGTGCTGGTCGGGCACGTCGACACCGAGACCCGGCCCGCCGTGTTCTACCGGCTCAGCACGATGCGCCCCGGCCAGCGGGTCCGGGTGGTCCGGGACGACGGCAAGGTCGCCGAGTTCACCGTCGACGACGTACGAGTCCTCGCCCGCGATCGCTTCGACGCCCGCCAGGCCTACGGCGCCCGGCAGCCGGGGCGGGCCGAGCTGCGGCTGATCACCTGCGGCGGCGTCTTCGACCGCGCGAGCCGCAGTTACTCGGCCAACGTGGTCGTGTCCGCCTACCTCACGGGCACCAGCGGCTGACCCGTACGCCTAAACCACAGGTAGGGCATCTGCGTACCTCAGTGGTTGCGCGCCCCGGTCACGGACAGCCGGGTGCGGATGTCGTCGAAGTGGTCCCTTATGGCCGCCTCCGCCCGCGCCGCGTCCCCGGAGCGGACCGCCTCGACGATCTCCCGGTGCTGCCGGCAGGTGGCCTTCGGATCGTGTGGCACGGGTGTGAGGTCCCGCTGGACCTGGTGGAACGCGTCCCAGAACGCCTCCAGGACCTCGCCGAGCAGCGCGTTGTCCAGGCCTCGGTAGAGGGTGGCGTGAAACGCGCGGTCGGTCTCGGCGAGGCCGGTGCCGCGTACGGTCTCCTCCTCCATACGGTCGACCAGCGCGTCCAGTTCGGCCAGATCCGCCGCGGGTATCCGCCCGGCCAGCCGGGAGACCAGGCCCGCCTCCATCGCCTCGCGCAGCTCCAGCAGTTGCAGCAGGGAGTCCTCGCCCCGGTGATGCCCGGCGACCGTACGGAAGGCGAGCCCCTCGATCAGCGGGGCGAACGACAGCGGCCCGACATAGGTGCCGAAGCCGTGCCGGATCTCCACGATGCCCATCGCCTGGAGCGCCTTGAGGGCCTCCCGCACGGAGTTGCGGCTGGCGCCGAGGAACTCCATCAGCTCGGGCTCGGTCGGCAGCGGGGCCCCGGAGGGCAGCCTGCGGTCGATGATGAGCTTCTTGATCCGCTCCTGCAGGTCTCGCGCCGCCATGGCCAGAGGGTATCCGGCCAAAGAGGGGAGCGGACATGGTGAGGGCGGGGGAACACAGCGATGGCGAGGCCATCCGCGTCACCGCGAACCAGCCTCGCCATCGTCGTCGTGCGCCGCCAGGGACTCGAACCCCGGACCCGCTGATTAAGAGTCAGCTGCTCTAACCAACTGAGCTAGCGGCGCCTGCTGACGTGGAAACTCTACATGACGTACGGGGGTGCTTCCGACCCGCGACCGGCGACCGGCGGCCGGTGGCTGAGGGATGACGGCAGGCGCCGTACGCGGGCGTCCGCGGCGACGCACGGTGAGCCGAACCGGTCGCCGCACCGGTGCGGCCGGTGCGGCCGGTGGCCGCAGCGCGGTGGGCCGAACCGGCCGCCGCACGGTGAGCCGCACCGCCGCCGTACATCATTCGGACCGTCAGCATGCGGTTCCGGTGGACCGGTTGGACACTGTCGAATGTGCATGAATGTGGACAATTCAAATTCAGCATCTCCATCCGGAAGCGTGAGGGGCAACGCATGGACCGTCCGGCCTTCGAGGAATTCGATCCCACGAGCGACTGCGACTGCCCCGGGTGCGTCCAGTGGAGACGGACCCTGCCCCCGACCCTGCCCCCTTCCCCCACCCGCTTCCGTACGGCCGCTCCCGTCGCCGCCCAGCGGAGCCTGATCGTCGCCGCCGCGGCCACCGCCGCCCTCGGTGCGAGCCAGGCGGCACCCGCCCTCGCCGCTCCCCACGCCCCGTCCGACCCCGGCACCCCCATCACCGCCGACGAGCCCGCCACCCCGCAGGGCAACCGGGCCCCGCTGCACGGTCCCGGCGGTGTCTCGGCGCTGCCCCCGGCCGCGACCACCGTGCCGGAGACCACCCGTACCGACATCATCAAGCGGGCCCAGACCTGGGTCACCGCGCAGGTCCCGTACAGCATGGAGGACTACTGGACGGACGGATACCGCCAGGACTGCTCCGGCTTCGTCTCGATGGCCTGGAACCTGCCCGGCAACGAGTGGACCGGCAGTCTCGGCGCGTACGGCGACCGCATCACCAAGGACGAGCTCCAGCCCGGCGACATGCTGCTCTTCCACAATCTCGCCGACCCCGAGACGGGCTCGCACGTCACCCTGTTCGGCGGCTGGACCGACTCCAGCCGCACCTACTACCTCGCCTACGAGCAGACCCCGCCGCACGCCCGCAGCAAGGAAACCCCCTACCCGTACACCAGCCACGCCGACGACTATGTCCCCTACCGCTACAAGGGGATCAAGGCCGAGACGGCAGGCGCCCAGGCCTCCGGCACGGACAAGGATGCGGGCAGCGAGGCCACCGCCTACCCGGGCGCCGCCTCCTTCGGTCCCGGCGCGGACAACGACTACGTCACCCGGCTCGGCCGGATGCTCGTCGCACGCGGCGCCGCCTCCTACTACACGACCGGTCCGGGCCCCCGCTGGACCGACGCCGATATGCGCGCCACCCACGCCTTCCAGCAGGCCCAGGGATGGACCGGCACCGCCGCCGACGGGCTTCCCGGGCCGCGCACCTGGGATCTGCTGGTCACCGGCCAGGGCAAGGGCATCGTGACCGGCAAGGCCGGAGCACCGCCGTCCTCCTCGCCGGGGGCGTCCGGGGCGTCCGGGGCGTCCGGGGCGTCCGGCGCGTCCGGCGCGTTCGCGGCGTTCGGGCCGACTGGCGTGCCTGCCTTCCCCGGGCGGGAGATGTTCCGGCCCGGCGCGGCCAATACCCACGTCTACCAGCTGGGCAGGCAGCTGATGCTGAAGGGGTACGGCCGCTATTACACCTCTGGCCCCGGCAGGAACTGGACCGAGGCGGACCGCCGCAATGTGGCCGTGTTCCAGCAGGCCCAGGGCTGGCGGGGCAGCGCGGCGGACGGCTACCCGGGGCCGGAGACCTGGCGACGGCTGTTCTCATGACCGACGGGGGCGGCTCAGAGGCGCCCCAAGCACTGTCCGATTGGTGACGCATCTGGCGCGGAGGCTGGAGGCACGCATGAGTACGACCACTTCACACACCCCCGGGTCCGCACCCGGTCCGGACGGGCCGGGGGGCACGGAGGGCATGGAGGGCCAGGGGGACCCGGGGAGCACCGGCCCGGCGGCTCCCGGGGTCCCCCGGCTGATCCACACCGAGGCGACCACCGAGATCCCCGTCCATCTGCTGTTCCGCGACGATCCCGCCCCGGCGCCGCTCCCGCTGCGGCCCACCGTGGTCGGGCGCCGGCAGGGCACCGGCGAGCAGCCGAGGCTACGGCGCCCGGGGCCCGCCAAGCCGCGTCCGGTGCCGCAGGTCGAACCCGGTCTCGCCGAGACTCCGGCGCGGGTCCTGCCCGGCGCGGCCGGGGTGCTCGCCGGGGCGGGCGGGGTCGCCGGGTGCGTGGCCGCGTCCTGGTGGGCGGGGGTGCTCCCGCCGCTCGCGCTGGAGGCGCTGAGCCTGCCGGCGTACGCGGGCGCGGGGCTCGGTCCCGCGCAGTGGGCGGCGTACGCCGGGGCCGGGGCGCTCGGTCTGTTCGGCTTCGGCGGCCTGGCCAGGGGGCGGACCGGGCGGGCCTGGGTGCTCGGCCTCTTCGGCCGCTACCGGGGCACGGTGCGGCGCACCGGTCTGCTGTGGGTCAACCCGCTGCTGCTGCGCCGGCGGGTGGACGTACGGCTGCGGCACTGGCGCAGCGAGCCGATGGCGGGGGCCGACGGCAACGGGGTGGCGCTGCGGGCGGTGGTGCTCGTTGTGTGGCGGGTGCGGGACACCGCGCGGGCGGTGCTCGGGGTCGAGGACCACGAGACCTATCTGCGCGAGTGCGTGGAGGCGGCCCTGGCCCGGATCCCCGTGGAGCCGCCGGGCGGCGGCGCGCAGAGCGGCGGGGCGCAGGGCGCGGCGGAGACGGCGTGCGACGCGCTGACCCGGCTGGTGGCGGCGGACGCGGCGCCGGTCGGACTGGAGGTGTTCTCGGTGCGCCCGGTCCGGGTCGAGTACGCCCCCGAGGTCGCCGCCGCCATGAACCGGCGCCGGATCGCGGCGCTGGACGCGCGGCAGCGGGCGGACATGCTGGGCTCGGTCGTCGACTCGGTGGAGGACACGGTGACCCGGCTGACCATGCGCGGCCTGGTCGAACTCGACGACTACGAACGCAAGTCGCTGGTGCGGGACCTCACGGTGGCGTTCTGCGCGGGGCGTACCGAGTCCACACCGTGATGGGGACCGGTACGGACATGTGGATTGGTATGGACATGTTCAAGGTGCGCCCATAATCTGAGGCTTGGTCTAGACCTGAAAGCCTGGCCGGTCCCGTGGGTCTCCGCGGGTCCCGCGAGACCGGCGAGGCCCCGGCAAGAAGCGCAAGAACCGCACAGCTCAGTGAACACCCCCACGTTCTCCAGGAGCGGCAGTATGCGCACCAAGACCAAGCTGTACGCGGCGGTGCTGGGCCTCACCACCGCCGGAGTGTTCGTCCTCTCCACCGGCAGCGCCAGCAGCCACGGCTACACCGACCTCCCCATCAGCAGGCAGAAGCTCTGCGCCAACGGCACCGTGCCCAACTGCGGTGACATCCAGTGGGAGCCGCAGAGCGTCGAGGGGCCCAAGGGCTTCCCGAGCGCGGGGCCGGCCGACGGCACGATCTGCAACGGCGGTGTGAGCCGGTTCAGCCAGCTCAGCTCGCCGCGCACCCCGGCGGGCACCGCGTGGCCGACCACCGGACTGACCGGCGGTCAGACCTACACGTTCCGCTGGCAGTTCACCGCGATGCACGCCACGACCGACTTCAGGTACTACGTCACCAAGCAGGGCTGGAACCAGAACCACGCCCTGTCCCGCTCGGACCTCAACACCACCCCGTTCCTCACCGTCCCCTACAACGGCCAGCGCCCGCCGGCCACGCTCAGCCACAGCGGCACCCTGCCGACCGGGCTGAGCGGCCACCACGTCATCCTCGCGGTGTGGACGATCGCCGACACGGGGAACGCGTTCTACGCCTGCTCGGACGTCACCTTCTGAGGTTTCCTTGAGGACCCTCCACAGTCCGGAGGGGTACATTCCCGGACACCGGTCATCCGGACCGGTGTTCGGAAGCGGGGGATCCCCATGGGCTTTATGGACGCGGGGGAAGCGTTCTTCTATCTCATTCCCGGCATCATGGTCGCCTTCGGGGTCCTCGGGCTGGTCAGGACACTGAGACGGTCGAGCGAGATCAGCCGGGCGTGGCGGCACGGGCGTACGGCCGAGGGGCGCTGTCTGCGGTCGTACACGACGACCAGCGGCGGCCATGGGGAGATGTCGGTGTCGACCACGCTCCACCATGTGTACGAGTTCGTCACGGCCGAGGGGCAGGCTGTCCGCATCGACGAGACAGGCGGGCCGTCGACTGTCCTCGAGGGGGACTTCGTGACGGTGTACTACCTGCCGGAGAACCCCTCGGCGGCGACGGTGGAGCCGCCTGCGCAGGGGCGGTTGGCTGTGGGGACGGGGTGCACGGTGGCGTTCTTCGTGGTGTTCATCTTGGCGGCTCTGAGCTTCATGGTGTCGGCGCATTCCATCTTCTCGGCGTGGGACGACTTCTGACCGTGAGTGCCCTGCGCTCCTGAGGGGTGTCGATCTGACGGAGTGTCAATTAATCTGCTTCTCCATGGCCTTCCATGGGGGCACGATCGCTGAAGCCGTGGCTGCCCGGTGGGGTGACCACCGGGCGGGGTTGTGGTGCGGGGAGCAGGTGCTCACCCATCACGAAGTGGCCGGAGGGGCGGCTGCCCGGGCCGCGCTGCTCGCGGATCTGCTGCCTCCCCGTGCCGTGTCCCACATCGGCGTTCTCCTCGACAACACACCTGAATTCCCGCTCTGGTTGGGGGCCGCCGCCCTTGCCGGAGCCGCCGTGGCCGGGGTCAATCCGACCCGTCGCGGCCCCGAACTCGCCCGGGACATCCTGCACACCGAGTGCCCCGTCCTCGTCACCGAGCGGGCTCAACTGCCCCTCCTCGCCGGGCTCGAACTCCCCGGTGTCCGCCTCCTCGTCACCGACGAACCCGAGTACGCGGCTCTCCTCGCCCCCTACCTCGGCGCCGTCCCGGACCCCTCCCGGGCCACCCCCGCCGATCGGATCCTCCTTTACTTCACCTCCGGTTCCACGGGTGCCCCGAAAGCCGCGCTCTGTTCGCAGGGACGGCTGGCGGCGGCCGGGCGGTCGCTCGTCGAGCAGTTCGGGGTCGGGCCCGACGACGTGCACTACATCTGCATGCCGATGTTCCACGGCAACGCCGTGATCGCCGACTGGGCGCCCGCGCTGATGGCGGGCGCCGGGGTGGCGTTACGGCGGCGGTTCTCGGCCTCCGGGTTCCTGGGCGACGTACGGCGGTACCGGGCTACCTACTTCACTTACGTCGGGCGTGCGGTGCAGTACATCCTCGCTACCGAGCCGCGGTCCGACGACCGGGACCATCCGTTGCGGCTCGGGTTCGGGACGGAGGCCGGGGCCGTGGACGCGGCGGCGTTCGAGGACCGGTTCGGGGTGCGGCTGGTGGAGGGGTACGGGTCGTCGGAGGGCGGGGCGGCGATCCAGTGGTCGCCGGGGACGCCGGACGGGGCGGTGGGGAAGGGGGCGCCCGGTCTCGTCGTACTCGATCAGAAGTCGGGCCGGGAGTGTCCGGCGGCCGTCTTCGACTCCGGGGGGCGGTTGCTGAACGGGGAGGAAGCCATCGGGGAGCTGGTGAACCGGGCGCCGAACCCCTTCGAGGGGTACTGGCGGAATCCGGTGGCGGAGGCCGAGCGGCGGCGGGGCGGCTGGTACTGGACCGGGGATCTGTTCTTCCGGGACCGGGACGGCTATCTGTACTTCGCGGGGCGTACCGACGACCGGATACGGGTCGACGGGGAGAATCTGGCCGCCGCGATGATCGAGGCGATCCTCGCCCGCTACCCCGGGGCCGCCGCCGTCGCCGTGTACGCGGTGCCGGACCCGGTGACCGGCGACCAGGTGATGGCGACCTTGGCGGGTGACTTCGGCCGGGACTCCGAGGACGGATCCGGGAGCGGGTCTGGCAGCGGTTCCGGGGGTGGTCCCGGGGGCGGGTCTGGCAGCGGTTCCGGGGGTGGTTCCGGGGGTGGTTTCGACGCGGCGGACTTCGCCGCCTTCCTGCTGGCCCAGCCCGACCTGGGCACCAAGATGGCACCCCGCTTCGTACGGGTCGTGCCGCGGATGCCGGTCACCGCGACCAACAAGATCCACCGTGCGCTGCTCAGGAAGGAGGGGTTCCGCTGCGCCGACCCGGTGTGGTGGCGGCCGGCGGGGGAGCGGGCGTACCGCAGACTGACCGCGGAGGACCAGGCCGACCTGGCCGGGATGGGTGAGGGCTACGACGTGAAGAGGCCCCTCGCTCCCACGAGAGGCCCCTCACCTGTGCGCCGCCAGGGACTCGAACCCCGGACCCGCTGATTAAGAGTCAGCTGCTCTAACCAACTGAGCTAGCGGCGCATGACTCCCGCCGTCCGCTTTCCGCGGTCGGCGACGAAGAAAATACTACCTGGTCCCGAGGGGTGCTCCTGACCACCGCTCGGGACCGCTGACCACCGGCGGTCAGCACGGGTTCCTAGATCGCCAGCGACAGCAGGACCGGCGCCGCGCTGCGGTTCAGGGTGTCCGCGGCCTGGCGCAGCCGGTGGACGTGCTCGACCGGCATGGACAGCGCCAGGCAGCCCACCGAGGAGCCCGCCGTGATCGGCACCGCCGCGCACACCGTGCCCACGGCGTACTCCTGGAGGTCCAGGACCGGCACCGTCGGCGGCTGGGAGTCCAGCCGGGAGAGCAGCAGCCTGTCGCTGGTGATGGTGCGCGAGGTCAGCCGGGCCAGCTTGTGCCGGGCGAGATGGTCCCGGCGGGCGTTGTGGTCGAGCTGGCCGAGCAGGCTCTTGCCCATCGCGGTGGCGTGGGCGGAGAACCGGAAGTCCACCCACTCGTTCGCCGCGGGGGTGGCCGGGCTCTCGGCGCAGTGGGTGACCTTCACCTCGCCGTCGACGTACCGGCTGATGTAGACGGCCGCGCCCACCGAGTCGCGCAGCCGGTCCAGGGTGTGCTGGAGATTGTCGCGCAGGGCCTGGTCACGGCCCCGGGCGGCGCCCAGCCGGGTGAGCGCGGCCCCGGCGACATACGCGCCGCCGGTGACCTGCTCGACGTAGCCCTCCCGGCGCAGCATCCGCAGCAGCGCGGTCAGACGCTGGGTGCCGAGGCCGGTCCGGCGGGCGATCATGGTGTCGGTCATACCGGCGGAGTGCCGCGCCACCGCCTCCAGGACGCGCAGCGCGTCCTGGGCCGAGTGGTACGGCGCGGTCGGCTCGTGCTTGAGCGCCACGGTTCCCCCTGCGGTCGCCTCTGGGCCGTTTCCGGACAGTGGACTTCTCCACGATAACCGGCAAGAGCCGCATCAGGGGCGGCTGTTGGCGAGATCGCACCCCTCCCATCTGCGGCGCAGACACAGCGGCATATGCCAGCGGCAGGCGAAGGCCGGGCGACCTCGGTTGTTGCCACGACCGGTTCCTGCAATTACAGATGGATGCCCTGGGCAAGCACGGCGGATTGGTGGCCCGGCGCACGGGGACACGCCCGGCTTCTCCCGATCGTCTCGCGATGGTCCGTGATCGACTCGCGATCGTCTCGCACCCGTCGACCGCGTGCGCCGGGAACCCGGGTGCCGGAAGGTGATTCCGGGGCACGTCCCGCGCCGCCTGGGGCATCAGAAGAACAGCAGGACACCGGCGCACGGCAGGAAGGGCCGCCATGACCGCACTCGGATTCCTCCGCACCGGCCGCACCGGCCGTGCGGGGGAGGACGACTATCCGCGCATCGAGCAGCTCCTCGGCAGTGACATCCGGCTCGATGTCGTCCATGTCGCAGGGACGGAGCCCGGCAAGGACGGCAAGGACGGCAAGGACGCTGCGGGTGCGGACGACGACGCCGTACGGCTGCTGGGGGCGCCGGAGCGGCTGGCGGTCGCGACGGAGCAGTTGCGGCTCGGGGGTGCCGAGGCCGTCGTCTGGGCGTCGACCGGCGGGAGTGCGTGCTACGGCTGGGAGGGTGCCCACGCCCAGACGGCCGCCCTGGCCCGGACGGCCGGTATGCCTGCCTCCTCGACCTGCTTCGCCTTTGTGCACGCCATGCGCGAGCTGGGCACCCGCCGGGTCGCCGTGGCGACCGTCGGCCCGGCTGCTGCCGCCGCCCGCTTCGCCGACTTCCTGCGCGCCGGAGGTGCCGAGGTGACCGGCGTGCATGCCGCCGCAGCCGCAGGGGGCGCACCGGGTACGGGCGGCGAGGCGGGCACGCCGGACGTGGGTGAGGCGGGCACGCCGGACGTGGGCGAGGTCGAGCTGCTCGCCCTGGCCCGTGCCGCCGACCACCCCTCCGCCCAGGCCCTGCTGCTGCCGGACACCGGACTGGGCACCGTCGCCCACATCCCCGCCCTGGAACGGGCGCTCGGCAAGCCGGTCCTCACGGCCAACCAGGTCACGGTGTGGGAGGCGCTCCGGCTGGCCGGCCGCAGGCTCAACGCACCGCTGCTCGGCGCGCTGTTCACCCGCGAACCGCTGGTGCAGGTGCAGGTACCGCCCCGGGAATAACCGGAGACTCCCTCCTGTTACCGTCTCGACCGCACCTGAAGACACGAGCGACGCCCACCGCAGGAGGCACCCACCGTGACGGCAGACGACGAGATCCGGGGCGAGGCACACGGCACCGCCCCCGTCCCCCTCTCCGTGCTGGACCTGGTCACCGTAGGCGCCGGGCGGACCGCCACCGACGCGCTGCGCACCAGCGTCGAGCTGTCCCGGCTCGCCGAGACACGCGGCTACCACCGGTACTGGGTCGCCGAGCACCACTCGACGCCGGGCGTCGCCTCCTCCTCGCCCGCCGTGATCCTCGCCCACCTCGCCGCCCACACCGACCGCATCCGGCTCGGCTCGGGCGGCGTGATGCTGCCCAACCACGCGCCCCTCGTCATCGCCGAGCAGTTCGGCACGCTGGAGGCCATGGCCCCCGGCCGGATCGACCTCGGCCTCGGCCGCGCCCCCGGCACCGACGGCGCCACCGCCGCCGCCCTGCGCCGCGCCGACCGCCTCGACGAGACCGCCGACGCCTTCCCCCAGCAGCTCGCCGAGCTGACCCGTTTCCTGGACGACGACTTCCCCGACGGCCACCCCTACCGGCGCATCCACGCCATACCCGGCCCGGTGCAGGGCACCGCCCCCGGCGGCGTCCAGTCCCCGCACCGCCCGCCGATCTGGCTGCTCGGCTCCTCCGGCTTCAGCGCCCGGCTCGCCGCGACGCTCGGCCTGCCGTTCGCCTTCGCGCACCACTTCTCCGCACAGAACACCGTCCCGGCCCTCGACCTCTACCGCGACTCCTTCCGCCCCTCCGCCGTCCTCGACGAGCCGTACGCCCTGATCGGCGTGTCCGCGTTCGCCGCCGACGACGAGCGGCAGGCCCGCCGCCAGGTGCTGGCCACCGGCGTCAGCATGGTCCGGCTGCGCACCGGCCGCCCGGGACTCTTCCCGGCGCCCGAGGAGGCGGAGGCGTACGAACGTGAACTCACCGAGATGGAGCGGGAGTTCGTCACGTCATGGACGGCGAACATCGTGCACGGCACGGCCGACGAGGTGCGCGCCGGGCTCGACGAGCTCCAGAAGCGCACCGGCGCCGACGAGTTGATGCTCACCACGCACGCCCACCGGGGCGAACTCAGGCTGCGGTCCTTCGAACTCGTCGCGGACGCTTACGGGTTGCCGACGGCCTGAGCAGCGGCCTGAGCAGCGGCCTGGTCGGCGGCTGATGCGATGGCGGTCGTCTGTGTGGCGGCGGCTGTCTGCACGGTGGCGGCGGCTGTCTGCACGGTGGCGGCTGCCTGCGCCGCGGCGGCCGGTGCGGCAGCCGTCTGTGCGGTAGTCGTCTCTACGGCAGCCGTCTGCGCGGTGGCGGTCACGGGGCCGCCGGCCAGCAGCTCGGAGATGCGGTCCGGCGGCACCGGCCGGGAGTACAGCCAGCCCTGGCCGGTGTCGCATCCGATCCTGCGTAGCCGGGTGGCCTGCGAGGAGGTCTCCACGCACTCGGCGGTGACCGTCAGACCGAGCCGGTGGGCGAGCTGGACCATCGCCTCGACGATGACCACGTCGGCCGGGTTCGGCGGCCGACCCGCGCCGGAGGCGGTGTCCGCACCCCGGCCGGTCTCCGAACTGCCGCTCCCGCCCCCGTTGTTGTGGGCCCCGCCGCCTTCGCCGCCGTCGTCCTCGTACTGGAAGCCGCGGACGAACGACCCGTCCAGCTTCAGCGCGGACACCGGCAGTCGGCTGAGGTACGCCAGGTTGGAGTAGCCGGTGCCGAAGTCGTCGATGGCGATGCGCACGCCCATCTCGGACAGCGCCCGGAGGGTCTGGAGCGGGCGGCCCGCCGAGCCCATGACCGCCGACTCGGTGAGTTCGAGCTGGAGCAGCCGGGGGGCGAGGCCGGTCTCAGCGAGGACCTCGGCGACGTCCGAGACCAGGTCGGAGTCCCACACCTGACGGACTGCCACATTGACGCTGACGAAGATCGGTGGCTCGTCGGGGCGTTCGAGCTGCCAGCGACGCGCCTGGTGACAGGCGGCGGCCAGGATCCACCGGCCGAGCGGCACGATCGCGCCGTCCTCCTCGGCGATCGCGATGAACCGATTCGGCGCCAGTGTGCCGAACTGCGGGTGGTTCCAGCGGATCAGCGCCTCGACACCGTGCAGCAGGTCGTCCGCCATACCGACCAGCGGCTGGTACTCCAGCACGAACTCGCCGCGCTCGATGGCGGGTCGGAGGGTGGAGGCGAGTGCCTGGCGGGTCACGCGGTGGGCGTTGCGCTCGGGGTCGAAGAGGGTCCAGCGGGACTTGCCGTCCTCCTTGGCCCAGTAGAGCGTGGTGTCGGCCGCCTGCATCAGGGCGGTGGCCGTGGTCCCGGTCGCGTGGCGCTCGACGACGCCGATCGACGCCGTCAGGAACAGTTTGCGGCCGGACAGGTCGAAGGGCGCCTGGAGGGCGGTGAGGACGGACTCGGCGAGGTCGGCGAGCTGGTCGGTGCCGGTCGAGTCCTCGACGAGCAGGGCGAATTCGTCGCCGCCGAGCCGTGCCACCAGCGGCGCGCCGGACCTGGCGAACCCGGCCTCCCCGGCGCAGCGCGTCAGCCGTTCGGCCACGGCGGCGAGCAGTTGGTCGCCGACGTGGTGGCCGAGGGTGTCGTTGACCGCCTTGAACCCGTCGAGGTCCAGATAGCACAGCCCGATCCGGCCGGTGCCGCCCAGTTCGTACGACTCCGGCTCCAGCGCGGCCGTCAGGCGCTCGAAGAACAGGGTGCGGTTGGGCAGCCGGGTCACCGGGTCGTGCATCTGCAAGTGCCGCAGCCGGGCCTGGAGTTCGCGGCGGGCGCTGATGTCGGCGACGGACAGCAGGACGGCCTCGGTGCTGCCGGGCAGCGGCTCCACGGTGATCTGCGCCCACAGGGAGCGGCCGTCGGGCTGCTTCAGCCGGCGGGTGCAGCGCAGCCGGTTCTCCCGGCCGCCGAGCACCTCGCGGTAGGCGAGCCAGGTGCGGGGGTCGGACGACAGGTCGACCAGATCGGCGGCGGGTCGCCCTGTCAGCGTGCCCGGCACGGCGCCCAGGAGGGTGCCGAAGGTGTCGTTGGCGCCGGTGACCACGCCCGCGCGGTCGAGGACGGCCATCGCGAGGGGCGCGGCGGCGAACGCCGTGCGGTACGGGTCGGGCGGTCCCGTACCCGTACCGGGAGATACGGCACCTGCGGGCATGACACCGGCACCGGGGGACACCGCACTGGCACCGGAGGGCATGGCACCGGCACCGGAGGGCACGGCACCGGGAGACGCGACCGCGTCACTGTCTGTGACGGTCGGCCGGACGGGGTCTGCCGAGGGCGCAGGCCCTTCGGACGTTCCGCTCACCGCTCGCTCCCGCAGTGCAGTCGTTCTCGGTCCGTGCAGGAAAGTGTGCCGATCATAGAGGCTGATCCTGGGCCCTTTCAGCGACTCGGCGAGGATCGGGGGCTACCGGTACCGCCGCCAGATCGTTTCTGCCCGCCAATGGGCGGGTTCTTCAGCCGTCGGATCGGTTGTGACGTTCCGTGAGTGTTTCGGGGTGTCGCGCCGTGCGAGCCCGCGTGCGGTCGCCCGTCCGCGCCCCGCTCACCCTTCCGGTGCAGACAAACAGGGCATAGGGGTCGAACGTCACAAAGGCTGGATGCGGAGTCCCGCGAACCGCATCCGGAGGTGCCCGTGCCGCGTCAGCTCCCCCTCAAGGGACTCGTCGCCGTGGGCACCACGATGTCGGCACTGGTCGCCACCTCCCTGATCACCGGTCCCTCGGCCGCCGAACCCCTCGCCCTCTCGCCGTGCGCCCTGCGCCGCACCGACGCCCACCACTCGGAGGGCCTGGACACCTGGAACACCGCCTACGTACGCCCGGACCGGCCGCTGGACGCCGTGCTGGTCTTCCTCTCGTTCCCGGACTCCGTCCCGCGCGCCACCCCCGCCCAACTGACCGCCGACCACTTCCCGGCCACCAGCCGCTTCTTCGAACGCGCCTCCTACGGCAGATCCACCGTGCGCCCGCATCCGCTCGGGCACTGGCTGCGGATGCCACGGTCGTCCCAGTCGTACGCCATACAGCGCGACTGGGACGCCACCGACCGCGCCGCCTACCTCCACGACGCGCTCGCCGTGTCCGACCCTGAGGTCGACTTCTCCCGCTACGACATCGTGTACTTCGTCGCCGACCCGGACGCGCCCGGCGTCGACTCCGACGCGACGAAGGTCGTCAACCTGGACACTCCGCTGCGGGCGGACGGCACGGACATCCGGCGGGTCGTCACGGTCTTCGAGAGGCATCCGCCCGACCCCCTGGTCCTGGCCCACGAGACGGGCCATGTCTTCGACCTGCCCGACCTCTACCACCGGCCGGTGGACGGCAAGGGGGACTGGGACACGTACGTCGGCGACTGGGACCTGATGGGCAGCCAGTTCGGACTGTCCCCGGACCTGTTCGGCTGGCACAAGTGGAAGCTGGGCTGGCTGGAGCCGCGCCAGGTGGCCTGTGTCATCCGCGGCACCCGCCCGGTCCGCCTCACCCTCGAACCCCTCTCGGCCCCCACCCCCGTCACCCCGGCCGTCCTGGTCGGCCGGTACGCCGTCCCCGGCCACGGGGTGAAGCTGGCGGTGGTCCGCACCGGCGTGGACAGCGCCCTCGCCCTCGAAGCGCGGGAGGCGACGGGCAACGACGAGGCGACCTGCCGGCAGGGCGTGCTGGTGTACCGGGTGCGCGGCGGGAAGGCGTCCGGCGGCGGCCCGGTCCAGGTGATCGACGCCCACCCGCGCACCGAGGCATGCTGGGAGACCTCGGTCTACCCGCCCCTCGCCGACGCACCGGTGGCCTCCGGTGAGACGTTCACGGTGCCGGGCGACGGGGTGCAGGTGGCGGTGGGGGCGCGGACGGCGTGGGGGGAGTGGCCGGTGACGATCACGGGGGACTGAGAGTGCGCCGGGGCGAGGGAGGCTTGGGTGAGGGGAGTCCAGAACCCCTCAAGACACGTTCACGGCGCTGACCTGAAGGGGGGTGTGGGTGGCGAAGCCCCCACAACGCGCGGCGAAGCCGCGCAAAAACAGAGATGGCGAACCCGGTTCGCGCTCTCCGCGAACATGGCTCGCCATCGTCATCGTGCGCCGCCAGGGACTCGAACCCCGGACCCGCTGATTAAGAGTCAGCTGCTCTAACCAACTGAGCTAGCGGCGCCTGCTGACGTCGTAGACATTAGCACCCTGGTCGGGGGGAGGAAAAATCGATATCCGGGGATCGGAGCGGGCGGCGCGGACGGCGGCCCACAGGAGCACCTCCGGCCCCGGCAGCCAGGGCTGAAGGGTCTCGGCGCCGACGAGCCAGCGGGCATCGCCGCTGGTGGAGAGGGTGTCGAGAAGCGGCGCGGGCAGGGTGACGGCGTCCCCGGTGCCGAGGCAGAGCAGGGGCGGTACGGCGCCGGTGCGGCCCCACTCCTCCCAGGACAGCAGGGACGGCAGCCGCTGGGCCGAACCCGGGGCGGCGAAGATCAGCGCACGGCCGCGGAAGGCGGCGACGGGGCCGGAGCCGGGCCCCTCGCCCCACAGCCGGTCGAGCATCCGGCGCCCGAAGACGGCGGGGGCGCTCACCACGTCGAAGACGGTGCCGCACGGCAGCACCACGGGGGCGTCGGGCCGCTCCCGCCAGAGGGCGAGGGTGCTGCGCGGGTAGGTTCCCGCCGACGCGAGCCAGACAGCCCCGTCGCAGGTGACACCGGACTCGCGGTCCGGCAGACGGAAGGGGACGTCGGGGGTGCGGCTCGTGCGGCTCGTGCGGCTCGTGCTGGTCATGCCGGATGTCTACCCCCGGTGGGTACCCGGTTCCCGGCCCTCGCCGAAAAACGGGACAGGAGGGGGAGCGGGAGGGTATCTTCCGCCCGGCATATGCCATTGCCGACCATGGCCGGCCATTGCCCGGCCATGCGGGCTTCACACGGGGTCGGCGGTCTCCGCCCCCTCCGTGGCACCGCGCATGAGGTCCCGTCCGTACTCGACCATCTTCTTCGCGTAGTCCTCGGTCCACTCGGCCCGCTCGGCGATGTCGGCGGGCGTCAGCCGGTCGAAGCGGCGCGGGTCGGCGAGCTGGGCGGCGGCCATGGCCTGGAACTCCATGGCACGGTCGGTTGCCGCGCGGAAGGCCTGCGTCAGCTCGGTGGCACGGCTCAGCAGCGCGCGGGGATCCTCGATCGACTCGAGGTCGAAGAAGTGCTCGGGGTCTTCGGCCGCGGCTGTCGGCTCGAAGAGCAGGGGCGCGGGGCGTAGCCGCGGTTCCTTGCGACGCGGCGTGGGCTCCGCCATGTCGTGTCCTCCTCGTACGGTTCATCGATCCATCAGCACCGCCTGAACGACGGCCACCGTCCATTGTCCCGCGCCCCGCAAGGGGGCGCTCCGCTGTGAGTGCCGCGATGTGCGGTCTGTCCGCTGTCGTCTGCGGCACCGTTGTGGCTGGTCGCGCCCACGCGGCGGAGCCGCATGTCGATAAGGTCCCGCGCCCCTTCAGGGCGCTCCCGAACCGCATCCGACTTCACCCGACCTGCCAAGCCCCCACTCACCCACACGGGACGGCGCAGCCGAAGTACGCGGCCAGCCCCCACTCACCTCAGGGGCGCGGGGAACTGCGCGATCAACCCCCACCCACCCGCACCAGACGGCGCAGCCGGAAGCGCTCACGACCCCCGACGGAGTCGAACCTCACCCCCGCCACACCACCCGGTGTTCCCCCAGCCGAGCCAGCACGGAGTGATTCGCCTCCCAGCTCTGGGAAGATAGGATCACCAAATCTGCCCCGGGGGCACCTGTAACGGAAGGTGAGGCTATGTCCAGCACACGTCTCTTGCCCGGTATGCGAGTCCTCAAGGTGCGGCGTATCAGCCGTGACACCGAGGACAGCTCCGCCCTACTGCGCCAGGGGGAGGAGCTGGACCGGGCCACTGTTGAGGCTCGGTTCACCGTGGCTGGAGAAGTCGAGGATGCCTGTGTCTCCGGCGCGGTTAACCTGGACGACCGGCCGAAGCTGGGCTGGTGGATGAGGGACCCGCTCTGGCGCGAGTGGGACGCGATCATGGTCACGTCGCTGGACCGGATCACCCGGGATCAGCACCACTGGGACAGGTTCGCGGAGCGCTGCCACAAGGGCGGTAAGGAGATCGTCTGCATCGATGACCCGAGCCTGGACATCCACACGCCCACAGGCCGGATGATCGCCTACATCAAGGCGACCCAGGCCCAGGAGTACCGCGAAGCCATCGTGAAGAAGCGTCGGAACCAGACGCAGTACTACCGGGACGCAAACCTGTGGGGCGGCGGCACGTGGCCCTTCGGCTATCGGCCGATCGTCATGGACCACAACGGCAAGCAGCGGTTCAGGCTCGTGATCGACCCGGTGACCGGCCCCCTCATCCGGGAAGCGTACGAACGTATCGCGGAGCAGGGATGGTCCATGGGCCAGCTCTGCACTGAGTGGAACGCTCGCCCCCGGCATGTCGCGGATTGCGTCGACCAGTGGAGCGAGACGCCGCAGTGCGACTGCCCGCGCGGTGTCCTGACCTCCCAGGACTACCAGCGGAGCATCAACGCCGAAGAGAAGAAGGTGGGCGTCAAGACGCACATCAAGGGGACCAAGTGGAGCACGTCCACTCTAGGCAAGATGCTGAAGAAGCCCACGCTCAAGGGCGTGGCCATGCACAAGCGTGAGCCGCTGCTCAGAGACGGGCTGCCCGTCCGTTGGGCTGATCCGATCTTGACGGACGAGGAGTTCGACAAGCTACAGATCGCTGTCGCTGACCTGGGCAAGTACAGGGCGGGGATCAAGTCGAACGCGTCCCCCATGACGGGAGTCCTGTACTGCCCGTGCGGCATGAAAATGTACGAGAACAGCTCCCTTGTGACCCTGCGGACAGGCGAGACCAAGAAGCACCGGTATTTCCGCTGTGCCTCTTGGTCCAACGGTGAGGCGTGCCGGTTCTCCACGTCGTGGCCACAGGAAGAGATCTATCGGGCTGTAGAGGAGTCATTCCTCTCCAAGCTGGGAGACCAGTACATCACTGAGCGCTCGTACGTCCCCGGCAAGGACAACAGGGCTCAGATCAAGGAGCTGGAGGCGGCGATGGAGAACCTTTCCCAGGCCATCGCCCAAGCCTCCTCGGCAGCCGCCGTCACGGCGCTCACGACGACGCTGGAGCGTCACGCCACGAACCTGGCGACGCTTCAGGAAGAACCCTTCGTCCCGGGCCGCTGGGAGGAGACGAGCACGGGCCAGACCTACCGCGCGAAGTGGGGGCAGATGGCCGAATGGAAGGAGCGTGGCCCGTTCCTCCGCAAAGCCGGTTTCCGGATCTTCCTCGTAGGTAGCCCCAAGATGGGGCTCTCCATCGGCCTCATCACCCCGAAGGACCTGCAAGAGCGGGCGAGTGGTGCTCTGCAGGGCAACTGGGCGTCGAGCGACGACGAAGAGTACGAGCAGGGCGCCTACGCGGCTTTCTGCACCATGCTCGATGAGCTGATCGGCGAACTGACTGACCTGGAGGAACTGAAGCACGAGAAGTACAGGGATGGCTTCGACCCCGAGCCGTAGGTGTCTGTAAGCACTTCTTTGGGCTCCACCACACGGAACTGAAGTGGTCCCAGGCGTAAGAAGTTGATCTGGCTCCACTCTGCGCTTATGACGCCGCATCGATCTTGGATGGCGGGATAGGGTCCGGTGGGAGGTGCGAGGGGAATGAGTTTCCGGTTGGCGGCGTACGCCGTGTGCATCGAGGGCGGGCGGGTACTGCTCGCCCATCACGCGTCGGACAACTGGACTCTTCCGGGCGGCAGGGTCGAGCACGCGGAGGATCCGTTTGACACGGTGGTCCGGGAGGTTGCTGAGGAGACCGGCTGCTCAGCGGTGGTCGAGCGCCTGCTGGGCGTGGACTCCAGGGTGATCCCCGCAGCCGTCGCGCGTGCGGGAATCGAGCACCAGAATGTCGGTGTCTTCTACCAGGTCCGTATCACTGGCGGCCAGCTCCGGCCTGAGCCGAACGGCGAAACCGTCGAGTCGGTCTGGACTCCGGTCTCCGAGGTCGCCAGCCTGCGCCGGTCATCGCTGGTCGATGTCGGCCTCGCCCTGGCTCAGACGTTTCCGGCGACCGGCCACGTCGCTGCCGTCCCGGTCGGCGGCCTGATCCAGCACTGAGGCGCGATCAACATCCGAACCGGCTGCCCGGCAGGCGGCGCTGTTCGCCGGTGGATCGGCCGACAGGTCCGCGACGTGCCCTCTTTGGAGTGAATGCACTGGTCCGTCCGCCCGGCGACGGCAGGGTTTGTGCGTCGATCACGGTCATGTCGGAGGCCGTGGTGCTTGATCACGGTCGTGCCGGGAGGCCGGGATGGGTTTGTCGCGGGCGGCGCTGTTTGCTGTGATCCGGAGGGACAAGCGTCTTGATCCGGAGCTGTCGCAGCGGGCTCTGGCAGAGAAGTACGGGGTCCACCGCCGGACGGTGAGGCAGGCCCTGCTGTCTGCGGTTCCGCCGCCGCGGAAGAAACCGGTGCCCCGGGCCGCGGTCCTCGATCCGGCGAAGCCGTGGATCGACGAGATGCTGCGGGAGGACGCGAGTGCGCCGCGCAAGCAGAAGCACACAGCCCGCCGGATCCATCAGCGTCTCGCCCAGGAGCATGGCTTCGACCTGGTGTCCTACTCCACGGTCTGTGACTACGTGCTGGCCAGGCGTCCGCAGATCGAGGCCGAGGTCATGGAGGGCCGCCGTCAAGTGCGGTTGGTCGGAGTCGAAGTCTTCCCGTATCGAGAACGCCAAGACCCCTCCCTCCGACGCGGATATCAAAGCGTGGTGCCGAGCCTGCGCCGCCGATGACCAGGCCCCCGACTTGATCGCTGCCAATAGACAGTCCGCAGATGCTCATGTGCAGTGGAGGCGACTCCAGCGAAGCGGTCTCCGCCGTTTGCAGGAGTCCACTGGGGATCTGTACCAACAAACAAAGATATTCAGGGTCTACGTCTCCGACGTGATCCCCGGATTCCTCCAGACACCTGGATACGCCGCTGCCCTGCTGTCCTCCATCGCACACTTCCGGGGGACTCCGGACGACGTGAGCGATGCCGTGGCGGCCCGTATGAGGCGTAACGAGGTGCTGAGCAACGGCGTACGCCGGTTCTCGTTCGTACTGGAGGAGTCGGTGTTGCGGTACCGGCTGTGCAGCGCCGAGACGATGGCGGCACAGCTTGGTCACCTGCTCGGGGTTATGGATCTCCAGAACGTTGCTGTAGGGCTCATTCCGTTCTCAGCTCAACGAGCCGTGTGGCCCATACCCACCTTCACGATCTTCGACGACGCCAGGGTGCACGCGGACACCCTGGACGCTGCCGCCACCCTCATGCAGCCCAGCCAGGCGGAGCTGTACAGCCGAGCCTTTGAACGGCTGTCACAGGAAGCCGTGAGGGGAGCGGCTGCACGTGCTCTCATAGCGGGCGCGTTGGCGTCCCTGGACTGACTGCCTGCGCGTTATCGCAGCTCAGGGACCCCAGGACACACGGTGCTCCAGGAGGTGAAGGTATGTGGTAAACATTGCATCCCAGCCGTCAGGGAACTTCACCGTCACCCCAAGCGGCACGGGCTCCGCCGAAGGATGGTCGTCCAGGAGTTCCGGAACGCCCGCCCGGCAGACGACGATGCACGCGTGCCGGTGCCGCGAGGTCAGGACACACAGGCGCCCGGTCTCCAAGTGGAACGCCGTCGCATCGGGCCGCCCGGACAGCGGATGGAGCACGACCGTCACGTCGTACTCCCGCCCCTGAAGCCGGTTGGCCGTGTCGACGGTGACCGAAGTGACGCCCAGCTCAGCCAGCGCAGCCCGGATCGCCGCCGCCTGATCCCGGTGCGCCGTACCCACGGCGATACGGTCCGCCGTCAGAGGAGCGGCCAGCGGACCCCGCTCCGACGTCGTAGAACCCCGCCGGTCCAGCAGGCGCCGTACCACCACCGCCACCGCCCGTACCGCCTCCGGGTCGGTGCGAGGGGTGTGGCGGGCGGGGAGTTCCAGCAGCCCCCACCCCGACGCGGCGGCCTCGTCGATCACCCGGTCAGGACCGGAGCCGTCCGAGGCGGCGGAGAAGGCGAGCCGCCGGTCACCTTCGGCGGTGCCGCTGCGGAACGGGGTGTACGGGTAGAACGCGTCGGAGACCAGCGGCGCCGCCGATGCAGGCAGACGCCAGGACACCGGCAGCCGGTGCTGCGGCAGGCTGGGGTTGTGCGCCAGCAGCGTCGACACGGCGGACGCCGAGGGGTCGTAGGACAGGCCCGCCCACTGCTCGCCGCCCACGATCGAGAACGGGTCGAGCTGGCCCGGGTCGCCCACGAACAGCGCCCGCTCGAACAGCCCCGCCACGGCCAGCAGCGCATCGGACCGCATCTGGTACGCCTCGTCGACGATCGCGTGCCGCCACGGCTCGTCCACCGTGGCATGCGCCCACTTCGCGGCGGTGGACACCACCACCGGGAGCCCGGCGAGGTCGGCCGCCTTCGGCGACGTCCGGACCTGCGGCAGCTCGTCCAGCGCCTTGTCGTACGGGTCGGCGTCGCTGCTGTGCAGACGGCCGACGGGCAGGTCGGGTTCCTTCTCGGCGAGGCGTACGACCAGGTCGTCGACCTGCGCGTTGGTCTGCGCGACCACCATCAGCGGGCGGCCCGCACCGGCCAGTTCGAGCGCGGTGTGCACCACGAGGGTGGACTTGCCGGCGCCGGGCGGGGAATCGACGACCACCCCGCGAGCCGAGCCGTGCAGGGTGTCGCGGAGGATCCCGGCCGTCGCCCGAGCCGCCGCGGCACCGGGGTCGAGAGCGGCAGCGGCATCAGCCTCGGCCGTCGTCGTCACAGCACATCCTCCTCGGTCAGCGGATCGGCCGCCTCCGCCACCGCCGCCGCCTCACCGGGCGGCCCGCCATGCGTCCACGGGGTGTTCTCCGGGTCGGGCAGCTTGGCGCCGCCGCGCTGCTCGTGCTCGAAGAGGGTGAAGCAGACCCGGTCGCCCTTCTCCGGGACGGACCCGGCCTCGGGCTCCTTGCCGCGGCCCATCTTGTCGAGGATCCGCAGCACGACCAGCCCCTCGCCCCCGCCCTCGCCCGCCTGGCCGACGAACTCCGCCGACTGCGGCTTGCCGCCCAGCGAGCGGTACACCTTCACCCGCTCCCCGAGATGCGGCCGGTCGTCGGTGCGGACGGTGACCAGCGGGCGCGGGCTGGGGCGCTTGCCCTCGCTGTATGCCATGACGGCGTCGATGACCTCGCCCGCGAACGCCTCCCCGGCCAGCCGCCGCCCCGCCATCACCAGCGGGTCGTCCAGCGCCTCCTGGGCGTCCAGCCGGGCCTGTTCGCGCTCGCGTGCGGCCAGCTTGTTGGCCGCGGTGACCGCGTCGTCGCGGCGCGGCTGCGGGGGCTCGCCCGCCAGCACGCGGTCGCGGTGCGCGGTGAACGACCAGCGGTCCCGGGTCCACCGGTCGGCGACATGCGCGCCCTCAGGCAGCGCGTGCAGCAGGTCCACGCCGTGCCACACCGCCCGCCAGGTGGGCAGGGTGCGGCTCTCGACGAGATCGCGGATGTCGCGCTCGGCGGCGGTGAGTGCGGCGAGGCGGTGGTCGGCGGCCAGGCCGTCCTCGGCGGCGGCGAGGGCGGTGCGGGCACGGTCGTAGCGCTCGATCGCCGGGGCGAGGAGCTTGTTGTCGAACGCCGGGTCGGTGGCCGGGCCCGCGGGCGGGCAGGTCAGCTGGCCGTCGGTGTCCCGTTCGAGCTCCGCGCGCAGGGCGGCCGCCGCGCCGGTGCTGCCCTCGGGCGGGTCGATCCAGGCGAGCAGGGCGCCCAGATGCTGGTCCTCCAGGCTGGACTGCCCGGTGGTCCAGTGCCGGCCCAGCACGTCCGTGAGGGCGAGCAGCAGCGACGAGCCCGGCACCCGGGCCCGCTCGCCGAAGTGGGTCAGCCAGCGCCCGAGCAGCGGCACCCGGGGCGGTGCCGGGTACGGCGTCTCGGGGTCCTGTTCGGCGGTGCGGCGGAAACGCATGGAGCGGCCCAGCAGCCGTACGAGATCGGCGCCCGAGCGGCTCGGCACGATCAGCTGCGGGGCGTCGGAGCACAGCTCGACCTCGACCTTGACCCGCTTGCCGGTCTCCGGGTCGGCCTCGGTGCGCTCGGCCGCCTCCACGGACGTGGCGAAGTCGTCGATGTACGGCAGGACGATGTCGGCGAGTTCGGCGAGGAACGCGAACCGCTGGTCGCGGTCGCGCGGCTGCGGTACGACGAGCAGCCGCGGCGCGTCCCGGTCGGTGCCGACGAGGGCGCCCAGCGGGGCACCGGCCTCGCCCGCGGTGGTGAGCGGCACGAACACCAGGGGCCGCAAGGACAGGTGCCGGTGCCGGACGGTCGCGCCGGCATGCGCACGGCCGGTGCGGACGGCTTCCATGCGGCCCAGGGCGGCGATCAGCGACACGCGGCCACCTCGCCGCCGCTCGGGGCGTACGCCAGCGCCTCGGCGCGCAGGGCGGCCGCGCGGCGCAGGGCCGCGACCGCCGGGTCGTCCGGGTCGCCCGCCGTGCCGTGCGCGGCGGCCAGGACGTCGTCGACCGTCGTCAGGCCGCCGAGTTCGGCGCGCACCGACCGCCCCAGGGCGGTGACCGCTCCGGCCGCGCGGGAGCGGGTGCGGCAGTGGAAGGCCAGCTCGCAGGCGGCCAGGCAGTCGGGCGCGTACGCCGCCGGGACCGATTCGACCGCGGCGTCCAGCCGGTCGGCGGGCAGGTCGGGGGAGAAGCAGGTGCCCTCGGGCAGGGCGTCGGCGATGTCCTGCACGCGCGTGAGGCGGGCGAGCTGGCGGGCGGTGACCGCGCGCTGCTTGCGCACATCGACGGCGGACGCGGTGGGCAGGTTGGAGAAGTCCTTGGGGCACACCAGCAGCACCCGCGGGCGGACCCGGGGGGCCGGGTCCATGTGCGCGGCGACCTGCTCCAGCGCCAGCACGTACACCGCCGCCTGCCGGGCGGCCGCGCCGACCTTCGCCGGGTCGGCGGAGCCGTCCAGCATCGGGAACGACTTGATCTCGACGACCGTCCAGCTGCCGTCCGGGTGCACCACCACCGCGTCCGGCTCCAGGAAGGCCGGGGAGCCCGCCACGTCCAGGGCGAGCATCGGGTGGTCGAGCAGGGTCCAGTCGCCGGTCTCCACGGCCTCGCGCAGCGCCAGCGCCGTCCGCTTCGTACGGCCCTCGGGGCCCGCGGCGGTCAGATCGGGTACGTACGACCGCCCCGGCGGCTCGGCGGCCGGGTCCAGCCGCTGGTGCACCAAGCGCAGCAGTTCGGTGCCGCCGTCCGCCTTGACCTTGGCCTCGAACGCATTGCCGCGCGTGATGGCGAACTGGGACTGCCCGAAGGCGGCCGGTGAGCCCAGCGCGTGGGCGAGTCTGCCCTTGTCCACCCCGGCGCCGTCCAGGAGGGCGCGCCGCCGGCAGCCCGGGTTCGCGGCGAGCGCCGCGAGGGCACGCGCGTCCAGCGCCCTGGCCGGTACCTCGGGGCCGCGCAGCTCAGCGAGCTGCTGCCGGAGCCTCGTCCCCCGCGTCATGGGGTGCGGTTCCGGGCTCGGCCGGGGGACCGGTCCTGGAGTCGCGCTGCCGTGGAATGCGTTCACCCGTGGAAGTCTGGCATCCGTCACTGACAATCGGGGAACCTGCGCCGGACGAGGCGGGTTTGAACCGTGCGACGAGGTGTCCGCGCACCGCGTCCGCGGCCCGCATCACGGACGGCGCCAGCAGGAATCCGGCGCCCATCACGGCCACGCCCGCTACCGCGTCGAGGAGGTAGTGGTTGGCGGTGCCCATCACCACGATCGCGGTGAGCAGCGGATACACCACACCCGCCGCCTTCATGAGGCGTGTGCCGCCGTGGCGCCACAACATGACGCCGCACCACAGCGCCCAGCCCACATGCAGGCTCGGCATGGCCGCGTACTGGTTCGTCATACCGCCGAGGCCGCGCGGGGCGCTGGCCTGGCCGCCCCACCAGCCGTACGAGCTGTACTGCGCCATCGTGTCGACGAATCCGTAGCCCGCGTCGAGCAGCCGGGGCGGGCAGGTCGGCAGCAGGCTGAAGCCGATCAGGCCCATGAACGTGGACGTCATCAACCAGGTGCGGGCCGCGCGGTAGGCCGTCGTCCGGTACCTGAACAGCCAGACCAGGACCACGGGGGTTATCAGGTAGTGCAGCGACGCGTACCAGAAGTCCGCCGGGACGCCGAGCCACGCCTCGCGCGTGAACAGGCGGTTGAGGGGGTGCTCGGCATTGAGGTGCAGGGCCTTCTCGATGCGCAGGATCGCCAGGCCGTGGTCGACGGCGCTGGTGACGTCGCCCCGCGCGAGCAGACGGCCCGCCGAGTAGGAGGCGTACACCAGGAGTATCAGCGGAAGCTCGGTCCACCAACGCAGCCGGGTCCGCTGGGCCACCTCGGTGCCCGGTGTCTCGGTCTGCGGCATCCCGTCTTCCTCCCCCTTGGAGCCCCGAACAAAATGGGAGTCCGATCAGCTCGCGGCGTCTGGTGCGTGCGATCGCAAGGCGCCGGAAGGTCCTCGTAGCGGAGCTACCAGGGCCTTCCGGCAACGCGGCGAGCGTGCGTGCCAGGCGTCGCGAGCCGGGCGCCCATTTTGTTCGGGGCTCTTACGTGTTCGTCCTGCCCCTACGGCCGGTCGTGTCACCCTATGCGGTCGGCGCACGAGCCTGTGCCGTGCTCCGGCACTGGAGACGCCGGGACCGGCCATGGGGTTGCCCCGCCGGTGTGAGCGGAATTGCCCCTCTCCAGGGTGGGCGAGAATGGAGGTGCACCGCTTCCGATTTATCCCCTCCCCCCAGCCCCCTCCGCCCCCCATCCGTCCCCCTTCTCTCCCGGAAAGGCCCCTCCCATGGCTCCCCGCATCCTGCTGGCACGGCACGGACAGACCTCCTGGTCGATGTCCGGCAAGCACACCGGCAGGACCGACATCCCTCTGCTCGACGAAGGCCGGCACGGCGCGAAACTGCTGGGAGAGCGGCTGCACCGGGCGCCCTTCGACGGTCTGCCCGGCGCCGCCGTGCGCACCAGCCCGCTCTCCCGCGCGCGGGAGACCTGCTCGCTCGCCGGGTTCGGCGACCGCGCCACCGAGTGGGACTCGCTGATGGAATGGGACTACGGCTCCTACGAGGGCATGACCCCCGGCGCCATCCAGGACATCCGCCCCGGCTGGTTCATATGGCGCGACGGTGTCCCCGGCGGCGAGGGCCTCAGGGACATGACCGCCCGCGCCGACGAGGTGGTCTCCTGGGCCCGCTCCGCCGACCGTGACGTGCTGGTCTTCGCCCACGGCCACATCCTGCGCTCCATCGGCGCCCGCTGGCTGGGTCTTCCGCTGGATTTCGCCGCCCGGATCCGGCTCAATCCGACGTCCCTGTCGGTGCTCGGGTGGGCCTACGGCGAGCCGGCCATCGAGAGCTGGAACGACCTCGGTCATCTGGACCTGTGACGCGGGTTACCTGAGCCAGTTTTGTTGTGTTGCTCACGGCGTTTCGTGCGGTATTTCGCACGGTGATGCGCGGGGTGTCCTCGGGGCTCGCTCATGCCGGGAGCGGCAGCGTGGCGTGCTGTTCCAAGAACCCCGGCACGCCCGAGGCACGGCGGTGCGGCAGCAGCACCCGGGCGGTGCCCGCGAGCATCGTGTGGATGCGTGACGACTGGACCTGGTCCATCAGCCCGATGACCCGCAGACCGGCCGCCGCCGCCTCGTCGGGGCGTCCCGCGCGCGCGAGGTCGTCGGCCAGCTCGGCCGTGTAGAGGGCGGTGTTACGGGCGAAGTGCGGGTCCTGGAGCCCGGCGGCGCGCCGTGCGTGCCGGGCCGCGCGCGGCCAGTCGCCCAGGGTGGACCAGCACTGCGCCTCCAGGCCCGCCAGTTCCGCCTCGCCGTAGAAGCTCATCCACTCGGGGTCGGCGTCCGAGGGACCCCGCTCGAAGAGCGCCTTCGCGCGCGTGAGGCACTGTTCGCAGGCGGTGCGGTCGGCGAGTCCCGCCCAGCCGCCCGCCTCGCGCAGCGCCAGCAGCGACAGCAGGCGCGCGGAGCCCAGCGGGCGCGCGATCCGCTGCGCGGCCTGGGCCGCCCGCACCGCCTCCCGGGGGCGGCCCGCGTCGCGCGCGAGGAACGCGGTGTTGCAGAACGCGTGTGCCTCCAGGGCGTCGTCCCCGGTCATCCGGGCGGTGGCGAGGGCCTCGGCGTAGTGCGAGCGGGCGTCGCCGAAGCGGCCCGAGTCGTGTGCCAGCCAGCCGACCGAGAGGGCGAGTTCACCGGCGCCCGAGTGGAGCCGGTCCGCGGTGGTGCGCCGGGTCGCGCCCGCGTCCAGCAGCGCGTAGGCGGCGCGCAGCGGGGCGGCCGCGCGCCGGTAGAGGCCGTCGGCGCCATGCCGGTCGTCGAGCAGCCGGATTCTGCGGACGGCCTCCTCGACGGCCGCGGCCTCGCTCGTCCCGGGCCGCGGCGGACGGTCCACCGCGGCGGCGTGGTGGGCGAGGCCGCCCGGGCCGCCCAGGGGGCCCAGCGCGGTGGCCACCGTGGCGCCACCGCCGGTCATGAATGCGCGACGCAGCACGTCGCTCTCCTCGTGGCTCTCGTGGGGGTCGGGTGGGTGCTGCTCCGGTGTGTCATACGGCTCGTACGCCTCTGGTGTCTCACCCGTACCGGAGACGGACGGCCCTCCGGCCTGATGCGCTGGTTGTGCCGGTCGTGTCGGTCGTGCCTGGCGTGCCGGTTGCGCCGGGCGGCCGCGGACCGACGAGCGGGGTGCGAAGCCGAGGTCGGTGAGTGTCCTACCAGGGAACATGTGCAGGAACACCCGTTCGTACGCGTAGTTGGGGCAGCGGATCTCACCCGCCTCGACCCGGCCGATATAGCGGGCGTCACAGCTGACCTGCTCGCCGATCTCACGCGCCGCCCGCCGCACCAGCGCGGCGAACTCGGCCGGTGAGCGCTGTCCGCGCGCCTGCCGGAAGGCGAGATTCGGCCGGGCCGGACGGTAAGGCTGTGACGAGGTCTCCGTTGACGACGCCATGGCCAGGTCCTCTCGTGCGAACCGTAGAACCATGCCGGAACGGTGGTGAGTTGTCCGTGTGGTCCCGTGTTTACGGCGGGCAAGAACGTACCCGGTGCGTACGGCGCGGCATGCGAGGTTTAGCTACAAAACGGATATCTCGGCCGGGATCTGCCATGAAGTGCCATCCTTTGTGGCTGACGCGCGCCGTTGCTGTTGACGGGCTGATGCGTTGGACCCCGTGGACCGAAGAGGGACTCCGCGGTGGAGGCCGGGATGGATACCAGCAACGATCCTTGTACACAGCCGAGTACGTCACCGAGCACGGTGCCTGGCACGGCGCCGCCGCCTGAGTGCGACCTGGTGACGGTGCCCGCGCGGCAGGGCCTGGAGGCGGTGGACATCCTGCGCCGCGGCAGCGCCGAGGCGGTGGGGCCGGTGCTGCACGACGACGGCTGCGACACGCTCGGCTTCGTGGTGCCGGCGGGTACGGCGGCGGCGTGGGACCTGCCGGGGTCCACCTGCACCGGGACCGACGGCCGGGGCCTGCGGATTGCCGCCCCCGAGGCGCCGGCGGAGGGCTCGGGCTGGCTGCTGCCTCCCGATGCGGCGGACCCGGCCACCGACCCGGCGGACCTCCGGCGGGCCCTGGGGGAGGCGGCGCGCCTGATCGCTGCGGCGGACAGCTGCCGCTGAGCCGTCCGGCCGGGTCGGCCGCACGGGATTCCGCCCCCGCCGCCCCTACCCTTTCCCGTCCCCAGGGGCTCCGCCCCTTGCACCCCCAGTGCGCCCGGCGGCCGGGGCCTCCCGTGTCGCGCGACCCACGGCCTGTGCTGCGAAAATGGCGTGGTGGGTAAGTCCAGGGGTCGTGGTCGGCGTGGGGGGCAGGGGGCCGTGGGGGCCGTTGTCGAAGAGGTTGACGGGGGGCTTGCCGAGCTGATGCCTGATCGGGATCGGGCTCGGGGGTGGACGTTGTTCGTCGACGGGGCGCCGCAGTCCTACGTCGATCTCGATGATCCGGGTCGTCTTGTCTTCGAGTACCAGCGTGGGCTCGGGCATGTTGTCGATCTCGTCGCGCCGCCCGGCAGGGCGCTGCATGTCGTGCATCTCGGGGGCGGTGCCCTCACCCTTGCCCGGTACGTCGCCGCCACCCGGCCGCGCTCCAGCCAGCAGGTCGTCGAGCGGGACGCCGCGCTGGTGCGGCTGGTGCGGCGGGAGCTGCCGCTGGACCCGGGGGCCAGGATCAGAGTGCGGTCGGTCGACGCCCGGGAGGGGCTCGCCAAGGTTTCCGACGGCTGGGCCGATCTCGTCGTCACCGATGTGTTCAGCGGGGCCCGCACCCCCGCCCACCTCACCTCGACCGAGTTCCTCGACGAGGTCCGCAGGGCGCTGAGGCCGGGCGGTGTCCACGCGGCCAACCTCGCCGACGGACCGCCGCTGGCCCATCTGCGCGGCCAGGTCGCCACCGCCGCCGCCCGCTTCGCGGAACTCGCCCTGATCGCCGACCCCGCCGTGCTGCGCGGCAAGCGCTTCGGCAACGCCTTGCTGATCGCCTCCGACCTGCCCCTGCCGCTCGCCGAACTCACCCGCCGCGCAGCCTCCGGCGCTCACCCCGCCCGGGTCGAGCACGGCAGGCCGCTCGCCGACTTCACCGGTGGTGCCCGGCCCGTCACGGACGAGGCGGCGGTGGCCTCACCGGCCCCGCCGCCCTCCGTGTTCCGTTAGCGAATGCCGCCGGCTGCCCAAGTCTTAGTAGTTGCCGATCTCGACGTGCGGCGGGCCGTCGTGCCAGGTGCAGAAGACCGAGACGTTGTCGGCGCCGGAGGTGAACTCCACCCGGATGTACGACTCCGTCTTCCACACCTGCATCGACCACCCCGGCTTCGGCGACGCCGACACCAGGGTCGCGGTCTTCGTGCCGATGTCGAAGACCACATGGCCGCCGTCGGTGTCGTAGCCCTTCACCTGGCCCGAGCCGGTCGTGGACGGCTTCGGACTCGGGCTGACCGACGCCGACTTGGTGGCCGTGGGGGACGAACTCGTCGCGGGGTGGCTGGGGGTGCGGCTCGCGGTGCGGGTCGGCTTCGGGGTCTGCGACGGGCGCGCCCGCGCCGTCGCGGAGACCAGCGGCACCGGCGTGTTCGCCTCGGCCGCCGCGATGGGCAGGGCGCGCGGCGGGTCGTAGGCCGTACCCGCCATCACCGTGTGCACGCCCCACCACGACAGCGTGACCGCCGCGCCCGTGGCGAGCGACCATGCGAGTACATGTACGAGTCCTCTGTGCATCGCGGCCATACTGCCTCACGCGCACCATCGATCGCACACGACCGCACACGGCCGGAGCCGATCGTGAGACGATCACAAGCTGTGCGTGAGCCTGCCGTTGGCCGACCGTGAGCGGGCCGCGCCGACTCCATATGCACATGCCCCGAGTTGTCCACAGCCCGCGAATGCCCGCTGCCTGCATGGCGTACGGTGCGGCGCATGGCAAGTGTGCTCGTGGTCGAGGACGACCAGTTCGTACGCTCGGCGCTCATCAGGCATCTCACCGACGCCGCCCACACGGTGCGCAGTGTCGGCACCGCGCTCGAAGCGCTGCGCGAGGTCGCCCATTTCCGATTCGACGTGGTCATTCTGGACCTCGGTCTGCCCGATCTCGATGGCTCCGAGGCGCTGAAGATGCTGCGCGGGATCACCGACGTCCCCGTCATCATCGCCACCGCGCGGGACGACGAGACGGAGATCGTGCGGCTGCTCAACGCCGGTGCGGACGACTATCTCACCAAGCCGTTCTCCGTCGAGCATCTGTCCGCGCGCATGGCGGCCGTGCTACGCCGCTCCCGCGCCACCGCCGGGGACGACCCGCCGTCCACGGTGATACGCGTCGGCGGACTCACCGTCGACCCGCTGCGCCGCCAGGCCGAACTGGACGGCAGCCGACTGGATCTGACCCGCCGTGAGTTCGATCTGCTCGCCTTCCTGGCCGGACGGCCCGGCGTGGTCGTCGCCCGCCGGGAGCTGCTCGCCGAGGTGTGGCAGCAGTCGTACGGCGACGACCAGACCATCGACGTCCATCTGTCATGGCTGCGCCGCAAACTCGGCGAGACCGCGGCCCGGCCGCGCTATCTGCACACCCTGCGCGGTGTCGGTGTGAAGCTGGAGCCGCCCGGCGGACTGGAGCCCACCCGATGAGATGGGCACTGGTCAAGGTCTGCCTGGCCGTCACCACGATGGTCGTGGTCGCCTTCGCGGTCCCCCTCGGACTCGTCGTCAAGGAGATGGCCCGCGACCGCGCGTTCTCCAACGCGGAGCGGCAGGCCGCGGCGGTCGCGCCCGGGCTGTCCATCACCACCGACCGCGACCAACTGGACCGGGTGGTCGCCGCGGCGGGCTCGAACGCCGGTATGTCGGTGCACATACCCGCGACCGACGACGGCCTCGTGGCCGCCGTCGAGATCGGCAAGCGGCGCGCCGCCGCCAAGGACATCGCGACCGTACGGCGGTTGGGCCGCGCCTCCACCACCGAGGTGGCCGGCGGCTTCACCCTGCTCCAGCCGGTCGCGCTGAGCAGCGGCGTCGCCGTCGTCGAGGTGTACGTCCCGGAGGCCGAGGTCAGCAACGGCGTAGGCACGGCCTGGGCGGTGCTCGCCGGCGTCGGTGTCGCGCTGATCCTCGGCTCGGTGGCCGTCGCCGACCGGCTCGGGGTGCGAATGGTGCAGCCCGCCCAGCGGCTCGTCGAGGGCGCGCACGAACTGGGGGAGGGGAAGCTCGGGTCCCGGGTGCCCGAGGAGGGGCCGAAGGAACTGCGGCTGGCGGCCGAGGCGTTCAACTCGATGGCCGACCAGGTCGTACAACTCCTCGCGAACGAGCGGGAGCTGGCGGCCGATCTGTCCCACCGGCTGCGCACCCCGCTGACCGTGCTGCGCCTCAACGCGGCCTCGCTCGGTGACACCCCCGCGGCCGAACAGACCCGGGCCGCGGTCGCCAAGCTGGAGGGCGAGGTCGACACCATCATCCGCACCGCCCGCGAGGCCAAACCGCAGACCACCGCCGTAGGACCGGGCGCCGGCTGCGACGCCGCCGAAGTGGTGCGCCAGCGCATGGAGTTCTGGTCGGCGCTCGCCGAGGACGAGGGCCGCAAATGGCGGCTGGCCGGAGTCGACCGGCCGGTCAGGGTCCCCGTGGCCCGCGCCGATCTCGCCGCCTCGCTCGACGCGCTGCTCGGCAATGTCTTCCGCCACACCCCCGAGGGCACCGCCTTCGCGGTCGACGTCCACAACGCCGACGACGCGGTGATCGTGCTGGTCTCCGACGCCGGACAGGGCATACCCGACCCGGCGGCGGCCATGGCCCGCGGCAGCGGCTCCGGGCACGCCGGATCGACCGGCCTCGGCCTCGACATCGTGCGCAGGCTCGCCGAGCAGACCGGCGGCGACGTACGGATCGGCTCCTCCGTGCTGGGCGGCACCGAGGTGCGGATCTGGATCCAGCTCGACGGGCGCAAACCCGCCCGAAGGGGGCATCGGGGGGCGGTACGGAAGCGCCGGGCGGGAGGACTGGTCTCGACCTTTAATCGTTCCCGATCCCTTCCTTAAGCGCACCCTAAGATCCTCAACCACCGCCTGGAACAGGCGTTTTGCCGGATTCCAGGGCGCTAGCGTGCTCCGCGTCGCACCCCCCAAGCGAAGAGCGAAGGCAGGCACCCGATGAGCACGCACCGGCGCATTATCAGTGGCAGGAACAAGGTGATCGGCAGCGTGGTGGCCGCGGCCGTCGTCGGCGGCGGCGCCCTGCTGCTCACCGGGACGGCGAACGCCGCCGGGATCGGCGCCGCGTACACCAAGACCAGCGACTGGGGCACCGGTTACACCGCGCAGTACGTCGTCACGAACAACAGCAGCTCCACCGAGAAGGACTGGACGCTGGAGTTCGACCTCCCCTCCGGCAACAAGATCAGCTCGCTGTGGAACGCCGAGTACAGCGTCAGCGGCCAGCACGTCACCGTTAAGCACGCCAAGTGGGACACCGAGGGTCTCGCCACGGGCAAGTCGGTCACCGTCGGCTTCGTCGTCAACGGCGGCAGCAACCCGACCGGTTGCCTGATCGACAACGTGAAGTGCTCCACCGACAGCACCGCCACCCCGGAGCCCAGCGGGCGCCCGACCCAGAGCGCCACCCCCACGGCCACCCCCACCCAGTCGGCGACCCCCACGCCGACGAAGTCGGCCACCTCCACCCCCACCGCGAGCCCCACCCAGACCTCCGGCTCCGGCAACACCACCTCGGCCGGCTTCGCGCCGTACGTCGACACCTCCCTCTACCCGGCCTTCGACCTGATCGCGCACTCCAACGCGACCGGGGTGAAGAACTACAACCTCGCCTTCATCACCGACGGCGGCAGCTGCACCCCCAAGTGGGGCGGCGTCACCGACGTGGCGAGCGACGCCGTGGCCGCGCAGATCGGCACCCTGCGCAGCAAGGGCGGCGACGTGCGCGTCTCCTTCGGCGGCGCCTCCGGCTCCGAGCTGGGCCTGACCTGCTCCTCGGCCGACGCGCTGGCGACGGCGTACGGCAAGGCCATCGACCAGTTCAAGCTCACCAAGGTCGACTTCGACATCGAGGGCTCCGCGCTGCCCAACACGGCGGCCAACACCCGCCGCGCCCAGGCGATCGCCAAGCTCCAGGCCTCGCACCCCAACCTGGACGTCTCCTTCACCCTCCCGGTGATGCCCGAGGGCCTGACCCAGGACGGCGTGAACCTGCTGTCCAACGCCAAGTCCAACGGCGTGAAGATCAGCACCGTCAACATCATGGCGATGGACTACGGCGCCTCGTACAGCGGTGACATGGGCACCTACGCCGAGCAGGCCGCCACCGCCACCCAGGCGCAGATCAAGAGCGTCCTGGGCCTGAGCGACAGCGCCGCCTGGAAGGCCGTCGCGGTGACCCCGATGATCGGTGTCAACGACCAGTCCACCGAGATCTTCAAGGTGGACGACGCCAGCCAGCTGGTGACCTTCGCCAAGTCCAAGGGCCTCGGCTGGCTGTCGATGTGGTCCGCGACCCGCGACAAGCAGTGCTCCGGCGGCGCCAAGAGCTCCGCGGACGCCACCTGCAGCTCGATCGTCCAGGACGCGGGCGCCTTCTCCAAGGCCTTCAACGCCTACAACTGACCCGCGGGTTTCCTGGAGATCTCCCCACGGATCTCCACCACAGTCTCCCCCCACAGATCCCCCACAGATCCCCCACGGATGACCGGCGAGGTGACCGACTGGTAGTCGTCAACTGACGCAAGCCCGGCCGGAGTCGGTTCAGGAGGCGCACAGCCACAGGCTGTGCGCCTCTTTCCGTGGTGCGCCCAGCACGGGCAGTGGCCGGGTGGCCAGGCGCACCGCCACGACAGCGGGGCGCGGCACGCCCCCCAGCGTGCCGCGCCCTTCCCCCTGCTTCCCCCGGTCCGGTGGGGCCAGGTGCCAGGGCCTGGCCCGTGGATCATGCCGGATACGCCAGGCCCTACTCCACGTCCTCCACAGACGGCAGCGCGTTGGTGCGGGCGACCTTGCTGTACCAGCGGGCGCTGGACTTCGGGGTGCGGGTGAGTGTCGTGTAGTCGACGTACACCGCGCCGAAGCGCTTGCCGTAGCCGTAGGCCCACTCGAAGTTGTCCATCAGGGACCACAGGTAGTAGCCGCGCACGTCGGCGCCGTCGGTGATGGCGCGGCGGACCGCCGAGAGGTGGCCGTGGAGGTAGGCGACGCGCTCGGGGTCGTGGACGCGGCCGTCGGGGTCGGGCTTGTCGTCGTAGGCCGCGCCGTTCTCGGTGATGTACAGCGGCAGGCCGGGCGCCTCGGTGCTGTACCGCATGAGCAGGTCGTGCAGGCCCGTCGGGTCGATGGTCCAGCCCATCGCCGTACGGTCGCCCGGCGTCTGGTGGAAGACGACGTCGTCCGCGCCCGGCCAGGGGGAGTGGTCGCTGGCGCCGTGGCCGTCGGCGCGCGGGCCGGATCCCCCGGACGCCCGGGAGACTTCGGACTCGGCCGCGGAGACCAGGGTGGGCGTGTAGTAGTTCAGGCCGAGCGCGTCCAGTTTCTGGTGGATCAGCTGGAGGTCGCCGTCGAGGACGTACGACCAGTCGGTGACCGAGGACGTCGCCTCGAACAGCGACTGCGGGTACGCGCCGTGCAGGATCGGGCCGTGGAAGACGCCGTTGGCGAGGTCGTCGATCTTCTGGGCGGCGGCCAGGTCGGCGGGGGTCTGCGAAACGGGCCGTACCACCGACGAGTTGAGGCTGACGGCCACCGTGTTGCGGGCCGGCATCACCGAGCGGAGCGCTGTCGTGCCGAGGCCGTGGGCCAGGTTGAGGTGGTGGGCGGCGCGCAGCGTGGCCGGCGGGTCGGTACGGCCGGGGGCGTGCACACCGGAGCCGTAGCCGAGGAAGGCGCTGCACCAGGGCTCGTTGAGCGTGATCCAGTTCTCGACGCGGTCGCCGAGCGACTCGCCGACGATCTGCGCGTACTCGGCGAAACGGTACGCCGTGTCGCGCTCGGGCCAGCCGCCCGCGTCCTCCAGCTCCTGCGGGAGGTCCCAGTGGTAGAGGGTGACGGCCGGCTTGATGCCGTGCTCCAGCAACTCGTCGACCAGCCGGCGGTAGAAGTCCAGGCCGACCTGGACGGCGGGGCCGCGGCCGGTGGGCTGCACCCGGGACCAGGAGACCGAGAAGCGGTACGCCGACAGGCCCAGGTCCGCCATCAGGGCCACGTCGTCGCGGAAGCGGTGGTAGTGGTCGACAGCGATGTCACCGGTCTCGCCGGCGGCGGTCTTGCCGGGGGTGTGGCTGAAGGTGTCCCAGATGGAGGGCGTGCGGCCGTCCTCCCGCACCGCGCCCTCGATCTGGTACGCGGAGGTCGCGGCACCCCAGAGGAAGGCGGAAGGAAAGGTCACCGGGGTCTCCGGTTGTGCGGACTCAGGCATGGAAGCGCTCCCATAGTGGGTCCTGTGAGGACCTGGGGTCGTAGAGGAGGAAGAGGGGGTGGGCCTGGCGGGGCCGGGGCGGCGGTGACCCGGCCCCCGGGGGCAGCCCGGCGGCGATGCGGCGCGTCAGCCCTTGACGGCGCCCTGCATGATGCCGCCCACGATCTGCTTGCCGAACAGCAGGAAGGCGATGAGCAGCGGAAGCGTGCCGAGCAGCGCGCCCGCCATGATCACGGACTGGTCGGGGACATAACCGGTGCCCAGCGAGTTCAGCGCGACCTGGACGGTCGGGTTCTGCTGGTTGAGGGCGATGATCGGCCACAGGAAGTCGTTCCAGGCGAACACGAAGGTCAGCAGGCCGAGCACGGCCATCGCGGGCCGTGCCGCGGGGAAGACCACGTGCCACACCACGCGCAGACTGCTCGCGCCGTCCACCCGGGCCGCCTCGATCAGCTCGGTCGGCAGTGCCTGGAGCAGATACTGCCGCATGAAGAACGTGCCGAAGGCGGTGACCAGCGTCGGCAGGATGACCGTCTGGAGCTGGTTGGACCAGCCGAGGTCGGACATCCACAGATACAGCGGTACGACAGCGAGCTGTGGCGGGATCATCATCGTGCCGATGGTGAGCAGCAGCAGCACGTTGGAGAATCTGAACTTCAGCTTGGCGAAGGCGAACCCGGCGAGCGTCGAGAACAGCACGGTGGCCAGGGTGATGGTGCCCGCGACGATCGTGCTGTTGACCATCGCGGTGCCGAGTCCGGCCTCGTTCCAGGCGCTCTCCAGGTTGGAGAACAGGTTCCCGCCGAACCACAGCGGGGGCGGGGTCTGGGCGAGCCGCTGGTCGGTGCGGGAGGCCGCGATCGCCGTCCACACCAGCGGGGCCAGCGACACCAGCGCGAAGACCGTCAGCACGATGTAGGTGACCGGGCCCGCGTTCATCTGCTTGCCCGCGCCCATGATCCGCAGGCGCTTGCGATCGGCCCTGCCGCCGGTCTTCGCCGGCTTCGCCTCCGGCTGAGGGCGAGTCAGTTCGGTTGCGGTCATTGGGTCTTCCTCAGCCGTCGGGTGATCAGCAGATTGACCGCGGCGATGATCAGCAAGATCAGGAACATCGTCCACGCGATCGCGGACGCCTTGCCGAGGTTGCCGATGATCCAGCCCTGGTCGTACATGTAGAGACCGAGCGTCTGGTACTGGTGCTCGGAGCCGCCCTTGGTGCCGCTCACCCCGCCGAACAGCAGGGGTTCGCCGAAGAGCTGGGTCGCGCCGATGGTGGAGACGACCACGGTGAACAGGATCGTCGGCCGCAGCTGCGGGATGGTCACATGGCGGAACTGCTGCCAGCGGTTGGCGCCGTCGAGCGCCGCCGACTCGTACAGGTCGATCGGGATGGCCTGCATCGCCGCCAGATAGATCAGCGCGTTGTAGCCGGTCCACCGCCAGATCACGATCGACGACACCGCGAACTGCGAACCCCAGTCCGCCTCACGCCAGTTGATCGGATCGACGCCCACGAAGTGCAGCAGCCAGTTGATCATGCCGCCGTCCCACGAGTACAGCAGCGTGAAGACCAGCGTCGCCGCGGCCACCGAGGTGGCGTAGGGGGTGAGCATGATGACCCGCCACACCGTCGAGCCGCGCAGTTTGTAGTTGAGCAGATGCGCGAGCCCGATCGCGGCCAGCAGTTGCGGCACCGTGGAGATGATGCCGATCGTGAGGGTGTTCTCCAGCGCGTTCCAGAAGAACTCGGAGGACAGCAGGTTCTTGTAGTTGTCCAGGCCCGCCCAGGTCTGGGTGTCCAGGGACGACAGCTGCACATGGTGCAGCGAGTACCAGGCGGTGTAGAGAAGAGGGACGAGCGAGAACGCCCCGAAGATCAGGAAGAAGGGGGAGATGAACGCGTACGGAGCCGCCTTCATGTCCCAGCGGTACAGCCGGCTGCGCCACGAGCCGGTACCCGGCGGCGGTGTACCGCGACCGTGAGCGCCCGGGGCCGCGCCCGGCACGGAGCCGGGCGCGGCGTCGGCGCTCTGCGCGGGATGCGCGAGGGCCTCTTTGGAGCTGCTCACTGGCCGAGCACGTCCTTGATCTCTGCCTTGGCCGCGTTCCAGCCGTCCGAGGCGGACTTGCCCTTCTGCTCGACCTGGAGGATGCCGACGTCGGTCAGCGCGGTGTTGATCGGCTGGTCCTTGATCCCGAAGTACTGCGTCGGGATGGCGTTGGCCGAGTCGGAGAAGATCTGCGTGATCGGCGCGTTCGAGAAGTACGTCGTGGTGTCGGCGGCGGGCTTCAGGTTCGCGTACGCCGACGGGGTCGACGGGAAGCTGGCCTGCTTGGCGAAGACCTTGGCCTGCTGCTCGGGTGCGGTCAGCCACTTCGCCAGGGCGATGGCCTCCTTCTGGTGCTTGCCCGCCGACGGCACGCCGATGAAGGAGCCGCCCCAGTTGGCGCCGGTCGGCGCGGCCGCCACGTCCCAGTTGCCCTTGCCGGAGTCACCGGACTTCTGCTCGATGTAGCCGATCATCCACGCCGGGCATGCCACGGTGGCGAAGCCGGCGTTGGCGAAGCCCTGGTCCCACGGCTTGTCGAACTGCTTGAGCTTGGCCGACATATTGCTGGTGGCCACGCTCATCGCGACGTTCCACGCGGTCTTGACGCCGGAGGACTTGTCCCAGATGACGTTGCCGTCCTTGTCGTAGTACCGCTCGCTCGCGCCGTTGATCGCCGCGTTGTAGACGGAGGAGGCCGAGTCCACGAACTTGGTGCCCGAGGGCGCCTTCTTCATGTACTGCTTGCCGACGTCGACGTACTTCGCCCAGTCGCCCTTCCACTGCGCGGCGAGCTTGGTGCGGTCCGTCTCCAGGCCGGCCTTCTTGAACAGGTCCTTGCGGTAGCAGATCGCCATCGGGCCGATGTCGGTACCGAGACCGATGGTCTTGCCGTCCTTGGTGGTGGCCTGGGCGGTCTTCCAGTCCAGCCACTGCGACTTGTCGACCTCCTTGCCGAGGTCGACGAACTTGTTCGCCTGGGTCTGGACGGCCTCGGTGATGTTGCCGACCTCGATGGCCTGGATGTCGTCGGTGCCGGAGCCGGCCTGGAGGCGCGTGAGGACCTTGGGCCAGTAGACGTCGGTCCGGGTGGTGACGTTCTCCTTGATGCTGATGTTCGGGTGCAGCTTCATGTACTCGTCGTACAGACCGGACTGCTTGTAGCCGAAGACACCGAAGGTGCCTATGGTCAGCGTCGTTTTGCCCTTGGCGTCACCGCCGCTGCTCGAGTTCGAGCTGTCCTTCGAGTCGCTGGAACAACCGGCCAGCAGGCCCGTAGTCAACGCGGCGACGGCCGCGAAGGCCACCAGCCGGGTACTCGTGCGCATTGCTCCTCCATTTGCCTGACGTGCCGACCCCCCGGCCAACTGCACTGTTGGGCCCGTTGTCTCTCGCTGCGGCTCGGGCGGGGAACGTGCGGGACGTGTATGTGTCAGGTACCGTGGGAGCGCTCCCACAGGTGATGAGTTGAAGAGTCGCCGGTTCCCGCGAGGGTGTCAAGGGAGTGGGCGCGCAGAGGCGCGTTCAGTTATCTGGCTGTTAACTAACGCCCGCCGCCGCACCGGTGCACCCCGCACCGGCCGCCCCGTGGCCCACCGGGAGCCGCCGGTGCCCAGGCAGGGCTGTTAGATTCCAGCTCAGTGCAGGGTCGACGGGAGGCGGAGCTGATGGCAAGCCACGGTGCGCGGGGCCGGAGCAGCCGTCGCCCCACCCTGGAGGAGGTCGCGGCGCGCGCCGGTGTCGGCCGGGGCACGGTCTCCCGGGTGATCAACGGGTCGCCCAGGGTGAGCGAGACGACCCGCGCCGCGGTCGAGGCGGCGGTCGCAGAGCTCGGTTACGTCCCGAACACGGCCGCCCGCGCCCTGGCCGCCAACCGCACCAACGCGATCGCGATGGTCGTGCCCGAGCCGGAGACCAGGTTCTTCGCGGAGCCGTACTTCTCGGACATGCTGCGCGGCGTCGGCGCCGAGATCACCCACACCGACATGCAGCTCCTGCTGATCTTCGCGGGCAGCGACCGCGAGCGCCGACGCCTGGCCCAGTACCTCGCCGCGCACCGTGTGGACGGGGTGCTGCTGGTCTCCGTCCACGCCGACGACCCGCTCCCCGATCTGCTGGAACAGCTGGAGATCCCGGCGGTGATCAGCGGTCCGCGTTCGGCCCTGGAGTCCCTCACCTCGGTCGACTCGGACAACTTCGGCGGCGGCAGGCAGGCGGTGGAGCATCTGCTCTCCCGGGGCCGCCGCACCATCGCCCACATCACCGGCCGCCTCGACGTCTACGGCGCCCAGTGCCGCGTCGACGGCTACCGCGCCGCGCTCCGGGACGCCGGGATCGAGGCCGACGAAATCCTCATCGAACCGGGCGACTTCACGGAGGAGGGCGGCCGCCGGGCCATGGCCCGCCTGCTGGAACGCCGCCCGGCGCTGGACGCGGTCTTCGCGGGCTCCGACGTCACCGCCGCCGGCGCCCGCCAGGTGCTGCGCGAGGCGGGCCGCCGCATACCGGAGGACGTGGCCCTCGTCGGCTACGACGACTCGGCCATCGCCCGCCACATGGAGCCCGCGCTCACCAGCGTGCGGCAGCCCATAGAGGAGATGGGCCGCGCGATGATCGACCTCCTCCTCTCCGACATCGCCGACAGCCGCCCGGCGACTTCGCGGAGTCTGGAGCGGCGGCATGCGGTGCTGCCTACGCAGTTGGTGGCGCGGGCGTCGTCTTGAGGCGGGGGCGTGCGGGGGCGTTGTGAGGCGGGGGGCGGGGGCCGGGGGCTTGGGACGGGGGCGCGCGGCGCGGCGTGAGCTGGCGTCGTAAGTCCGCGTCGTAAGCCGGGGGCGTGAGCCGGGGGTCATGAAGCGGGGCCTCCTCCCAGCGCAGTAGGCGCATCTCCAACAGGCGTACGACACCTGCCGCGCCCTGGGCTGTTCGCACCAGCGCACATTCGCGGCGTACGCACGACGACCCGGCCGGGGTCCCCGGACGAAGGTAGAGACCACCGAGAGCTACCCGAATCCGGCCCCTGGAGAGGCAACTGCCGTGGCTACCTTCCTCAGTCGACTCGGCCGGAGTGCGTTCCGCCGACGCTGGACCGTCCTCCTGCTGTGGACCGCGGCGCTCGTCGCCGTAGGCATCGGCGCCGTCAAGGCGCCCGCCGCCGACGACAGCAGCACATCCTTCATGCCGGGCATCGAGGCGCAGAAGGCCTTCGACCTGATCGGCCGACGCTTCCCCGGCGCCGACGCGGACGGCGCCACCGCACGCGTGGTGTTCATCGCACCCGACGGCCAGAAGGTCACCGCGTCGCACACGCGAACGGTCATCGACGACTTCGTCACCGAGGCCGGCAAGAGCGCGCAGGTCGCGGGCGTCGTCAGCCCGTTCAAGGCCGGGGCCGTCAGCAAGGACGCCTCGACGGCCTACGCGACGGTCACCTACACCGTGGCGAGCGGCGACCTGAACGACTCCGCGAAATCCGCCCTCAAGCACGCCATCGCCGACGCCCGGGACGCGGGCGTCACCGTCGAGGCAGGCGGCACCGCCGTGTCGAGCCAGCCGGAGGCGGGCGGCCCCGCCGAGGGGATCGGCGTCGTCATAGCCGCGATCGTCCTCCTGATCACCTTCGGCTCCCTCGCGGCGGCCGGGCTTCCGCTGCTCACCGCCCTGGTCGGCGTCGGCCTCTCCATGGCGGCGGTCCTGGCCCTGGGCAGCACGTTCGGCCTGTCGATGACCACCGGCACGCTGGCCTCCATGCTGGGCCTGGCCGTGGGCATCGACTATGCCCTGTTCGTGGTCTCCCGCTACCGCGAGGAGCGGTCCCACGGCCGCGCACCGCGCGAGGCGGCCGGCCTGGCCGTCGGCACCGCGGGCTCCGCCGTGGTGTTCGCGGGCCTCACCGTGATCATCGCGCTGGCCGGGATGTCCGTCATCGGCGTGCCGATGCTGACGAAGATGGGGCTGTGCGCCGCGGGCGCGGTCGCCGTGGGAGTGCTGGTCGCCCTCACCCTCGTACCGGCGCTGCTGGGCCTGTGGCCGGACGCGGTGCTGGCGCGCGGGGTCCGCAGGAAGCGGCCCAAGGCCCTGCGCAAGCAGGCACGCGGGACCAACGGCGGCTCCCGGTGGGCGCGTTTCGTCGTACGCCGCCCCCTGACCGTCCTCCTGCTCTGCGTCACCGCCCTCGGCGCGCTGGCGCTGCCCGCCACCAGCCTTGAGCTGGGCATGCCGGGCGACGAGGCCAAGTCCACGTCGACCACGGAACGCCGCGCCTACGACGCCCTCGCCGAGGGCTTCGGTGCCGGGTTCAACGGGCCGTTGACCGTGGTCGTGGACGCCAGGAAGGCCGACGACCCGCAGGCGGCGGCCAAGACGATCGCCGAGCGGATCAAGGACACGGCCGGAGTGGTGACCGTGAGCGCCGCCCGGTTCAACGCGGCGGGCGACACCGCCCTCCTCTCGGCCGTGCCGAGCACCGGCCCGAACGACCAGCACACCAAGGACATCGTCCAGACCATCCGCGCGGAACGCACCGTCCTGGAACGGACCACCGGCGCCACCTTCGAGGTCACCGGCAGCACGGCGATGAACATCGACGTCGCCACCAAGCTCCAGGACGCCCTGCTCCCGTACCTGATCGTGATCGTGGGCCTGGCCCTCGTCCTGCTGATGCTGGTCTTCCGCTCGGTCCTGGTCCCCGTCAAGGCGGCCTTCGGCTACCTGTTGTCGGTGCTGGCCGCCCTGGGCGCGGTGGTCGCCATCTTCCAGTGGGGCTGGGGCGCGAGCCTGCTGGGGGTGGAGCAGACCGGTCCGATCATGAGCCTCATGCCGATCATGATGGTGGGCATCGTCTTCGGCCTGGCCATGGACTACGAGGTGTTCCTGGTCGCCCGGATGCGCGAGGCGTACGTCCACGGGGAGCGGTCCGAGCAGGCCGTCGTCTCGGGCTTCCGCCACAACGCGCGGGTCGTGGTCGCGGCGGCGGTCATCATGATCGCGGTCTTCTCCGGCTTCATCGGCTCCGGCGAGTCGATGATCAAGACAGTCGGCTTCGGCCTCGCCGTCGCCGTCCTGTTCGACGCGTTCATCGTCCGCATGGCCATCGTTCCGGCCGTCCTGGCCCTGCTCGGCGACAAGGCGTGGTGGCTCCCCCGGTGGCTCGACCGCCTGTTGCCCCGCGTGGACATCGAGGGCACGGCACTGACCGGCGCGCGGGGCGAGGACTCCAGCGCGGCCGAGCCGCGGGAGACGGTACGGGCGTGAGCCCCGGCCCTTGTCAGAATGGTGTCCGTATCCGGCGTGGAGAGACCGAGCCATGAACATGAGCAGCACGAGCTGGAAGGCCAGGGCCGCCCGGCACCCGCGCGCCACCGAGGCCGTGGCGCTGCTGCTCCTGTTCGCGGTGACCGTGGTGGGAACCGTGATGACGGCGGTGATCAGCGAGAAACCGCTGCCGCTGTGGCCAGGCCTGGTGCTGTCGTCGGCCGCGTGCCTGGCACTGCTCCTGCGCCGCCGGTACCCCCTGTCGGTGCTGGCCGTCGTCGGCGCCCTGACCATGGCCGAGGGCGCGATCGGCTACCTTCTCAGCCCGCTGATCATGGGCCCGTTGATGACGGTCCTGTATCTGCTGGGCCTGCGCGCGGACCGCACCACCTCGCGCAACGCCGCCCTGCTCGTGACCACGGCCCTGGTACTGACCGCGCTGTTCCTCGATCCCCAGGGCCACCCGGTCATGCTGGGCGTGGTCAACCCCGCGGCCTGGGTCCTGCTGTCCACGCTCCTGGGCAGCTACGTCGCCGTGCGCCGCGCCTACGCCGCCGAGCGCGTCCGGCAGGAGGAGCAGGCCCGTGAGGACGAGGCACGCCGCCGGGTCGTCCAGGAGCGCATACGGATCGCCCGCGAACTGCACGACGTGGTCGCCCACCACCTCGCCCTGGCCAACGCCCAGGCGGGCACGGCCGTACACCTCTACCACTCGCACCCGGCGGAGACGTACGAGATGCTGACGGCCCTCTCGGAGACGACGGCGGCAGCCCTGCGCGAACTGAAGGCGACGGTGGGAGTGCTACGACAGGACACCGAACCGGAGTCGGACGACGGCCGGTCTCCGGCCCCCGGCCTGGCCCAACTGCCCGACCTGACGGCGTCCTGCGCCAGCGCCGGCCTGGCCGTCACGGTCACCGTGGAAGGCGATCCCCAGCCGCTCTCACCCGGCACGGACCTGACGGCGTTCAGGATCGTCCAGGAGGCACTGACCAACGTCACCAAGCACGCGAGCACCCGCCGGGCGGACGTGAGACTGACCTACGTCCCGCACGCACTGACCCTGACGATCACCAACGACACACCGTCCCCGGCGGTGGTGGAACCGGTCGGCCGGGGCTTCGGCCTGATCGGCATGAGGGAGCGGGCCCACTCGGTGGGCGGAACCCTCACCACGGGCCCGCGCCCCGGGGGAGGATTCCAGGTCCGCTGCACCCTGCCCCTGCATCCCACAGACTGAATCCACCTCAATCCACCTGATCCAACTGAATTCAAGGCGCCCCATGACGACCCCGATCCGCGTCCTCCTCGCCGACGACCAGGCCTTGCTGCGGGCCACCTTCCGCATCCTCATCGACACCGACCCGGGCATGACGGTGGTCGGCGAGGCGGCGAACGGCAGGGAGGCACTGGAACTGGCCCGCGCCGAACACCCCGATGTCATCGTGATGGACATCCGCATGCCGGGCACCGACGGCCTGACGGCGACCTCCCTGATCGCCGCGGACCCCGGCCTGGCCGCGACCCGCATCCTGATCCTGACCACCTTCGAGGACGACGAGAACGTCGCGAAGGCCCTGCGAGCGGGCGCCGGCGGCTTCCTGGGCAAGGACGTCAGCGCCGAGGGCCTCCTGGCGGGCATCCGCACCATCGCCGAGGGCGAGACCCTGCTCTCCCCGACGGCCACCCGCTCCCTGATCACCCGCTTCCTGGCCACCCCGGAACCCAGCCGCCCGGACTCCCCGGAACAGCTGGCCTCCCTGACCGACCGCGAGCGCGAGGTGATGTCGCTGGCGGCGCTGGGCAAGAGCAACGACGAGATCGCCGACCACCTGGTCGTCAGCCCCCTGACGATCCGCAGCCACATCCACCGGGCGATGACCAAACTCCAGGCCCGGGACAGAGCCCAACTGGTGGTACTGGCCTACCAGACGGGCCTGGTCCGCGCCGAACCCCCGCCTGCCGCGCGCTGAACGGTCCGGCCGCGGACACTGCACGGTTCGGCCGCGGACACTACGACACCGACCGGTCCGGCCGCGGGCACGACGACGCGGGACTGCTCCTCGCCGGTGGCCGGTGACACGGCGGCAGCCCCGTCCGGGACCGGAGACGGACCGGAGACGGACCGGAGACTCTGCAGACTCAGACCTCGCAGAAGCCCAGGTCTCTGAGGGCTGTGTTGATCTGCTTCCCCTGGGCCTCGGTGATCGTGACGTCCTTGTAGGTGAAGCGCTGGGCGGCGGCCTGGTCGGACTTCGCGCTGTCGTCGCCTATGACGCCGCACTGGTTCCGCGCGGCCTCGATGGCCTTGTCCTCGTACTTCACGATGTCCGGTTTGACGGCGGCGAGGGCGCTGAGCAGCTCGGCCCGCGCGGCCCCCGTCGGCACCCTCGGGACGCCGTACGTCTTCTCGGCGCTGGCGGCGCCCGTCATCTTGTCGGCGGCCGGTGTGCTGCTGCTCTTGGAACTGTCGGCCTTGTCGTTGCTGCTGCATCCGACGAGGGTGACGGCGAGCGCTGCGGAGACGGCGGCGGTGACGGCGATGCGGGTGGTGTGCATGTTCCCCCCAGGAACGTGGGTTGATGGGGGGAATAATGCGCTCCGTATAGACTGCGTGGACGGAATGTATCCGTCTCGTGACGTACAGGAAAGGGGCCGGTGACCTGAGTGATATTCAGGTCACCGGTCGCTTCGGCGAGGGCGGGTGACGGGACTCGAACCCGTCACTCACCGGGGCCCCCGCTCGGGGCTCCGGCCGTCGGGACCGGCACGCTGCGTCGCAGTCCGCGTACCCGCCGTGCGGCCAGCAGAACGTGCGGAAACACCACCGCCAGGAGCACGGCGGCCTCGGCCGTCCTGTGGTGCCGGACCAGCTCCGCCGTCGTCAGGACGACCGCCACCCCCGAGACGGCCAGCGAGATCACCCGGTGGAAGCGGCTCACCTCCGAGTGCGGCCAGTCGTCGGGGTGGGCCGGCTCGGGTGCCTCGGGCACCGCACGGCGGTACCCGGCGAAGACCCGGGACGCCCAGGCACTGGTGGGCTGGCGGCCGTAGAGATCCAGCACCGCCACCACCGCGAGCAGCACCAGGACGTACGCCGCGACGATCAGGATCTCGGCGCTCATGGCGGTGCTCATGGCATCACCGGACCGGAGGGCGGACCGAAGGTGTCCCCGGGAGGCCCGCCGTGGACCGATCCACCGGCCGACTCCATCGGCCTTTCCGGCCCCACCTCGGTGAACAGCAGCATCTCCTCGGGGGCTTCCGGCAGTCTGGTCCTGCCCACCCGGTGCCGCACGCCCAGCCAGGTCATCCACAGCAGCGGCAGGGCACCGCCGATGATGAAGACCAGGTCGCCGGGCAGCCGCAGCCACTCCAGGAACGCGTTGGGCTCGCTGCGCAGATAGCCCAGACTGCGGCCGTCGGCATATCCGCTGGACACCACCTTGTAGAGCTGCAGGGCACCGGTGGGCAGCAGGGTGGCGAAGTTCATCCACAGCAGACCGAGGTTGAGCGACCAGAACGAGATCTTCGGCCAGCGGTCCGACCACTGGTCCTCGGGAATCAGATAGCGCAGCGCGAACACGGAGAACCCGACCGCGAGCATGCCGTAGACGCCCATCATCGCGCCGTGCGCGTGGTTGGCCGTCAGACCGGTACCGATCTCGTAGTAGGACACGATCGGCAGGTTGATCAGGAAGCCGAACACACCGGCGCCGAGGAAGTTCCAGAAACCCACGGCGGCCAGGAACATCACCGCCCAGCGGTGGGGGAACGGTGTGACGGATGTGCTCTGCCTGCGCGCTCCGATCTGCAGGAACGTCCACGCCTCCACGGTCAGGAACAGCAGCGGCACCACTTCCAGCGCGGAGAACATCGCACCCAGCGCCAGGACTTCGGCGGGCTCGCCCGAGAAGTACAGGTGGTGCATGGTGCCGATCACGCCGCCGGTGCTGTACAGCACGATGTCGAGGAAGATCACGGCGAGGGCCACCCGCTCGCGCACCACGCCGAGCAGGACGAACAGATAGGCGACCGTGGCGGTGGTGAACAACTCCATGAAGTCTTCGACCCACAGGTGCACCACGATGAACCGCCAGAAGTCGGCGATGACGTAGTCCGTGCGGGGGCCGGCCAGCAGGCCCACGGCATAGAACACCGGGAGGGCGAGCGCGGCCAGGAAGAACACCCACGGCATGTTGGCCACGTTCTCGTGTCTCAGCGTCTCGGAAACTCTGTGTGTGCCTGGGTGACTCAGGCTTTTCGGGCGCGGCGTGGCCGTCTGCCGCCGTCGTGGGGTCCGAACCTCGGGGTGAGGGTGTGGACTTCGGTGGCGTGCAGGTGGTGGAAGCCGGTCCGCTCGGCGGCGCGGGTGCGCCGTCGACAGGTTTCGCGGGAGAGCCGTCTGCCTTGGGCCGGAAGGGGCTCTTCCGGCCCAAGGCAGAGGGGTACTTCATGACCTGGCCCCCGCCGCCCCGAAAGGGGGGTGGGGGTCTGGGTGTCATGCCCCGCCGGACGCTGGACCACCCCGGTGGGGGTGGTGGCGGGGACCGTACGCACATCGGGCGTACGGCGGGAAGTCTTTGACCGGCGGGCCGGGGTGGGCCGGGCCGGTGTGGGGCGCATCTTGCCGGGAGTGGTCTTCTGCCCGCGCGCGTGGGCGGGCCGGGTGGCCGCGTTGCGGGCGCGGCGCAGGCGGCGGGTGGTCTTCTTCGGCCGTCGCACGCAGGTGACGGTGCCGTCCACGGTGGTGCGGATGGTGCGGGTGCCGGTGGCGCGGTCGGTGGTGGTGTGGGATTGGGCGAGCAGGCCGCGCGAGACGATGCGGCGGGCGGCTGCGTGGTCGCGGTCCATCGACAGGTGGCAGCCGGTGCAGTGGGCCCATTTCCAGCCGCGCTCGCCCAGCCGGTCGGGGGCGGGATGATGGGTGAGCGGGCCGAGGCAGCCGGGGCAGCGGGCGGAGGTGCCCCTCGCGGGGACGGTGACCACCGCGATGCGCGCCTTGGCGGCCAGGTGCCGGATTGCCTCGACGACGGTGCCGCGGACCTGCCCCGCCAGCCGGGCGTTACCGCGCCTGCGGCCGCGTGCCTGAAGGGTGGTGAGGTCTTCGAGGTAGATGACGGTGGCGCCGAGCGCCTGCGTCTGGTCGACTGCCCAGCGGGCGGCCGACCAGGCCAGCGCGTCGTTGAGGTGCCGGATACGGGCGCACACCCGGACATGTTCGCGCTGGAGCACCGCCGCCTTGTCCGGCAGGACGTCCCCGTGCGGGTGCGGGGCGCCGGGGTGGTTGGCGAGGGCCTGGTAGTGGTCGCGTTTGGCCGCGAGGTGTTCGCGGTGGGTGCGCAGCCGGTGGAGCTTGGCGCTGACCGCAGTGGCGTCGAAGATCAGGGGGCGGCCGTCGGTGACCACCCGCCTGCTCTCGCCCCGCCCGGTCAGGCGGCCCACCGTGCCGGTGAGCAGGGTGTTCACGCCCCAGTCGAAACCTGCCGCCACCTGGTGTCCGGTGGCCGGGGCGGTGGACAGCGGCCTTGAGTGCGGCAGATCCACCGCGATACGCCCGGCCGGGGTCGGGCGCAGAGTCGGGGCGTGCAGGACGGCGTCCGGCCCGACGGCAGGCGGCAGGCGCAGGTCGATGACGTGCCAGGCCCAGTCGAGGCGGGAGACGGGTGCGGCCGTGAGGGGGAGTTTCACCCGCAGCCGGGCCCGGGCCGCATCCAGGCGTTCCAGGGTGGTCTGCTGGCGGTCCATCGCCGCCAGCAGCACCGAAGCGGCCACCGCAGGGGGTTGTTCCAGCTCGCACAGCCCCGACGGGAGCCGCCCGGCACGGGTGCGGGCCCAGTCGCGGATCTGCCGGGTCCGGTTATGGATCTGAGCCGCACTCGTCCCGGCCGGCAGTACCTCCCGCAGAGCGGCCCACTCCGCCCGGGTGCGCCGGGAGGGATCGGCGGGCCACGTCGCCAGCAGTGCCATGACCACAGCCCGGCGGTGCAGGGCCAGGCGCAGCGCGCGGGCGGCCTGCTCCTGGCCCGCCCGCCGTACCCGGTCCGACACAAACACCCCCACACTCCCGCCCACACCGCCACACTCGGCAGAGGCAGAGGCAGAGGCAGAGGCACAGGCACAGGCACAGGCACAGGCAGAAGCCGGGCCTGGAGTGTTCCAGCCCAGGCGGCGCAGGGCCATCCAGCCCTTGGACGGCAGCGCCTCGCCCCGCTCATCGACTCCGGCGGCCAGCACATCCAGCGCTGTCTCGTCCCACCGGGCCGCGACCAGCCGGGCGGCGAGGTCCTGGCACAAGGCGGCCAGGAAACCCACCCGTTCGCACAGCACCCGCTGCCCGACCCTGTGGCCGCCGTCCTCCAGGACGGCACCAAAAGCGGTACACGTTGCCGTCGCCATCAACCTAGCCACAGCCATCCTCCGCCCGCACGGCTTCGGCTTCGGGAGCAGCGAAGCACCCCGGACCTCCGCTGCCGGTGCCGGAAGCAGGATCGCCGATCCGCTCGTCGGCCTCGGCCAGCAGCCGTCGCCGTGCTTCACATGAGCGCATCCCGTACATCCGTCCGGCGAAGGCGGCCACCAGGAACATGAAGTCGTCCAGCAGTTCCTCCCTGCCCCCCGCCGTGCCCTTGGCGTGCAGGACCTCGACCGCCACCTCGCGATGGGCCAGCACCTCGATCAGCCAGCCCGCACCGAACCGGGCCAGACGGTCACGATGCGTGACCCGCACATGGGTGAACTCCCCCGCCGCCGCCCGCTTCAGCAACCGGTCAAGACCCGGACGCGACTCCCGCAGCCCCGAAGCCCGGTCCCGGAACACCGCGACCACCACACCCGAAGCCGAGCCCCGCAACTCCGCCTCCTGCGCAGCCAGCGACGACTCCTGCCCACTGGTGCCCGAGACCCGCACATACAACGCCTCACGCCGCTCAGCCGACGCCGCACTCCCCGTCAACGCGTCCAACGCCTCGACGGAGAAACGCCGTTCCCGGCCCACCCACACCACCGCAACCCTGCCCTCGTTCGCTCACAGCCGCAGCGTCCCCGGGTGCACACCCACCCTGCGCGCGGCCACCGCCAAACGAAGAAGCTCCATGACCACGGACCCTACGGCCGCATCATCACCGGACAGCCCAGACCAGCATGAACCCCCACACAATCGCATGACAGATCACCGGATTACCCACAGATCCACACCAACCCTGCTATGCAGCATCAACAAGGATCCGTAAGCAAAGCATTCAACAGTTGAAGACCCTGCCGCGCAGCCCGCGGAAGAGGATCACGACCCAGAAGATCAGACCGATGATCAGCAGGGTCTGCCACAACCGTCCCAGGTCCAGGTACTCCCACGACTGACTGCCGAACACGCTCCAGCCACCGTGGAACCAGTTGCGCTGGCTGGCCAGTTCGCCCACCAGGCTGCCGACGACCACCACGACCGGGGCCCCGAGCAGCAGCCGGGACAGCAGCGCCTGCCCGCCCGGCTCCCGGCCACGGGCCACGAGCGGGGTGATGAAGATGCCGATGGCCAGGAACGAGGTGACCACCCAGAAGATGGACAGCTGGACATGCCAGGTCCGGGTCAGATCGTAGGGAAGCCACTTGTCCAGCGGGATGCCGAAGAAGGTGCCGAGATCCGCCCGGTAGTGCTGGGCGGCCGCGCCGACCAGTGTCTGGACGACGAACAGCCCGGCCATGGCGAAGAAGTACCAGGCGGTGGTGCGCTGCGCCGTGGTGAGTACGACCGTGTCGGGGGAACGGAAGCTCAACTCCCGGTGGTCACGGCGGTGCCAGCCGAGGAAGTTCCACCGGAAGGGGCCGGGGGCAAGCGGACGCCGAGTGATTACTGCCCAGTTGACCAGCCCCGCCCAAGCCGCCGTCGATTTTCCGGTCCGGGTGTCAGACCTGCCGGACCGGGTCCGTGATGCCTCCGGGGCATGCGAGCGCCGCGATGTCCCATCCGGCGCGTCCGGCCCCGGCCCGGTAGGCGCTTTCGTAGAAGGCGAGGACGGCGGCGCGGGGATCGAGGTCGATGCGGGCGGCGGCGTAGGGCAGCACGGCCAGCTGGTTGTCGCTGCGCGTGAGCCACCGTGCGGACGCGGGGTTGAGCGGCTCCTCGGCCAGGCCGGCGGGTTCGGGGGCGGTGTAGGAGTAGAAGGCGGGCTCGGTGAATGTGTCGTCGCCGAACCAGAAGCCGAAGCTGATCAGTTCCCGGGAGTACGCCTCCCGGGTGACGGGGTCGACCTGCCGGGGCTGGTCGATCTGCCGCCCGGAGAACCGGCTGTGGGCGATGTCGAAGGTGTGCCAGAAGTGGTGCACCGGGCTGGTCTTTCCCGAGTACCCCGCCGCGAACTCCTCCAGCACGGACGCCACCTGGCTCAGGATCCGCCAGTAGCGGTTGGCGGCCACCGGATCGTAGGTCGCGTGCTCGGTGTCCTGGGCGAACGGCCGGTCGGCGTCGGGCAGGTCGTAGGGCCTGGGAACGGCGATGTCCACTTGGACGCCCAGCGCGCTCAGAGCGGCCAGGGTCGCGTCGTGGAAGGACGCCACGGACTGGCCCGGAAGCGGGAAGGACCGCTCTTCGCCGTCCAGCGTCGTGACGATGAGCCGGTGGTCGACGAAGTCGAAGTCGATCGCGAAGATCGGATTCCCGTCGACCTGACCCATCGGACGCGTGGTGAGGCCGCGCCCCGTGAGGTGGAACGGGACGTTCCACCAGTGGTTGCGCCGGGCGCTCGCCGCCAGGCGGATCTTGCCGACGATCTGTGCGAAGCGGTGCAGTGTCTCCTTGGTGTCCCGCCACTCCGGCAGCGGCATCGGTGGGAACAGCTCCATCACGCTCCCATGATGACCCGGCGGGCGCCGTCCGGCACCCGCGCGGGGGCCGGAGGGAGCGGTTCGGCCCCACTGTCAGTGCGGTGCGCTTCACTGTTCGCTATGGAGCTCACGCAAGCGACCGTCAGCGACCTGCTGGACCAACTCGGCCCGGAGGACGGCTGTATGTACCTGTCCGGCGAATTGAACCTGCAGGACCTGATCGACCGGCTCAGCGACAGGTACGGTGCCCCGCGCACGCTCGTCCTCGACGGCTTCACCGATCCCACGCTCGACGACTCCAAGGGCGCCGCTCTCCTCGCCCCTATCGAGGACCGGGCCGTGACGATACGGGCGTGGGCGTACGGGGACCAGTGGATCGGCACCGGGACCGCGCGGGACGCCGAAGGGGCTGAGCGGCCGGTGCTGGTGGTCGCCCGCAGGGAGGTGCCGGAAGCCTTGGCGGTTGCGCCGGGCGAGGACGTCGACTGGATGCAGCGGCTCAACCGGATCACCGGCTGGACGCAGCCCGCCCAGCGGCCGGACGTCGACTGGGCCGAGATGGAGTCGCGCCTGGCTATCGTGTTGCCGAGCGACTACAAGCGCATGGTCGAGACGTTCGGCGTGGGCGCTTTCGACGGGTACCTGGATCTGAACCAGGAGCCGTGGACGTCCCTCAGGGAGGACGGTCTGCTCATCTGGGCGGGCACTGAGCACGAGGACCTGTACTGCTGGAGGGCCGAGGGTGACGACCCTGACCGCTGGCCCGTCGTGGTCCGGTCCTTCGACAACGAGGACCTCTCCTTCGACTGCCAGGCCGCGGAGTTCGTCTGCCGCATCCTCACCGACCCGCACCACCCGTATACGATGGCCCGCTACTTCGACACCCACTGGTTCATGAACTACCGGGACAGCGACTGACCGCGTGGGGTCGCAAGGGCAACGCAAGAGGCCGATGACTGCTTTCGCAGACCATCGGCCTCTTGGCAAAGGGTGAGTGACGGGACTCGAACCCGCGACATCCTGGACCACAACCAGGTGCTCTACCAGCTGAGCTACACCCACCATGGGCCGGTAGTTCGGCTAACGCTGTCTCCGACCGGCCGAGAAAAAGTGTACAGGGTTCACAGGGGTGCTCGCGCCCAGGTTTTACGGGGGCCCCGGGCGGGGGGTTTGCGGGGGTCAGCGGGCGGGGACGACGTGCTTCGCGGCGATCGTGCGGGCCGTGTCGGAGTCGGGGCCCGGCTGGGGGACGAAGATCGCCTCGCGGTAGTAGCGCAGCTCCGCGATGGACTCGCGGATGTCGGCCAGCGCGCGGTGGTTGCCGTTCTTCTGCGGGCTGTTGAAGTAGGCCCTCGGGTACCAGCGGCGGGCCAACTCCTTGATGCTCGACACGTCCACGATGCGGTAGTGCAGATAGCTCTCCAGCTCGGGCATGTCGCGCAGCAGGAAGCCGCGGTCGGTGCCGACGGAGTTGCCGCACAGCGGGGCCTTGCCGGCCTCCTTGACGTGCTCGCGCACGAAGGCGAGGACCTGTTCCTGTGCGTCGGCCAGCGTCGTGCCGCCGGCGAGCTCGTCGAGGAGTCCGGATGCGGTGTGCATCTGGCGGACCACCTCCGGCATCGTCTCGAGTGCCGAGTCCGGCGGGCGGATGACGATGTCCACACCCTCGCCGAGCACGTTCAGTTCCGAGTCGGTGACGAGGGCGGCCACCTCGATGAGCGCGTCGTCCGACAGCGAGAGGCCGGTCATCTCGCAGTCGATCCACACCATGCGATCGTTCATATGTCTAACCTTACGGCCCGAAAGGCCGACGGGGGCCGGTCGTGACGTGACCTTGTCATTGCCGGTGGTCCAGACCGGTGGTCCGGATCGGTGGTCCGGATCGGTGGTCCACGTGAGAAACGGGCGGGGCGCGGGGGCGGCTCCGTGACCCTTGCCACGTGCCTGCCCCGGGCGCGCCCCGCCCGTCCTTCAGGTTCCCCTCACGCCCCGCTGCGCTGCCTCGGCAGATACGGGTCACGGCCGTCCAGGGACGCGGACAGCGCTGCTCCGGAGCCCACCGCGCTCGCCGCCGCCGCGGCTGCCGTACGGCGGGCCTGGGGCGGTACCGGGCCCTCCGGGTGGAGTTGCACCGTGGGGCCGCCGGTCATCGTGCTCGCCGGGGGCGCCACGGGGGCGTCGCTCTCGGGGCGGTCGCCCTGCGGGCGGCGGGCGCGGTACGCGGCCCGGTACGCCGCCGGGGACGAGCCGAGCTGGCGGCGGAAGTGACCGCGCAGGGCCACCGGCGAGCGGAAGCCGCAGCGGCCCGCGACCTCGTCCACCGAGTAGTCCGACGTCTCCAGGAGCCGCTGCGCCTGGAGCACCCGCTGGGTGATCAGCCACTGGAGCGGAGCGCTGCCCGTCAGCGAGCGGAACCGGCGGTCGAAGGTGCGGCGGCTCATATAGGCGCGGGCCGCGAGCGTCTCGACGTCGAACTGCTCGTGCAGATGCTCCAGTGCCCAGGCGACGACCTCGGCGAGCGGGTCGGCGCCGATCTCCTCAGGTAAAGACCGGTCCAGGTAGCGCTCCTGGCCTCCCGTCCTGCGCGGTGGCACGACCAGGCGCCGGGCGAGCGCGCCGGCCGCCTCGTTGCCGTGGTCGGTTCGCACGATGTGGAGGCAGAGATCGATGCCCGCCGCCGTGCCCGCCGACGTGAGGACGTCCCCGTCGTCGACGAAGAGCTCTCTCGGATCCACGTGCACCGACGGATAGCGCTTGGCCAGCGTCGGCGCGTACATCCAGTGGGTCGTCGCGGGACGGCCGTCCAGCAGGCCCGCCGCGGCCAGCACGAACGCCCCGGTGCACAGTCCCACGATGCGGGCGCCCTCCTCGTGCGCCCGGCGTAGCGCGTCGAGTGCCTCTTCGGGCGGCGGCGAGGTGATCGAGCGCCAGGCGGGCACGACGACCGTGCCCGCGCGCGAGATCGCCTCCAGGCCATGCGGCGCGGTGAGTTCCAGGCCCCCCGTGGTCCGCAGCGGACCCTCCTCGCCCGCGCACACCAGCAGTCGGTAGCGCGGCACGCCGGCGTCCTGGCGGTCGATCCCGAACACCGACAGCGGTATGGAACTCTCGAAGATGGGGCCGCCGCTGAACAGCAGCACCGCGACGATCTCCTTGCGGCGTCGCCCGGACAGTTTCCGGGCCGCGGCTTCCGGCGCGGCAGCGGAGTCGTGGCTCATACTGCTAAGCCCCCCTCGGTGGTCGCGGCTCCTCGGTTGTGTCGCTCCTGCACGTTTCCCCTCGGTCCTGCACGAGTCCCCCGCCGTAAAGACAGTCAAGATCGAATCTACTGTGTTGCACAGTGCCTGCGTGGCCAGTTCGCCACCCCGCTCAATGTCGACATGGCAACTTGGCGTGAAGCATTCGATCACGAAGCGTTGCACTCGTGGGCCGTGCAGGGAAGTGCGCCTTGTCGCAGTGGCCAATCCACGTAGGGTGCGCGGGGTCCCGCAGACCCTTTCCGTGCAGGTGGAACGGGGGTTAGGGGGTGGTCAGGACAGGGGATGCGCGGTTTCCAGAAGTTGGCCGAAAACGAGCGGGCGCGTGCGCGGAAACCGGTCAGTCGACCGGTGTACTCCCCCCGGTGTGACGTCCGCCTCCTCGCGCCCCTTTTCCGTCGCGATTCCCGTCGCGCTCCGACCGGCGCAGCAACAGGCGGCAGACCGCGGTGACGGCCGCGAGACCGAGGGCGGTCCCGGTCGCGCCGGCGAGCGAGGTGCCGTACCAGAGCAGGGCGACAGGGACGAGGACACAGCTGAACGCCGCCCAGCGGACCACGTCCGTGACTGTGTCCTTGGTGGGTGGCGGTGGCGGTGCCGGTGCCGGTGGTGGTGCCGGTGGTGGTGGGGGGTGCCTCGGGGGCTGCTCGGCGGCGGGTTCGGCGGGCTGCGCGGTGAAGCGTTCGGCGGGCTGCTCGGCGGGGTGCGTGGCGGGCTGCTCGGCTGGGCGTTCGGCGGGATGTTGGGTGGGGTGCTCTTCGGGGTGCCTGTCGGGGGAGGGGTCGGGTGGTCCGGGCATGGCTGACTCCCTGCGGCGGCGGTTCGCTTCGGTTCAACGTCCGTCCGCCGTGTCGGTCACTGCCGGTGCCGCCGAGTGGGGTGGCGTACAGAGGCGGGCCGGGCCGGCCGGTACCTCGCGCGGGTCAGTGAATCCTGTGCAAACCGCCTGTACCGGGCAGCAACCATTGCGTCACGGGCATCTGCTCGTGCATGCTCCGGGGAACTCCCGCGGACCGCTCGCGGGATCTGGGCTAAGGAGGAGTGCCGCCGTACCCTTGGGGGTATGGGGTTGGGAAGATGATTCCCGGACACAGCTCCGCCGCACACTGTCGTCCCACCCACGAGGTCTAGACGCCGAGAATCCCATGGCCGGTCACGAATTCTCCGAACCCGCGGACCGCAGGCGGCCCGTCGCCGATCCCACGGCGGCCGATCCCCTGGCGGCGGAAGAAGCACGCCATTCCTGCGACCCCGCCTTCCTGCACGGCGTGGTCGTCGGCTTCGACGGCTCCACGTCCAGCGAGCGCGCACTCGCGTACGCGATCGGCATGGCCCGCCGCTCCGGCTCCGGCCTGATCATCGTCCATGTCGCCAACCGGCTGCCCACCACCGTCTGGGCGGGCTGCGAACCCCCGGTCTTCGTCGACGTCCCCGATCACCGCACCGAGGTGCTCGGGCTCGAACTCTCCTGCGCCGACCATCTGGCCGAGGTGCCCTGGATCCTCGTCGAGCGCGGCGGCGACATCTGCCACGAACTCGAAGAGGTGGGGCGGGAGTACGAGGCGGACGCGATCGTCGTGGGGTCCACGCACGGCATAGTGGGGCGCATCTTCGGCTCCGTCGCCGGACGGCTCGCCAAGCGGGCGCAGCGGCCCGTCATCGTCATCCCGTGACCCGCGTCCCGCGGCGGGCCCTCGGACGTGAACTCTACTGACGCGTAGGGGTGTTCGTGCCTCTGGGCAGGGCATATACCGGTCAGCGTACGCATGACGCGCTGCCGGACCCCGGGGTGTGACGGCCACCGGCCGAGGCAGCTGCGGGCCGGACCAGGCGGCTCCGGCCTCTCATGGAACGACCCCCTGTGCTGGTGGCACACAGGGGGTCGTTCACGTTCGCGTCCGCCGGGCTCGACGGTCCGTCAGTTTCCTTGCCGGAAGCGGCGCTTACTCCACCGTCACGGACTTGGCCAGGTTGCGCGGCTTGTCGATGTCGCGGCCGAGCGCCTTCGCCGTGTGGTAGGCAAGGAGTTGGAGCGGGATGCCCATGAGGATCGGGTCCAGCTCGTCCTCGTTCTTCGGCACGACGATCGTCAGGTCGGCCTTCTCCTGCTTCTGGTGGGCGACCGCGAGGATACGGCCGTTGCGGGCCTTGATCTCCTCCAGAGCGGCGCGGTTCTTCTCCAGGAGGTCGTCGTCCGGCACGATCGCCACCGTCGGCATGGTGGGCTCGATCAGGGCGAGCGGGCCGTGCTTCAGCTCGGAGGCGGGGTAGGCCTCGGCGTGGATGTAGGAGACCTCCTTGAGCTTCAGGGACGCCTCCAGGGCCACCGGGTAGCCGCGCACCCGGCCGATGAACAGCATCGAGCGGGCCTCGGCGTACTCGTCGGCCAGCTTCTTGATCTCGTCCTCCTGCGCCAGGATCTCGTTGATCTGCGCGGGCAGCTTGCGCAGCCCCTCGATGATCCGCTTGCCGTCGCGCACCGACAGGTCGCGGGTGCGGCCGAGGTGGAGGCCGAGCAGGGCGAAGGCGACGGTCATGTTGGTGAAGCACTTGGTGGACACCACGCACACCTCGGGCCCGGCGTGCACATAGATGCCGCCGTCCGCCTCGCGGGCGACGGCCGACCCGACCACGTTGACGACGCCCAGCACCCGCGCGCCCTTGCGCTTCAGCTCCTGCACGGCGGCCAGCACGTCGTACGTCTCACCGGACTGGGAGACGGCGATGTAGAGGGTGTCGGGGTCGACGACGGCGTTGCGGTAACGGAACTCGGAGGCCGGCTCGACGTCCGCGGGGATACGGGCCAGCTCCTCGATCAGATGGGCGCCCATCATGCCGGCGTGGTACGCGGTGCCGCAGCCGATGATCTTCACCCGGCGGATCCTGCGGGCCTCACGGGCGTCCAGGTTGAGGCCGCCGAGGTGCACGGTGGAGAAACGGTCGTCGATACGGCCGCGCAGCACCCGGTCCACGGCGTCGGCCTGCTCGTGGATCTCCTTGTGCATGTAGTGCTCGTGGCCGCCCATGTCGTAGGAGGCCGCCTCCCACTCCACGATGGTCGGCTCGGCCGTCGTACGGGTGCCCTCCGTGGTGTACGTACGGAAGTCGTCGGCCTTGAGGGTGGCCATCTCGCCGTCGTCGAGGGTGACGATCTGGCGGGTGTGGGCGACCAGCGCGGCGATGTCCGAGGCGACGAACATCTCCTTCTCGCCGATGCCGAGGACGACCGGGGAGCCGTTGCGGGCCACGACGATACGGTCCGGGAAGTCGGAGTGCAGCACGGCGATGCCGTAGGTGCCCTCGACGACGCGCAGCGACTCGCGGACCTTGTCCTCCAGCTTCTCGCACTGTGAGCGGGCGATGAGGTGGACGAGGACCTCGGTGTCGGTCTCGGAGAGGAACTCGACGCCGTCCGCCTCCAGCTTGCGGCGCAGGTCGGCGGCGTTGTCGATGATGCCGTTGTGGACGACGGCGACCTTGCCCTCGGCGTCCAGATGGGGGTGGGCGTTGACGTCGGAGGGGGCGCCGTGGGTGGCCCAGCGGGTGTGGGCGATACCGGTGGTGCCCTTGAAGCGGGCCGGGACCTTCGACTCCAGGTCGCGCACGCGGCCCTTGGCCTTGACCATCTTCAGCGCGCCGGTGCGCGGTGTGGTCACGACGATGCCGGCCGAGTCGTAGCCCCGGTACTCCAGCCGCTGGAGGCCCTCCAGCAGCAGGGGAGCCACGTCACGCTTCCCGATGTATCCGACGATTCCGCACATGTGTCTGTATCCCTAACCCCAGGGGACCACGGTCGTTCGTGGTCCCTGCGTCGCTGGTGCTGTCCGCAGTCCGCAGTCCGCAGTCCGCTGACAGCAATCCGCTCCTGCTGCCTGCTGTCCGGCCTCGGCTGAGTGTGCGTGCCGTGCCGTTCCGGCCGCGGGCTCAGCCGTACACGATCCGGCGCAGCTGTCTGAGCGTGAGTTCCGGCGGCGCCACCGCCCGGTATCCCAGGTCCGCCGCGATCTGCTCGAAGATCTCCGCGTTCACCAGGCCCTGCGCCTGGAGCTCACGGTGTCTGCGGCGGACATAGACCTCGGTCGTCTCGCCGAAATAGGCGAGTACGTCCTGGATCACGCGCAGCGCCTCGCCCCGTCCCAGGGGCGTGGACCTCGTCAGATGATCGACCAGTTCGTCGTGCACCTGTAGATCCTGAGACACAAGCCGCAGTTTCGCAAGAAATCTGCCCGCTTTCGGGCAAGCGACTGTTGAATCTCTCATGGGCCGCTGTTCCGAAGCTGTCCATCCTGTGTCTTGCGCCCGGTTGCCCGGAGGGACGAGTTTCACACGCCATGGACATTCCACGTATGGGAGTACCCGAGAAGCTGGCCGAGCGCATGAGCATGGCCGAGCAGCACGAGTATCTGCGCGCCAGATTCTCGCGGCGCACGATGATCCGCGGCGGCGCCGTCACCCTCGGCACCGTCACGGGTGGCACGTTCATCGCAGGCGGGACGGCCCGGGCAGCGGTCCCGACCCCGTCGGCGGCCCCCGCGGTGGAGAAGGTCGACGGCGCCCTCGTCGCCCCGTTCGGCCGCCACCTCGCCTACGGCAACGACGCGCGCACCGAGATGACCGTCTCCTGGCAGGTCCCGGTCGCCGTGCAGAAGCCGTTCGTCCGGATCGGCGCCCGCCCCTGGGACCTCTCCCGCAGGATCCCCGCCGAGGTCCGCACCCTCTACACCCCGGCCGGAGTCGGCGCCAGCGGCGACCGCACGCAGTACTACCTGCACGCCAAGCTCGCGGGACTGCGCCCCGGCAGGACGTACTACTACGGTGTCGGTCACGCCGGCTTCGACCCGGCCGAGGCGCATCTGCTGGGCACCCTGGGCACATTCACCACCGCCCCCGCGGGCCGGGAGCCGTTCACCTTCACGGCCTTCGGCGACCAGGGCGTCAGCTATCACGCGCTGGCCAACGACAGTCTGATCCTCGGCCAGAACCCGGCCTTCCATCTGCACGCGGGCGACATCGCCTACGGCGACCCGGCCGGACAGGGCAAGAGCACCGACACCGGCTACGACTCACGCATATGGGACCAGTTCCTCCACCAGACCGAGTCGGTCGCCAAACAGGTTCCGTGGATGGTCAGTTACGGCAACCACGACATGGAGGCCTGGTACTCGCCGGGCGGCTACGGCGGCGAGGAGGCCCGCTTCACGCTGCCCGACAACGGCCCCGACAGACAGCATCTGCCGGGCGTCTACTCCTTCGTCCACGGCAACACCGCGATCATCTCGCTCGACCCCAACGACGTCTCCTTCGAGATCCCGGCCAACCTCGGCATCTCCGGCGGCACCCAGACGACGTGGTTCGAGGGGCAGTTGAAGAAGTTCCGGGCCGACCGGGACATCGACTTCATCGTCGTGTTCTTCCACCACTGCGCCTACTGCACCTCCACCGCCCACGCCTCGGAGGGCGGGGTGCGCCAGGAGTGGGTGCCGCTGTTCGAGAAGTACACCGTCGACCTGGTCATCAACGGCCACAACCACCAGTACGAGCGCACCGACGTCATCAAGGGCAACGCGGTCGCCAAGAAGCTTCCGATCGGCGGGACTTCGTACCCCGAGACCGAAGGTGTGGTCTACGTCACCGCGGGCGCGGCGGGCCGCAGCCTGTACGCGTTCAGCGCGCCGGACTCCTACGAGGGCCACCCGAACGAGGTCGACTCCGTGGCGTCGTTCATCAACACCAAAGACGGCAAGGTCAACGAGACCGTGGCGTGGTCACGGGTGCGGTACCTCAACTACTCGTTCCTGCGGGTGGATGTCACGCCCGCGTCCAAGGGCCGGTACGCGACGCTGAAGGTGCAGGGCATCGCGGAGACGGGCGAGCGGATCGACCACTTCACGGTGGCGCGCAGGGCCAAGTAGGGCTTGCGGGGCGGCGATCCGGCGGTCTCCTGCCGCACATCGCGCAGGGGCCGCCTTCGCTGTCGCGGTGGCTTTCACCGGCCCCATGGGGCATTCACCGTCCTCACGGCTTCCGCCGGGGAAAGGTCTGGACCAGAATGGGCCCTTCGGTTGGTCTCGACCAAGGGAGCACAGGTGAGACGGCAGCGCGGCACGACACCCCGCATGTCCAGGATCCTCGGCTCGTTGCTGCTCGTCGCGGCTGCGGGCAGCTTCACCGCCGGGGCCGCAGCGACGACGTCGACGGCGTCCGCACCGGCCCGCACCGCCACGCCGCTCGGCCGGGTGATCCCGGCACCGGCATCCGTCACCCCGACCGGGACGCCGTACCGCATCACCCGCGACACCCGCATCGTCGCCCCGCCCAAGGCGCGCGGCGTCGGCGCCTACCTCGCCGGAGTGCTGCGCCCCTCCACCGGCTATCCCCTCCCGCTGACCACGCACGGCACCGGCGGCATCCGACTCCGGCTCGCCAAGGGCCCGTACGGCGCCGAGGGCTACCGTCTGCACAGCGGGCGCGGCGGGGTCGTCATCACCGCGCGGGAACCCGCGGGCCTCTTCCACGGCGTACAGACCCTGCGCCAGCTGCTCCCGGCGGCCGTCGAGAAGGACACCGTGAAGCCCGGCCCCTGGCTGGTGGCGGGCGGCACCATCGAGGACCGCCCCCGCTATGCCTACCGCGGCGCGATGCTCGACGTCTCCCGGCACTTCTTCACCGTCACCCAGGTCAAGCGCTACATCGACGAACTCGCCCTCTACAAGATCAACACCCTGCATCTGCACCTCAGCGACGACCAGGGCTGGCGCATCGCCGTCGACTCCTGGCCCCGGCTGGCGTCCTACGGCGGCTCGACCCAGGTCGGCGGCGGCACCGGCGGCCACTACACCAAGGCCGACTACCGCGAGATCGTCCGCTACGCCGCCTCCCGCTATCTGGAGGTCGTCCCGGAGATCGACATGCCGGGCCACACCAACGCGGCGCTCGCCTCGTACGCCGAGCTGAACTGCGACGGCACCGCGCCCCCTCTCTATACCGGCACCGACGTCGGCTTCAGCTCGCTGTGCGTGGGTAAGCAGGTCACCTACGACTTCGTCGACGACGTGATCCGCGAGCTGGCCGCGCTCACGCCGGGCCGCTATCTGCACATCGGCGGCGACGAGGCGCACTCCACGAGCCACGCGGACTATGTCGCCTTCATGGACCGGGTGCAGCCGATCGTCGCCGAGTACGGCAAGACGGTCATCGGCTGGCACCAGCTCACCGGCGCGCACCCGGCCAAGGGCGCGATCGCCCAGTACTGGGGTCTGGACGACACCTCGGCCGAGGAGAAGGCGCAAGTCGTGGCCGCAGCGCAGCACGGCACCGGGATCGTCCTGTCGCCCGCCGACCGGATCTACCTCGACATGAAGTACACCGCCGACACCCCGCTCGGCCAGGACTGGGCGGGGCTGGTGGAGGTGCGCCGGTCCTACGACTGGGACCCGGGCGCCTATCTCGCCGGGCTGCCGGGATCGGCGGTGCGCGGTGTGGAGGCGCCGCTGTGGACGGAGACCGTCGTCACCGACGCCGACATCGACTATCTGACCTTCCCCCGGCTGCCCGGCGTGGCCGAGCTGGGCTGGTCTCCTGCGGCCACGCACGGCTGGGACGCCTACAAGGTGCGGCTCGCGGCGCAGGCGGCGCGCTGGGAGGCGCTGGGGATCCGGTACTACCGGTCGCCACAGGTGCCCTGGCCCACTGACTGACACCGTGACGGCGGACGCCTCGGAGGACCGTGCTCAGGGGCGCCCGCCGGTCCGGGTCAGAACCCGGCGAGCGGGTTCCTGAGCGTGCCGACCAGCTGCAGCGCGCCGGACGGATCGGCGAGGTCCACCATCTGCCGGTTGTCGCGGAGCTGGAGCCGGTTGAGGCAGGACAGCGCGAACTCGGGGGCGAAGATGTCGTACTGCCGGAATCTGTCGGCGAGTTCGGGCACCGACTCCTGGTACTCGCGGGTGACCTCGGCGACCGTCCGCCAGAAGTCGTCCTCGGCCAGGATGCCCTCGGCGGCGAGGTGCGCGGCGAGGAAGCGGAAGAAGCAGTCGAAGACGTCGGTGAAGATCGACAGCAGCTTCTGGTCCTCCGGCACCTCGACCCGGATCCTGGCGACCTCGGGCGGCAGCAGCGCGTCCGGGTCCAGCACCGCGATCTCCTCGGCGATGTCCTTGTAGATCGCGCGCCGCACCACACCGTCCGTGAGGACGAGGACCACATTCTCGCCGTGCGGCATGAATACCAGGTCGTAGGCGTAGAAGCAGTGCAGCAGCGGGGTGTAGTACGCCCTCAGATAGTGCCGCAGCCACTCCGCCGCCGGCACTCCGGACCGCTCGATCAGCGCGCCCGCGAAGGACGCGCCCTCATGGTCGACATGGAGCAGCGATGCCATGGTGGCCAGGGACTCGCCGTCCTGGAGGGACGGTACGGGGCTCTCCCGCCACAGCGCGGCGAGCATCTTGCGGTACGGCGAGTAGCGGTCGGTGGCCTTCTCGTACTCCAGATGCCGGTAGCCGACGGCGGCACGCTCCCGGATGATCGACACACCCGTCCGCTTCAGCACCGGGTCGGCGGCGACGAGCCGTGCGAGCCAGTCGTTGATGGCGGGGGTCGCCTCCATGTAGGCGGCGGAGAGCCCGCGCATGAAGCCCATGTTGAGGACGGAGAGCGCCGTCTTCACATAATGCTTGGCGGGATCGGTGGTGTTGAAGAAGGTGCGGACCGACTGCTGCGCCAGATACTCGTCGTCGCCCTCGCCGAGGCAGACCAGCTGCTGCCGGGCGACCTCGGCGGCGAAGGTGACGCTGAGCTTGTTCCACCACTGCCAGGGGTGGACCGGGATGAGCAGATAGTCGGCCGGGTTGAGTCCCCGCTCACGCAGTATGGAGTCGAACCGCTCGACCGTCGCCGCCCCCAACTCCCGGCGCAGAAAACCCTCGTATTCGATCCCGGCACCGGCGGTGAACGCCGCCCGGGAACGGTGCGCGGCCAGCCAGATCAGCCGGACGGGGTGCGCGGTCTCGGGGGCGTACGCCAGGTACTCATGGACTCCGAAGCCGAGCCGCCCGTTGTTGGCGACGAAGCAGGGGTGGCCCTCCGTCATCCCGGTCTCGATGTCCTGGAAGCCGCGCGCTGCCAACTCGGCTGAGGCGACAGCTGGTTTGGTGAGTTTGTAGCAGGTGCCGGAGAGGGTGGAGGAGATCTCCTCCAGGTAGACGGGGAGGATCTCGTCGGTCAGGCCGAGTGTCTGCCGCAGTTCTATGAAGAAGTCGAGGGAGGCGAGGGGGAGTTCGGCGCCGTTGTGGGTGGTGGTGCGGGTAATGGAGGCCGCCTCCACCTGCCAGTGGTCGAGGGCGCGGCGGATGGCGGTGAAGCGGTAGCGGGTGGCTCCGTCGTCGCTGAGCACGACATAGCCGCCGTCTGTCTCTTCCTCCGGTGTGATGAGCCGCTCGTGCGCGAACTCGGCGAGGGCCTTGCGGACGAGGAGGCGGTTGGCGGTCTCCCAGCGCTCGGGGGAGAGGTGGGAGACGCACTCGGCGGGACGACCGTTCACGCGGCGGCCACCGCCCTCTCGAACGCCTCCCGGGTGCAGAAACTCAGCAGGGCGGTCTTCTCCGGCTTCTGGATCTCCCGCTCGGGCACGAAGCCGACTGCCTCGTTGATGGCGTGCACGGCGGTGTTGCGCACGTCCGGCTCTACGACGATCCGCTGGACGACCGGGTTCTCGAACAAGTATGCGACGACTGCCGTGATGACGGCCCGGGTGAAGCCGTGCACGGGTGTGTCGCTGGGCGCGACGAGGAAGTGCATCCCGACGTCCCCGGGCTCGGCCTCGTACAGCCCGACCAGCTCCCGCCGGGCGGGGGCGTAGTGCTCCATCAGGAACACGGGATCACCGCCGAGCGACCCGAGCAGTGCGTGATGGTGCTCGTCGGCCGTGATCTCCAGATAGGCGCGTTCGACGTCCTCGAGTTTCGCGTCCTGCATCATCCAGAAGGCCGCCTTGGGATGTGTCACCCAGCCGTGCAGCAACTCGGCGTCCGTGAGCGGGTGGAGGGGCCGGAAGGTGAAGTCGGCGGCGGTGACGCCCGTACGGCGTGCGTCGCTCATAGGGCGGACATCGCTCGTTCCGCGAACTTCGTTCATACGGCGAACTCCTGGAAGGCGATGGTCTTCTCGACCGGGTAGTACTCGGTGCCGAGCAGCTCGCGGATGATGTACGAGTTGCGGTACGGGCCCATGCCCAGGTCGGGGCTGGTGACGCTGTGGGTGTGGATGCCGCCGTTCTGGAGGAAGATGCCGCGGCCGGTCACATCGATGGCGTAGTTGCGGGCGATATCGAAGCTGCCGTGGCCGTCGTGGCGAAGGCGATCGCGGACCGGTGCGAGGAAGGCCGGGGGCTCGAAGTGGTAGCCGGTGGCGAGGAGCAAGGCCTCGCTGCGGATCTCGAAGTCCTTGCCCTGCTCGTCCTGGTGGAAGCCGAGCAGGTACGAGCCGTCCTCGCGACGGGCCTCGGTGAGCGTGGAGTTGGTGAGCAGCCGGGTCGGCACGGGCCGGTCGCCGCTCTCGACGCCCTTCTGATAGAGCAGGTCGAAGATGTCGTTGATCAGATCCGAGTTGATGCCCTTGAAGAGCCCCTTCTGCTCCTTCTCCAGCCGGTGCCGGGTGTTCTCGGGCAGCGCGTGGAAGTAGTCGATGTAGTCGGGGGAGGTCATCTCAAGGGTGAGCTTGGTGTACTCCAGCGGATAGAACCGCGGTGAGCGGGTGACCCAGTTGAGCTGGTAGCCGTGGGCGTCGATCTCGCCGAGCAGCTCGAAGTAGACCTCGGCCGCGCTCTGCCCGCTGCCGACGATCGTGATCGACCCGGCCGACTGGAGTTCGGCCTTGCGGTGCTTGTACTGCACAGTGTGCACGACATCGTTGCCCAACTCCCGGCAGGGAGCGGGGACGTAGGGGACGGTGCCGGTGCCGAGGACGAGGTGGCGGGCGCGGTACGTGTCGCCGCCATCCGTTCGTACGAGGTACAGCTCGTCGCCCTCGTCGTACGTCACCTCGGTGACCGTGGCGTCGAAGCGGAGGCTGCCGAGTTGGGCGGCGGCCCAGCGGCAGTAGTCGTCGTACTCGACGCGCAGCGGGTAGAAGTTCTCCCGGATGTAGAACGAGTACAGTCGCCCTTTCTCCTTCAGGTAGTTGAGGAAGGAGTACGGCGAGGTCGGGTCGGCCATGGTGACGAGGTCCGACATGAACGGCGTCTGGAGATGGGCGCCGTCGAGGAACATGCCCGAGTGCCACTCGAAGCCGGGCTTGGACTCCAGGAAGACGCAGTCGAGTTCGGCGATCGGCTCGGTGAGGCAGGCGAGGCCGAGATTGAACGGGCCCAGGCCGATTCCCACGACGTCGTGGGCGGTGTCTCCGGCTGCGGATTCAGGATGCACGGTCAAGGGTCTCTCCCAGGTACTGCTCGGCGTGGCCGGCGATCAGATCGAGGACGGCGGCGATGTCGGACACCGTCGTCTCGGGGTTGAGGAGGGTGAACTTGAGATACTGGCGGCCGCCGACCTTGGTGCCCGCGACCACGGCCTCGCCGGAGGCGAACAGGGCCTTGCGGGCGTGGAGGTTGACGCGGTCGATCTCGGTGGGATCGGTGAGGCCGGGATCGGTCACGGGGGCCGGGACGAAACGGAAGACGAGAGTCGACAGCGACGGCTCGACGACGACGTCGAACCGCGGATCGCCGGCCAGCAGCTCCCAGCCCTGCCGGGCCAGGTCGCACACGTCGTCGAAGAGTTCACCGATCCCGTCGGCGCCCATCACCCGCAGGGTCATCCACAGTTTGAGGGCGTCGAAACGGCGGGTGGTCTGGAGGGACTTGTCGACCTGGTTGGGGATGCGCTCCTCGGCCATGCGGCGCGGGTTGAGATAGTCGGCGTGGTAGGTGGCGTGGCCTAGTGCGGCGCCGTCACGGACCAGCACGGCGGAGGAACTCACCGGCTGGAAGAAGGACTTGTGATAATCGACGGTGACGGAGTCGGCGCGTTCGATCCCGGCGATGCGGTCGCGGTGGCGGCGCGAGACGAGCAGCCCGCAGCCGTAGGCGGCGTCCACATGCATCCAGACGCCGTACTGGGCACACAGTCCGGCGATCTCGGGCAGCGGGTCGATGGACCCGAAGTCGGTGCTCCCGGCGGTGGCGACGACGGCCATGGGCACGAGCCCGTCCCGGCGGCAGCGCTCCAGCTCATGGGCGAGGGCGACGGTCTGCATCCGCTTGTCGTGATCGACGGGAACGGTGACGACGGAATCGGGGCCGAGGCCGAGCAGCTTGGCGGACTTCTTCACGCTGAAATGGCTGACCTCGGAGGTGAAGACGCGCAGGGTGCCGAGGGAGCCGGTTTTGGCCTCCTCGCGGGCCAGCAGCAGGGCCTGGAGGTTGGACTGGGTGCCGCCGGAGGTGAACACACCGTCGGCGGCGGGTCCGAGGCCGATACGGGCGGCCGTCCAGTCGATGAGTTTCCGCTCGATGAGGGTGCCCCCGGCCGACTGGTCCCAGGTGTCGAGCGAGGAGTTGACCGCGGAGAGCACGGCCTCGCCGAGCACCGCCGGGATGACGACCGGGCAGTTGAGGTGGGCGAGATAGCGGGGGTGGTGGAAGTAGATCGCGTCGCGGAGGTAGACCTCCTCCAGTTCGTCGAGCGCGGCGGTGGTGTCGTGCAGGGGGCTGTCGAGGTCGACGCTGTCGATACGGGGTGCGAGGTCGTCCGCCGTGACGCCGGTGAACGGGCGGTCGGCGGTGGCGAGTTGTGCCGCCACCCGCTCGACTCCTTCGGTCACGGAGCGCCGGTAGTGCTCCGCGGTGAGGTCATTGAGCAGGTGCGAGCGCATGTGGGGGTCCTCCGGTGGGGACGGTCGGTCCGTGCGGGCAGGAGAGGCGGAACCTGCGGGGTTCAGGGGGTGCTGCCGGGAGCCGGGTGCCGGGGCCGGGTGCCGGGGCCGGGTGCCGGGTGCCGGGGACCTCAGCCGACCTTCTTGGCCTTCTCGATGGCGGTGGCGAGGTCTTCGACCAGCGGGGCGCACTTGTCGTAGGACAGGATCGGCTCGGGATTGCGGGCGATGACCTGGCCGGCCTTGACCGCGGGGAGCTTCTTCCAGGTGGCCTCGGTGATGTCGGCGGGCTGGATGGCCGAGGTGCGGTTGTCCATCATGATGATGTCGGCCTGGTACTTGTCGACGTTCTCCCAGCTCAGCGACTCGTACCAGCCGCCGCCCTTGGCCTTGGCCTTCTCCGGGGGCTCGACGAAGGTGACGCCGAGGGCCTTGTAGTACTCGAGGTCGACGGAGAGGTTCGAGCCGGAGACATAGAACAGGTCCTGGCTGGCGGAACCGGCCATGACCCTGATGCCGGGGTTGGCCTTGACGGCGGCGCGCAGCTTGGCCGAGGCGTCCTCGAAGCGCTTCTTGGCCTGCGTGACGGCGTCCGAAGTGACGTCACCCCCGAGGGACTTGGCGAGGGCGAGCATGCGCTGGAGCGGCTCGGTCAGCTGCCGGTCGTAGACCGAGACGCCGACGCTGGGCGCCCCGACGGCAAGGATCTTCTTCTTGGACTCCTCGGGCACGTACCAGAGCGTCCCGACGCTGTCGAACATCGTGGAGATGAGCACATCAGGGGCCAGCGCCGCATACTTCTCGATGTTGAACTGCCCCCACTCGTTGCCGAGCACCGTGACCTTGCTGACGTCCATGTCCCCGGCCTGCACATCGGCCTTGCCGTCCTTGGCGGTCGTCGGCCCGAAGACCCCCTCGGCCCGGACGCCGTAGTCGTACAGCGCGGCGGCCACGCCCACGAAGGCGACGATGTTCGCCGGGACCTTGTCGGTCTCGGCGGTCTGACCGCGGTCGTCCTCGAACGACCAGGGACCTGGGGCGGCGGCCGCGCCCCCCTTCCCCGGACCCCCGCTCTTCACATCACCACAGGCCGCGAGCGCGGCACCGAGACCGAGGGCGCCGCCCGCGGCGAGGATGCCGCGGCGGGTGGGGTGCGTGGTACGGGCGTAAGGCATGGGCATGACTGCTTTCGACCGGGGCGGAGCGACCGCCGGAGAATTCTAAGCTAGGTTAGCCTAACCTCAGTTGATGTTCAGGGGGTGCTGGCTGGACACGGTGGGCAGTCGCATAGAGTGCCGTTGCGAGGGTGTCCAGGTTGTTCGGCGCAGAACGATCTTTTCGTGCCCAGCAGAAGGGACCGTGGCATGTCCGGCGACCGTCTCATGCGCATCCACAGCGCCGAGTTCCAGGCCATGGCCGAGAGGGTCCTGCGGGTCACCGAGCTCACCTCCCGCCTGAACGTCCTGCCCTTCGAGGACGAAGCAGGCAAGGCAGAACTGTTCGAGCAGATCCTCGGCAAGCCAGTGCCGCCGAGAGTCACGATCTATCCGCCCTTCTACACGGACCACGGCCTCCACCTCGACCTTGCCGAGCGCGTGTTCATCAACCAGAACTGCACGTTCCTGGACTACGCCGGCATCCGGCTCGGCGAGCGTGTGATGATCGGTCCGAACGTCATGTTCATCACCAGCGGCCACCCGGTCGACCCCGAGGAGCGGCGGCTGTACCTCACCGGCGCACCCATCGACGTCGCGGAGAACGTGTGGATCGGCGCCGGTGCCACGATCCTGCCCGGCGTCAGCATCGGCCGTGACGCCGTGATCGCCGCCGGAGCGGTGGTGGCCGATGACGTTCCCCCGGCAAGCCTGGTGACCGGCAGCAAGGCAACCGTGCACCGGCAGTGGTGACGACAGGGCCTAGGGGAGGCGGGCCAGCAAGTGGGTGTCGAGGAAGCCCCGCTCGGAGGCCGGATCGTGGAGCAGCCGGACGAACGTGACGAGCCCGGCCCCGGCCAGCAACCCGGCGAACCGGTCCACCGGCCAGCTGTAGGCGGGTGTCACCTTGTGGTCGAAGCGGGCCGGCTCCGTTGCGTCGGTCGCGAAGAACGAGACCAGGAGCAGGCCCCCCGGTGCCAGGACCCGCGCCTGCTCGGCGAGCAGCGCGGGCAGTTCCCCAGGCGGGGTGTGGATCGTCGAATAGTGGGCCAGTACACCGCCGAGCGCGCCGTCCTCGACCGGCAGGGCCTCCATCCGCGCCTCGTCGAACCGTAGCGCCGGATGGGCCCGCCGGGCGTGGTCGATCATGCCGGGGGAGAGGTCGAGCCCGAAGGCGTCCAGCCCCAGGTCGTGCAGCAAGGCCGTCAGATGCCCGGGCCCGCACCCGACGTCGGCTGCCCGCGGGTTCCCCGTCCCACGCACCAGCTCCGCGAAGGTGCCGATCATGTTCCGCGAGAACGGGCGCGTCTCCAACCGGCTGGCGAACATCGACGCATACAGCTCGACGACCCCGTCGTAGGCCGTCCGGGTCTCGTCCTGGTGCCCCATCAAAGGAAGGGAAGCTAACACCCGAGCACGTCTGCAGCATCTCCGGGCCCCCGCACCGCCCCCGTCCCCGGAAACCGGCTGCCCTGCCTCCCGCACTCTCTTATTGGCGGCAACACCGCGCTGGTGGCTGCCGTCGTGTCTGTCGTGGCCCTGGTAATGGCGTGGCCTGACGGCGAGAAACTGTCCAAGTGCGGCGAACGGACAGGGTACGACGTGACGCTCCGTCCGAGCACGCAGACCGTACAGGAAGCGGGTACGGTCACCGGGCAGATGGATTGCCGACGGCAGGAGTCGCAGCACCTTATGTGGATCGGCCGTACCTCCATCAAGGACGCCGACGGCAGCCACCCGAACCTCTACAACAAGAGTCCGCTCGACGAGCCGGCCCGGTACACCGAAACCGTGGAGCTGGCCCGCTGGCCCAAAGGCACCAGCACCAAAATGACCCTGCCTCGTACCCGAATCACAACCCCACATCACCGAGGCCGCTCAGCGCCCTCGGTCAAGGCATTTCGAGTTCGGGCAAAGAGAAGAAACCGGCGATTACCTCTACAATCCGCTCCTCGTTGTCATCTCTGTCAAGATCCGCCGGGTTGATCAGGTTCGCCGCCGTGAGGGCGGGCAGCAGCAGGTCGGGCTCCTCACCTGCCCGGTAGTACGGAGTCTCGAAGCTGAAGGCGGTGATCAGTTGTCCATCGCGGAGGTACTGGAACGATGGGCCGTGGGCTTTGACGAGGCACGGTTCGATCTCGAAAACGACGAGCTCGCCGCCGGCCGGGCACAACTGCCCATACTCGGCAAGGCCGTAGTCACCGCTCTCCCAGCTAAGCATGTCGTGCATCACCAACCCCCAATCAAGGCCCTTGCCGTACGCGAGTGGCTTTCGCCGCTGGCTGAGGAGTCCTTGCGTGAGCGCGTCCAGAGAGATCCCCCGGAAGAAGACGACGTTGGCTTCCTCGTGATGCGGGAGCGGGCCGTGTATCCAGTGCGACATAGGGGGCACCGTAGAGGAACCCACTGACAAGCCCGCGCAGCCACGCGCCGTCGTCAAAACGGCGGCCGCCCGGTCTGCGCCGTGTACCAAGAGCGGGCCTTCGGCCGTGGGCCTCGGCCGACGAAGGATCAGTACTCGACTTTGCCGCAACCGCTTAGGAAGGCACATCCCGCAGATCGACCACAACTTGCTACGCGCCCTAGGTCCTGTCTGGAGTCCGGATCACGAGTTCGGTAGATCGCCTGCGTCATGGGGTCCCTCCTTGATAGGCCATCGGCCATGGCGCGAGGCGATCTCACCGACGAGCAGTGGGCCCTGATCGAGCCCCACCTTCCGATCGCCGCAGTCGGGCCCATCCCCGACCTGCGGAAACACTTCAACGCGGTGATGTGGCGGTTCCGCACGGGCAGTCCCTGGCGCGACCTGCCCAGCGAGTTCGGGCCCTGGCAGAGCGCGTACGACCGCTTCCGGATCTGGGCGACGCAGGGCGTCTTCCAGCACCTGATGGAGGCGGTGATCGCCGAGGCCGCTGACCGGGGTCAGGCGGACCTGGGCCTGGTCAGCGTGGACTCGGCGACAGCACGGGCGCACCACCACGCCGCCGGGATGGCACTGGAACCCGAGCAGTTGGCGGCCCTGGAAGCGGCCGCCGAGTCCGAAAAGGGGGCGCCGTGGAGGGACAACAGCCGCAGGACGGACAGTGCGAGGACGACGCGGGCGCTGAGCGGCGACGGGCCCGCCGACGGCACCGGGCCCGTCTGAAGGCCGCACAACTGGGGCGTTCCCGGGGAGGGCTGACCAGCAAGATTCACCTGGCGGCCGACCGGCGCTGCCGTCCGCTGGCGTTTGTGCTCACCCCCGGACAGGCCGGCGACAGCCCGCAGTTCGTCCCGGTCCTGGAGCGGGTGAAGGTGCGCGGGCCGGTCGGGCGTCCCCGGACCCGACCGGACGCAGTGGCCGCGGACAAGGCTTACTCCAGCCGCCGTAACCGCCGCTACCTGCGGCGTCGTGGAATCCGGGCGGTGATCCCGGAGAAGGTGGACCAGGCCGCCAACCGGAAGAAGCGCGGTTCGAAGGGCGGTCGCCCGGTCAGCCACGACGCGGCCTTGTACACCGAGCGCAACACCGTGGAGCGGTGCATCAACCGGCTGCGGAACTGGCGAGGCATCGCGTTCCGCTTCGACAAGACCCCGGAGAGCTACGAGGCCGGACTGCATCTGTGCGGTGCGATGCTCTGGCTCCGCAGCATCGCACCGCAGTCGTGATCCGAACTCCAGACAGGACCTAGACCCGCCAGAGCGGGTGTCCGTCCCGCAGGTATTCCGGTCGGCTTCGGCTGATGGCGCGCAAGGCCGCGTCGAGCCTGCGGCGCATCCGCTCGCCGACCAGGACCATTGCTCTGTCGGCGGAGACGAAGAGGGCCTCGGACAGTTCCTCGTCCTGCGGGGTCAGCTCATCCACGTCCAGTGTGCCGCCGTCGAAGACGAACGCGATCTGGTCGTCCCACGGTCCATGGGGAGCCACCCAGTCGACCACCAACAGGCCGCGTGGGGTGACGTCCAAGCCGAGTTCCTCGCGTAGTTCGCGTGTCACCGCCTCCTCAGGCGGCTCGTTCTCCTCCGCCATTCCGCCCGGCAGGTCCCAGTGCTGTTTGTACGTCGGGTTCACGAGGAGTATCAGGCCTGCTGCATCCCTCAGAACGACATCCGCCGCGACGCGCTTCCGGGCCTGCTTGGCGTTGCCCTCGGCCGGCGGCTGCCGTGCGACGGCCTCCGCCGAGGGTTCCCACGCCCGCTTGGCAAGGCCCAGCAACTCTCCGGGGATGTGGAAGGCGTCGGCGATCTGCTCGAACACAGACAGCTTCTCTACCCGGCTCTTGCCGTTCATGTAGTCGTAGAGCCGTCCTTGGGTGATGTCGGCGCCCGCGGCGATTCTGCGGGTGCTGATGCCCCGGTGGTTGAGCAGCCGGAACAGGGCCCCTATGTCACGATCGCGGCAAACAGCGAGGAACCGGGTGTCGTTGAGAAGCTCTGCGACGACGTCATGAAGGTCAGGCGTCCGCCGGCTGTCCATCAGGCCTCCTTGCCTGCCGTGCGCCGCATCAATATTACGCGCAGTGATGGAATGGTGACTCCGTCTCGGAGTCGCCGCACGGAGTCACATAGGTGCCCCTCGCGGCCTTTGACTGGTCGCACGCCGCCGGAAACTTCTGCACCCAGGCGGCGGTGACGACCAGGTCCCGGCCCTCGTACCCGAAGACGCCGGGGCTCCATCCCGGAGGAGACGCTCACGTGACCATGACCATCAGCGTCACCGACGCCTCGCCGGATGCTCCCGTGATGCGACGCTCTGTTGAAGAGGCCGAGGCAGGACGTGGGCTGCTGCTCGTCGACGCGTTGAGCAGCCGGTGGGGCTACGAAGTCAGGGAGCAGGGGACACGTAGCCGCAAGGTCGTCTGGGCCGAGGTCGCCCATTAGCAAGACGTACAGGGGTGCGTGGGAGCCGGGGAAAACCGGTGGACGTCGGGATCCACGCGGCCTACCCTCCCCGGGTTCGGACTACGTGTGTCCGGGCAGTCTTGCGGCCGGAAGAGGTGCGTTTGATGACGGTTCAGGCAGCGGCGGTCGGAGGCAGCCGGCCGTTCCTCAGGCACGTCATGACCTCATCCGACGTAAGGAACCCCAACCGTGGATGATCAGCCACCGCATCCACAACCGTCGCTCAGAGCCTCAGCAGCTCTCAGCATTCCGGGCATTGCGGCCCGGAAGGTCCGTCTCGTCACCAGAGCGTGAGGGCTTCGGCTTGAGTACGGTCTCTCGTTTCTGCCTGCCGCTGGTGCGGCAGGGTTGCGCCACCTGCCCGCCCCGCCTCCGCCTTGCGGCGGGGGCGGGTGGCGCGGGTCTTCCGGTCGGCTCCACGAGGCTTCGACACCACCGCGGTGGTGTCCTGGTCTCCGGCCACTCCGGTACCAGTTACTGCGGCTGCCGCGAGGGCGGCGAGGTTGAGTGCGGCGTTGTCGTCCCGGTCGATGACCAGGCCGCAGGCGTCGCATTCGTAGGTCCGGACATGCAGCGGCAGCTTGGCTTTCACCGCGCCGCACCCGGAACAGGTTTTCGAGGAGGGGTACCAGCGGTCCGCGACCACGATGTGGGTGGCGTGGCGCTGGCGGGTCTTGTAGTCGAGCTGGCGGCGGATCTCGCCGAATCCGGCGTCGGCGATCCGGCGGGCCAGGCGCCGGTTGCGGAGCATCCCGGCGACGTTGAGGTCCTCGACCACGACAGTGCCGTACTCGGCCGCGACGCTCGTGGTGAGTTTGTGCAGGGCGTCTTCGCGGAGGTTCGCCACGCGGTGGTGGACCTTGTTCCGCCGGGCGTTGGCCTTCTCCCACCGCTTCGAGGGTTTCTGCCCGGTGCGCCGGTCGGGGCCCTGGCGTCGGGAGACGACGCGGGAGGCGCGGCGCAGTTGCCTGCGTGCCTGGTCGTAGTGCCCGGGGTTGGCGACAGCGCGGATCTCGCCCGTGCTGTCGGCCATGACAGCGAGGGTCTTCACGCCGAGATCGATCCCGACCGCTGTGTCCGGCCGCGCGACCCGGCCGAGGTCCTGCTTCACCTCTGCCTGGAAGGAGACGAACCAGCGCCCGCGCTCCTGCCGCACAGTCGCGGACAGGATCCGGGCCGTCCCGGCCTGGACGCGGGTGAGGAGTTTGACGGTGGGCTCGTGGGTGCGGATCGTGCCCAGCCTCGGCAGCGTGACGTGCCGGCCGTCGGCATCCACGCGGATCGTGCCGGTGGTGAACCGGCAGGCGAGGCGGGCCTTCCGCTTCGACTTGAACCGCGGCGCACCCATCTTCCGGCCGCGGCGCTTGCCCTGCTTGGACTTGGCGTAGTTGTCGAACGCGGCAGCAGCGTTCGCGATACCGGTGGAGTACGCCTCTTTGGAGTTTTCCTCCCACCAGGTGGTGAATCTGGGGTCGGTGTGCTTGGCGGCGTTGAACGCCTTGCGCAGCGACGGCAGCGACCACGGCCGCCACTCCGTCAGCCCGGCCTCGGGGATGCCGTACGTCTCCTCGGCCTTGCGCTGCCACCACGAGGCGGTCACCCAGCCCACAGCCCAGTTGTACGCGGCACGCGCAGCGCCGCAGTGCGAACGCAGCGCACGCTCCTGGACGGCGTTCGGGTCCAGAGCGAAGCGGTACGCCTGGACCACGAACCCGGGCTGCGGACGGAACTTCTTCACCCGTCGGCATCCCCGGTCGCCACGGCCACCGCGCGCTCAGCCCGGTTCTTCGCCGCCCGCCGCCCGTACAGGCGCGCGCACATCGACGTCAGCACCTCGGTGATGTCGCGCACCAGGTCATCGGCCGTCTCGGTGGCGTCGAGGACGACCAGGCGCCGCCCGGACGCCGACAGGACGGCTTCGAGGTACTCGACGCCGAACCGGGCCAGCCGGTCGCGGTGCTCGACCACGATCACAGCCGCCTGCGGGTCGGACAGCAGGCGGTGCAGCTTGCGGCGCCGCCCGTTCAGCCCCGATCCGACCTCGGTCACGACCTCCGCTACCGGCAGGCCGAGACCAGTGGCCCCCTGGACCACGCGGGCCACCTGCCGGTCAAGGTCCGGCTTCTGGTCCGCCGACGGAACCCGGCAGTACGCCACGACGCGGCCGGACGTCTCCGAAGCGGGCTCGTCGACCAGCCACGTGCCGGACGGCGTCTGGCGCACCGGGACCGGCATACGGCCCTCTTTCGCCCACGCCCACGCGGTCTGGTAATGCACGCCGTTGCGCGCCGCCCACTCGGAAAGTTTCACGCGATCAAGATATCGGATGAGAAAGCCTGAGATTCACTGATGAATCACGCAACAGTTGGTGGCCTCTTCACCCCCGAGAAGCTGGCCGCCCTGGGGGAGGCTCTCCATCTGACTCCCGGGACGAGCGTGCTCGACCTCGCCAGCGGATCCGGCGAGATGCTGTGCACCTGGGCGCGCGACCACGGCGTGGTCGGGACCGGTGTGGACATGTGCATCGAGTTCACGGCCAAGGCCCGCGCCCGCGCGGCCGAACTCGGTGTCGACGACCGGGTGGTCTTCCTCCACGGCGACGCCTCCGGCCATGTCTCGGACGCACCCGTCGATCTCGCGGCGTGCATCGGCGCCACCTGGATCGGCGACGGTGTGGTCGGCACCATCGAGCTGCTGCGCCGCAGTCTTCGCCCCGGCGGCATGCTGCTGATCGGCGAGCCGTACTGGCGTCAGGAGCCGCAGGACCAGGCCACCCTCGACGCGTGTCACGCAACCAGCAAAGACGACTTCCTGCCGCTGCCCGCACTGGTCGGACGGTTCGGTGAACTCGGCTACGACGTCGTCGAGATGATGCTCGCCGATCAGGACAGCTGGGACCGCTACCGCGCCGCACAGTGGCTCAACGTCCGTCGCTGGCTCGACAGCAATCCCGAGGACGAGCTGGCCGCCGAGCTGAGGGCCGAGCTCACGGCAGATCCGGTCCGCTATGTCCGGTACGAGCGTGAGTATCTCGGGTGGGGGGTTTTCGCCCTCCTGGAGCGTTGACCGGCTGACATACGGAGCCCGGGGCCGACGGCACACCGCCGACCCCGGGCTCCCGCGTCATCCCGCGAGCCCCAACTCCCTCGCGATCAGCATCCGCTGCACCTCGCTCGTCCCCTCCCCGATCTCAAGGATCTTCGAGTCCCGCCACATCCGCGCCACCGGGTACTCGTTCATGAAGCCGTAGCCGCCGTGGATCTGGGTGGCCTCGCGGGCGTTGTCGACGGCGACCGTGGAGGAGTGGAGCTTGGCCAGGGCCGCCTCCTTCTTGAAGGGGGCGCCTGCCACCAGGCGGGCCGCTGCGTCCCGCCAGGCCAGGCGGGCTGTATGGGCCTTCATCTCCATGTCGGCGATCTTGAACTGGATCGCCTGGTTGGCGCCGATCGGGCGGCCGAAGGCGTGGCGTTCCTTGGCGTACTTCAGGGACTCGTCCACGCAGCCCTGCGCCAGCCCCGTCGCCAGTGCCGCTATCGCGATCCTGCCCTCGTCCAGGATGCGCAGGAACTGGGCGTAGCCCCGGCCCAGTTCGCCCAGCAGGTTCGCCGCCGGGACCCGGACGTCCGAGAAGGACAGCTCCCGGGTGTCCGAGGCGCTCCAGCCGACCTTCGAGTACGGCGCCGCCACCGTGAACCCCGGAGTGCCCGACGGCACGATGATCGCCGAGATCACGGGCCGGCCGTCCGGCCCCCGGTCCGTCACCGCCGTCACCGTCACCAGACCCGTGATGTCCGTTCCCGAGTTGGTGATGAAGCACTTCGTACCGTTGATCACCCATTCATCGGTCGCCGGGTCCAGGCGGGCCGTGGTGCGGGTGGCGCCCGCGTCCGAGCCGCCGTCCGGCTCCGTCAGACCGAAGGCACCCAGGATCTCGCCCGTGCAGAGCCGGGGCAGCCATTCCTGCTTCTGGGCCTCCGTGCCGAAGAGGTGGATCGGCATCGCGCCCAGGGAGACACCGGCCTCCAGAGTGATGGCCACCGAGGAGTCGACCCTCGCCAGCTCCTCCAGCGCCACGCCCAGTGCCAGATAGTCGCCGCCCATCCCGCCGTACTCCTCCGGGAACGGCAGACCGAACAGCCCCATTCTGCCCATCTCGCGCACGATCTCGTACGGGAACTCGTGCCGCTCGTAGAAGTCGCCGATCTTCGGGGCCACCACATCGTGCGCGAACTCCTCCACCGTGCGGCGGAGTTCCTCCAGTTCGGGGGAGAGACGGTAGTCCATCGGTGATCACTGGTCCTTGTGGGAGAGGGCTCGGACGGTGCGGGACGGGCTGGGTCGGTCGAGGTGGGCCGCCATCCACACACTCGTGGCGGTGAGGCGGTCCAGGTCGACGCCTGTCTCGATGCCTAGGCCCTGGAGCATCCACACCAGGTCCTCCGTGGCCAGGTTGCCGGTGGCCGACTTCGCGAACGGGCAGCCGCCCAGGCCGCCCGCGGAGGCGTCGATCGTCGTGACGCCGTGCTCCAGCGCCGCGTAGGTGTTCGCCAGCGCCTGGCCGTAGGTGTCGTGGAAGTGCACTCCGAGGACGTCGGTCGGTACGCCCTCCTCGTTGAGCAGGGCGAGCAGTTCGAGGACGTGGCCCGGTGTCGCCACACCGATCGTGTCGCCCAGGCTCAGCTCGTCGCAGCCCATGTCCCGCAGTGCCGTGCAGACCCGGACCACCTGGTGGAGTGGGACCGCGCCCTCCCACGGGTCGCCGAAGCACATCGAGACGTAGCCGCGCACGTGCGCGCCCTCCTCCTTCGCCCGCCGCACCACCGGGTCGAACACCGCCAGCGACTCGTCGACCGTGCGGTTCAGGTTGGCCTTGGCGAAGGACTCCGTCGCGCTGGCGAACACGGCGATGCGGTCGGCGCCGAGGGCGAGGGCCCGGTCCAGACCTCGGTGGTTGGGGACCAGGACCGGCAGATGTACTCCGGTCAGCTCGTCCTTCATCCGGCCGAACAGCTCTTCGGCGTCCGCCAGTTGCGGCACCCACTTCGGATGGACGAAACTCGTCGCCTCGATCGTCGTCAGGCCCGCCTCTGCCAGGCGGCGGACGAAGTCCGCCTTCACCTCCGTCGGCACGATCGCCTTCTCGTTCTGGAGACCGTCGCGCGCGCCCACCTCGTGGATCCTCACCCGTGCGGGCAGGTCCTGGGCCGGGACGACCATCGGGAGATCGCGGGGTGGTGTCATGCCTGCTCGCCTCCGTCCACTGGAGCAGCCGATCCATTCGGAGCTGCCGCTTCGTCTGGATTTGCTGCTTCGTCTGGAGCTGCCGCTTCGTCGTGCGGTGCGATCACCGCCAGGATCTGGTCCATCGCGACCGTCGTGCCCGGGGTGACGTCGAGTTCCGTGACCGTGCCCGCGTGCGGGGCGGAGATGACGTGCTCCATCTTCATCGCCTCCACCACCAGCAGGCTCTGGCCCGCGGCCACCTCGTCGCCCACAGCCACCTTCACCACCGTCACCGTGCCGGGCATCGGTGCGGTGAGGGAGTCGGCGCCCGCGTGTGCGGCCCGGTTCAGGCTCGCGGCGACCGGGTCGTGGTCGCGTACGAGCCAGGAGTCGCCGTCCCGGGCCAGCCAGACCCCCTCGCCCTGTGCGTCCGGGACCGCGGTGAACGTGTGCGTCACGCCGTCCAGCTCGACGGTGAGCCGTTCTCCGGGGGTGCTGCGCGCGGGCACGGGGGTGTCCGTCCCCTCCAGCAGGAGTTCCATCCCACCTGGGCCCCCGCCCGCGCCCATGGTCGCGCACATGGCCGGGACCCGGACCCGTACGACCACCGGGTCATGGCCCGCCACCCGCATCGGGTGCGGTGTCCAGGCCGGTTCGCCGCCCATCCGCCAGCCGTCCCCAGCCGCGAACGGGTCGGACCACCCGGAGTCCCCGGAGTCCCCAGAGTCCCCAGAGTCCCCAGAGTGTGGCACGCGCCGTAGTGCCGTCTGACGCAGCAGCGCCGCCGCCGCATACACCTCCGCCGGGACCTCGTCCGTGACCAGATCGTCCAGCACCCGCTCCACCAACCCGGTGTCCAGCTCCCCCGCCACCACCGCCGGATGCCCCAGCAGCCGGCGCAGGAATCCGGCATTGGTCGGCACGCCCAGCGTCACCGTCCCGGCCAGGGCCGCGCGGAGCTTGCGCAGTGCCGTCTCCCGGTCGGGGCCGTGGGCGATGACCTTGGCGAGCATCGGGTCGTAGCGGCTGCCCACCTCCGTGCCCTCGCTGAGCCCGGAGTCGGTGCGTACGCCGTCGCCCGAGGGCTCGTAGAGCTTGAGCACCGTGCCGCCGGACGGCAGGAAGCCGCGGGCACCCTCCCGCACCGACACGGTCTCGGCGCAGATCCGGGCCTCCACGGCGTGCCCGGTAAGGGTGATGTCGTCCTGGCCGTACGGCAGTCGCTCGCCCGCTGCGATACGCAGCTGCCACTCCACCAGGTCCAGGCCGGTGACGAACTCGGTGACCGGGTGCTCCACCTGGAGCCGGGTGTTCATCTCCATGAAGTAGTACGACGAGGGGTCGCCGCCCGGCACGATGAACTCGACGGTGCCCGCGCCCCGGTATCCGCAGGAACGCGCCGCCTGCACCGCCGCCTCACCCATCGCGGCCCGGGTCGCCGCGTCCAGGAGCACACTGGGCGCCTCCTCGACGAGCTTCTGGTGCCGCCGCTGGAGGGAGCACTCGCGCTCGCCGAGGTGGACGACATGGCCGTGGCCGTCGGCCAGCACCTGGATCTCGATGTGCCGGGGGCGGTCCACCCACCGCTCCACCAGCAGCGTGTCGTCCCCGAAAGAGGCGCGGGCCTCGCGGCGGGCCGCGGCGATCTCCTCGGCGAGGGAGGTCACCTCCCGCACCAGCCGCATGCCCTTGCCGCCGCCGCCTGCCGACGGCTTCAGCAGCACCGGCATGCCGATCTCCCGTGCCGCGACGATGAGTTGATCGTCCGTCAGCCCGCTCCCGCTGGACCCGGGCACCACCGGGACGCCCGCCGCGCGGACCGTCTCCTTGGCGCGGATCTTGTCCCCCATGAGCGCGATCGCCGAGGCCGGAGGGCCGATGAAGACCAGTCCCGCCTCCTCGCAGGCCCGCGCGAAGCCGGCGTTCTCGGCGAGGAAGCCGTAGCCCGGGTGGACCGCCTGTGCGCCGGTGCGGGCGGCGGCGGCCAGGATCCGCTCGGCCGACAGATAGCTCTCTGCGGCCTCCGCGGCCTCCGCGGCCTCCGCGGCTCCCGAGGCTTCCGCGGCCTCCGCGGGCCCGATCCGCACCGCCGTGTCGGCCTCCCGCACATGCCGGGCGTCCGCGTCGGCGTCGGAGTACACCGCGACCGAGCGCACCCCCATCGCCCGCAGCGTACGGATCACCCGCACCGCGATCTCGCCCCGGTTGGCCACCAGCACAACGTCGAACACGCTTCCCCTCCTCACATCCGGAAGACGCCGAACTGGGGCTCTCCCAGGGGCGCGTTGGCGCAGGCGGTCAGGGCCAGGCCCAGCACCCGGCGAGTTTCCAAGGGGTCGATCACACCGTCGTCCCACAGGCGCGCCGTGGCGTAATAGGCATTGCCCTGGCGCTCGTACTGCGCGCGCACCGGCGCCTTGAAGGCTTCCTCCTCCTCGGAGGGCCAGCTCTCCCCCCGCGCCTCCAACTGGTCCCGTTTGACGGTCGCGAGGACGGACGCGGCCTGCTCGCCGCCCATCACCGAGATCTTGGCGCCGGGCCACATCCACAGGAAACGGGGCGAATAAGCCCGGCCGCACATCGAGTAGTTGCCCGCCCCGTACGACCCGCCGACCACCACCGTCAGCTTCGGCACCCGCGTGCAGGCCACCGCTGTCACCATCTTGGCGCCGTGCTTGGCGATGCCGCCCGCCTCGTAGTCCCTGCCCACCATGAATCCGGAGATGTTCTGGAGGAACACCAGCGGGATGCCGCGCTGGTCGCACAGCTCGATGAAATGGGCGCCCTTCTGGGCGGACTCGGAGAACAGGATGCCGTTGTTGGCGACGATCCCGACCGGGTGCCCATGGACACGTGCGAAGCCGGTGACGAGGGTCTGCCCGAACTCCGCCTTGAACTCGGCGAACCGCGAGCCGTCCACCACGCGCGCGACGATCTCCCGTACGTCGTAAGGGGTGCGCGGGTCGACCGGCACCGCGCCGTACAGCCCGTACGGATCGGCCTTCGGCTCGACCGGCGCCGTCACCTCCCAGGGCAGCGGTCCGCGCGCGGGGAGCGTGGCGACGATGTTCCGTACGATCCGCAGCGCGTGCGCGTCGTCCTCCGCGAGATGGTCGGTGACGCCCGACACGCGCGCGTGGACATCGCCGCCGCCCAGTTCCTCCGCCGTGACGACCTCGCCGGTGGCGGCCTTCACCAGCGGCGGACCGCCCAGGAAGATGGTGCCCTGGTTCCGCACGATGACCGCCTCGTCGCTCATCGCCGGGACATACGCCCCGCCCGCCGTGCAGGAGCCGAGGACGGCGGCGATCTGCGGGATGCCGGCGCCGGACATCCGGGCCTGGTTGTAGAAGATCCGCCCGAAGTGCTCGCGGTCCGGGAACACCTCGTCCTGCATCGGCAGGAACGCGCCGCCCGAGTCGACGAGATACAGACACGGCAGCCGGTTCTCCAGGGCCACCTCCTGGGCGCGCAGATGCTTCTTCACGGTCATCGGGTAGTACGTCCCGCCCTTGACCGTGGCATCGTTGGCGACGATCACGCACTCGCGTCCGGCGACCCTGCCGATCCCGGCGATCAGCCCGGCCGCCGGTGCCTGGCCCTCGTACATCCCGTCGGCCGCCAGCGGCGCCAGCTCCAGGAACGGCGAGCCGGGGTCGAGCAGCGTGTCCACCCGCTCGCGCGGCAGCAGCTTGCCGCGCGCCGTGTGCCGGGCCCTGGCCCGCTCCCCGCCGCCCAGCCGCGCCGCGGCCAGCTTGGCGCGCAGCTCCTCCGCCAGCGCGCGCTGTGCCCGCTCATTGGCCCGCCACGCCTCCGACGCGGGGTCTGCCGCGCTCGTCAGCTCCGGTGCCTCCTGCATCCCGCGGTCCCCTCACCAGCTGTTAATGAGCGTTAACTATCGCCTTCAGGTTAACGACCGCTAACCGCCGCTGTCTAGAATTACTCCCATGGTCACCAGAACCGACGCCCCGACCCGCCGCGAACAGATCCTCAAGGAAGCCGCCCGCCTCTTCGCGGAGCGGGGCTTCCACGGTGTCGGGGTCGACGAGATAGGCGCCGCGGTCGGTATCAGCGGCCCCGGTCTCTACCGGCACTTCCCCGGCAAGGACGCGATGCTCGCCGAACTGCTGGTCGGCATCAGCGGGCGGCTGCTGACCGGCGCGCGTCGGCGGCTCGCCGAGGCCGACGGCTCGGCCGGTCCCGAGCTGGTCCTCGACTCGCTCATCGAGGGTCACATCGACTTCGCCCTCGACGACCGTCCTCTCATCACCCTGCACGACCGCGAGCTGGACCGCCTGCGCGACAGCGACCGCAAGCTGGTGCGCCAGCTCCAGCGGCAGTACGTCGAGCTGTGGGTGGAGGTCGTACGGGAGCTGCACCCCGAGCTGACCGAGCCCGCCGCCCGCGCGGCCGTGCACGCGGTGTTCGGCCTGCTGAACTCGACCCCGCACCTGGCCCGGCCGGGCACCCTGCCGGGGCGCGCCGTCACCGCCCGGCTGCTGCACCAGATGGCGCGCGGCGCGTTCGAGTCGGCCGGGGCGCCCTGAGCCGTCCGGGCCGACCGGTCTGTGCGGACCCCTGCCGTCCGCGCCGTCCGGGTTAACCGCTCCGTGCGGACCCCTGCCGTCCGCGCCCTCCGGGTTAACCGCTCCGTGCGGACCCCTGCCGTCCGCGCCGTCCGGGTCAACCGCCTTCGTGCGGACCCCTGCCGTCCGCGCCGTCCGCACGTGACGAGCGTTACGGATGACGCCTCCAGGACACTCTGGACTCCCGTCCCTACCCGCCGGTATCTTTGACTCTGAGCAAGCGCTTAGACATCTGTGACATGCATATGCGGGTCTGAGGAGGAGGCGGCGTGCGCCGTACGGTGTTCAACGAGGATCACGAGGCGTTCCGGGAGACCTTGCGCGCCTTCATCGAGGCCGAGGTCGTACCGGTGTACGACGAGTGGTTCGCCGCGGGCCAGGCGCCGCGCGACTTCTACTACAAGCTCGCCGAGCTGGGTGTCTTCGGCATCCGCGTCGACGAGGAGTACGGCGGTGCGGGCATCGACTCGTACAAGTTCGAGGCGATCATCTACGAGGAGAGCGCCCGCGCGGGCGTCCACTTCGGCGGCTCCGGTGTGCATGTGCTGCTCGGCCTGCCGTACCTCAAGATGCTCGCCAGTGACGAGCAGAAGAAGCGCTACCTGCCGAAGTTCGTCTCCGGCGAGGAGATGTGGGCCCTCGCGATGACCGAGCCGGGCACCGGCTCCGACCTCGCGGGCATGAAGACCACGGCCAGGCTCTCGGAGGACGGCACGCACTACGTCCTCAACGGCGCCAAGACCTTCATCACCGGCGGTGTGCACGCCGACCGCGTGATCGTCTGCGCCCGCACCTCCGCGCCCACCGCCGAGGACCGCCGGCACGGCATATCCCTGTTCGCCGTGGACACCAAGTCCGAGGGCTACTCCGTCGGCCGCAAGCTCGACAAGCTCGGCCTGAAGACCTCCGACACCGCAGAGCTGGCGTTCGTCGACGTCAAGGTGCCCGTCGAGGACCTGCTCGGCGAGGAGAACAAGGGCTTCCACTACCTCGGCCACAACCTCGCCTCCGAGCGCTGGGGCATCGCCTTCGGCGCCTACGCGCAGGCCAAGGCAGCCGTGCGGTTCGCCAAGGAGTACGTCAAGGAGCGCACCGTCTTCGGGCAGCCGGTCGCGCACTTCCAGAACACCAAGTTCGAACTGGCCGCCTGCCAGGCCGAGGTGGACGCCGCCGAGGCGGTCGCCGACCGCGCCCTGGAGGCCCTGGACGCGGGCGAGCTGACCCCTGCCGAGGCGGCGAGCGCCAAGCTGTTCTGCACCGAGGCCGCGCACCGTGTCATCGACCGCTGCCTCCAGCTGCACGGCGGCTACGGCTTCATGAACGAGTACCCGATCGCCCGCCTGTACGCCGACAACCGCGTCAACCGCATCTACGGCGGCACCAGCGAGATCATGAAGTCGATCATCGCCAAGGACATGGGCCTGTAGGCCGCCCGCAACCAGCGGCAGCGGACTCACGGGTACAACGGACACCATGAGCGAGGCACTACAGGATCTCCTCGATCTGCTCGACCTGGAGCAGATCGAGGAGAACATCTTCCGCGGGCAGTCGCGCTCCGCCGTCGTCCCGCGCGTCTTCGGCGGGCAGGTCGCGGCGCAGGCGCTGGTCGCGGCCGGGCGCACGGTCCCGGCGGACCGGCCCGCGCACTCCCTGCACGCGTACTTCCTGCGCCCGGGCGACCCCGGCGCGCCCATCGTCTACACCGTCGACCGGCTGCGCGACGGACGCTCCTTCACCACCCGCCGGGTGGTCGCCGTCCAGCACGGCAAGCCGATCTTCGGCCTTTCGGCGTCCTTCCAGACGTACGAGGAAGGCCTCGACCACCAGGCCCCCGTGCCGCCCGCCCCGGACCCCGAGACGCTCCCGACCTCCCACGAACGGCTGCGCGGCTACCGCCATCTCGCCCCCGAGGTGGTCGAACGCTTCCTGCAGGCGCGCGAGGCGGTCGATCTGCGCTACGTCGACGAGCCGCCGTACGGCCGGTTCGGCGAGCCGCGTGAACCGCACTCACAGGTGTGGTTCCGCACCAGTGGCAAGCTCGCCGACGACCCCCTGCTGCACATCGTGCTGGCCACGTACGTCTCCGACATGACGCTGCTCGACTCGGTGCTGCTGGCCCACGGCCGCGGCGGCTGGGCGGTCGGCGACGTGGTCGGGGCGTCGCTGGACCACGCGATGTGGTTCCACCGCCCGTTCCGCGCCGACGAGTGGCTGCTCTACGACCAGGAGTCCCCGTCGGCGCACGGCGGACGAGGACTCGGCCAGGCGCGGATCTACACCCAGGACGGCAGGCTGGCGGTGTCGGTGATCCAGGAGGGCGTGGTCCGCGTCCCCCACTGAGCGCTCCGCGGGAAGTGCCGCGATGGGCTGTCGATCGTCTGCGGGCCCGTCGTGGCTGGTCGCGCAGTTCCCCGCGCCCCTTGGGGGGTGTTGCCGAACCGTGGTCGACTTCGCCGGGGCCGCTCAGTGCCACTGCCGGCCTACTGCTGCTGGAGCCCGGCCTCCGACAGCAGATAGGCGGTCAACGGGTCGTAATGCCGCGGGCTGATCACATGATCGTCGAGCGGTACGGCGACCTGGAGGGTGCCCTCCGACTCGGCGAGGAAGAGGGCCGGGTCGTTGCAGTCGGCGTACCCGACGGCGTCGATGCCGTGCTGCGCGGCCCGCCCCGCCCAGCCGTGGTCGGCGACGACCAGGTCGGGCAGCGGGCGCCCGGCGTGTTCCATCGCGGTGAGGATCTGGTGCATCGGCTCGCCCGAATGGGTGTGCCAGAGGGTCGCCCCGTGCTCCAGGACGGCGACGTCCGCGAACTGCCTGACGTACCCCTCGTCCGTCTGGAGGCCCTCCGGGATGACGACGATCTCGCAGCCCGCGGCGCGCAGCGCGACGGCGGTGGCGTGGTGCACGTCGAGCAGACCGCCCGGGTGACCGGTGGCGAACAGCACCCGCTGCCCGCCCTCGGCCGCCTTGCGCAGCCGCCCCGCCATCCGCTCCAGCGCATCCACCGTCAGCTCGGGGTCGATGGTGTCCTGCCCGTACCGGTGCGCGGGGTCATCGCTCACCCCGACCCGCTCCGCCATCACCGCGAGGACGTCCTGCTCGTCGCTCCAGCGGTCGCCGAGTTCGACCCCGAGCCAGAAATGCCGTTCGCCGTTGGCCAGCCTGCGGTAGTGGTTGAGGTTGTTCTCACGGGGTGTGGCGACATCCCCCGCGATACGGGTCTTCACGAGATGGTCGACGAGCTCGGCGCGGCTGGGTGTCCCGGATATCGGCATGGACCCATTGTGAGGCAGCCCCCTGTCCCGGTTCGCGGTGTCCCGGGCGCTGGGACGTCCGACACACCGAGGAGCGGCCCTGACCGATCCGGTCGGAGCCGCTCCTCGGTGTGCTGATGTTCAGTCGAGGTCGGACGGGTCCAGGCGGTAGAGGGTGGACTGGTTGTTCTGGGTCTGGGAGGTGGACGACGACGAGGAGTTCGAGTTCGAGTTCGAGGACGACTTGGACGACGAGGACGACTTCGAGGTCGACGACGTGGTCTTGCTGTACGCGCTCTCCTTCACCTTCGTGGCGTGCTTCTGCACCCACGCCGTGACCGCCGAGCTGGCGCTGTTGCCGCCGCCCATGCCTCCGCCGCCCATGCCGCCGCCGATCTGGATGTAGTGCAGTTCGCCCTTCTTCACCAGTTCCTTGAGCTTGGCCACCGTCATCGCCTTGTCGGAGCCGGTGAAGCCGTACATCGAGATGACCGGCACCTTGGTGCTCAGCTCGATCTGGGCGGCGCTCTGCGAGTTGGACACCGCGAGCAGCCACTTGGCGCCGTCGCGGTGCTTCTTCAGGTACGAGATCAGCTCGCTGTCGGCGCCGCCCATGCCGCCGCCCATGCCGCCGCCCATGCCGGAGGGAGCGCCGCCGGTTCCGGTGCCGGTGCCGCCCGGTGCCGTACCGCCGCCCATCTCGCCGTTGCCGCCCGGGGCTTGGCCGGTCTGGCCGTTTTCGTTGCCCTGTCCGCTCGGCGCGCTCGGCATCTCCCCGTTGGCGTTGCCGCCCGGCATCGTCGGGCCGCCGCTCGGCATCTCACCGCCCTGCGGGGCGCCGCCGGCCTGGTTCTGGCCGCCCGGGGCCTCCATGGAGCCGCCGCCGGGGACGCCGCTGCGGTTGCCGCTGGGGCCGCCGCCGAAGCTGCTGCCGGTGGAGGGGCCCGCCGTGGGGTTCGTACCGCCCATGCCGCCGCCCGATCCGGACGGCACCGACCAGGAGTACGCCGCCGGACCCGCGACCGCGGCGACGACCGCGGCGGCGACGGAGGCGGCGAGGAGCCGGGCGCGGGTGCCGCCGGCGCGGAAGAGGATCAGCCCGGTGATCGCGGCCACGGTCAGCAGGCCGACCACCGGCCACAGCCAGGTGTTCCAGCCGGAGGCGCGGCGCAGCAGGACCACGGCCCACAGCCCGGTGGCGCCGAGCGCGGTGGGCAGTACCCAGATCCAGCGCCGGTCGCCCCGCAGTGCGCCGAGCAGCATCGCGCCGCCGCCACCGCACAGGGCGGCGATACCGGGGGCGAGGGCGGTCGTGTAATAGGGGTGCATGGTGCCTTCCGCCATGCTGAAGGTGAGGAAGTGGAGCAGGGTCCAGCCGCCCCACAGCAGCAGTGCGGCGCGGGTGAGGTCGGTGCGCGGGGCGCGGCCGCACAGGACCAGGCCGCCGACGAGGGCGATCGCGGAGAAGGGCAGCAGCCAGGAGATCTGGCCGCCGAGGGTGTCGTTGAACATCCGGCCGATGCCCGCGGTACCGGAGAAGGAGGCGCCCCCGCCGCCTCCGCTGCCGCCGTTGCCCTCGCCGCCGAGGACACGGCCGAGGCCGTTGTAGCCCATGATCAGGTCCCAGGCGGTGCCGTCCGTGGAGCCGCCGATGTACGGCCGCTCGGACGCGGGCACGAGGGACACGGCCGCCGCCCACCAGAAGCTGCTGACGGCGAGCGCGACGCAGGCGATCAGCACGTTGACGATCCGCTTCACGAGCGCGGGCCTGGCCGCGTAGAGATAGACGCCGAAGACGGCGGGCAGGGCGATGTAGCCCTGGAGCATCTTGGTGTTGAACGCGAGGCCGAAGCAGACCGCCGAGCCGACGAGCGGCAGGAGTTTCCCGTTGGTGACGGCGCGCAGCCCGAGGGCGGCGCCGCCGACCATCAGGAACACCAGCAGGGTGTCGGGGTTGTTGTCGCGGTTGATGGCGACGGTGATCGGCGTCAGCGCCAGCACCAGCGCGGCGACCGTCGCCGCGCCGTGGCCCCAGACCCGCTTCACGGAGGAGTGCAGGATCCAGATCGTGGCGAGCGCGACGGCGATCATCGGCGCCATCATCTGCCAGGTGCCGAAGCCGAAGATCCGGCAGGACAGGCCCATGACCATGAGCGCGAGCGGCGGTTTGTCGACGGTGAGGAAGTTCCCGGCGTCCAGCGAGCCGAAGAACCAGGCCTTCCAGCTCTGAGTGCCGCTGAGCACGGCGGCGCTGTAGAAGCTGTTGAGGCTGGAGCCGGACAGGTTCCAGGCGTACAGCGCCGCCGCCAGGACCAGGATCGCGATCAGCGCGGGCAACGACCAGCGCGGTGCCCGCTCCGGCGGCGCGGCGGGCCCGGCAGGGGGTGGCCAGTCGGCGGACACGGTGGTGTGGGGGAGGGGATCGGTGGCAGAGGTCACCATGGCACCGTCGCGGGGGTCATTGGGTGCGCACTGTGGCGAGCCTGGGTGTCAGCTGTGGATCGGATCTCCGTCGGGTAAATCCCGGCGGGGTGCGTGAGCCGGTGGCCGATGTCGGCTGAATCAGTGGCTGATGTCGGCCCGGAATGCCGCCCCTTGGCGGGATAAAAGGGGTGAAGCGTCATCATTTCCTCACCCTTCGAACCCTCGTACAACCGTCGCTGTTGCTCGCGAGTCATGTGTGCAGGCCGTATCCCCACGGCCCTGGGGCCTGTCTGGAGTTGGTGATCTGGGCTCGCGGGGCGTGGCACGCACGCTCGCGGCGTTGCCGGAAGGTCCTAGTAGCTCCGCTACGAGGACCTTCCGGCGCCTTGCGATCGCACGCACCACGCCCCGCTCCCTGATCCAGATCACAACTCCAGACAGGCCCTGATCGCCCGAAAAAAGAGACGGGTCACCCATGACTCAGCGCATGTCTTCCTGGCGCGGCAGAACCCTGGCGGTGGGCCTCGGCGCCGCGGTGCTCATACCCTTCGCGGCCGCTACGCCTGCCGCCGCGACCACACCCACCGTGAGCTGCACCTCCAGCACCAACACCGCCCTCGCCGCCAAGCTCCAGAAGGACATCACCGCGGCCCTCGCCACCCGCTCGGGGACCGTGGCCGTCGGTCTCTACGACCGCTCCACCAAGACGACCTGCACCCTGCGCGCCTCCACCGCGTACGACTCCGCCAGCGTCGTCAAGGTCACCATCCTCAGCGCGCTGCTGTGGGACGCGAAGAAGCACAACCGCTACCTCACGACCCAAGAGACCACGCTCGCCAAGGCCATGATCACCCAGTCGGACAACACCGCCGCCTCCACCCTGTGGAAGCAGCTCGGCGCGACGAAGATCAAGGGCTTCCTCACTGCGGCCGGCATGACGCAGACCGTCCCCGGTTCCGGCACCTACTGGGGCCTCACCCAGATCACCGTCACCGACGAGCAGAAGCTGCTCAAGCTGATCACGGCCGCGAACACCGTCCTCAGCGACAACTCGCGCTCCTACATCCAACAGCTGATGGGCCAGGTCATCTCGTCGCAGCGCTGGGGCACCCCCTACGGCGCCCCCTCCACCGTCTCCGTGCACGTCAAGAACGGGTGGCTCCAGCGGGCCACGCACGGCTGGCGGGTGCACAGTGTCGGCACCTTCAAGGGCGGCGGCCACGACTACATGATCACCGTGCTCACCCACGGCAACAGCACCATGAGCTACGGCATCAGCACCATCCAGGGCGTCGCCAAGGTGATCCACAGGGACCTCGCGGCGGCGGGTTGATCAACGGTTTTTCTGCTGATCGCGTAACGGGATGAAATCCCGGGCCGCGGACGTTGGTGCCTTCCGGTAGGCGGTGGATCAGCCGCCCGTACAACGGCAGATCAGTCGCCCGTGCAGGGGCAGATCAGCCGCTCCACACAACGGAAGGCACCGGCGTGACGGCGAGCCAGGACGACGTAACCCGCGGGTGGGCCCGACGGCTCGCCGGATACGCCTGGCGGCACCCCGGCGATGTGATCCTCGCCCTCGGATCGTCCCTGGCCGGCATGGCCGTGATGGCCGTCGTCCCCCTGATCACCAAGGTGATCATCGACGATGTCATAGGCAACCACACCCGCGGCATGGCCCCCTGGGCCGGCGCCCTGATCGGCGCCGCCGCCCTTGTCTACGCCGCCACCTACATCCGCCGCTTCTACGGCGGCCGCCTCGCCCTCGACGTACAGCACGACCTGCGTACCGGCATGTACGACGCGATCACGCGCCTCGACGGCCGCCGCCAGGACGAGCTGTCCACCGGGCAGGTCGTCGGGCGGGCGACGAGTGACCTCCAGCTGATCCAGGGCCTGCTCTTCATGCTGCCGATGACCATCGGCAACGTCCTTCTCTTCCTGATGTCCCTCGTGATCATGGCGTGGCTGTCGCTCCCGCTGACCCTGGTCGCCCTCGCCGTCGCCCCCGCGCTCGGCTGGATCGCGGGCCGCAGCCGCTCCCGGCTGCACCCGGCGACCTGGTACGCGCAGGCGCAGGCCGCCGCCGTGGCCGGGGTGGTCGACGGCGCCGTGACCGGCGTCCGCGTCGTGAAGGGCTTCGGGCAGGAGGCGCAGGAGACCGGCAAGCTGCGCGAGGTGGGGCGGCGGCTGTTCGCCGGGCGGATGCGCACCATCCGTCTGAACGCCCGCTACACCCCCGCCCTCCAGGCAGTCCCCGCACTCGGCCAGGTCGCCATGCTGGCCCTCGGCGGCTGGCTCGCCGTACGCGGGCACATCACCCTCGGCACCTTCGTCGCCTTCTCCACCTACCTCGCCCAGCTCGTCGGTCCGGTGCGGATGCTCGCCGTCGTCCTCGCCGTCGGCCAGCAGGCGCGCGCCGGCACCGAGCGCGTCCTGGAGCTGATCGACACCGAGCCGACCATGACCGACGGCACCCTCGCCCTGCCCGCCGACGCCCCGGCGACCGTCGAGTTCGACGACGTGTCCTTCGGCTACGACGAGGACCGCCCCGTACTGCGAGGGCTGAGCTTCGAGATCCGCTCCGGCGAGACCCTCGCCGTCGTCGGCTCCTCCGGCTCCGGCAAATCGACCGTCTCCCTGCTCCTGCCGCGCTTCTACGACGTCTCGCACGGCGCCGTCCTCCTCGGCGGGCACGACGTCCGCGAACTCACCCTCGACTCGCTGCGCGCCGCGATCGGCCTGGTCCCGGAGGACTCGTTCCTCTTCTCCGACACCATCCGCGCCAACATCGCATACGGCCGCCCCGACGCCACCGACGAGCAGATCGAGGAGGCGGCACGCGCCGCGCAGGCCGACCGGTTCATCGCCGAGCTGCCCGACGGCTACGCCACCAAGGTCGGCGAACAGGGCCTCACCCTCTCCGGCGGCCAGCGCCAGCGCCTCGCGCTCGCCCGCGCCCTGCTCACCGACCCCCGGCTGCTGGTCCTCGACGACGCGACCTCGGCCGTGGACGCCGAGGTCGAGCACGAGATCCATGAGGCCCTCAAGCACGTCATGCGGGGCCGCACCACCCTCCTCATCGCCCACCGCCGCTCCACCCTCGGCCTCGCCGACCGCATCGCCGTCCTCGACCGGGGCCGCCTCGCCGACCTCGGCACCCACGAGGAGCTCCAGTCCCGCTCCGCCCTCTACCGCCGCCTGCTCACCGACCCCGACGAACTCGGCGGCGTCTCCCCGGGCCACGTCCGCCCCGCCGAACTCGCCGAGGACACCTCCGTACGCGACGAACTGGACGCGGAGTTCGACGCCGAGCGCGGAGTCACCCCCCGCCTGTGGACCGGCGACCGCGAACCCAAGGACCTCGCCCTCACCGGCACCCCGGCCACCCCCGAACTCCTCGCCAAGGTCGCCGTCCTGCCCCCGGCCGACGACACCCCCGGCGTCGACGAGGCCCACGCCGTACGCCCCGAGGAGTCGTACGGCCTGCGCAGACTGCTGCGCGGTTTCGGCCGCCCGCTGCTGATCAGCCTCGCCCTCGTGGCCGTGGACGCCGGCATGGGCCTGCTGCTGCCGATCATGATCCGGCACGGCATCGACCAGGGCGTCACCAAGGCCGCCCTGGGCGCGGTCTGGGCCGCCGCCCTGCTGGCGCTGATCGCGGTGCTCGTGCAGTGGGCGGCACAGATCGGTGAGACGGTGATGACCGGCCGCACCGGCGAACGCGTCCTGTACGCACTGCGCCTGAAGATCTTCGCCCAGCTCCAGCGCCTCGGCCTCGACTACTACGAGCGCGAGCTGACCGGCCGGATCATGACGAGGATGACGACCGACGTCGACGCCCTGTCCACCTTTCTCCAGACCGGTCTGGTCACGGCGTTCGTCTCCGTCGTCACCTTCTTCGGCATCATGCTCGCCCTGCTGGTCCTCGACGTGCAGCTGGCGCTGGTCGTCTTCGCCACGCTGCCCCCGCTGATCGTCGCCACGTACTACTTCCGCCGGGCGAGCGTGAAGGCGTACGAGCTGGCGCGTGAGCGGGTGTCCGTCGTCAACGCGGACCTCCAGGAGTCGGTGGCGGGCCTCAGGATCGTGCAGGCGTTCCGGCGCGAGAGCGACGGCGGGCGCCGCTTCGCCGCGCGCAGCGCCAGTTACCGCGAGGCGCGCATCCACGGCCAGTGGCTGATCTCGATCTACTTCCCGTTCGTGCAGTTCCTGTCGTCGGTCGCGGCGGCGTCGGTGCTGATCGCGGGCGCCGGGCGGGTGGACGCGGCGACCCTCACGACCGGTGCGCTGGTGGCGTACCTGCTCTACATCGACCTGTTCTTCGCCCCCGTCCAGCAGCTCTCCCAGGTCTTCGACGGCTACCAGCAGGCGACCGTCTCCCTGGGCCGCATCCAGGAGCTGCTGCGCGAGCCGACGTCCACCAAGTCCCCGGCCGCGCCCGTCGAACTGCCCGCGCTGCGCGGCGAGATCGCCTTCGAGGACGTGCGCTTCAGCTACGTCGGCGAAGGCGTCGGTGAGGGTGTCGGTGAAGGCAAGAGCACGGCTGACGCCGCGCTCGACGGCATCGACCTGCGCATCCCCGCGGGCCAGACCGTCGCCTTCGTCGGCGAGACCGGCGCGGGCAAGTCCACCCTGGTCAAGCTGGTCGCCCGCTTCTACGACCCCACCGGCGGCCGGGTGACCATCGACGGCACCGACCTGCGCACCCTCGACCTCACCACGTACCGGCACCGGCTCGGCGTCGTCCCGCAGGAGGCGTACCTCTTCCAGGGCACGGTCCGCGACGCCATCGCCTACGGCCGCCCCGACGCCACCGACGCCGAGGTGGAGGCCGCCGCCCGAGCGGTCGGCGCCCACGAGATGATCGCCACGCTCGACGGCGGCTACCTCCACGACGTCGCCGAGCGCGGCCGCAACCTCTCAGCGGGCCAGCGCCAGCTGATCGCCCTCGCCCGCGCGGAGCTGGTCGGCCCCGACGTCCTGCTCCTCGACGAGGCGACCGCCGCGCTCGACCTGGCCACCGAGGCCCAGGTCAACCAGGCCACGGACCGGCTCGCGGGACGCCGTACGACCCTCGTCGTCGCCCACCGGCTGACCACCGCGGCGCGTGCCGACCGGGTGGTGGTGATGGACCACGGCCGGGTCGCCGAGGACGGCACACACGACGAACTCCTCGCCCTCGACGGCCGGTACGCCGGTCTGTGGCGCACCTTCATCGGCGCGGCGGAGCCGGAGGAACCGGAGGAGCCGGTGGGCGCCACGATCGTCTGACGACCGATAGTCCGACCGTCATTGACCGACCGTCATTGACCGACCGTCATTGTCTGGCCATCGTTTGACCCGTCGAACGCAACCATTCGGACTACGCCACGCGTCCGTACATCAGTACGCGCAAATCAGGTTCATGGTCGTATACGGGAGGGGACGACAGTGGACAGTGGTGCGATACGCGGCGGGCTACGGCGGCGGCTGGCGCTCGGCGCCGCGGTGCTCGCCGGAGCGGGGGCGCTCGCGCTCGTGTCACCCGGCACCGCGCAGGCGGTGACCGCGACGACCTGCGCGGGACGCGAGGTGAGAGCCCTTTCCTTCAGCACCGGCACCGTGCACATCTACCGGAGCGGCGGCTATGTCTGCGCGATCACCGTTCCCGACAACCCCGGCGCCAAGCGCACGATGATGGTGAGCGTGCAGGCCCGCGGCAACCGCCCGGTCGTCGACAAGGGCCGCTACTCCTACCGGGCGGGACCGGTGACCGTGCACGCGGGACACCGGTGCGTATGGGTGAAGGGGCAGGTGGCGCGGGGGTCGGTCAGCTCGGGGTGGATTCTGTGCTGAGGCCGTGAACTGGCTTTCTGCGCTGATGCCTTGTGCCGACCCCCTGCCGGCCTAGTAGGACAGCCCGTACCCGGTCGGATAGAGCACCTTCGTCGGGTCGTCGGCGCGCGGGACGTCCACGGGGAGCCTGCCGCGCGGCGGGACCCGTCCCGCGAGGACCCGCGCCGCGGCGCCGAGTTCGACGTCGGTCCAGGAGTAGGACGCCAGGACGGCCGGGACGGTGGGCAGTTGGGCCACGTCGTAGGGGTTCCGGATCGCGATCGCCACCACCGGCTTCCCGGTCGCGACGAGTTGCCGTACGAGCGTCTGCTGCGCGCTGCCCGCGGTCACGTTGTATGTCCCGACCACGACGGCGTTCGCGCCGCCCGCCGCGGTGACCGCCTTTGCGATGGTGGCCGCCGAGGGCGTGGTCCCGGTGGACAGGGCGGTGGTGGTGAAGCCCAAGCCCTTGAGCGCGGCGGCGAGCACGGTGGTCGGCGGCCCGGTGGTGCCGGACGGCGAGGCGGGATCGGCGCCGACGACGAGCAGCCTGCGGTGCTTGCGGGTGGACAGCGGAAGCAGCCCGCCCTTGTTGACCAGCAGGGTCGTCGTACGGTCGGCGATGCGGTCGGCGAGGGCGAGATGCGAGCGGGTGCCGACGACGCTGTCCACGCGGGCCGGGTCGGCGTACGGGTCGTCGAGCAGCCCGAGTCTCGACTTCAGCCGCAAGATGCGCAGCAGGGACTCGTCGAGGCGGGCCTCGGTCAGCTCACCGCCGCGCACGGCCGCGAGGACGGCGTTCCAGGCGACGTCCAGGGAGGGCGGGTTGAGCAGTTGATCGACCCCGGCCTTCAGCGCGAGCACGGGAACACGGTCGTCGCCGTACTTGGTGCGGACCCCCTCCATCCCGAGGGAGTCGGTGACCACGACACCGTCGTAGCCGAGTTCCTCGCGGAGGATGCCGGTGAGGATGGGGCGGGAGAGGGTGGCGGGGTCGCCGGAGTCGTCGAGGGCCGGGACCATGATGTGCGCGGTCATGATGGAGTCGATGCCGGTCGCGATCGCCGCGCGGAAGGGCACGGCGTCCAGCTTCTCCCACAGCTCGCGGCTGTGCGTGATGACGGGGAAGCCGTAGTGGCTGTCCACGGCGGTGTCCCCGTGCCCGGGGAAGTGCTTGACGGTGGCGGCGACTCTGGATGCCTGATACCCCGTCACCTCGGCGGCGACGAGCCGCGCCACGGCCTTCGGGTCGGCGCCGAAGGAGCGGACGCCGATGATGGGATTGGCCGGGTTGACGTTGACGTCGGCGTCGGGCGCGTAGTCCTGGCAGATGCCCATGGCGCGCAGTTCGGCCCCGGAGATCCGCCCCAGGACGCGGGCGTCCTTGAACGAGCCGCCCGCGCCGACGGCCATCGCGCCGGGGAACAGCGTGGCGGGCTTGCCGACGCGGCAGACGACGCCGTGCTCCTGGTCGGTGGTGATCAGCATCGGCAGACCGCGCGGCTGGGCGAGGGACGCCTTCTGGATGCCGTTGGACAGGGCGGTGATCTGGTGCGGGTTCTGGGTGTTGTGGGTCCAGCTGAAGTAGATGATGCCGCCGACCCGGTACTTGGCGATCATCTCGGCGGCGGTGCGGACGCCGATCTCCTTGAGGTTGGCGTCGATGTCGGCCTGGTCGGGCGCGGTCGCGGAGGCGCCGTAGACCCGCATGACGAAGAGCTGGCCGACCTTCTCCTCCAGGGTCATCCGGGAGATCAGCGCCTGGAGTTCGGTGTCGTCGTGACGCTGCAGTACGGCGGCGTGGACGGCGGTGGCGCCGGCCACGCCGGTCGCGAGGGCGGCGGCGGAGGCGGCGAGGAGGGTGCGTCTGGAGGGGGTCGACTGAGTGGGTCCGGCGGGTCGGCTCTGGCTTCCTGGGACCGGCACGTGTGCTCCTTCCGGGGATCGGCTGAAGGAAACTTCCGAGAAACCAGCAATATCCGGAAGGTTTCTGCCGGTCAAGGGACCGCGCGGCACCGGACGTTACGGGCCGGGGGACCCTTGCCCCAGGTGCCGTCACCGGCGCTTTGGAGGGGGCGCGCCGGTGACGGCGTACTGCCGGCCGCGGTACGGAGGAGAGGGTGGGTCAGCGATCGCAGCCAGCGGCGAGGGCCGACACCGCACCACGGAGACTCATCCGGCAGCTTGCCGGTTGGACGAGCGGGGGAGCGGCCGGGTTCCCGACATGGCCGGGAATCTCGGAATTGGTGCCGGTGATGCTGTTGATCCGTCAGTTGTTCCAGCGCTTCGGGCTTCCCTCTTACGCTCCCGCGTGGACGTACGCCGCCCAGAGGTGCGGCCGGTCCGGCATACGGCGCCGCAGCCCGCGGACCGTGTCGTGGAGGCCGCGCGCGGCACCGGTACCGCCGACGGCCGTCTCACGGCGGTAGAAGTCCCGGGTCACGTGGTCGGCGTACGTGCTGTCGATCGTCCACAGCGTGCCGACCGCCGTCGGAAAGCCCGCCAGCAGGAACGAACTCGTGATGTGGATGGCCTCGTCCGTGAGGCGTTCGGCGGTGCGTGCGGTGCCGCAGGCCGCCAGGAAGGCGAGCTGGGCCGAACGCGGGCGGGCCCGGCAGATCTCCAGGACCGATACCTGCTCGCCGCTGGGCAGCCGGAGGAGGGCTCCGGAGGGTTCCGCCGGGTCCGTCGCCGCATGGCAGCCGAAGTGGGCCCAGGTGGCGTCGCGCAGTGCCGTGAGCACGGCCTCGCGGGTGGCCGCCCGGCCGATCAACGGCCTCCGCGCGCCGAGGAGTTCGGCGGCGTGGGTGGCCGCCGCCGCCACGCCCGGGAGTTCCTCCTCCGGGTCGGCGACCAGCAGAGCGCTGCCGTGGTCGGCCGCGGCGCGCACCCGGGCCCGCGCCCGGGCATAGGCCAAGGTCTGAAAGCCCGGTACGTACGACGACACCACCGCGTCGAGGGCGGCACCGCAGCCGTCGAGCATGCAGTCGGGCGCCGTGCACTGGGCCGCGTGCAGCGGCAGGGCGCTGAAGGCTCCCGTCGGTACCCACCAGACGCGCGGCCAGTCGCCGTGCCGGGGGACGGGGTCCGCCGACCCGGCCTGTTCCAGTACCGGCCGCACGATCTTGTGCCAGGTCCACGCCAGCGTCTCGCGGACCGTCCTGGCGGCGGCGACGAGCTGCAGCGGGGAGGGGCGGGCCGCTCCGTGCGCGTTGATGGCGTCCAAGGCGTCACGCAGCCGCCGTGCCGAGTCGGTGACCTCGTCGGCCTCGGCCGCGAGGAGGAGGACCGTGATCGACGTGCGGGTGACGACAAGGGCATGGCAGAACTTCCGGCCGTGGTTCAGGACGACGACAGGGCCTTCGACGGCCAGCGCGCGCAACTCCTCGGCGGTGGGCGGACGCAGGAACCCTTCGAAGCCGGGCAGGGCGCGGATGCGCCGTAGGAGCTCGTCGATCTCGTGGGAGGCGCGCAAGCCCGCCAGCCGGGCCCACTCGGCGCCACCCGCGTCGGGCGTCCCGTCGCCGGTGCGGGATGTCTCGTGGTGCGGGTGGGACCTTCCGTCGTGCGGGGCGGACGTCTCGTTGCGTGGCTCGGACCTTTCGTCGCCTGTGCCGGACGTCTCGTGGGGCGGGCGGGACCTTCCGTCGTGCGGGGCGGACGTCTCGTCACCCGGGGCGGACCTCTCATCGCCCGCGCCGAGTCGTTCCGTCAGCCGGTCGAACTCGTCGGCCAGGCCGGGGTGGGCGCGGCGCAGCTCGCCCGTGTCGGCGCGGGCCTCGATCCGCCGGGCCAGCAGCAGTCCACGGCCGCGCTCCAGCAGCTCCGCGACGCGGTCCACCTCGGGGCCCGCCACCGGGGGCGTCACCGGGCCGTTCAGAGGACCGGGCGCGGGCGGGGGCTGTCCCGCCTCGATGGCGCGGGTGAATTGCTCCAAGGCGTTCAGCCGCGTGGTGAGCTGGGACGCGAATTCACGCCCGACGAGGTGGGTGAGGATCAGCTCGGTGATCGACCTGATGTCACCCTCGAACGACACCAGGCCGTGCTCGGCGGACGACTGGTCGCTGCCCCGGTCGGTGACGGTGGCCATGGCCTCGATCCCCGCTTCGAGATGCGCGAGGGCCAGATCGACCCGTGGCTGTGCCCGGCCCAGCGCCCCCGCGGCGGCGCCGATCTCGCCGTGGGCCCGCATCCACACCGGGATCGCCGGGTTGCGCCACGCACCCGGGTCCGCGATACCGTCGAGCCGCGCCTGGAGGGGCGCCAGCATGGCGGCGAGGAGGCCCGCCGGGCCCGCCGCGGGACGCCCGGCACCCGTATCGGTGCTCTCGGTGACCTCGGTGCTCTCGGTGACCTCGGTGCTCTCGGTGACCTCGGTGACCTCGGTGACCTCGGTGATCTCAGGGAGTCGGCCGCGGCCGACGAGGTCGAGGACCGTCCGCAGCATGGCACCCGGGTCCGGGAGACCCTCCGGTGTTGCCTCGGAGACGACGCGGGTCACCTCTTCCGCCTCGGCCAGCAGGGCCCGTGCCCGCTCCGGTTCGGCGGCACGGAGCTTTGTGGCGCGCTGGAAGAGCGCACGCGCGAGCGTCATCGCGGCCATCAGCCGCATCGGATGCCCGGCGGGGCACTTCGCGAACGTCGCCCGGCACTGGTCGACCACGGCATCGCTGAGGTCCGGGCGCGGCCCGCCTCCCGGACCCACGGTCTCCACGAGGTCGACGTAGACGTCGCCCATCAGGTCGTACCAGGGTCGGCCGTCCTGCCCGGCTGCGCCCGGTGCGGCGGGAGTGGCGGGAGCGGTGTGCGCCGTGTGTGCGGTGTCCCGCATACGGCGGGCGATCCGTCTGGCCCGTTCCAGTTGGGCGGGCTCATGCCCGAAGAGGTAGTTCTGGAGGGCGTTGTGCAGCTCGGTCCGGCCCCTCAGCATCACCATGTCGGTCTCGGACAGCTCCCCGTCGGTGGCCGGCACATCAGGTACGCCCGACGACGAGGCGAGCAGGGCCGCCGCCTCGCGTGCGTTTTCCGCGTCGAACTTGCCGATGGACAGGGCCGTCAGCGCGTCCGCGAGAATCCGGTCGATCCCGGGCGGCATGTCGGAGGCGGTGGAGGCGGTGGAGGCGGTGGAGCGGGCATGGCGCAGCAACCCGACGATCTCTTCGATCTCCTCGAACCGCACGGGCTCGGTACGGCCGTGGGACCGGGAGGACAGGGCGGCGCCGAGCGCGGCGGAGAGGCGGGAGCGGATGCCTTCGTCGTCCGTGCCCGCCAGAAGCTCGCGCATGATCTCGATGTCGGAGTCGAGGGTGTCGGGGCCGGTCAGCCGGACCTCGCTCATACGGGTCACCTGCGCCACCAGCGCGCGGATCTCCTCGTCCGGCACTTCCCCCGTGGTGACGGACATGGCGGCGACGGGCAGCGCCACCTCGAACAGTCCCTGCCGTAGCAGTTCCGACGCCGGGAATCCGGGCGGTGCGCTCGCCGCCACTTCCTCGGTCAGCTCCCGGGACTCTGCCGCGAGCAGCCCGGCGCGGGCGGGTGCACTGTCGTGGAGCGCCACTGCCCGCAGCCCGGTGAGTGCGGCGAGTACGGCGGTGTAGGCGTGCCGGTGCGGCCGGTCGGCGGGGAGGACGGCCAGGGCGGCGCGGTAGCGGGCGAGCCGCTCGTCGGAGGCGTCCTCGGGTTCGAATCCGGCGGTCAGGTCGAGGAGTTCGACGTCGATGTCGACCGGGGAGCCGTCGCGCGCGGCGCGCTCGCGGACGTATGCGGTCAGGCGCCCGAGAAGCGGTCCGACCCGCTCTTGGCCGACCGCGCCGTCGCCTGCGCTCAGCTCCTCCAACTCCTCGTACATGGCGAGCATTTCATGCTGCTCCTCGCTCAAGGCGCCCACCGAGGAGAGCAGTCGGACGGCCTCGAGTCCGGCTTCCTCGTCGGCGCGTTCCTGTGCGAGGGCCGCGAGCGCCTTGCCGAGCGCGGTGGTGACATCGGGGCGCGCGGGGTGGTCGGCCGGGGTGTCGGATAGGGCCGAGCGCAGCCGCCGTACGGCGCAGGCGATACGGGCGGCGTCGTGCTCCGCGATGCCCGCCTCGGCGATGGCCGCACCGACCATCAGGTCTCGTTCGCCGGGCCAGGTGACGGGCTCGGCGTCCACCGCGCGCAGGAAGCGCAGCCCCTCGGCGGTCTCCGGGGCGAGAGCCCCGTCCGGGGCGGCCGCGACGAGCTGTTCGACCACGGCGAGCTCGGGTGAGCCGAGCAGCCGTGCGGCGTCCACCAGCGTACGCAGGGCGGGCCCCGCCGCGCTTCGGGCCGCGGCGGGGTCCAGCAGGCCGGGGTCGATGGCGCCGAGCCGCAGACATACCTCGCGCCCGTACCGGGCGGCGATGGCCAGCGCGTCCGGATCGGCTGCGAACTGGTGCCGTGTCACGTTCAGTTCGAGGGCGTGGAGGGCCAACTCCACGAACCCCACGTGGTCGTCGTCCCGCACGTACTCGAAGGCAGTGTCCGACCAGGCCAGGGCACGCTCGAGCGCGGCGGTCCGCTCCCCCTCCGGCCCGCTGGCCACGGCATCGGCGTACGCCGTGCTCATCAGGTGGGCGAAACGCGCCTCGTTGGACGGATCGGCCGGATCGAAGCCCTCCTTCAACACCTCGGGGAGCCCGGCACCCTCGGGGACACGGGGGCACAGAAAACCGAAGACGCCGGACACGACGGTCACATTCAGCTGGACCTCGGGGTCCTCGGCGCCTCGGTGGCGGAACCAGAAGGTCCAGAAGACCGAGGCGAGCGCGTCCAGGTCGATCGAGCCATCGGGCGAGGGCGCGGCCTCGCGCAGCAGGACGAGCGCGTCGGCCACCGCGTCCTGATCGCGCAGCGGCGTGGGATCGCCGGAGTTCTGGGCTGTGACGAGGCGTGAGACCACTCGTTGCCGATGCTCGGACATCACGTCTCATATTATGCTGACGGCCTGTCGGAAAACGATGGGAACGGTGGTTTTCAAGACTTCCAGGGAGGCCGCAGTGGGGGACGGGGCGACGGCGCGCAGGGCCTACGAGGACGCGGTGGAATACCTGTGCCGCAACGTCGGCGAACTGCGCGAGCTGATCGGCCCGGCCGTCTGGGACGCGGCCTTCCCCGTCGTAAGGGACGCCGCCCCGACCACCCCCGAATGGCGGAACGCCGTGCGTGCGCTGCACGACGCGGTCGAGTCGGCGGGCATCCCGAACGGGCTCGGACTCCCCGTCAGCATGGGCGTGGGCGACTGGCCGGGCGCCCCGGCACCCCGGTCGGTCGGATGGATCTGCCCCACGAACCGCTGCGCCCGGGTCGAACTGCGCGCTGGCGTCTCGGATCCGTCGCCGACGTGCGAACTGGGCGGCGGCCCCATGCGCCTGGTGGACGGCTGACGGCGATGGGGCTGCTCATCGAGCTGCAACGGCGCATACCCGACGGCTGGTTCCTGCGGCGCCTGCTGCCCGCGGCGCTGTTCGTCGTGGTCGCGGCCGTCGGCGGCGGGGCACTGGGCCAGGCCCGTTGGAACGACGTCGCCCTCGCCCGTGAACGGATCGCCGCCGTGCTGCGGGCGGGCGGTGGCCTGTCCGCGGAGACCATCGCCTCGCTCGTACTGTTCGCGGTGCCGGTGGTGGGGGCCGCGTTCGCCGTGCCGTACGCCGCGGCCGCGGTCGGGGCGCTGGCGTCCGGGGCCTGGCCGTGGTGGCTGATGCCGGTGGGCCGGCGGGCGACGGCGTGGCGCGGACGGCGCTGGGCCGAACCGGACACGCTGGCAAGGGAGTCCGTGCGGGCACGCGGGGCGGGCCGTGGGCTGCGCGCGGACCGGCTCGACGCGCGGGCGGCGCGTGCCAGGGCTGCCGGCCGACCGCAGTCACCGACCTGGTCGGGCGACCGCTTCCGCCGCACCGAGGCGAACGTCGCGAGGGAGACGGGCGGTGACCTTGCGAGCGGCTGGACCCCCCTCCTGCTCGGGGCGGCCGACTCGCTGCGCAGTGCGCTGGCGGAGGCCCGTGACGCCTACGACGCCGCCTGCGAGGCCCTCGTCTGGAGCGTGGCGTTCACGGTTCTCGGCGCCTGGTGGTGGCCCGCGGCCCCGGTCGGCGTGCTCCTCGGCCTCGCCTCTTGGCGCTTGCTGCGCCACGCGGTGCAGGCACTGTGCCGCACCACGGAAGCGGCGTTCACCCTGAGCGCGGCGGATCAGCAGCCGATGCGCCCCTGAACCGGGCCGGGCCGGTCGCCGTCACATGGCGCCGCCGCCGCGAAGCCTGCGGCCGTGCTCGCGCAGGGTCCGCACAGTCTCGGTGATCGCAGGCCGCCGCGCGGCCCCGGCCCGCCAGACCGCGTACAACCGCCTTACGGGCACGGGGTCGAGCCCGACCTCGACAACACCCGCGGGCAGCGGCCCACGGCCCAGCCGCGGAATGAGAGAGATGCCGAGCCCGGCGGCGACGAGAGCAACGAGGGTCGGATTCTCATCGGCCTGGTGGACCACGTCGGGCTCATGCCCCGCCGCACGCAGCGTCCGCATGAGCCACTCGTTGCACACCCGCCCCGGCGGCTGACAGATCCACCGCTCACCGCCCAGTTCCTCCCGCCGCACGTCCGTACGCCCGGCGAACCGATGCCCCTCGGGCACCAGCAGATCGCACAAGTCCTCCCCGATCGGCGCCTGTTCGACCCCGGGCGGAGCAGGCAGCGGGGCGATGTCCCAATCATGTGCGACGGCGAGATCGACGGCGCCTTTGGCCACCAGATCGACGGACAGATGCGGATCGACCTCGCTGAGGCGCGCGTCGAGCGCGGGATGCCGTACGGCGAGATCGGCGAGCACACCGGGCAGCAGTCCACGCGCGGCAGACGCGAACGCCGCCACGGTCAGCCGCCCGGCGGGCACCCCGCGCCGCTCCTCGATCTCGGTCTCGGCCCGCTCGACGATGGCGAGCAACTGCTGTGCCACGACAACGAGTTGCCGAGCGTCATCGGTGAGCCGAACCCCCCGCCCCTCCCGCTCCAGCAGCACGGTCCGCGTCTCCCGCTCCAGCTTGGCGATCTGCTGGGACACGGCGGAGGAGGTGTACCCGAGCGCGGTGGCGGCGGCGCCGACGGTCCCGTACACGGAGACGGCGTGCAACGCCCGAAGTCGCTGAAGATCAAGCAAGACAGGCCCTCCGGGGCTGATTGATTAGTAGCCCTTCATCCAACCATGCAGAAATCATCGCTGGTGCTAATGGGTCGGCGACGGCGATGCTCGACGCCATGCGACCCGCTCACCTCGCCCTGGCCGTCCTCGTAGCCGCAGTCTGGGGCGTCAACTTCACGGTCATAGAAATCGGCCTGGCCCACTTCCCACCACTCCTCTTCTCGTCCCTGCGCTTCCTGGCGGCGGCACTCCCGGCGGTGTTCTTCGTGGGCCGCCCGAAGGTGGCGTGGAAGTGGATCGTGGCGGTGGGCCTGGTCCTGGGGGTCGCCAAGTTCGGCCTTCTCTTCGTAGGCATGGCGGAGGGAATGCCCGCGGGCCTGTCCTCCCTGGTCATCCAGATCCAATCAGTCTTCACAGCATTGATCGCCTTCGTGGCCCTCGGCGAACGCACGACGGGAACAAGGCTGTTGGGCATGGCGATCGCGTTGGCGGGCATAGCCGTGGCGGCGGTGGACGAGGGCACCTCGGGCCCGCTCGGCGCCTTCGCCCTGGTGGTGGCGGCAGCGGTGTGCTGGGGCGCCTCGAACGTCCTGACCCGCAAGGCGGCACCCCCGGACGCCCTGAACTTCATGGTCTGGGTCAGCACGATCCCGGTCCTGCCGCTCCTGGCCCTGTCCTTGCTGACGGAGGGCCCGGGCCGGGACTACGACGCCCTGCGCGGCCTGGACTGGCAGGGGGCGGGGACGGTGCTGTACGTGGCGTGGGTGACGACGGTGTTCGGCTTCGGCGCGTGGGGATGGCTGCTGCGCCGCCATCCGGCGTCGACGGTGGCGCCGTTCTCGTTGCTGGTCCCGGTGTTCGGGATGTCGGCGGCGGCGGTGTTCCTGGGGGAGGGCGTGAGCCCGCTGCGGTGGTGTGCGGCGGGGCTGTTGGTGGGCGGAGTGGCGCTGACGTCCAGGGCGCCGACGGCACGCCGACCGGACGCCAATCCGGTGGATCGGGCCGCGCCCGGCCTTGTAGTTTCGCGAGGTGACTAACGACGGCAGGACCCGGATCCGCGTCGCGGAGGCCGCGGACGCGGCCGAGATCGCACGCGTCCACATGACATCCCGGTCGGCGACCATCGCGCAGCCCGGAGTTGAACGACATCGAGCTGGTCTGGCGCCAGGCGAAGTACCAGGACTACCTGCAACGCGCCCAGACCAGCACCGACGCCATCGGTGAAGCCGTCGACCACGCCATGACACGCCGACACACGGCAACGAGACCGAATCCGGCAGTCAGCAACGAACTTCACCCGAGCCGCTTAGCCGGTGCAGGTACTACAGGGGAGCTTCGGAAGCTTGTCGTTGGCGTCGTTCGTAGTGGATGCGCCGGGCGACGGCTTGGTGGGCTCGGCGCCACAGCGACTGGGCGAAGACGATCGCGTGGGGGATCGTCACGTGCCGCAGGGTCTGGTGGAGCAGGCGGCGGATCTCTTCGGCGGTGTAGTCGATCAGGGGTTGAGGATCGGGGGCGGGCCAGTGGCAGCCAGGTTATGGCGGGTTCGGGATCAGTGGGCGGCTGCGTGTCTTCGCGGGGCTGGGTGAGGCGGGCGGTGCGGGTGGCGCTGACGGACAGGAACGCGAACGCGGCGATGGCCAGGGCGATGTGCCGGTGCCAGGGTTCCCACTTGCGGACCTCGTACTGGTCCAGGCCAGTCGGACTTCGCGGTCTCGAAGCAGTCCTCCACTCCCCACCGAAGTCCCGCGGTCTTCACCAGGGTCGCCGCGGTGGTGCCGGTGCGGGCGTGCACCGCGAAGTAGGCGATATCGGTGGGGTCGCTGATCGAGCGGCGCACCAGCAGCAGGTGGCACCAGCCCCGGCGCACCTCGCCGGCCGGTGAGGGCCAGGAGACCTGGGCCAGTGCCCAGTCGTAGAACCGCTCGCCCTTGGCGCCCTGGCCGCAGGAGCGACGCTCGAAGACCAGCGGCAGCTGCCGCACCAGCTTGTCCACCCGCATCGGCCCCGTGGGCCCGGCCGTGACGGTCTCGTCGCAGGGCACCGCCATCACGTAGCCCTTGCCGTGGCGCTCAGGCCCGCCCGGAGTTTCCGGTCCTGCCCGTAGACGCTGTCGGCGGCCACTAGGCGAACGGCACCCGCGCGCAGCGGGCCCGCTCGACCATGATGCGCCCCAGCTCGGGCTTGGTGAGGACCTTCCTGGCGCGCTCACGCGGTACCCCGGCCTCCTGGCAGCGCGCCGCCTGTCCGGCTCACAGCCTGCCCAGGTACAGGGCGAAGTCGATCAGCGCGCGGCCGTACGGGGTGATGTAGGCGAGGAACACGGCGACCTGGCAGTTCTCCGTCTGCCCGGTGATCCCCGCGTGCTGCGGGGCGACCCCGACCGACTTGTCGCCCTTCTTCAAGAAGGCGGTCTCGTCCAGCACCAGCACCGCTTCCGGGTCTCCGAGGTGTTCCACGGTGAACTCCCGTACCCGGTCGCGCAGTCGGCTCCAGCTCCAGGTTGTCCTGCGCAGCAGGTCCGTGACCTTGTCCGGCGCAGTGTGACCGAGATACGCGGCGATCTGCCAGGTGTTCTTCCGCTCCACCGGGCCCAACAGGGCCTTGAGATACGCCCGCGCTGTCAGCCGCGGCTCCACCCGGCACCACAACCCGGCGAGCAGCGCGAAGAAATCCTCGAACCACCCGTCCCACCGCTCGACATCCCGCTGCACGTCCTCCACGTACGGCTCAACGCGTTACGCGGCCAGCAGACACGAAGCTCCCCTGTAGTACAGGCCGCACCGCTCGGCCAGCCGCATGGTCGGAACCAGCCCGACATGCGCGATCCTCCAGCGCAGCGGGATCACGGCATCACCACCGCGACGGGCACTTCCTTCGTGGACGGATCAACGACGTTGGGCGATGCCCGATTGTGCGCTGTTGGCCATCAGGACTGCTCTCTTGCGGGCTCCATCGCCCTTGCAGTGGAGGCAGGGGGGTGGGTGAAAGTGCGCTGAGCGGTTGTGCAAAACTTCCTTGTATGACCCGCTGCCGAGTATCAAGTATTGCCTTACTGACTGCGCTGGCTGCCGTGGGTGGACTGTCTCTGTCGGCATGCGGCAGCGGGAAGTCCCACGACTTCCCGATTGACTCCTCCACCGACGCTGACGGAATTTCTATTCTACCCAAGAATGAACGGCAACTACCCAACGACCTTAAAGGGACAACCCTCCAAGGTAAGAAACTCAACATAGCCACCTTCAAAGGAAAAGTCGTCGTCATAAATGTGTGGGGTTCCTGGTGCCCACCATGCCGAGCGGAAGCCCCTCATTTCGAGGAGGTCGCGCAGGAGACCGCGAATAAAGGTGTTGCATTCGCTGGAGTCGACACACGAGAAAACAATCGAAGTGCAGCAATAGCCTTCGAAAAGGATTATGGCATTAAGTACCCCAGCCTTTACGATCCGACAGGAAGGATTGTATTGTTCGGCTTCCCCAAGGGGGCATCGAACCCTCAGACAATTCCATCAACTATTGTTCTCGATCGAGATGGAAGAATCGCCGCCCGTGCACTCGAGCCGCTCAGTACCGAAAACATTCACAAGATGATCGATCCGCTGATCGCGGAGAAGTGATCCGATGCAGATACTCGCTGCTCAGTCCGCGGTTAACATGACGGTTCTCCACGGCACCCTCTTCTTGGCTCTGCCCATCGCGGTGCTAGCAGGAATGGCGTCCTTCTTCTCACCGTGCGTCCTGCCTCTGGTGCCGGGATACCTCGCTTATGTCACAGGTGTCACTGGTACCGACTTGGTCACCGCCCGCCGAGGCAGAATGGCGGCAGGGGCCTCCCTGTTCGTACTCGGCTTTACGGTCGTATTCGTCTCTGGTGGTGCACTCTTCGGCTACTTCGGCTCCACTCTCCAGGAGCATCGGGGCGTACTTTCGAAGATTCTTGGTGCGCTGATGATCCTGCTTGGCGCGTTTTTCATGGGAGTGCTGCCATGGATAACACAACGCGAGTTCCGCGTTCACAAACGTCCTGTCTCCGGGCTCTTGGGCGCTCCGCTACTCGGCGCACTGTTCGGTGTCGGCTGGACTCCCTGCCTTGGCCCTACTCTCTCTGCCGTAACAATACTGGCCGCCAACGAGGGCAGCGCAGTGCGCGGAGCGCTGCTGACCTTTGTCTATTGTCTGGGGCTTGGGCTGCCGTTTGTTCTGACCGCGGTCGCCTTCCGGAAAGCACTCGGTGCGTTTGCTTGGATCAAGAAGAGATACGCATGGGTGATGCGGATCGGCGGCGCCATGATGATCACGACCGGGTTGCTGCTGCTTACCGGGGCCTGGGACCGTCTGATTCAGATGATGCAGACCTGGTCTAACGGCTTCACAGTGGGAATCTAAGCATCCGTAGTAGCTGCCAACGGCAATCTGGGGGCGGAGAAAGTCCAACAGTTCGGATGCGGACTTACCCAGGCTAACTCGCTCGTCGGGCATCACGTTGCCAGCGACTACAACCTGACTCATCATTCTCAATAGCGTCGGGCTTCGGAGCCCGAACCGAACGATCACCTGCGGCAGCATTCTGGCCGTTTTTGGCCAGAACCCCCTGAGGCACCCAACTGTAGTGGAGTAGGTCCCGCCCACAAAGGCGGCCTGCGGCGCCCACTTAGCACGCCAAGACAAAGAGCATTCGCCAAGGAGGTGCGGTCCACGCACTACCTCCCGCTGCTCATGGCCTCGGGATGGCCGCCGTGCGAGTGCTACCGGTGCAGCCCGACGCGCGAGCGTGAGCTCACTGAAGTCGTCCGGCTCGTCAACGAACGGTCGCGCAACCACCTGTCGTCAAGCTGAGTCGCCGAGCAGGCGACTCAGGTGGGTGTGGGTTTCGGGGAGGAGGTCCTGGAGCGGGGGGTGGCGTCGTACCAGCGTTTCTCGTACTCCCCGCACAGCCAGCCGTCCCAGCCGTGGCGGGAGAGGAGTTCCACCTCGGGGGCTGCCGTCATCGGTGAACCCCACCGTCTCGCCCAGGCCCAGCGGCAGGGCGGCCGAGTCGCTTCCTGTGCAGCCCGACAGCGGCGTGACAGTTGCGTCAACAAGGGGCTGAAATAAGGGGACTTAAACTAGACTTTCGCTATGGACGGGGTCAACCTCGCACTCGCGGTCGTCGGCGTGGTCGTGGCTGTGGTGTCCGCATACTTCGCCTACCTTCCCGTACGGGATGTGCTCTGGCGTCGGCGCCGCACCGCTCTCGCTCCCGCTTCCGATCCCGGCCCGCAACCGCCGGAGGGGCAGGAGCCGTGCGACGTGTTCGTGTCGTACGCCGACCAGGAAGCCGATGCGGCACGAAGGCTGGCCGGTCCACTGCGAGAGGCGGGGCTCTCGGTGTTCCTCGTGCGCTGGGTCGAACCGGGGCTGACGCCGTTGCTGGAGGCTGAACGCGCCCTCGGCAACGCGACGTTGGGAGTACTGCTGCTCGGTCGGACGACCATGGCCGACCTGAAGATCAGGGACGAGTACGCGGCACTGCTCGCCCGCGCCCACGATGGTGGTCTGCGGCTCGTCCCGGCGCTCGTCGCCCGTGACGTCGAGCTTCCGCCCTTTGCGGCCGTACGACAGCCCGTGGACCTGAGCGGACCGGGCGGTGCGGGCTACGACGCGGCGGTCGCGCAACTGGTGCGCATCGCTGTGCGGGAGCGGCGCAGGGCCGGCACCTGACACCCCGCACCGGGGGCCTGTGGCACAGCAGGACACACACCCTGACCACTCCCTGACCACTGTTCTTGACCGGAAACGTGCCAATTGCGGTCTTGTGGGGCGGAGGTAAGGGCTCCGCCCTTACCCTGGGCGCTCCCGCCGCATCCGGGTGCCTGCCACATGCCAAGGAGGTGTGGGCGGTTGAACGACGTATTCCTTTCCTACGCCCCTGAAGACGCCGCGTGGACGGAACAGCTGGCTCGTCAGCTCGAAGGACACGGCCTGCTGCCCTTCATCGCCGAATGGTGCGTCGAGCCCGGAGACGTGGTGAACCTCCGGCTGGAGGACGAGCTGCGGCGCACCGCCAACGGGATAGCCGTGATCAGCCCGGCCGCTCTGCGCTCGGGCTCGGCCATGGAGCAGTACGCGGTGCTCGCCACCGAGTCGGCGGAGCGCGGGCTGCGGCTCATCCCGGTGCTGCTCGGAGAGGTGAACCCGCCCCCGTTCGCTCGACAGCGGGTCTGGCGGGACTTCACCGGAGCCGTCGGCGGCGACTTCGCGGACAAGGCCGCCGAACTGGCGGCGGTGGTCGCAGGCCGCCCCGCACCTGAAGCGGGCAGGCCCACCCCTGAGAACCTCGCCGCCGCACATCCCTCGCCGCCCCGGCCGGTCACCCCGCCCGCGCACCCCGCTTTCGTCGTCTGCTACGCCCCCGCCGACGCCGCCTACGGCCTTCGGCTCGCCGGACAGCTGCGTGCGGCTGGGCTGCCCGTCTGGTCCACCGGTGATCTGCGGCCCGGGGACGCCCATTTCTGGATGATCCGGCAGCAGTTGCGGCATGCGGTCGCAGTCGTCGTGGTGATGACACCGGCGTCGCAGGACTCCGACGACATCACCCGCATGATCCTGGAGGGCCAGGTGCACGGGCGGCCGTTCGTGCCTGTTCTGCTCGACGGCCCGGTCAACTACCACCTGGCCACGGTCTGGCACGTGGACGCCCGCGACGGTGCGCTGCTCGACGGGTCCGGTCTCGACCTGCTGCGCACACTGCAAGACGACGTGACCCAGGGCCGCCCGCTCCGGCTCCCCGAGCCGATCCGCCCCGCCACGGCCGGTTCGGCGCCCGGGAGGGTACGGCTGACGGTCCCGGCCGGGCTGGAGCGGCTGCGTGCCCATCTCACCGAGGGCGAGTACGAGCACGCCGACCTGCTCACCACCAGGCTCGTCATGGAGGCCGCGGGTCGCCTCGCCGAAGGCTGGTTGAGCGACCGGCACGCACGCGCCGTACCGCAAGAACTGCTGACCGGCATCGACTCGTTGTGGTCCAGGAGTTCCCATGGCCGCCAGGGCTTCACCCGACAGCGGGAGCTGGCCCGAGCCCCCGCCGACCGGGAAAGGCGGGGACAGCAGGGACGGCGGGGACAGCGAGGACACCGCTTCCCGGAACTCGGTGCCGCTCTCGGCTGGCGCGAAACCGCCGAGGCGTCTGTGCCCCGGAACTATGTCGACTTCGTACAGCGGGCGGGACCCGCCGTACGGCCCGGGTTCTTCCCCACACTGCGTGACCCGAGCCATGAGAACAGCCCGGACTGGTACGACCGCTGGAGCTCGACCGTGCACGCGGTGCACGCGCGGCTGAGTGAAGGGAAGGCAGAAGCCGAATGACGATCGTGTTCCTCTTCTTCGTGGTGCTGTTGGGAGCGGCCGGGTGGGCGGGCTGGGAAGCGCGTGTCGTGGTGCCGGCCCAGCACATCGGCATCGTCACCCGCCGCTACGTCAGAGCCCACCCCGACCTGGCGTTCCGCGACATCAATCCGGCCAACGCGCGCGGGGTGCTGGCCCGCACCCTGCTCCCCGGCAGCGTCCACTGGCTCGTTCCGCGGATGGACTCCGTGGAATTCGTGCCCAGGGTGCAGATCCCGGCGGGCATGATCGGCGTGGTGACGGCCGAGGCGGGGCGCACCCGGACCGACGGACGCACCCTCGCGTGGCACGTCGAGTGCGACAACTTCCAGGACGGTCAGACGTTCCTGCTGGGTGGTGGAGAGCAGGGCGTGCAGCCGGCCACGCTCCCCGGCGGACAGTCGTACTACATCAACACCCGTCTGTTCAGCGTGGAGACGGTGCCTCGCGTCTCCGTACCACCAGGCACGGTCGGCCTGGTCCAGGCGAAGCACGGTGCGGTGCGCCCGCTGCACCGGCGGTTCGGGCGGCACGTCGAGTGCAACAGCTTCCAGGACGGCCAGGCGTTCCTCGCCGCCGGCGGCGAACAGGGCAGGCAGTTGGCGGTCCTGGGCGGCGGAGGGTACTACGACATCAACCCCGAGTTGTTCGATGTCATCACCGTCGACAACGTGGCGTCGTCCCGTGACGGGCTGACGGAGGAGCACCTCCGCGAGATATCGATCGAGGAGGGCTACACCGGTGTGGTCATCACCCTGGACGGTGCCGAACCGCGCCGGGATGCCAAGGACACGGTGGCACCGCGGGTGGAAGGGCACCGCAGCTTCCGGCTGCCCTGGGTGTTCCTCGAGAGCGGCGGGCAGCGCGGCGTCCAGGAGGAGACACTGGGCGAGGGGACCTCGTACGCGTTGAACCCCTGGTTCGTACGGGTCATCCTGATCCCCACCCGGGTGCTGATCCTGAAGTGGCACAACAAACAGGAGTCCGAGACCGACAACTACGACGCCGATCTCGGGCAGATCACCGTCAACGTCCAGGGCTTCGACATGGACGTGGCGCTCTCCCAGAACCTGCGGATCCCGCCCGAGGTCGCGCCCAGGCTGGTCGGCCAGTTCGGCGGCGCCCCCACCTCCGGCCTGGGCGGCCTGGTCCGGGACCCGGCCCCCGTGCGGCGCTTCGTCCGGGACGTGCTCGGCACCACCGTCGCCGGGTACTTCGCCGAGATCGCCGTGACCACCTCCGTGCTGGAATTCCTCGGCAAGTATCAGGACATCCGCAAGGAGCTCACGGACAAGGTCACGCACGCGCTGGTCGAGGAGTGGGGTGTGACGATGCTCGGCACCAGACTGGGCCGCTTCATCCCCAGGGACCCGTCCCTGCTGGCTGAACTCCAGGTGCAGTTCACCGACGAGATGCGCGACGCCCGGCTGGAGGCCGGTGTCGGACACGCCCGGCAGCAGGCGAGGATCGACGCCATCGGGGCGGAGGCGAAGGTCCGCGAGGTCGGCCGGGCACTGGAGGCCGAGGTGAAGCTTCTCGGCCCGGAGAACGTCGCCCTGGTCCGCATCCTCCGCGAGTTCGGCAATTTCGACGTCCCGCAGTACATAGGTGGCGGCGGTGACATCTCGGCCTACGTACAGGCGCTCCCGATCAGCGTGATGCAGGACCTCCTGACCCGGCTACGCGAACTCCACACGGACTCCCGGCTCACCCCACCCCCAGAGCGACAGGAATTGACCAAGGACCCCCACCCCGCGATCGAGGCCGACCCGGACGACACACGGGAATGACGGCGACCCCGGCGAGCGGGCCCTGCGCACCCTGTCCGACCGATTGTGACGTATGCATCGATTCCGTAACCGAGTTGTGCGAGACCGCCGACAAGACGCGTCCCGCCGACCACAATGTGAGCGTGTCCCCTTCACGTGACCTCGAACTCGAGGACGGCACACCCGTCCGGTTCTTGCTCGCACCCGTCAACGGCACGGCGCCCGCCGTACCCGCCGACGACCTCCCCGAGGGCATGGGAAGGGCGGCGCCCGTGGCGGCCGGCGGGCGGGCGGTCGCCGACTTCGCCTCCGGGGCCCTGCGCGGCGCGCTCAGACCGCTCGGCCCGCTGCTCCAAGAGCTCCACTCCGCAGCCACGTCCCTGCCCGAGCCGCCGACCGAGCTGAGCGTGACCTTCGGCGTCCAGGTGGGCCAGGACCTCAAGCTCGGGATCGTCGGCGGCACCGCCCAGGCACACCTCACCGTCACCGCCCATTGGAATCCGACTCCGCAGACCGGTGCGACGCCCGGCGCGGAGTGACGCGTGGGATGGTTCGGAACCGCGGGGGACGGCGCGGGCGATGTGTTCCCGCACGTCGTGTCCATCCGCGGGATCGTGGACGACAAGGCCGTGGGCGCGGGATTTGTCCTCGGCGGCGAGACGGTGCTGACCTGCGCCCACGTCGTCAACGCCGCTCTGGGCCGGGCCATGCTCGACCCGCGAGCGCCGGGACTGGCCGAGATCGTCGTCGAGGTGCACGGTCGCGAGGCCTCCTCGCAGAGGTATTTCGCACGCGTCGCCCACTGGATCCCGCCGCGCGCCCGTGACGGCGGACCGGTGCGGCCGACGGACGACGAATGGCTCGGTGACCTGGCCGTGCTGCGGGTGGACGGGCCCGCCGGCGGTCTGCCCGCCGGCCCTCGCCGGGCGGCCATGACGGTCGGCCAGGAGGTGGAGGCATGTCACGGCTCAGGCGTCGAGGCCACCTTCGCGGTCCTCACCGTGCGGCGGCTCAACGACTCCTGGGCGTATCTGGACGGCGCGCCCACCGGAATGGCGATCGGACCCGGCTACAGCGGCAGCCCGTTGTGGTGCGAGACGGAGAAGGCCGTGGTCGGTCTGGTGATCGCCCACTTCATGCCGCCCGTGGACCGTGCCACGGGTGAACCGCGCCCGTTCAGCACCCAGGACCTCGCACGGCGCAGCTGGGCCGCGCCCTGGCAGCGTGTGGAGGCCGAGTTGCGCCCGCTCGGCGTGCTGGACAGTGTGACGCCGGAACCGCCCGACCCGGACGATCACGCCTTTCTGCTGCTGGTGCAGGCCGTAGAGGACATCTTCCCTTCCGCGAGCGGCCGGGTGGAAGGCGCCAAGCGGCTGGCCCGGGCCTGCGAAGTCCCGCACGGCAGCGAAGTCACCCCGCCCACCCCCGAGGAGTTCGCGGCGTTCCTGCTGACGCATCCGCGGGCGCTGGCGGCCCTGGCGGGCAACCTGCGGCGCGATGCTCCGCGGGATGCCGACCGCGTCCTGGCGGCGGGCGCCCTGTCCCGGACACCCTTGCTGCTGTCTCCTCGGGAGTACGTCGCCCTGCGCAAGCACCTGCGGGCGATGGAGCCGGAGGTGCTTGCGCGGATCCCCGAGGCGGTGCGTGCCGCACTGCCTCACCTGGCGGCATCGCCCGGCGCGGACACGGTGGAGGCCCTCCTCAACCACCTGGAGGCACTGCCGGGTGACGGCCGCGCGGGGGAGGGAGAGCCCCGGGTGCCCGCACTCCTACGGGCGATGGAGTACATCGGCGCGCTGTGCGCGAGCGCCTTACGGCCCCAGCTGCGGCTGTGGGCCGACGGGGTGGCACAGCGGCTGGGCATCCCCCGGGCGGCCATCGGCGAACGCCGTTCCGACGCCCAGGACTGGGCGCGCTCGTTGAGCGCCCGTACCGCGCGCGTACGCGTCCTGGTCCAGGTGGCACGTGCCGGACGGGGCCGGCACCAGCTGAGGATCTGGTGCGACGAAGGCGCGGGGCCACGGCAGGTCTCGACGGACAGCGTCACGTCGCACTCGGCGTCGGAGGCCGCGCGCGAAGTGCTGCGCGTGCTCGACTCCCTCACACCACCCGCCGAGGACGAGCGGCCGCCCCTGGTCGAAGTGCTGGTGGACCGGGGCGGTCTCAACCTGCCGGTCGACGAGTGGACGGCACGGGACCCGGAGGCGCTCGTGCCCGGAGTCCTCGGCGTGGAGTTCCCGTTGGTGGTGCACTGTCCGGAACTCCTGCGCCGGCACGGGCGGTTCCTGGCCCACTGGCGCAGCCGGTGGAGCCGGCTCGACTCGGGCAAGACCCTCGTGGTCTCCGCGTCCATGGACCGCGACGCGATCTACTCCCGGCTGGTCAACCAACTCGACACCGTACGCGTCTGCGTGGATGTGCCCCCCGGACCGCGGGACGGCATCGTGCAGACCTGCCTCGCCCTGGGCATACCCGTGGTGGTGTGGGACCGCGGTCGCGACGGCACCTCGCACACCGTCCGGTACACCGCGCAGATCGCCACGCCGGAACTGCCCGACGGCGTACGGGACTACCGCGCCAACGCCAAGGCCAACCCGCCCGACTTCCCCGGCCGCCCGGTCCTCGCCTGGGCGGACGCCGACCGCACCGTACCCCGCCTGCACCTGACCGAACCTCAGGAGAGCGCATGACATCCGCTGCCGATGCCGATTGGCGCCTGTTCCGCGGCGACGGCGTCCCCCGGTCCGTCACGCTGCCCTCGGCCCCGCCATGGCGCCGCTTCACGCCCGCACGGTCGATGCGCCCGGAACTGCCGTACGTGATCGCGCCGCAGCACGCCGACATCGTCAACGCGGCACTGCATCTGCGCCGTCCGCTGCTCGTCACCGGGTCGGCCGGGACGGGGAAGTCCTCACTCGCCCGGGCCGTCGCCCACGAACTGCGTCTGGGCGAGCTGTTGCGCTGGCCCGTCAACAGCCGCTCGACCGTGAAGGACGCCCTCTACCAGTACGACGCGATCGGCCGGCTGCGCGAGACGACGCTCAGCCGCGACCGAGGTGAGCGCGAACCGTCCATCGGCACGTTCGTCCGGCTCGGCCCGCTCGGCACCGCGCTGGTCCCCTCGGTCACCCCACGCTGTCTGCTCATCGACGAGATGGACAAAGGCGACGTCGACCTGCCGAACGATCTGCTCACGGTCTTCGAGGAGGGCTTCTTCGACATCCCGGAACTCTCCCGGCTGCCGGAGGACATGTCCGACGTGGAGGTGCAGACCTACGACCACCGCGGCACCGTCCCCGTCCACCAAGGTCTCGTGCAGTGCGCCGAGTTCCCGGTCGTCGTCATCACCAGCAACGGCGAGCGCGACTTTCCGCCCGCCTTCCTGCGCCGATGCCTCAGGCTCGACCTGCCGCTGCCCGACGAGCAGCGGCTGCGCACCATCGTCGCCGCACACCTCGGCGAGGCGGCGATGCGGGAGGCCGACGACATCATCGAAGTCTTTCTCCGCCGCCGCGCCCTGGGCGAGCTGGCCACCGACCAGTTGCTCAACGCCGTGTTCCTGCGCACCGGCGGCGTCGAACTCGACGCGGAGGGGCTGCTGGACGCCGTCCTGCACCAGCTCACCGGGGCGATGTGACGATGCCGGCCGGCGGGGAACAGCTGTCCGAGGTGCTACGGACCCTCACAGGCTGTGGGCTGGACCTGGACGCCGACCAGATCCTCGACGTGCTGTGGCTCGCCCGCCGCCTTCCCACCGGCGTCGACGCCCCGCTGCACCGGCAGGCGCCCGCCCGGCCGCAGCAGCCCCCGTCACCCGACGACCCCGGACCGCAGGACCGTACCGTCCCGCCCCAGCCCACGCCGGAGCCCGGAGACCCCGAGCTGCCGGACCTCACCAGCCCCAGCCTGTACTCGTCGGCCCGCCAGACGCCGACGCACGAGCCACGGCCCGCGTCCGCCGGACGGGAACCCCGCCGGGCCCTGCCGGTGCGGGTCCCCGAGGAGAAGGCTCTCGCCGACGAGCTGGAACTCGGCCGGTCCCTGCGCCCGTTGCGCCGCCGCCACGACAGCCGGCACCGCACGGAGATCGACGAGGACCGCACCGCCTCGGCACTCGCCGAGACACACCTGCCCGATGTCGTGGAACGGCCGGTACGAGAACGCTGGCTGGACCTCACCCTGCTCGTCGACGACGGACTGTCCATGCTGCTGTGGCACCGGCTCGGCACCGAACTGCGCGCCCTGCTGGAGCGCCTCGGCGCCTTCGCCGTCACCCGGGTACTCGGCCTCGACACCCGCAGCGCCGGCCGGCCGCGGCTGCACGCCCGGCCGTTCCGCCCCGGCAGCACCGAGTTGCCACTGACCACCGTCAACGACCCCTCCGGACGCACCCTGTTGCTGGTCGTCAGCGACGGCATGGGCCCTGCCTGGCGGTCCGGCGCGATGCACCGGCTGCTCGCCGAGCGAGCGGGCCGAGGCCCGGCCGCGGTCCTGCACACCCTGCCACCGGACATGTGGGAGGCGTCCGGGATCTCGGCCGCACACTGGCAGGCCACCACCCGGCGCATCGGCGGCGCCAACACCTCCTGGAAGATCACCGACCCCGTGCTGCCCGCCGAACTCAGCACCTTCGACGACATCCCGATCCCCGTTCTCGAACCCACGGCGGACTCACTGCGCGCGTGGGCCCGGCTGCTCGCCTCACCCGGCATCACCGTGGAACTCCCGCTGCTGGCCCGCCCCGACCGGTACTCCACCGTCGCTGCCGCGCGGGACCTGAGCAGCGCCCAGCACTTCCGCGACGCGGCCACCCCCGAGGCGTACCGCCTCGCCGCCCATCTCGCGGCGGTCGCCCCGCTCTCGGTACCCGTGATGCGGCTGGTGCAGACGGCGGTGCCCTGGCCGGCCACCACCTCGCACCTCGCCGAAGTGTTCCTCGGCGGCCTCGTCCAGCCCCATCCCGCCCCCGTGTCCGGCCCGCTGCCGGCCAAACACCGGGTCTTCGACTTCTCGGACGCCTCCAAGACGGTCCTCCTCGACGCCGTCCCGCAGGCGGAACTCCTGCGCACCGGTCGCCGGATCGCGCGCCGCCTGGAGGTACTCGCAGGCAACTCGCCCGACTTCCCGGCGTGGCTGATCCACCCGGACGGCTCCGACACCCTGTCCGCCTCGCAGCTGCCGTTCAGCAGCATCGAGCGCCGGCTCCTCAGCCGGTTCGGTGTGTCCGTCGGCGACACACGCCGTGCCCCGGGGCCCGCCCCGCTACCGCCCGACACCGGAACGGACGACTGGGAACCGCTCACCGACGAGGACCCGCGCAGCGTCGGGGGCTACGAACTGCGCGGCCGCCGGCGCGGACGCCGCACGGTCGTCTACCGGGGCGTGGACACCGAAGGCAGGGAGGCCGTGCTGCGTCTGCCGCGCGCCGACCTGCCCGCCGTCAACGCCGGACTGATCGCGGTGGAGGCCGAGGCGCTGTCCCGTCTCCAGGGCCAGTACGCGCCCCTGCTGCTCGGCGCCGGGCTCCAGGACTCCCCGCCCTGGCTCGCGATGACACCGATCGCGGACGCCGGGGTGCCCGACACGCAGCCGTCGCGGCTCGTGGAGATCTTCACCCGTGCCCTGACCGACGGCACCGCGCCCTTCGACATCCTGCAGGGCCTGCTGGTCTCCTGCTATCTCGCCAACGCGGTCGTCCTGTGCCACGTCAACGGCCTCGTGCCCGCGACGCTGGACGCCGACAGCGTGTACGTGCTGCGCCGCACCGTGGTCCTGGGCGACCTGTCGGACTGTGCCGTCGACGGCGTGTACCTGGGCTCGGGCCCGGCCCCCACCCGCGAGGACAACGTACGGGCCCTGGGGGAGCTGCTCCAGGTCATCAGCAGCAAGGCCGGCTGGGACATGCCGGGCCTCCCGGAGGGCATGCACCTGTGGCAGGGCGACACATGGGAGCAGCTACGGCGGCTGGTGCTGCGCTGCATCGACCCGGATCCGGAACGGCGGCCCGCGGCGAGCGAGGTCGCCGAGCTGCTCGCCCGGTACGTCGCCCGGACCCGTCTTCAACTGGGCGGCCCGCGGCTGCCGGCGGTCCAGGAGAGCCGGGCCGAGCCGGTGCCGCTCGCGCCGCCTCCCGCGGTCACCGGCGGAGCACCCCTCGTGCTGCGGCTTCCACGCTTCGGCGCCGCCCGCCGGGAGGCCGAGGCCCGGCTGGAGCGCCTGCGGGCCCCCATGCCGCACAGCAGGCGCCTGACCCTGGTCGGCGCCTACCACTACAGCGGCCGCGCCACGACCACGATGGTGCTGGGGTCCGTTCTCGCCGCGGTGCGCGGCGAACCGGTCCTGGCCCTCGACGGATCCGCCTCCGAGGGGGCGCTGGACGCCTTCCTGACCCACCGCAATCCTGCCGTCGTCAGAGATCTGGCGGCGCTGCCGCCCCCACCGTCGTACGAGAAGATCCGCGCCCTCACCAGCCGCCTGCCGTCCGGCCTGGAAGTCGTGGCCCACCGCGCCGGCCACTTCAGCCCCAACCCGGCCCACCAGCAGGAGTACGCCCATGTGCTGGCCCAGACGGCGCCCTACTACTCCTTCGTCCTCACCGACTGGTCACCCATGCGCCTGGACGGCTCGGCCGAGGTGGTCCTCGACCACACCGACCGGCTGATCCTGTGCTGCGGGACCGCGGACTGGTTCCTGGACGCGGCCGTCCGCACCCTCACCTACATCAGGGAGATGGGCCGGGAACGGCTGGCGGCCCGGGCGCTCGTCGTGGCCGCGGACATCGGTGGCGGCTCGGGGCGTGCACTGCCCGACGGGTTCGCCCGGCGTCTGCACGTCGGCCCCGAACAGGTGGTGCACGTGCCCTTCGACGCGACGCTGCAGTCCGCCGGCTGGGAACTGGACCGACTGCGTCCGGCCACCACAGAGGCGTTCCTCCGGCTGGCCGAGCTGGGGATGCGGAACGACTGACCCCGGGTCCGGTACGACTGACCACGGGTCCGGTACGGGCTTGGCCTGCCCGGACGCCGTCTGGTCGGGTTGCTCGCATCGTCGATACCGCGGTGGCCGTCGCCGACGGCACGTGCGCGGGCCGTACTCACCTGCCCTCCGTACTGCTGCGACTCCGCAGGCAGCAAGCCGTCCGGCTTCCCGCTGACGACCTGTCGTTCCTGCGGTCGGTCACCAGCAGCTGGAAAGCAACGGTGTCCCGCGCACGTTCGGTCCTGACCGCCTGACCGCCTGACCGCCTGACCGCCTGACCGCCTGGCCGCCGACGAACGGTAACCGCAACCGCGTCACGCCGAGTCGTTGAGCAGCCGGCTCAGGTGGGTGTGGGCCTCCGGGAGGAGGTCCTGGAGTGGGGGGATGCCGTCGTACCAGCGTTTCTCGTACTCCCAGCACAGCCAGCCGTCCCAGCCGTGGCGGGAGAGGAGTTCCACGCAGTCCGACAGCGGGAGGATGCCCTTGCCGAGCGGCAGCGGGGTCGTGTCGTCGGCGGAGGCGATGTCCTTGACCTGGACGTAGCCGAGGTGCGGGGCCAGCGCGGCGTAGCTCTCCGACGGTTCCTCGCCGCCCAGCCAGGTGTGCATCACGTCCCAGATCGCCCCGGCGCTGCCATGGCCGACCGGGCCGAGGACCCGGATCGCGGCGGCTCCGGTGCGATGTGAGTCATGGGTCTCCAGCAGGATCCGTACGCCTGCGTCGGCGGCGTACTCCGCAGCCGTGGCCAGGCGGCGGGCGGCGATGGCGTCCGCCTCGGCGGGGTCCTTCGAGTCTCCGCCCGGGAAGACCCGGACGAACGGCGCGTTCAGGTCCCTCGCCAGGTCGACCAGCGCGCGGACCTCGTCCAGGACGGGGCCGTCCTCGCCCGGGGCGGCGATCTTCGTATAGCCCGCCGCGCAGATGATCTCGATGCCGGCCGCCTCGAACGCCGCCGCCACCTCCGCGCGCTCGGCGGCGCCGGTGCCCGGATTCACCGGTTCCTCCGGATGGGCGCGGAGCTCCACGCCGTGGAAGCCGTTGGCCACCGCCAGCCGGATCACGTCCGGCATCGGCAGACCGGGGACACCGAGGGTGGAGAACGCCAGTCTCATGTCCTCTACTGTCACCCCGGTTCCCGTGCCGGTCCAGTCGCACGTCCGGCGCACGTCCGGCGCGGGTCCTGGCCCGCAGGATCCTTTGGAATTCGGGCTCCGACCGATCTACGCCTCAGGGCCGGCCGTGCTCGGCCCTCGGCGCCCCCACCGACCCCCGCACCATCAGCTCCCCCCGCACCGTCGCGATCCCCCCGGGCGGCGGTTCCTCGCGGCCCATCGCGATGCGGCCCGCCCTCGCCCCTGCCTCCGCCAGCGGCAGCCGTACCGTCGTCAGCGACGGCACCGCGTCCACGCTGAACGGCAGGTCGTCGAAGCCCGCGACGGACATGTCCTCCGGGACGCGCAGCCCCGACTCCCGCAGCGCGGCGCACGCGCCCAGTGCGACGGAGTCGTTCGCGGCCACCACCGCCGTCAGGGACGGGTCGCGGCGCAGGAGTTCCAGGGCGGCCTCGTAGCCGGAGCGGCGGTCGTAGCGGCCGTGGACGGTCCGGCGGGCGTCCTCCTCGATGCCGTGCGCCGCCAGCGCGGCCCGGTGGCCCTCCAGACGGTGCCGGGTGGTCGTACGTTCCTCCGGGCCCGCGATATAGCCGAGCCGCCGGTGGCCCAGGCCGATGAGATGCTCGGTGAGCTGCCGGGCGCCGCCGTGGTTGTCGAAGGCCAGCGCCACCGCGTCCGTCTCCGGCGCCGGAGGCCGCCCGCACAGCACCACCCGGGTCCCGGCCGCCGTCAGCTTGCGCAGCTTCGCCGCCACCGCCGACGCGTGCGGCTCGTCCTCCACGGCTCCGCCGGTCAGCACCACGGCGGCGGCGCGCTGCCGCTGGAGCAGGGTGAGGTAGGTCAGCTCGCGCTCCGGGGAGCCGCCGGTGTTGCAGACCACCGCCAGGCGTTCCCCGCCCGCCCGGCCGCCGGGGCCGCCGATCTCCGACTGGATGGCGCTCGCCATGATCCCGAAGAACGGGTCGGCGATGTCGTTGACCAGGATGCCGACCAGATCGGAGGTCGCTGCCGCCAGCGCGCTCGCCGGGCCGTTCAGGACGTAGTCCAGTTCGTCCACCGCCCGCAGCACCCGCTCACGGGTGGACGTGGCCACGGGGTAGTTGCCGTTCAGTACGCGCGACACCGTCGCGGGGGAGACCTGGGCGCGGGCCGCCACATCCGCCAGGGTCACCGTCATCTGCCGTCCTCCGGTCGCGCAGCCGTCCTCCGGTCGCGCATGTCGTCACGCTGTCGTCATGTACGTCATATACGTCATGCTGTCGTCAAGCTCCGCTGTGCCTCGGCGCACCGTGCCCGGCCTCGCCGTACGACGTCGTAGACAGGCCGTCCCGCGGTTCCGGTTCCGGGTGTGTCGCGGCACCTTCGAGCAGACTTTAGGCCGCGCCCCGCCTCCGTTCGTCCCCTCGAACAACTCGAAGCGGTCACGGTCTTGTCGCGACCGCCGCTCAGAGGCTAGCTTCTCATCAGATAGAAAGCGCTTGCTGTACCGCGACATTCCTTGATCCCGCTCGACCTCGCTCCCCCACCCGCTCGACTCCTGCCGCACCTTTGAAGGGAACGACGTGACGCGCAAGACGGTGCGTATCGCCATGAACGGCGTGACCGGCCGTATGGGCCACCGCCAGCACCTCGTCCGCTCGATTCTCGCCCTGCGCGAGCAGGGCGGCCTCGATCTCGGCGACGGCACCGTGCTGTGGCCGGAACCGGTCCTGGTCGGCCGCCGTGAGCACGCCCTGCGCGCGCTCGCCGAACGGCACGGCCTGGAGCACTGGTCGACCGATCTGGACGCGGTCCTCGCCGACCCGTCCGTCGACATCTACTTCGACGCCCAGGTCACCTCGGCCCGTGAGGCGGCGATCACCAAGGCGATCGAGGCGGGCAAGCACATCTACACCGAGAAGCCCACCGCCACCGGTCTCGACGGCGCCCTCGCGTTGGCCCGGCTCGCACACGCCAAGGGTGTGCGGCACGGCGTCGTCCAGGACAAGATCTTCCTGCCGGGCCTGCGCAAGCTGAAGCGCCTCGTCGACGGCGGCTTCTTCGGGCGGATCCTCTCCGTGCGTGGCGAGTTCGGCTACTGGGTCTTCGAGGGCGACTGGCAGGAGGCGCAGCGCCCGTCGTGGAACTACCGCGCCGAGGACGGCGGCGGCATCGTTGTCGACATGTTCCCGCACTGGGAGTACGTCCTGCACGAGCTGTTCGGCCGTGTCACCTCCGTCCAGGCCCTCACCGCCACCCACATCCCGCAGCGCTGGGACGAGAACGGCAAGCCCTACGACGCCACCGCCGACGACGCCGCCTACGGCATCTTCGAGCTGGAGAGCGGCGCCGTCGCACAGATCAACTCCTCCTGGGCCGTCCGTGTCCACCGCGACGAACTGGTCGAGTTCCAGGTCGACGGCACCGAGGGCTCCGCCGTCGCCGGACTGCGCACCTGCCGTGCCCAGCACCGCTCCGCCACGCCCAAGGCGGTCTGGGACCCGGACGTGCCGGCCGATCAGGTCTTCCGCGACCAGTGGCAGGAAGTGCCCGACAACACCGAGTTCGACAACGGCTTCAAGGCCCAGTGGGAGCTGTTCCTCAAGCACGTCCACGCCGGCACCCCCTACCACTGGGACCTGCTCGCCGGTGCCCGCGGTGTCCAACTCGCCGAGCTGGGGCTGAAGTCGGCGGACGAGGGACGCCGTATCGCCGTACCGGAGGTAGTGCTGTGACGGCCGCCGTCCTCTGGCTCCCCGGCCCCGGGGGCGAACTGCGCGCCTACGAGCCGCGCGCCGAACCCCTGACGGTCCGCCCCGGTACGGCCCTCACCTCCCGCACGGTCCTCTCGGCGGCGCATGTCGTCGCCGACCCGTTCGCCGACGGGTCGCCCGACTCGCCCGCCGCCGTCGACTGGGACGCCACCCTCGCCTTCCGCCGCCATCTGTGGTCCCACGGGCTCGGTGTCGCCGAGGCGATGGACACCGCCCAGCGGGGGATGGGGCTCGACTGGGCGGGTGCGGCGGAGCTGATCCGCCGATCCGCTGCCGAGGCGCGGGCGGTCGGCGGGCGTATCGCCTGCGGTGTCGGCACCGATCAGCTCACCGGCGGTACGGTCACGCAGACCACCGGCGGTACGACCACGCAGCTCACCGGCGGTACGGTCACGCAGGTCCGCGCCGCCTACGAGGAACAGCTCGCCCTCGTCGAGGAGTCGGGCGCCCAGGCCGTTCTCATGGCCTCCCGGGCGCTCGCCGCGGCGGCCAGGGGAGCCGACGACTACCTGGAGATCTACGGCCACCTCCTGCGCCAAGCCGCCGAGCCCGTGATCCTTCACTGGCTCGGCCCGATGTTCGACCCCGCCCTGACCGGCTACTGGGGCTCCGCCGACCTGGACACCGCCACCGAGACCTTCCTGGAGATCATCGCCGCCCACCCCGACAAGGTCGACGGCGTCAAGATCTCCCTCCTCGATGCCGGGCGCGAGATCGCACTGCGCCGCCGCCTCCCGCGGGGCGTGCGCTGCTACACCGGCGACGACTTCCACTACCCCGAGCTGATCGCGGGCGACGAACGGGGCTTCAGCCACGCCCTCCTCGGCATCTTCGACCCGCTCGGCCCGCTCGCCGCCGAGGCGGTACGGGTGCTCGACACCGGCGATGTCCAAGGCTTCCGGCAACTCCTCGATCCGACCGTCGAGTTGTCCCGGCATCTGTTCCAGACGCCGACCCGCTTCTACAAGACGGGCGTTGTCTTCCTCGCCTGGCTCGCCGGCCATCAGAGCCACTTCACCATGGTCGGCGGCCTCCAGTCGGCCCGTTCCCTCCCGCATCTCGCCCGCGCCTACGAACTCGCCGACCGGCTCGGCCTGTTCCCCGACCCGAAGCTCGCCGAGGACCGGATGAAGACCTTCCTCGCACTCCACGGGGTGACCCGGTGACCGACATCGACCTCTCGCGCTTCTCCGTCAATCAGATGACGGTCAAGCAGCTCTCCCTGCCCGAACTGGTCGACGCCTGCGGCCGGTTGGGCGTCCAGGGTGTCGGGCTGTGGCGCGAGCCAGTCCAGGCCTACGGCGTCGAGGCCGCGGCCGAGCTGGTGCGCGCCGCCGGGCTCACCGTGACCACCCTGTGCCGCGGCGGCTTCCTCACCGCCGCCGACCCGGAGGGCCGCGCCGCCGCCCTCGCCGACAACCGGCGGGCCGTGGACGAGGCCGCCGCGCTCGGCACCGACACCCTCGTCCTCGTCTGCGGCGGGCTGCCGCCCGGCTCCCGTGATCTGCGCGGCGCCCGCGAGCGCATCGCGGACGCGCTCGCCGAGCTCGGCCCCTACGCCGAGGCGCACGGGGTACGCCTCGCCATCGAGGCCCTGCACCCCATGTACGCCGCCGACCGCTGCGTGGTCTCCACCCTCGCCCAGGCCCTGGACCTGGCCGAACGGTTCCCCGCGCGGCAGGTCGGGGTGACCGTGGACACCTACCACATCTGGTGGGACGACACCGCGCCGCAGCAGATCGCGCGGGCGGGCGCGGGCGGCCGTATCCACGCCTTCCAGCTCGCCGACTGGACCACCCCGCTGCCCGAGGGCGTCCTCAACGGCCGCGGCCAGCTCGGCGACGGTTCGATCGACATGCGGGAGTGGACGGCGCACGTGGCAGCGGCCGGGTATACCGGGCCCATCGAGGTGGAGCTGTTCAACGAGGGGCTGTGGGGCCGGGACGGGCGGGAGGTGCTCGCGGAGACGATGGAGCGGTTCGTGCGCCATGTGGTCGGGTGACATAGCAACTCCTCCTCGGTTGGAAAAAAATCTTTGGAAGCCGTGCAACCCTCCGCCGCCGTGGCGTGTCGTACGTGGCATCAGAACCCTTGGAGGGGGATCCGGGGGGATCGCGGGGGTTCTGACATGGAGGGGGAAACCGAGGGGGCCTGGTCGACGGATCGGGCCCCCTCGAAGCTGTTCCGACCCGTTCCGACTGTCCCCGTTGTTCCGGTCGTTCCGGTCGTTCCGGTCGTTCCGAGTGGTCGGAACGCTCCGGTCGCTCCGGTCGTTCCGGCCGTTTCCCATGGACATCCACAGCCCCCGGCCGTCGTAGGACATGCCGCCGGCCGCGTACGCCGTACGGCACCTTCGGACCTGCTGGGCACGGCGCCACCGCCGGTGTTCTTGGCCGACTCCCGTGCCCCGTCCGTCACCCCGGGGAGCGGCCGAAACACGGCATTGCCGGTGACGCGTGCGTCCCTGAGGCTGTCCCTACGGACACGGGACGCGGTGGCGACGACCGATGCGACGACCGATGCGGGGGTGGTCCGGTGCTGCGCATCCACTTCGGCCCCGAGGACCTGGCACGCGTACGGCTGTCCGGCACGCCCGATCCGCTGTGGGAGATCGCCTGCAGCCTGCACCGTCTCCAGACCGCCCGCGGCCGCTGGGCCTACGCCGACTGGTTCCGCGACACCCGTGTCGCCCTCTCGGGCACACCGCTCGGCAGGGCGGTGCGCGGACTGCTGGTGCCGGTACTGCCCCGGGCCCGCTATCTCCCCGACTTCCTCACCCCTCCTGAGTCCGCCGACTGCCTGAACGCGGGACTCGCGGCGATCGTCGACACCCCGCCGGAGCGGGTCGCCCAGGAGACGGGCCTGCTCCAGCGGCACTCCGGTGCCCCCGTCTGGACCTCCCGGCTGACCGAGCGCGACGCGCGCGAGGACCTGGCCGCCGCCCTGCGCGCCTATCACGAGGCGGTCGTGGCGCCCCACCAGGACCGCATCCACGCCGCCATCGCCGCCGAACAGGCCCTGCGCGCCCGCCAGACCCTGGGCATCGGCGTCGACGGACTGCTCGCCGGGCTCTCACCCACCATGCACTGGCGCCCGCCGGTCCTCCACGTCGACTACGTCGAGGACCGCGACCTGTATCTCGACGGCCGTGGACTGCATCTCATCCCCACCTACTTCTGCTGGCGCTCACCCGTCTCCCTGGCCGACAACACCCTTCAGCCGGTCCTCGTCTACCCCCTCCACGATCTCGGTCCCGCTCCCGACCCGTCCCCCGCCGAGGCGTCCCTCGGCGCACTGCTGGGGCGCACCCGGGCCGCCGTCCTGCGCGCCGTGGCCCTCGGCGCGACCACCTCGGAGCTGGCCCGGCTGCTCGGCATCTCGCCCGCCACCGCCACCCACCACGCCAATGTCCTGCGCGACTCGGGCCTACTCACCAGCCACCGCCGGAACAACACCGTGCTGCACACCCTCACCCCGCTCGGTGCGGCGATGCTCCGCGGTGGTACGGCGCCAGGGCGTGTCTGACAATTCCCGCCGGGCGCGCGACGTCTGGGCACGGCACCTCGCCGCGTTGTCGGATCACCCGAGTACGTCCAGTACGCGGGCGATCCTCCGCCTTGCGATGCACCGCACCAGACGCCGCGCGCTGATCCGACGCGAATTGTCAGACACGCCCTGGGCGGCCCCCGGCTGTAATCCCCAACGGCCGACGGCTCCCGGCAGTTCCCGGCGACGCCCGGCGACTTCCGGTCACCCGGCACAGCCGTCCGCGAACGGCCGCGGCACCCCTCCTGCCTCATCCGTCCCCGCCACCTCCCCCTCCCCGATGGAGCAACGCCCTCCGCTGCCCCGGCTGCGACTTTCGAGCCCCTTCGAACGAGGTGGTCGGGTTCGGCGCGCGCCTGCGAAGGTCTCGGTGAACGGATCGAACGGATCGCACGGATCGAACGGACGCGGACGAAGGGGACGAGCGGCCGGCCGACCGGCCCGTCCGTGTCCAGGAATCGAAGGGGGAACCATGAACCGAGCCATCCTCGCGGGCACGCTCGCAGTGGCGTCCGCGGCGGCCTGCCTGGTGCTCGCGCCGGCGGCGTCCGCGGCACCGCAGGCGTGTGTGACGTCGACACTGACCACCGGCCCCTACGAGGGTGTCGGCAGCACCGCCAACAAGTCGTCCACCAGCTCCTGCAACGACCTCAACCTCACCTACGCCCATGACGCGGCGGGCGACGGCGTGGACGCCTACGCCGGCCGGCTGTGGCACTCGTCCGGCTCGTACTGGCAGACCTGCAACGCGGGCTACATCACGATCAACGACGGCAGCTACGCCGTGGACAAGTACGTGCTGTGCAGCGCCGTCAACGACGGCACCAAGTTCACCGTCGCGAGTTACTACGACAGCGGCGACACGGTGAAGATCACCCACTGACGCCGCCCCGCCCCTCCTGCCTCACCGGGGGTGCCGTCTCGGACCAGGACGTGTCCGACACGCCCTGCGGCACCCCCGGTTCGCAGAAATCGACCATCCACCGGAGGAGCGGCACGGATGCCCTTCCGCCCCAAGCCCCTGCGACGGCTTCTGCTCCCCGTGGCCACGATGCTCCTGGCCGGTGCCTGCTCCACGGGCTCCATGGACTCCGCCGACCGCCCCGGGCGGGCCGACGACACCCCGCGCGTGCTGACGGTTCCGGCCCGCCTCACCCACGCCCTCCCCGACGACCCGGTGCGGATGGTTCTGCCCGCGACCGGCGCCGAGACCCGCTGGACCCAGGGGCTCGACGCCCTCGGACGGCAGGTCGCGCAGGTCACCGCCGCCGACTGCGCCCGGCGCCAGGGCGTCACGCTCCCCGCGTTGCCGCCGGTGACGTTCATCCGCTTCTTCGCGATCCCCGACCTCGACTTCATCTCCCGCCACGGCCTCAGCGCCAGCGCCCCGGTACCGGCTCCGATCGGGCCCGCCACGGCGAATCCCACGAGGGGTATGACGAGTCCTGCAAAGGGCATGGCGAGTCCCTCTACGGGCTCGGCGAGTCCCGCGACGGGCAAGTACGGTTCCGACACGCCCGCCCGCACCGCCGACGCCGCCACGACACGCCGCTGTGAGCAGGAAGGGTCGGCCGCGTTGTCCGACCTGCGCGACACGTATGCGTCCCTCCAGCGCGCGTGGTTCACGGCACTCGCCGCCGTACGCCGCGACCCGGCCACCGCCCGCGCCTACGCCGGCTTCCCCGGCTGCCTGGCCCGCCACGGCTACCGGGCCGACGACGAGCTGTCGTTCATGGGCCTGGCCGACCGGAGTGAACAGCAGGCCGACGCCGCCGACGTCCCGCAGATCCAGGCGGCGCTCGGCCGTGCCTACGCCGACTGCATGCGCCCGGTCGAAGCCGCCCGCACCCCCGCCCGCCTACGGCTGCGCACCCGTTTCCTGGCCGAACACACGGCCGAGGTGAACGAGCTTCGCCGCGCCCTCTACCCGGCGCTGCGCCGGGCCGAGCGCGAAAACGGCGTACGGCCGGCGTTCCCGGCGCCCTGACCGCGCATCACCACCGCCACGTCGCAGGTGCTTCGAACGCAGGTCGCGTCACAGAGCCGCCACCTCCGGCCCCGTCGGGAACGACTTCTGCGCCCCGCGCCGGGTCACCGCCGCCGCCCCCACCCGGGCCGCATACGCTGCCGCCTCCCCGAGGGACGCGCCGGTGCCCAGCCGCCAAGCCAGCGCCGCGGTGAACGCGTCACCCGCGCCCGTGGTGTCCACGGCCCGCACCGCGACGGACGGCACGCGCGCGAGACCGCCGCCCGCCGAGACCACCAGGGCGCCCTCCGCGCCCAGAGTCACCACCACCGAACGCGGACCCTTGGCCAGCAGCAGCCGCGCCCAGTCGCACGGATCCGCGCTCACACAGGAGTCGCCGAGGATCACCCTCGCCTCGTGCTCGTTGACGATCAGCGGGTCGCAGGCGGCGAGCAGCTCCGGCGGCAGCGGCCTCGGCGGCGACGGGTTCAGCACGAACCGTGCCTGCGGCGGCAGGCTCCGTACCACCTCCACCACCGTCTCCAGCGGGATCTCCAGCTGCGCCGACACCACCCGCGAGGCGTGGAACAGGCTGGCCGCCGCCCGGATGTCACCCGGAGCGAGCAGGCTGTTCGCGCCCGGCGCGACCACGATGCTGTTGTCCCCGGACGGGTCCACGGTGATCAGCGCCACCCCGGTCGGCGCGCCGCCGACCAGCACACCCACCGTGTCGACGCCGGACGCCCGCAGCGAGTCGAGCAGCAGCCGCCCGTAGGTGTCGTCGCCGACCCTTGCCAGCAGGGCCGTACGGCCGCCGAGCCGGGCGGCCGCGACCGCCTGGTTGGCACCCTTGCCGCCCGGGTGCACGGCCAGATCGGACCCGAGCACCGTCTCACCGGGACCCGGCCGGCGTTCGACGGCGATCACCAGATCGGCGTTGGCCGATCCCACGACCAGCAGGTCGTAGTCGTACATCAATGGACTCCCCTGACTGCCCCGGTTCTCCGGATTCTCGGATTCCCGGGTCCCCGGACGGACCGCGTGCCCGCGCGCGGGCACGCGGCGTCATCGCGATTCTGCCCATTTGGGTCGGCAGTCGGGCGGGAGTCGGCAAGACCCCGAGACCGGATCGTGATGTCAGACCTCGGCGGTAGCGTCGGGTCATGTCCAATCAGGCGGGGAGCAGTCAGACGCGCGACGAGGCACGCGATGAGGCACGCGACGAGGCACGCGGTGACACGCGCGGCGAGACGCGCGACGGGCAGCGGGGGAAAGACCGGACGGGTGACGGTGCCGGTCCCCGCATGGCCGTTCTCGAAGGCGTCCTGGAGCGCATCACGTACGCCAACGAGGAGAACGGCTATACGGTCGCCCGGGTCGACACCGGCCGGGGTGCCGGTGATCTCCTCACGGTGGTCGGTGCGCTGCTCGGCGCGCAGGTCGGCGAGTCGCTGCGCATGGAGGGCCGCTGGGGCTCCCACCCGCAGTACGGCAAGCAGTTCCACTGCGAGAACTACACGACCGTGCTGCCCGCCACCGTCCAGGGCATCCGCCGCTATCTGGGCTCCGGCCTGGTCAAGGGCATCGGCCCCGTTTTTGCCGACCGCATCACCCAGCACTTCGGCACGGACACTCTGCGGATCATCGAGGAGGAGCCGAAGCGGCTGATCGAGGTGCCCGGCCTCGGCCCCAAACGCACCCGGAAGATCGCCGACGCCTGGGAGGAGCAGAAGGCGATCAAGGAGGTCATGCTCTTCCTCCAGACGGTCGAGGTGTCCACGTCGATTGCGGTGCGCATCTACAAGAAGTACGGCGACGCGTCGATCTCGGTGGTGAAGAACCAGCCCTACCGGCTCGCCGCCGATGTGTGGGGCATCGGGTTCCTGACGGCCGACAGGATCGCCCAGTCGGTGGGAATCCCGCACGACAGTCCGGAGCGCGTCAAGGCGGGTCTCCAGTACGCGCTGTCGCAGTCCGCAGACCAGGGGCACTGCTATCTGCCCGAGGAGAGACTGATCGCGGACGCGGTGAAGCTGCTCCAGGTCGACACCGGGCTGGTCATCGAGTGCCTCGCCGAGCTGGCGGCGCCCCCGGAGGACGGCGAGGACCCCGGTGTCGTACGGGAGAAGGTGCCGGGACCGGACGGCGGGGAACCGGTCACGGCGGTGTATCTCGTGCCATTCCACCGGGCCGAACTGTCGCTGTCCGGGCAGTTGTTGCGGCTGCTGGGCACCGACGAGGAGCGGATGCCGGCGTTCCGGGACGTGGCCTGGGACAAGGCGCTGGCGTGGCTGAAGGGGCGCACGGGGGTGGAGCTGGCGCCCGAGCAGGAGGCGGCTGTGCGGCTGGCGCTGAGCCGGAAGGTGGCCGTGCTCACCGGCGGTCCGGGCTGCGGCAAGTCGTTCACGGTGCGCTCGATCGTGGAGCTGGCGCGCGCCAAGAAGGCCAAGGTGCTGCTCGCCGCGCCCACCGGCCGTGCCGCCAAGCGGCTGGCCGAGCTCACCGGGGCGGAGGCGTCCACCGTGCACCGGCTGCTGGAGCTGAGGCCCGGCGGCGATGCGGCGTACGACCGCGACCGCCCGCTGGACGCGGACCTGGTGGTGGTGGACGAGGCGTCCATGCTGGATCTGCTGCTGGCGAACAAACTGGTAAAGGCGGTTCCGCCCGGCGCCCATCTGCTGTTCGTCGGGGACGTGGACCAGTTGCCCAGTGTCGGTGCGGGCGAGGTGCTGCGGGATCTGCTGGCCGACGGCAGCCCGGTCCCGGCGGTCCGGCTGACCCGGGTGTTCCGCCAGGCGCAGCAGTCCGGCGTGGTCACCAACGCGCATCGCATCAATGCAGGTCAGCACCCTCTCACGGACGGTATGAACGACTTCTTCCTGTTCGTCGAGGACGACACGGAGGAGGCGGGGCGGCTCACCGTGGACGTGGCGGCGCGGCGGATCCCGCAGAAGTTCGGGCTCGATCCGCGCCGTGACGTACAGGTGCTGGCGCCGATGCACCGCGGTCCGGCGGGCGCGGGCACCCTCAACGGGCTGCTCCAGCAGGCCATCACACCCGGCCGCCCGGACCTTCCGGAGAAGCGGTTCGGAGGTCGGGTGTTCCGGGTTGGAGACAAGGTCACCCAGATTCGCAACAATTACGAGAAGGGGGAGAACGGAGTTTTCAACGGCACGGTGGGCGTGGTCACCTCGCTCGATCCGGTGGACCAGCGCCTGACGGTGCTGACGGACGAGGATGAGGAGGTTCCGTACGATTTCGACGAACTGGACGAACTGGCGCACGCGTACGCGGTCACCATCCACCGCTCGCAGGGAAGTGAATATCCCGCGGTGGTGATCCCCGTCACCACGGGGGCATGGATGATGCTCCAACGGAACCTGTTGTATACGGCCGTGACGCGGGCCAAGCGCCTGGTCGTCCTCGTCGGATCACGCAAGGCGATCGGACAGGCGGTACGCACGGTGTCGGCCGGACGGCGTTGTACGGCACTGGACTTCAGGCTCAACCAGGCCCAACGTAACAAATGATCGATCAAATGAGTCGCGAACGTCACAGAGCTCTTCCCGATACGCATGCCGACCGGGCAGGATGGGCAGATTGGCGGCACTGAGTGCCGCCTGCAGGCCCAATGGCCGACCCCGAGTGCACTCTCGTGAGCCAACTGGGGGATGGTAGAGACAGTCAGGGCACCTCGAAGATGAGGGACTACGTCGGTGAGGGAAGACGTGAGCGACAACTCTGTAGTAGTGCGGTACGGCGACGGCGAGTACACCTACCCGGTGATCGACTCCACCGTCGGCGACAAGGGCTTGGACATCGGGAAGTTCCGCGCGCAGACCGGTCTGGTGACGCTGGACAGCGGCTACGGCAACACGGCCGCCTACAAATCGGCGATCACCTACCTCGACGGCGAGGGGGGCATCCTGCGGTACCGCGGCTACCCGATCGAGCAGCTGGCCGAACGCTCCTCGTTCCTGGAGGTGGCCTACCTGCTGATCAACGGTGAGCTGCCTACCATCGACGAGCTCACCACGTTCAAGAATCGGGTCACGCAGCACACGATGCTGCACGAGGACGTCAAGAACTTCTACCGGGGCTTCCCGCGCGACGCGCACCCGATGGCGATGCTGTCGTCGGTCGTCTCGGCGCTCTCGACGTTCTACCAGGACAGCCACAACCCGTTCGACGACAATCAGCGCAACCTCTCCACGATCCGGCTGCTCGCCAAGCTGCCGACGATCGCGGCGTACGCGTACAAGAAGTCGGTCGGCCATCCGTTCGTCTACCCGCGCAACGACCTCGGCTATGTCGAGAACTTCCTGCGGATGACCTTCTCGGTCCCCGCCCAGGAGTTCGAACTCGACCCGGTCGTCGTCTCCGCGCTGGAGAAGCTGCTGATCCTGCACGCGGACCACGAGCAGAACTGTTCGACCTCGACGGTCCGCATGGTCGGCTCCTCGCAGGCGAACATGTTCGCCTCGGTCTCGGCCGGCATCTGTGCCCTCTGGGGGCCCCTGCACGGCGGTGCCAACCAGTCCGTCCTGGAGATGCTCGAGGGCATCCAGGCGGCCGGTGGCGACGTGGAGACCTTCATCCGCAAGGTGAAGAACAAGGAGGAGGGCGTCCGGCTGATGGGCTTCGGCCACCGGGTCTACAAGAACTTCGACCCGCGTGCCAAGATCATCAAGGCTGCCGCGCACGACGTCCTGTCCGCTCTCGGCAAGACCGACGAGCTGCTGGACATCGCGCTCAAGCTGGAGGAGCACGCGCTCAACGACGAGTACTTCGTCGAGCGCAGCCTCTACCCGAACGTCGACTTCTACACCGGTCTGATCTACCGGGCCATGGGCTTCCCGACCGAGATGTTCACGGTCCTGTTCGCCCTCGGCCGGCTGCCGGGCTGGATCGCCCAGTGGCACGAGATGATCAGGGAGCCGGGCTCCCGTATCGGCCGCCCGCGGCAGATCTACACGGGCGTCGTCGAGCGTGACTTCATCCCGGTCGAAGAGCGTTAGAACATTCGGCAGTGACTGACGGGCCGGCCTGGATCGTTGCTCCACGGGCCGGTCCGAACCGTCTCACCGGGCAAGACGCCCACCGGGCAAGACGTTCACCAGGCACGACGCCCACCGGGCAAGACGTTCACCGGGCAAGCAGAAGGCGCCCTGGCGGCGGTCCCCCCACGGGCCGACGTCCAGGGCGCCTTCCCATGTCCCGGTGCGGATTCCCCCCACGGGATCCGGCCGGGCGCTTGGTGAGGACAGCGCCTGAATCGCTGTACGAGCGGAGTGAGCCGGGGCTCGCTCCGTCCCTCGATGGTGCGGTACTGCGTGGTGCGGTACTGCAGGGTTGTGCTGTACCGCGTGGTGCGGTACGGCTGCGATCTGCCGGGACAAGCACGCTCGGGAGGGCCGCTCAAAGCTTCCCGAAGTACGTGCCCCGGCAACGCATCTCTGAGGAAGTCCCCCAAGACATCCCCAGACGCCAGTCGGCGCCCCCCAAGACGCTTCCTGACATCGCCAACTTAGACCTTCGAACCCCTTCGGTGGTTACGTTCACATCACTGTGATCTGCGTCTCCCGTTCATCCCCGTCAGATGCGCGCGAGATCGGATACAGCGACCGTGGCCCAAGCTTATGGATGATGCGCGAGCCTTGTGAAGAGCTTATGTGAGGTGTGCGCCCGACTCTAGGGGGACTCTTATATCGGAGTTGCCGAAAATCGCAGTAACTGCCGGTAACTTCGCGAATTCTGGTCTTACCCGTCAGTAAGCTCGCCGGTGAGACGGGCGCCTGCACGGGGAGTGCCGTGCGAGCGCCCGAGGGAACTCAGTGCCGTCCGGCGGACCTCACCGGAACCTCCGCAGCCGCAGGCTGTTGGTCACGACGAACACCGACGAGAAGGCCATGGCCGCCCCGGCGATCATCGGGTTCAGCAGCCCCGCCGCGGCCAGCGGCAGCGCGGCGACGTTGTAGCCGAAGGCCCACACCAGATTGCCCTTGATGGTGGCGAGGGTGCGCCGGGACAGCCGTATGGCGTCCGCCGCCGCCCGCAGATCGCCGCGCACCAGGGTCAGGTCGCTCGCCTCGATCGCCGCGTCCGTGCCGGTGCCCATGGCGAGGCCCAGATCGGCGGTGGCGAGGGCGGCGGCGTCGTTGACCCCGTCGCCGACCATGGCGACGGTCCGGCCCTCGCCCTGGAGCCGCCGTATCACGGCCACCTTGTCCTCGGGCAGCACCTCGGCGATCACTTGCTCGGGGTCGATCCCGACCGACCGGGCCACGGCCTCGGCCACGGTCCGGTTGTCACCGGTCAGCAGCACCGGCGTGAGCCCGAGGGCCCGCAGCTCGCGCACCGCCTCGGCGCTGGTCTCCTTGACCGCGTCGGCCACGGTGACGACACCGCGTGCCTCGCCGTCCCAGCCGACCGTCACCGCCGTACGACCGCCCCGCTCGGCCTCGTCCCTGGCCCGGCCGAGCTCCGGCGGCAGCACGTCGAAGAGACGGCCCACGGCCACCTCACGCCCTGCCACGCGCCCGCGCACGCCCCGCCCGGGGACGTTCTCGAAGTGCTCGACACCCGGCAGGTCCCCGATCCGCTCCAGTGCGCCGGCGGCGACCGCGCGCGCCACGGGGTGCTCGGAGGCGTGCTCCAGGGCGCCCGCGAGCAGCAGCACCTCCTTCTCGTCGGTGCCCTCGGCGGCGTACACCTCCTGGAGGGTCATCCGGCCGGTGGTGACCGTGCCGGTCTTGTCCAGGACGACCGTGTCGACGCGCCGCGTGGACTCCAGTACCTCGGGGCCCTTGATCAGGACGCCGAGTTGCGCCCCGCGCCCGGTGCCGACCAGCAGCGCGGTCGGCGTGGCCAGGCCCAGCGCACAGGGGCAGGCAATGATCAGGACGGCCACGGCGGCGGTGAACGCGGCCACCGTGTCACCGGTGACACCGAGCCACACCCCGAAGGTGCCGAGCGCGATCAGCACGACCACCGGCACGAAGACCCCGGAGACGCGGTCGGCGAGCCGCTGCACCTCGGCCTTGCCGTTCTGCGCGTCCTCCACCAGCCGCGCCATCCGCGCCAGCTGGGTGTCCGCGCCGACCCGGGTGGCCTCGACGACCAGCCGCCCCCCGGCGTTGACGGTCGCGCCGGTGACAGCGTCGCCGACGGTCACGTCGACCGGGACCGACTCTCCGGTCAGCATCGCCGCGTCCACCGCCGAGATGCCCTCGACCACGGTGCCGTCGGTCGCGATCTTCTCCCCGGGCCGTACGACGAACCGGTCGCCGACAGCCAGCGCGGACACCGGGACACGCACCTCACGGCCGTCGCGCAGCACCGCCACGTCCTTGGCGCCCAGCTCCAGCAGCGCCCTCAGGGCCGCGCCCGCCCGACGCTTGGAGCGGGCCTCCAGATAGCGGCCGAGGAGGATGAAGGCGACGACACCGGAGGCGACCTCCAGATAGATCGTCGAGGCGCCGTCCGCGCGCGAGACGGTGAGGTCGAAGCCGTGCCGCATGCCTGGCATGCCCGCGTCACCGAAGAACAGGGCCCACAGCGACCAGACGAACGCCGCCAGCGTGCCGACCGACACGAGCGTGTCCATGGTGGCCGCGCCGTGCCGTGCGTTGACGGCCGCCGCGCGGTGGAAGGGCCAGCCGCCCCAGACGACGACGGGCGCGGCCAGGGTCAGGGAGAGCCACTGCCAGTTGTCGAACTGGAGAGAGGGGACCATCGCCAGCAGCACGACCGGGAGGGCGAGGACGGCCGAGACGGTCAGCCGCTGCCGCAGGGCGGCCAGCTCCGGGTCCGCCTCCTGCTCCGCGGCGGCCGAGGTCTCCTCCGGCTGCGGCGGCTCGGGCGGCGGGGGCTCCTCGGCGGTGTACCCCGTCTTCACCACGGTCTCGATCAGGTCGGCGATCTGGATGCCGGCGGGATAGGTGACCTTCGCCTTCTCGGTGGCGTAGTTCACCGTGGCCGTGACGCCGTCCATCCGGTTGAGCTTCTTCTCGACGCGGGCCGCGCAGGACGCGCAGGTCATCCCGCCGATGAGCAGTTCCACGTCGGACGTCGCGGCGGCCGCGGCGGCGCCTTCGGGGGCGCCGCCCGCGTGGTCCGGGGCGGTGTCCGTAGTGGTGGTCGTCATGTCCGTACTCCAAACGACGGACCGAGCCGTACGGAGCCAGTATCAGCTGGTCGGTGCGGCCCGGTCGGAGAACCGGCGCGGTCGGTGCCGCTCGGTCGGAGGAACTGGTGGAGCTGGTGGAACGGGTGGGGCTGGTGGAACTGACTGAACGGGTGGAACTGGTGCGAGGCGCGCTGCCCCGGCGGCCTCAGACGGTGCCGGTGAGCTCGAAACCGGCCTCGTCGACGGCGGCGCGCACGGCTGCCTCGTCGAGCGCGGCGGTGGAGACGACGGTGACCTCGCCGGTCGAGGCGACGGCCTTCACCGAGCTGACACCGTCGAGCGCGGAGATCTCCGCCGAGACGGATCCCTCACAGTGTCCGCAGCTCATGCCGCTCACCTTGTAGACGGTGGTGACGGTGCCCTGGGTCTCGGTCTGCGCGGTCATGTGGTGCTCCTCGTCGAGGCGTGTGGGGCGGGTGCGGCCGGATGGACCTCACCTCACTTCATCGAACACTATACCCCTAGGGGGTATTCCTCAACTTGTGAGCGACCGTCTCCCCGGATCGACCACCGGCTTCAGATAGCGGGTGAGCGCGTCCTTCAGCTCCTGAACGTACGCCTCCTGCTCGGCGCCCTCGTGGGCGAGGATCAGTTCCAGGCCCGCCTTGTAGATGCCGAGCACCATCCGGGCGGTGCGGGTCGCGACACCGGCGGGTGCGGTGGGGGGCAGCAGCGAGGACAGCAGCTCCTCGATGCGCACCAGCATCGTGGCGTGCAGGGCGTCGTTCACCTCCGCCATCCGGCCGGGGATACCGGGGCCGTGCATCAGGACGAGGAACACCGGGTGGCGGCAGTTGAAGTCCGTGAACCGGTCGACGGCGGCGGCGACCGCCTCCTCCACCGGAGTCCCGGGTGGGACCGGGGCGAGCGCCTCGCTGTAGGCCTCCCGCATCTCGTGCAGGAGCCGGTCGCTCAGCTCGATCGCGATGGCCTCCTTGTTCGGGAAGAACTGATACAGCGTGCCCGGTGAGACCCCGGCCTCACGGGCGATGGCGTTGGTGCTGGCCGCCGTGTACCCGGTCGCGCAGAAGACGGCGGCGGCGGCCTCCAGCAGCTGCGCGATACGCCGCTCGCCCCGCGCCTGGCGGCGGCGCGGCTGCTCCTTGCCCTGTGCTCCGCTCCGCACTCCGCCCTTCGCCTCGCTCTCTGCCTCGCTCTTCGGTCCGCTCTTCGCCCTGCTCTGTACCTCGCCTTGTGCTTTCCCGGTGGTCTCGGACTTGTCGGGCACGCGTTATCCCCAGCTCTTCGAACGCGATTGACAAACGCGAGTGGTAGCTCGCATTCTGATGGTGCGCAAAACGCGAGCGAACTCTCGTGTTTGCCAGTCTATGGCAATGGCCCATGGCCATGACTTATGGCTACAACCTGCAACGACACTGCGCGATGGCACTGCGCAACGACGCGCGACGGCACTGCGTGACGACGCTGCACCGACCGTCGCGCAACGACTCGGCACATGACTCCGCATGACTCCAAATGACTCCGCAATGACTCTGCTACGGCGGACCCGTGCCGCCTGCCCCGGCTCCGGCAGGAGCCCCGGCGGGCGTACGGGCCACGGTGAAGGGGACACCGCACGATGACCGAAGTCAACACACCACCGCGGCCGGCGGGCGGGCCGCCGCGGACCGGAGGCTGGACCCGCTTTGTGACCGCCCGCCCGCGGCTGTCGCTACTGGTGGCCCTGGTCCTCACCGCGCTCGCCGTGCTGGCCGGCAGCGGTGTCGCGGACCGCATGGGCAGCGGCGGCTGGCAGGACCCGGCTGCCGAGTCCACGTATGCGACCCAGGCGCTGGAACGGGAGTTCCCCGACTCACAGCCCAATCTGCTGCTCCTCGTCGACTCGGGGCGCGCCTCGGTCGACTCCCCGGCTGTCGCCGCCGAGGCCCGGCGGCTCACCGCCCGGCTGGCCGCGGAGCAGGGCGTCGAGGGCATCGGCTCCTACTGGCAGTCGGGTGCGCCCACTCTGCGCGCCAAGGACGGCCGCGAGGCGCTGATAGCCGCCCGCATCACCGGCGACGAGAAGGCGATGGACGACACGCTCCAGCGCATCGCCCCCTTCTACCGGGGCACGCACGGACCGGTGAGGGTGACGCTCGGCGGCCCGGTCGCCGTGCGCTACGACATGCAGAGGATCATCAAGGAGGACCTGACCCGGGCCGAACTGATCGCCCTGCCGGTGACGCTCCTGCTGCTGGTGATGGTCTTCGGCAGCGCGGTCGCCGCTCTGCTGCCGCTGGGCATCGGCATCGTCTCCATCCTCGGGACCAACGCCGTGCTGCGGGGGCTCACGGAGATCACCGACGTCTCGGTGTTCGCGCTCAACCTCACCACGGCCCTCGGTCTCGGCCTCGCCATCGACTACGCCCTGTTCATCGTCCGCCGCTTCCGGGAGGAACTGGCCGGGGGTGCCGATCCGCTGACGGCGGTCGGCGCCACCCTGCGCACCGCCGGACGCACGGTGGTGTTCTCCGCCCTCACGGTCGCGGTGTCGCTGGCGGCGATGCTGCTCTTCCCGCAGTACTTCCTGCGGTCGTTCGCCTATGCCGGGATAGCGGTGGTGCTGCTGGCCGCCGCGGCCGCGCTGATCCTGCTCCCGGCGGCGCTGGTGCTGCTCGGCCACCGCGTCGACGCCCTCGACCTGCGCCGGCTGCTGCGCCGCGGCCGTCCGCCGCGCGCCTCCGGCGAGGAGGGCACCGCCTGGGCCCGCACGGCGAGCCTGGTGATGCGCCGGGCCCCGTTCTTCGCCCTGGCGACCACGGCCGTGCTGGTCCTGCTCGGACTGCCCTTCCTGGGCGTCAAGTTCGGCAGTGCGGACGACCGGCAGCTGCCGTCCACCTCCGAGGCCCATACGGTGCAGCAGCACATCCGGGACGGCTTCCCCGGCAGCCCCGGCGGCGCACTGGAGGTGCTCGCGGAAGGCAGGGCGACGGTGGCCCAGTACGCCGACTACAAGGCGCGGATCGCCGCGCTGCCCGAAGTGGTCCGGGTGGACGGCCCGCTGGTGAAGGGCGACGCCGCCTACTTCTCGGTGCTGCCCAGGGGTGAAGCCGTCGACGACTCCGCCCAGCGTCTGGTGGGTGACCTGCGCGCCGCCAAGGCCCCGTTCGAGACGAAGGTGACCGGCACGGCGGCGGTCCTGGTCGACTCCAAGCACGCCATAGCCGAGCAACTGCCCAAGGCCGTGGCCTTCATCGCGCTCGTCACCCTCCTGCTGGTCTTCCTGCTCACGGGGAGCGTGGTGATACCGCTTCAGGCGGTGCTGCTCAACGCGCTCAGTCTGACGGCGATGTTCGGCGCGGTGGTCTGGGTCTTCCAGGACGGCCATCTCTCCGGCCTCCTCGGCTTCACCAGCTCCGGCTCCATCGAGACGACCCTGCCGGTCCTGATGTTCTGCGTGGCCTTCGGCCTCTCCATGGACTACGGCGTGTTCCTGCTCTCCCGCATCAAGGAGGAGTACGACCACACCGACGACCACCGAGGAGCGGTACGGCACGGGCTCCAGCGCACGGGCGGACTGATCACCGCGGCGGCGGTCATCCTGGCGGTGGTCATGGTCGCCATCGGCACGTCCAGGGTCACCAACACCAAGATGCTGGGCCTGGGCATAGCACTGGCAGTGGTCATGGACGCGATGGTCGTCCGCAGCCTGCTGGTCCCGGCCATCATGCGCCTGACAGGCCGAGCCACCTGGTGGGCCCCACCTGTACTACGCCGCTTCCACGCCCGCTTCGGCCTGACGGAGTCCGACCCGCGGCGAATACCGGAGCCGGAGGAGAAGCAAGACACACCGAGTCTCAGCCCGTCCGGCGTCTGAGGACGGGTTTCGCCCCCGGGATACAGCCCGTCCGGCGTTTGAGGACGAGGCCCGAAGGGCCGAAAGGGGGGTCTGGGGGCGCAGCCCCCAGGGACGGGAATGGGAAGGGGCGGCGGGGGCGAAGACCCCCGGCGCCCTGCCCCGGGCACGGCTCAGTCGGCTCTTCGCCCCCGATTGCCCGGCCGGGAGGCAACCCACGCCCGGACGGTGTCGGCGTACCAGAAGGGCTTGCCGCCCTCCACATGGTCCGGCGGCGGCAGCAGACCGTGCTTGCGATAGGAGCGGACCGTGTCCGGCTGGACCCGGATGTGCGCCGCGATCTCCTTGTACGACCAGAGCCGACGGTCCGTCATGCTGCACACCTCCCCGCGCGGCACCGCGGTGGCGACCGGGGGGTCGTCGTGGGGAACCGGGCGCTGCGCCGGCCATCACAGGCCTGTGACTCGTGAACGAGAGGGCCCGTCACCCGGAAAGGGGCTGTCGATCGGATGTGACGCGGGGTCGCATACATGTGACAGGTGTGACACGTACGTAGCTTTTGTGACAAGAGTGGCACATGGGTCCGTGCCGTCCGCGGGAGTGGCGCGTTGACAGCGCGGGACCGGCCGTCACGGACCGCGCCCGCGGCTGACGGGTGCCGCACGGGGGTGGATGCGGGAGAGTGAGGAGTGGGGCACGGCGGCGCGGCAGGGCGGCGGCGTGTGGGATGCGACACGGAATGTCAAGATCCGCTCTATATGTCCAGACAAAACGTTGACAGGGCTTCGTGTCGGGGTTAGAACACCGGGAGAGCGGAGTACGCCCCGAAGGACTGCTGTGAGGGCCGCATGAGAGAAAACCGGGGCAGCGTGCCGTCGTCGTCGCGTCCGCCGCGCGACGAATGTACGGTGCACACAGACCGGTCAGCGGCTCAAGCGCAGTCCCAACTCCCGGGCAGGGAGGGCATGTTCGCGTCCGAGACGGACTGCGAGGAGGCCCTTCGTGAGCCTTGGGCACCGAACGCCTCCGGCGCGGGAGGCCGCTTCGCCCTGGCAGGAGCGAAGTGCGAGCGACGACTCCCCGCCCGCTACGGCCCCGCGCCGGAGGTCCGCGGCCCCCGTACCGGACATACGGCCCGTCGACCCGGAGGGGGTCACCGATGAAGCAGAGGCTCACGGTCGCGCAGGCGCTCGTGCGTTTCCTGTCCGCCCAGTACACCGAACGGGACGGCGTGCGACGCCGGCTGATCGGCGCGACCTGGGGCATTTTCGGCCACGGCAATGTCGCCGGTGTCGGGCAGGCACTGCTGGAGCACGCCGACGTGATGCCGTATCACCAGGGCCGCAACGAGCAGGCGATGGTGCACGCGGCGGTCGGCTATGCCCGCCAGTGCAACCGGCTGTCGGCACACGCGGTCACCACTTCCATCGGCCCCGGCGCCACCAACCTGGTCACCGGTGCCGCCCTCGCCACCATCAACCATCTGCCCGTCCTCCTCCTGCCGGGCGACGTCTTCGCCACCCGCCCCGCCGACCCGGTCCTCCAGCAACTGGAGGTGCCCTACGCGGGCGATGTGTCGGTCAACGACTGTCTGCGCCCGGTGTCGCGGTACTTCGACCGGATCACCCGGCCCGAGCAGCTCATCCCGGCCGCGCTCCAGGCCGCGCGCGTCCTCACCGACCCGGTGGAGACGGGCGCGGTCACCCTGGCGTTGCCGCAGGACGTGCAGACGGAGGCGTACGACTGGCCGGAGGAATTCTTCGCCGAGCGGATCTGGGCGGTGCGCCGCCCCGGCGCCGACCCGGCCGAACTCGCCGCGGCCGGACGGATGATCCGCGCCGCCCGCAGGCCGCTGGTGATCGCGGGCGGCGGCGTCCGCCACAGCCGCGCCGAGGAGGCGCTCGCCGAGTTCGCCGACGCGACCCGTATCCCGGTGGCCGCCACCCAGGCCGGCAAGGGCGCCCTGCGCTGGGACCACCCGCAGGACGTCGGCGGCGTGGGCCACACCGGCACCGCCACCGCCGACGAACTCGCCCGCACCGCCGACCTGGTGATCGGCGTAGGAACCCGCTACACCGACTTCACCACCGCCTCCGGCACCCTCTTCGAGAACCCGGACGTCCGCTTCCTCAACCTCAACATCACCCCCTTCGACGGCCACAAGCTCGCCGGGACACCCCTCGTCGCGGACGCCCGCAGCGGCCTGGAGGAGCTGACCCAGGCCCTGGCGATCCACGACCACCGGGCCGCCGACTCCTATGTCGCCGAGTACACGGACGACAAGGAACGCTGGGAGCAGCGCGTCGACGCCTGCTACGAGGCCGCCGAACCGGATGTGGCGCCGACCCAGCCGCAGGTCCTCGGCGCGCTGGACGCGGTGGTCGACGAGAGCGACATCGTGATCAACGCGGCCGGTTCGCTCCCCGGTGACCTGCACAAGCTGTGGCGGGCGCGGTCGTACGACCAGTACCACGTGGAGTACGGCTACTCCTGCATGGGCTACGAGATCCCCGCCGCCCTCGGGGTGAAGCTCGCCGCGCCCGACCGGCCGGTGTGGGCGCTGGTCGGCGACGGCACGTATCTGATGATGCCGACGGAACTGGTGACCGCGGTGCAGGAGGGCGTCGCGATCAAGGTGCTGCTGGTGCAGAACCACGGGTACGCCTCGATCGGCGGCCTCTCGGAGTCGGTGGGCGCCGAGCGGTTCGGCACCGCGTACCGCTTCCCTGCCGGTGACGGTACGTACACGGGCCTGCCGCTGCCCGTCGACCTGGCGGCGAACGCGGCAAGTCTCGGGATGAGGGTGCTGCGCGCCAGGACCGTGGGGGACCTGCGCGCAGCGCTCGCCGAGGCGCGGGCGGCCGACACTCCCACATGTGTCTACGTGGAGACCCAAACGGCAGACACAGTGTCGGGCGCGCCCCCGGCGCATGCCTGGTGGGATGTTCCCGTGGCCGCGACCGCGACCCGCTCGTCCGCGGTCAAGGCGCGTGAGCTGTACGAACGGCATGTCTCGACCCGACGCCGCCATCTGTGAAGGAGTTACCGGGCATGACGAAGATCGTCAATCACTGGATCGGCGGCAAGAGCGCCGAAGGCGCCTCCGGCACTTACGGGCCGGTGACGGACCCGGCGACCGGCGCGGTGACCACCAAGGTCGCCTTCGCGACGGTGGACGAGGTCGACGCGGCGGTCGCGGCGGCCAAGGAGGCCTTTGTGAGCTGGGGCCAGACCTCGCTGGCCAGGCGCACCGAGATCCTCTTCCGGTTCCGGGCGCTGCTGGACGCCAACCGGGACGTGATCGCCGAACTGATCACGGCCGAGCACGGCAAGGTGCACTCCGACGCGCTGGGCGAGGTGGCGCGCGGTCTGGAGATCGTCGACCTGGCCTGCGGGATCACCGTGCAGCTCAAAGGCGAGCTGTCCACACAGGTCGCCAGCCGGGTGGACGTGGCGTCGATCCGTCAGCCGCTCGGCGTGGTCGCTGGCATCACGCCGTTCAACTTCCCGGCGATGGTGCCGATGTGGATGTTCCCGCTGGCCATCGCCTGCGGCAACACCTTCGTGCTCAAGCCGAGTGAGAAGGACCCGTCGGCATCGGTCAAGCTCGCCGAGCTGATGGCGGAGGCAGGGCTGCCGGACGGCGTGTTCAACATCGTGCACGGTGACAAGGTCGCCGTCGACCGGCTGCTGGAGCACCCGGACGTCAAGGCCGTCTCCTTCGTCGGCTCGACCCCGATCGCCCGCTACATCCACACCACGGCCGCCGCCCACGGCAAGCGCGTGCAGGCCCTCGGCGGTGCCAAGAACCACATGCTGGTCCTGCCGGACGCCGACCTGGATGCGGCCGCCGACGCCGCCGTGTCCGCCGCCTACGGCTCCGCGGGCGAGCGCTGCATGGCGATCTCCGCGGTCGTCGCCGTCGGCTCGGTCGGCCATGCGCTGGTGGAGAAGATCCGGGAGCGCGCCGAGAAGATCAAGATCGGTCCCGGCAGCGACCCGGCGTCCGAGATGGGCCCGCTGATCACCGCCGCCCACCGCGACAAGGTGGCGTCCTACGTCAGCGGTGCCGCCGCCGAGGGCGCCGAGGTCGTCCTGGACGGCACCGGCTTCACGGTGGACGGCCACGAAGACGGCCACTGGCTCGGCATCTCGCTGCTCGACAAGGTGCCCGTCACCGCGAGGGCGTACCAGGACGAGATCTTCGGCCCGGTGCTGTGCGTGCTGCGCGCGGAGACCTACGAGGAGGGTGTCGCCCTCATCAACGCCTCGCCGTACGGCAACGGCACCGCGATCTTCACCCGGGACGGCGGCGCCGCCCGCCGCTTCCAGCTGGAGATCGAGGCGGGCATGGTCGGCGTGAACGTGCCGATCCCGGTCCCCGTGGGCTACCACTCCTTCGGCGGCTGGAAGGACTCCCTCTTCGGCGACCACCACATCTACGGCAACGACGGCACGCACTTCTACACCCGCGGCAAGGTCGTCACCACCCGCTGGCCGGACCCCGCCGACGCCCCCGCGGGCGTCGACCTGGGCTTCCCGCGCCACCACTGAGCACGACACCGGCCTGGCGGGCGTCCGCCGGACGCCCGCCAGGCCGACGGGTCCGCCACCTGAGCGCGCCCGCCGGGCCGAGGGGTTCGCTGTCCGTGCGCGCCCGCCTGCCTGCCCCGGACGCTCAGCGGAAGTCCCAGGTCAGCACCGAGCACGGCTCCTCGCCCCTGCCCTCCGCGGCGCGGTAGACGGCAAGGGCGACGTCGTTCCCGGCGTCGACGGCGACCCACATCCCGTAGCAGCCCCGCTCCCTGGCCAGCGCCGCCAGGCGGCCGATCAGCGCCCGCCCGATCCCGCGCCGCCGGTACGGTTCGGCGACCGCCAGCTCGTAGAGGAACATCTCCGTGCCCTTGTCGGGGTGCGTAGTCTCCACACCGCTGATGAACCCGACCGGCACCGCCCCACCGGCTCCGCCGGCCCCACCGTCCTGGCCCTCCTTGCTCTCCTCGCCGGCCTCACCACCCTCGTACGCCAGCAGCAGATGGTGCCCCGGTGCGGCGAGGAAGTGCTCGGCCCACTCGGCGCGGACCGGGTGGTCGAAGAGGTGCCCGGCGGCCGTCAGCTCGGCGACCGCGGTGGCCCGGCGGATCTCCATACCTTCTGCCTACCACGCCCGGCATACCGCGGCTGCGGTACGCCACAACGGTGCCGTACTCCCCGGGGAGGGTCAGGGTTCGCCCCAGGGGCTGCCCCTGTTGTCGGTGGCGGATCGTACCGTTGAACGCATGGATCTTCGACTGTCCCGCAGGGACCGATGAGGACGGCCCTGTCCGGCCTGCGCGGGCTGCCGCGCGGGCTGCTGCGCCGTCCTCGGCGGATGTTCGCCGCCGCGGCCGCCGTCGTGGTGCTCGCCGGGGCCGGTACCTGGACGGCCGTGGCCTCCGACGGCACGCCCGCGGTGCACCGCACCGACCGGGTCATGGCCGTGGACGGGGTGCGCCTGGACACCGCGTACTTCACCTCCGCCGCCACCGGCCGCCGCCCCGCCGTGCTCCTCGCGCACGGCTTCGGCGGCAGCAAGGACGACATGCGGCAGCAGGCCGAGGGCCTGGCACGCGACGGTTATGCGGTGCTGACCTGGTCGGCCCGTGGCTTCGGTAGATCCACCGGGAAGATCGGACTGAACGACCCGAAGGGCGAGGTCGCCGACGTCTCGCGGCTCGTCGACTGGCTGGCGGGGCGCCCCGAGGTCCAGCTCGACAAGCCGGGCGACCCGCGCGTCGGCGTCGCGGGCGCCTCCTACGGCGGCGCGATCTCCCTGCTCGCCGCGGGCCACGACAGCCGCGTCGACGCCATCGCCCCGGCGATCACCTACTGGAACCTGGCCGACGCCCTCTTCCCGAACGGCGTCTTCAAGAAGCTCTGGGCCGGGATCTTCTTCAACTCCGGCGGCGGCTGCGACCGCTTCCAGGCCGACCTGTGCCGTATGTACGAGCGGGTCGCCGAGTCCGGCACCCCCGACGCCCCGGCACGCGCCCTGCTGGAGGCACGCTCCCCGTCCGCCGTCGCGAGCCACATCAAGGTGCCCACCCTCCTGGTCCAGGGCCAGACCGACTCCCTCTTCCCGCTCGGCCAGGCCGACGCCGCCGAGAAGGCGATCAAGGCCAACGGCGCCCCCGTCGACGTCGACTGGATCGCCGGCGGCCACGACGGCGGCAACCTGGAGAACAGCCGCGTCCAGAACCGCGTGCGCTCCTGGTTCGACCGGTACCTCAAGCAGGACCGGCACACCGAGACCGGCCCCGCCTTCCGGGTCACGCGCACCGGAGGCATCGACTCCACTGACGGCGCCGCCCAGCTCCGGGGCGCCAGCTCCGGCAGCTACCCGGGCCTGGCGAGCGGACGGCACGCCATCGCCCTCACCGGCGGCACCCAGCACTTCGAGAACCCGGCAGGCGCGAACCCGCCCGCCGTCTCCGCCCTGCCCGGCATCGGCGGCACCGGCGGCCTCGCCCAGCTGTCCTCCCTCGGCGTCGGCGTCTCCCTCGACTTCCCCGGGCAGTACGCCCGATTCGACTCGGCCCCGCTGACCGGCGACCTCCAGATCACCGGATCGCCGACGGCCACCGTCCACCTCACGTCCACCAGCACCGACGCCGTCCTCTTCGCCAAGGTCTACGACGTCGCGCCCGGCGGCACCCAGCAGGTGCTGCCCTCCCAGCTGGTCACCCCGCTGCGCGTCCAGGGCACCCGGACGGGCAAGGACGTCACGATCACGCTCCCCGCCGTCGACCACCAGATCCAGAAGGGCCACCGGCTCCGTCTGGTCCTCGCCTCCACCGACCTCGGCTACGCCTCACCGGCCGCCCCCGCGACGTACACCGTCACCCTCAAGAGCGACCTGAGCGTGCCCACCGCCCCCGGCGTCACCACCGCGGCGGCCCCACTGCCGTCCTGGGTGTGGTGGCTGCCGCTGGCCGGTGCCGTGCTCGCCCTGACCCTCCTGCTGACCGCCCGGATGCGCACCGGCACCCCGGCCCCCGACCCGGCCCTCACCGAGGTCCCGCTCCAGATCACCGGCCTCAGCAAGCGCTACGCCCGCTCCGCCGACCGGTACGCCGTCCGTGACGTGTCGTTCCGCGTCGAGAAGGGCCAGGTCCTCGGTCTGCTCGGCCCCAACGGCGCCGGAAAGACCACCACCCTGCGCATGCTGATGGGCCTCATCACCCCCGACGACGGCGAGATCCGCGTCTTCGGCCAGGCCATCCGCCCCGGGGCACCTGTGCTCTCCCGGGTCGGCGCCTTCGTCGAGGGCGCGGGCTTCCTGCCCCACCTCTCCGGCCAGGAGAACCTCGAACTGTACTGGCGCGCGACCGGCCGTCCGCCCGAGGACGCCCGTCTCGCCGAGGCCCTGGAGATCGCGGGCCTCGGCGACGCCCTCGCCCGCGCCGTGCGCACCTACTCCCAGGGCATGCGTCAGCGCCTCGCCCTTGCCCAGGCCATGCTCGGCCTGCCCGACCTGCTCATCCTCGACGAACCGACCAACGGGCTGGACCCGCCGCAGATCCGCGAGATGCGCGAGGTGATGATCCGCTACGCGGCGGTCGGCCGCACCGTGATCGTCTCCAGCCATCTGCTCGCCGAGGTCGAGCAGTCCTGCACCCATCTCGTCGTCATGGACCGCGGCCGCCTCGTCCAGGCGGGCCCGGTCGGTGAGATCGTCGGCTCCGGTCACACCCTGCTCATCGGCACCGCCGCACCCGTGGCGGACCCGGTCGTCGAGAAGGTGGCCGCGCTGCCCGGTGTCGCCTCCGCCGTCCGCGCCGACGGCGGACTCCTCGTCCGTCTCGACACCGACGGCAGCGCCGCCGGGCTGGTCGCCGACCTCGTACGGCTCGATGTGCCCGTCGCGTCCGTCGGCCCCCACCGTCGTCTCGAGGACGCCTTCCTCACCCTGATCGGAGGTTCCGCGTGAGCACGCCGCCCGCCCTCGCCGAGCCCGCCCACGGCTACCGTGCGGGCCGCACCCTGCCCCTGCGGGTCGAGCTGGTCCGGCAGCTCAAGCGGCGCCGCACCCTGGTCATGGGCGGCATCCTCGCCGCGCTGCCCTTCGTGCTGCTCGTCGCCTTCGCCGTCGGCGGCGAGCCCAGCGGCCGCAACAACCAGGTCACCCTGATGGACACGGCCACCGCGTCCGGCGCCAACTTCGCCGCCGTCAACCTCTTCGTCTCGGCGGGCTTCCTGCTGGTCATCCCGGTCGCCCTGTTCTGCGGCGACACCGTCGCCTCCGAGGCCGGCTGGTCCTCCCTGCGCTATCTGCTGGCGGCGCCCGTGCCGCGGGCCCGGCTGCTGTGGTCCAAGCTGGTCGTCGGGCTCGGTCTCAGCCTGGCCGCCATGGTGCTGCTGCCCGTCGTCGCTCTCGCAGTCGGCACCGCCGCCTACGGCTGGGGCCCGCTGGAGATACCCACCGGCGGCCAGCTCGACGCGGGCACCGCCGCGGGGCGCCTGCTGGTCGTCGTGGCATACATCTTCGTGTCCGAGCTCGTCACCGCCGGGCTGGCGTTCTGGCTGTCCACGAAGACCGACGCCGCGCTCGGCGCCGTCGGCGGCGCGGTCGGCCTGACGATCGTCGGCAACGTCCTCGACGCCGTCACCGCGCTCGGCCACTGGCGCGACTTCCTGCCCGCGCACTGGCAGTTCGCCTGGGCCGACGCCGTTCAGCCGCACCCGGAGTGGTCCGGCATGATCCAGGGCGTCGCCATCTCCGTCACCTACGCGCTGGTCCTGTTCGCCCTGGCCTTCCGGGGGTTCGCGCGCAAGGACGTGGTGTCGTAGGGCCGCGGACGGCCGCGGACGGCTGCGGCGCGGATTGCGGAGTGGGCGGCTATGAGTCTCGTCCGGACCATTGACCTTCTGTTATGCCCGAGTAAGTTCCCCTCCCGGCAAGTACGTTCAGCACCACGTCAGGGCAAGTGCGCGAGGACCGTCAGGACCGGGAGCGGGCATGGGCGTACGCAAGGACTTGAAGCGGGCGAAGCGGCGCGGCGACCTCGCGGACCGGACCCGGCCCGAGCTGGTCCGGGACGAGCACGGTGCCGTACGCGAGGCCCGTGTCCCCGCTCTCGCCCCGCCCCTCGCCACCGGCAGCGTCGCGGACATCCCCTTCATCAACGCCGCCGAGGCCCCGGACGCCGTGGTCCTGCGCCGCAGAGACCCCGCCGGCGGCTGGCGGCCCGTCACGGCCGCCGCCTTCGCCCGCGAGGTCACCGCCGTGGCCAAAGGCCTGATCGCCGCCGGACTCGAGCAGGGCGGCCGAGTCGCCCTGATGTCCCGCACCCGCTACGAATGGACGGTTGCGGACTTCGCGATCTGGGCGGCCGGCGGCCAGTCCGTCCCCGTGTACGCCACCTCGTCCGCCGACCAGGTCGAGTGGATCGTCCGAGACTCGGACGCCTGCTTCGTCATCACGGAGACGTCCGTCGGCACGGCCATGGTCACCACGGCCACGGCCCGCCATCCGCGGCCCCCGCGCATCTGGCAGATCGACCCCGACGACACGCCCGCCGGGGCGCCGGACGCCCTCACCGCCCTCACCGTCCTCGGTCAGGATCTCTCCGACGACGAGGTCACCAAGCGCCGCACCACCCTGACACCCGGGACCATTGCCACCCTCTCCTACACCTCCGGCACCACCGGCCGACCCAAGGGCTGCGTGCTCACCCACGCCAATCTGCACGCCGAGGCCGCCAACACGGTCGAGCTGCTCCACCCGATCTTCAAGGAGGTCACCCGGCAGACCGCCTCGACGCTGCTGTTCCTTCCGCTCGCCCACATCCTCGGCCGCACCCTCCAGATCGCCTGCCTCATGGCCCGCATCGAGACCGGTCACTGCCCGAGCGTCAAGCCCGACGAACTCCGCCCGGCCCTGCGGGAGTTCCGGCCCACCTTCCTGGTCGGGGTGCCGTATCTCTTCGAGAAGATCCACGACACCGGGCGTGCGACCGCCGAGAAGATCGGCAGGGGCGCCTCCTTCGACCGGGCCGACCGGGTCGCGGTGCGGTTCGGGGCGGCGTACCTCGACCGGTTCCTCGGCCGCGGCAAGGGCCCGGGGCCCGGCCTCTACGCCGCCTGGGCGCTGTACGACCTGCTGGTCTACCGCCGTATCCGCAAGGAACTCGGCGGACGGCTGCGCTACGCCATCAGCGGCGGCTCCCCGCTGGACCGTGATCTGAACCTCTTCTTCCACGCCGCAGGGATCGTCGTCTACGAGGGCTACGGCCTGACCGAGACCAGCGCCGCCGCGACCATCGTGCCGCCGCTCGCACCGCGCCCCGGCACGGTCGGCCTGCCCGTCCCCGGCACCGCGGTGCGTATCGCGCAGGACGGCGAGGTCCTGGTCAAGGGCGGCATCGTGTTCGGCGCCTACTGGAACAACCCGGAGGCCACCGACGCGGTCCTCAGCGACGGCTGGTTCGCCACCGGCGACCTCGGCTCCCTCGACGACGACGGTTATCTCACCATCACCGGCCGCAAGAAGGACATCCTGATCACCTCCGGCGGCAAGAACGTCTCCCCGGCCGTGCTGGAGGACCGGCTGCGCAGCCGCCCGCCCGTCGGGCAGTGCATCGTCGTCGGCGACAACCGTCCCTACGTCGCCGCCGTCGTCACCTTGGACCCCGAGTCGGTCGCCCACTGGCTGGCGGTGCGCGGGCTGCCCGGCGGCATGCCGCTCGCCGAGGTCGTACGGGACCCGCTTATGCGCGCCGACGTCCAGAAGGCGGTGGACTACGCCAACGAGGCCGTCTCGCGCGCCGAGTCGATCCGGGCGTTCGTGCTGGTCGAGGGTGAGTTCAGCGAGGAGAACGGGATGCTCACGCCGTCCCTGAAGGTCAAGCGCCACGCGGTCACGGCGGCGTACTCGGGAGCGATCGAGGAGCTGTACCGCTGACGACCGGTGTGCGAAAGACCGGTGGATATCCGAGTGGCCAGCGGTCATCCGAATGACCACTGGACATGCTGATGACCGCTGGACATACGAACGGCGGGCCACCGGAGAACCGGTGACCCGCCGCGCGGCGGAGCGGAGACTCAGCCGTTGCCGACGCCGTTGCCCGACAGGGTGGAGATGTCGTCCAGGATGTGCGAGAGCGGCTCGTCACCCTTGGCCTGGGTCGAGTTCTCCGTGCAGGTCTGGGTCTGGGGCGAGGACAGGATGCCCACGTCCTGCAGGCCGATGACGTCGCCCACGGGGGCGGTGAGCGTCTGCGTGTTGGTCTTGGAGGGCGCGGCGACACAGATCTTGTTCAGCGAGCCCTGGACCAGCGACAGCTGAGGGCTCTGGTCACCGAACGTGGCCGAGTTGCCGAACGACTCGCGGGCGCCGTTGCCGCTCGCGGAGGTCGTGCCGTTGTCGTCGCCGATCGCGAGCGCCTGGGGGGCGGCGGCGCCGATGAAACCGGCCAGCGACGCGGCGACAGCCGCGGTTGCCCACAGCTTCTTCATGTTGTTTCCCTTCGAGAAGCGGACTCCGGGGGGAGTTGCGTGATCGTCAACCGAGCGGGGCGTCGCGGAGTTGCGCGATGTGCCCCGTTCGGCCGAGGCCCGGGGATCCGGTCCCCGGGCGGGAGACGAGGAACCCGTCGGACGGATCCGTCTCAGTGGTTGTTCCGGCCGTTGCCGGACAGCAGCGCGATGTCGTCGAGGATGTGCGAGAGCGGCTCGTCACCCTTGGCCTGGGTCGAGTTCTCCGTGCACGTCTGGGTCTGCGGGGAGGACAGGATGCCCACGTCCTGCAGGCCGAGGACGTCGCCCGTGGCGGAGGTGAGCACCTGGGTGTTGAGCTTCTCCGGCAGGGCGAGACACGGCTTGTTGAACGAGCCCTGGATGAGTGCCATCTGCGGGCTCATGTTGCCGAACGTGGCCGAGTTGCCGAACGACTGCGAAGCACCGTTGCCGCTGGCGGACGTGGTGCCGCTGTCGTTGCCGATGGCCAGGGCCGGCGCGGCGGCCGCTGCGGAGGCGCCCACGATGGAGGCGGCGACCGCGGCCGTGGCCAGAACCTTCTTGATCATTGAGTAAATCCCTTCTGAAGACACCCCGTCCACCGGAGTCCCCTGGTTCAACTGCCTCCGATGCCCTCGGTTGCTGTTCTTCACCCGATCGGCCCATTGCGGGAAAGAGGACCCGATGGTCGGCCGTTTCCCGCGGCGGTGTTCATTCCCTTCGTTCCGTTCATGCCGGTCATGCCGGTCATGCCGGTCGTTCTGCGACTGCCCGTCAATTCGATCGGGTGACGCCTCGCAACCATCCGGCGTGCTTCCGGTTGATGGAAAGCAAGAAGGTGCCTCCTGGCGACGGTCGGAACCGGACAGGAACCCAGACACGAGCCGGGAAGAACCAGGACGGAAGCCAGGAAAGGAAAGTGGAAATGCTGAAGAAGGTCATGGCCGCCGCGTCGCTCGCCGCGTCCGTCGTCGGGATCGCCGCGGTCGGTGCCCCCCAGGCGCTCGCCATCGGTGACGACTCCGGGACCACCTCGGCCAGCGGCAACGGTGCTTCGCAGTCGTTCGGCAACTCGGCCACGTTCGGCGACAAGAGCCCTCAGCTGTCGCTGGTCCAGGGCTCGCTGAACAAGATCTGTGTCGCCGCGCCCTCCAAGACCAACACCCAGACTCTCGTCGGCGGGGGCGAACTCGCCGATGTCGTCGGCCTGCAGGACGTGGGCATCCTGTCCTCCCCGCAGACCCAGACGTGCACGGAGAACTCGACCCAGGCCAAGGGTGACGAGCCGCTCTCGCACATCCTGGACGACATCGCCGCCCTGTCGGGCAACGGCACCGGCAACGGCTGAGTCCGCTCGCGGTGTCATTCGCCCACGTCGCTTCTCGGGAACCCCTCGCCAGGTCTGTTACGGCATAGGCGTCAATTCGCTGGGGGCGTTCGAGTGAATTGACCTGCGGCACGCGTTCCGGAGTTTCTTCCGCTGTCTATTCCTCGTTCTACAGCCTGCCGGTCGTGGTGCGAGCCATCGAAGCCGTGCTCGCGCGGCTTCGGCCGTCCATGAGGGACACGACCGCTGAGAAGGGATAGTCCATGAAGAAGAGCGCAGCCGTCGTCGCGGGCGCGATCCTGGCCCTGGGTGCCGCGGCCCCGGCCTTTGCCGACGCCGACGCCACGGGTGTCGCCGTCGGTTCGCCCGGTTTCCTCTCGGGCAACGTCATCCAGATCCCGATCGACGCCCCGCTCAATGTCTGCGGCAACTCCATCGGCGCCACCGGGCTGCTGAACCCCGCGTTCGGCAACGTCTGCGTCAACCGCTGACGGCGTATCCGTACCAGCCCCAGAGCTGTGTAACAGCCGGCCTTGGACCCTCGACCAGTCGTTCCAAGGCCGGCTTTCCCACTTCTTCAAGCAGGAAGACAACGAGAGTGCGACAGACCCTCAGCAAGGGAATTGTCGCGGCCGCTGCCGCGACTAGCATTCTGTCCCTGTACGGCAGCCCCGCCCTGGCCGACACGCAGGCGGACGCTGTTGCGCAGGGCTCGCCGGGTGTCCTTTCCGGCAACATCGTCCAGGTTCCGATCGACATGCCGGTCAACATCTGCGGGAACTCCGTCGACGTCGCCGGAGCGCTGAACCCCGCGTTCGGCAACGTGTGCGTCAACGACTCGGCCCCGCGCGAGGAGCCGTCCCCGACGTACACACGGCCCTCCCACGACCACTCCCCGTCCCCGACCCGCAAGCCGCCGTCGTACGGCGGCGACGACGACCCGACCCCCACGCGCACGCCCCCGTCGTACGGTGACGACGACCCGACCCCGACCCCGACCCGCAAGCCGCCGTCGTACGGCGACGACGACCCGACTCCCACGCACAAACCCCCGTCGTACGGCGACGATGAGCCGTCCCCGACGCACAAGCCGCCGTCCTACGGTGAGCACAAGCCGTCTCCGACCCACAAGCCGCCGTCCTACGGCGAGGACAAGCCGTCCCCGACGCACAAGCCGCCGTCCTACGGCGACCACACCCCGCCGGCCCACCACACCCCGCCTCCCCACCACCACACCCCACCGCCGTACGGGGAGCACACCCCGCCCCCCGTCGACCACACCCCTCCGCCCGGTGAGCACACCCCGCCACCGAGCGAGGAGCACACCCCGCCGCCCACCCACCACGGTCACCCACCCGTCCTGGCTCACACCGGCAGCGAGGCCATGATCGCCGCCTCGGCCGCGGGCGCCGTGCTGATCGCGGGCGGGGCGTTCCTGTACCGGCGAGGCCGCGCGGCCTCCCGTCGGTAGCAGCGCAGGGTGCCGGAGACCCCACCCGGCACCCGCCCCGCCCCGCCACCTCCCGTGCCCCGGCCGACGATGCACCGTCGCCCGGGGCCGAGCCGTTTTTGCCCGGTGTCAGCCGAGGCGGCACGGAACGTGTGCTTCCGTCTCCCCGGTTCGTCCGGGTGGACGCCCGGTCCCACCCGAAAGCCTCAGCACGCTGGCGTGCCCGGCGCCGAAGCAACCTCGCGCCGATATGACTGAGCGTCAGATATGAGTGTCAGAAATGGCACAGCGAGCGGCAGCACGAGCGCGGAGCGAGGAGCAGGCATGGCCCGACAGCAGCGAAGCGCCCGGTACCGGCGGGCGGTGTGCGTCGTGGTCACCGCTGCCGCGTCGGCGGTCCTGGCGGCCGGTCCCGGATGCGCCGCGCCGCAGTCCGCCGTAGTCGTACCGTCGCCCGGTGCTCCGAAGCCCCGGCCCGTGAGCGCGGCTCCGACGCCGACGCCGACACCCGCTCCGACCGTGACCCCGAGCGTCAGCCCGACCCCGTCGGAAGCGCCCGCCTTCGGTGCCTTCCTCGGTTCCGGCGCGCTCGGTGTCGCCCGGATGGCGGCGTTCGGCGCCTGGCTCGGCGGTGCCGAACCGCGGGTCGGCCACACCTATCTGCCCGGCGACCGCTGGATGGACATCGAGGGTGCCCCGACCGTCCTGGACGTCTGGGCGGACTGGCGCGCCGAGAAGGCCGACCGGATGCTCGTCCTCAACGTGCCCATGCTGGACCGCAACGAGGACGGTCTCTCCGACGCCGAGGTGCGCTCCCTGCTGCGCCGGGGCGCCGCCGGGGAGTTCGACACGCACTTCCAGCGGCTCGCCCAGCGGCTGGTGGACGCCGACGCGCCGGACACGGTCGTCGTCCTCGGCTGGGAGATGAACGGCACCACCTACACCCACCGCTGCGGCCCTGACCCGGAGGCGTGGAAGACGTACTGGAACCGGATCGTCGCCGCGATGCGGACCGTGCCGGGGCAGCGGTTCCGGTTCGACTTCGCGCCGAGCCGCGGCCGGGACGCCGTGCCATGGACCCAGTGCTACCCCGGGGACGCCACGGTCGACGTCATCGGCATGGACTCCTACGACCAGCCGGACGGCCTGCCGTTCGACCAGCAGGTGACCGAGCCCTACGGCCTCCAGGCGCAGGTGGACTTCGCCAAGGCGCACGGCAAGCTCGTCTCCTATCCCGAATGGGGACTCTTCCGCAACGGCGACAACCCCGAGTACATGCGGCGCATGCTTGCCTGGATGCAGGAGCACAAGCCGCTCTACAACACGCTCACCGACTACTGCCCGCACGGTGTGTGGGAGTGCCCGGACAACCCGCAGTCGTCCCAGATCTACCGGACCGGGATCGCCGCGACCGCCACCGGAACCGCCACCGGAACCGCCACCGGCTCCGGCTCCGGCACCGGAAACGCCGGTGGCCCAGCTCCCGCCCAGACCCCCGCCCAGACCCCCGCCCAGACCCCTGCCCCTGAGCCCCCGCCGCCCCCGGCCCCCGCCCCCGTCTGCGCCTCGCTGAACCTCGGATCCTGGATCGAGCGCTGGCTCGGCGGGAAGCTCTGCCTCCGCTCCGACTGGTGGCCGGGCGAGCAGTAGCGGCACGCCGACGGCTGCGCGGGCGGCCCACCCGCAGTCAGCGGGGACCTCAGGACCCGCCCCCGTCGCGCTCCCGCCAGCCGCGCAGCACCTCCTTGCCCCGCTGCCGCGCCGCGACATCGCACACGACCGCCGACAGCAGCGGTGCGGTACGCCGCCGGGCCAGCAACAGCCGCTGATTGACGACCGGTTCGGGGCGCCAATGATGCTTGTACGGCTCGTCGCCGCGCAGCAGACTCAGCGTGGCGAGGCCGAGGCCGTTGCCGAGACCGTTGCCGAGACCCGGGCCGGAGCCGTTGCCGAGACCCGGAGCGAGGCCGTTGCCACCTCCCGCTCCCGCGCTCTCCGCGCACGCGTCGAGCAGCATCACCGCCACATCCGCCTTGCGTTCCCGCAGCCCCGGATGCGCGCCGTAGAGATAGCAGCCCGCCAGCCGCCGCGACAGCAGGGTCAGATCGACGGCCACGACGTCTGTGCCCAGCCGGAACTCGGTGACCACCGCGTTCCCCGAGCGCACCATCGGCCCGACCGCCCGCACCAGATGCGCACGAAACCGCTCCCGCAGATGCTCGGGCGTCACCTTCCGTCCTTCCCACTGGAGTTGATGCAGCTCCAGCAGTCTGCGCAGCGCCAGGTCCACCTCGTGCGGCGGTACGACACGACGCCGCACCCCGAGCGCGGCCAGCTTGCGCAGCTTGGCCCGGACCCGCTGGGCCTTCGCCGACGGCAGCCGGGCCACCAACTCGCCCATGGGAACGGCCGGTAGCTCCAGGCACAGCGAGTCGGGCATCCGGCGGCGTGGCCCGCACCAGCGGTCGTAGACACGTTCCGCCGCGCCGCCGGGCCGTACCTCGCGGAAGTCGATCAGCGCGGTGCGCGCCGCGGCGGCCAGACCCGTGGTGAGGGCGTGCGCGGCGCGGTCGGCGTGTGTGTCGTCGATGAGGACGTCGCCGTAGTCCGAGATCGCCCCGCCGAGCGACACCAGCGCGGGCACCGGGTGCCGTACCCGCATCAGCGGTGCCACGGCGGCGAGTTCACCGCCGTTCCGCACGACCACGAGCCGCAGCCGACCGTGACGGCCGTACGACAGCCACCACGAGTGCAGCCAGGCATGGCTCTGGAACGGGGTCGCCGCCCCGCACCGCTCATGTAACCGCCGCCAGGCCGGGCCGAGTTCGGCGAAGACATGCTCGTCGGTGACGAGTTCGGTGACGAACTCGGGGGAGCGGGTGGCGCGTTCTGCGGTGAGGTACGACGCCGTCACAGCGCTTCGTGCGCGTCGGCGGCGGTGGCCGGGCCGGGAACGCCCGCCACGGACACGGTTCGGCGGCCGGTGCCGTCGTCGCGCTGAGGACGGACGAGCAGCGCGAGCCCGCCGAGCAGCCCGCCCGCGCTCGCGCCGATCAGACCGGTCACCGCAGGGGAGGGCGAGGTGGGGTCGGCGGGGGTGACCGCGCGGGAGAACTCGACGAGTTCCACGTGCGTGGTGGCCTTGGTGGCGTCCGCGCGCCGGGTGAGGGCGCGGGCGACGGCGTTCGCCATCCCGGCGGCGAGGCGGGGGCGGGCCGAGGTGGCCGAGACGGCGACCATCGGGGCGTCCGGCGAGGCCGACGTCTGCACGCTGTGCCTGAGCGTGTCCACCGGCACCCCGGCCTGTGCCTGCGCGTCGCCGAGCACCGCGAGCTGGGTGGCGACCCGTCCGTAGGCCGTGGCGAAGCCGAGCGCCGACGCAGGGTCGGACCGGTCGGTGGGTACGGCGATGACATAGCTGGTGGCCGTGTACGTCGGCGGTGTCAGCACCCCGTACGCCCCGCCCAGCAGCCCGCCCGTGAGGGTGCCGGCCGCCAGCAGTGTCCACGGCGGGAGCGCGCGGAGGCGGGCGGACGGGGCGCTCGGACGGTGCGATCGGGTCGGGTTCTCGATCATGACTGTTCGACTTCCTTCGATGACGGGGACGGAGATGGAGAAGAAGGGGAGGGGGCAGGAGACGGGGACGGAAGGGCCGGGGTGGTGGCGGCCAGGGCCGCCGTGTACACGTCCATGAGCCGGGTGGCGCTGCGGGTGACGCAGTAGTGACGGGCGGCGTCCGGGGCGGTGCGGGGGCCCGGGCCCGCCGCGCGGAGTTCGGTGAGGGCACGGGCGAAGTCCTCGGGCCCGCCCCGCACTTGCCGGGCGGCGGGCGCGGCGCCGGGCGGGAGGTCCTCGACGGCAGGGCAGGAGGCGTAGAGCACGGGCAGCCCCGCCGCCAGCGCCTCCACGACCGCGAGCCCGAACGCCTCCTCGGGAGACGGCGAGACCAGCACGTCCAGCGCGGAGGTGAGGGACGGCAGATCGGGCCCGGCCGCCTCGTCGGCATCACCGGCCCATCCGGGGAGTTCGCCGGTGAACAGCACCCGGCCGGCCACCCCCGCCTCCCGCGCGGTGCGCCGTAGCGCCCCCTCCTCCGGGCCGCCGCCGACCAGCAGCAGCCGGTGGTCGGCGGGCAGCAGGGCGAGTGCGCGGACGGCGGTGTCGAAGCGTTTGCCGGGGACGAGCCGGCCGATGCCGCCGACGACGTACGCATCCTCGGGCAGCCCGAGCCGCTGCCTGGTGAGCCGCCGCCGGTGCGGGTCGTGGCGGAAGCGGGCCAGGTCGATGCCGTTGGGCACGATCGCGATCCGCGGCTCCGGCACACCCCAGCGGCGCAGCCGTCCGGCGACCGTGGGGGAGACGGCGACGGTGGTACGGCCGAGCCGCTCGGTGGCGAGGTAGAGCGCGCGGACCCCGGCGCTAAGGCGGCGGCCCTCGATCTGGGAGTCGCCCAGCGAATGCTCGGTGGCGACCACCGCCCGCACCCCGGCGAGCCGGGCGGCGAGACGGCCGTAGATGCAGGCCCGGTAGAGATGGGTGTGGACGAGGTCGTAGCCGCCCGTACGGATCAGCCGGACCAGACGGGGCAGCGCGGCCAGGTCGCGGTTGCCGGTCATGCCGAGGTGGTGCACGCGCACGCCGTCGGCGATCAGCGCGTCGGCGACCGGGCCCGGGTTGGTGAGGGTCACGACCTCGCTGTGCACGGCGAGATGCCCGAGCAGCAGCCGCAGTTGCTGCTCGGCGCCGCCGACGCCGAGGCCGGTGATGACATGCAGGACGCGTGGTGCGTTCGGGAGGTGCTTCCGGTTCGTCACAGGCCCTCCACGGGGCGGCGGCGCAGCCGGTGCAGCCGGTGCTTGAGATACAGGCGTACGGCGGTGTCGTGCTGGCCGATGTGCAGGCGGGGGAGTGCGTACGGGCCGGTGAGCGGGCCGGGGTCGATGGCACAGGCGTACCCGTATCCGGCGGCGCGGACGGCGGCGACGGCGCGGGGGTCGAGGGCGCCGTACGGATAGCAGAAGCCCTTCACCGGAGCACCGGTCAACTCGGAGAGCAGCGCTCTGCTCGCGGCGGTCTCGGTACGCAGGGTCGCCTCGTCGGCGCACGTCAGATCGATGTGGGTCAGCCCGTGCGAGCCGACCTCGACGCCCTGCGCCACCGCCTGCCGAACACCGTCGGCCGTGAGCAGAGGCTTGCGCGGGCCCAGCGGATCCCAGCCGTTGTCGCCGCCGAGGCGGCCGGGCAGCACGAACAGGGTGGCGTTGCAGTCCCAGCGGTGCAGCACCGGCAGGGCATCGGTGACGAAGTCTGCGTACCCGTCGTCGAAGGTCAGCCCGACGAGGCCCCGGCCGCCGCCCCGGGCACGGGCGGCCAGCAACTCGGCCAGGGAGACCCCGCGCAGGCCTCGTCTTCGCAGCCAGCACAGCTGTTGCTCCAGCCGTCGGGGCGTGACGGTGATGCGGTACGGGTCGTCGGCGCAGTCGCTCACAGAGTGGTACATCGCGACCCACGGCACCCGGCCGCCGGGGCGCTCGGCGCGCCGGGGCGCGGGGACGAAGGCGCCGGACGGGACGGCGGGGGTGCCGGGCGTGTCAGGGGTGTCGACGGAGGAGAACATGGGTGCCCCTTCGGGTGACGGTGCGGACGGTACGCAGTGCCAGGGCCAGGCCGGGGGCGTCCAGCGCCCGGCCGACCAGGACGAACACGCCGGTCACGGTGACCGCCCCGACGGCCAGACCCGCCAGCGGCGACCCGGGACCGGGCCCGCTCGCTGCCCAGGCCCCGGCGGCCGTCGCGGGCACCGCGGCACACACCGGTCTGCTCACGTCACGCAGCACCCGCCGAGCCCCGACGGGGACGCCACGGGGCCTGCGGTGACGTCCACGGCTCGGACTGACGGGACCGACCCGGCCGACCCCGATCCTGCCGACCGAGCGGGCCGGGTGGGCCGGGCGGGCCGGGCGGGCCGGGCTGCGTGAGACGGCCGGGTCGGCCGGTCTGTGCGGGGTGCGCGGGGTGCGCGAGGTAAGCGAGGTGCCGTGATCGTCCGGGTTGCCGTGCTCCGGCGAGGTGTCGTGATCACTCGGACCGCACGAACCACCGGGACCCCCCGGGGCATTCCAACCGCCCGTGCTGCCGATTTCACCGGAATCACCGGGATCACCACCACCAAAACCGCCGAGACCGCCGTAACGGCCCGGACTGCCTGAGGCGTCTGGACCGACCGGACGGCCGTAGCCCGTCGAGTTCCTCGAGTTCCGTGAGCCGCTGGGGCCACCCGAGCCGCCCGAGGCGCGGGAGCTCCCGGGCCCGCCCGGACGACCTGAGCGGCCCTGCCCGTCGCGACGGCTGAGCCCCATGAGCAGCAGTGCGGCGGTCACGGTGATCCCCGCGGCGTTCGCGGCGGCGATTCCCGCTGCGCCCCAGGGGCCCACGGCCAGTGCCCCGGCCCAGGCGGTCACCACGACTCCGGTCGTCATCGCGCCGAGGGGGTACCAGGTCGCGCGGCCCGTCGAGAAGTATGAGCGGATCAGGACGCCCACCAGCGTCTGGCTGAGCAGTCCCAGCGCGTACACCCGCATCACCCCCGCCGTGGCGGCGGTGTCGTGAGCGGTGAACGCGCCTCGCTGGAAGAGGAGTTCGATGATCTGCGGCGCACAGGCGACGACCGCCGCCGTGCCGAGCAGCACCAGACAGGCGACGAGCGCCAGATCACGCTCCACCCTGCGGCGGGCCCGCTCGGTGTCGCCCTCGGCCAGCGCCCGCGTGACCACCGGGAAGGTGACCGTGCACAGCATCAGTGACAGCACCATCGGCAACTGGGCGACCTTCTGGGCGTAGTTGAGGTGAGAGATGGCACCGGAGGGGAGACCGGAGGCGAGGAAACGCTCGACGAGGACCTGGGACTGCCGGCACAGGGCGAAGAGGAGCACCGCGCCGATGAGTTCGAGGCTCAAGGGGCGAACGGCGGTGTCGTAGCGGCCGCGTGAGCCACCGGTTCCTTGATCCGTCGGTCTCGTCCGTAACTGCCCGAGCAGTGACGGAAGTTGCGCCGCCACCATCAGCAGCCCGCCCACCGCCACCCCGGCCGCCGCCGACCGCACCCCCCAGTGGCCGCCGAGGACCAGCATCCCCGTGACGATGCCGCTGTTGTACGCGACGTAGATCGCCGCGGGCGCCCCGAAACGGCGGTGCGCCCGTAGCGCGGCGCTGCAGTACCCGGCGAGCCCGAAACTCAGCACGCAGGTCGCGGTGAGCCGGGTGCAGTCCACCGCGAGCCCGGGATGGGGAAGACCGGGCGCGAGGGCCCGTACCAGGACCGGCGCCGCGGCGACGAGCAGCGCGGACACGGCGACGAAGGACAGCGTCAGCCGGGGGAGCGTGCCCGCCACGAGGGCCCGTACCGGGTCGTCGCCGGGCGCGTCCCGGGCCCGCCGGGCCAGCGCCGCGCTGAAGGCGGGGATCAGTGCGAACGCCAGGCCGTCCTCGATGAGCAGCGTGGCCGCGAACTCCGGTACGGTCCACGCGACCAGGAAGGCGTCCGTCGCGCTCCCGGCCCCGAACAGCCGGGCGAGCGCCTGGTCGCGCACCAGCCCCAGGACCGCCCCGGCCAGCGACAGGGACGCGGTGACGAGGGTGGCCCTGGCGAGGAAGGCCCGGGAGGGGGCGGTCTCGGCGGGGTGCGGTGGGGACGCCTGGTGCGCAGGGTGCGCCGGTGACCGCGGCGGTGCCGCCGACGTAACGGCGGCCTCGTCGGCGCCGGTAGGAGCACCGGCACGAGCGCGGCTACGAGCGCGGGTACGGGCGCCGCTATGGGCGTCGGCGTCGGCCCCCGGGCTGCGGGAAGGCGTGACCGTCATCGCATCGAGGCCTCACCCGCGGACACGCGCTCGCTCCCGGCCAGCGCCCACCACGCCGCGAGCCCGAGGCACAAGGCGGTCAGCACGGTCGACGGCCCGCCGATGTCGGCGTACACGAAGTCCGTCGACTGCCAGACCAGCAGCCCGCAGGAGACCAGCGCGCAGTCCATGCCCGTGCCCGTGCCCCTGCCCGTGCCCGACACGCGTGCCCGCCACAGTCCTCGCAGCGCGCACACCAGCAGCGCCAGCCAACTACCCCCCAGCGTCAGCAGCCCGATCAGGCCCTGCTCGCTGAGCACCAGCAGATACATGTTGTGCGGGGACAGCAGCGGCTGTCTGAGAAACGCGGCGCCCGCGCCCTCCGTGTCGCTGCCCGACGACAGCGCCAGCGGCGCGTGCCCGTCCCGGTACTCCGGGAAGTTCTTCAACCCCACACCGGTCAGCGGGTGTTCGCGCCACATCCCGGCCGCTGCCGCCCACAGGGAGTACCTGTCCACGACGGACTGGTCGGGTGCCTCGGTGACCTGCCCGATGCTGCCGATCCGCTCCTGGAGCATCTCGGTGCCGACCCCGAGACCGCCCACCAGCACCACCCCGGCCGCCACCGCCACCGCGACCACCTTCAGCGCCCGTCGCAGTCCCGTCAGCACCAGTTGCGCCAGGCACCCCACGGCAGTGGCGATCCAGGCACCCCGGCTGAACGACAGGGCGAGCGGGACGAGCAGCACGAGGGCGCAGCCTGCGGCGACGGCCCGTTCCACACCCCACGGCGCCCGGTTACGCCGTACTGCCGCAGCCTCCGACGCCCGGCCGCGCCGTACCCCCGTACCGCCCAGCGCGAGCCCCACCGCGCACAGCAGCCCGAAGCTCACCGCCGTCGCCATGCCCATCACATCCTGCGCGCCGAAAGTGCCCACGGCGCGAATGTCCTGGCCCTGGTACGAGGCGCCGGTCCCGGTCGCGTACTGGTGGATGCCGAGGGCGCCCTGCCACAGTGCGAGCGCCACCAACGCCCAGGCCAGCAGCCGGAAATCGGCGCGGTCACGGATCAACAGGACGACGGCGGCCGGGACGAGGACGAAGATCTCGAGGTAGCGGCCGAGCCCCGCGAGCCCGGCGCCCGGCGACGACGCGTGCAGCGCGGCGAGCGCGAGACCGGCCACCGGCAGCCCCAGCACCACCGCTGCCGTACGCGACAACGGGCGCCGCCGCTCCCGCAGCACCCGGAGGGCGCAGTACAGCACCGCGACGGCGGACAGCGCGTCGGCGGGCCCGGCACCACCCTCACCGCCGGCGCCGTGGGTGAGGGGCAGCGCGAGGACGGCGATGACGCCGAGGACCGGCAGCACCGGTGCGGAAAGGGGGATCCGGCGCAGCGGTCGCGATGCCCGCGCAGGGACAAGTGCCTGGCTCAACGGTCAGCTCCCCGCCGACCGCACGAGTGCCGCCGCGGTGCGCAGCAGGATGCAGATGTCCTGCCACAGCGACCAGTTGTCGATGTACGCGTTGTCGAACCGCGCCCGGTCCTCGATCGATGTGTCGCCGCGCAGCCCGTGGATCTGGGCGAGCCCGGTGATGCCGGTACGCATCCGGTGGCGGGCCGCGTAGCCGGGGTAGGTCTCGCTGAACCGGGCGACGAAATAGGGGCGTTCGGGGCGCGGGCCGACGAGGCTCATCTCGCCCCGGAAGACGTTCCACAGCTGGAGCAGCTCGTCGAGCGAGGTCCGGCGCAGGAAGCGGCAGAAGCGGCTCATCCGGTACTCGCCCGCGACGCTCCAGCGGGTGGCCGACTCGTGCGCGTCGGCGGGGCGGTGGGTCCGGAACTTCAACAGGGTGAAGGGACGGCCCCCTTGGCCGACGCGCTCCTGCCGGAACACGACACCCGGTCCCTCGGTGAGCCGCAGCACCGTCGCGCAGACCAGCAGCAGCGGGCTGACCAGCAGCAACAGCGTCCCGGACACCAGCACGTCGAGCACCCGCTTGCCCGCCTCGCCCGGCCGTCGGACCCCGGTGTACAGCCGACGGCAGGGAAATCCGGCGAGCTGGTCACGGGTGCGGAAAGGGGAGGTTGCTTCGTACGCCGGTGAACTGGCGATGTGCGCCGAGCCGTTGCCGTACGACTGGACGCCGCCGTACGCCGGGCCGTCCGCATCGAGCTCCCACACCGCGCGGCCCGACTCGGCCAACGCCCGCAGCAGCGGCGCCCGTTCGTCCAGCATCGCGGGGCCGACGGCAAGAACGGTGTCCACCCCGTTCTGGATCAGCGCCCGTTGCACCTCGGAGGTGTTCGTCAGCACCGGCAACCCCCCTGTGACACAGCCCGGTTGTCCGGCCACGACACCAACCGGCCGTACCCCGTACCGCGGTTGCCGCAGCACCGCCACCGCCACCCGCTGCGCGGTCGCGGTCGGTCCGACCACCAGGGCGGCGCTCGGTCGGCGCAGCACCTCGGCCCGCCGTACCCCGTGCACCACCGCGCGCCCCGCCCCTGAGGCCACGGTGTGCAGCGCCCAGCCGAGCAGCAGGGTCCTGAGCGGCAACGCGTGCTGCGGGTCGAATGCGGCGACGAGTGCCGCGAGCCCCAGCCACAGCACGGCGGTACGGCCGCACAGCGCGGGCAGTTCGTCGAGCACCCCGGGCAGCGCTCGCGGTGGCCTCGGGCGTGCCGGCAGCGCCCCGGCCAGCAGTAAGACGATCGGTAGCGGCCGTGGCGGCGCCCCCGTGAACACCCCGGTGAGCACGAGCGCCCCCACCAGGGTGGCGAGCGTGTCGGCGGCCGTCAGCGATGCCGACGGTGTGCTCCGGAGCGGCGGTCGCAGCGCCGGGAACCGGAGTTCCCGGGTGTGCGGCACCACGGCGACCGATGTGACAGGTGCGACGGGCGGGGCGGGCACGAGGGGTGGCGAGACGGGTGGGAGACCGCGGTCCCGTGGCTGTCCGGCGGGCGAGGGAAGGGTGCTTTCCGCAGTCACGAGTGGGTGGACTCCCTGTCGTCGGTGGGCCCGCGGTGTGCGATGGCCCCGGTGGGGTGGTGCCCGCGGTGCGCGGTGGCCCCGGTGGGGTGGTGCCCGCGGTGTGCGATGGCCCCGGTGGGGTGGTGCCCGCGGTGCGCGGTGGCCCCGGTGAGGTGGTGCTCGCGGAGCAGCTCGCCGTACAGCTTCATCACCGCCGCCGTGGTGTGCCGTACGTCGTGCCTGGCCAGCACATGCCGGCGGCCCTGCACGCCGAGCGCCTCGCACAGCGGCGGGTCGAGCAGCAGAGCGGTGACCGCGTCGGCCAGCGCCGCGGCATCCCCGGCCGGTACCAGGCACCGGGACGCCGACGCGGGCGGCAGGCTCTCGCGGGCGCCGTCGACATCGGTGACGACCACGGGCCGCCCGCACGCGAGCGCCTCCAGCGGGGCGAGCGCCATGCCCTCCCAGCGCGACGGCAGGACGATGAGATCGGCCGCCTGGTACCAGGGCACGGTGTCGTCGACGGCTCCCGCGAACAGCACGGACCCCGGCTGCCACGGCGCGCCTCGGCGCAGCAGCGCGTCGCGGTCCGGGCCGTCGCCGACCAGCGCGAGCCGCGCCCCGGGCACCCGCCGTACGACGGTCTCCCAGGCCCGCAGCAGAACGTCCTGCCCCTTCTGCCGGCACAGCCGCCCCACGCAGACCACCAGCGGGGCGCGCGGATCACCGCCGGGGAGCAGCGCGGCGCGTACGGCACCCGGGTCTGCAGGGCGGAAACGCTCGGGGTCGACGCCGTTGGGGACGACCCGCCACCGCCCGCCGATCCCGGCCCGTTCGCCGGTCGCCTGCTCCGCACCGCTGACGCACACCGTCCGCGCGGCCCAGCGCGCACCGCGGCGCTCCCAGGTGCGGGCGAGCGCCGCGGTGATCCCGCCGACGGCCTCGAACGACCAGGCGTGCGGCTGGAACACGGTCGGGATCCGTCCGCGCACCGCGAGCCGTCCGGCCAGACCGGCCTTGGCGCTGTGCGCGTGGACCAGTTGGGGCCGTACGTCGTCCACCAGCCGGGCGAGCCGCCGTACCTCACGGGGCAGCGAGGGACCCGGGGCCCGTGTCGCCTGCCAGAGCCGCACCGGTGCGCCCAGGGCCCGCAGTTCCGCGGCCAGCGCGCCCTCGGGACAGGCCACTGTGACGTCCAGCCCGGCCGCGAGCTGGGCCCGTGCCAGATCGGTCACGACTCGGGCGACCCCGCCGTCCACCGGCTGCGTGATGTGCAGGACCCGTGGCCCGAGTGGCCCGGGGGTGGTCGCTGACGACGGCTGCATGCGCGGTTTCCTCGCTACGGGGGCGCTCGGGAGTGCGGCGGATGAGGACGCGCCGCACCGCCGACGCCGGCGGTGGCGACGGTGCGCCGGGTCACGCCACGTCCGGCCTGGGAAACGAGCCGGAAGGCCGCCTGGTCACACCGCGCCGGGGATGTACGAGGGGTTCGAACACCGCAGGAGGCGCGGGGGAGAGGCGGTCACTGCTTCCGTAGTGCGCCCCTGGGGAGGGGCGCGCGTGGCGTGGCGGCGGTGGTGAAGCGGTGCGGGTCCGCAGCTGGGGCGGGGGAACTTGGGCGGGGGAACTTGGGCGGGGAGGGTTGCGGGACCGGGGGCGTGTGCGGGGGTGTCCCAGGGGCGCGTACGGCATGGACGGGGCGCGATCGAACTACGCACGGCTCGCGAGCGGCCCGCGTAGGACTCGTGCAGGGGAACACGGGACCGGGGCCGGGCGGGCCGGAGGCAGGCAGAGGGCGTGTCGGGGGTGGCTCGGAGGCGTGCCGGAGCATAGACCGGATCACTCACTGGGAGCGTGAAACCCGGCCGTCCGCACCATCACCCGTTCGGCGGCACAACCCCCTGGCATGCCACGCGTTGACACAACGCCGGGCACCCGTCCGGATGTCTGTGTCAACTCCAAGGAGCATCTCTCCATGTCGCGTATCGCGAAGGGCCTGGTCCTCACCACCGCGGCCGCCGCCGCGGCCGTCGCCGGCGCCGCGGGCGTCGCCGCCGCCGACAGCGGTGCCCAGGCGGTCGCCGCTCACTCGCCGGGCGTGCTGTCGGGCAACGTCTTCCAGGTCCCCGTCCACGCGCCGCACAACATCTGCGGCAACAGCACCGACGCGTCCGGCCTGCTGAACCCGGCGTTCGGCAACACCTGCGTCAACAACTGACGCCGAATCACCTTTCGTCGGCCGGCCGCCCTTCCGTCATTCGGTACGTGAGGGCGGCCGGTCGTCGTGCCCGGCGTTCTCCGGCCTGCCACCTTTGGGTGGGACGTGTGAAAAGTGTGCGGACGGGGTTTCCGCGCGGACCGGAGATCGTTGGGCACGACGTCGGACCACACCGGTCCGGCCGAGTCGGTCGGACACCGAGTCGGCCGGACCACGTTCAGTTCCCCCGCCCGAAGGCGGGGTACCCACGGAGGAATCCCGATGAAGTCCCTGAAGGCCGCTGCTGTCGTCGCCGGATCCCTGGCACTCGCGGGCACCGCCGCGCCTGCGTTCGCCTACAACTCCGCCGACCTCACGCCCACCAGCCTCAACGGCGGGGTGAACACGCTCACCAAGGGCCCCCTCGACCTCTCCGAAGCGTCGCCCCTGCACCACCAGTCGCATGTGCTGGACACCGAGAGCAAGGACTCCGTGCTCAGTACGGCCAAGGAGGCGGCCGACACGCTGAACCAGCACAAGCCGCTGCTGGGCGGCCTGCCGCTGCACGGCTGACGTAGGGCTGCTCGGCTGCTCGGCTGCTCGGCTGTACGGCTGACGCGCGGTGGGCCGGGGAGCGCGTGCGTACGGAAGGATCGCTCGTTCGGGTGGACGCCCGGAAGACCGTAGGCCGTACGGGTGAGAGAGCCCCGGGTCGCCTCCCGCCCCGTGGATAGGGTCGCGCGGTGACCTCAACCTCAAGCGAAACGCGCCCCTACCACCCGGCCGATCTGGGCACGCTCGTCATGATGGCCTGGAGCGGCGAGGCGCCCGACGGCAAGGACATGCCGTACCTCCTCGCCTACTCCCTCGGCGACGCGGCGGGCGGCCCAGAGGTGACGTCCGCCGCGGTCGAGGAGTTCCTCACGAGCAACGGGCTCCCCGTGGGCGGTGACCTGGTCGACGGCATGGTCAAGCCCAGTATTCCGGTCGGCCTGCTGGTCGAGGCGGGCCAGGCCGTGGTGAGCATGCCGACGCTCACCGCACAGTGCGACGCACCCCCGGAGTGGCTCGCCGCGGCTGCCCAACGGGGCTTCGCCTACCTGGTGTTCACGACCCGGGCCTGGCCGGAGGCCGTCCCCGGCCGCCCGGTCGACGCCGGAGCGCTGGCCGGGTTCGCCGGGGCCGAGGAGACCCTCACGGCCGCCGCGCACGTGGTGCTCCGGGCCCGCAGCCTGCGCCGCTGAGCCCGCGGTCCGCATCATTGAGTCGCACTCCACGTCGCTGACGGACCGTTGGACACCGCTGACAGACCGTTGGACGTTCGCTGGCAGACCGTCGGACGATCACTGCAACGGCCGTTCGACGAACACCACATCGGCCATCGGACGATCACACATTTGGCCCTCTGACGGTAACCAGGCGGTGCTCACGACGGTTACGGCTACGGACACCGAACGGGTCCGACCCGAGACCAAGGAGCGCACCATGGCCGCCTACCGTTCCGGCCCGGAGAGTCCCCCGCGCCGCAGGGACCTGACGCGAGGTCTGCTCGCCACCGCGGCAGCCCTGGTGCTCACACCCGTGCTGGCGGCGTCACGTCCCCCGCAGGACGGAGCCGGCACGGGAACCACGGCCGGAACCGGGGTCGGTGGTGGTGCGGGCTCCGGAGCCGGTGGGGCTGTGGGATCCGCGGCCGACGACCTCGCCTTCGCCGAGACGTACCGGGGCCGCCGTATCAAGGGCATCCGCACCCCTGCGGGCCTCACCGCCGAGACGGTGACCGAGGAGTGGCAGGTCACCGTGGACGGCCGCCCGCTGCATCTGATGCGCCGGGCGGACGGCAGCTGGCTGAGCATGGTCGACCACTACCGCTCGTACCCAACCCCCCTCGCGGCGGCCCGCGCCGCCGTCGACGAGATGGGCCCCAAGGAGCGGTTGCGCGAGCTGGCCCCGGGTCCGATGGACGACATGGGCCCGCGAACCGGCGGCCACCGCACGCACCTGCACGCGGACGGGCACATGGGGGGTGACCGTGGCGTACACGCGTAAGGACGCCAGCACGCTGACCCGCACCGAGCGGCGGCGTTTCGTCAACGCGATGCTGGAGCTCAAACGGCGCGGCGAGTACGACGAGTTCGTGCGGATGCACCTCGAGTACTACACCTCCGACGGCGAGGACGGCCTGCGTACGGCCCATATGACGCCGTCCTTCCTGCCCTGGCACCGCAGATTCATCCTGGATCTGGAGCGAGCGCTGCAGCGGGTCGACGCGTCGGTGACGATGCCGTACTGGGACTGGACCCGAGACCGCTCGACGACGTCGGCGCCCTGGACCGAGGATCTCCTCGGCGGCAACGGACGCCGCTCCGACCGCCGGGTGACGACGGGACCGTTCGCCTACGCCACCGGACGCTGGACCATCACGGAGGGCGTGACCGACAGCAAGGCCCTCACCCGGGACCTGGGCCGCGCCGGAGCCCCGATCGCGCTGCCGACGAAAGCCGAGCTGGACAGGGCGCTGGCCGACCCCGCCTATGACGTCTGGCCCTGGGACTCGACGGTCACGAAGGGCTTCCGCAACAAGCTGGAGGGCTGGGGGACCGGCGGCGGAAGCGCGTCCTGGCTCAACCACAACCGGGTGCACCGCTGGGTCGGCGGCGCCATGCTGGGCGGCGCCTCGGTCAACGACCCGGTGTTCTGGCTGCACCACGCCTTTGTGGACCTTCAGTGGTACCGCTGGCAGCTCCGCCACCCCGGCGCCCGCTATCTGCCCGCCCGCCCCCCGGGCCCTGGCGACGAGCAGCACAACCGCGTCATCGCCCGCGGCCAGAAGCTGCCGCCGTGGGACGTGACACCGGCGGAACTTGAGGACATGAGCGGGATCTACCGCTACGCATGAGCGGGATCCACCATTGCAGGTGAGCGGAATCCACCGCTGCGGGTGACGGTGTCGCCCTCAGACGACCGGAGCCCCGGCGCTCGAGGTGCCGGGGCTCCGGTCGTCTGAGGTGTGCCTCAGTGGCCGTAGCCGCCGTTGCCGTGGTCGTGGTGGTGGTGACCGCTGGCGTTGACGCAGGTGTTGCCGAACGCGGGGTTCAGCAGACCGGTGGCGTCGACGGTGTTCCCGCAGACGTTGACCGGCACGTGGACCGGGATCTGGATGACGTTGCCGGACAGGACACCGGGCGAGCCGACAGCCGCACCATGGGCACCCGCGTCCGCCAGGGCCAGACCGGCCCCGCCGAACACCACGGCACCGGTGCCGGCGATGACGACGGCTGCCTTCGCGATGCGAGACATCACGTTCTCCTTCTGAACTCGGTGGCTGCGGCAGCAGACGCGCCGCCGCACTCCTCGTTCAACGCGATGGAAGGAACCGGGTCACGGCAGCGGCCCGCGGATCACCCGCCCGAACAAAGAATCTGCCGCCGTCCGGGCCGGCTCACGTCTCCCGCTGCGGGGTGTACTCGTCCAAGGTCAGCCCGAAGGTCCAGGCCACCCCCTCGCGTGCCGTCCGGGTACGGGGCGGGACCCTGAGCCAGTAGGTGCGGTGGGTGCCGTCCGGCTCGGGGGTGGAGTTGACGACCTCGACCATCACCAGCGGCTCGTCGCCCTCCAGAGCGATCCGCCACAGCACGCCGGCCTCGTCCCGCTGCAACGGCTCCGCGCCGGAGTCGGCGAGGTAGCGGTCGTAGCCGTAGTGCTCCAGCATCACGCGGCGCAGTTCCGCGTTCTCCTCCTCCCGGATCCGCTGCGGGGTCAGGGTGGCCAGCCCGCCCAGGAACTCGGCGGGAACCGGCATGCCGTGCCAGGCGTGCAGCGCGAAACCGTCGGGGTAGGCCAGCGCCGGACCGTCCGCCCGGTCCAGCCGGCCCGCCTCGTCGCGGTGCAGTTCCAGCGGCCGTTCCGTGACGATCACCGTCTTCTCGTACGGCCACCACCAGCCCGCCGCGCGCGCCACCGCGGCGATCCCCTTGAGCGGTTCCGCCCCCTCCTGGCCGTCGAAGGCCGCCAGCCACGGCGCGTCGTGCTGGCCCAGCACCGCGTCCAGCAGCACGATCCGGGCCGGCCCCTCACCGCCTGGCGCGTCGGGGGACTCGGCCACGCCCGTCCGGATCCGTTCCGTCAGCATGGTCGTCGTGTCCCAGAGCTGAGCCCCCGTCATGGCCCAGTGCGCCGCCCAGGCGGCCGGGCCGAGCCGGTCGAAGACCCTCTTGCGGGCGTCGGCCCACGGCTGGGTTCGCACCTCGTCGACGACGCTGGGGCCGGTGGTGCCCTCCGCCGTCAGCCGCACGGCCAGCGCCACCGCCTCGCGGGGCGAGCCCGCCCACACGATGCGCTCCGGCGCGGCCAGGCCCGCCAGCCGGTAGGCCAGGCGCACCCCTTCCTCCGCCGCCGCACGGTCCGCCGGGCCGGTGGCCGCCGCGACCGCCCGCCACACCGCCGTCACGTCCGTCGCGACCGCCGTCATGTCCGCCGTCATATCTGTCGCGACCGCCGTCGCAGCCATCGAATCCGTCACGCCCGGCTCGCTCGGTCCGGTTTCCGCCGGCTCCGTCATCTCTCCGCCCCCGTCTTCCTCAGTCCGCCACGATCCGCACCGCGCCCGGCACGTACTCCCGCTGCCGCACCACCCGGTACCAGCCCTTCGGCAGCGGTATCGCCCCGTGCTCCTCGTGCACCACCCGTCCGCCGTCCGGGAGATGGAGGAACGCGGCACCGAACGGGCCCGTCTCCCGGACCAGGGTGCCCGGACCCACCACCGCGTGGGCGTGCCCGGTGACCTCGCCGAGGGCCAGCACCAGCCTGCCCCGGGCATCCCGCGGCTGCCGCGGCAACCGGTCCGTGCCCGGCGGTACATCCGCCTCAGCGACGGGCACGATCAGGACGTCCCCCTGCCGGTACATGCGTGTCTCCCTTCGCCGTCGGCGCACTTCGCCGAAGCGGTCCATCTCCACGCCGACGACGCTACGCGGGGGGTCTGACAACGCCCCTGACCTGCCGGTTCGTCAGTCCGCGGGCGGCATACGGCGATCCGCCGGAGCGACTGGGGACGGCCTGCGGACGGTCTGCGGCGGCGTTGTCAGTGGCGCTTGGTAGAAAATGTGCAAGCAGCGCACCGTGATCACAGATCACATGTCCGCCTCAGGAGGCCAGCAGCATGTCCCCCGTCGAGCATCTGAAGGAACTGCACGGCCTCCCGGCCTACGACTTCCCCGCGCCCGGCGCACAGCAGGAGCTGCCGGAGGCGGGTGCGGTCGCCTGGCGGCTGGCCGCCGATCCCTACGGCGACCGCATGGAAGGGGAGTTCGGCGAGGTGTGGGACCGCTTCGTCGGCTCGGTCGACCTCTCCGCCGTCCGCGCCATCGTCGTCGGGCAGTGGGACGAGCCGTACGACAACGACTCCGGCGTCGTCGTGCAGCGGCTGGTCGACGCCCGGGACCGGCTGACGAGCCTGCGTGCCGTGTTCATCGGCGACCTGGAGATGGAGGAGTCCGAGATCTCGTGGATCGAGCAGTCCGACGTCACGCCGGTCCTCGACGCCTATCCCCTCCTTGAGGAGTTCGGGATCCGCGGCGGCACGGACCTGCGCTTCCCCGCCGTCCGGCACCAGCACCTGCGCACCCTCCGTATCGAGGCCGGCGGCCTGCCCGGCGAGGTGGTGCGCGGCATCGCCGCCAGCGAACTTCCCGCGCTCGAAACCCTTGAGATATGGCTCGGCGTGGACGGGTACGGCGGTGACGCGACGGTCGCCGATCTCGCGCCGATCCTGACGGGCGGGCAGTTCCCGGCGCTGCGCCATCTCGGTGTGCGCAACAGCGAGATCCAGGACGAGATCGCCGCCGCGGTCGCCTCGGCACCGGTCGTCGCCCAGCTCGAGTCGCTGAGCCTGTCCCTGGGCACCCTCACCGACACCGGTGCCGAAGCCCTGCTCGGCGGCCAGCCCCTGACCCATCTCAAGCGGCTCGACCTGCACCACCACTTCCTGAGCGCGGCCATGACCGACCGGGTCCGCACGGCCTTCGAGTCCGCCGGGACCGACGTGGACCTGTCCGAGCAGCTGAGCCCGCAGCGTTGGCAGGACGAGGAGTGGCGGTATGTCGCTGTCTCCGAGTAGCCGCACCGCCGCTCTGTCCGCTGCTCCGCCCGGGCCTGTCGGCGCGTTCGCCGTCGTGGGCAATCCGGAGAACCGCCGGACCACGATGTTCGCCGACGCCGTCCGTGCGGCGGGGCACGCGCAGCCGCGTGTCGTGGCGTGGCGGGATGTGCTGCGCGGGCGGTTCATGTTCCGGCCGGGGGAGTTCGTAAAGATCGACTCTCCCGGTGAGAACACCGAGGTCGACCGCCTGCTCCGGGACACCGACGACCCCACCCGGGTCGAGGGCACGGCCCTCTGGTACCGGCGCTTCACGGCAGCCGTGCGGGAGGTGACGGACGCCGCGCACCGTGCGGGCGCGGTGCCGTCCGCCGACGCGGAGGAGGTCGCGGTGCTGTTCGACAAGCGGCGCTGCCACGCCCGGCTCAGCGCCGCCGGGGTCCCGGTGCCGACGGCGGTCACGGGACGGGACGGGGGCTCGATCGGCGGCTGGGAGGAGCTGCGGGGGCGGCTGAAGGAGGCGCGCGTATCGCGGGCGTTCGTGAAGCTCGCGCACGGTTCGTCGGCCTCCGGTGTCCTCGCGCTGTCGGTGGCGGGCCCCGGCCGGGTCAGAGCGAGGACCTCGGTGGAGACAGGCCCCGACGGCCGCCTCTTCAACTCGTTGCGGGTACGGCAGTACGACTCGGAGTGCGAGGTCGCCGCCCTTGTCGACGCCCTGGCCCCGGACGGCCTCCACGTCGAGCAGTGGGTGCCCAAGGCATCGCAGGGCGGTCGCGCGGCCGATCTCCGGGTGGTCGTGGTCGCCGGGCGCGCCACGCACGCCGTCGTACGGACCAGCCGTCACCCCATGACGAATCTGCACCTGGGCGGCGCCCGCGGCGACCTCGACACGGTCCTCGAGGCGATCCGCTCGGCGGGTGGCCGCTTCGAGCAGCTGCTGGAGACCGCCGAGCGGGCGGCGGCATGCTTCCCGGGCACGCTGTGCGTCGGGGTGGATGTCCTGCCGTACACCGGCTGGCGCCGCTTCACCGTCGGCGAGGTGAACGCCTTCGGCGACCTCCTGCCCCGTCTGACCGGCCTGCCGGGCAGCGGCGCGGAGGGCCTGGACACATACGCCGCGCAGGTCGCCGCCGCAGGGGCGGGCGCCGTACAGCCTTTGCCGGTGACCGCCGCCGCACAAGGAGCCCCGTCATGACCGGCACAGCCGAAGCGGTGGACATGAACGAGATCGTGGGCACCCACGACCTCCTCATGGTCACCCTCGACACCCTCCGCCACGACGTGGCCCAGGAGTTGGCCGCGGAGGGCCGAATCCCGAACCTGGTCCGCCACCTGCCCGGCGGTGTCTGGGAGCGCAGGCACGCTCCCGGCAGCTTCACCTACGCCTCCCACCAGGCGATGTTCGCGGGCTTCCTGCCCACCCCGGCGGCCCCCGGACCGCATCCGCGGCTGTTCGCCGCCCGCTTCGAGGGCAGCGAGTCCACGGCGTCCGGGACCTTCGTCTACGACACACCCGACTTCGTGTCGGGTCTGGCCGCCGTCGGCTACCGCACCGTGTGCATAGGCGGCGTCGGCTTCTTCAACAAGCGGGGACCACTGGGCTCGGTCCTGCCGGGGATGTTCCAGGAGAGCCACTGGGAGCCGGAGTTCGGGGTGGCGTCGCCGACGTCGTTCGAGGCGCAGGTGGACCGTGCCGAGAAGGTCGTCGCCGGACTCCCGGCCGAGCAGCGGCTGTTCCTGTTCATGAACATATCGGCACTGCACCAGCCCAACTGGTTCCATCTGCCCGGCGCCACCCGTGAGGCGGGTGACACCCGGGCGACCCACGCTGCGGCACTGGAGTACGTGGACCGGCACATCGGGCGGCTGTTCACGGCCGTACGCAGCCGCCGCCCGTGCTTCGCCGTCGTCTGCTCCGACCACGGCACCGCGTACGGCGAGGACGGCTACACCGGCCACCGTATCGGCCACGACGTCGTCTGGACCGTGCCGTACGCCCACTTCCTTCTCGACGAGGCACGATGACCACCAGCACCACCACCAGCACCAGTACCACGACCGCTGGCACCACGCCCGCCCCCATCACCACAGCCCGCACCACCACCGAAGCGACGACCGGGACCAGCCCCGTCCCTGTCCTCCCCCGCCCCTACCAGAACTACGTCTACGCCTACCCCCACAAGACCGCCTACCGCCCCCTGCACCGCGCGGACGCCGCCCTGCACGCCCTCTGGGCGGACGAGCCGAAGGACGCCCTCTCCCTCTACTTCCACATCCCCTTCTGCGAGGTGCGCTGCGGCTTCTGCAACCTGTTCACCCGCATCGGCGCACCCGACGGCCTGACCACCGCCTACCTTGACGCGCTGGAGCGCCAGGCGACGGCGGTGCGCGAGGCGCTGGGCGACGGGGCGAGGTTCGCCAACGCGGCCTTCGGCGGCGGCACCCCGACCTTCCTGACCGCCGCCGAGCTGGCGCGGCTGTGCGATCTGGCCGAGCGGGGGCTGGGCGCCGACCTGACGGCGATACCACTCTCCGTGGAGGCCTCGCCCGCCACCGCGACGGCCGACCGGCTGGCGGTGCTGGCGGCGCGCGGCACGACACGGCTGAGCCTGGGCGTGCAGAGCTTCGTCGACACGGAGGCCCGTTCGGCCGTACGCCCGCAGCGCAGGGCGGACGTCGAGGCGGCCCTCGGCAGGATCCGCGACACGACGATCCCCGTGCTGAACATCGACCTCATCTACGGCATAGACGGCCAGACCGAGGACTCCTGGCGCCGCTCCCTCGACGCGGCCCTCGCCTGGCGCCCGGAGGAGCTGTACCTCTACCCCCTGTACGTCCGCCCCCTGACCGGCCTGGGCCGTCACCACTCAGGCACCGGAGCGGCGCACACGGAGACCGACGCCGCATGGGACGAGCGGCGCCTGCGCCTGTACCGCCACGGCCGCGACCACCTCCTCGCCCACGGCTACGAGCAGGTGTCGATGCGCATGTTCCGCCGCGCGGACGCCCCGGACACCGGCGCCGGGGACTACGCGTGCCAGACCGACGGCATGGTCGGCCTCGGCTGCGGCGCCCGCTCGTACACCTCCGAGCTGCACTACTCCTTCGACTACGCCGTGGACATGCGGCAGATACGCCGGATCGTCGACGACTACACGGCCCGCGGGACGGAAGACTTCCGGTTCGCGGACTTCGGCTGGCACATGGACGCGGAGGAGGCCAGACGGCGCCACCTCCTCCAGTCGCTGCTCCAGGCGGAGGGCATGCCGGTGGAGGACTACCGAACCCGCTTCGGCACGTCACCCCCCGAGGACTTCGCGGCCGAACTGACCCGCTTCACGGCCCGGGGCTGGCTGGACGACTCCACGGGCCCCGCCCTCCTTCGCCTCTCCCCGGAGGGCCTGGCACACTCCGACGCCCTGGGCCCGGAGCTGTTCTCGGCGGCAGTGAGGGAACGCATGGCCGCGTACGAGACGAAGTGACGGGGACGGCCCCGATGACCCCCATGGACCTCACGATCCTCTACCGGGGCCCGCTGGCGTCGTGCGACTACGACTGCCCGTACTGCCCCTTCGCCAAGCGCCGGGACACCCGCGCCCAACTGACCGCGGACCGCACGGCCCTGACCCGTTTCGCAGACTGGGCGACGGCCCAGCGGGACGACAGACTCTCGCTGCTGTTCACGCCATGGGGTGAGGGCCTGGTCCGTTCCTGGTACCGGCGCACGCTCACCGAGTTGAGCCGTCTGCCGCACATCCGCAGGGTGGCGATCCAGACGAATCTCAGCTGCCGCACGGACTGGCTGGCCGGTGCCGACCTGGACACCCTCGCCCTGTGGTGCACCTTCCACCCCGGCCAGACGCCCTACGACCGCTTCCTCACCACATGCCACGACCTCGCCGACCGGGGCGTCCGCCACAGCGTCGGCATCGTGGGCCTCCCCGAGCATCTGGAACCGGCGCGCCGCCTGCGCGCCGACCTCCCGGCCCACGTCTACCTCTGGGTCAACGCCGCGGAGGGCCACACGTACACCGACCCGGAGGCCGCCGACTGGACGGCCCTGGACCCCCTCTTCCCTTACAGCCGCCACCCGCACCGCAGCGCCGGCCTGCCCTGCCGCACGGGCGAGTCGGTCGTCTCGGTGGACGGCGAGGGCATGGTCCGCCGCTGCCACTTCGTCCCCGACCCCCTGGGCAACCTCTACGACAACACCTACCGCGAATCCCTACGCCCCCGCCCCTGCCCCCTCACCCACTGCGACTGCCACATCGGCTACGTCCACCTGGAAACCCTCCCCCTGTATGACGTCTTCGCGGGCGGAGTACTGGAACGCATACCGGCGCAGGGGCATGCGGTTCGCAGGGCGCCACAGGGAGCGGACGTGCCGCCCTGACCTCGTGAGTGTCCAGCCGAAGAGGTAGGGCTCAGGGGCGAGGGCGGTAGGGATCGGCGTACGGCTCCAGGGACTGGTGGACCTCTGCCCGCACAGGATTCATGAGCGGGCCGGGGGCGTAGTAGCGGGCGCGGGCCTTGCCATGCGGCACGAGCCAGCCACGCGTGACGAGCTCGCGGATGTCGCGGATGGCCTGCTGGTCGCTGAGGTCGGCGTCCTGCTGGTAGACGGTGCGACGGACCTTGGCATCGGAGAAGGCGGGCAGCAGGGCGTAGACGACACGCTCATCCAGGCCGGTCTCCTCAACGGCTTCGACGAGGCGGGTCCAGGCGCGGGACATCACATCGAAGCGCCGCTGGGCCTGTTGCGCCTGGCGGTGGTGTGCGGTCAGGCAGAACCGGATCCAGGGGCGGGTGTCCCGCTCAGGACTCCAGCGCGCACCGCCTACTTCCTCCAGGACCTGGTAGTAGGCATACGTGTTCTGGCCGCGGCCGAGCCACTCTTCGATGGAGGAGAACTCCGGCGGCATGAGCGCCTCGCGGGAGAAGACGAGGGTGGACAGGGCGCGGGACATGCGTCCGTTGCCGTCCTTCCACGGGTGGATCTTGACGAGGTTGAGGTGGGCCATGGAGGCGCGCACGTGGACAGGTGCGTCGAGATCCCCTTCATTGAGCCACTCGATGAACTCCTGCATCAGCGCGGGGACATCCTCGTGGTCGGGCGCTGTATAGGCGGGGACCAGGGGGTCGTCGGGGCTGGTGACATAGACGGGGCCGTCGCGCCAGCGGCCGGGGCGCTTGTCGAGGTGGTGACCCTGCAGCATGAAGTGCAGACCGTTGAGCAGCCCGGTGTCGTACCGGAAACCGGCACCGGCGTCGGCGAGGGCCTGGATGTAGGTCATGCCCCGCTGGTAGCCCTCCAGCTCTGCGCGGGTCCGTTCCCCGGTCTCCAGGGGTTCCTCTCCGGACATGAGCGCTTCCACGTCGTCGACGGTCGCGGCGTACCCCTCGATGGTGTTCGAGCCGGCGATCGCGCGGGCGGTGAGGTTGCGGCGCAGCTGCCGTGTCCAGCGGGGGGTGGCCCGCAGCATGTGCCGCAGGGCGCGGCGCATGGCCGCGATCTCGTCGAGGGCGCGCAGATCGTCGCCGTCCAAGGGAGGTGTCATGTAGAGCACCCAACCAATGACACTATGATTGTGTCATTCGGTCAAGCGGGGTCGAGGTGCGTCGCACGTCCCGGGCCTCGTGGACGAGGATGGCCACCTGGACCCGGTTGGCGCACCCCCGCTTCAGGGGTAGATCTTCTTCTTTTCGGCCAGCATGGCAACGAACTTCTCGATGCGGGACGCCCTGGTCTGTGGCTTCTTGGCGTCCTGGACCCGGTAGAGGATCGCGTAGCGGTTGCGGCTGTCGAGGGTGGCGAAGAACGCGCGGGCCTCGGGGGCGGCGTCCAGGGCCGCCTGGAGGTCGTCGGGGACCGACGCCTTGCTCTGGCTGGCGTACGCCGCTTCCCAGCGGCCGTCTCCCTTGGCCTTGTCCACCTCGGCCAGGCCCGGCGCGCACATACGCCCCCGCGCGATGAGCTCCGTGGCCTTCTCCCGGTTCACCTTCGACCACTTGCTGCCCGGCCGCCGCGGGGTGAAGCGCTGCAGCCAGTGCTGCTCGTCCAGCTTTTTCTTCTGTCCGTCGATCCAGCCGTAGCAGAGCGCCGACTCCAGCGCCCCGGCGTAGTCGAGGCCGTCCAGTCCGGAGCCTTTCTTCGGGATCTTCAGCCAGACACCCGAGACCTCGGAGTGGTTCTCCGCGAGCCACGTCTCCCAAGCCTCCTGCGTGGCGAAGGCGAGGACCGGGTCTTCCGGACTCCGTGCTCCAGACATGACCTCATTAAAGCTCGCCGATGACGATCCCGTCCCGGAACGCGGCCCACTCGGAGGCGGTGAAGCGCAGGGGCTCACGGCCGAGGTTCTTGGAGTCCCGGACCGCCCTTGCGCCGCCGGGGAGTTCGGCGACTTCGACGCAGTCATGCTCCGCGCCGCTGGCGGACGCCTTCCGCCATATCGCCGCTGTGAGGTCATGGGCGTACAACTCGGCTTTGGCGTGGGTCACTTTCGGTGCCTCTCCTCCAACTCGGCGATTCTCGCGAGCGAGTCCTCCACCGGAAGCGCCGTCGCGCGGATGCGTTCGACGGCTTTTGCGAAGGGCGCTGCATCCTCGCCCTCAACGTACGTCGCGCCACCGAGGTTTTCCAGGAGTACTACCGGAGGCATCGGCCGGGGGAACGTAGTCAGGGTGAAGCCGCCGATGATGCCGGGGTGTGCGGTTGAGTCCAGTGGCATCAACTGCAGTGTGACGTGAGGCATTTCGGATACATCGAGGAGTCGCCGGAGCTGTTCACGCATCGTCGCGGGACGTACGGCGAAGCGCTGGTGGAGCGCTGCCTCATGGACGATCGCCCACAATTCCGGAGCCGTGCCGGGACGGGAGAGGACGGACTGCCTGGCCATACGCACCTCGGTCAGCGCGGCGACTTCTTCCGGCGTGCGGCTCGTTGTCACGCCGGAGATGGTCTCGCGCGCGTACGCGGCAGTCTGGAGCAGTCCGGGGACGACCAATGGGGACCAGGCGCAGATCGTCTCCGCGTCCGTCTCAAGGGAGATGTAGTCGGCGTAGTTGGGTGACACGATCGCGCTGTACGTCTGCCACCAGCCCTTCTTGCCTGCGTCCTGCGCCAGAGCCTTCAGCGCGTCCTTCACCTGGGTGTCTTGCACCCCGTACACGGTCAGGAGTGCCTCCACCTCGGCCGGTTTGATGGCCTGGGTGGCGCCCTCGATCTTTGAGAGCTTGGGTGCTCTCCAGGTCATGGCACCTGCGGCGCCGTCGAGGGTCATTCCGGCCTCGTTGCGAAAACGCCGCAGGCTGGCACCCAGGCGGCGGCGTCGAACGGTCGGTACAAGCGGCGAGTTGGGCATGGATGGAGTCTGGCGACGCCGTTGGGGGCGTCGCACGCCATCGCGAGGATTTCACTCTTTCGGGGGGAAATGTTTCTACCTGGGGGAGAATGGGGGCTGCCGGGTGCAGCCTGGACCTGTTCCAGCTGACCGTCCAGGAGGCGCCATGCACCCCACCGCAACCCCCCACCTCACCGCCCCCGGCTACTACCTCCGCCCCCGCCCCCAGGGCTTCGCCGCCCACATCTCCGCCTCGCCCCCGAACCTGCGGGCCGTAAGGGAGTTGACGCGCGCCGAGCTGCTCACGCAGGGCCTCGCCCCCGGGGTCGTCGACTCTGCTCAGCTCGTCCTGTCCGAGCTGGTCGGCAACTCCGTGCGGGCCTGCGGGGACCACGTTCCGCTCGTGGTGGAGGTGTACGTGACGTCGTACGGCATCGCGGTGAACGTGCACGATCCGGACCCCGGCGTACTGCCGCGGCGGCGGGCGATCGCGCTCGACAGCGCGGAGGCGGAGGGCGGGCGGGGGCTCGGGCTGGTCGACCTGCTCGCGCCCGGGTGGCAGGTACGGCGCTCGGCGATCGGGAAGCAGGTGCGCTGCCGGGTGCCCGCCGAGGAGACGTGAGAGACCCGGTTGGCGCGCGGCGAAGGAGTCCGGAAGCGCACCGTCCTCCGGCGGCAATGACACCGGGCTCACGGCCTTGTGGAGAAGATGGGCGATGACCGCGAGCGCCAGGAGCGCGGCGGTAGTTGACAGTTGACAAGGGTGGCGGCGAGCAGGAGCAGCGCCCAGGAGGTGGCGGCCGAGGTGAGGACACGGGCGACCGGCGCCGTGGACAGTCCCCGACCACCTGCGGGGCCACGGCGGCCAGGAGGAGCGAGAGGATCAGAGGGACGTGGACGTCGACCCTCATTGCTCCTCGACGAGAAGGTCACGCAGCGTCTGCTCCTCTTGCGGGGTCAGCCCGCTCACGAACTGCTGAAGCGCGGCGATCGGGTCGGGCCCGCGGTCCAGGGCCCGGTGCATGGCCTCGGCCGTCACCTCGGCGGCGTTCTTCGCCGGGCGGTAGGCGCCCCGGCGTCCGTTGACATCCCGCAGGACCAGCCCTTTGTCGTACAGGCGCTTGAGGATGGTGTGCACGGTGTTGTAGGCGAGGCCGCCGCCGAGCCGCTCCTGGATCTCGGCCGGGGACAGCGCCTCCTCGGTCGCCCAGAGAGCGGCCAGGACCTCGCCCTCCAGTGCGCCGGCGCTGCGCCGTTCCCCACTCCCACGGGGAGAAGTGCCTGCCATGCGGGCACCTTACAGTGGGTGGGGTGGCCGCACCCGGGGGAGGCCGGGGCTGCCGGGGAGCTCTCCGGCAGCCCGTTGCGGCGGAGACGTCAGTGCTACGGAGCCTGTCCGTGACCGGACACTCGATCAGCTTTCCGCAGAAGTGACCTGTTCCATGGGTACGTCTTTCATGGGTCCGTCGGGCTGGCTCCTCCGGCGCTGGGGCAGGCGGGGCGGGGTGAGGAAACCCTCGGCGCGGGCGCCGGCGAGACCGATGCGGGCCAGGTCGGCGGTCTTCTCGAAGAGCAGGAAGCGCGGCTCCCAGACCGGCCGGTACTTGGCGTTGGCGCGGTAGAGGGACTCGATCTGCCACCAGCGGGAGAAGAAGGTGAGGATCGAGCGCCACAGCCGCAGCACCGGCCCCGCGCCGAGGCGTGCGCCGCGCTCGAAGACGGCGCGGAACATGGCGAAGTTCAGGGATACCCGTCGTACACCCAACTCCTCGGCGTGCAGCAGGAGTTCGACGACCATGAACTCCATCAGGCCGTTCTCGCAGTCCCGGTCGCGGCGCATCAGGTCCAGTGACAGCCCGTGCTCGCCCCACGGCACGAAGCTCAGCAGTGCCCGCGGCTCGCCCTCGGCGTCCCGGCACTCGAGCATGGCGCAGCACTCGTCCTCCGGGTCGCCGAGCCGCCCGAGCGCCATGGAGAAGCCGCGCTCGGTCGCGCCGTCGCGCCAGCGGTCGGCCCGCTCGATCAGCGTGGCCATCTCGCTCTCGGGGATGTCGGCGTGGCGGCGGATGCGCACGGTGTAGCCGGCCCGGCGGACGCGGTTGTGTGCCTGTCGTACGACCCGCATGGCGCGCCCGTCGAGGGTGAAGTCGGCGAGGTCCACGATGGCCTCGTCGCCGAGTTCGAGAGCGTCCAGGCCGTGTCGTGCGTAGATCGTGCCGGCCTCCTCGCTCGCGCCCATGACCGCGGGCGTCCAGGCGTGTCGGCGGGTCTCGGCGAGCCAGGCGTCGATGGCGCCGGGCCACGCCTCGGGGTCGCCGATCGGGTCGCCGGAGGCGAGGCTGACGCCGCCGATCACGCGGTAGGTGATGGCGGCCTTGCCCGTCGGTGACCACTTGACCGCCTTGTCACGGCGGAGCGCGAAGTAACCGAGGGAGTCGCGCTCGCCGTGCCGGTCGAGCAGCGTACGCAGCCGCTTCTCGTCCTCCTCGCCTAGGAGTTCCCGGCCGCGGGGTGAGCGGAAGCAGGCGTACAGGACGAGGCAGAAACTCGCCGCGACCGAGATGTTGACGATGACGTCGACCCAGCGCGGCGCGTGCACGGTCGACACACGGTCGGCGAGCGGGCCGACGCTGATGCCCCGCAGCAGCGTGTACGCGACCTTGTCGAACAGCGTGGCGTGATGCAGCTTGTTGGTCGCGTCGACCAGCAGCGTGCCGATCGTGCCGCTGACCAGGATGCCGCCCGTGCCGACGGCGAGCGCCAACTTCGGGTTGGACGGGTCCCCGACCGCCTCGAACTCCCGGCGCCCGATCACCAGCGCGGCCACGAACAGGCCGGTGAGCAGAGCCGACCCCCAGTTGAACAGGTGCATGCGGAAGGGGTTTTGGGTGAGCGCGACGGCGTACAGCGCGAACAGCGGCCCGGCGAAGGCCATGTTGACCGTCCAGGCGGCCCGCTTCCTGCGCCGCATCACCATCGACAGGAAGATGGCGAGCGCGGCCGAGACCAGGCCGGCGGTGGCCAGGTACGGCGTGAAGTAATCACCCGCGTGCTGCGCGTGGAACTGGTGGAACCCGTGGGAGGCGTGGGTGGCGTAGATCCGGCCGGTGTTGTGCTCGTCGACCTCGCGCCGGAACGGCACCGATATGACCGCCGCGACGTTGAGCAGGGCGATCAGCCGCAGGTACCAGACGGTGAACGCGGCCGCCCGCGCCCGCAGCCGGGACAGGGTTAGCGGCTGTTCGGGGGAGGTGCGCGGGCGGGGGGTGAGGGCTGCCTGCTGCTGGACGGTCATGACTGGGGGTCACCTTGGGGAGTGAGCGGTGGGATCGGTGTGGGTGGGATCGGCGCAGACGGGGACGGTGCAGGTGGGGACGGGGTGTGGGGCGGGCCGTGACGTCCCTGATCTCTTCTGCTCCGTAGTTCCAGGCGTACCTGGGACCGGCCGCACGCGATCGAGCTCCGCCCGGTATCCGCGATCGATGCACGGTGCTTTGTCCGCATTTCTTCCCGCATGTCTACCGTCCGCCCGCGCCCTACGCCTTGTAGTGCGAGGGGAACGCTACATCTTGCAGGAAAGGAAGAGGTATGGATGAGGACCGGGCCCTGCGCAGGGACACCCCCGGGGCCGGGGTGAGTTTCCTCGGGCGCCGAGGGGGTGGTGGGGCCGGGACGGAGAAGGACGGCCGGCCCTGGTGGCCGCCGGCCTGTTCACCTTGCGTGCCGCACTCCGCGAGGACGGTGCCGCTGCGCCGATTCCGGGTGGGTGACCCGGATCTTCGACTGGCCGTGCGGACGCTTCTCCCAGTCGTCCATGAAACGGGCGGTCAGACCGTGCTGCTCGGCCAGCGAGATCAGCGTCTCGGTGCGGTAGTAGAAGTCCTCGTGCAGCACATGGTGCTCGGGGCCATCCGTGCGGTCGAAGGTGAAGTCGAAGAAGCCGTCCGGGGCGAGCACGCGCCCCACGTGCGCCAGGCACTCCTCGATGACCGCAAGCGGAGAGTGCGAGAACACGCTGTGCGCGTGCACCACCGTGAACCAGCCCTCCGGCAGGAAGCCCAGCGTGAGGTCGCCGACCGGGGTCAGACAGGGCAGCCGGTCCTGCAGATCGTGCCGTACGAGAGTCTTCTGTGCCTCGATGAGGATGTCGGGTGAGATGTCGACGCCGTAGTAGTGGCCGGGCTCCAGGTAGTCGATGAAACGCCATCCGGCGCGAAGGTTCCCGCAGCCGATCTCCAGCATCCGGTCCTGCGGCGTCAGACCGTGTTCGAGCAGATAGTCGAACTGCATCTGACCGAGCGCCAGCCAGCGTGCCTCCGACCCGCTGCCGACGGCTCGGTCCGGGCTTCGCGCGGTGTCGGAGGCCATGACGGCCCGGTAGTAGGAGACATGGTCGCGGTGCCTGAGGCCGAGCCAGACGTCCCGTGCGGCCCGCCTCAGGTAGGGCGAGACGCGGTCGGGATGCAGTACGGCGTATCGCAGCTTGTGGGGCAGACTCGCGCGGTTGGCCGACAGCTTCGGCTTCGGCTTCGGCTTCGGCATGGCCCCGCTCCTGTCATGGGTGACCTTCCGTGTCGAGAACGTAACACCGGGTGGCTTGGTGCCCCAGTGGGAGAGCGCGTACGGGGGAACGCCGAGGGGCCGGACAAAGCGATTCCAGCCGGACTGCCGCCGACTTCCCCAGGGGCTTTGCCGCTCCCGCGCAGCCCCTCCGCAGGGCGTGCTGAACCGCGTCCGACCAGCAGCCCGACTGCAGTCTGACCGGTAGCCCGACCAGCAAAAACGCCCTCCCGAAGGGGAGGGCGGAGACGGGCGCCCCCGGCAGGACTCGAACCTGCGGCCAAGCGCTTAGAAGGCGCCTGCTCTATCCACTGAGCTACGGGGGCCGGTGGTGGTGGCCTCGGTCGTGGTGCCCGGGTGTGGGCTGATCCGTGACGTTGCCGGGGACAAGGATAGGGCTCCTGGATCCTTGTCCCTGTTGCTTCGCCTCCGTGGCTCGATGTGGAGGTTCGGTGAAGCGGTCCTGATAATCGCAGGCAGGTACGAATCGTGCACCACCTTTGGCGCCTCACGCACCGGGTGTTGTGCACTCGTTATGCCTGGGCTGTGCCTGTGTCCCAGTCACCCCTTCTGCCCCTTGTGTCCGCTCGGCGCGCAGACATGCCCATATGCTTCAGAATTCCCCTAAAATTGGGCATTCTTCACGTGTGGTGACCTTGGACGTACGGCCCCAGCTGCTCGACGCGCTCTCCGCCCTGCGCGACCGCGTCGCCGCCGCCAGCTTCCCGCTGCCCCTGGCGGGGGCTCCCCGCGCGCGTGCCAATCGCGACGAACTGCTCGCGCAGCTCGACGACTACTTGGTGCCCCGCCTGAGAGAGCCCGAAGCGCCCTTGCTGGCCGTCGTGGGCGGCTCCACCGGCGCCGGCAAATCGACCCTCGTCAACTCCCTCGTGGGGCGGCGGGTCAGCGAGGCGGGAGTGCTGCGGCCGACGACACGCACCCCGGTGCTCGTCTGCCATCCGGAGGACCAGCACTGGTTCAGCGGGATGCGGGTCCTTCCCGGGCTCACCCGCGTGTGGGTGCCCCATCAGGAGCCCGGACAGGGACCCGGACAGGGGCCCGGACATGGGCCCGGACAGGGACCCGGACAGGGACCCGGACATGGGCCCGGACATGGGTCCGGGCAGGGGTCGTCGGCGGCGACCGTGGCAGGCAGCACCGGGCAGGGGCTCGGGCAAGGGCTCGGGCGGGGGGCCGGACGCGGTGCCGGGCAGGGCGCCGGGGCGGGGCCGGTGTCCGGCTACGACCCCGGCGACGAGCTGCTGTTTCCCGGTGAGGACCCCGCGCACGTCCTGCGTGTCGAGACCGTCGACACGCTCCCGCCCGGCCTCGCCCTCCTCGACGCCCCCGACATCGACTCCCTCGTCGCCGAGAACCGCGTCCTCGCCGCCCAGCTGATCTGCGCCGCCGACATCTGGGTCATGGTCACGACGGCCTCCCGCTACGCCGACGCCGTCCCCTGGCACCTGCTGCGCACCGCCAAGGAGTACGACGCCACCCTCGTCACCGTCCTCGACCGCGTGCCCCACCAGGTCGTCTCCGAGGTCTCCCGGCAGTACGCCGCCCTCCTGACCAAGGCCGGACTCGGCGACCTGCCCCGCTTCACCGTGCCCGAGCTGCCCGAGTCCGCCTGGGGCGGCGGACTGCTGCCCGCCAGCGCCGTCGCACCCCTGCGGACCTGGCTCGTCCACCAGGCCCAGGACCCCGGCGCCCGCCAGCACTCCCTCGCCCGTACGGCACGCGGTGTCCTCGACTCCCTCAAGGCCCGCATGCCCGAGCTGGCCGCCTCCGCCGCCGCCCAGCACGCCGCCGCGCTCCGCCTCACCTCGGCCGTCGACATGGCGTACGACAGCGAGCACACCCGGGTACGCGGTCGGCTCCAGGCCGGTGCCGTGCTCGCCGGGGACGCCCTCAAACGCTGGCGGGCCTTCCCCCTCGACTGCGCCCCCGGCGAACTCCTCGACGCCCTCACCGAGAGCCTCGGTGCCCTCCTGCTGTGCGCCGTCACCGGCGCCGACGAACGCGTCGACGAGGCATGGCGGCGCGAACCCGCCTCCGGCGCGCCCGGGCTGCACGGTGAGGATCCCGCCCCGGACGGCGCCGAGCACCGTATCGGGATGGCCGTACGGCGCTGGCGGCGCGAGCTGGAGGAGTACGCCGAGGACGAGGTGCGCGCCCTCGAACGCCCCGCCGCTCACGACCCCGAGCTGGTCACCGCCCTCGTCGCCACCGCCCTGCTCGGCGGCCGACGGGCCCGCTCCGCCGGTGAGGGACTCGCCGAGCGGCTCGGTGCCCACGGCGCGCTGCGGCTGCGCGACCGCGGGGGGCGGCTGCTCACCCAGTACGTCGACCAGGTGCTGCACACCGAACGCGAACGCAGACTCGCACCGCTCGACGCCCTGGAGGTACATGTCGAACCCCAGGCCGAACTCATCGCCGCGCTGTCCGTACTCCAGAAGGAAAGGTGAGCGGTGACCGCCGTCGCTGACGAAAACCACATGGATCACACGGATCACATGGACAACACCAGTCACACCGATCGCGGACCCGGCAACACCGGCGACAGCACCCCCTCGGGCGCGTCCAGCGCCGTAGCCGCCGTAGCCGCCGTAGCCGCCGTAGGCGGTTCCGCCCCCGCCCCTTCCGGCCCTATCCCCGACCCCGATCCTGATCCCTCCGTCCCCGCCATCCCCTGGGACGACGGCCTGATCGCCCGCCGCGTGACCGACACCGCTGTGCAGCAAGTGGGGGTCCCCTCCGCCCCCGGGGCCCCCGCCCCCGGGGCCAGACCGGTGGCCGCACCGCCGCCGCGGCCCCCCGCCCCCCTCGCCTACGGCGGCCCCCTGCGCTCCCGTCTCGACGCGCTGCGCGAACTCGTGGGGCTCTCCCGGACCCGGCTCGACAGCAGGACGCTCGCCGAGGCCAGCAAGGTGCTCGAAGCGGCGGCTGCCCGGCGCAGGCTCTCCGGGCAGCACACCGTCGTCGCCATCGCGGGTGCCACCGGCAGCGGCAAGTCCCAACTCTTCAACACGCTCGCCGGGGTGGCCATCTCGGAGACCGGCCTGCGACGGCCCACCACCTCCGCGCCCATCGTGTGCAGCTGGGGCGACGGCGGCTCGGCGCTCATCGACCGGCTCGGGATCCCGGGACGGCTGCGCAGGCGCCCCGCACAGAGCCCGGAGGCGGAGGAGCAACTGCGCGGGCTGGTGCTGGTCGACCTCCCCGACCACGACTCGGCGGCCGTCCAGCACCGTGAGCAGGTGGACCGTGTCCTGGCGCTCGTCGACGCCGTGATCTGGGTCGTCGACCCGGAGAAGTACGCCGACGCCGTGCTCCACGAGCGCTATCTGCGGCCGCTGGCCGGGCACGCGGAGGTCATGTTCGTCGTCCTCAACCAGGTCGACCGGCTGCCCGGCGAGGCCGCCGACCAGGTGCTCGACGATCTGCGGCGGCTGCTCGACGAGGACGGGATCGCCCTCGGGGAGCACGGCGAGCCCGGCGCCACCGTGCTCGCGGTGTCCGCGCTGACCGGTACCGGGATCGGTGAACTGCGCGAGGCACTCGGCCAGTTCGTGACCGAGCGCGGGGCCGCGGCCCGCCGGGTCTCGGCCGACGTGGACGCCGCTGCGGCCCGGCTGCGGCCCGTCTACACCACCGGGCGGCGCGCCGGGCTCAGCGAGGAGGCACGCGACGAGTTCGCCGACCGGCTCGCGGACGCCGTGGGCGCTGGTGCGGCGGGCGAGGCGGCGGAACGGGCCTGGCTGCGCAACGCCAACCGCGCGTGCGGCACACCGTGGCTGCGGCTGTGGCGCTGGTACCAGGACCGGGGCGAGCTGCCGACCGGACGGCTGCCGGTGCGTACCCAGAACGACGAGGAGGCCACCGCCCGGCAGCGGGTGGAGCAGGCGGTGCGTACGGTGGCGGAGCACGCGTCGGCAGGGCTGCCCGCGCCGTGGGCGCAGGCGGTGCGCGAGGCGGCCGTACGGGGATCGCAGGGCCTGCCGGGGGCGCTGGACCTGTTGGCGGTGCGGGCCGGGCTTCCCCCGGGACGGCCGCCGCGGCCCGGCTGGTGGCCGGCGGCCGTGGTCGCCCAGGGCGCCATGACGTTCCTTCAGATCGTGGGCGGGCTGTGGCTGATGGGGCAGATCGCCGGGGTCGTGGCGCCGAACCTGGGCGTGCCGGTGCTGCTGATGCTCGCGGGGATCGTCGGCGGGCCCTTCGTGGAGTGGGGCTGCCGGATGGCGGCCCGCGGACCCGCCCGGCGCTACGGCCAGGAGGCGGAACGCCGGCTGCGGGAGGCGGCCGCCGGGTGCGGCAGGGCCCGGGTGCTCGACCCGGTGGCTGCGGAACTGCTGCGCTACCGGGAGGTGCGGGAGTGTTACGGGACGGTGGTGCAGGCCGGGGCGGGGGTGGGCGTGGGGGTGCGGTGACCCGGGAGGGACTGGAACCCCCGTAGATCCCCCGTGGATCCCTCGTAGATCCCCCGTAGATCCCTCGTACGGGTGACCGGGTTTTCCACAGGCGGGCGGTCGCCCACAGGGCTCAGCGGGCTCGTTCCGGCGGAGGCAGTCTGGTCATGCGTCGGCGCGCCGGCGGCGTACGCGAACAGGGCGTACGCCACCGGCGTGGCAGTCGAGACGCAGCCGTACGGGACGGGCCCGTAGGCGTATCCGCTGTCCGCCCGGCACAGCAGCCGGGGCGGGGGAGGAGTCCGGGATGAACGAGACGATCGTGTGTGCGGTGGGGAATGTGGCGACCCAGCCGGTGTACCGGGAACTGGCGGCGGGCCCGTCGGCACGGTTCCGGCTCGCGGTGACCGCGCGGTACTGGGATCGCGAGAAGAGCGCGTGGACCGACGGGCACACCAACTTCTTCACGGTGTGGGCCAACCGTCAGCTCGCCGCCAATGCGGCGGCGTCGCTCTCGGTCGGTGACCCCGTCATCGTGCAGGGCAGGCTGAAAGTGCGTTCGGAGACACGGGAGGGCCAGCAGAACTGGGCGTCGGCCGACCTCGATGCGGTGGCGATCGGCCACGATCTCGCCCGCGGCACCTCGGCGTTCCGGCGCGGCGGCCGCCCGGAGACGGGAGCGGGGGCGGGAGTGGGGACGGGTGCCGCAGGGTCGGCGGCGGCCGCGTCCGGTGCCCTGCCGGAGCCCAACTGGGAGACGCCTCCGGTGAGTTCCGCGGAGCCGGAGGCCGTGCCGGACACGGCGCCCGAGACGGCGCGAGAACCGGAGCCGGTTGCGGCGGCGATGTGACCTCACGTCACATTGCGTCACGTGAGGTGATGTCGGTGGCCGAAAACCTCTGAGCGAACTGTGACTTGTCGGCAGCCCCGCTGTGAACCGCGTGAACGAACCGGACGACCGGTACGAACCCTCGGACCAGAACCCGGACCTCGCAGACCCCGGGAACGACCCCACGACCGGGCCGCCCGAGCGCGCTGACCAGGCCCAACACCCTGGCTGCTCGGCCCTTCTGTCGACGAGCCACAGTCGCCGCCGATGATCGCGGCGATAACGATTCCGGATCGGATCGGTTATCGGATCACAGGACTGGGAAAGGTGGTGCGCCGGTGTCCATAGGATGCCGACGTACGTTCTCGGGGCTGCTGATCCTGCTGGTGAGGCCTTGTCCTCCCGTGCCGGTGGATCCTGCTCGAAAGGGAATCCTGTGCTTGCTGCGTTGTCACGCTGCGTGGTCTCCGGACTCGTCGTCGCAGGCGTTCTGGCCACCGCCGGTACGGCAGCCGCGGACGAGACACCCCAGACGCAGGGCGGAGCGACCGCCACCATAGGCGGGCTGAAGACCTACGGCGCCGCGGTGATCCACGAGACCGACGGCGACCAGCAGGTGTCGGCGGGGCTGTTCGAGATGTCGGTCGACGGCGGAGGCACCCTCCAGACGTACTGCGTCGACCTGGACAACCCGACCCAGCGGGACGCCAAGTACCAGGAGACCTCCTGGAGCAGCACCTCGCTGGGCACCAACAAGAACGCGGGCCGGATCCGCTGGATCCTGGAGAACTCCTACCCGCAGATGAACGACCTCGCGGCCCTCGCGCGGAAGGCAGGCGCGGGCAGCCTCAGCGAGCAGGACGCGGCGGCCGGTACCCAGGTGGCGATCTGGCGCTGGTCGGACGGCGTGGATGTCGACGCGGTGGACCCGCAGGCCGAGAAGCTGGCGGACTACCTGCAGAAGAGCGCCCAAGACCTGGCGGAGCCCGAGGCGTCGCTGACCCTCGACCCGCCCGCGGTCGCCGGGCACGCCAGCGGGCTGCTCGGCCCGGTGACCGTGCACACCAACGCGGCGAGCGTGACGGTGATCCCGCCCACGGACTCCGCCACGACCGGGGTGCGGATCGTCGGCAAGGACGGCGAGAAGATCACGTCGGCGGAGGACGGCACCGAGATCTACTTCGAGGTGCCCGCCGACACCGCCGACGGCGCCGCGGAGTTGACGGTGCAGGCGTCCACCACGGTCCCCGTCGGCCGGGCCTTCGCCTCCGAGAACCGCAGCCAGACGCAGATCCTGGCCGGCTCCAGCGAGTCGACGGTCTCCGCGATCGCGAACGTCACCTGGGCGGGACAGGGCGCGATCCCCGCCCTGTCGGCGCACAAGGACTGCGCGAAGAGCGCCCTCGCCATCACGGCCTCCAACCAGGGCGACGAGGCGTTCACCTTCGAGCTGGTGGGCACCACGCACAGCATCCCGGCGGGCACGTCCCGGACGGTCACGGTCCCGCTCCAGGAGGACCAGGCCTACGACTTCACGATCAGCGGGCCGAACGGCTTCTCGGAGCGCTTCACCGGCGTCCTCGACTGCAAGACGGCGAGCAGCACGGCGGGCGACTCGGTCCAGACCCTCAGCGAGCCGAGCCCCGTCACAGCGGGCGTCACCTCGGGCGTCACCTCGGGCCGTACCACCAACCTCGCCGCCACCGGCAGCTCCGACATGACCCCCCTGATCGCAGGCGTGGCCATCGGCTTCGTGGTCATCGGCGGCGCAGCCCTCCTCCTGATCCGCAAGAAGGAAACCGGCCCTCAGGACTGACCCCGAGCCACGCTCGACCCCACCCCCGGCACAGGTGCCGAGCAGGTGACACGGGTCGCGTGCACAGACACACGGTGATCACGAACAGCGAGCTCCCTGGCCAACTGGCCAGGGAGCTACACGCAGTTGAGGCCCCGGCCCGAGCGCCGGCCGTGCGCCGTGGGCCGTTCGTCATGCGGTCGTCCAGGGGTGGGGATCGCGCCGCCCCGGTAGCGGTACCGCGTGTCAGGACGCGCGAGTCCGCGGCACAGGCCGCAGGCACCGCCGCCTGCCCGTCGTCCCGTCAGGAACCGAGAGGCGACGGGCACCGCGCTGCGCTTCCAGGCCCGCCAGACGGACGGCACCTGGGCGACGCTCACCTCTGCGACTCTCAGCACCGGCGGCAGCGCCACCGCGAAGATCACGTTCTCCCGGACCGGGACATGGACTCTGCGCGTCTACCGCCCCGGAACGACGACCCTGACGGGCACCTACTCCTCCGCCTGGAGCGTGAAGGTGAGCTGACACAGGGAAGGATGCCGACGCATCGCCGCAGTCGCATGAACGCGCGAGCAATTCACCCGTGCCACGTGCCGTTCGCAGCTGCGGTGGACGGCGAGTCCTCGGGCGCCGGTGCTGCGGAGGACTGCGCGGCGCCGTCTTCCTTCATGGCCTTGGCCTCGCTCTTGAGGATGCGCATCGACTTGCCGAGGGAACGCGCCGCGTCGGGCAGCTTCTTCGAGCCGAACAGCAGGATGATCACGATCGCCACGACCAGCAGGTGCCAGGGTTCCAGTCCGTTGCGGAGCATCCCGCACACCCCTTCTCATCGCATCGGCGGGCCGGCGACACGCACGGCCCGACCATCGGTCAGTCCGAAATAATTGCTCTATTGCGCAACTGTGCAAGAAGTGTACAAGCTCTTGGATGGCGCCGGTCGTCCTTCGGGTACGAGTCCGGGCCCTACTCGTCGGAGTCGGGTTTCTTGCCCGCTGCCGCGTACGCCTGGGCAGGGGTCATCGCGACCCCGTTGAGGCTGACCGTCCTGTAGGGGCTGACCGTGGCGCACTTGGACTCGCCGGCGGTCGACGCGTTGGCGTTGGCGGTCGCGGTCTTCGCGGTGGCGGCGGTGTCGGGATACGTCGTGCCCTTGGACCAGTCGCTGCCGATGACCAGGGTCAGTCCGGCGGCCGACCCCTTCTTCAGCGTCGAGCCGGGCAGGTTCAGGGCCTTGGCGACCGTCTGGGCTTGTGCCTTCTCACTGGGGCCGTAGGTCAGTGTCGTGGAAGTCGCCGGGCTCGGCGCGTTGGCGGTCGTCGTGCCGGAGCCGAACCCGGCGTCCGTCAGGGCGGTCGCGATGACGGAGGCGCGGCCCGTGATGGCGGTGCCGTTCTCGACAGTCACGTCGACATCGGACTTGGACACCGGGGACGCGCTTGCCGTGGCCTTCGCGGTCGCCGAGGAGGCCGCCGACTTCTTGCCCGAACCGGTGGTCAGCGACTGGTCGTCGGCGATGGTCGAGAACAGGCTCTTGGCGCCGTCAGCCACCACCACACGGTCGCTGTTGTTCGGGTCGGCGCCGGTCTGCATGGTGGTGAACGTCATCCGCTTGGCGGGGACCTTGTTCACGTCCGCCGCGAGCGAGACCAGCTTGCTGACGCTGCCGAGGCCGTCGTCCACGGTGAGCGCCTTCGTGGCGGCGTCCGCGAGGTCGTAGACCGCGGTCGGGTCGGTGAGCGTGCCCGCGCTCTTGAACTTGCGGATCATCGCGCTGAGGAAGATGTGCTGGGAGACGGTACGGCCGAGGTCGCTGCCGTCGCCGAAGCCGTGCCGCGAGCGGACGAACTCCAGCGCGGCCTCGCCCTTGAGGGTGTGGGTGCCCTCGGACAGCTTCAGGTGCGAGTAGGTGTCGTACACGTTGTCGCTGACGCACACCGACACGCCGCCGACCGCGTCGGACATCTTGACCACGCCGGAGAAGTCCAGCTTCACGAAGTGGTCGATGGGGATGCCGGTGAGCTGGTGCACCGTGGCGACCTGGCAGGCGGGCCCGTACTGGAGCGCGCTGTTGATCTGCCCGTAGTAGCCGGACGTGGAGGTGTGGTACTTGGTGTCCTTGCAGGCCGGGATGTTCGTCATGGTGTCACGGGGGATGCTCATGACGGTGGCGTTGGAGCGGTCGGCGGATATGTGCACCACCATCTCCACGTCCGCGTTGCCGTAGCCGCTCTGCACGCCGGTCTTCGAACAGCCGCCGCCGAGCTTGCAGTCCGCACCGCTCGTCCGGCCGTCCGATCCCATCACCAGGATGTTGATCGGTGTCCGCCCGAACGCGTCGGCCTTCTCCTTGCCGCCCTTCCCGTCCAGCGCAACGCTGTTGATGTTGCCGTTGAGGTGCTGGTAGAACCACCAGCCCACCCCCGCCGTGCCCAGCACCAGCACCGAGAGACACAGGCCCACGACCTTCAGCACCCGTCTGCCGCGCCCGTCCCGCTTCGCCCGCCGGGTCCTGCCTTTACCGCCACTGCCGCCACTGCCGCCACTGCCGCCACTGGCGCCGTGGCCGACAGTGCCGCCGCGACGGGCCGCTGCCCTCGCCGCCGCCCGGCCGCCCGGCAGGCGCTCCGAGTCGGACGCATCCGCTCGTACTTCGGGCTCCCGCAGTCCGGGCTCCCGCAGTCGGGGCTCCCGCGTGGTGCGGCGGCGCGTCGCCTGGCCGCCCCGGGAATTGCTCATCTCCCACTCCCATGAACGGTCGGGCTGACCCGATCAGGCATCGGATGCACGGTTGCGCAATCTAGCAAACATAAGGGGAGGAGTGGTGAGATTCTCCTCCGATTCACAGGTGAGGGTCCGGGCCGGACACCTCAGCCGCGTCAAGGGGCTTCACTCCGGTAGCGCGCGGCGATCCACGCGGCGCCCCGCTCGGCGAGGACCCGACGCCGCCCCCAACGCGAACGCCGTACCGCAGCGGCCCCCGGCTCTGCTGCGGCCAGTTCGGCCAGTCGGCCGGCCGCACGGGCCAGTTCCGCCTGAAGTCGTCGGCGTCGGCCCGGAGAGCCGCCCCTCAGTATCGCCGTATACAAGCCTTCCACCTCCGCCAGGGCAACACCCAGCCGCAGATTCATCTCACGCACTCGCCGAATGTCACCGTGCGGCATGCGCGCCCTTCTTCCCCCGACATCAGGACCGGCTCCCACCTAGTTCCATTATTGCGCAATCTTGCAATTCATCTTGTACAGCGCTACCGCGGACCGCCGTCGCACCCACCGCACCCGGGAGCGCGTCAGCCGGTGGCGACGGCCCTTCCCGCCTTGGCCCAGTTCGTGTGCAGTTCGGCGAGGTAGGACCGGGCCTGGCTGCCCGGAGCGGTACCGCGGGCGAAGGCGAGCATATTGGCCGAGCCTGTGTTGTAGCCAAGAGCCAGGAGCTGGTCCCTGGTGTACGAGGCGGGCCAGGTGGCGGGCAGTTCGGAGGACAGGTCGTGCAGGTACCAGGCTTCCGCCTCGACGGCCAGGTCCCGGTCATCGGGCAGGTCCTCCCAGCTGCGGTTCGCGAAGTCCCGCCCCCGCTTGACCTGGTCGAAGGCGGCTCTGTGCATGTTCGCGATACCGAAGGCGGCATCGGGCTTGTACTTCTGCCAGGCCCGTTCGAAGGCCGCGTCGTGCGGTTTGTACGCCTCGTTGTAGAGGATCGCCATCAGCAGCTGAGAGCTGACGCCGGTCTGGCGGGCCCGGGTGCGCACCTGGGTGGCGTAGTCGGCGGGATCGTACGACGAAGAGGCCGCCGAGGAGGCCGCCGACGAGGCCGCCGAGACGGACGGCGATGCCGATGCCGCTGACGGGGCCGAAGCCGCTGACGCGGTCGCGGTGGGCGTGGGCGCCGGGGTCGCGGTCCCGGCCGGGGACGGGGAGTCGCCCTGCTGGGTGTTGGCCGCCCTGATGATGACGTACAGCGCGAGGGTCATGACTGCCACGGTGATCCACCAGCGGCGCATCGTTGCCCGGGAATCGGACATCCTTGCCCTCTCTCCCGTCCAGCCCCGACCCTTGGACCGGCTCCTGCCCTTCGACCAGCACCCTTGTACAGCAGGCGGATTAAGAACCGCGTGAGGCGTCACCGTCCGGGACGGTTCTCGTGGAACGGGACCGCAACACCATGCCGGGCCCGCCGTCTGCCGGGCGTCGTCGCCCGTAGCGGGTCCTGGCGGCCAGGAGTGCGGCGGCGTAGAGCGCGAGAACGGCCATGAGCAGCAGGTAGTAGACCGCCGGGAGAGCGGTCAGGCCGAGGGGCCGTCCGAGGGGGGACGGCGGCAGCAACAGCCCGATCACGGCCAGCGCGGCCGCCGCGCAGGCGACGGATCCGGGCCTGCGCCACCCGGCACCGGCTCGTCCCGGCCGCAGCACCAGCATGACCAGAGCCTGGGTGAGCAGGTTCTCGGTGAACCAGCCGGAATGGAACGCCGCCTCGTCCAGGGCGGTTCCCAGCCCGTGCAGGGCGAGCGCGAGGACACCGAAGGTGGCCAGGTCGGCGGCGGCGTTGAGCACGCCGAAACCGGTGATGAAGCGCAGCAGCTCACGAGGACCGAGCACGGTCGGGCGACGCAGTGCCGAGGGGTGCGGGCGGTCGTAGGCGAAGGCGAGCTGGGCGGCGTCGAAGCACAGGTTCTGGGCGAGGACCTGCGCCGGGAGCATCGGCAGGAACGGCAGGAGCAGACCCGCGCAGAGCATGGCGATGACGTTGCCGAGGTTGGAGGACAGGGTGACGCGCAGATAGGTGGCGATACTGCCGCTCGCGCGTCGGCCCACGGTGACGGCATGGGCGATCGAGGTCAGGTCCTTCTCGGCGAGCACCACGTCGGCGGTCTCGCGGGTCACGTCGGCGGCCTCGTGCGGGGCGATGCCCACGTCGGCGGTGAGCAGGGCGGGCAGGTCGTTGACGCCGTCCCCGAGGAAGCCGACGGTGTGGCCGTCGGCCCGCAGGGCCCAGGTGATCCGGGCCTTGTGGTCGGGGGTGCAGCGGGCGAAGACGGTGGTACGGCGGGCCACCGCGGCGAGTTCGGCGTCGGTGAGGCCGTCGACGCGGTCGGCGGCGAGCACCTGGTCCCCGGTGAGGGGGATGCCCAGGTCGCGGCAGGCGCGGGCGGCGGTGCCGGGATGGTCGCCGGTGAGGATCTTCACCGTGACGCCCCGTTCGGCGAAGACGTCCAGTGCCTCGGCGGCGGTGGGTGCGAGCGCGTCCCGCAGGGTGACCAGGCCGCGGAATTCGAGGCCGCGTTCGTCGGCCGGGGTGTAGTCGCGGGTGCGGGCCGGGCGTTCGGCGGTGGCGACCGCCAGCACCCGCAGACCGTCGTCGGCCTGGCGCGCGGCGAGGGCGCGAAGCCGGGTCCGCTCGTCCTCGTCGAGCAGACAGCGTTCGAGGACGGCTTCGACGTCTCCCTTGGCGATCAGGGTGTGGGTGCCGAGCCGGCCGGGGGTGCGGACGACGGCGGTGGCGAGCCGGCGCAGTGGGTCGAAGGGAACGGCCGCCGTCCCGTCGTACGCCATGAGGTCGTCCTCGTCGGCGATGTCCAGGAGCGCCTCGTCGAGGGCGTCGGGGACCGGCAGGTCGGCGAGTTGCAGGGTCCACCAGGCGCTGACGGCGGCCCAGTTCAGCACCTCGGGGTCGTCCCGGCCGTCCGGGCCGAGGGCACGGTCGACGACCGGGCGGTCCTGGGTGAGGGTGCCGGTCTTGTCCAGGCACAGCACGTCCATCGCGCCGATGTCGTGCAGCGCGGGCAGACGCTTGACGATCACTCCATGGGAGCGGGCGAGCAGCGCGGCGCCACGGGCCAGGCAGGTGGTGACGAGGACCGGCAGCATCTCCGGGGTCAGCCCGACCGCCACGGCCACGGCGAACGGCAGCGTCTCCAGGCCCCGGTCCCGCAGCGCCGCGTTGGCCATGAGGACCAGCGGCGGGGTGAGCAGCATGAACCGGATCAGGATCCACGCGATGCCGCGCACGGAACGGTCGAACGCGCTCGCCTCGTGCCGCCCGGCCCCGCCCCGCGCGGCGGCGAACCGGGTGCGCACTCCCGTCGCGGTGACGACCGCCGTGGCACTGCCCGAGGCGACACTGCTGCCCTGGAAGCAGAGCTGCGGCTGTTCGAAGATCCCGGCACCGGTCGCCCGGGGCGGATCGCCGGCGTGCTTGCCGACCGGCGCCGACTCGCCTGTCAGCGCTGCCTGATGCACCGTCAGGCCGTTGGCGCGCAGCAGCCGTACGTCCGCCGGGACCAGGTCGCCCGGACCTAGGCGGACGATATCGCCGGGGACCAGCTCGGCCACCGGAATCTCGCGGCAGACGGGCTCGGTGTGCTCGGTGCCCTCAGCGTCCTTGGCGTCCTTGGCGTTTCTTCGCCGCACCACGGACGCGGTGGTGGCGACCAGTTCGCGCAACCCGGTCATGGACCGGTCGGCCCGGTGCTCACCGGTGGCCCGCAGCGCGCAGCTCACCACCACCAGCAGCAGGATCACCGACGCGGTCCCCCACGCGGAGACGACCGCCGAGACCAGGCCCAGGCACGCCAGTACGGCGGTGAAAGGATCCCGCAGGCTGCTGACGAAGAGCCGCGGCCAGGAGGCCCCGCGTGCGTCCGGGACCGTGTTCTCGCCGAACGCGAGCAGTCGCTCCTCGGCCTGGGCCTCGGTCAGACCGCGCGGACCGCTGTCCAGCTCGCGCAGCACGGCGAGAAGCGTCGGTACGACGGCACCGCCCGCTCCGGATTCCTCGTCACCGGACGCCGGTACGGCCTCGGGACCGGGCCTGTCGGCGCCGCGCCCAGAGGTCGCAGTGGTCTCAGCCACCGGTCCCGCGCAGCCCGCGTACGGGCGCGGCCGCCCGGTGCGAACGCGCGGTCAGCTGGCCGACCATGACGCGCACCACCGTCACGACATCCGGATCGTCGACGTAGTAGATCTGCCGCCGTCCCTCACGGCGGGCCTGCACGAGACCCGCGAGCTTCAGCTTGGCCAGGTGCTGGCTGACGGCGGGCAGTGCGCCGCCCACACGGTCGGCGAGATGGGTGACATCGCACTCGCCCTGGGACAGCGCCCACACCAGGTGCAGCCGGACCGCCGACGCGAGCAGGCCGAACGCCTCGGCCGCCTCCGCCAGCACCTCGGCGGAGGGATCCTCGAAGCCACCGGCCTTCCCCACCACAGTCCGCCCTCCCCCTCTGCCGTCGCCCTGTGTCACGGTCGACGCCGGCGCGCCCACACAGTGTAGGCGTCCGGTTCCGCCAGGACGCATGGCCGGTGCGCCATCGACCGGATGTTCCTGTGGATGCCGGTCCGGCAGCCCGGCGGCTCGCTCAGCTCACCGTGCAGGCCCGGCCCCGGCCGGGCCTGCGCTCCTGCCTTCGTCCCACTCCAGTCCGCCCGGCACCCGTGCCGCGCGCACAGCAAGCAGCGCAACCCCAAAGCCGTTCCACCGACCTCAGGTACCAGGCGCCCGCTCGCCACAACGCTTGTCTCTCACAAGGCGCCTTCACCTCTCACTATTCGTCGCTACCGCGCAGCCGGTCGAGTAGCCGGGCGGTGGTCAGGGTGTTGGGGTGGTCCTCGCCCAGCACCCTCCGCCGCCGGGCCAGTGTGTCCTCACTCAGGGCACGGGCCTCCTCCACCAGCCCCACATCGGCCAGATCGACGGCCAGGTTCGATGCGGTGGTCAGGGTGTTGGGGTGGTCCTCGCCCAGCACCCGCCGCTGCCGGGCCAGTGTGTCCTCACTCAGGGCACGGGCCTCCTCCACCAGCCCCACATCCGCCAGATCGACGGCCAGGCTCGACGCGGTGCTCAGGGTGTTGGGGTGGTCCTCGCCCAGCACCCGCCGCTGCCGGGCCAGTGTGTCCTCACTCAGGGCACGGGCCTCCTCCACCAGCCCCACATCCGCCAGCCAGATGGCCAGGTTCGATGCGGTACGCAGGGTGTCGGGGTGGTCCTCGCCCAGCACCCTCCGCCGCTTGGCCAGCGTGTCCTCACCCAGGGCACGGGCCTCCTCCACCAGCCCCACATCCGCCAGCCGGTTGGCCAGATTCGACGCGGTGGTCAGGGTGTCGGGGTGGTCCTCGCCCAGCACCCGCCGCTGCCGATCCAGCGTGTCCTCACCCAGGGCACGGGCCTCCTCCACCAACTCCACCTCCGCCAGCCGGATGGCCAGGTTCGACGCGCTGCTCAGGGTGTCGCGGTGGTCCTCGCCCAAGAGACGGCGGCGGCGCTGGAGCGTGTCGTCGTCCAGTGCGCGGGCGCCCGCGTGGTCCCGGGTGTCAGCGAGGGCGCGAGCGAGGTACTGGGCGGTCCACAGGGTGCCTTCGTGGTCCGGCCCCAGTTGCCGGAACCAGGCACGGTGCAACTGCTGAAGGCGGCCCAGGACGGTATCGGCCTGGCCGCGGTCCAGCAGATACCAGCAGGCATCGCGGACCACGTCCCGTCCCGCCTCGGTGGTGACGACGTCCGGGTCGACAGCAAGCAGGTGGGGGAGCAGCAGCCGCCAGCCGGGCCACGTCGAGGGCTCGTTGGCGTCTCCGGGACTGACGGCGGTCAGCAGGGCTTCGGCGTCCTTGTCGGCCTGTGCACGCTGGTCGGGGGTGAGCTGGTCGCGCAGGACGGTCTGGGTGAGGCGGTGCAGCTGGATGGTGCCGTCCTGGGCCCTGGCCACGCTGTGCCGGTTGATGGCGTGCAGCGTTGCGCTGCTCGCGAGGCGAGTGGCCAAGGCGTCCGTCAGGGATGGAGAGGCACTGTCGGGGAGGTGGCCGGCGCAGGCGGTGACAGGGAAGGGCTCGGGAGCCAGCAAGCTCAGGGCGAACAGCAGGGCAGCTGCACCGGGGTGGTCGTATGCCAGGCGGCCGGCGGTGAGACGGACCTGCGCGGCCAGGGACACGGGGTAGCCGGCGGGGCGGCCCTCGGCCAGGACCTCGGCGGTGCTTCGGGCCAGTTCGGCGCTCAGGTCAGCGGCGGACAGGCCGTCGGCGAGCAGGGCGGCGGCCTGGGCCAGGGCGAGCGGCAGATCGTCAAGAACCCCGGCGAGACGGTCGGCGTCCGCATCGTCCAGGACGGCGCCGTGGGCATGGAGCAGGGCGACGGACTCGTCACGGGTGAAGACGTCGACATCCAGCGGGGTGGCGTGGGCGTGCCAGTGCGGATTGCGGGAGGTGACCAGGACATGACCGGTACCGCCCGGCAGGTACGGGACCAGGGCCTTAGGGTCTTCGATGTTGTCGAAGACCAGCAGCCAGCGAGACCGGGTACGCAGCTCACCCAGCAGCGCCTCCACCGCATCGACGGAGGGCGCATCGGAAGGTGCGGCGCCGATGCGGGTGGCGAGCTGGGCCAACTGGTCGGGGATGAGAGCGGGATCCTCGGCGGCAATCCACCAGGCAAGCTCGTACTCGCCGGCGAAACGGTGCGCGTACTCGACGGCCAGCTGGGTCTTGCCGACCCCGCCGCGCCCGTGCAACGCCTGCACGGCCACGCGACTGCTGGCAGCCAGCGTCTGGCGCAGCCGGACCAGGAGGCCGTCGCGGCCGGTGAAGGAGGCGTTGCGGGCGGGCAGGTTCCACACCCGCGGCAGCGACCCGGGCAGACGCGGCCCACTGCCGCCCACCTGCCGCAACGCCCCCGGGAAGGTCGGCGCAACGGTCGGCCGACGCGGGCCGGTGACCGCCTCCAGCAGGGTCCGGCGGGCAGCATCCTCGCCCACACCGAATACATCCCGGGTGATGAGGGGGCGCAGGATCGCCGGGCAGACCGCCTCGGCCACCCGCACCGGAGTGATCTTCTCCTGCATCGCCACCACGGCGTTCCACTCAGGCGTGGTGAAGCGTTCCGGTTCGAAGTAGGCCGGCGAGAACAGCGCCAGGAACCGCCCGCGCTCCAACGCGGCGTTCATCTTCAGGACGAAGTTGTCCCCCGCACCCCAGTCCCAGTAATCGAGCTCGACCTGGTATCCGGCGTCGAGCAGCTGCCAGGCCACCCACTCCGCCCAGGCCCGATCCGCCCCCGCATGACTGACGAACCACGCCCCGCCAGGCGCTCCATCGTCGCCCATCCCGCCCCCGAGTCCAGCCACCGCACCGAGCCTCCGAGCCTAGAACTCCCTGCCCCCAGGCACCCGCCATTCCCCCATACCCACGAGACACCACAGCCAAGATGCCCTGCTGCACTGACGGCAGACGCTTCCCTCAGGCGTATGGCACGGCACGAAAAGGCCGTGCCATACGCCTGCCATATCGTGCGGGGAACCACGGGGAACCAGAGGCCGGTGGGGTGTAGCGAGCACACGCGCGCACCGTCTGTCGGCACTCCCGCCGTCGTCGCGGGCTGTCGTCGGCTGAGGTTCGGGCGGGGCGGGGAGAGGCTGGTTGCCGGAGGGTGACCGGCGGGTCGGGATGATCAATTCTGGGCCGTCCCTGGGCCGTGCGACGGTGGCCCAAGGCACTCCGCGGTGACCGATGACGACAGGCGAGCCGACGCCCGCAGCCCCGCAACCGCAGGTCACCCGCCCCTCACCATATGGGTTACCACCCAGCCCTTGCCGTCAGGCAAGATGGGTTGTATCTGCCCACTGCCAGATTTCAAGCTGCCGGACGGTTTCTCTTGGCTGAGTTCATTTACACCATGCGCAAGGCGCGCAAAGCGCACGGCGACAAGGTGATCCTCGACGATGTCACCCTGAGCTTCCTGCCCGGGGCGAAGATCGGCGTCGTCGGTCCGAACGGGGCCGGTAAGTCGACCGTTCTGAAGATCATGGCGGGGCTGGAGCAGCCGTCGAACGGTGACGCGTTCCTGTCGCCCGGCTACAGCGTCGGCATCCTGCTCCAGGAGCCGCCTCTGACCGAGGACAAGACGGTCCTGGAGAACGTCCAGGAGGGCGTCGCCGCGATCAAGGGCAAGCTCGACCGGTTCAACGAGATCGCCGAGCTGATGGCGACCGACTACTCCGACGCGCTGCTCGACGAGATGGGCAAGCTCCAGGAGGACCTCGACCACGCCAACGCGTGGGACCTCGACGCGCAGCTCGAACAGGCCATGGACGCCCTCGGCTGCCCGCCCGGCGAGTGGCCCGTCACCACCCTCTCCGGTGGTGAGCGCCGCCGCGTCGCGCTGTGCAAGCTGCTGCTGGAGGCCCCCGACCTGCTGCTGCTCGACGAGCCCACCAACCACCTGGACGCCGAGTCGGTGAACTGGCTGGAGCAGCACCTGGCCAAGTACGACGGCACCGTCGTCGCCGTCACCCACGACCGGTACTTCCTGGACAACGTCGCGGGGTGGATCTGCGAGGTCGACCGCGGCCGGCTGCACGGCTACGAGGGCAACTACTCCAAGTACCTGGAGACCAAGGCCACCCGTCTCAAGGTCGAGGGCCAGAAGGACGCCAAGCGGCAGAAGCGGCTCAAGGAAGAGCTGGAGTGGGTCCGCTCCAACGCCAAGGGGCGGCAGGCCAAGTCCAAGGCGCGTCTCGCCCGTTACGAGGAGATGGCCGCCGAGGCCGAGAAGATGCGGAAGCTGGACTTCGAGGAGATCCAGATCCCGCCGGGGCCGCGGCTCGGCAGCGTCGTCGTCGAGGTCAACAACCTCAACAAGGCCTTCGGCGACAAGGTCCTCATCGACGACCTCAGCTTCACGCTGCCGCGCAACGGCATCGTCGGGGTCATCGGGCCCAACGGCGCCGGCAAGACGACCCTGTTCAAGATGATCCAGGGGTTCGAGACGCCCGACTCCGGCAGCATCAAGGTCGGCGAGACCGTCAAGATCTCGTACGTCGACCAGAGCCGCGAGAACATCGACCCCAAGAAGACCCTCTGGGCCGTCGTGTCGGACGAGCTGGACTACATCAACGTCGGCCAGGTCGAGATGCCGAGCCGTGCGTATGTCTCCGCCTTCGGGTTCAAGGGGCCCGACCAGCAGAAGCCGGCCGGTGTGCTGAGCGGTGGCGAGCGCAACCGGCTCAACCTCGCGCTCACCCTCAAGCAGGGCGGCAACCTGCTGCTGCTCGACGAGCCGACCAACGACCTCGACGTCGAGACCCTCAGCTCACTGGAGAACGCGCTGCTCGAGTTTCCCGGCTGTGCCGTCGTCGTCTCCCACGATCGGTGGTTCCTCGACCGCGTCGCGACGCACATCCTCGCCTACGAGGGCGACTCCCGGTGGTTCTGGTTCGAGGGCAACTTCGAGTCCTACGAGAAGAACAAGGTCGAGCGGCTCGGTCCGGACGCCGCCCGCCCGCACCGCGCCACCTACAAGAAGCTGACCCGGGGCTGAGGGCTGAGCGAAGCAGATGCGCCACATCTACCGCTGCCCGCTGCGCTGGGCGGACATGGACGCGTACGGGCACGTCAACAACGTGGTCTTCCTGCGCTACCTGGAGGAGGCCCGTATCGACTTCCTCTTCCGCCCGGACAAACAGTTCAAGCAGGGGTCCGTGGTGGCGCGCCACGAGATCGACTACAAGCGGCAGCTCGTCCACCGGCACCACCCGGTGGACATCGAGCTGTGGGTCAGCGAGATCAAGGCCGCGTCCTTCACCCTCGGCTACGAGGTGAAGGACGACGATCTCGTCTACGTCCGCGCGTCCACCGTCATCGTGCCGTACGACTTCGAGGGGCAGCGCCCGCGTCGGCTCACCGCTGAGGAACGGGAGTTCCTGGCGGAATACCGGGACGAGGACGGCGACGACGGCGAACCCGACGGCACCGAGCAGAAGGCCGTCGCCGCATGACGGCGTCGACCGTGCTCCATCTCGCCGACGACGGGGAGGCGGCCGATCTCGCCGCCTTCCTCTCCCGGCTGCTCCACTACGACCGCGCCGCCGCCGTACGCCTCCAGGCCGCCGGCACCGCGCTCGCCGTCTTCGGACGGCCGCCGTCCTTCGAGGTGCTTGCCGTCCGCGCAGCCCGGCTGGCGAAGCCGTACGAGAACGGACTCGACGTCACCCTCGACGTGACCGTCTCTGCGGGAGAGCTCCTGGAGTCCGTGGACGAGACGGCGGCCACGGCCGTCGTACCGGCCGCGGTGACCGGGCCGCCCTGGGCGGGCGTCCTGCCGCCCCGCGGCGGCTGGCGGCCGGCCGAACCCGGGCTGCCCGGCTCCGATGCACTGCGGGCTGCGGTGGCGTCCTGCGTCGCCGAGTTCCGCTCCCGTACGGCTGCCCTGGCGCCCGAGGCGCGCACCCGCGCCGCGCTCGACCGGGTCGGCCGGGAGATCTGGTCCCGCGAGGTCGCCGGGACCCGGCTGCCGCTGCGGGCCGTGCACGCCGCATCGGCGCTCGGTTTCCTGCGCCCCGCCGACGACGACGGGGGCACCGTACTGCTCGCCTCCGGGACCTGGCTGCGGCTGCGCACACCCTACGGCTCGGTCGCCGTACGGCCGGTCAGCGGCCCGGCGGGCCTCGGGGCACTGGACATCAGCGTGCGCTGAGCGCGCCCGGTGCGCGGCCGGTCACAAGGGCTAGTCCGCCGCATTGATCATCGTTGCCGCCGCGTACGTCAGGTACTTCCACAGCGTCTCGCTGTGCTCCTCGGACAGGCCGAGGTCGTCCACGGCGACGCGCATGTGCTTCAGCCAGGCGTCGTGCGCCGCGCGGTCGACGGTGAACGGGGCGTGGCGCATCCGCAGGCGCGGGTGGCCTCGGTTGTCGCTGTACGTCGTCGGGCCGCCCCAGTACTGCATCAGGAACAGACGCAGGCGCTCCTCGGCCGGGCCCAGGTCCTCCTCGGGGTACATGGGCCGCAGCAGCGGGTCCTCGGCCACCCCCTCGTAGAAGCGGTGCACCAGCCGGCGGAAGGTCTCCTCCCCGCCGACCTGCTCGAAGAACGTCTGCTCCTGAAGCGAGCCACGCCGGATCTCATTCACCCCTCCATCGTCTCAGACCGCCTCGCAGGGGATTCAAGGCCCCCGGTGACAGCGGGTGGCAGCGGGTGGCAGCAGGCGGCAGCGGACCGAGTCCGGGGTGCGGGGCCCGGCGGGCGGGGCCGGGCGGGATAGTGGAGCCATGAACGCGTACACCCAGGACGCGGAGTCCGAGACCCTCGCCGCCGAGGCACGGGCCGCGCTGGTGCGTGAAATCGAGGCGAGCGGCGCCTGGGACGCCGACCCGGTGTGGCGGGCGGCCTTCGCCGCGGTGCCCCGGCATCTCTTCGTGCCGTACTACTTCGTCGCCCTCACCAATGGCTACGAGCGCCGCTGGGGCGAGAGCCCGGACCCGGCAGCCCGGGAGCGCTGGCTGCGCGGCGCCTACGACGACGACCCGCTCGCGACCCGGCTGCGCGACGGCGAACTGGTCTCCTCCAGCAGCCAGCCCTCGCTGATGGCGATGATGCTGACCGCGCTGAACGTCGCGGACGGCCACCGGGTCCTGGAGATCGGTACGGGCACCGGCTACAACGCGGCGCTGCTCGCCCACCGCCTCGGCGACGGCCGCCTGGTCACCACCGTCGATCTGGAACCGGAGATCACCGAGGCCGCCCGCCGTCATCTGGCCGCTGCCGGGTACCGGCCGTTCGTCGTCACCGGCGACGGTGCCCGCGGGGTACCGGAACGCGCCCCCTACGACCGGATCGTCGCCACCTGCGCGCTGAGCACCCTGCCGCGTGCCTGGCTCGTCCAGTGCCGTCCGGGCGGCCGTATCCTGATGCCGTTCGCCACCGGGATCGTCGGCCTCGATGTGACGGACTCCGGGCATGCCGAGGGGCGCTTCCTGCACACCCCCGCCTACTTCGTGCCGCTGCGCGGCGCCGGGACCGGGCCGCAGCCGGTGCCGCTGGGCGGGGTGCCGACGGGGGCCAGACAGGACGAGCTGTTCCGCTTCCTCGTCGCCCTCACCCGCGGCCGCCTCGACCCCCAGGAGGCGTATGCCCTGTGGGAACGCGAGGGCAGACCGGAACGCGCCCGCTACGGCATGACGGTCAGCCCCGAGCGGATGTGGGCGTGGCTGGACGACCCGGAGGGCCCGTACGCCTGGCCCCTTGCGGGCGGCCAGGACACGCCCTGACGGCTGTTCAGGCCTGTTCTGCGGGTCGGCGGACGCGTCACGCCGACTCGGCCGCCCCGCCTGCTGCCCCGGCCCGGGTTCCCGCGCCGAGGGCTGCGCATCGGGCCGAGTGCCGCGCGGCGGGGTTTCAGCCCCGTCGGACCGTGATCGTCGTCCAGGCGCCCACGTGGACGCGGTCGCCGTCCTGGAGGGGTATCGGAACAAATGGCTGGATCGGTTCCTCGCCGCCGTTCACCGTCGTGCCGTTCGTCGAATTCTGATCGACCACCGCCCAACTCCCGTCGGGCTGCTGGACCAGCACCGCGTGCTGGTGCGAGACGCCCGGGTCCTCCGGCGGCACCGACAGGTCGATGTCGGGGGTGTCGCCGGTGGAGTGCCGGCGGCGGCCGATGGTGACCTGGTTGCCGGTGAGCGTGCGCTGCTGCTCCGGGGAGTACGCGGGCAGGTTCAGGCCCGTGGCCTCGGGGCCGGAGCGCTGCATCATCGCCATGAAGTAGTCGCGGTCCGGGCCGATCGTCGCGATCCACGTCATCGGCCGCTGCGGAGCCTGCGGGTACGCCGGTCCGGGCCCGGCCTGGCCGACGCCCTGCGGCGGGTAGCCGTAGCCGCCCTGGCCGCCGGGGCCACCGGAGGGCGGGGAGATCACCCAGTCGTCCTCGACGCCGCCGAAGGCCGGGCCGCCCTGCTGCTGCGGCCGGCCGCCGGTCTCCTGCGGGAACATCGGGGGAGCGGGCGGTCCGGGGGGAGCGGAGGGGCCGGGAGCGCCGGGGTGGTACGCCTGTCCGGTGCTACCGCCCACGCCACTGCCCATACCGGGGCCCATGCCGGAGCCCGCGGTGCCGCCGGGGCCGCGGCCCGTCCCGGTTCCGTAGCCGGTGCCCGGGCCGTGACCCGTGCCGGGCCCGTGGCCGGGAGACTGCGTGCCCGGACGCGACGGATCCGGTCCGAACATGGACGGGCCGCCCGTGCCCGCCGGACCGAAGTTGGAGGGACCACCCGGACCACCTGGCGCGCCGCCCGGACCACCCGGACCGCCACCGGGGCCGCCAGGGCCGCCGCCAGGCCCGCCATGCCCGCCGGGCCCACCCGGGCCCCCGGGACCGCTGCCCGGCCTGCCCGGCCCGCCCGCCCGCGTCGGCGGTCCGCCGAACGGCGTCGGCCCGGACGGCTCGCTGCCGAACGACGGGATCGGCTCGGCCGGACGGTTCATCTGCGACGGGCGTGAGCCCTGGTAGTCGTACGGGTCAGCGCCGAAGGCCGAGGGGCCCGGCGACTGCTGGAAGCGGCCCGCCGGACCGGGCGGCTGGGGCCGCTGCGGCGGGGCCGGGGTGTACGAGGTCGCCGTGTTGGTCAGGAAGTTCCACCGGCACTCCTCGCAGAACGGCGCGCCGCCCTCGCGGGGGGTGCGGCACTGCGGGCAGAGCTCCGGCTCACGGCCCCCTGCACCGGACAGGTGCGGGTTCGCTCCGGGCCGCCGGGGCAGGCCGCCGGCGGGCGGCGGGAAGCCGTAGCCCCCGGCCGGGGGCGGCGGGGGAGGCGGAGGCACGGCCCCGGCCATGCGGTGACCACAGACCTCGCACCAGTCGTCGGAACCCGACTGGTGTCCGTTCGGGCAGGTCGGCATGTCGGCTCTTCCCCCTCTCCTTCAGGAAGTTCTAGGTCACTTCTTTACACGAACAGTCTTTGTGGACCGTGTCTCGAGAGTCATCTCGTCGGCCTCCTCAACCTTCGCTTTCAGTCGCACAGTACCTGTCGTGGCGTCGACCACGTCCACGACCTTCGAAAGCAGTTTCGCCGTATCGGCGTTCCCAGAGACGCTGGCGAGCTGTACCGCGCGCCCGAGTTTGGCCGTCGCGCCGTCGAAATCTCCCGCTTTGCGCAGATCCAGGCCCTGCTGGATGACCTTGGCCAGTTCCGCCTGCCCGGTGTAGTGCGCCACCTGCGCGTTCATGGCCGTGGACGAGGCCATGTCGTCCGTCCACACCGCTCGTACGAGGCCCTGGGCGCCCAGATTCCGCACACTTCCTCCCCCACTCTCGGCTGCGCTCGAGCGGGAGGTGCCCCCTGACTGCGGCACCACCAGCGAGACCCGCGCGGCCAGCATCTCCTGGCCCAGGCCGGCCGCCGGGACCTCGACGCACACGTGGTAGTCGCGGGACTCGTCGCCCCAGGAGCCCGTCGGATAATCCCCGGCGCGCGGGCCCGCCTCGGTACGGCGGTTCGTCAACTCCGCGACGGTGGGTGCCACTTGCTTGACGAACCGGATCGTCGTACCGACCGGCGTCCACACCCGCAGGGCGACGTCGGCGACCTCCTTGCCCATCGCCGTCTCCATCATCTGTGTGAAGTCGGCGGAGAGAGCGGACGGATCGGCGACGATGTCGGCCGTGCCGAGCAGCGCCGAGGCGATCCCTGTGACTTCTTTCACTTCCCAGTCGGTGCCCACACCACGCGCGTCGCAGGTGAAACGGCCCGCGCACTCGTCGAGCGCGGCCTTGAGGTCCTCGGGCGACTCGTGCTCGTTGCGGCCGTCGGTGAGCAGGATGCCGTGCCGGATGGCGACGTCGGCGGAGGACAGCAGCCGGTCGGCGAGGCGCAGCCAGGTGCCGATGGCGGTGCCGCCGCCCGCACTGAGGCGGCGCAGCGCCTGCTTGGCCTGCTCGCGGGTGCCGGGGTCGGCCACGGCGAGACGGCCACCGCCGGGGTAGACCTCCTTGGCGACATGCGTGCCGCCGATCACCGCGAAGTGCACGCCGTCGCGCAGGGTGTCGATCGCGGCCGCGGTGGCGTCGCGCGCGTTGCGCATCTTGGTCGCCGGGTAGTCCATCGACCCGGAGCAGTCCACCATGACGGCCACCGCCGCCGACGGGCCCTGGCCCGGGCCGTAGAGATGCGGGGCGGTGACGGCGCTGCCGATCGTGCCGCCTCCGGTGGCGGTCACCGTGACGATCGCGTTGACCTCGCGGCCGCCCTCCGGCAGAAACTCGTTCTGGTAGACGTCCATCGAGAACGTCGGCACGTTCGACTTCGAGAAATTGGCCATGCCTACTCTGATCCCCCTATGGGCCCGCGGAACTGGATCCCGCGGGTGACGACTCGGTGCGGACCGGTCCCCTCCGGTCCTTCGAGGCCGGTGGGGCCGCCGTGGCCGTCCCGGGAGGGGTACGGCCGACTCCCGGGGCGGCGCGTCGTGCGACGGCCCGCCTCAGGCGGATCCTGCCCCCTGGGGCGGCGCCGGGAACGGCAGCACTGCCACTGTTACGTTGTCGTGGCCCCCACCGTCGAGGGCGTGACCCACCAGTACCTGCGCGCAGTGCAGCGGCCGCAGCGCGGCGTCCGGGGTGACGGCCTCGGCCATCTCCTGCGCCGTCTCGGCGTAGTTCCACAGTCCGTCGGTGCACACCACCACTACACCCGGCCTGTCGGGCTTGAAGGAAGCGGTGTGCGGCTCCAGTTCGTACGCGTCCGCGCCGAGCCAGCCGGTGATGGCGTGGGCGCGCTCGTCGGCGTAGGCCTCCGCCTCGTTCATCAGTCCCGCGGCGACCATCTGCGCGGCCCACGAGTCGTCCTCGGTGAGCCGGGCCGGGGGCGAGGAGCGGTCGACCGGCACCCAGTAGGCGCGGCTGTCGCCGACCCAGCCGACGACCAGCAGCCCGGAGGTGACGACCGAGCCGACGATGGTGCAGGCCGGGGCGTTCTGCTGCGGGGCGTGCTCTCGGGCCCCGGTGGGCTCGTCGGCGAGCGCGTCGACCGCGTGCGCGGCGGTGACGATCGCCTCGTGCATCGCCTGCTGGGGATGCGTGCCGAGCGGCAGGGCGGTCAGCAGCGCCTCGCGCGCCGCCAAGGAGGCGGCCAGGGAGGCGTCGTCGGGGCGGGTCGCCGAGGACACGCCGTCGCAGACGACCGCGCACAACGCGGGTGCGCCGTCCGGCAGTACGGCGGTGGCGAGGGTGAACGCGTCCTCGTTGCGGTGGTGACGCAGCCCACGGTCGCTCACGGCGGCGACCGGGCCGGACTCCTCCTCCATGTGGTCGCGTTCGCGGGGCTGGGCGTGGCCGCAGTTCTCGCAGTAGCCGTCACCGTCGACCCGGCCCGCCCGGCAGGCCACACACACCCTGGCCTCCTCGGCGGCGGCCTGCTGGTCGGCGGCCACCCGCGGGTCCGGCGCCTGGAGCGGGTACTCGTCCGGCTCCGGCAGACGGTCGAAACGCACCCCGGAGGCCGGGGGGACGGGGGAACCGGCCGGGTGCGGCGCATGAGCCGCGGGGGCGGGCGCGGGCACGGGCGCGGGCGGCGCGGCAGGTGCGGCGGCTACGGCACCAGGGGCGGGCGGCGCGGGGGTGGGACTGGTGGGACCCACGGGACCGGTGGGGCCAACGGGGTCCGCGAGTCCTCCCAGGCCGCTGAGCATCAGGGTGTCGTCCGAACCCCGTTGCACGGCGGCGGCCGACAGATCGAATCCGCAGGCACCGCAGAAACGGTCACCGGACTCGAGCGGCTCCTCGCAGCTCGGGCAGGCGGACAGCTGGGGCATCTGGGACATCGTCACACCCACGTCCGGGGGCGGTAACGGTTGGCACGTTCCACCAGGTCGATCCTCTCCTCGCCGCCCGTGGCCAGCCTGGCCAGCGTGCGGTACGAGCGCTCCAGGCCGAACCTGAGGCCCCGTTCGTCCAGTTCACTGCCGAGCAGTACGCGCCCGTCCGCGCCCGGGGGAACGGAACCCCGGCTACCGGAGAGTACCCAGTCGAGCGCGCTGCCGAGGACCTCCGTGGACAACTGCTCCCGGCGCGCCGGGTCGAGACCGTAGGTGTCCAGCGCCTCGACCTGCGCCGCAGCGGCCGCGAGATCCTCCAGGAACGGCGTGTCGGACGCCGTGGCGCCGCGCCGGCGCAATCGCGCCCGTACGGCGGCCACCCGCGCCGCCGTGTAGTGGATCGACGCCTCCGGCACCGACTCCAACGTCCGTACGGCACCGCGCCGGTCGCCCCCGGCCAACTGGACGCGGGCCAGGCCGAACGCGGAGCTGACATGGCTCGGGTCGGTCGACCACACCAGGCGGTAGTACTCGGCGGCGTTGTCGAGCTGGCCCAGCACCTCCGCGCACAGGCCGAGTGCCAGCTTGGGTGCCGTCTCGCCGGGGAAGGCGTCGTAGATCGCGTCGAAGGACAGCGCGGCGCCCTCGAAGTCGCCGGTGACCAGCGCCGCCACGCCCCGGTACCACACCACCCGCCAGTCGTCGGGCCGTTCGTCCTCCAGCGTGCCCAGCGCCGTCAGCGCCGCCTCGGAGTCGCCGTTCTCCAGCCAGGCGCGGATCTGCCGCAGCCGGGTCTCCACCGACGGCGCCGGAGCGGCGGCCAGCACGGCGATCAGCTCGGCGGGCCCGGGGGCCAGCAGGCCCGCCAGGAAACCGGCGTTGGGGTCGGCAGGGTCGACGCGCGGGACGGGCAGCGCGAGGGCGGCGGCCCTGGTGGGGACGGGTCTGACGATGCCCGCGGGGGAGGAGGGCAGTGCCTCCAGGGCGGGCGTGGCCTTTGTCGCCCGTACTCCCCGTACCCCCCGAGTCCCGAGCCGTGACACGTCGCCGTCCAGCTTCGGGAAGAGGTCGGTGTCCGTGACCCGTACCTCCGGGCCGAACAGTGTGGACAGCGACGGCCTCGCCCGGCCGGTCTGGAGCGACACGACCTCCCGCAGCACCCCCGTCAGCTGCTCGGCCATCTCCTGCGCGGAGGCGAACCGGCGTGCCGGGTCCGGGTCGGTGGAACGCACCAGGAGCCGGTAGAACGACTCGTAGCGGCGGAAGACCTCGATGGTGTCCGGGTCGGGCAGGGAGTCCACGAACACGGTCGTGTAGCCATGGAAGTCGAACGTCAGCACGGCGAGCGTACGGCCCACCGTGTAGAGGTCGGACGCCACCGAGGGGCCCACCTCGGAGACGTCGGGCGCCTGGTAGCCGACCGTGCCGTAGATCGCCGACTCGTCGTCGTCCATGCGGCGCACGGCGCCCATGTCGATCAGCTTGAGCTGGTCCTCGGTCTGGATGGCGTTGTCGACCTTGAAGTCGCAGTACAGCAGATTGCGGCTGTGCAGATGGCCGAGCGCCTCCAGGGCCTCGATGCCGTAGGCGCACGCCTGCTCCACCGGCAGCGGGTCGCGCCTGCCGTCCTCGGTGCGGCGGGAGTTGGCGATCTCCTTGAGCGACTTGCCGCCGACGTACTCCATGACGATGTAGCCGTCGAGGGAACCGGTGCGCTGGTCGAGATGCTCGACGAAGTTGTAGATCCGCACGATGTTGGCGTGCTCGATCTCCGCGAGGAAGCGCCGCTCGGAGATCGCCGCCGCCATGGCGTCCTGGTCGCCGGTGTCCAGCAGACCCTTGAGCACCACCCAGCGGTCCGCCACGGCCCGGTCCACGGCCAGATAGATCCAGCCCAGCCCGCCGTGCGCCAGACAGCCCGCCACCTCGTACTGGCCGTGCACCACATCACCGGCGCGCAGCTTCGGGACGAACGAGTACGGGTTGCCGCACTTGGTGCAGAAGCCCTCCGTACGGCCCGGCCGGTCACCGCGCGAACGGCCCACCGGCGCACCGCAGTCGGAGCGCGAGCAGAACCGCTTGCGCTCGGGCACCTCCGGGTTGTCCAGCACCATCGTGCGCGGATCGGGGCGCGGTATCTCGGGCACCTGCACCAGGCCCGCCCCGAGCCGGCTGCGCGAACCGCTGCCGGTGGAGGAGCCCGAGCTGCGCACCGACACCGAGCGCCCGCTGGAGGGGCCGGACAGCGAGCGTGACAGCCGCCCCGACACCGAGCGCCGCGACTTCGACGACTGCGACGACGTACGGGCGGAACGGCCGGAGCGCGAACTGCCGGTGCCCTCCGCGCCCTCGGGAGCGGTACCCGAGGTACCCGAAGCACTCGCGGGAGCGGACGCGGCCGCCACGGCCTTCGCCGAGACGACGGGGGCCAGCCCGCAGGTGTCGCAGTACAGCTCACCGCCGCCCATGTCCTCGTACGCGCCCTCGCACCCCGGCCGCTGGCAGCTCTGTCCCGCCTGGCTCATCACGACTCCCCCTTCCGGTCCTCGGGTCCGGCCTGCCCCGGCACCCGCGGGCCGCCGCCGAGCTGTTCGGCCGCCGCCTGCTGATACCGCAGCACCGCCTGCTCGGCCACCCGCAGATCACAGGGCGCGCTCCACAGCATCCGGCGCGCCGCGTCGTACCGCTCCACCAGCAGCGGATCCTCCGCCAGACCGTGCCGGGCCACCTTCGCCTTGTACGCGTCGAGACGGCCGCGCAGCTCGGCGCGGACCGCCAGCGGCGCGGTGACCGCGGTCAGCGACTCGCGGGCGCGCAGCAGTTCGTCCTCCGCCCGCTGCTCCAGCGACTCCAGCAGCGGCGACAGCCGGTGCCACTGGGCCTGTCTGCGGTACTCGGCGGCCGTCGACAACTGCTCGTGGAGCACTGTCGGCGGGCCGCTGACCACCGGCACCTCGGTGGCGGCGATCTTCGCCAGCACCTCGCCGCGCGCGGTGCGCGCCTCCGCCAGGGTGCGGTCGGCGCGGCTGAGCAGGTCGCGCAGCTTCACCAGCCGCTGCTCGGCGTCCTGACGGACCGTGAGCACGGCGTCGATCTCCCGGCGCACCTCCTCCAGGGCGCGCGCCTCACGGTCGTACACCGTGGTGTCCGGCCTGCCGCCGCCGGGCGCCGAACTGCCCTGCGCGGGCGTCCAGAACGCCAGCGGGTCGCTGACCACCTGCTCGCGCAGCTCGGTGAGGACGTGGGTGATGCGCTCCAGGTCGTCGCCCGCCGGATGCTCGCCGGGGCGGACACCGACCGAGTGCGCCAGCCGGCGCGTGCGCTGGAGCTCCGCGGCCAAGAGGTCTATCCGGGCGGGCAGCGCCGACCACACCGCGTCGGCGGTGACCACCACGTCCAGCGATGTCGCGTACAGGTCGTTCATCCGGTCGACCAGCGCGGCCAGCGAGTACCGCTCGCTGAGCCGGCCCAGGCCGCCGTAGAGGGTGGGCACGGCGGCGGTGGCCACGGCGGAGCCCGCGACGGTGACGCACTCGCCGCGCAGCAGTTCGGTCAGCTCCGCCAGGTCCTCACGGCTGGACCAGCGGCGCCGGGCGCGGATCTCCCGGGCGGTGCGCAGGGCGCCCGCGTAGGCGTCGAAATACGCCCACAGCAGGGTGACCGACGCCTCGGTGGTCGCCCAGCGGTCCTTGGTGACGCCGGTCAGCTCGGCGCCCTCGAGGAGTCTGCGGCCCGCGTGGTCCTGGAGCGCGAGGAGGGAGGTCTCGATCGCCTCGTGCTCCGCGCCGAGCCGCGCCAGCGCACGGTCCACCTCGTCCCGGTCCATCACCGGCCCGGGGGGTCCCGTGACGCCCATCGATCACCTCTCGCTGCTGGTCCGTGTGGTGGTGCCTGTGGTTGTGCCTGTGGTGGTGACTGTGACTGTGCCCGGTCTTCTGCCGGGTCCTGTGCCGTGGCCTGTGCCCGGTCCCGCGCCGGGTCCCGTGCCGGGGCCTGTGCGGATCGGCCGCCGTGCCGTCGTCACCGGTAGTGGGCCTCGGGCGGGGTCGCCGACGGGGAGTCCTTACCCAGCGTCGGAGACAGCCATTTGTCGTACGAGTCCTTCCAGCCTCCCCCGTTGCGGTACTGCTCCAGCGTGCGGTTGACCCGTCGCACCAGATCGTCGGCGGTCAGCTTCATCGCGACGCCGTAGTACTCGTCGGTGAAGGTGGTGCCCTTGAGCTCGGTCGTCGGGTCCTGCGCGGCCTGGCTCGCGGCGAGCGCGCCGTCGGTCACCACCGCGTCCGCCTCGCCGAGTTGCAGCCGCACCAGACAGTCGAGCTGGTTGGGCACGGTGAGGATCTTCGTGCTCGCCGGTATCTTCCGGGCCTTCTGGTCATCGGTGATCTTGTCGTACGCCGTGGAGGTGGCCGCCGTGCACACGCGCTTGCCGGCGAGCGTCTTGTCGTACCCGGTGATCGCCGAGTTCCGCGGGGCGAGCACCTGCTGGCCGGTCTTGAAGTACGGCGCGGAGAACCGCACCTGCTGGAGCCGGTCGCAGTTGATGGTCATGGTGCGGACCACCATGTCGACCTGGTCGTGCTGGATCGCCGGGATGCGCTGGTCGGTGGGGATCGCCTGGAAGTGGACCTTCTGCGCGTAGTCCGTGCCGCCGAAGAGGTCCTTCGCGATGGCGTACACCAGGTCGATGTCGAAGCCCTCCAGCTTGCCGGAGGGGTTGTTCGGGTTGAGATAGCCCCAGCGGTAGCTGTTCTGGTCGACGCCCACCGTCAGATAACCGCGCTCCTTGATGGTGGCGACGGTCTTCCCGTCGGCGCCGGACGGGGCCAGGCTCTGGTCCTGCGCCTTGCTTTCGTCGCACTGCCCGGCCCTGGTCTGGACGCCCTTCGCCGTTCCCTGGCCGCCGAGACCGGGCACGGCGCCGCCGCCGCGCGACTGGGTCAGCGGCAGCAGCAGGACGAAGGCCAGCGCGAGGGCGCAGACCGCCGCCATCGCACCCACTCCGCCCCAGCCCTTCAGACCGGCCCGCAGCCGCCGCACCGGGAATGCACGTGCCCGCATTGTCACGTCCCCTCTCACCGGTACTCCGACAGCCTGCGCCCGATACCCAGCACCGCACCGGCCGCGCCCAGCAGGGCGAGTACGGCCGCGCCCGCGACGAGACCGGTCATGGCGTCCAGACCGTCGCTCGCCGCCGACCTGAACTCCCGTGTCTCGTGCGTCAGCGCCTTGTTCAGGGACTCGTCGACGTTGTTGAAGCAGATGCTCGTCGAGGAGTCCTTCGAGGCGCCGATCACCCGGTCCCGGGCCTGCTGGTACTCACCCTTGTCGTTCAGTGCGCTCGCCTGCTCATGGCGTTCCTTCCACGCCTTCATCGACGAGTTCGCGATCTTCACCGGCGCGCGGCCCCCCGTGTCGTCGGCGAGCGCGTCGGCCTGTCCGAGCGCCTTGGCGAGATGGGCGATCTCCTGGTCGTAGCCCCAGTTGTAGACGTCGACCGAGGTGTCGTTCGCCAGCTTCTTGGTCTGGGCGCCGCGGCTGATCAGGAGGAGGTTCTCGTCGCCGCGGGCCGTGAGAGAGGCTATCTGCGCGTCGTGCAGCACGTTCAGCGAGCGCACCCCGTGGTCGTAGGAGTCGTTCAGACCCGCGCGTGCCACGCTGTGGCCGACGACCATCCACAGCAGGACGACCACTGTGGCGCCGCTCGCGGTCACCAGACCGTGGTTCAGGACCCGGTTGGTGCGCAGGAAGCTGCGCCGCTGCGCCCAGCCCAGCGCGCCGAGCGCGACCGCACCGAGCGCCATCGCCGCCCAGGGGTACGGCGTCGCGTCGTCGTAGTCGGCGCGCAGCCGCTGGTTCTCCCGCTGGTAGAGGGCCTGCGCCTTCGGCAGCATCTGGCCCTGCATGGTGTCGTTGGCGAGCCGCAGATAGGCGCCGCCGACCGGGAAGCCCTGGCGGTTGTTGGCGCGCGCCGACTCCACCAGGCCCTTGTAGCGCGGCAGCAGCTCGTTGAGCTGGGCGATGGTACGTGCTGAGGAGGACCCGGGGTCGGTGTTCGCGGCGGCCGTGACCAGCTTGGCCGCGGCGGTCCGCACGTCCTGCTCGTACTTGCTGCGGGTCGCGGCGGTCTCCTCCAGACCGGCCAGATAGCCGGTGGCAGCCATGGTGTTGGCGTCCGCGAGGGAGCGGTAGATGTCCGCCGCGTCGGAACTGAGCGGCTGGCTCCTGTGCAGCACGTCGTCCGCCGCGCTCTGCCTGCTCTCCGTCTGCCACGCGGCGACCGCGCCGAACGCGAGCACGACCAAGGCGAGGACGGCGCCGATGATGCGGAGCCTGCCGGGCTCGGTGACTGCGGCGGCGCGCAGTTGGTCGAGGCCCTCCTTGAACGCGGTCCGCTGCGCCGGCGTCGGCGCGGGCATCGGCGGCGTCGGCTGTGCCGGGCGCTCTGGTGGTGGTGCTACCGGCATCGTGGGTGCTCCCGGACCCGGCGGCGCCGTGCTGCTCTTCGGCGTCTGTGTCACTGCTGACCTCCCCCATGGTCATCTGTCGCCGCCAGTATCGCTGCCGCCACTGACATTTGCACCGGTCCTTGCCCTCCCGGGCCGGTGCGCCGCCCTCCGGGTCGGGGCAGAGTCTTCCAGTAACCCTTGCTGATGAATACGCCGGAGGCGGGGGATCGGTTCCCCACCAGCGGACTTCTGTTCCGTATTCGGGTGCGGGTTCGCCGTGGCTGGTCGCGCAGTTCCCCGCGCCCCTTCCGGACGGGCCCTGCGGGCCCTGTCCGGATCTGCCTAGCCGCGCCTCAAGGCGAGGGCACACCAGTTCCCGGTTCAGCCCTCCCGCGTCTGCCCTGTGGCTGCTCTCGTGCCTACCCCGCCTTGAAATGCGTTCGTACCCGCTCCAGCGCCCCCGCCTCCGCCCCCACCCGGTCCAGCCCCAGCAGTGCTGCGCCCAGGACCGGAGGAGCCGTCACCACCCGGGGTACCGCCTTCGGAGCCCGGGACGTGAGGAGTTCGCGGATTCTGGTGTCCAACTGGGTGTGTCCTGCGGCCAGGACACCGCCGCCCAGGACCACCGGGGTCTCCTCCTCCAGGAGGTCCAGGCGGGTCAGGGCGACTGTTGCCATGGTCACGACCTCCTCGGCCAGGCGGTCGACGACCGTGCGGGCCACCGGGTCGCCGTCGGAGGCCGTCGCGAAGAGCACCGGGGTCAGTTCGTGTCGGCGGTCGGGGGCGACGCGTTCCAGGTGCAGGGCCTCGATCAGGGCGTACATGGAGCCGAGCCCGAAGTGCGCCGGGAGGGTGCGGGCCAGTGCGGTGGGTCCGCCCCGGCCGTCCTCCGCGCGCGCCGCGAACCACAGCGCCTCCTCCGCCAGGCCCCAACCGCCGCCCCAGTCGCCGGAGATACGGCCCAGCGCCGGAAAGCGGGCGGTGCGGCCGTCGGGGCGCATGCCGACGCAGTTGATGCCCGCGCCGCACACCACGGCGACGCCGCGCGGCTCGTCGACCCCGGCCCGCAGGATCGCGAAGGTGTCGTTGCGGACGATCACCTCGCCGCCCCAGCCGCGTGCCGCCAGCGCGGCCGCCAACTGCTCCTCCTCCACGGGCAGATCGGCGTTGGCGAGGCAGGCCGAGATCTGCTCGACCCCTCGGACGCCCGCCGTGTCGTAGGCGCGCCTGATCGGTTCGGCGAGGGCGTCCACCGCCGTCTCCACACCGACGGCCGGGGGCCGGAACCCCCCGCCGCGGGCCGTGGCGAGGACCTGCCCGTCGCCCGCCACGACGGCCACGTCGGTCTTGCTGTTGCCGGCGTCGATGGCGAGGACGCCTGCGGTCAGGCCCACGCGAGGTGCTCCCGGTTGTGCGCGATCAGCTGGTCGGTGAGGGTGTCGGCGTACTCGTACTGGCCGACGAGGGGATGGGCGAGCAGCGTCCGGAACACCCGGTCGCGCCCGCCGCGCAGGGCGGCGTCGAGCGCCAGGTCCTCGTACGCGGTCACGTTCGCCATGAGGCCCGCGTAGAGCGGGTCGACCTGCGACACGGGCAGCGGCGCGCACCCCTTGGCGCCGACGGCGGCCTGCACCTCGATCACCGCGTCGTCGGGGAGGAAGGGCAGGGTGCCGCGGTTGTACGTGTTGACCACCTGGTAGGTGCTGCCGCCCCCGCCGAGCAGCGCCGCCGCGAGGTCCACCGCCGCCTCCGAGTAGTAGGCGCCGCCGCGCTTGGCGAGCAGTGCCGGTTTCTCGTCGAGCGCGGGGTCGGCGTACATGTCGAGCAACTTCCGTTCCATTTCGGCGACTTCGGCGGCGCGGGACCGGCTGGTGCGCAGTTCCCGTACGACCTCGTCGTGCGCGTAGTAGTAGCGCAGGTAGTACGACGGGACGACGCCGAGCCGGTCGACGAGCGTGCGGGGCAGATGCAGATCGGCGGCGATCTCGTCGCCGTGCTCGGCCAGCAGCCGCGGCAGCACGTCGTCGCTCTCGGGGCCGCCGAGCCGTACGCCGGTCTCCCAGGTGAGGTGGTTGAGGCCGACGTGGTCGAGGTGGACGTCGTGCGGCGGGACGCCGAGCAGCGCGGCGAACTTGCGCTGGAAGCCGATCGCGACGTTGCACAGCCCGACGGCCCGGTGCCCCGCCTGGAGCAGGGCCCGGGTGACGATGCCGACCGGGTTGGTGAAGTCGATGATCCAGGCGTCCGGGTTGGTACGGCGCACCCGTTCGGCGATGTCGAGCACCACCGGGACGGTGCGCAGCGCCTTGGCGAGGCCGCCCGCACCGGTCGTCTCCTGGCCCACGCAGCCGCACTCCAGCGGCCAGGTCTCGTCCTGCTGACGGGCCGCCTGCCCGCCGACGCGCAGCTGGAGCAGCACCGCGTCGGCGCCGTCGATCCCGGCGTCGAGGTCGGCGGTGGTCACGACCCGGCCGGGGTGCCCCTGCCGCGCGAAGATGCGCCGGGCCAGTGAGCCGACCAGCTTCAGGCGTTCGGCCGCCGGGTCGACGAGGACGAGTTCCTCCACGGGCAGCGTGTCACGCAACCGGGCAAATCCGTCGATGAGTTCGGGGGTGTAGGTCGAGCCTCCGCCGACCACGGTGAGTTTCATGAAGATTCAGCCCTTCACTCCGGTGAGGGTGACACCCTCGACGAACGCCCGCTGGGCGAAGAAGAACACGACGATCACGGGGGCCATGACCAGAACGGTGGCCGCCATGGTGAGGTTCCAGTCGGTGTGGTGCGCGCCCTTGAACGACTCCAGGCCGTACGACAGCGTCCACGCGCCCGGGTTCTCCGAGGCGTAGATCTGCGGGCCGAAGTAGTCGTTCCAGGCGTAGAAGAACTGGAAGAGCGCGACCGCGGCGATGCCCGGCTTGGCCATCGGCAGGATCACCCTCAAGAGTGTCTTGAGGTCGCCGCAGCCGTCCACCTTGGCCGCGTCGACGTACTCGTTGGGGATCGTCATCAGGAACTGCCGCAGCAGGAAGATGGAGAACGCGTCACCGAACGCCATCGGGATGATCAGCGGCCACAGGGTTCCCGACAGGTCGAGCTGCTTGGCCCAGAACAGATACATCGGGATGATGACCACCTGCGGCGGCAGCATCATCATGGAGATCACCAGCATCAGCGCCACGTTGCGCCCGCGGAAGCGGAACTTGGCGAGCGCGTACGCCACCGGGATCGACGACGCGACGGTGAGGACGGTGCCGAGACCGGCGTAGATGAGGGTGTTGCGCCACCAGGTGAGGAAGCCCGGGGTGTCGAAGACCTTCCTGTAGTTGCCCCATTCCCAGGTGTGCGGGATCAGGTCCCGGCTCAGTGCCTGGGTGTCGCTCATCAGCGAGGTCAGGAACACGAACACGAACGGCAGGGTGAAGAACAGGGCGGCGGCGACGCCGAGGGAGTGCACGGCGATCCACTCCAGCAGCGCCCGGCGCCGCGCGGTGCGCTCGGCGGGCGTGACCGGAGTCTTCAACCGCGCAGGCTTTTCAAGGACTTGCGTCATCATTCACCTGCCTGGATGAGACCGCCCCGGCGCCGCATCAGCAGCGCGGTGAACACCATCGACAGGGCGAAGAGGACGAGGGCCACCACGCAGGCGGAGCCGTAGTCGAAGCGCTGGAAGCCGAGGTTGTACACCAGTTGGGGAAGGGTGAGCGTCGACTTCTCCGGGTAGCCCGGCTCGAACTGCTGGCCGGCGCCCTGGATCACGCCCGAGGCGACCTTCCCGGCGATCAGCGGCTGGGTGTAGTACTGCATGGTCTGGATGACCCCGGTGACGACGGCGAACATCACGATCGGCGAGATGTTCGGCAGCGTGACATAGCGGAACCGCTGCCAGGGGGACGCGCCGTCCAACTCGGCGGCCTCGTACTGTTCCTTGGGCACGTCGAGCAGTGCGGCCATGAAGATGACCATCAGGTCGCCGACGCCCCACAGGGCGAGCAGGGTGAGGGCGGGCTTGGACCAGGCCGGGTCGTTGAACCAGGCCGGGGCGGGAATGCCGGCCTTCTCCAGAAGGGAGTTGACCGGGCCCGTACCGGGGTTGAGGAGGAAGGCGAAGGCCATGGTCGCGGCGACCGGCGGGGCCAGGTAGGGCAGATAGAACAGGGTGCGGAAGACTCCCGTGCCGGTCTTGATCTTCGTGATGAGGAGCCCGACGCCGAGCCCGAACAGCACCCGGAGCGTGACCATCACCAGGACCAGCCACAGGGTGTTGCGCAACGCGGGCCAGAAGTACGGGTAGTTCTCGAAGACGTACGTCCAGTTCTTCGTCCCGCTCCACGTCGGCGCCCGGAAGCCGTCGTAGTGCATGAAGGAGAAGTAGACCGTCGAGATCAGCGGATACGCGAAGAACACCGCGAAGCCGATGAGCCAGGGCGACATGAAGGCGGCCGTGCGAAGCGCCGCCCTGCGGCGCTTCGACGCGAGCGTGACCGTGCTCATCGCTACTTGGCCTGTGCGATGTCCGTGTCGATCTGCTTGGCCGTGGCGGCCAGACCTGCGTCCAGGTCCTTGGCCTTGCCGCTCTCGTAGTCGTACCCGAGGTTCTGGATCGTGACGAGGTACACGCCGCCGTTGACGGACGCGGGGGTGGTGGTGGAGTTCGGGTTCGCCGCGACGTCCAGGAACGTCTTGAAGCGCGGGTCGTACTTCAGCTTCGGGGACTTGAGGGCGGCGAGGGTGGAGGGCACGTTGTGGATGCCGTTGGAGAAGTTCACCACCGCGTCGGTGTCCGTGGTGATGTACTTGACGAACTCCCAGGCCGCGTTCTGCTTGTGGCTGGTGGCGGCGATACCGGTGATGGTGCCGGTGATGTAGCCCTTGCCGTACTGGTTCGCCTGGTCGTCGGGCACGGGCAGCGGGGCGACGCCGATCTCGAAGTTCGTCTTGGCCGCCGTCGCCATGCCGAGCCGCCACTCACCGTCGAGCTGCATGGCGACCTGGCCGGTGTGGAAGGGGTGCTTCTCGCCCCACTCGTCGCCGAGGGTGGAGCGGAACTTCTCCAGCTTCTGGAAGCCGCCGAGTCCGTCGACGAGCTTCTTCTGGAGGGTGAAACCGGCCTTGAACGCGGGGTCCTTGGCGAGGGCGGACTTGCCGTTCGAGTCGAAGTACGTCGGGGAGAACTGCGCGAAGTAGTGCTCGGTGGTGGACTCCCAGCCGTGGTAGTCCGGCATGAACCCCAGCTGCTTGTAGCTGTCGCCCTGAGTAATCGTCAGTTTCTTCGCGTCGGCGAGGAATTCGGACCAGGTGCGGGGCGGGCTGGTGATGCCGGCCTTCTTGAAGGCGGTCTTGTTGTAGTAGAGCCCGTACGCGTCGCCGAGCAGCGGGGCAGCGCAGCGGTTGCCGTCGTACTGGGTGTACTCGTTCATCGCTCTCGGGAACGTCATCCCGGGGTTGATCTTCGCCTTCTTGAAGAAGGGGTTCAGGTCGACCAGCGCGCCCGACGAACAGAACTTGCCCACGTTGTTGGTGGTGAAGGAGGAGATGACGTCCGGGGCCTTGCTGCCGCCGGTTCGCAGCGACTGGTTCATCTTGTCGTCGGTCATGTTGCCGACGACGTTCACATGGATGTTGGGGTGCGCCTTCTCGAACCCGGCGACCAGCGTCTTCACGGCCTTCACCTCGGAGGGGGCGCTCCAGGCGTGCCAGAAGTTGATGGTCGTCTCCTTGGAGGCGTCGTCGTCGGCACCGGAGGAGGACTGACCGGTGCAGGCGGAGGCGGCGAGCAGCACGACGGAGACAGACAGGGCGAAAGCCGTCTTTCGGACCGCGTGAGGTATGGCGTCGGGCATGGCTGGGTCTCCCTGGGGCGGGACGGTGAGGTGGGTGGGCTTGCGAAGGGGGGTCTGAAGGCCGGTGGGGCGTCAGTGGGAGGTTCGGGAGGTGTCGAAGACCTCGTCGCGGGTGGCGGCGAGAGCGCGTTCCAGCGCGCCCCGCAGCACGGGATGTTCACGGACGTCGCCCACCACCAGCCGGGGCCGGGAAGCGGCCAGCTCCTCCAGCTCGGCCTGGACGAGGGCGCGCAGCACCTCGCCCCCGGCAGTGAGGGAGGCGCCGCTGAGGACGACGAGTTCGGGGTCGAGGACGGACACGAGCGAGGCGAGACCGGTGGCCAGCCGGGTCGCGTAGGTGTGCAGGAACCGCCGGTACGGTTCGTCGGTGCGGTCCGCGGCCGAGGCCACGAGGGCGGCGGCGGCCTCGGCGTACGGGCCCGCCGGGACGCCGGTGACGCCGAGGTCCCGGGCGAGCCCCGGGAGGGCCTGGGAGCCGGCGAGTTCCTGGTAGCCGCCGCTGTTGGCCCTGGTCACCTGGCGCACCAGCGGGGCGCCCGGCACCGGCAGGAACCCGACCTCGCCCGCGCCGCCGGTCCAGCCGCGGTGCAGCCGCCCGCCGAGCACCAGGGCGGCACCGAGGCCCTCCTGGTTCCACAGCAGTACGAAGTCGCCGTGCCCGCGGGCGACACCGAGCCGCTGCTCGGCGAGGGCCACGAGGTTGACGTCGTTCTCGTACTCCACCGGGATGGGCAGGGCGGCGGCGAGTTCGTCGAGCAGTGCGGGGGAGTGCCAGCCGGGCAGATGGGAGGCGTAGCGCAGGCGGCCGGTGCCGGGGTCGAAGGCGCCGGGGGTGCCGATGACGAGCCGGTGGAGGTCGGCGCGGGCCAGCCCCGCCGCCTTCACGGCGCCGTCGAGGGCGTCGGTCACCTGCTGTACGACGCTCTGCGCGGACCGCCGCCCGGGGGTCGGCAACTTGTATTCGCCGACCGTGCGGCCGGTGATGTCGGCGACGGCGGCGCGGATGCGCACCGGGTTGACGTCGAGCCCGGCGGCGTATGCGGCGGCCGGGTTGACCGAGTAGAGCTGGGCGCTGGGTCCGGGGCGCCCCTCGCTGGTGCCGGTGGCGACCACCAGACCGGCCGACTCCAGCCGGGCGAGCAGCTGGGAGGCGGTCGGCTTGGAGAGCCCGGTGAGCTTGCCGAGCCGGGTGCGCGACAGGGGCCCGTGCTCCAGAAGGAGACCGAGGGCGGCGCGGTCGTTCATGGCCCGCAGGACACGCGGGGTGCCCGGCGTACCGGCCGTTCCTGCCATGTTGTACGACACCCGCCTTCCAGTGGCCTACCCTCCCAGCGACAGGGAAGGGCTGTCCACCCGATGATCAGCCCTTGATCACTGTTAGGAAAGTTTCCTATCGGATGCGAGGAAGGTAGGCCGCCGTGAAGGGGGCGTCAAGGGAAACCGCCCCCCAGGCAACAGACTCGTTACCTGGAGGGCGGCGGGTGATGGCGGCAGGACCGCCGGTCAGAAGGTCAGAAGGTCAGACCTTGAACTCCTACGACTCCTACGACTCCTACGACTCCACCACGACATGGTCACCGGCGGCCTTCGCGGCGCCGGTGGTCGTGGTGCCCGCGAAGACATAGCGGTAGTAGCCGCTCTTCGATGTCTTCACCGTGGTGGACAGGGCCCCCGCAGTGCCGGACGTCACGGTCTTGACGTCCTTGTAGGTGCTGGTGCCGTCGGTCCGGAACTGCAGGACGGCCTTCTGCCCCACGTATCCGACGTACTTGCCGCTGGCCCAGCTGGCGCGGGTCAGGGCGCCCTTGACGGTGATCGTCTTGCCCTGGACCGCGGGCTCGGGGGTGGCGTTGACGGTCAGCCTGGCGGCGCGCTGCACCTTCGCGGTGGTCAGATTGCCCCAGATCGCCGCGTTGGACTCGGAGCTGAGGAAGTCGTCCGAGACAGTGCTCTCGCCGTGGACGTACAGGCCCCCCGCCTTCCACGTGGTGGCGTCCGCGGCCTCGTACAGATCGCCGTCCGGGTCGATCGTGATCTTCTCGGAGCAGCTCTCGGTGACCGTGGTGTCCGTGGTGGCGGTCGTCGTGCAGGTGGGCATGACGGCCGGGTCCAGTTCGTTGCTGAGCGACTTCAGCGTGCCGCGGTAGAGGATCACCGCGGCGAACGTCTTCTTGTTGTCGATGACCAGGTCGGCGGGCCGGGTCATGGTGTACGTCACCGGCACGGTCACCGTCTTGGTGGTGCCGACGACGATCGCCTTCCCGTGGTTGACGGTCACGTCGGAGAAGACCAGGTTCGGTGTGGCCGCCGAGGCGGCGGGCGCTGCCAGACCGGCCAGAGCCAGGGCGCCGCACACGACGGCGCCTGTGGCGAGCTTTCTCATGGATCCCCACCTTCGATAACAGACCCCGGGCGACGTCGCGCTCCAGAACAAGGCCTGTTTGCGAGGCCGACACTAGATGATCAAGATGCGCAAGATCAGGCGTCCGCGCTGTGAATACCGTTTGAATCCGGACCTGGATCCGCTTGATCCCCTTGGGCCGTTCAGAGCCACTTCGGCCTACGCCGTACCGATGTGTCGCAACTGCGTCGCGATCTTCATTTCCGCTGGTCGGGGGCATACAGTCTGACCCTCCGCTCTGGTCCGCTCCCTCGGACGGATGGACGGACGGGTCCGGTACGGAACGAGTGGAACGGTGACGCATGGCCCAGCGGCTACGGCTCCTGTCGGCGCTCGCACTGATCGCCTTCGTGGACATGGCGCCGGGGCTGGCGGGGCCGGCCCTGCTGACCTTCGTCGACGACGGGGTCTCCTGGTCGACGATGGCCGATGCCGCTGTCTTCCTGCCGATCTTCGCGCTGCTGTCGCTCGTCCTCGCCGTCTGCCGGGCCGCCGCCCTGGCCCGCCGGGCGCGTGATACAGGCATCCCCCTCACCGCCGATGCCTTGAACGTCACCCAGACACACGCCCTCCAGGGGGTGCCGTTCCCGCACATACGGGCCGAACTGGGCAGCGGGAAGCGGGGATTCGCTGTCGCGGGGGCGAACGACGGAAACCGGGTGCTGCTGCGCTGGCGCCCGTTCCGCACCAAGACGACGGTCCGGGTCTCGGTGATCTTCGACGAGCCCTCGGGGGAGGCCCGGATGCAGGTGACCGCGACCGAGGGACCGAACCGAACGCCCCTGCTGCGCCGGGGTGCCGCCTTCGTCGCGCTGTGCCAGATCGTGCGGTCGGTCACGCCAGCGGACGGGGCGGGGAGAGCCGCGAAGTGAAACGAGCCGTCCGGTAAGGCGCCCGGTGCGCGTCCGTCAGAGCTCTTCGAGGAAGGGCGCCGTGTCCAGGGTGGGGTACGGGTCCGGGAGGTCGAGGGGCTGGCCGAGGTCCACTTTGGTCTCGTCGTCGTAGTACGCCTCGGTGGGGTCGTCGCCGGGGAGGATCGGGCTGGAGTAGCAGTGCGCCGTCCTGGTCCTGCGGTTGATCAGGACGTATACCGGGATCCCCGCGGCGGCATAGGTGCGGAGCTTGGGGCCGGTGTCGGTCCAGTGGTTCGACGAAGTGACCTCACCGACCAGGCCGATCATGTCGACGGGGTACCAGCCCTTGTGAGCTTTGCGGTACGACTCGTCGAGTTCGGACGCCCTGCGGCGGCGGACGTAGAAGTCCGGGATGATCAGCGCCATGGTGCCGCCGTCCTTCTTGGCGGCCCGGTAGCCGTTGCCCATGCCCACGAGGCGGAATCCGGCTGCACGGAACTGGTAGCCGAGTTCGAAAGCCCCGTCGTTGTGGTTGTCATCCGGTTGCGGCGGCACGATGACCGTCCCCTCGACGTACTCGGGTCGAATCGGCACGGGGGATGCCTCTTCGATCGCGCTCAACAGGTCGATGGGGTCCACCTGCGTCATGACCGGCTCCATGATCGGTTCGGCGCTCATCGCGGTTCTCCTCGTCATGCTGGTGCCAGGCTAAGCCCGCGCCGGGTGCCCCGGCAGAACAATGGCGGGCGACGCGCTCACCCCGCCGGGCAATGGTGCTTGATCACTCGAATGAGTGTGCAGAACCGTTCCGCTCGGCGTTCGTGTGACGTGCGCGCGAAGAAGCGGCGTCCTGCCCGTACCGGCAGGACGCCGCTTCTTGTAAAACGTACGGCCGTACTCCTGGTCGGCCCCTACCGTGTCGGCGGCCGCTGCGGCCCTATCGGGGTGGCCGCCTGCGTCTGCGGGGACTCGGCGTTGGAGAAGACGGACGGGGCGGCGACCGCGGCGCTCGGGTCGTCCGGTTCCTCCTCCACCGGGACCGCCGGACCGCCCACGATCGGGATGTCGGCGGCCCTGAAGGCGTGCTTGATGCGCCAGCGCAGCTCGCGCTCCACCGACACCGACTTGCCCGGCATGGTCTTCGCCGAGATGTGCACGACCATCGAGTCCAGCAGCACGCTGTCCAGGCCGAGGACCTCGATCGGGCCCCAGAGCAGCTCGTTCCAGGGCTCCGACTTGGCCATGTGCTCCGCGACCTCGTTCAGGGTCCCCTTGACCTTGTCGAGGTCCTCCGACGCCTTCACGGTCACATCGACGCCCGCCGTCGCCCAGCCCTGGGAGAGGTTGCCGACGCGCTTGACCTCGCCGTTGCGGACGTACCAGATCTCGCCGTTGGCGCCGCGCAGCTTGGTCACCCTCAGACCGACCTCGATGACCTCGCCGGTGGCGACACCCGCGTCGATCTGGTCGCCGACGCCGTACTGGTCCTCCAGGATCATGAACACACCGGACAGGAAGTCCGTGACGAGATTGCGGGCGCCGAAGCCGATGGCGACGCCCGCGACACCGGCGGACGCCAGCAGCGGTGCCAGATTGATCTCGAACGTGGACAGGATCATCAGCGCGGCCGTGCCGAGGATCAGGAACGACGCGACCGACCTGAGCACCGAGCCGATCGCTTGCGAGCGCTGGCGCCGCCGCTCCGCGTTGACCAGCAGCCCGCCCAGGGACGTCCCGTCGACCGCCTGGACCGTCCGGCTCATCCGGTCGATCAGCTTGGTGATCGACCGTCGCACCACCGTTCTCAGCACCAGCGCGATCACCAGGATGAGCAGCACCCTGAGACCGATGGCGAGCCAGGTGGACCAGTTCTGCTCGACCCAGCTCGCAGCGTGGTTCGCGCTCTCCTGAGCGTCCTGGAGCGTGGGCACCACCGGAGCCGTCGACCCGGAGGGGGTCGGCGTCGGCGACGGTGACGGCGACGAACCGGCGGCCGTGAGGACGGCGGACAAGGACACTACGGGTACCTCCAGGCGTTGCGCCGCCCCGCCGGTGCGAGTGGGCAAGGTCACGAAAAGGTCACCGGGTAGGGGCAGGACCACCACACTAACGGGGCATTGTGGGTGCGCCGGACCGTGGTGTGAAGCACGCACCCGGCGCACCGGGGCTTGAACAGGCCATGGTCCTGGGGATGTATTGCGGGTGTGGTCGAAAACACTCCCGGCCCGTTACCGGCAGATGGTGGCGCGTCCACCAGGCATGAGGGGAGACTGACTGCAGATCGTCCCGGCGCGAGCCACGCGCCGCCGGCGTACAAGGAGGCCATCTGTGCCGCATGTCCTGGTTCTCAATGCGTCGTACGAGCCGCTCGGCGTCGTACCGCTCCGCCGCGCGCTCATCCTCGTCCTCGAGAACAAGGCAGTCAGCCTCGAGGAGTCCGGCGCCTATATGCACAGCGCAACCGTCTCAGTCCCCGCACCCAGCGTGGTCCGGCTCAAGCGATTCGTCCGGGTTCCCTATCGGGGGCCCGTTCCTCTCACCCGGCGGGCGCTGTTCGCACGCGACGGGGGCCGGTGCATGTACTGCGGTGGCGTCGCAACCAGCGTCGACCACGTCATCCCGCGCAGTCGCGGGGGCAAACACGTCTGGGACAACGTGGTGGCCTCGTGCCGCCGCTGCAACCACGTGAAGGCCGACCGTCATCTCGTCGAACTCGGCTGGCGCCTGCGCCACAAACCCGCCCCGCCCACCGGCCTCGCCTGGCGCATCATCGGCACGGGCCATAGGGACCCGCGCTGGATGCCGTACTTGCAGCCGTACGGCGCGGACGACGCCCTGGCCCGGATCGACGGCATATCAGCCTGACGTCCGGGCCTTCGTATGCGTACGGCCACGGTGCCGCGCCCTACCGTGATGGGTGGGGTGCGACACCGCGGCCGTACGGCCTGCCCGTTCCGGCCGCGCGTGACCCCGGCGGTGCCCTCAGCAGCGCGCCCCCTCCGGACGCGCCCCGCGCACCGCGTACAGGACAGTGCCCAGCACGAACACCGTGCCCGCCGCCAGCCATGCCCCCGGCTGCCCGCCCGGCTGCATCGGCCACGCCAACACGGCGACCGCCCACCCGCGCGCCCCGTTCGACGCCATGTACACCGCGCCGACGTAGCCGGCGGCGGGCAGCCAGCTCAGCCGCGCGCTCAGCAGGGCCGCCGCGGCGGCCGTGACGCCGACACACCCGAGCAGATTGCGGACCATGGCCGGGGGCCCGAACTCGAGCGCGTCCCCGGGTACGGCGAGCGGCAGTAGCGCCGCCGCGAGAATGGTCAGCGCCAGTAGATGCGCCAGCCGCCGCGGCCACCAGGGCAGCGCGGCCGTACGGTCCAGTTCGTCGCTCGGGCTGTGCAGGCCGACGCCGATCACCGCGGCGGCCAGCAGGGGCGTCAGGGCCACGATCGCCGTCCGCCGGTTCATGTCCAGGTCGGCGTCCATCACACCGGCCGCCCACACGGCGCAGGCGACGGTCCCGGCGAGTGCGGCGAGGGTCAGGGGCAGGGCGCGGGAACGGGCGTAGAGGAGGACACCGTGGGCTGCGGTCACAGGGCTGGCACCCCGCTCGGGTCGCAGGTGCGTACGGCGGCGAAGTACGCCGACAGCCAGGTGCGACGCTCGTCCGCGGTCATCGACGCGAGACGGGCACGGGCGGCCTGCCGCCGCCGCAGTTCGGCCCGCTCGGCCTTGTCGCCGCGAGCGTCGATCGCGTCGAAGCGGCCGTCCGACGGGAGTGGTGCCAGGTAGCGCGTCACGGCGTCCTCCGCCTGGTTCAGGCGTGCATACCGATCCCGGTGCAGCTCCAGGCGTTCGCAGCGCGAGCTCGACTGGAGCGCTGCCGCCGCCTCCCACGCGTACTGCTGCGAGTCCGTCAGCCGCCCCCGCACCACCGACCAGCCGATGGGCGTCAGCATCGGCAGCTCCACCTCGTCGCGGCGCGACGCACCGGGCCGGTCCTCGAACCGGAGCGGCAGATTCTGCACGCCCTCCAGACGGCCGGTGATGCCCCTCAGAGCCTTCGTGACCTGCGGCAACAGTCCAGCGTAGCGGGCGTTGACGCAGATCTGGGGGGTGGTGGAGGTGTCGCAGACCTGGTGCTCGGCGACAGGGGCCGTGTGCCACAGCCCGGACCCGCTCTGCAGAAGCAGCGCGCCTGCCGCAGCCGCTGCCGCGAGCGGCAGCAGGGCCGTGTACCGGCGCCGGGCCGCGTACGCCAGCACCGCGGCCGCCGCGAGACCGGCCACCCACACCGCCATCGCCACCGGCTGCACGCCGTCCGGGACCACGGTGTCGTCGACCGGGAACACCGGGTTCACGAAGCGGTCCCAGCCTCGCTCGCCGTCTGTCGACAGGACCAGGACGACGTACCACGCCATCGCCAGCAGCGGCGCGGTCGGCCGCCACGCCGTCAGCCGTCCCACGACCTGGCCCGTCATCGCCGCTGCCGCGAGCGTCACCGCGTCCACCGGCAGAAGGTCCAGCCAGGGGCTGCCGCCACCGGCATACGGCCAGGTCGCGAGCAGCGCAGCCGCCGCCGCGACCAGGTATCCGGCGACCACCCAGAGCGCGAGCGGCAGCGACGCGACGAGGAACCTGACCAGGGGGCCGCGCGCCGCCGTCTTCCACAGCTCCCGCGTACCGCGTCGGCGCTCCCGGCCGCCCTGCCAGCAGCCCGCGGCCGACGCGAGCGGCAGCAGGATCAGGAGGGCGGTGTGCAGCATCGAGCGCGTTTCCGCCCAGCCGCCCTGCCAACGGTCGGCCGATTCGGCCATCGTCACTGCCGTCGTCAGCAGGACGGCGGCCCCGGCCCAGGGTGCGAATGTGCGGACGGTCTCGGCGCGCAGGGGGTGGACGGCGACCGGCCGCCGCCCCGTCCTCTCCCGTACCGCGGCCGTAGCGTCGTCCTTCTCTTCTATGAGGGTCATCGCGTCGCCCCCATGACGGCCGGGGAGCCCGCCGCTTCCACGTTCCTGCGGTGGGCCCGCAGCGCGGCCGTGTATCCGCGCTCGGTCGGGTTGTCGCCGACGCCGTCCGCTGTTTCGTCGTCACCCAGCGCACTGAGCGCGTCCGGGGTGCCGCGGTAGGCGACCCGGCCCGCGTCGAGGAGGGTGACCTCCGTGCAGGCGGCGGCCACGTCCTCCACCAGGTGGGTGGAAACGATCACGGTGGCGGAGGTGCCCAGCTCGCGCAGCAGGGCGCGGAACTCCACGCGCTGCTCGGGGTCGAGGCCCGCGGTGGGCTCGTCCAGCAGCAGGACGTCGGGGTCGTTGACGATGGCCTGCGCGATGCCGACGCGGCGGACCATACCGCCGGACAGCGTCTTGACCTTGGCTTCGATGCGGTCGCCGAGTCCGACTCGTTCGACGGCGCGTTCGACGGCGTCCGGAACACGGGCGGCCGGCAGTTCCTTCAGCCAGGCCATGTACGCCACGAACTCGCGGACCGTGAAACCCGGGTAGTAGCCGAACTCCTGGGGGAGATAGCCGAGCCGACGCCGGACGGGACCGCGCCGCCGTGGCTCGGCGACGTCCTCGCCGAGGATCTCCACGTGCCCGCCGTCCGGTTGGGCGACGGTGGCCAGGACACGGATCAGGGAGGTCTTGCCCGCGCCATTCGGGCCGAGCAGGCCGTGCACACCGTGGCCGAGGGTGAGGTCCACCGAGTCGAGGGCGACGGTTCTGCGGTGCCGGACGTGCAGGCCGGTCACGCGTATCGTGCTCAAAGGGTCTCCAGAGATGCGGAATGGGGCTTCGGCAGACGGCGGGTTCACCGCTGCGGCAGCCGGTCGTAGGCGGAACGGCGGGCGGCCAGCGCGACGGCGCACAGCACGACTGCGGCGGCCCAGGCGCCCTGGGCGAGCGGCCCGCCGAGAAGGGCGGAGAGCCGCTCGGCGAGCTGGGTGAGCGGTGCTGCACCGGACAGGTCAGGGGACGGGTCCGGGCCGGGGAGGAGTACGGCGCACAGCCAGCCGCCGCCCGCCACGGCTGTACCGGTCCGGCAGCCGACGTATCCCGCCAGGGCCAGCGAGACGAGTGTCAGAGCGAGCCCCGGCAGCAGCCACGCCGCCGCCCCCGGCCCGTCGGAGCAGGGCAGCAGCAGGCCCGCGAGGGTCAGCGGCGGCAGGCTGACGGCGAGGACGGCGGCCGTCCGCGTCAGCAGCAGCCGCAGCCCGCCGGAGGGCGTGGACGCCGTGATCTCGTACAGCGGGTCGGCGTACGGCCCGTAGGACAGGGCGACACCGAGCACGGGGACGACCGGCGCGACGGCGAGCAGCAGCGGCCGGGCCCCCGTCACCCCGGCCCCGTAGGCCAGCGCCAGGGCCCCCGCGGCGACGAGCAGCACGGCCAGCGACCAGGCACCGCGCACGGCGGGACCGACGGCCCAGAGGACGCGGGTGAGGACGGGAACCGGGTGCTGGGCGGCAGGCAGTACGCCGCGTGGCGCGGCCACGTGGCCTTCGCTGTCCCGGACTTCTCTCAGCACCGCTGCCCTTACCTCTCCCAGGACCGCTCCCGCGGTTCCCGCCCGCACCGCGTGCGAGACGCGCGAGGCACAGGTGCCGCACTGCTCCAGATGCTGCTCCAGGGACCAGGCGTCCGGCTCCGGCAGCGAGCCGTCGGCGTAGCGGGCGGCCAGGGCTTCGGACACGTGCCAGGGGGTGGTGGTCATGCCGGGCCTCCCGCCGGGTTCGGGGTCGGGGTCGGGTTCGGGTTCAAGTGGGCGAGTGCGGCGCGCAGTTCGGCGCGGGCGCGCATCGCGCGGGTCTTGACGGTGCCTTCGGGGATGCCGAGCAGCCGGGCGGCCTCACGGGTGGTCAGCCCGTCGACGACGGTCGCGCGCAGCACGTCCCGCAGCTCGGGCGAGATCCGGTCGAGGGCGGCCCCGACATCGCCGTACTCCAGTCCCGCCAGGACCCGCTCCTCGGCGGACGGCAGGGCAGCGGCCGACGCGTGATCGACGCGGGCGGTGTCCATGGGCGAGACCTTGATCCGGGCGGCCCGCTCCTGTGCCCGCTGGGCGTCGATCAGACGGCGGGCGGCGATGGTCCACAGCCAGCCCCCGGCCTCCCCACCGTTGTGCGTGCCTGCCGACCGCCACACCGCTACGAACGTGTCCTGAAGGACCTCCCGCACCAGTTCGGGATCGGCGCAACGGCGAGCGAGGCGCGCGTACAACCACCCGGCATGCCGGTCGTACAACGTGCCCAGGGCCACCGCGTCCCCGTCCACCACGGCCCGCAGCAGGTCCGCGTCCGTCTCACTCTCCCCGTGGCACCGCACGGGCCGGAACAGTCTCACACCTTGTCTGTCGACGGGTTCCGCCGGAGCGGTTCACGGCCGGGTACGGTCAGCCGAACCGGGTCACCTGAATCACCACGATCCGCTCACCCCTCACATCCGCCAGGTAGGTGAGCATGAGCAGCCCTCGGCTCTCGGTGCGGACGCCCGGTCCCGGCCCGGTGTAGGCGGACCCTTCGAGGAAGACCATGGACTCGCGCACGGCGATTTCGTTGGCGAGCCGCTCGGTCTCGATCCGGGCCGGGTCCGGAAGCCCGTCCAACAGGTCGTCTCCGAACGGCTCCCAGTGCCAGTCAGCCACCTGCGACCTCACGGTGCGCCGCCCGGACGATCTCCGCAGCTTCCTGGATCGCGCGCTCCCGTACGTCGGAGTCGGGATCATCGACGGCCCGCTCGGCCGCATGCAGTCGGCGCGCGGTCTCGGGGAACCGCTCGATCTCGACGACCACGCCCCACTGCCGGTAGAACATCCTGATCGGTACGACGCTGTCCTCGTCCCCGGCTCGCACGAACGCCCTTTGCAGGTCCTCGAAGAACTCGGGGAGACGAGACGGGACGACCGAGGCCACCGCCTGCCGGAGAGCGGGGAGCGTCAGCTCGGGCCGCGGAATGAGCGGAGTGTTCGAGTCCGCGTGCGGCATGGTCACCAGCCGCCCCTTCCGTTCGTCATGTGCTCTTCCGGCATGTGCCCACGCTAGCGCCATTCCATCGGCTCCTCCGCGAGCGCCGATGAATCAGCCTGGCAGGGCATGAGGATCGGTCCCCACTCCGCCCAGACCGTCTTGCCGACCGCTGGACGTGGGCACACACCCCACTTGTCGGCCAGCATCCCGACGATCACCAGCCCCCGCCCGAACTGCTCCTCGCCACGCGCGTCCCGGGCCGTCGGCAGCCGCTCCCCGCGAGGATCGCTCACCTCGATACGGAGGCCTGCGGCGTCGACGGTCAGGCGTACGCGGATCAACCTGTCCCGCAGGCTGCCGTGCAGCAGCGCGTTGGTCATCAACTCGGAGGTGACGACGGCGATGTCATCGGCGCGGGCACCTGCTGGAGGTCGCCGAACTCCCGAACGTCCGCCTCCAGGTGCTGCCGTTCCGCGCGGGCGGACACCCTTGCATCACGGGCCCGTTCACGATCATCTCGTTCGCCGAGAGCGAGGCCATGGACGTGGTCCACGCGGACACCATCATGTCAACCGTGTGGGCTGAGAACGGCGTCGAGAGCGCGGCGTACAGTGCCTTCTTCGACCGCACGGCCCGGCTGAGCCTCGCCCAGCGGGACTCGGTCCTGTTGATCGACACCATTCGCCAGGAGGTCTGATCCATGTCCGAGTTCGCCTTTATGAAGTCCAGCTACAGCAACACCGGCGGCCAGTGTGTCGAGGTGGCCCGCAACATCGCCCACACTGTCGCTGTCCGCGACTCCAAGTCGCCCGACGGCCCCATAGTCCGCCTGGCTCCCGAGGCATGGGCGGAGTTCACTGCATCACTCGACTGACCTCGGTCTGTCCTGTTCTCACCCGGCAGGGCTTGGGTCTGTACGCCGATGCGATTCGTCAGGAGATCTGATCATGTGCGAGTTCGACTTCGTGAAGTCCAGCCACAGCAGCACCGCAGGCGAGTGTGTCGAGGTGGCCCGCAACATCGCCCACATCGCTGTCCGCGACTCCAAGTCGCCCGACGGCCCCATGGTCCGCCTGACCCCGGACACGTGGAAGGAGTTCACCGTGTCGCTGAGCTGAGCGGTCTTCTGCTTCTCCGGCATGGCTGTCAAGGATGTGGCAGTTTGAGACGGGGACGTCTGTCTCTCCGCCCGTTGGGTAGGGCTGCGGTGATCTGGCAGGTGCCGTACTCGACCAAGGAGGCCCCGTGGCCGCACATCTCACGTTTCCGGCCCGCTCCAAACCTCCGGCGGTGCGGTCCGCCGAGCCCCGGGAAGAGGTGCCGTACCCGCTCGGCGTGGAGCCGGCCGTGGCCGAGGTGCCGCTGACCAGCGAGCCGCCGCTGCCCGAGGCCGAGCCTCTCACCAGTGAGCCTCCGCTCACCGACGCGTCCAGCACAGCGAGGCCATAGATGACCGAGCGTCCAGGCGGCGAACTCTCCCGGCTTGCCGAGTTGCACGGTGTCGCCACCTCCTACAGCCCCTCCCCGGGGCGTACCGTCGCCGCCTCCGTCGGTGCCGTGACCGCCGCGCTTGCCGCGCTCGGGGTCGATGCCGACACGCCCGAGGCCGTCCGTGCCGCCCTTGCCGCGCGGGAGGAGGAACTGGCTGTTCGGCTGCTGCCGCCCACCCTCGTGTGTCAGCACGGTGCCGTGCCTGCCGCGGTCGAGGCGCTGCCCGCCGGCACCCTGCTCTCGGTCGAGACCGAGCAGGGTGAGCGTCGGGCCGGGGTGGAGGGGGTGCCGCCCGGTGTGCATCGGCTGACCGTCGGCGCGCCCGACGGGCGTACCGCGTGGGTGCATCTTGTGGTGGCGCCTGCGCGGCTGCCCACCCCTACGGTCCGTTCCTACGGGCTTCTCGTTCAGATCTACTCCCTGCTCTCTCGGCGCTCCTGGGGCATCGGTGATCTCGGTGATCTCGGTGAGTTGGCCGGGTGGGCGGGGCGGGTGCTGGGTGCCGGGTTTGTGCAGGTCAACCCGTTGCACGCCGCCGTACCCGGGCCGCCCATCGATCCGTCCCCCTACCGGCCCTCCTCCCGCCGGTTCCCCGATCCGGTGCATCTGCGCGTCGAGGACATTCCCGAGTTCGCGTACGTCGAGGATCAGGAGCGGTTGAGAGGGCTCCTGGAGCGGGGTGGGCGGCTGCGCGACGCCGTGCTGGACAAGGGCGCCCTCATCGACCGGGACGCCGTGTGGGAGCTCAAGCGTGAGGCGCTGGAGCTCGTCGTCGCCGTACCGCTCGGGCCCGGGCGGCGTGCCGCCTACGACGACTTCCTCGCCGAACAGGGACGGGCCCTGGAGGACCACGCCACCTGGTACGCGCTCGCCGAGCGGCACGGCGCCGACTGGCACACCTGGCCCGTGGGCCTGCGCGACCCCCGTTCCGCCGAGACCGCCCTTGCGCGCGACGCCCTCAGAGACCGCGTCGACTTCCACTCCCGGCTCGCCTGGCTCACCGACGAGCAGCTCACCGCCGCCCAGCGGGCCGCCCGTGAGGCGGGCATGGCGGTCGGGATCGTCCACGACCTCGCCGTCGGCGTGCATCCCGGCGGTGCCGATGCCTGGGCGCAGCAGGACCACTTCGCCGTGGGCATGTCTGTGGGCGCCCCGCCCGACGCCTTCAATGCCCGGGGGCAGGACTGGGGGCTGCCTCCGTGGCGTCCGGACCGGCTCGCGGGCTCTGGGTATGCCCCTTATCGCCGTCTGCTGCGTGGTCTTTTTCGCTACGCCGGTGCGCTTCGGATCGATCACGTCATGGGGCTGTTCCGGTTGTGGTGGGTGCCGGAGGGGCGTCCGCCGACCGAGGGTACGTATGTCCGGTACGACGCCGAGGCCATGCTTGCCATCCTCGCGCTGGAGGCGTCGCGTACCGGGGCGCTGGTGATCGGTGAGGATCTCGGCACCGTTGAGCCGGGGGTGCGGGAGAGCCTTCAGGAGCGGGGGGTGCTGGGGACGTCCGTGTTGTGGTTCGAGCGGGACTGGGACGGGGACGGGCAGCCCCTGCCGCCGGAGAGCTGGCGGTCCGAGTGTCTTGCCACGGCTACGACTCATGATCTGCCGCCCACCGCTTCGCGGCTCACCGGTGAGTACGTCTCCCTGCGTGACCGGCTTGGGCTGCTCACCCGGCCGGTGGAGGAGGAGCGGGCGGAGGCTGCCGCCGATGCCGGGGAGTGGCTGGGGGTGCTGAGGCGGCTCGGGCTGCTGGAGAGCGCTTCGGAGTCGGAATCCGAGGAGGCCCAGGTGCAGGCCGTGCATCGGTTCCTGTTGCGGACTCCGGCCCGGATGGTGGGGGTCTGGCTGCCGGATGCGGTCGGGGACCGGCGGCCGCAGAATCTGCCGGGGACCTGGGACGAGTATCCGAACTGGCGGCTGCCGGTCGCTGATGCGGAGGGGCGGCCTGTGACCTTGGAGGAGGTCGCCTCTTCGGGGCGGGCGCGTGCGCTGTTCGGCGTGCTGCGGGAAGGGGGATTCGGGGGGCCGGGTACGGCGTAGGTCGTCGTAGGCCGTTGTACGGGAACCCCGGGCGCGCGGGGGGTTCGGGCGTTCGCTACTTTTGCACCGTGGACAAGAAGAACGCTCTGCGCGCCGGGGTTCTGGCTGCCGGTACGACGCTGATGATGCTGCTCATGTCGTCCCCTGCGCTTGCGCTCACGCGCCATGACGGTGACGATCCCGGGCAGGGTCTCAGTGTTGCCCAGACGCTCGGGCTGTATGTCGCTACGCCGATCGCGCTGTTCGTGATCATTGCTGGACTGGTGATTCTGGCGGACAAGTCCCGTACCAAGGGTGCGACGAAGGCGTAGCCGGCTGGGGTTTTCGCCCCCGCCGCCCCTTCCCGTCCCGTCACGGGGGCTCCGCCCCCGTACCCCCGCTCCTCAAACGCCGGAGGGGCTAATTTTTAGCCCGTCCGGCGTTTGAGGACGAGGCCCGAAGGGCCGATAGGGGGGTCTGGGGGCGCAGCCCCCAGGGACGGGAACGGGAAGGGGCGGCGGGGGCGGAGAGATGGGTGCGGTTTCGGCCGCCGCACCCCACCTCCCCTCACGTGTTCACGCCTCCGCGTCCGCCGCCTGCGCCCGCAGGGCCCGTTCCACGCCTGCCCGGGACTCCGAGACCAGGCGGCGCAGGGCCGCGTTGGGGTCGGCCGCGGACAGCCAGGTGTCTGTCCTGGTCAGGGTGGACTCGGAGACCTGGATCGTCGGGTAGAGGCCCACCGCGATCTGCTGGGCGATCTCGTGGGAGCGGGAGTCCCAGATTCCCTTCAGGACCTCGAAGTACTTCTCCGTGTACGGCGCCAGCAGCTCGCGCTGGTCCGTCTGGACGAAGCCGGCGATGACCGCCTCCTGGACGGCGTTGGGCAGCTTGTCGGACTCGATGACCGATGCCCATGCCTCGGCCTTGGCCTCGGCCGTCGGGCGGGCGGCGCGGGCCATCGCCGCGTGGCGCTCGCCCGCGGCTGTCTTGTCGCGCTCGTACTCGCCCGCGATCTCCGTCTCGTCGAAGACGCCCACCGCCGCCAGCCGCTGCACGAACGCCCAGCGCAGCTCCGTGTCCACCACCAGGCCGTCGACGGTGTGCGTGCCGTCCAGCAGGCCCTCCAGGAGGTCCAGCTGCTCGGGCGTACGCGCCGTGGCCGCGAAGGCTCGGGCCCAGGCCAGTTGGTGGTCGCTGCCCGGCTCCGCGGCCCGGAGGTGGGCCAGCGTGGCGTCGGTCCAGCGGGTCAGCAGGGCATCGCGGGCTGTCGGGTCGGCGTACAGCTCGATCGCCAGCTTCACCTGGCGGTGCAGGGACTGGACGACCCCGATGTCGGTCTCCTTGGCGATGCCGGACAGGGCCAGGGAGAGGTAGTCCCGGGTCGGGAGCTCGGCGTCGCGGGTCATGTCCCAGGCCGACGCCCAGCACAGGGCCCGGGGGAGGGAGGAATCGAAGTCGCCGAGGTGGTCGGTGACGACGGCCAGCGACTCCTCGTCCAGGCGGACCTTCGCGTACGACAGGTCGTCGTCGTTGAGGAGGATCACCGCCGGGCGGGGGCGGCCCGCGAGCTGCGGTACAGCCGTCAGCTCGCCGTCCACGTCCAGCTCGATCCGGTCGGCGCGCACCAGCTTGCCGGTCGCCTGGTCGAGGTCGTAGAGGCCGATCGCGATGCGGTGCGGACGGAGAGTCGGCTCGCCCTTGGCGCCTGTGGGCAGGGCCGGGGCCTCCTGGCGGACCGCGAAGGAGGTGATGACGCCGTCGGAGTCCGCCCCGATCTCGGGGCGGAGGATGTTGATGCCCGCCGTCTCCAGCCACTTGCCCGACCAGGTCTTCAGATCGCGGCCCGAGGTCTCCTCCAGGGCGCCCAGCAGGTCGGACAGGCGGGTGTTGCCGTAGGCGTGGCGCCTGAAGTACGCCTGCACACCGCGGAAGAACTCGTCCATGCCGACGTACGCGACCAACTGCTTGAGCACGCTGGCGCCCTTGGCGTACGTGATGCCGTCGAAGTTGACGAGCACATCGTCCAGGTCGCGGATCTCGGCCATGATCGGGTGCGTGGACGGCAGCTGGTCCTGCCGGTACGCCCAGGTCTTCATGGAGTTGGCGAACGTGGTCCACGAGTGCGGCCAGCGCGAGCCGGGGGCGTACGCCTGGCAGGCGATGGAGGTGTAGGTGGCGAACGACTCGTTCAGCCACAGGTCGTTCCACCACTCCATGGTGACCAGGTCGCCGAACCACATGTGCGCCAGCTCGTGCAGGATCGTCTCCGCCCGCACCTCGTACGCCGCGTCGGTCACCTTGGACCGGAAGACGTACTGGTCGCGGATGGTCACCGCACCCGCGTTCTCCATCGCGCCCGCGTTGAACTCCGGCACGAAGAGCTGGTCGTACTTGGCGAAGGGGTACGCGTAGTCGAACTTCTCCTGGAACCAGTCGAAGCCCTGCCGGGTGACCTCGAAGATCGCGTCCGAGTCGAGATACTGGGCGAGCGAGGGACGGCAGTAGATGCCGAGCGGCACGCTCTGCCCGTCCTTCTCGTACACGCTGTGCACGGAGTGGTACGGGCCGACGATCAGCGCCGTGATGTACGACGAGATGCGTGGCGTCGGCTCGAAGACCCAGACGTCGTCCTTGGGCTCGGGCGTGGGGGAGTTGGAGACCACTGTCCAGCCGCTCGGCGCCTTCACGGTGAACTGGAAGGTCGCCTTCAGATCCGGCTGCTCGAACGACGCGAACACCCGGCGTGCGTCGGGCACCTCGAACTGGGTGTAGAGGTAGGCCTGCCCGTCGACCGGGTCGACGAAGCGGTGCAGCCCCTCACCGGTGTTGGTGTAGGCGCAGTCGGCGACGACCCGCAGGATGTTGGGGCCCTCCAGCAGTCCGGGGAGCGCGATCCGCGAGTCCTGGAAGACGACGGCCGGGTCGAGCGGATCACCGTTCAGCACGACCTCGTGCACCGCGGGGGCCACCAGGTCGATGAACGTCTCGGCGCCTCCCCCGTCCGTGACGTCGAAACGCACCGTGGTCACGGAACGGTAGGTGCCTCCCCCGCTCTCGGCTTCGCTCGCACTCGACGAGCGGGAGGCGCCCTCACCCCCACCCTGCGCGCCGGAGAGGTCTAGATCGATCTCGTACGAGTCAACGGTGAGCAGCTTCGCCCGCTGCTGCGCCTCTTCGCGAGTCAGGTTTGTGCCAGGCACGCGGTCATCTCCTCGTCATGGGTGGATCCGGACATCCTTCCATGCCGCGTCGCGTTCGCCCGAGAGTGCGGACCAGCGGGGTCCGGCGGCGTCGTAGACCGCCGGAAAGGCCGCCGAGGCCACCGGGGGGAGAGGCCGGAGACGGTGGATACGCGGGTGAGGGGCGCCCCGCTCGCGCCGGGCGCCCCTCACCCACACTGCCGTCTGCCTACTTGCTCAGCTCCTCCGCCACCAGCTCCGCGATCTGCACCGCGTTCAGCGCGGCGCCCTTGCGGAGGTTGTCGTTGGAGAGGAACAGGGCCAGGCCGTGCTCGACGGTCTCGTCCTCGCGGATGCGGCCGACGTACGACGGGTCCTGCCCGGCCGCCTGGAGGGGGGTCGGGATGTCGGTGAGGACCACGCCCGGGGCGTCGGACAGCAGCTCCGTGGCGCGCGCGACGCTGATCGGGCGGGAGAAGCGGGCGTTCACCTGGAGGGAGTGGCCCGAGAAGACCGGGACGCGGACACAGGTGCCGGAGACCTTCAGCTCCGGGATCTCCAGGATCTTGCGGGACTCGTTGCGGAGCTTCTGCTCCTCGTCCGTCTCGTTCAGACCGTCGTCCACGAGCGAGCCGGCCAGCGGGACCACATTGAAGGCGATCGGGCGCTTGTAGACCTGCGGCTCCGGGTAGTCGACCGCCTGGCCGTCGTGCGTCAGCTTGTCCGCGTCGGCCACGACCTTCTGCGCCTGCCCGTGCAGCTCCGCCACGCCCGCCAGGCCCGAGCCCGACACCGCCTGGTAGGTGGCGACGATCAGCGCCTCCAGGCCCGCCTCCAGATGCAGCGGCTTCAGCACCGGCATCGCGGCCATCGTGGTGCAGTTCGGGTTGGCGATGATGCCCTTGGGGCGGTTCGCCACCGCGTGCGGGTTCACCTCGGAGACCACCAGCGGCACCTCCGGGTCCATACGCCACGCCGACGAGTTGTCGATCACGACCGCGCCCTGCGAGGCGACCTTCCCGGCCAGCGCCTTCGACGTCGCGCCCCCCGCCGAGAACAGCACGATGTCCAGCCCGGTGTAGTCCGCGGTCGACGCGTCCTCCACCGTCACCCCGTCGATCACCCTCCCCGCCGAGCGCGCCGACGCGAACAGCCGCAACTCGTCCATCGGGAAGTCGCGTTCCACGAGGATCCTGCGCATGACCGTGCCGACCTGACCGGTGGCTCCGACGATTCCGACCCTCACGGCGACTCCCTTTTGTCTCGCATTACGTGTCCGTTGCCTGGCGGGGGCCTTTCCATCATGCGGTCCACCCCGGCCCGGCTGTCCAATTCTTTGCCCTCCCTGCCCGAAGGGTGGGACGCCCCGCACGGCCACAGCCCCCGCCCGGCGCCATCCACCGCACCCGGGAGTGTGACGTACGCCTCGGTCCGCCGCGCCGCGCTCCCGCGAACGTTTCCGGCCCCTCCCACGTCGTAGAGGAAACGCGGGAGGGGGTGGCTCGTGCTGCGCGGAAGAATCCGGCGCGGCCCGAAGGCGGACACCGGCGGCGGCGCCGATCCGCTCGACGCCGACCAGGAACGCCGGGTGCGGGCGGTGCTCGCGCTCGGTGGCGTGCCGCAGTCGGACCTGCCGGACGGGGTGCAGCAGGTCCGGCTGCGGCTGCTGGAACGGGCGGCCAAGGGCGAGGAGGCGCCGCGCGACGTCTCGGCGTGGTCAGCGGTCGTCGCCTCCCGGCTCGCGATGGACTGGCACCGGGCCAAACGCCGCCAGGAACGGATCGGCGAGCGGCTCGCCGCGCTGCGCCAGCCCGACCACCACCCTTCCGGCGAGGACAACCGCCTGCTCTCCATGACCGTCGCCCAGGGCCTGGACGAACTGCCCGACGCCCAGCGCCAGATCCTCGTCCTGCGCTTCTACGCCGATCTGCCCGTGCGCTCCATCGCCGACGAGCTCGGCGTGCCGGAGGGCACCGTCAAGAGCCGGCTGCACACGGCGGTACGGGCGCTGCGCGCCCGGCTGCACGAGGACGAGGTGGTGTGAGATGACCGCCCCACACGAGCGTCATGACAGTCACGGCCGTCACGGCGGTGGCCTGCCCGTCGATCCGCTCATGGCCGTGGTCACGGGGGAGCCACTCAGTGACGCCCAGCTCGCCGATCCCGCCTTCATGGCCAGGCACCGGGAGGCCGCCGCCGATGTCGCCGCCCTGCGGGAGCAACTCGGGCTCATCGCCGACGTGTTGACCGGGCCCGCGCCAGCCGAGGAGCCCGCGCAGCAGCAGCCGCAGCAGCGTCAGTCGTCGCAGCAGCCTCAGCCGCCCCGTCTGCGCTACGTAGCGCCCAGGCGCCGCCGCTCCTTCGCCTTCGGTGTCCTCGTCGTGACGGCCGTGGCCACCGTGCTGTCCGGGATGGCGTGGCTGCTGGCCCAGGCCGGCGGCGGCAGCGACAGCTCCACCGCGAGCGCCGACAGCGCGGCCGGTGCCAAGGAGCAGCACGGCGGCGCCGGGTACGGCAGTGCGTCCTCGTACCTGGCCTGCGCCCGCCTCGTCGTAGAGGGTGACGTCACCGCCGTACGGCCGGAGAAGGGTGCGAGCGGCCGGTACAAGGTGACGCTTCACGTCACCCGGGCCTACAAGCCCGCCGAGGTCCCCGACCAGGTCACCGTCGTCACCGACGCCTCCGCCGCGCCCCGGCCCGCCATCGGCCTGCACGTCCTGGTCGGCGTCACCGGCCGTTCCGCCACCGCCGCCCCGGATCTCTGGGTCACCGGCGAGCAGCGGATCGCAGAGCAACGGGCTGCGTTCCAGCGGGAGTCGAGCCGTACGCCTACTCCCACTCCCGCGCCCGGCTGCTCGTGACCGGTACACGGCTCGTACATACGAGAAGGGCGGGCGCCCTCATGGACGCCCGCCCCGATCGCCGCAGAGCTGCGGCCGAAGCCACAACCCCAACTGCTTCCGCTACGGCGTGACCTTCTCGATCTTCACACTGCCCGTGCCCGCGACCGCGCCGTGCCCATCGACCAGCTGGACCCGTCCGAAGAACTCCCGCCCCTCGGGCGCCTCCGCGGCGGCCGTGACCTGGCCGGACACGGTGGCCGTGGCGCCGGTGCCGAGCTTCACCGCGGCGGAGCCGTCGACGGTGACCGTGCCGAGGGTGGGGGAGAAGAAGACGTCCCGGTAGTCGTAGTCCGTCGTGCCGGCCGGCACCGAGTAACCGGCGACCTCGATGGTGTACGTACCCGCGGCGGGCTTGCTCAGGGAGACGGCCTCCTCGGAGTCGCCGTCGGCGGACTGCCCGACGACGGTCCCGGCGGCGTTCTTGACCGTGAGGTCGAGGTCGGCGGAGGCGTCGGAGACGTTGCCGATGGCCACGTCCAGCGACTCGGCGCCCTCGGGCACGACGACCGTCGTGGTCTGCGTCTCGCCCTGCTTGATGTTCGGCCGCGCCGACTTCGACGACCCGAGCGGGCCGCCGACCAGCTTGCCGTCCAGGGCGGCGTACTTGTTGGTCACCTTCCAGGAGGCGGTGGCCGGGACGCCGACCTTGGCCTCCGGCACGGTCACGGTCTCCGGGTCGAAGGCCGCGCCGAGGACGGTGACGTCCAGCGTGTACGGGTTGTCGAGCAGCGGCGACGTACGGCGCGACTCGACCTCGATCTCCCAGACCCCGGCCTGCGGGTCGGCGTACGACCGCACGTCCGGCTTGCAGCCGTTGCCGTCGAGGTAGTTGTTGTAGCAGTACGGCGTGCTGGTGTTGTCCAGAGGGACACCGTACGGGTGGATCGCGATGAACCGGGTCTGGCTCTTGTCCTTGAGCCCGCCGATGGCGACCTCCAGGGACTTGGCGCCCGCCGGCACGGTCACGAAGTACGAGCGGGTGCTGTTGCGCTGCACCGAGTCCGACGCGGAGACGGTGTACGCGGCGGGGGTGGAGACCACGACCGTGGAGAGGATCTGCTTGTCGACGCCCTCGGTGCGCGGGTCGTCGACCTCCAGGATCGCGCTCTTGAGGCCCGCCGAGCGCGGCTTGGCCTGGACCTTCACGGTGACCGGCTGGTTCAGCGGCAGCTTCACCACGTCGTCCCCGACGATCCGGAAGGTGCCCTCGGCGTTGTTCTCGAAGGACAGCTCGTGCCACAGGGCCTTGTCCGGGCCGGAGGTCCGGGTGACCGTGATGTCGTAGGTCTTCTTCTGACCCGCCTTGAGGCCGCCCTCGCGGTCGTAGAGGCCGGTGCCGTAGCCCGGGGTCTTCAGCGCCTGGTCCAGCGCGGTGTCGACCGGGGCCTTGACGGTGTAGTCGTGGGCTGAGGCGCCGTCACGGATGGCGTCCCACGCGTCCACGATGTTGATGAGGCCCGCGCCCTCTTCGTAGGCCTGGACGCCCTTGATGTGGTCGGCCGTCGAGGTGAGGGCGGTGCGCAGGGTTGCCGGAGTGAGGGCGATGCCCTTCTGCTTGGCGGCGCTGAGCAGGAGCGCGCTCGCGCCCGCGGCCTGGGGGGAGGCCATCGAGGTGCCCTGGAGCATGGAGTAGCCGGCCGGCAGGGAGTAGCCCGCCTCGGGCACCGGGGAGCCCGGCAGCCAGGTCTCGGTGCTGTTGATCGAGGCGCCGGGCGCGGTGATGGTCGGCGTGAAGCCGCCGTCCTCGCGCGGGCCGCGGGAGGAGAACGGCATCATCGCGTACCGCTTGGTCACCGCGGAGCCGTAGTTGGCCGCCCAGGTCTCCTTGGAGATGGCCGCGCCGACCGAGATCACCTTGTCGGCGAGACCGGGGTCGCCGATGGTGTTGGCGCCGGGGCCGGAGTTGCCCGCGGAGATCACCAGTTGGACGCCGTAGGTGTCGATGAGGCGGGTGTACAGCGCGGCGCGCGCGTTGTTGCCGTCGTTGAGCGCCGGGAGACCGCCGATGGACATGTTGACGATGTCCACGCCGCGGTTGACGACGAGGTCGATCATGCCCTCGGTGAGCGCGACGTTGGTGCATCCGCCGGTCCAGGTGCAGGCCCGGGAGGAGACGATCTTCGCGCCGGGCGCGGCGCCGTTCATCTTCCCGCCGAACAGGCCGTTGGCGGCGGTGATGCCGGCGACGTGGGTGCCGTGCTCGGACTCGATGACGCCGATGTTGACGAAGTCGGCCTTCTTGCCGACCCAGGACCCGCCGTAGGGGTCCATCGGCACGTCCTTGCGGATCTGCACGACGAACGGCTGCCGCTCGACCACGTCGGTGGTCGGGTCGTCGGTGCCGAAGTAGCCGATCTGGTAGCCGTCCTTGTACGGCTTCATCGGCGTGTCGTCGGAGAAGTCGTTGTTGTTGTTCAGGTCGACGGTGACCGTGCCGGCCGTCGCGTCGTACAGGACACCCCAGGAGTCGGTGGTGTCGCCGTCGCGGTTCGCGTCACCCGCCGCGTCACCGCCCGTGGTGTACGACTCCTTGAACGTGCTGATCTGGTACGAACCCGCGGGCGCCGTCCAGGTCTTGCCGCCGTAGGTGAAGGTGGGCCCGGACACGGACGTCACCATCGGACGCCAGGTCTGGTCGCTGTCGACGATCGGGTCGGTCGAGGTGACCCAGTCGGTGATCTTCCGCTCGCCGGTGGTGGTCTTCTGCAGCGCCGGATGGCCGAGGTCGACGCCGGAGTCGAGGATGCCGATGGTGATGCCGCGGCCGTCCGCCTTGGGGTGCTGCTTCACGAAGTCGACGGCGCCCGTCTCGAAGGACGGGTTGTACGGGTTCTCAGCGGGGGTGTTCTTGTCGGGCCCGCTGTAAGTGACCGATGCAGCCGCAGACTTGCCGCTGGTACCGGTGGCGCTCGGCGTCGGGTCGTCCAGCTGGATCTCCTGCCGCAGGTCGATCGCCTGCACGGAGGACAGCTTCGCGGCGGCCGCGATGGCCGCGTCGGCCTTGCCGGTGGGGACCGTGGCGCGGACGTAGCCGAGCTTGTCGTAGGAACGGCCCACCGAGCCGCCCTTGACGGCGTCCAGCTCCTGCGCGACCTGCTCGGTGGCACCCGGCGCCGTCGCGATCATCATCGTGACGTTCTTGGCGCCGTCGGCCTTGGCCTCGGCGAGCAGGTCGGCGTCGTCCGAACCGAGCTTCTTGTCGGCCGACTTGACGTCGGTGTCGGCAGTCGTGGCGGGCGGCGCGTCGGCGGACCAGGCCATGGGCACGGGCCCGGCCGCCGAGAGCGCGGCCACCACGCCCACGGCCAGGGCCGTACGGACCACGCGTCTGGCACCCGGTATCGGTTCACGCTGGGGGGTGAAGGTCATCGGCATCCCTTGCAGGTAAAGAACGAGCGAAGGTCATCGGATGGATCGGTACCGTCCGGGAAATCGAAAGCCGGACGATCGCACAGCTTTACCCAAGTGCGGGATTTTTGGGAGGCGTTGACGGAATCGATATGGACCGATGGGGAAAACCCCCGGTGCCGATTGAGCGGATGGCTCCTTGTTTGCGGGGTGTTGTGCCGACTTCCGGCGGGTTACCGTCCGGGTGTGCGAGAGACCTTGAGAGTGGCGGCCTACGCCGTCTGCGTGCGCGACGACCGTGTCCTGCTGGCCCGCTGGATCCGGCGCGAGGACGGGGCGCCCGAATGGACCCTGCCCGGCGGCGGGATGGACCACGGCGAGCATCCCCACGACACCGTGGTGAGGGAGGTGGAGGAGGAGACCGGCTATCGCGCCGAGGTCACCGCACTCCTCGGCGTGGACTCGGTACGTCACCGCATCCCCCGGCGCGGCCTGCGCTCCGCCCGGGACCATCACGCCGTACGCCTCGTCTACGAGGTGCGGATCACCGGCGGCGAACTGCGCAACGAGGTCGGCGGATCAACGGACATGGCGGCCTGGCACGACCTCGCCGCCGTACCGGCCCTGACCCGCGTCCCGCTCGTCGACGCGGGCCTGCTGCTGTGGCTGGACCGCCCACCCACGGGCCGCCTCCGGCTGACGGACACCGATCAACCGTCCGGCACTGATCAGGCGTCCGACGGCGAACAGCCGGACGGTTCCTGACCGTTCGCCGCGCCACATGTTCCGGGGTACCGCCGTGCCCGTGGGCTGCCCCCGCCCTACCCCGGCATAGCAGGTTCACCGTCGAAGGTCTCGCCCTTGGGGCCTTCAAGCACTTTCATCCAGGCTCCCAGCCACACGAAGGTGTGGCATGCCCGAGTCATACAAGGAACGCCGGTGGGTGGCGGCAGTGGTTCTTGCCGTCGTGGGCGCGGCCATCACCACCTGGTGGCTGCTGCGAGACCCGACGCCGTACTCCTTGCACAAGACGCCGACGGTGAAGGTCACCATCAGCGCCGTGAAAGGCGATACCTCGGATCCCCAAAAAATGGCCGACGATGTCGCTCTGCTGGTCAAGGTGTATGTCCAGCGTCTTGAGGCCGGCGACGCCGCCGACCTGGCGCGCATAGGTCCCCCGTGGTACACCGGCCGGGAGAAGGCGGCACAGCAGCTGATCACCCGGTACAGCGCTCACGCCGGCGAACCGGTCAAGGCGATCGTCCAGGACCCCCTGGTGCCGTACCTGGCTCAGGTCGAGCTCCGCTTCAGCGACGGGCAGAAGCAGATGATGGAACTCACCCGCGACCACGATGACGTGTGGTGGCTGGACATGGGCCAGGGCGATCCCGTGCCCTAGGCACCAGCCTTGCACCAAATTGCCAGCAGCCACCCGCGCTTCGCGGACGGCTGTCTCTCGCGGGCCGCCGACGCTACTCCAACTTCTCGAACGACGAGCCCATCGACGCCCCTCTACCGCTACGGCAGAAGGACCTCTACCTGCCCACACCCCCCGATCAGCGTTCTGCCAGCTCACCCCTTTCCCGCAGAGGAAGTAGGCAGGAAAGACCTGCTGCTGCAGCTGGTCGCGGTACGGGTCGAGAAGGCGGAGGTCGGCGGTGGTCTACTGCGGATCGCGGCCCGGACCCGGGACGACGCCTCGGCGGTCTGCCCGGGGTGCGGGACGGAGTTGGACTGGGTGCACTCCCGGTACATGCGGCATGTCGCGGACGAGGTAGTGGGCGCCCGGGCGGTCGTCATCGACCTGTCGGTGCGACGTCTGTACTGCGAGAACCCCGACTGCCCGAGGCCACGTTCGCAGAGCAGGCCGACGGGCTGACGGTGTGCTACCAGTGCCACACCCCGGGCCTGCAGGCGATCGTGGTAGCGGTGGCGACGGCGCTGGCCGGGAAGGCTGGAACCCGGTCGCTGCTCCACCTCCGCCAGTCCCTGAGCTGGGCCAACGTGCCCAACTTGCTGATGAGGGTCCCCGATCCGCCGGTCCCGGCACTGCGCGTGCTGGCTGTGGACGACTTCGAGCTATGTTGCTCCCGCCGCTACGGGACGTCGTGGCCGACGAGGAGAGCCAGCTGCCGATCGATATGTCGGACTCACGGGAGGCGGAGCCGCTGGCCGCCTGGCTGCGCGCGCACCAGGGCGTCGAGGTGGTCTGCCGGGATGACTCGGCCACTTACCGCGGCGCTATCACCGCCGGAGCGCCCGGGCCGTTCAGGTCAGTGACCACTTCCATCCGTGGCAGGGGCTCGGCCGCAAGGTTCTATGATCGTCGCGGCCCACCGAGGCTGCCTGCCCGACCTCGGACCGGAGGCGGCGGCCCGGGTGCCGGGTGGCCGGACCGCGGCCCGCACACCCGGCTGCACGCCGCCGTGCACACCCTGCTGGTGCAGGCGACAGCGCTCCGCCATCGCCCGGCTGCTCATGGACTCGTGCTGGCTCTGTCCAGCAGCCTCGCGATGCGTTCAGCCGTCTTCTGACCTGCACGCTGCTTGACCAGACCTTCCTTCGCGATCGCCCGCACATGCAGGATGGTGGTCCGCTCTCCGCTGCGAGTTGCAACGACGGTGACCACCACCGGGTTCATGTTGAGGTATCCGCCTCCGGCGACCACGCGAAGCGTCACTTGCTCCGATCGTGCTTCCGCCAACTCTGGGTCGGCACCACCGGTTAGCTGAGCGAGCACAGAACGGGTGCGCTCAACGGCAAGATCGAAACTCAGCGGCAGTTCGCGGTCGAACTCGCCGATGTCATGCTTGAGGAACCGGGAGACGAATTTCCCCCTGGTGATTTGACCGAGGGCTTCCGCTAGGAGCTCTTCCTCTGTCTGCTGCATCCGGCGTCCCTTTCTTGCCTGCACGCTCGAAACGGCCCCGCCCAAAGTCCGCTACCGCCCGGATGTTTTCAGTGGCATGCCCCATTGTCACGCCTGTCGGGTGTCTGCGAAGTCACGTTTCAACGCACCGAGTTGAAAATACGCTACTTTGAGAGTTTTCCGGCGCGTGCAGCGCCTTGGTGGGTGGCACCGGGTCGTCCGTGCCGCGCGGCCCCGCGCTGCCCGACGACACGGCCGGTATCGGGAGCCCCCCGCGGTCGGTACGTGGTGCCGTGCGTGGGCGGACTGGCGCGATCGTCAGTGATGCCCCCTCGGCTGGCCATCACGCGGCTGGCTTCAAACCGCCTTTTGGGGGGAGGTCACCTCGCCCAGCAGTTCGGCGGCGCGGTCGTGGGACGGCCAACTCGGCCTCCCGCTCAGCGATCTGTTTGCGGGCCGCGGTGAGTTTGGCCTGTTCGCGGGTAGGGACACCGGGCACCTGCCCGGTGTCGATCAGATGGTGGCGATGCCAGACGTAGATGGTCCGCATCGCTGATGCCGCGGAGCGTCGCCACCTCGGCGACCTTACCGCCGGAGACCAGCAGATCGAGTGCGTGGCAGCGGATCTTGGGCTGATAGCCGCGGGGTGGGACGGCCTCCGAAGGCTGCTGGACGGTCAGTCCCCGGGCGGACCAAGAGAAGGTGTGGAACGGCGTCTGTAACTCGGGCAACGGACTAATGACCTCGGGCTCCTACCTCCAGTCGATCTTCAGCCAGGCGGGCAGTATGGCCACCGGCGCCAAAGCTGCGATGCGGTCCACCAGACAGTCCTCCCAGATCCTGCAAGCGATGCGGGACAATCCCGGTCTCGCGCGCGTGGCAGCCATTGGGAGCAACAAGTGGATGGGGCGCGCTGGCTGGGGGCTGCTGGGGGTTGGTGCCGTGTTCACCCTCTGGTCCAACTACCAGTCCACCCATGGTGACATCCCCCTCGCGGCAGCCGAGACCGTGGCCGACACGACCGTGGTCGTGGGTGCGACCAAGTTGGGTGCCACGCTCGGGATGTGGGTCGGCACGTCCATCGCGCCCGGCCCGGGCACGTTCATCGGCGGAGCCATCGGGGCGGGTGCGGGAGCCGTCGGCGGCATCCTGGCATCGGGCCCGCTCAACAACGTCATGTCGAGGGGCTGGAAGAGTGTGAAGGGCTGGTTCAGCTGACCGCTGGACCGGAGTAAGCAGGCGTCGGGCGGGGAGGACGAGGACGTGACCTCGGAGCCCGCCCGGCGGCTCCCTCTCAGCGGGGGAGCTGAGCCTCAGCGACACTTGGAAGGATTGTGCAATGCAGTACTTCATCGGACTCTTCTTCCTGGTCGGGTCCGCGTTCATGACCTGGAAGGTCACCCAACTGTGGCGCAACGCCGACCTGGTCGAGGAGTTCATGGTGACCTTTTCCTTCATGCCGTTCGGCAAGGAGGTCAAGCGAGGAGAAATACGGTCCCTTGCCCTCACTGTCGCCTCCCTCTGGGGGGCCACGATCCTTCTCTTCATGGGCCTCCTGGATGTCGACATGTCCGGCCCAGTGACTGTCCTCTTCGCCGTAGCGCTGGTCACCCTGCTTCTCTGCCTGCCGTGCGAAGTGAGTGTCGTCCTCTTCAACGCCCCGAAATTCGTCGTACCGCCGCATATGCGTTCCGACCTAGGGGTGATAGCGGCCCGCAAGGCGAATCGGGCAGGGGGCTCACGGCGGACCAGGATCTGAATCGCTTTAGTCTATTTCCGTGAACTCCACCGAGACAACCACGGCCGTGGTCCGGAAACGCGCGCGGATCACGGCCTCTGCGGCCGTCATCCTCATCCTTTCGCCCTTCGTGGCGCGGCTGCTGGCGCTGGCGAGTCTGATTCCGGCTGGCGCATCCCTGATCTGCGCCCTGATCGGCGGACCGGTTGGTTTCTTGCTGATATCGGTGCCGTGTCAGGAAACCAGCCTGGTCCGCTGTTCGATGTCCCGCGTGACCGCCCGGACGCTGACCGGTGAGCGGTCGGTGGATCTCAAGCGCATCAAAGATGTCCGCTTGCTTACGTCCTTCGCCTACACCGGCCCTTCTCGCGCGGTCGTGGTGCGCGACAGTGACGGTGTGCGCCTCGGTCTCACCTCGGCCAAGAGCCAACGGGCCTTGGTGCGCGCCCTGCAAGTCGCGGGCGGTGAAGCGCGGGGCGGGCCGCACGTCACCGCAGCCGCCCGCGCCCATCTCGGTCTCGGGGATGTACGGCATCGCATAGTTCACACCGTGACCGTCTTTCTCTCGTTGACGATCTCAGCTTCCCTGTACATCGGGATCGTCGCCAAGCTCGCGTGATCCTTGAAGCTAGGCCGGGCAACTGGCGCTGCGGGCCGTCGCCGAGCGCGTGGACGCCGTGATGAGGGCGCCAGCCTGCACGGCGACGTCGCCGAGGACGCGGTTGCCTCCGAGGACGCCGACGAGGCTGAGGCGCCGGGGCGTGCGCTGCGGAGATCGAGGAGAAGGACGTCACGGTCCGCATGGTCCGCGAGCCGGGGTGGCTGCACGCCATCCGGCTCGCCTGGCGAGGACGCCCTGAGGCGGGTCAGCCGAGTGGCACGGTGGCGAAGGGCTCCCATTCGTACATCTCGTTGTCGCGGTGGATCACGATGAGTTCTGCACAGGAGATGCGAGCCTTGGCGGGGGCCACGTGGAGTCCGGCCAGGATCTGCGCGATCGGCTCGGCGGGGCCGTTGCTTGCGCTGTAAGCGACGGACATGTGCGGGGTGAAGCCTTCGGCGCTCTCCGGGGCTTGTCCGAGAATGTCGACGATCGCCTGCCGGATGGCGTTGCGAATGGCCCGGACCGGCCCGTCCGGCTGGACGTGCAGCAGAATGGCCTCAGGGTCAAGGACGGCTGGCCCGATCTGAAGGTCGAAGGCTGGGACGGCAGCCAATTGGCTACTGGCGGCTTTGGCGATCGCGCGCACGTCGTCTTCCTCCACCTCTCCCACAAAGCCGATGCCCTGCATGGTCAGGTGCAGCCACTGGTCGGGGATCAGGGTGAGCACGTCGCCGAGTGGGGCGAGCGCGGTCCGGTACTCAGTCGCGACGCGGTGTACATCCGTCTGGCCCTCGAAGGTCAGATGCCAGGTGTAGAAGCGGCGTCCGACGTTCCAGCCAGGCCGCCACCACCAATGGTTTCCCATGGTCTCGGGTTGAGTCTTCATAGCCCGAGATCAAATCAGGCAGGTGCATCTCCTGGCGAGAGGGCGAGGCGCCGGGGAGCAGAGTCCAGGCAGAACTCTTCGATGGCCGTCCGCAGCCCGACGGCTGCCCTGGCGGCCATGTACGTGCGGCCGGCGTCGACAGGCAGTTCGCCCAAGCGTCTGATGACGGGGGCGAGTCGGTGATCCGGAGGTAGTGCCAGCACCGGCGCGAGGGATTCGAGCGCGCCTTCCGCCTCGCCAGTGGAAAGATGTGCCGCCGCCTTGCTGATGTGGATTTGAGCCTCAGTGCCATAGGCCCGGACCGGCTGCGCGGACAGGAGAGCGAGGGCGTGGTCCGCAGCGCGCAGTGCGTCGACCGTCCGGCCGACGCGGAGCTGCACACCTGCGGCGTAGTTCTCCTGGCGGGCGGGATTGCAGGCGAAGATGCCGCCGATGTCGTCCTCGTCCCTCAACGAATCCCGGGCTTCCCTGGCCCGTGCGAGTGCTCCCAGCGCTTCGTCTTCCGCACCGAGCTGAGACCAGGCATCAGCTTCTTGACAGGGCAGCAGGACCGCAACCGTGCCGGAGGGGCGGTATGTGATGCCGTGCCGTGCGTAGTTGATGGCGTCCCGCAGACGCCCGTCCCAGAACGCGACCTTGGAGCGGGTGGACAGTACCCAGGCCCGCAGATCATTGTGCCCGGCCAACTCGGCGCACAGCCATGCTGTCCGGCCCTGGGAGTCCGCGTCGCGTAGCTGTCCAAGGTCGGAGGACATCCATGCGAGCAGCCCGCACAGGTAGCCAGCGGCCACGTAGAGGTCCGCGGACTGCCGCGGGTACTGATGGCCCTCCAGGAGCGCGAAGACACGATCGCGCAGCGCCCGTGTGCGGGTGAAGAGGGGGACCGGATCGGAGGTGAGATAGTCCTCGGCGAGGGCACGGGTCTCGGCCATCAGCTGTTCGAGCGCGATGTCGCCGACATTCGACGCTTCGGCCCACTGCGCCCAGGTCGCGGACTCGTCGGCAGCGAGCCGCACCAACTCGTTTCCATTCGGCTCCGGTGGTGCGGAAGGGAATGCAGGAGAGACGGGCAACGCCGGTTCGGAGGCGGGCTCGCGGCGGCAGAGCAGGCGCAGTTCGCCTTTGGGCAATGCCTGCCGGTCGTCGAGGTCCAGCAGGTCCTCAGGACGGCAGCCGTAGGCGGCCGCCATGGCAGAAAGAACAGGCAGGCTTGGACGGCGCGAAGACGGGCCGGGCCACTTCTCCCACTTGCCCACAAGGGAGGCGTCGGCGGCAACGGCCTCGGCGGGATGCTGATTGCCGGCCTGAGTGATGTGGTCTGCCGCGTCCTGAAGGGTCCAGCCATGGGCGTGCCGCCACGCTTCCCGGGGCCGCATCCGATAGCGGGCGCGCATCTCGACGGCGATGTCCGCGATTGCGCATCCGGCGGCCGTCATGGTGTGGCGGAGGGCGTTCCGGTCCGCCTTGGACCCGGGCTTGAGGCGGGCGTTCATGGGCGAGCTCCCTGCACATGTCGGTGTACTCACCGTAGCGGCGCTGTAACTGAAACAGACCCCGATGCCCAGGGAATGAGAGGACGAAGCGCCCAAGATGACGTCCACAATTCGGCGTTGTGCCTGCTCAGACGCGTACTGGACGTCCAGAAAAGTTGGTCACGACCGCCCGTGACTCCAAATATCGCAGCTGGAACGGTAGGAGGGCGAACAACGGCCACATCGGGTAACGGTCCCAAACCGGCCCCGGCGACCGCACGACCGACCGCGGGCGCGGCCAACGCTCAAACCAGCAAGGGAGCGTCGACATGACGAACATTGCAACTTCGGGCAGCGACTGCCCGCCGGGCTCGAAGATGACGATGCGCGTCTACATCGTGGACAGTGCGGGCGTGCTGCGGGAGGACCGCGGCACGGTGAGTGTGCCGTACGGCACGGACCTGCCGCCGATCATGCCGCTCATCCCGCCGTGCGAGTGCCAGCGGTGCCGGGCCGGGCTGGATGTGCGGTGAGCCCGGCGACCAGCCACGACAGGGCCGTCCACCCGCTGGACCTGACGGTGATGCGGGAGACGGCGGATCTGCTGCTGGAACCGGCTGCGGCACCTGGCACTCTGCCGCCCGCCGCCCGCGAACCTGCCGTGCTGATCGCCACGATCCGCGGGCACCTGGCCCTCCTCGTCCAGGAGGTCGAGACGGCAGCGAAGCAGCTCCCTGAGGACAGCGGCCCGCGCCACACGGCGCTCGGGTGCGTGTGGGAGGCGCGCAGCCGGATCGACGCCGAGCCCAGCAAGAGGACCGGCGGGGCCGCCGCCCAAGACCGCCGCATGGCACGCGTCCTGGTCTGCCTGTGCGACCAGTACGAGGCCCTCGGCGGCGGCTCGTGACCGCGCCGACCGCCCCGGTGGTCCTGTCGGAGCACTGCGCCCTGGCCTCCCGGTTCGGCTACGGCGGCCTGCACGCCGACTGCCGCCAGACCCGGGACATTCCGCTGCCGCACTCCGACGGCATCGTGCTGGTACCTCGTTGCGGCTGCCGTTGCCACGCGAGCGCGGCGCGTGCCGCGTGACGGCAACGGTGGGTCTGCTCGTGTGGAGCGTGCTGCGGCTGATTCCGGTCGTCTCGCAACAGGACTGGAGCGCCCGCCCACGGGGCGCCTGCGGCTGACCGACACCGATCAACCGTCCGACACCGATCAGCACGCCGACGGCGATCGACCTGACGGCTCCTTACGGTTCACCGCACCGCATGCGCCAACCGGTCGCCGTACCCGTGGACTGCCTCCCCTACCCCGGAAGATGAACGCAGAGCAACCGCCCCCAGGCCGTCCGGCGAGCGGTCGTGGGCGGGTCAGGGGGGTCAAGATCCACGTACGGCGATCGGCGGCACACGTTGCCGTCTCGTTCACGCGCAGGTCATTCCCGGTGCCAAGCATCCAGAGCGAGCGGGATGTTCGCGACAGCGACCGCCCGCGACCACTGCCGACGCGTTCGCACTCGGGGAGATCGCGCCATGTCGCGCATACGCTCTGTCGCCGACTCCGTTCCTGGAGTCAACCGCCGTACCGTCCTCGCCGCCACCGCCGCGGCCACCGTCTCCGCGGGCGTCGGCTACGCCCTGCGGCCCACCGACAGCCAGGCCGCACCCGCCACCGAAGCCGCCGACGCGGGCCGGGCCGTGGTGGCCAACGGCCGCCAGGCCGAGGCGGCGCCGCTGGCCCCGTACACCAAGGGCACCACGCTCGCGGGCGTCTCCGCCCCGCGTACTTCGTCCGGCTACCGGCGCCTGGGCGACGGCCCGGGCTGGGCGCGTGTCGTGCGCTCCGAGCTGGCCGCCCCCAAGTCCGGCCGCGCGGGCCGCCGTACCGCGCTCGCCGCGTTCGTGCAGTTCACCGATCTGCATCTGATGGACGCCCAGCACCCGCTGCGCCTGGAGTTCCTGCGCTCCACCGACCGGCACGCCTGGCGCCCCCAGGAGGCCCTCAGCGCGCACGGTGCGATCGCGCTCGTGGAGCGCGTCAACGCGCTACGCGGCGCCCCGGTCACCGGCTCCCCGCTGCACTTCGTGATGACCACCGGCGACAACACGGACAACAACGCGACGTCCGAGCTCGAGTGGTACATGAAGATCATGAGCGGCGGCCGCTTCGCCCCCAACTCCGGGGACCCGAAGCACTACGAGGGCGTCATGAACAGCGGTCTGAAGCTGTACTGGCAGCCCGACGCGGTCCTGCGCGACGCCGACAAAGCGCTCGGCTTCCCCCGGCTGTCCGGCTTCCTCGCCGCCGCGATCCGCGAGGTCCGCAGCCCCGGTCTCAACCTGCCCTGGTACTCCACCGTCGGCAACCACGACGCCCTGCCGCTCGGCTGCTACGGCTCCCACGGCGACCCCTACCTCGCCGAACTCGCCGTGGGCGGCAAGAAGCTGATGAGCCTGTCGGCCACCGAGGCCGCCAAGCTTCAGAACCAGATCAAGGCGGCTGGCGATCCCAAGGGCAGCGCCTACCGTGATCTGCTCAAGGCCCACGCCCGTGACATGCGCTCGGTCACTCCGGACGAGAAGCGCGCCCCGTACACCCCCGCCGACTACCTCAAGGCGCACTTGGACCCGGCGTACCGGGGCCTCGGTCCCGTCGGCCACGGTTACTCCACCGCGAATCTCGCCGCCGGCACCCAGTACTACGCCTTCCGCATCTCCGACGACGTCATCGGCATCAGCCTCGACACCACCGACGCGGGCGGCCACTACGAGGGCTCCATCGGCACCGCGCAGCTGAAGTGGCTGGACAGGACACTGAAGGAGAACAAGGACTCCTACGCCGTCGTCTTCAGCCACCACACCAGCAAGACCATGACCAACACCCGCCCCGACCCGGCGCACCCCACCGAGCGCCGCCACTCCGGCGAGGAGGTCGTGAGCACGCTGGCCAGGCACAGCAATGTGCTCGCCTGGGTGAACGGCCACATCCACCGCAATGTCATCACCCCGCACAAGACGTCCGGCGGCCGTCCCTTCTGGGAGATCTCCACCGCCTCCCATGTCGACCATCCGCACCTCGCCCGTGTCATCGAGCTGGTGGACAACAAGGACGGCACGCTGTCCGTCTTCACCACCCTGATCGAGTCTGCCGCCCCGCACCGCACGGACTTCGCGGACCTCTCCCAGACCGGTCTGGCCGCTCTCTACCGGGAGATCGCCTTCAACGCCCCGGGCGCCAGCAAGGTCCTCGCGGGCACGTCCGCGGACCGGAACACGGAGCTGCTGCTCAAGAAGGCATAAAGCAAGGCGTAAAGCTTCGTAAAGCTGTTAAGTGGACCGGCATGGTGTAACCCACGTGACCCGGACACGAGACGCCGAGTTCATTCGGATGAAACCTCCATGCCGCCTCATATCGCTAACCCGCTGGGTTCACGGGGACGGTTCGAGGTGTGCAAGGCGGGTGGTCGTGTGCGTGGGCTGCGCGTGCTGTCGGTCTACGAGGGCTTCTTCTCCGGAGGGGCCCGGATCGTTCACAGTGATGTGGTGATGGGACTCCAGGAGGGCGGCAGACACCGCCAGCAGGTCCTGAGCGTCCATGCGGAGGTGCACCGGGAGGCGACCCGGCAGCGGATGGAGGACGACGCCTGCTACCGGGCGCTGACCGCCGCCGGTGTCCCGGTCACCGCCCTGGGCCGCAGCTTCGGCCCGGGCGGCCCCGGCCGCCTCCCCTTCACCGGGCCGGAACTGGCCGACACCGCTCGGGCGATGGCGGGCGCCGATGTCGTGCTGTCCCTCAAGGAACAGCCGCTCGCCCTGCTCAACCAGCGCGGGCTGCCGCGCAGACCGGTCGTGGTGTGCCTGCACCGCTCCGACCCTGAGCACCAGGGCAGTGCCCTCGACGACCTCAGGGCCGCCATCGCCGACGGTACGGTCGTCGGCTGTGTCTGCTGCGCCGAGTCGACCCGCGAGGCCTACCGGGCCGCGGGCATCCCCGGCGAACTGCTGCACGTCATCCCCAACGGGGTCGACCTGCTGCGCTTCCGTCCGGACGCCGCCCGGCGCATCGCCCTGCGCGGCAGCCTCGGCATCCCGGCGACCGCGCCCGTCGTGGTCTTCGCCGCCCGCTACGACGGTATGAAGAACGTGCCCCTGTTCCTGCGTGCCGCCCGCGCCTGGCTGGCCCGCGAGCCCGAGGGCCACGTCCTGATGTGCGGGGCGGGTATGACCGCGGCCAACCCCGGCCTGATGGCCGACGCCGGCGCCGCATTCGGCGCGGACCTCACCCGGCTGGCGCCCCGCTTCCACCCGCTGGGGGTACGGCGCGACATGGAGAGCGTCTACGCCGGGTCCGACGTCGTCGCGCTCACCTCCGCCTGGGGCGAGGCGGCCCCGCTGTGCCTGATCGAGGGCATGATGTGCGGCGCGGTGCCCGTCGCCACCGACGTCGGGGACACCGCGGCGATCGTCTCCGGGCACGGCATCCTCACCCCGCCGGACGCCGGCTCCATCGCCCTCGCCTGGACCGGCGCCCTCGCCGGACGCGCCGACTTCGGCCCCGCCCTGCTGCGCAGCCGCGAGCGCTTCAGCCGTACGCGAATGATCGCGGCGTACGCCGACCTGATCGACCGCGTCCACGCCGAGGCGACGCTCCCACCGCTGCCGGACCCGCTGTGAGCGCGGCGGCGCCCTGATCAGGCGGCGTCCGCGGCGCGGGGCGGTGCGGACGCCTGCCGTCGACCGCGGCGTGGCGGGGCCGACGGGACCTACCGCGGCAGCAGCACCACCCGCGCCGCCGGAGGCCGGTCCGCCGATGCCATCAGCGCCGTGCGCACCACCGCCGCCTGGTGCTGGGGTGCCTCCCGGAGCTTCCTCGGTGTCACCCGTACGACGGTGATGCCGAGGCGCTCCAGATGCTCCCGCTTGCGGGTGTACTCCGGCCAGGGCGCGTCGTCCTCCCGGTGCGGCGGGCGGGTGTCCAGCTCCAGGGCCACCGCCTCGTCGGGCCAGTAGGCGTCCAGCCCGCCCAGGTACGGCCCGCCGGGCAGCCGCAGCTCTACGTTCCACAAGGGCGCCGGAAGATGATGGTCGCGCACCATCCGGTACAGCCGCCCCTCCGCGAGCGCCCGGCTCTCGGCCATCAGCGAGTCCACCGCGTCCACCACATGCGGTCGGTCCAGCAGCTTCGCCCGGGTCAGCTCCCGTACCACGGCCGCCGGTTCACAGTGCCCGTCGCGCACCGCCTCGGTGAGCAGCAGCCGTACGGACCCGGCGGCACCGAGCCCTGCCACCGCGTCGGCCAGGGCCCGCGGCACCGGGGCGAGGGGGAACCCGCCGACCTCGCGGGGCTCGGGGAGGTCGGCGGTGCGGATCACATGCGCACAGCCCGCCGACCGGATCCTGCGCTGTCTGCGCACCAGCACGTCGATCCGCCCGAGCGATGCCGGCGGCGGCACACAGGCGAAGCCGTACAGCGCGAGCGCGGCGGCCCCGGTGAGGACGGCGTCCGCGTACACCGGCGGTCGCTGCGTGCGGGCCTCCGGGCCCGGCTGGGACGGCACCCCGCGCACCGCACGGCTGCGTGCCGCGTACATCAGCACGGCGTGCAGCCGCTCCTCGCCGCTGGGCGGCCCGGGGTGCAGCAGATAGACACCGGGCAGTACGAGCTGCCACACACCGCCGGGCCGACAGCGGGCGCTCAGCTCCGTGGCGGAGAAACCCTGCGCCCGGAGCTGAGCCGCGGACCGGACACGCCGTCCGTCCTCACCGAGCCGACCGTCGGACCCGGACTGAAGCGGGGGATTGCGTTTCATGCCCCGCAGACTCCCCCGCCCGCCCTCCCCACCTGAACCCCTGTTACAAACCTGTCGACAAACCTGGACAACCCAGAACTAAAGGACACCAGTTCGGATCCCCGCCCACCAACAAAACCCCAGGTCAGACCAGCTCTTGCGGAAGGTTACGGCTCACGCTGAACGAATTCCGCAACAGCCGTTTCTCACCCGGGGTGCCCTACGGAGACCACGAAAGTTGACGTTTCCAGGCGACCCCGGGCGCCTCACGAAGGGGCGCGGGGCTGTATCGACATGCGGCTCCGCCGCGTGGGCGCGAGCAACCCCCACCGGCCCGCGGTCGACGAACGACAGTCACCCCCCAGGGGCGCGGGGAACTGCGCGACAAGCCCAAGACGGCCCGCGGCCTCACTCACCACCCCCGCCGGAGGCCACATCGCATGCCTGCCCCCGCAAGGACCGCGCCAGATCATCCCGCGCCTCGACCACCAGCCGCCGCAACGCAGGCGCAGCCCCCGCATGCGCAGCAAGCCACGCATCCGCAGCAGCCAAGGTCTCCGAGGAGTCCTGCAACCCCGGGAACAGCCCCCCCACCACATCCATCCCGATCTGGATCGACCGCGTCTCCCACACCCGCTCGATCGCATCGAAGTACCGAGACACATACGGCGAAAGCAGCGGACGCTGCGACGGCTGCGAGAATCCCGAGATCATCGCCCCCACCAGCGCGTTGGACAGCGCGTCCGACTCCACGACCTGCGCCCACGCCTGCGCCTTGACCGCCGCGGACGGCCGGGCCGCGAGACACCGCACCTGATGCCGCTTGCCGGACGCGGTGTCGTCGCGGGCGAGCTCGGCGGCCAGCGCGGCCTCGTCCGCGGCCCCCCGCGCAGCGAGCGGCTCCAGGAACGCCCACCGCAGCTCCTGGTCGACGTCCAGTCCCTCGACCGTCTCCGAGCCGTCCAACAGCCCTTGCAGCAGCCGCAGTCCGTCCGCCCCCGAGGCCACGGAGGCGAAGAACCGCGCCCAGGCCAACTGCTGCTGGCTCCCCGGCTCGGCGGCCCGCAGCTCCTTCAACGCCCCGTCCGCCAGCAACCGTTCACCGGTCTCCCGCCACTCGGGCGCCACGTAGTGCACCAGCGCCGACTCCGCCCAGGCGTGCAGCATCTGCAGCACCCCGATGTCGGACTCCCGCCCCGCGAACCGCAGCACCAGCCCCACGAACTCCCGCGCGGGCAGCAGCGCGTCCCGGGTCAGATTCCACAGCGCCGACCAGCACAGCGCCCGCGCCAGCGGGTCGGTCATGTCGCCCAGTTGCTCCCGCAGCGTGGCGAGCGAGGTGTCGTCGAAGCGGATCTTGCAGTACGTGAGGTCGTCGTCGTTGACCAGCACCAGCTCCGGCGCCTCGGCGCCCACCAGTTCCGCCACGACCGTACGCGGCCCGGACACATCGGCCTCGGTGCGCGCGTACCGCTCCAGCGCCCCCTCGGCCGTACGTCGGTACAGCCCCAACGCCACCCGGTGCGGGCGCAGTTCGGGATGCGACTCGGCCGCCTCCTGCAGTACCGCCAGCTCGCTCACCCGCCCGTCGGGGCCCAGCAGCACCTGCGGGGTGAGGGAGTTGACCCCGGCGGTCTGCAGCCAGGAGCGCGCCCAGGCGCTCATGTCCCGCCCGCTGGTCTCCTCCAGCACCGACAGCAGGTCGCCGAGGCGTGTGTTGCCGTAGGCGTTGCGCTTGAAGTAGCGGCGGGCGCCCTCCAGGAAGGCGTCCTGGCCGACATACGCCACAAGCTGCTTGAGGACGCTCGCGCCCTTGGCGTACGTGATGCCGTCGAAGTTGAGCTTGGCGTCCTGGAGGTCGCGGATGTCGGCGGTGACGGGGTGGGTGGAAGGCAGTTGGTCGGCCCGGTAGGCCCACGCCTTGCGGCGGTTGGCGAAGGTGATCCAGCCGTCGGTGAACCGCGTCGCACCGACCAGGGCGAACGCGCCCATGAAGTCCGCGAAGGACTCCTTCAGCCACAGGTCGTCCCACCACTCCATGGTGACCAGATCGCCGAACCACATGTGCGCCATCTCGTGCAGCACCACATTGGCGCGGCCCTCGTACGACGCCTGCGTCACCTTGCCGCGGAAGATGAACTCCTCCCGGAAGGTGACCAGTCCGGGGTTCTCCATCGCGCCGAGGTTGTACTCCGGCACGAACGCCTGGTCGTACTTCCCGAACGGGTACGGGTAGTCGAAGTGGTCGTGGAAGAAGTCCAGGCCCTGCTTGGTGACGAGGAAGACGTCATCGGCGTCGAAGTAGGGCGCAAGCCCCTTGCGGCACAGCGCGCCGAGCGGGATCTCCAGCCGGGTGCCGTCCGCGAAGGTCCGCTCGTAGGAGTCGGTGACGTAGTGGTACGGCCCCGCCACCACACAGGTGATGTACGTCGAGATCGGCTTCGTCTCCGCGAACCGCCACACCCCGTCGCCGCCGCTGCGCTCCCCGGCGCCGTTGCTCCACACCGTCCAGCCCTCGGGCGCCCGCACCTCGAAACGGAACGGCGCCTTGAGGTCGGGCTGCTCGAAGTTGGCGAACACCCGCCGGGAGTCGGCCGGTTCGTACTGGGTGTAGAGGTAGACCTCGCCGTCCTCCGGGTCGACGAAGCGGTGCAGGCCCTCACCGGTACGGGAGTAGGCGCACTGCGCGTCGACGATCAGCTCGTTGTCCGCCGCCAGGTCCTCCAGGGCGATCCGCGAGCCGTCGAAGACCTCGCCGGGGTCGAGATCCTTGCCGTTGAGGGAGACGGCGGTCACGCTCGGCGCGATCAGGTCCGCGAAGCCGGCCGCGCCAGGCTCGGCGCAGCGGAAGCGGATCGTGGTGACCGAGCGGAACGTCCGCGGCCCCTCGACGCCCTCGTCGCCCACCGCCGACCGCAGGTCGAGGGACACCTCGTACCCGTCGACGGACAGCAGGGCGGCCCGCTCCCGGGCCTCGTCGCGGGACAGATTCTCACCGGGCACGGGCGGCACTCCCTCGGGGCGGATCGCTCTACGGACATCACGGGACCAGCGATGAACAGGACCGATCCTGCCACGCGCCCCTGACCGAGGTCATCCGGGAAACGGCCGGGAATGGTATCCCCGTGACCGTCGTTGCAAGTTGAACGAACAGCCATGTTTCGCTTCCACGGCAGAAGCCGGCAGAAGTCAGCAGAAGTCAGCAGATTCATAGGAGAGCCATGTCCGACACCGCGACCGCTTCCACCGCCCAGACCCCCGTCAGGACCCCCGTCGACTTCTGGTTCGACCCGTCCTGTCCCTGGGCCTGGATGACCTCCCGTTGGGTCCTCGAGGTGGAGAAGGTGCGCGACATCGAGGTCCGCTGGCACATCATGAGCCTGGGCGTGCTCAACGAGGACAAGCTGGACGAGTTGCCCGCCGAGTACCGCGACTTCCTGGAGAACAAGGCGTGGCAGCCGGTGCGCGTGGTGACCGCGGCGTGGCAGAAGCACGGCGCCGAGGTGCTCGGCCCGCTCTACACCGCGCTCGGCACCCACATCCACAACCGGGGTGAGGGCCCGACCCTCGAAGCCGTCGCCGGTGCCCTCGCCGACGTGGGCCTGCCCGCCGACCTGATGGACTACGCCGAGCAGCAGGACTTCGAGTTCGACGCCGAGCTGCGCGCCTCCCACAAGGAGGGCATCGAGAAGGTCGGCCAGGAGGTCGGCACCCCCGTCATCGCCCTTCCCGGCGCAGACGGCGAGCAGATCGCGTTCTTCGGCCCGGTCGTCACGCCCGCGCCCCAGGGCGAGCAGGCGGGCCGCCTCTGGGACGGCACGATCGCTGTCGCCTCGATCCCGGGCTTCTACGAGATCAAGCGCACCCGCACGGCGGGCCCGGACTTCAGCAACCTCTAGCCGCGACGCACGATGGGTCGCCGGTCGGTACTTGGCACTCGGTACTCGGCGCTCGGCGCTCGGCCGGATGCCGAGTGCCAGCCACCCGTCGCCGCCCGGCGACCCACGACGGCTGATTGGCGGATCCCCACAGACCCGGCCGCCCTCGTCGCCGTACCGAGAACCACGCCACCGCAGTGACAGGCATCACGTCCTGCCGGGTGTAGCGGCCATCTTTTGTGCGGAGCCCACCAAACCCCTGTTCCCCCCTTTGTCGAGCGCTGACGGTGTCCGGCCCGAGGGGCCCGGGATAGCGTCACGGTGTCCCGACCTGCCCACCCTCCGCGGAGACCCCATGAGCACCGCCAGCGCCACTGCCACCACCCACGTACGCCCCGGCGCAGTCCTCGCCGACCTTCTGCCCGCGTCACGGGTGCGTGACGTCGCCCTCGTGCTCGGCGGCGCCGTGCTCACCGGCCTCGCGGCCCAGCTCTCCGTACCGGTGCCCGGCTCCCCGGTGCCGGTGACCGGCCAGACCTTCGCCGCGCTGCTCGTCGGCACGACCCTGGGCGCCGGCCGCGGCTTCCTGTCCCTCGCGCTGTACGCCCTGGCGGGTGTCGTGGGGGTGCCGTGGTTCGCGGGCGGCGCGTCGGGCGCGGCGGGCGTCTCCTTCGGGTACGTGATCGGCATGGTGCTGGCCTCCGCCGCGGTGGGCGCCCTGGCCCGGCGCGGCGGTGACCGGGGTGTGCTGCGGATGGCGGGCACGATGATCCTGGGCGAGGCGATCATCTACGCGATCGGCGTCCCGTATCTCGCCTACGCCGCCGGGATGTCCGCCTCGGCCGCGGTCGCGGCGGGCCTGACGCCGTTCCTGCTCGGCGACGCGCTGAAGGCGGCCCTGGCCATGGGTGCGCTGCCCACGGCGTGGAAGTTCGCGGGCAGGCGCTGAACGCGGCGCTCTCCCTGACACGGAGGCCGGGGCACCCCACGGGGGCGCCCCGGCTTTTCCGCGGTCCGAGCCACCTCACCGCTCGGCCGTGGGGCTGGGCAGGTGTCCGGCGGCACCAGCGCAGTGCTCAGCGGCGGCGTTGCGGCACTGCTCGGCCGTGGGGCTGGGCACGCGCCCCGCAGTACTCCCGCACCGCTCAGCGCAGCGTTACCGCACCCGCTCAGCCCTGCGGCTGCCGCCGCGGTCGCCGTACGGCCGACCACCACAGCCCGGCCGCCCCGGCGGTGACCAGCGCCGCCCCGGCCGCGCCCAGCGGAAGCAGGTCCCGCCCGGCACCGGTCTTGGGCAACTGGTCGCCGCTCGGCCCCACGGGCTTGTTGTCGGTGCCGAGGAGGAGCGGGGTGGACGGGGCGTTCGGCGACGGGTTCGTCGTACCGAACGGCACCGGCCCCTGCTGCCAGTACGTCTTCTTCCCGTCGGCCGTCTTGACCGGCAGACAGATCTTCCCGGTCTTTCCGAGATCGAATGTGGCGGAGACGTCGTACGACATCGACTTCCCGGCGGAAAGGCTTCCTACGGCGCAGCTGAAAGCGCTGTTGGAACCCGCCGGGAGATCCTTCTTGGCGATCGCCGAGCAGTCGCCACCGCCACCCTTGACGGAATGGACCTTCAACCCGTCGAACCCGACGACGAGAAGCCGGATGTCACCGCTGTCCTTTGTTCCCCCATTCTTCACCGTGGCGGTGAGGGAAGTCTTCTGAGAACTGTTGTCCACCGATATCTTCGACGGCAGCAGCGTGGTCACCTCGACCCCCGCCGGTGCCTTGTCGACGGCCTTTCCCCCCTTGTCACTGCCGGGTCCCTGGCCGTCCGCGGTGGCCTGGCACGGCAGCACCAGCACGGCGGTGAAACCTGCCGTGACCAGTGACACCGCGACGGCCGTCGTCCGACGAGAACTCATGTCCGTCCCCCTTGCCTCCCCCTGGACTGCGTTTGAATGCGCAGTACTTGAAGAGGTACCACAAGATTTCCACACTATGCTGATACGGCTCCAAGTGTGACCATTGTGTTCCTGACGGATCCTGCCGGATGCCGTCGGATCTTTTGGGATCCTGCCGGAACGTGCCGGGACGCTCGTGGAGGGGGTGCGGCGGCTTGCCGGGAAACAGGGGTGTAAAGGGAGACGCGGGAAATCCGGGGAACGGGGGTGACCCGAGGAACAGAGCAAGCAAGGAAACCGCCGGGTTGCTGGTGACCGGGCGCTACCGATTGGCCGCGGCCATAGGCCAGGGGGGAATGGGGCGGGTGTGGCGGGCGATCGACGAAATGCTGGACCGTCCGGTCGCGGTGAAGGAAATGCGGATAGACGGCATGGACACGGAGGACACCCGCACCCGCCGCGAACGCACCCTGCGCGAGGCGAGGGCCACGGCACGGATCGACCACCCCAACGTGGTGCGGGTCTATGACGTCGTGGACCAGGGCGAACGCCTGTGGATCGTGATGGAGCTGGTCGAGGGCCGCTCCCTGGAGCAGATCGTGCGGACGGACGGCCCGCTGAGCCCGCCCGAGGTGGCGCGCGTCGGACTGGGCCTGGTGGCCGCGCTGCGTCAGGTGCACGCCGTCGGAGTGCTGCACCGGGACATCAAGCCGGGCAACGTGCTGATCGAGAACGCCGGAGGGCGCGTGGTCCTCACCGACTTCGGCATCGCGGCGATGGAGGACGCCAAGGCGCTCACCATGGCCGGGATGATCGTCGGTTCTCCCGATTACATGGCGCCCGAGCGGGTCTCCGGCCGCCCGCAGGGCCCGCCGTCCGATGTGTGGTCCCTCGGCGCCACGCTGTGCGCGGCCCTGGGCGGCCGTTCCCCGTTCGCCCGGGACACCACGCTGGCGACGCTGCACGCGGTCCTGTACGAGGAGCCCGGACTCCCCGCGGCGGCGGGCCCGTTGCGGGACATCCTGACGGCGGTCCTGGAGAAGGACCCGGCGGTCCGCCCGCCGCTCACGGACCTGGAGAGGGCCCTCGGCGAGGTGGCGTTCCCGCAGCCGACCCCGACGGTGGCGACGGCGGCGCCGACCCGGGTGGCGGGTACGGTTCCCCGACCCGTACCCGAACCGCCCGCGCCCGGGAAGACCTCCCGGCGCAGAGTGGTCGCGCTGGCCGCGGCGGCTACGGCGGCCACGGTGCTGACCGCGGGAGCGGTGACGGGGGTGGTCCTGGCGACGCGGCAGACGGCCGACGACGCCGGAAAGGCCTCCGCCTCCACGACATCCACCACGACGTCGGACACCACTTCCACCACGACGTCGGACACTACTTCCACCACGGCAGCCGACGACAAGACCCCGCGCAGCCCCACCCGCTCCACCCCGTCGCCGAGCCTGGCCCCGGGGGCCAGGAAGGAGGCGGCGGGATTCGCCTGGGTCCCCCCGGAGGGCTGGCGCAGGGACGACCGGGGCGCGGAGGTGTACTACATCGCGCCGGACGGCGACCAGCAGCTCGTGGCGAAGGGCTCGGCGGCCCAGGACGACCTGCTGACGACATGGAAGGCGTCGGAGCGCACCTACTACGACAACAGCCCGAGCTTCCACACGATCCGTCTGGGGCGGACCACGTACCAGGGCCATCCGGCGGTGGTGTGGGAGTACACGTACACGCTGAAGGGCGAACCGTGGCACGCGAGGCTGCTGGGATTCACGGCGGGATTCCGGTCGTACCAGCTGAACACGTGGTACCGGCCGGACGCGGAGCAGCAGGCACTGACGGTGTACGACAAGGTCAAGAGGGGGTTCAGCGTGCTGTGAGGCTGGCTGCGCCGAGTGGGTGACCTGGAACATCGCATGTCACACTCGGGGCATGCGCGTGTATATCGGCTCGGACCATGCGGGCTACGAACTCAAGAACCACCTCGTCGAATGGCTGGCGGCGGCGGGTCACGACCCCGTCGACTGCGGCCCCCACATCTACGACGCCCAGGACGACTACCCCCCGTTCTGCCTCCGTGCCGCGGAGCGTACGGCGGCGGACCCGGACTCGCTGGGCGTCGTGATCGGCGGCTCGGGCAACGGCGAGCAGATCGCGGCGAACAAGGTGAAGGGCGTGCGCGCGGCGCTCGCGTGGAGCGTGGAGACGGCGTCGCTGGGCCGCCAGCACAACAACGCCAACGTGGTCGCCGTCGGCGGACGCATGCACTCCACGGAGGAGTCGACGAAGTTCGTCGAGACGTTCCTGAACACCCCGTTCTCGGGCGACGAACGCCATATGCGCCGGATCGAGATGCTGGCGGACTACGAGACGACGGGCGACCTCCCCCCGATCCCGGCCCACCACCCCCAGCAGTAGGCACGAACACAGCAGTCGGCCCGAACACAGCCGCAGGCCCGAACACAGCAGTAGGCACGAACGGCAGGAACGGCGAGGCCTGAAGCCCCCGGCAGGATGCGCGGGGGTGCAGGCCCCCGCCGGGGGCGGCGCCGGGGCAGGGGAGGAGACTTGGGGCGTCCACCTCCCGGCCGACCGAACCGGGTTCCCGGCCGAACGAACCGGACGGGTGGGCATACCCGGGCGAAAGGAACCCCACCGTGCCAGAAGGGCACACGATCCACCGGCTGGCCCAGGACTACGCCGGCCGCTTCACCGGCGAGGACCACGGGCCGGTCCGGGCCACCAGCCCGCAGGGCAAGTTCAGTGACGCCGCCGCCCTGATCGACCGCACCGAGATGATCACTGCCGAGGCCCACGGCAAACACCTCTTCCTCGGCTTCCGCGACCCCGAGGACACCGACTGGGTCCACATCCATCTCGGCCTCTTCGGCAAGGTCCGTTTCGGCGACGCCCCCGCGCCCCCGCCCACGGACACCGTCCGCCTCCGCCTCGCCAACGCGACCTCGTACGTCGATCTGCGCGGCCCGACGACCTGCGCCCTGATCACCGGCACCGAGAAGGCCGCGATCCACGCCCGCCTCGGCCCCGACCCGCTGCGCACGGAGGCCGACCCGGCCACCGCCTACGCCCGGATAAGCCGCAGCCGTACGACGATCGCCGCCCTGCTGATGGACCAGAAGATCATCGCTGGCGTCGGCAACGTCTACCGCGCCGAGGTGCTGTTCCGGCACGGCATCGACCCGTACCGCCTCGGGAAGGACATCACCCCGCGCGAGTGGGAGGCGATGTGGGCGGACCTGGTGGCGCTGATGCACGAGGGCGTACGCAACAACCGCATCGACACCGTACGGCCCGAGCACACCCCCGAGGCGATGAACCGCCCGCCCCGCGTGGACGACCACGGCGGCGAGGTCTATGTGTACCGCCGGGCCCGGCTGGCCTGCCACATCTGCGGAGGCGAGATCCGCACCGCCGAACTCGCCGCCCGCAACCTCTTCTGGTGCCCGGCCTGCCAGCAGACCTGACCCGGCGAAACCGTCCCTCCTAGGGCGTGTTTCGAAAGTAGCGCCGGCCGCCCGAAGGGCGGGCCCTGCGGCGTCTGGTGCGTGCGATCGCAAGGCGGAGGGTCGCCCTCGTACTGGGCGTACGTGGGCGATCCCGACAACACAGCCGGGGGCACCCCTGCTCGTCAGAGCTTGGGGGAGTGCGTGCCAGGCGTCGCAGGGCAGGCGGGACTTTCGAAACACGCCCTAGAACCCGTGCGGCAGCCAGGGCGGCACCGCGGCCGCGAACGCCGTCGCCGCCTCCGCCAGCGCCCCGTGCCGCAGTTCCCGCACCCGCCCGGCGCCCGCCAGCGCCGCGAGGGACACGCCGCCGAGGTACGCTGCCCCCAGCTCCCGTACGGAGAGGGCGAGTTCGGCCGGGTCGGTGGTCCGGGAGCAGGAGGCTCCCTTGGGATCGCCGGACAGCCGCCAACGTCCCGTGTTCCAGGGGCAGAAGGCGTCCTCGACCTCGAACACGACGTCCACCGGCGTCTGGTAGGTCCGCGCCGCCAGCGCCGCCCCGACGTCCACGAGACGTACGTACAGCGAGTCCTTCTGCCGGACCTGGCAGCGGCGGATGTCGGACACCATGAACTGCCAGGCGTCGTCGACCGGCCGCGTCCGCACGGTCAGGGTGGACGTCAGATCGATGTCGAAGAGAAAACGCCACAGCGCCGCGTCCGAAGCGGGGTCGAGCGCGGCGAGATCGCTCAGCCGCACCTCACCCTTCGGCCCGGCGGGCCCCCAACTGGGCTTGACCCGGAAGCGGGCGTACCCGGTGACCTCCCCGTCCCGCTCGGCGACCACGCACTGGAGCGGTGACGCCCCGTCCCGCTCGCTCTCCGGGTCGATCAGCCACAGCCGGTCCCAGCCCGGCAGCCGCGCCACCATTCCCGCACGGCCGGGCACCAGCGCCGCGTACACCGCCTCGCACTCCCCGAGGACGTCCGCGGGCTCCGCGTACCGCAGCCGTACGGCGTCCGTGCCCGGCGGCACCGACAGCCGTGTCCGTACGGTGTCGATCTCCGCCGCGATGTTGAAGGTGGCGCAGCCGTACCCGAAGCGGCCGTAGATCGCGGGCTCGGAGGCGGTCAGCACCGCCAGCGGCTCGCCCCAGGCGCGCACGTCGTCGAGCTGGCGGCGCATCATCGAGGTCAGGATGGAGCGCCGCCGGTGCGTGGCGGCGACCGAGACCATCGTCACACCCGCCGCCCGGACCGCCGCCCCGCCGGGCAGCGTCAGCCGGAAGGGGAACGCCCCCGCGCTCCCCACACAGCGCTCCCCGTCCCACACGCCGATCGAGCGGTCGTACGGCGTGAGGGACCGCCACGTCTCCAACTCCTCGGCGGATTCAGGGACTCCGCCGAACGCACGGATCAAGGTTCCGTACCAGACGTCCCATTCGTCCCGTTCCAGCGGCCGTAGTTCCGTCGCCGCCGCCGTAATCCGTGGCTGTCCGGGGCCGCCCGCGCTCTCCGTCGTCATGAACCCTGCATATCAGGGCAATGCGGGACGAGCGACTGAATTTCCCCATGCCCTGTCACGAATATCACTACCTGTCCGGGCACCGCTTTCGCCACCAGTTTTGCCCTGAAGGCAGCGCGGCGGCTTCCGGTGAAGTTCACTGTGAAGTTGAGCCTCGGACGGGGGACAAGTGCCACCTCCCGTGCCAAGCGGCTGCTCCGATGGATAGGGTCCCGAACTGATGGCAGCAGGACGAGAGCGGCGCGCCAAGGCCGAGACGCCCACGGCCCGGTTGAAAATGCAATGGCACCGGGCCCGCGTCGGCGTGCGCAGAAGCGCTGTCGACTACTTCCGTGGCAATGGCTCGGACTGGATCGCACTCGTCGGCCTGCTGCTCACCGTGCCCGTGCTCGCCTCGATGACCCTCGCCAACTCGGTGTGGTTCTCGCCCGCCGCCCTGGTCCTGCCGATCGTCACGGGCGGCCTGGTGCTGCGCCCGGCCAGCCTGCTCGGCCTGTACGCCGCCGCGGCCTCCGCGCTGATCGTGGAGTCCGTGCATCTGGGCCCGTACACCGAGGGCCCCTCCAGGGTCACCCCGGGCATCGTCCTGGTAGTGGCCGCCTGCGGCTTCTTCGGGCTGCTGACGGCACAGTTCCGCAGCCGGGTCGGCGTGCCCTGGCGGCGCGGCGGCACCATGCTGTTCGACCTGCGCGAACGCATCCGGGTACAGAGCAAGCTGCCCAAGCTGCCGGAGGGCTGGCACCGCGAGATGGCGCTGCGGCCCGCGGGCGGCCAGTCCTTCTCCGGCGACTTCGTGGTCGCCGCGCGCACCAACGGCGGACGCACCCTGGAGGTCGTCCTCACCGACGTCTCCGGCAAGGGCATGGACGCGGCATCGCGGGCTCTGCTGCTGTCGGGGGCGTTCGGAGGACTGCTCGGCTCGCTCCCGCCGCACGCCTTCCTGCCCGCGGCCAACGGCTATCTGCTGCGCCAGGACTGGGAGGAGGGCTTCGCGACCTCCATCCATCTCGTCCTGGACCTCGACTCCGGCGACTTCGAGCTCTACTCCGCGGGCCATCCGCCGGGACTCCAGCTCAGCGCGGGCAGCGGCCGCTGGGAGGAGAAGGCCGCCGAGGGCCCGCTGCTCGGCGTGTACGACGGCGCCCAGTTCGACCCCGTGAAGGGCTCGCTGCGCCACGGTGACGTGCTGATGCTGTTCACGGACGGTCTGGTGGAGACGTCCGACCGGGACATCATGGAAGGCATCGACCGCCTCACCGGCGAGGCCGACCGCTATGTCCCCGGCGGCTTCCGCGGTGCCGCCTGGCACCTCATCGAGGCGGTGGCCAAGGACGTCAACGACGACCGGGCGCTGCTGCTGATCTGCCGCGAGGGCGTCCAGCCGACGGCACACTGACACGCGGGCCCACCGCGCCGCTGAGCACGGGCCCGCCGCGGGCCGCCTTGCCGGTGAGCACGGGCCGCGCCGCCGGGCACACTGGCGGGGTGACAGAGCAACCCACGCCGCCGCTGACCCTTGCCGAGGTCGAGTCGGCCGCCCGCGCCGCGCACGCCGGTCAGACCGACAAGGCCGGGCGGCCCTACGCCGAGCATCTGCGGGCCGTCGCGGAGGGCGTACGGGCCCGTGGCGGCGACGAGGCGCAGATCGCCGCGGGCTGGCTGCACGACGCCGTGGAGGACGACGCGCTGACGGAGGAGTGGCTGCGCGCCGCGGCACTGCCCGAGCGCACCAGGGCGATCGTCCTGGCGGTCACCAAGCGCGCGGGCGAGCCCCCGGAGTCGTACGCCCGGCGCATCCTGGCCACCCCCGGCGCCCTGCTGGTGAAGGAGGCGGACCTGGCCCACAACGCCGACCCGGCCCGCCTGGCGGCCCTGGACACCCCGACCCGCACACGCCTGACCGAGAAGTACGCGAGGATGCGCGCACTTCTGGGCCTGAAGGGCTGAACCGGGGTGTACCGGAGCGGATCGGAGAGGATCGGGCGGAACCGGGAGGAGCGGAACGAATCAGACGCAGACCCCAGCCTGCTCCCGGGAGAGTTCCCGGTTGTAGACGCCTTCGAGGACGCGGCTGTTGTCCTTCAACGGCTCCCAGGCGTGGGCCACGGCCACCAGCACGATCGCCAGATACTTGGCGTTGCCTGTGAGGCTCCGTAAAACTCCCGGTGTTCTTCCTCGACATGGGCCCGCGGGTGCCCTCGTATTTTCAGATCGCGAATCCACCGCGCATCCATCGCGCCTCGGATGTCCATGTGACGATCGGCGCACTGTAGGGCAAAGTTCACCCATGATGTCCTGATTAATGCCTATCTATGGGGACAGGCGGCCGGACCTGTGCCAACAATTCGAATTACCTGCGGACGAGATGTGCGGAGGCGAAACGAGTCCCGTCAATTCCCTTTGAATGCAGTCGGGTTGTGCGCACGAATCGCGGTGCGGGGCGTCGGCGCGGACAATCCCGTCCCGGACGTTACGTCACGCGCCGCATAGGGCGGCCGGGTTGGTGGCACGATGGTTACGGCGGGGGCGTGCGGGGTTGCGTCACCGGGCCGGGAGAGCGGACCGACCGAGGGTGTGATCAGTTGTGGCCATTTCATTGTCCGTGGTGCTGCTGTTGGCGATCATCCTGGTGGTGTTGATCAGAGGCGGGAACATCAAGGCGGGGCCGGCCGTCGTGGCCATCCTCTTCGGCTTCTTCCTCGCCTCGACCGGCATGGCCCCCTCGATCCAGCGGTTCCTCGACTCGATAGCCCAGACGATCAACTCGATCAGCTTCTGATCGATCATGATCGATCAGCTTCTGACGCCCCCGGAAACCACCAGGGCCGGGCCGGAGGAATGATCCTCCGGCCCGGCCCTGAGTGACGAAGAGCGGGCGACGGGAATCGAACCCGCGTAGCTAGTTTGGAAGACTAGGGCTCTACCATTGAGCTACGCCCGCACGAGCACGCCGCAGGTCGGTGACCGCGGCACACGAGGCATCGTAGCGGGTCGTACGACCCTGGTGCACACCCGAATCGGATCTCCCGGTCATCTTCCGGTAGCGGAGCGCGACCGAGCGACCGGAGTGCGGAGGCGGACACGCGCCCCGGCCCGCACCCCCGATCCTCCGATCCGCGCCCCCGATCCTCCGCTCGCACCCATGCGGATGGATCCGCTTCGAAAACGCTCCCGGAATGCGGGAGCCGCACTGCCTGCGGGCATGTACCCTACGTGTCGCACCAGACGGGGTGTGGCGCAGCTTGGTAGCGCGTCCGCTTTGGGAGCGGAAGGCCGTGGGTTCAAATCCCGCCACCCCGACCACCGCGTGGAGTCACGCTCTTGTGATCGCCTTTTGGGGTGCTCACCGGCTGCGGTTACTATGCAAGCTGCCCGCCTCGTGTGTCCCGGTCCGTGATGGCCTGCGAACTCCTCCGAGCAGGCGAAATCCGCCGGGCCTGTCAGGCCCCGGCAGAAACCAAGCAGTCAGCCACAAGGAGACCGAACCGTGAAGAGCGCCGTGGAGACCCTGAACCCGACCCGGGTTCGGCTCACTGTCGAGGTGCCCTTCGAGGAGCTCAAGGACAGCCTCGACGCGGCGTACAAGAAGATCAACCAGCAGGTCACGGTGAAGGGCTTCCGCAAGGGCAAGGTCCCGGCCCGTGTCATCGACCAGCGGTTCGGTCGTGGTGCTGTCCTGGAGGAGGCCGTCAACGACGCGCTCCCGAGGTTCTACACCGACGCGGTCAACGAGGCCGAGCTCGACCCGCTGGGCCAGCCCGAGGTCGACATCACGGAGCTGAAGGACGGCGAGACGCTGAACTTCACCGCCGAGGTCGACATCCGCCCGGCCATCGAGATCCCGGACTACTCCGGCATCGAGGTCGAGGTCGACGTCGTCGAGGTCGGCGACGAGGAGATCGAGAAGTCGGTCGACCAGCTCCGTGAGCGCTTCGCGTCCACCACCCCGGTCGAGCGGGCCGCCGAGGACGGCGACGTCGTCACGGTGGACCTGGCCGCCAAGGTCGACGGCGAGGTGCTGGAGGACGGCGTCGCCGAGGGCGTCTCCTACACCATCGGCTCCGGCGAGCTGCTGGACGGCATCGACGACGCCGTGAAGGGCCTGGAGGCCGGTGGCGAGGCCACCTTCACCTCCGAGCTCAAGGGCGGCTCCGCGGCCGGCAAGGAGGCCGAGGTCACCGTCAAGGTCACCCAGGTCGCCTCCCGCGAGCTGCCCGAGCTGGACGACGAGTTCGCGCAGCTCGCCTCCGAGTTCGACACCCTCGAGGAGCTGAAGGCGGACAGCCGCAAGCGCCTCGAGAACATGAAGCAGTACGACCAGGCCACCCAGGCCCAGGAGCGCGTCCTGGAGAAGCTGCTGGAGCTGGTCGAGGTTCCCGTCCCGGAGAAGCTGCTCAAGGACGAGATCGAGACCCGCAAGCACAACCTGGAGCACCACCAGCTCGGCCAGATGGGCCTCACCCTCGAGCAGTACCTGGAGATCCAGGGCAAGACGCCCGAGGAGTTCGACGCCGAGACGAACGAGGCCGCGGTCAAGGGCATCAAGACCCAGTTCGTCCTCGACGAGCTGGTCAAGCGGGAGAAGCTCAACGTCAGCCAGGAGGAGCTCACCGAGCACCTCATGCGGCGCGCCGCCTCTTCCGGCATGTCCCCCGACCAGTTCGCCCAGGCGGTCGTCCAGAACAACCAGGTCCCGCTGCTGGTCGGCGAGGTCGCCCGCGGCAAGGCCCTGGCGGTCGTGGTCGAGGCGGCCACGGTGAAGGACACCAACGGCGAGATCGTCGACCTGGACGACGAGGACGAGACGGAGACGGCCACCGAGACCGCCGCGGAGGCGACCGACGCCGACGCTGCCGCCGAGGAGACCCCGGCCGAGCCGGAGGCGTAGCCCGTCGGAACGTCCCGTGTACGGGCCCCGGGGCTTCCCCGGGGCCCGTTCCCGTTTCCGTACCCGTACCCGGACACCGGTGCGGCCGGTGGGCGCCGTTCGCGCAGTTCCCCGCGCCCCTGAGGTCGTGTGCGGGCCGGTGGGGGTTGTTCGCGCAGTTCCCCACCCAAGGGGCGCGGGGTACTGCGCGAACACCCCCACCGGCCCGTGGCCAGAACCGGACAGGTACCGCCCCTCCACGCACCGTATCCGGCCGAACCCCAGCGGAGCGGCTACGCCCCGGGCGAACACCCCCGCCCGCGGGATTCCCCGAAGGGACCCGCGCGTTAGGGTCCATGAATACGAGGGCAGGGGAGTCGCTGAAATCGCCGGACGTCCCCACGCCCAGGCAGAACACGTGAGACGGCCCGGCGCCGTCGTAAGACGAGCAGGTGGATACGTGACGAATCTGATGCCCTCCGCCGCCGGCGAGCCTTCCATCGGTGGCGGCCTCGGCGACCAGGTCTACAACCGGCTGCTCAACGAGCGGATCATCTTCCTCGGCCAGCCGGTGGACGACGACATCGCCAACAAGATCACCGCACAGCTGCTGCTCCTTGCCGCGGACCCGGACAAGGACATCTACCTCTACATCAACAGCCCCGGCGGCTCCATCACGGCCGGTATGGCGATCTACGACACCATGCAGTTCATCAAGAACGACGTGGTGACCATCGCCATGGGCCTGGCCGCCTCCATGGGCCAGTTCCTGCTCAGCGCCGGCACCCCGGGCAAGCGTTTCGCCCTGCCGAACGCCGAGATCCTGATCCACCAGCCCTCCGCGGGCCTCGCGGGCTCGGCCTCGGACATCAAGATCCACGCCGAGCGGCTGCTGCACACCAAGAAGCGCATGGCCGAGCTCACCGCCCAGCACACCGGCCAGACGGTGGAGCAGGTCACCCACGACTCGGACCGCGACCGCTGGTTCGACGCGTTCGAGGCCAAGGAGTACGGCCTCATCGACGACGTCATTCCCACGGCGGCGGGCATGCCGGGCGGCGGCGGTACGGGAGCGGCGTAAGGACCGCCTGCCGGGGCGCCACAGGGCCCGTACGGCAGCCCGCGCGGCCCGCACGTCCTTGCGGCACCCTGGGCGTCGTAAAGACCGTGTGAGGCCATGTGAGGCCACGTGAGGCCATATGTGAAGGCCGAGCCGAGCCGTACGAGCCCCGCAGCCCCGGGAGCGCCCCGCAACGATCCTCCCGCCCCAGCCACCGTCCCAGCCCAGCCCCCCTTCAGGAGAAACCGTGAACAGCTTCCCCGGCAGCGGCCTCTACGACCCCGCGCGCGCCGAGTACACCGGCCCCACGGCCGAGTCCCGCTATGTCATCCCGCGCTTCGTGGAGCGCACCTCCCAGGGCATCCGCGAGTACGACCCGTACGCGAAACTCTTCGAGGAGCGCGTGATCTTCCTCGGCGTCCAGATCGACGACGCCTCGGCCAACGACGTCATGGCGCAGCTGCTGTGCCTGGAGTCGATGGACCCCGACCGGGACATCTCGGTCTACATCAACAGCCCCGGCGGCTCCTTCACGGCGCTGACCGCGATCTACGACACGATGCAGTTCGTGAAGCCCGACATCCAGACGGTCTGCATGGGCCAGGCGGCCTCCGCCGCCGCCGTGCTGCTGGCCGCCGGCACCCCGGGCAAGCGCATGGCGCTGCCCAACGCCCGGGTGCTGATCCACCAGCCCTACAGCGAGACGGGCCGCGGTCAGGTCTCGGACCTGGAGATCGCCGCGAACGAGATCCTGCGGATGCGCTCGCAGCTGGAGGAGATGCTCGCCAAGCACTCCACCACGCCGATCGAGAAGATCCGCGAGGACATCGAGCGCGACAAGATCCTGACGGCCGAGGACGCGTTGTCGTACGGCCTGATCGACCAGATCATCTCCACCCGCAAGATGAACAACGCATCGGTCCGCTGACTGCGCCGACCCGGTGACGCGCCGTGCGGCACGAGCGGCACGACAATTGGCGACACAACCGGAGATACGACAGGCGATGCAGCATCTGCCGCCCCTCGGCACGGTCCGCCGCGAAGCGAACCGTCGAAGTGAACCGTGCCAAGGGGGGCCCGAACGGGGGGCCAGGCAAGGTACCGTCGACATAAGGCAGCACCAGGAGTCGCTGGACTCGTAGCGTCCAGGCGGCTCCCAGGCGAAGGGGAAGCACACCGTGGCACGCATCGGTGACGGCGGCGATCTGCTCAAGTGCTCGTTCTGCGGCAAGAGCCAGAAGCAGGTCAAGAAGCTCATCGCAGGGCCCGGTGTGTACATCTGCGACGAGTGCATCGACCTCTGCAACGAGATCATCGAGGAAGAGCTCGCGGAGACCAGCGAGGTGCGCTGGGAGGAGCTGCCGAAGCCCCGCGAGATCTACGAGTTCCTCGAAAGCTATGTGGTGGGCCAGGAGGCGGCCAAGAAGGCGCTGTCCGTGGCGGTCTACAACCACTACAAGCGGGTCCAGGCCGGTGAGAACGGCGGAGCCCAAGGCCGCGACGACGCCATCGAGTTGGCGAAGTCCAACATTCTTCTGCTGGGCCCCACCGGCTCCGGCAAGACCCTCCTCGCGCAGACCCTGGCCCGGATGCTGAACGTCCCCTTCGCGATCGCCGACGCCACGGCGCTCACCGAGGCCGGCTATGTCGGCGAGGACGTCGAGAACATCCTGCTGAAACTGATCCAGGCGGCCGACTACGACGTCAAGAAGGCCGAGACCGGGATCATCTACATCGACGAGATCGACAAGGTCGCGAGGAAGAGCGAGAACCCGTCCATCACCCGCGATGTGTCCGGCGAGGGCGTGCAGCAGGCGCTGCTGAAGATCCTGGAGGGCACCACGGCGTCGGTCCCGCCGCAGGGCGGACGCAAGCACCCGCACCAGGAGTTCATCCAGATCGACACCACGAACGTCCTGTTCATCGTGGGCGGCGCCTTCTCCGGCCTGGAGAAGATCATCGAGTCGCGGGCGGGCGCGAAGGGGATCGGCTTCGGCGCCACGATCCGCTCCAAGCGCGAACTGCAGTCCAAGGACATGTTCGAGGACGTCATGCCCGAGGACCTCGTCAAGTTCGGCATGATCCCCGAGTTCATCGGCCGTCTCCCGGTCATCACGAGTGTGCACAACCTCGACCGGGAAGCCCTCCTCCAGATCCTCGTCGAGCCGCGCAACGCCCTGGTGAAGCAGTATCAGCGTCTGTTCGAACTCGACGGCGTGGAACTGGACTTCGAGCGCGCCGCGCTGGAGGCCATCGCCGACCAGGCCATCCTCCGCCAGACCGGCGCCCGCGGTCTGCGCGCCATCATGGAGGAGGTCCTGATGTCGGTGATGTACGAGGTCCCGTCCCGCAAGGACGTGGCCCGCGTGGTCATCACCGCGGACGTCGTCCACTCCAACGTCAACCCGACCCTGATCCCCAGGGACGCCCGCGGCCGCGGCTCGGGCGAGCAGAAGTCGGCCTGACGGCGGCACACTCACACGCGGGGCCCCGGTCATATCGACCGGGGCCCTTCCTGATTCCCGTTCCCTGATGTCAGATTCCCGGATGTCAGAGCGGCTTGCGCACGTCGTTGCGCAGCTTCGCCGCCATGGTCGCCGTGTCGTCCACCGACGGGCCGCCCGAGGCGAGATCGGAGAAGCTGAACGACGAGACGATGGCGGCCGTGCTGTGGTCGCCCCAGATGCACATCGGCATCTTGATGGTCTTCGCAGCTCCGGCCGAGGTGCCGGACGTGCTGTTGTCGGTGATCTGTGCGACCTGGCACTTCATGATGCCGCCGGAGAAACCGGCCGGGGTCGTCTTCTGCGGGCTGCCGAGCAGCTTGCCGGTGCTGCTGTCGTCGCTCTGGTCCTTCTCGGACTCGGACTTGATCTTGGCGAACATCGCGTCGACGACGGCCTCGGGGTCGTCGATGGTGCCGTAGACACCCTGGAAGGAAAGGCGGTTGCCGCTGAGTCCCGAACCCTGCTGGTACGCGGCGCTGACGTCCTTGGGGTTCTTCACGCCCCACCGCTGGAAGTCGGCCTTCTCGTCGGTGGTCAGCGAGTCCACGGAGCCGGCGTTGTCCGACTTCTTGTACTTCCCGTCGATCACCGTCGCGGGCGCGGTCAGCTTGTGCGGTCCGTCGTCGGCGACGCCGCTGCCGCCGCTCCCGCTGCCGACGATGAAGAAGACGCCCACCGCGATCGCCGCGACGACCGCGACCGAGCCGATGATCAGGCCGGTCTTCTTCTTGCCGCCGCCCGGCGCGGGCGGCTGCGGGACGCCGTAGGGCGACTGACCGTAGGGCGGGGTCGGGGGCTGCTGGCCGTAGGGACCGGGCTGGCCGGGCTGCTGGGGAAAGCCGTAACCCTGCTGAGGGGGCTGCGGCGGCGGGGCCTGCTGGGGGTAGCCGTAGCCGGGCTGAGGGGCCTGAGGAGGCTGGGGCGGCTGGCCGTAGGGACCCGGCTGGCCGTACGGTCCGGGCTGCTGCGGCTGCCCGCCGTACGGGCCAGGCTGGTTGTAGCTCATTAAGGGGGTCCCCCTCCACGTGCTTATGTGTTCCTGACATCATGGCGCTGTCACAGCGTGCTCATGGCATCGGGCACCCCACCGTTACAGAACAAACGCGTTTCGGGACGGGCCCGTGACACCTCTAAACTGAGCCCCGTGACCGAGAACACTCAGCAGCAGCCACCAGCGCCCGCCACCGAACTGCCGACCCAGTACGCGCCGGCCGATGTAGAGGGCCCGCTGTACGAGCGCTGGGTAGAACGCGGTTACTTCGAGGCGGACGCGAAGAGCGACAAGCCCCCGTTCACCGTCGTCATCCCCCCGCCGAACGTCACGGGCAGCCTGCACCTCGGGCACGCCTTCGAGCACACGCTCATCGACGCCCTCACCCGCCGCAAGCGCATGCAGGGCTTCGAGACGCTGTGGCAGCCCGGCATGGACCACGCCGGCATCGCCACGCAGAACGTCGTCGAGCGCGAGCTGGCCAAGGAGGGCAAGTCGCGGCACGACCTCGGCCGTGAGGCGTTCGTCGAGCGCGTCTGGCAGTGGAAGGCCGAGTCCGGCGGCCAGATCGGCGGCCAGATGCGCCGCCTCGGCGACGGCGTCGCCTGGTCGCGCGAGCGCTTCACCATGGACGAGGGCCTCTCCCAGGCCGTCCAGACCATCTTCAAGCGCCTCTACGACGACGAGCTGATCTACCGCGCCGAGCGCATCATCAACTGGTGCCCGCGCTGTCTGACGGCGATCTCCGACATCGAGGTCGAGTACCAGGACGACGACGGCGAGTTGGTCTCGATGCGCTACGGCGACGGGGACGACAGCATCGTTGTCGCCACCACCCGTGCCGAGACGATGCTCGGCGACACCGCCGTCGCCGTCCACCCCGACGACGAGCGCTACAAGCACCTGGTCGGCAAGCTCATCGAGCTGCCGCTGACCGGCCGCTCCATCCCGGTCGTCGCCGACACGCACGTCGACCCCGAGTTCGGCACCGGCGCCGTCAAGGTCACCCCCGCGCACGACCCGAACGACTTCGAGATCGGCCAGCGCCACGGCCTGCCGTCCATCACCGTCCTCGACGAGCACGCCGTCATCACCGCGCACGGCCCCTTCCAGGGCCTGGACCGTTTCGAGGCCCGCTCCGCCATCGTCGCCGCGCTGCGCGCCGACGGCCGGATCGTCGCCGAGAAGCGGCCCTACGTCCACTCCGTCGGCCACTGCTCGCGCTGCAAGACCACCATCGAGCCGCGGCTGTCCATGCAGTGGTGGGTCAAGGTCGGCCCGCTCGCCAAGGCCGCGGGCGACGCGGTCCGCGACGGCAAGGTCGCCATCCACCCGCAGGAGATGGAGAAGCGGTACTTCGACTGGGTCGACAACCTCCACGACTGGTGCATCTCACGGCAGTTGTGGTGGGGCCACCGCATCCCCGTCTGGTACGGCCCCGAGGGCGAGGTCGTCTGCGTCGGCCCCGACGACGAGGCCCCGACCGGCGAGGGCTGGCGTCAGGACACCGACGTCCTCGACACCTGGTTCTCCTCCGGCCTGTGGCCGTTCTCCACCCTCGGCTGGCCCGAACAGACCGAGTCCCTCGCGAAGTTCTACCCGAACTCCGTCCTGGTCACCGGCTACGACATCCTGTTCTTCTGGGTCGCCCGGATGATGATGTTCGGCCTCTACGCGATGGACGGCACCCCGCCGTTCCACACCATCGCCCTGCACGGCATGGTCCGCGACCAGTTCGGCAAGAAGATGTCCAAGTCCTTCGGCAACGCGGTCAACCCGCTGGACTGGATGGACAAGTACGGCTCCGACGCCCTGCGCTTCACCCTCGCGCGCGGCGCCAACCCGGGCGTCGACGTCCCGATCGGCGAGGACTGGGTCCAGGGCTCGCGCAACTTCGCCAACAAGATCTGGAACGCCACGCGCTTCGCCCTGATGAACGGCGCGACGGTGGACGGACCCCTGCCGGAGCCGTCGGCGATGTCGGCCACGGACCGCTGGATCCTCTCCCGCCTCAACTCCGTCGTCGCCGAAGTCGACGCGCTCTACGACGACTTCCAGTTCGCCAAGCTGTCCGACGCGCTGTTCCACTTCGCGTGGGACGAGGTGTTCGACTGGTACGTCGAGCTGTCGAAGACGACGTTCCAGGCGGGCGGCGCGGCGGCGGAGGTCTCCAAGCGGGTCCTCGGCGAGGTCCTCGACGTCACCCTGCGGCTGCTGCACCCGGTCGTCCCGTTCGTCACCGAGACCCTGTGGACCACCCTCACGGGCGGAGAGTCGGTCGTCATCGCGCAGTGGCCCGCCGACAGCGGGTTCCGCGATCCGGCGGCGGAGCGGGAGATCGGCACGCTCCAGTCCGTGATCACCGAGGTCCGCCGCTTCCGTGCCGACCAGGGCCTGCAGCCCGGCCAGCGGGTTCCGGCGCGCCTGGCCCTGAACGGTACGGCGCTCGCGCCGCACGAGGCCGCCATCCGCCAGCTTCTGCGTCTCCAGCCGGAGGGCGACGGCTTCACCGCCACGGCGACCCTGCCGGTGGGGGGTGCGGAGGTCTCCCTCGACCTCTCCGGCACGATCGACGTCGCCGCGGAGCGCAAGCGCCTCGCCAAGGACCTGGCGGCGGCCCAGAAGGAACGCCAGCAGGCGGAGGCGAAGCTGTCCAACGAGGCGTTCCTTTCCAAGGCGCCGGACAATGTCGTGGACGGGATCCGCACCCGCCTGGCCAAGGCCGAGGAGGACATCACCCGGATCCAGTCCCAGCTGGACCGGTTGCCTCCGGCGTAACAACAGGTGTGCAAGGGGGTACCTCCCCAGGGGGTACCCCCACTCGGTGCTGGCCGGGGGTGGGCCGCGCTGCCCGGCGCTGACGGGTTGCCGCCCGCGCCCACCCGTGCCGCCCCAGCGGCACGACTGCCCGCGGCTGGGCGGGCCCCTCAGCCTTGCAACCGACGTGACCGTCCCAACCCAGGGGGCGCGGGGCTGTACCGATATGCGGCTCCGCCGCGTGGGCGCGATCAGCCCCCACCGGCCCGCGGCTGAAGGGGGAGTGGCCCGCACCTATCGGGCCAACGTGACCGTCCCAACCCCAGGGGCGCGGGGCTGTATCGATATGCGGCTCCGCCGCGTGGGCGCGAACGGCCCCCACCGGCCCGCAGCCGTATAACAACCCAAGCCACCGCAACCTGCACGGAGTGCGCTCCGTACACTGGCCACGTGAGTGACAGCGACCCCTTCGACGAGATCGTCGCCAACGAGACCGAGCACGACCCCGACCTCGCCGTCATCGAGGCAGGCAGCCGAACCCTCCGCACCCAGGGCAGCGCACCCCAGCCGGAGGCAACCCGCCCCGTCGACCCCGCGGTCGCAACCGCCCTGCGCGAGGTCGAAGCGGACCTGGCGACCCGCTGGGGCGAGACCAAGCTGGAGCCCTCCGTCACCCGCATCGCCGCGCTGATGGACGTGCTGGGCGAGCCCCAGCGCTCGTACCCCTCGATCCACATCACCGGCACCAACGGCAAGACCTCCACCGCCCGCATGATCGAGGCCCTGCTCGGCGCCTTCGAGCTGCGCACCGGCCGCTACACCTCGCCGCACGTGCAGTCGATCACCGAGCGCATCAGCCTGGACGGCGCCCCGGTCTCCGCCGAGCGGTTCATCGAGACGTACGCCGACATCAAGCCGTACATCGAGATGGTCGACGCCCAGCAGGAGTACCGGCTGTCGTTCTTCGAGGTGCTCACCGGCATGGCGTACGCCGCGTTCGCGGACGCCCCCGTCGACGTGGCCGTCGTCGAAGTCGGCATGGGCGGCAGCTGGGACGCGACGAACGTCATCGACGCCGGTGTGGCCGTGGTGACCCCCATCGACCTGGACCACACCGACCGCCTCGGCGAGACGCCGGCTCAGATCGCCGGGGAGAAGGCCGGGATCGTCAAGCAGGGCGCGACCGTCGTACTGGCCCAGCAGCCGGTGGACGCGGCGCAGGTGCTGCTGAAAAAGGCCGTCGAGGTGGACGCCACGGTGGCCCGCGAGGGCCTGGAGTTCGGCGTCGTCGCCCGCCAGGTCGCCGTCGGCGGCCAGCTGCTGACCCTGCGCGGTCTCGGCGGCGAGTACCCGGAGCTGTATCTGCCGCTGCACGGCGCGTATCAGGCGCACAACGCGGCCGTCGCGCTCGCCGCCGTGGAGGCGTTCTTCGGCGTGGGCTCCCAGCACACCCAGCGACTGGACCCCGACACGGTCCGCAAGGCGTTCGCCGCCGTGACCTCACCCGGCCGTATGGAGGTCGTACGGCGCTCCCCGACCGTGGTCCTGGACGCCGCCCACAACCCGGCGGGCGCGAGGGTCACGGCGGAGGCGGTGGGGGAGGCGTTCGACTTCAGCCGGCTGATCGGCGTGGTCGGTGCGAGCGGCGACAAGAACGTACGGGGGCTGCTGGAGGAGTTCGAGCCGGTCTTCGCGGAGGTCGTGATCACCCAGAACTCCAGTCACCGCGCGATGGACGCGGACGAGCTGGCCGCCATCGCCGTCGAGGTGTTCGGCGAGGAGCGGGTCCAGGTGGAGCCGCGGCTGCCGGACGCCCTGGAGGCGGCGATCACGCTCGCCGAGGAGGAGGGCGAGTACGCGGGCGCGGGCGTGCTGGTCACCGGTTCGGTCATCACGGTGGGCGAGGCCCGCCTGCTGCTCGGGAAGGGCTGAGGGACCGCCATGCGTACGCTGTGCTCCTCGACGCTGATCGGCGAGTTCTTCGTCATCGGCTTCGCCGCGCTGGTCGCGATGAAGGACCCGGACCTGTCGTCGTCGGCGGTGTGGACGGTGAGCGGCGTCGCGATGTTCCTGACGCTGGCGCTGTGCGCGGTGGTCACCCGGCCCGGGGGAGTGGCGCTGGGCTGGGCCCTTCAGCTCGTGCTGATCGCCTCCGGGGTGTTCGTGCCGACGATGTTCTTCCTGGGCGCGGCGTTCACCGCGCTGTGGTGGGCGTCGGTGCACTACGGGAGGAAGATCGACGAGGCGAAGGCCCGTTTCGCGGCGCAGCCGGAGTCTCCCGGGTCTCCCGGCACCCCTGACGCTGTGTGACAGGCACAGGTCCACGCGCTGTAATCTCGTCCCACCGCACATGACGGCCAGAAGGAGTCCTCCCGTGACCCAGCGCACCCTCGTCCTGCTCAAGCCCGACGCGGTCCGTCGTGGGCTGACAGGCGAGATCATCAGCCGCATCGAGCGCAAGGCGGGCTGGCGGATCATCGCGATGGAGCTGCGCACGCTCGACACGGACACGCTGGAGCAGCACTACGGCGAGCACAAGGGCAAGCCGTTCTACGACTCGCTGGTCGAGTTCATGGCCTCCGGTCCGCTCGTGGCGCTGATCGTCGAGGGCGGGCGGGTCGTCGAGGGCATGCGCGCCCTGGCCGGTCCGACCGACCCGATCGCCGCGCCGCCCGGCACAGTCCGCGGCGACTACGGCGTGGTCGTCCAGGAGAACCTGATCCACGCCTCCGACTCCGAGGAGTCCGCCGAGCGCGAGGTCAAGATCTTCTTCCCGGGCCTCGCGTAACACCGACCCGGGCCTCGCACCACACCGATCAGCCTCCGAAAGGCCTGACGGCCGTCAAGGACCGGCGAGGTCCACGGCCGTTCGGCCCGCCGGAGGGACCCATCAGGCCCGGGCGCCCGACCGCCCCCGACGATCATGATGCCGCCGTGGCATGAATTTCCGGAACATGTTCCTGACGGAACATCACATCGGTCCGGCGCCCCGCCTCCCGTTCGCCCGCAAGCCACCCGCTGGCATATGCGTGCCGATCGGGGGAACGAGTGCCCCCGATGGACCGTCTCCACAAGCGAGGCGGCTCGCCATCTGCCGACAATGGCGAAGACCCTCGCGCAGTGTCCGGGAAGGCGCGTCTACGATGGAAGCCTTCACCCTCACAGCACCCACCTTCGCCAACCTGAAAAGCCCTCAAAAGCTCACAGGAAGGCCAGACGAATCCTGATGGGGAACTCAATGTCGTTCATCGGCCGTGACATGGCTGTCGACCTCGGGACCGCCAACACGCTGGTGTACGTCAGGGGTCGCGGGATCGTACTCAACGAGCCGTCCGTCGTCGCGATCAACACCAACACCGGTGGCATCCTCGCGGTCGGCGCCGAAGCGAAGAAGATGATCGGGCGCACCCCCGGCAACATCGTCGCCGTGCGGCCGCTCAAGGACGGCGTCATCGCCGACTTCGAGATCACCGAGCGGATGCTCCGCTACTTCATCCTGAAGATCCACAAGCGGCGGTATCTAGCCCGGCCCCGTGTCGTCGTCTGTGTGCCCTCTGGCATCACGGGCGTCGAGCGCCGTGCCGTCATCGAGGCGTCGACCCAGGCCGGTGCCCGCCAGGTGCACATCATCGAGGAGCCCATGGCCGCGGCCATCGGCTCCGGACTGCCGGTCCACGAGGCCACCGGCAACATGGTGGTGGACATCGGCGGCGGCACCACGGAGGTCGCGGTCATCTCGCTCGGCGGCATCGTCACCGCCCAGTCCATCCGTGTCGCGGGCGACGAGCTGGACAACGCGATCATCCAGCACATCAAGAAGGAGTACAGCCTCCTCCTCGGTGAGCGGACGGCGGAACAGATCAAGATCACGATCGGTTCGGCGTACGAACTCGAGGACGACCAGCACACCGAGATCCGCGGCCGGGACCTCGTCTCCGGACTGCCCAAGACGGTCGTCGTCTCGGCCGCCGAGGTGCGCAAGGCCATCGAGGAACCCGTCAACGCCATCGTCGACGCGGTGAAGACCACGCTCGACAAGTGCCCGCCGGAGCTGTCCGGCGACATCATGGACCGCGGAATCGTCCTGACCGGCGGCGGCGCCCTGCTGCGCGGACTGGACGAGCGGCTGCGCCGGGAGACCGGTATGCCGATCCACATCGCGGAGGACCCGCTGGACAGCGTGGCGCTCGGCTCCGGCAAGTGTGTCGAGGAGTTCGAGGCGCTCCAGCAGGTCCTGGACGCCGCGCCCCGCAGATGACGTGACTCTTCGATTCCGCCGTACCGGACAATCGTTCCTCGTACGGCGGATCGCTGATATAGAGGCACAAAGCTGCAACGGCACAAAGCTGCAACGGCACAAAGCTGCAACGGCGCGAAGCCGCAGAGGCATAAAGCCGCAGAGACACAAAACCACAAAGGCACAAAGCTCACTTCCACGCGGGCTCGTCCATCCGGGCCCGCTCCTATCTGAGGAAGGCACGGCCGCCGCACGTGAGGGACACACGAGAGAGCCGGCTGCTCCTGGTACTGCTGATCGCCATCGCGTTCGCACTGATCACGGTGGACATCCGCGGCGGGCAGAACTCTCCGGTCGACGGCGCCCGACAGGCCGCCGCCACGGTCTTCGGCCCCATCGAGAACGGCATGTCCGCGGTCGTCGACCCCGTCGGCAACGCCGTCTCCGCCGTCCGTGACTCCGGCAACCGCCATGACCGGCTCGCCGCACTGGAGCGGCAGAACGCGGCCCTCAAGGCCAGGCTCGGCAGCGACGACCGCAACCGCAGCCGCCTCAAGCAGCTCGACAAGATGCTGAAGATCGCCGGCGAGGGCCAGTACGGCATCAAGGGCGCCGAGGTCATTGCGATAGGAGCGGCCCAGGGCTTCTCCTGGACGATCACCATCGACGTCGGCGCCAACGACGGCATCAAGCGCGACATGACCGTGCTCAACGGCGAGGGACTCGTCGGCCGTGTCACCACCGTCGGACCGAACTCGGCGACCGTGCTGCTCGCCAACGACCCCGACTTCACCGTCGGCACCCGGATGGAGGGCAGCGACGAACTCGGCTTCGCCTCCGGGCAGGGCGACCGCCCGCTGCGCGTCGAACTCCTCAACGGCAAGGCCCAGGTGAAGAAGGGCGACCGTCTCGTCACCTTCGGCTCCCAGGGCGACAAGCCCTTCGTGCCCGGCGTCCCGGTCGGCGTCGTCTCCCGCGTCGACCCGTCCGCCGGCGGCCTCACCCGCACCCTCTACGTCACGCCGTACGTCGGCTTCACCAAGCTCGACATCGTCGGCGTCGTCGTCCAGGCCCCGAAGAAGGACCCGCGCGACACCGTGCTCCCGGCCAAGTCCAAGCCCACCCCGACCCCCACGGTGACCGTCACGGTCACCCCGTCCACGAACGCGACCGACACCGCCGGCCAGCAGCAGTAGGAGCTGAACCACCCCATGCGCGTCAACCGGATCCTGCTCTCCAGCGCACTGGTCGTCGTCGCGCTGGTGGTCCAGGTGAGCGTCCTCGCCCGCCTCCACCTGCCCGGCGCCGTCCCCGATCTGCTGCTGCTCACCGTCCTCGCCCTCGCCATGGTCTACGGCCATGTCGGCGGCGCCCTCGTCGGCTTCGGCGCCGGACTCCTCGCCGACCTCGCCCCGCCCGCCGACCACGCCGCCGGCCGCTACGCGCTCGTGCTGTGCGTCGTCGGCTATCTCGCCGGGCTCGTCAAGCCGGAGACCGGGCAGCTGAAGTCCGCCACCGCCCCGATGATCGTCGTGGTCGCCGCCGCCGCGGGCTCCACCTTGCTGTACGCCGGGGTCGGCGCCCTCGTCGGCGACACCGCCGCCCGCCATGTGGGCCTGGCGGGACTGCTGTTCAGCGCCGCCCTGTACGACCTGCTGCTCGCGCCCTTCGTCGTCCCCGGGATCATGGCCCTGGCCCGCCGCGCCGAGAACGACCCCCTCGCGGACACGTCCTCCTCGGGCAAGACCACCGACATCTCCTCCGGCTGGCTCTCCGGCGGCACCGGGCTGCGTATCGGCGGCCAGCGCGGCGGCCTCGGCGGCCTCAAGATGAGGACCCGTACCCGCACCGCCCGCGCCGGGCGCATCAAGGGGGTCAAGCGGTTGTGACCGCACGGGACTTGGCCGCGGCCGGGCTCACAGGTCCGTCGTATATGACACGTACCACCATGACTCGCACCACCGTGACCGGTACCAGCATCACTCGTACCACCGCGCCCCGCACCACCGTGCTCCGTACAACCGCTGAGAGGGGGAGGCAGACCGCGTGACGAACATCCCTGAAACCGGGCGGACCCCGCGCGTCCAGATCCGCCTCGTCGTCATCCAGATCCTCGTCCTCTCCCTCCTCGGCACCCTCGGCGGACGCCTGTGGTACCTCCAGATCCGTGAGGGCGCCGCGTACCAGAAGGAAGCCTCCGGCAACCACGTCCAGCAGGTCGTCGACCCCGCCGTACGCGGCTCGATACTGGACGCGCGCGGGGTGCCGCTCGCGGACAACGAGACCCGGCTGGTGGTCTCCGCCTCCCGCACCGATCTGCTGAAGCAGGACGACGACGGCAAGGCGGTCCTCACCAAGCTGGCCGGGATCCTCGGGATGGACGCCAAGGAGGTCATCCAGAAGGTCCGGCTGTGCGACGCCAAGACTCCGCAGCCCTGCTGGAACGGCTCGCCCTACCAGCCCATCCCGATCACCGACGAGGCCACCGCCAAGCAGGCCCTCCAGATCCGCGAGCGCTCCGAGGACTTCCCCGGCATCACCGCCGAGCCCGAGGCCGTACGCCGCTACGCGAGCCCCGGCAAGTCCAACACCGCCCAGGTCCTCGGCTACCTCTCCCCGGTCACCGACGACGAGATCCAGCAGGCCAAGGACACCGACTCGCCGTATCTGCGCTCCGACCAGGTCGGCCGCAGCGGTCTGGAGCGGGAGTACGACAAGGTGCTGCGCGGCAAGGCCGGCGTCACCCGCTACGAGGTGGACAACCTCGGCCGTGTCATCGGCAAGGCGAAGTCGGACGCCGCCGAGGCCGGCTCCAACCTGGTCACCAGCATCGACGCCCGGGCGCAGCGGGTCGCCGAGTACGAGCTGGACAAGGCCATGAAGACGGCCCGCAAGCAGTACGACAAGATCACCGGCACCAACTACAAGGCCGACTCGGGCGCCGTCGTCGTGATGGAGGCCAAGACCGGCCGTGTCGTCGCCATGGCGTCGGCACCGACGTACGACCCGAACGTCTGGGTCGGCGGCATCTCCGCCAAGGACTACAAGAAGCTCACCGGCAAGAACTCCGACTACCCGCTGCTCAACCGCGCCATACAGGGTGAGGCGGCGCCCGGCTCGACCTTCAAGGTGGTCTCCACGGCCGCCGCGGTCAACGCCGGCTATGTCTGGGACGGCGGCTACCCCTGCACCAGCTCCTACTCGGTGGGCGGCCAGGTCTTCAAGAACTTCGAGGGCGAGAACTTCGGCCCCATCTCCCTCGGCCGCGCCCTGGAAGTGTCCTGCGACACCGTCTTCTACGGCCTCGCCGACTCGGAGTGGAAGAAGGACGGCGGCATCAACCCCAAGAAGGGCGAGCCGAAGGACTGGTTCTTCAAGACGGCCCACCAGTTCGGCCTCGGCAAGACCACCGGCGTCGACCTGCCCAACGAGATCAAGGGCCGCGTCCCCGACCGCCAGTGGAAGCAGGCCTACTGGAAGGCCAACAAGGACTCCTGGTGCAAGACCGGGAAGAAGAACGGCACCTACGTCGAGAAGATCGCCTACGAGAACTGCCTCGAAGGCAACAAGATGCGCGAGGGTGACGAGATCAACTACTCCATCGGCCAGGGCGACACCCTCGTCACGCCGATCCAGGAAGCGGTGATCTACGGCGCCGTCGCCAACGGCGGCACCATGTACCAGCCGACCATCGGCAAGGCGGTCATCAGCGCCGACGGCAAGACGGTCACCCAGATCAAGCCCAAGAAGGTCGGCAAGCTGCCGGTCACCAAGGCCACCCTCAAGGGCATGGACGACGCGTTCGCGGGCGTCATCACCCGCGGTACCGCCGCCTGGAAGTTCGGCGGCTGGCCGCAGGACAAGATCGCCCTGCACGGCAAGACCGGTACCGCCGAGGTCTACGGCAAGCAGACCACCTCATGGCTGGCCACGTACACCAAGGACTACACGGTCATCATGACGATCGCCCAGGCCGGTACCGGTTCCGGTGCCTCCGGTGAGGCCGTGCGCAACATCTACAGCGCGCTCTACGGCGTCCAGGGCGACGGCTCGATCGACAAGAAGAAGGCCCTGCTGTACACCCCGCAGAAGGGCCTGCCCAAGGTCCGGACCGACGGCACAGTCGCCGCGCAGAAGATCTCCAAGGACCCCGCCAAGGACGAGCGCGCCACCCAGCAGACCGGCACCGCCGGTGACACCGGCACGCCCGCCGCGACCACCGCGTCGCCCACCTCGACCAACCGCACCACCCGCAGGCGCCCACGCCACCGGGGAAGCCGGAGGATGCTCACATGACCGGCGGCAGCTTCTCCGTCTCCGGGTACGGCCCCGAGCGGGCCGGCTGGACCCGGATGTTCGCCCGTGACTCGGTGACCCGCCGGCTGGACTGGCCGATACTGCTGGCCTCGCTGGCCCTGTCGCTGATCGGCTCGGTGCTGGTCTACTCTGCGACCCGCAACCGCACCGAGATCAACCAGGGCGACCAGTACTACTTCCTGATCCGGCACATCATGAACACCGGCATCGGGCTCGCCCTGATGATCGGCACGATCTGGCTGGGCCACCGCGCCCTGCGCAACGCCGTGCCGATCCTCTACGGCCTGTCCGTGTTCGGCATCCTGCTGGTGCTCACCCCGCTCGGCTCCACGGTCAACGGCGCGCACTCCTGGATCGTGCTCGGCGGCGGCTTCTCGCTCCAGCCCTCCGAGTTCGTGAAGATCACGATCATCCTGGGCACGGCGATGCTGCTGGCGGCCCGGGTCGACGCGGGCGACAAGCCCTACCCCGACCACCGCACGGTCCTCCAGGCCCTGGGCCTCGCCGCCGTCCCCATGCTCATCGTGATGCTGATGCCGGACCTCGGCTCGGTCATGGTCATGGTGGTCATCGTGCTGGCCGTGCTGCTTGCCTCCGGCGCCTCCAACCGCTGGGTGTTCGGCCTGCTCGCCGCGGGCGCGATCGGCGCGATCGCGATCTGGCAGCTCCACATCCTGGACGCGTACCAGATCAACCGCTTCGCCGCTTTCGCCAACCCCGACCTCGACCCGGCCGGCGTCGGCTACAACACCAACCAGGCGCGCATCGCCATCGGCTCCGGCGGACTGACCGGCGCGGGCCTGTTCCACGGCTCGCAGACCACCGGCCAGTTCGTCCCCGAGCAGCAGACCGACTTCGTGTTCACGGTGGCGGGCGAGGAACTCGGCTTCCTCGGCGCCGGGCTGATCATCGTCCTGCTCGGTGTCGTGCTGTGGCGGGCCTGTCGTATCGCCCGTGAGACGACCGAGCTGTACGGCACGATCGTGGCCGCCGGAATCGTGGCCTGGTTCGCCTTCCAGGCCTTCGAGAACATCGGCATGACCCTGGGCATCATGCCGGTCACCGGCCTGCCCCTGCCGTTCGTGTCCTACGGCGGCACATCGATGTTCGCGGTGTGGGTGGCCGTAGGACTGCTTCAGTCGATCAAGGTGCAGCGGCCGCTGTCGGCATAGCAGCTGCCACTGTCGGCATGGCGACCCGGGGAGCCGGGGTTGTTCCGGAGAACTGTTCAGGACGGTTTCCGGACAACTCCAGCTCCCCGGCATTTTCCCTCCCTTTTACCCACGGTCGGCCCTGCCGCTTCCGCCTGAGGGGCACTAGATTCGATTCATGGCGGACATAAAGCGCGAGATCGAGCGTAAATATGAGTCCGACGACAGCGGGCTGCCCGACCTGACCGGCGTCGCGGGGGTCGCGGCCGTCATCGACAAGGGTCTTGTCGAACTGGACGCCATCTACTACGACACGCCCGACGAGCGCCTGGCCGCCTCGGCGATCACCCTGCGCCGCCGCACCGGCGGCAGCGACGAGGGCTGGCACCTCAAACTCCCGGTCTCCGCGGGCGTGCGCGACGAGGTCCACGCCCCCCTGTCCGACACCGTGCCGCGCAGCCTGGCCGCCCTGATCCGCTCCCGCGTCCGCGACGCCGCGCTGCGTCCCCTGGTCCGCCTCCGCTCGGACCGCGATCTGCGCCACCTGGTGGACGCCGACGGCGCCCTGCTCGCCGAGGTCAGCACCGACGCGGTACGGGCCGAACGGCTGACGGAGGAGGGAGAGGTGGAGCAGGAGGGCGGCGCGGCCCAGTGGACCGAGCTGGAGGTCGAGCTGGCCGACGGCGTCGACCCGGCCTTCCTGGACGTGGTGGAGAAGCGCCTGCGCAAGGCGGGCGTACGCCCCGCGAAGTCCCCGTCGAAGCTGGCGAGAGCGCTGGCGGAGACGGCCCCCGGCGGCAAGAAGGCCCGCAAGGCGAAGGCGAAGGCCGAGGCCGAGGCGGCATCCGAGCCGACGACGGCGGGCGACCACGTCCTCGCCTACCTCCGCGCTCAGCGGGACGCCATCGTCACCCTGGACCCGGCCGTACGGCGCGACGAGTACGACTCCGTGCACCGGATGCGCGTGGCCACCCGCCGGATGCGCAGCGCCTTCCGCACGTACGGCAAGGTCCTGGACCGCGCGGTCACCGACCCGATCGGCGACGAGCTGAAGTGGCTCGCGGGCGAACTCGGCGTGGGCCGCGACCAGGAGGTGCTGGCAGAACGCATCACGGCCGCCCTGGCCGACGTACCCCGCACCCTGCTGTCCGGCCCGGTCCGCACCCGGCTCCGCACCTGGACAAACGCCCGCCGCGCCGGCTCCCGCCGCCGCCTGATCGCCGTGCTGGACGGACGGCGCTATCTGACCCTCCTGGACACCCTGGACGCACTGATCACGGACCCGCCCTGGCGGAAGGCGGCATCCGGCGATCCCGTGAAGGTCATAGGGAAAGCAGTCCGCAAGGACTACTCCACCTTGACGGCCCACGTGGAAGAGGCGATGGCCCTGCCCCCGGGCCACGACCGTGACCTCGCCCTCCACGAGGCCCGCAAGAAGGCCAAGCGCACCCGCTACGCCGCCGAATCCGCCGTACCGGTGCTCGCCGACCCTGCCGCAGCCCTGGTCAAGTCGGCCAAGTCCGTCCAGAACCTGCTCGGCGAGCACCAGGACAGCGTCATGGCCCGCAACGCCCTGCATGACATAGCCGCCCAGGCCCACGCGGCGGGCGAGAGCGGCTTCACCTACGGCCTGCTGTACGGCCGTGAGGAGCGCAGCGCGGCCGAGTACGAGGCGGACCTGCCGGGCCTTTGGAAGAAAGTGAGGAAGCGGACCGAGCTCTGAGACCGAGCGACACGGGGCGGTGGCCGGATCGCGTTAGGCTGGGTGGTCACCCCGCCATCTCAGTCACGAAGGTTCGCGAGATGCCTGCCGAAGTCTCTGCGGCCGCAGAGTCCACGCTGTCAGCGTCCCCGGCGCTGTCGGCGCAGTCTGTGTTCCCGCAGCTCGAAGCGCTGCTCCCGCATGTGCAGAAGCCGATCCAGTACGTCGGCGGCGAGCTGAACTCCACGGTGAAACCGTGGGAGTCGTGCGACGTCCACTGGGCGCTGATGTACCCCGACGCGTACGAGGTCGGTCTGCCCAACCAGGGCGTCATGATCCTCTACGAGGTGCTCAACGAGCAGGAGGGCGTCCTCGCCGAGCGCACCTACAGCGTGTGGCCGGACCTGGAGACGCTGATGCGGGAGCACGGCGTCCCGCAGTTCACGGTGGACAGCCACCGCCCGGTGAAGGCGTTCGACGTGTTCGGCCTGAGCTTCTCCACCGAGCTCGGCTACACCAACATGCTGACGGCGCTGGACCTGGCGGGCATCCCGCTTCAGGCGCGGGACCGCACCGAGGACGACCCGATCGTCCTGGCCGGCGGCCACGCGACCTTCAACCCGGAGCCGGTCGCGGACTTCATCGACGCGGCGATCATCGGCGACGGCGAGCAGGCCGTGCTCGACATGACGCGGATCATCCGCGAGTGGAAGGCGGAGGGCCGCCCCGGCGGCCGCGAGGAGGTCCTGTACCGCCTGGCCCGCACCGGCGGCGTGTATGTCCCGGCCTTCTACGACGTCGAGTACCTCCCCGACGGCCGTATTGCCCGAGTGGTCCCCAACCGCTCCGGCGTGCCGTGGCGGGTCTCGAAGCACACGGTGATGGACCTCGACGAGTGGCCCTACCCCAAGCAGCCCCTGGTCCCGCTCGCCGAGACGGTTCATGAGCGCATGTCGGTGGAGATCTTCCGCGGCTGCACGCGGGGCTGCCGCTTCTGCCAGGCGGGAATGATCACCCGCCCGGTGCGGGAGCGCTCGATCACGGGCATCGGCGAGATGGTCGACCGAGGCCTGAAGGCGACGGGCTTCGAAGAAGTCGGCCTCCTGTCCCTCTCCTCCGCCGACCACTCGGAGATCACGGACATCGCCAAGGGCCTGGCGGACCGCTACGAGGAAGACAAGATCGGCCTCTCCCTCCCCTCCACCCGGGTCGACGCCTTCAATGTGGACCTGGCCAACGAACTGACCCGCAACGGCCGCCGCTCCGGCCTGACCTTCGCCCCCGAGGGCGGCTCGGAGCGGATGCGCAAGGTCATCAACAAGATGGTCTCCGAGGACGACCTGATCCGCACGGTCGCCACGGCCTACGGCAACGGCTGGCGCCAGGTGAAGCTGTACTTCATGTGCGGCCTGCCCACCGAGACCGACGAGGACGTCCTCCAGATCGCCGACATGGCGACCCATGTCATCCAGAAGGGCCGCGAGGTCTCCGGCTCCAACGACATCCGCTGCACGGTCTCCATCGGCGGCTTCGTCCCCAAGCCCCACACCCCCTTCCAATGGGCCCCGCAGCTCTCGGCCGACGAGACCGACGCCCGCCTGGAGAGGCTCCGCGACAAGATCCGCGGCGACAAGAAGTACGGCCGCTCCATCGGCTTCCGCTACCACGACGGCAAGCCCGGCATCGTCGAGGGCCTCCTCTCCCGCGGCGACCGCCGCATCGGCGCCGTCATCCGCGCCGTCTACGACGACGGCGGCCGCTTCGACGGCTGGCGCGAGCACTTCTCCTACGACCGCTGGATGGCCTGCGCCGACAAGGCCCTGACCCCCCTCGGCGTCGACGTCGACTGGTACACCACCCGGGAACGCACCTACGAGGAGGTCCTGCCCTGGGACCACCTGGACTCGGGCCTCGACAAGGACTGGCTCTGGGAGGACTGGCAGGACGCCCTCGACGAGACAGAGGTCGAGGACTGCCGCTGGACACCTTGCTACGACTGTGGGGTGTGTCCTCAGACGGACACCCACATCCAGATCGGTCCGACGGGACGGAAGTTGCTGCCGCTGACGGTCAAGTAGGCGGCTCCAGCCGGCTGAAGCGCGGCCCCTCAGACACGAGGTATCGGGGCGTTCATGCCTCTTCGTCCTCAGCCTCGCACTCGCGAGAACCGTCACATCGTGCTGCACGAACTCGACGCCTGGGGCGTGCCCCACGGCAGCGAGCCGTCCGACACCGCCGCCTTGCTCGTCGGCGGGCTCGCCGCCAACGCCGTCACGCACGGCCGCGTCCCCGGCCGGGACTTCGAGGTCACCGTCAAGCTCCTAGGCCGGACCCTGCGTATCGAGGTCAGCGACGCCCGGGGCGAACACCGGCCCCCAGACCCCGACGCACCCCACCCCGCGCCCGGGTCCCTCGCGGAGAGCGGCCGGGGCCTTCTCCTCGTGGAGGCGCTCGCCGACCGCTGGGGCGTCCTCGACCGTGTCCCCGTCGGTAAGACGGTCGTCGCCGAGCTGGATCTACGACGCTGACCGGGCCGACGCAGCCGACAGGTGTCGGTTGTCCACAGGGACACACACGCCTGCCGGACCCGGAGGACACTTCCCTTGTGCAGGACCTGACCCGACTCACGCGCGACGGCGTGCTGCTGACCGCCCACGCCCTGGCCGCCGGCTGGCCCGCTCGCAGGCTCACCCGGCGACTGCGCCGCGACGGCTGGCTTCCGATCCATCCGGGCGCGTGGTCGGCGCCCGGCGTGACGGTGGACTGGGTGCTGAGTGCCCGCGCGATACAGATACTGCGCCCCCGATTCGTCTGCAGCCACAGCACCGCCGCCGCGCTGCACAGGATCGAACTGCTCGGGAAGGACCCCGGTTCGGCGACACTGGAGTTCAGCGTGACCGTCCGCGCTTCGACCGACCAGCCCGCGGGCGTTCGCGTCCGGACGGCGACACACCTCACCGGCAACGACCTAACCGTACGGAAAGGGCTGGTCGTGACCGCGCCCGCGCGGACGGTCGCCGACCTCCTGCGCGCCGGACCTCGTGACGACGCCGTCGTCGCCGCGGACTCCGCCCTCTCGCCTCGCCGAGTGGCGGGCGTATCCCGCCCGGCCCTGGTGACCCCGGCCTCCCTGGAGGCCGAACTCACCCCGCCCCACCACGGGGCACGGCAGGCGCGGCGCTGGCTGGGCCTCACAGACCCGGCCGCGGGGTCGCCGGCCGAGACGATCGCGCGTCTGCGGATGCACGACGCCGGTCTGTGTCCGGCAACCCAGGTGGAACTGCGCGCCCAGGCCGGCCGGCGTGTCCGCCCGGACTTTCTCTTCCTCGCCGAGGGCCTGGTGGTCGAGATCGAGGGCTACGCCTTCCACGGCACACGCGAAGCGCACGCACAGGACGCCCGGCGCTTCAACGAGCTGACCACATGCGTCGGCGTGCGGCGGGTACTGCGCTTCACGGCCGCGGAGGTCTTCCGAAGGCCGGACGCGATGATCGCCGCCATCCGCGCGGCCCTGGCCGACCTGGCGGGGGCGCCGGGCGGGCCCGGTCTCCACGGTGTGGGCATCCCGGGACGGTCGTATCGGGGTGAAACGGGCAACTGGCTGTCCTGAAGTGACCACGACTTTGGAGAGGGACGGGAAAGGGACGGGAAAGGGACGGGACTGGAGGGTAGTGGCGGCAGCATGTAGCAGCAGGCTGTTCGGCGGTCCCTCGTGGTTCAGACCGACCACCTGTCCTCACTCAGGTCAGGAGGCGGCGCCGCTGATGCCGGGGGCCACGAAGCGCCGGTGGAGATGCGAGAACTCGGTCTCGGGCTCACCGGGGATACCGGCTTCCTTGACGGCGGACATGAGTCGGTCGGCGAAGAACTTTTCGAAGTCCGCCTGGGTGTTCCACACGTCGGTCACATGCAGCGTGCCTTCCGCGAACCAGGCCGCGTGCAGGACGGCGCCCTCCGGCACCTGCTCCTCCCAGCGCACCAAGTCCCGCACGGCGTCGTACTGCTCGGGCGTGACTCCCGACCAGCGCAGTGACAGCACAACAGCCATGGGATCTCTCCTTTGTCGTCAGGCCCCCTCCGCTCAGTAGATCGGCCAGGACAACCAGTCGCCTGTTGTCGTAGGCCGTTCGTGGAGGCATGGGCTGCCCTGGGAATAGGGTGGTGACCTGCGGAGACGGTCGATGTGGGTCGTCTTGTCGAAGTTTGGGGGCGAGGCGGCTGTCGCTGGATACAGTCGTCTCGTCACCGCCGGCTGTGGGGCGGCCGGTGTCTGGGGAGGGTACGCGGAGTATGAGTCGTCGCTCTGGTGGATTTGTCGGCGTCTGGGCCGAGATGGAGCGGCAGAGGCAGCGGCAGCTGCAGGCCGACGCGCGGCGGCAGCGGGAGCAGGAGCGGCAGGCGCGCGCTTATCAGCGGCAACTGGTCCAGGGGCACCGGGAGTTCCGGCAGGCGGAGGCCAGGCGGCGTACCGAGGAACTGGACGCGCGTGTTGCCGAGCTCCAGGGGTTGCTCGCTGCCGGGTGCCGGGTGCCGGCCTTCAGGGCGGCCTCGTTGATGCGGCCGGAAGCGGTGGTGCAGCCCTTTGCGCCAGGGGCGCTCGCGGTGCCGGTTGTGATGCCCGATCCGGGGCAGTACCGGGCGCAGGGCGGATGGACGGCGAACCGGCGGGCGCAGGCCGAGGCCGAGGCGCGGGCCCGCTTCGAGCGGGACTGGGCGGCGGCGCAGACCGCGGAGGCGCAGCGGCAGCAGCAACTGGCGGTGCAGCAGCGGGAGTACACCCGGTGGGCGGACCAGCAGCTTGCGGAGGTGCGGCGGCACAATGCCGGTGTCGTCGAGGTGACCGAGGGGGTGCGGGGGAGGGACCCGGACTCGGTCGTCGAGTACTTCTCGGCCGCGCTCTACGCCTCGACGCGGTGGCCCGGTGACTTTCCCCGGCAGATCACGGCGGCCTACGACGCGGCGGCCCAGGAGCTGGTGCTCGACTGGGAGCTGCCGCGCCAGGATGTCGTACCCGAGGCGAAGGCCGTGCGGTACATGCCCAGCGTCGACCAGGACAAGGAGACCCCGCGCCCGGTGACGCAGCGCAGGGCCCTGTACCGCGAGGTCCTCGCGCAGTCCGTGCTGCTGGTGCTGCACGAGCTCTTCGCCGCCGACGAGTTCGGCGCGCTGGAGTCCGTGGCGCTGAACGGGTTCGTGGACGACCACGATCCGGTGACCGGGCGGCGGGCACACATCTGTCTCGCGACCGTCATGGCGCGGCGCTCCGTCTTCACCGGGCTGCATCTGGAGCAGGTGGACGCGGTGAGCTGTCTGACCGACGGCCTGCGCGGGCAGCTTTCCGCGCGGCCGGACCAGCTCGCTCCCGTGCGGCCCGCCCGCAGTCCCCGGGACGTCGGGAACCATGTGATCACCCACGGCGACGACGGGGATCCGGATCTCTACGAGATGGATCCGATCGCCTTCGAGTCGCTCGTGGCCGAGCTCTTCCGGGCCATGGGGATGGAGGCCGTGACGACCCAGCGGTCGAACGACGGCGGCGTGGACGTCGACGCCGTGGACCCGACGCCGATCCGCGGCGGCAAGATCGTCGTACAGGTCAAGCGCTACCGCCACACCGTGCCGCCCACTGCCGTACGGGATCTGTACGGAACCGTGCAGGACACCGGCGCCAACAAGGGTGTGCTGGTGACTACGGCGGGGTTCGGGCCCGGCTCGCACACCTTCGCCAACGGCAAGCCCCTGGAGCTGATCTCGGGTCCCGAACTCGTCGATCTGTTGCACCGGCACGGGCTGCGGGGGCGGTTGGGGGAGGGCGGACAGGCCGCTCCTTCGCGGCCCGCGTCGCCCTCGGGCGGCACCACACCTGGTGGGACGGCACCTGGTGGTGAGGCTGCCGCCGGCGACTTCAATGTGCTGGGCATGTTCTGGTCCGGCAGTGTCGCGCTGGACGTCTGTGCGCTCGTCTGCACCGGCAGCTGCGTACTCGGCGACGAGTACGTCGTCTTCTTCAACAACCCCCGCACCCCGGACGGTTCGGTGCGCGCCCTCCCGGCCACGCCCCCGGACAGGGCGGCGATCCGGGTCGCCTTCGAGGCGCTGCCCGAGCGCGCCGACCGGCTCGTCCTGGTCGCCGCCGTGGACCCGGAGGCCGACCCGCATGCCGATCTTTCCGGGTTCACGGACGCCGGGATCCGGCTGCTCGACCCGACCGCCGCCGAACTCGGCCGCCTCGACGTCTCCGACGGACGGCCCGGGGAGACCGCCCTGGTCCTCGGGTCCTTCCGCCGTAGGAGCAGCGGTGACTGGGACTTCGTGCTCGGCGGCAAGGGATATCCGGGCGGGCTGGCGCCACTCCTCCGTGACTTCGGCGTTCAGGTTGAGTAGGGGGGACCGTGCGCGGGCCGACCCCGCGGGCCGGGAGCGGTGCGCCGATGCCGTCGGACGTGTGGTCCCGGGCTGTTCCCGTCCCGGCGTGCGGGAGTGGGGCGGGGACCCTACGTTGGTAGGGCAAACAGACGGCGCGCGGGCGCCGGGGGGTTTGCCGCGTGCCGGCTTCCCACTGCAAGAGAAGGCGGTTGCTCATGGCCACCACGTCCGACGCTCCCGTTCTCGACACCCTCGCCGCGATGACCATCGACTCGATCGAGCGCTGCAACCTGGACGACGCGACGCTGATCCTCACGCGCCTCGCCGCGCTCGCGGCCATGGACGCGCCGGCGATCTCGTACCTCGCCCATGTCGACCCGGCCATACGGGCCAACCTGACGATCGATCAGGTACAGGACGTCCTCGTGGCGATCGCACCCGTCGTGGGCACGGCGCGCGTCATGGCGGCCGCCGGACACATCACCGAGGCACTCGGCTTCGCCGTCGCGGTGGCCGAGGACGAGGCGCAGGCGATGGCCTCGGCCGACGCGCAGCGCCGCAACAAGTCCTAGGTCACGGACAAGTCCTGGTCGGTGACAAGTCCTGGTTGCCGAGCGGGGTTTCAGGCTGCATCCGGTTTTGTCGCTCGGACGATCGCCGAGTGCATTCCGTCGGCCACCTCGTGGGTCGGGGTGATCTCGATGCCGGTGAAGCCCGCCCTTGTCAGGCCCTCGCGGTACTCCGCGAAGGAGAGGGCGCCCGCGATGCAGCCCGCGTAGTCACCGCGTTCGGCCCGCTGGGCCGGGGTCAGGGTGTCTTCGGCGACGATGTCGGAGACACCCAGGCGGCCGCCCGGCCTCAGCACACGGAAGGTCTCGGCGAAGACCGCCGGCTTGTCCGTGGACAGGTTGATCACGCAGTTGGAGATCACCACGTCGATCGTCCCCGCGGGCAGCGGGATCGATTCGATGGTGCCCTTGAGGAACTCCACGTTCGTCGCGCCGGCCTTCCGCGCGTTCGCCAGGGCCAGCGCCAGCATCTCGTCGGTCATGTCCAGGCCGTACGCCTTGCCGGCCGGGCCGACCCGGCGGGCCGAGAGCAGCACGTCGATGCCGCCGCCCGAGCCGAGGTCCAGGACGCGTTCGCCCTCGCGGAGTTCGGCCACCGCCGTGGGGTTGCCGCAGCCCAGCGAGGCCGCGACGGCCTCGGCGGGCAGCGCCTCGCGGTCGTCGGCGGCGTAGAGGCGCGCGCGGAACCGGTCGTCCACCTCGACCGGCTCGGGGCCGCAGCAGGCATTGCTGGTCGCCGTCACCTTCAGGGCGGCGGCCGCGTAGCGCCGGCGGACCGTTTCCCGCAGGTCCGTCTCCGGCGTCTCCGGTGTCTCCGGCAGGTCCGTCTCCGGCCCGTCCGTGGTCGTTGTTGCGGTGGGGCGGGCCGTGGTCTCGTCGCTCATCCGTTGCTCCCTCGCCTTTCGCATGGCTGTATCGATGTTCGCCAATACAAGCTTGGGCCTTGTATCGATGAACGTCAACATAGGTGCATGTCGAAACAGGAGGGGGTCTGAGGTGGGCGGTGCCGTCCGGCCGGTGGTTCCTACTGGCCCAGGCGGCGGGAGCGGGCCGTGAACGGGGCCGGGTGGAGCACCGCGTGCGGGGCCGCGAGCGTGGCGGCCTCGATCGTCAGGACGTCATGGGCCACCTCCGCCCCGTCCCGTACGGTCGTCACCACGACGTCGTGCTGCTCGCCCGCGCAGTCCAGACACCCGGTGACGGTCACCCGGTGACCCGCCACCTCCACCCGCAGACCCGAACCCTCGGGCACGGACGCGCTCACCCTGTGCCGGGGCCCCGCGGGCCACACGGTCACCGACGACGAGAAGTCCTCACCGGCCGTGACCTCTATCTGCGCCGGTGTGAGGATCATGTAACCGCTCGGGGTCCGCGATCCTGCGCCGGGTCGTGCCTGGTTACCGGTCATGGAGCCAGCTTGCCCGTGCCCCTACGTGCGCGGGCAGATGTCCGCCGGGCCACACCGCGGGGCCGGTCGGGGGGTGGCGCGGGGCCACCCGGCCCAGCGTGGGCCGCCGTGCGCCGGGGCCGCGCCCGCCGAGAGCGGACGCCCCGTAACGGTGGGGCGACGGGAACCCACAGGACGGGACACACGTACTCTAGGTAGCAGTACGACCGCACTCACGAAGGACTGAGCGACACTGGGCAAGCGACAGCCCGAAGGCCCGCCGCCCGCACCCGCGGTGCAGCGCATCCGACTGCGCTACACCAAGCGCGGCCGCCTCCGGTTCACCAGCCACCGTGACTTCCAGCGCGCCTTCGAGCGAGCGCTGCGCCGCGCCGAGGTGCCGATGGCCTACTCGGCCGGTTTCACGCCGCATCCGAAGGTGTCGTACGCCAATGCCGCACCCACCGGCACGGGCAGTGAGGCGGAGTATCTCGAGATCGCGCTCACCGAGGCGCGTGATCCGGACAAGCTGCGCGTGCTCCTCGACGAGTCGCTCCCCACCGGGCTCGACATCGTCGACGCGGTCGAGGTCCGCACCTCCGGGCTCGCCGAACGGCTCACGGCCTCCGTGTGGGAGTTGCGGCTGGACGGCGTCGACCCGGCGGAGGCGGCCCGCGCGGCCGGCGTGTTCGAGTCGGCCGGGGCCGTCGAGGTCCAGCGCAGGACCAAGAACGGCCTGCGCAGCTTCGACACGCGCGCCGCCGTGGCGCGACTCGAGGCGTACGATGCGCAGGCCGATAGGCCTACCGACCGGCCCTGTGCGATACTTCGGCTGGTGGTTCGGCACGTGACGCCTGCCGTACGACCCGACGACGTCCTGTCCGGTCTCCGCGCCGTGGCCGACCTGGCGCCGCCGGTCCCCGCAGCGGTGACCAGGCTGGCGCAGGGGCTGTTCGATGAAGAGACCGGCACGGTGACCGACCCGCTCGCGCCCGACCGCGAGGCAGCGCAGGCCCTCACCATGGCCGCGACCGCTGCCGCCGCGACGGCGTCGGCGCCGGAAGGTTCCGCGTAAGGACACGTCGTAGCGCCGCCCTCTGACTCGGGAGCCATCTGGGTCGGGCAGCGCACCTACCACAAGACTTTCGCCAGGCCGTGCACAACAAGGAGTACGGAACCGGCGAGACAGGACACTAGAAGAGCTCCCGTGCGGCGCCCGCGCCCCCGACGGCGGCGAACGCGCAATCGCGCGCGCCGCGGACGTCAACGGCGGCCGGTCGGCAAGACCGGCGCCGGACCAGGCGCGGCGCCCGGGAGCCTGACGGGAGAAACGCCCGCATGCTCGAACCGACCGAACCCACCGAGGGTTCCGAACTGAACACTCCCAGCGACACGCTGCCGCCCCGCCGTAGGCGCCGCGCGGCATCCCGACCGGCCGGTCCGCCCGCGGCTGCCGCGTCCGACTCCGTCGAGTCGGCGGCCGTGGACCCCGCTCCGGTGAGCGAGCCGGAGGAGAAGGCCGAGGAGGTCGAGGAGGTCGTCGAGGTCTCCGTGGCCGGTGAGGCCGTCGTGGCCGAAGAGACGGCTGCTGAAGAGGCCGCCGCCGTCGTCGAAGAGGCCGCGCCTGCTCCTCGCACCCGTCGTCGTGCCACCCGCCGGGTGTCCTCGCCCGCCGGGGCGCCGAGCGGTGCCGAGGCCGTCGAGACCGTGGTGCCGGTGGCTGCCGAGGCCGCTCCGGTCGCCGAAGAGGCGCCGGTGGCCGTCGAGACGGAGGCCGAGGTAGCGCCCGCTCCTCGTACGCGTCGTCGTGCCACCCGCCGGGTGTCCTCGCCCGCCGGGGCACCCAGTGGTGCCGAGGCTGTCGAGACCGCGGTGCCTGCTGCTGCCGAGGCCGAAGAGACGGCTGTCGAAGAGGCCGCCCCCGTCGTCGACGAGGCCGCGCCCGCTCCCCGTACGCGTCGCCGTGCCACCCGCCGTGCCTCCGCCCCCGCCGGAGCGCCGAAGCGGGCGGAGACCGCCGTGACCGCCGAGGCTGTCGAGACCACCGAGGTCGTAGAGGCCACGCCCGACGTCGAGGCCGCCCCGGCCGCCGAGGAGGCGCCGGTGAGTGCCGACGCCGCCGTGGAGACCGCTGCCGAGGCCGCGGAGGAGCCCGCTCCGCGCCGCAGCCGTCGCCGCGCCACCCGCCGTGTCGCCGCGCCCGCCGCTTCCCCGGTGAACGGCGAGGCCGTAGAGGCGCCCGAGGCGCCCGCGGCCGAGCAGGCGCCGGAGGCCACCGAGGTCACCGAGACCGTCGAGGCCACCAAGACCACCAAGACCACCAAGACCACCAAGACCACCGAGCCCGAGCCCGTCGCCGCCGAGGCACCCGCCGCCCCCGCCGCGGAGCCCGTCGCCGAGGAGGACGCCCCCCGGCGTGCCCGGCGCCGGGTTGTGCGCAAGGCCGCCGGCGGGTTCTCCGAGCCCACCCCGCCCACCTCGCCCACCCAGCCCGCGGCGGCCGTCGCCGTCGCCGAGGGCGGCGGCGAGGACGAGGTCGAGGACACCGCGCAGCGTCGGCCGGTCCGTCCCGCCGTGGCCGTGTTCCAGGCGCCGGTCTTCACCGAGCCCAGGTTCCAGACCCCCGAGCGCGCCGCCGCCGAGGCCGCCGCCGAGGCCGCCCGTACCGAGGAGACCGAGGAGCCGGAGGGCGCCGAGGAGTACACGGAGGAGCAGACCGGCTCGCGCCGCCGCCGTCGCCGCCGGGGTGCCGGCTACGGCGACGAGACCGAGGACCGCTCCGCCGACACCGCGGCCGCCGACGAGGACGAGTCCGAGGAGCCCGAGGACGAGGCCGACGGCGAGGAGGAGACCGAGGAGACCGGCTCGCGCCGCCGTCGCCGCCGCGGTGGCCGCCGTCGCCGCCGGGGTGAGGCCGCCGAGTCTGAGACCGGTGACTCCGAGGCGGGCGAGGACGGCGAACTCGCCGCCGAGCAGGCCGCGCAGGACGCCGAGGACACCGCCGAGCAGGTGGAAGAGGACGAGGACACCGACGAGGAGGACTCCGAGGCCGGTGCCGACGGGTCCGGTTCCAGCGCGGGCAGCCGCCGTCGCCGCCGTCGGCGTCGGCGTGCCGGTGACGCCTCCACGGACGGCGAGGCCGGCGAGAACGACCCCGAGCGCACCGTCGTCAAGGTCCGTGAGCCGCGCAAGCCCAGCGAGCCCTCCGACGAGGTGCAGTCCATCAAGGGCTCCACGCGTCTGGAGGCCAAGAAGCAGCGCCGCCGCGAGGGCCGTGAGCAGGGCCGCCGACGCGTCCCGATCATCACCGAGGCCGAGTTCCTGGCCCGCCGTGAGGCCGTCGAGCGGGTCATGGTCGTGCGGCAGCACGGCGACCGCACCCAGATCGGTGTTCTCGAGGACGGTGTGCTCGTCGAGCACTACGTCAACAAGGAGCAGTCGACGTCGTACGTCGGCAACGTCTACCTGGGCAAGGTCCAGAACGTGCTGCCGTCGATGGAGGCCGCCTTCATCGACATCGGCAAGGGCCGCAACGCCGTGCTGTACGCCGGTGAGGTCAACTTCGAGGCGCTCGGCTTCTCGGGCGGTCCGCGCCGTATCGAGTCCGCCCTCAAGTCCGGGCAGTCCGTGCTCGTCCAGGTGACCAAGGACCCGATCGGCCACAAGGGCGCCCGTCTGACCAGCCAGGTCTCCCTCCCGGGCCGCTACCTCGTGTATGTGCCCGAGGGCTCCATGACCGGTATCAGCCGCAAGCTGCCCGACACCGAGCGGGCGCGGCTGAAGACGATCCTCAAGAAGATCGTTCCCGAGGACGCGGGCGTCATCGTGCGCACCGCCGCCGAGGGCGCGAGCGAGGAAGAGCTGCGCCGGGACGTCGAGCGGCTCCAGTCGCAGTGGGACGACATCCGCAAGAAGGCCAAGAACGGCGGCGGCTCAAGTGCGCCTTCGCTGCTGTACGGCGAGCCGGACATGACCGTCCGGGTCGTGCGCGACATCTTCAACGAGGACTTCTCCAAGGTCGTCGTCAGCGGTGACGAGGCCTGGGGGACCGTCCACGGCTATGTCTCGCACGTGGCGCCGGATCTCGCCGAGCGGCTGTCGCGGTGGACCTCCGAGGTCGACGTCTTCGCCACCTACCGGATCGACGAGCAGCTCGCCAAGGCGCTGGACCGCAAGGTCTGGCTGCCCAGCGGCGGTTCGCTGGTCATCGACCGGACCGAGGCGATGGTCGTCGTCGACGTCAACACCGGCAAGTTCACCGGTCAGGGCGGCAACCTCGAGGAGACCGTCACCAGGAACAACCTGGAGGCGGCCGAGGAGATCGTCCGCCAGCTGCGGCTGCGCGACCTCGGCGGCATCATCGTCATCGACTTCATCGACATGGTCCTGGAGTCCAACCGGGACCTGGTGCTGCGGCGGCTCCTGGAGAGCCTGGGCCGCGACCGTACGAAGCACCAGGTGGCCGAGGTGACCTCGCTGGGACTGGTGCAGATGACCCGCAAGCGGGTCGGCCAGGGGCTGCTGGAGTCGTTCTCCGAGACCTGCGTGCACTGCAACGGGCGCGGTGTCATCGTGCACATGGAGCAGCCCTCCGCCCCGGGCGGCGGCAAGCGCCGCAAGCGCGGGCGCGGCGGTGACGGCCAGGTGACCGAGCAGGAGACGTACGAGCACGAGACCGCCGTGGCCGCCGTCGAGACGGAGGAGGCCGTCGAGCCGGTCAACGCCGTGGAGACGGAGCCCGCGGCAGAGATCGCGGCGGAGATCGCGGCCGAGGCCGCCGTGCCCGTCGCGCTGCCCGCGCCCGAGTTCGAGCCGGACGAGGAGCTCTACAGCAGCGTCGCCGAGGCGGAGGCAGCGGCCACCCGCGGCCGCACCCGGCGCCGGGCGAGCCGCAGGGCGCAGGCGCCGGCCGGTGCCCCGCGCAGCGAGCGGCGCGCGGCCCCGACCGCTCAGGACGTGACCGCCGAGCAGGCGGCCGAGCGCCCGGTGCAGCCGGAGCCCGCCGAGGAGGCCAAGGCCGAGCCGGTGGCCGCCGAGGACGCCGTGGTCGCTCAGGCCCCCGCCGAGGAGGCCGCGCCGAAGGGCCGGGTGCGCCGCCGGGCGACCCGCAAGGTGTCGGCCCCGGCCGGTTCGCCGGCGGGTGCCGAGGCCGCCGTGGTCACGGTCACCGAGCCGCCCGCGCCCGCCGAGGAGCCCGCGGCGGCCCCGGAGGCCCCTGCCGCAGAGGCGCCCGAGGTCCCCGAGGCGCCCGCCGAGAGCCCCGCCCCGCCCCGTCCGCGCCGCCGGGCGGTCCGCAGGGCGACGGCGCCCACCGCGTCGGAGGAGACGGCCGTGGTGGTCGTCCCGGCACCGGAGACCGCGCCGGAGGCGGCGCCGGAGGCGGCGCCGGAGACGGCGGAGCCCGCCGAGGTGACGGAGCCTGTCGCCGAGGAGGCCCCGGCGGCCAAGAAGGCGGCCCGCAAGACCGCCAAGAAGGCCACGGCGAAGAAGGCGGCCACCAAGAAGACGACGGCGTCCAAGACCGCGGCGAAGAAGACCGCTGCCAAGAAGACGACGGCCAAGAAGGCGGCCACCAAGACCGCCAAGACGGCCGCCGCGAAGTCGACGGCGAAGAAGACCGCGGTCAAGACTGCGGCCAAGGCGGTCTCGGCCGCCGCCGACGAAAGCTGACACCCCCGCGGCCGGTCCCCGACGGACCGGCCGCGGTCCCGGGCCCCGGCCCGGAGGCTGCGGGCCCCGGCCCGAAGGGGCCGGTTTGACCCCTTCGGGCCGGGGCCCGTAGTCTTGACCGTCGGCGTGTCCATTGAGCACGCCACATCCCCGTAAACCTCTTCCTCCCGGGCACTGGGTTGGCCGGGAGAGGTCGTCCGTGCTGTTTCAGGTCGGCTGGCCTGCGGGGGTGCCGTTCTCGAGCGAAAGAGAGATCCGCGTGTACGCCATCGTGCGCAGCGGTGGTCGCCAGCACAAGGTTGCTGTCGGCGACATCGTTGAGGTTGACAAGATTTCCACTGCCAAGGTGGGCGACACGGTCGAGCTCTCGACCCTGCTCGTCGTCGACGGCGACTCCGTGACCAGCGACCCGTGGGTGCTGGCCGGCATCAAGGTCCAGGCCGAGGTCGTGGACCACCACAAGGGCCAGAAGATCGACATTCTGCGCTACAAGAACAAGACCGGCTACCGCCGGCGGCAGGGCCACCGCCAGCAGTACACGGCGATCAAGGTCACGTCGATCCCCGCGGCCGCGAAGTAGTAAGGGACTGAGAAGAGATGGCACACAAGAAGGGCGCATCGTCCACCCGGAACGGGCGCGACTCGAACGCCCAGCGGCTCGGCGTGAAGCGCTTCGGCGGTCAGGTCGTGAACGCCGGTGAGATCCTGGTCCGTCAGCGCGGCACCCACTTCCACCCGGGTGCGGGCGTCGGCCGTGGCGGCGACGACACGCTGTTCGCGCTGCTGGCCGGTGCGGTGGAGTTCGGTACCCACCGTGGCCGCAAGGTCGTGAACATCGTCCCGGTCGCCTGACCGGACGCTTTCGCGAGGCGGACCTCACTTCCCGGTCGGGAAGGCGGGTCCGCCTTTCGCGTGTTGAGCAGGACACAAGCTTCTGCGTTCCCTGTATATCCCTGTAAGTCCCGTTCCTGGAGGCACTGAACCATGACCACCTTCGTGGACCGCGTCGAACTGCATGTCGCCGCGGGTAACGGAGGTCACGGCTGTGCCTCCGTCCACCGCGAGAAGTTCAAGCCGCTCGGCGGCCCGGACGGCGGCAACGGCGGCCGCGGCGGTGACATCGTGCTGACCGTCGACCAGTCGGTCACCACGCTTCTCGACTACCACCACTCCCCGCACCGCAAGGCCACCAACGGCAAGCCCGGCGAGGGCGGCAACCGCGCCGGCAAGGAAGGCCAGGACCTGGTCCTCCCGGTGCCGGACGGCACCGTGGTCCTCGACACGGCGGGCAACGTCCTCGCCGACCTGGTCGGGCACGGCACCTCGTACATCGCCGCGCAGGGCGGCCGGGGCGGCCTCGGCAACGCCGCGCTGGCGTCGGCCCGCCGCAAGGCGCCCGGGTTCGCGCTGCTCGGCGAGCCGGGCGACCTCGGGGACATCGTCCTGGAGCTGAAGACGGTCGCCGATGTGGCGCTGGTGGGCTACCCGAGTGCCGGCAAGTCGTCCCTGATCTCCGTCCTCTCCGCCGCCAAGCCGAAGATCGCCGACTACCCGTTCACCACCCTCGTCCCCAACCTGGGTGTGGTGACCGCCGGTTCGACGGTCTACACGATCGCGGACGTGCCCGGCCTCATCCCCGGCGCCAGCCAGGGCAAGGGCCTCGGCCTGGAGTTCCTGCGCCATGTCGAGCGGTGCAGCGTCCTGGTGCATGTGCTGGACACCGCCGCGCTGGAGTCCGAGCGCGACCCGGTGACCGACCTCGATGTGATCGAGGAGGAGCTGAAGCAGTACGGCGGCCTCGGCGACCGGCCCCGGATCGTCGTCCTCAACAAGATCGACGTACCGGACGGCAAGGACCTCGCCGAGATGGTGCGCCCCGACCTGGAGGCACGCGGCTACCGCGTCTTCGAGGCGTCGGCGCTGGCGCACCTCGGGCTGAAGGAGCTGTCGTACGCGCTGGCCGAACTGGTCGCCAGGGCGCGGGCGGCGCGGCCGAAGGAGGAGTCGACCCGGGTCGTCATCCGTCCGAAGGCCGTCGACGACGCCGGGTTCAGCGTGACGCGTGAGGACGACGGGCTGTTCCGGGTGCGGGGCGAGAAGCCCGAACGCTGGGTCCGCCAGACCGACTTCAACAACGACGAGGCCGTCGGCTATCTCGCCGACCGGCTCAACCGCCTCGGCGTGGAGGAGGAACTCCTCAAGGCGGGCGCCCGCTCCAAGGACGGCGTCGCGATCGGCCCCGAGGACAACGCGGTCGTCTTCGACTGGGAGCCGACCGCCATGGCCGGTGCGGAGATGCTCGGCCGACGTGGCGAGGACCACCGTTTCGAGGTCCAGCGGCCCGCCGTGCAGCGCCGCAGGGACCGTCAGGCCGAACGGGACGAGTCGCAGCAGGAGTACGACGACTTCGAGCCGTTCTGATCCCCACGGCGCCCGTCCCGGGCGCCTCGCACCCCCGGTGATCGGCGGGGGAATGTGGGGCGTCCGGTAAGGCAACCACCCCGCCTTCACCGCCCTCACCGCCGTCACCGATGCCCACGCGGTCGGCACCCCGCCGGGGGACGGGGAGGGGCGGGCGGCCTGCCACAGCGGCACGTCGGCCGACACCGCCCCCGCCCCGACACCGCCCCCGCACCGGCGGGGTGCCGGCCGAACACCGGCTCACCGAGTGTCTCCCGCCCCGCCGCACCCCCCGTGCGGCAAGATCAACTCCGTTGTTCCGTACCCGCCGCGCCGCGGCGGGTCTTCTGCTGTCCGCCCACTTGTCATGCGCGCGAAGCTCCCCGTCGGTCCGCGGGCCGCCCGCCCGGGGGAGCTTCCGAATGACCAAGAGGCCAGCGAGGCAAGGGAGTTCACCTATGACCGGAGTGCCAGGGCCGTCCCCCGCTGCCGACTCCGCCCACCCCGGGCGCCCCACGTCCCCCGACCGCCGCCGCTTACTCACCGCCGGTGCCGCTGCCCTCGGCGCCTCCGTCTCCGCCCAGCTCTGGCTGCCGGCCTCCACTGCCGGCGCCGCCGGAACCCCGCTGCCCGTGACCACGGTCCGCGCCGCCCGGACGCCGTTGCCCGACGGCGTGTTCAGCCTCGGCGTGGCCTCCGGCGACCCCCTGCCGGACGGCATCGTGCTGTGGACCCGGCTCGCCCCCGACCCGCTGAACGGCGGCGGCATGCCCGACGAGCCGGTGGCCGTCGAGTGGGAGCTCGCCGAGGACGAGCGGTTCCGCCGGGCCGTGCGCCGGGGCACCGCCACCGCGCTGCCGGAGTACGGGCACAGCGTCCACGTCGATGTACGGGGACTGCGCCCGGACCGCACCTACTGGTACCGCTTCCGCGTCTCCGGGCAGCTCTCCCCGGCCGGCCGCACCCGTACGGCGCCCCACCCGCACCGCAGGGGCGGCACGCTGCGCGTCGCGCTGGCCTCCTGCCAGAACTGGCAGAACGGGTGGTTCACCCCGTACGCCGACATGCTCGCCCAGGACCCCGACGTGGTGCTCTTCGTCGGCGACTACATCTACGAGTCCAAGCCCGCCTCCACCGGCCCGCGCCGTCACGAGGGCGGCGACGAGCCGTACACCCTGGTCCAGTACCGCAACTGCTACGCCCAGTACCACACCGACCCCGACCTCGCCGCGATGCACGCGAGCGCCCCCTGGGTTGTCACCTTCGACGACCACGAGGTCGACAACGACTTCGCCGGGGAGGTCCCGCAGGACCCCGCCAAGCAGTCGCACGATGCGTTCGTCGCCCGGCTCACGGCCGCCTACCAGGCGTACTACGAGCACATGCCGGTCCGTGCCGCCGCGGTGCCGGACGGTCCGCACATCCAGATGTACCGCCGCCTGGACTTCGGCCGTCTCGCCCGGCTGAACGTGCTGGACACCCGGCAGTTCCGCACCGACCAGGCCGCCACGCAGGCGGGCGCCGAGGACCCGTCGATGACGCTGCTCGGCGCCGCCCAGAAGCAGTGGCTGCTCGACGGGATGCACCGCTCACCGGCACGCTGGAACCTGGTCGCCTCGCAGATCATGATGGCCGAGACCGATCTCAAGATCGGCGAGGGCAAGCTCTGGTACTACGACGCCTGGGACGGCTACCAGACCGAACGCAACGCCCTGCTCGCGGAGTTCGCCACGGTCTGCAACCCGGTCGTGCTCAGCGGCGACCGCCACCTCACGATGATCAGCGACCTGAAGACCGACTACGCGGACCCCGGGTCCGACGTCGTGGGCGCCGAGTTCGTCGGCACCTCGATCTCCAGCAACGGCGATCAGGACCAGGCCGCCTTCCATGCCGAGTGGGACCCGCGGATGCCGGACAACCCGCACTGGAAGCTGATCGACGCCCACCGCGGCTACCACCTCTTCGACATCGCGCAGGGCGGCATCGACGCCCGGGTCAGGGTGGTGGACACGGTGCTCGCACCGACCTCGACGGCGAGCACGCTGGCCCGGCTGCGGGTCGAGGCGGACGACCCGGGGGTGAAGCTCGTGTGACCCGGTGCGGAGCTCGTACGACCTGACGGGAAGCTCCTACGGCCTGACGGAAGCGCGCTCCTACGACCTGACGGAAGCGCGCTCCTACGACCCGAGGTGAAGCTCCTGCGACCTGAGGTGAAGCCCGTATGACCTGAGGGCAAAGCCCAGGCGACACCCCGAAAGACCGGAGAGCGCCCCGGCACTCACAGGAGTCCCAGGGCGCTCTCAGGTAAGTCTCAGGTAAGTCTCTTACCGTCCTTTGACCATGGAGACGGACTGTTCGATTGACGCCGCGGCGGTCGCCCTGCCCGCCGGCACCCGGCTGCTGCACATCGGCCCGCACAAGACCGGGACCACCGCCATCCAGGGCGCGCTGTTCGCCGCCAAGGACCGGCTGCCCGAGCACGGCGTGGCTTTCCCCGCACACAGCAGGCATCCGATGGAGGCGGCCCTGGCCGCCTGCGCCCGGTCCGCGATGATGGGCGACACGGTGCCCACCGACAAGCACTGGACCCGTCTGCTCGACCATGTCGAGGCCACCGGGACGCGCACCTCGGTGGTCAGCAGCGAGTTCTTCGCCGACGCCACGGACGACGAGACCGTCGCGCGGATCGTGGAGCAGCTCGGCGGCGAGCGTGTGCACATCCTGGTCACCCTGCGCCCGCTGGTGCGGATCATGCCCTCGCAGTGGCAGCAGTACGTGCAGAACGGTCTGCGCATGGGCTACGAGGACTGGCTGAAGCACATGCTTCGCAAGCCCCCCTACGAGAAGCCCAACCCCAGTTTCTGGCAGCGCCACCGGCACGACCGGCTCGTCGAGCGCTGGGCCCGCGCGGTCGGCCCCGGCCGGATCACCGTGGTGATCGTCGACGACCACGACCGCGACGGGCTGATGCGTACCTTCGAGGCGCTCCTCGGACTCCCGGAGAATCTCCTCCAGCCCGTTCCCGACACGGCGAACCGTTCCCTCACCCTGGCCGAGACCGAAATGCTGCGGAACCTCAATGTGGAATTCCGCGGCCAGGGTCTTCCCGACGAGCTGTATTCCAAGCTCGTGCGCAACGGCGCCGTCATGCATATGAAGAACGCCTACCACCCCACCGCGCAGGACACCCGGATCGCCACGCCCGCCTGGGCCGCCGAGGCCGCCGCCGCGATCGGCGCCGAGATGGCCGAACGCATCACCGGCATGGGGGTACGGGTGATCGGCGATCCCGCACTGCTCGGCACCGTTCCCAGAGGGCCGCAGGAAGAGCCCGAGGCGCCCCGCATCGCCCCCGAGGCCGCGGCCCAGGCGCTGTACGGGGCGCTCGCCGCGGCGGCGGCCGTGCCGACGGCCACGGTGCGGCCCGCGCGCGGCGTTCACCAGACGTCGTCACGGGAACTCGTGAGGGTGCTCGGCCACCGCTGCCTCAGGCGGCTGCGCCGCCGCTGAACCACGCCGAACGTGCCCCGCCCGGGTGCCGACAGGGCGCCGACGGGGCACGGTTGAGGCACTGTGGACTTGCTCACAGAGATGTCCGGCACCGGCCGCCGGATGCGTCTTGGGTACCGGGAAGCCCTTTGCCGGCAAACCGGCTCCGGCAAACCGGCACCCGGCAAGCGGCACCCGGCAAACCGGTAAACCGGCGACTCGGCGAACCGGCGACTTGGCGAACCTGCGACTCGGCAACGGTGAATCAGCAGAAAAGCAACAGGGAGGGAAGATGAATGAGAGGTTGCCGTCACATATGCGGCGAGGGGCGCTCACCTTGCACTGCGGTTACCCGAAGTGGGACCATTCCCCAGTTCCCTGTAGCCGCAAGGTAGGTCACCTGTGTCCCAGCACATAGCCAAGCCCCGTACCACCGCAGTGATCCTGGCCGGTGGCACCGGCCAGCGGGTGGGTCTGTCGATCCCCAAGCAGCTGCTGAAGATCGCCGGCAAGGCAGTCATCGAGCACACACTGACCACTTTCGAGAAGGCCGACTCGATCGACGACATCATCGTGCTGATGGCGCCCGGTTATGTGCCGGACATCGAGAAGATCGTCGCCAAGGCCGGGTTCCAGAAGGTCAGAAGGGTCATCGAGGGCGGTGTCACCCGCAACGAGACCACCGAGCGCGCCATCGCCGCCCTCGGTGAGGGCCTGGCCGAGGGCGAGGACCTCAACGTCCTGTTCCACGATGCCGTACGGCCGCTGCTGTCGCGGCGTGTCATCGACGACTGCGTCGCCGCGCTGGACCGTTACGAGGCCGTCGACGTGGCCATCCCCTCCGCGGACACCATCATCGTGACCCGCACCCACGGCCAGGACGGCGAGTTCATCACCGAGATCCCGGACCGCTCCCGGCTGCGCCGCGGCCAGACGCCGCAGGCCTTCAAGCTGTCCACCATCCGCCGCGCCTACGAGGTCGCCGCGGGTGACCCCAATTTCCAGGCCACGGACGACTGCACGGTCGTGCTCAAGTACCTGCCGGACGTGCCGATCCATGTCGTCGCGGGCGACGAGTACAACATGAAGGTCACCCAGCCGGTCGACGTCTTCATCGCCGACAAGCTCTTCCAGCTCGCCTCCACCGCCGCGCCCGAGCAGAACGGCGACGAGGCCTACCGCGAACTGCTCACCGGCAAGACCCTCGTCATCTTCGGCGGCTCCTACGGCATCGGCAAGGACATCGCCGACCTCGCCGAGTCCTACGGCGCCACGGTGTACCCGCTGGGCCGCTCCACCACCGGCACCCATGTGGAGAACCCGGAGGAGGTCGACGACGCCCTGTCACGCGCGTACGCCGAGACCGGCCGTATCGACCACGTCGTCAACACCGCGGGCGTGCTGCGCATCGGCAAGCTCGCCGAGACCGACAACGCCACCATCGAGGAGGCGCTGAAGGTCAATTACCTGGCGCCGGTGCAGATCGCCCGCTCGGCCTACAAGTACCTCGCCGAGACCAAGGGCCAGCTGCTTCTCTACACCTCCAGCAGCTACACCCGCGGTCGCGCCGAGTACAGCCTCTACTCCTCGGCCAAGGCCGCCATGGTGAATCTCACCCAGGCCCTGTCGGACGAATGGGCCGGGGACGGCATCCGGGTGAACTGCATCAACCCGGAGCGCACCGCCACGCCGATGCGCACCAAGGCTTTCGGCCAGGAGCCGGCGGGCACTCTGCTGTCGTCCGAGGCGGTCGCCCGCACCTCGCTCGACGTGCTGCTCTCCGAGCTCACAGGCCATGTCATCGACGTACGCCAGCAGGACCCCACGGCGTCCGCCGGAGAGGCCTCCGGGTTCGAGTCGGCGCTTGCCAGCGTGCTCGACCGGCATCACGACGTGGCATAATCAAGGCAATTAGCCTTCTCTCATTCAGGCCTCTGCGGGTGCCCGTTCATGGTGCATTCGCAGGGGCCTGAATGTTCAATGGAGAAGAGCCAGATAAATCACCACATAAAGACCGGCATCCCTCGCAGAGCAGGTTATCCGTGATATCCACCGCTATTCGCGTAGCCCGGGTGGGCAGCGCAGCCGAACTGGCCGCGGCGGCCCTGATGGCCTTGGGCTACCCGTGCCTGATGGCGGCCGCGCTCGTCCCGAGCGTTCCCGCCTTCGCGGCCGCGGCCGCCGTGACGTACCTGACCGACCACTTCCTCCACCGCCGGGGCAGCTACCTCATCAACCGCCTCAGCAAGGTGCGGGCCGGTCTGTCGATCCGGTTCCTGATCCGGCACCTGCTCCTGGTCCTGCTGCTCGCCCGGATGTCCCTCTCGGACAACCTGATCTTCTACGCCGCCATCGCCGGCATCATCACGTTCTACGGGCTCCAGGCCCTGCAGGGGGCGCTGACCACCCTCGTCCGCAACCGCCGCCGGATGCCGGTCGCCACCCGCAACGTCGACCTGAAGTCCCGTATCCGCATCCCCGACGCCCCGCCGCAGTTCCTGCTGAACCGCTCCGCGGAGAAGATGCTGCACCTCGATCTCTTCGCCGTGGCGGGCCTGCTGGTGTCCGCGTCCATGGACAAGGCCATGGCGGGTGTCCTCGGCCTCGCCGTCACCCTGGGCGTCGCCACCGTGTACGTCCTGATGCTGGTGCCGTACGTGCGCGGCCGCAAGATCCCGCCGAACGCGGACACCGTGCTGGCCGCCGTCGACGACTGGCTCGCCGCCTACCGCCCCGAGACGATGCTGTACTTCTCCGGCTCCAAGGACTCCGCCTACCAGGTGAACATGTGGCTGGAGACCATGGAGCAGCTGGAGACCCGGCCCCTGATCCTGCTGCGCGAGCGCGTCATCCTCCAGCAGCTCGCCCCCACCACGGTCCCCGTCATCTGCGTGCCCGGCGGTGTGCATCTGATGAACATGGACCTGTCCACGGTGCGGGTCGCGCTGTACGCCGCGAACGTCGGCAAGAACATCCACCTGCTGCGCGTGCCCACCATGAAGCACGTGTTCATCGGCCACGGCGACAGCGACAAGCTCGCCAGCGTCAACCCGTTCAGCAAGGCCTACGACGAGGTGTGGACCGCCGGCCGGGCGGGCCGCGACCGCTACGCCATCGCCGACGTCGGTGTCCGCGACGAGGACATCGCGGAGGTCGGCCGACCGCAGCTGGCGCCCATCCAGCCCTGGCGGGGCGTGCCCGACGGCCGTGTCCCCACCGTGCTGTACGCGCCGACCTGGGAGGGCTGGGACGGCAACCCCGGCAACACCTCCCTGGTGCTCGCCGGTGAGAACATCGTGAAGAAGCTGGTCAAGGCCGACCCGCCGGTCCGCGTCCTCTACAAGCCGCACCCCTTCACCGGCACCGTCAGCGCCGAGGCAGGCGCCGCGCACCGGCGTATCACGGCGCTGGTCGAGAAGGCCGCCGCCGCACGCGCCGCCGACCCCCGCTTCACGGCCGACACCGCCGAGCGCGACCGGGCCGCCGCAGAGCTGGCCCGCGTCGAGGCCCGGCTCGTCGAGCTGGACGGCGGCGGCGCGGACAAGCGCGACGAGGCCGAGGCCACCCGCGACGGAGTGGCCGACGTCGAGCGGTACGCCGAGGTCGCCCGGCTGCGCGGCGAGTGGAACGACGCCTACTGGCGTTCCTTCGGCAGCCATGAGCACCGTGTCATCACCGCCGCCGAGCCCCGGCTGTACGACTGCTTCAACGTCTCCGACGCGATGGTCTCCGACATCTCCAGCGTGGTCTCCGACTTCATCGCCAGCGGCAAGCCGTACGCGGTCACCGACTCGGCGGAGCTGGGCGAGGAGGAGTTCAAGCGGCAGAACACCGCGGTGCGCGCGGCCGTGATCCTGACCAACAGCGCCGCCGAACTCGGCGAGCTGCTGTCGGCCGTGCGCGACCGCGCCGCCGACCCGCTGGCCGGGGACCGCACCGAGCTCAAGCAGTATCTGCTCGGCCCCGACGAGCCGCCGTCCATCGACCAGTTCAACACCGCGGTCCGCGACCTCTCGCTCAAGGCCGAGACGCGCAACGTCGGCCAGGAGGCCCGCGCCGCCGCGGGCGCGACGGAGGCGGAACTGGCGGGCTGACCCCCGCCCGGTCCCGTACGACCCCCAGGTTCGGCCCCCGAGGAGACTCGCTCTCCCCGGGGGCCGAACCTTTTGGCGCCCGCCCGCGTATTCACCCTTGGCGTCACCTGTGCGGCCCGGCCCGCCTTAGAGCCCCGAACAGAATGGGCGCCCGGCTCGCGGCGTCCGGCACGCACGCTCGCCGCGTTGCCGGAAGGCCCTGGTAGCTCCGCTACGAGGACCTTCCGGCGCCTTGCGATCGTACGCACCAGACGCCGCGAACTGATCGGACTCCCATTCTGTTCGGGGCTCTTGCAGGTGAACGAAGCGTTGACATGGGGGTAACTCGCCATGAAGAAGGAGGACTTGTGACCGTCGCACAGCCGGACGTGAGCGTGATCATCGGGGCGTACCAGGCCATGCCGTATCTGGTCGACTGCCTGGCCTCGGTCGAGGCCCAGACCATCGACCGGGGACGCATCGAGGTCATCGCGGTCGACGACGGGTCGACGGACGGGACGGGGGAGTGTCTGGAGGAGTTCGCGGGCCGCGCCGCCATGCCGGTCACCGTGATCCGGCAGGAGAACTCAGGTGGCCCCAGCGGCCCGCGCAACGTGGGGCTGGGCAAGGCGGCCGGACGGTACGTGTTCTTCCTCGACGCGGACGACCGGCTGGGGGCCGAGGCCCTGGAGCGCATGGTCGCGATGGCCGACCGCAACGGCACCGACGTCGTCCTCGGCCGTGTCGAGGGCATCAACCGCACGCCGCCCAGATCGATGTGGGGCAGCACACTGGAGTGCACCGACGTCTTCTCGTCGAACATCAAATTCACGCTCAGCGCCCAGAAGCTGTTCCGCCGGGAGCTCCTGGAACGGCACGGGATCCGCTTCGACGAGTCCCTGTGGACCGGCGAGGACGCGCTGTTCACCATGGAGGCGTATCTGCGCTCCGGCCGCGTCTCCGTACTCGCGGACTACACCTGCTACTACCTGGTGGGCCGCGACGACGGCCGGCACGTCACCAAGCAGGGGAGCTACACCCTGCGCTTCGACTCCGCGCGCGCCCTGATGGAGCTGATAGCGCGGCTCGTCCCGCCCGGCCCGCGGCGCGACATGCTCATGGTGCGGCCCTTCCTCATCACCGTCCTCCCCCAGTTCGGGCCCAAGTACCTGACGGACGACGACGAAGTGCGCCACCACAAGTCCGAGCTGGCGAAGCCGCTGTTCGACGCCCACTGGACCCCGGAGGTGGCCCTGCGGCTGCGGGTCCACGAGCGGCTGCGGCTTCACCTCGTGGCCGTCGAGCGCCCGGATCTGCTCCCGGAGGTCGTGCAGTTCGTCAAGGCGAAGAAGCCGGCGCCCGCCGTGCTGGAACGGCGCGGCACCCGGGTCTACCTGGTGTACCCGCACTTCCGCTCCAAGGCCGCCGGCATACCCGACTCGGTCTATCTCGCCGAGCCCCGTGAGGCCCGCGCCTTCCCCGGCTACCGGGAGACCAGGGCCGGCTCACTGCTGCGGCGGGCGGCGCGCAGGATACGGCGGATGGTGCCGGCGCGGAACAACGCCGGAATGGTCAGGCGCGCTGTCGCGGAAGGCCGGTGACGCGTACTCGATGCATGAACGTGTGAGGGCCTTCTGCGTTCGGTGAGGGGTGCTGCAATGTCTGTCACCGAGTGCGGGAGGCCCTCATTCCGGCAGGACTGCTCGACGTCACCGGGCCATGTGCTGAGCAGTTCCGGCGCATCGGCCAGAATCTGCTGATGGGTTGCGCTCAGAACACTGCCTGGTTCCAGACCCAGTTCGTGCACCAGGTCGTGACGGGCGGTGTGAAACCCTTTCAATGCCCAGGACACCAAGTGGGTGTTCACCGGAAGCCCCGACTACGACGTGTCATCACTCCGTGAGAACGACGAGGCCATGCTGCGCCTGAAGAGTGACGCCATCCACGACCGGTACAGGACCAACTTCGTCTCGATGCGCACGGTCGTCCGGGGCTACTGAGCCGCCGCCGGGTCTGCGCCCCGCCGCAGACCCGGCCCACCACGCGGCTGTCCGCCGCGGTGTCCGCCCACTGGACCGGTGCGGGCACCGGGGTCTCTCTGGCGTAGGTTTGCTGCCAACGCGTGAGGAATGGGGACGGTACGTGACCAGGGCAAGGCAGGCCGTCGGTGAGGCCCGCAGGATCGTCGTCAAGGTCGGCTCCTCGTCGCTGACCACCGCGTCGGGCGGCCTGGACGCCGACCGGGTCGACGCACTCGTCGACGTCCTCGCGAAGGTGCGCAGCGGGGGAGAGAAGGAGATCGTCCTGGTCTCCTCGGGCGCCATCGCCGCAGGGCTCGCCCCGCTGGGCCTGCGCCGCCGCCCCCGGGACCTGGCCCGCCAGCAGGCCGCCGCCAGCGTCGGACAGGGGCTGCTGGTCGCCCGCTACACCGCCTCCTTCGCCCGCTACGGCGTCCGGGTCGGCCAGGTGCTGCTCACCAGCGACGACATGAGCCGCCGCGCGCACCACCGCAACGCCTCCCGCACCCTGGACAAGCTCCTCGCCATGGGCGCCTTCCCGGTGGTCAACGAGAACGACACCGTCGCCACCGACGAGATCCGCTTCGGCGACAACGACCGCCTCGCCGCCCTCGTCGCCCACCTCGTCCGCGCCGACCTCCTGGTCCTGCTGTCCGACGTGGACGGCGTCTACGACGGCGACCCCAGCAGGCCGGGCACCTCGCGGATAGCGGAAGTCCGGGGCCCGGAGGACCTCGCGCACGTCGAGACCGGCAGCGCGGGCAAGTCCGGGGTCGGCACCGGCGGCATGGCCACCAAGGTCGAGGCCGCCGGCATCGCCGCCGCCGCGGGCATCCCCGTGGTGCTCACCAGCGCCAGCCAGGCGGCCGACGCCCTGACCGGCAAGGACACCGGCACCTACTTCCACCCCACCGGCAAACGCTCCACGAACCGGCTGCTGTGGCTGGAGCACGCCTCCACCCCGCAGGGCGCCCTCGTCCTGGACGACGGCGCGGTGCGCGCGGTCGTCGAACGCCGTACGTCCCTCCTCCCGGCCGGGATCGCCGCCGTCGAGGGCGACTTCAGCGCGGGCGACCCGGTGGAACTCCGCGACACCACCGGCCACGCGGTCGCCCGCGGCCTCGTCAACTACGACGCCAAGGAACTCCCCCGTCTCCTCGGCCGCTCCACCAGGGATCTGGCCCGCGAGCTCGGCCCGGAGTACGAACGCGAGGTGGTGCACCGGGACGACCTGGTGATCTTGCACTCATGACGGTGCGGGCCGGTCACCGGCTGACCCGTCACCGGCGGACCGGTCACCGGCCAGGTCCGCGCGGGCCTTAGGACAGGCCCTGGCGTACGAACGTGACCTCGCACAGGTGGGCGAACCGTTGATCCCCTACCCGTAATGTGCCGATACGTCCGACCCGGGCGGTGGACGTTCCGCAAAACCGCCCCGCGGGACCTTGCGGGCTGCTCAACTTTGTCTCGGGGGCCGGTTCCGAGGGTCGGTCCATACGTGCGGCGGACGAGCAAGGAGGCCATTGTGAGACGAGTGCGCCCTGGGGCTGCGGCGTCCCGCGGTGGACTGACCAGCGTCGCGGCCGGCGACAGCTTCGAACAGCCGGCCGAGCTGCCGCGTCTGTGGCACGTCACCCTCAGCGTCGCCGGACGCGAGGTCCCGCTGCAGGACCTCCGGCGCGGGCTCGAACAGCTCGCCCACGACCACCCCTTCCTGCTGACCAGCCGCTACGCCAACGACCACGCCGAGATCCGCTACTGGGAAGAGGCCCGCGATCTGCACGACGCGGCCGCCGTGGCCCTCCGGCTGTGGGGCGAGCACCGGCAGACCTCGGGACTGCCCGCCTGGGAGATCGTCGGCCTGGAGGTCATCGCCCGGGAGACCTACCACCAGCGCGTCGCCGAGGGATACGGCCCGCCGCCCGCCGTCCCGGTCGGGGTCCACCCCTTCTGAACCCGGTCCTCGTTCTGACCCCGCGGTCCCTCGTTCTGGCCTCCGGTCCCTGAGCAGGTCGGGCGTAGTCGGCTGCGGTTCGGCAGCTCCCCAAAGGGGCGCGGGGCTGTGTCACCATGCGGCTACGCCGCGATGGGGGTACCTCCCTGCTCGAACGAAGTTGAGAGCTTGGGGGAGCGACCAGCCACGACGGTGCCGCAGACGACAAACGACAGACGACGGCACATTGCGACACTTCCAGCGGAGCTCGTCTCGGGGTTCGGGACAAACCGTGGACAGTCCGGCGCGCCGCACTACCCTTCCCCCATGACCACGCTTTCGCCGTACGACTCCATGTCACCCGTCGCCCAGGCCGCCTACCGCGCCAAGGCCGCCGCCGCGGACCTCGCGCCGCTGCCGCGCTCCGAGAAGGACGACGCGCTGCTCGCCGTGGCGGACGCCCTGGAGGTCCGTACGAGCGAGATCGTCGAGGCCAACGCCAAGGACATCGCCAAGGCCCGCGAGGCCGGTACCAGCGAGTCCGTCGTCGACCGGCTCACCCTCAGCCCGGAGCGGGTCCGCGCCATCGCCTCCGATGTACGTGACGTGGCCGCCCTGCCCGACCCGGTCGGCGAGGTCGTCCGCGGCTCCACCCTCCCCAACGGCATCGACCTGCGCCAGGTCCGCGTACCGCTCGGTGTCATCGGCATCATCTACGAGGCCCGCCCGAACGTCACCGTCGACGCCGCCGCCCTGTGCCTGAAGTCCGGCAACGCGGTGCTGCTGCGCGGCTCGGCCTCCGCCTACGAGTCGAACACCGCCCTCGTCCGGGTGATCCGCGACGCGATCGGCGGCGCCGGACTGCCCGCCGACGCCGTCCAGCTCGTGCCGGGGGAGAGCCGTGAGAGCGTGCGCGAGCTGATGCGCGCCCGGGGCCTCGTCGATGTGCTCATCCCGCGCGGCGGCGCCTCCCTGATCCAGACGGTGGTCTCCGAGTCGATCGTTCCCGTCATCGAGACCGGCACCGGCAACTGCCACGTCTACGTCGACGCCCAGGCCGACATCGACATGGCCGTCGACATCCTGGTCAACTCCAAGGCCCAGCGCGTCAGCGTCTGCAACGCCGCCGAGACCCTCCTCGTCCACCAGGACATCGCCGCCGAGTTCCTGCCCCGCGCCCTTGACGCCCTCGCGGACGCCGGTGTCACCGTGCACGCCGACCCGCGGGTGCTGGCGTACGCCAAGGACTCCCGGGCCACCGTGGTGGAGGCGACCCCGGACGACTGGGACACCGAGTACCTGTCCTACGACATCGCCGCAGCCGTCGTCGACTCGCTCGACAAGGCCGTCCAGCACATCCGGCTGTGGAGCTCCGGGCACACCGAGGCGATCGTCACCACCTCCCAGCAGGCCGCCCGCCGCTTCACCCAGTTGGTCGACTCCACCACCGTCGCCGTCAATGCCTCCACCCGTTTCACGGACGGCGGCCAGTTCGGCTTCGGCGCGGAGATCGGCATCTCCACCCAGAAGCTGCACGCCCGCGGCCCGATGGGCCTGCCGGAGCTGACCAGCACCAAGTACATCGTCACCGGCGACGGGCACGTACGCCGCTGAGACGCGGGGCCGGGGCGCGGAGCACGTAGAGAGCGCAGCGAGCGCAGAGACCGCAGCGAGCGCAGAGACCGCAGAGCCGGGACGCGGCACCGGGACACGCGCCGGGGTTCATAAGGGACGTGGGGGTGCATATGCCACCGGCAGGCGCCCCCGCGCCTCGCGAACATGTCTCATCAGCCGGATGAATTTCCATACCGTCTGCCCAAATTGACCCCCCGGGACTAGGCTGGACCCGTGCCGGAGGACGTGGGGGGCACGCCGTTCCCTGACGGCTGGGAGCCCGACGACGACCACGACCACGGGGTGTCGGACGAAGAGTTCGCCTCCGTGGTCTTCGACGAGGCGTTCGTACGAGCGGCGGCGGTTCATGAGCCGACCGCGGTCGAACGTCTCCTTGCCGCCGCGGAGGCGAGAGCCGAGGCCTCCGAGGCCGAGGCCCGCCGCGCCCACAGAAGAGGCACCCCGGGCGACGACGACCGCTCCGACGACGGCTACGGCCGCTCGGGCTACACCTACGGCCCCGGCGACCCGGACGACCCCGAGATCCTCGACAGCCGCTACGGCGCCCCGGCCGGCTACGGCAAGCACATCCGCTGGCACCGCCCGGTCGCCTGGATGCTCGCCCTGGTGATGGGCATCGGCATGGTCGCGCTGGCCTTCACCGCCGTCTACCGGGGCTCCTCCTCCGGCGGGCGCGACCGTGTCCCGGCGCCCGCCGCCACCGGTCTGGAGCAGGGCACCCCGGCGGCACCCTCCGCTTCCACCGACCGGTCCCGCTCACCCGTCCCGGCGCTCCCGCACAGCCCCTGACCGGCGCACTTGATCAGGACCGTGCACATGCAGTGACGATCCTGGTGAGAACCTGTCAGAACTTGTCGTGTACCAGGGCGTTTACCTGGGCCCAGGGAGACCTACTCTGAAGATATGGGCGGGCCTGGAGACCCACCGGAGGGGACACCCGAGGGCGGCCCCGGAGGTGCGGAGGACGAATATCGATCCGTCGTCTTCGACGAGTCGTTCGTCCGCGCTGCCCGCCTCCAGGAGTTCTCCGCGCAGGAGCGCATGGCCGATCACGCGCACGCCGTACGCCGCCGTCCGCCCCTGCGCCGCGGCCTGTCCCGGCAGGCGCTCCTCCTCGTCCTGCTGATCGCCTTCGCCTTCGGCACCGCGATCTACATGGGTGTCCGGCACCCCTACCAGACCCCCGGCGCGAGCCGGACCCCGGAACCGCTGCGGATGACCGTCATCCCGCTCGCACCGCAGGCCAAGGTGCCCGGTGCGACCAGCGCCGAGTACCTGTACGCGCACAGCCCCGCCGCCCAGTTCCGCATCGGCGCCGAGGGCATCCCGCTGCCGGTCTCCCGGCGCACCTCGCACTTCTCGGAGGGCCAGGTCGTCACCGCCCTGACCACCGCCAAGGACTACATCGTGCGCTCCTCGCTCGACCCCGGGGTGCTCACCGGCGGGCAGATCCGCCCCGTGCGCCTGCTGCTCGACACAGCGCAGTTCGACCAGTTCGACGAGAGCTTCGCCCACCCTGCCGCCGACGGGCGGCACGCACCCACCGGCTGGCTGGTCCGCTTCGACCCCGCCCAGGCCGCCCTCGCCGACTCCAAGATCCGCGTCCGCGGAACCCTTCAGGCCGCCGAGGCCGACGCCGCGACCCTGGAAGTCACCGCCGACCACACCTTCGTCTACGCGCTGCGGCCCACCGGCGCCCCCGCCGGCGCCCAGGTCGCCCTGTTCACCGTCCGCCGTGAGCTGCACTTCCGCTTCGACGCCGACGACCTGCGACTGCACCAGGCCCAGCTGGTCGTCTCCTACGTCCAGGCCGGACCGCTGTCCTGCGCCGAGGACTCCGCCAACCGGCTGCACCCGCTGCTCGCCGGCCAGACCGCCAAGGCGGGCGGCCCGGCCGGCACCGACCCCTTCGCCACCGACAGCGCCACGGCCCTGTGCGGCACGCTGGCGACCAGCGCGCAGCCCAGGCTGTGACCCGCGGGGACCCGCGGGCTCCCGGTCAGTCGTCCTCGCCCACCCCCGGCTCGCCGCCCGGGGTGTCCGTGACCGGCCCGTCCTTCGGCGGCGGCGCACTGGTGAACCCGGTGAAGCCGCGCCGCACCCGGCCGCCCAGATCCCCGGCCACATTGCCCGCACCGCCCGCCAGATCGCTGACCAGCTTCATCAGCGGGTCCTTGGACGTCTTCACATCGTCGGCGTAGCTCGCCGCCGACTCGCGGAACGAGTCCGACACCGACGCGTCCTTGTCCGCGTCGCGGCGCGGGTAGTGGCCGTCCATGATCCGCTGGTGGTCGCGCGACTCGGACCACTTCTTCAGCTCGGCCGCCCGCACGGTGGTGAACGGGTGGCTGCGCGGCAGCAGATTGAGGATCTTCAGCACGGAGTCGCGCAGATCGCCGCCCGCCTCGTACTCCTCGGCCTGCTGGAGGAAGGCGTCCACGTTCATCTCGTGCAGATGGTTGCCGCCGGCGATCTTCATCAGGCCGCGCATCGAGGCCCGCAGATCCTGGCCGACCAGCAGCCCCGCACGGTCGGCGGACAGCTCCGACTTGCGGAACCACTCGCGCAGCGCCGTCACGATCGCCATGATCGCCAGGTTCCCCAGGGGTATCCAGGCGACCTTCAGCGCGATGTTGGTGAGGAACAGCAGGATCGTGCGGTACACCGCGTGACCGGACAGCGCGTGGCCCACCTCGTGGCCGACGACCGCCCGCATCTCCTCCTCGTCGAGCAGCTCGACCAGACCCGTGCTGACGACGACGATCGGCTCGTCCAGACCGATGCACATGGCGTTGGGCTGCGGGTCCTGCGTCACATACATCGGCGGGACCTTCTCCAGGTCCAGGATGTAACAGGCGTCCCGCAGCATGTCGTTGAGGTGGGAGAACTGCTGGTCGGAGACGCGCACCGAGTCGGACAGGAACATCAGCCGCAGACTGCGCTCGGGCAGCAGCCCGCTGAGCGCCTTGAACACCGTGTCGAAGCCGCTCAGCTTCCGCAGGGCCACCAGGGCGGAGCGGTCGGCCGGGTGCTCGTACGCCCGCGAGGAGATCCCCGCGAAACGCCGGCGCTGTCTGCTGGGCACACGCTTGTGCCCGTCGTCTCCCTGCCGGTTGTGTTCGTTCCCCTGGTGCTCATGGCCGTTTTCGGACATGTGGGTCCCCCCATGTGCGGTTGCGATGGCACAGATGGCACGGCGAAAAGCGGTCCACGCCATGGAGAAGGACGCCGGACGGACCCCGGAAGTTCCCTGCCGCCCGGTCGCCATGAACGGCGTGCGGGCGCCCGCTTACGATGAGCCGACATCTTTATCCCGCCTACACCGATAGGTCCTGCCGAAGATGAGCTTCCCTGACACCGCAGCCCAGTTGGCCACCCTCGCCGAGACCGAGGGCGGCAACCACGAGAGCCTCAGCCCGTACGTCACCGGCGGCGGAGCGCTGCTGATCCTGCTGCTCCTGCTGTTCATCACCACCCGGTTCAACCGGGACCGCTGAGCCGGGTCCCGGCCGCGCACCACTGTCCCCGGGGCCCCGCCCCGGGGTCTGTGGACCGGGGGGCTCAGGACGGGCCGGTAGGGTCTGCACGCATGGGAGAGCTCCACATGCCTAGCAGCCCGGCGAACGACATGGGCGGCACACCGCACCGTCCGGCGCGGGGAGGGGACGTCAGTCCGGCAGAGGGCCCCGCGCACGGCCCGGCCCGCCCCGGCACGCGCCGCCTCGGCGTCATGGGCGGCACGTTCGACCCCATCCACCACGGGCACCTCGTCGCCGCCAGCGAGGTCGCCGCGCAGTTCCGGCTGGACGAGGTGGTGTTCGTCCCCACCGGCCACCCGTGGCAGAAGAGCCACCGCACGGTGTCCCCGGCCGAGGACCGGTACCTGATGACGGTCATCGCGACGGCGGAGAATCCGCAGTTCTCCGTCAGCCGCATCGACATCGACCGCGGCGGCCCCACGTACACCGTGGACACCCTGCGCGACCTGCACGCCCTCAACCCCGGCACCGATCTCTTCTTCATCACCGGCGCCGACGCCCTCGCCCAGCTGCTGACCTGGCGGGACACCGAGGAGTTGTTCTCGCTGGCGCACTTCGTCGGGGTCACCAGACCCGGCCACCACCTGACCAACCCGGGACTCCCGGAGGACCGCGTCTCCTTCGTCGAGGTGCCCGCCCTGGCGATCTCCTCCACGGACTGCCGGGAGAGAGTCGAAAAAGGCGACCCCATCTGGTACATGGTGCCGGACGGTGTCGTGCGCTATATCCACAAGCGCGAGCTGTACCGCGGCGAGTGAGCCGAGAGGGGCTACCGGTGAACGAATACGACGCGGGGTACGGGGACGGGTACGAACTCGTCGGCTATGACGAGTACGGCCAGCCGGTCTACCGGCAGTCCCCGCCACAGCAGCACCACCAGAACCAGCAGCAGAACCAGCAGCACCACCAGAACCAGCAGGCACAGCAGGGCCGCCAGGGCCACCAGCAGGCCCCGGGCCAGACCTACGACCCGTACGCGCAGCAGCAGCAACCCGGCTACGGCTACGACCCGTACGCCACCGGCCAGCAGCCGCCCGTGCAGCAGTACGACACGCGGTACGACCCGTACGACACCGGGCAGCAGCCGCAGGCCGGCTACGGCGGCTACGACGGCTACAGCACCGGCACGCAGGCGCCGTACGACCCGTACGGACAGACCGCCACCACCGGCCGTCAGGCGCGGGTCACCGAGCAGACCGCCTACATCCCGCAGCAGCCCGGCCCGGCCGGGGAGCCCGTCCGCACCCAGGACCCGGAACCCGAGTCCGAGTCCGAGTCCGAGCTCGAACGGGACTACCACACCGAGCAGTTCGCCTTCGTCGAGGAACCCGACGGCGACTCCGAGGACGTCATCGACTGGATGGCGTTCACCGAGAACCGCACTGAGCGCCGCGAGGAGGCTCGCCGCCGCGCCCGCAGCCGGATCATCGCCCTGACCGTCGTCCTGGCCCTGGTCGCCGTCGGTGGCGTCGGCTACCTCTGGTTCGCGGGCAAGCTGCCCGGCATGTCGTCCGGCTCGGCGAACGGCACCACGACGGCCGCGGGCGCCCAGAAACGCGACGTGATCGTCGTCCATCTGCACAACACGGGCAAGAGCGGCACCTCCACGGCGCTGCTCGTCGACAACACCACCACCAAGAAGGGCACCACCGTCCTGCTGCCCAACTCCCTCGCGCTCAGCGCCGACGACGGCACCACCACGACCCTCGCCAAGTCGGTCGACGACGACGGCTCCTCCGGCACCCGCGACCAGCTCGACACCGTCCTCGGCACCAACATCCAGGGCACCTGGCGCCTGGACACCCCGTATCTCCAGAACCTCGTCGAGCTGGTCGGCAACATCGACATCACCACCAACGCCGACGTGCCCGACCCGTCGTCGAAGAAGAAGAGCGCCTCGCCCCTCGTCCACAAGGGCGAGGACCAGACCCTCAGCGGCAAGATGGCCGTCGCCTACGCCACCTACCGCGCCTCCGGCGAGACCCAGAACGCCCAGCTGGAGCGGTTCGGGCAGGTCATGCAGGGCGTGCTGCGCAAGATCTCCTCCGATCCGAGTGCCGCCACGATCACCGTGCAGACCCTCGCGCAGATCCTGGACCCGTCCCTCACCGACAAGGACCTCGGCACCTTCCTCGCCAAGCTCGCCGACCTCGCCAAGGGCGGTGACTACAGGACGGCGGCGCTGCCGGTGCAGACGGACGGCACGCTCAGCGCCGAGACCAGCGCCAGTGTGGTGAAGGACATCCTCGGCGGCACCGCCAAGAGCCCCGCCAAGGGCTCCGCGGTCCGGGTCTCCGTGCAGAACGGCTCCGGGACCAAGGCCAACACCGAGAAGGCCCGCGTGGTGCTCCTCAACGGTGGCTTCACCTTCCTCGACGGCGGCACCCCGTCGGCCACCAGCACCACCTCCAAGGTGCTGTACGGCGACGCCGCCGACAAGGAGAACGCCACCGAGGTCGCCAAGACCCTGGGCCTGTCCGCCGGCTCCGTCGCCAAGGGCAGCGTCGGCGCCAACGCCGATGTCACGGTGGTCCTCGGCCAGGACTACAAGCCGTCGTCGTCCTGACCCGGCCGGCACCCAGCCGACACACGAGCACCGAGGGGACCCCACGTGATCCGGTAATCACGTGGGGTCCCCTCGGTTGTCCGTGAGACCCTTGATGTCAAGTGACCGCAAGTGACCGCCGACGGAAAGCCCTGTAGTGACCGCGACCGACCGCTCTCTCCAGCTCATCACCACCGCCGCGCAGGCGGCAGCCGACAAGCTCGCGCACGACATCATCGCCTACGACGTCAGCGACGTCCTGTCGATCACGGACGCCTTCCTGCTGGCCTCCGCCCCCAACGACCGCCAGGTCAAGTCGATCGTCGACGAGATCGAGGAGCGCCTCCAGAAGGAGCTCGGCGCCAAGCCCGTGCGGCGCGAGGGCGACCGCGAGGCCCGCTGGGTGCTGCTCGACTACGTCGACATCGTCGTGCACGTCCAGCACAGCGAGGAGCGCGTCTTCTACGCCCTGGAGCGGCTGTGGAAGGACTGCCCCGAGCTCGACCTGCCCGCCGACGCCAAGGCCACCCGCGGCAAGGCTGCCGAGCACGCCCGGCTCCAGGCCGCCGAGGAGTCCGCGGACCTGGGCGGTGAGTGGCGGTGACCGGGGCCGGGACCGGTGATGTGACCGACGCCCGGCAGGGCCGGGGCCGCCGCATCATCCTGTGGCGGCACGGCCAGACCGCCTGGAACGTGGAGCGGCGCTTCCAGGGCACCACCGACGTCGAGCTCACCGAGACCGGCCTCACCCAGGCCCGCCGCGCCGCCCGGCTGCTGGCCTCCCTGATGCCCGACGCCATCGTCGCCTCCGACCTCGACCGCGCCGCCCGTACGGCCGCCGAGCTCGCCGTCCTCACCGGCCTCGACGTCACCCACGACGAGGGCCTGCGCGAGACCTACGCGGGTGTCTGGCAGGGCCTCACCCACGAGGAGATCATCGAGCGCTACGGCGACCAGTACGCCGCCTGGAAGCGCGGCGAGCCGGTGCGCCGCGGCGGCGGGGAACTGGAGTCCGAGGTGGCCGACCGGGCCGCCCCCGTCGTCATGCGGCACACCGAGAAGCTCCCCGAGAACGGCACGCTCGTGGTGGTCAGCCACGGCGGCACCATCCGTACGACCATCGGGCGTCTGCTCGGCCTGGAGGCCCGCCACTGGGAGAGCCTCGGCGGCCTGTCCAACTGCTGCTGGTCCGTGCTCGGCCAGGGCGCCCGCGGCTGGCGCCTGCTGGAGCACAACGCCGGCACTCTCCCCGAGCCGGTCCTGGGCGACGACGACTGAGGGCAGGACCCGGATTTCACTTTCCGGGAGGTCGCAGGCTAGAGTTCATCTTGTTCGCCTCGCCGAGCGGGGAGAACACCGCGCGGTCCACCGCGTGGGGTGAGGGGCTATAGCTCAGTTGGTAGAGCGCCTGCATGGCATGCAGGAGGTCAGGAGTTCAATTCTCCTTAGCTCCACAGATCGGTACCTTCACGATGATCCCGTCCCTGTTCCAGGGGGCGGGATTTTCCGTATTGCCCCATGGATCGCCGTGGATTTCCCCGCGGTCCTTAAGACGTTCTGAAGTGATCATGAAGCGGTCCTGAACCGACTTGAGTCGCCCGGGGTCCACAGGCGTATACCTCTTGTGAAGAGCTCTATGAACGCAAGCCGCCTCGGCCGTGACGGCCGTCCCGAGCCGTGTCCTGACTGGTACTGATGCGTCGCTGACCGTTCCGCCGGTGGCGTGGCAGAATCAAACGGCCGGTAGGGGGCGCGGCCCGACGGGAGGGAGCAGTGATGCCTGCGAGCATCCTCGGGGAGGTCGGCCACCTTCCCGGTGCGGCGTCTACACGGGACACGGCCTCCTCCGTATGCACGGCCCTCGGCCGCAGCTGGAGCTGATACATGGGTGCACACAGGCGGAAGTGTGATTGGTGTGGCAGTGGCACCCCGATCGTCCGCGACATGGAGCCGATCAACCCCGACTACCAGTACTGGTGCGAGGAGTGCGCGCGGGCGTTGATCATAAAAGGCGACCCCATCGAGACGTACCGTGAGCTGGAGGGCGAGCCGATCTACGGCCGGCTCCTGGAGGAGCACTGCACCCTCAAGCGGTTCTACTCGTTCGTCACCGCCTGATCCGGTCCGTCTGATCCGGCGGTCGTCGCGCCCGGTGACGGGCCGCCGGAAACGATTTGGTGTTCCACCCGGTGGACCGTGTAAAGTTGGCGTCGCCGCCAGGGAAGCCGGGCGGAACGAACGACACGCGAGAGGATCGCGTGGCCGTACGGGGCTATAGCTCAGTTGGTAGAGCGCCTGCATGGCATGCAGGAGGTCAGGAGTTCAATTCTCCTTAGCTCCACAGTTGGTGAGGGCGGGTCATCCGGATCGGGTGACCCGCCCTCAGCGTTTTTGTCGTTTCTTGTCGTTCTGTCGTTTCGTTGTTCCTTGGGGTTTCGTCGAATTCCTCCAGCAGAACAGCGGGCCGCCCCGAAGGGGCGCCCGCTGTCGGCGGTGTGCGGGTGGGGGTGCGTCAGCGGCCCAGGGCCCGCCGTCCGCGGCCCTGGGAGACGACCGGCAGATTGCGGGCCGGGGCGCGGTCCCGGGGCGTCTCCTCCTCGATGCGCAGGGCCAGCGCCGGGCAGCGGCGCACCGCGCGTACCGCCTTGGCCTCCGCATAGCGCGGCACCGGTGCCTGGGCGACGGTCGGGAAGCCGTCGGCGCCCAGCTCGAAGACCTCGGGGAGGATGTCGGCGCACAGCCCGTGGCCGCGGCAGAGCGTCCAGTCGACATAGATCTTCTGGCGGCTGGAGCCGGTCTGCTCGGGTTCCGTGCCGCCCGGGAGGCCCGCCGGGGCCCTGCCCCCCTCGAACAGCGGAAGGACACCCTCCACCGGGCGTCCGCAGCCGTTGCCGAGGACATGCGCGGCGAGGTCGTCGGTGAACGCCTTGATGGTCGACTCCAGGAACATCGCGGAGCCGTCCGGGTGCGAACAGGCGCCGCGGCGCTTGACGTTCCGCGCGACCTGCTTGAGCGCCTCCAGAGCGGCCGGTCCGCCGCCGCCCAGGATGTCCTCCAGACCGCGCGCGGCGGCCGGCAGCCCGAGGTAGCAGGGACCGCACTGTCCCGCTGTCTCCTCGGCGAGCCACTGGGCGACCCGCAGCGACTCGCCGAGCGGGCAGGTCTCCTGGCTGATCGGCAGGATCGCGCCCGCGCCCAGCGCACCGCCCACCGCGTCCAGCGAGTTGCGGGAGACGACTGCCTCGTTGACGGTGGCCGAGTCGATCCACTTGCCGTGGTACCCGCCGGTCAGCACACCCTGCGGCATCGGCGGGGCGCCGGCGAGCTGGAGGACGTAGCGCAGCGGCACTCCCGTGGGGACCTCGATCACCATGGGCCGGGCGACCGCGCCGGAGACCGTGAGCATGACGGTGCCGGGCTCGTCGTAGAGGCCGGTGTTGCCGTAGCGCTCGGGGCCGATGCGGGCGGCGATGGCCAGCTGGGCGAAGGTCTCGGCGTTGGACAGCAGGGTCGGGGCGCCGCCGACGCCGTTCTGCGAGGCGCTGACCTTGCGGCCCGGCGGGATGGCCGGGCCGCCGTCGATGGAGCGGATCAGCGACGCCGCGGCGCCGGTGACCATGCGCACCGGGTTGCGCTGCACGCTCGCGCGCAGCGCCGACCGGCGGCTGTTGCTGAGGCCGCGTTCGGCGAGCGCGGCCTCCATGGAGCGCTGAGTCGACTCCCGGGTGACCCCCACCACGAGCGTGCGGGCACCCAGGGCCTCGGCGCACAGCAGCGCGCCGTCCAGGATGAGATGCGGGGCACGGTTGATGAGCACCGTGTCCTTGCGGCAGGCCGGTTCGTCCTCGCTGCCGTTGACGACGACGACCGGCCGGACGCCGCGCTTGATCGCCGAGTCGGCGACCGAGCGCAGCTTCTTGTGGAAGGGGAAGCCCGCGCCGCCGCGGCCCTTCAGACTGATGGCCTCGGAGAGCTGCGCGAGCTGCTCCCCGCCCATCGGTTCGAGCGGCCCGTGCACCTTGAGGTGCATGGGCAGATCAAGTCGTTCGACAAGGTCGAAGCCCGACGTGAGCTGGGGAAGCCCGACCACGCGGACTTCTGGAACGTCGGGCAGGGCCTCGTTCACCTATAGCCTCCGGAAGGCGTGTTCCAAGGTTCACCCGATCCCGGCGCGTCGAAGGACTCGCCGGGGGTTGGTGCGTTGGTGGGACCGCTGTTGTACGTGTCGTTGGTGTTGTACGTGCCGTAGAGGGTGTTCGTCTCACCGGTGTCGTACACGTCACTTCCGCGGTACCCGCCGGGGCCTTGGCTGCCGTAGGCCGGGATGTTGAAGCCGGTGTCCTGGAGCGGGTCGTAGGCCGACGGCGGGGCCTCGCCGACCGGGGGAGGGGAGGGGACCGGCCAGCTTCCGGTGCCGCCGGCGTTCACACGGGGCATCGCTCCGGTGCCCTGCATGTCCGTCAGCGGGTCCATCACGGCGGTCTGGTCGGCGCTGTAGTCCTGGCGGGGCTGGGCGGGCGGGGTCACGGTGCGGTAGGCGGCGGCGAAGCCGTTCGCGGGCTGCGGGGCTGCGAAGCCGTTCGCGGACTGCGGGGCCGCGGGGGATTCGTAGGACGGTGCGGACGACGGTGCGGACGGGGACATCACCCGCGGCTGGGCACCGGTTCCGGTGTCGCCGAGCGGGGAGCGACGGCCGCCGCGCCCCTCGTAGCCGGGCAGGGAGCCGCCGCCCGACGGCATCGCGGACTCCGCGGCCCGGGAGCGGCTGTCGTCGAGGTCGTCGAGGACCGTGCGCTCGTCGCCGCCGAGCAGCGACATGATCCGGTCGGCGACCTTGCGCTTGAAGGGGCGGGGCGCGGCGCGCAGGGCGAGCATCGCCATGACCGCGATCAGGGACAGTTCGTACAGGTACGTGAAGAGCGGGCTGCGCACCGGGCGGCCCGCGTAGAGCCCGTGGATCAGCGCCGCGCACCAGGCGGGGTAGGCCAGCATGTGCATCGCGCGCCAGCGGGCGGCCACCGGCGCGGGTGAGGCGAACTGGTTGCGCAGCGCGCCGGTGACACCGACGAAGATCATGAGCAGCCCGGCCAGGGAGCCGAGGCCGATCAGCCCGCCGCTGCCGGTGAAGCCGAGGCTGAAGGGGATCAGCGCGGCGATCAGCACGGTGTGGTCGATGGCGAGCTTGATGGCGATGTGCACGATGAGGAACGCGATCGAGGCGACGGCGGTGATCCGGTGGACGCCCTGGGCCACGATGCGCTGGCGGATGTTGAGGATGATCCGGTCCTGGGCGACCAGGCCCCAGATCACCGAGCAGCTCAGGCAGACGAGCGACAGGACGCCGGCGCCGAAGTTCAGGAAGTCCTGGAGCCAGTTGCCTCCGTTCAGCACGATCACGGGTATGAGGAGCAGGACGACAGCGGTCGCCACCCCGTAGGCCGAGCGGCCGGGTTTGGGGAGCGAGCTGTTACTGCGGCGAGGGTTCATGGGGGCAACTCCGAGCGGTTCGGGAAAGCGGTCCCGACCGAGCACTCTAAGTGGCCGCAAACCGAGCGGTACGGCGTTTGAGTTATTGCGTTGTTATCAAGGTGTTGCGTGGGGGTGGTGTTGTCCCCATAGGGGTCGTTACGCCGGGTTATCATTGAACATTGTTCAGCTTTTCAGAACCTTCACAAGCGGGTGCGGTGCCTCTACGGTTGGCTACGGCGCCCCGGCCGCGGGTTTCGCCGTGTCTCCGTCATGTCTCCGTCGTACCGCCGTGGCGCCCTTGTGACGCTGCAGTCGCCCCTGGTGCGGGCTCCGCCGAGGCCGCCCCGCCGGAAGTCCGTCGCGGCCCGCTCGACGGCTGCGGTACCCTGACGCCATGCGTGCCGTACGCCTTCTGCTTAGCGAGCCGCGCTGATCAGTCCCGGCCACCGGGTGAGTCGAGTGGCCGGCATCGGCGCGGCGTCCCCTCCTGTGCGAGGGGATTTTTCATTTCCGGAAAGTCGCAGCCGCAGGCAGAGACGATCGATGGAGCTTTGAGGATCATGAGCGAGACGAACCCCGCTGCCGCCGAGGTGGCGGCGCCGCACCGCTACACGGCCGCCATGGCGGCCGACATCGAGGCACGCTGGCAGGACTTCTGGGACGCCGAGGGCACCTACGCGGCGCCGAACCCCGGCGGCGACCTGTCCGGCGATCCGGAGCTGGTCGCCAGGCCCAAGAAGTTCATCATGGACATGTTCCCGTACCCCTCCGGTGCGGGCCTGCACGTCGGCCACCCGCTGGGCTACATCGCGACCGACGTCTTCGCCCGCTACCAGCGGATGAGCGGCCACAACGTGCTGCACACCCTGGGCTTCGACGCCTTCGGCCTGCCCGCGGAGCAGTACGCCGTGCAGACCGGCACGCACCCGCGCGTGTCCACCGAGGCCAACATCGAGAACATGAAGGCCCAGCTCCGCCGGCTGGGCCTGGGCCACGACAAGCGCCGGTCGTTCGCCACGATCGACCCGGACTACTACAAGTGGACCCAGTGGATCTTCCTGCAGATCTTCAACTCCTGGTACGACGACGAGGCGAAGAAGGCCCGCCCCATCGCCGAGCTGATCGCCCAGTTCGCCTGCGGTGAACGCGCCGTACCGGGGCACACGCGCGCGTGGGACCAGCTGACCGACGTGGAGCGCGCCGACGTCCTGAGCGAGTTCCGCCTGGCCTACGCCTCCGACGCGCCGGTCAACTGGTGCCCCGGTCTGGGCACCGTCCTGGCCAACGAGGAGGTCACCGCCGACGGCCGCTCGGAGCGCGGCAACTTCCCCGTCTTCAAGGCCAAGCTGCGCCAGTGGAACATGCGGATCACGGCTTACGCCGACCGCCTCCTTGAGGACCTGGAGGAGCTGGACTGGCCCGAGGCCATCAAGCTCCAGCAGCGCAACTGGATCGGCCGCTCCGAGGGCGCCCGCGTCGACTTCCCGATCGACGGCGAGCACATCACCGTCTTCACCACGCGCCCCGACACCCTGTTCGGCGCGACCTACATGGTGCTGGCCCCCGAGCACCCCCTGGTCGACAAGTTCACCCCGGACGCCTGGCCCGAGGACACCCACGACGTGTGGACCGGCGGCCACGCCACGCCCACCGAGGCCGTCGCCGCCTACCGCGCGCAGGCCGCCGCCAAGTCCGACGTGGAGCGGCAGGCCGAGGCCAAGGACAAGACCGGCGTCTTCATCGGTGCCTACGCCGTCAACCCCGTCAACGGCGACAGCATCCCGGTGTTCATCGCCGACTACGTCCTGATGGGCTACGGCACCGGCGCCATCATGGCCGTCCCCGCGGGCGACCAGCGCGACTTCGAGTTCGCGCGCGCCTTCGAACTGCCGATCCACTGCATCGTGGAGCCGACCGACGGGCGCGGCACCGACACCGCCACGTGGGAGAACGCCTTCGCGTCGTACGAGGCGAAGATCATCAACTCCACCAACGACGACGTCGACCTGAACGGCCTGCCCGTCGCCGAGGCCAAGGCACGCATCACGGAGTGGCTGGAACGCAAGGGCATCGGCCGCGGCACCGTCAACTTCCGGCTGCGTGACTGGCTGTTCAGCCGCCAGCGCTACTGGGGCGAGCCCTTCCCGATCGTCTACGACGAGGACGGCGTCGCCCACTCCCTGCCCGAGTCGATGCTGCCGCTGGAGCTGCCCGAGGTCGAGGACTACTCGCCGCGCACCTTCGACGCGGACGACGCGGACACCCAGCCCGAGACCCCGCTGTCGCGCAACGAGGAGTGGGTGAACGTCACCCTGGACCTGGGCGACGGGCCGAGGAAGTACCGGCGCGAGACCAACACCATGCCCAACTGGGCCGGTTCCTGCTGGTACGAACTGCGCTACCTGGACCCGCACAACGAACAGCGCCTGGTCGACCCCGAGATCGAGCGCTACTGGATGGGCCCGCGCGAAGGCCTGCCGCACGGCGGCGTCGACCTGTACGTCGGCGGCGCCGAACACGCCGTGCTGCACCTGCTGTACGCGCGCTTCTGGTCCAAGGTGCTCTACGACCTGGGGCATGTGTCGTCGGCCGAGCCGTTCCACAAGCTGTTCAACCAGGGCATGATCCAGGCTTACGTCTACCGCGACAGCCGCGGCATCGCGGTACCGGCCGCCGAGGTCGAGGAGCGGGACGGCGCCTGGTGGTACGGCGGCGAGAAGGTCAGCCGGCTGCTGGGCAAGATGGGCAAGTCCCTGAAGAACGCGGTGACCCCGGACGAGATCTGCGCCGAGTACGGCGCCGACACGCTGCGCCTGTACGAGATGGCGATGGGCCCCCTGGACGTCTCCCGGCCGTGGGACACGCGCGCGGTGGTCGGTCAGTTCCGGCTGCTGCAGCGGCTCTGGCGCAACGTCGTCGACGAGGAGACCGGCGAGGTCACCGTCGTCGACACGGAGCCCGACGTGGAGACGCTGCGTGCCCTGAACAAGGCGATCGACGGTGTGCGCCAGGATCTGGAGGGGCTGCGCTTCAACACGGCCATCGCCAAGGTCACCGAGCTGAACAACCATCTGACCAAGGCGGGCGGTGCCGTACCGCGGGCGGTCGCCGAGCCGCTGGTGCTGATGGTCGCCCCGCTGGCCCCGCACATCGCCGAGGAACTGTGGCGCCGTCTGGGCCACACCGACTCGGTCGTCCACCAGGACTTCCCGGTCGCCGACCCGGCGTACGTCGTCGACGAGACCGTGACCTGTGTCGTACAGATCAAGGGCAAGGTCAGGGCACGCCTGGAGGTCTCGCCCGGCATCTCCGACGAGGAACTGGAGAAGACGGCGCTGGCTGACGAGAAGGTCGTCGCCGCGCTGGACGGCGCGGGCATCCGCAAGGTGATCGTGCGGGCGCCGAAGCTGGTGAACATCGTCACGGCGTGACGGCTCCGGCGTCGAGGCGTCGCCTTCGGTTGAGCACAGGGGAGGGACCTCCGGGTGATCCCCTACGGGCAGGTTCGGGGTTCCATCGGAACCGCGGGCCTGCCCTGTGCGTTTACCGTGGAGGTGCGGCACGAGGCGTGCCGTGCGGGGCCCGGAGGAGGAGTGTCGTGGAAGCCGTGGTCGCAGTGTTCGCCCTTCTCTTCCTCCTGTTCGTGGCCCTCGGCGCCTACGCCACGGTGAAGGCCGTCGGCGCCGCCAAACGCGGCGTGGACCGGACGGTCGCCCAGGCCCGCCGCACCGTCGAGGACCACACACTGCGCGCCAAGACCTTCACCCAGTTCGGCCCCGTCGGCGAACTGGCCCAGCTCCGCCTCAAGCTGCGCACCTCCATGCGCGCCACCCAGGACGCCCTCCAGGCCGGCGCCGCCGAGGACGAGTCCCTCAAGGAGTCGCTGCGCCTCTTCCACCAGCTCAGCGCCCACGGACATGAACTCGACGGCGAGCTCAAGCGGCTGGAGTCCGAGCCGAACCGGGCGAAACTGGCCGAACTGCTGCCCGCCCTGCGGGAGCGCACTGAACGCGTCACTCAGTCGGCCGACGCGCTGCGCTGGGCCGCCAACGACCGTGCCCGCCGTTTCGCCGAGGACGACCTGGACGCCCTGAGCGCCCAGATCGATGTCGAGGCGGGCGCCCTGCGGCACTGGAAGAAGACCGAAGACCCCGCCCACACCCCGCCCCCCTGGCCCGAGGCCCCCACCACCGGCGGCCCGGCCGCCGAGCAGACCTGGCCGGACACCCCGGGCGCGGGCAGCACCTCGCGCGGCCCTTCCCACGGCACCGCGCACAGCACCGGGGAACCCGAGCGGGCCTCCATCGACCCGCCCGCCCCGCGCCCCACCTACCCGTGGCAGAAGAAACCTCGGCCCGAGAGCACGACCTGATCCCGCCTCTCCCACCCCACCTGGCAGAGGCCGGGCTGCCGTCCGGGTACTACGGAAGGTAACCTCCAGTCCATGTCCCGCCATGTCGCGATCGTCACCGATTCAACGGCCTACCTGCCGCAGCTGACGATGGAGCGCCACGGCATCACCGCGGTACCCCTGACCGTCGTCGTCGACGGCGAGCCGTTCGACGAGGGCACCGAGATCTCCACCCGCGCCCTGGTCCAGGCCCTCCACAAGCGCCGCCCCGTCACCACCTCGCGCCCCGCCCCCGAGATCTTCGCCGAGACCTACCGCCGGGTCGCCGAGTCCGGCGCCACCGGCATCGTCTCCCTGCATCTCTCCGCCGAACTGTCCGGCACCTACGACGCCGCGGTCCTCGCGGCACGCGAAGCCCCGGTGCCCGTGCGGGTGGTGGACACCGGGATGATCGCGATGGCCCTCGGCTTCTGCGCGCTCGCCGCGTCGGAGACGGCGGAGTCGGGCGGCACCCTGGACGAGGCGGTCACCATCGCCGAGAAGCGGGCCGCGGCCACCTCGGCCTACTTCTACGTCGACACCCTCGAGTATCTGCGCAGGGGCGGCCGGATCGGCGCGGCCCAGGCCCTCCTCGGCTCCGCGCTCGCCGTGAAACCGCTGCTCCAACTGGAGGGCGGACGCATCGAACCCCTGGAGAAGGTGCGCACGGCGTCGAAGGCCATCGCCCGCCTGGAGGAACTCGTCGCCGACCGGACCGGCGGCACCGAGGTCGACATCGCCGTCCACCATCTCGCCGCCCCCGACCGGGCATCGGCCCTCGCCGACCGGCTGCGCACCCGGCTGCCCGGGCTCGGCGACCTCCATGTGAGCGAGGTCGGTGCGGTGATCGGGGCGCACACCGGACCGGGGCTGCTGGGCGTGGTGGTCTCGCCGCGCTGACGGTTCTCCATCTGCGTTGTCACCTGTGCCTTCGCCCGCGTCTTCACCCTCACGGGTGGCGGAGTTATCCACAACGGGGCGTTGGTCCACGGAAATCGACCAAGATCATCGCGGCTCGGCGGGATCGCGGATGCTCGTCGCATGGCACATCGATCACGCACGAGCACCTGCTCGACCCTCCAGACAGTCACCGCGACCAGCGGCCCGGGCCGCGCTCCCGGCTCCGACGGCCGTGCGCGGCACCGCCGTTCGACCGCCCGAGGACCACTGCGGCGAGACCGCAGGACCCCGGCGACGGCACTCCAACACCGGGCGGAACTGCTCTTCCCCGAACGGGTAGCGGGCCGGGAAGCGTTGGCGGAGGAGGCGGCGGGGAGCGGACCACCGGGGGAGGAACGGTGCACCGCGCCCCCGGATGAGGAACCCGGCGTCGGCGCCGGCCCCGATCCCGTGCCCCGCGCCGCCGGATGGCGTGAGCGAGCCGGTCTCGCGGTGCGCGAACGGCTGCCGTTGTGGGTGCAGACGCGGTGCGGGGTGGAGCGGCGGAGCGTGATCGCGCTGACCGTGCTGCTGGTCGTCGCCGTGGCCTTCGCCGTGCACCACTACCGGTCGGGCCGCACCCAGCCGGTGCGTGTACCGCAGGTGGTACGGGCGGAGGTCCCGTACGAGAGCGGAGAACGCGAAGGAACCGGAGGAACCACAGGACCGGAAGGACTGCGGAAGCGCGCCGCCCCCGGGACGGCAGGGTCGGAGATCGTGGTGGATGTCACCGGACGGGTCCGCAGTCCCGGGATCCGGCATCTGCCGGCCGGTTCACGGGTGGTCGACGCGCTGCGGGCGGCGGGAGGAGTACGACCGGGCACCGACACCGACGCCCTCAACCGCGCCCGGTTCCTGAGCGACGGGGAGCAGTTGGTGGTCGGCGGCCCGGCACCCGCGGCACCCCCCGAACCGCTCGGAGAGGGTGCTGCGGGCGGCGCACCCGCTGGCACAGGGGGGTTGGTCTCCCTCAACACGGCGACGGCGGAACAGTTCAACACTCTCCCCGGCGTCGGCCCCGTGCTGGCCCAGCACATCATCGACTACCGCACCCGGCACGGCGGCTTCCGCTCGGTCGACGAACTGCGCCAGGTCAACGGCATCGGCACCCGCCGCTTCGCCGATCTGCGCGAGCTGGTCCGCCCATGAGCGGTGGAGTCCCGCCCCCGACGGACCGCAATGCTCACGGCCGCCTTACCCCGACCGATGCCGCCCGCCCCGCCGTGCACGCGGCCGCCGGCCGGCTCGGCGCGTCCCACCCCCGCCAGGAAGCCCCGGTGGACCTGCGCCTCGTACCGCCCGCGCTGGCCGCCTGGGCGACGACCGCGCTGCTCCTGGACGCGCCGCCCGCACGGACCGCGGCAGTGGCAGTCGCCAGCCTCGCGGCGGCCTGCGTACTGATGGGCCCGGCATTACGACGGCGCGGCATGGCTGGCATGGCTGTCACCTGGCCGCGGGCCACCGGCGCCGCCGTACTGGCCGCGGTAGCCGCGTCCGCCGCCTCGGCCGGGCTGCATGGCGCGGACCTGCGCAGGGGCCCGGTGCCGGAGCTGGCGAGGCAGTACGCCACCGTGACCGCCGAGGTGGAGGTCACCTCGGACCCCCGACTGACCCGTCCCCATGTCAACGGCGATCATGCGGCACCGCCATCCGTTCTGATCGAGGGCGAGGTGAGACGGGTCGAGCAGCCGGACGGGACAGAGGTGACGACGCGCACACCGGTACTGCTGCTGGTGGACGCGCGCGCATCAAAGACGAGCCGGTGCCACGGATGACCGGAGGCCCCTCCGGACCCCAGCGCCTGGCGGGCCGATTGCGGGCCGGGCTACGCGAGGCCACTGACGGACTGCCGCCGGACGCGCGGGCGCTACTGCCGGGCCTGGTCGTCGGGGACACGTCGAGGATCCCGCCGGAACTGGACGAGGCGTTCAAGGAGACGGACCTGGCACACACGCTGGCTGTGTCCGGCAGCAACCTGACCATCCTGCTGGCCCTGCTGATCGGCCCGCCCGCCCTGGCCCAGCGCGTCGAACGACGTGGCCTCGCCCCGCGGCTGGGCCTCCCGCTGCGGGCGACCGCGCTGCTCGGCGGGGCGCTCACCCTCGGCTTCGTCGTCGTGTGCCGCCCGGACCCGAGCGTGCTGCGGGCCGCCGCCTGCGGCACCGTAGCCCTGCTCGCGCTCGCGACCGGCCGCCGCAGATCCCTGCTCCCGGCACTGGCGGCGGCGGTCCTGCTGCTGGTGCTCTACGACCCCTGGCTGGCCCGCAGCTACGGCTTTCTGCTCTCCGTGCTGGCCACCGGCGCCCTGCTCACCCTCGCGCCGCGCTGGAGCGAGGCCCTGCGACGGCGCCGGGTGCCCGCCCGGCTCGCCGAGGCGCTGGCCACTGCCGCCGCGGCCCAGGCGGTGTGCGCGCCGATCGTGGTGGTGCTGTCGGCGCGGGTGAGCCTGGTGGCGGTGCCGTGCAATCTGCTCGCCGAAGCGGCCCTCGCCCCGGCGACGGTGCTGGGCTTCGCGGCGCTTGCGGCGGCACCGATGGCGATACCGGCGGCCAAGGCCCTGGCCTGGTGTGCGGGTTGGCCCGCGGGCGGGCTCGCGTACGTGGCCCGGACCGGGGCCGCGCTGCCGGGAGCGGGAGTGGACTGGCCGGGCGGCTGGACGGGTGCGCTGCTGCTGGCCGCCGTCACCGCGATCACCGTGACCGTGGGGCGGCGACTGCTGACCCACCCCTGGCTGTGCGCGGTGTGCGGGCTGCTGCTCCTGCTCGCGATCGTACGGCCGCCCCCGCTGACCAGGGTGATCACGGGCTGGCCGCCGCCAGGCTGGCGGTACGCGATGTGCGACGTGGGCCAGGGCGATGCGACGGTACTCGCGGCGGGCGAGGGAACCGGGGTGGTCGTGGACACCGGCCCAGACCCGGCACCGGTAGACCGCTGTCTGCGCGACCTGGGCATCACACGCATCCCTCTGATCATCCTGACCCACTTCCACGCCGACCATGTCGCCGGGCTGCCCGGGGTGCTGCGCGGGCGGACGGTGGGCGCGATCGAGACGACGGAGTTCGAAGAACCAGCGGACCAGGTGGAGTCCGTGAGACGGGAGGCAGCCGCACGCCACATCCCCCTCTTCCCCGCGAGGGCCGGGGAACGCCGCACCGCAGGCCGGCTGACCTGGCAGGTACTGTGGCCGCCGCCACACCCGTTCCCGGAGCCCGACGGACCGAACGACGCCAGCGTGACCCTGTTCGTCCGCTCGGCCGGACTGCGCCTCCCCCTGCTCGGCGACCTCGAACCCCCGGCCCAGCAGGCCCTCTTGGACTCCCCGGCGGGCGCCCTCCTGGGCCCGGTGGACGTCCTGAAGGTCGCCCACCACGGCTCGGCCCACCAGGACCCGGCGCTGATACGCAGGGTGGCCCCGCGCCTGGCGCTCATCTCGGTCGGTGCGGACAACCCGTACGGACATCCGGCCCCGAGCACGGTCGCCGCGCTACGGGCGGAAGGGGCGACGGTGCTGCGCACGGACCGCGACGGCGCGCTGGCGGTGTCCGGAGAGGGCCGGAAGCTGCGGATCACGCGAGACTGAGTGCATGAGTCCCGTGGCCATGAATCCCGCGCTGATCGACGCCTATCTCGACCGTCTGGGTGCCCCGCACCCCGGGTGGCCGACCGTGGAGGTCCTGCGCGAACTGCATCTGCGGCACCTGCGGGCCGTTCCCTTCGAGAACCTGTCCGTGCACCTGGGAGAGGAGATCGTGCTGGACGAGCAACGGCTGCTGGACAAGGTGACGAGCGGTGGGCGGGGCGGATTCTGCTACGAACTGAACGGCGCCTTCGGGGCGTTGCTCGCCGCGCTGGGCTTCGATGTCACGACGCTGGCGGCACGGGTGTACGGGGCGGAGGGGCGGCTCGGGATCCCCTACGACCATCTCGCGCTGCGGGTGCGCACGGTGGACGGCGGTGACTGGCTGGCCGACGTGGGCTTCGGCTCGCACAGCTTTTACCCGCTGGCTTTCGGGGACCCGGGCGAGCAGGCGGACCCGGGGGGTGTGTTCCGGATCGTCGAGGCGGGCCCGGACGCAGCGGGGGTACGGGGCTGGCGGAACGGCCACGAGGCGGCCGACCTGGATGTGTACCGGGACGGAAAACCCGAGTACCGGCTGGAGACGCGGCCACGGGTGCTCGCGGACTTCGCCGCGGGGGCGTGGTGGCACAGCACCTCGCCTACCTCGCATTTCACCCGCTCCCTGGTGTGCTCCCGGATCACCGAGGACGGCGGCCGTCTCACCCTGAGCGGCCGCACGCTGACGTCGACCGCCCGCGACGGGAGCCGGGAGACGACCGAACTGACGACGGACGAGGAGGTGCTGGGCGCCTACCGGGACCGCTTCGGCATCACGCTGGACCATGTCCCCACGGTCCGGAACCCTGCCCCGGCCGCGAAGGGGACGCCGTAGGGCTGGAAGATGACTCCGTGAGCGAAGTGAGACACGTACTGGTCCTGCCCGACCGCGACGCCGCCCGGGAAGCGGCCGACGCCCTCGCCGACCGCTTCGGCACCGACGAGGAACCGGCCGTCGTCCGCGAGGCCCTGGCGGGCGACGACGACGCCGAGGACGCACAGTGGCTTGTCGTCCTGCACGACGAGGAGGGCCGCCTGGACCCGGCCGCGCTGGACGAGTTCGCGGGGGACTGGGAGGGCTGGCGGGAGGAGCCGTAGCGTCTCTGAAACTCTGTGTGTGTCTGATGGTTTCAGGCTTTTCGGGCGCGGCGTGGCCGTGTGCGATTGCCGTCGTGGGGTCCGAACCTCGGGGTGAGGGGGTGGACTTCGGTGGCGTGCGCGTGGTGGAAGCCGGTCCGCTCGGCGGCGCGGGTGCGCCGCCGACAGGTTTCGCGGGAGAGTCGCCGTGTCCCGGCCGGAAGGAGTTCTTCCGGCCGAGTGGGGGCGGGTGCTCCATGACCTGGCCCGCACCCCGGGAAGGGGGTGGGGGTCTGGGTGTCATGCCCCGCCGGACGCTGTACCGCCCCGGTGGGGGTGGTGGCGGGGACCGTACGCGCATCGGGCGTACGGCGGGAAGTGTGTGTCCGGCGGGCCGGGCAGGGTCGGGCCGGTGTGGGGCGGGTCTTGCCCGGGGTGGTCTTCGGGCCGCGCGGCCGGGCGGGGCCGGTGGCCGCGCGGCGCAGGCGGCGGGTGGTCTTCTTCGGGCGGCGCACCATGGTGACGGTGCCCTCGACGGGGGTGCGGATGGTACGGGTGCCGGTGGCGCGTTCGGTTTGGGTGTGGGTCTGGCCGAGCAGGCCGCGTGAGACGATCCGGCGGGCGGCGGCCAGGTCGCGGTCCAGGGACAGACCGCAGCCGGTGCAGTGGGCCCATTTCCAGCCGCGCTCGCCCAGCCGGTCGGGGGCGGGATGATGCCCGAGCGCACCCAGGCACTGGGGACACAGGGCGGAGGTGCCCCGGGCCGGGACGGTGACGACGGTGATGCCGGCCTTGGCGGCCAGGTGCCGCATCGCCTCGGCGACGGTGCCGCGCACCTGCCCGGACAACCGGGCATTGCCCCGCCGTCGGCTGCGCGTCTCGAGGGTGGCGAGGTCTTCGATGTAGATCACGGTGGCGCCGAGCGCCTGCGTCTGGTCGACGGCCCATCGGGCGGCCGACCAGGCCAGCGCGTCGTTCAGGTGGCGGATGCGGGCGCACACCCGAGCGTGCTCGCGTTCCAGCACCGCCGCCCGCTGAAGCAGGACGGTCCGGGCTGGTGGCGAGGTGCCGGGCGGCTCGGCGAGCGCGCGGTGGTGGTCGCGTTTGGCGGCGAGGTGTTCGCGGTGGGTGCGCAGCCGGTGCAGTTTCGCACTGACCGCGGTGGCGTCGAAGACCAGCGGGCGGCCGTCGGTGACCACCCGTGCCGTCCCGGCCTGCCCGGTCAGGCGGCCCACGGCGCCGGTGAGCAGGGTGTTGACACCCCAGTCGAAACCGGCCGCCACGGTGTGTCCGGTGGCCGGAGCGGTGGCCAGCGGCCTTGAGTGCGGCAGGTCCACCGCGATCCGCCCGGTGAGGGTGGGGCGCAGGGTGGGGGCGTGCAGGACCGCGTCCGGCTCGACGGTGACCGGAAGGCGCAGGTCGATGACGTGCCAGGCCCAGTCGTGGCGGGAGACCGGCGTGGCCACGAGGGGGAGTTTCACCCGTAGCCGGGCCCGTGCCGCATCCAGGCGCTCCAGGGTGGTCTGCTGCCGGTCCATCGCCGCCAGCAGCACCGAAGCGGCCACCGCCGGGGGTTCCTCCAGCTCGCACAGGCCCGCGGGCAGGCGCCCGGCATGTGCACGGGCCCAGTCGCGGATCTGCCGGGTCCGGTTGCGGATCTCCGCCGCACTCGTCCCCGAGGGCAGCACCTCCCGCAGGGCCGTCCACTCCGCCCGGGTACGCCGAGAGGGATCGGCGGGCCAGGCGGCCAGCAGCGCCATGACCACGGCCCGCCGGTGCAGGGCCAGACGCAGCGTGCGGGCGGCCTGCTCCTCACCCGCCCGCCGCACCCGGTCCGACACGTACACCCCCGCCCTCCCGTCCGCCCCGGCACACGCAGCAGAAGCAGAAGCAGAAGCAGAAGCAGGGCCGGGCGTGTTCCAGCCCAGGCGGCGTAGGGCCATCCAGCCCTTGGACGGCAGGCCCTTGCCGTCCGCGTCCACCCCGGCGGCCAGCACATCCAGCGACGTCTCGTCCCACCGGGCCGCGACCAGCCGGGCGGTCAGATCCCGGCACAAGACGGCCAGGAAACCCACCCGTTTGCACAGCACCCGCTGCCCGACCCTGTGCCCGCCCTCCTCCAGGACGGCACCAAAAGCGGTACACGTCGCCGTCGCCATCAGCCTAGCCACGGTCCTCCCCCACCCGCACGGCTTCGGCTTCGGGAGCAGGGAAGCGACCTGGACCTGCGCCGACGGTACCGGGGCCGGAGCCAGGATCGCCGATCCGCTCGTCGGCCTCGGCCAGCAGCCGTCGCCGTGCTTCACGCGAGCGCAGCCCGTACATCCGTCCGGCGAAGGCGGCCACCAGGGACATGAAGTCGTCCAGCAGTTCCTCCCTGCCCCCCGCCGTGCCCTTGGCGTGCAGGACCTCGAGCGCCACCTCGCGATGGGCCAGCACCTCGATCAGCCAGCCCGCACCGAACCGGGCCAGACGGTCACGATGCGTGACCCGCACATGGGTGAACTCCCCCGCCGCCGCCCGCTTCAGCAACCGGTCGAGACCCGGACGCGACTCCCGCAGCCCCGAAGCCCGGTCCCGGAACAGCGCGACCACCACACCCGAAGCCGAGCCCCGCAACTCCGCCTCCTGCACGGCCAGCGACGACTCCTGCCCACTGGTTCCCGAGACCCGCACATACAACGCCTCACGCCGCTCAGCCGACGCCGCACTCCCCGTCAACGCGTCCAACGCCTCGACGGAGAAACGACGTTCCCGGCCCACCCACACCACCGCAACCCTGCCCTCGTTCGCCCACAGCCGCAGCGTCCCCGGGTGCACACCCACCCTGCGCGCGGCCACCGCCAAACGAAGAAGCTCCATGACCACGGACCCTACGGCCGCATCACCACCAGACAGCCCAAACCAGTGCGAACCCCACACCATCGCATGGCAGATCACCGGATTACCTGCAGAGCCACACCAACCCTGCTATCCAGCATCAACACGGATCCATAAACCAAGCACCCAACAGTTGAAGACCCTCGCCCGTCCTGCCGCCGGCCTGCCGGGTCTATCAGGAATTAGGTGTGATTCGTCTGTTTGGCCTACGAGTTGATCGGTGGGCTGTTCGGCCTACACCCGGCCGGCGGTAAGGCGTCCGTCGAAGAGGACGTCGAACTCGTTGAGGGCGGACTTCCAGCGGTTGTTCCAGCGCTGGCGGCCGCGGCCGGTGGGGTCGAGGGCGAGGGTGGCCAGGTAGAGGCGCTTGAGGGCGGCCTGCTCGTTGGGGAAGTGTCCGCAGGCCTGGGCCGCGCGCCGGTAGCGGGCGTTGAGCGACTCGATCGCATTCGTGGTGTAGACGACCTGGCGGATCGCGTCGGGCAGGCCGAGGAAGGGCACGAACTCGCTCCAGGCCCGTTGCCAGGTCCCGGCGATCGACGGGTAGCGCTTGCCCCACGTGGCGTCGAACTCGGCGAGCCGTTGACGTGCTTCGTCCTCGTTGACCGCGGTGTAGACGGGCTTGAGGTCGCGGGCGACCTCGGCCCAGTCACGGCGGGAGGCATAGCGCAGGCTGGCGCGGATGAGGTGAAGCCGTCAAGAAACAACCTGGTGTTTATCGGCGCCGACTGAGGTGAGCAGGTCGGCTGCGGTGGGGTGGCGGTGGTCGGCGGGAGTGATGTCGGTGTGGCGGGCATCGAGGATCGGCAGGACATCACGGATCGCGTTCCACAGTGTGCTGCGGCAGACGCCGAACAGCTCGGCGAGAGCGTCGAGGCCGCAGACGCGGCGGCGGTAGAGGATCGTGGCGAGGATCCGGTCGCCGTCGGTGATCTTCTGCCGGAAGACTCCGCCGCGAGTGCCCGGGCGCCGGTTGCCGCCGCGCTGGCGGTGGCGGCGCTCTTCGATCGCGGCGGCATAGGGCACGATCAGTTCTTCGAGCAGGGCATGCAGTGCCTCGTGACTCATGCCGGTCAGAGTCGGGGCCGTCAGCGCCTGGCGGGTCAGTGTCGCGGGAGCGTGCTGGGCCGGGCCGCTGCCGGTGACCCAGGCGCGGAGGTCCTCGGCGCGGGTGAAGTAGCGCACGATGGTGGGCGTGATGCCGATCTTCTGTTCGTCCAGCAGCTTCCGGGTGGCCTTGATGCCGTGGCCGATGGTGACGGGATTGATCCCGAGCAGGTCGCCCAGCACCTTCTGTGGGCAGACTTGGCGCAGGTAGATGACGGTGATCAGGACTTCGTCCGCATCGGAGAGCAGTGATCGGCTGCGGCCGGTGGTGGCGACGCGGCGCCCTTTGCGGAGCACGTAGCGGTGTTGTTCAGCAGCGGCTGCCTGGGCGGGGGCCAACTTGGCTTTCAGCGCGTTCAGTTCGTCGGTACTCATGCCGGTCAGGCGGGGGTCGGTGAGCAATTGGAGGGCTTGGGCGCGGGCCTCGGTGCGTTCGTCGGCGCGCGGGGCGAGGGCGGTGCCGCCGCTCGGGGCGATGCTGTAGTTCCACTGGCCGTGGTCGGCATGCGCGGTGATCGGCAGGGCCTGCAACTGTTCTCGGCTGACCGCGATGCCGGTCGGGTAGGAGCCTTCGTCGAGAGCGGCCTCGACGCGCAGGCCGGTCCGGGTGGTGGTCGCGGTGATTGTTTTGAGGACGACTTCGTGGCTGGTCAGGGGGCGTCCGCGCCAGTTCATCGTGATGTGGGAGAACAGCCTGTGCTCGATTTTGTTCCATTTGCTTGTGCCCGGCGGAAAATGACACACCGTGACGTTCAGGCCGACATCGGCGGCGAACGCGGCCAGTTCGGCCTTCCAAACCCGGTAGCGGTAGCTGTTGGACCCCCCGGCGTCCGCGGTGATCAGCAGCCGTGATGCCTGGGGGTAGTCGTGGCGGCCGCGCGCCTGCCACCAGCGGCGGATCGAAGCTGCCGCGAACGTGGCAGTGTTGTGGTCGGTGCCGACGTTCACCCAGCCAGTGTTCGTGCTCATGTCGTAGATCCCGTACGGGATCACGGACTCCACATGCGGACCGGCGAAGAAACTGTGGTCCTCGACCTCGACGGGCTGTCCGGCCGGCCGCCATTCCTGCCCGGGCATCGGCAGTTGCCCCACTTGTTCCTTTTTCTTCGCGTCCACGCTGATCACCGGATCACCCGCAGCCTGATGCTCCTTGACCTGCTCGTTGATATAGCGGAACTGCGCGTCCCGGTCAGGGTGTTGATCGCCTTCCAGCGTCTTGGCGGTGCCCTGCAGGCTGAACCCCTGCTCCTTCAACAGCCGACCCACCGTGGGTGCGGTCACGCGATGCCCTTGCCGGGACAGCTCTGCGGCCAGGTGCCGCAGCGACTTCGTCGTCCAGCGCAGCGGCGACATCGGATCACCGCGCTCGTCCGGTTCAACCAGCGCCATCAGGGCCGGGACCAGCTGAGGGTCGACCTCCTCGGCCCGCATCCGCCCGCCACCAGGGCGCCGGATACGCCCCTCGGGCAGCGGGTCGGCCCCGGCCTCGAGTTCGAACACGCCCTTGCGGACAGTCGTCTCGCTGACCTGGGCTATCCGCGCAATCAGTCCGACGCCTCCGTGCCCGATCAGCCGGGCCTCGGTCGCCAACGCCAGTCGCCGTTGACGCTCGTTCAGATGCGGGAGAAGAACGTCGAACCGTCGTGCCAACTGGCTGCGGACCTCGTCGGATATGCGCATACCAGATCAACGATCTCGTCTCCGCGAAGCAACGCGTTGTTTCTTGACGGCTTCGGTGGACGACGCAGGTCTGCACCACCGTGCGAGGCCAGACGGTGTTCACCGCGTCGGGCAGAGCACTCAGCCCGTCGCAGACCAGCATCAGTACGTCGCGCACGCCCCGGTTCTTGATCTCGGTCAGGACTGTGGTCCAGTACTTGGCACCCTCACCGCCGTCGCCGACCCATAGGCCGAGGATCTCGCGGTAGCCGTCGGCGGTGACCGCGACGGCCACGTAGATCGGCCGGTTGGCGACATGACCGTCCCTGATCTTGACGTGCACGGCGTCGACGAAGACGACCGGGTAGACCGGATCGAGCGGGCGGGTGCGCCATTCCGCCATCGATTCCAGGGCCTTGTCGGTGATCGTGGAGATGGTCTCCTTCGTGGTCGTCATCCCGTACGTCTGGGCGAGGTGGGAGACGATCTCACCGGAGGTCAGGCCCTTGGCGGTCAGCGAGAGCACCAGATCGTCCAGCGCGCCCGTGCGGCGGGCGTAGGCGGGCAGGATCCGGGGCCGGAAGGTCCCCAGCCGGTCACGGGGGACCTGCACCGTCACCGGGCCGACCTCCGTCATGACCTTCTTCGCCCGGTAGCCGTTGCGCATGTTGCCGCCCGAGCGCGATCCGCGCCCGCCCACCCGGCCGGCCCCGGCAGCCAGGTGCTCGTCCATCTCGGCATCCAGCGCGGCCTGCATCAGGTGCTGGGCCAACTCGGGCAGCAGCCCGCCCTCGCCCATCAGCCGCAGTCCGCCCCCGCCGCGGACCTTCTCGGCCGCCAACGCGGCCAGCTCCTCCAGCAACTCACTGGACAGACCGTTCTCAGACACCGGCATCGACCTCACGTCGGCACCCTGAACGCCACCGCCAGCCACGGCAAGCGACACGCTGCCCAAGGACTCGATCCGGTGATCCATCGTCGTACTCATCAGGTGACTCCTTCGGGGAAGATCACACCTGATTCATGACACTCCCGGCCTGCCGGTCCGGGGCGCGGCGGTGTGATGTCAGTGGTGCGTGCGATGCTGTACGCGATGGCCAAGAAGACTGCGAACGACGATCTGCTCGCCCCGGTGACGCTTGCCGTGGGCCAGGAGGATCTCCTGCTCGACCGTGCCGTGCGGGATGTGGTGGCCGCGGCGCGGGCCGCCGATGCCGACACGGACGTACGGGATCTGACACCGGACCAGTTGCAGCCGGGCACACTCGCCGAGCTGACCAGTCCGTCGCTCTTCGCCGAGCGCAAGGTCGTGGTCGTGCGCAATGCGCAGGACCTGTCGGCGGACACGGTCAAGGATGTGAAGGCGTATCTCGCGGCGCCCGCCGAGGAGATCACGCTCGTGCTGCTGCACGCTGGCCAGGCGAAGGGCAAAGCCCTGCTGGACGCCGCGCGCAAGGCGGGGGCGAGGGATGTGGCCTGCCCGAAGATGACCAAGCCCGCGGACCGGCTGGCCTTTGTGCGGGGCGAGTTCCGGACGGCGGGGCGGTCGGCCACGCCCGAGGCGTGCCAGGCGCTCGTCGACGCCATCGGGTCCGATCTGCGGGAGCTGGCGTCCGCGGTGTCGCAGCTCTCCGCGGACGTCGAGGGCACGATCGACGAGGCCGTCGTGGGGCGGTACTACAGGGGGCGGGCCGAGGCGTCCAGCTTCACCGTCGCCGACCGGGCCGTCGAGGGGCGGACGGCGGAGGCGCTGGAGGCGCTGCGCTGGTCGCTGGCCACCGGCGTGGCGCCGGTGATGATCACCAGCGCGCTCGCACAGGGCGTGCGGGCCATCGGCAAGCTGTCCTCCGCGCGCGGCGGACGGCCCGCCGATCTCGCGCGCGAGCTCGGGATGCCGCCCTGGAAGATCGACCGGGTCCGCCAGCAGATGCGCGGCTGGACACCCGACGGGGTGGCCGTGGCACTGCGGGCGGTCGCCGATGCGGACGCCGGTGTGAAGGGCGGCGGCGAGGACCCCGGGTACGCCCTGGAGAAGGCCGTGGTGACCATCGCGCGTGCCGCGAGGTCGCGGGGGCGCTGATCTCGGCTCACACAGCGTTCTTCAGGACGCAAACAGGGCGCAAACGGGACGTACAGGGAATATGTGACAAATAACACGAGTGCCGGCCGTGAGGCCGGATGCTCGGTTCGGGTGGCGTCGTCAGGCGGCGGCGTCGTGGTCCGTGGAGAGGACCTCGGCGAGTTCCTTCAGGACGGTCTCGGCGTTGTCGCCGTCGGCCGTGAGCTGGAGGGTGTCGCCCTTCTCGGCCCCTAGGGCGAGTACGGACAGCAGGCTCCTGGCGTCCACGGCGGGCTGGTCCGGGCGGCCGATGGTCACCTTGACGGGCTGCCGGGTGGCGGCCTGGACGAAGAGGGTGGCCGGGCGAGCGTGCAGGCCCTGCTGTGAGCCGACGGTGACCAGTACCTGGGGCATTGCTTCTCCTTCGAGATCGAGCATGGATCGGGGATGATGGGAGGGCGCAGCCGCCCCTGCGGGCGCTGTGCCCGTAGGTGGCTGGTGGGGGCAGTCCGAAGGCGGTTCAGACTGCCCCCCAGCCCGGACACGGCCGGGGAGCGTGTCCGGACATCTGTGTTTGACACCTGCGAGAGGTGTTTTTCAGGGTTGTACGTGGTTCAGCGAGCTGATGTCAACACAATCGGAAGGGTAAAACAACACACTCAGAAGTTGTTGCCTTTCATGCGGGTCGGAGTACTGTCTGGCGTAGACAGGCATCACCCCACATGAAACGGACCTGATCCAACATGTACGCACCCGAGCGGCAGCAACGGATCGTTCAGCTGGCCCAGGAGCTCGGCCGGGTGGAAGTCCCCTCGCTGGCCGAAGACTTCGGCGTCACGCAGGAGACCGTCCGGCGCGACCTGACAGCCCTTGAACGCGCCGGACTGCTGCGCCGGGTGCACGGCGGTGCGCTGCCTGCCGGAGGCTTGCGCCTGGTGGAGCCCGGGCTTGCGGAGCGTGACTCCACCGCCGCAGCCGACAAGGAGCGGATCGCCAAGGCCGCCCTGGCGCTGCTGCCCGATGAGGGCAGCGTGCTGCTGGACGCCGGCACCACCATCTCCCGGCTCGCCGCGCTGCTGCCGCTGGACTCCGCGCTCACCGTCGTGACCAACGCGCTGCCGGTGGCCGCGCGGCTGGCGGAGTATCCCAACCTCAATCTCCATCTGGTCGGCGGCCGGCTGCGGCACCGTACCCAGGCGGCGGTGGACGCCTGGGCCCTGCGGGACCTGGCCGACCTGGAGGCGGACACCGCCGTGATCGCGACCAACGGCTTCGCAGCGCACTCCGGGCTCTCCACGCCCGATCTCGCGGAGGCCGCGGTGAAGCGGGCCATGGTGGCGAGCGCCCGGCGCGTGGTGCTGCTCGCCGACTCGAGCAAGTACGGAGCGCGGTACTTCGCCAGGTTCGCGACCTTGGACCAGGTGGACGTGGTCGTCACGGACACCGGTCTGACCGACGAGCAGGCCGAGGAGATCGCGGCCGTGGGACCGGAGGTGATCCGAGCATGATCGTCACCATCACTCCGAATCCGAGCCTGGACTGCACCTTCGAGGTGACAGAGCTCCGGCGGGGTGCGGTGCATCGTGCGGCTGCCGACCGGGTGGACCCGGGCGGCAAGGGCGTGAATGTGTCACGTGCGCTGAGCGCCGCGGGGCACGCCACGACGGCCGTGCTGCCGCTGGGCGGGTCCTCGGGGATGCTGATGGCCGAACTCCTGGCCAGACAGGGCATCGAGATCGCGCCGGTATGGGTCGAAGGCACGACCAGAGTCAATGTGAGCGCCGTCGAGCCGGACGGTGTGCTCACGAAGATCAACGCTCCGGGCCCGGAGCTGACCGCTGAAGAATCCGACGTACTGCTGAAGACCGTGCGCGGTCTGATCGGGCCGGACACGGAGTGGCTGGCGTGCTGCGGCAGCCTGCCCCGGGGTCTGGCGCCCGAGTGGTACGCGGAGCTGGTGACGTGGGTGCACGACTGCGGTGCGCGGATCGCGCTGGACACCTCGGGTCCGGCGTTGCTGGCCGCGCTGAAGGCAGGCCCCGATGTGGTCAAGCCGAACCGTGAGGAGCTCGCGGAAGCGGTGGGCCGACCGCTGGTGACGGTCGGTGACGCGCTTGAGGCGGCAAGGGAGCTGCGCGGACTGGGTGCACGTCAGGTGCTCGCCAGCCTCGGCGCGGACGGAATGCTGCTGGTGTCCGCGGAGGGCGAGTGGTACGGCAGTGCGGCCGTGACCGACGTCCGAAGCGATGTGGGAGCGGGAGACGCTTCCCTTGCTGGCTTCCTCGGTGCAGGCGGTGCCGGGTGGAGGGGTCTGGTGGCGGCGGTGGCGCATGGTGCTGCTGCTGTGTCGTTGCCGGGCAGTGTGATGCCGGCTCCGGCGGATGTGTGTCCGTCCGGGGTTGTTGGCGGGGCTGATGTTCCGCTGTTGCGGCCGCTGGGCGGTCGTGTCGGCCGGTTGTTGACCGGTCGGGGTCGGGGACGTGTCTCATCCCTACCGGAGTGAATCGGAAGATTTGTAATGACTGACACAGCGGCGTTGAAGAACCTGGAAGGCAACGGGTTCAGAGCCAGAGTCCAGCGGCTCGGCGGGCAGTTGGCCGGCATGGTGATGCCGAATATCGCGGCGTTCATCGCGTGGGGTCTGATCACGGCGATGTTCATCCCGACGGGGTGGATTCCGAACGAGACGTTGGCGAAGCTCGTCGGGCCGATGATCACGTTCCTGCTGCCGGTGTTGATCGGTTACACCGGCGGTCGCATGGTGCACGGTCAGCGTGGTGCGGTGGTCGCGGCGATTGCCACGGTGGGTGTGGCGGTCGGTGCGGACGGTACGCCGATGTTCCTGGGTGCGATGATCATCGGCCCGTTCACGGCGTATCTGCTGAAGCTGGTGGACGGGTATCTGCAGCCGCGGACGCGTGCCGGGTTCGAGATGCTGGTGGACAACTTCTCCGCGGGCATTCTCGGTGGTGCGATGGCCGTGGGTGGTGTGGCGGGTGTCGGGCCGGTGGTCAGGTCGCTGACGACGGCTGCGGGTCATGGTGTGGACTGGCTGGTCAGCAATCATCTGCTGCCGGTGGTGTCGATCATTGTGGAGCCGGCGAAGGTCCTGTTCCTGAACAATGCGATCAACCACGGTGTGCTGTCGCCTCTGGGTGTGGACGAGGCGGCGAAGCACGGCAAGTCGATCCTGTTCATGATCGAGACGAACCCCGGTCCGGGTCTGGGCATTCTGCTGGCGTATCTGCTGTTCGGTCCGAAGCGTCTGCGCGGGTCGGTTCCGGGTGCGATCGTGGTGCACTTCCTGGGTGGTATCCACGAGATCTACTTCCCGTACCTGCTGATGAAGCCGCGTCTGATCCTGGCGGCGGTCGCCGGTGGTATGGCGGGTGTGTCGACGGCGATGGTCACGGGTGCGGGTCTGGTCGCGGCTCCGTCGCCGGGCAGCATCTTCGCCTATCTCGCGGTGACGCCGAAGGGCGGCTACTTCTCGGTGCTGGCGTCGATCGCGGTGGCTGCGACGGTGTCGTTCCTGGTGGGTTCGGCTCTGCTGAAGACGGAGCGCAAGTCCGGTGAGGACGACGAGCCGGCTGCGGTTGAGGGCGGTGTGGTGTCCTCGGATGCTGAGGCTGTGGTGGCGGACGCGGAGGCTGTGGTGTCGCGGTCGCTGGCGGGTGCGGACATCAAGAACGTGGTCGTGGCGTGTGACGCGGGGATGGGCTCCAGTGTGATGCTGGCGAGCCAGCTGACGAAGCGGCTGAAGCCCTACGGTGTGACGGTCACGCACAAGGCGGTGAACGAGCTGCCGGCGGACACGCCGCTGGTGGTGACGCATCAGGATCTGGCGGCGCGGGCGCGGTCGATCGCGCCGAACGCGGTGATCATCCCGTTCCAGTCGTTCCTGAACGATCCGGCCTTCGACAGGCTGGAGGAAGCCATTCGTGACGGAGGAGAGGTTCGTGCCTGAGGTTCTGCCCCGTGAGGGTATCCGTGTCGGGCTGAAGGCTGCCGACCGGTGGGACGCGGTGCGTCAGTGCGGTGCGGTTCTGGAGGAGCTGGGCGCGGTCGAGGACGGCTACGCGGCGGCGATGCTGGAGCGTGAGCGGTCGGTGTCCACCTTTGTGGGTGAGGGTGTCGCGATCCCGCACGGTACGTCCCAGTCGCGGTCGCTGGTGAGGCGGACGGCGCTGGCGGTGCTGCAGTTCCCCGCAGGGGTGGACTGGGGCGGCCAGTCGGTCACCACGTGTGTGGCGATCGCGGCGAAGGGCGACGAGCACATTTCGGTGCTCTCCGCTCTGGCTCTTCTGCTGCTGGAGCCCGACCAGGCCGAGAAGCTGCGTGCTTCGTCGGACCCGGACGAGATCTATCAGCTTCTGGAATCGATCAGCAAGGACATCGCATGAAGGTCGCACGTTTCTACGCTCCCGGTGATCTCCGGATAGAGGACGTGCCGGAGCCGGTCCCGGGGCCGGACGAGGTGAAGATCAGGGTCCGTAACTGCTCGACGTGCGGTACGGATGTGAAGATCTTCAATCATGGTCATCAGCATCTGGACCCGCCGCGGGTGATGGGTCACGAGATTGCGGGTGAGGTCGTCGAGGTCGGCGCCCAGGTTGCGGGCGGCTGGGTCGCGGGTGACCGTGTCCAGGTGATCGCGGCGGTGCCGTGCGGTGAGTGCGCGGACTGCACCGCCGGGCGGCTGACGATCTGCCCGAACCAGACGTCGGTGGGTTACCAGTACGACGGCGGGTTCGCCGAGTACCTGATCGTGCCGCACGCCGTTTTGAAGGTCGACGGCCTGAACCGGATCCCGGAGGGCGTGTCGTTCGCGGAGGCGTCGGTGGCGGAGCCGCTGGCGTGTGCGATCAACGGTCAGGAACTCGCCCGGGTGGGCGAGGGCGACGACGTGATCGTGATGGGTGCGGGTCCGATCGGCTGCATGCATGTTCATCTGGCGCGTGCGCGGGGTGCCCGCAGGGTGTTCCTCGCGGACATCAACGCGGGCCGGCTGAAGCAGTCCGCTGATGCTGTGAAGCCGGATGCGGCGATCTGCGGTGCGGATGTCGACATGGTCGAGGAGGTCCTGCGGCTGACCGACGGGCGTGGCGTGGATGTGGTGATCACGGCTGCGGCATCCGGGAAGGCGCAGGAGGACGGTGTGCGGATGGCGGCCCGGCAGGGCCGGATCAGCCTGTTCGGGGGTCTGCCGAAGACCGCGCCGACGATCACGCTGGACTCGAACCTGGTCCACTACCGTGAGCTGACGGTGGTGGGTGTGAACGGGTCCAGCCCCGCGCACAACAAGCAGGCCCTTGAGCTCATCGCGTCCGGGAAGGTCCCGGTCAAGGACCTCATCACGCACCGTATGACCCTGGACCAGGTCCCCGAGGCCATCGCCACGGTCGCCGCGGGCGACGCGATCAAGGTCACCATCGAACCCTGACCCCACCCCCCCCCCCAACAGCGGCCCGGCCGGATCCCCCGATCCGACCGGGCCGCACCACATCCCCCCACCGAATCACCGCCAAAGACCGCCCGTGGGCGGCCAGTTGCCTACGGCCCGTTCACCCACGGAGTGGGAACGCGGCCCGCATCCGCCACCTCGCGCCGTCATCCACCCTGAGGTCGACACACGATGCATAGGACGTGATGGGCAGTCCAGGGAGCAGGGCGGATTCGATCTCGTCCAGGACGGGCTCGTCCTGACCGTCTGCGACGGTCGGGTGGGGTACGACATCGCGGTGAACCGGCCACCGCAGGGAGGGGCCTCGGGCCACCGGTCGGCCATCGCCTCGGTGAGCTGCCGTAGCCAGCTGTCCGGCTCAGGAGCCAGACACAGCACGCTGGGAAACCGCCCGCAGTTGCCGGACCAAGGTCGAAAGCGTCATACATGGGCCGGAAACCCCTGCCCGTGCTGACGGGCCGAACCGTTCGTGCCAGGCTCGGACAAGCCGGTTCCGCCCCCGGGACGCTGATGATGAGGGCCGTCGAAGCAGGTCGGACGAAGTCCGCTCCGGTTAGGCAGCGCCCCGAAGGGGCGCGGGGAACTGCGCGACCAGCCACGATGGTGCCGCAGACGGCAGACGGCACTTCCAGCGGAGTGCTCAGCCCGCCAGAAACCCGCTCGTGCTGTCGTCTGCCATGGACGGCATGCTGTCATGCCTAAGTGGTTGGTTGTGGTGGGGGGGATGTGGTGCGGCCCGGTCGGATCGGGGGATCCGGCCGGGCCGCTGTTGGGGGGGGGGGTGGGGTCAGGGTTCGATGGTGACCTTGATCGCGTCGCCCGCGGCGACCGTGGCGATGGCCTCGGGGACCTGGTCCAGGGTCATACGGTGCGTGATGAGGTCCTTGACCGGGACCTTCCCGGACGCGATGAGCTCAAGGGCCTGCTTGTTGTGCGCGGGGCTGGACCCGTTCACACCCACCACCGTCAGCTCACGGTAGTGGACCAGGTTCGAGTCCAGCGTGATCGTCGGCGCGGTCTTCGGCAGACCCCCGAACAGGCTGATCCGGCCCTGCCGGGCCGCCATCCGCACACCGTCCTCCTGCGCCTTCCCGGATGCCGCAGCCGTGATCACCACATCCACGCCACGCCCGTCGGTCAGCCGCAGGACCTCCTCGACCATGTCGACATCCGCACCGCAGATCGCCGCATCCGGCTTCACAGCATCAGCGGACTGCTTCAGCCGGCCCGCGTTGATGTCCGCGAGGAACACCCTGCGGGCACCCCGCGCACGCGCCAGATGAACATGCATGCAGCCGATCGGACCCGCACCCATCACGATCACGTCGTCGCCCTCGCCCACCCGGGCGAGTTCCTGACCGTTGATCGCACACGCCAGCGGCTCCGCCACCGACGCCTCCGCGAACGACACGCCCTCCGGGATCCGGTTCAGGCCGTCGACCTTCAAAACGGCGTGCGGCACGATCAGGTACTCGGCGAACCCGCCGTCGTACTGGTAACCCACCGACGTCTGGTTCGGGCAGATCGTCAGCCGCCCGGCGGTGCAGTCCGCGCACTCACCGCACGGCACCGCCGCGATCACCTGGACACGGTCACCCGCGACCCAGCCGCCCGCAACCTGGGCGCCGACCTCGACGACCTCACCCGCAATCTCGTGACCCATCACCCGCGGCGGGTCCAGATGCTGATGACCATGATTGAAGATCTTCACATCCGTACCGCACGTCGAGCAGTTACGGACCCTGATCTTCACCTCGTCCGGCCCCGGGACCGGCTCCGGCACGTCCTCTATCCGGAGATCACCGGGAGCGTAGAAACGTGCGACCTTCATGCGATGTCCTTGCTGATCGATTCCAGAAGCTGATAGATCTCGTCCGGGTCCGACGAAGCACGCAGCTTCTCGGCCTGGTCGGGCTCCAGCAGCAGAAGAGCCAGAGCGGAGAGCACCGAAATGTGCTCGTCGCCCTTCGCCGCGATCGCCACACACGTGGTGACCGACTGGCCGCCCCAGTCCACCCCTGCGGGGAACTGCAGCACCGCCAGCGCCGTCCGCCTCACCAGCGACCGCGACTGGGACGTACCGTGCGGGATCGCGACACCCTCACCCACAAAGGTGGACACCGACCGCTCACGCTCCAGCATCGCCGCCGCGTAGCCGTCCTCGACCGCGCCCAGCTCCTCCAGAACCGCACCGCACTGACGCACCGCGTCCCACCGGTCGGCAGCCTTCAGCCCGACACGGATACCCTCACGGGGCAGAACCTCAGGCACGAACCTCTCCTCCGTCACGAATGGCTTCCTCCAGCCTGTCGAAGGCCGGATCGTTCAGGAACGACTGGAACGGGATGATCACCGCGTTCGGCGCGATCGACCGCGCCCGCGCCGCCAGATCCTGATGCGTCACCACCAGCGGCGTGTCCGCCGGCAGCTCGTTCACCGCCTTGTGCGTGACCGTCACACCGTAGGGCTTCAGCCGCTTCGTCAGCTGGCTCGCCAGCATCACACTGGAGCCCATCCCCGCGTCACACGCCACGACCACGTTCTTGATGTCCGCACCCGCCAGCGACCGCGACACCACAGCCTCCGCGTCCGCCACCACAGCCTCAGCATCCGAGGACACCACACCGCCCTCAACCGCAGCCGGCTCGTCGTCCTCACCGGACTTGCGCTCCGTCTTCAGCAGAGCCGAACCCACCAGGAACGACACCGTCGCAGCCACCGCGATCGACGCCAGCACCGAGAAGTAGCCGCCCTTCGGCGTCACCGCGAGATAGGCGAAGATGCTGCCCGGCGACGGAGCCGCGACCAGACCCGCACCCGTGACCATCGCCGTCGACACACCCGCCATACCACCGGCGACCGCCGCCAGGATCAGACGCGGCTTCATCAGCAGGTACGGGAAGTAGATCTCGTGGATACCACCCAGGAAGTGCACCACGATCGCACCCGGAACCGACCCGCGCAGACGCTTCGGACCGAACAGCAGATACGCCAGCAGAATGCCCAGACCCGGACCGGGGTTCGTCTCGATCATGAACAGGATCGACTTGCCGTGCTTCGCCGCCTCGTCCACACCCAGAGGCGACAGCACACCGTGGTTGATCGCATTGTTCAGGAACAGGACCTTCGCCGGCTCCACAATGATCGACACCACCGGCAGCAGATGATTGCTGACCAGCCAGTCCACACCATGACCCGCAGCCGTCGTCAGCGACCTGACCACCGGCCCGACACCCGCCACACCACCCACGGCCATCGCACCACCGAGAATGCCCGCGGAGAAGTTGTCCACCAGCATCTCGAACCCGGCACGCGTCCGCGGCTGCAGATACCCGTCCACCAGCTTCAGCAGATACGCCGTGAACGGGCCGATGATCATCGCACCCAGGAACATCGGCGTACCGTCCGCACCGACCGCCACACCCACCGTGGCAATCGCCGCGACCACCGCACCACGCTGACCGTGCACCATGCGACCGCCGGTGTAACCGATCAACACCGGCAGCAGGAACGTGATCATCGGCCCGACGAGCTTCGCCAACGTCTCGTTCGGAATCCACCCCGTCGGGATGAACATCGCCGTGATCAGACCCCACGCGATGAACGCCGCGATATTCGGCATCACCATGCCGGCCAACTGCCCGCCGAGCCGCTGGACTCTGGCTCTGAACCCGTTGCCTTCCAGGTTCTTCAACGCCGCTGTGTCAGTCATTACAAATCTTCCGATTCACTCCGGTAGGGATGAGACACGTCCCCGACCCCGACCGGTCAACAACCGGCCGACACGACCGCCCAGCGGCCGCAACAGCGGAACATCAGCCCCGCCAACAACCCCGGACGGACACACATCCGCCGGAGCCGGCATCACACTGCCCGGCAACGACACAGCAGCAGCACCATGCGCCACCGCCGCCACCAGACCCCTCCACCCGGCACCGCCTGCACCGAGGAAGGCATGAAGAGAGGCACCGCCCGCGTATGCGTCAGCGTCATCCAGCGCGATGCGCTGAATGATCTGAGGCTGACGCTTCGCTGCGTACATGTGGGATCAAGTCCGTTTCATGTGGGGTGATGCCTGTCTAGGGCGAACAGTACTCCCACTGGCCAGGAAGACAACACTTCTGACTGTGTTGCTTTACCTTTCCGTATGTGTTGACATCGCGGCCCTGGTGCACGTAGAACCCTGGAAAACACCCCGCTCGGGTGAGAAACACAGATGTCCGGACACGCTCCCCGGCCGCGTTCGGGCAGGGGGCAGTCTGAGCCGCCTTCGGACTGCCCCCAGCAAGCACACACAAACGCAACCCCCCTGTGAGGGGGGTTGCTGCACGTCGTCCCTTCGAGCGGCTGAGGTCGAACGGCTGAGTGCGAACGCTGAGTTCGAGCGGCTGAGTTCGAAGGCCTGAGCAGGGACGACTGAGTACGGACGACACCCGTGCGCACGACACGCCTACGCACGACACGCCTACGCGCGGCACAAGTACGCACGGCGCGAGTACGCGCGACACGAGTACGGCCGTACAGAACGCCGGAGGCCCCGGCTTCCGCCCTGGGGAAGGGCGGAAGCCGGGGCCTCCGGTTTCAGACTGCTGTGCTGTGGATCCACGCCCGCGTGGCGAACGCAGGCCGCGCGTGGATCCGGGGTGCCGGTCGGGAGCGGATGAGAGAGGGCCCGCTCTGGGTCCTTCCGGCGGTCAGGCCAAGAAAGCCAAGAGAAAGGGTCAGCCCTGGAGGGACCCGACCTTGGAAGCAAGCGCCGACTTCTTGTTGGCGGCCTGGTTCTTGTGGATGACGCCCTTCGAGACGGCCTTGTCGAGCTGACGCGCGGCAGCGCGCTGGTACTCGTTGGCCTTCTCGACGTCACCCGCGGCAGCGGCCTCGCGGGCCTTGCGGATCGCGGTCTTCAGAGAGGACTTGACGGCCTTGTTGCGCAGCCGGGCCTTCTCGTTGGTCTTGTTCCGCTTGATCTGGGACTTGATGTTCGCCACGAATGAGCCTTTTCAGGTTCTGGCGCGGGGCCGCTCGGGTCCCGTGCCGGTGATCTCTTGAGGTGTGCCTCGCGCTGAGAGGGCATGAGACACAGCGACCCAATCTACCAGCGGCCCGGCGCCCGCCCAAAACCGCCCTCGGGGGCCCTGGTGCCGTTACACCCCCGTCACCGCCCGAACCGGTACCGGCCCCCCGCCCGTGGGACCATGGATGCCTACGTATCGATCCGACCCGAGCCGCCGATCCCTGCGGATACCTCAAGAATCAGGACCCTGCGTGCCCGCGACCCCTAACAATGTGCCCGAGCCGAGCCGTACCGACCCGGCTCTGATCCGCAACTTCTGCATCATCGCGCACATCGACCACGGCAAGTCCACCCTCGCCGACCGGATGCTCCAGCTGACCGGAGTGGTCGAGCAGCGGCAGATGCGTGCTCAGTATCTCGACCGCATGGACATCGAGCGCGAGCGCGGCATCACGATCAAGTCCCAGGCCGTGCGGCTGCCCTGGGCCCCGAGCCAGGATCCGGGCAACACCCACATCCTCAACATGATCGACACCCCGGGGCACGTCGACTTCACGTACGAGGTCTCGCGGTCGCTCGCCGCCTGCGAGGGGACCGTCCTCCTGGTGGACGCGGCGCAGGGCATCGAGGCGCAGACCCTCGCCAACCTCTATCTGGCGATGGAGAACGACCTCACGATCATCCCCGTCCTGAACAAGATCGACCTGCCGGCCGCGCAGCCCGAGAAGTTCGCCGAGGAACTCGCCAACCTGGTCGGCTGCAACCCCGAGGACGTCCTGCGGGTGTCCGCCAAGACCGGCGTGGGGGTCGACGCGCTGCTCGACAAGGTCGTACGGGAGGTCCCCGCGCCCGTCGGGGTCGCCGACGCGCCCGCCCGCGCGATGATCTTCGACTCGGTCTACGACTCCTACCGCGGTGTGGTCACCTACGTCAGGGTCATCGACGGCCAGCTCAACAAGCGTGAGCGCATCCGGATGATGTCGACCGGCGCCACCCACGAGCTGCTGGAGATCGGCACCAACTCGCCCGAGATGCTGTCCGCCGATGGGCTCGGCGTGGGTGAGGTCGGCTATCTGATCACCGGTGTGAAGGACGTCCGCCAGTCCAAGGTCGGCGACACCGTCACCAGCCAGCACAAGGGAGCCACGGACGCCCTCGGCGGGTACAAGGACCCGAAGCCGATGGTGTTCTCCGGTCTGTACCCGCTGGACGGCTCCGACTACCCCGAACTGCGCGAGGCCCTCGACAAGCTCCAGCTCAACGACGCCGCCCTGGTCTACGAGCCGGAGACCTCCGCGGCCCTCGGCTTCGGCTTCCGCGTCGGCTTCCTCGGCCTGCTGCACCTCGACGTCATCAGGGAGCGGCTGGAGCGCGAGTTCGGCCTCGACCTGATCGCGACCGCACCCAACGTGGTCTACCGGGTGATCATGGAGGACGGCAGCGAGCACGTCGTCACCAACCCGAGCGAGTTCCCCGAGGGCAAGATCGACGAGGTGTACGAGCCCGTCGTCCGGGCGACGATCCTGGCGCCCACCGAGTTCATCGGCGCGATCATGGAGCTGTGCCAGACCCGGCGCGGCGCCCTGCTCGGCATGGACTACCTCTCCGAGGACCGGGTCGAGATCCGCTACACCCTGCCGCTGGCCGAGATCGTCTTCGACTTCTTCGACCAGCTCAAGTCCAAGACGCGCGGCTACGCGTCGCTGGACTACGAGCCCACCGGCGAGCAGTCCTCGAGCCTCGTCAAGGTCGACATCCTGCTGCACGGCGACAAGGTGGACGCCTTCTCCGCGATCACCCACAAGGACCAGGCGTACGCATACGGCGTACGGCTCGTCGCCAAGCTCCGGGAACTCATCCCGCGGCAGAACTTCGAGGTGCCGGTGCAGGCCGCCATCGGCTCCCGGGTGATCGCCCGCGAGACCATCCGCGCCATCCGCAAGGACGTCCTCGCCAAGTGCTACGGCGGTGACATCTCCCGTAAGCGGAAGCTGCTGGAGAAGCAGAAGGAAGGCAAGAAGCGGATGAAGATGGTGGGCGCGGTGGAGGTTCCGCAGGAGGCGTTCATCGCCGTCCTGTCCAGCGACGACAGCGTGGCGTCCGCCAAGGGCAAGAAGTGATCGTGCGTCAGCCGTCATCACGCCATCCGCAATCGCGTCACCCGAGGTCGCATCACCCGAAGTGAGGAACGGCCGCCCGGCAAACGGGGCGGAACGGGGGCCTGCCGTGCCAAAGTGCGGCGGGCCCCCGGGCGTTCGGGCGGTCATGCTGTGGAGTAGGCGACAGACCCCACCCCTTACGCAGCCGCCGGTCGCGCCTTACTCTGATCCCTGCTCCATAGTTACTCGCGAGTTAAACAAACGGTCCGGGTCGGGGACCAGGGCCGTGACCCGCGGGTGGAAAACCAGCCGCACGAGCCAGCCGCCTGCCGCGGGCCCCGGAGGATGTCGTGAGCGACACACAGACCCTGATCGAGAACCGTCCGCCGTCTGTCGCGGGCCTCTTCCTGGAGCGGGTGACAGCCACGCCGGACGCCGAGGCCTACCGCTTCCCGGTGCCCGCTGCCTCCGGTGACGGCCCCGACGAGTGGGCGTCGCTGACCTGGGCGCAGGCCGCCGAGCGGGTGTACGCGATCGCGGCCGGGCTCATCGAGCTGGGGGTGCAGCCGGAGCAGCGCGTGGCGCTGGCCTCCTCGACTCGTGTCGAGTGGATCCTCGCCGACCTCGGCATCCTGTGCGCCGGTGCGGCCACGACCACCGTCTACCCGCAGACCAACGCCGACGAGTCGGCGTTCATCCTGTCCGACTCCGAGAGCAAGGTGCTCATCGCGGAGAACGCCGAGCAGCTCGCCAAGGCCGAGGAGCGGCAGTCCGACCTGCCCGACCTCACGCACATCGTGGTCGTGGACGCGGCCGGGGTCGAGTCCTCCGACCGGGTGCTGACGCTTGCCGAGCTGGAGCGGCGCGGGGCGGCCTATCTGGAGGTGCACCCCGAGCTGATCAAGGAGCGGGTCGGCGCGATCACCTCCGAGCAGCTCGCCACCCTGATCTACACCTCCGGTACCACCGGCCGCCCCAAGGGCGTGCGCCTGCCGCATGACAACTGGTCCTACATGGCCAAGGCGATCTCGGCGACCGGGCTGATCGGCGCCGACGACGTGCAGTACCTGTGGCTGCCGCTGGCGCACGTCTTCGGCAAGGTGCTCACCTCGGGTCAGATCGAGGTCGGGCACGTCACCGCCGTGGACGGCCGCGTCGACAAGATCATCGAGAATCTGCCGGTCGTGCAGCCGACGTACATGGCTGCCGTGCCCCGGATCTTCGAGAAGGTCTACAACGGCGTCGCCGCCAAGGCCCGTGCGGGCGGCGCTGCCAAGTACAAGATCTTCCAGTGGGCGTCCGAGGTCGCCCGCGAGTACGCCAAGGTCACCCAGGACACCTTCGCGCGCACCGGCAGCCGTAGCGCGCCCTTCGCTCTCGCCGCCAAGCACAAGGCCGCCGACGCGCTCGTCTACTCCAAGATCCGCGAGGCGTTCGGCGGGCGGCTGCGCGCCTGTGTCTCCGGCAGCGCCGCCCTGGCCCCGGAGATCGGCTACTTCTTCGCCGGCGCAGGCATCCATGTCCTGGAGGGCTACGGGCTCACCGAGTCCTCGGCGGCGTCCTTCGTCAACCCCGGCGAGGCCTACCGCACCGGCACCGTCGGCAAGCCGCTGCCCGGCACCGAGGTGCGCATCGCGGAGGACGGCGAGATCCTGCTGCGCGGCCCCGGCATCATGCAGGGCTATCACAAGCTGCCCGAGAAGACCGCCGAGGTGCTGGAGCCGGACGGCTGGTTGCACACCGGCGACATCGGTGAGCTGTCCGTGGACGGCTATCTGCGCATCACCGACCGCAAGAAGGACCTCATCAAGACCTCCGGCGGCAAGTACATCGCGCCCGCCGAGGTGGAGGGCCAGTTCAAGGGCGTCTGCCCGTACGTCTCCAACATCCTGGTGCACGGCGCCGACCGCAACTACTGCACCGCCCTCATCGCCCTCGACGAGATCGCGATCACCGAGTGGGCGAAGGAGAACGGCATGGAGGGCAGGCCGTACGCCGAGATCGTCGCCGACCCGGCCACGGTCGGGATGGTCGACGGCTACATCAGGGAGCTCAACCAGGGTCTCCAGCGCTGGCAGACCATCAAGAAATTCCGCCTCCTCCCGCGCGACCTCGATGTCGAGCACGGCGAGATCACCCCGAGCCTGAAGCTGAAGCGGCCGGTGGTGGAACGGGAGTACAAGTACCTCATCGAGGAGATGTACGCGGGCACGCGGGAGGCGTGACACCGGGGGCGGGCCGGGGCGGGGACGGAGGCGGCCTCGCGGCTGGCCCTCCCGGCCCTCCCGGCCCACCAGGCCTACCAGGCCCTCACGGCCCTCACGACCCTCACGGCCCCGGAACGTGACCGGCGTTCCGGGGCCGTCGAGTGCCGTCGCGCGGTATGTCGAGAGTCGAGCGGGCGACCGGTACCCGGACGGGGAGTCGTTCGGAGTCGGTCCGTAAACCGTCCCTGTCCGTGCACTCGTATAGCACGGTTGTCACCCGTCACGGTCTTCTTCGGTAACTCGATGCTTATGTGCGGAGCCGGTCTGTCACCATGCCCCCATCGGCCGAGCGAATTCGTGCCACCTCCTGGGGGAGCTGTCCATGTGGGCCATTCCGACGCAACGGGAGACCATGTCCCTCGACTCGGGCGCGCCCGCGTACACCGGCGCGGACGGGAGCGCACAGCTGTGTACGACCCTGACCGGCAGCCCCCTGGCACCGGGCGCGGCGCGCGGGCTGGTGCGGGAGGCCCTGACGGAGTGGGGCCGCCCCGGGTCGGCGGTGGGTGCCGGTTGCCCCTGCGGGCGGGTGGTGGACGACGCGCTCATCGTCGTCAGCGAACTCGTCACCAACGCCGTCGTGCACGCGGGCACCGATGTGGAGCTGCTGTGCCGGCCGGACGGGTCCGGCGGGCTCGTCGTGGAGGTCGGCGACCACCATCCCTCGCGGGCGCCGCGCGGAACCGGGCCCGAAGTGCCGTACGGGACACCGGAGTACGGCCGCGGACTGCGGCTCGTCGCCACCCTCGCCGAGTCCTGGGGCGTCACCTACCGCCGGGGCGCCAAGACGGTGTGGGCGCGCCTGACCCCCGACGGCGCCGCGGACGCCGACGGCGGCGGCGAGACGCACGACGACGCGGCCGCCCTCGACCGCGCCCTGGAACGCGGCCTCGGTGTCGCCGAGATCCTCGCCCCCTCTCCGCAGCGCGCCGAGCGCGACCGGGACTGGCTGGGCCGCGGCGCCCTCTCCTTCCTCGCCGAGGCCTCCGACCTCCTCGCCGGGCAGCTCGACGAGGACCTCGTCGCCGCCCTCACCGGCCAGCTGATCGTGCCGCGGCTCGCGGACTGGTGCGCGGTGTGGCTGGAGGACGAGTCGCTCGCACGCTGGGGAACCCGGCACCCGGGCACCGGCGACGGCGGCACGGGGGCGGCCGGGCCGCGGCTGGCCCGGGTCTGGCACAGCAGCGAGAACCGCATCGACGACCTGCGCCGCGCCCTGGCGAAGGACCCGCCCCGCCCGGCCGGCGGACCGCGCCCCGCCCCCGTCCCGCACCCCTGGCCCGGCGACGCCCTCGGCCCGCGCGATGCCCACGGCGCGGCCCTGGCCTACCGGCTGATCGCGGGCGGCCGGCCGCTCGGCACGCTCGTCATCGGCCGATCCGGAGTGCCGGACTTCCCCGACGAGATCACCGGGCTCGTCGAGGACCTCAGCCGCCGGGTGGGGCTCGCCATCGGCGCGGCCCGGCAGTACGCCCGGCAGGCCACCATCAGCGCCATCCTCCAGCGCGGTCTGCTGCCCGGCGCCGTCGCCGAGATCCCCGGGGTGAGCAGCGCGCTCGTCTACGAGCCGTGCGACAAGGGCGATCCCAGCGGCGACTTCTACGACCTCTTCCCCGCCGGGGACGGCCGCTGGTGCTTCGCCGTCGGCGACGTCCAGGGCAAGGGGCCCGAGGCGGCCGTGGTCATCGGTCTCGCCCGGCCCTGGCTGCGGCTGCTCGCCCGGGACGGCCACGGTGTCGCCGACGTCCTCGACCGCCTCAACCAGCTCCTCCTCGACGACGCCACCGAGGCGGCCGACGCCGCCGCCCGTGCCCTGGTGGCCGCCGGGGGCCGCGCGGTCGCCCCCGGTGACGGCCCCCAGACCCGCTTCCTCTCGCTTCTGCACGGCGAACTCGTCCCGCTGCCCGGCGGCGGCATCCGCTGCACCCTCGCCTCGGCGGGGCATCCGCTGCCGTTGCACCTCCGTTTGGACGGCACCGTGCGCTCGGTTGCGCATCCGCAGACCATCCTCGGGGTGGTCGAGGACGCCACGTACACCGCTGAGACGTTCGAGCTGCGCCCGGGCGACAGTCTGTTGTGCGTGACGGACGGGGTCACCGAACGGCGTGAGGGCTCGCGGCAGTTCGACGACGCGGACGGGCTCGCTCGGGCGCTGGGTGGCTGCGCCGGGCTTAGCGCCGAGGGGATCGCGGAGCGGATCAGCCGGCTGGTCCATGACTTTGCCCCGCAGCCTCCGGAGGATGATCTGGCGCTGCTGGTTCTCCAGGCGGACCGGCTGCCACCCGGCGGTGAAGGGGGGTAGGGGGCGGGGCTCAGAGTGCGGGCACGTCGTGGCTGGTCGCGCAGTTCCCCGCGCCCCTTGGGGTTCGGCGGTCGGTGGTCATCTGCGGGCACGTCGTGGCTGGTCGCGCAGTTCCCCGCGCCCCTTGGGGTTCGGCGGTCGGTGGTCATCTGCGGGCACGTTGTGGCTGGTCGCGCAGTTCCCCGCGCCCCTTGGGGTTCGGCGGTCGGTGGTCATCTGCGGGCACGTTGTGGCTGGTCGCGCAGTTCCCCGCGCCCCTTCGGGGCGCTGCCCGCCGCGCCCAGCCGCGGGCAGTCGTGCCGCTGGGGCAGCACGGGTGGGCGCGGGCGGCAACCCGTTAGCGCCGGGCTGCGCGACCTTCCCCAGCGGTACCCCGGTAGCGCCGGGCTGCGCGGCCCACCCCCCAAAGCCGCACACCGGCCCCGTACCCCCCGCCGTACGGGACAATGGAGCACATGCCTTCCGCACTCCCCGACGGCGAGCCCGTCCCCGCCGACGGTGCTCTGCCCGAGGTCGCGCTTGCCGGCGCCGCCGGCCGTCCCCTCGGGTTCTATCTGCATGTGCCGTACTGCGCGACTCGCTGCGGGTACTGCGACTTCAACACCTACACCGCCACCGAGCTGCGCGGCAGCGGCGGTGTGCTCGCCTCCCGGGACAACTACGCCGGCACCCTGATCGATGAGGTCCGCCTGGCCCGGAAGGTGCTCGGCGACGACCAGCGCGAGGTCCGTACCGTCTTTGTCGGCGGCGGTACGCCCACCCTGCTGGCCGCCGCCGACCTGGTGCGGATGCTCGCCGCGATCCGTGAGGAGTTCGGGCTCGCGGCGGACGCCGAGGTGACGACGGAGGCGAACCCCGAGTCGGTCGACCCGGCTTATCTGGCCGCTCTGCGCGAAGGGGGCTTCAACCGGATCTCCTTCGGGATGCAGAGCGCCAGGCGGCACGTACTGCGGATCCTGGACCGCACCCACACCCCCGGCCGCCCGGAGGCGTGCGTCGCCGAGGCCCGGGCGGCGGGCTTCGAGCACGTCAACCTCGACCTGATCTACGGCACCCCGGGTGAGTCCGACGACGACTGGCGGGCCTCCCTCGACGCCGCCCTCGGCGCCGGACCCGACCACATCAGCGCGTACGCCCTCATAGTCGAGGAGGGCACGCAGCTCGCCCGCCGTATCCGCCGAGGCGAGATCCCGCCGACCGACGACGACGTCCACGCCGACCGGTATCTGATCGCCGAGGAGACGCTGTCGGCGGCGGGCTACGGCTGGTACGAGGTCTCCAACTGGGCCACCACCGACGCCGCCCGCTGCCTGCACAACGAGCTGTACTGGCGCGGAGCGGACTGGTGGGGCGCGGGCCCCGGGGCGCATTCGCACGTCGGCGGTGTGCGCTGGTGGAACGTGAAGCACCCCGGCGCGTATGCGGCGGCGCTGGCCGAGGGCCGCTCCCCGGGCGCGGGCCGCGAACTGCTGACCGACGAGGACCGCCGGGTGGAGCGCATCCTGCTGGAGCTGCGGCTGAGCGAGGGCGTACCGCTGTCCCTCCTCCGTGAGCAGGGCCTCGCGGCCTCCCGCCGAGCCCTGCGCGACGGCCTCCTGGAGGCCCGCCCCTACGACGAGGGCCAAGCCGTCCTCACCCTGCGGGGCCGCCTGCTGGCGGACGCGGTGGTCAGGGACCTCGTCGACTGAGCCACAGTCTCCAGGACCGTGGCCGTCGGAGACCGCCCGGCGACCGCCCGGCGACCGCTCGGCGACCGCCCGGCGTCAGGCCGTCGCGCCGCCGTCCGCTGCCGTGACGAAGTCGATCAGTTCCTCGACCCGGCCCAGCAGTTCCGGTTCCAGGTCCTTGTAGGAGTGGACCCGGGAGAGGATGTGCTGCCAGGCCGCGCCGGTGTTGTCCGGCCAGCCGAGGGCGCGGCACACGCCCGTCTTCCAGTCCTCCCCGTGCGGGATGCGGGGCCAGGCGTCGATGCCCAGGGAGGACGGTTTCACCGCCTCCCACACGTCGATGTACGGGTGGCCCACCACCAGGGCGTGTTCGCTCGTCACCGCCTCCGCGATGCGCCACTCCTTGGTGCCCGTGACCAGGTGGTCCACCAGGACGCCGAGGCGGGCGTCGGGGCCCGGGGCGAAGCCGGTGACGATCGACGGGAGGTCGTCGACGCCCGACAGGTACTCCACGACCACGCCCTCGACGCGCAGGTCGTCGCCCCACACCTTCTCGACCAGTTCCGCGTCGTGCCGCCCCTCGACATAGATGCGCCCTGCGCGGGCCACCCGTGCGCGGGCGCCGGGGACGGCCACCGAGCCGGAGGCGGTGCGGGCGGGGCGTACGGGGGTGGACTGCGGCGGGCGTACGAGGGTCACGACCCGCCCCTCCAGGTGGAAGCCGCGCGGCTGGAGCGGGAACACCCGGTGCTTGCCGAACCGGTCCTCCAGGGTCACCGTGCCCGCCTCGCAGCGGATCACCGCGCCGCAGAAGCCGGTGCCGGGCTCCTCCACGACCAGGCCGGGCTCCGCCGGCACCTCCGGCGCGGGCTGCTGCCTCTTCCACGGCGGGGTCAGGTCCGGTGAGTACTGGCGCATTCGGACGACGATAGGAGGAACGGGGCGGCAGGGCGCCGTAGCGCCGTCACGACACGCCGAAGCGAGCCGCCAGGGCGTCCCGCTGCGCCCGCACGAACTCCGCGTCCACCGCCGCGCCGTGGCCCGGTACGTACAGGGCGTCCGGGCCGCCAAGCGCCAGCAGCCGGTCCAGGGCGGCCGGCCAGCGGGAGCGTACGGCGTCCGGTCCCGCCTGGGGTTCGCCGGACTCCTCCACGAGGTCGCCGCAGAAGACCACCTCCGGATCGTCCGGGTCGCCGGGCGACAGGGAGGGGACCAGCACCGCCAGGTCGTGGGCGGTGTGGCCGGGGCCCACGTTCGCCAGCAGCACCTGACGGCCGCCGCCGAGGTCCAGGGTCCACTCGCCGGAGACATGGTGGCGGGGAACGACCGGCGCATCGGCCGCCTCGTCCGCCTGCGCCGCGAGCAGACCGTTGCGTACCGCGTCCGCGCGCAGTTCCTCCCGCGCCCGCCGGGACATGAGCGCCGCGTCCACGCCGACCGCGCCGAACATCTCCGCGCCCGCGAACGCCGCCGCCCCGAAGACATGATCGAAGTGGGGGTGGGTGAGAGCGAGATGGGTCACACGGTGCCCCGCGAGCGCCTCCGCCTGCGCCCGCAGCCGGGTGCCCTCCGCGAGGTCCGCCCCCGCGTCGATCACCAGGACCGCACCCCGGCCCACCACCAGTCCCGCCGTGCAGTCCCACCGGGGCAGACGGCACCGCCCCACCCCGTCCGCCAGCCGCTCCCATCCGAGCTCTTCCCAAGTCACGGTCATGCAGCGACGCTAACTGTGACGGTGCTCTCGTGGGGGCACCGACGGGTCCCAGCCTTGCCGGGGGTGTACCCCACCGCCGTACACTGGCGGGGGAGCCGTTGGCACTCGCGCGCGCAGAGTGCCAGGCAGGACGTCTGCAGAGTGCCGGCAGGACGTTCAGAGACTGCTCAGGTACCGCTCAGGGACTGCCTGGGGGACTAGGGGACGACATCTGGAGGAGGGCGCGATGCTGAGTGAACGCAGGCTCCAGGTCTTGCGCGCCATCGTCCAGGACTACGTCGGCACCGAGGAACCGGTCGGCTCCAAGGCGCTCACCGAACGCCACAGCCTCGGCGTCTCCCCGGCCACTGTCCGCAACGACATGGCCGCCCTGGAGGACGAGGGGTACATCGCCCAGCCGCACACCAGCGCCGGGCGCATCCCCACCGACAAGGGCTACCGGCTGTTCGTCGACAAGCTCGCCGGTGTCAAGCCCATGACGGCCCCGGAGCGGCGCGCGATCCAGAACTTCCTCGACGGCGCCGTCGACCTCGACGACGTGGTGGCCCGTACGGTGCGGCTGCTCGCGCAGCTCACCCGGCAGGTCGCCGTCGTGCAGTACCCGTCCCTGATCCGCTCCACCGTGCGGCACGTGGAACTGCTGTCGCTCGCGCCCGCCCGCGTGATGCTGGTGCTGATCACGGACACCGGCCGTGTGGAGCAGCGGATGATCGACTGTCCCGCCCCGTTCGGCGAGGCATCGCTCGCGGATCTGCGCGCCCGGCTCAACAGCAGGGTCGCGGGCCGCCGGTTCACCGACGTGCCGCTGCTCGTCGAGGACCTCCCCGACGCGTTCGACGCCGAGGATCGCGGTACCGTTTCGACGGTGCTCTCCACCCTCCTGGAGACACTGGTCGAGGAGAACGAGGAGCGGCTCATGATCGGCGGCACCGCCAATCTGACCCGCTTCGGACATGACTTCCCCCTCACCATCCGGCCCGTCCTGGAGGCGCTGGAGGAACAGGTAGTCCTCCTGAAACTCCTGGGCGAGACGGGGGATTCGGGCATGACCGTACGCATCGGTCATGAGAACGCCTACGAGGGACTCAACTCCACGTCCGTGGTCTCGGTCGGCTACGGTTCGGGCGGCGAGGCAGTGGCCAAGCTCGGCGTGGTCGGACCGACCCGCATGGATTACCCGGGAACGATGGGAGCGGTACGCGCAGTGGCACGGTACGTCGGACAGATCCTGGCGGAGTCGTAAGTGGCCACGGACTACTACGCCGTTCTCGGCGTGCGCCGCGACGCGTCGCAGGAAGAGATCAAGAAGGCCTTCCGGCGGCTCGCACGCGAGCTGCACCCGGACGTCAATCCGGACCCGAAGACCCAGGAGCGGTTCAAGGAGATCAACGCCGCTTACGAGGTGCTCTCCGACCCGCAGAAGAAGCAGGTCTACGACCTCGGCGGCGACCCGCTCTCGCAGTCCGGCGGAGCCGGCGCGGGCGCCGGCTTCGGAGCGGGCGGCTTCGGCAACTTCTCCGACATCATGGACGCGTTCTTCGGCACGGCGTCGCAGCGCGGGCCGCGCTCGCGCACCCGGCGCGGGCAGGACGCCATGATCCGGCTGGAGGTCGAGCTGGACGAGGCCGCCTTCGGCACCACCAAGGACATCCAGGTCGACACGGCCGTCGTCTGCGGGACCTGCAACGGCGAGGGCGCCGCGCCCGGCACCGCCGCGCAGACCTGCGACATGTGCCGCGGCCGGGGCGAGGTGTCCCAGGTGACCCGGTCCTTCCTCGGCCAGGTCATGACCTCCCGCCCCTGCCCCCAGTGCCAGGGCTTCGGCACCGTCGTCCCGACGCCGTGCCCGGAGTGCGCGGGCGACGGCCGGGTCCGCTCCCGGCGCACCCTCACCGTCAAGATCCCGGCCGGTGTCGACAACGGCACCCGCATCCAGCTGGCCGGTGAGGGCGAGGTCGGCCCCGGCGGCGGCCCCGCCGGTGACCTGTACGTGGAGATCCACGAACTTCCGCACCGCACCTTCCAGCGGCGCGGCGACGATCTGCACTGCACGGTGACCATCCCGATGACCGCGGCGTCCCTCGGCACCAAGGTCCCGCTGGAGACCCTGGACGGCCTCGAAGAGGTGGACATCCGCCCGGGCACCCAGTCCGGCCAGTCCATCCCGCTGCACACCAGGGGCATCACGCACCTGCGCGGCGGCGGCCGGGGCGACCTGATCGTCCACGTGGAGGTCCAGACCCCCACCAAGCTCGACCCCGAGCAGGAACACCTCCTGAGGGAACTCGCCAAGCTGCGCGGGGAGGAACGGCCGACGGGGCAGTTCCAGCCTGGGCAGCAAGGGTTGTTCTCGCGGTTGAAGGATGCGTTCAACGGCCGGTGACGGTCGCTGTGGGTGTGGCTGGGGGTCCGGGGGTCGGTACCCGGGCAGGCGCAGTCAGCCTGGGCGGCGAGGGTTGTTCTCGTGGTTGAAGGATGCGTTCAACGGCCGGTGACGGTCGCTGTGGGTGTGGCTGGGGGTCCGGGGGTCGGTCCCCGGGCAGGCGCAGTCAGCCTGGGCGGCGAGGGTTGTTCTCGTGGTTGAAGGATGCGTTCAACGGCCGGTGACGGTCGCTGTGGGTGTGGCTGGGGGTCCGGGGGTCGGTCCCCGGGCAGGCGCAGTCAGCCTGGGCGGCGAGGGTTGTTCTCGCGGTTGAAGGATGCGTTCAACGGCCGGTGACGGTCGCTGTGGGTGTGGCTGGGGGTCCGGGGGTCGGTCCCCGGGCAGGCGCAGTCAGCTTGGGCGGCAAGGGTTGTTCTCGTGGTTGAAGGATGCGTTCAACGGCCGGTGACCGGACTCTGACGTGAACGGCCCGGAGCCGTGTCCGCTGATCGTCCGCACGTGCTGCGGGCCGGGTCGAGAGGCCCGCAGCACACCCCCGAACGCCCCCTTGCCAACGGCCTATGACAACGTCCGGGCCGATTCGGACTTGTTCAAAGGACGTGACAACATGCCGTCATGCCCTCCGCACTGATCGATCTCTGCCCGCTGCCGATCGTGCAGGCCCCCATGGCGGGTGGGATCTCGGTACCGCGACTCGCGGCGGCCGTGTCCGAGGCGGGCGGACTCGGGTTCCTGGCCGCCGGGTACAAGACGGCCGACGGCTTGTACCAGGAGATCAAGCAGATCCGGGGACTCACCGGAGAGCCCTTCGGCGTCAACATCTTCATGCCGCAGCCGCAGTACGCGGAGCCCGGCGCGGTGGAGCTCTACGCCCACCAGCTGGCCGGGGAGGCCGCCTGGTACGACACGGAACTCGGCGACCCCGACAGCGGCCGCGACGACGGCTACGACGTCAAGCTCGCCGTACTGCTCGACAACCCGGTGCCGGCGGTGTCGTTCCACTTCGGTGTGCCGCATCCTGAGGTGCTGGAGTCGCTGCGCCGCGCCGGTACCTTCACGCTGGCCACCGCGACCACCGCCGAGGAAGCCCTCGCGGTGGAGCGGGCCGGGGCCGACGCGGTGATCGCACAGGGCGTGGAGGCCGGCGGCCACCAGGGCACCCACTGGGACAACCCGGAGAACGACTGCGCCGGCATGGCCCTGCTGCCGCTCGTCGCCCAGGTCCGCGAGACCGTCGGCATACCGGTCGTCGCCGCCGGGGGAATCATGCGCGGCAGCCAGATCGCCGCCGTCCTCGCGGCGGGCGCCAGCGCGGCCCAGCTCGGCACCGCGTTCCTCGCCACCCCCGAGTCCGGCGCGAGCGCCCTGCACAAACAGGCCCTGACCAACCCCCTCTACCCCCGCACCGAACTGACCCGCGCCTTCTCCGGCCGCCCGGCCCGCGGCCTGCTCAACCGCTTCGTGCGCGAGCACGGCCGCTACGCCCCCGTCGCCTACCCGGACGTGCACCATCTGACCGCCCCGCTGCGCAAGGCCGCCGCCAAGGCCGGGGACGCGCAGGGCATGGCGCTGTGGGCGGGCCAGGGCCACCGCATGGCACGCGGGATGTCCGCGGGGCGGCTGGTGGAGCAGCTCGCCGCCGAACTCGCCGGCGCGCTCACCGCGTTGACGGGCCCGCCGAGATCCGGAGGAGAATTCTGATGACGGCACCGGTGTTCGTGGTCGACCACATCGATCACATCGACTGCATCGACGACGGCGGTGACACGGTTGAGGCGGGTGGCGCGGGGCGCTATGTCCTCGACGGCCCCGAGGGACGGCACGCCGTCTCCGTGAAACGGCTCCAGCCCGGCGAGGAGGTCGTCCTCACCGACGGCGCCGGGCGCTACGCGGTGTGCGAGGTGATCGGCACCGAGGGCAAGGACCGGCTGATCGTCCGGATGACCTCCGTCGCCGAGGAGCCCGCCGCGTCGCCGCGCATCACCGTCGTCCAGGCGCTGCCCAAGGGCGACCGGGGCGAGCTGGCCGTGGAGACGATGACCGAGGTCGGCGTCGACGCGATCGTGCCGTGGCAGGCCGCCCGCTGTATCACCCAGTGGCGCGGAGACCGCGGGATGAAGGCGCTCGGCAAGTGGCGGGCCACCGCCCGCGAGGCGGGCAAGCAGTCCCGCCGGGTCCGCTTCCCCGAGGTCGCGGACGCGGCGACGACCAAGCAGGTTGCGGCACTTCTCGTCAAATCCGACTTCGCCGCGGTGCTCCACGAGAGCGGCGACACCCCGCTCGCCACCGCCGAACTTCCCGCCGAGGGAGAGATCGTGCTGGTCGTGGGACCCGAAGGGGGCGTGTCCCCGGAGGAGTTGGCGGCGTTCACGGAGGCGGGCGCGAAGCCGTACGTCCTCGGCCCGACCGTGCTGCGCACATCCACTGCCGGGACCGCGGCGGCGGCGCTGCTGCTGGGCCGTACAGGACGCTGGTCCTGACCTGACGTCACCGGACCGCGGCCGGTGGGTCACCCGAGTGGCCGCATGTGCTCTTCCGCGGGCGCCGGGACAGTGGCAGGCTGCCCTCCATGGGCGCATTGAGCCGCATTTGGCAAGGACGACGGGAACGCCGCGCCCTCGCGGTGGCCGGGCTCGCGGTGGTCGCGGTGGGCGGGGTCGCGGCGTGCGATCCGGGCGGTCTGAGCTCGGCGGCGGTGGCGTACACGACGGACAAGACGGCGACCGCGGAACTCACCCGCCAGCATGTGAACGTGCGTTGGCTGACCTGCACGGCGAACTACGGCACCAAGTCGTCCTCGACCAAGTCGCCTTCGTCGACCGAGCAGACGGTCGCCTCGGTCGACTGCAAGGGCCAGACCAACGACAACCGCGCCATCACCGTCACCGGCAAGGTCACCCGAGCCGTCGACGGCGCCTGCGTCCGCGGCGACCTGACCGCCAAGGTAGGCGGCAAGGAATGGTTCCACGTAGACGGCCTGGGTAACTGCAACGCCACCACAGGCCCGACATACACCCCACCGGTGACCTACGCCCCGACCCACGGCGGCAACCCGGCCCCGACGGTCACGGTGACCCGAACGATCTGGTGCAAGGGCGACCCGACGTGCTGGCCGGTACAGGGCAAGTAACCGCAATCAGGCGGCCCTTGGCTCCGAGATGGGCAACCCCCTTCTTTTTAGGGGCGCGGCGAACTGCGACAAGCCCCCACGCACCCGCACTCGAAGTGCGACCGGTCCACCCCCAGGGGCGCGGGGAACTGCGCGAAAGGCCACAACGCGCCCGCACCTGCAAACCCACCCGAAGGAAAGTGATCCGCCCCTGCCGCCGGAGGCAACCGGCAAATAGGGTGACGGAGTGACTCACCCCGTATCGTCCGCACAGGCGGCGTATCTAAGGTTCCCGCACCTGCACGGCACCCACGTCACCTTCACCGCGGAGGACGACGTCTGGCTCGCCCCGATCGACGGCGGCCGGGCCTGGCGCGTCAGCGCCGACAACGTACCGGTGAACCACCCCCGCATATCGCCGGACGGCGAAACCGTCGCGTGGACCTCGACCCGGGACGGCGCCCCCGAGGTGCATATCGCCCCCGTCGACGGCGGACCCTCGAAACGGCTGACGCACTGGGGCAGTTGGCGCACCCAGGTACGAGGCTGGACCCCCGGCGGCGAGGTCCTCGCGCTCAGCACCGCGGGCCAGGCGAGCCTGCGCCGCAGCTGGGCCCGTGCCGTCCCGCTGGACGGCGGACCGGCGACCCTCCTGCCGTACGGCCCCGTCGGAGAGGTGGCGTACGGCCCGCGCACCGTACTCCTCTCGGCGCCGATGGGCCGTGAGGCCGCCTGGTGGAAGCGCTACCGGGGTGGCACGGCGGGCAAGTTGTGGATCGCTGCGGAAGCCGAAGGAACCGACGGAGCCGAACGAGCCGATCGAGCCGATCGAGCCGAACGGGCCGCAGGCACCGAGGCAGCCCAAGAACCCCAAGAGAGCGAAGCCGCCCAGGAGTTCACCCGCCTGCACCAGGACCTGGACGGCAACATCGAGTACCCGCTCTGGGTAGGCGACCGCATCGCCTTCCTCTCCGACCACGAAGGCACCGGCGCCCTCTACTCCTCCCTCGCCGACGGCTCCGACCTCCGCCGCCACACCCCGCTCGGCGGTTTCTACGCCCGTCACGCCGCCACCGACGGCACCCGCGTCGTCTACTCCAGCGCCGGCGAACTCTGGCTGCTCGACGACCTCGACGGCGCCGAACCCCGCCGCCTGGACATCCGCCTCGGTGGCCCCCGCGTCGACCAGCAGCTCTACCCCGTCGACGCCGCCCACTGGTTCGGCTCGGCGTCCCCCGACCACACCGCGCGCGGCAGCGCCGTAGCCGTACGCGGCGGGGTCCACTGGGTCACCCACCGCTCCGGACCTGCCCGCGCCCTCGCCGCCACCCCCGGCGTACGCGCGCGCCTGCCCCGCACCTTCCGTGTGGACGGCGAGGAGTGGGTGGTGTGGGTGACCGACGCCGAGGGCGACGACGCCCTGGAGTTCGCCCCCGCCACCGGCCTCGCCCCCGGCGCCACCGCGCGTCGGCTCGCCGCGGGCCGCCTCGGCCGGGTCCTGGGCCTCGCCATGGCCCCCGACGGCAGCCGCGCCGCCGTCGCCGCGCACGACGGACGGCTGCTGCTCGTCGAACGGGAGACCGGCGAGGTCCGCGAGGTCGACCGCAGCGAGGACGGGAGCGCCTCCGGCCTCGTCTTCTCACCCGACTCCGCATGGCTCGCCTGGTCGCACCCCGGGCCGCGCCCGTTGTGCCAGATCAAGCTCGCCAACACCACCGACCTGGCGGTCACGGAGGCCACCCCGCTGCGCTTCCAGGACTACGCGCCGGCTTTCACCCTCGACGGCAAGCATCTGGCGTTCCTGTCCACCCGCTCCTTCGACCCCGTCTACGACGAGCATGTCTTCGACCTGTCCTTCGTCGTCGCCGACCGCCCCCACCTCATCACCCTCGCCGCGGCCACCCCCTCCCCGTTCGGCCCGCAGCGCCACGGCCGCCCCTTCGAGGCGCCGGACAAGGAGGAGACCCCCGACAGCGAGGGCACCCCCGCCACCCGTATCGACCTGGAGGGCCTCGCCGACCGCATCGTGCCGTTCCCCGTCGAGGCCGCCCGCTACTCCGGGCTGCGTGCCGCGAAGGACGGTGTGCTGTGGCTGCGCCACCCGGTGCAGGGTGAACTCGGCTCCTCGCGCGCCACCCCGGACGACCCCGAGCCCAAGACCGAGCTGGAGCGCTACGACCTCGCCCAGCAGCGCCTGGAACACCTCGCGGGCGACGCCGACCATTTCCAGGTCAGCGGCGACGGCAAACGCGTCCTGCTCTGGTCCGACGGCAAGCTGCGCGTGGTGCCCAGCGACCGCCGCGCCCCGTCCGACGACGACGGCGAGTCCAGCGTCACCGTCGACCTCGGCCGGGTCCGCCAGACCGTCGACCCGGCGGCCGAGTGGCGTCAGATGTACGACGAGAACGGCCGCATCATGCGGGACAACTTCTGGCGCGCCGACATGAGCGGCGTCGACTGGGACGGCGTCCTCGACCGCTACCGGCCCGTCCTCGACCGGATCGCCACCCACGACGACCTCGTGGACCTGCTGTGGGAGGTGCACGGCGAACTCGGCACCTCGCACGCCTACGTCACCCCCCGCGGCACCTTCGGCTCCGGCCCCCGGCAGGGTCTGCTCGGCGCCGACCTCTCCCGTCACGCCGACGGCCTGTGGCGCATCGACCGCATCCTGCCCTCCGAGACCTCCGACCCCGACGCCCGCTCCCCGCTCGCCGCGCCCGGTGTCGCGGTGCGCGCCGGGGACGCGGTCGTCGCGGTCGCCGGGCGGCCCGTCGACCCGGTGACCGGCCCCGCCCCGCTGCTCATCGGCACCGCGGGCAAGGCCGTGGAGCTCACCGTCTCCCCGGCCGGCGGCGGCGACCTGCGGCACGCCGTCGTCGTACCCCTCTCCGACGAGGAGCCTCTGCGCTACCACGCCTGGGTCGCCGACCGGCGCGCCTACGTCCATGAGCACTCCGGCGGCCGCCTCGGCTATCTCCATGTGCCCGACATGATGGCGCCGGGCTGGGCCCAGATCCACCGCGACCTGCGCGTCGAGGTGGTCCGCGAGGGCCTGGTCGTCGACGTCCGCGAGAACCGCGGCGGCCACACCTCGCAACTCGTCGTGGAGAAGCTGGCCCGCCGGATCGTCGGCTGGAACCGCCCGCGCGGAATGCGGCCGTACAGCTATCCCGCGGACGCGCCCCGCGGCCCGGTGGTCGTCGTCGCCAACGAGTTCTCCGGCTCCGACGGCGACATCGTCAACGCGGCGATCAAGGCGCTCGGCATCGGCCCGGTGGTCGGCACCCGCACCTGGGGCGGCGTCATCGGCATCGACAGCCGCTACCGCCTGGTCGACGGCACCCTCGTCACCCAGCCCAAGTACGCCTTCTGGCTGGAGGGCTACGAATGGAGCGTCGAGAACCACGGCGTGGACCCGGACGTGGAGATCGTCCAGGCCCCCCAGGACTGGGCCACAGGAAGAGACCGGCAACTGGACGAGGCGGTACGCATAGCGCTGGAAACCTTGGAGACGACCCCGGCAAAAACTCCCCCGGTCGAGCCCAGCTGAGCGGAGCGACGGTAGGTATGGGGATGGGGGAGTGCGATGGCCGAAGGCCGAGCACTCCGCCATCCCCAGGGGCGCGGGGCTGTGTCGATATGCGGCTCCGCCGCGATGGGGGTACCTCCCTGCTCGAACGGAGTTGAGAGCTTGGGGGAGCGACCAACCCCCACCGACCCGCACCCGCCAGGGATACGATGCACCGGACCTGAGAAATTCGGCGACCCCCGGAGGGAACATGGCAGGGGAACCGCAGGACGACTGCCTCTTCTGCAAGATCATCGGCGGCCACATTCCCGCGACGATCGTCCGCGAGACGGAGACGACCGTGGCCTTCCGGGACATCAACCCCCAGGCGCCCACCCACGTCCTGGTGATCCCCAAGGCGCACTACCCGAACGCGGCCGAGCTGGCCGCCGGGGCGCCCGAGCTCGCGGCGGACCTGCTGCGCGAGAGCCAGGCCGTCGCCGACGAGGACAAGCTGGACAGCTACCGCGTCGTCTTCAACACCGGCCCCGGTGCGGGTCAGACCGTCTTCCACGCCCACGCCCACGTCCTCGGCGGCCGCGGCCTCGAATGGCCCCCCGGATAGGAAACCGTGTCCGTACGCGAACTCGTCGTCCTCGGTACCGCCAGCCAGGTCCCCACCCGGCACCGCAACCACAACGGCTATCTGCTGTGCTGGGACGGCGAGGGCATCCTCTTCGACCCCGGCGAGGGCACCCAGCGCCAGATGCTGCGCGCCGGGGTCGCCGCGCACGACATCGACCGCATCTGCGTCACCCACTTCCACGGCGACCACTCCCTCGGGCTCGCCGGGGTCATCCAGCGCATCAACCTCGACCAGGTCCCGCACCCGGTCACCGCGCATTACCCGCGCTCAGGGCAGCGCTTCTTCGACCGGCTGCGGTACGCCACCGCCTACCGCGAGACCGTCGATCTCACCGAGGCCCCGGTCGCCGCCGACGGCGTCCTCGCGCGGACCGCGTCGTACACCCTGGAGGCCCGCCGGCTCTCCCACCCTGTGGAGTCCTACGGCTACCGGCTCACCGAACCCGACGGCCGCCGTATGCTGCCCGACCGGCTCGCCGCGTACGGCATCGCGGGACCCGACGTCGGCCGTATCCAGCGCGAGGGTGCGATCGGCGAGGTCACCCTCGACGACGTCAGCGAGCCACGGCCCGGACAGCGGTTCGCGTTCGTCATGGACACCCGGCTGTGCGACGGCGTCCACGCGCTCGCCGAGGGCTGCGACATGCTCGTCATCGAGTCCACCTTCCTCGACGAGGACGCCCCGCTCGCCTCGGAGCACGGGCATCTCACCGCCGGCCAGGCCGCGCGGGTCGCCCGTGACGCGGGCGTACGGCACCTCGTCCTCACCCACTTCAGCCAGCGCTACTCCGAGCCGGAGGAGTTCGAGCGGCTGGCGCGGGCCGCGGGCTACGACGGTGAGCTGACCGTCGCGCATGATCTGGTGCGGGTTCCGGTTCCGAAGCGCAGCCCAAACACCCGTACGATGCTTTGATGCCCCTGCCCATAGCTGAACTGCACCTCCATATCGAAGGCACCCTCGAACCCGAGCTGGCCTTCGCGCTCGCCGCGCGCAACGGCGTCACCCTGCCCTACGGCGACACCGACGCCCTGCGTGAGGCGTACCGGTTCGAGGACCTCCAGTCCTTCCTGAACCTGTACTACGAGCTGATGGCCGTCCTGCGCACCGAGCAGGACTTCGCCGATCTCGCCGACGCCTATCTGACCCGCGCCGCCGCGCAGGGCGTACGGCACGCGGAGATCTTCTTCGACCCGCAGGCCCATCTCGCGCGCGGCGTGAGCATGGAGACCGTCATCGAGGGGCTGTGGCGGAGCCTGGGCGACAGCGAGCGCACGCACGGTGTCTCCACCCGGCTCATCATGTGCTTCCTGCGCGACCAGTCCGCCGAGTCGGCCCTGCGGACGCTGGACGAGGCCAAGCCCTTCCTCGACCGGATCACCGGCGTCGGGCTCGACTCGGCCGAGGTCGGGCATCCGCCCGCCAAGTTCCGCGAGGTCTACGAGACCGCCGCCGCGCTCGGGCTGCGCCGCGTCGCCCACGCCGGGGAGGAGGGGCCGCCGGAGTACATCACCGAGGCGCTCGACGTACTCGGCGTGGAGCGCATCGACCACGGGCTGCGGTGCATGGAGGACCCGGCGCTGGTGGCGCGGCTGGTACGGGAGCGCGTGCCGCTGACGCTCTGCCCGTTGTCCAATGTGCGGCTGCGGGCCGTCGATGTGCTGGAGCGGCATCCGTTGCGGGCGATGCTGGACGCGGGGCTGCTGTGCACCGTCAACTCTGATGATCCGGCTTATTTCGGGGGGTATGCGGGGGACAACGTCGAGGCGGTGCGCTCTGCGCTGGGCATCGGTGAATCGGGGTTGCTCGAGTTGGCTCGGAACTCGTTCCTGGCGGCGTTCTTGGAGGACGACGAGGCTTTGCGTGAGCGGTACTTGGCCGAGGTGGCTGGGTATTCGTTCACCTGACGGTGGGTGGATGTCGGGGGCTGCCGCCCCCGAGCCCCCGCTATCGGCCCTGAACGGGCCTCGTCCTCAAACGCCGGACGGGCTGATTATGGTGGCCGCCGCCCGAGAAGTGGCCATGGCGGATGGGCTGGTTGCAGCCGCTGCCCGAGAAGCGGCCGTGGCGGATGGGCTTGTTGCAGCCGCCGCCACCTGAGAAGTGACCGCTCGCAATGGGCTGGTTGCAACAGCCGCCACCTGCGAGGCGGCCGCCTGCGGCGGTATCGCCGCAGGCGCCTGCGAGGCGGCTGTTCCCGTCGCTGCCGTTCGTGAAGGGCTCCGCCCCCTGTCCGCTCGTACCGCCACCCACGTCATCGCCGGTGCTATCGCCAGCAGCGCCGTTGCCAGGATCGCGCCCATCGTCGGGAAGCCTGCCTGGGAGGACAGGACGCTGCCGGTGAGGGGGCCTGCTGCTGTGCCCAGGGAGGAGGCCGAGCCGACCAGTACTGCCCAGCGGCCTCGGGAGTCCAGGGAGGCGGCCAGGCCGAGGATGTAGGACAGGACGACCGGGTAGAGCAGGTTCCAGGCGATCTCGCCTGTCGCGAAGCTCACCGGGCCGGCCGACGACGCCGTGAGCAGGATGCACCCGGCGATCAGCACCGTCCCCCCGCCGATCGGCACCGCTCTGCCCAGCCGCGGGCCCAGCGCGCCCGCGCCCAGCACCCCGAGCAGTCCCGCGCCGAGCGACACCGCGAACACCACGCCCACCGCCGTCTCGCCGAGGTCGGCCTGGGCGAGGCCGATGCGGCCGCTGACGCCCCACAGGGAGTTCTGGGTGAGCGCCCAGCACATCAGGGCACCGGCCAGGGTGAGGCCGGAGCGCAGTCCGGGGAGGCCGGTGATGCGGGTGGCCGGCTGGGCGGTGGCGGCCGGGCCGGGGAGGCGGGCGGTGAGCGGCCATACGGTCATCGCCGTCAGCGCCATCGCGGCCAGCGGCTGGCCGTGGCCCCCGCCCAGGTGCGGAATCACCAGGTACAGGGCGCTGGAGAGGGCGGAGACACCCAGCAGTCCCAGCGTCGATGCCCGCTGCGGGTCCTCCTCCGTCGCGATCCCCGTCGCGGCGACCGCCGTGGCCGTGCCCGAGCCGAAGCCGCCGGCCATCACGCCCGCGACGACGAGCACGACGGTGTGGGTGAGCGCCGCCGTGCCGTAGCCGGCCACGGCCAGCAGCAGGCCGATGCGCGCCATGCCGCGGGCCCCGGTCCGTGCGATGCGGGGTACCGAGAGAAAGCCCGCCGTCGCCGAACTCAGCAGCAGGGCACTGCCGATGGCGCCCGCCTGGGTGGCCGAGAGCGGTAGGCCCGAATCCAGTCGGCCGACGATCGTGGGGAGGAGATAGGGGGCCAGATACCCGGTCGTGAAGAGCGCGAGAAGGGGCCAGGGGATGGTGCGGGGGGCGGACACGGGCGTTCCAGGGCATGCGGGAAGAGCGGCTTGGGTGAGGGGGCGCGACGATCGTCGGGGGACGGGGGATCGCGATCAAGTTGTACCAAGCACGGGGTTCGCGAAGAAGGACGGCGCGTGTGAAGTGGATCACGTTGTGTTTGGGGTTGGGGGGAATGGGTAACGGTCGTCATTTGCCCGCGATCGTCCGGTGCGCCGTTGACGGGGCATCGTTCGCGTACCTAGCCTGTGTTCTTGTATGTGGATGCCCTGTTCTCGTATGTGGATGCCTCTGTCCCTGGAGCCGCCCCGTGACCGCCGATCTCACGATCGCCGAGGCCCGACTGACGCCGATCCTGGTCGCCGACCCGCCGCTGCTGAACACCCAGGGCGTCCACCAGCCGTACACACCCCGCCTGATCGTCGAGATCGTCACCAACGACGGGATCACGGGCGTCGGGGAGACCTACGGCGACACCAAGTACCTGGAGCTGGCGCGGCCGTTCGCGCGGGCGCTGGTCGGGCGGCGGGTCAGTGAGCTGAACGGGCTTCACCTCCTTGCGGAGGGCGTCACCGTCGACCGGTCACATGTGCAGGAGCAGGTCGATGTCGGCGGGCTGCGGGGTGTGCAGACCGCCGACAAGCTGCGGTTGTCCGTGCTCTCCGCCTTCGAGGTCGCCTGCCTCGACGCCCTCGGCAAGGCGCTCGGGCTGCCCGTGCACACCCTGCTCGGCGGCAAGGTGCGCGACAGTGTGGAGTACAGCGGTTATCTCTTCTACAAGCCCGCCGCTCATCCGGCGGGCGTGGCCTCGGAGTCCGACGGCTGGGGTGCCGCCCTCGATCCCGGCGGAATCGTGGCGCAGGCGCGGCAGTTCGCCGAGCGGCACGGGTTCGGCTCCTTCAAGCTCAAGGGCGGGGTCTTCCCGCCCGACGAGGAGATCGCCGCCGTACGCGCCCTCGCCGGGGCGTTTCCGGGGCGGCCGCTGCGGCACGATCCCAACGGGGCCTGGTCCGTGGACACTTCGGTGAAGGTCGCGGACGCACTGCACGACGTCCTGGAGTATCTGGAGGACCCGGCGCTCGGCACCCCGGCGATGGCCGAGGTCGCCTTGCGCACCGACGTGCCGCTCGCGACCAACATGTGCGTGACGACGTTCGCCGAGATCGAGGAGGCGTTCGCCCGCGACGCCGTGCAGGTGGTGCTCTGTGACCACCACTACTGGGGCGGGCTGCGCAACACCCAGCAACTCGCCGCCGTCTGCCGCACGTTCGGGGTCGAGGTGTCCATGCACTCCAACACCCACCTCGGCATCTCCCTCGCCGCGATGACCCATGTCGCCTCGACCGTGCCCGGGCTGCGCCACGCCTGCGACACGCACTACCCCTGGCAGTCGGAGGACGTCCTCACCGAGCGCGTCACCTTCGACGGCGGCCGTGTCACCGTGCCGGACGCCCCCGGACTCGGTGTCGAACTCGACCGTGACCGACTGGAGTTCCTGCACCGCCGGTGGACCGACGACGACGGCTCGATGCGCGACCGCGACGACGCGGCTGCCATGCGGACCGCCGATCCCGAGTGGGTCACACCGTCCGTGCCCCGCTGGTAACCTCCTGTCCGCCCCGGGGCGGTCCCGTTCCCGTGATCGCCGTACTCCCGCGCGCGAAGTGGTGCACACTGGGCTGAACCGCACCATCTGTCAGGAGTGCACGTGTCCGCGCCCAACGCCCCCCATGCCTCCCCTGCCTCCGGTTCCGCCCCCGCCTCCGGTTCGTCCCGTGTCTTCGGTCCCGGCCCGGACGTACTGCCGGTCGACCCCCTGGCGGGTCTGCGCACCCCCGACGACCCGCCCTGCGACGTCTATCTCACCGGCACCGTCTTCCTCGACATCATCTTCACCGGCCTCGACTCCGCCCCGGTGCGCGGCACCGAGTCCTGGGCCCGGGGTATGGGATCGAGTCCCGGCGGCGTGGCCAATATGGCCACCGCGCTGGCCCGTGTCGGCCTGAAGACGTCCCTCGCGGCGGCCTTCGGTGACGACCACTACGGCGACTACTGCTGGGACGCGCTGGAACAGGGCGAGGGCATCGACCTCTCCCGCTCCCGCCGGGTGCCCGGCTGGCACAGCCCGGTCACCGTGTCCATGGCGTACGAGGGCGAGCGCACCATGGTCTCCCACGGCCATGAGCCGCCGCCCGACCTGCCCGCCCCCGTCTGCCCGCCGCACGCCCGCGCCGCCGTCGCCTCGCTCACCCCGGGCCGGCGGTCACCCTGGATCGCGCAGGCGGCGGCCCGCGGCACCCGGATCTTCGGCGACGTCGGCTGGGACGACACCGGAGCCTGGGACCTGGCCGGACTGCCCGACCTGGCGCACTGCGAGGCGTTCCTGCCCAACGCCGAGGAGGCCATGCGCTACACCGGCGCCGCCTCCCCGCGCGCCGCGGCCCACGCCCTGACCGAGAGTGTCCCGGTGGCCGTGGTCACCCTGGGCGCGGAGGGCGCGTACGCCGTGGACCGCAGAACCGGGGAGACCGCCGAGGTGCCCGCGATCGAGGTCGAGGCCCTCGACCCGACCGGTGCCGGGGACGTGTTCGTGGCCGGTTTCGTCACCGGCACCCTGGCGGGCTGGCCGCTCGCCGACCGCCTCGCCTTCGCCGGCCTCACCGCCGCGCTGTCCGTGCAGGAGTTCGGCGGCTCCCTTTCGGCGCCCGGCTGGTCCGAGATCGGCGCCTGGTGGCGCCAGGTCCGCTCCCTGGCCGACCAGGACCCGGCCGCGCTGCACCGCTACGCCTTCCTCACCGGCCTGGTGGACCGGGAACCGGCCCGCCCGTGGCCCCTGCGGCGAGCGGTGCCGACCATCGGCTTCCGTACTACGGTCTGACGATCGGCTTCCGTACCACGGTCAGACGATCGGCTTCCGCACCACGGTGTGAAGCAACTGGCCGAACGGGTCAGAACCCCAGCCGCCGCAGCTGCTTCGGGTCCCGCTGCCAGTCCTTCGCGACCTTCACATGCAGGTCCAGGAAGACCGGCGTGCCCAGCAGGGCCTCGATGTGCTTGCGGGACTTCATGCCGACCTCCTTCAGACGCCTGCCCTTGGGGCCGATGATGATGCCCTTCTGGCTGGAGCGTTCGATGTAGAGGTTGGCGTGGATGTCCAGGAGGGGCTTGTCGGCGGGGCGGTCCTCGCGCGGCAGCATCTCCTCCACGACCACCGCGATGGAGTGCGGCAGCTCGTCGCGCACGCCCTCCAGCGCGGCCTCGCGGATCAGCTCGGCCACCATGACCTGCTCGGGCTCGTCGGTCAGATCGCCCTCGGGGTAGAGCGCGGGGCTCTCGGGCAGCATCGGGACCAGCAGGTCGGCCAGCAGGCCCACCTGCTTGTCGCCGACCGCCGACACCGGGACGATCTCCGCCCACTCGATGCCCAGCTCCTTGCCGAGCAGGTCGACGGCGATCAGCTGCTCGGCCAGGGTCTTGCCGTCCACCAGGTCGGTCTTGGTGACGACCGCGACCTTCGGGGTCTTCTTGATCCCGGCCAGTTCCTTGGCGATGAAACGGTCGCCGGGGCCGAGCTTCTGGTCGGCGGGCAGACAGAAGCCGATCACATCGACCTCGGCCCAGGTGGTCCGCACCACGTCGTTCAGCCGCTCGCCCAGCAGCGTGCGCGGCTTGTGCAGACCCGGGGTGTCCACCAGGATCAGCTGCGCGTCGGGCCGGTGCACGATGCCCCGGACCGTGTGCCGCGTGGTCTGCGGGCGGTTGGAGGTGATCGCCACCTTCTGCCCGACCAGAGCGTTCGTGAGGGTGGACTTGCCCGCGTTGGGTCGGCCCACGAAACAGGCGAAGCCGGCCCGGTGGACCGTCTCGGCCGGCTGCTCGGAAGTCTGGGTACGCACGCTCATGCCGCCCATTGTCCCTGATGCCGGGAGCCCCTCCGAACAAGAGCCGACCGGGCCCTTGCGCACCTGCCCGGACAGTGAGCTTCAGGTAACCCGTCTGCAATGAAACGTGACGGAAACATCCCTGTGCACGACAGGAAACGCGCGCCGGTGACCCTCTGACGAGCCCATACCCCGGTTGGAGTGACCGTGACCCTTGCCGCCGCATCCCTGGACACCGGCGACACCGCCTGGCTGCTCGCAGCCACCGCACTGGTGCTGCTGATGACCCCGGGTCTTGCCCTCTTCTACGGCGGCATGGTCCGCACGAAGAGCGTCCTCAACATGCTGATGATGAGCTTCGTGTCGATCGCCCTGGTCACGGTGGTGTGGCTGGCGGCCGGATACTCGCTCGCGTTCGGTGCCGACGCCGGCGACGGCCTGATCGGCACCGTCGCCCACGCCGGGATGAGCGGCATCGGCCCGCACAGCGTCCAGGGCTCCGTCCCCACCCTGCTGTTCGCCACCTTCCAGCTCACCTTCGCGATCGTCACCGCCGCCCTGATCAGCGGCGCGGTCGCCGACCGGGCGAAGTTCTCGGGCTGGCTGGTCTTCGTGCCGCTGTGGACCCTGCTCGTATACGTTCCCGTCGCCCACTGGGTATGGGGCCCCGGTGGCTGGATCCTGCACGGCCTCGGCGCCCTCGACTTCGCCGGGGGACTCCCCGTCGAGATCACTTCCGGTGCCTCCGGGCTCGCCCTCTGCCTGGTCCTCGGCCCGCGGCTCGGCTTCAAGAGGGACGCGATGCGCCCGCACAACCTGCCGATGGTGGTGCTCGGCGCCGGGCTGCTCTGGTTCGGCTGGTTCGGCTTCAACGCGGGCTCCGCGCTGCACGCCGACGGCCTCGCCGCGGCCGCCTTTCTCAACACCCTCGCCGCGGGCTGCACCGGACTGCTCGGCTGGCTCTTCGTCGAGCAGAAGCGCGACGGCCACCCCACCACCCTCGGCGCCGCCTCCGGCGCGATCGCAGGGCTCGTCGCGATCACCCCGTCCTGCGGCGTGGTCTCCCTGACCGGCGCCCTCGTGGTGGGCCTGGCAGCCGGGATCGTCTGCTCGTACGCCGTGGGCTGGAAGTTCAGGCTGAACTACGACGACTCCCTCGACGTCGTGGGCGTCCACCTGGTCGGCGGTGTCGTCGGCACCCTCCTCATCGGCCTGTTCGCCACCGCCGCCATGACCGGCGGCACCGACGGCCTCCTCTACGGCGGCGGGCTCGCCCTGCTCGGGCGGCAGCTGGTCGCCGTGCTGGCTGTTGCGGTGTACGCGTTCGCGGTGACGTACGGCATCGGGCGGCTGCTCGACAGGATGATGGGCCTGCGGGCGAGCGAGGAGCAGGAGTACACCGGCCTGGACCTTACGGTGCACGCCGAGACGGCCTACGATCACGGGGTCCTGGGCCATGGCGCCCCGGTCGCCGCCTCCGTCGTCCCCGCCGCCCAGCCCACCGACCAGCCCACCACCCAGAAGGTCACGCCCCCGGCATGAAACTCATCACCGCGATCGTCAAGCCGCACCGCCTCGACGCGGTCAAGACCGCCCTCCAGGAGCTCGGTGTGCACGGTCTGACCGTCACCGAGGCCAGCGGCTACGGCCGTCAGCGCGGCCACACCGAGGTCTACCGCGGTGCCGAGTACCGCGTCGACCTCGTGCCCAAGGTCCGTATCGAGGTCGTCGTCGACGACGCTGTCAGCGACGACGCCATCGACGCGATCGTCAAGGCCGCGCAGACGGGGAAGATCGGGGACGGGAAGGTGTGGGCGCTTCCGGTGGAGACGGTCGTCCGGGTACGGACGGGCGAACGCGGCCCCGACGCACTCTGAGCCGCACGCTGAGCCGCGCCGCCAGGCGCCGGAGCGCGGTCGCCGGGCGTCGTAGCAGGGCCCTCACCGGCAGCGGCCCCCGGCCCCGGCGCGCCCGTACCAGCAGCGCACCGCCGACCACCCCGGCGGCGAACGCCACCGCCACCACCAGCCACGGCAGCGCGAGGAACGACGTGCCGCCCGACTCCCGCGTCCCCTTCGCGCGCGCCGTCAGCGTGATGTCGCCCCAGTCCAGCTGGGGCGCCCCGCGCCACGGCTCGGTGAGCCGGACCCGCTGGCCGGGCAGCAGCTCGGCGGGGATCCGGGTCAGGTTCCGCGCCAGCAGCGTCCGGCCGAAGAGGCCCCGGGCCTTCAGCTCGACCTCGGGGTCGAGGGTGACGTTGCCGGTGTTGTGCAGGGTGTAGGAGATCGTCGCGGTGCTGTCGCCGAGGCCCGGCACCAGGGGCTGGTGGTGGCTGATGTGCACCTTCTCGACGGCGATGGCGGGCAGCGTGGGCCCGCTGACCTTGAGGTAGACACGGGCGCCGACGGCCCGCTGCACCCCGAGCGCGAGTGAACCGTCGCCCGTCTCCACCCTCTCGTCCAGCGCGACGATCGCGCCCGGGTGGTCGCCCGGTTCGGCACCCTCGGGCACCCGTAGCGTGACGGGGACGGTGACCGACTTGTGCCCGGGCACGGTGACCCGGGACTTCGCCGGACGCGCCCACGCGCCCACGCCCCGCATCCGCTCCTTCGCCGTGCGCACCGCGAACCCGCCGTCGCGGGCGGTGTTGTAGGCGTCGGCGGCGTAGAGCCGGAAGGTCAGGGGCCCGCCGGTCTTGTTGGCGACGACCACCTTGTCCTCGATGGTCTGCCCGGGGTCGGCGGAGAGATAGAAGTACGGCCGCGCGGCGACGGCGGAGGAGGCGGGGTAGACGGACCAGCTCCCGTTGTCCGCGGCGCGGGCGGGAGCGGCGACCGGCAGCAGAAGGGCCAGGAGCAGGGACAGCGGCAGGAGGAGGACGTACGGCTTGCGCATGGGTGCGGACCCCCCACGGACGGGACAGACGGTGTTCAGGCGAGAGCGGTGCCGGGGCGGACGGGCGGGTGCGGGCCTGTGGGGCGGCCGCCCGGCCGCCTGACACGGTGTGGCTGCGGTCAGGTGACTCAGGTGAGCGTGAGCGTCAGCACCCCGGAGTACGACCCGGGAGGCGTGAACGCCGGGACGTCCAGCGAGAGCTGGGCGTCGGCGGTGAACTCGCCGCCGGTGAGCGTGCCGTTGGGCGTGGACGCCAGGGTTGCCCCCGAACCGCCCACGGTGCCCGCCGAACCGGCCTGACAGGTGCTCGGGCTGCCCGCCTTGGTGCTGCACGACGGCGTCCAGCTCAGCTTCCCGGCGTCGATCGTGGCGCCGGGCCCGGTGAAGTCGGTGACCTTGCCGGTCAGGGACCAGCCCGCGGGGCCGCCGCGGAAGTCCTTGACGGTCACCGGCTGGAGGCTGCCGGTGGAGGCCCCGCCCTTGCCGAAGTCGACCGCCGACAGGATGACGGAGTCCCCGGCCTGGGACATGGACAGCGACCCCGCCTTGACGGTGGTGGTCAGCCGCTGGCTCCCGGCGGGCACCGGCGTGTCGTCGACGACGGTGTACGCGGCGGGTCCCGCGCCCTTGCTGTCACTCCACGCGCTGCCCTCGTACGCCACGATCCCGGTGGTCGTCTTGTCGTTGACCACGAGCGAACCGCTGATGGTGCCGGCGGACGTGGCGGTCACGGTCGCCGTGTCCGCGGTCTGAGCGGCCCCGGAGCGTCCGGCGAGGGTGACGGTGGCGCCCGGCGTGAAATCGCTGCCCGTGACGGTCACGCTGTCACCGGGCTTGCCGGATTTCGGATTTACGTCGATGGCACGGGTGTTGGGCTGCGTCGCATCGGTCGCGGTGATGCTGTCCGAAACCGGTGCGGGCGGATTCGTCACCGTGCACGGGGTGTCCAGCTCCAGGATGTAGCTGGTGTGGATGTTGTAGTCACCCGGCGAGAGGTTGATCGTGCCCGCGTGGGTGACGGTGAACGTCCCGGTCATCGAGAAGGAGGGGAAGACCCCCTTGCCCGGCACCGGGTCGTTCTTCTTGGGCCCGGTGACCGTGACGTCGCCGCTCTGTGCGCCGCCGAGGGTCACCTTGCCGGTGGGCGTCATGATGTCGGCCGGCAGGGCCAGATCGGTGGGGTTGTTCGCGGCGGGCGTGACGACCGTGTAGGTCACATTGACCGTGTCGCCCACCTTGGCGTTCTCCTTGTCCACGGAGATGTTCGCGGTGGTGGTGCCGTCGATCGGCGGGAGGCCCGCGATCGCCGGGGGGATGCAGTGCGTGGCGTAGTTCACGTTGGTGCCTGCCGCGCCGGCCGGACAGGCCAGCGCGCCGTTCGCCGTGACCGCGAGGGCGGCTGCGCCGAGCACCGGGACCAGACGCCGTCTTCGGGATCCCCTGGACCACCAGGGGATCCGACCGTTCGAACCCATCCTTGCCCCCTCCTGAAGGGATACCTGCGCAGCGGCTCTTCTGCGCCGGGAACAGGGGGCCATTGATGTGGAGGCGAGGTGAGAAGTCAATGCAGATGCGGCAGGAAAACTGACGGATCATCAGATCCGCCGTCCTCCTGCCGCATCGGGAACGGCCCCTGCGGGCGGGCCGTGCTTTTCAGGGGGCGGTATCAGAACACGAACGGCCCGGGCAACTGCTTGGCGCTCGCCGTACAGGTGACGGTGACACCGAAGATCACCATCTTCAGCGAACCGCCGAACATCTCCAGGCTGTCGCCGGCGGCGACGGTACCGGGAAGCGGACCGACGGTGACCGCGGAACCGGCGGCCATCGGGGGGTTCACGGTCCCGCTGAAGACCGTCGTGCCACCGCTCGCCTTGACCATGGTGAGGGTGGAGTTGATGGAGTTCGCCGACAGCGCGAGCGGGGTGGTGATCGCCGTCGACGAGAGGGTCATGGTGGCCGAGGTGCCGGTCTGGGTGGCCGTGAGGGTGGCGCTGCCGCCGCCGAAGAGCCCGCAGCTTGCCTTGATGGTGGCCGTCGTCGGGCTGACGGCGGCCGCCGTGGGGGCGAACGCGAGGCCGGTGACCGCGAGGGCTCCGGCCGCCAGTGCCGCACCTGTTGTGATTCGCTTGCTTTTCATGGGGGTTGGGGCTCCCTTCCCGTGTGGGGAATGCCATGTGGGGGGTGGCGGGAGTGGCGTACCGGCGGGACGTCCGCGGCAGGTGGGTGCGGTCACACTGCGCGCGGGTGCGGGTTTCTGACGACCCGTCGGAACTACCGGTCCCATTGATGCGCCCGGGACCGCGTTACGGCAAGGACGATTTCAGGCCGACCTGCGCGCGGGGCGTCGCGGACGGTTCACGCGGTGGCTCGCGGTGGCTCGCGGTGGGTTCACTCCGCGGTGACGGTCTCCCGTACCACCCCGTCCGGCCCGGCCAGCAGTACCGGTGTCCCCGCCCCGCCGAGGTCCCGTACGGCCGCCAGGTCCGCCTCGGCGGCGCCCGCGGCCTCGGTCACCACGGCGGCCGCCTCCAGGGAGGTGGCCCCCGACGCCACCGCCATCGCCACCGCCGTCTGGAGGGCGCTCAGCCGCAGCGAGGGGAGGTCGACGCTTCCGGCGACGTAGGTGCGGCCCGTTTCGTCGCGGACGGCGGCGCCCTCCGGTACGTGGTTGCGTGCGCGGGCTGAGCGGGCGAGGGTGATGATCTTGCGGTCCTCGGGGTCGAGGGTGTTGGTGTCGGTCATGGGCAGAGAATACGAAGCGGGTTGCGCTGCGCGGCGGTCGGGTGCGGGTTGTCGGTGGTTTCTCGCGCCCGCGCGGCGGAGCCGCATATCGATACAGCCCCGCGCCCCTTCGAGGGGCTGGCCTCGTCCGTTTGGCGCGGGTTCGTCGTGGCTGAGCGCGCCCGCGCGGCGGAGCCGCATATCGATACAGCCCCGCGCCCCTTCAGGGCGTTGGCTGCTCGGCCATGCTGCCACGGCTGGGCCCGCTCGACGAGTTGCCCGCAGCCCGCACTGACCGCCGCCGAGGGGGGCTCACGGGCGGTCGAGCCGTAGCCGTTCCGCTCTCGGGAGGCCGGCGACTACGAGGTCGTAGGAGTCCTCGATCAGTTCTCGGACCAGGCGGTCCGGGAGGGTGCCGTCGGCGGTCACCGTGTTCCAGTGGCGTTTGTTCATGTGGTAGCCCGGCACGATCAGGCCCTCGTGCTCGCCGCGCAGGCGCACCGCGTCCTCGGGGTCGCACTTGAGGTTGACCGTGAGGGGGCGTCCCGACAGGTCCGTCAGGGCGAACATCTTGCCCAGCACCTTGAACACCGAGATCTCGGGGGTGAAGGGGAAGTCCTCCTCCACGGCGTTGAAGGACAGACAGAGCGCGCGCAGTTCCTGGGGCGTCACGGGGACTCCTTCTCGCGGTCCCGGTCCCGGTCGCGCCTGCCGCCGGAGGCATCCGGGTCCGGGTCCGGGTCTGCCGGGCCGACCGGCTCCACCAGCACGGTCACGATCTTGTTCCGGCGGCCCGCCGCCGCCTCCGCCGTCAGCCGCAGCTCCCGCCCGTCGGGCAGCTCCACGGCCGACGACGCGCCCGCGATGGGCACCCGGCCCAGCGCCTTGGCCAGCAGCCCGCCGACGGTCTCCACGTCCTCGTCGTCGTACTCCTCGATGCCGTACAGCTCGCCGAGGTCGGTGATGTCGAGGCGGGCGGTGACCCGGTAGCGGTCGTCGCCCAGTTCCTCCACGGGCGGCAGCTCACGGTCGTACTCGTCGGTGATCTCGCCGACGATCTCCTCCAGGATGTCCTCGATGGTGACGATGCCGGCCGTGCCGCCGTACTCGTCGATGACGACGGCGACGTGATTGCGCTCCTTCTGCATCTCCCGCAGCAGATCACCGGCGTTCTTGGTGTCCGGCACGAAGAACGCGGGCCGCATCGCCGTGGACACCAGGTCCGACTCGGCGTCGCGGCTGATGTGCGTCCGGCGGGCGAGATCCTTCAGATACACGATCCCGACGATGTCGTCCTCGCTCTCGCCGGTGACCGGTATGCGCGAGAAACCCGAGCGCAGCGCGAGGGTGAGGGCCTGGCGGATCGTCTTGTGGCGCTCGATCACCACCAGGTCGGTGCGCGGCACCATCACCTCGCGTACCAGGGTGTCGCCGAGCTCGAAGACCGAGTGCACCATCCGGCGCTCCTCGTCCTCGATCAGCGACTCCTTCTCGGCGAGGTCCACCATCGCGCGCAGCTCCGCCTCCGAGGCGAACGGGCCGCGCCGGAAGCCCTTGCCGGGGGTGAGCGCGTTGCCGAGGAGGATGAGCAGCGAGGGGATGGGGCCCATCACCCGGGCCAGCGGCAGCAGCACGTACGCCGCGACCGTCGCCGTGTTCAGCGGATGCTGGCGGCCGATGGTGCGGGGGGAGACCCCGACCGCGACGTACGACACCAGCACCATGACGCCGATCGCGGTGAGCAGCGCCTGCCAGGTGCCGTCGATCTCCTTCAGACAGGCGTAGGTGACCAGCGCGGCGGCCGCCATCTCGCAGGTGACGCGGACCAGCAGCGCCACATTGAGATAGCGCGTCGGATCGGCGGTGACCTGGGCCAGCTTCTCGGCGCCGCGGCGGCCGGATCTGACCGCTTCCTCGGCGCGGAAGCTGGAGACCCGTGCCAGGCCCGCCTCCGCGCAGGCGGCGAGCCAGGCGACCACGACCAGCAGGACCGCCCCGGTGACGAGCTGGGGGCTCATGACACGGTCGGCGCGGGGGACGGGCCCGTCATGCCCTGCTCCGTGCGCCAGCCGTCCACGATGGCGGCCTGAAGACCGAACATCTCGGCCTTCTCGTCGGGCTCCTCGTGGTCGTAGCCCAGCAGATGCAGCACTCCGTGGACGGTGAGCAGCTGGAGCTCCTCGTCCATGGAGTGCTTGGTCGGCGCGTCGGCGCCCTGCTGGGTGGCGACCTCGGGGCAGAGCACGATGTCGCCGAGCAGGCCCTGCGGGGGCTCGTCGTCGTCCTTCGTCGGCGGGCGCAGCTCGTCCATCGGGAAGGACAGCACATCGGTCGGCCCGGGCAGGTCCATCCACTGGATGTGGAGCTGCTCCATGGCGTCGGCGTCCACCACGATCACCGAGAGCTCGGAGAGTGGGTGGATGCGCATCCGAGCGAGGGCATAGCGGGCGATGTCGAGGATCGACCGCTCGTCGACCTCGGTACCGGACTCGTTGTTGACGTCGATCGACATGACGCTGCGCTTGTCTACTTCCCCTTGTGCCCGGCCCTGCCCCGACCGCCCTTGTGCGTGCCGTTCTGTGTGCCGTGCTTGCTGTCGTACAACTCGTACGCGTCGACGATACGGCCCACCAGCTTGTGCCGTACGACGTCGTGGGACGACAGCCGGGAGAAGTGGACGTCGTCGACGCCCTCCAGGATCTCCTGCACCTGCCGCAGACCCGACTTGGTCCCGTCCGGCAGGTCGACCTGGGTGATGTCACCCGTGATGACGATCTTCGAGTCGAACCCCAGCCGGGTGAGGAACATCTTCATCTGCTCGGGGCTGGTGTTCTGGGCCTCGTCCAGGAGGATGAAAGCATCATTCAGGGTCCGGCCACGCATGTACGCCAGCGGGGCGACCTCGATGGTCCCCGCCGCCATCAGCCGCGGGATCGAGTCCGGGTCCAGCATGTCGTGGAGCGCGTCGTACAGCGGGCGCAGATAGGGGTCGATCTTCTCGTAGAGGGTGCCCGGCAGGAAGCCCAGCCGCTCTCCGGCCTCGACCGCCGGACGGGTGAGGATGATCCGGTTGACCTGCTTGGACTGGAGGGCCTGCACGGCCTTGGCCATGGCCAGATAGGTCTTGCCGGTGCCGGCGGGGCCGATGCCGAAGACGATCGTGTGCTTGTCGATCGCGTCGACGTAGCGCTTCTGGTTGAGCGTCTTGGGGCGGATGGTGCGGCCGCGCGAGGACAGGATGTTCTGCGTCAGTACCTCGGCCGGGGTCTCCTGGCCGTCGTTCGTCCCGTTCTCGCTCGCCCTGAGCATGGCGATCGAGCGTTCCACCGCGTCCTCCGTCATCGGCTGCCCGGTGCGCAGCACCAGCATCATCTCGTCGAACAGCCGCTGGACGAGGCCGACCTCCGCCTCGTCCCCGACCGCGCTGATCTCATTGCCCCGGACATGGATGTCGGCCGCCGGGAAAGCCTTCTCGATCACGCGCAGCAGGGAGTCGCCTGATCCCAGCACGGTGACCATCGGATGCTGGGCGGGAACCGTGAACTGCGCTCTCGCCTGCCCCTGAGCAGGGGTACGAGCTGTGGGTGTCTGAGTCATGGGCCGGCGCTGAAGGCCTGCGGTTCCTCCTCATCACGGCCGCACCACCGAGGGCGGCCTCGCGCTTCCCAGAGTACGACGGGGGAGTGACAACGCCGTAGGACTTTTCCGGGGCTGGGGCCCGCCGAGGGCGGATCAGCGCTGGGACCGGAGGGTCTGCTGGTACCAGGCGTACGACGCCTTCGGAGTGCGCTCCAGGGTCTCGTAGTCGACCTGGACCAGGCCGAAGCGGCGGGCGAAGCCCTCGGCCCATTCGAAGTTGTCCAGGAGGGACCAGACGAAGTAGCCGCGGACGTCCACGCCCGCCTCCAGGGCGCGGTGCAGGGCGCGGAGGTGGGCGTCCAGGTAGGTGATGCGGTGCTGGTCGTCGAGGCCGTCGCCGGAGCAGCCGTTCTCGGTGATCATGAGGGGAGGGAGGCGGTCGCCGTAGCGGGTGTGGAAGTTGGTGAGGAGTTCCGTCAGGCCCTCCGGGACGACCGGCCAGCCGAAGTCGGTGACCGGGACGCCCTCGATGTCCAGGACGGTGAAGGGGAGTTCGGCGGGGAGGGTGAGGCCGCCGAACTCGATCTCGGCGCCCTTCGGGGCGCCCACCCGGGTCGGGGCGTAGTAGTTGATGCCGTACCAGTCGAGGGGTTCGGAGATCACCTTGAGGTCCGCGGCCACGTCGCCGGGCATCAGGTCGCCCAGGCCGGCCGGGTACTCGCCGAGCAGCAGCGGCTCCGCGAACAGGCGGTTCAGGAGGGTGTCGTAGAAGTCCGCCGCCTCCACGTCCGGCTGCTCGTCGGAGGCCGGCCAGGTCGGGCCGTGGGAGTTGGCCATCCCGATGTCCGTGGCGCCGGACGCGCGCAGGGCCCGTACCGCCAGACCGTGCGCGAGCAGTTGGTGGTGGGCGACGGGGAGGGCGTCGAAGAGGAGCTGCTTTCCCGGGGCGTGGGCGCCCAGGGCGTGGCCCAGCAGGGTGTGTTCGGCCGGTTCGTTGAGGGTGATCCACTTCGTGACGCGGTCGCCGAGGCGGGCGGCGACGCGGGAGACGTGGTCGGCGAAGCGGGCGGCGGTGTCGCGGTCCAGCCAGTCCAGGCCGGCCGGGAGGTCCCAGTGGTAGAGGGTGGGGACCGGGCGGACGCCCGCCGCGCACAGTTCGTCGGTGAGGCGGTCGTAGAAGTCGAGGCCGCCGGGGGCGTTCACCCTCGGCCAGGAGATCGAGAAGCGGTACGCGTCGACACCGAGGTCCGCCAGCAGGGCCACGTCCTCGCGGTAGCGGTGGTAGTGGTCGCAGGCCACGGCCGCCGTGCTGCCGTCCTTCACCCGGCCCGGCTCGGCGGTGAACGCGTCCCAGACGGACGGTTCGCGCAGCTCGGCGGCCCCCTCGATCTGATGGGCCGAGGTCGAGACACCCCACAGGAAGCCGTCCGGGAAGCGGGGGAGGGGAGCGGGAGTGGAAGTGGGAGCCGGGGACGCGTACGGGTCAGTCGCCATGGGCGGATCATCCGTACCCGGGGTAACGGAAGTCAACGCCCCAGCACTGCATACGAGTTACGCCCCCCTCACGCGCCCTCTCTCAGCACCTTGGAGATCAACTCCCGCTGCTCCGCCGTGAGGTGCGGGTCGGCCGCGTAGAACGTCCGGCCGTCTACCGTGACGCGGTAGCTGAAACCGTCCGGGACCCCGGCGGGCGGGCCGGCCGAGCCGGCGGCGAGCGCCCGCTCGGCCAGGTCCTGCCAGGCGCGGGCGTCGGGGCGCCCCGAGGTGTCCACCTCGGCGCGCCGCTCGATGCCCGCGAACCCGCCCGTACGCCGCACTTCGATACGCATGGGTACCTGTCTAGTACGTGGAGGCGAACAGGGCCATGGCGCCTACTTGGTGTGCACCTTGACCGTCTCCCAGGCCTTGAGCACCGCCTGGGACTCCGCGCCCTCCCCGTAGCGGGCCTTCGCGGCCGCCGCGGTGAGGGTGGCGAAGGCAGCGAAGGACGCCTTCTTCTTCAGCTTGCCGCCGGTCAGCACGTCGTACCAGATCTGGCCCGCCCGCTCCCAGGCGTGACCGCCGAGCTCGGTCGCGACCAGGTAGAACGCGTGGTTCGGGATGCCGGAGTTGAGGTGGACGCCGCCGTTGTCCTGGCCGGTGGTCACATAGCCGTCCATGGTGGCGGGCTGCGGGTCCTTGCCGAGCACGTCGTCGTCGTAGGCGGTGCCCGGCGCCTTCATGGAGCGCAGCGCCACTCCGGTGACGCGCGGGGCGAGCAGCCCGGCGCCGATCAGCCAGTCGGCCTCGGCGGCGGTCTGGCCGAGCGCGTACTGCTTGATCAGCGAGCCGAAGACGTCGGACATCGACTCGTTGAGCGCGCCGGACTGCCCGAAGTAGTCGAGGTTGGCGGTGTACTGCGTGACGCCGTGGGTGAGTTCGTGGCCGATCACGTCGACGGGGATGGTGAAGTCGAGGAAGATCTCGTTGTCCCCGTCGCCGAACACCATCTGCTCGCCGTTCCAGAAGGCGTTGTCGTAGTTCTCGCCGAAGTGGACCGTGGCGTCGAGCGGCAGGCCCGCGCCGTCGATGGAGTCGCGGCCGTAGACCTTCTGGTAGAGCTCGAAGGTGGCGCCGAGGCCGCTGTAGGCGCGGTTGACGGTGGCGTCCTGGCCGGGCTCGGAGCCCTCGCTGCGGACCTTGTGGCCGGGCAGGTTCTGGCTGTGCCCGGCGTCGTAGATCGTGCGCTGCGGACGGCCCCCGTCGGCGCCGGGGGGCGCGGGGACGGTGGGCACCCCGATCACCGTGGTCAGGCGGCGGTGGGTGCGCTGGAAGGCGTCGTGCTCCAGGGACGCGCGGGCGGGTCCGGAGAGTGCCGGGTCCTCGTGCTGGGCCAGCCGGTCGAGGACGTGCGGCGGGACGATCGTGCAGAAGACGGGCTCGAAGCCCCCGTTGGTCGTCATGACCGGCACCTTGGCACTGCGTTATCACCCTGTCACTACCGGCCACCATGATTGATGAAAAAGCCGGACATTTGACACGCGGCTGTGGCGTGGCGTGCTATGGCGTACGTTTTGTCCCGTTGATTTGTCCTGTTGATCCGTGTGGTCCCGCATGCTGATGTGGTCCCGCATAGTGATACGGGGCCGCGCATCGGGCGCGGCTCGGCTAGGCTGCGGAGCATCATGCATTTCGGGCTGCTTCTCCTTAGCTGCCGCGGCGAGGGCCTGTAGTCGAAGGCCGACCCCCTCCCCGCGGTGCTTGGCGTTGTGTCGTCGGCCGTCCCCGATCGGACACCGGTCCCACCGGTCACGCCGGACACCCGAGGAGCCCACGCAATCATGGCGAACCGCCAGCAGCCCAGTTCCCTGCCGATCCACAAGTACGGCCGGTACGAGCAGGTAGACATCCCGGACCGCACCTGGCCGGACACCCGGATCACCGTCGCCCCCCGCTGGCTCTCCACCGACCTGCGCGACGGCAACCAGGCCCTGATCGACCCCATGTCGCCCGAGCGCAAGCGCCGGATGTTCGACCAACTGGTCAAGCTGGGCTACAAGGAGATCGAGGTCGGCTTCCCGGCCTCAGGCCAGACCGACTTCGACTTCGTGCGCTCCATCGTCGAGGAGGAGGGCGCGATCCCGGACGATGTGACGATCTCCGTGCTGACCCAGGCCCGTGAGGACCTGATCGAGCGGACCGTCGAGTCCCTGAAGGGCGCCCGGCGCGCCAATGTGCACCTCTACAACGCCACCGCCCCGGTCTTCCGCCGGGTGGTCTTCCGCGGCTCCAAGGACGACATCAAGCAGATCGCCGTCGACGGCACCCGTCTGGTGATGGAGTACGCCGAGAAACTGCTGGGCCCCGAAACGGAGTTCGGGTACCAGTACAGCCCGGAGATCTTCACCGACACCGAGCTGGACTTCGCGCTGGAGGTCTGCGAGGCGGTCATGGACGTCTGGCAGCCCGGCCCGGACCGCGAGATCATCCTCAACCTGCCCGCCACGGTGGAGCGTTCGACCCCGTCCACGCACGCCGACCGCTTCGAGTGGATGCATCGCAACCTGTCCCGCCGCGAGTACGTCTGTCTGTCCATCCACCCGCACAACGACCGCGGCACCGCCGTCGCCGCCGCCGAACTGGCGCTGATGGCGGGCGCCGACCGCGTCGAGGGCTGTCTGTTCGGGCAGGGTGAGCGCACCGGCAACGTCGACCTGGTCACCCTGGGCATGAACCTGTTCTCGCAGGGCGTCGACCCGCAGATCGACTTCTCCGACATCGACGAGATCCGTCGTACGTGGGAGTACTGCAACCTGATGGAGGTCCACCCGCGCCACCCGTACGTGGGCGACCTGGTCTACACGTCCTTCTCCGGCTCCCACCAGGACGCCATCAAGAAGGGCTTCGACGCCATGGAGGCCGACGCCGCGGCCAGGGGCGTCACCGTCGACGACCTGGAGTGGGCGGTGCCGTATCTGCCGATCGACCCGAAGGACGTCGGTCGCTCCTACGAGGCCGTCATCCGCGTCAACTCGCAGTCCGGCAAGGGCGGTGTGGCGTACGTCCTCAAGAACGACCACAAGCTGGAACTGCCCCGCCGGATGCAGATCGAGTTCTCGAAGATCATCCAGGGGAAGACCGACGCCGAGGGCGGCGAGGTCACGCCGAAGGAGATCTGGGCGGTCTTCGAGGACGAGTACCTGCCGAACCCGGACAACCCGTGGGGCCGTATCCAGGTCCGCAACGGCCAGTCCACGACCGACACGGACGGCGTCGACACCCTGACCGTGCAGGCCACCGTGGACGGCGAGGACGTCGTCCTCACCGGCTCCGGCAACGGTCCGATCTCCGCGTTCTTCGACGCCCTGGGCTCCATCGGCGTCGACGTACGCCTGCTGGACTACCAGGAGCACACGATGAGCGAGGGCGCCCACGCGCAGGCCGCCTCGTACATCGAGTGCGCAATCGACGACAAGGTCCTGTGGGGCATCGGCATCGACGCGAACACGACGCGTGCGTCGCTCAAGGCGGTCGTGTCCGCGGTCAACCGGGCCACCCGCTGAAGCCGTAGAAAACCCCGGTTGACCTGGCATGTCAGGGCCCCGGCCGCCGTGCTCGGCGGCCGGGGCCCGGTCGTTTCCCGGTCGTTTCCGGCCAACGGGGCGTTCAGGTCACGGAAAGGTCTCGTACGGGGTAATGACTCCGCCCCGCCCCTGTGGCTAACATCACGCCAGCGCGGCGATGTTGCCGCGGGGTTACGGAGGTGCGACGTGCTGCCAGTCCGGGGACGAAACGGCCGTGCCAGCAGGCGCGCCCGCATCGTGGGGACCCGCACCGCCTGGACACCGATTGGCGACGGCGAGTTCTTCTGCCCCGGCTGTGGAGGCGACCGTAACTACCAGCGCCTCACCGGCCGCCGCCGCCTCACTCTGCTCGGCGTGCCGCTCCTGCCGCGCGGGGTCGCGGGACCGGTCGTGGAGTGCGCCTCCTGCGGGCACCACTACGGCGCCGACGTCCTCGACCACCCCACCACCGGCCGCTTCTCCGCGATGCTCCGCGACGCCGTGCACACCGTCGCCCTCGCCGTGCTCGCCGCGGGCGGCGCCTGCGCCCGTACGTCGCTGGAGGCGGCGGTCACCGCGGTCCGCGCCGCCGGCTTCCCCGACTGCACGGCGGAACAGCTCGGCACCCTCGTCGAGGCACTCGCCGCGGACGGCGGCCGTATCTTCGACCACCCGTCCGGTGCAAGCCTCGCCATCGAACTCCACGAGGCCCTCGACCCGCTCGCCCCGCACCTCGCCCCCGCGGGCCGCGAGGCGATCCTCCTCCAGGGCGCCCGTATCGCCCTCGCCGACGGGCCCTACACCCCGGCCGAACGCGATGTCCTCGCCACGGTCGGCGCGGCGCTCACCATCTGCTCGACCGAGGTGACCCGCCTGATGGCTGCGGCGCGTACGCCGTCGTAGGCCGTGTCGCCCGTGTCGCCCATGCCGGTGACACCGGAGTGGCGGCGGTGGCGGGCGGGGAGCATCTGACGGTGACCCCCCTCAGCCGCACCCACCTGCCGCGCACGCTTCTGCCGCGCACCCTCCTGGGCGCCGCCCTCCTCGTGGCCCCGCTCACCGCCACCGCCACGGTCACCGCCACCGCCACGGCGGCCCACGCCGATGAGGGCTGCGCGTCCTCGGTCCCGTACGTCGCCGGCTCCGGCGGCTACGACACCTACCGCATCCCCGCCGCGGTCACCACCCCGCACGGCACGGTCCTCGCCTTCGCTGAGGGCCGCCGCGACAGCGCCGGGGACACCGGGAACATCGACGTCGTGCTGCGCCGCTCCAGCGACGGCGGCTGCACCTGGGGCCCGCAGCAGGTGGTCGCCGCGGGGGACGGCGACACCCGCGGCAACCCGGCGCCGGTGGTCGATCCCCGCACCGGCGCGGTCGTGCTGGTGACCAGCTACAACAGCGGCGCGGTCACCGAAGCACAGATCATGCGCGGGGAGACGACCCCCGAGCAGAGCCGTCGGGTGTTCGTACAGCGCAGCCAGGACGACGGGCGGCACTTCACCCTGCCGCGCGACATCACCGCCGAGGTCAAGCCCGCCGGCTGGCGCTGGTACGCCACCGGACCCGGGCACGCCGTAGCCCTCACCCGGGGCCCGCATGCCGGACGTCTCGTCGTCCCCTGCGACCACTCCGCCGCCCCGCCGGAGGGCTCGTCCGACACCGGCCAGGAGGCCCGCTGGTACGGCGCCCACGCCATCTACAGCGACGACGGCGGACGCAGCTGGCGGCTCGGCCTCGTCGACGACAGCTACGACGGCCTCGACAACGCCAACGAGTCCAGCGCCGCCGAACTCCCCGACGGCCGCCTCTACTTCAGCGCCCGCGACCAGAACGGCAGTAACCCCGGCAACCGGCTCGACAGCTACTCCGGCGACGGCGGACGCACCCTGGAACGCCCGTTCACCGCGCAGCCCACGCTGGCCGACGTCCCGGTCGTCGAGGGCAGCGTCCTCCAACTCCCGCACGGTCCCCTGCTGTTCTCCGCCCCGTCGGTCCCGACAGCCCGCCGGGCCATGGCGATCTGGACCAGCACCGATTCCGGCGCCACCTTCACCAGGGCCCTGACCCTCTCCGACCAGCGAGCCGCCTACTCCGACCTGGTCCCCCTCGCCCACCGCACCACCGGCATCCTGTACGAGACCGGCACTACGGGAACGTACGACACGATCGAGTTCCGTCGGCTGCGGCTGGGGGACCTGTACGGGGGCTCGTAGGGGGGACGGACTCGTTGGAGGGACGACCTAGGACGACCGCCAGGGGACGGCGCCTAAGCAGGTCGGGCGAAGTCCGCTGCGGTTCGGCAGCGCCCTGAAGGGGCGCGGGGAACTGCGCGACCAGCCACGATGGTGCCGCAGACGACAGACGGCACATCGCGGCATTTCCAGCGGAGCGCTAGAGCAGCCCCGCCCCCGCCAGGAACTTGCCCACCCGCTCCACCTCCGCCGCAGACAGCGGGACCTGGGGTTCCGCTGTCGCCGGGCAGGCGATGACGCCGCGCAGGTGCAGGGCCGCCTTGAAGGCGCCCAGGGCCGAGGAGCTGCCGCCCATGCGGGACGGGTCGCCGGCGCCGGTCAGGCCGAACAGGGTGCACAGCCGCTCCTGTTCGGCGCGTGCCCCGGCCCAGTCGCCCGAGACGCACAGCCGGTGGAGACGGACGTAGCCGTCCGGGTCGACGTTGGCCAGGCCCGGCACCGCGCCCTGCGCGCCCAGGGACATCGCGAGGTCGACGACGACCTCGGAGCCGGTGAGCACCGAGAAGTCTGCGAGGCCGGTGCGTTCGCGGGTGCCGGTCGTCAGTTCGCGGAAGCCGGCCACGTCGCCGCTGGAGTCCTTGACCCCGGCCAGCACGCCCTCCTCGGCGAGCTCCAGGACCAGCGCGGCGGGCAGCTTGCTGCCGACGGCGACCGGGATGTCGTAGGCCACCACCGGGACCGGTGAGGCGGCCGCGACCAGCCGGTAGTGGCGGGCGATCTCTGCCGGGTGGGTGCGGGTGTAGAAGGGGGCGGTCACCACGACCGCGTCGGCGCCCGCCGAGGTGACCGCCGCGACATGGTCCAGCACCCGCGGCGTGGTCATGTCGATGGCCCCGGCCAGCACCGGCACCTGACCTGCCACATGGGCGGTCACCGACTCCACGACCAGCAGCCGCTGACGGTCGGTGAGATACGCGGCCTCGGACGACGAGCCGAGCACGAACAGCCCGTGCACCCCGGCGGACACCAGGTGGTCGACCAGCCTGAGCAGGGAGGGGACGTCCACCTCGCGATCCGGTGTCAGGGGCGTGCAGAGGGGGGGTACGACACCGGTGAGCGGGGCGGGCAAGGTCATCATGGCTCCTTCGGGTCCGGCTGGTGGCCCGGCTGGTGCACCAGGTCGTGTCCGGCCCGGTCCTCCTGTACAGGATGGTGGCACCGGTAGCGGTGCCCGGCCGATGACACGGTTGATGACTCGGTCCGTGATTCGACCGTAAAGCCCGGCATCGCCGTGGCGCAGATCCCGTCCGCCTTCCAGCATCGGGTACGGAAGGGGCAGCCGCTCGGCGGGCGGGTGGCCGACGGTACCGGGCCGGTCAGCGGGATCGGGTCGACGGGCGTGAGCAGGCCCGGTGTCGCGGAGAACAGGGCGCGGGTGTACGGGTGCCGGGAGCGGCCGGTGACCTCGGCGGCCGGGGCCTCCTCGACGATCCGGCCCAGATACATGGTGATCACCCGGTCGCTCATCCGCCGTACGGTCTGGATGTCGTGCGAGACGAACACCAGGGCGAGACCCAGGCGTTCCTTGAGATCGAGCAGGAGATTGAGGATCTGCGCGCGCACCGACACGTCCAGGGCGCTGGTCGGCTCGTCGGCGACGACCAGGGCGGGGTCCAGGGCCAGGGCCCGCGCGATGGCGACGCGCTGGCGCTGACCGCCGGACAATTGCCCGGGCAGGGCGTCCGCGAGCACCCCGGGCAGCCCGACCAGGGCCATCAACTCCCGCACCCGCTCCTCGCGTCGGGCCCGGCTGCCGCGCCGGTGGACGTCCAGCGGGTCGCGCAGGATGCGGCCGACGGGAAGGCGGCGGTTGAGGGCCGTCGAGGGGTCCTGGAAGATCATTCCGGTGCCCGCGCCGACGGCGCTACGGCGCTCGTCGGGCGCCAGCGACCACAGCTCACGCCCCTGGTACAGCACGGTTCCGGAGGTCGGCCGGGTGATCCCCACCAGCACCTTCGCCAGCGTCGACTTGCCGCACCCCGACTCGCCGACCACCCCGACCGTCTCGCCGGGCGCCACGGAGAGATCGGCGCCGGTCAGGGCGTACACCCGGTCCCGGGTGAACAGGCCGCCGCTGCGGGCCCGGTGGACGACGTGTGCGTCGCGCAGTTCGACCAGTGCGGCTGTCTCGGAGTCCGGCGGTGCCTCTTGGGGTGTGCTCATGCCACCCTGAGGTGTGCTCATGTCACCGCCTCGCTCTCCGTCGTCGCCAGGTCGATGGCCGGGTGATGGCAGGCCACCGTGTGGGCGGGCGGACCGGCCGGGGAGGGGGCCGTCGTGTGGCATACCGTGCTCGCCAGCGGGCAGCGGTCGGCGAAGCGGCAGCCCGCCGGGAAATCGGCGGGCGCCGGGACGACGCCCTTGATCTGGGTGAGCCGCTCGGCCGACGACTCCAGCGACAGCACGCTGCCGAGCAGCCCGCGCGTGTAGTGGTGGGCCGGGGCGGCCACCAGGTCGGCGGTCACGCCGGTCTCCACGATCTGCCCGCCGTACATCACTGCGACCCGGTCGGTGACGTCGGCGATCAGCGCGAGGTCGTGCGAGACCAGGATCAGCGCGAAGCCCAGTTCGGCCTGGAGCCGTAGCAGCAGCTCCATGATCTGGGCCTGGACGGTCACGTCGAGCGCGGTCGTCGGCTCGTCGGCGACGATCAGCTCGGGGTCGCGGGACAGTGCCATGGCGATCAGGACGCGCTGGCGCTGGCCGCCGGACAGCTCGTGCGGATAGCTGCGCAGGGTGCGCTCGGGGTCGAGGCCGACCATCGTCAGCAGCTCGTGCGGGCTGCGCCGCCCGCCGCGCCGTACAAGCTGCCCCAGCTGCGCGCGGACGGTCATCGCGGGGTTGAGGGAGGACAGCGCGTCCTGGTAGATCATCGCCATCCGGTGGCCGAGCAGCTTACGGCGCACCCGCACCGGTTCGGCGAGCAGATCCCGGTGGCCGAATCTGATCTGGCCCCGCACCCGGGCGCCGGGCGGCAGCAGGCCCATCACAGCGAGCGCGGTGAGCGACTTGCCGCAGCCCGACTCGCCGACCAGCCCCAGGACCTCCCCGGGATGCACCTCGAAGCCGATGCCGTCGACGATGTCGACGCCGCGGTGGCGGGCGTCGAAGCCGATGGCGAGGTTCTCCACGGCGAGCACCGGCTGCCCGTCGCGCGGCACCCGCCGGGCGCGGGCCCGCAGCCGTACGGCCGCCTCGGCGAGACCGGGCAGCCGCACCACCTCGCCGGTGCCGGGCTCCGGGGTCTGGAGGCGGTCCTCGTCCGCCTCGACCTCGCGGGCGGGCGGCGCCGCCCAGGCGTCGGAGATGCCCTCGGACAGGATGTTCAGCGACAGCACGGTCAGCAGCATCAGCAGCCCGGGAAAGACGGTGGCCCACCAGCCGCCAGTGAGGACCATGTTCTTGCCGTCCGCGATGACACTGCCCCAGGACGGGTCCGGGGGCCGCACCCCGGCGCCGATGAAGGACAGCGACGCCTCGAAGACGATCGCCTCGGCGACCTGGACCGTGCAGAACACCAGCACCGGCGCCGCGCAGTTGACCGCCACATGCCGCCACACGATGTGCGGGGTGCGGGCGCCTATGACCCGCTCGGCGGTCACATAGTCCTCGCCGTACTGGTCGAGGACGTTGGCGCGTACGACACGGGCGACGGGCGGGGTGAAGAGGAAGGCGATCGCGCAGATCAGTACGGTGATGCCGCCGCCGAACACGGAGATGAGCACGGCGGCGAGGGCGATGCCGGGGAAGGCCATCACCACGTCCAGGCAGCGCATCAGTGTCTCGTCGACGCTCTTGCGGGAGGTGGCCGCGACCGCGCCGATCAGCGCGCCCGCGAGCAGCGCGAGCCCGGTCGCGCCGAGCCCGATCGACAGCGACCAGCGCGCCCCGTACATCAGCCGGCTGAGGATGTCGCGGCCGAGACTGTCCTGGCCCATCCAGTGGGCGGCGGAGGGACGGCCGGTGCCGTCGACGGGCTCCTGCTGGTCCAGCGGGTCGTGCGGGGCGAGCAGCGGCGCCAGCAGCGCCGTCAGCACCACGACGGCCAGCAGACAGAGGGCCGCCTTCGACAGCGGCGGCAGCCGCCGCCAGCCGCGCAGCCGGACGCCGGGGCGGGCCAGGGCGGCGGTGAGGGACGCACGGTTGAGGAACGTCAAGACGGCTCCCTGGCAGGGGACGTGCGGGTGAGGGGCATCAAGGCGCCTCCCTGGCAGGGGACGTGCGGGTGAGGGGCATCAAGACGCCTCCCTCAGACGCGGGTTGACGAGCAGATGGAGCACGTCGATGACGAGGTTGACGACGACGAACCCGGTTGCGGTGGTCAGTACGACCCCCTGCACCACGGCCGGGTCACCGTTCTTGACGGCGTCGATCATCAGCTTGCCCATGCCGGGCAGCGAGAAGATCGTCTCGATGACGACGGCGCCGCCGAGCAGATAGCCCACCCGCAGCCCAAGCACGGTCAGCGGGTTGATGAGCGCGTTGCGCAGCACATTCCGCCCGACCACCACCCGCGGCGGCAGTCCGCTGCCGGTCGCGGTGCGCACATAGTCCTTGTCCAGCTCCTCCACGACCGACGTCCGCACGATCCGGGTGAGCTGCGCGGCCACCGGCAGCGACAGCGCGAAGGCGGGCAGCGTCATGGTCTTCAGCCACCCGGTGAAGGAGTCGGCGGGGTTGATGTAGCCGCCGGCCGGGAACCAGCCGCGGTCCACCGCGAGGTACTGGATCATCAGCAGCGCCAGCCAGAAGCCCGGCGCCGCGACCCCGGTGAGCGACACGACACGGATGACCTGGTCGGGCAGCCGGTCCCGGTAAACCGCCGCGGTGACTCCGCCGGCCAGCGCCAGGACCACCGCGATGGCGAGACCCAGGAAGGTGAGCTGGAGGGTGAGCGGCAGCGCTGTGGTGACCTGGTCGACGACCGGCGCCCGGGTCAGGGCGCTGGTGCCGAGGTCGCCGTGCAGCAGATCGCCGATGAAATGGACGTAGCGCACCGGCAGCGGGTCGAGCAGCCCGTTCTGCTCCCGGAAGTCGTGCAGCTGCTGCGGGGTCGGGTTGGCGCCCTGGAAGAACGCGGACGCCGGGTCGACGTCCGAGAACCGCATCACCAGGAACACGAACAGCACGATGCCCAGCATCAGCGGCACGAGCAGCAGCACCCGGCGGGCCAGGATACGGACGACGGCGACCACGGGCGGTCAACTCCCTGTGCGACGAGGGCTGTTCACAGGTGGGAGGGCTAGGCCCACTTGGCCTGGAGGAGATTGATGCCGGGATACGGCTGCGCCCTTATACCTGCGAGCTCGCGCGGGTCCCACGCGGTCATCAGCTCGTTGTGCACCACCGGGTAGAGCACGGCCTGTTCGGCGACGACGTCGATGTAGTCCTGCACCATCGCCGTCTTGCGCGTCGCGTCGGGCTCCCGGGTCGCCTGGTCCATGTCCTTGAACAGTTGCTTGGCCACGGGGTCACCGGCCCACCGGGTGTACTGCATCCAGAGGTTCTGGGGGCCATAGTTGTAGTGCATGATCAGGTCCGCGTCGAGGCCGAACTGGTTGGGGTTGGAGGCGGCGGCGACGACCTGGTAGTCCTGCTGCTGGTCCATCTTCGTGAACACGGCCGTGGTCTCCTGCGGGGACAGCGTCGTCTCGACGCCGATCGCGTCCCAGGACGCCTTGACGGTGGGCAGGCAGTCCATGATCCAGCTCACGTTCACCGACATGAGGTCCACCTTCAGCCCGTGCACCCCGGCTGCCTTCAGCAGCGCCTTCGCCTTGGCGGGGTCGTAGTCGTAGACCGTCTTGGCGCGCCGGTAGGCGGGGTTGGCCTCGTCGAGGAACGACGAGGACGGCTTGCCGTGCCCCTTGAGGGCCACCTCGACCATCTTCGCGGTGTCGATGGCGTAGCGCAGCGCCTGCCGCACCCGCACGTCGTCGAACGGCTTGTGCCAGGTGTTGAACATGAGGAACAGGTTGTTCATCCCGGCGCCGCCCGCGACCCGCATTCCGCCCTTCTCCAACTGCGTGATGTTGGCGTACGGGATGTTGTCCGCGATCTGGGCGCCCGCCCCGGACCCCGAGATCCGTGCGACGCGCGGGGCGGCGTCCACGATCGTCAGCCAGTTCATCTTCTTGAACGCGGGCGGCCGCGGCCCGTTGTAGGCGGCGAACGACTCGAAGACGGTGTTGGACTTCGGGTGGTGCGCGGTGAGCCGGTACGGCCCGGAGCCCACCGCGAGCCCCTTGATCGCGTCGTCCCAGGCACCCGGCCGGGAGAACACGTGCTTCGGCATGATCTTCGCCAGGGTGAGCCGCGCGAGCCCGTCGGGGAAGGGGAACTTGAGCACCAGCTCGACGTTCTGCGCGTCGGCCTTCCGGACCTCCTTGAGCCAGCTCGCGAAGAACCCCTTCGCCAGGGTCTGGGTCTTGGGATCGAGGATCCGGTCGAAGACGAACACCACGTCGTCGGCGGTGACTGGTTTCCCGTAGTGGAAGGTCGCCCCGGAGCGCAGGGTGAACCGCCAGGAGGTGGCCTTCGGATCGGCGGGCACAGCCGTGCCGAGCGCCGGACAGGGCTTGCGGGTGATCGGATCGGTCTCCAGCAGCCCTTCGTAGACATGGTTGTTGCCGGCCATGGCGAACGCCGACGCCGTCTGCGTCGGGTCCCAGCTCCCGTCGTTGCCGTAACCGATCACCGCGGTCAGCGTGCGGTTCCTCCCACCGCCCCCGCCACCGGTGTCGTTCGTCGACTCCGGTCCGGACGAGCAGGCGGCGAGCGACGAGGAGAGGGCGGCGGACACACCCAGCGCCCCGGTGTACGTCAGGAACGACCGGCGGTGGAACGCCGGCCCGTCAGGGGTCACGTCGCGCACGGTTCCTCCAGCGGAGAGGGTCTGGTGGACGGGGGGAGGTGCGGCCGTTCTGTTCTGCGTGAGGGGGGAGGGGAGATACGACGTCGGAGATACGACGTCCTACGTCCGGACCGATCAGCGTGACCATAGGAGCGGCCGTGAGGGCGGTCAAGGGATCGCACACGAATGGCGTAGCCGTCAGAGGTCGGACCAATGACGTGGTGAAATGGCCGAGTTGATGCCTTATCAGGCAGCGGCGGCACCTGGGTACCGCCAGAGGTGGGACGTAGGACGTCCGCTGCGCGTACGATGCCACGCATGGCCGGTGAGTCCCGGAACAGCCGGATACAGCGCCAGGTCGTACAGCTGATCCTCGACCGCCGCCTCACACCCGGCGCGCCCCTGCCCACCGAGGCGGAGCTGATGGAGGACCTGGGCGTCAGCCGCAACTCCGTCCGCGAGGCCCTCAAGGCGCTGCAGGCCCTCGACCTCGTCGAGATCAGACACGGCTACGGCACCTACGTCGGCCAGGCGTCGCTGACCCCGCTGGTCGACGGCCTGACCTTCCGCACCCTGACCCGGCGCGACGACGACCCCGGCGCCCTCGCGGAGATCCTCCAGGTCCGCGAGGCGCTGGAGGAGGGCCTGGTCGGACGGGTGGCGGCGGTCGTCAGCGCCCCGGACCTGGACCGCCTGGAGAACGTGCTCACGAGGATGGAGGAGACGAGCGGAACCGGCCGCCCGTTCCCCGAACTCGACCGCGAGTTCCACGAACTGCTCTACGCCCCCCTCGGCAACGCCCTGGTGCCACAGCTCCTCGGCGTGTTCTGGACGGTGTTCCGCAGGGTCGCGGGCGCCCGCGGCAGGACCGGCGACCCCGCACCCGAGATCACGGTCCGCCGCCACCGGGACATCGTGACCGCCCTGCGCGCGGGAGACGCGGCGGGCGCACGGCACGCGATGGCGGTGCACTTCCGGGGAGTGGAGGAACGGACGGCGGGTGTGGAGGAGCGCACGGCTGCAGCGGAGGAACGCGGGGCTCCTGCGGCAGAGCGCACCGGCGGGAGCCGAAGGAGCGAGCCCCAAGCCTAGACGCGGACCGTGGTCACCGTACGCCGAAGAGTGAAACCGTACGCAGGTGGGGAGCCACAGGACGGGACGGACGGGACTGTGATGGGACCGTGACAGGACTTGTGTGACAGGACTTGAAGGACGGCCTGAGGAGCACCATGCAACCGCCGCTCGGCACCTGCGTCGTCGACACCCGCACCGGAAGGGTGGGGTTCGTGATGGGACACGAGGGACCCTACATCCAGCTCAGACCGTACGGCGGCGGCCTGGAGTGGGACGCCGAGCCCGCCGCCCTGCGCGACGCGACGGCCGCGGAGCGACGGGACGCGGCGAGCGTGCGGGAGGGCGAGGAGGACGGGGGTGCCGACGGGGGTGCCTGGGGCCCCGCCGCCGTGGGCGAGAATGGACGGCATGAGCCTGTTCCGCGACGACGGCATCGTGCTGCGCACCCAGAAACTGGGTGAGGCGGACCGGATCATCACGCTGCTCACCCGGGGCCACGGCCGGGTACGGGCGGTGGCGCGCGGGGTGCGCAGGACCAAGTCGAAGTTCGGCGCCCGTCTGGAGCCGTTCTCCCACGTGGACGTCCAGTTCTTCGCGCGGGGCAGCGAACTGGTCGGCAGGGGCCTGCCGTTGTGCACCCAGAGCGAGACGATCGCACCGTACGGCGGCGGCATCGTGACCGACTACGCCCGCTACACCGCCGGTACGGCGATGCTGGAGACCGCCGAGCGGTTCACCGACCACGAGGGGGAACCCGCGGTCCAGCAGTACCTCCTCCTGGTGGGAGCGCTGCGCACGCTGTCCCGGGGCGAGCACGCCCCGCATCTGGTCCTCGACGCGTTCCTGCTGCGTTCACTCGCCGTCAACGGGTACGCCCCGAGTTTCGGCGACTGCGTGAAGTGCGGTATGCCGGGACCGAACCGGTTCTTCTCGGTGGCCTCCGGCGGCTCTCTGTGCACGGACTGCCGGGTGCCGGGAAGCGTGGTGCCCTCACCGGCGGCCCTGGAACTGCTGGGTGCGCTGCTCACGGGAGACTGGGAGACGGCGGACGCGTGCGAGGCGCGCCATGTCAGGGAGGGCAGCGGACTGGTGTCGGCGTATCTGCACTGGCATCTGGAACGTGGCCTGCGCTCGCTGCGGTACGTGGAAAAGTAGGCGGAAAGCGATTCTGAGGGAGACGAGAAGGACATGGTCGTAAGCGGGTTCCTGGGACGACGGCGCCGTGAGTACAACATTCCGGAGCCGCACCCGTCCGGCGCCCGCCCGCCGAAGCTCCCCGGCGAGCTGATCCCGAAGCATGTGGCGATCGTCATGGACGGGAACGGCCGCTGGGCCAAGGAGCGCGGGCTGCCCCGCACGGAGGGCCACAAGGTCGGCGCCGAGCGCGTCCTCGACGTGCTCCAGGGCGGGATCGAGATGGGCGTGGGGGCGATCTCCCTGTACGCCTTCTCCACCGAGAACTGGAAGCGGTCGCCCGAGGAGGTCCGCTTCCTGATGAACTTCAACCGGGACTTCATCCGCAAGACCCGCGACACCCTCGACGGACTCGGCGTCCGGGTGCGCTGGGTGGGCCGGATGCCCCGGCTGTGGAAGTCGGTCGCGAAGGAACTCCAGATCGCCCAGGAGCAGACCAAGGACAACGACCGCCTGACCCTCTACTTCTGCATGAACTACGGCGGCCGCGCCGAGATCGCCGACGCCACGAAGGCCATCGCCGCAGACGTCGCCGCGGGCAGGTTGAACCCGGACAAGGTCGACGAGAAGACGCTCCAGAAGTACCTGTACTACCCCGACATGCCCGACGTGGACGTCTTCCTCCGCCCCAGCGGCGAACAGCGGACCTCCAACTTCCTCCTCTGGCAGAGCGCCTACGCCGAACTGGTCTTCCAGGACGTCCTGTGGCCCGACTTCGACCGCAGGGACCTGTGGCGGGCATGCCTGGAATTCGCCTCCAGGGACCGAAGGTTCGGAGGCGCGATCCCGAACGAGGAACTACTGGCCATGGAAGGCAAGGGCGAGGAAAACTAGCCCGTAAGGAGGGTCCAAGGGCACCAATTCGGCCGAGGCCGGCAAAAATCAGCCCGTCCGGCGTTTGAGGACAAGGCCCGTTCAGGGCCGAAGCGGGGGCCTGGGGGCGGCAGCCCCCAGCACACCGCCCAGCCCCTGCTGCACAGCAGACGGAACTTTCAACCCGCCGAACCCGCGGAGCACTCCGCACAGGTACCGAAGATCTCCAAGGTATGCGCCACATTCACGTACCCGTGCTCCGCGGCCACCTCCTCCGCCCACTGCTCCACCCCCGGCCCCGCCACCTCGACCGCCTTCCCGCACAGCCGGCACACGAGATGGTGATGGTGCTCCCCCGAAACGCACCGCCGGTACACGGCCTCCCCGTCGGACGTGCGCAGCACATCGACCTCGCCCGCGTCCGCGAGGGACTGGAGCGTGCGGTACACCGTGGTCAGGCCCACCGAGTCGCCCTTGTGCTTGAGCATGTCGTGGAGTTCCTGCGCGCTGCGGAACTCGTCGACCTCGTTGAGGGCCGCCGCGACAGCGGCCCGCTGCCGGGTGGCACGGCCCTTCACGGGCGGTCCAGCGGTGGTCACCGTTTGCCTCCTCAACGTCTGCGCCTGACGGTCTGCGCCTGACGGACCATTGTGCCAGCCGCCCCTGTGCAGGGTCAGGTTCCAGCCTCCTCGGCGGTGCCGCCGGTGCCCCGCGCGGCCGGAATCGCGCACTCCAGCGGGTCTCCGGCGGGCTGTGCGGCGGCGCGGGCGCGGGCGCGTCGGCGGGTGAGCGGGGTGGCGAGGACGGTGAGGACGACGAACAGGGCGATGGTCAGCAGCACGATCGTCGCACCGGGCGGCACGTCCTGGTAGAAGGACGTCACGGTGCCGCTGATGGTGACGGTCACCCCGATGGCGACGGCGATGGCGAAGGTGGCGGCGAAGCTCCGGGTGAGCTGCTGGGCCGCAGCGACCGGTACGACCATCAGCGCGGACACGAGGATGAGCCCGACCACCCGCATGGCGACGGTCACGGTGACGGCCGCGGTGACCGCGGTGAGCAGGTTGAGCGCGCGCACGGGAAGCCCGGTGACGCGGGCGAACTCCTCGTCCTGGCTGACCGCGAAGAGCTGGCGGCGCAGCCCGACGGTGACCACGACGACGAACCCGGCGAGCACCGAGATCGCCGTGACGTCGGACGGGGACACCGTCGAGAGGGACCCGAAGAGATACGAGCTGAGGTTGGCGGTGGAGCCGCTCGGGGTGAGGCTGACGAGCATCACGCCGCCGGCCATGCCGCCGTAGAAGAGCATGGCGAGGGCGATGTCGCCGCGGGTCCGGCCGTACCAGCGGATCAGCTCCATGAGGACGGCGCCGACCACGGAGACGGCGGTGGCCATCCACACGGGGGAGGAGTTCAGCAGGAAGCCGAGGCCGACGCCGGTCATGGCGACATGCCCGATGCCGTCGCCCATCAGGGGCTGGCGGCGCTGCACGAGGTAGATGCCGATCGCGGGGGCGGTGACACCGACCAGCACGGCGGCCAGCAGCGCGCGCCGCATGAAGTCGTAGTCGAGGAGGTTCATCAGCTCAGCAGTCCCGTACGGATCGGTTCGGTGCCCGCGGATGCGTGCGGGTGGACATGGTCGTGACCGGGCAGCGCGTGCTGTCCCACGGCGCGCGGCGGTGGCCCGTCGTGGGCCACACAGCCGTCACGCAGCACCACCGCGCGGTCGATCAGCGGCTCCAGCGGGCCGAGTTCGTGCAGCACCAGCAGGACGGTGGCCCCGTCGGCGACCTGCTCGCGCAGGGTTCCGGCGAGGATCTCCTGGCTGGCGAGGTCGACGCCGGCCATCGGCTCGTCCATGATCAGCAGTTCGGGCTCGGAGACCAGGGCGCGGGCGATGAGGACGCGCTGGTGCTGCCCGCCGGACAGCGCGGTCACGGAGTCCTTGGCGCGGTCCGCCATGCCGACGAGGTCGAGGGCACGGCGTACGGCGGCCCGGTCGGCGCCGCGGAAGGGGCCGAAGCGGGTGCGGGCGAGGCGGCCGGAGGCGACGATCTCGGTGACGGTGGTGGGGACGCCGCCCGCGGCGGTGGTGCGCTGCGGTACGTAGCCGATCCGGGCCCAGTCGCGGAAGCGGCGGCGCGGGGTGCCGAACAGCTCGATCTCCCCGGCGCTGGGTTGCACCTGGCCGATGACGGTGCGGATCGCCGTCGACTTGCCCGAGCCGTTGGCCCCGAGCAGGGCGACGACCTCGCCGCGCCGCACGGTGAGGTCGACGCCGCGCAGCACGGGCCGCGTGCCCAGCTCGGCGCTGACGCCGCGCAGCGCCACGACGGGTTCGCGCGGACCGCTTCCCGGGCCACTGATCTCACTCATGTCGCTCACGTCGCTTTCCATACAGGACAGGTCACTTGTCGCAGGACAGGTCACTTGTCGCTTCCGAGGGCGGTCTTCAGCGCCGCGAGATTGGCGTCCATGACCGAGATGTAGTCCTTGCCGCGGGACGCGCCGGTGATCCCCTCGACCGGGTCGAGGACGTCCGTCCTGAGCCCCGAGTCACCGGCGACGGTCTTCGCGGTCTTGTCGCTCACGAGCGTTTCGTAGAAGACGGTGGAGACGCCGTCGGCCTTCGCCAGCTTCTCCAGGTCCCTGACGCGGGCCGCGCTGGGCTCGGACTCGGGGTCGAGGCCGCTGATGGCCTCCTCGGTGAGGCCGTAGCGCTCGGCGAGATAGCCGAAGGCGGCGTGCGTGGTGATGAAGACCTTGGTCTTCGTGTCCTTGAGCCCGTTCGCATAACGGGTGTTGAGGGCGTCGAGCCGGGCGACGAGATCGGCGGTGTTCTTCCGGTAGTCGGAGGCGTGGTCCGGGTCGGCCTTCTCGAAGGCCGCACCGACGCCCCGGGCGACCTCGGCGTAGCGCACCGGATCGAGCCAGATGTGCGGGTCCTTGCCGCTCTCTTCGCCATGGGAGCCGGGGGAGGCGTGGGAGTCGTCGTGCGCGGCGGCGTGCCCGCCGACCTCGCTGCCGTGCGTCTCCAGGGTGGTGAGGGAAGCGGCGTCGATCTTCGTCTTCACCCCGGACTGGGCGACGGCCTTGTCGACGGTGGGCTGGAGGGTCTTGAGGTAGAGCACCGCGTCGGACTCTTCCAGCTGCGCGGTCTGCAGGGCGCTGATCTCCAGGTCGTGCGGCTCCTGGCCGGGCTTGGTAAGGGTGATGACATGGACGCGGCCGCCGCCGATCTGCTCGGCGAGGTAGGCCATGGGGTAGAAGGACGCGACGACGTCGAACTTGTCCGTGTTGCCCGACACCGCGCTGCCGACCGAGCACGCGGAGAGGGTGCCGAGGCCGAGTGCGGTGACGGCCGCGACGGCGACCCCCGATATGTGCTGTCGTCGTACGTTCATGACAGTCATTTTCAACAAATATGGAAACCGTTGTCAACAAGGCTCCGGACCGCCATACGATTTGGTCGAGGGCCAGCACCCGCCGGTACGCTGAAGCATTCGCTGTGAAGCGTCTCGCTTCGTCGCCCGTCGTCGTAATGAAGAGAGCACCGTGGCCGCCGACAAGATCGACACCATCGTCAGCCTGAGCAAGCGCCGTGGCTTCGTATTCCCCTGCAGTGAGATCTACGGCGGCCAGCGCGCCGCCTGGGACTACGGGCCGCTGGGTGTCGAGCTCAAGGAGAACATCAAGCGCCAGTGGTGGCGCTACATGGTGACGGCGCGCGAGGACGTGGTCGGTATCGACTCGTCCGTGATCCTGGCCACCGAGGTCTGGGTCGCCTCCGGCCACGTCGCCACCTTCACCGACCCGCTCACCGAGTGCACCTCCTGCCACAAGCGCTACCGCGCGGACCACCTGGAGGAGGCCTACGAGGAGAAGAAGGGTCACGCCCCCGCCGGCGGCCTCGCCGACATCAACTGCCCCAACTGCGGCAACAAGGGCACCTTCACGGAGCCCAAGCAGTTCTCGGGTCTGCTCTCCACCCACCTCGGCCCGACCCAGGACTCCGGCTCCGTCGCCTATCTGCGCCCGGAGACCGCCCAGGGCATCTTCACCAACTTCGGCCAGGTGCAGACCACTTCGCGCCGCAAGCCGCCGTTCGGCATCGCCCAGATGGGCAAGTCGTTCCGCAACGAGATCACGCCGGGCAACTTCATCTTCCGCACCCGTGAGTTCGAGCAGATGGAGATGGAGTTCTTCGTCAAGCCGGGCGAGGACGAGAAGTGGCACGAGTACTGGATGGAGCAGCGCTGGAACTGGTACACCGGCCTCGGCCTGCGTGAAGAGAACATGCGGTGGTACGAGCACCCGAAGGAGAAGCTCTCCCACTACTCCAAGCGCACCGCCGACATCGAGTACCGCTTCCAGTTCGGCGGCAGCGAGTGGGGCGAGCTGGAGGGCGTGGCCAACCGCACCGACTACGACCTCGGCGCGCACTCCAAGGCATCCGGCACCGACCTCTCCTACTTCGACCAGGAGGCCGGTGAGCGCTGGACGCCGTACGTCATCGAGCCCGCCGCCGGTGTCGGCCGCACCATGCTCGCCTACCTGCTCGACGCCTATGTCGAGGACGAGGCGCCCAACGCCAAGGGCAAGATGGAGAAGCGCACCGTGCTGCGCCTCGACCACCGCCTCGCCCCGGTGAAGGTCGCCGTCCTCCCGCTGTCCCGCAACCCCGAGCTGTCCCCGAAGGCCAAGGGTCTCGCCCAGGCGCTGCGCCAGCACTGGAACATCGAGTTCGACGACGCCGGCGCCATCGGCCGCCGCTACCGCCGTCAGGACGAGATCGGCACGCCGTACTGCGTCACGGTCGACTTCGACACCCTCGAGGACAACGCGGTGACCGTCCGCGAGCGCGACACCATGAAGCAGGAGCGCGTGTCGCTGGACCAGATCGAGAGCTACCTGGCGGGCCGCCTGATCGGCGCGTGACCCGTCGCCGGGGGTAGTTCCTCCTCCGTCTCTCCGCCCCGGACGCCGGGCGGGCCGAGTGATCGGCCCGCCCGGCGTTTTTTGCGCCTCTGGAGTTGACGACCGCGTGACGGCTGACAGATAACGACTGACAGATATTGAAATCTGTCATCTGTCATGTCAGGCTGGAAGGCATGACGACACACAGCGAAGCAGCAGCACCACACGGCCGCCCGATGCCCACCCGCCGTCTCGGCCGCACCGGACCCGAGGTCTCCGCCCTCGGACTCGGCTGCATGGGCATGTCCGCGCTGTACGGCGACGCGGACCGGACGGAGTCGATAGCGACGATCCACGCCGCCCTGGAAGCCGGCATCACCCTGCTCGACACCGGCGACTTCTACGGCATGGGCCACAACGAGATGCTGATCGGCGAGGCCCTGCGCACCGCGCCCCCCGCGCGGCGTGAACAGGCGCAGGTCAGCGTGAAGTTCGGCGCGCTGCGCGACCCCGACGGCGGCTGGTCCGGCTACGACGGCCGTCCCGCCGCCGTGAAGAACTTCGCGGCGTACTCGCTCCAGCGGCTCGGCGTCGACCACATCGACGTGTACCGGATCGCCCGGCTCGACCCGGCGGTGCCGATCGAGGAGACGGTGGGCGCCATCGCGGAGCTGATCGAGAAGGGGTATGTGAGGCACGTCGGTCTGAGCGAGGTGGGCGCCGAGACCATCCGCCGCGCCGCGGCCACCGCCCCCGTCGCCGACCTCCAGATCGAGTACTCGCTCATCTCGCGCGACATCGAGCGGGAGGTCCTGCCGACCACTCGCGAACTGGGCATCTCCGTCACGGCGTACGGCGTCCTGTCGCGCGGCCTCATCTCCGGGCACTTCACCGGGGACCGGCAGCTGGCGGCGAACGACTTCCGGGCGTTCTCGCCGCGCTTCCAGGGCGACAATCTGCAGCACAACCTCGGCCTGGTCGAGGCGCTGCGGAAGATCGCCGAACAGAAGGGCGTGAGCGTCGCGCAGATCGCCATCGCGTGGGTGCTCGCGCAGGGCGCGGGACACGGCGACGACATCGTCCCGCTGATCGGCGCCCGCACCCGGGAGCGGCTGGCGGAGTCGCTGGGCGCGCTGGACGTGACCCTGGACGCGGCGGATCTCGCGGCCGTCGAGGGGGCCGTACCGGCCGGTGCGGCGGCGGGCGCCCGGTATCCGGCGGCACAGATGGGCCACCTGGGCACCGAGCGCTGATCTCGCCGCCCGGTACGGTCTATGCCATGGCCCCGACCCCCGAAGTCCTGACCGCCGAGCGCATCCTCGAGGCGACCGAGGAGGTGCTGCGCCGCCATGGACCGGCGAAGGCCACCGTGGTCGACGTGGCCCGCGCGCTCGGCGTCAGCCACGGCAGCGTGTACCGCCACTTCCGCACCAAGGCGGAGCTGCGGGGGGCGGTGACGAAACGGTGGCTGGACCGGACGTCGGAGCGGCTTGCGGTGATAGCGGACTCGGACTCGGACGACTCGGGTGTGCACGGCGACGCCGCCGCCACGCGTCTGCGGGCCTGGCTCACGGCCCTCTTCGACGCGAAGCGGCACAAGGCCGGCGACGACCCGGAGCTGTTCGCCACGTACACCGTGCTGACGGGGGAGGCCGGGGTGGTGGTCGACGACCACCTCACCGACCTGACGTCGCAGCTGACACGAATCGTCGCCTCGGGCGTGGCACGCGGCGAGTTCGCGTCGACGTCCCCCGAGGCGACGGCCCGGGCCGTCTTCCAGGCGACGTCGCTCTTCCACGACCCTCGCTATGCGTACGAGTGGACGCGGCCCGGAATCGACGGCGAGTTCACCGCGGTGGTGGACCTGCTGATCCGGGGTTTGACGATCAGGTCGTGAGCGGTGACCTTTCGGGTTTGGGCCCGTCGTGGCTGGTCGCGCAGTTCCCCGCGCCCCTAAGGAGCTAGGGGGTAATTCGGCTGCTGGCTGGGTGCGGGTTGTGGGTGGCTTGTCGCGCAGTTCCCCGCGCCCCTGGGGGGTGGGGGTTTCGGTTGTTGGTTTGGTGCGGGTCCGTTGTGGCTGGTCGCGCAGTTCCCCGCGCCCCTTGAGGGGGCTGGACGCAACGTACCTTCAGGGGCGCGGGGAACTGCGCAGAGGTTCAACCCCGGTGTGGGCGAACACCCTCAGGGGCGCAGGGAACTGCGCGAGGAACCACAACGCACCCGCACCCGCCGCACAGCGAACCGTCAGCCGACAGTCCGAGGCAGTCGCAGACTGAGCAGGCCCGTCAGGGCAACGCCCACCAGTTGGACCAGCAACGTCGCCACGAGGGCATCCCTCATGCCCATCCCCGGCACCAGGGAAAGAAACAGCGTGCCCAGCGTGGCAACGCCCAGCGCCAGCGCCGACTGCTGTGTCGTGGCCATCACGCCCGCGCCGACCCCCGCCCGCGCCGCCGGAACCTCCGACAGGATGATCCGGAACAGGATCGGCAGCTGCATGGCCTGGCCCGCTCCGGCGATCGCCGCACCCGGCAGCAGTTCCACCAGCCCCAGGTCCGGCCACGAGCGCCAGGCCGTCAGGGCCAGTACGCCGACCCCCACCGCCTGCACCAGCGAGCCCGCGCTCACCACCCGCGTGCCCCACCGGGTCACCAGCCGCGGACCGGCCAGCGAGACCAGGAAGAAGGTGGCCGCCATCGGGGCGAGGGACAGGCCCGCCGGGATCGGGCCCAGCCCCGCCCCCCGCTGGAGCGCCACCGCGATGATGAACATGAACCCGCTGAAGCCGATCGAGAACGGCAGGATCATCGCCAGCCCGCGCCGCAGCGAGGTCAGCGCCAGCAGACTCGGCGGCACCAGCGGGGTGCGGCCCTGCCGGTCGGCCCGCCGCTCCACCGTGTAGAACGCCGCCGCCAGCAGCGGGAACGCCGTCAGCGACAGCCATGTCCACAGCGGCCAGCCCGCCGCCCGGCCCTCGGTGAGCGGAGCGAGCAGCGCCAGCAGAGACGCGGCCAGCAGCACCGTGCCGGGGCCGTCCACCGGCTCCGGGTGCGGGGAATGGGTCTCCGGCACCGCACGCGCGGCCAGCACCAGCCCGGCGATCACGACCGGCACATTCACCAGGAACACCGAGCGCCAGCCGGTGCCCGCGATGTCCGCAGACACCAGGATCCCGCCGAGGATCTGCCCGGCGATCATGGACAGCCCGGCGGTCGCGCCGTACAGGCCCATCGCCCGGGCCCGCCGCGCCCCCTGCGTGGCCGCCTGGATGGTGGCCAGCACCTGCGGGAGCATCGCCGCGCTCGCCGCGCCCTGCAGGACTCGCGCCGCGACCAGCGACCAGGCGGTGGGCGCGACCCCGCAGGCCAGCGAGGTCAGCCCGAAGGCGGCCATACCGCCGAGGAACAGCCGGCGGCGGCCGAACAGGTCGCCGAGCCTGCCGCCGAGGACGAGTAGCACGGCGTAGGCGACGCCGTACCCGGCCACCACGAGTTCGAGGACGGCCTCGCTCGCATGCAGGTCCTGGCCGATGGTGGGCAGGGCGACGTTCACGATGAAGAAGTCGACCAGGGGCAGCGCCGCGGCGAGCAGCACGGTGAACAGCCCGAGGCCGCCCAGGACAGGACCCGTGGCAGTGGACCCGGCCGACGACCGGATGGTGTGCGAAGCGGTTGTTTCGGTCACGAGATCGAGCCTGCGCCTGGTTCGAGGCTGGTACCAGATGCTCCTTATCCTGGTACCAGGACTACCCGGCAACAGGGTCCACCGTCCGACCCTACGACGGCATGCTGGAGGTATGACCATGGCACAGGAGATGGCACAAGAGACGGCGCAGGAGACCGTGCCCCCACCGCTCGCACCGCCCCGGGGCCGCGTCGCCGACATCCGCCGCCATGAACTCGCCGCGTTCCTGCGCCACCGCCGTGAGCACATCGCGCCGGAGCAGGTCGGTCTGCCCCGCGGCAGCAGACGCCGTACGCCGGGCCTGCGCCGCGAGGAGGTCGCCCAGCTCTCCGCGGTCGGCGTCACCTGGTACACCTGGTTGGAACAGGCCCGGGACATCCAGGTCTCCGTCCAGGTGCTCGACGCCCTCTCCCGCACCCTGCTGCTCGACCGCAGCGAACGCGCCCATCTTTTCCAGCTCGCCGGTGCCGTCGACCCCGACCCGGCCACCGAGTGCGCGCAGATCACCCCGGCACTGCGGCTCCTCCTCGAGCAGATCGAGCCGTTCCCCGCCTGTGTGCAGAACAGCAAGTACGACCTGCTGGCCTACAACCGCACCTACGGCCTCCTGCTCTGCGACCTCGACGAGGTGCCGCCCCAGGACCGCAATTGCATGATCCTTTCCTATACGCATCCGGTGTGGCGGTCGTCGATCGTGCATCTGGAGACGACCCAGCGGCTCATGGCCGCCCGTTTCCGGGCCTCGATGGCCGGACATCTCGCCGAGCCCGGCTGGAAGTCACTGCTGACGCGGCTGCGCACCGAGTCCCCGGAGTTCCGCGAGATCTGGGACCGGCACGAAGTGGTCGGCGCCGCCATCCGGCGCAAGGAGTTCCGCAACCGGTACGTCGGCCGTATCACCGTCGACCACACCGACCTGTGGCTCACCCAGGGCACCGGCCAACGTCTGCTGACCTATGTCCCGGCGGACGAGGAATCCAGGGAGCACCTGGAGAAGCTCCACGCCATCGCCCTGGAGCGCCGATCGGACAATTAGCCAGCCAGCCAGTCAGTCAGCCAGCCAATCAGCCACACGGCTGTCGGCCGCTCATCCCCGCGCCGCCGTCACGCCGGGATGCCCGCCGCCTCCCTGACCTCCGCCGAGTTCAGCCGCTCAGCCGTCCGGTCCGCCGTGCTGCGGGCCCAGCGGCCGCTGGTGAGCGCGCCCAGGACCAGTACCGACACACCGCAGCCCACAAGGATCCACCAGCCCGGCCGCGCCGCCGAGACGAACACCTCCCGGTACGGCGAGGAGCCCACCCCGGACGCCAGCACCGCGCCCACCACCGCCACGCCGAGCGTCTGCCCGAGCTGCCTGCTGGTGGAGGCGACCGCCGCGGCGACCCCGGCCTGTGCGCGCGGCATCCCGGACACCGCCGTGTTGGTGATCGGCGCGTTGACGAAGCCGAAGCCGATGCCGAACAGGACATAGCCGAGGAAGAGCGTGACGTTCGAGGTCTCCGCCTCGAAGGCCGCGAAGAGCAGGGCGCTCGCGGTCATCGAGGTACCGGCTATGAGCAGCGGCAGCCGCGGTCCCCGGTTGCCGACCAGCCGGCCGGATATCGGGGCGCACAGGAAGATCGGCACCGCCATCGGCAGCATCCACAGTCCCCCGTGCAGGGCGTCGAGGCCGCGCACGTTCTGGAGATACAGCGTCGACAGGAACAGGAAGCCGCCCAGTGCCGCGAACGCGCTGATGGCGATCACGGTGGCCCCGCTGAACGGTGCCGAGCGGAAGAACCGCAGGTCGATGAGGGGTTCCTCGCGCCGGGGCTCGTACCAGAGCAGGGCGAGGAGGGCGGCCACCGCGACGGCGGCGAAGGGCAGCACGGTGGCTGTGCCGCTGTCCGGGGCCTCGATGATCGCGTAGGTCAGCGAGCCGAACAGGGCGATCACCAGCAGTTGCCCGACCGGGTCGGGGCGCCGGGCCTTGGGCGCACGGGACTCGGGGACGTAACGCAGGGTGAGCAGCAGGGCGGCGAGGCCCACCGGCAGATTGATCCAGAAGATCGACCGCCAGCCCACCGACTGCACCAGCAGACCGCCGATCAGAGGGCCACCGGCCATCGATATGCCGATGACGGCGCCCCACACCCCGATCGCGCGGGCACGTTCGCGCGGGTCGGTGAAGGTGTTGGTGATGATCGACATGGCGACGGGGTTCAGCATCGATCCGCCTATCGCCTGGACCATGCGGAAGACGACGAGCATGCCCAGGCTGGGCGCCACGGAGCACAGCACCGAACCGGCCGTGAAGACGGCGAGCCCGGTCATGAAGACGCGCTTGCGCCCGATGCGGTCGGCCGTGGAACCGGACAGCATCAGCAGCGCGGCGAGCACCAGGGTGTAGGCGTCGATCGTCCACTGCAGACCTGACGTGCTCGTGTGCAGGTCACGCTGGATCGACGGCAGGGCCACATTCAGGATGGTGACGTCCAGACCCACGATCAGCAGGCTCATACAGCAGATCGCGAGCACCAGGAGTCGTCGACGAGGACTCAGCTCGGGCATGCCGCCATCGTAGACCAGAATCGATAGTGCGTCTAACTAATGACCGCGTGCGGATGACGGGCCCCTGCCCGGTTGACACGGGCACGCGGGCCCCACGCGCATGGACGCTCGGCCCCACCCGCATGGACGCCCGGCCCCGCCGGCAGCGGACGCCTGCCCCCGCCGACAGCGCAAGCCCGCCCCCGCACCACGTCGCATACGCGACAATGGAGCAATGCCCACGCCCGAGTCCCTGCCCGAGTCCCCCCTGCGGATCGGCCCGCACACCGTCCTGCCGCCTGTCGTGCTGGCCCCCATGGCCGGGATCACGAACGCGCCCTTCCGCACCCTGTGCAGGGAGTTCAGCGGGGGCAAAGGGCTGTTCGTGAGCGAGATGATCACGACCCGGGCGCTGGTCGAGCGCAACGACAAGACCATGCAGCTGATCCGCTTCGACGCGTCCGAGACACCGCGCTCGATCCAGCTGTACGGAGTCGACCCGGCGACCGTGGGCAAGGCAGTCCGCATGATCGCGGAGGAGGACCTCGCCGACCACATCGACCTGAACTTCGGCTGCCCGGTCCCTAAGGTCACCCGTAAGGGCGGCGGCTCGGCCCTCCCCTACAAGCGCCCTCTGCTCCGCTCGATCCTGCGCGAGGCGGTGCGCGGCGCCGGGGACCTGCCGGTCACCATGAAGATGCGCAAGGGCATCGACGACGACCACCTCACCTACCTCGACGCGGGCCGCATCGCCGTCGAGGAGGGCGTCACCGCGATCGCCCTGCACGGCCGCACCACCGCCCAGCACTACGGCGGCACCGCCGACTGGGAGGCCGTAGCCCGCCTCAAGGAGCACGTCCCGGAGATCCCGGTGCTCGGCAACGGCGACATCTGGTCGGCGGACGACGCGCTGCGCATGGTGCGGGAGACGGGCTGCGACGGAGTGGTCGTGGGCCGCGGCTGCCTGGGCCGCCCCTGGCTGTTCGCGGACCTGGTCGCCGCCTTCGAGGACCGCGTCGACGGTATCGGCCGGCCCGCGCTGCGCCAGGTCGCCGAGGTGATGGTCCGGCACGCCACGCTGCTCGGGGAGTGGCTCGGCGACGAGTCGCGGGGCGTCATCGACTTCCGCAAGCACGTCGCCTGGTACCTCAAGGGCTTTGCCGTCGGCTCCGAGATGCGCAAGAGCCTCGCCATCACGTCCTCGCTGGCCGAACTGCGCGCCGGACTCGACGAACTGGACCTCGACCAGCCCTGGCCCACCGGCGCCGCCGACGGCCCGCGCGGCCGCACGTCCGGCAACAACCGGGTGGTCCTGCCGGACGGCTGGCTGAAGGACCCGTACGACTGTGCGGGCGTCGGTGAGGACGCGGAACTGGACACCTCCGGCGGCTGACCGGGCCGTGCACAGTTCCAGGGCTCACCCCTTCTTGGGATGCGGGGTGGAGCCGTAGGCCGCGAGGAAGCGGTCACGGAACGAACTCATCTTCCACACCGGGGCGTCGTGCGCGGGCCGCAGACCGTCCGTCCAGTTCCAGTCCGCGATCCGGTCGAGCACCTTCGGGTCCTTGGCGACGATCGACACCGGCACATCACGGCTGGCGTGGTTGCCGCTGACCCGGGCGATCGGCTGGTGGTCGCCGAGGAAGACGAGCACGGTGTCGTCGGTGCCGTAGCGCTCCAGCCACTCGGTGAGCGCGGTCACCGAGTACTGAATCGACTTGCCGTACTCCGCACGGGACTTGGAGGTGTCGGCGATGATGTCCGCGGGCTTGTTGCCCGCCGCCTCGATGCCCTTGAAGACCGAGCCGTCGCCCAGTTCGTCCCAGCCGACCATCTTCGGGATCGGCGCCCACGGCTGGTGGCTGGAGGTCAGGATCAGCAGCGACATCCGCGACTTGCCGTCGGCGGGCCGCTTGCTGTGCACCCGCTCCTGGTACTGCTGGAGCGCGTACTGGTCCGGCATCGTCGACCAGCTGAACTTCGGCCCCTGGTAGCCCAGTTGGAAGGCGTTGTAGACCTTGTCGAGGCCGTACCACTTCTGTTCGGGCCAGCCCTTCTGCACACCCGGCATCACACCGACCGTGTCGAAGTCACCGGTCTTCTTGAACGCGTCCGTCAGGCTCATGTGGTCGCTCGCCATGACGGTGCGGTAGCGCTGCTGGTTGCTGATCCACAGCCCCGACATGGTCGTGGAATGCCCGAGCCAACTGCTGCCGCCGTACGTCGCCGAGGTCAGCCAGCCGCTCTTCGCCGCGTAACCCGCCTTCTTCAGCGCGGCGGTGCGCTCGTCGAGCGTCTTGTCCACACCGGGCGCCATGATCGGGTCCTCGATGGCGCTGCGGCCGTAGCTCTCGATGAAGGTGAAGACCATGTCCTTGCCGCGCAGCCCGGTCAGCAACTGGGAGCCCGGGGTGTTCCCGTAGGCGTCGACCTTGGCGACCTTCCGGAACTCCGCCTCGTCCCTGATCGTGTCCGACACCCGCTGGACCTCGGTCTTCATCGCCTGCGCGGTGTGCTCCGAGGCGATCGGCACGCCGCCGAGCCGGAGCCCGAGGGAGGTGCAGGTGATCCACACGACCCCGGCGATCAGGGCGCCCCGGCTGGCCCGCGCGCTGTGCCGGGCGAGCAGGTTGCTGAGCCGCAGTGTGGCGAGCGAGAGCAGCACGCACACCACCACCACGAGCACGATCGCGCCGACGGACGCGGTGACGGCGACGGTGCCGCCCATGGAGTCCCGTACATACGCCTCCGCGTCGGCGAACAGACTCCAGTCGAGGATGGGGTTGAAGCCACGGCCGAGGTATTCGTTGAACCCCATGTCCAGCAGGTTCAGCACGGTCATCACCCCGAGCGCCAGCCCGGCCACCACAGCGACCACGATCCGGGGCCGCCGCGGCAGCGCGATCACCACGGCCGCCCCGATGATCGCCTCCCCGGGAATCCGCAGAAACTTCGCGGGCCCCAGCCCGACCATACTGTTGGGCAACAGCAGGGCGAGAACGACGAGCAGCGCGGCCAGCACATTCACGGCGACGGACAGCGCCGTGACTGCGGCGGGATGCCCATCCCGCCAACTCCGGTACCGGGCCCGGACACCGAGCCGGGGCCACCGAAGCCGGTGGACCTCGGCGGTCTCACTCTCGCCCGACTTCGGCTCCGGGGCCGATTCCTGGACGGCCGTGGCCGTACTCGATGACTGGCGATCGCTCGTGTGCTGCGACACCCCGAAGGTCCTTCCGCGCGAGACCTGTGACAGACACCTTCCGGTACGACAGCCCCGAACCCCCCGTTCACCAACGAGGGCAAACACCGGGCAAACCGAGGACTTCACAACTCGGCCAGCACCAGCTCACCCAAGGGGCGCGGGGCTGTATCGATATGCGGCTCCGCCGCGCGGGCGCGACCAGCCCCCGTCCCGCGGCGAACGAACAACAGTCACCCCCCAGGGGCGCGGGGAACTGCGCGAACGCCCCCCGTCCCGCGGTGGACGAACAAGGGTCACCCCCCAAGGGGCGCGGGGAACTGCGCGACCAGCCCCCACCGGCCCGGGGTGAACACACAACAGAACCCCTACGCACCCCCAACAGCCGTAAGCAGCGCCAGCGGTACGGTCGCAGACCGAGACTCCCGAACACACGCATGCGGATAAGGCACCGGCTCCCCCCGCCCGTCCCGCGCATACCCCGCCAGAACCTCCGGCAGCCGATGCCCCGCAGCCGTCGCCGCGTCGACGAGCGCATGCGCCACCGCCCGCGCCTCGTCGTGCAGCCCGTACCGCGCCAGCCCCAGCGTGATCAGCGCGTTGTCGTGCGGCCACACCGACCCCCGGTGGTACGACAGCGGGTGGTACGCCGCCTGCCCCGCCGCCAGCGTCCGTACGCCCCACCCGGAGAAGAAGTCAGGCTCCAGCAGCCGCCGCCCGACGACCTCCCCGTACTCCTTGTCCAGCAGCCCCGACCACAGCAGATGCCCCGCGTCGGAGGCGAGCGCGTCGACCTGACGGCCGTCACCGTCGAGGGCGAGCGCCGGGAAGGAGTGCTCCCGCATCCAGAAGTCTCGCTGGAAACGGTCGCGCAGATCGCCCGCGGCCTGTTCGAGGAGCGCGCCGTAGACCTCGTCGTGCCATGCCGTGCGGGCCAGCCACGCCGTGCGGCGCAGCGCGTCGTAGGCGTAGCCCTGGGCGCCCGCTGCCATCACGGGACCGGTGGGCCGGCTGCCGTCGGCGGAGCAGATGGCGCCGGGGGAGTCCTTCCAGTTCTGGTTGGCGAGGCCGCCCTGGTCGGCGCGGTAGACGAGGTAGCCGCGCGAGGTGAGCCCGCCGTGGTCGAGCATCCAGCCGATGGCGGCGCGGGCATGGGACTCCAGCCTGCGGGCGAGCGCGGTGTCGCCGGTCTGCTCGACGTACGCGCCGAGCAGCACGAGGAACAGCGGTGTCGCGTCGACCGAGCCGTAGTAACGGCCGTACGGCACCTGCCCGAAGTGGGCCAGCTCGCCGTACCGCACCTCGTGGACGATCTTCCCCGGCTGGGCGACGGACTCCGCGCGGGTCGTGGTCGCCTGGGTGGCGGCGAGTGCGAGCAGGGTGGCGGCGGCCGGCCGGGGCCGGTACGGCAGGGCGAAGAGCGAGGTCAGCAGCGCGTCGCGGCCGAGCAGGGTGAGGAACCAGGGCGCACCGGCGGCGGGGACGCGCAGTTCCTCGCCGTCCGGGCCGGTCGCCGGTACCTGGAGCGCGGCGAGGTCGGCGAGGCCGCGCGCACAGGCTGCCGCCAGCTCGGGCCAGCCGGTGGGGAAGGCGACGCCCTCCACGAACTCGCCCTCCAGCGCGAGCTGTTGCTCGTTGAGCGCGGCGGGGGAGCGGGGTACCCGCAGCGCGCGCTTGTCGCCGTGCGGGCGGGCCATGACCCGCAGGGTCAGCTCGGCGGTGCCGTGCGGCTCCAGCTCCAGCGCCCAGACGAGACGCCGGGCACCGGTGCCGGTCTCCTCGACGCCGTCCGGGACGGGGTCGGCGGTGACCGTCGTACAGGACCGCCAGTCGCCCCGGACGTAGGTGAACTCGACGCCGTGATCGAGGACGTGGCGGCGACGGGTGACGCCGGTCTTGGCGTAGGTGCGGTGGTCGGAGCGCAGCTCGAACTGGTCGGTGAAGTCGGCGTCGGCGGTGATGGCGACGCGGACGGTGGTGGCCACCGGCTGGTTGCTGGTGACCCGCAGCAGCTCGACGAACGCCCCCTCGCCGACGGCCTGTTCACGGAAGACGGCGTACGCGGGCGGCTCGCCGCGGCCGCCGCGCGGCACGAGGACACAGCGCGCGGTGTCCCCGTCGGCGACGGGCGTCAGCGTCTCGGGTACCGCGCCGTCGACCGTCAGCTGCCAGCGGCTGAGGTGCCGCGCGTCCCGCGCGAACAGGCCGTCCGGGGAGCCGGTGCCCCGGACCCCGGTGATCTCGCCGCCGTCACCCACGGCGGCGAAGGTGGTGCCGTGCACGAGCAGATGATGCCGGTCCGTCATCTCCGGTCCCCTCCCTTGACGCCCTTGCTGTGCCGTTCGTGTGTGTCGTGTTCGTTGCTGTTGTTGCTGTTGTTGCTGTTGTTGCTGTTGTTGCTGTTGCTCGCGTTGTTCGTGTCGCCTGCAGGCGGCTCATGGAGCAGATCCAGCGTCAGCGCGGCCGTCCACCCGAAGCCCTGCGTGCCGCACGCCTCGCCGGTGTACGGGTCGACGTACTCCGCGAACCCGGAGTCAGCGGCGCTGGTCAGCAGCGCCGCCCGCAGCGCGTCGGCCCGCTCGGTGCCGCCGTGCGTACGGAGCCCCTGTTCCAGCAGCCAGCCGGTGTTGAACCAGGCCGGGCCGCGCCAGTAGCGGTGCGGGTCGAAGGCCTCGCCGAGGAGGTCGTAGCTCGGTACGAGGCGGGTGGTGGTCCCGAGCCCGAAGTGCGGGCCGCTCACCGTGGCGGTGAGGGCGGCGGCGACGTCGCGGGGCAGGCCGGGCAGCAGCAGCGGGACCAGACCGGAGACGCTGCGCTCGGGGATCAGCCCGCCGCCGTGCAGGTCCCGGCAGAAGAACATGCCCTCCGCCGGGTCCCACAGCCGGTCGATCAGCGCCGTCGTCAGCCGCTCCGCGCGCGCGTGCCGGGCCGTGCCGGTGGCGCCCAGTTCGTGCGAGATCCGGGCGAGGGCGTGCTCGGAGGCGATCAGCAGGGCGTTGAAGGCGGGGTCCTCCACCGCGAACCGGTCCGCCGTGGGGCCGACCACGAACCGGTCCGCGGCGCGGCTCCCGCCGGAGGCGTTGGCGTACGGCCCGTCGTCGTACCCCCGGTCCCGGTAGTCCACGGCCAGCCGCACATACCGCCCGTAGTCCAGATCCGTGGGCCGGTCCTCGGCGGCGCCGTGGTCGAGGTCGGCGCGGCGGAAGGAGCGGGCCGGGGCCGGGGTGATCCGCGACAGGGGGGCGTCCCAGCAGGGGCTGTTGTCCATACCCTGTTCCCAGGGGTGTACGACGGATGCGAGGGACCCCCCGCCCAGATCCCGGCGGTGCAGCAGATAGCGGTGCCAGGCGGCCAGCCGGGGATACGCACGGGCGAGGAAACCGCGGGCCCGCGAGAGTCCGGGGTCGGCGCGGTGCACCAGCCAGACGGCCAGCGCGTGCACCGGTGGCTGCACGATGCCGGACGTCTGTACGGTGCGCGGGGCGCCGGCGGCGCGCCCCGCCGTCGAGGAGCGCCAGAAGTCGGGGCTCGGGAAGTAGGCGTCCAGCGGGACGGAGGGGTTGAAGACGATGTGCGGGATGCGTCCGTCACCCCACTGGGCGGCCAGCAGCGTCTCCAGTTCGGTCTGCGCCCGCAGCGGCGAGAGATGGCGCAGCCCTATCGCGATGAATGCGGAGTCCCAGGACCACTGGTGCGGGTACAGCCCGCGGGAGGGCACCGTGGAGGTGCCGGTCCAGTTGTCCTCCAGCACCTGCGCCGCCCTGACGTGCAGCGAGCCGTCCGTTGGGGCAGGATCCGCCGGAGCAGCCGGACCCGACGAGTCGGCGGAATCGGCCGTTCCGGACGGATCGTATGCAATGGCGGGCGGTGTGGGGCGGGCGGTGAGTTGGGTGGTGCGATCCACTTCGGGGCTCCCCGAGAGACGTCCGGCCGAGCGGTTCGGCCGTGGCTACCGTAGAGTTACGTCTATTTAACACGCAAAACTCACTATGTAATGCAGAGTTGAGAAACACAAGGGGGTGCGCATGACCGGAAGGCCGGGACGCACGGGTACGGGCAGGGGCGGCGGTCAGGCAGGCGCCGGTGAGCTGCTGGAACTGGTGCGCAGTGGGCGCGCCGTCACACGCGGCGCCCTCCAACAAGCCACCGGGCTCTCCCGGGCGACCGTCGGCCACCGGCTGGACCGGCTGTTCCGCGCGGGCTGGCTGCGCGAGGGCGCGGGCGGCCCCGTCGAGTCGCCGCTCGGCGGACGCCCCTCGATCACCCTGGAGTTCGACGACTCCCACGCGATCGTCCTCGCCGCCGACCTGGACACCCGGCATGCGCGCGCCGCCGTGCTCACTCTGACCGGCGAGATCCTCGCCGAGCACTCCGGCACCCTGGTCGTGGAGGACGGCCCGGACGCGGTGCTCGGCGAACTCGGCGAGTGGTTCGGGGAGTTGCTGGAGAAGGCGGACCGTCCGGCGGATCAGGTCGCCGGGGTCGGGCTGGCCGTACCGGGCCCGGTGGACAGCGAGACCGGGCGGGTCGTACAGCCGCCGATCATGCCCGGCTGGGACGGCTACGACATAAGAGGCCGTCTCGCCCGTGCCCTGACCGAGCACACCGGCGCCCGGCGGGTGCCGGTCCTGGTGGACAACGACGCCAACCTCATGGCGTACGGCGAACAGCGCACCGGACACCCGGACTGCTCGGCGTTCGTGCTGGTGAAGGTGTCGACGGGTATCGGCGCCGGGGTGGTGGTCGGCGGCTCGATCTACCGGGGGATCGACGGCGGGGCGGGCGACATAGGCCATATCCGGATCGGCGCGGAGGCGCTGTGCCGCTGCGGCTCGACGGGCTGCCTCGCGGCGGTCGCCAGCGGTGGCGCAGTGGCCCGGCGACTGGCGGAGGCAGGCGTCCCGGCGGCGTCCGGCAAGGACGTACGGAACCTGCTGGCGGCCGGGCACCCGGAGGCCACGGCGCTGGCGCGGGAGGCGGGACGGCAGGTGGGTGACGTCCTTGCGACCGTGGTCACCCTGCTGAACCCCGGCGTCCTGATGATCGCGGGCGACCTGGCCGGAACCCCGTTCCTCACCGGCGTACGGGAACTCCTGTACCAGCGAGCACTACCCCGCTCCACGGCCCACCTGGAGGTGGTCACCTCCCGGCTAGGCGAACGGGCAGCCCTGCTGGGCGCGGCAGCACTGGTGGTGGAACACCTGTACGCCCCGGAGCGAATAGAGGAACGCCTGACGGCACTTGGCGTCTAAGTCCCCCGGCCCCCGGCCCCCGGGCCTCCCGGCTCTCACGGAACGGCTGCTTGTCGGGCGCCGTTGCTGCGGCAGACGTCACAGAGCGCTTCTAGGGCGCGACATTCGTCCGTTGTCCAACGTGGGGGAGATCAAGTCGCTGCCACGGTGTCTTCTGGGTGAGGCTCTCGCTGTAGGTGCCTGATGTGGAGCCTGGCCCCACGCCCGACAGCACTGCCTCCCGCATTGACGCCTCTCGCTGTACAAGGCCGCAGTCGACGAGTTGCCCACCGGATGAAGCGGACCTCGGCTCCGAATCGAGTCCCCTGTTGTCCGATCGGCACTTACGCACGGCTCTGAGGCACGACTACGAGAGTTGTCCTTCCATTACCAAGGCATGGGCTTTCCTTGAACCTGTCACTCTATGGTCGAAAACCGCGACCGTGAACGGGGGTTCATCGATGGGTGACGGCAAGGTCCCCGGCAAGGTGCTGGACATCAAGACCGCCGACATCAAGGCGGCGGCACCGGCCTTCCAACAGGGAGCCATCGATCTGAGCAAGGCGCTGACCACTCTCGTCAACACCCTGGACGGCCTGGGCGAGCCCTGGGGGCACGACAAGCAGGGCACCGAGTTCGGCAAGGCGTACAAGCCGCTGCAGAAGAAGATCGAGAGCGCCGCGGGTGTCCTGGTGCTGGGACTGACGAGCATTCACGAGGCCATGGTGGACATGGCGGACGGGCACGTGGACAACGACGAGTTGATCGCCGGTATGTTCACGGCGGTGAAGACCGGCAAGCAGAGCGACGGTGCCGGTGAGCGTTGAGGACGAGGCCCGCCACATCCTTCTCAAGATGGGCCTGTGGTGGCCGGAGGCGGATTCGGGCAAGCTGCGGGACGCCGCGAAGGCCTGGCGCGCGTTCGCCGGATCGGTGGACGACGTCCGCTCCCCGGTCCACCGCAGCGCCTCCTCGATCATCCACCACAACACCGGTGAGTCGATCGAGGCGTTCGACAAGTTCTGGAGCCGCTACGCCAAGGACCAGGACGGCGGCTGGCTGAAGGACCTGGCGGACTCCGGGCGGGAGATGGCCAAGGCGCTCGACAAGTTCGCCGACGCCATCGACGACGCGATCAACAAGCTCTGGACGCAGATCGGCATCGACGCAGCCGTGATCGCGGGCGGCGTGGCGCTCGCCATCTTCACCGCGGGCATCGCCTCCGGAGCAGCGGCCGCAGCGACGGAAGCGGTCATCGAGTTCGGCGCCAGCATGGGCATCGCGGTCTCCACCACCATCGCCGAGATCGCCGCCGGCACGCTGGTCGCCGCCGCGTTCGGCGGCATCGAGTCGGTCACCGTCGACCTCGCCGTCGCCCAGCCGCTGAAGATGGCCACCGGCCTGCAGCACGGCCTCAGCCTGGACGAGGTCGACCAGGCCGCCAAGGACGGCATGATCTTCGGCGGCGCCCTCGGCGCGGGCAGCGGCGTCCTGCGGGCGGGCGCGGAAGGCCTGAGCGAGACCACCCCGCTGCTCCTGCGCCCGCCGTCACTCCGCCCCGACCTGGTCGAGGTGGGCCCGGCAGCCCGCAATGCCGAGCGCACGCCGTGCGTGGGCGAGCCCATCGATATCGCGACCGGCGCCATGCTGATGACGCAGACGGACCTCACCCTGCCGGGCAGTCTGCCGCTGGAGTTCACCCGCACCCACCTGTCCTCCTACCGGGGCGGCGTCTGCTTCGGCCCGACCTGGAGCTCCACCCTCGACGAGTGCCTCCAGATCGACGGCGAAGGCGTCGTCTTGGCCGCGGCGGACGGCATGCGCCTGGTGTACCCGGTGCCGGAACCCGGCGTGCCGACACTGCCGGCCAAGGGCGCCCGCTGGCCCCTGGAGTGGGACGGCAAACCGGACGGCGCGATGACCGTCACCGACCCGGCCACGGGCGTGACCCGCACCTTCGCAGCCCCCGTCCCCTCCCCCTCCTTCGGCGTCTTCCACCTGGCCCTCGACTCCTGGACCGACCGCAACGGCAACCGCGTCGACGTCGAACGCGACGACGAAGGCATCCCCTTCGGCATCCGCCACTCCGGCGGCTACTACGTCGCCGTCGACACCCAGGGCCCCCGCATCACCGCACTGCGCCTGCTCGACGAACCGCCCTCCCGCTACCACCCGGACACCGCACCCGACGAGGGCACCGTCGTCATGCGCTACGGCTACGACACCTCCGGCAACCTCACCGAGGTCGTCAACTCCAGCGGCAAGCCCCTGCGCTTCACCTACGACTCCGAGGGCCGCGTCACCCGCTGGACCGACCGCAACGGCACCTGGTTCTCCTACGTCTACGACGACCGCGGCCGCGTGATCCGCACCGAGGGCATCGACGGCATCCTCTCCGGCACCCTCACCTACGATGACACCGACCGCACCACGACGTACACCGACTCCCAGGGGCACGTCTCGGCGCACCGGTACAACGCCGACGGCCTGGTCGTGGAGGAGACGGACCCGCTGGGCCATGTCACACGCACGGAGTGGGACGAATACGGAGCCCGGCCGGTCGCCGTGACGGACCCACTGGGGCGCACCAGGCGGTACACGTACGACGACTTGGGCCATCTCATCGGCCTCGCCCTCGCCGACGGCTCGCTTGCCCAGGCCTCCTACAGCGCGCTCGGCCTGCCGACCGAGGTGGTCGAACCGGGTGGCGCGATCTGGCACCACATGTACGACGAGCGAGGCAACCTGCTCAGGACCGTGGATCCGACCGGCGCCGAGACACGGTACACGAACGACGAGGCGGGCCGCCCGACCGCCATCACCAACGCACTCGGTCACACCCGTACGGTGGCCTACGATGCGGCGGGTCTGCCCATCTCTCTCACTGACGAACTGGGGCACACGACAACAATCCGCCGGAACGCGTTCGGGCGGGTGGTCGAGGTGACCGACCCTCTGGGCCACACCACACGCCTGGGCTGGACAATGGAGGGCAAGCCCTCTTGGCGGGAACGGCCCGAAGGTACCCGCGAATCGTGGACGTGGGATGCCGAGGGCAACCTGCTGACACACGCGGACACGGCAGGCAACTCAACCCACCACGCGGCGACCCACTTCGACGTCCCCGCCACCAGGACGGACCCGGACGGCGCCACCTACGCGTTCTCGTACGACACGGAATTGCGCCTGACAGGTGTTACCAACCCGCAGGGCCGGACATGGTCGTACACCTATGACGAAGCCGGCCGCCTGACGGCCGAGACGGACTTCAACGGCCGCACGCTGACGTACACGTACGACGGCGCGAGGCGACTCGTCTCACGTACCAACGGGGCCGGGGAGACGCTGAGCTTCGTCCGGGACGCGGTCGGCCGTGTCATGGAGCAGCGCACCAGCACAGGTGAGGCGACGACCTTCGAGTACGGAGCGGACGGGCTGCTCGCCCGGGCGGTCAACGGAGACACCGAAGTGGTCCTCGCCCGGGATGCCCTCGGGCGTACTCTCAGCGAGACTGTCGGCGATCGCGTCACGGCTTACGCCTACGATCCCTTGGGCTGCTGCATCCGCCGCGAGGCTCCGTCCGGACTGGCCTCGCTGTGGACGTACGACGTGGCAGGGCGGCCCCTGGGGCTTCACTCGGAGGCGGGCGCCCTGGCCTTCACCCATGATGCCGCCGGACACGAGACGGAGCGCCGTCTCGGTATCGATGTCCTGCTCAGCCAGACGTGGGACGCGGCCGGCCGCCTGACACTCCAGTCCCTCACCGCGGGTTCGGCCGATGCGCAGAACCTGCTCCAGCACCGTGCCTATGCCTACCGCAACGATGGCTATCTGACGGAGATCTGCGAGCTCACCGCGGGCACCCGCCGGTTCGACCTGGACGCGACGGGACGCGTCACGGGCGTGCGTGCCCACGGCTGGACCGAGACTTATGTCTACGATCAGGTCGGCAATCTGGTGCAGGCGTCGGCACCCGGCCACGGCTCCGCCGAGGAGCGCGAATTCGACGGCACCCTCGTCCGCCGTGCCGGCCGCAGCACCTACCAGCACGATGCCCAGGGACGCCTGGTCCGCAAGACCCGTAAGTTGCTCAACGGACAGACGCGGACCTGGACGTACATCTGGACCGCTGAGGACCGCCTGGTCGAGGTCGGCACGCCGGACGGCGAACGCTGGAGGTACGCGTACGACCCGTTCGGGCGCCGCCTGTGCAAGTACCGTCTGGCGGAAGACGGAACGCAGGCCGATCGCATCGACTTCTCCTGGGACGACACCAGGCTGGTGGAACAGACCGGCCCGGACGGCAAGGTAACCACCTGGGACTATGAGCCCGGCACCCACCGGCCGATAGCCCAGACCGATCACCGGCGATCGGCCGTCGGACGCGATGCCTCATTCCTCGCCAGACTGGCAGAGGAGTCGTCACCCGGCCACGCGGTCGTCTTCCAAGTGGTCGTGACGGATGCCGTCGGCACGCCCACCGAGTTGGTCACCGCTGAGGGCGAGACGACATGGCAGAGCCGGACCACGCTGTGGGGCACCACCATCGTCGGCCCGGTCGAGCCCGCCGTCGACTGCCCGCTGCGGTTCCCGGGCCAGTACGCCGACGCGGAAACCGGCCTGCACTACAACTACTTCCGCTACTACGACGCCGAGACCGCCAGCTACCTCAGCCAGGACCCCCTGGGCCTGAAACCGGCCCCTAACCCTTCGGCTTACGTCCGCCATCCCGGCACCTGGTCAGACCCGCTGGGTCTGTACGGCTGTGAGCTGGAGGACCTCGGGGGCAGTTGGTATCGCTCGCCCGAAGGGTTGGACTACGGTCCGGGTTCGGCCGAGGGGCACCGCATCACTCACGTCATGCAGCACACCCGGGAGAACCCTGCGAAGCCGGCTCACGGAGTCTTTGACACGGGCAACAAGGGTGTGCTGGAAACGGTCGACGAGGCATGGAGCCGGCGCGCCATGGCGGTGTCGGTCAACCAGCAGGGTGCTCGTACCACCTACATCATCCCCATGAGCCGACAGGTGGGTTACAACGCCGGGGAGGAATATATTTCGATCACCGTCGAACACGGCAACGAAGTGATCACGGCCTTCCCGAGGAGCTGGAACTGATGGATAAGGTCGCCTGCGCGCACTGTGGCCAGGACTGGGTGCGCTGTTACGAGCGCAAGGACACGGGACAGAGGTTCTTCCTCTGCCCCGAGTGCGAGTCCGTCTGGGACCTGGAGGACGACCTTTGCGAGGACACGGACATGTATCTGAGCGAGTACCTGCTGACTGGGGACCCCACAAAGGACTGGGAGATCATCACTCCGTGCGGCTGAGGATGCCGAGGCGCGTTGTCCGTACTCGGTCACGACAGGCCTGCCACGCGGCCCCAGGAAGGGCTATATCGACCGCTTCGGTAATGAATGGATCAAGGGACCGTCCCGGACCGCCGGGCAGCCGTTCGAGTGGGACGTCCAGTTGAGCAAGCTGGGCAAGGCCAAGCTGGGCTGGCTCAGCCGGGACGGCAGCCACCTTAATGTGTCACTCGACGGCGAGATCACCCACAAGTAGTGAAATGGACCGACGCCCAATGGCGGACACCCTCCCGTTCTATGCGGAAGTGCGTGTGCTCCGGGCCCCCGACAGGCCCGATCTGGAAGGCAAGCTCGGAGGCATCCTCGGCATCACGGAGCCGCCTGACGAATCGGCTTCCCCCGCCTACGCAGTGCTGCTCGACGGAGAGGAGGAGGTGTACACATTCCTGCGAGACGAGATCGAGCCCACGGGCCGGATGCGAAAGCAGGAGGACTACTACTGATGGCATCAAGGCCTCAGAAGTCGAGATCCCACCTGGTGTGAATAAGGCCATCAAGGGACGGATCATCAGCGAACTGCGGAAAGTTGGCCGTATCGGACCCAGAGGGGCCGAGGACACCACGGGACACAAGTGGCGGCGACCGCCTCTCGCCGCGGAAGGTCTCACATGAAGTACGTCACGGCCGTCTGGAAGCCCGAACAGCGCGGGTTCCACCTCGATCCGAGAGCCTACCTGGCCGAACTTTCCAAGCTCCGCGATCAATTGCCGGCCGGAGCTTGGGCGTTTGCCTCTCATCCAGTCTGACCGACCGCGCCCGCAGCACGGGCATCAGCAGGGGCAATGGGTGGACAACGATAAGGCCCTGGATTTCCTGAGAACGCATCACGACCCCAACGGCGGGGTGCGTGAAGTGGAACTGCCTCCGGGAATGGGGAAGGTCATCATGCCGGACGGTGAAATCGTCGAGGACAACTACGCGAGGCTGGTCCACAAACCCGATGGCTCTTACAGGACGGCGTTCCCGATCCTGAAGAAATGAGCAGCTCCGTGCACTTCCGTATGGCTGTGTCTCCGCCCACCTCCGACGTCCCCGTGACTCATGACCTCGAACTCGCCGAGGACTACGAGTCGCTGGTCATGGATGCCTGCGAGCTCCTGGCCGAGACGGACTGCCGCTTCCACGTGGCAGGGTTCGGCCAGGATCCGTGGCCTGTGGATGTCTCCTACGACCTGTCGTCGGTCATCGAGCAACTTCCCCAGGCATGTACGGCCCTCCGCCGGAAGGAGCGGGCGCGGATCGACCTCTACGGGCAGGGGATCGAACGGGTCATCGCGTTCGACCCGGTTGCCGAACAGATCACCATGACCTGTACGACGCAGACCAGCTGGCTTCCCGACCCGGCGACCGAAACAGCCTCGCTTTCAGACGCCGAAGACATGCTGGCGGCGCTGGCTCATGGTTTCCGCCGTGCGCTCGACCGGGCCTGTCCGGACATTGCCGCGCGGGAGCCCTTTGCACGGTGGTGAACCGGCAGCCGTGTCCAGAGGAATGAGTTACTCTCCTTGATCACTGCGCAGTTCACGGTACGCCCCGGCCAAGGCGAGGCCAGCGGGTTCGACATGGGCGACATGGTCGTCACCGGAGCTATCGGAAGAGCCGACTCTCGCTGGACGCTCTCGGGCAGGGATCCCCGCCCCAGCCGCCCACGGGCGGTCAGCGGTGCGCGATCTCGGCCCACACCGTCTTCGTGCAGCTGTCCCGGGCCTCGCAGCCCCAGCGGTCGGCGTACGCCTCGACCAGCAGCAGGCCCCGTCCCGAGTCCGACTCCGGGGCGGGCGGTGCGGTCTGCGGGGCCGTCGGCGGTACGTACTCGGGGCGGGCGTCGGTGACCTCGATACGGATGCGGTCCGGGTGCCTCAGCAGGGTCAGGCGGAAGTTCCGGCCGGGCAGGCGGCCGTGGGTGACCGCGTTGGCCGCCAGTTCCGCCGTGACGAGGGCGACGGCGCAGGCCGCGTCGGTGGAGTACGGGATCCCCCAGGAGGCCAGTTGCTGCGTCGCGAGGTGGCGGGCCAGGCGGGCGCCTCGGGCGGTGGCGCTGAGGAGGATCGTGAACTGTGGGACGGGCGTGGCCTGTTCGGCGACGACGACTTCGGGCGATTCCATGGCGTAACCGTCCCGTCACGCGACGTGCGCAAACAGGTCACGCCCTCGTACGTGCGGCGCGGTACGGCGGTTGTACGGGTTCGTACGGCGTTTGTACGGGTCCCGTGCCGTCACCTGTACGGCGGTCGGCTCGTTGCACCTCCCGAACAGACACCCGAGTCGGGCAGGGGGCGTGGACGTCATGGCCAAGAGCAGCGAACGGGAACGTGATTGCCTTACGGCTTTCCGCCGCAAGCCGAATAGGGAATTCCCCGCAGTATGGATCGCCTACGGCAAGCTCGTCCGCCTCTTCCGCGAGCGCGCCGGACTCACCCAGCAGGCCCTCGCGGATGTCATCGGCTATTCGGTGGAGACGGTCGCGTCGGTGGAGCAGGGGCGGCGACCGGCCAAGGCGTCGTTCACGCGGGCGGTGGAGCGGGTGTTGGAGGCGTGCGGGGCGCTGGAGGCGCTGCAGGAGGACGTGGACCTGGCCAAGTTTCCTTTGTTCTTCCAGGACTTCGCCGCGCTTGAGGCGGAGGCGGTCAGCCGCTTCTCCTACGACCCCTCGCTGATCCCTGGTCTGCTGCAGACCGAGGAATACATGGAAGCGCTGCTCGAAGCGCACTACCCGCCTCTGGACGACGAGACGATCGAGCAGCGCGTCGCCGCCCGGCTGGCCCGCCAGGCGCTTCTGACCGACCCAAAGCCGCCCATCGCCTTCGTGTTCATCGTCGAGGAATCCGCGATCCGACGCGTGGTGCGCAGCCCGGCCGTGATGCAGGGGCAGTTGCAGCACCTGCTGAGGTGTTCGGCATTGCGTAATGTGGAGCTGCAGATCATGCCCACGGAAAGAGGTGCCCACAGCGGGCTCAACGGTGCGATGGTGCTGCTTGAGTCCGGTGACCGCAAGCAGTACGTGTACGTGGAGGCTCAGGACAACGTGACCGTCAGGTCTGACCGGCACGAGGTGAGCGAGTTCTGGATGCGTCATGGCATGCTGCGAACACAGGCCCTCAACACCGAGGAATCCGCCTGCCTCATCGAGCGCATTGCAGGGGAGCTATGAGCATCGATCAGCACTCTGGCCAGCCCAACGATCTCTCGTGGTTCAAGAGTAGCTACAGCGGAACGAGCGGCGGCGACTGTGTCGAGGTAGCCGCTGGCCCTGGTGCCGTTCACGTCCGGGACTCGAAGTCGCAGGCGGCGGTGCTGTCCTTCCCCAGGGGGCAGTGGGCCGTCTTCACTACCTACGCGCGTGAGGCAACCGTCTGACGACACGCGACGCACCTCGGGTGCCTCCGGGCTGTGTCCCTGGAGGCGCCCGAGTCGTTTCTCCGTGACGGCGGCGTTTCCGACGTGAACCCCACGTCCGCATCGTGAAACCAAGCGGCACCCCACGGAGTGATTCTCGCCACCCTTGATACCCCTTGCGCTCAGATGAGCGAATGGCAAGTGGCTGCACTTCTCCAAGGCTTGGCACTCGGTGCCACCCTGTGATCGTTCATCGACCGAACTCGCCCGTGCACAGAACTGCTCATCTGAGCGATTTGCCAGCGCTCCGCACACCGCCCCGTTCAAGAGGTGAAGGCGCCCTCCCGCCCCGCCTTGCCAACCCTTGACTTTCGATCCCTTGGCAGACGACCGGTTACAAACACATGACTCACGCGTAGCCGTACCAACCCACCTTCGATCTGGGTATGTTCCCGCCGTCAGGGCAGACCACCGAGTCCCGAGGAGAGTCGAGACCCGTGTCGGAAAACAAAGATCTCCACCCAGCCGGAGCGCCGGCACGCATTGAAAACGTAAAACTCGTCTACGACTTCACCGAGGGCAACAAGGACCTCAAGGACCTCCTCGGCGGCAAGGGCGCCAACCTCGCCGAGATGACCAACCTGGGCCTCCCCGTCCCGCCCGGCTTCACCATCACCACCGAGGCCTGCAAGGTCTACCTCGACAGCGGCGAGGAACCGGTGGCACTGCGTGACGAGGTGAGTGCGCACCTCGACGCCCTGGAACAGCGGATGGGCAAGAAGCTCGGCCAGACCGACGACCCCCTCCTCGTCTCGGTCCGTTCGGGCGCCAAGTTCTCCATGCCCGGCATGATGGACACCGTCCTGAACATCGGCCTGTCCGACAAGTCCGTCCAGGGTCTGGCCAAGCAGGCGGGCGACGAACGCTTCGCCTGGGACTCCTACCGGCGCCTCATCCAGATGTTCGGCAAGACGGTCCTCGGCGTCGACGGCGAGCTGTTCGAGGACGCCCTCGACCGGGCCAAGGAGGCCAAGAAGGCCGCGGTGGACACCGACCTGGAGGCCGCCGACCTGAAGAAGCTCGTTGCCGCCTTCAAGAAGATCGTCAAGAAGGAGGCCGGCCGGGACTTCCCGCAGGACCCGCGTGAGCAGATGGACCTCGCCATCAAGGCGGTCTTCGACTCCTGGAACGGCGACCGCGCCAAGCTCTACCGCCGCCAGGAGCGCATACCCCACGACCTCGGCACCGCCGTCAACGTCTGCTCCATGGTCTTCGGCAACCTCGGCCCCGACTCCGGCACCGGCGTCGCCTTCACCCGCGACCCCGCCTCCGGCCAGCAGGGCGTCTACGGCGACTACCTCCAGAACGCGCAGGGCGAGGACGTCGTCGCCGGCATCCGCAACACGGTGCCGCTCGCCGAGCTGGAGAACATCGACAAGGCGTCGTACGACCAGCTGATGCGGATCATGGCGACGCTGGAGAACCACTACAAGGACCTCTGCGACATCGAGTTCACCATCGAGCGCGGCCGGTTGTGGATGCTCCAGACCCGGGTCGGCAAGCGCACCGCCGGGGCCGCCTTCCGCATCGCCACCCAGCTCGTCGACCAGGGCCTGATCGACGAGACCGAGGCGCTCCAGCGCGTCACCGGCGCCCAGTTGGCCCAGCTGATGTTCCCGCGCTTCGACGAGCACGCCAAGACGGAGCAGATCGGCCGGGGCATCGCCGCCTCACCGGGCGCCGCGGTCGGCAAGGCGGTCTTCGACTCGTACACCGCCGTCAAATGGTCCCGCTCCGGGGAGCAGGTCATTCTGGTGCGCCGCGAGACCAACCCCGACGACCTCGACGGCATGATCGCCGCCGAGGGGATCCTGACCTCCCGCGGTGGCAAGACCTCCCACGCCGCCGTGGTCGCGCGCGGCATGGGCAAGACGTGCGTGTGCGGTGCCGAGGAACTGACGGTCGACACCAAGCGGCGCCGGATGACCGTGCCGGGCGGGCAGGTGGTGGAGGAGGGCGACGTCATCTCCATCGACGGCTCCAGCGGCAAGGTGTATCTGGGCGAGGTCCCCGTGGTGCCGTCGCCGGTCGTCGAGTACTTCGAGGGCCGGATGCACCCGGGCGCCGACGATGCCGACGAACTCGTCGAGGCCGTGCACCGGATGATGGCCTTCGCCGACCGCAAACGCCGGCTGCGGGTTCGGGCCAACGCGGACAACGCCGAGGACGCGCTGCGCGCCCGCCGCTTCGGCGCCCAGGGCATCGGACTGTGCCGTACGGAGCACATGTTCCTCGGCGACCGGCGCGAACTGGTCGAGCGGCTGATCCTCGCCGACACGGACGACGAGCGCGAGGAGTCCCTCAAGCAGCTGCTGCCCCTTCAGAAGAAGGACTTTGTCGAGCTGTTCGAGGCGATGGACGGTCTGCCGGTGACGATCCGTCTGCTGGACCCGCCGCTGCACGAGTTCCTGCCCGACATCACCGAACTGTCGGTCCGCGTGGCCCTGGCCGAGTCCCGCCACGAGACCCACGAGAACGAACTGCGCCTCCTGCAGGCCGTGCACCGGCTGCACGAGCAGAATCCGATGCTGGGCCTGCGCGGTGTACGCCTCGGGCTGGTGATCCCCGGTCTGTTCACCATGCAGGTGCGGGCGATCGCGGAGGCCGCCGCCGAGCGCAAGGCGGCCAAGGCCGACCCGCGCGCCGAAATCATGATCCCGCTCGTCGGCACCGTCCAGGAGCTGGAGATCGTCCGCGAGGAGGCCGACCAGGTCATCACCGCGGTCCAGCAGGCCACCGGCACCGAACTCAAGCTGGCCATCGGCACGATGATCGAGCTGCCGCGCGCCGCGCTGACCGCCGGTCAGATCGCGGAGGCCGCCGAGTTCTTCTCCTTCGGAACCAACGACCTCACCCAGACGGTGTGGGGCTTCAGCCGGGACGACGTCGAAGCGTCCTTCTTCACCGCCTACTTGGAGAAGGGCATCTTCGGGGTCTCACCCTTCGAGACCGTCGACCGCGACGGTGTCGGCTCCCTGGTCCGGGCGGCGGCGAAGGCGGGACGCGCGACCCGGCCCGATCTGAAGCTCGGCGTGTGCGGTGAGCACGGCGGCGACCCGGAGTCGGTCCACTTCTTCCACGAGGTGGGGCTGGACTACGTCTCCTGCTCGCCGTTCCGGATCCCCGTCGCCCGTCTGGAGGCGGGCCGGGCGGCGACCCAGTCGGCCGGCAGCGACCACCGCTGACCCGAGCACGCGGGGGATGCCGACCCCCGCTCGGAGCCCCGGAGCCGTCATCGGCCGTCAACCCTCACCCCGGCCGACGGCGGCTCCGGCGCACGAGAAAAGGAGGGGGCGGCACCCCGGGCGAGGCCTGTGCGGGGCCCGCGCGGGGAGCCGCCCCTTCGCGAGGCGAGCGGGGGAGCCGCCCTTTCGCGTGAGGCGGTCAGACCGGCGATCAGCGGGTCAGGCCGCCCTGACCTCGTACGCCGCCACCCGCACCGACTCGTCGTCCAGGCACTGCCCGGTCTCCAGGTCGAAGCGCTGCTTCAGCAGCGGGGAGGACACGAACGGGTGACCGGCGCTGGTGCCGGTCAGTCCGCGGGAGAGGACGGCCGCACCGGTGAACGGGTCACGGTTGTCGATGGCGTAGAGCCGGTCCGACCGGTCACGGAACACAGCGATCTGCCGTCCGTCCGCCAGCAGGGCCGCAACACCGCGGCCGGGCAGCAGCCGGTTCAGATCGCAGACCGTGAACCAGTCCTTCTCCAGCCGGATCTGGACGTTCAGGTCGGTCTTCTCGGGTGCCATGGTCATCGCTGGGCACTTCCTTCCAGGGGACGGTGGCCGATGGTGAGCAGTGGCAGGTCAGGTTTGATCTGGTCGCGCTCCGGGACGAAGCCGACGACCGGGTCGGGTGTGTCGGGGGCGTTGACGAAGGACACGAACCGGGCGAGCCGCTCGGGGTCGTTGATGGTCTCGGCCCATTCGTCGCGGTAGTGGGCGACGTGGTCCGCCATCAGCATCTCCAGTTCCTCGCAGATACCGAGCGAGTCGTGCACGACCACGTCCTTCACATGGCCGAGCCCGCCGGGGATCCGGTCCAGCCAGGACGCGGTGCGCTCCAGACGGTCCGCGGTGCGGATGTAGAACATCAGGAACCGGTCGATCAGCCGGATGAGTTCGCCGTCGGACAGGTCCTGCGCCAGGAGGTCGGCGTGGCGGGGGCTCGCGCCGCCGTTGCCGCCGACGTAGAGGTTCCAGCCGTTGGAGGTGGCGATGATGCCGAAGTCCTTGGACTGGGCTTCGGCGCACTCGCGGGCGCATCCGGAGACGGCTGACTTCAGCTTGTGCGGCGACCTGAGCCCCCGGTAGCGCAGCTCCAGTTCGATCGCCATCCGTACGGAGTCCTGGACGCCGTAACGGCACCAGGTCTGGCCCACACAGGACTTCACCGTGCGCAGCGACTTGCCGTAGGCGTGCCCGGACTCGAAGCCGGCGTCCACCAACCGGGTCCAGATCAGCGGGAGTTGTTCGACGCGGGCGCCGAAGAGGTCGATGCGCTGGCCGCCGGTGAGCTTGGTGTAGAGGCCGAAGTCCCGGGCGATCTCGCCGATCACGATCAGCTTCTCCGGGGTGATCTCACCGCCGGGGATGCGCGGGACGACCGAGTAGGAGCCGTTCTTCTGGATGTTGGCGAGGAAGTGGTCGTTGGTGTCCTGGAGCGCGGCCTGTTCGTCGTCCAGGACGTAGCCGCTGGCGCCGATGGTCGGCGCGAGGGAGGCGATGATCGAGCCGACGGTGGGCTTGCAGATCTCGCAGCCCTCGCTGCCCCGGGCGGCCTCGCGGCCGTGGCGGTCGAGCAGTTCCCGGTACGAGGTGATGCGCAGCGTGTGGACGATCTCGTAGAGCTGCTCGCGGGTCTGGGAGAAGCAGCCGCACAGCCCCTTGTCGACCTCGACGCCGGACGCCTCCAGTTCGGCGGTGACGAGCTGGCTGAGTACCTTGAGGCAGCTTCCGCAGCCCGTTCCGGCCTTGGTGCACTTCTTCACCTCGGGCACGGTGGTGCAGTTGTGCTCCGTCACGGCGGCGCGGATTGTGCCCTTGGTCACATTGTGACAAGAACATATGACCGCATCGTCAGGAAGGGCCGAGGGTCCCAGCTGGACTGGACCGCTCGCCCCCGCGGGGAGGACCAGTTGTTCCGGCGCCACCGGCGGGACGGAACCGGTGAGCGCCCGCAGTGTGCCGTACGCCTCAGCGTCCCCGACCAGGATTCCGCCCAGCAGGGTGCCGTCGCGGCCGATGACGAGCTTCTTGTAGAGACCGGCGCGGGAGTCGGAGTAGACGACGTCCAGGGAGTCCTCGGTGGTGCCGTGCGCGTCGCCGAAGGAGGCCACGTCCACGCCGAGCAGCTTGAGCTTGGTGGACTGGTCGGCGCCGGTGAAGGACGCCTCGTCCTCAGCGATCGTAGAGGCGGCCGTCAGCGCCTGCTCATAACCCGGCGCGACCAGGCCGTAGACCAGACCGTCCGCCGTCATCGCGCACTCGCCGATGGCGAAGACGTGCTGGTCGGTGAGGGTGCGGCACTGCTCGTCGACCGCGATGCCGCCCCGCTCGCCCACCGTGAGTCCGCAGTCCCGGGCGAGCTGGTCACGGGGCCGGATACCGGCGCTGAACACCACCATGTCGGTGGCGAGCACGGACCCGTCGGACAGCTTCATGCCGCTGACACGGCCGGACTCGTCGGTGACGATCTCCGTGGTGCCCACGCCCGTGTGAACGCCAAGCCCCATGTCCTGGATGGTGCGCAGCAGCGCCGCGCCACCGCCCTCGTCGACCTGCACCGGCATCAGCCGCGGCGCGAACTCCACCACATGGGTGATGACCCCGAGCCCCTTGAGCGCACCCGCGGCCTCCAGCCCGAGCAGCCCGCCGCCGACCACCGCACCCGTCGTGGCCTGCGCCTTCGCGTACTCCTCGATGGCGAGGACGTCGTCGATGGTGCGGTAGACGAAGCAGCCCTCGGCGTCCTTGCCCGGCACCGGCGGTACAAAGGCGTAGGAGCCGGTGGCAAGCACCAGGACGTCGTAGCCGAAGACCTCCCCCGAGCGGGCGGTGACGGTGCGCGCCTGGCGGTCGATGCTCTCGGCCGGGTCCCCGACGCGCAGCTCGATGCCGTGCTCCTCGATGAACGCCCTGTCCGTCAGGGACAGCTCATCGGGCGTCTGGCCGGCGAAATACGAGGTCAGATGCACACGGTCGTAGGCGGGGCGCGACTCCTCGCACAGCACGACCACCCGGTGCGTACCGGTCAGGCCGCGGTCGGCGAGCGCCTCGAGGAAGCGCTGGCCCACCATGCCGTGGCCGATGAGCACGATGGCGGGGCGGGAGAGATCCCCTGCGGATGCGGTCGTAGGCATCAGGAGCCTCCGTCATTGGTCAGCAGATGGAGCAGATGGCCGGTATCGGGGAGCGACTCTGCTCCCTCCCAGGCACGGGCGAGCACGCCGACGGTGCCGAGCGCGCCGACGAGGACCCCGCCGACCAGACGGTCGTCGCGAACGACGACTTTGCGATAGGTACCGCGCGTCGCGTCGGTGAGCTGGATCACGTCGTCGCCCGGCTCCGCCTCTGTTCGCCCGAATGCGGCGAGGTCCAGGACCTCGTCTCCGGAGAGCGTGAGGCGGGTGAGGGCGCGGGTGCCACTATATTGGAATTTGCTACTCGTATTTATGGACCCGACCGGCCCCCCTACTGGGACGAAGGTCTGTACCTCGGTCAGAACCCCGGCCAGCGTCTCGGCCTGTTCGAGCGCGGGAGCGGCGAAACCGTAGACGGTTCCCCCGTGCTGAGCGCAGTCGCCGACGGCATGGATGTGAGGGTCGGAGGTACGCAGTTCGTCGTCGACGATCACGCCGTTGTGCACCGCGAGCCCGGCCTCCTCGGCCAGCCCGGTGCGCGGGCGGGTGCCACAGGCGAGGACGACGAGATCGGCGTCGAGGGTGTAACCGTCGGCCAGCTCGACGGAGCGGACCCGCGCGGCGGCACCCGGGGTGCTGCCCTCGCAGCGCACATCACGCACCCGGCACTCGGTGTGCACCTCGACACCGAGATCCCGGAGGTACCCCCGGACGAGCTTCGAGGCACTCGGGTCGAGCTGGCGCTCCATGAGCCGTTCGGCCTGCTGGGCGAGCACCACCTGTGCACCGCGCGCGGCGAGGGCGCGGGCGGCGGACACACCGAGCAGCCCGCCGCCGATGACGACGGCGCGCACCCCGGGCCGTACCGCCTCGGCGAGTCCGAGACAGTCGTCCATGGTGCGGAACGCGTGGACGCCTTCGGGGAGTTCGCCGTGCCGCCCGGTGAACAGGCCGCGCAGCGGCGGCAGCACCGGATTGGACCCGGTGGCGAGCACCAGGGTGTCGTATGCGATCACCGAGCCGTCGGCGCAGCTCACGGTCCGCCCGGCGCGGTCGATCCCGGTGACCCGGCCGCGCAGCAGCCCGCCGGGCGCGGGCAGCGCGATCACCTCGGGCGCGTACCGTCCGGCCAGCACCTCGGCGAGCAGCACGCGGTTGTACGGCGCGTGCTCCTCCTCGCCGATCAGCAGCGGAGGCGTGCCGAGCTCACCGAGCCGCTGGGCGAGCCGTACGCCCGCGAGGCCGGCGCCGATCACCACCACACGCGAATTCGAGGTCATGCACGGCAGCGTGCGGGGCGGACGTTACCCGGCCGCATCACCCCTGTTTCCCGCGGGGAACGCTGCCCTCAGCGGGGGGCGGGGGGTGGTGTGAGGGGTCTGGGCGGGGGTGGGGGCGGCCTGTGAGGAGCTGGGGGGCGGGCTGTTTGCGCAGGTGGGAGTGGGTCGGCGAGATTGTCTACGAGGCGTGGGGGAGGAGGCCGGTGGAGAGGGCCTCGGTCACGGCGGCGGTGTGACGGTAGGCGCGCTCGGCTGCGGCGAGGACCTGGTCCTGGGCGTCGGCGTCGGGCAGTGCGGCGTCGAGGCGCGCGATCAGACGGCGCCACCGCTCGCGGTCACCGCTGGCGTAGTAGGCGACGCCGTCGGTACCGGCGGTGAGGGCGAAGGTGTCGCGGACGAAGCGGAGGAGATAGAGGGCGCCCATCGTGGAGCCTTCGAGGACGTAGAGGAACCCGAGGAGTTCGGGGGGCGCGGTGGTGGCGGTGCGGTGGATGTCGGCGACGAAGGCGCGGACGGCGGGCTCTGCGGTCCGGATCCCGAGTTGAGGGACTCCGGGCTCTGTGGTCCGGACTCCGGGCTGGGCGAAGTGGCGTAAGTCCCGCTCTATGAGGGGGAGTTTGGCGAGGGTGTCGTCGTAGACGGCGGTGACGGTGGGGGAGTTGCTGCGCGAAAGTTCCTCCTCCAGGGCGCCGAGTATGCCGTGGTAGGCGGTGAGTTGGCCTATGTAGCGGTCGAGGGGCAGGGTGCCGGAGAGCAGGGCGTGGGCGAACGGGGTGGCTTCGAGGGCGTCGTGCCAGGGCCGTAGGGCGGTGTGCAGCCGGACGGAGGCGGAGAGGGGTGCCGCGGTGGTGTCCGTCAAGATCCGCTCCCTGCTCGGCGTAGGGCGTCGTGGAGGCGGTCGATGAGGTGACCCTTGCGCTCGATGGTCAGATCGAAGTAGGCGGCGCTGTCCTCGGAGCGGCACACGGAGTGCACGGCGTCCTTGGCGGCCCGCTTCAGCTCGACGGCTTCGGCGGCGAGGTAGACGAGAGTGTCGTGGAAGTCGGGGTGGCCGAGGACGAGGTCCTGGAGTTCTTTGCCGGCGGGAGCGGCGTCTTCGAAGGGCGCGCTGAGCAGTTCCAGGAACACCCGGTTGCCCAGCCCGTCGAAGTCCTCGTGGAGGTTGGCGCCGCCGAACTCGGGGACGAGGTCGGTGAGATCGTTGAACAGCTGGCTGGCGAGCCCGAGTTGGCGCATGGCCTCGTCAAGGGTGTCTCGGTCCTCCGCGACGACACCGAGACCGGCGATGGCGGCATCGAGGGGCCTGCGGAAGAGGGTGCCGGTCTTGAGGACGGCGACGGACTCCCAGAAGCGCACGCGGTCGTCGCGGGAGGCGGCGAGCAACTCGGCGCGGGTGACGTCGGTTCGGGCGGCCAGGTCGGCGGCCTGCCCGGTGAACGCGCCGCCGATGCTCCGGACGAGACTGCTGACGACCTCGGGGTGGGCGGCGTACCGCAACGCCTCCGCGATCAGCCAGGACCCAGTGTTGAGTGCGACGGGTATGCCGTGGGTGACATGCAGCGCGGGCTCGCCGTACCGCATGTCGCTGCCGTCCTGGATGTCGTCGAGCACGACGGCGGCCTTGAGCAGGACGCGTACGGAGACGGCGGTGCGCCGGATGACGGAGAGATCGGCGAGATGGGCCTCGGCCCCGGAAACGTCCGGGAAACCACGGTAGTTGCGGTAGGCCCAGTAGACCAACGAGGGCCGCAGCGGAGCCTGCCCGCCGGGTGAGTCAGGGGTCGGGGGAAGGGCCTGCTGCCCCACCTTGGACCCGAGGGCATCGGCCACGGGAAAGGAGAGGCACCGTTGAAGGGCGCCGCCGTAGACGCCCGCCGCCCCCTCCGCCCCCTCCGCGGTACTCAACGCGCCCAGAAATAAGCGCAGATCGTCCTCAAGAAGCGCCGCGTCACGGCGCACCATCGCTTCTATCCGGTTCGCACACACAAGCGCATGGTCCGGCCGCCCCACAGATCCGGTCAAGATCGTCTTTTCGCCAGGTCGGGCATGTTTCCTGTGAATCTGGCCGATTCGCGCTCTGGACGCGGTGGCCGGGGTCGGAATTCACCGACTGCCGGTCAGATGGGCGAACACAACAACATTTCCCTGATATCCGGTGGCACGGGAATACCCGCCGCCACAGGTGATAACACGCAACTCAGGCCGATCTGCAGCCCCATAAACCTTCTGATCGGGGAATTCCTTGGCGGAATAGACCTTGACGGAGTCGACGACGAACAGGGCGACGCTCCCGTCGCGCCGGTCGACCTCGACGGTGTTGCCGCGTTTGAGGGCGCCCAGGTCGTAGAAGACGGAGGGCCCGTCGGCGTTGTCGACGTGGCCGGCGACGATGGCGGTGCCGGTCTCACCCGGGGTGGTGCCGGCCTCGTACCACCCGGCGAGGTCGGTCCGCTCGGGGGGCGGTACGTCGAGACTGCCGGAGGGGGTGAGCCCGAGACCCATGAGGGACGCGTCGACGTGGATGGCGGGGATGCGGATGCGGTCGGGAGGGGAGGGCGGCAGCGGGGGCACGGCGGGCCGCTCGACCCGCAGATCGACGCGCGCCTCGGCGGCGGGCTGCGGCGGCGGATGAGCCTCGGCCCCGCTGTGCAGCAGCAGGGCACCGGAACAGAGGGCGAGGAGGGTGACACCGGCTATGGAGACGCTGCCGAGGCGACGACGCGGGTACCCCGTACGACACCGGCTGCTTCCACTTCTGGTCCAGCTTCTGCTTCTGCTTCTGCGAGGCACAGGAACCCCTCTTTTCCGCCCTCTGTCCCCCTCCGGGCCACGAGGGGCGTCGGACCCGGAGGGGGAGGGGAAGTGCGGTACCGGCGGACGGACAGCGGAGGGTGTCCGTCAGATCCCGTCGCCTCTCGCCCGGCGATGCAGGAGCCAGGTACCGCCCGCGGCGGCGACGGCGAGAGCCGCCAGACCGGCCGCGGTCTGCACGGGGTCGGTCCCGAAGGCGCCACCGACCCCCGTCTTCACACTGCCGTGCGGAAGGCCACCACCGGCGGAGTGCGTGGGCTCAGGGCTGGGCGGCGGCGTCAGCGACACCACCAGATCCCCGCTGACCTCCTGCTTGCCGCCGGCACACTGGGCAACGATCTCGTACGTCCCCGGCTGAGCACTCTCCGGCACCCGGAACCGCCCGGCCGCACCGGTGCCGCCCGGCGAGGGCGCGAGCGTGAAGGCACCGCCGCCGACGGCACTGGCGTCGCCTGTGGCCTTACCCCGATCGGGGCAGTCGGTGGTCCTGGCGGTGACCTCGTCCCCGGGCACAGCGGTGGACGGCACCAGCTCCAGCACCTGCCCGTGGACGCCGTAAGCAATCCCGGCGGCCAGCCCACCGGCCCCGAGGGCAAGCGCGGCACTGGCCAGCAGACGAGCGCTACGACGCATCGGGACTCCTCCGGTTCCTGAGCGGTGCCTGCACTTCCGGTCGCTTCCGGTCACTTTTGAGGAAAGGGGGAGTGGGGCGGGGGCGCTCGCTGAGAGGGCGTCAGGAACGGGGGGAGGGGGTGGGTGATTGCCTCGGGCAAGGGGGTGTTTCCCCAGGTCAGCGGATTGGTTTGGGCCGCTCGGGGCCGCACGGCGAAAGAGTGGGGCGCGGGGGTGTGAACGGGTGACGGACCTGAAGCGTCGCGTATCGAACTTACGTTCCCTGGATTGTCCACACCCTGGCCGAACCATGCCCGAGCCGTCCGAGGGACTTGGCCCGCTTACGGTTGCGGGATGTCGACGAGTACGCGGCCGTGGAGTCCGGCGTCGACGCGGTTGTGGGCCTCGGTGATGTCGCTCAGTGGGTAGCGGGCGCCGGTCATGACGGTGAGGGCTCCCGTGGCAGCCGCGGCGGTGAGGTCGCGGGCGGCCTGGCGCTTGGCCTCGGCAGGGAAGTCGTCGCTGCCGAACATGCGCAGGGTGACGTTGTTGAACAGCAGGGGCCAGAAGGGGATTTCGGGGCGGTCGGCGCGGGTCGCGTACGCGGCGATGACCGCGTTGTCGCGTACGACGGCGCAGTCCAGGTCGGCGTTGTCGGACAGGGCGACCTCGATGACCCGGTCGACGCCTTCGGGCGCGTAGGCGCGGATCGCGGCGGCAGGGTCGGCGGCGTCGAGGGCGACGGCGTGCGCCACCGCCGTCGGGTCGACGCGCTCAAGGTCGGTGCCCCGCCGTACGGTGCCGATCACGGTGGCCCCGGCCCAGTGCGCGAGCTGCGCGGCCAGCGAGCCGACCGCGCCGAGGACGCCCTGCACCAGCACCACGCTGCCGTCGACGGGGCCGTCGGCGAAGACGGTGCGGTGCGCGGTGATGCCGGGGATGCCCAGGCTCGCGCCGAGGTCGTCGGAGAGGTGGTCGGGCAGGGGCACGGCCTGCGAGGCGGGGACGACGGTGTACTGGGCGGCGGTGCCGAAGGGGCGGTAGGACTGGGCCCCGTACACCCACACCCGCCGGTCGACGAGGTGAGCGTCGACGCCTTCACCGACCGCGTCGACGACTCCGGCCGCGTCGCTGTGCGGGATCACGCGCGGATACGGCATCGCCGAGCCGAGCCAGCCGCGCCGCTTCTTGGTCTCGCCGGGGTTGACGCCCGAGACCGTGACGCGGACCCGGACCTCGCCGGGACCGGGGGTGGGGTCCGGCAGCTCGCCGACCTGGAGCACCTCCGCGGCGGGGCCCTGCCTGTCGTACCAGGACGCGATCATCTCAGTCCTCCGGATCACGGGTCTGGGGCTTCTGCATCACATCCGCGCCCTCAGCGCCGTCGTCACCCAACGCCTCGTGGAGCCAGGCGCGTTCAGCGCGGTTGGTGGCGCGGGCGGTGAGGAGCATGCCGCGGCGGTAGGGGTCGGTGACCTGCTCGGCGCGCAGTGGCTCGTCACCGTCGTAGAAGAAGCTGGCAGGCGTCTCGATGAAGTCGAGGCGGCGGCGCAGCACCGCGTGCTGCTCGGCGGTGCCGGGCAGCAGGGAGAGGAAGGCGAGGATGGTGAACCACCGGGAGAAGTCGGTGATCTCGTGCTCGGCCGGCTCACGCAGGCGCCGGTACATGTCCTCGCGGCCCGCGGCGGTCAGGTTCAGCACATACCGGCTGCCGCCCGCTTCGGGGGCGGGGTGCCGCTCGATCAGTCCGGCCTTCGTCAGCCGGTTCAGCGCCGGGTAGAGCGTGCCGTCGCTGACCGGACGGCTGTAGTCGGTCAGCCGCGCGATGCGGTGGCGCAACTCGTGTCCGGGCAGGGGGCCTTCCGCGAGGAAGCCAAGTATCGCGAGTTCGAGCATGCACTCCAGCATGGCACATCGAAACGAGGTGCACATCGAAACGAGGTTTACATCGATTCGATGTTACGGTCGTCGTACCGCCGCCCACTGCGCAGCCACCCGGCCCAGCGCGTTCGCCGTCCCCCCAAGGCAGGTCATGGACTCTCTCGCATCGTCCCCGTCCCCGTCTCCGCCCGCGCCCGCATCGCCGCCGGCCGTCCTGCCCCGGTCCTCCATCGTGGTGGCGGCTCTGTCGACCGTGGTCGAGTGGTACGACTTCACGCTGTACCTGTACATGACCACCGTGTTGTCCCGGGTGTTCTTCGGCTACGGCTCCTCCTCGCTCCTGGTGACCCTGGCGGTCTTCGCCGTCGCCTACCTCATGCGTCCGCTCGGCGCGATGGCCTTCGGGCACGTCGGGGACCGGCTGGGTCGGCGCCGGGTGCTGCTGGTGTCGATGAGCGTGATGACCGCCGCGATGCTGGTCACCGCCCTGCTGCCCACCCAAGGACAGACCGGCGCCGCGGCCGGGGCCCTGCTGTTGCTGATGCGCTGCGTCATGGGCTTCGCCGTGGGCGGCGAGTACACCGGCGTCACCGCCTACCTGGTCGAAGGAGCCGAGCCCCGCCGCCGCGGCCTGGTCGCGTCCCTGGCCTCCGCCGCCAGCGAGATCGGCGCCCTGCTCGCCGCCGGGGTCGCGGCTCTCACCGTCACCTTCGTCTCCGGGCCCGACCTGGACGCATGGGGCTGGCGCATCCCCTTCCTGTTCGGATCCCTGCTCGCCGCGGGCGTCCTGATCGCCCGTTCGACCATGCACGAGTCCCCCGCCTTCACCCGGCACCAGCGGGAAGCGGCCGAGGACCGGGAGCGAAGCCCGCTCCTGACCACCCTGCGCACCCAACGGCCCGCCCTGTACCGCACCTTCGCGATCTCGGCACTCGCCTCGGTGACCTACTACGTCGGCATTACGTACGTCCCCACCTACCTCGGCGCCGTCAGCGGCTTCGGCGAGGCCGACGCGCTGAGGCTGTCCACGGTGGCCGCGCTCGCCGTCATCGTCGTCACACCGTTCGCAGGAGCCCTGTCCGACCGCATCGGCCGCCGCCCCGCACTCATGCTCTTCGGCACCCTGGCCGTGGTGTTGCCCCTGGCCATGTTCGGCCTCATGCTCCGGCGCAGCCTCGCCGCGGCACTGGTCGGAGCAGTCGTCCTGGCCTGCGTCGCGGGCGGCTTCAGCGCGGTTGCCGCCTCCGCGGTCGCCGAACAGTTCCCCGTCGCCCAGCGCCTGAGCGGCCTCGCTCTCGGAGCGACGGCCGCCACCGCACTCTTCGGCGGCCTGACCCCGTACGCCTCCCAGGCCCTGGTCGACGCCACCGGCTGGACACTGATCCCGGGCGCCCTCGTCACCGCCGTCGCCCTGGCGGCCCTCCCCGTCGTGGCCCGCCTCCCGGAAACCGCCCCGGCGGCCCGGACATCACGCCACGACAGCCCCGCTCGGGAGTCCAAGGCCCGCCGCTGACCGCATACGGCTCCTTGTCAGACAGCTTGGTGAGGCCTACTCGGCATCTCAGGTCGTGGCCTCGGCGGAGCCAGTCGGTTCCGTAGACCTCGTGCCGGTGCTCTCGCCCTTCGTGCCCGCCTCGATGGGGACGTAGCGCCGCCGTTGAAGCGCATCGCGTTCACTGTCCGGGATCGCCATCGACTCGGCGAGCACGGCGGCGAGCGCGTCCACTTGAGTGTTGTCGATGTCAGCACGGAGCAGCCACCGGAAGTTCTCGTCGCGCGTGATGAGGTCGATCGCCAGGCGTCCGCTTCTGTCCTGTGCTGCGGTCGCTGCTCGGACGTAGCGCACTTGGTCGATCGGGATGGCTTGACGGATCTCGCCCTGCTCAAGGAATGCGTTCGACTTGGCCGTAATGATGCGGCGATCCGTCACGGCGACCAGTGTCTTGGCAGCGGCCTTGTCCATCGCCGCCGTCAACTTCTCCTTCGCTCCGCCGACGATCGTGGAAAGGGGACCGAGGGCATCGAGCTGGTCGGGGAAGCCGAGGGCACGTAGGGCCTCACCGTCCTCGAGGAACCATCGCAGGATGCGAAGGTACGGCGCGAGAGGCAGCGACTCGGGTGCGCAGACGACGTCCGGAGCCTCGAGCGGAGGGGCCGGCGGACGGAGAGCATCGGCGAGAGGCTCGATCGCCTCCAGAAGACGGGCGGAGATCTCGCGGGCCGCCTTTGCATCCTTCCGCTTCGCCGTCAATGACTGTGACAGTGTCTCGCGTCCGGGGAGCAAGGCGATGGTTCGCAGCACCCGCGTCAGCGAGTCGACGAGGCTTGTCGTCTCGGCGAGAGCGGAGTCGAGCTCTTCGCGAGTGTCGCGCGCGATGATGTCGACGAGCCGCGCCTCGGCGGCGTCGTCGGGGCCGGCGGCCCTGGCCCGTGCGGCGTGGAGCGCCTGATATCCGGTCCATGCCTTGAGGGAGGACAGGAGGGCGTTGGCGTCGAAGAAGATCGCCGCGGCGTTCGTCTGGAGATACTCACGGCGGCCGCGCGGGTCGAGCTCATGGATCTGCCCGATGTGGTCGCGGACGTTCAGCCGGTACAGCTCGAGCTGCTTACCCAGGTCCGCCTCCTTGTCCGCGACCTTGTGCCACAAGGTGGTCGGTACCGATCCGACCTCTCGCGCGTGGTCGACTGCGCGATCGACGGTGGCGACGAGGCCCGTCAGTTCGGCCCACTGCTCGTTGCGGATGGTGGTGAGTACCTGGCTTGTCAGTGCGATGTTGGTCCTGGCAAGGCGCGTGACCTCACTCAGCTGCATCTGGAGGCCGACCATGGCCAGCGCGGGCCCGATCGCGGCCGCGGTCTGCGCCGCGCTCACCGCGGTCAAGGGGATGAGGCGGGCCTGACCGGCTATCTTGCCGCCCGCGAACACTGCTCCGAGGTTCGCGCCGTCCTTGACGGCGAGCGTTCCGCCGGCCTTCAGCAGCGCCTGTGTCGCGTCGCTGAGCCTGTAGAGCCCCTGCACACTAGCGAGTGTGTTTCCGAGGTTGCCGGCCACGGTTGCTGTGTTCCCTATCGTGGCGAGGGCTGTGGAGATCTGCTGGCGGTCGGCGGCCGAGACGAGCCCGAAGTCGATCAGATCGGGCTCGAGTTCCGCCGGGACCTCACCGCAGACGACAGCAACCCCTGGGAGCACCTCCACCAGGACCGTCGATGCGGTCGTCGTCGAGTCCGAAGGGTCCTGCATGCGATTTCCTCCCCCACGAGGGCGCGCAACGGCCAGACGTCGTCGGCGTTCGCTGCCGAAGTCCTGCCGAAGTCTAGCGAGTGTCCCGATATGCCCAGGAGATCACTCCTTCCAAGAACCGCTATTCGGGAGGGCGGGAAGATGGCCTGGTCACGCTGGGTGCCGTGGTTGAGCGCCTGGTCCCGGGTTGCGTAACTCACCCGGTTGAAGGCGATGCGGGACATGCATGTCGAGTCTGCTTGTATATGCCGGTCAGCCAGGCGTACTTCAACGCGGGAACCGGAAAGTGCCTGGACCCACTGGAGAACGCCGTGCTGGGCGCCCGCCTTCGCGTCTACGACTGCCTGGGCAACAGCCTCCAGAAGTGGCGGCCCATTCCCTAGCCCGCGTATCCGAGTCACCCCCAATGGCCCCGGTCTCCTGGTGCAGACGCACCGCGAGACCGGGGCTCACCCCACGTCAGGGGATGCTGAGGGAGAGGAAGAGCCGTCAGCCGCCGTGGCTACCACTTGATGGCGTTCACCGTGCTGTTGTAGGCGTCGGCGGACCGAACGGTGAACTGGACGTTGGTGGCCCGGTCGTAGAAGGTCTGGCCCGGCTGCCAGGTGGCCATGTCCAGCGTGCCGCAGCCTGCCGACGGCGTGGCGGCGTTGGGGTTGGACACCACGCGGATCGGTCCCTGGCCGTTCGTCACGGAGGTGTCGACTTTGTAGATGACAACGCCGGAGGAGCAGGCACCGGAGTCGTTGTAGGCCTTCCTGCGGGCCTCGGCGACGTAGGCGGTGGTGGTGCCGGTTTTGACCACCAGCAGCTTGGCGCCGCCGGTGTACTCCACCCCGTTCAAAGTGGCGGTGTTCTGGGTCTTGTTCTGCCACACGCACACGACCTGGTCGTCACCGGTCCAGCCGAACTTCCAGGAGAGCCAGCCGAAGTACTGCGGGGCGGCTCCGGCCACATAGCCCATGACATCCCAGCCGCCGACGTACCGGTGCTGATCGCCGCTGAAGGCGTACAGGTCGGGTGCTCCGAAGGCGTGCGCGGTCTCGTGGGCGGCCACCTTGTGACCCCAGTGCCACATGTCGGTGCCGAACGTCACCGCCCAACGAATCGTCGTGCCCTTGATGACGATCGGTCGGGTGGGGGTCCAGAACCATGCGTGGGAGCCGCTGACCTGGGAGTGGGCGGTGGAGACGATGTAGAACATGTCGTACCCGGCCAGGTCGCCGCCGCCGTCGGCCGCGGCCCGGAGCGCGTCGGTCACGTACCGGGAGTGCTGCTGGTAGGTGGGGCTGGAGGTGCCGTAGGCGTTGGAGGCGGACGGCATCCGGACCCACCGGTTCACCACCGGTCGCATGTTCAGCCAGGTCTTGCCGTACGAGGCGTTCCACACCCAGTCGGCGGCCGGGGACAGGAGGTTGTAGTAGTCCGCGACATCGCCGGCGCCGGCCACGTCGGGGAAGTCCACGTAGACCACGCCGATGTTCTTGGTGCCGAGGGGATTCAGGAACTGGGTGTAGTCGGTGTTCTGGCCCTCGTTGACCGTGTTTCCCTGGCCCTGCAGCGCGCACTGCGAGGTACTTCCGTTGACGGCGCTGGCGCGCTGGGCGGGGACGGTGGTCAGGGCGAGCAGGGCCGCGAGGGCGCACAGGGCCAAGAGGGGGAGCGGGCGCCGCGTTCGGTAGATCCGGAAGCGCATTGCATGTCTGTCCCGGAGTGGGGGACGCGGGCTACGGCCGGTCGGCTGCGGTCTTCCTCTCTCACACGGCAACCGGGTCACCTCGTAGGCCCGACCTTCCGCCGGAGCCCCACCGCGCGGTACTTGCATCTCATTCATGGGACGACCATCGCGGCCACAGTGAGACAGACGTGACTTAATACGGTCAAAACCGCCCCGAGGGGTGAAACGGAGGGCGCCTCAGCGCAAAACGGAGTCAAGGACGTCCGGCACATGGGCAAGCCGTCTGGCCGCGGCCCCGGCCGCTGGCGCACCTATTGCGCCCTCACCCTCGAAGGACACTGCGCCGCAGCCCACGAAATCCAATGCCGTGACGCTGTTCACGTCCAGCGGAGCCCGGCATCCCCGCAGCTCCAACCCGACCAGACACGACATCACTCCACACTGACGTCGTGACCGACAACGTCTTCGTGATCGTCTCCGGCCTCCCCACCAGCGGAAAGAGCACCCTGTCCCGCCGTCTCGCCGATCAACTGGGATGGCCTCGCATCGACAAGGACGCAATCATGGAAGCCCTCTTCGACTCCCTCGGCGTCGGCGACCACACATGGCGCCACCGGCTCAGCCGCGCCGGCGACGACCTCCTCTTCACCATCGCAGCCCAGGCCAAACAAGCCGTGCTCGACAACTGGTGGCAACCGCGACACCGCACCCCAACGCCTACGCCGGCTCAATTCCCGCCTGATCGAGATCTTCTGCGACTGCGACCCGGCACTCGCCGCCGAGCGCTTCCAGAAACGGGTCTGCCACCCCGGCCACCTTGACCCGCAACTCACCGCCGAGCAAGTCGCCGAACGCGTCGGTACGATCCGCGCCACCTACCCAGGCCCACTGCGACTGGGCGGACCCCTGCTGACCGTCGACACCAGTCAACCGCTCGACATCACCGCCGTAGTCAAGGACGTCCGCGCACTCCTCGATGCCTGACCGGCCCGGCCACGCACGACGCCAGATGCCGCAACCCACGCACCGTAAGAATCGGACACCTTGCTGTCGAGGTCGCAGTGGGGGTCTGTCGTTGGTGCGGCGCCCTACCGGGTGCGGCATCTCTGGTCAGGTCTACGTCCGCTGAGCGTGCATCATGTTGGCTCGCCGACGTGCATCACTTCAACCCGAGAAGCAGCCCCAATCCACACCAGAAGGACCCCCAGGCGGCAAAGAGGAGAAGATCCGTCAGCCTCCATGCCCGAGTCCTCTCTATTTTCGATCCCGACTCCGGAGGAAACTCCGTACGGGATGACTCGATCCATGCGTTCATTGCCCGGCATCTCGACTTCAGGTACGGATGCCCAGGGATTCCGTAGAACGGATACGAAGTGAGCGCGTCGAAATCGATGCGCTGCCCCTCTCGCAGTTCAATGCTTACGCCTTGATCGTAGACGAAGCGTTGTACAAGTGGCATCGGGATGCGCGTTACCGTAAATGCGTCTACGAGCACGACTTTAGACGCGGAGATGCGGACATGTGGCCGCACGGCATCCACCCAGAATGCCCACGCCAACAGTGCCGAGCACACGCTCAGAACATAGTCTGGGTGTGTCGACGAATTGGAATCCCCAACGGTGCCAAGTGCTGCCGAAATGCCCAGGCATGCAAGGACACCGGAAAATCCGAAGGTAGTACGCGGAGTATTGAAGAAGGTTCTGGTGGGGTGTCGCGACACGATTTCAACGCCTAACAACGCCTGGTAACGGGATGAGATTCGGCGTGCAGGGCGGTGCAGCCGTAAACGTGACCAGTTATACCGCACCATTGACGTGTCGTGACTCCATCCCGCCATGGCGGGCGGCGGTGATCTCAGTAGTGGCTTGGAGGTGTGAGAAGCAGGGCTTCCAGGAAGTTTGACCAGGCCTCAGGGGTTATTCGGATGCGTGGGCCTGTGGGGTTCTTGGAGTCACGTATCGCGACCGTGGTGGGGACGTTGGTGGCTATCTCGATGCACTCGGCCACCTGATCGCTGTAACTGGACTTACGGTACTGGAAGTACGGCACGGTTCACCGTTCCCTTCTCAATTTGCGGAGGAGTGATGCCGAGGCGTTCGTGTCCAAGGAGTGTTCGCTGATCGTTTCGAACAGTCCGCCGTAGGCCAACGCCCTGTCACCGCCTTCTTCCCATCGTTGGGTGAAGGGCGTCTCCGCGTAGACGATGTCCATGGCTCCCGGTTCGGCGAACGACAGAATGTTGAACGGGCCATTCAATCCCGGATGGGGGATTCCGCCGAAGGGGAAGATCCGGATCGAGATGTTCGAAAGCTCGGTCATCTGCAAGAGATGGTCAAGTTGTCCATGGGCCGTTGTGGCGCTGCCAGGGAGATTGTGGAGAACCGCTTCGTAGACCACCATCTGCAGTGTCAGCGGCGAGTCCTGGGACAGGCGTTGCTGGCGAGCGAGTCGAGCGGCGACGAACTCATCGTCACGCTCTGGACCCTTGACCTCGGGAGTGGTGAGGCACTCTCGCAAGGCCGTTGCGTATGCGGGCGTTTGGAGCAGTCCGGGGATGAATGCGGGCTGCCAGGCTTTGATCGTCGTCGCCACGCTTTCCAGGCTGACGTATTCCTGCATGACGCCGTGGATCGGATGGTCGTTCCACCAGCCCTTGGCCTTGCGGCGCTCGCGGTCGACTCTGGCCAACTCCAGGAGGGCGCCGACGGCACCGGGGTCGTGAACTCCGTACAGCTCGCACAGGGCCCGGATGTCCGGGTCGCGGACGGGAACCCAGCCGCCCTCCATCTTCGCGACCTTCGCCGTGGACGCGGTGAGTACTTTCGCGGCCTGGGGCTGGGTGAGGCCTGCTGTGGTGCGGAGTTTGAGGAGTTCGGCGCCGAGCCTGCGTCCGAGGACGCTGGATGTGCTGTTGCCCTGACGTGCCTGACTCGCTGTCACCTGGTCGCTCCTTCGGTGGCGTGCGCGGCCAGTGTGCTGGGTCTGAGGCAGGGCTGGCAAACACGATCGGTGGATATCTACCGGGAAGAGGTTGAGTGGAGCTGGCCGTGAAGCTACCTTCGGTGACGAACTGCTCGCAGAGCGCAGCTGGTTGATTCCGTGCGCCCTCATGCCCGTGGAGGTGAGCGACATGGTCGCCCCCCAACCCCCTCTCCGGTACGACCGCCTCGACTACACCCCGCTCCCCAAGAGCGTCACCCTCGCCCGCCGCCGTACCCACCGGCTTCTCACCGAATGGGGGCACCCTGAACTTGCCGCCGACGCGGCCCTTCTCGTCTCCGAGCTCGGAGGTAACGCCGTGCTGCACGGAGTGCTTCGGGACCGCCTCTTTCGCGTGGAACTCACCCTTGGCGAAAGCGCCGTTCGGATTGCCGTCTCCGACCCGAAGGGGGAGTCCCTGCCGAGTCCGCGTGTCCCGTCCCAGGACGACATGTTCGGGCGTGGCCTGCTCATCGTCGGCGAGGTCGCGGACCGGTGGGGGGTCAGTCAGCTCGCCGTCGGCAAGTCCGTGTGGTGCGAGCTCGATGTCGTGCCCGGCAGGGCCCCGGCCGCATACCGTGTCGCCAGTACCGCAGCGTCGCCCAGGAGGACGATCATGGCCGAACCGTTGAGAACCTTCGTCGACGGCGCCGAGGTGGATGTCCCGAACAGCATCCCCGACATCCGCGCCGCCCTTCCCGAGGAGCGGCGCGAGGACTTCGACCACGCCATCAACGAGGCCGGTGTGCACGACATCCACGCCGTGATGCGGCACTGGATGCTGGAGGCCGTGCCGGACCCGGCGGCCGAGGCCCTGCTGCAGCGGCTCGCCGCAGACGAGGCCGAGAGGCGGGGCGCGGCTTGAGTTACCGCATCACCTACGCCCCGCCCGCCGACGACACCCTCGCCAAGATGCCCGACGCCGGGGCGTTCCGGCAGGCCATGGCGCGGACCGTCGGGCGGGACCCGTACGGACACGGTTCCACGGCCGTTCGCGGCGAACGCGACCGGCGCGAGGCCGCTGTGCTGGGCGCCATCGTCTTGTACTACGTCTCCGGGTCGGTGCTGACCGTGACCGTCGTCCGGCTCGTTCCCGGGCCGTCCTGAGCAACGCCCGCCCCGGCCGCATCGAGTGACCGGGGCGGCCGTCAATGCCGTGTGCCTGCCCGTCGATACGGGACCGTGCCCTGCCGCGGCGGTCAGACGGAGGCCGGGATACCGAGTTCGGTGGGCAGGCCGCGCACCCGCTGTTCGATGGCGTCGCGGATCGGTCGTACTGCCTCGATGCCCTGGCCCGCCGGGTCCTCCAACTGCCAGTCGAGGTAATTCTTGCCGGGGAAGACCGGGCAGAACCGGGCAGGCGCCCCCGTAGCCCGGTGGTGATGACGATGTCACGCCGCATAGCCACGGCTGGGGGGTCGCCCGTGGTGTCGGCGACAGGTCGTCGGCCGGGCGCGATGCGGCAGCCGTGTCCCCGTAGGGCGGTCGGCGCGCCGCTTGCCAGGCCAAGTTGAGCAAGCTCGCTCACACCGCGAGGCGGGTCGTGAGGCGGGACACGACCGCGGCGGAAGTGTGCAAGCTCAGTGGGCGCGGGTGTAGACGGTGAGCGCGAGCTGCACGCTGCGGTGCCAGGCGTCGGCCCGGCAAGCGGCATCGCACACCTGCGCACAGCTGTCGCAGAACTGGACACCGGCCAGGTGTTTGGCAGCAGAGCGGGCGCGGACCTTACGGATCAAGCCGGCTGCCATGATTCGCTCCTTGTTTCGATTTCCGTCTATGTGTCTTGCGCGCCCAGCATGGCACCTGATTTGATATGCGTCAACATAGACATTCATCGAACTAGAGGGATGGGTCACCGTGTCCAGACAAACCACACCACCGAGCGTGACCATCGTGCCTCTGACTGCCGCGCACGCCGACGAGGTTCTGGCCATCTATCAGGCGGGCGTCGACGAAGGCAACGCCACCTTCGAGACGACAGCGCCGACCTGGCAGGCGTTCGATGCTGCGAAGCTGCCCGAGCACCGCTTCGTCGCCGTCGACCAGCACGGGGCGGTGCTCGGCTGGGTCGCCGCCACCGAGGTCTCCGACCGCTGCGCGTACGCCGGTGTCGTGGAGCACTCCGTGTACGTCGCCCCCGCCGCCAGGGGCCGTGGAGTGGCCTCCGCGCTGCTCAAGGCGCTCATCGACTCCACCGAGGCGGCCGGGATCTGGACCATCCAATCCGGCATCTTCCCTGAGAACACCGCCAGCCTCGTCCTGCACCGGCAAGTCGGCTTCCGCGTCATCGGGACCCGGGAGCGCATCGGCCGCCATCACGGCCATTGGCGCGACGTCGTCCTCGTGGAACGGCGCAGCCCCGTTGTCGTGTGACTTCTGCCCCGATACGAGCCCCGCCGGCCGGCTGGCCCGCCCCGAAAGATCCAGTAGGCCTCACTCATCCATGGCGTGCGCCCCCTGCGAGCAGGTCCGGACGGTCGCCGCCCGCTGGCGGCCAGAGCGGAGCGCGTGGGGTTGTGTTTCATCCGGCCGTAAGTGCGGCTGGCAAACCGGTCAGGCGCGCGTCGGTGTCGTCGCGCACGAATGGCCGCTCACGCGGTCTTCTCCGCAGCGATCTCCTCGATCAGGCCCTCCGCCAGCTTCCTGATCTCGTCCCGGATCGGGCGTACCGCCTCGACGCCCTGGCCGGCCGGGTCGTCCAGCTGCCAGTCGAGATACGTCTTGCCGGGGAAGATCGGGCAGGCGTCGCCGCAGCCCATGGTGATGACGTAGTCGGATGCCTGGACCGCCTCGGTGGTGAGGACCTTCGGCTTCTGGTCGGTGATGTCGATGCCGACCTCGGCCATGGCCTCCACGGCGGCCGGGTTGACCTGGTCGGCGGGGAGGGAGCCTGCGGAGCGGACCTCGATCCGGTCGCCCGCGAGGTGGGTGAGGAATCCGGCGGCCATCTGGGAGCGGCCGGCGTTGTGGACGCAGACGAACAGCACCGAGGCGAGCGGGGCGGCAGACATAGGGCGTGCTCTTTCTTCGGGGTGTGGGTGGGTCAGTTGGGCGGCGAGGCCGGCGGGTCGGTGATCCGCGTGTTGATGTCGTCGCAGATGCTGCGCACGACTCTGATCGGGGCGCCGAAGGGGTCCGCAACCAGCCGGGCCGCGCCCGCGGCCGGTCTGGCGTCAGGCAGAACGGGAGGCGGTGAGGGGGAGGTTGGCATGGGAAGACCCTTCTGACGGGCCTGCAGATCGGCCGCGGCTTGTATCAGTCCCGGCTGGTATCAGCCTCAGCTGATGTGACAGTATCAGTCCATGCTGATGTCAGTCGACACTGACCTGTTGCGGGTGCTGTCCGATCCGCTCAGGTTGCAGATCGTGACCCTGCTGGCCCGCGAGACGCTGTGCACCACGCACCTGGTGGAGGAGACCGGCGCCCGCCAGACCAACCTGTCCAACCATCTGAAGGTGCTGAGGGACGCAGGTGTGGTGGACACCGAGCCCTGCGGCCGGTTCACCTACTACCGGCTCAGGCCCGAAGTCCTGGAGACCCTGGCGGGCCAGTTCGCCGAGCTCGCCGCCACCGCCCGCGCCGGCGCCGAGACGAAGAGGGCCTGCCCGTGACCTCCACCGAGCCCGCCATGACCCGTGCGGCGACCGGGGACTTGCCGGTCGCCGCACGGCTGTCCACCCTCGACCGCTACCTGGCGGTGTGGATCCTCACCGCGATGGCTGTCGGCCTCGGGCTCGGACGGCTCGTCCCCGGCCTGAACGACGCCCTCGCCGCGGTGGAGATCGGCGGGATCTCCTTGCCGATCGCCATCGGCCTGCTCATCATGATGTATCCGGTGCTGGCCAAGGTCCGCTACGACCGGCTCGACTCCGTCACCGGTGACCGCAGGCTGATGGTCTCCTCCCTGGTCATCAACTGGCTCGTCGGACCCGCTGTCATGTTCGGCCTGGCGTGGATCTTCCTGCCGGACCTGCCCGGGTACCGCACCGGCCTGATCATCGTCGGTCTGGCCCGCTGCATCGCCATGGTCATCATCTGGAACGACCTCGCCTGCGGCGACCGCGAGGCCGCCGCCGTCCTGGTCGCCCTCAACAGCGTCTTCCAGGTCCTCGCCTTCGGCCTGCTCGGCTGGCTCTACCTGGACCTGCTGCCCGGCTGGCTCGGCCTGGGCGACGGCAGCCACCTGAACATCTCCATGGTGAAGATCGCCCTCAACGTGGTCATCTTCCTCGGCATCCCGCTCGCCGCCGGATTTCTCACCCGCCGCCTGGGCGAGAAGAAGCTCGGGCGTACCGGCTACGAGGCCAGGTTCCTGCCCAGGATCGGGCCGTGGGCGCTGTACGGGCTGCTGTTCACGATCGTCATCCTCTTCGCCCTCCAGGGAAAGACGATCACCTCCCAGCCGCTGGACGTAGCACGGATCGCGCTCCCGCTGCTCGGCTACTTCGGCGTGATGTGGTTCGGCACCTTCGCGCTGGGCAAGGCCATCGGCCTGCCCTACGACCGCACCGCCACCCTCGCCTTCACCGCGGCGGGCAACAACTTCGAGCTGGCCATCGCCGTCGCCATCGCCACCTTCGGTGTCACCTCCGGGCAGGCCCTGTCCGGGGTCGTCGGCCCGCTCATCGAAGTCCCGGTCCTGGTGGCACTGGTGTACGTCTCGCTCGCCTGGCGCAAGAGCTTCGCCCGGGGTGCGGCGGTGCTGGAGACGTGAGGTGGCGTGAGGGCCGCCCGACCCTCGTGAAGGGACGTAGGTCCCCTGACCTCGCCCGCTCCGCAGACACAGCATGGAGACGAACAGTTCAACGTCTCTTGAATCGACCGAGCCGAACAGGACTCTGCCACTCCCGCTGCGGGAAGCGCCGGGAGCGTCCGGTCCCCTGTCGTCCATATCAACCAGAATTGAACCGACGATGACCGAAGTGACGTTGCCCGGCGACGTGCCGACCGCTGCCGGGACCACGGGTGTGGACAGGTCGGTGGCCCTGCTCCAGGCCGTGGCCGATCCCGTGCGGTGGTCGCTGCTACAGCAGTTGACGCACGGTCAGGCCTGCGTTTGCCGGTTGCAGGAGCAGCTTCCGATCCCGGCGAACCTGCTCAGTTACCACTTGAAGGTGCTGCGGGAGGCCGGACTGGTCGTCTCCAGCCGTCGGGGCCGCTGGATCGACTACGCCCTTGCCGGGGACGCGCTCGCCCGCCTGCACGCCGCCCTTCCGGGGCTGCCCGCACCCGGAAAGGTGGAGCTGTGAGCATCGCCGAGCACCTGCCCGCCTCGCCCACCCGGCGGCGCCTGGTGCTGGCCGGTGCCGCGCTCGTGTGGGTGGCCGCCTACCAGGCCAACGGCTGGGTGTGGGACCGGCTCCTGTACGACGCGGTCGGCCTGGACCCTTCCGACCGGCTGACGGAAACGGTCCACTTCTTCTGCTACGACACCGTCAAGATCACCCTGCTGCTGGCCGGGATCATCTTCGTCGTCACCGTGCTGCGCTCCTACATGAGCATCGAACGCACCCGCGCCCTGCTCGGCGGCCGTCGCGAGGGCGTCGGCAACGTCATGGCCGCCGGGCTGGGCGTCGTCACCCCGTTCTGTTCGTGCAGCGCGGTGCCCGCGTTCATCGGGTTCGTCGCCGCAGGGGTCCCCATCGGGGTGACCCTGAGCTTCCTCATTGCCAGCCCCCTGGTCAACGAGATCGCCATCGGGCTGCTGGTCTCCCTGTTCGGCTGGGGCATCGCAGCCCTCTACATCGGCGCCGGACTCCTCGTGGCCATCGGCGCAGGCTGGACCCTGGGCCGCCTCGGCGTCCAGCGATGGGTCGAACCGTTCGTCTTCGAGACACGCCTCGGCGGCCAGGTCATCGACTCCACCGCCGGACTCACCGTCAGCCAGCGCGTTCAGATGGGCGTCGAAGAGGTCGGCAGCATCCTGCGCAAGATCTGGCCCTACCTCCTGGCCGGTATCGGCGTCGGCGCCCTCATCCACGGCTGGGCCCCTGAGGACTTCTTCACCCGCTACGCCGGACCTGGCAACGTCTTCGGCGTCGTGGTCGCCGTCGCCATCGGCGTCCCCCTGTACTCCAACGCCGCCGGCATCATGCCCCTGGTCCAGGCCCTCCACGAAAAGGGCCTGCCCATGGGCACTCTGCTCGCCTTCATGATGAGCGTCGTCGCCCTGTCCCTTCCCGAGATGATCCTGCTGCGCCGGGTCCTCAAGCCGCAGCTCCTGGCGACCTTCATCGCCGTCGTCGCCACCGGCATCACCGCCGTCGGCTACCTGTTCAACCTCATCCTCACCTGACCGAAGGACCCACGACCGTGATCATCAAAGTGCTCGGCCCGGGCTGCGCCAACTGCCAGACCCTGGAACACCACACCCGTGAAGCCGTCCAGGAACTCGGCCTGGACGCCACCGTCGAGAAGGTCACCGACTACGCGGCCATCGCCGGCTACGGCATCATGCGCACCCCCGGCCTGGTCGTCGACGACAAGGTCCTTGTCTCCGGCCGCGTACCGACCACCGCCCAGATCCGCGAGCTGCTCACCACGGCCGTCGGCTGACCGAACCCCCATCGCCGTCCCCGCAGCAGCCCTGTTCCCGCAGCAGGGCTGCGGCCTGTTACGGCCGCGTCAGCCGGTCGCGGCGGCGCCGAGCATCCCGCTCATGGCGGCCAGCACCGATGGTGCGACGCGGTAGTACACCCAGGTGGCGCGCCGCTCGGAGGTCAGCAGGCCCACATCCTTGAGCTTCTTCAGGTGGTACGACACGGTCGGCTGGGACACCCCGACCTCGGAGATGTCACACACGCACGCCTCCCCGTCCGGGGACGAGGCGATCCGCGAGAACAGCCGCAACCGCACCGGATCACCCAGCGCCTTGAACATCGCCGCGACCCGCTCGGACTCCTCCGCACTCAGCGGACGTTCGGTCACCGGCGGGCAGCACGGCACGGCCACGTCCGCCTCCACCACCGGCAGCATCTTCGCGTTCGACATGCCTCTATGTTGACAGATGTCGAAGCAGGCCGGAAGGTCGGGGCGCCGCATGATATCCATAGACTTCAATATTGACGTTTCTCGAATCTAGACGCAGTATTGCATCTACAAACGTCGATACAGCTGGGCTATGGGGGGGCAGCTCCCGCCCGGCCGGACGAAGGGGCATGACGATGAGCGAGACCTCCGCCGACCTGCGCGAAACCGTCCGCGAACGCTACGCGGCCGCCGCGACCGCGGTCACCGAGGGCGGCGCCGGCTGCTGCGGGCCGCAGGTGATCGAGGTGGACGAGAACTTCGGCTCCGGCCTGTACGCGGCGGACGAGCGCGACGCCCTGCCCGCCGAGGCCGTCGCCGCGTCCCTGGGCTGCGGCAACCCCACCGCCGTCGCCGAACTGCGCGAGGGCGAACGCGTGCTGGACCTCGGCTCCGGCGGTGGCATCGACGTCCTGCTGTCCGCCCGCCGCGTCGGCCCCACCGGCAAGGCCTACGGCCTGGACATGACCGACGAGATGCTCGCCCTCGCACTGGCCAACGCCGGTAAGGCGGGCGCCACCAACGTGGAGTTCCTCAAGGGCACCATCGAGGCCATCCCCCTGCCCGCGAACACCATCGACGTCGTCATCTCCAACTGCGTGATCAACCTGTCCACCGACAAGCCCGCCGTGTTCGCCGAGACCTTCCGCGTCCTCGCCCCCGGCGGCCGCATCGGCGTCTCCGACGTCGTCGCGGACGACACCCTCACCCCCGAGCAGCGGGCCGAGCGCGGTGAATGGGTCGGCTGCATCGCCGGAGCCCTCACCTTCACCGAATACCGTCAGGGCCTGGAAGCCGCCGGGTTCACCGATGTCGAGATCACCCCGACCCACACGGTCGCCGACGGTATGCACTCCGCCATCGTCCGCGCCACCAAGCCGGCAGACACCAAGCCGGCAGACACCAAGCCTGCCGACGCCAAGGACTCTGCCGCCCAGGCCGCATCGGGCGAGGCATGCTGCGGGGTCAGTGACTGCTGCACCCCGGCGGAATCCTCCGCCGATCCCGCGCTCACCGTCACCGAGGCCAAGACAGCCTCCGGATGCGGCTGCCGGAGCTGACCCCGCGGAGCAGTCCTCGGCACGGTCAGGACACCGCGCCCAGGGTCAGCTGGGCGCGGTGGAAGTCGAAGTGCCGGGTGGGATACCGGTAGACGTCCTCAAGGGTCATCGCCTCCTTGAAGAACGGATCCCACCGCACCGGGAAGTGCATCGTGCGCGCCAGCCTCGTGTCCGGCTCCGCGTCCAGGCGGCGGGACAGGGCCGCAAGGGTGCGATCGAACTTCGCACCCATGCGGCGGTGGTTGTAGACCCGGGCGCCCGCCACGGCACCCCAGTAGTTGATCACGTCGAACAGACGCGTCGAGGCATCCAGCAGCCGTGCCCAAGCGCGGCTCGCCCCCGGCGGAAGACGACCGAACAAGCGCACCAGGGGAAGCAGCGCCAGGACGACGACATAGCCGAACACCATGTGGTACAGCAGCTGCTCGTTGGTCCAACGGGTTCCGTTGCTCCGACGGCGCAAGTCGTCGGCGCTCGCCGAGTCCAGCAGTCGGTGAAAGGTTGCGCTGGTGTGCCGCAGCTCTGTATGAACGACTTCCCGGTCCATCGTTCCCTCCCAGGCGCGGCCACGGGCCCCACTGGCCCCATTGTGACCCTCGCCGAGGCGCTCGGCACCAGATCCCATCACGCGTGGTTCGGGACGGGCCTGAGCCGCAGCAACCTCCGCCGAACTGCTACCGCTCCACCACCTCCACCCGCACCGCGCACGCCTTGAACTCCGGCATCCTCGATGTCGGGTCCAGCGCCGGGTTGGTCAGCGTGTTCGCTCGGCCCTCGCCCGGCCAATGGAACGGCATGAACACCGTGTCCGGGCGGATGCCCGGGGTGATGCGGGCGGGGGCTACTGCCCTGCCGCGTCGCGACACCACCGCCACCGGGTCGGCCTCCTCCACCCCCAGCCGCGCCGCAAGCCTCGGGTGCAGCTCCACGAACGGGCCCGGCGCCGCCGCGTTCAGTTCGGGCACGCGGCGAGTCTGCGCGCCGGACTGGTACTGGGCCACCACCCTCCCCGTCGTCAGCAGCAGTGGGTACTCGGCGTCCGGCTCCTCCGCCAGCGGGCGGTGTGAGACGGCGGTGAAGCGGGCCCGGCCGTCCGGGGTCGCGAAACGGTCCAGGAACAGGCGGGGGGTGCCCGCAGCCCCGTCACAGCCCGCTTCCGCCTCCGGTGCCGGGCAAGGCCAGAACACGCCCTCTCCCGCCGCCAGTTGCCGGTATGTGATCCCCGAGTAGTCTGCCGGGCCGCCCGCGCTCGCCCTCCGCAGCTCCTCGAAGACCTCCTCCGGGTCCGTCGGGAACTTCTTCTCCAAGTTCTCGTCGCCGCCCAGCCGTTCCGCCAAGCCGTGCAGTACCTCCAGGTCGCTGCGTACGCCCTCGGGCGGGCTGATCGCGCGGCGGCGCAGCAGTACCCTGCCCTCCAGGTTGGTCGTCGTGCCCGTCTCCTCCGCCCACTGCGTGACCGGCAGGACCACGTCCGCCAGCTCCGCCGTCTCCGACAGCACCACGTCCGCCACCGCCAGGAAGTCCAACGAGCGGAGACGGGACTCCACATGGGCCGCGCGGGGCGCCGACACCACCGGGTTGGAGCCCATCAGCAGCAGTGCGCGGATGTCCGTGCCGAGGGCGTCGAGGAGTTCGTAGGCGCTGCGGCCCGGGCCGGGGAGGGAGTCCGGGTCTACGCCCCATACCTCCGCCACGTGACGCCTCGCCTCCGGGTCCGTCAGCTTGCGGTAGCCCGGCAACTGGTCGGCCTTCTGACCGTGTTCGCGTCCGCCCTGTCCGTTGCCCTGCCCGGTCAGACAGCCGTACCCGGACAGCGGACGGCCCGCCCGGCCCGTGGCCAGGCACAGGTTGATCCACGCCCCCACGGTGTCCGTGCCCTTGGACTGCTGCTCCGGTCCGCGTGCCGTGAGGACCATCGCGGACGTCGGTTCGCAGAACAGCCGTACCGTCTCGCGGAGTTGTGGGACCGGCACGCCGGTGATGCGCTCCACGTACTCCGGCCAGTGCGCCATCGCCGCCGCCCGCGCCTCCTCCCAACCCGTGGTGCGCTCGCTGATGTAGGCCTCGTCCGTGCGGCCTTCGGCGACGATCAGGTGCAACAGGCCCAGTGCGAGGGCCAGATCGGTGCCGGGGCGGGGTGCGAGATGGAGGTCCGCGCCCTCCGCGGTCTTCGTACGGCGCGGGTCTACGACGATCAACGTGCCGCCGTTCGCCTGGAGTTCGGACAGGTAGCGCAACGCCGGTGGCATCGTCTCCGCGAGGTTGGAGCCGACCAGGATCACACAACCCGTCCTCGGGATGTCCGAGAGAGGGAACGGCAGGCCGCGGTCCAGGCCGAACGCCTTCGTACCTGCCGCCGCAGCCGAGGACATGCAGAAACGGCCGTTGTAGTCGATCTGCGAGGTGCCGAGGGCCACCCGCGCGAACTTGCCCAGCGTGTACGCCTTTTCATTGGTCAGGCCGCCTCCGCCGAACACCCCGAGTGCGTCCGCGCCGTACTCCGAGCGGATCGAGGCCATCGCCGCCGCGATCCGGTCCAGCGCTTCCTCCCACGAAGCCGGGACCAGGGTGCCGCCGCCCGACCGCACCAGCGGCGACGTCAGCCGCACCCGCGACGACAGCACCGCCGGAGCCGTACGGCCCTTGCCGCACAGCGCGCCCCGGTTCACCGGGAAGTCCGCCCGCTCGGTCACCTCGACCGACCCGTCGGCGGTCGGCGTCAGATTCATCCCGCACTGCAGGGCGCAGTACGGGCAGTGCGTGGGCGTCGCGGAGTTCTGCATGCCGTTCAGCGTGCTTCGGGCGTGTTACGTGGCGTGACGACGCTTTGTTACGCGGCAGCGAAGCCGACCTCCCCGCCGCCGGGCGGGCGCGGTGAGGTGGGCACGCGCCCCTGGTCAGCGGCCGTCGGCCAGTGCCCTGGTCACTCCCGTTTCCTTGGGGCCGAGGAACTGCGGGTCCGGGTGGAACAGCGCGTCCAGCGCCGCCTTGCCCGCCGCAAGCACCTCGCGGGTGCCGCCGTAGTACCAGGTCGCGTCGTGCTTGGCGTCCACCCCCACGCCGTACGACGTCACGCCCGCCGCCTCGCACAGCGCCACCGCACGCCGGATGTGGAAGCCCTGGCTGATCAGGACCGCACGGTTCACGCCGAAGATCTTCTTCGCGCGTACGCAGGAGTCCCAGGTGTCGAAACCGGCGTAGTCGCTCACGATCCGGTCGTCCGGCACGCCGTGCTTCCGTAGATACACGCGCATCGCGTCCGGCTCGTCGTAGTCCTTGCGGCTGTTGTCGCCGGTGACCAGGAGGACCTTGACGCGCCCGGTGCGGTACAGCTTCGCCGCCGCGTCCAAGCGGTGGGCGAGGTACGGCGACGGCTCGCCCTTCCACAGTCCCGCGCCGAAGACCACCGCCACATCGGTGCGCGGCACGTCGGCCGTGGTGCGCAGCCGGTCGCCCGTCGAGACGTACAGCCATGTCGACGGGAGCAGCGCCAGTACACATCCGGCCATCACGGCCTGCGCCGCCCGCCGCTGCCCGGTGCGGGTGCGCGGCAGACGCAGCCAACTCGGCAACCATGCCGGGCGGCGGATGTGGATCTTCATATGGTGCCCCTCGGTCGGTCCGTCGGCCCGTCGGTCGGTCGGCTGCCCGGCCCGTGGGAACGACGTAGCGTCGTAACGTCGTATCGTCGTATCGGTCGCCCTCGGTCAAAGAGGACGCAGCTCATGGCGATCCGGTTGGCGGGCGTGCGTATCAACCCTGTGACACCGTGGCAGGGGCACGCACCTCACACCCACCGCCCCACCACCGTGAACTCCCCGAAAATACCCGTCACTGCCATGCAACGGCTGTGCAATGTCTGCTCGCGAGGATCCCTCCATGACGGCCTCGAAGCCCCCCCGCGGCCTCGCCGCCCTCGACGGCAGGCGGCGTCCCGGACCGGTCGGACCGCCCCCGCTGGTCCTCGTGGCGCACGGCAGCCGCGACCCCCGCGCGCTGGTCACCGTCCGTGCCCTCCAGGAGCGGGTCCGCGAGCAGTGGCCCGGGCCGGCCGTGCACCTCGGGCACATCGAGCTGAACGCACCCCTGTTGCCGGAGACGCTTGCCGCGCTCGACACGCCGTCGGTCGCCGAGGCTGTTCTCGTTCCGCTGCTGTTCAGCCGCGGTTACCACGTCAAGCACGACATCCCGGAGATGGCCGCCGAGGCGCGCATACGCGCGCGCGTGGCCGCACCGCTCGGACCGCACCCCCTGCTCGCCGAGACCCTGCACGCACGGCTCACCGAGGCCGGCTGGCCCACCCGGATGACCGATGACGAGCGCCGGGTCAGCGCTGTCGTGCTCGCCGCGGCCGGGTCGCGCGACCCGGAGTCCGCCACCGGCACCCGCCGTACCGCACGGCTGCTCGCCGACCGCCTCGGTGTCCCCGTCGTCCCCGCCTACGCCTCCGCCGCCTCGCCCACCGTCCCCGAGGCCCTGCGGGAGCTGGCCGCCCGCGGGCGCAGCCGGGTCGCCGTCGCCTCCTGCTTCACCGCGCCCGGCCGGTTCGCCACCCAGTGCGCCGAGGCCGCCCCCTGGATCGCCGCCGCGCCGCTCGGCGACCACTCGGCCATGGCCCGCCTGGTCCTGCACCGCTACGACCAGGCACTGGCCGCCACTGCCACCTCAGCGGCCTGAGCGGGCCCTCTGGGAACGGCGGTCCGAAAACCTGCGGCGGCCTCCGAAAGCTGCGGCGGCGCAAAACCGGTCGCGGCCTGAGAACGGGCGGCCTGAAATCGCCGTGACACGCCGGGCGACGCCGCAACTCCACCCCCGCCGTGCCCCCGATTGTCACTGCCGACGCTTACTGTCGTAGACATGGAAGGCACCACACCCGCCCTCGGCCGTCACGAACCCGCACCGGAGACCCCCGCACACCGCCCCGTCGACCCTGCCCGCCCCGTCGACCCTGCTCACCCCGCCGACCCCTCCGGCTCCGCGTACGACGCGTCGGCCGCCGAGCGGTGGGCTCCCGAACCCGACAAGCGTCCCGGTCGCACCGCCTTCCAGCGTGACCGTGCGCGTGTGCTGCACTCCGCCGCCTTGCGGCGCCTGGCGGGCAAGACGCAGGTGGTGGCCCCCGGCGCCGCCGGTCTGGGCTGGGACACGAGTCCCCGCACCCGGCTCACCCATTCCCTGGAGTGCGCCCAGGTCGGCCGTGAGCTGGGCGCCGCCCTGGGCTGCGACCCTGACCTGGTCGAGGCGGCCTGCCTCTCCCACGACCTGGGCCATCCGCCCTTCGGGCACAACGGCGAGCAGGCGCTCAACGAGCTGGCCCAGGACTGCGGCGGCTTCGAGGGCAACGCGCAGTCGCTCAGGCTGCTGACCCGTATCGAGCCCAAGCGGTTCACCCCCGAGGGCTCCGTCGGTCTCAACCTCACGCGCGCCGTCCTCGACGCCGCCACCAAGTACCCCTGGCCGCGCGGCGCCCACCCCACCGACCCGCGCTCGGCGAAGTTCGGGGTGTACGAGGACGACCGCCCGGTCTTCGACTGGGTCCGCAAGGAGGCCCCCGGCACCCGCACCTGCTTCGAGGCGCAGGTCATGGACTGGTCGGACGACGTGGCGTACTCGGTGCACGACGTCGAGGACGGTCTGCACGCGGGCCACATCGACCCGGCCTCCCTGCGCGCCGAGCCGGAGCGGCAGGCGGTCTTCGAGGTCGCCGTCGGGCGCTATGTGCCCGCGGGCACCGACCCCGCCGAACTCGCCGCAGCCCTCGACCGCCTCCAGGAACAGGAGTGGTGGCCGCACGGCTACGACGGCTCGGCCGTCGCCCAGGCCCGTCTCAAGGACGCCACCAGCCAGCTCATCGGCCGCTTCTGCCTGGCCGCCGAGGGCGCGACACGCGCGGCGTACGGGAGCGGGCGACTGACGCGGTACGGGGCCGAACTCGTCGTCCCGCGCGCGACCCGCATGGAGTGCGCGGTCCTCAAGGCGGTCGCCGTCCGCTTCGTCATGCAGCGCGCCGAACAGGAACGGCTGCGTGCCGACCAGCGCATAGTGGTCGCCGAACTCGCCGCGGCGCTCACCGCGGGCGCGCCCGAAGGCCTCGACCCCCAATTCCGCGCGCTGTTCGACGAGGCGCCCGACGACAGCGCGCGCAAACGTGTGATCGTGGATCAGATAGCGTCTCTCACGGACGCGTCGGCGCGTTCGATGCACGCCCGCCTGACACACCTGACACAACGGAAGTCGAGATCCACGCAAGGGGCCTGACGGGGCGTACCCCGGGGCCGGACAGGGCCTCTGCGAACGAAGAAGAGCCCGAATGTAACCCTCCGTGGCCTGATTGGGCCACTCCCTCTTCCCGCATCACGCACCGTGCGGGACGCTCACAGGTGGCGGAACCCTGACGAGGAGGCAACAAGTGGTCGACGCTGATCAGACATTCGTCATCGTCGGAGGAGGTCTGGCCGGAGCCAAGGCGGCCGAGACGCTCCGTGCGGAAGGGTTCAGCGGCCGGGTGATACTGATCTGCGACGAGCGCGACCACCCGTACGAGCGGCCGCCGCTGTCCAAGGGCTATCTCCTCGGCAAGGAGGCCCGCGACAGCGTCTACGTCCATGAACTCGCCTGGTACGCGCGCAACGACATCGAACTCCACCTCGGTCAGACCGTCGCCGCCGTCGACCGCTCGGCCCGCACCGTCCGCTTCGGCGACGGCACCATCGTCCGCTACGACAAGCTGCTCATCGCCACCGGTTCCGAGCCGCGCCGCCTCGACATCCCCGGCACCGACCTCGTCGGCGTCCACCATCTGCGCCGCCTCGCCCACGCCGAGCGGCTCAAGAGCGTCCTCGCCTCCCTCGGCCGGGACAACGGGCACCTCGTGATCGCCGGCGCCGGCTGGATCGGCCTGGAGGTCGCGGCGGCGGCCCGGGAGTACGGCGCGGAGGTCACCGTCGTCGAGCCCTCGTCGACCCCGCTGCACGGCGTCCTCGGCCCCGAGCTCGGCACCCTCTTCGCCGACCTGCACCGTGAGCACGGGGTGCGCTTCCACTTCGGCGCCCGGCTCACCGAGATCGTCGGCCAGGACGGCGTGGTCCTCGCCGCCCGCACCGACGACGGCGAGGAGCACCCCGCGCACGACGTGCTCGCCGCGATCGGCGCCGCCCCGCGCACCGGGCTCGCCGAGGCCGCCGGTCTGGAGATCGCCGACCGCGCGCACGGCGGCGGCATCGTCGTCGACGAGTGGCTGCGCACCTCCGACCCCGACATCTACGCCGCCGGTGACGTCGCCGCCTTCCCGCACCCCCTGTTCGGCACCCGGCTGCGCGTCGAGCACTGGGCCAACGCCCTCAACGGCGGCCCCGTCGCGGCCCGCGCGATGCTCGGCAAGGACGTCACCTACGACCGCGTGCCCTACTTCTTCACCGACCAGTACGACCTGGGGATGGAGTACAGCGGCTGGGCGCCCCCGGGGTCGTACGACCAGGTGGTGATCCGCGGGGACGCCGGGAAGCGGGAGTTCATCGCGTTCTGGGTGAAGGAGGGACGCGTGCTGGCCGGGATGAACGTCAACGTGTGGGACGTCACAGAGACCATCCAGAAGCTGATCCGCTCCGCCGCCCCGGTGGACACCGACGCCCTCGCCGACCCGCACGTGCCGCTGGACAGCCTGCTGCAGCCGTAGCCCGCCGGGCGGTCCGCCCAGGGAGCCCGGGGCCCGGGGCCCCGCAGGGGGTACCCCGGGCGCCGCCGTGCGCTCCGGCCCGCCCCGGGGGCGCCTGTTCCGCGGGTCGCCTGTACTACGGACTGCCGGTAGGTGCTACGGGTCGTCTGCGCCGCAGGTCATCCGCCCCGCGGGGCCACCAGGCCGGCGCAGGTCACCCGCCCCGCGGGGATACCAGGGCGACGCAGGTCACCCGCCCGGCGGGTCACCGGGCCCCCGCAGGTCACCGGAGCTGTCGGCGGGCCACCGTAGAATTCACGCGTGGCAGGACGGATCAACGACGAGGACGTGAAGGCGGTCCGGGACGCGGTCCCGATCGACTCCGTGGTGTCCGAGTACCTGCAACTGCGCAACGCGGGCGGCGGCAACCTCAAGGGCCTGTGCCCCTTCCACGACGAGAAATCGCCGTCCTTCCAGGTCAGCCCGAGCAAGGGACTCTTCCACTGCTTCGGCTGCCAGGAGGGCGGCGACACCCTCACTTTCGTGATGAAGGTCGACCACCTCACCTTCTCCGAGGCGGTCGAGCGCCTCGCCGCCCGGGCCGGCATCACCCTGCGTTACGAGGAGGGCGGCTACAACCCCGCCCACCAGCGCGGCGAGCGCATCCGCCTGATCGAGGCCCACAAGATCGCCGCCGACTGGTACGCGGAACAGCTCGCCCTCGCCCCCGAGGCCGAGACCGGCCGCCTCTTCCTCGCCGAGCGCGGCTTCGACCAGGCCGCCGCCGTCCACTTCGGCGTCGGCTACAGCCCCCAGGGCTGGGACCACCTCACCCGCTATCTGCGCGGCAAGGGCTTCACCGACAAGGAACTCCTGCTGTCCGGCCTCGCCCAGGAGGGCCGCCGCGGCCCCATCGACCGCTTCCGCGGCCGGCTGATGTGGCCGATCCGCGACATCGGAGGCGACTTCGTCGGCTTCGGCGCCCGCAAGCTCTACGAGTCCGACAACGGCCCCAAGTACCTCAACACCCCCGAGACCGCCGTCTACAAGAAGTCCCAGGTCCTCTACGGCATCGACCTCGCCAAGGCCAGCATCGCCAAGGCCAGCCGGGCCGTCGTCGTCGAGGGCTACACCGACGTCATGGCCTGCCATCTCGCCGGGGTGACCACCGCCATCGCCACCTGCGGCACCGCGTTCGGCGGCGAGCACATCAAGATCCTGCGCCGGCTGCTCATGGACAACGGCAGCGCCCGCGTCATCTTCACCTTCGACGGCGACGCGGCCGGGCAGAAGGCGGCCCTGCGCGCCTTCGAGGACGACCAGAAGTTCGTCGCCGAGACCTACATCGCCATCGCCCCCGACGGCATGGACCCCTGCGAGCTGCGCCTCGCCAAGGGCGACGAGGCGGTCGCCGACCTCACCGAACCCCGCACCCACCTCTTCGAGTTCGCGCTGCGCCAGATCACCGCGCGCTACGACCTCGACATCCCGGCCGGCCGCGCCGCCGCCCTCGACGAGGCCGCGCCTGTCGTCGCCCGCATCAAGAACAGCGGCGCCCAGCACGAAGCCGCCGTCCAGCTCGCGGGGATGCTCGGCATCCTCGACACGCAGTTCGTCGTCAAGCGGGTCGCCCAGCTGGCCCGGTGGGCCCGTGAGCGGGGCGACGGCCGTCCGGCACCGGGGCGGGGTGCGGGGACTTCGTCGCAGCGGTACGAAGGCGCAGCCTCCGCCTCCGCTCGGCCTGCTGTGCGCGGTCCGGCGCTCCAACTGCGCAACCCCGTCTACGCCACCGAGCGCGAGCTGCTCAAGCTGGCTCTCCAGCGGCCTGAACTGGTCTCCCCGGCCTTTGACGCGTACGGCGTCGACGAGTTCACCGCGGCGCCCTATGCGGCCGTACGGCAGGCGGTGCTGGATGCGGGTGGTGCGGAGTACGGGACGCAGGATCCGCAGGAGTATCTGATGCGGGTGCGGGAGGTCGCTCCGGACGACAGCGTGCGGGCCATGGTCACTGAGCTGGCTGTTGAGGCGATCATGCGGCGTACGGTCGATGAGACGTATGCCGGGGAGCAGTTGGTCGCTGTTCGGCGTCGGGCCGTGGAGCGGCGGATCCGTGAGATCCAGTCTGCGCTGGCCCGGCTCGGGTCTCATGCCGATCCGGCGCAGTTCGCGGCGGTGCAGAACGAGTTGTGGGTGCTGCAGCAGTACGACCAGGCGTTGCGGGGGCAGGGGGCGGCGGCGCTCTGACGGTCCCCTTGGGGGCGGGTGGGGTGCCCCTGGTGCGGGGTGGGGTTTTTCGCCCCCGCCGCCCCTTCCCGTTCCCGTCCCTGGGGGCTCCGCCCCCAGACCCCCTATCGGCCCTTCGGGCCTCGTCCTCAAACGCCGGACGGGCTATGGGGGAAACGGTCTGACCGGGTCCGGTCACTTACCGGACGGGCACGGACGCAAAAAGTCACCGCACGCCCCTCGTGGCGGCTGTGTGTCGTACTCCACACTGGAAGCGGTGCCTGAGTCCTCGGAGCGCGGCCGGTTCGTCACCCACGGGTCCCGCACCACCGCGGATCCGCTCATCGAGTACGGGACGGACAGCGGCATGGCCGCCGACTCCGCCCTCGAAGCAGCGCTGCCGCACGCCTCAGCAGCGATCACCCTGGAGGTCGCCCCCGTGCAGACCCAGACCCTGACCCACGCCCTCACCCATGCCGACAAGGCGCCGCCGGGCGTGCCGTCGCAGAACCGCGCCGCCCACCACCCCGAGACGGTGCCGGAGCCGCAGGAGCCGCCCGCCGAGGCGCTGGAGGACACGCCCGAAGCCGTCGAGCCGCCGCCCGCCCGGGTCACCGAGACCGCCGGGCCCTCCTCGGACCTGTTCCGGCAGTATCTGCGTGAGATCGGCCGCGTCTCGCTGCTCACCGCCGTCGAGGAGGTCGAGCTCGCCCGGCGCGTCGAGGCCGGACTGTTCGCCGAGGAGAAGCTCGGCAGCACCCCCGACCTGGACAGCGAGCTGGCGCTCGACCTGGACCGGCTGGTCGTCATGGGGCGGATGGCCAAACGGCGGCTCATCGAGGCCAATCTGCGGCTCGTCGTGTCCGTGGCGAAGCGGTACGTCGGACGTGGGCTCACCATGCTCGACCTCGTCCAGGAGGGCAACCTCGGGCTCATCCGCGCCGTCGAGAAGTTCGACTACGCCCGCGGCTACAAGTTCTCCACCTACGCCACCTGGTGGATCCGCCAGGCGATGTCCCGCGCCCTCGCCGACCAGGCCCGCACCATCCGCGTTCCCGTCCATGTCGTCGAGCTCATCAACCGTGTCGTCCGCGTCCAGCGCCGGATGCTCCAGGAACGCGGCTACGAGCCCAGCGCCGACGAGGTCGCCGCCCATCTCGACCTGTCCCCGGAGCGGGTCGGCGAGGTGCTGCGCCTGGCCCAGGAGCCGGTGTCGCTGCACGCCCCGGTCGGTGAGGAGGACGATGTCGCGCTCGGCGACCTCATCGAGGACGGCGACGCCGCGAGCCCCGTCGAGTCGGCGGCGTTCCTGCTGCTGAGGGAGCATCTGGAGGCGGTGCTCTCCACGCTCGGCGAACGCGAGCGCAAGGTCGTGCAGCTGCGCTACGGCCTCGTCGACGGCCGCCCGCGCACCCTGGAGGAGATCGGCCGCATCTTCGGCGTGACACGCGAGCGGATACGGCAGATCGAGTCGAAGACGCTCAACAAGCTCCGCGACCACGCCTTCGCGGACCAGTTGCGGGGGTATCTGGATTGAGGTCCGCCTGAGGTCCGCCTGAGGTCCGCCTGAGGCCCGTCTGAGGCCCGTCTGAGGCCCGTCTGAGATCTGCCGACCGGTCGCGGGGCCGGCCGGAACGCGACGGGGGCCGCTGGTCAGCGGCCCCCGACACCTCAGCGGTATCCGTGCGTCCGTCCGTTCAGTCGACCTCCGCGACCGCCTGGGCGAACTGGGCCTTGTAGAGGCGTGCGTAGGCGCCGTCGGCGGACAGCAGGTCCTCGTGGGCGCCCTGTTCGACGATCGCGCCGTTCTCCATCACCAGGATGGTGTCCGCGTCCCGGATCGTGGAGAGCCGGTGGGCGATCACGAACGACGTGCGCCCGTGGGCCAGTTTGGCCATCGCCTTCTGGATCAGCACCTCGGTACGGGTGTCGACGGAGCTGGTGGCCTCGTCGAGGACCAGGATCACCGGGTCGGACAGGAACGCCCGCGCGATGGTGATCAGCTGTTTCTCACCGGCGCTCACCCCGGAGCCCTCGTCGTCGATCACCGTGTCGTAACCGTCCGGCAGGGTGCGGATGAAACGGTCGGCCAGCGCAGCCCGCGCCGCCTCCTCGATCTCCCCGCGGGTGACGTCGCGCGAGGCGCCGTAGGCGATGTTCTCCGCGATGGTGCCGCCGAACAGCCAGGTGTCCTGGAGCACCATTCCTATTCCGGCACGGAGTTCGTCCCGGGACATCCTCGCGATGTCGACGCCGTCGAGCGTGATGCGGCCGCCCGAGACGTCGTAGAACCGCATCAGCAGATTGACCAGCGTGGTCTTGCCCGCGCCGGTCGGACCGACGATCGCGACCGTGTGTCCCGGTTCCGCCTTCAGCGACAGGTCGTCGATCAGCGGCTTGTCGGGGTCGTAGCGGAAGGAGATGTTCTCCAGCTCCACCAGGCCGCGCAGTTCGGCCGGACGCTCGCCGGGCAGCGGGTCCGCCTCCTGCTCCTCGGCGTCCAGCAGTTCGAAGATCCGCTCCGCCGACGCCACACCCGACTGCACCAGGTTCGCCATCGAGGCGACCTGCGTCAGCGGCATCGAGAACTGCCGCGAGTACTGGATGAACGCCTGGACATCACCGATCGACAGCGCGCCCGACGCCACGCGCAGACCGCCGACGACCGCGACGAGGACGTAGTTCAGGTTCGACACGAACATCATCAGCGGCTGCATGATCCCGCTGTTGAACTGCGCCTTGAACCCGGCCTCGTAGAGCGCGTCGTTCTGCTCGGCGAACTGCTTCGCCGACTCCTCCTGACGGCCGAACACCTTCACCAGCGTGTGGCCGGTGTACATCTCCTCGATGTGCGCGTTCAGCTTGCCGGTCGAACGCCACTGCTGCACGAAGTGCGGCTGTGAGCGCTTGCCGACCCGCATGGCCACGATGAACGACAGCGGCACCGTGATGAGCGCGACCAGGGCCAGCAGCCACGACACCCAGAACATCATCACGAGCACACCGATGATGGTCAGCAGCGAGTTGATGAGCTGGCCCATCGACTGCTGGAGCGTCTGCCCGATGTTGTCGATGTCGTTGGTGGCGCGGCTGAGCACCTCACCGCGCTGGCGCCTGTCGAAGTACGACAGCGGCAGCCGCGACAGCTTCGCCTGGACGTCCTGGCGCATCCGGTACATCGTGCGGTTGACGGACCGGTTCACCAGGCGGGTCGCCACCGCCATCAGCACGCCGGCGGCGAGGAACGCGGCCGTCGCGAGCAGCAGCACATTGCCGACCGCGCCGAAGTCGATGCCCTTGCCCGGGGTGAAGTCGGTGCCCTTGAGCATGTCGGCGACCGCGCCCTGGCCGCGCTGGTGCATCGACTGGAGGACCTGCTCCTTGGTCAGCCCCGCCGGCATCCGGCGGCCGATGATCCCGCCGAACACCAGGTCGGTGGCGTTGCCGAGGATCTTCGGGCCGATCACGCTCAGGGTGACGCTCACCACGACGCACAGCAGCAGCAGGCCGATGACGGCGCGTTCCGGCTTGAAGTTGCCGATCAGCCGCTTGCTGGAGTTCTTGAAGTCGATCGAGCGGTTCTCCGGGCCGCCCCCGGACATCATCCGCCCCATGGGCCCTGCCATCAGGCGGCCTCCGCTTCCGTCAGCTGGGAGAGCACGATCTCCCGGTATGTCTCGTTGTCCGCCATCAGTTCGTGATGGCGTCCGGTGCCGACGACCCGGCCTTCGTCCAGGACGATGATCCGATCGGCGTCCCGGATGGTCGCCACGCGCTGCGCGACGATCACCACGGTCCCCTCCGCGGTCTCCCGGCCCACCGCGGCGCGCAGGGCGGCGTCGGTGGCGTAGTCCAGGGCGGAGAAGGAGTCGTCGAAGAGGTAGATCTCCGGGTTCTGCACCAGGGTGCGGGCGATGGCGAGGCGCTGGCGCTGACCGCCGGAGACATTCGTCCCGCCCTGCGCGATGGGCGCGTTCAGCCCGCCCTCCAGCTCGCTGACGAAGTTCCTGGCCTGCGCCACTTCCAGCGCGTGCCACAGTTCCTCGTCGGTGGCGTCCGGGCTGCCGTAGCGCAGGTTCGTCGCCACGGTCCCGGCGAAGAGATACGGCTTCTGCGGCACCATGCCGACCGTCTTGGCGAGCAGCTTCGGGTCCACGTCGGCCACGTCCACGCCGTCGACCAGCACCTGGCCCTCGGTGGTGTCGAACAGCCGGGGCACCAGGCCCAGCAGTGTGGACTTGCCGCTGCCGGTCGAGCCGATCACCGCGGTCGTCTCACCGGGCCGGGCCACCAGGTCCACCGACTTCAGCACCGGCTCCTCGGCACCCGGGTAGCGGAACCCGATGCCCCGCAGTTCCAGATGGCCGTGCCGGCGCAGCTCGGTGACCGGCGCGGACGGCGGCACCACACTGCTCTCGGTGTCGAGGACCTCCTCGATGCGCTCGGCGCAGACCTCGGCGCGCGGCACCATCATGAACATGAAGGTGGCCATCATGACGGACATCACGATCTGCATCAGATAGGCGAGGAACGCGGTGAGGTCGCCGATCTGCATCCCGCCGCTGTCGATGCGATGTGCGCCGAACCACACCACGGCGATCGACGACAGGTTCACCACCGTCATCACTATGGGGAACATCAGCGCGAGCAGCCGGCCGGTCGCCAGCGATATATCCGTCAGTTCGGCGTTGGCCTTACCGAAACGGTCCTTCTCGTAGTCGTCGCGCACAAAGGCGCGGATGACGCGGTTGCCGCTGATCTGCTCGCGCAGCACCCGGTTCACCGTGTCCAGGCGTACCTGCATGGCCCGGAACAGCGGCCGCAGCCTGCGCACGATCAGCGTCACACAGATGGCCAGCACCGGTACGACGGCCACCAGCACCGCCGACAGCGGCACATCCAGGCCGAGCGCCAGCACGATGCCGCCGACGCACATGATCGGCGCTGAGACCATCAGGGTGAACGACATCAGGACCAGCATCTGGACCTGCTGCACATCGTTGGTGGTACGGGTGATCAGGGACGGCGCGCCGAAGTGCCCGACCTCGCGCGACGAGAACGACTGCACCCGGTCGAACACGGCGGCCCGGACGTCCCGGCCCAGCGCCGACGCGGTGCGGGCGCCGTAGTACACGGCCCCCATGTTGCACACCACCTGCGCCAGGGAGATGCCGATCATCAGGGAGCCGTAGGTCAGGATGTATCCGGTATCGCCCTTGACGACACCGTTGTCGATGATGTGCGCGTTCAGCGTGGGCAGATAGAGGGTGGCGCAGGTCTGGAGGAACTGGAGCGCCACCAGCAGAACAATGGGTTTCTTGTAGGGCCTGAGAAAGGTCCGCAGAAGTCGTATGAGCACGCTACTTCTCTCGGAGTCGGCGGCAGGGGCGGTCGGCATGGAGGGGGCGTTTTGATTGCCCTTGGCCCCTATCGTCGAACACTCCACCGGTGTTACCTCAACCCATTAAGCCAGCAGCGGGGTCGGCGGAGTGCTCCGGGGTCGTTTGAACTGCGGTCCCGGGGGCGTTCGGCCATGGCGAGCGGGGCGTGCGACCCGTGGAGAAGGGGCCGGTCGCCTCTTGCGCGCGGGCCGGCGGCTGTCGGCGACTGCTGACGAGTACTGACGACGTGTCGCGGCGCGGCGACCGGAAAGCAGCACGACCGCCGCACGAACGCAGCACGACCGCCGCACGACTACGACAGCCGTCACCGGCGCTACGACCGGAATGCCCCCGGATGGGTCTGCTCCCGTACGGACATGTACTGCTGGCGCACCGCCTGACCCACGGCCAGTTCCTCCCCGGGCTCCAGCACCTGTGCCGCCGCGCCCTGCCAGGCGGGCGGGGTACGCGGGTCCAGGGCGCCCTGGGACACGGCGAGCGCCCACGCGGCCTGGCGGGCGGCGCCGATCGCGGCGTAGTCGGCATGCTGCGGTACGACGACCTGCGCGCCGAACAGCGCGGGCGCCGCGGCCTGTACGGCGGGGAGTTCGGCGGCCGGGCCGAGCAGGAAGATCCGCCGTACGTCGACACCCCGGCCGCGCAGCACGTCCAGCGCGTCGGCGAGCCCGCACAGCATCCCCTCGAACGCGGCCCGCGCCAGATGCTCGGCCTTCATCGACTCACGGCGCAGCCCGGCGAGAGTGCCCGCGGTGTGCGGCAGGTTCGGCGTCCGCTCGCCCTCCAGGTAGGGGAGCAGGACCAGGCCGTGCGACCCGGGGGTCGACTTCATCGCCAGATCCGACAGGGTTTCGAGGTCGGGCAGCCCGAGGAGTTCGGCGGTGCCGCGCAGGGCGCGTACGGCGTTCAGGGTGGTGACGACGGGCAGGTGCATGCCGGTGGCGTCGGCGAGGGAGGTGATGATTCCGCTGCCATCGGTGAGGGCCTCGGGGTGGACGGCCATCACGGAGCCGGAGGCGCCGAGTGAGACGACGGCGTCGCCGAGACCGATGCCGAGCCCGAAGGCGGCGGCCATGGTCTCGCCGGTGCCGGCGGAGATCAGCAGCCCCTCCGGGGTCGTACCGGCGGCCTCCGAGGGCCCGATGACGTCGGGCAGCAGGGTCTGGTGACCGAGCGCCAGCTCGACCAGGTCGGGCCGGTAGGCGCCGGTCGCCGCGGACCAGTACCCGGTGCCGGAGGCGCCGCCGCGGTCGGTGGTGCGGCGCGCGGGCCGTCCCAGCAGCTGCCAGACCAGCCAGTCGTGGGCCTGGAGCAGCAGACCGGTGCGGCGGGCGTTGTCCGGCTCGTTCTTGGCGAGCCAGCGCAGCTTGGTGACCGGCTGGGCGGCCTGCGGGACACAGCCCACCGCCTGCGCCCAGGCGGCGCGTCCGCCGAGCGCGTCGACGAGGTCGGCCGCCGCGACCTGGGCCCGCTTGTCGCCGCCGACGAGGGCGGGCCGTACGGTGCCGCCCTGCGTGTCGAGGGGGACGAGCGCGTTCTGCTGCGCGGAGACGCCGATGGCCTGGACGCCCTCCAGCAGCCCGCCGCCCGCGGCCTCGCCCAGGGACAGCAGCCAGGCCTGCGGATCCACGTCACTCGGGCGACCGGCGCCGTCGGCACCCTCGAGCGGATGCGCGGCATACCCCTGCCTGAGCACGGCCCCCGTATCCGAGTCACAGACGACGATACGAGTGAATTCGGGCGAACTGTCCAGCCCGGCGACTATCCCCATGGCCAAAATTCTGCCGCACACCGAGTGGTGGCTGTGCAGAGTCCAATGGCCCCTGTGTGCGTGGGGAGGCGCATGTTATGGGCGGGGAGTACGCCACATGAGTGACGCATGAGGTGAGTCATGAGTGACGCACGGGAGACGGTGACGTGGGATCGAGCTACGCGTTGCTGCTGCCCCAGTCGTCGTGCCCGGCGCCGGTGGCGTTGCGCTCGCGCAGGGAACGCACGCGCTGGGCCACGGAGTCGGGAAGACGGTCGCCGACGCGGTCGCTCATGGCGTGATAGGCGCGCCCGGCGATCTCGCGGCCCTGCTGCGCCGCGCTCTCCGCGGTGTTGCGCACCGCGGGGTTCTGGGCGACCTGCTGGGCGGACTTCTTCAGCTGCTCGTAGCGCTCGCGTCCCGCTCTCGTGCCGAGCACGTAACCGACGACGAGTCCGGCGATGAACGTGAGCCGGTAACGCATGACGGCCACCCTTCCCTTGCCTAGCCACTGGTGCTGCCCTGTGGTGCTGCCTGCGCGTGCTCCGTGGACGCCTGGGGAACCGATTGGCGGAGCACCCCCCAGCTTGCGCTAATGTATGTGTCGCAGCGAGCGCGCGCTCCCCGGGCGAATACCCAGGCAGACGGGTTCGATGCGACGAGGCATTCCTCCGTAGCTCAATTGGCAGAGCAGCCGGCTGTTAACCGGCAGGTTACTGGTTCGAGTCCAGTCGGGGGAGCTCGGTCCTCCGTAGCTCAATTGGCAGAGCAGCCGGCTGTTAACCGGCAGGTTACTGGTTCGAGTCCAGTCGGGGGAGCATGCTGAACGAGGACCCCGTCGGGGTCCTTTTTCATGCCCGCACCCGTGCCTTCGGGAATCGCGCACGCCGCAGCGCGGTCCTCGTGGTCACGAGGCCCGTGACAAGCGGACCATCCGAAGCAGGAGATCGTATGAGCGGCTATGCTGCGGCAGACGGCGCGCACACATGTACGCGACACGCCGCTATGGGGCGGTAGCTCAGCCGGTTAGAGCAGCGGACTCATAATCCGTCGGCCGTGGGTTCGAGTCCCACCCGCCCCACCACTCGCTACGCGCGCGGAATCGATCTGACCTGCGAAGCAGGAGTCACATCGATGGCCGTCGACTCGCCCGCAAAGCGTTCATGATCATTAGCTCGCCCGATGCTCGCCCGAAGTGTCGGCCCCTGTTCTTCGGCGCGGCGAGTTCGGCTTCCCGGCCCCTGCGGGCGGATGGCTCGCCGCCCGCGGACGTAGCACACACGGGCTCCGCTCCTCGCTATGGCGAGCGCCAGTCACCGTGAGGGGCAGGGCAGCCGTGGCGGGCCGTCCTCGAGTGGTCGGCGCCCACGGGGCAGGACAGAGTGGACGAAACCGCCGAAAGCAATCGGCGCGGTTTGTAGGACCCCGACCGGCACGGTTTATTGGAGGGTGACCGGCGCGGTTTGTAGGACCCCGAGAGCCCCGGTTTGTTGCACGAATCAGGAACCCTCTTCACGGACCCGCCTCAGTTCGGTGGGCTGGTGTCCGTTCCTAAGGCTGAGGTAGTGGGTGGCGTGGGCGATGTGGTTGCTGTTCCGCCGAAGGCGCAGGTTGTAGTCGCGCGCGGGTCGCGGCCCTCGGCCGGAGGGGGCAAGAACAAGCCGCACCGTGGGGACATCACCCAGGACAACCGCACGGCACGCTGCCCGAGTCTCACCCCGGCCGGTCACCCCTGGAAGCTGGGGGCTACCGCTTTGCCGTGAGACCTGTCTACAATCGCCCGCATGCCGGGATCATGATCCCGGCTCCTTTGTGGGACTGGCCGCCTTCCCCGCTCGTGATCATGTCGGCAAAACTGGGCACGAGCGGAGGAGACGTTACCGGCGGCTATGCTGAGCGCTCGCGCGTACGAGTCGACATTCATGGCCCGGCCCTGGTAGCGGATTCGGGTCCGGGTCTGCCACGCTGCGGGGTAGAGGTACCGCAGTCCGGTGTTGTCTACACACTCGCCGCCACGCCCCTCAGCACGAAACGAGACACGCATGCCAGCGACGGCCCCGCAGCCGGAACCCGGCGGCGAGCACACGCTCGCCCCGGTCGTCTCCCTATCCGGCCGCCGCGGCGTTAAAGCCCCGGACGGCAGTTCCGCTCACGCCACCGTCGTGGGTGACGTCGTCGACAACGACCTTGTGTTGCAGGCATATCGGCACTGGGTCGGGGTGTTCGACACAGCGGGCATCGCCCTCGGCGGTGCCGAGACGCGCGCCGTCATCCGGCTCGTCACCAAGGAACTCGAACGTCTCGTCTCCGGGCTCGTCGTGCTTCGCGAGGGACACGGCGACCGGCTTCCGCCGAACCCCGACGCCGGTGTTGATCTCACCTCGGCGGTCGAGATCACCGGCATTCTCCGGGACCTTGCCAGTGCCTCGGAGGCTGCACACGTGCAGTCCTGACCCCCACCAGGCGCTCCGTATCGAGCAGGCCGCCCCACACCCCCCACACCCCGTCAAACACGGGCACGTCGGGAAGGGTTGTGCGGGCGGCCTTAGTTTTCTGACACACCAACTGTAAAAATCGTGCAAGTGTTCGGTAAAGGTCCGGCGACGTCTACCCTGGCCGACCAGCCGAACCCCGCACAAGTGATCACACCTGGCAAGATGTCGAACGCTGGCCGCAACCGGAGCGGAACATTCGGACATGCGGCCACTGCTGCGCACTTCACCGATGAACGAGGGGCGTCACATGAGTAACAAGGGGCCCACGCACCAGCGCTCCGCCCTCGCGTACGCAATCGCCGCCGACCCGTACTGGTCGACCGCAGGAACGACCCGGCTCGATGGCGCGCTCGCCCTGCCCGAGAGGCGTGCCAGCCGCTCGGCCGCCGGTACGCCGTACAACCTCACCGTCTACGACCTCGCCCTCGAACTCGACGAGGCCCTCGCGTCGTTCGCGCACCGCTACGGCAGCGACGACGTCCCCGCCGGCCGCACCGCGGTCGCCGCGTACGCCGCACAACTCGCTGAGCAGAGCCCCGCTGCCCGCCGCAGCTACGGCCGACTGCGCCTCATCCACGACTTGAAGGCCGCGCTTAGCGTCGGCGAGGCGGACGGCATACTCGGGCGGATCAGTTGTCCCGCCTGCCTCTGCTGGTCCCTCGTCGGCACCCGCACGCCGGATGGCGCCTGGGCCGTGGCGTGCAGTGTGGCTCGCTGCGCCGTCGAGCCGGGCGAGCCGCGGGTCTTCACTCTCGTCGAGATCGCTCAGCACCACCTCACCACCGACCGCGACGCTCACGCCGCCTGACCTGAGTGGAAGGAACGTGCCCGAAACCCTCGCCCGTCGCGCGGGCTGTGTGACCGCAGCCTTTTTCGGCCAGATGCCGCCCGACCTCATCAACTGGAACGAGGCCGAGGCCGTCGTCGCGACGAGCCCCCACCCAATGAGCGCCCGCGACCTGCGCCGCAAGTACAAGGCTGCCGACCGCCCCACGTACACGGTGTACGGGCGGCGCGGTGAGCACATCTCCCGGTCGGTGCTCCTCGAGTTCCACCGTGATCTGGTCAACGGCTGGATCGCAGCGAGCGGCCGGCGCAGCGCGTAAGCCCGCCGGTCCGAAGGCCCCGCCCCGTAATCCCCCGGGGGCGGGGCCTTCGTCATCCCCGCGCGCATGTATTACTGCATGGACCGGCTGTGATCTGGGAAAACTAGAACGTTCCATGTTGCGCGCGTAACACAAAACCCTTAGCGTGGTCAGTGCCGACAAGGCAGCAGGACCCCGGTCCCGCTGCCTGAACTCCCCATGGGAGGACCCAGACACATGACCACCAGCACCATCACCGCGCCGCCACTCGGGCGCCGCCGCATCCCCGCCGCCGAACTCACCACCACCCAGACCCGGTTCGTCGTCGGGCACGTCCTCAACCGCCTCGGCACCGCCGACGGCCTCGCCGAGGACACCCCGCCCGTCCCCTATATGGACCGCACCGAACGCCTCTCCCTCAGCGTGCTCGCGGCCTGGTCCATCGGCCTCGCCCTCACCCCGGGCTGCGAGATCGCCCGGTGCTACGGGTGCGCCGACCTCGTCGACGGCGCCCTCGCCGAGGAAGACGCCGGGATCATCCGCTGCGACCAGTGCCACGCCGACAACACCGGCGGCCCCGGCGACCACGGCTACGACCTCTGGGCCGACTACTACCGCGCCTGACCCCCAAGCAGGCCGGGCGGGCGGTTGAGCACCGCCTCCCGCCCGCCCGGCCGCGCCACCACCCCAGCACCGGGCCGCCGCCCCTCGACCGGCGACGGCCCGGCCCCAACCCTGCAAGGAGCAGCACACGTGAGCACCAACCTCGCCCAGCAGGCCCTTGAAGAGGCCGTCGGGACCCTCCTGAAGGACAAGGTCGCCGACTACGTCAAGGGCCTCCGCACCACGATGCAGGAGACCTTGGAGTCCACCGACATCGAGAAACTGGGCATCCGCCTCCCCGGTGGCCGCAAGGTCGCCTCCGTCGTCGCCACCAACCCCGACCCCAAGCCCGAGATCACCGACGAGGAGCAGTTCCTCGACTGGGTTGCCGAGCACGCTCCCGGCGAACTGGTGGAGCGTCAGGTCACCATCCGCGAGGTCCGGCCCGCCTACCTCACTGCCCTCTTCGCCGAGATGACGAAGGCCAAGGCCGCGGAGGCCGTCACGTCGGGCGGCGAGATCGTGCCCGTCAACGGCATCAGGATGAAGGAGGGCACCCGAACCCACTCGGTCCGCTTCGAGGGCGACGAGGCCAAGACCGCCGTCGCCGCCGCATGGGCCGCCGGTGAGTTGCGGCACCTCGTCGGCCTCCGTGAACTCACCGGCGGGGGCGCGCAGTGAACGCCACCACGCCCGCGCCGACCGCCGCCGACGAGGCCCAGGCCCGCGCCTACCTCCACGGCGTCGTCTGCGGCTTTGCCATCACCTTGGACGACTGGACCGGTCTCCCCGACGGCACCGCCACGTTCACCGACGACGAGGGCACCACCCTCCTCTTCACCGGCGCCGAGCAGCCGTTCGACGCGCTCGTCTACTGCCGTCACCACAGGCTGCACCGGGCCGCCGTCACCTACCCCGACGACCTCGACCAGGTCCGCGCTGACACGGCCGACTGCACCGCGCAGGCCCAGCCCGTCATGCCGCGCCTCGCCGAGACGCCCACCCCGCTCTGGCTCATCACCCGCGCGACCGGCACCCCCGGCCAGGACCGCCACACCCCCCGGAGCACCCCGTGACCCGTGAGCAGCTCATGAGCCTCATTCGCGACGCCCTCACCTGCAACGACGACGTGCTCTCCGCCGACGTCATCGACGACGGCGAGATCGGCGTCGAGACCACCGACGGCCGCTTCTTCATCTCCGTCGAGAGCTTCGACTGACCGGACCGCCCCCGCCCCGGCCGCCCCCGCCCCGGCCGCCGCCGTTGCGCGGCGGCGGCCGGGCGCCTCACCTGCTCGGAGAACCCCTGTGACCATCCCGCAGCCCGCGTTCGTCCTCACCGTCTACGGCATCCCCGCCCCCCAGGGCAGCAAGAAGCCAGTCGGCAACCGCCTCTCCAAAAAGGGCAACCTCGTCCCCGTCCTCGTCGAATCGTCGAAGAAGGTCAAGCCCTGGCGCGACTCGGTCAAGCAGGCCGCGCAGACGAAGATCCTCCTCCAGCGCGGCCGGTTCGTGAAGCTCGACGGCCCCCTCGTCGCCGAAATGCACTTCACGCTCCCCGCACCCCAGCGGATGCCCAAGGACCGCACCGCCCACACCGTCTACCCAGACCTGTCCAAGCTCCTCCGATCCACCGAGGACGCCCTGACCCAGGCCGGTGTCTGGGCCGACGACGCCCGAGTCGTCCGCTACCTCGACATGTCGAAGAACTACCCGGGCACCGGCCCGTACCCCCTCGCCCAGCCCGGCGCCGTCGTCCTCATCTGGCGGGACCAGCCCGACCTCGTCCCCGCCCGCGAGCAGGCGTCGTGACCAGCCACACCGGGCGCACCACCACACCCTAGGAAGGAGAACGAGCAGCATGACGACCGCAACCGCCCCGGTCACCCGGATGGTGCGCAGCCTGCCCGCCGCCGTGCACCTCCGCGCACTCCGCCACACCGGCCTGACCGACCGCGACATCACCGCCCGCGCCTTCATCAACGCCGAGCAACTGCACCGCGCCCTCCGCGCTGGCCCGATCGGCTGGGACGTCGAGCACCGCATCCGCTCCCTCCGCATCCCGGACACGGCCGGCCTGCACGCCCTGACGCGCAGCACCGGCACCCGCCGCCGACTCCGCGCCCTGCACGCCCTTGGCTGGCCCCTCCCCGCCCTCGCCGCCGCCCTCGACTGGCCCGCCTACAAGGTCGTCGACCTCTACACCCAGCACCCCGAACCGGTCGTCGAACAACTGCCCGTCATCGACCACCTCGCCGTGTGCGCCCTCTACGACCAGCGATGGGCCTGGACCCCCGAGACACACGGCATCCCCGTCCACGACGCCGAACAGGCCCGCCACGACGCCCAGTACACGAAGTGCTTCACCCCCCTCGCCTGGGACGACGACAAGATCGACGACCCCCGAGCACAGCCCCGCACCGGCGCGCAGGACCACCAGGGCCACTTCGGATCCCCCGACCATGCGGCAGCGCAACGCGCCCTCGACGGCGACAAGGTCCGCATGTCGGGGCGGACACGCACCCTCGCCATCCGCTACGGCACCCGCCACCTCGACATGCCCCTCGACGTCATCGCCGAACGACTCGGCATGACCCACGGCTCCGCCTGCCGCGCCTGGGAACGAATCAAGGAGCAGGAACGGACAGCCAGCGGCCAACAGCCGTGCTGGGTCGACGAGCCCCGCTTCACCGACCGCGCCCTCTACCTCGGCCTGGCCAGGTCGGCATGACCAGCCCGGCCACCCGCGACGAGGACATCTCCTGCCGGACCAAGGTCCCGTACGAGACCCGCGGCGACGCCAAACGCGCCCTCAAGTGGCTCCGTCGCCAGCCCGGCCGCCGCCACCTCCAGGTCTACAAGTGCCGCTACTGCCCCTGCTTCCACATCGGCAACCCGCCCGGCTTCCAGACCTACCGGCGCTCCGGAGCCCCCTTCACCGCCCACCGCGACACCGCGGCCTGAACGACAGGACACACGCAGCCATGGCAGGCGAAACCCTCATCACCGTCGTCGGCAACCTCGTCGACGACCCCGAACTTCGCTTCACCCCCTCCGGACAGCCCGTCGCAAAGTTCCGCGTCGCCTCCACCCCCCGCTTCTTCGACAAGCAGACCAACGGCTGGAAGGACGGCGAAAGCCTCTTCCTCACCTGCTCCGCCTGGCGCAAGACCGCCGAGAACGTCGCCGAATCCCTCCAGCGCGGCACCCGCGTCATCGTCCAGGGCCGCCTCAAGCAGCGCTCCTACGAGGACAACGAAGGCACGCGCCGCACCGTGTACGAACTCGACGTCGAGGAAGTCGGGCCGTCCCTCCGCAACGCCACCGCCCGCGTCGACAAGGCCCGCCGTAACGACGGCCAGCAGCAGGACAACGCCAGCGGCGGCGACTCGTGGGCCAACAGCGCCCCCGCCGGCGGCGGCTGGAACGGGCAGGGCGCCGGCAACTACGACGACGAACCCCCGTTCTAGTGGCCACCCCACCCGCGGAGCCGGGGCGCTGCGACACCGGCCGCCCCCTCTGCGGCGCCCCCGCCCGCCTCTACGCGGCCGGCTGGCGCTGCGACGCACACCGCCCCAGCTCCTTCCACCGCACCGAACTCACCGACCAGAAAGCCGAGTTCAGCGAATGAAAGTCCGCGCCGACATCGCCGCCCTCATCCGCGAAGGGCACACCAACAGCTCCATCGCCGCCCGCGTGCACTGCCACCCGATGACCGTGGCCCGGGCCCGCCGAGCCCTCCGCATGCCGCCCGCCGACGTCCTCGGCCGCCTGTACGCCGAGGCCGTCCCCACCGGCCGCGTCAAGGAATACCGGCCGCCCGACGGCCGCATGCCGACCAGCCCCGACCAGCAGGCCGCGCACTACGCCCAACTCGTCGCCGCCATCCGCGGCGACGCCGACTGACTACCCCAGCACCCCGCCTCTCCGCCCCCGGGCCGCCACACAGACGGCCCGGGGGCGGCCCCTCAAGCAGGTACGGCATGACCGAGCAGGACCCTCCCGCCACCGTCCTCCTACTCCCACCCACCACCAGCTACCTCGGCCGGATCGAAGCGACCGCACTCCTTGAGGGCCCCCGCTTCCTCCGCACCGCGGCCATGACCCGCTGGCACCGCCCCCGCTCCGGACACCGTCGGCACGGTGACCAGGTCGTCAGCTACGACCTGTGGTGCGGCCCGTACATCTACGAGCACAAGGCCCTCACCACCGGCACCGTCCCCGCCGGTGACCTCATCTGCGCCACCTGCGACGGCCGCGCCGTCGGCGCCGGCCAGGAGACGGACGGCCCCGCCGGGCGCACCCTCACCTTCCAGCCCCGGCACCTCACCGCGCCCCGCCACTGCCCCGGCTCCCGCACCGGCATGTTCGAGGAACTCCCCGGCGGCAGCGTCGGCCGCTGCCTCGCCTGCCAGGACAACCACCCCCTCCGCGCCATGGGCGGCCCGTACAACTCGCATTACGCGATCGTCCAGCATCCGCCCGGCGCTGGCCTCGTCGCCCCGTGCCCGTTCCACCGATGGCGTGGCCTTACAGCCCGCAACGGACACGTCTACTGCCCGTGCGGCACGGACCTTTCCGCCGCACAGCCCGCCGGTACCACCGCCTGACCGCACCACGGGACCGCCCCCCTCATGCCCAACACCACCCCGCCGCCCACCCTCGCCCAGCTCCTCAACCTCGTCGACCGCGCCGAACGCAAGGGAGGCCTCAACGTCGCCGAAGGCACGCGGCTCCGCGTCGGCCTCCACGCCCTCGCGGAGCAGCACGGGCCGGTCGCCGGCGTCGTCGTCATCGACAGCAGCGACCTCACCCGACTACGCCGCAAATACAACAACCTACGCAAAAGGGTGCACGCATCGAGACGCAAGGACCACGCCGTCGGCACCGAGCCGACGCCGCCCCCCGACGCCGAGGCCCACGCCGCCGTCCAACGCGTCACCACCCTCGCCCAGCGCTGGACCCACATACCCGCCAAACGCGCTGCCGCCGCGTCCGTACTCGCCGCGATCACGAACAAGGACCCCGATGACTGACCAGCCGAACGAGCCCAACCGCCTCCACGTAGACCTCTGCGCGTGCACGACACGCCCCAACGGCCGGCCCCCGCTCGACTTCGCGAAGCTCGCGCGCACCCTCGCCTCCGTGCCCCTACGCCCCGAGGTGCCCCGGCACCCAGACGAGGAACGCCGCGACCGCTACGCCACCGTCATCCGCGAAAACCTCAAGGCCAACACCTTCCCGCCCACCATTCCCGGCGGCCGGCCAGCCTTCGGCATGACCGAACACGAACTGGCCGACGTCGTCCTGGCCGAACGCGACGACGACCTCGCCCAGGCCCGCGCCGAACGCGACGCCGCACTCCGCCTCGCCAACGTATGGGCCGACGCCCCCGACCCCCTCGCCCAAGCCATGGCCGCCGACCTCCGCACCGCCCTGCGCGCCGCCCGCCCCAGCGAAACGGCCGAAGCGACCGGCCCCACCACCTCCGACGAACTGCGGCGCCTCGCCGAGCGCATCCAGCAACTGGAACGCGCCCTCGGCACCCTCCGCCGCTTCAACGCGCTCACCGTCGACTCCTGCCGCGTCCAAGCCGCCGAACACGCCCGCGACAACCTCACCCTCCTCGACAACGCCCTCGGCACCCCACCACGGCCGCCACACCCCGCGGAGAACCCGCGGTGAACCTCACCCCCGGGGACTACGTCCTCGCCGCCCTCGCCTCCGCTGCCGCAACCGCCGCATGCCTCCTCAACTTCCTTGTCACCGGGACCGCAGCACTCATCCGCACCATCCGCCGCCCCACCCAGGCCCGCCATACCGCCCGACACACCCGCCAGCCGTAGCTACACACCCGCCCATGGTCATGACGGCCGGGCGTGTCTCTGCTGGTCTTGACGGTTCACGCGCGTAAGCCCCCGAGCATTCCGCTCGGGGGCCCTTTTCGCGTTTCCGGGGTCAGACGTCGGTGGGGTGGGTGCGTTGGGCTGGCCCCGCCAGGTCGAGGGGCGGGGCCAGCCGGGGCGGTTAGAGGACGGGGGCGGGGATGTCGGCCACGAGCACGGTGGCGTTGTCCGCGTAGGGGTCGGGGACGGCTCGGGCGGTCACCACCGCGGTTTCGACGAAGCAGCGGGCGACCTCGCCGAGGGGGCCGGTGAGGTAGGCGGGCAGGGGGTGGTTGGCGTCCTCGTGGGGCTCGTACGCGCCGTCGGAGGCGAGGAGGAGACGCGCGTCCTCCGGGTAGCCGGTGGCGGTCTCGATGGCCGGGTGGTTGTAGTGGTCCTTGGTCTCCTGGTCGGTGTAGGTGGAGCCGAGGTAGGAGGTGATGCGGTTCCGGTTACCGGCGGGGCGGCCGTCACGGGCCGGGTAGACGCGGCGGAGGTTGTGGTCGGCGGTGAGGCGGGTGACGGTGCCCCGGGCGTAGAGGTACGCGCGGGAGTCGCCGCACCAGGCGACGGTGAGCGGGCGGCCGGGGGCGGTGACGGCGACCACGGCGGCGGCCGAGGGCATGTCTGCCCACCGGTACTGGCGGGCGGGCTCGGCGGCGTACCGGTCGTACACGGCGCGCAGGCCGGCCTCGGCGTCCCCACGGCGCGCGGCGGCCCGGGCAAGTTGCCGGGCGGCGTTGCGGGTCCAGTCGCGGACGGCGTCGTTGGAGCCGATGCCGTCGAGGAGGACGTAGGCGCGGGCGCCGGTGGGGGCGGTGTAGACGGCGGTGGCGTCGCACTGGTGGCTGCGGTCGCCGATGAGTTGGGCCGTGGCGTAGGTACGCATCAGGGCTGGTCCCTTCCGGTGGTGGTGTGGCGGGCGGGGTGGGGGGCCTGCCCGGTCGAGTGGCAGGCCTCCAGGGCGGGGTTACTGGCCGTTGTCGACGATCTCGGCGTCGGGGGAGTAGCCGTCCTTACGGAGGGCGACCGGGGTGATGCAGCCGATGCCGCCCGCGGCGAGGTCTGCGTACGCGGGGACGCGGACGGTGCCGACGTAGTAGCCCTTGCGGGCGTGGGCGGCGGTGCGGCGGGTGTCGTCCTTGGCCTTGGACTCGTTGAACCAGGCGGTGGTGCGGCCGTTGTCGTCGAGGAGCTTCCAGGCCCAGCCGTAGCGGCCCTGGACGCGGACAGCCGGGACGGGGTTGCCGTTCAGGTCGAACAGCCCGGCGAACTCCCAGGTGCCGCCCTGCTCGGCGATCTGTGCGGCGAGGTGGTGCTTGGCCTCGTTGAGGCCGTACGCCCACTGGGAGAGGGCACCGTCGGTGTCGCAGCGGTCGTAGGACTCCTGCCGGGCGGTGGCGTACGCGGCGGCGGTCTCACGGTGTTCGTCGGGGGTGGTGGCGGTGGCGGCGAGGTGGGCGGCGACGCTGCCCGGGAAGGTGGGCGCCGGGGCGGGGGTCTCGGCGGCGGCGAGGGCGGTGTGGGCGGCCCAGGCGTTGACCTCGTGGCCAGTGGTGATGTCGGCGGGGAGCTGGCCGTCGAACACGATCTCGCCGCCGGTGAAGACGGTGGCGTGGCGGTCGGTGACGGTGGCGCTGACGCGCTGCCGGTTGATGTAGAGGTCGCGGGCGTCGCGGAGGGTGCGGGCGCCGGGGGCGGCGGGGTAGTAGGTGCCGTTCAGGTCGTTGGCGGTGGCGTTCATGGTGTGCTCCGTTCGTCTGTGTGTAGCTACACGCTAAGGAAGCTGTGTAGCTACATGCAAGCCGTGGAGGGCTCGTCCGGCGAGGTGTGCCCGGAACTCGACTGGCCGCTCCCGGCCGCCCGGCGTGAACCGGGCGGCCGGGTCGTCATCGCACCGTCACCGACTGCCCCTCGGCCGTCAGTCGCCAGCGGGACCGGCCAGAGCTCGGCGGAGCGCAGCGGCCTGGTTGGCCGTCAACTCCAGGAAGTAGGGGTTCAGGTGGGCGTCGGACAGGAGAACCAGTGCGTTATCGCCGTCGCCGTACATGACGTCGTAGAGGTTCCAGTGCAACTGGATGGGCGGCGCCTCCTCGTTGACGGTGGTCGCGGCGGTGGGGGCCGCGCTGGGGTTGTCCGGGTCGATGGCGTTCATCGCGTCTCCGTTCTCGTGGTGTGTAGCTACACAATAAAGAGGTTGTGTAGCTACAAGCAAGTCGGGGCGGGGAACCGCCCCACCCTCGGGCCCCGGCCGAGAGCCGGCCGGGGCCCGGGAGCGCCCGTCAGTACCCGACCGGGGCGCGCCCGGCGCAGCCGTACGCGTTCGGTGCCAGGTCCACCAGTGCGTTCCACTCCCCGACCGCCCCGCACGCCGTGCACTCGCCCATCCCGGCCGCGTCGTCCGCGTGCTGACGGCCGACGGCGCGTACCTGGTGCGCGCGGGTGTTCGCGGTCCGCACGTTCGACGTGACGGTGCCCAGGGCGTCGCGGCCCGCCCGGGACAGGGACACCGGCTGCCCGGCGAACAGGGAGCGGGTCCCGTCTGCCTCGGCCAGGCGGTCACGGATCAGCGCGTAGAAGACGTCGGCGCGGATGCGGGCGCCGTTCGGGCCGGTGACGCGGATGCCGCCGCCGATCCGGAACTCGTACGCGGTGACGTTGCCTGCGGCGATGAGGAGCAGTGCGGTGCGGCGGGCGGGGGTGATCGTGCTCATGGGGTGCCTCCCTGGCGTGCGTTCCGTCGTTGTGTAGCTACACGCTATAGGGGTGTGTAGCTACATGCAAGTCTGGTGTGGCGCTGCGCCCGACGTCTCCCCTCGACCGGGAGGCACCGGGCGCAGCACGTCAGTAGTCGCCGTCGTAACCCCACACGTCGGGGGTGTCACCGCAGCACGCCGGGCACATGCACCGGCAGGTGTCCTCCCGGCCCGTACACCGGCCGGGGCCGCCGTCATCGTGAGCCGGCCAACCCGGGCACGGCGCACCGGGATTCGGGCACTCGGACACCGCGCACCCGTGCCGCCCGCACCAGGTGCGCATTGCCGTGTCCAACTGCACGTCACCCCACAGGTGGTCGTACCGCCGCGCGTCCGGCTCCCACGGGCACAACGCCTCCACCACCGGGGGCGGGCACGACGGCGTCTTGTCACCCGAGAGCGTGTCCCAGGACCGCCCGTCCTCCGCCGTCCACTCCGTCCACCACTGCCGCGTGTACGGGTTCGGCCGAAGGATCGCGAGGAGCCGGCACTCCGCGCACCGCTTCCGGTGCGATCCGACCTCGGCCCACCGGTGCCGCGTCGTCACCGGCCCGTCCCCGGCTGTGCGGCGCCGTTCTCGCCGAGGCCAGCCAATGCGTCGCGGAGCGCAGCCGCGCGCCCGGGCCCCAGGTCCAGCCGGTACGGGCGGCGGTCGGCGTCGGACAGGAGGACGATCGTGTGACCGTCGTCGCCGTGCATGACGTCGTCGAGGCCCCACCGCAGCGGGCCGGGCTCCGCCTCCTGGTCGTCGCCGACCGGTGCGCGCAGGTCGTTGAAGGCGTACCCGCAGTTCCTGGGGGGCTCGCCCTCGAAGGACTCGGCGGCGACCACACGCACGTCGGCCGTGTCCTCGTCGGCCATGTGGCGGGCCACGGCCTGCGCCCATGCCTGCTCCGCGCTCACGGCGTCCACGACGTACGTGTAGGGGGCCTTGCCCTCGTCGCGGTCCGGGCCCGCCACGGTCACGGTGAACGGGCGCAGCGTGTCGTCGGGGCGCGGCGGGGCGGCAAGGAGGATCGCACCGGTGGTCACCGTGCGGTGTTCCACGGTCCATCCGGCCGCCTCCAGGGTGGCCGCGTACTTCCGTGCGTAGGTGCGGGCCTGCGCCCAGCGCTGCTCCTGCGACACCCGGTTGGGGTCCAGGATGTTCAGGTTGGGGAAGCGGCGGTGTATGCGGGCGCGGCCGTCGGGCCCGGGGTTGGCCGAGTATCCGGCGGCGGTGCAGGCGCCGTAGTCGTTGACGGTGGCGGCCGTGTGCGCGAAGGCGAGGATGTGCCCGGCGGCGGCGACGACATCCGGGGCAGTCTCGGGGTGTGGCCGCGCCTGCGCGGGCCGCTGCGGGTCGTCGGCGCGGTGCCCGGCAGCGTTGGGCAGGGGCGGGGTGTGCGGGGCGTGTGCGGGCATCGTGGGTTCCTTACAAAGGGGGGAGGCCGGCAGTCGGATGGGGCGCCGCCCCCGGCTGGGTCGAGGAGCCGGGAGCAGCGCGAGGTCGGGGCGTGTCAGGCGTAGTCGGCGACGAGGTGGCGCAGCTCGGCGGCGGCGGCCGGGGTGGCGCCCCGGGCGATGGCCTCCATGCCCTCCTGCCACTCGCGGCTGGCGTCGGAGGCGCCGGGGTCGACGAGGTACTCGGTGACGCCGAGGGTGGCGGCGGAGACCTTGAAGCCGTCGAGGAAGTAGGTGAGCTGGGTGGTGCCGTCGGGGCTGCGGTCGATGACGATCTCGACGCGGCCTCGGGCGGGGTGGGGGAGGTGGTGCATGCGGTCCTCCGGGGTTGGGGGGCGCCCGAGCGGCGCCCTGTGTAGCTACACGATACGTGATTGTGTAGCTACATACAAGTGATGCGGGGTGGGGGGAACGCGACTGCGCCCCGGCCAGGTCGAGCGGCCGGGGCGCAGCGTGGGGGCGGTCAGCGGGCGAGGCGGACGATGCGGCGATCGACCTCTCGGAGGTTGTCGTCCGCATCGCGGATGACGAGCAGGTTGGGCCAGCCGGGAGCGCCGAGCTGGACCACGGTTCCGTGAATGCCCTTCGGGTCGGCGCCGAAGCGGGCCTTGAAGTGGACGGGAATGCCGGTGATGAGGAGGACGGCGAGGGTGGTGAGGTCCATTGGGGTTCCTTCCTGTTCGATGTGTAGCTACACGCTAAGGCAGTGTGTAGCTACATGCAGGCAAGGGTGGGGATACGGGTGCGCCCCCGGCAGGTCGAGAACCGGGGGCGCGGTGAACGGCGGTGTCACCCGCCGCAGGTGCACGGCGCCGGGTCGTCGACGTACGCCGCGAGCGTCAGCGCCAACGCGCTCTCCCGGCGGTCCGCGGCGGTCCGCAGACGCGCCGCCACGACGGGCTGCGCCTGCTCGTCGAACGCCGCCGCCCGCGCCCGCATGTGGCCGATGTAGACCCGCTCGGCGGCGATCTCCGCCGCCCGCGCGTACGCCGGGCACGACCAGGACGTGTAGATCGCGGTACCGGCCGGGGTGTACGCCCGCGCCCGCTGCTCGCCGATGACCAGGACGCCCTGAGGGCGGCTGCAAGGGATCATTCCAGCCGGGAGTTCCACCGTCCCCCCGTCGCGCAGGGTCATCGTCGTGGTGTTCATCGTGTGCTCCTTCGTGCTGGTGGTGCGCCCCGTGGCGCTCCGTGTAGCTACACACTAAGGAAGTCGTGTAGCTACATGCAAGCGCCCCCGGCAGGTCGAGAACCGGGGGCGCAGCAGCGGGCGGCGGTCAGCCCTGCGGGCACGTGCACGGCGCCGGATCGGCCGCCCACGCCGCCGCGATCGCCGCGTGCTTCGCCTCGGCCTCGTCGGCGAGACGCCGCAGGTTCCCGGCCTTGATCGTGAGCCCGCGACGCTCCAGGACGTCGGCGCGGGCGCGCAGTTCCGCGTCCGCCTCGCGCATGCCGAGGACGTGCGCGGCCCGGCCGTAGGCGCCGCAGGAGAAGCCCGACAGGACCTGACGGCCCGCCGGGGTGACGCCGACCGGGACGTAACGGCCGATGTTGTAGGTCACGGCCTCGGGGTGGGCGCACGGGATCATCCCGGCGGGGAGGTCGACGGTTGTCCCGGACGGGAAGGTGAACCGCGTAACCGGGTCGGTCATGGCGTAGGTGCCCTTTCTCGGGGTGTGGCGGGGGTTGTGGGCGCCCCGACCAGGTCGAGCGGCCGGGGCCCCGAGGGTCGGTCAGTTGTCGGTGTGGGCGGGCGTGGTGGTGCCCTGCTCGGCGTCGAGGTAGCGGGCGACGCGGCGGAGGATGAGGTCGGCCTCGTCGGGGGTGAAGAGGAGAAGGACGTCGGCGATGAGGTCGGCGGCCTGGGTGGCGGTGTCCTCGGTGGTGTTGCTGTAGGCGCTGTGCGCGGCGAGGGCGGCCTGTGCGGCGATGGTGTCCTGCATGGTGTTCCTTCCGTCCAGCTGGGGCTTCCTGCCCCGGCGTGTAGCTACACACTAAGGAGAATATGTAGCTACACGCAAGCGCTGGCTAATCGCCCTCACACATCGACAGCGGCGTGCACGGCACACCGGCCGGGGCGCCGAACCCCTCGCACGGCCGGGCCAACGCCACGTCCTGGGCGAGGCGTGGAACGGGCGGGATGCGGGGCGTGCGCGGCGCGTGGGGGCCGGCCTGGCGGGGGGGCGGGGACTGCTCGGTGTTCACGGTCATGCGGCCTTTCTGTGAGGGCGTGGTGGGCGACAGGGGGCGCGGTCCCGACCGGGTCGAGGGGCCGGGACTGCACCGGGCGGCGCCTAGTCCCAGTTCTCGGGGGCCGGACGGAACCGGGCCTTGAACGCGGCGATTTCCTCCGGGGTGGCGGGGCGCCAATCGGCGGTGGCCTCGGCGAGCGTGTTGAACGCCGTGGCCTCGGCGGCCTCCCGGTGGTCGTCGGCGCTCCGGTAGCCGATCCGGAAGCGGTCGGCGTGGGTGATCTGCACGGTGGTGGGGCCGCACCAGGTGTCCCAGGTGACGTACTGGCCTCCGGTGTACTCGGGCACGGGGTGCCTCCTTGCGGGTCCGGGCGGGCCGCCCCCGTCCGTGTAGCTACACACTAAGCTGGGTGTGTAGCTACAAGCAAGTGAGATCGGTGGGTGTCCTCGAATGGCGACAGCCGCCACCCCGTGGGGCGGCGGCCGGACCGGAACACCGGAGAGGCGTCAGGCTGCCTCGGCGGCGACCACCTCGGTGTTGCAGAGGCGGTCGTAGTTCGGACGGCCGACGACGTGCCAGGGGTAGAAGTCCGGGTGGTTGTTGGTCGGGTCCGTGCGGGGCTGGTACTCGACCGGCTCGCCGGCGTACGGCGTACGGGGGTGAGCTTCCAGATGTTCCCCGCTCTGGAGGGCGGCGAGCAGCTCGCTACGGGTCAGGTACTCACGCATGGTCATGGCTCCTTGGGGAGTTCGAAGGTGTCTTGGGCGGGGTGTGCGGGTCGGCCCTTCCGCCCTGTGTAGCTACACGCTAAGGTAAATGCGTAGCTGTACTCAAGGTGACTCCGGGTGGCGCCCTCCCGGGCGTCGGCGCGCCCGCACTGCGCGGGATGCCGGCCCCTGCCGCGCTGGCGATACGGCCGCACAGCGCCCTGCGGCCTTGGTCCTGTGGCACCTGGCCGCAGTGGCCCACCGTCGCGCGCCACGGGGCCGCCTGGGGGCGCTGCCGGGCGCAGCGCGGTGCCCGCCGTACCAGCACGGTGCGGCGTGCCTTCCGGGAAGCGGGTGCGCCCCCGCCGGGTCGAGAGGCGGGGGCGCGGCGGGGGCGGTCAGCCCATGCGGCGGGTCTCCTTGAGGAAGGTGCGGGCGGCGTCGCGCGCCAGGCGGTCGGTCTCGTTCGTGATGGCGCAGGTGCTCTGCGACTCGCCGCGGTCGAGCAGCAGGTCCGTGCACTCCTCGCGGACGCTCTCCAGGGCCTTGGCGGCGCCGACCTTCTCCATGCGGGTGACGACCTGGCGCCAGAGCCGCGCCTTGGCCTGCGCCTCCATGACCGGCTTGAGGACGTAGGAGTCGATGTGGCGGCCAGCGGTGACGGCGTCAACCAGGTCCTTACGGGCCTTGTCCTCGATGCGGGTGGCCAGGTCGGCGGTCCAGGTGATGGTCTCGGCGAGGTCGGTGTTCGTCATGTCGGGCTCCTTCGTGTGGTGGGGCGTTCCGTCGTCCCCGTGTAGCTACACTCTAGGGTGGCTATGTAGCTACACGCAAGCCTGTTCCGCAAGGGAATCCAGGCGCCAGCCGGCCGCGCCGGTGTACGACAACGGCCCCCGACGCCGGATCGCGTCGGGGGCCGTCGGCTGGCCGGTCAGCCTGCGGGCTCGACCAGGTGCCGGGGGTGGTTGTTGATGTAGCCGCCGTGCTCGTTCGGCTCCCAGCTCACGGTCACCGTCGCCCCGCCGTCGTCCTTGGCGACGATGCCCGCGGTGCCGGTCGTGACTTCGATGACCTCCTGGCCCTCGGTGAACCGCATCGCCCTCTCCCTCCATCAAGGTCGGGCCGCCCCCGTCCGTGTAGCTACACGATAGGGGCGTGTGTAGCTACATGCAAGTGTGGTCGGTGCATGAATGGGAGAAGGCCGCTGCGCCCTGGTTTCCCGGCTGCGTCCCCGTCCCCCCGGCGGCTGGCATGCGTCGACGGCCCTCGCCGCGATGTGCGCGCCGGGGGTCGTGCGGGGCAGGCGGTCAATCCTGCGGGTCTCCATCGTGCAGCGGGAGCCGTCGGCGTAGGGGCACGAAAACGCCGCGCCCCGGCCGGGGTGGGCGGCCGGGGCGCAGCGCGGGCGTTCTCAGGCCGAGGCGGGCACCCCTGCCCGGACGACCTCCCACTCCACGTCGGGGTCCAGGTCCGCGAGCCGCTCGAACTCCGCGACGGTGGCGGCCTCGGCAGCCGCGTCGCTGCCGTACTCGACGGCGTCGAACGCCTGGACGGGGTAGATGGACTCGTCGTAGGGCAGGCCCTCGTTGTCGTAGCCCTGGACGATGTAAGCAGCCATGGTATTTCTCCCTCCGGTCGGGTCGCCCGGGGCCTTCCCGGGTGACCGGCGGGGCCGTGCGCCCCGCTCCGTATGACCGCAAGCTACACACGTCGTGTAGCTACACGCAAGCGGGTTGGGAAACGAAGAGCACCGCACCCCGGACGGGCGACGAACCCGCCCGGGGTGCGGCGTCCGATGCCGGCATCCCGGCCTACTCCGCCTTGCGCGCGGCCTCCAACAACTCGGCCATCTCCGCCGCCGACTTCCGCGCCGTCACCTCGTCGTACGGGAACGTCCCGCGCATCCCCGGGTACGCCGCCGTCTTCAGCGAGATGAGCGGCTGAATGTCCGGGCCGCCCGGCACGGTCAGCGTCGTCTTGTTCACCCGCAGGACCTCGTACCAGCGGCCACGCATCCGGGCGAAGTCACCCTTCACGAAGTGCTGCGGCCCCCACACGATGAACCCCTCCTCCTCGGCCTTGGCGATGACGTGCCGCCAGTACCCGAGTTCGTCGGTGAGCTCCTCGTGCCGTCGGTTCAACTCGGCGACCGTGTCCGGGGTCAACGACCGGGTGTAGCCACCGGCAGACTCCCCGCGCTGCCACTTCTCGACGCGGCGCAGGTCGGCGGACAGCTTCTTGATACGGCGCAGGGTCCGGGGAGGGTCGTTCCGGAACTGCTTGTACGCCCCGGCGGCGGCGGCCCTGCGGCCGTAGTGCTCCGCCTTCTCGCCCTCGGCGATGCCCTTCCGCATGTTGTCGTCAATGCGCTTGACGTCGCGGCGGGCGCGCCCCTCGCTGTGGTGCCCGACGAGGATCGGCTGACCGAACGGGATGCTGTCGGCAATTCGGTGCGCCTCCCCGCGGTGCGCCTCCGAGCGGGCAGCCGCGCCGTCCGCGTACCCGGAGAACCGGTCCGCCCGGTCCTCGGCGCGCTCCTCGCGGTCCGCCTCGGCCTCCGCGAAGGAGCGGCGGGTGCCGTTGTCGATGTCGACGATCACGGTCCATCCGGCCGCGCGCAGGGCCTGGGCGGCCTGCCGGATGGACCGCATGTCGGCGTCTTTGTCCCGCGAGTGCCGCTTGAACAGGCAGGGGAGGGAGTGGCTGAACCAGAACCCGTGCAGGCGGACGATGTCGAACACGCCGTCTCCCTTGCGGGATCCGTCGAGGAGGGTGCCGTCGGCGCGGGTGTGCGTGATGTCGATGGTGCCCTTCCCGGGGGCCTGGGCGGGGTACAGAACGGCGTTGAGGCAGTCGGGGGCCGGGCAGTACCAGGTGGGCGCGGCATCGGCGTCGTCGGGGCGCAGCGTCATTGTGGCGTGCTGTCGGCAGTCGGGGGCGGCGGTCGTGTCGGTCATGGTCGTGGTGTTCCTTCCGCGGCTGGTGGGCCGCCCCCTGCCAGGTCGAGGGGCAGGAGGCGGCCCGGGATTGTGGATCAGGCCGGGTACGCGGTGAGGGGGATCTCCAGCGGCTGACCGGTGAAGGGGAGTTCGGAGAGGACGAGGACGCGCAGGTCCTGCGCCGCCGCGTACCGGCGCCGGTAGATCGACCGGCGGGGTTCGGGCAGGGTGTCGTCGACCGGGGTGAGCGGCGAGGGGATGGTCACCCAGTCGCCGCCGTCGCGGATCAGCATCATCGCGTCGTGGAAGTGCCAGACCCCACGGCTCATGTCGATGGTGATGACGAGGGCCTGGAGGCCGTAGTTGCGGCCTCCGCGTCCGGTGAGGCCGACGGCTTCGCGGGCGGCGGCGACGAGCGCCGGGGAGAAGAATGGGACGTCGACGTGGTGCATGGCGGGGGCTTCCTTCTGCCTGGCCGGGGCCCTTGCGCCCCGGCGTGTAGCTACAAGCTAAGTTCGATGTGTAGCTACAGGCAAGTTGAAAGGCCAGGTCAGAACAGCGCTATCGGCCCGGGCTTCACCGGCTCCTCGGCGGGAGCGTGCGCCTCGTCCGGGACGGCCGCGCGGAACACCGCCGCGACCTCCGCCGTGCTGCGCCCCGGCTCGTCCCCCCACATCAGGAGCATCCCGCGCAGATGCTTCGCGACCGCCCGCGCGTCGCTGTCCGCGTCGACGGGGCCGCCCGTCACCTCCTCGACGACCAGGCGCAGCGCGCGGGAGCCGGCATTCCGGTACGCCTCCCAGTCGGCGTGACGGTCCCCGGGGTCCGGCTTCGCGGCGAGGACGGCCCGGTCGAGGGCGTGCAGCATCGTGCAGGCCGCGCTGCCGGCATACCCGTCCGGGGCGTGGGTCTCGGTGCCGGGCCGGTGCCCGGCGTCCTCGATGTGCGCGGCAGCCCAGGTGAGGACGTCCCCGGCGGTAGGGAGGTACAGGCGCTGCGGAGGCCGTCCCGGCCGTGTGGCCGCGGCTGCGGCCCGCTCGGCGTGCCCTGCGGCCCGGCGGAACAGGTCGGCCGCCTCCGCGCCCGTACGCCCCGTCTGCATGCCCCAGGCGTGCACGAGGTAGCGGCGGTACTGGAACTGGTCGACCCAGTCGGGATCGTGGCGCACGGCACCCCCGGAGACGAGGTCCGCCGTGAGGTCGAGGGCGAGGCGCCGCGCCGCGTGGATGGCCGGGTAGTCGTAGACGCGAGTCGAGGCTTGGCGGCCGTCGCCCCCGGCGACGTCGAGGGCGCCGAGGATGCCGGGGCGCAGGAGGGCGGTCCGGGTGGTGGAGCCATCGTGTCCGAAGCGGGAGCCGTCGTGGCCGAAGTGGAAGCCGCGGGCGTCGATGTGCTCGGCGGCCCATTCGAGGAGGTCGCTGGCGTTGGTGGGAAGGATGGTGGATTCCGGGCTGTAGTGCACGGGGTGTCTCCAGGCGTGAAGGAGCGCCCGGCCGTGGTCGAGTCGGCCGGGCGCTCAGGGGGAGGCCGGTCAGGCGATGCGGTGGGCGGGGGCGATCAGGGCGTAGCCGTCGGCGGGCCAGGGGTCGCACAGGTCCCACGGGTTGGTTTCGCCGAGGTTGACGATCGGGCCGGGGCAGTCGTCCATCGTGCAGCAGACGCCGCAGTCGCAGGCGGGGTCGAAGGGCATCGGTGTCGCCTGGTAGCTGTCGGTGAACCAGCAGGAGCGGGGCATGGTCTTGCGGCGCTTGTAGGTGGGGAAGTAGGCGAGGAGGGTGTCACCGGCGACGACGTCACCGGCGCGGACGATACGAATGGCCGCGGGGTCGACGGTGAGGGGGGCCTGGTTCTCGTCGACGGCGAGAAGCGCCCGGCCCCCGACGTCGCCGGGGTATCGGGTGACGATCACGGGGAAGAGTTCGATGTCGGTCACGGGGTTTCCTTCCGTCTGGGCGTGTAGCTACACACTAAGGAATATGTGTAGCTACACGCAAGCGGTGGGGTTACCCGAGCGAGCGCACGAACGCCCCCGTCACCGCCTGCCGGTGCGCCCGCCCGGCACGCCGCGCCTCCTCCGCCCCCTCGTACGTCCCCGTCCACCCGTGGCACGAGCAACCGCCACGGCTGATCCGGTCGTAGACCATCCCCGACCGCCGACCCGGCTTGCACAGACCGGCCGTGCCTGTCATGCCGATGTCTGCCGGCCTCACGTACCCGGCCGGTGCCGTCGCCCGGGTCCGGTGCTTGTCGGCGAGCAGCGCCAGCCGGGCCGCGAGGGACAGCCGCACGGGCACGCGCGTCTCCACGCCCGTCTCGTGCGACACCGCCGTGTACGGCTCGCCGAGGACGACCAGGCCCCGCTCGACGAGCCGGGCCGCCGCTGCCGGTGCAACGCCCTCGAAACCGGCCGAGATCCGGCCCACGCGGCCCCGGGTGCACCTCTCGGCAGCAGTGACCAGGTAGGCGCCCGAGCGGGCGTCCACGGCCGCCAGGGCGCGGCGCACGGCCGGGGTGAACAGGCCGACCGGCATGACCGGTTCCAGGACGATCGTCCGCGTCTTCGGTGTCCGGCTGCCGTCCCAGACCTTCCGCACGACGATCACGCCGCCGCTGCGGGTGGCCTCGACGGTGCAGTGGCGCCTGCGTTCGGCCCGCCGCAGCAGGCTCAAGGCGTGCGCCTCGGACGCGGTGCCGGTGCTGGTCTCGCCGTCCTTGCTGGTGATGGTCTCGGTGAACATGTGTGGACTCCTTGCGTGAGGGGGGCGTACGGGGCGGGGCGGGGGCTGCGCCCGGCCAGGTCGAGGGGGCCGGGCGCAGCAGGGGGAGGCGTCAGGCGCAGGCGGCGTAGACGGGCGTGTACCGCGTCAGGAGCCCGGCGTTGTAGGCGAACACGGCCGCCTCGATGCGGCTCCCGAAGTGGCGGCCGTCGTACACGGGGTGGCGGACGACGACGCCGAGGCCGCCCCAGGTGTTCGGCACGCTGCGGTCGTAGTCGTGCACGTTGAGGATCGCGCCCACGATGCCGCCGTTGGTCGTGTAGGACACGCACCAGGGGGTGGCGGTGACGCGGGTCGCTTCCGGGTCGAACGGCTCGATGGTGTGCACCCGCGCGCGGGTACCGGCGCGCAGCGCCTCGGCGAGCCAGTAGGCGAACTCCGTGCCCCGGTCCAGGTTGTACTGGTGCAGGGCGCTGCGCAGGTTGTCGGCGACCGCCCGCTCGTAGCCGGGGCCGTAGGTGATGAACGGCAGCAGCTCGGCGCGGATGACGCGGATGAGGGCGGTACGGGTGACCGGGCGCTCGCGGTCCGGCACCGAGATCTCAAGGGGCAGCGTCTGCTGCCAGTGTGTCAGGTAGAGCTGCGCCTCGTGTGCTCCGAACATGTGGGCCTCCTTGGGAGGTTGGGGCGGCCGTTCCGCCCGTGTAGCTACACGCTAAGTGCAGTGTGTAGCTACAAGCAAGCGGAGGTGGGGCGGTCGGCCAACGCGTTCTGTCCGCCCGTTGACGCCCCACCGCGGGAAGCTGCAAGGGCGGCCCCGGGGGTACCTGGACCGGCCGTCAGCGGGCCGTCAGGTGTGAGGCGCGGCCCGGTCCCGGTACGCAGTCAGGAAGCCGGTATGCGCGCCCGGCTGAACGCCTTCCAGGCGATCTCGTACGGGGTTGCGCCACAGGCACCGCAGCCGCACCGGCACTCACCCCGGTTGGTGCGTTGGCCGTCAGGGTGCGCGCAGGGCGGGCTATCGCGGTCCAGCGGCGGCATGGGGTTCCTCCAGGGCGGTCGGGGTGTACGGGGGGCAGTGCGGGGCCCGGTTCGGTCGAGTGACCGGGCCCCGTCGGGCTGGGGGCGGTCAGACCGCCGAAGCCTCCGCGTCCAGCACCGTGACGTGGGCGGGACCGACGTGCACGGCGCACGGCCGCCACGAGCCGACCGGGAACAGCGCGTACCCCTGGCAGTCCCAGTCGTCGCACTCGTCCTGGACCGCGCACTCGCGGACGCGGAAGACGCCCCCGGACAGCGGCGCGAGGGAGCCGTGGTAGCGGACGAGCGTGTCGTCCTCCAGCCACACCGGGCGCACCGGCTCCGGAGCCTTGACCGGCTCCGGCTCGGCGTCGGCCGGGAGGCCCTGCCCGGCGTGCTGGCGCGCGTTGATGACCGCCGCCGCGCCATGGCGCAGGTTGCGCACCCAACCGGCCGCGAAGAAGTCGTCGTTCGCCGCGTCGTACCACTCGACGTGGACGCGGCTACCGGCGCCCTGGAACAGCACGCCGACGAGCCCGGCCTCTGGGTGGGCGACCTTCCAGCCGTTGACGGTGAGGCGGAACGCCTCCTCGTCGATGCCGCGCGTGTTGAGGGCGTCGGTGATGTCCGCCCATTCGGCGACCTCGGCGCGGCTCGTGCCGGTCAGGGTGAGGGTGACGTCCCCGAGCGTGCGGAGGGCCATCGCACCGGCGTCGTCCCGCTCACCGGCGGTGACGTTGCGGGTGGTGAAGGTGTAGTTCTGCATGGTGGCCCCTCCTTGGGGGGTTGGGGGGCGGTCCGTCCGCCCTGTGTAGCTACACATTAGGGAGGCTGTGTAGCTACATGCAAGCCGGTTTGGGGTGACCGACCGCAGATTCCCCCACACCCCGCGCCGCGGCGCCCCGCCGACTCGGGCGGAGCCGGCAGCACGGCGCGGCGGGCCGGTCAGGCGCCCGTCTCGTCGCCGCCGCCGCGCGAGGCGAACCAGTCGGCATTGGCGTTGTCGACCGCGCCACAGACGGCGGTCAGCCGACGGGAAGCGGCGCGGCGCTCCGCCACGAGGGCCTCCCACTTCGCGGCGTTCCGCTCCCGGGAGTCCTCCCTACCGACCCGAATGGCGCGCACCACGGCGCCGCTGGCGTAGTTGGCGGCCTTGCTCAGCCGGTCGTTCTCGCCGAGGTAGTGCTTCATCAGGTCCAAGGCGGTAGCAAGGCGCTCGGAGGCGGCCACGCGGTAGAAGGGGCGCCGCCCGGCGGTCTTCTCGCGGGCCGCCTCGATGACGGCCTCGGGGTCGCCGCCCAGTTCGGCGAGGTCGGCGATCAGGTCGGTGATGCGGCTGTCGATGTCGGCGGTGGGGTCGTTGGCGTCGTTGTAGGCGATCAGGGCCGCGAGGGCGGCGGTGCGGGACACGGGGACTCCTTCGGTCGGGGTGTCGGCAGGGCCCGTCCCGGCCAGGTCGAGGGGCCGGGACGGGCTGCACGGGGGAGGTCAGCCGATGGCCAATTCGGCGAACTTGTCGGCCTTGCGGTGCACGAGGGTGGGGTTCGAGGCGGTGACGTACGCGACCGTGGCGCGGGTCCTGGTGACCTTGATGACCAGGCCCCGCCGGTACGAGCCGTGGCCCCACACGTAGGCGACGTCGCCGGTCTTCGGGGTGGCGCCGTCGTCCCAGCCGGGCAGGCCCTCGATGCTCGTGCGGGCGTCGACGAGGGCGATCAGCTTCGGCTGGATCTCCTCGTCGGCCCGCTTCAGGTCGACCCAGCCGCGGACCCTCGCCGCCACGACCTCGACGTCGCCCTTCGGCGCCGCGACGCGGGTCCCGTTGTAGGTGACCTCGTAGCGGGCCATGCGGCGACTCTTGCCGTTCGCGGTGGCCGGGACGCGGGTGATGACGAACTCGATGCCCTCGTAGGTCTCGCGGTGCGCCTCGACCGGCTTGAGGTTGCTGGTGCGGGCGTGCTCCTCGGCGATCCGGTCGGCGGCGGCCACGGCCTCGTCGAGGGTCGCGAAACGGGGGACGGGGGTGCCGGTGCGGTGGCCGGGGGTCCACAGCTCGAAGGGGGTCTTCTCGAAGCGGGAGCCGGCGGGCCACGGGTAGTGCTCGACGACGCCGATGGTGTCGATGCCCTGGTCGAGGATCCACTTGCTGTCGGGCTTGATGTCGTCCGGGGTGATCTTGACGTATGCGCGCATTGCTTGGCCTCTCCGTTCGGACCGCCCTACACGGTCTGTGTAGCTACACGATAGAGCGGATGTGTAGCTACATGCAAGCTGGTTGGGTCGAGAAACGGGAACGCCCCGGCAGGTCGAGAGCCGGGGCGTTCCACGAGCGGGGGTGGGTTCAGCGCTTGGTGACCGTCACCGTGCGGCGAGGCGTCGTCATCCTCGCCCCGCTGCGCCTCGGTGTTGACGCCCGCGGCGCCTTCCGCGAGGCCGGCCCCCGCGACCGCCCAGTACCGCCGTGGACGTGCGCGGTGGCGTGCTGGTCGTCATGGACGACGACCACCGACGGGGACGGCGTACCGGTTGACTGGGGGTCACAGGCGGCGGCCGAGAACGCCACGGCGGCGACCAGGACGGCAGCGACGGACGCTGCTGCAACAAACGTCTTCATCATTCCCATTCTCCGAATCGGTCGGACAACCAGACCTGTCCACCGCGCACACGGTCCTGCGGCCGGTACACGCGCACAGGCGCGGGGACCGTCCGCCAGGCCGCAGTGCGGCCCTCAAGAGCCCGCGTCACCGTCATGACGGCGTCCGTCGGGACGATGGACCCCGAACTGAACAGCTCGGCCGCGAGGTAGCGCAGCGCGTCCCGCCGCACGCCCGGCTGCACGGGCACGCCCCGGTCGTACTCGGCCCGCCACTCCCGCCACGCCTCGGCCGGGACGTCCAGGCACCAGTGCATGCGGGCCACGATCCGGCCGTCGACGACGCGCGCCCGCCCCGTGTACAGGCCGTGGAACCAGCTCTCGGTCTCCTCGACGCCCGGGATGCTCTCCCAGGCGCACGAGAGGTACGCGGTCAGCTCCCACGGCCCGCGCTCGACGGCGCAGCCGTAGCTGTCCACCCACGAGTCCAGGCCGACGGACCAGTGGGTGAACAACCGGGCCCTCACTCGAAGGCCGCCTGCAAGGCGGCGGCGATCCGGGCCGCGCGGTGCGCCTCGGCGACCATGTGCAGCAGGTCTTCGGCGTCGGCGCTCTCGGCGTACTCGACGTCGTAGACCTCCGGGCCGCGCAACTGGGCGATCAGGCCCTCAGCCTTGCGGAGTTCGGCCTGCGCGGCCGTCAGGGCCGTGGCGAGGTCGCGGCGCAGCCGGTCGCTCACCTCGTCGCGGAGCACCTCGGCCTCGGCCCTCTCGTACAGGCGGTGCGCGCGGCCCTGGTCGCCGAACTGCTCGGCGAGGCGCTCGCAGATCGGGTACCGGTCCTGGGCGGGGGTGGCGGCCAGGAGGCGGATGAGGCCGGCCTCGTCGGTGGGGATCGTCTCGGATGGTGCCTGTGTCGGCATGGTGGGTTCCTCCTTGGGGGTGGGTGTCGTCTCGTCGACGATGCGGATGGTGTCGGTAAACACCGAGTTGAGGCCGGTGCCGTCGCTGATCGCGGCGGAGTCACGTCCGATCAGCCACGGCTCGCGGTCGACGCGGACGCGGACGGTCGACGGCTCCATGTTCCGGGTGGCGGTCTTGGCCTCGATGAGGTCGCCGGCCTTCACCTGCACGGGGAACTGCGTCCACTCCGCCTCGGGAACCGGGGCGACGGGCGCGGGACGGTGCGCGAACCGGCAATGGACCGACCGCTTCTCGATCGTCCAGCCGGCCTCGCGGAGCTTGTCGGCGAGGATGTCGAGCTGGACCTTGAACGGCTCGCCGTGCTGCTCGCAGTAGCCGCCGCCCTCCAGCCAGTAAAGGGCGACCCGGCCGTTTCCGCGCGGCTCGACGAAGGCGCCCCACACACTGGGGTCGAGATCGTCGCCGACTTCCGTGTGATCGGTCATGGGGGCCTTGCGGAGGTCGCCGAGAGCGTCGAGGGCGGCGCGGACGTCGGCGTGGTCGGAGTGCTTCGGCAGGCTGCCGTGCGCGGTGCCGGCGTGGGTGACGATGACGCCCTCGACGACGCTCGGGGCGTCCGCCTGGGCGGCCTTGAGGGCGGTGAGGATGCCCTCGCCCTTCGCGGTGAGGGTGGAGTAGACGCGGTGCAGGATGCCCCGGTCGGCGAGCGCGTTGTAGGTGCGGTCGGGGCAGTCGATGATCGCGCCGCTGGCGCCGCTGTAGATGGCGGCGACCATGGGCTCGGTGAGTTCGTGCTGCCGCATGATTCGCCGCATGGCCGGTGTGGTTTCCATGGGTGGGACTCCTTCGTGTAGGGGTGTTCCCCGCCGTTCGTGTAGCTACACATTAGAGGGTATGTGTAGCTACACGCAAGCGGGGTGATGCTCGGGGAGGGGCCCGCGCCCCGGCAGGTCGAGGACCGGGGCGCGGCGGGTTGTGCTGTCAGGCGTCGCCGATCCGAACCAGCGCGGTCTCGCCGCCGATGGCGAGCTGGTAGCACAGGCGACCGTCGGCGCTGCTCGCGTAGGACACGCGGACGCGGAAGGCGGCGCCCGCCCAGGTGTGCACCTCGGGCGAGACGGTGCCGCCGACGGCGCGGGCCGTCATCCAGGCCAAGGCGTAGTCGGTGAGGGTTCCGGAGCGCATCTCGCCGTCGACGAGGAAGGCGTATCGGGTCGGCGTGCCCGGGACGGTGGCGGGCTCCCAGTCGCCGCCGGGCTCGCGGGAGACGACGGTGATGTGCGACCCGATGGCGGCGATCTCCTCGGCGACCTCGCGGTCGGCGGCGGGGATGACGGTGGAGGTCACCGCGAGGGTTGCCCAGTCACGGCGGTCGATGATGGTCATGTGAGACTCCTTCAAGGGCCGCCCCTTGCGGCCTGTGTAGCTACAAGCTAAGTCCACTGTGTAGCTACACGCAAGTGTGTCTATGGCTGCGCCTCGGATGGTCGAGGGTGGGGGCGTGGCGGGAATGAAGGTGGGTCCGATGTAGCTACACGTCAAGGGGTGCAAGGTTGCGCGTGTAGCTACATGACTGTACGGTGGCGGGCATGATGAGCCCCGCATACCTCAAAGACAGCCACACCCCACCCCGACAGGTCCGCATCGGCGACGAGTGGTACGAGTTCCAGGCCGCCCTCGAACTAATGGGCGGTAATCCCGTCGGCGGCGGCAGCGAACGTGCCGAGAACCTGCGCGCCTACCTCGCCTGGTTCCTGAACAAGCCCGGCGCCGAACTGCCCGCACGCCCGCCGGCCGAACTGGCCACCAAGATCAAGCGACGCGCCCGCCAGCTTAAAAAGGAGGCTGAGGAGAAGGCCAAGGCCCGAGCCGGCGCGCGGAAGAAGGCGTGACGACGAGACACCCACAACGCCCGGCTGCCGAACACACGGAGGCCGCCCGCCAACCAGCACACCCACACCCCTATGGGCCCCGACCAAACCAGGTCGGGGCCCATCGTCATGCCCGTGCCAGGCTTCCCGCCGCAACACTGGGCTTAGGGGTTCGGCACCCACGGGCGGCGATCCCTACCCCGGGCGTTCTCGTCACGCCGCGCCCGGATCGCCGCGCGGGCCGCAGCGAGGGCCTCGTTCGGCGGCATGGCGTCCAGGGCGGCCGGGGCCCGGTAGGTGGGCGGCGTATAGGTGCCGTCGGCGGCGACCGCCGCAGCGGCGGCCTGGGGGTCGGGCAACTGCTCGGGGTCGAGGCGGTAGCCGTAGACGTGCGGCAGGGACTTCGCTCCTGCGGTCCCCGTCGTGAGGTGCCTGTGCAGGGCGGTCTCCGTCCACCCTGCGCGCAGGGCGTCGCTGGTGCGGGCGATCAGGGTGTCGCGGGTTTTCCGCCCGGGCAGGCGCCCGGCGTACGGCAGGCTGTCGACGAAGGAGGCTGCTCGCTGTTCTTCGTGCGAAGCATCTCCTCCCCCTCCTTGATGCGGCAGCGACGGCGGCGTGGCCGGTTCGTCGGCGGGGGGCTGGGGGGAGGTTCTTTCTCCTAGTTCTTTACCCCCATAGGGGGTAGATCCCGCGCTTCCGAAGTCCGGTCCACCGGCATCCGGTCCACCGAAGTCCGGTGATGCGGGATTCGGTCCGACCTGCGACGATGCCGATTCTGCCGTCTTCTTACGCGTGTTGGCGTGAGTCCACGGCTTGGCGACGCTCACGGGGATGTCGTCCTCCGCCTGAGGTTCCTCATACAGGGTGCAGGTGGTCCGGAACCGGCCCCGTTCCGCGCGCACCGTCGTCCGCACGAGGTAGCGGGCCGCCTCAAGTTCATTCATGAACCCGGCGATCGCCTGCCGCCCGTCCGGGGCCTGCTCGGCAAGGGACCTGATGTCGACCTTTGCACCCGGCGGCAGACTCAGGATGTAGATGGCCATCCCACGCGCACCGAGGGACAGATCGTTGTTCTGGGCCAGGGTGTTGTCGACGATGACGAAGTTGCGCTCTTTGCGCGGACCGCGCTCAATGTTCACCGGGCGACCGCCGCAGCGGTGCAGGGCTGCACGCCGGCTCGCGAATTCAGTACCATCTTCGCGTCTTCCTGTGATGAGTAAGACACCTGCCGACGGGCTCCACCCCGCCGGTGCTTCAACTCCGAGCGGCTGTCCGGGCTCCACCCCGGACGGCCGCTCGTTGGCATTTACGGGCCAGTTGAACGCCTGTAGTATGACCCTGTTACAGGGTCAAATTCAACAAGATCGCCGACACGGAAAGGGAGTGATGGCGAGCCTTGCCGGCTGCCCTTTCGCTACCGTTGTCCCCGCTACGAGGACAAGGAGCAGATGTGTCACAGGACGACGACGACCCGTATCTCGACACCGCGCAGGTGGGAGAGAAGATCGGCGTCCTCCCGGAAACCGTCCGCCTCTACCTCAAACGCACCCGCAAGCGGATCGCTGACGGCTTGCCGGTGCGACCGCAGGACCTCCCGCTACCCGACACTCAGTTCCGCCGGTCCCCCGTCTGGCGCGAGTCGGTCATCGCCGCCTGGATCGCGAACCGCCCCGGCCGGGGGCGGCGTCCGGCTGACTGACGCGCTCGAAAGCCAACCGCCTTGACCCTTGGGTGAATCCACTCTAAGTTTGACCCTGTCACAGGGTCAAAAAGACTTGTGAAAACGGCCCCGCCCGGTGTTGGAAGCATCGGACGAGGCCAGAGTCCCGGCCGGTGTTGGAAGCACCGGCCGAGCGTGGCCGCCCGGCGTTGGAGCGCTGGGCGGCCCGATCAAACCCGCCTGCTGTGAACAGGAGGAATGACCGTGTCCCACGGTACCAACACGGGCCGTACGCCCCGGTTGCCCGAAAACCCAATCATCGCCGCCCCCGCCACCCCCAAGGCGTGCGCCAGCGACTACCGCACGCCCGCAGAGCAGAAGAAGGCCGCCGCGGCAGCCCGCGACCAACTGGCGTTCGCCCGTATGACGGGCCGCCGCTGATGAGCCGCTTCTCCCGCAGGGCGCAGACCACCCGCAGCTACCCCGCCGCCGGAACATCCGTCACCGGCCCGGCCGGTCGCTTCCACGGCGCCAAGACCACCGGCGCCCGCCTGGCCGCGGCCGAGGGCCAGGCGTGGGAGGACCAGGACCGCGCCCAGGACCGCCTGGGCGGCTGGTACCGGCTGAGGAGGGGCTGAGTCATGCGCTGGTTGTACCTGCTCGCCATGGTGTGGCCCCTGATCCTCGGGGCCTTCCTCCTCGGCCGAGCCCTCCACTGACCCACGCCGACCGGCCGCCCCCGCGCCCCCCTCCTCTCGCGGGGGCGGCCACCCCCGTTCTGCTCCGGGAGGAGCGCACCGTGAAGAAGTTGTCCGGAGGCCAGATCGCTGTCCTCATCGCCGCTACCCTCCCGATGATCGGGGCCGGCGCCGCTGGCGGCATCGGCACATACGCCAACATCACCTCGGTCTTCCACCGTTCCGCGACTGCGCTCGGTGTCGTCGCCGCTGGCGAGGGAGCGACCCTCGTCCTGGCGCTCGTCAACGTCGGGCTGACCATGCTCGGTCAGGCGTCGCCACTGCCGGTGCGCGCTGGCCTGTGGCTCGTGCCGTTGACCGCGGCCGTCACCGGCGTCATCGTCGCGCCCGGTACCCGCGATGCCGTCGTGTTCGCCATCACCCCCATGGCCATGACCGTGAGTGCGGAGGGCCTGGGCCTCCTCGCCCGCCGGATCGTCGTCTACAGGACCGACACGGACGTCGAGGCCCAGCGCCGCAACGCGACCCTTCTGCGCCAGATTGCCTATCACCAGGCACGCGCCGAGCGGCACCCGAAGGGGTGGGTACGGAAGCGGTCGGCTCTCAAAGCGTGGCGGCTGGCGTCCCGGATCGGGGACGGGGATGCGCAACTCGGTGCCGGCCTCGTGGCCGTGCAGCGTGGCCGCATCACCGACGGCGCATCCGCAGCCCTCGGCTACATGCTCGTGGGTGTAGCCGCGCAGTCCGCACTCGACGCATCCGACGGAGACGGCTTCGAGGAGACCGTCGACACGGCCCTCACCGTGACTGCGGCTGCGCAGTCCGAGGTGCAGCCGGTTGCGCAGCCGCAGCCGACGGACGGCGGCGAGAGTGCGCAGCCCCAGGTGCAGCCGCAGCCGGAACCGGATGTGCAGCCCGAAGTGCAGCCGCAGGACGACGACGGGGATGCGCAGTCGTCGAACAAGAGCGAACGCAAGGTCACGCGGATGCGCACCCCGGAGGAGTGGGCGCAGCTCCTCGACCAGGCCCGAGCGGTGAACGCGCAGTGCCTACAGGACAGCCGCAAGAAGGCGTCCCTGCGCGTCCTCCAGCGCGAACTCGGCATCGGTCAGCGCACCGCCCAGCTCCTCCAGCCCCAACTCCCCGACACCCTCGCCACCGCCGACGCGAAGGCACCGACCGACACGAAGGAGGCCTGATGGCCACGCCGCCCGACGAAGACGAACTCGCCGTGAAGGCCCGGCTCCACGCACTCCTCGGCGGGCCCAGCACTCCGGCTGCGCAGCCGATGGCGGACGCGGGCGACACCGCATCCGCAGCCGCGACTGCGCAGCCGCAGCCCGACACCGCCCGGCGGGATGCGCTCGACACGGACACCTGCGCCGCCGCCATGGACAACGCCGAGACACCGGCTGCGGCTGCGCAGCCCGAGGACCGCCGCCGCATCCAGCCCTGGAGGTCCGGTCGGTACACCGACCTCACCCCGGACGACGAGGACGAGCCGGATGCAGATGCACCCGATGCAGATGCGGACGAGTCGAGTGCGGACGACGAGGACGAGGGCGGGGCGGCTGCGCAGCCGCCCAACTCCCCGGCTGCGCAGCCGAAGAAGCGCCTTCCTCGGCTGCGCAGCCCCTCCACCCCGCGCAGCTACACCGCCGGGCCCGCATCCGGCAGCGGCGCACTCGTCTCCGCCCCCGCACCGCGGATGTCCCTCATCGAAGCCGTGCAGACCGTGCCCCCGCGCTTCCGCTGGCTGGGCGTCCACCTGAGCGCAGCCGTACCCGGATACATGCTCGGTTGGGTGCAGTGGTCCACCCGCACCTCCGCCTGGATCCACGCCCACGGCTGGCTCAACCAGGCTGGCGGCTTCTACGTCGGCCTCGCAATCGGCTGCGAACTCCTGCGCCGCAAGGCATACGGCCAGGCGCTTGTCATCCGCTGGCTTGCGGCAGTCCCCATCTCCTCCCTCGTGATCGGCGCCGCGCTGTACGGCAACAACTGGCAGCACCTGAACCTGGAGTTTCACCTGTGAGCATCTTCGGCAACCTTGGAACCGTCGGCCTGGCCACCGCCCTTACCTTCCTGCTGTTCTTCGGCATCCCGGGTGGCGGCAAGGTCAAGCCCCTCGGGTGGTGGACCACAGTCTTCGTCGCGATGCTCGCGGGCAGCGCCTATCGGGCCGCCGGCGGCATGTTCAAGATCGTGCCGGACATGGTTGGCGACCTTGTGCACTTCGCCAACGGCTTCGTCAAGGGCCTGACCATGCCCGCCATCGCGACCTGCCTTCTGATCGTCATGCTGTGGAAGCGGATGACAACCAAGCAGGTCGCCGTCGTCGCGCTGATCTTCTTCTACGTTGCCGCAGGTGCCGGCGGGAACTGGTCTTACATCAGCGACGCCATTGAGAACGCTCGGGCAGGTATGCAGTGACCTTCGTCAGCCTGCGGAAACACGACCCGAAACCGGAGCCGGACGACGTCCGCGAGGACATCGAGACGGAGGAGACCGCCGAGGACGGCGCCGGTTACGACCAGGAGCCCGCAGGGCACCCCGTCCTCGGGCTCCTGCCCGCGCTCGCCCAGGGTGTACGCGGCTGGTGCGCCTGGTGCAGCGCCCGTATCGGCGTCGGCCCGACCCTGGCCGTACACGGCGTCGCCCTCTACGCCGCCGGCCGTTACAGCCTGTGGGTCTCCTACGGCGTCACAGGCGCGTTTGGGCTGGCCGTGCTCCTGTTCACCCCCCGGGAGGCACTGGAGCGTGTCTCGGCCTACCTGGACGCCCGTGACACGGCCCGTGAGGCTCGTCGCGCAGCCCGCGGAACCGACGTGGAGGACCCGGCCGACGAGGCCCCTGAGGAGCCGCCTGTGGACCCCCTCGTGGCCCTTATGTGGCGGTTGATCGGAGGGGCCCCCGGGGTGCACCTCAAGACCCTCGCCGAGGTTCTCGCCGAGGCCGCGGCGGGGGCCGGGGGACAGCCGCCAACCAAGGCCGAGGTAGGCGCCGCTAAGGCCGGGGTGGAGGCCGCTCTCACGGCACGGGGAATCCCTCTTCGACCCTCCGTCAGGGACACCCGGGACAAGGTGAACAGGGGGGTACACAGGGCCGACCTTGAGGCATGGGAGAAAGGCCTCTCCCCGACCGAGAGCGTGCCCCCCACCGCAGGCCCGTAGCGCGTACGTAGTAGCGTCCTGACCTGCGGCGTAGTAAACCTGCTACTGCCGTAGCAGCATCTCCGCACCTTCGGAGCCCGCCGTGCCCTACCTCTACATCTGCCGTCAGTGCCGCACCCAGGCGCCCACGCGGAAGGATCGGCGCCAGGACGCCGAGGACGACCAGCAGCAGCACCGTGACGCCGTGCACGGGGGCCACATGCCCCTCGACGGGGACGGCATCGAGCACGTCCACGCGGACAGTCGGGGCGACGGGCTCCTGCCCCGGCATACCCTCTTGGCCGTCATGGTTCTGCTTCTGCTGATCCTGGCGAACTGCTGGGGCCGCTGACAGATGGGCCGGATGCGGCGCCGTCGGCGGCGATGACCACATCCACGGAGCGAAACATAGTCGGGGCCCTGTATTCGAGGGAGCACAGCGGAACGCCCTCCTATATGGGTCTCCCTCAGAATTCCCCAGGCGTCAATGAGGACCGCGATGTCCCCGACCTCCAGGCCGGGGCACTGCTGTGGTGCGGTCAGCTATGGGCCGGCGTCAGGGGCGGCGCAATCAGGGGGGTGTGAGGCTGAGGTATCGAGAGTTCCGTCTCCTCGTTCCAGCTCTGCTCCCAAAGCCCGTCACCGGCGATTCTCACCAGCGTCGCGTTCATCGCGTTCCGGAAGTCGACCGTGCAGTAACCGGATCGGACGAGCCAGACACAGGACCCTTTGTGCTCCACGGGGAAGATGTAGCGGGCGTCCGGCATGCTGCTGGCGGGGACGATCTTCCATGACGATACGGCGATACCCAGATCTTCGGGGCCTTCCTGCATCCGTCCTTCATGCGTCCACTGCTGGCGCCAGAACTCGAGTCCGACCTGGTGGAGGGTGAGCCAATTCAGCTCCCACACGACAGGCTCGCGGACGTGGAGCCGGTGAAAATAGACGTCAGCCTGGCCGTCGGGGCCCTCATCGACGTGGACGAGTTCGCCTCGCGGGATCCGTCCAGCGAAATCCAGGTGGTAAACAACGGATGGTGATGTCTGTTCCTCTGGCATGTAGCCCCCTGTCACCCACGCCGGAACGTGCCCCAGCAGGCAGCGCGGATCGCCGTTCGACTCCGCTCTCCAGGCGGACCCCTATCATGCACCGGGCGGTGACTTTCAGCCAATAGCTAACGCACGGCGCACAATAGTCGCAGTTCAACTGCTTTATAGATCCGGGGAGTTGACGGAAAGGGGTCAGGTGTCCCGTACTGGGCGATGGGCGTCCATGTGAGCACGGACCTTCGCCTGGTCCTCGGGGCTCAGCTCGTCAAAGCCTCTGATGAAAGCGCGGACTTGCCCGTCTCCGGTCCGCAGGGTGTCGACGTCGTAGAACTGCTTGCCTATGGCGACCTTCAGCGCGTCCTCTGAGACCTCAAGGCCGACTGCGAGGGCGCGGATCATTGCCGGGGTGGGCGGCTTGATGCGCCGGCCTTTGATGAGGTTGTCCAGTGTGCCGCGCTTCCATAGCGGCTCAGCGGGCTCGCCCGGGTCCGACTTCGGGTCGATGGCGAGCTGCTCCAGCCGGCGAAGACTCAGGCCAAGTTCCCGCATACGTGCGCTGACGAGGTCAGCAAATTGTGTGCGCTCCCGCTCTTGGTCGGCCGTCATCGCAGTCATCCCCTCGCATCGCAGGCGGTTCTAACCCCCAGTGATCCGTCACTCGGGATGGGGTTGCCCAGTACGCGCTTGCTGGTCCGTGCGCGCTCACCCCAGTGTCCATGTTTCTGGACAGGTGGCGCCAGTCTGGTGCGACATTTTGGCACTCTCCGCTCAGACTTTGTCCAAAAACATGGACAACGCCGCCGTCGGATGGCAGATTCAGGTTGGACGCAGGCGCATCGAGAGGGTTGGCGGCGCAAATCCTCGCGGGCAGCCGCGTCTTGGCCTCACTGCGTCGAGAGGATGCGCCGCGGCGGTCACGAGGGTGACAATCGAACTGACATTCGCATAACCGACGAGACCGAAGGTCTGACCGTGAACCTCTCCACCAGATGAGACATGCCCCCACCCCTGGTAACTCTCGTTGCATTGTTCGCGGTTCTGTAAAAAGGCCGCACATTTGGGCATAGCCGTCCGATTTCGCGCGCCCTCACCGCGCCCGGCCCTTCGAGGGACTCCCCGCCGATGCACACGCCTCCGCACGCCACCCACCGCCGCACGCGCAGTGGCGGCACCCACCTGACGCTGGTTACCAACGAGGCCGACGCGGCCAGCGACGACGACAACGAGCAGCAGTCAGGCAAGCACGCCGCCCCACCCCGCCCGCTCATGGTCGCTGGCAGCGCGACCGTCCGCGCCCTCATGGCCCTGGGCGCTCTCCTGGCGGCCCTCGGCGTGTCGATCGGCAGGGCGGACGCCGTGCTTTCCCGCGATCAGCCGCTGGAGGAGGCCGAACCTCCCGAACAGCCCACGCCCCGAGTTGCCTTGACCGGAACCGGCGCCAACACGGCGGGCATGGCCGGATATTGGGCCCCCGCTACCAAACCAGTCGTGGCAGCCTCGTACAGGGTGCACACGCCCGCGCCCACCGGCCGACACCGCAATTCTTCCGCGGCCGAAGGCTCGGGGGAGCGGAAGCCGGACACCGGGGAGAAACCCACCGGCCGACACCGCAAGCCCCACACCCACACCAGCAAGCACCACAGCCCCCACACGCCGACCGCCGTCGAGGGCTGGGCCGCCCGGAACCCCGACACCAGGCCCCGCACGACCGGCAAGCACCACCAGACCGGCACCTCCGCCGTCGCCTGGGACCCCTCCCAAGCCCGCGCCGCACACGGGATTTGACATGATCGGCAGGAGTGAGTCATAGTCCTGCCAATCTTGAGAGTTCTGTCAAAGGGCCGCCCCCAACAGGGTGGCCCTTTCGTCATTCCTGAGAGGCCGCACCCGCGATGACGTACCGTCCGGTCCTCCTCTCCCCGGCCGACATTGCCCACCTCATCGGCAAGCCCAAGGGCACCGTCACCCGATGGGCCAGCGAGGGCCGCATCACCTCCTACGACGGCCGCTACGACTACCTCGAAGTCCGCGACGTCGCCACCGGCGCAGTCAAGGTCCCCCCGAAGCGCACCCCCCTCCTTCCCGCCGCCGCCTGACCTGGCGGCCCCTGTACCGGCCCCGCGCGGACACACCGTTTCCGGCGGGGTCCATCCCCGTCGGCCGCCACGCATTGAGGGGTGCGTGGCGGCCGACCATCCCTCACTGCACGGGAGTTACCCATGCCCTCCCTGCCCGCCGGATACAGGCTCCGTGCCACCCGCGCCGACCGGCGTGCCGTATCACGCCGCACCGCCCGGCAACAGACCGCCGCCATGCACGGCTTCCTCGGCACCTCCCCCCGCTACGAAGCGGCCCGCAACGACACCTGCGAGCAGCACCACCGCAAGCTCCCCTGCACCCGGTGCGCGCAGCAGGCCAGCCGATGACAGCCCCCGACACGGCCAACGGCCCGGACGGGTCGGGCACCGACGCCCTCACCATCAGCGTCGCCCTCGACAACGCCCAACGCATCCTGCGGAACGCCGAAGTAGAACGCGACCTCGTGCTGATGGAACGCCTCACCGCCCTCGCGAACTCCTGGACCGGCATCGCCGCACTCCTCGCCCAACTATGAGCCCTCACCCCTCTCGCCCGGAGGCACCACCCATGTCCGACTCACCCACCGTCCTCGACGAACTCCACGAACTCGTCAACGGCCTCGAAGACGAAGGCCACTCCCTCGCCGGCCGGTTCCGTGACCTCGTCGAGCACATCAAGCACGAGGTCGGGCACCTCCTCGGCGGCGGCAAGAACGAACTCGACGCGTTCGTGCAGGGCCTCGTCTCCACCCTCGTCCCCGAACTCGACAAGATCCGTGACGAGATCGTGGCCCAGGTGCTCGCCGAACTCCGCAAGACGACCGGTGAAGTCGTGAACGTCCTTCACATCGTCGAGCACGCCGCGCCGGCCGTCGTGACGGCCGAGGACGCGGCGCCGACAGCCCCGGAGCAGGCCGAGCTGGCACCGGCTTCCGCTCAGGGCTGACCCCACGCGGGTCCCCGGCCGCCGACTCCCGGCCGGGGACCCGCCCCACGGGTTCGATAGCTCAAACGGCAGAGCAGCGGTTCACGCCGCGAGTTGCAGGTTCGAATCCTGCCGGGCCCGCGACGATGCGCCAGCGCGCCGCGCGCCACCACCCGACCCGACGGGTTCGGCACTAGCAAAGAGTGGCTGATCAAGGACGGCAGGCAGCCGGGGACCCCTCGGGCGGGTTGAACTCCCGGAACCCTGCCGGATGCGCGCCACCCCACCCCTCCTCTTCTCCGGTAGGAGCCCTCCCCTCATGCCAGCCGTGTACGTCGAGACCCGTGACGTCCCGCTCGACGAACTGACCCCGTTCCCCGGCAACGCCAAGCGGGGAAACCCCGCCGAGATCCTCACCAGCCTCCGCCGTAACGGCCAGTACCGGGGTCTTGTCGTCAGGCAGGTCCCCAACGGTGCGCTCATCGTCCTCGCTGGCAACCACACCCTCCTGGCCCTCAAGGCCCACGGCCCCGGCAAATGCGAATACGCCGACGACCCGGACACCCCGTGTGGAATGTGCGCCGACGGAGACTGGGACGGCACAACCGCCCGCTGCGAGATAGTCGCATGCGACGACTCCGACGCCCGCCGCATCAACCTTGCCGACAACAAACTCTCGGAACTCGGCGGTTACGACAACGACGCCCTCGCCGAGCTGCTGTCGTACATGGACGGGGACTACGAGGGCACCGGCTACACCGACGACGACGTGATGGCCCTCCTCACCCCGCCGGACCTCGACGACCTCGACAACGACGACCAGGCCGACGAGGAGCCGAGCGGAAACCCGTCCCTGGCCGACCGGTTCCTCATCCCCCCGTTCGACGTCCTCGACGCCCGACAGGGCTGGTGGCGCACCCGCAAGAAGCAGTGGCTCAGCCTCGGCATGCGCTCCGAAGTCGGCCGTGACGGCGGGCTCGTCTTCCACACTCAGCGCGCCGACCCGGACTACTACAACAAGAAGCGGGCCGTCGAGCAGGCCCTCGGGCGGCCCTTGACGATCGCCGAGTTCGAGGCCGACCACTACGCCCGCCCGGAGACCGCCGTAGCGTCCGGCACGTCCGTGTTCGACCCCGTGCTGTGCGAACTCGCTTACCGCTGGTTCTCCCCAGCCAGCGGCACCGTCCTCGACCCGTTCGCGGGCGGCTCCGTACGCGGCATCGTCGCCGGCATCCTCGGACGCCCCTACCGCGGAAACGACCTCCGAGCCGAGCAGATCGAATCGAACCGGGAGCAGCGCGACGAGTTCACCACCCGCCGCCTCCTGGCCGCCGACCCGACCTGGTCCATCGGCGACAGCGCCGAATGGGTGAAGACCCTCGAACCGGGCAGCGCCGACATGGTGTTCACCTGCCCGCCCTACTACGACCTCGAGGAATACAGCAGCGACCCGCAAGATCTCTCCGCGATGTCGTATGAGGCGTTCGACGAGGTGTACGCCCGGATCATCGCCGGTGTGGCACGGGCGCTGAGGCCGAACAGGTTCGCCGTGTTCGTCACCGGGGACGCACGCGACAACCGTGGTGCCCTCCACGACCTGCGCGGCTCCACCATCCGCGCCGCGCTCGCCGCCGGCCTCGTCTACGCCTCCGGGGCTGTCCTCGTCACTTCCGTCGGCTCGTTGCCCATCATGGCCGCCCGCGCGTTCACCGGGACCCGCAACCTTGGGCGGACCCATCAGGATGTGTTGGTGTTCTGCAAGGGCAACCGGGCCGAGGCTGCGAAGGCGTGCGGCGACGTCGATATCCACCTGCCCGACGGAGTCGAAGACGCCTTCGGCGAGGCCGACGAAGAAGAAGCCGAAGCGGCTTGAGAAGCCACCCCGCTCTCCCCAAGCTGGAGCTACCGACAGCCTTCTGACCTGGGAGAACGTGATGGGTCTCGCCCGCGAGCTGACCATGGGAACCCGCCGGCCGCGCGGCAACGCGATCGCCGCGCACCCCGACTACGCCGCCCTGCGCCGCCTCACCCGCGCGCGGAACCCCGACCTCGACACCTTCCGCACCATCCTCGACCGCGTCGGCGCCAGCCCGGCCCGTATGCGGTTCAAGGAGGGTGCGATCTACGTCGAGGCGTGCCAGCGGTACCGGGCCCTTACCGGTGAGGACTACGGACCCCGCCTCGGCACCTACTGACGGCCCCGTGGCCCGCCCCCAGGAACCCTGGGGGCGCCCGGGCACCCACTGGCCTACCGAACGCCCGTGGCCCGCCCCTGCACCCCAGGGGGCGGGCCACACGGCGTTCCTTCCCCTCACCAGGAGGTGACCGACTGTGTCCGATGCGCGAGCCGCCCAAGCCCTGACACTTCACCTCGCAGGCGTCGACTGGACCACGATCGCCGAGAAACTCGGCTACGACGATGCCGCCGATGCTCTCGAAGCCGCGCTTGAGGTTGCGGAAACCCAGTACGACGGCCTGCCCACCGACCCCCTTCGCGTCCTCGAAGTCCTCCGCTACAACCGGCTCCAGGCCGCGGTCTGGCCAGCCGCGATGAAGGGCGACCTGAACGCGGTGTCAACCGCCCTCGCCATCGGTGACCGTCGTATCCGTGCGCTCCGCCTCAACCAGCGGAGCCGAGATTGAGCGGCCTGCGCCCCGAGCGCGCCGACGACGGTAAGCCGCGGTGCGGTGCGCAGAAACGGCAGGGTGCACCGGGCGAGACATGCTCGTTCGTCGCCGGGTGGGGCACCGACCACGTCGGGTTCGGGCACTGCCGCCTCCACGGCGGGAACACGCGCACACAGCGCCTGGGCGCCCGCGCGGAAAAGGCTGACAGTGAGGCCCGCAGGGCCCTCGCACAGATGGAAGTTGCCGCTGTCGGTGACCCGTTCGCCGCCCTGTCCCGCCTCGCCGGGCAGGTCCTCGCCTGGCAGGAGGCCATCGGCGGCATCGTCAACCAGCTCGGCGACCGCATCCGCTATGAAGGCGCGTCCGGGTCGGAGCAGCTTCGCGCGGAGATTGCCCTCTACGAGCGGGCGATGGACCGCACCGGCCACGTCCTCGGCATGATCGCGAAGCTGAACATCGAGGACCGTATGGCCCGGGTCACCGAGCGGCAGGCCGAAGCCCTCGTGTCCGCCCTCGAAGCCGCGCTCGCTGCTGCCGGTGTGACCGGACGGGCCGCAGACGACGCCCGGAAGGCGGCTGCCCGTCACCTGCGCGCCGTGTAAGCACCACCTGGAGGCCAGCAGTGTCCACCGACATGGACGCGCTCGCCCTGGCCGCCGACCGTCTTGAAGGTCGTAGCGCAGCAGCCGACCGCTACCCCACCCCCCACGACCTGGCGAAGGCCCTCGACCCGAAAATCGTTCGCACCCCCGCCCTCGACCTTCTCGACCGGAGCCTCATCGACGTCGCCGAGGGCCGGTGCCAGCGGCTCATCTGGACCATGCCCCCGCAGGAAGGCAAGAGCCAACGGGTGTCCCGGACGTTTCCCGCGTGGATACTCGCGCGCGACCCCGATAAGCGGATCGCGATCGCCTCGTACGAGCTGGGCACCGCCCGCCGCTGGGGCCGCGCGATCCGGAATGACATCCGGGCCAACCGGGACAAGTTCGGGTTGACTATCCGCACCGACACGTCATCGGCGCAGGAATGGCAGATCCAGGACCACACCGGCGGCGTGTACTCCGTCGGTGTTCAGGGCGCCCTCACCGGCCGCCCCGTTGACATCCTCATCATCGACGACCCGGTCAAGGACCGTGCGCAGGCCGAAAGCCTCATCTTCCGCGAGCGTGTGTGGGATTTTTGGACCGATGCCGCCCGAACGCGCTTCGGCCCCGAGACCCGCGTCATCGTCGTCCTCACCCGCTGGCACGAGGACGACCTTGCCGGACGCCTTCTCGCCCAGGACGCCCGCGGCGAGTGGCGGCACATCAATATCCCAGCGCAGGCAGACCACAAGCCCGAGGAGGGGCAGACCGACCCCCTTGGCCGGGCCCCCGGCGAATACCTCCTCTCGGCGCGCGGCCGTACCGCGAAGGACTGGGAGGACACCCGGGAGGACGTCGGCTCCCGTACCTGGACGAGCCTCTACCAGGGGCGCCCGTCCCCGGTTGCCGGTGACGTGTGGAAACGCCATTGGTGGCGCCGCTACGGCGTGCCCCTCTGGTCCCAGCACCCCGACCAGCCGGACGCCTACCGGGTCACCGAGTTCGACCAACTGATCATGTCGTGGGACATGACGTTCAAGGACACCAAGAGCAGCGACTTCGTCGTCGGCCAGGTGTGGGCCCGCAAGGGCGCGGACGTCTTCCTGCTCGACCAGGTCCGTAAGCGGCTCTCCTTCACCGACACCCTCGCTGCATTCGAGGCAATGGTGAAGCGCTGGCCGCAGGCCACCGCCAAGCTCGTCGAGGACAAGGCGAACGGCACGGCCGTCATCTCCACCCTCAAGAGCAAGATCCCGGGCATCATCGCGGTCACCCCGACCGAGTCGAAGTACGCCCGCGCCAACGCGGTATCCCCGGTCATCGAGGCCGGCAACGTGTACCTGCCCGAGGGGGCGATCGCCCTGTTCGACCCCGACGAACTCATCGACGAGGCCGCCGCGTTCCCCAACGCCACCCACGACGACCAGGTCGACGCGACCAGCCAGGCGTTGGCGTACCTCCTCCTCGACCAGACCGGCGCGCACGCGTGGATCAACCACTACAGGGCCCTCGCCGAGGCCGCAGCCCAACCCGCCCCCGAGCACGGCCAGTCGGCAGAAGCGCCGGATGCGTCACCGGCACTCGACCCGTCCGCCGCCATGTCGGAAGACCCGGCCGTCATCCGGAAGCGCATGCGCGACGCCCGCTTCCGGGACCAGCAGTAACCACACCACGACATTGGAGGCGGGCTGTGAGCACACCGACTGCGAAGGCGTCCCACCGTGCCGTGCGCACGGAGTTCGTCATCACCCGCGCCGACGGCTCGGTCATCGACCTAGGCGTCGGCGTCTACTGGCACCGCAACCCCCTCCGCCGCCTCTGGTGGCGCCTGTGGGGCCAGCCCCGCTTCAACCGCCGCGCAGCAGCGGCCAATCGACACGCGGCACGGGCCGCCAGTAGGGAGTAGGAATGGCCACCACGGTCGCATTCACCAGCAAGGGCCGCGAGATCGTGGCGTCGCGGCTGATCGGCGCCACGCCCGCGCAGGCCGAGCCGAAGTACATCGGCTGGGGCATCGGCGGCGGCACCGCCGCGGCGACGGACATCGCACCCTTCCAAGAGGCTGCCGAGGCCCGCGTCACCGGCACCAGTTCGCAGGTGACGACGACGAGCACGAACGACACCTATCAGGCGTCCGGCACCCTCACCTCGGCGAGTTCACAGACGATCACGGAGACATTCCTGTCGGACTCGCCATCCAAGCCCGCCGCGACCACCCTGTCAGCAGCCGTCTCCTCGACGACAGCCACATCGATCACGGTCACGTCCGCGTCCGGTTTCCCCGGCTCGGGCAACTACAACATCCAGATCGACTCCGAGGTCATGACCGTGACTGCCGGTCAGGGCACCACCACCTGGACCGTGACCCGGGGCGCCAACGGGTCCGCCGCCGCAACGCACTCCGCGGGCGCGACCGTCACCGGGGGCAACACGCCCGGCTCGACCGCCGTCACGAACGGGTCACTGTTCATCCACGCGAGCTTCACGGGCCTGGCTCTCAACTCGGGTGACACCCTCACGGCCACCACGAAGCTCAGCCTCTCCTGATCGCTGACCGCACCAGGCCCGGGCGGGGGTGAACTGTGACGATCTCCGCCGTCGGCACCCTCCAGCAGAACCGGGGGAGCGGCGTCAGCACCCTGACCGTGTCCGGGCCGGTCGTGGGCAACGCCTGGCTCCTCATCATCCGCGTCGCCGACCAGGCCATCGGGGTGTCCTCCGTGACCGGCGGAGGCCCCTCGACGTGGACGCGGATCGCGTCGGTATCGCAGGCCGTCGTCAACGGCACCATCGAGATCTGGCTCGGCACCATCACCTCGACCGGGTCGACCACGGTCACGGCCACCTTCAACGCGGACATCACCGGCGTGTCCACGGAACTGTGCGCCGAGCAGTTCTCCTCAAACCTCGCCAACACCGTGTGGAGCGGCGACGGCACGGGCGACAGCGCTTCCGGGTCCGCCACGACGTCGGTCACGTGGGCCACCCTCACCCCGACGGCCGGGGCCGAGCTGTATATCGGGTACGCGTACGTGTCGAACACGGTCGTTGCCGGCAGCAGCAGCGGATTCACGTACACCGTCACCGCCGCCGGCAACGGCGTGGTGTGGACACCGGCGGTCACCGCGGCGAGCGCGCCGACCGCCACGCAGGACACGGCCGGGAACGTGGCCACCCTCGCCGTCCTCGTCCGGGCCGCCGGCACCGTCAGCGTTGCTGGTACGGCTGGCGCCACGACAGGGCTCGGACGCAGCCCGGGCATCATCCGGGCCGCCACGGCGACGAATAGCACCGGGCTCGCCCGGGGCGCAGCCCTCGCACGCAGCACCGCGGCGACCGCAACCGCCACGGTCGGCCGCGGCCTCGCCCGCCGGCTCGCCGCCGCGGCGACGGCCGCCCGCACCATGGCGGCTGCCACGGTACGGGCCCTCACGCTCTGGGGGTCCGCCGCCAGCCTCGTGTCCGCGCCCCACGGGGTCGGGCGGCAGCTACCGGCGGCCACCGTCGCCATGAGCAACCTGCGGCGCGGCCTCGGCCTCGGCCAGCCCACCGCGAGTGACCTCGCCGCAGCGATGCGACGGTCCCTCACCGCCTCCTACAGCGCCCCGCGCACCGTCGGAGGCGCCCTCGTCCGGGGCCCGCAACTCGCCCACGCCCAGGACGTTCATGCGGGCGGGCAACTCGCCTACGTCCCCGGCCTGAACCTCCTCACCGCCGCCCTGGCGAACGCGACGACCAGGCGCGGTGTCGGACGAGCCGTCACCGTCGTGACTGTCGCCGCCGGGTACCTGTCCCGCGTCGTCACCGTGACCGTCAGCGGTGCCGTTGCGGGCACTACAACGGTGCGCCGGGCCCTGGCTCGCACCCAGGCGGGTACGGCCGCCACAGCCGCCGCAACGGCCGGGCGGGCGGTCCTCTCCCGCACCTACACGACTGTCACGACCGCGACCGGCACCACGGTCCGTGCCACCGGCCGGTTCCTCACCGCCACCGCCACCGCCGTTGTCGGCACGGCGACCGGTACGGCACGCCGGATCACCCTCGCCGTCGTCACGGCCACCACGGCCGGCGTGACCACCTGGCGGGCCCTGCACACCGTGTTCACCACGGCCGCGACCGGGGCCAGGGACCTCGTCCGGGGTAACGGCCGCACCCACACCACCGCAAGCGGCACCAGCACGGCGACCAGTCGGGGCGTGGGGGCCCTCTCCGCGACGGCCGCGACCGGAACCGGCGGGCTCCGGCGCGCCCTGGGCCGCCCCCACACCGCCACGGCGGCCGGAACCGGTGCCCAGGGCGTCCGCGTGGGCCGCCAGATCGCCCTGACGGCCGCCGCAACCGCCGCACACGCCTACTCCTGGGCCAGGACCGCACTCCTCACCCTCACAACCGGCACACACGCCGCTACCGGCCTACAACGGGCCACCACGAGCCTGCTCCCCACCACCGCGGCGGCCGGGACGGGCATCGTCCGCCGCGCCGGGATCACCACCAGCGTGATCGCAGCCGGGCAACGGGCCATCACCCGATGGACCGCCCTGAACATGCCCGGCACCGCCACCGGCAGCCCCCACCTGGGCCGCGGCTTGGCCCGCACCACCACGGTGGCCGCGCACACCGCCGCGGCGGCACGGTCCGGGGTCTCCCGCACCCTCACCGCAGCCACCACGACCGGGGCGGGCCTCCTGCGGGCCGCCGCCCACACGTACACGGCGGGCGCGGTGACCGGCCGCGACCTCACCCGCGCCGCCGCACTGACTGCCCGCGCCGACGCCCTCACCGCCACGACCGGCCGACGCGGAATCGGCCGCACCACGGCCGCCACTGCGCACACCAGCGCGTCGACTACCGCGACGCACGTCTTCGTGCTCCTCCTCACCACTACCGCCGCCGCCGTGACCGGTGTGGGCGTGAGCGTCTACCACGCCCTGCGGGACATCGCCGTCATCACCGCCGGAACCCTCACCCGCTGGACCGCCGGGCAGCGCGGAGCGACCTGGCGGGCCTGGCTTACCGGCAGCCGCTGGCACACCGACATGTAGGAGGGGCCGTGCAGAGCATCGACCGCGACTCCCGCCAGTACGTGCAGGCCCAGGTCGAGGTGACCGTCACCGGCAAGCCGTACAACCCCACCGGTGACCTCGTCGAGTTCGCGTTCACCACGATCAACGGCCGCCCAGCCACCTGGTACCCAGGCGGCTGGGACGGCACCACCGCGATCCCCGGCAGCAACGCCTACCAGGCACAGATCCTCGTCGGCCCCGGCAGCACCGGCCCAACCCTCACCCCCGGCCGGTACGCGGTCTTCCTCCGCATCACCGACAACCCCGAACAGCCCGTCCTCCCCGTCGGGCAACTCACCGTCACCTGACCGGAGGACACCGAGCATGTCCACCCCGCCCGCCCTGCCCGCCCTGCCCGCAGGACCTCCGTGTGCGGCCTGCGGCGAGCCCGCATCCGTCAACTGGCAGCGCCGCCCGACCGCCGACGAGGTCAGCGACCTCATCACCACCGAGGTTGAACGCCGTCAGCAGGTCCTCCTCCACGCCGACCCGCAACTGCCGCCCCCCGAGTTCGGGCCGCTACCCACCGGCGACGGCATGACCCGCACCGTGTACGCCTGCCACCTCCACGCCATCGGCCTCGACGCCGCCGCCTGCATCCACGAGAGCACCTGCACCGCCCCGGACCCGGCCCTCCTACCCGGATGCAACTGCACCCCGGAAACCCCGGTCCAGACCCCCTTCGCCCGCGTCTTCCGCCTGCCACTCCCCGCCCACTGGACAACCGCCCGCGACTGACGGTCTCGCATAGAGAGGAGGCACGCCCGCGATGAGCCTCCGTGACCGGCTCGCCAAGGTGTTCGGCACCGGGGCCCCCGCCGACATGCAGGCGGCCGAAGAAACCGCCGGGATGACGCAAACACGGCCGTTCTCCCCGGGCCTGCCGATCTCCCCGTACGACGGGTACAGCCGCACACCCCGCGCCCACGACTACGTCACCGGGTACAACATCAGTGCCCGGCCGAAGTCGCACGAGCGAGTCTCCTTCGACACCCTGCGCGGCCTCATCGACGCCTACGACGTGGCGCAGATGTGCATCTGGCACCGCATCGACTCCATCCGCGCCCTCGACTGGTCCCTCGTCCCGAAGCGAGGATTCTCCGGCGACGCCGACGCAGCCATCGACCTGGGCATGGCGGCCCTCGCCACGCCCGACGGCCAAACCCCCTTCCCGACCTGGTTCGCGACCTGGCTGTACGACATCCTCGCCTACGACGCCGGCACCCTCTATCGGCGCCGCAACCGCGCCGGGCGGGCGATCGGCCTGTCCGTCGTCGACGGCACGACCATCGCCCCCCTCCTCGACTACTGGGGGCGCTCCCCGGAGGCCCCGGCCCCGGCGTATATGCAGTATGCGAACGGCGTGCCGTGGAACCAGCTCACGCGCCGCGACCTCATCTACGTGCCCTTCCGACCGCGCTCCAACAGCCCGTATGGGCATGCGCCGATGGAGTCGATCCTCCTCAACGCGAACACCGACCTCCGCTTCCAGCAGTACTTCCTCCAGAGGTTCACCGACGGGAACATTCCCGAGGCGTTCGCGTCCGCCCCCGAGGGCTGGACACCGCAGCAGATCGAGGAGTTCCAGGGCCTCTGGGACGCCGCCATGTACGGCGACCAGGCAACCAAACACCAAATCCGGTGGATGCCCGGCGGCGGCAAGATCGAATGGTCGAACGAGAAAGACTTCTCCGACAGCTTCTCCCTGTTCCTGATGCGGAAGACGTGCGCCGCCTACCACATCGTCCCGAGCGACCTTGGCTTCACCGAGACCGTCAACAAGTCGTCCGGGGAGACACAGGCCGACGTTCAGCACCGCGTCGGTGACCTGCCCCTCGTCACCCATGTCCAGGGCATCCTCACCTCGTTCCTCCAGCACGACCTCCAACTCCCGCTTGAGTTCTCTTTCGACACCGGGCAGGAGAAGGAAGACCGCCTCACCCTCGCCCAGGCGTGGCAGATCTACATCGACACTGGCATGGCCTCCGCCGACGAGGGCCGGGAGGAACTCCTCGGCCTGCCCGGCGACCCGGCCCGCCCCACCCCCCGCTTCTACAACACGCCCAACTCCGGGCCTGTGCCGCTCGTCGCCATCGATGGCATCGGCGGCCGGGTCGACCCGGAGACGTATGGGCCGGCAGCCGATCAGCCCGCGCTGTCGCAACCGTTCGTGCCCGCCCCCGGAATCCTCCCGGCCGCTGGCACCACGGACGCAGCCTCCGCGGACACGGTCGCCGACACCTACCAGACCGAGGTACGGCAGGCCGTGCAGGAACCGGAAACCGCTCTGGGCAAGGACACCGCACCGGGCGAGGGCATCACCGCCGACACCGGCATTACCGGATACGACCTCGACGACGGCGACCAGGACCAGGAGGAGGCGGCGGAGCTTGCCAAGCGGGAACTGTCCGCGTTCCGCTCGTTCCGCAAGGCCCGCCGCCGCAACGGCGCCTGGCGGGACTTCGAGTTCCGGCACGTTGACCAGCGCACCGGCCACCGCCTCAACCAGGCTGGCCGCGCCGCCGTCCGCAAGGACGCCGGGGAGATCGCATGCGCCGGACTCGCAGTCCGCGCCGCCGACACCGGCCGCGTCCTCATGCTCCAGCGTGCCCTGGCCCCCGACGACCCGGCCGGCGGCACCTGGGAATTCCCCGGCGGGCACTGCGAGGGCGACGAGAAGCCCGTAGCAGCGGCCGTCCGCGAGTGGTGCGAAGAAACCCGCATGATCCTGCCGTTCGACCCCGACGCCATGGCCGAACTCGCCTTCTCCGAGCCGGCCTGGGTGTCCGGCATCTACGCCGGATACGTCTACACCGTCCCCACGGAGACGGCCCTGGACCTCGGCCGCCGCGACCAGGTCACCAACCCCGACGACCCTGATGGAGACCAGGTCGAGGCCATCGCCTGGTGGGACCCCGAGCAACTGCGAGGCAATCCCGTCGTACGCCCCGAACTCCTCGACGCCCTGGACCTCGTGCTCGACAGACTCGGTGTACCCATCGCCGACGACATCGACGAGACGATGTGCTGCCCGTGCGGCATGCCCATCCGGTTCGACGACATCGACGGCTGGATGCACACGGACGGCTCACACGGCCACGACGACGGCGAGTCGGTGTCCGAGAAGCTGGGCATCGCCAAGGCGGCCCACCCAAAAGGCGGCGGCGCTGACGATGGCGCGGGCCGGTGGCTCGGCTGGCGGATGGACCTCAAGGCCGTCCGCCACTGGGCTCCCCGACTTGCCGCAGCCTTCCATGGCGCCGTCAACCCGCGCCGCCTCGTCGACGCCTGGCTCGCCCTCAACCCGCGCTCCAAGGCCGGCAGGCGGGCCGACCGGATCCGCGACCTCAACGCGCAGGCCGAACGCTGGCTGGAGAAGAACGCCCCCGACCTCGCGGCCGCAATCGAGGCCACGATCGGCGGCATCTGCACCGACGGCTACCTCATCGGCGTCGCCGCCGCCGAGGACGCCGCCGGAATCACCGGGATCGGCGCCGGTATCAACTGGGACACCTGGGAACCCGGCGACACGAAGGCCGCCCGACTCCTCCTCGGCGACACCGCCGACGGCGCCGGCCTCGAAGCCCTCCTGAACGACGCCGGGGTGACGATCCGATCGGTGGCCGCAACCCGCATGAAGGCCCTCGGCCGACTCCTCGCCGAGGGCGCCGAGCGGGGCGACAGCCCGACCACGATCGCGAAGGCGATCGAAGCGCTCCTCACCGACGCGACCCGCGCCGAAATGATCGCCACGACGGAACTGTGCCGCGCCGTATCCCAGGCCAGCCTCCGCACCTACCTGGCGAACGGCATCGAGTCCGTCGAATGGGTGTCGGCAGGCGACGGCCGCGTCTGCAACCTCTGCGCAGACAACGCCGAGGCCGGCCCACGCCGCCCCGGCACCTTCTTCCCTAACGGCCAGACCGCCCCTCCCGGTCACCCCTGGTGCCGCTGCGCCCTCGTACCCGTCACGGGTGGGGCGTAGCCAGGTACCTGATGGCCCGTCGCAGCACGTCGGGGTCGTCCTTGGCATATCCGAGCATCAGGTTGCAACTGCTGCACAGCAGGCCCCGAACGCACTTCCCGCACGACTGCTTACGGGAGGGGCAACACCCGTGGTCGTGGTCGACGTGCATACCCACCGTGGGGGTGGGCTCCGTGCCGCATATGGCGCACCCGCCCCCCTGGGACTCCAGAAGGGCTGCGTACGCCGCAGGTGTCAGCTTGTAACGCCGGTACGGGGCGTAGTGGTACTCGCACCACCCCAGACCAGCATGCGGGCGAAGGCAGTCCGCCACCGAACAACGCCCGTCCGACGGGCGCTTGAGGGGGACGTCGGCGCGGACGTCGCCGAACTTGTCCTCGCGGCGCAGGTGCCCAACGCACAGGCGACGGGCCTCGATCGGGCGGTCGCACGCCTCGACGCGGCAAGTCCCCGTCCTCTTCTGGCGGCTGGCGATCGGCACGTTGGCCTGGACGTCACCGGTCTTCTTCCACCGGTCGTAGTGGGACCGGCACCAGGTGCGGGCGTACACCGGGAGGTTGCACATGGCCACTGAACAGGTCTTTTTCACTCCTCCATTGTAAAGGCGTGCCATGACAGAACCCCAGAGGTATCTGCTGGGGGTCGCCTACCAGGCAGGCCCCGACCCGAACATCAAGCGCGGTGCCGACGGCGGGCGGGATTACTTCAGTCCCGCTGAGCTGGAGAAGGCGGCGTGGAGCTTCCTCCCGGGCGGCGCCCAGGTGGGGCTGTTCCACGGGCCGGACGACACCATCGGCCACTTCACGGTGACCGAGTCCTACATCTACCGCGGCCCGGACTGGGACCTCGGCGACGGCACGGTGGTCAAGGCCGGCGACTGGCTCGTCGGCGGCATTTGCGACGAGACCGCCTGGCAGCTCTACAAGGCAGGCCAGATCACCGGGTTCTCGCCCCAGGGATCAGCGCGCCGCATCACCCCCCGGAGTAGCTGATGCCCCACCCCGACGACGAGTTCACCGAACTCATCGATGCGGACATCCCGCGCGTTGACCTGGTCGATAAGGCCGCGAACGGAATGACGTTCCTCATCGCCAAGCGCGCCAGCGATGGCGGCCCGACCGGCCTCATGACGCCGGACCTGATCCGCGACCTCATCGGGAAGACCACCGACCCCGCCCCCGAGGCGGGAGAGACGGTCACCATGACCGGCACGCCCGGCGCCCTCGCCCAGCTCATCCACAAGGCCGGCGGCCGTCTCGTCGACGACGGCGCCCCCATCACGAAGGACGCGGACACCATGGCCGAAGCCGACCTCGACCCGACGGTCGTACTCGCCGAGCCCGAGGAAAATGCCCCCGGCGACGCCAACACGCCCGGCTCCCCAGCGTGGGAGGCCGTCGACGCGGCCACCGCACGTAAGTGGACCGCCATCCTCTCCCGCGCCAAGAGCGCGCTCGGCGTCATGGCCGACCGCGAACTCCTCGAGGCAGCGTCCGCCGACGCGGACGACTACGGCTCCGCCCTCGACCTCGACGACGCCGCGTGCGCCATCGACTACGCCATCAGCGTTCTCGCACCGTTCGCAGTCGACGAGGAGGCCGAGGCGATCCGCGGCACCGCCGAGCTCGAAGCGGTCGGGAAGGCCCTCGCCGACTTCGACCCGACGCCCCTCGACGTGATCGAGTCCCTGACCCAGGTCGCGAAGGCCGGCCGGTCCCTGTCCGCTGCGAACGAGCGCGCGATCCGGGACGCCGTCGAGTCCCTCCAGAAGGTACTCGCCTCCCTGCCGGCCGCACCCGACACCCCGGAGAGCGGCCGTCCGGTCGCCAAGAAGGAGACCGACATGCCGGAGCCCGGCACCGCCCCCGCCCCCACCGCCGCCGACGTCACCCCGGCCGTTGAACCGGTCGGCAAGGCCGACGGCGAGGGCAAGACGCCGATGGTCGCCGTCTACGACGCCAAGGGCAAGCTGGTGGGGATCGTCGACCCCACCGAGATCACCCCAATCTCCGGGGCCGACGCCGTCGACGAGGAGGAGCCTGAGACCCCCGCAGCCCCGGAAGCCTCGCTGGAGGCGGCCCCTGCCGCCGAGGTCGGCGTCCCCGCCGAAGGCGTAGCCAAGACCACCGACCCCACCGACGACGTCACCCCGGCCGACGGCGACGACGTCACGAAGACCACCGACACCGACTCGGACGACATCCTCAAGAGCAGCCGCCTCACGGAACTGGTCAAGGGCATGCTCGACGAACACAGCGCCGGACAGATGGCACAGCTCACCAAGCAGGGTGAGGCCATCGTCGAACTGGCGGATCTCGTCGAGACCCTCAAGGGCCAGATCAAGGTGCTGGAGGAGCAGCCCGCCGTCCCGCAGGTGCTCGCCAACGGAGTACAGCCCGTGCTGCGCGGCCAGGACAACGGCGCCCCGCCGATCGACATGGCCAAGGCCCGCGAGCTGAAGCAGACCATGTACTTCGGTTCCGCGCCCGAGCAGAACGCCGTCGCCGTCGAGATGCAGACGGCCGCGATCGAAGCGCTGAGGGCGATCCACGGCGGCGCCTGATCGCCGCACCTCCCACCCCGATACCTCGAACCCCCGGAACGCGCCCGCGTCCGGGGGTTTTCGCATGCCCAGGAGGCACCCCTTGAGCGCTCCGCTCGAAAACGTCACCCAGGAGACCCTGGACGCCATCCAGAAGGCTCAGACGACCGGGATCCTGACCGGGACCGGCGTCTACTCGTACGACCTTTCCGGCCTGGTCACCCTGATCCCGGTCGTCACGCCGTTCCGTGACCTGGTCTCCCGTGTCAAGCCCACGGACGGTGCCCCGTACGCCGTGTGGCGGGCGATCATGGACACCACGGCGTCGCAGCCGGACCCGTCCATGGGCTTCGACTACGCCGCGAACGAGGTCGTCTTCAACGAGCAGGACTTCCAGGCGAAGTACAAGCCGACCGGCCTCGCCGGCCTGGTCACCCAGGACAGCTACGACCTCGCCACCGGCTACGCCGACCCGTTCCAGGTCGCAACTTTCCAGACCCTGAACCAGGTTCTGATCGGCGACGACCGCAAGCTCCTCGGCGCCCAGTCGTTCGCGCTGGCCCGGCCGGCCGCGCCGACCATCGCACAGTCCGCGACCGGCGGCACCATCGGCGCCGTCGCCGTGTACGTCGGTGTCGCGGCCCGTACCGGCTCGGGCTACTACTACGGCTCGGGTAACTCCCAGGGCAACAGCGCCTCGACCACGTTCGCGTCCGGTACCACGAACAGCCTGACGGCGACCGTCGGCGCGGTCCGTGGCGCCGTCGCGTACGACTGGTTCCAGTCGGCGAACGGCACGACCTGGTACTACTACACCACCACCACGGTCAACACCGTCACGATGAACAAGGTCATCGCTGCCGACCAGGCCCTGCCGTCCGGGACCGCGGTCCCGGACCTGACCACCTCGTGGAAGGGCACGGCCAACTCGAGGCCGACGTTCAACGCCGCCGCCGACAACGGCTCGGCGAACGCGAACGACTACGACGGCTTCATGGCGTCGCTCAGCGGCGACTACAACGGCAACGGCCAGTGGGTCACCGCGGGCACCGGGACCGCCAACCCGTCGACCTTCAAGAGCCTCGACGGCGCTGCCCTCACCTTCGCGGGCGGCCAGGTCCAGGAGATCGAGAACTACATCTTCCTGGCCCTGTGGAACGCCATCAAGGCGTCCCCGACCGCGCTCATGATGAACGCGGCGCAGGCCCAGGAGATCGCCAACCTGGTCCTGTCGTCGAACGCCGCGACCACGTTCCTCAACACCGACAGCTCCGGCCGCATCAGCGTGACCGCGGGCGGCCGGGTCGGCGAGATCGTCAACGCGCCCGCGGGTGGCGTGACGGTCCCGATCGAGGTCCACACGTCGCTGCCGCCGGGCACGATCATCGCCCGCACCGACCGCGTCCCGTTCCCCCAGGCGAACATCAGCAACGTCCTGGAGTACAGGAACCTGCGCGACTGCGCCCAGTTCGACTACGGCATCAGCCGTATCGCGGGCACGGCCGGTGGCGGCCCGCGCCGCGAGTTCGAGATCCGCTCCGTGGGCGCCTTCGTGAACCGCGCCCCCGTCGCCATGGCAACCCTGTCGAACGTCGGCTGATCGGCCACCGGGGCCCTGTAGCCGCGCGCTGCGGAGCCCCGGCCCGCCGCCCCCAACCTTCTCCCTCACCCCTTGTTAGGAGCAGGCATGCGCCTGTACTCGTGCACGGGCGTAATCGCCCTCGACGACCCCGACTTCGGCACATTCCAGGCCGACGAGGCCGGCGGCTTCGACTTCCCCGACGAAGTCTCCGAACGGCTCCACAGCTTCCACCTGCACGGCCGCCCGATGTGGGAGGACGACGTGGAGCGGCAGCGGCGACTGATCGCGGAGGAGCTGGAGCGCCGCAAGGACCCAGCGACTCTCCTCGGCGCGGTCGAGCAGCTCGTCAAGGCCGCGTCCGCGACTGCCGCCCTCACCGACCCCGCCCCGGCCCCCGTGTCGGCCCCGGGGCCGAAGAAGGCCGCGAAGCGGGCCCCCGCCAAGCAGCCGACCCCCTGACCGCCGGGAGGAGGTGACCGACGATGCCGGCCACGCCGTACGTGACCGCCGCCGAGTTCCGGGCCCACCCGACCAGCCTCGACCTTGACACCCTGCGATCCGGCGTTACCGACCCGGAAGCACAGACGGCGGCGCTGACGAACATTCTCCTCAAGTCGTCCGGCTGGGCCGACAACACCGCTAACCAGCCGCTCGGCGCGCATCGGGTCACCCTGAGCACGCGGGGCCGTATCGACCACGACGGCGTCCTCAGCGTGTTTCCGTCAGACCGGCCCGTCCTGTCCGTCACCGCGGTCTCCTACGGCACAACTCTCGCCCGCATGACGACGCTGACAGCCCCGCCGGCCCGGATCGCCAGGGATCAGACGATCTATGTTCCCGGCGGGCGGGTCACGTCCCGGGGGCGCGTTTGGGTAGACCTCGTCTACACCGCCGGCTGGGTGTCCACGCTCCTCGGTGCGGACACCCAGGTCGGTGCGACGTCGCTCACAGTCCTGAACCCGACGGGCATCCTGCCCGGCGCCACGTACCGGCTGTGGGAGCCCGGCGTTGAGGAGACCATCACCGTCTCCCCGTCCTGGACACCGCCCGCCGCCACCGTCCCGCAGACGCCCGCGGTAGTGCCTCTCGCGGCGCCGACCGTGTACGCGCACACCAGCGGCTCGGGCTGGTCCGGGATGCCCGGAGAGATGCGCCTAGCCGTCATCAACCACGCGATCAGTCAGTTGATGCGGCCGGACACCACGGCGGAGGACTCCTACCCGGACACCTCTCTGGCGTCGACGACCCGGAAGGACGACAGCCGCCGCAGCGGCTCCGGACTCGTCGCTGAGGCCAGACGCATCCTCAACTCGTACACGAGGCGCATGTGAGCGTCCAAACCGTGCTTGACGGCATCTGCCGCTACCTCGGCGGCGCGTACGACGAGCAGACACGCAGCTACCGGTCCTCCCCGCTGACGAAGTACGGCGTCGGCGTCGTCCGCCGAGCCTGGCCCAAGCGGGACGACCACGCCGACTACTACTGGGGCATGCCGCCCGGCACCCGCACCGGATGCCAGGTCGTGGTGTTCATCCCCCGCCACTCAGAGCACCGCGTCGCCCTCGGAGGCGAGCACGGCGGCATGAAGCAGATTACCTACGAGGTGACGTTGAACTGCTACATCCGCTCCCGCTGCCAGTACGCCGAGGACGCCCAGGACGACGCGCACGCCCTACGTGACGCCCTCCTCGAACACATGCGGCTCGACCGGACCCTTGGCGGCTGCGTGTTCCAGGCCGGGGAGCACGCCGACGGCGGCATGGACGGCATCGACGTCAGCTACAGCCAACCCGAGTCGACGGCCGAACTCACCAAGAGCTTCGTCGAGATCACCTTCGCCGCGATCGAGTTCGTCAACGCCTGACGGCCCTCTTCCCCTTCCCTTTTCTGCCTGCGGAGTTCGCATGCCTTCCAACCGGTCCGTGAAGGACCCCAAGCCGACGCCGCAGCCGGACGAGGCTGCCGCACCGGCCACCGCCGACACCCCGGCGGGCCCGGCCGCGTACGAGTACACGCACTACGCCGACTGCGTCTACCCGCACGTCCCGCTCACGGCCCGCGCGGCGACCCCGGACACCCCCGCCACCGTCTACGCCTGGCCTGCCGGGCCGCCCGACGACGGCCGCTGGGCCCCGACCAGCAAGAACCCCAACCAGCACGCCGACAATGCGCCGGCCCCGTCCAGCGAGGAGTGACCGGTGCCCACACCCACGACCTACGCCCCCGCCAAGCAATTCGTCGGCATCGCCAACGAGGTGAGCCAGGGCACACCGGTGGCGATGACCGCGACGGTCCTCGTCGACGAGGCCAAACCCAAGGAAAATCCCCAGTTCCTCGACGACAAGTCGTGGCGCGGCAGCATGGGAACCGACTCCTTCGCGAAGATCGCTGGCGTCAAGTCGGCCGAGTTCGAGCTCGGCGGCCCCGCCTACGGCGACGGAATCGGCTACTTCCTGCGGAACATCCTCGGCGACCTCGCCTACACCGGAACCTCCACCGGAACCGGCGCCACCACCCTCTCGGCGACCGCGAACCCGGGCACCGCGTCCATCACCACCGCGGCGACGATCCCCGCCGGGACCACCGTGCAGATCGGAACGGGCGCGACCGCCGAATGCTTCGTCACCGGCACCCCGACCGGTGCGGGCCCCTACAGCATCCCCCTGACCAGCCCGGCGGGCGGCCTCGTCTACCAGCACACCGCGTCGCAGGCCGTGCAGCCCGTCACCGCCCCCTACACGCAGGCCCACTCCCTACTCAACTCCGGGGGCGGGCAACCGCTGTCGCACACCCTGACCCACTTCCTCGGCCCCACCCAGGTGTCCGGCGCCCGCCAATACCCTGGCCTCTGCCTCAGCGAAGTCGGCCTGAAGTGGAACGCCGAGAGCGAGCTGCTCACCTGGTCGGCGAAGGGCACCAGCTTCCCGTCGGTGCCGCTCGGCGCCGCCCCCGTCGCCGCCCCCTCGACGGTCCTGCCCGTCGCCTCCTGGCGAATGCTCGTCGGCATCGGCGGCCCCGCCGTCGGGGGAACCCTGGTCTCCACCGTCACCGACGGCGAACTGACCATCAAGCGGGAGCTCTCCCCGTACTACACGAACAGCGGCTCGCAGTCCCCGTACATCATCCAGCGCGGCGGCCTGTCCGTGGAGGGCAAGCTCAACTTCGTCGCCGCCGACGAGAGCCCGCTGCTCTACATGCTGAACAACAGCCAGCCGCAGCTCCAGCTCTACATCGACAACGGCCTCACCGGCGCCAACAAGGTCGTCTTCCAACTCGACTGCCAGTCAGCCGCATTCACGGAGTCCGAGGCCGACGGCTCGAAGACCGCCGTCGAGTACGGCAACTCCTTCCAGGCCCTCCTCAACACGACCAACGCCGGCGGCTCGGGCGGCTACAGCCCGATCAAGGTCTCCGTGACCAACAACGTGCCCCCCGGCACCTACTGACCCCCCGTCGCCCCTTCACCCCTCGCCCCCTCACCTGATTCGGAGCCCCCATGTCCACGACCGACCGCGTCCCCCTCCCCTCCGGCGCCTGGATCCAACTGCGCGACCCCAAGACCCTGCGCCGGGGCGACAAGCAGAAGGCCATGCGGGCCGTGCAGGACACCGACGCTGGCGACCTGTCGCAGGCCCTCGACCTCATCAACGGCCTCCTCACCGTCCTCATCCTCGACTGGTCGTACGAGTTCCCCGTCCCCAGCGTCACCCCGGCCTCCCTCGACCTGGTGCCGCTGGAGGACGACGACGCCCTCTCCGAAGCCGTCGAGCCCGCCCGCGCCCTCCTCTTCCCGGGCAAGCCCGACCCGAAGGACGCGAAGGACGCGGCATCCCCTACCGCGCCCTCCGCCGCCTAAGGGCACGGCTGGAGGGACACACTGTTCCGCCGGACCATCCGATCACCCCCGTCGACGACGCGTACGACTACCTCTGGTACGCCGAGCGGTACCGGTGGACACCCGCCCAAGTCGACGAGATCCCCGCCTGGCTCGACGTGTGGCTCCCGCAAATGGCCCTGGAAGTCGACGCGGCCCGGGAGTCCGCCCACGAGAAGGCCATGCGGGAAGCCGAACGGGGGTGACCGAATGTCCGGCAGCGCCGTCCAGGTCGTCGGTGTCACAGAACTGACCCGGGCCCTGGAGGGCCTCGTCGCCTCGTTCAACTCGGCCACGCGGGTGGCGACAGCGCAGGCGTCGCACCTCCTCGAACGGGAGATCAAGACCAAGCTGACGACGTCCAGCCACCCGCGCGGCACGCCGACACCGTCGAGCCCGGGGGAGCCGCCGTCCCTCGTGACGGGCACCCTGCGCCGCTCCATCACCGTCAAGGGGCCCGTGCCGCTTGGCACCGGCCGCTGGGAGGCGCAGATCGGGCCGACCGTCGTGTACGGGCGCATCCAGGAACTCGGCGGCGTCACCGGCCGCCGCGGTGCAACCGAGCTGCCGCCCCGCCCGTACGTGCGGCCCGCCTACGAGCGGCTGGCCGTCACCGGTGCCCTGACCAGCATCTACCACTCCGCATGGCGCGCAGCCCTCAACCGCCACTGATCACGTAACACCCGCGCCCGGACGGCGCCCTACCCAGAGAGGGGGCGCCGTGTCCGAGGGCCTGCTCCCGCCCGTCGTCGTCCGCCTCATGGGCGACATGACCCAGCTCCGCGGGACTCTCGCCCAGGCCCGCGCGCAGGTCGACGGCACCGCCCGCGGCTTCCAGCAGTCGGGCGCCACCGCGTTCGCCGGTCTCGCCAAGATGGGCCGCTCCGTATCTCTGATCGGGGCCGGTGTCGGTGTCGCCTCGGTGAAGATGGCCGGCGATTTCCAGGCCGAAACGATGGTCCTGCACACCGCGGCCGGGGAGACCGTCAAGAACCTCGCCACCGTCCGTCAGGGCATCCTCAACATCTCGTCCGGTACCGGTACAGGTCTCCAGAACCTCACCGACGGCATGTACCAGATCGAGAAGGCCGGCTATCGGGGTGCCGACGGTCTGAAAGTCCTCAAAGCGGCTGCGCAGGGCGCCCGCGAGGAGAACGCCTCCCTCGACTCAGTCACCAACGCCATGACGTCGGTGATGGCGTCGTATCACCTCAAGGCGCAGGACTCCGTCCGGGTCATGAACGGGATGAAGACCGCCGCGGGCGAAGGCAAGATGACCATGGAGGAGTTCGCCGGCTCCCTGTCGACGGTCCTCCCGATCGCCTCCGCGAACCACATCGAGTTTGAGCAGGTCGCGGGTGCCCTCGCCACCCTCACCCAGCACGGTACGAGCGCCCGTGAGGGCACCCAGGAACTTGCTTCGACGATCCGGAGCCTGGCCGCCCCGAACAACGTTGCCGTGCAGACCATGCAGCGTTTCGGGCTGTCCGCGACCGACGTCAGCACCCACATCGGCAAGCGCGGCCTGACCGGCACCCTCGACCTCCTCACCCAGACCGTGCTCGGCAAGATGGGCAAGTCCGGCACCGTCCTCCTCTCGGCGTTCAACAACAGCAAGCAGGCCGCCGCCGACCTCAAGACGATGCTCGATCAGATGCCGTCCGGGGTGCGGAACCTAGCGACCGGCCTCCAGAACGGGTCGGTCTCCGTCAAGGCGTACGGAAAGTCGATCAAGCAGCTTCCGGCCGACCAGTACGCGATGGGCCAGCAGTTCGCGACCCTCTACGAGAAGTCCCACGGCTTCAACGACGCCCTCAAACGGGGCGGCCCGGCGGCGACGACGTACACCGACGCCATCCGGAAGATGACTGGCGGCGCCATCGGCCTCAACACCACTCTCCAGCTCACCGGTGAGAACACCGACGGCTTCAAGGAGCGTGTGCACAAGGTCGGGGAGTCCTTCAACAACGCGTCGAAGAACGTCGAGGGCTGGGACGCCACCCAGAAACTCTTCAACGTCCAGATGGCCAAGGCCAAGCAGACGATCCAGGTCGTGGCCATCGAGATCGGCACCAAGCTGATCCCGGTCGTCACCGCCGTGATCGGCTGGTTCGGCCAGCACAAGGACGTCGCTGTCGCCCTGGCGGCCGTCATCGCCGGTGTCCTCGCCCTGTCCGTCGTCGCCTACGCGGCGAAACTGGCCATGTCGGCGGCGCAGACGGTCGTCTCCTTCGGGAAGATGGGCGTCTCCGCGGTGAAGGCCGGCGGGCGCGTCGTCCAGGGATTCCGGGACGCCCGCGTGGCCGCCTCCGGGTTCTCCGGGAAGGCCGGTTCGCTCGGCGGGGCCCTCCGTAAGGGCTTCGACGGCGCTGTGAGCGGTGCGAAGACCGCCGGTGGTGCCGTGAAGAACTTCTCCCTGGCCGTCGGCCGGGCGACCCGGGCGGGAGCCGCGTCCGCCTGGACCGGCCTGGTCTCCGGGATGCGGGCCGTTGGCCTCGCGATGAGGACGGCGTCACTGGCCGCCCTGGACTTCACGAAGAACCTCCTGCGGTCCGCGCTCGCGAGCGTGCGTGCCGCCGCGGCCTGGGCGATTCAGAAGGTCCAGCTCGTGGCGACCGCGATAGCGGAGAAGGCCGCTGCGGCGGCCCAGTGGCTCCTGAACATCGCCATGGACGCCAACCCGGTCATGCTCATCGTCCTGGCGATCGCGGCGCTGATCGGCGCCCTGGTGCTGGCGTACATGAAGATCGGCTGGTTCCGGAACTTCGTGAACGCGGCCTTCAGAGGGCGGTATGAGAGTGGATAGGAGTTTTGTCGTCACCTGATCGTGTGGCGGTGCGGCGTCCCGGCCGGCTGGCGGCCATGGGCATGTTGGGCTGGTCGCCGTGAGCGAGCGCAAGCCCTACAAGACCGACGTGAGCGACGAGCAGTGGGCGCTGGTCGAGCCTGTGATCACCGCGTGGAAGGCCGCGCATCCGTCGGTCAGCGGCCATCAGGGTCGGTACGCGATGCGGGAGATCGTCAATGCGCTGCTCTACCAGGGCCGGACCGGTTGCCAGTGGGAGCTGCTCCCGCACGACTTTCCGCCGCCCGGCGCGGTGAAGTACTACTTCTACACCTGGCGTGACGACGGCATCGATCAGACCATTCACGACCTGCTGCGCTGGCAGGTGCGGGAGATGGCGCGTCGGAAGGCGGACCCGAGCCTGGTGGTGCTCGATACCCAGAGCGTGCGCGCGGCGGCTGGGGTGCCCGCTGAGTCGACGGGGTGTGATGCGGCAAAAAAAGTGCCGGGCCGCAAGCGCGGCCTGGCCGTTGACGTTCTGGGGCTGGTGATCGCGGTGGTCGTGGCGGCCGCGTCGGCGCACGAGAACGCCGTCGGCATCGCGCTGCTGGACAAGGTCGCCGCCGACACCGACACCGTGGAGAAAGCCCTGGTCGACCAGGGCTTCAAGAATGCCGTCATCGCGCACGGCCAGAAGGTGGGCATCGAGGTGGAGATCGTCGAGCGCAATCCCGCACAGAGCGGGTTCGTTCCCCAGGCCAAGCGGTGGGTCGTGGAGCGCGCCCACGGGATCTTGATGCTGCACCGCAGGCTGGTGCGCGACTACGAGCACCGGCCACGCAGCTCGGAGTCGCGGGTGTACTGGGCGATGACCGCGGTGATACTCCGTCGGCTGACCGGGGCCACCGCTACGGCCTGGCGCAGCACATGACCGGCGGGGAGCTGACCCTCGGGGCGGTACTGGCGCGACTGGAGGAGCAGGAACGGGAGATCGCCGTGCAGGCCGAGGTGACGAGGGAGCAGATCGCGCAGCTGACCGCACGGCTGGACGAACTCGGCCGGGCCGCCGAGGAGGTCCGGATCACCCGCAAGACGCTGCTGGCGCTGCCCGATCCGGCCCCGCCCGCGCCACCGGCCCCGAAACTGCCGGACCATCCGGCCTACCAGCAGATCATGGCGGTGTTCACCGCGGCCGACCATCCGCTGCGTGCGCGGCAGGTGTGCGAGGCGATGGACCTGGCGATCGCGCCCAACAACATCAACAACACCCGACTGAAACTCAAGCGGCTCGCCGAGCGCGGCATCCTGGCCGAGACCGAGCCGGGCTTGTTCACCCAGCCTCGGCCGTAGTCGCCCGGCGTCGCCACGACCTGCCCGCCTGTCCCGCACGAAACGAAGAATCGGGCATCAGGTCTCATACCGCCCTCTCAAGATGATCGGCGCCGCTATCGGCTGGGTCGTCAACTTCGTGAAGGCGCACTGGCCGCTGCTGCTCGGCATCCTGACCGGGCCGATCGGCATGGCCGTCGTCCTGATCGTCAAGTACTGGGGCCGGATCAAATCCGGGTTCAGCGACGCCTACCACGGCACGATCAACATCGGAAAGTCCCTGATCAACTGGATAACTGGCCTGCCGGGGCGGGCCGGTGCCGCCCTCGGTGCCCTCGGCGCGCGGATCGTCGCGATAGCCGTCGCCGCGTGGACCCACTTCAAGACGGCCACGATCCAGAAGGCCACGGACACCGTCTCCTGGCTGAACGGCCTGCCGGGCCGGGCCCGGGCGGCGCTCGGGAACCTCGGACGCCTGCTGTGGTCCGCCGGCGCCGACATGCTCCGCGGCCTCCTCAACGGCATCAAGTCCATCAGCGTGTCGTCGGTCATGTCCGGCATCGCGCACAGCGCGGTGTCCAGCTTCAAGTCGGTGCTCGGTATCCACTCCCCGAGCCGCGTGTTCCGGCAGATCGGTATCTACCTCAACGAGGGCCTCGTCGACGGCCTCACCGGCTCCACGGCCAAGGTGAAGACGGCGACGAAGCGTATCGAGACGCTGCTGATGCAGACGTACAACAAGGTCGCCGACCTACGCGGCACCAAGGGCGTCAGCAACAAGTGGGTCAACGCCCACGAGGCGGCGATCAAGAAGCTGGAGGCGTACGCCAAGAAGGAGGACAAGGTCCTCCGCAGCCTGGCCGCCAAGCGGGACTCCGTAGCCACCAAGATCAAAGCCGCGCAGAAGCACCTGAAGGACCTCCAGAAGAAGTGGACGGACGAGGTCAAGTCCGTCTCCGACGGCATCAAGCAGGGCTTCTCCATCGTCACGGAGGCCCCGCAGGAGGGCGTCAACCTGACCTCGCAAGACGTGGTCAACAAGATGCAGGACCAGATGCAGAAGGCGGTCGCGTTCGCCGCGCAGCTCCAGGCCCTCAGGAAGAAGGGCCTCAGCGCCGACCTGATCTCGCAGATCGCAGCCGCCGGCGTCGACCAGGGCGGGGCGACGGCCGCCGCACTCTCCACGGCGACGAAGGGCCAGATCGCACAGATCAACTCCCTCAACACGCAGACCAACAACGCCGCCACCTCGGCGGGCAAGGCCGTCGCCGACGCCATGTACGGCAACGGCATCAAAGCCGCTCAGGGACTGGTCAAGGGCCTGCAATCGCAGGAGAAGAAGATCGAGCAGCAGATGCTCAAGATCGCCAAAGCGATGCAGAAGGCGATCAAACAGGCGCTCGGCATCCACTCCCCGTCGGTGGTGTTTGCGTCGATCGGCCAGTGGATCCCCAAGGGTCTCGCGGCCGGTGTCGCCGACGGCGCCTCCCATGCGACCCGTGCCGTGCACCGCCTCGCCGGGTCGATGGTGTCGGCCGGGGCGGGCGCGTTCACCGGTAGCGGCCTCGCCGTCGCTGGCGCGGGCGGGCGCGGCACGGTCGTCCACAACACCGTGCACGTCCAGGTCGAGGGCCATGTCCTCACCGAGCAGAAACTCCGCGACCTCGTCGAGAAGCAGATGACGCGGCTCGGAATGCGCAACTCCAGGACGTACGCGCCGTACAAGCGGTGACACAGATGGGGCGCCGCCGGGCGCCAGGAAGGAAGGTGCCCGGTGGCCACCCGCAAACTGTCCATGCTGGTCGACGCGTTCACCGCCCCGGTGGTCAACACCGTGCTGTGGAACAACGTCACGGCGGGAGCAGCGACCCTGGATGCCGTCAACGACGAGGTTCTGCTGGCGGTCCCGACCGCGTCCGGCGGTGTGAACGTCTTCTCCACGAGCACCCTGTACGACGCCACCGGCTCGTACGCGTACGCGCAGATCGGTGTGGCCGCGAACGGTGCCGGCACCACCAAAACGATCATGCGGGTGCGGTACGACATCGACAACGCGGTCTCTATGCGCGTCGAGGCCGGCGCGTTCAAGATGACGATGCAGATCGGCGGCGTCCTCACCTCGACGACGCTGCCCTCCTACGACCCGCACGCGCACCGCTGGTGGCGGCTGCGGGAGGCGGGCGGCGTGTTCTACGCCGACACCGCGCCCGACGGCCTGACGTGGACGCAGCAGGCGTCCATGGCCTACACGTGGGACGCCAGCAACATCACGCTGCGCTTCGAGGCGCAGGCCGGGGCCGCGGAGACCGCAGGCAACGTGTCCGTCATCGCCCACGTCAACACCCGCGACGGCGGCCCCTTCAACCCGAACTGGCCCGGCATCGAGGACGCGTGGGCGCCGTTCTGGAACGCCAACGCGGGCACCTTCCCCATCGACCGGTACGTCGAGATCTCCGACCGCACCCGCGGCTCGATGAGCGTGCAGCGGGGCCGCCAGTACGAGACGGACCAGGTCCGCTCCGGTGAGGCGTCCCTACGCCTCGCGAACGATGACGGCGCCCTCGACCCCGTCAATGCCAGCAGCCCGTGGGCCGGGCACATCGCCCCCTACCAGCCGTACCGGCGGCGCGCTCAATGGCCAGTCAGCAGGAACCTGCTTGACCAGGTCATCGCAACCGGCGGCGACCTCGGCCCGTACTCCCTCGGCAACATCGACACGACGTCGGCCGGTCCCGACATCTTCTCGACGACGGACACGAGCGGCGGATCGTTCGTCGCGTCCTCGACGGCCTGGTCGGGCGGCACCGTCATGCAGTTCGCGGTACCCGCCGGGTCGGCGGCCGGGGCCCTGCCGGTCCACACGCCGCGCTGGTCCGTCGTCCCCGGCCGCACCTACACCATGCAACTCCGCGTCCGGAACATCACCGCGGCGACCTCACTGAGCGTGCAGCCCTTCTTCGGCTGGTACGTCGCCGGCGCCGGCTTCTCCCCGACCAGCTACACGTACGGGGGGAGTGCCACCCTGACCGGGGCGGCAACCGACTGGACGAACCTCACGCTGACCGTGACGGCCCCCACGAACGTGTCCGGCATGAGCGTCGGCGTGGCCCTCGCCGCCAACGCGGCGGCGGCCGTCACCCTGCAAAGCGACGGCTGGCAACTGGAGAAGGGGACGGCCGCCACCGCGTGGACGTGCCCCGGCACATGGTGGCCCGTGTACGCGGGCTGGATGGAACGCTGGCCGTCGTCGTGGGACATGAACGGCCTGTACGGGATGGTCGAGCCCAACGCGGTCGACACATTCGCCCTGCTGAGTCAGCAGCAGCTCAGCGACGCCCTGACCATGGAACTCAACGCGAACTCGCCGCGCTTCGTCTACAAGCTCGACGAGCCGGCCGGGAGCACCACGGCCGCGGACTGGACGGGCAACAACAGTCCGGTGCAGATCGGCATCGGCAAGTACGGTGCCGGGTCGATCACTTTCGGCGCGGCGATCGCCGCGAACGACGGCGCCGCCGGCATCTACACAGGCAGCTCAGGCACGGTCGCCACCGTGAACAACAGCAACCCGGGCACGAACCTGATCTCGGGCGGGGCCTCGTTCCTGAAACTCACGTCGGCGGGGATCAAGGGCCCGGCGGACCCCACCCTCTGGACCCGGATGATCGCGTTCCGGTACACGGGGCCGACCCCGACGCACGCCGCGCACATGTGGTCGGCCATGGACACCCAGCGGGCGAACGGAATCCCGTCCGGATCGCACCTCTACATCTACCTCTACTCCGACGGAAAACCGGTCATCAGTCTGCAGGGCCCGACCGGGACGAACGCCTTCTACTACTTCCACGCAGCCACGAACTGCGCGGACGGAGACTGGCACCTGCTCATCTTCGGCTACAACCAGGCCACCGGGCAGCTCTTCACATCGCAGGACGGCTCGTACAACGCTCTGTCCGGGTTTGCCTCGACGCTGACGCCGACCGGGATTGCAGGGGACAACCTCGGCGGGTTCGTCGACATCACTGTCGGGAACGGTACGACGTTTAATTTCAAGGGCGACATCAGCTTCGCCGCCGAATTCCCCACGTTTCTGTCCTCGACCGCAGTGTCGAACCTGTACGAGGCATGGCGGTCGGCGTGCGCAGGCGAGTCCACCGACGCGCGCTACGCGCGGATCCTCCGCTATGCGGGCTTCAACGGCGTCACCCACTTGAGTGGCGGGATGACCACGTCGATGGGCCCGGCCACCTTCGACGGGCAGGACGCCATGTCCGCTCTGCAAGGGGCCGTCGACACTGAGAACGGCGCGCACTTCGTCGACGCCGGCGGCGGCATCCAGTTCAAGTCGCGGGCCGCCCGCTACAACGCTCTCACCCCCGCCTACATCTTCGGGGAGCGGACGGAACTCGGCGAGTGGCCGTACGAGGAAGTGACCCTCGACTACGACTCGACGCACCTGTCGAACCAGGTCACGGTCACCCAGGAGGGCAGCTCGCAGCAGTTCTACGCCGTCGACGACACTTCGGTCGCCGCGTACTTCCCCCGCACGATGACCCGCAGCATCAACGCGTCCTCCACCGATGAGTGCAACGACGCCGCCGCCTACCTCCTCTCCCGGTACCGGCAGCCCGCTACCCGGGTCAGCACCCTGAAACTCCACCCGGCGGCGAACCCGGCCCTCTGGCCGGTGTGCCTTGCCCTGGAACTCGGCACCCGGGTACGGGTGATGAGGCGCCCACCGAATGCGCCGGCCTCGCAGGTTGAGTGCTTCGTCGAAAACCTTCAGTGGGAGTTCGACAGCGACAACGACGCGTGGCTGACCCTCCAGTGCTCGCCGGCGGACCTCACCCCTTACGGGGTGTTCGCCGCCTGGCACACCACGTTGAACACGACGGCTGCGGCCGGGGCCACCTCGGTCACTGTCCGGGCCCCTGCCGACAACACGAACGTGCTCTCCCAGCAGATCGCCCCCGGGCAGCAACTCGTCCTCGGGCAGGGCACCGCGAACACCGAGACGGTCACCGTGAAGTCGGTCGGCACGACCAGCAGCGGGTGGACGACCGGCGTCCTCACCCTCACTGCGGCGACGACGAAGGCGCACACCGCCAACGACACCGTGTGCGAGCCGCTCCCGTCCGGGACGACCGACCCCGCTACCTGGGACACGGTCGCCCGGTTCGACTCAATCGCCTTCGCCTACTAGGAGGTTCCCGTGGCACGTGCTGTGCCCGTCATCGCGTCCGAAAGCCCGGGGAGCTTCCTCACCGGCGCCCTGTGGAACGCGAACGTGAAGGCGATGGGCGACTGGCTCATGGGATCGGCCGGCAACGGCGTCCCCCGCTTCCGCGGCTACCAGGCGACCGCCCAGGCCATCGTGAACAACACCTGGACGTCGGCGACGATTGACACCGAGGAGTACGACTCCGACAACGGGCACTCCACGACGACGAACTCCAGTCGGTACACCGTGCAGGTGCCTGGAACGTACGCGGTCTTCGGCAGTCTCGGCCTGGTCGGCAACGCGACCGGTAACCGGGGTGTCCGCATCACCGTCAACGGCGTTGCCATCCACGGCAGTTTCGTGAAGACGGCAACCCCGGACGCCACCGGCTCCGCCGGCCTCGTCACCGCCGGCTCGGCCGTCTGCGCCGTCGGCGACTACATCGAGGTCCAGGTCCACCAGAATTCCGGCGCAGCCCTGAACACCAACGCGGGTGGCGACGTCGCCTGCTCGCTGACCGCCCAGTGGATATCCGGCTAACCCCCACCCCATCCAGCCCCCGGCACCCCGTGCCGGGGGCTTTCTCATGCCCGGAGGCCTGACCTCGTGCTCACCCACGGCACCGTCGTGCACCGCTACCAGCCGACCGACGTACGCCTCGGCCGCCACCACCGGCTCGACGCCCGCTCCCTCGCCTACCTCCACCACCACGACCCGGCCCACGTCATGCGCCCCGTACGCCACGACATCCCCATCCCGGTCCTCAACCAGGAAGACCTCGACGTCCAGGGAATCGACACCGGTGTCCTTGTGCCCGGCGCGGCCCGAGTAAGGGTCCTCGGCTCGTGCACCGCGAACGCGGGCACCGCCGCCCTCGCGTTCCTCCTCGGCCCCGACCGGCTCGCCGAGGCCGGCCTGTCCGCGAGCGACCCGGTCACCTGCGAGCGGTACGTGATCTGCCTGTACCACGAGGAGACCGTCGACGACGACCTGCCGGGGGAGTGGCCCCCGAACGATCAGGGCTCCTCCGGGCTCGGTATCGCCCGCGCCCTCAAGGCCCGCGGCCTCATCGGCTCGTACGTCCACGCCACCACCGCCGACAGCCTGGCCTCCCTCCTCCAGCACGGGCCGGTCCTCATCGGCACCCCCTGGTTCCAGGCGTGGTTCACCCCGGACGCCGAGGGGTTCGTCGACTCCGGGAACTGGGCGTCGACCGCGCTCGCGGGCGGCCACGAGGTCCTCGCGGTCGGCCTGGACGAGGTCGCCCAGAACGCGGCCGGGCACGTCATCCCCGAGAAGACCATCATCCGTCTCCGCAACTCGTGGAGCACCGGCTGGGGCCTGTGCGGCGAGTTCCGGATGCGGCTGTCCACGTACGTCGAGCTGCGCCGCTACATCGACGCAATCCAGCTTCGAGCGAAGGCGTGAACAGCGCCCACCAGCGCCGCCCCACGCTACCGCTCGGGCTGCTCGTCGTCCTGGCGCTAGCCGTGGACGTTGCGACCCTCGTGTCCGTCCTCGCCGGGCGCGCGGCCTGAGCGGACCTGGCGGCGCCCACACGGCCCCCCACGCCGACCGAACGGCCCCGGCGCCCCACCACCTCGCATCCCCCCGCCCCGCCCCGCACACCGCCCCACGGGGTGCCGGGCCCTGCCCTGTAGGCGGCACCTGTGTTCCTCGCGTCCTCGGGCTCCAGCGCTCTCGAAACCATCTCCATCGCCGGGGGCGCCCTCGGCACCGTCCTCACCATCGCGGCCGTCGCCCGCAGCGTCCGGCCCACGCTGCGACGCCGAGTCCACCGCTGGGATCGCCTCGACCAGCTCCTCGGCGACCCGGACACCAGCCCGCCCCGCCCCGGCGTGCTGGAGCACGTCGCTGCCCTCCGCGAGGAGATCGCCGACGTACGCGGCAGCCAGGAGACGGTGCGCCAACTTGCCGCCGAACTCGTCCCGAACTCGGGCTCGTCCTGGCGCGACGCCTACGAGCGCGACCAGGCGCACCAGCACCTCGTCAACGCGGCCATCGCTGCCCGGCTCGGAATCGAGCTGCCCCCGCTGCCGCCCCGCACCGTGCACCACCACAACGATTCCCCGGAGGACTCCTGATGCTGAACGGCATCGACGTCAGCGGCTACCAGTCGGCCACCCCCGACGTGTCCGGTAAGGACTTCGTCTTCGTCAAGGCGACCGAGGGCACCAGCTACATCAACCCCCGGCAGGCCGACCAGGCGGCCTCCGCCCGCGCGGCCGGCGCCGTCGTCGGCTTCTACCACTTCGCGCGACCCGGCAACACGCAGGCGCAGGCGCAGTACTTCGTCGACGAGTGCATGTCCGAGGCCGGTGACATCCTCGTCATCGACTGGGAGGACTCCGGTGTGTCCTGCGCAGACAAGGACACCCTCCTCAAGGCCGTGAAGGCACTACGGCCCACCCACAAGGTCGTCCTCTACTGCAACCGGAACTTCTGGCTCAACGTCGACACCACCTCGTACTGCGAGGACGGCCTGTGGATCGCCGACTACAGCAACACGGCCGGCTCCCCGGCGATCCAGCACCCGTGGCTGTTCCACCAGTACAGCCAGAACGGCATAGACAAGGACGTCGCGAACTTCACCAGCGTGGCGCAGCTCAAGGCGTGGGCGACCGGCACCACCGCGTCGGGGACACCGGACTGGCGGACGCTCCTCGACCACGTCGAGAGCATCCCCGAGAAGATCTACGAGACCTGGACGTCGACCGACGGGTGGGACAACCACACCCAGTTCGGCGCCGAGTACGGCGAGGACGGCGTCGCCTGGTGCGTGATCTTCGACTGGGACATGTACCACGACGTTGGGTTCGACGCGATCGTCTTGAAGACCGACAGCGTCGACTCCTTCACTGCGTGGGCGAAGGACCGCGGCCAGTGGTCCGAATACCCCAGCGTGGACGCCTGGGTGAACTTCAACGACGGCGCGCACACGGAGATCGTCGTCGGCTTCGACGCCGACAACGTCTACACCAAGGGCGGCAACTCGATCCAGACGGGTGCGGCCGACAGCGGGCAGGGCAACGGTGTGTGGCCCCACACAACCCTGCGCCGGTCGTCGAAGATCGTCGGCTACTTCGCGCCCCGCTTCGCGGACGGAGTCTGCCCGCCCACCGCGGACCCGAACGACCCGCGCGGCGGCACCCCGGTCACCTCCTACACCTGGCCCGGCGCCGTCACGTCGAAGCCGGGCACGTCGAAGCCGACCGTGTCCCTGTCCCGGCTGATCAAGGCGGCGAAGACCGACCCGAAGGCGAAGCAGGGACACCAGACGTACGCGGTCGGCGTGAAGCTCGTCGAGGCCGCACTGCGCGCGGAGGGCCTCCTCGCCAAGAAGTACGCGTCCGACGGCTCGTTCGGAACGCTCACGGTCGCGGCATACGCGAAGTGGCAGCGGAAGCTGCACTTCAGCGGGAAGGCAGCCGACGGCATCCCAGGCACCGAGTCCCTCAAGGCCCTCGGCAAGAAGCACGGGTTCAAAGTCGTCGTGTGACAACAGGGCTGCCCTGCGCCTCTTCGGAAGAGCGGGGCGGCCCTCACCCATTTTTGTCCGATGCCCTGTCTAAGTACTGTAATTGCCGCTTGGCGGCTGTACCCGTTTTCATGTTGGTGCAGCCGGGGCACACCTCGACCTGTCATGGTGGGGCCGGATATCAGCGTCAGCCCTCTTGCGTAAGCAGCTGATTGACGGCACTGACGGGCTAGGTCTGACGCTGAACCACGATCACCTATCTGTTATTTCTAATGCGGGACAATGTGATGAATGAAGTAAAAGAAGGAAGCTGAAGCGAGAAGAAAAAATAGCAAGACAGTCAGGGCGACTTGTCCGCGCTTCCGAAGGTGCATGCCAATTGTTGTTTGATCTTTCGTAAGCAGAATGGCCGCCGAAAATGCCACTGGAATTAGAAGTACAGCGGCATCTTCCGCCGCCACTCCGTGGTCAGGCCCCACGGGCGGCTCTTCTCCCAGCCCGCGATACCATAGGATCACCGTACTTGCGAATGTGATGATAGCGGTCAACCAGAACATCCACGCCATATTTCTATTTAGACGCAGGTGGCATTTGACCCAAATTCGACTGGCGCGATTTGGTGTTGAATCGTGCCTTAGGTAGAGTTCGCCCTCCTTGGTCTCTTCATCCGGGATTCTCTTGATTGGGTGACATTTATCGCCGAGGACATCGTTGTTTTGCGTCCACGAGCGATGGTGGAACCTTGCCGCAGTATCCGGAATTCGAATGCTTAGGTGATTCGTTTCGGCATCATTGAACGAGACCATCTTCCATACGGTATTATTAGCGCGAAAAGGCGACTTCCTCGCTAGATATTTCCCTCGGGCGGGCTCTTTTTCCTTCCTTGTTGTGAGAATGAGTGGTCGCGTCTCTTCCATCATGATGATGAATGGCTCATTGCGGGGTACTTTGCACTTCACGAAAACCATCCACCGAAACCCGCAAATTGCGTATTCACGGAGAAATTCTTGGGCAGCTCCCCGCTGGTCGTCCCCCTTGCGGCGCAGGAAGACAATGTCTTCCTCGCGGTGCATGTAGAAGATGTCCTCCTCACCCTCCTTGCGGCGAGAAAAGGCAATGTCCTCCTTGCGGCGTGAGAAGGCAATATCCTCCTGGCGATCTAGAAAGGCGATGTCCTCCGCGCTTTCCGGGAAGGCCATTTTTGCTGCACTCGACAGTGTGGTGAAAAGCTCTAGCAGAATAGCGTTAACCGCTCCTTTTGTTAGCCGTTGGTTCTGTCGTTTCCATAGCTCTTCTGCGTAGTGAGGAAGTGCGATCAGAGGATTCTCGGGGGCGCTCAAATAGTCTGTCGGTTCAAAAAGCCGGACAATCTTTCCAATTCCCTTGCAAAGCTTATCCCATTCATCGTACTCGCCTTTTGAGACATTGAATCCCAGAATGGTCGCAGGATCCTCGCTCTTCAGATACTCCCATACCGCGTCTCTTTTCTTCCATGGCGGTTTCCCTCCGCGGATCCAACTTACACACTTCCGGAATGGATGGTGATTGCATTCCTCCCAAATTTCCTTGTATCCGCGAGAAGGGGTATAGAAAAGCGCGGCCATGAAATTGATTAGATCGTCGCTGACCCTCAACCCGATAGTACGTCCCAGACGCTCGATGTGGAGGCCCTGGAGTCGAGCACCGTCCTCTAGCGGAATTCGGTACACTTGCTTTTCGGCAACTGTGACAAAGAGGTCAAGGATAGGCACTCTCGGGAGATATCCAACAGGAAGAACTACCTCAACATGTTGCTCATTTGAATCTTTGAAAAAATCCGACAGTACAGAGTGAGTCGCCAGTGGCCTCACGTGCAGCTTTCGAATGTGATCCGCCCAAAGTGCGCTTGTTAGTTCGACTGTCTCAATTGAACGCTGCCTCCACTCTGGGAGTGAATCAAGCATGCCGAGGGTGATTAGTTCATCTCTGGTTAGGTTGCCTTTTCTCATGATATCCCGCCATGGATATAGGAGCACCTTAGCTATCATGCGATCACGGGTGTTCGTTGCCTGCACCTGGAAGGCACCTCTCTGAGTGACGTGAAACGCAGGACGCGAGCCGCAGCGCGCAGAGTCACGCCTACACCGCGGATGCGTGCACAGGCCACGGCGATGAGGAATGTCCCGCTACGCAGGTTGAAAATTGGCGATCTCGGGTGGCCGTGACGAGTGGTCATTCCTGCGGTACGACGGCCTCATGCGGTAGGCGCAAGGGAGCGGGCTGACGCCCGCGGAACAGGAGAAGCGGGAGGTCACGCGGTTGGGGGGGAGTCAAGCGGTTCGCGGCCGGGGCGGGCACGGCGCAGGTCGCGGCGGAACTGCGGGTGGCGGATCGGTCGGCGGGCCGGTGGGCCGGTGGCGGGTGGCGGGGCGTCGCGGGGGTGTGGCGGCCGATGGCGGTCTGGTAGTGCGTGGGTCCGCCCAGACCTGTTTCGCTATCACCGTCGCCCACCGCCAGGCGCCATTTCGTGCGCGCGTTCCGGCCGCTGCGGCGGCGGGCAGTGCAGCGGCTGGCCGGCGAGCAGTGGGGAGCTGGCCGTTCGATGTGGGCCGACGAAGTCGGTGACCGGCAGCTCCTCGTGGACCAGGTGGAGGTGTCCGAACGGTCGGCGCCCCAGCACGTGGCGGGCGTCCTTGGTGTGTCGGCGGGCTCGGCGGTGTGTGTACGGTCCCGCCGGTACGTGCTGGACGGGAAGCCCGTCCTGTACGCGGTGAGCTTCCTGCCCGCTGCCCTTTTGTCTGGCTCGCGGATGGTAGAGGAGGACACCGGGCCTGGCGGGGTGTATGCGCGGCTGGCTGAGATGGGTCACAGGCCCGCACGGTTCGTGGAGGAGGTCCAGTCGCGCATGCCCCACCGCGAGGAGATGCAAAGGCTCGCTCTGGCCGCCGGTACCCCTGTCCTCCGCGTGTTCCGTACAGCCCTCACCGAGGCGGGCCAGCCGGTCGAGGTCAACGACATGACCCTCGACGCTTCAGCCTTCGTCTTGGAGTACACGTTCGACGCGTAGCCAGGATGGTGCAGAATGAAGGAGAACCCCGCCGGAGGTCGAGACCGGCGGGGCTTCTCTGTTCGCGGGGTCAGGCGGGAGTGATGGGTCCGGCGTCGGTGTCGATGCCGAGCTGGGTAAACCAGTCGTTGAGCCGGTCGATCATGTCGCCGGTGTTCAGGGTGCTGTCCTGGTTCTCCATGCTCTTCTTCGAGTTGAACAGTTCGACGATGGCAAGGCCGGCGTCGCTTGTCGGGTCGAACGTGAGGCGGTGCGCCATGGGGCGTCCTCTCGTGTTAGAAGGGGGGCTCGTTGCTGGATCCGCCCCAGGTCCCCCCGGTGCGGGGCCAGCCCGCTTCGGTGAGGGTGAACGTCTTGGATCGGTCGATCTGGGAGCCGTCGCAGGCTGGGCATCCGGTGTCGTTGCAGGCGTAGCAGTCGGGCTCCTCCTTGACGTACGTCTCGGGCACCGATTCGGTGTACCAACCGGTCTCGGTGCCGTCGGTGTCGTGCTCGTGGACGATCTCGATAGCCACAGAAGGTCTCCTTACTGGTTGTCGGTCTTGCGGGGGCGTCCGGGCTTGCGGTCCCACGCAGCGGCGAAGGCGCGGACTTGGGCGGCGAGGTACACCGGGCCAGCGGCGAGGCGGGCGACGGGCTCGGCGTGCCGCTTGAAGAGGGCCGTCTGCACGACCTGGCTGGCTCGGGCGGGCTTGATGTTGAGCAGGGTGGCGATCTCGGCTTGGCCGACGAGTTCGGGCATCGTGAGGGGCTCGCTGTTGCGGCGCTCCCGTTCTTCCAGCGGCACGATCTCGTAGCAGTAGACCGCGCACGAGCCGTATGTCTGGCGGACGATGTCGCCGGTGACGCGGAGGGCCTCGATGGCGGCCATCTCGGCGGTTGGTGCCTCGACGTTCACGTAGAAGGAGAGGTGGCCGTTCGGGGCTGTGCTGGTGGTGTCGGTGTCGGCTGGCAGCAGTTCCAGGGCCCGTTGATGGACCTCGGCCGGCACCGTGCGGGCGTCGTACTCGACGTACGAGCTCCAGATCATCGCTGGTGGTCCCTTTCTGTGTAGTTGGGGGTGGCCCCGGTTCAGTCGAGAAACCGGGACCACCGTGGCTGACCGGCTCAGCGGCCCTTCCAGACGAAGCCTGCACGGCGCAGGGCCGCTATCTGGTTGGCCAGACCGCGCGTATCGCTCGGTGTGGCGGGGAGGCCGCACACCCACACGCTGTCCTGGTAGACGGCGTAATGGTTGTTCTTGAGCTGCCTCACCTCGAAGCCTTGTGCAGCCAGCTCTTGGCGGAGCTGCTGGAAGTCTTTCTTGGCGGACATCGTATCTCCTTTCCCTTGTTGGCGACAATGAAATCTTCCCGTAAACCCGCAACGCAAGCAAGGGTTTTAGGGTGGAGATCCAAAGAAACACCTGGCGGGAGCGGTGATCGCGCATGGCAAACTCCCCCTCGAAACGGCCCGGATCTCGTATAGTTACGGCCGGATGGCGGCTGTGAGTGAACCCCCCCGTTCGTCTGCCGGGTAGGACCCTCTGGAACTTGGGTGCATGCAGGCGCGGGAAGGCGGAGAATCCGGGCCTATGAACACGGAACAGGTCCTTCGGCGCTTTGGCCCTCAGTTCGTCGCCGAACAGCGCCACCGCTACGGCAAGCGCCCCCCTGAGAACCGGATGCTCTCCTACGACCAGGCGGTACTGGACGAGTACGAGCCCTGGCGGATCTGGCTGGACGAGCAACTCGATCTCCTGCCCGAGGCTACGGCGGCGGCTTTCGCCGCGAACCTGTGGCGCGATCAGAACTTCTGGCCCGACGTCATCGAGCTCGCCGTCGGCGCGGCGCTGCGGCGACAAGGCTTCAGCGTGGAGTTTGAGCGGCGGTGGGGGACGCTGACGCCGGACTGGACCGTCATCGGGGCTGACGGCACGCCGGTCGCGCTGGTTGAAGTCCTCACCCACAGCCCCCGGCAGGGGACAACCGCGAAGATCAAGGCGTGGCACGCCCTGGTCGAGCGCCTCAAGGAGATACCGGTCCCCGTCGTCCTGGCAGTGGCCGGTGACCCGTCGCGCCCGCTCAACACCCCCGACGCGCGCACCGCGAAGAAGATCGCCCAGGACTTACGCCGGGAGCTGCTCTCCCCACTGCACCAGACCCTGTTTCGGAGCCAGGGCTACACCTTCCTGCTCCAGGCCGATCCGAGGACGGGCCGTTCCATGCAGCCCCCCGGGATGCGCACAATTCTCCTTCCCCCGAGCAACTTGGCGGGCGTTGTCTCGGCCCGGTCGCTCACCGTCGGGATCGAGAAGAAGGTCAGCAAGTACCGCGCGCTCGCGAAGGAAGCCGGACTCCCGCTGATCGTGGCGGCCGGCGCGGACAGGTTCACCGGCCTTCAGGTCGAGCACTTCGATGACCTACTCAAGGGCGCTGCGACGCTGAGCTTCCAGTTCAACTTCGGAGACACGTTCATCCACGCACCAGTCGAGATCGATCCGTCCAACCCCCCGCGCTGGACCATGCCCTCTGAGCTGGCTGGCGTGCTCTGGGTGAACAATGACTTCCCCTTCACCACCGACTGGCGCCCCAACCCCACCGCGGCGATCCCCGCGCCGCCAGCGCTCGTAACACAAGACGCGGATCCCTCCGACCTGAGCACGACCCAAACGTAGAGGCCGTAGCCACCGCCTACCTCGCTCTGTCATGCCTGGCAGGGCTGGGTGGCCGAGTGCTCTGTGTCGGTGGTGTGGGGCAAGATGCCCAAGGAACATTACCCAGAGTCAGAGGTTCTGTTGCCCTGGTCGCGTGGCGATCGATCGGCGACGATGCCGTGGTTGCAGGGCCAGAAGTGGAAGACGCGGGGCCGTTCCTCGCCCCCGCTGCTCAGCCACTTGGTCACTGGCCTGTGGCACTCGGGGCATGGAGGAAGCGGCCAGTCCTGCGGGTACGGGAGTCGTCCTGTTGCCAGGGCCTCAGCCCGTAGGTCGATGACGCTCGCCAGAGCCTCAACCCTCTTGAAGGGCAGGACCAGCCGTCCGTCGCGGTCACGAGTGGTTGCCATGCGGGGAGCGTAGTCCCGGGGAGCGCGTCATGGATGACACGTGAGCCTATTGGGAACCACGACGGTCGATCCCTCGCAACCGAACGTGCTGTGGGCGCGCCTGACGGACGGTGAGGCATCGGAGGGTCTCCGCGTACCGGGGTCTCCGCGTTCGGCCGTCCTAGGGGTCTTTCTGTGGGGCGACTTTCCGTCGCAACCCTTGGATTCCTTGGGTTGTCTTGGGTTGTCAAGGATCGTAACCTGATGGCATGACAGACACCGCCCAGCCCACCGGGCTCTGCTTCTGCGGGTGCGGCAAGGAGATCGGCTACGGCCGGTACTTTGCCGCAGGCCACGACAAGACTGCCGAAGCCGCGTTCCTTGCCATCCATCACGACGCCTCAGTCGCCCAGATGCTCCACGCCCACGGCTACGGCCCCGACGAGAAGAACTCCGTCACCAAAGCCGCCGTCGACAAGGGACTGTGGGAGGAATGCCCGCATGGCTGCGGCTACCGGGGCGCCCGGGAGAGCATCAACAACCACATCAACCGCTACCACCGCGAGAAGTGAGGGCACGGAGCATGCAGCAGCCCCAGAAAAGGATCAACACGGCAGGCGGAATCTTCGCCGCCCTCATCGTCCTGTTCATCTTCGGCTTCTTCGTCGGCCTACCTCCCATCGGATGGGCCCTCCTGGTCGCGGCGTTCGTCGGTCTGTGGGTCGCCACCGCGGGGCAGCGTATGAAGGAGAGGGCCGCCGAGGACCGCCTGCCTGACAGGCCGTGGCGCAGCAACCGCACCGACGAGAAGTGAGGACACCGGCCTGAGAAGGGCCGTCATGGTTGATTCCGACTTTTTCAGCACACCAAGCGCGTGGTGTTGCCTTCCCCGCTTGCCCACTTCAGGAGCCGAATCATGGGCGCGCGTAGCACATCTGAGGCGACCACAGTTCCGTGCTGATCGCCGGAGTACTTCGTGATGCTGCGTAGACTCTGCTGAGCAGAAAGGAGCCCGCTCCTCGACTCGGTTCCTAGGCCAGGTGTCGAGGGGGGCTCCCTACGCGATGTACGCCCATCAGGTTGGAACTGAAAGGAACTGAGAACATCGTGGACGAGAGTAACAAGGACTCCCTACATAGGGACAGCCACCCACGCCGCATGGTCTACCACCTGCGGAATTGTCTCACTCGGCAGGGACGTATTGTCTCCCGGCAGGTGTGGCGCGGGGCGACGTACAACCTCAGCACCAACGCCGTCAGCCTGCTGATCATCTGGTTCCAGTCCCGCCGCTGACCCGCGAACAGATCGACGATCACAGCCCCCGCACAGTCCTCTTGCGGGGGCTGTGTCCTGATCAAGTACGGGCGGGAGACGAAGAAATGAGCCTACTTCGCCCGCTGCGCCTCCACGGCGGACCGGCATACGACGCACAGCGGGTTCCCACGCGACCCGTACCGGTGCGTCGGCTGATGACACCCCGCACACGGACCCACCAGCGCAGGCGGACACTCAGGAATCGGCGGGACAGGACGTGGTGCAGGCGTGCTCATATTGGCCATCGTACGTATGAGCGGATGTCCGGCCGTGTCACGACGTGGGTTCCGGTGCCGCCGAGCGGGTGCAGTTTTGCTGCCGGGGCCTCACGCCGTCTCGGCCGGGACACTTTTGCGACGAGTTCTCGTCACAACCCTGTCACACACCCTGCACAGACGGTGCGGAGTGGTGTGATGACGGCATGAGACGAATGATCTTCTTAGCTACGGGCGCCGCGCTTACCGGCGTGCTCCTGGCTGGCTGCTCCAGTGGCCCGTCCGCCGACGACAAGAAGTACGCGGATGCGGTCGCGGTCGCCGACCCCGATGACTTCGGCGGCATCGCTACCGACAAGCTCGCCGGGACCCTGGGTTCTGAAGGCGGCGACCTGTGTGGGCAGTTGAAGAAGGGCTCGTACGAGGACGCGATTGCGTACGCCAAGACGGGCTTCTCCGCGAAGGAGGCGGAGGCCCTAGTCGCCGCCGCGGTGGTGGTGTACTGCCCCGGCGAGAAGGGCAAGCTGCCGGCGTCGTGAGCCTGTATGAGGGCGGTCCCGTGTGACTGGCCGGGGCGGCCCCCAAGAGCGCCAACGACTTGACAGCGCACCTCGCTTGAAGACCGTGCGGCGGACTTCCTTCCGCTTCACGGGCCTCCACGGCAGGATCACCCTATGAGACTTCTGGTCATGGGCGGGACGTGGTTCCTGGGCAAGCACATCGTGAAGAGCGCACTGGCGCGGGGGTGGGAAGTCACCACCTTCAACCGCGGATTTTCCGGTCGCGACGTGGAGGGCGCGGAGACGGTCCATGGCGATCGTACGAACCGGACCGACCTGGAACGCCTTGCCGAACATGGCCCCTGGGATGCAGCGATCGACACCTCAAGCTCCGACCTTGCGCCCCGGGACGTCCTGGCAGCCGTGACCGCGCTGCGCCCGGCCGTGCACCGCTGGGTGCATATCTCCACCGTGTCCGTGTGCGAGGGCTGGCCGCACCAGCCGCTCACCGACGCCTCACCGCTCCTCGATTGCCCGCCAGATGCCGATGAGTTGTACGGCTACACGGGTGCGGACGGCTCGCCCACCCAGTATGGATTCCAGAAGGCCGGCGGCGAGCGCGCCGTGACTGAAGTCTTCGGCGACGCCGCGGTGTTCCTTCGCCCGGGCGTCATCCTCGGTCCCGGTGAGTACGTTGGCCGACTGCCCTGGTGGCTGGAGCGAGCCAAGCGTGGCGGTCGCATCCTCGCCCCGGCTCCTGCCGAAAGGCGCATTCAGCCGGTCGATGTGCGTGACGTCGCCCGCTTCGCTCTCGTGCAAGCGGCCGATGCAACGCACGGTGGATTCAACATCACCCACCCCGAGGGCATCTCGTTCCGTGCATTCCTGGAGGCTTGTCTGACGGAGACGGGCGGGGCCGGGGTGCCGGTCTGGGCCGAACCCTCAGTGCTGGTCGAACAGAGCGTCAAGCAGTGGACCGAGCTGCCCCTGTGGCGTACTCACCCAGGTGTGTGGGCGGTCAACTCCAGCCGCGCGGTATCGGCGGGGCTGGAGTGCCGGCCGATCACCGAGACGATCCGGGACACCTGGCAGTGGTGGGCGGCCGACGGGCGTCCCGTGGACCACCCGAGGTGGGCAGAGCACGGGATCGCCCCCGAGAAGGAGGCGAAGATCCTCGCCTCCTTGTAGGTCAGGGCTCGATGGCCAACAGGCCCACGTGGGGGCCAATCCGGTGGGGCGGCGAGACCCGGTTGAACTCCTCGATCTGCTCACGCAGTTGCGTGGGCAGATGGGCGCCATGGAACTCAGGCCGCGACAGGTGCCGGCCGATGCGAGCCGTCCGCACGACGATGCCCGTATTCCGCTGCTCTGCGGGTACACGCCACACCGGGACCAGCGCCTCGGCTGCGCCGTCCACGTCGCCAGCCAGGAGCCTGGCCTGGGCCAGGTCCGCAGCCGCGCCCGCTCGCACGTGCTCCGACTGCTCGTCCCGCGGGCGCTGCCCGAGAAGGTCCAGGGCGTGCCGCGCGTCCGTTTCGGCCTGCGCGGCGTCACCCACAAGGAGAGCGGTCGTGCTGGTCGACATGGCCAGCCGTTCCGCAGTGAACCCGAACTCACCGCCGACGTCGTCGTGGAGCTCGTCGCGCCGGTCCCCTCCCGCCTCGGTGGACATCTGGACCGCATGCCGTGCTGAAGTGACATCGCCGAGGTGCGCATGCGCGCGGGCCTTAATGGCGTACAGGCGTCGGTGGGCCACGTTGCCGAGTCCGCCGTACGACAGGGCGCGCGATGCCTTCGCCACCGCTTCGGTCGGGTTGCCCGTGTGGTACGCGATGTAGGCCAGAGCGCCGTCGGCGTACGCCTGGAGAGGCGTGAACCGAGTGGTCTCGCCGAACATCGCTGCGGTGCGCGCGAGACTGCGGGCGCTCTGAAAGTAGCCGAGGTCAAAAGCAGCAACCGACAGCAGAGCAGCAGCCTGCCCGTTGAGGATCATCAGCTGTTGTTGCTGAATAGGGACCTGCGTGCGGTCACGCTGGCGCTCGATGGCAAGGCGAAGCCGGTCGGCTTCCTCGTACGCCTGCGCCGGTGACATCAGGTGGTACCTCTGTGCCTCGGCTGCTACCTGGTCGCGCAGCTCGTCGATGGTGTTGTCGGAGATGGACGCCGAAGCGGTTGCGTCGGCGCCCTCGTGGGCTTCTTCTGCGGTCATTCGAACTCGTTCTTCCAGGTCATGCGCGGGTACCTGGGGATCGTCCTTCGGTGGCGGCCCGAACAACTGCGCGGCCGAGTACTCCGGCCACATCGCCTCGAGGATCTGCCGGGTCTCGGGGCCAGGCAGCGTTCGTAACTTGCCGCCGGTCCACCGCCGGAACTGCGTCTCGCCGCAGGTCGGATTGTGAGGGCTGTTCCCGAAGAGCCGTGCACCGTACTCCACGAACCGCTTTTCAAACCCTCGGTAGGGAAGTCCGTCCCGATCGCACAGCCACGCGAGCAATGTTCTCGGCTCAGTCCTCATCCCGTCTCCAGTCTGCGGCGCCGGAGTCGGCCGGCCTACGAATCGATCCCTTCCCAGGAAGGGGATACCGCCGCCCGCCGTCGCGGCAACCTAGCTCCTACAGAAGCCACTTCAAAGCTACCCGGAGGCCACGTCCGTCACCCGGATGTGGTGTAGAGGCCACGTTGGAGGTCATGGCGGAGCCACGTGCTGCCGGGGAACTCTGATCGTCAGCCCTCGCTGAGAGTGCAAGTCCGAGCACAACCCAGGAGTTGCCCCCATGTCCCCCAGAGATGCCGGATCGACCAGCCTGTTGGATGCGCTGCCGCGCCTAGCCGGGATGATTCCGGCGGCCTTCGACATTGCGGTCGCCTCCGAACCGTCGAGTGTGGAAATCGCCCGACGTGTCACGCGGGCCTGGGTCCGCTGCCACTGCAGCATGCAGGCCGAGCAGGTGGACGCCGTCCTGCTCGTGGTGTCGGAGTTGTGCACCAACGCGGTTCTGCACGGCCGCCGCGAGTCGGTCGACGTGCGCGGATGGGTGCTGGCGCCGGGCGAGCTGCGCCTGGAAGTGCACGATCGGTCACCTTCGGCCATCCCCACCCCGCAGCGCGCGGCCCTCGACTCGGAGAGCGGGCGCGGCCTGCTCCTGGTGGACGCGCTCGTTGCGGAGCTGGGTGGCACGTGGGGCTTCAACGAGGACGGCACCTGCGCCTGGTGCCACCTGGCCTTAGCTGGGGTAGGCCGGTGACCGCCTTGGTACAGCTTCGGAGCCGCCCAGTGCCAGCGTGGACACCACCCCTGGATAGCTCGACCCTCACCAGGGTTCTGGAGCGCGTCCATACGTGGGAGGTGTACGACGGCGACGCCGTGCTCGATGACGTGGCCGATGCCCTGGACGAGGTCCCACCCGCTGAAGACCACGTTGGCGAACTCGCTCAAAGTCTGCACGAGCACCTGATGCGTCTGGTGAACATCGCTCTCGCCGCGGAAGCCCAGGAAGACGCCGCGACGGCGGCCTACCTGATCGAGCGGGCCCACGCGGTGCGCGCCGAGGAACTGCCGGGGGATCGTTGGAAGGCCATCGGGCACCTGCGTCGGATGGGCTGGGCCGTCAACGAGTTGCTGGACCTGCTCGTCGAGATCAAGTGCGTGAAGAAGCCCGACTCTCTGAATGAGGTGCTGTGACGGTGCAGCAGCACTACTGGAACGGCATGCGCGTGCCCTACATCACCGCGTGGACCGCAGAGGAGGTACGTCAGTCGGCCGTCATTCGGATCGTCGGAATCGGCGGTGAGGGCATCGGCTACAAGGACGAGGACCCTGTGGCCGACCGCCGGCACGAGGCATTGTGGGTGCGCTCAGCTCTCGCGCAGGGCCGTGGCAAACCGGACTTCCACCGGGTCAACTCGCTTCGGCAGAAACGCGCGGTGCGGTACGAACTGTGCCAGGTATGTGGAGAGACCGTCGTCGGCTCGCAGGCCGACGGACCAGCCCTGTATTTGCTGGGCGGCGACACCCCGATCGCCGAGGGAGAGACAACCACCGCGCCCCCCGTGCACCCGCTCTGCGCCGTCGAGGCGATCGAGAACTGCCCGCATCTCCGTCACCATGCTGCTGCGCTCGTCAGCTACAGCCCGCTGTGGGGCGTGGCTGGAGTGGTCTACGACCCCGTGACGCTGGCTCCGCTTCCCAGCCGTGGAAGGCGGCCGAACGACCTCACGCACGTCTACGTCGGTGACAAACGGATCCGTTGGACGGTGGCCAACTTCACCGTGGTCAGCCTCCACGGCGTCGCCGCCGTGTCAACGAATGAACTGCACGCGATGGCGGCACAAGACGCGCCGCGCGGAGGGGCCAGACGCCAACGGCTGGCCACCCCCTAGACCCCTGCCCGGCGGCCCGGACGCCTTTCCGGCCCCGGCCGTCGAGCAGGTACGACTCCGGCGCGGGAGGAGCAGATTCGCTCTCCCCCTGCTACTGCCGCGCCGGGCCATAACCGGCCGTCCGACTGAGCCGAGGACGGTCGCAGGCCCGGGGTGCCCGAACAATCCCCTTTCCCCCGAAGGGCGGGCACCCCGGGCCAACTCCCATCACACGGACACAAAGGAGAAGGCGTGAGCCGCAAAATCACCGTGCTGTCGTGGAACTTCCAGGACAACGGCGGCGGCGACGCGGTCAAGCGCCTCCGGGCGCATGAGCTGCTGCTCCGTCACAACCCGGATCTGGTGTTCCGCCAAGAAATGTGGAAGGCCGACACCGACGGCAGCCAGACCATGTACGAGCTGGAGGCATTACTCGGGCTCCGCGGCTGGCTCGGGCCCAAGTCGTGCAACGCGATCTTCGCGAATCCGCGGATCTTCCAGCCGGTGCGCGATTGGCCGAACACGGGCCCCATGTGGGTGCTGCCGCCCATGGCCCTGACCGTGCGCTACCTGCCCGCCGGCTCGGACGCGAAACCGCTGTGCCTGGCCTCCTACCACCTCAACTACGCCTCTGCCACCAACCGGCTCGCCGAGATCGAATGGCTGACGACCTGGGCCGACAAGAAGTGGACCACCCCGCAAGGTGAGACGGTTCGGATACCGTGCCTTCTCACCGGGGACAACAACAGCTATCCCGTGCCCGGCATCGAGGGCGACCCGGCGCTGCCGGTGCTGGAAGAGATCAGCGACCAGCCGCACCGCCTCCACCGCTCGTACATGGGCCCGGACGGCACTCGCAGCATGGACACACGCCCCGACGAGGTACTGCGGATTGCCGGTCTTGAAGACGTAGCCCGCCACTGGGCTGCCCTGCGCGGCGAGACAGCGGCCGTGGCCCGCACGGTCAACGCCTGCGAGTCCCATGGCCCAGACGCCCGTGTCGACCGCGTGTACGCCACCACCGACGTGCTCGACACGGTTGACGACGTGGAGGTGATCGAAGTCCCGGAGGAGACGTCGGACCACCACATTCTTCGCCTCGTCATCGACGGCGACCGCCTTTCGGACCTCCTCAACCAGCAGCCGACCGCGCTCGAATCGCTGCTCGCTCTGTGAGCCCCGTTGAACCGGCGCCAATCACTAGGCGTGAAGGAGCGGACTCTGACCGTGAAAGAGCTGCGCCACGACACAAGAAGGAGGCTGTGATGGAACACCCGACGTCGCCGAACCGCGCTCCTGCCGTGCGCCGGCGGCAGACGCTGCCGCTGCTGAGGGCCGAGGAGATCGCGGGGCTGAAGCCGAAGCTCGCCGATGTGATCGAGTACCGCAAGTCCGGACTCTCGCTCAACCACGTCATCGGGTGCCCTCTGGAGTGCGGGTACTGCATCCGGCATCTGTACGACAACTGGGCCATGAAGGTCCCGCGGTTGCTGATGAGCGACGAGGATGCCGTGGCCGCACTGACCGGGCACCGGTATTTCCGCCCGCACATCACTCCCGTGCAACTGTTCAACAAGGCCACCGACCCGATGCTGCCCAGGGTCAAGCCGCATACGTTCAACACGCTGCGGCTGCTGGACGAGCAGGGCCTGACCAACCACGTTTTGGTCATCACCCGGTGGCGTGTGGGGCCCGAAGACTGCGAGATGTTGAACAGCCTCCGGAACCTGAAGGTGACGGTGCTGGTGACGCACTCCAACATCCGGCACGTCGGCATCGAGCCGGTCGACTCGCGCATCGCCGCGAACAGTTTGAAGGTCCTGCACGAGAACGCCGACCGCTACCGGGTGATCCTGTACTGGCGGCCGATCGTGCCCGGTCTCAACGACTCCGACGAGGACATCACCCGCGCAGCCGAGCTGTCCCGCCACGCGCACGCCACCGTCTTCACCGGCTTGTTCTACCGGGACGAGATCGCCGCCTACTACCGGGAGATGGGGCTGTCCGAGCCCTACGACACAACCGCCCGCCGCAAGATCATGCCGGAAGCGTTAGAGGCCCGCATCCTGGCGGCCTTCCGCCGCCCCGATGATGAACAGGAGCCCTTCGGACCGCTGTTCCGCAAGACCTCCTGCGCAGTCGCCTCCGTCCACAGCCTGGCGGACTACAACGGCCACTACGGCATCCAGGAGCTGTGCGACATCTGCCCGAAGAGGCAGCTCAACCTCTGCGAGCAGGCGTGGAACGCCCCCGCCCATCCGGACGCCGACCGCGCGGCGGCCGAGCTGGGCGCAACCGGGAAGGTGCAGATCACCGATCGGGCGATCATCACCGAAGGGCTGGACGAACAGCCCCGCTACTTCCTCCAGCACGGCTACGGTTTCCAGGTCCACGACCGACGCCACCCCCACCGGCCGCGGCGGCACGGCCGCGCGGAGATCGGCTGGCAGGAACCGGAAGGAACCCCGCGCCCGTGAACTACGCCGACTGGCCCCGCCCCCTCCTCGTAGTCGACGTCGAGGGGAACGGGGCCGCTCCACCCGACCTCGTCGAGGTCGCGCTGCTGCCTGTCGAGGACGGCCAGGTGCGCCCCGACCGGGCCCGTCAGTGGCTCATCCAGCCTCCCGCCCCAATCCCGGCCCGGATCACCCGCATCCACGGCATCACCAACGAGATGACCGCGGCGGCTCCCCGCTGGTCGGCCGTCGCGGACGAGGTCGGCGCTGCCCTGGACGGGGCGTGGATCGTCGCCCACAACGCCGGCGTCGACCACAGCGTGCTCACGCGGCACCTGCCCGGCTGGCAGCCGGCAGGAGTCATCGACACCATCCGTTTGGCCAGGGCCACGTTCCCCGGCCACAAGGGATTCGGCCTCGACGCCCTCCTGGCCCACACCGGCATCACTCTCGACGGCGTCACCGGGACCCGGCACCGTGCCGCCTACGACGCCCACGCCACGGCCCTGCTTCTGGTTCACCTTGCCCAGCACTACGCCACCTGGCAGGAGATCGCAGCCGCAGCCGTCCCACCCGGCATGCCCGGACGCGGACGTCCCCAACCTGAGGAGAACACCCTGTGGTGACCGCCCCCGTCCGTATAGCCGTCGCCGGAACCCACTCCACCGGCAAGACCACCCTCCTGCAACGCCTTGAGACGGAACTGCGGGCCCACGGTCACACCGTGGCCCGCACCCCCGCATCGTTCGCCGCCCAGGCCGCCGATCTCGGCTTCCCCAAACTCCAGCAGCAGACCGCCGAGTGCACCGAGTGGATCATCGGTGCCTCCGCCGTCGCCGCCGCACAGGCCACCCTGACCGCCGATGTGGTCCTGATCGACCGGTCCGTCCTCGACCCGGTCGCTTACTACCTCGCCGCGCTGGACCGCAGCGGCCGGCAAGCGCCGACCGGGGCCGTCAGCTATCTGCGGGTTCTCGCGCATGCCTACGCCGCCGGGTACAACGTGCTCCTGGCCACCGTGCTCGACCCCGACGTGCCGTTGGGTGAGCACCGTGACCGTGACCTGCGCTACCGGGCGGCCGTAGACGCCCACCTGCATCAGCTCCTGGGCGCAGTCCAGCACCAGAAGGTCCGCAACCTTCCTGCCGACCAGGATGCCGCCGTCAAGGCCGCCCTTGTCGCTGTCGAAGAAAGGACTGGCTGGTGAGCCCCACTCCGTCGGCAGGCACCCTTACTCTCGCTGGGAAGACCGTCTCCCGGCTGGGATTTGGCACCATGCGCCTGACCGGCCCGGGCACCTGGGGCGACCCGGAAGACCGCGACACGGCGCTCAGCGTGCTTCGTCAGGCCGTGCACACCCACGGCATCAGCCACATCGACACCGCCGACGCCTACGGCCCGCACACCGTCGAGCACCTGATCCGCGATGCGCTGTACCCGTATCCGGAACACATCCTGATCGCCACGAAAGTGGGCATGGTCCGCCCTGCGCCAGGACAGTGGAGGCCGTTGGGTAACCCGTTCTTCCTGCGCGCCGCCGTCGAGGCGAGTCTTCGACGTCTGAAGGTCGAACGGCTGGAGCTGTGCTACCTGCACCGCATCGACCCGGAAGTGGCACTTGACGATCAGATCGCCGTTCTGCAAGCCCTGCAGGACGAGGGGAAGATCGGGCACATTGGCCTGTCGAAGGTGACGCCCGAGGACCTTCGCAGGGTGCTCAAGGGTCAGCCGGTCGCCGCGGTGCAGAACGTCCTCAACAAGATCGATTACGGCGATCCCGTCGCGGAATGGTGCCGGGACCTCGGTATCCCGTACGTGGCCTATCGGCCGCTCGCCGCGGGGGACCTGGCCAAGGCGTACGGGCCTGCTGAGCCGCTGCACTGGCTACTGGGCCAAGGCCCGCACGTCGCGCCCATCCCGAGTACCAGCCAGCCTCGGCATCTCGACGAGATCGTGGCCGCCGTCCAGGGCGGCCCGGCCTGATGTCGGGCGGGCCCCGTCCGTGTGCTTCCACCGAGGCGCACGGGCGGGGCCTTCGACATGCCTCCCTACGGGCATTCGTCGGCTGCGAGGGCAAGGAGGTGTTCGTGCATGTGCCGTTGCGGCGAGCGTCGTCGAGGGCCCGGTGGATTGTGGGTTCCGTTTGCCGCGAAGACGATCTACAATCGCCCTCACATGGGTCGTCACCTCGTCGAGGTGGGGCCCTTTTTCGTGTCCGGTCACCGGTACGGTTCCCCCCTGTATTCGGTCCCCCGAACATGCCTAGCGCGCGTGACGGGACGTGCGCGAGGTGTGAAGGAGTCCAGGCGGCGGTGTCGGACCGGGGAGTTTCACCACCCCATTTCATGTTGCGCGCGTAACATAAAACCTTTAGTCTTGTCAGCGCTGGGTCACCGACCCGGGCAGCCCGGAGTACCTCCGTGGGTTGCGCGCGTGACAGACGTAAGGAGATCGTGACGTGGACACGAATCGCTCGCGTCCGCCCTCGGCGCGTCCACCGGCGCGCCCGCCGGCCGGGCGCCCGCCGAGAGGACCCACGTTGGCCCGCCCCAAGAAGCGCCCCGACCATGTCGACCTGCTGAAACAGGCCGCCGAAGTCCTCGACAACATCGGTCAACCCCAACTCGCCCAGGCAGTACGAGAGACGCTGCCGGAACTGACCAGAAGCCGGGAGCGGGCGGACAACCCGACCTTCCGCGTCTACACCTACAAGGACGCCTGGGAGGCCGCGCAGGCCGCAGGCTCCGTCGCCGAGATCATCGACGCCGGATTCGCCGCCCTCCTAGCAGGCCGCTTCAAGCCGAAGCAGGCCCCGCGCACCGGCGGCGGCTCCAAGGGCGGGTTCACCTCCCGGGCATCCGTCGACCGGCAGCAGCAGGTAGCCGCGTACGTCGAAGCGCACGCCGACGAACTCGGCTGGGCGCCGACACCGAACCAGGTCGCCTCAGCGTGGATCGAGCACAAGTACGGGCCCCGCAAACGCCCGTAACCGTTCACCCGGGGGTACCGGCCTGGACGCCGACACCAGGACACACCCCCTCCCACTCTTGAGTCCCACAAGGGAGACAACCGCAGATGGCAGGCACCAAGGCCGCCGGCACCGCCGACGGCTCCCCCCAGCACACCCCGAACCACTTGGACGCCGCCGCGTCCGGTTACACCCTCGATCTGACGCCAGCGCAGTTGGCTGGCCTGGCGAAGCTCCGCGAACCGTTCCCCGAGTCCGCGATCGCCAAGCGGCCCACGATCTGGTGCAGCGGGTGCAAGAACAACCGGCAGGACAAGGTGTGCAGCACCCACACCAAGGCCACCTGCAAGGAGTGCGGCCAGTACGTCACCACGGCCCACAAACACCTCGACTACGTCGGGCACGCCGAAACCACCGACCGGCTCCTGGAGGTCGACCCCACCTGGGACTGGGAGCCGATGGCCAAGGACGACAAGGGCCGGCCCCTCATCGACGACGACGGCGGAATGTGGATCACGCTGACCGTGTGCGGCATGACCCGCAAGGGCTACGGCGACGTCGTCGGCAAGCCCGCCACCACCACCGCCACGAAAGAGATCATCGGCGACGCCATCCGCAACGCGGGCATGCGGTTCGGCATGGCCCTGGACCTGTGGGCCAAGACCGACCTGCACGCCGAACCCCCGCACCCGGCCGAGCCGTTCATGGACGCCATCAAGCAGGAACGCATCTGGACGTCGTCGGAGTGGCTGAGCGGGGTCCGGCAGGATGCCGCCGAGGCTGGCCAGTTGGACTTCGTCCTGCCCCGCGGCGGCGGGAAGACCCTCGGCGACGTCATCGACGCGCAGCTCGCCGTCTTGGAAGACGCGGCCGAGCGGTACGCCGAGATGCGCCTCCAGCACGAGGAGAAGCGCAAGGCCCGCGAGGCCGAGCGGGCCACCGTCGTTGCGCAGGTCGCCGCCTCACACGGCGTCGCCCAGCAGAGCGGACAGCAGGCGCAGCACGACGAGGGGCCGACAACCGTCGAGGAGATTCGCGCCGCCTGCAAGAACGGTGGCGTCTGGATTGACCCGGACGCTCTGCAGAACCTCCTGACCCGGGCCCAGAAGATCCGGGTGGCGAACGAACCGGCCGACCCCGCGCAGCCGCGTGGCGTGACCCTCGGCCAGGCCATGCGTACCCAGATCAAGGAACTTCGCGTCCGCGCGGCCAACCGCACCAGCACCGAACAGGCATCGGCCGCCGCCGACCAGTACACCGAAAACGAGGAGTGGGAGGACACGGGTGACATGGCGGGCTGAGACCCGCTGGCCGTCGAAGTGGGGAGCCGGACGAGGACTCGTCCGGCTCCCTTCGCTTTCCGTGACGGTACAGCCGGACGAGGAGGAATGGCGCCACGCTGCCGCCTGCGCCGGGGAGAAGACGGACCTCTTCTTCCCCGTCGGTGAGAGCGACGCCGCCCTCAAGCAGACCGAGCAGGCCAAAGCCGTGTGCGCCGTGTGCCCGGTCCGCGCCGAGTGCCTCCGCTTCGCTCTCGACACCTGCCAGGCCGACGGCATATGGGGCGGGCTCACGGAGAGCGAGCGGCGGCAGATGAAGCACCGGAAGAGGAGGAAGAAATGAGCAGACTGACCGAGGCGGAGCAGGATGCGGCGGCCGTCCGGGACGCCACCCTGGAAGACCTCCTCGCCTCCACCTGGCCGTGGGACGTCGACCGGGTCAAAGCCGTCGTCCTCGCCGCCGCACGCGAACACGGCGAGGTGTCCGCCAACGACATACGCGAGGTGCTGGAGGAACGCCTCCACTGGCTGATCGGGCCAGCGTTCAACTCCCTCACCCACCAGCGTGGGCCGCTCGTCAACACCGGCAGGCGGGTCCCATCGACATCCCCGGCGACGAAGGGCCACGGCATCTCTGTGTACCGATGGGTCCCGCCCGCCCGCGAGGCGGCGTGATCACCCTCGCCATCCTCGCCTGATTCATCCCGCATGCCTGTTCGTCGCCACCGAACTCCTCGACCAGTCCCGGCGACGGCGGACGGCCGCCCATATCGACTGTGCCCGCACCCTGCTCGGCGACGAGCCGGTGGTGTGGGCCGTCGAGCACATCGACAGCCGCCTCGGCCTCCCTCGGCCGGTGCTGGCCCTGACCTGAAAGGAAACGCCGTGTGGTGGCTGGGTATCGCGTGTGCCGCCTCCCTCAGTTGTGCTGCCGCCGCGGCGGCAGCACGGCGCCGTATGACGTGGGCGCTGGCCATCGAGCACGAGCGGCACGCCCGTGACGAGGCCGGGCACCGCGCCGAGGTCGCACAACTGCGCCGCGCACGCCTCGCCGACGCCCTGGTCGTCCAGGACGCGACGGCCGTCGTCGACAACGCCCTCCGGGGCCTGGAACAGCAGGAGAGGGAGTGAGCCGAGGCCACGGGCAGCCCCCGAAGATCGAACCGGCACGCTACCCGGAACTCCTCGAACTCCTCGCCGCTGGCCTCTCGATGCCCGCTACCGCCGCACGCCTCGGGGTGGCCCGGTCCAGCCTCTACAACCTCGCCGACCGGGTCCCCGAGATGGGAGAGGCAATACGCCGCGCCCGCGCCGCCGCACAGGCGGCGAAGCGGGCACGACACGAGCCGTCCGAGTCCTGCTACGTCAACAACCGCTGCCGCCGCCCGGAGTGCACCCAGACGGCCACCGAGGCCCGCGCACGCCGCCGCGCCGCCACACCAGCGCCCGTGACCATCCCTGCCCGCGCCGGTGCCCCCCATCACCGTGCATGAACTCCTCGCCGACGCCGTGCCGCTCGCCGACACGGCATAAACGGAGAAGACCCGTGGACCAGTCATCCCCGCGGCCGTCCCTGACTGGGATGGCCGCTTTCATGTTCGACACCCTGTCGGGCCTCTCCGAGGCCGCCTACAACGAACGATGGCACGCCGGCACCGAGTACGGAGCATGGACCCTCCTCACGGTGCCCCGCTTCCGCTGGGGCCGTGTCCGCGCCGACGAGCCGGACGTCGCCCCCGCCCTTGCCATCCTCCACACCCTGGCCTTGCAGGCCGGCATCTGGCTCACATGGCCGGCCAGCGAGCGAGCCCCGATACCCATGACCCTCGACAACTGGCGGGTCCGCTACGCGACCGCCTCGCCGACCCGGAGGCGGCCCGCATGACCCAGCCCGACACCCCACCCGCGCCCCCGCTGTGCCAGTGCTGCCCGCGCCACCTCATCGGCATCGAGGTGAAGCGCGGCCGGCTTGTGTGCCGACCATGCGAGAGGCGCCTCGACGCCGAACTTGCCGAGGTGGCCGAACTCTGGGAACACCTGCCGGCCCTCCTCGCCCCGGGCACGGCCAGCGGTGAAGGCGCTGGGGAACGCACACCAGGACCGACAGGTTCAAAGCCGTCGGCGAACCTCGCCGTCCTCTCCCTCCTCGGCGGCGGCGTCACCGAACCCCTCCTCGCCGAGGAAGACGCGTGGCGGGGTGAGTTGCGCAAGGCCCGGCACTACCCACTCACCCCGCACCGGGGCGGCCAGGACCAGATCCTCACCGGCACCGTGAAATGGCTGCGCGACAACCTGTACTGGGCATGCCACGCCTATCCGGACGTCGACGACCTCTCCCACACCCTCGGCCGCCTGCTCGGCGAGATGCGCGGCCTGGTCTCCGGCGACCGGCGCCGCCGCGAAGACCTCAAGCCCGCGTGCCCGATGCCAGCCCGCGGCCACGCCGAGGACGACCCGACGGCCCCGACGTGCGGCGGAAAGCTCACCTACGACCCGCGGAAGACCTCCATCCGCTGCGACACCTGCCGACGCACCTACGGGCCTACCGACTGGGACACGCTCGGCGCCGCGGCCGGTCTCATCACCCTCCCGTTCGCTCTCTCCGCCATCTAGGAGGCGCCATGTTTTCCCGCATGAACCAGCCGATCCCGGAACCGACAGCGCCCGACGTCGACGAAATGGAGAAGGCCCGCGCCGACCTCGCGAACGGGCTCCTGATGATGCGCGACGGCCTGGCACCTGCGTTCGATGCGGCCGACGGCATGCGCGCCGACCTCATCTCACGCGGCTGGTCGGCCCATGCTGCGGAGGTGCTCGCTGGCACATGGCTCCATCGCGTCCTCATCAACTGCACCCCCCTCATCGGAGGCGGCCCCCAGTGATCCACGAGACGCCGCAGCCCGGCGACATCGGACTGACCAGCATCGCCAGCCCCGTCGGCCGGCTCATCCAGATCGGGCAGTGGCTCAACGGCGACGGCTTCGGCCGGTACCAGCATGCGTTCGTCGTGCTCCCCGGTGACCGCCTCATCGAAGCCATGCCCGGGGGCGCCGACGTCGCACCGCTGTCGAAGTACGACGACCGCGACACGTTGTACGTGTCGCCGACCGGCCTCACCGACGCCCAGCGCAAGGCGATCGCCGACTGCGCCCTCAAGTACCTCGACGTCCCGTACAGCTTCCTCGACTACGCGGCCCTGGCCGCGCACCGGTTCCACATTCCCGTGCCCGGGCTGCGCCGCTACGTCCAGTCGACCGGGCATCAGATCTGCTCGCAGCTATGCGACCGCGCGTACCTCGACGCCGGCCAGCACCTGTTCGACGATGGCCGCTGGGAGGGGTACGTGACCCCGATGGACCTCTACCACCTGCTCGCCGAAAACACCCGCTAGGGCGCGTATCGAGTCGTGATCAATCCGCTGATTCGACCCCACCGCGAGCATCTGAGCCGATAGATCATCTTGCGTGACGCGCATACAACTGACGGACGAAGAGTGGGAGCTCATCGGGCCGTACCTGCCGGTCGGCGAGTACGGCCCGTACCCCGAGCGTCTGCGGCAGCAGGTTGCGAGAGCCGGGAAGTGGGGAAACGGGGAAGCAGGGGTGTGGTCAAGCTAGCGCCGCACATGGGGGATTCATGGACTCTCCGAACCTCACTGTTTGGATCTTTGTTGCACTCATATTGCTGATGGCTTTCCAAGCCGTGCGAAGCGGACGGAGGCAGCGCGCGAAGGAACGCAGTGACCGCGAGCAAGTGATCGCCTGGGCCACCGCACACGGCTGGACCTACAGAGACGGTGGTGGAGGCTCCTGGACTGCGGTGCTCAAGCAGGGTCAGTTCCGTCACGGGGTGAAATTCCAACTCGAAGGCATGAGACACGGCCACCGCGTAGTGGTGGCCCATTGGTGTTTCCAGACCCAACATACAAGTTCGCTCAACAATGACTTCGGCAGCTCAGGGGACTACATCCTCAACCACAATCAGATGGTGATCGCACTCCGGCTACCCGCCGACTATCCAGAGTTGCACGTGGAGACGCGAGACCCCGTTAGCCGCCAGCTCCGGTCCTGGGGCTGGAAAGGCGACCTGGCCCGACTCCAAGAATGGAACGACTGCAGCAACTCATTCTCCATAGGACACACCGTCTTCGATGAAGCCTTCCGCCTCCGATCGGCTGACCCCGCCGCAGCCCGTCAACTGCTGACCCGCCAGCTCGTCGAAGCCCACCTCACTCGACGGATTCGATCCCGGAGCGCCGGAGAGCACAACCTCGCGGCTCCACGTTTACGGGATCTCTACCGGAACGGCATTCTAAACTGGAGTATCAGCGGGCACGACCTCGCGGCGAGTTGGTCTTTCGGCGCTCACCCCCACATCGAGCTCGCCAGGATCTTCAACCACATTGACAAGCTGCTTGCCGTCGCAGCTCTACTGCCCTCGCCACCGAGCAACGACTAGTAGGCGGACGACGAGCAGGCGAAGGCCGGGGGCACCGGTTTAGCCCTCTCACCAGCCCGTGCGGCTGGCGGCTGGGGCCGCCGCCGAGTTGCCCGCACCGCCTGACGGATCTGAGCCTGGGCCTCTTCACGGGGCAAGGCTTCGACGGGCGTGCCTTCCTCCGTGGTCCGGACTGGGCGGCCCAGCGAGGCCGTCAAGGGCCGTCCGACGCCCTGGACGACGGACCCCGCGGGCTGCTCGGCGTGTCCCCACAGCGGCGGCCGGTCGCTGACCGCAGCGGCAATGCGGTCCTCCCGCTCCCGCTCGCAGTGACGGCAGGCGGTGCCGTCGTACCAGATCACCCCGCCCTCGCACGCCGGGTCGGCACACGTGCACCTCTCGGTGCAGCCGTACCGAGTGGCGATGACCTGGTGCAGCCAGCCGTAGGGCGTGCGGATGTCGGCGGGGGACTTGCCGACCAAGGCGGCGGTCACACGGTAGGCGAGCTGACTGGGGCTGAGGCTGGCCAGAACATCGGCCACCTGCCGCTCGGTTGCCCGCTGCTGCCAGTCGGTCATGCGATTCAGCAGCAGAGCCCGGACTTCCGGGGCGCCCAGCACCTGGGCGATGTCCTCACGGCGCGGCTTGGTCTTGCTCGTTGCGGCCAGGAGCTGTGGCACTCGTCCGGCTACAACCTGCGCCTTCGGCGGAACAGCAACCAAATCGCCCCCGCCACCGACTACCTGAGCCTTGGGAACGGACCTCAACCCACCGAACTGAGACGGGTCCGTGAAGAGGATCCCTGATTCGTGCAACAAGCCCGGCCCGTCGGGGTCTGACAAATCGTGCCGGTCGCCTTCCAACAAACCGGGTGGGTGGGGGCCCAACAAACCGTGCCGGTTGATTTCGGCGGATTCACCTACTCCGTCCGGCTCGGTGGCCGTCGGCCGGTCGAGGACGGCCCGCCACGTGATCGGGTCCCCATCGAGGACCGCCAGACCCGCCCGAAGCGCCTCCTCGGCCCACTGCGATGCGGTCTCCTCGGACACGCCGCAGGCGTCGGCGAGCGCCTCCGTGAGGCACAGGACGGGACCGGCGACAGCCAGCAGGCGCCAGGCCGCCCAGCCGCCGAAGCCGACCCGGCCCGCCCGTGCGGACGTCAGGCCGGCTGACGGGTCGAGTCGGTCGAGGGTCCACGCCTGTGACAACGGCAAGTCGCCGGGCAGACGCCGCAGCAGCGCCACCACATCCCGCTCCTGGCCCTGCGGCCGTGGTTGGCGGACTACCACCGGGATGTACGTGCTGGCGCTCACCGCGGACATGCCGGGCTTCCGGCTGTCGCCACGGCGGTCGCGCACCAAGAGCAGGCCGGCCGCCCGCAGTTCCCGCATCCACTCCCGAACCAGACGCTCTGAGACGCCCAGGTCTGCGGCGACGTCCCGGACGTAGCGGCGGCAGGCCCCCTCATCGCCCGCCCGCCAGACCAGGACGGCGTACAGCAGCCAGGCGCTGGGCGATATCAGCCGGGCGGGCACCAACTGCTCATGGGACGTCCCGTCACAGACCAGGGTGAGCGTCCACGTCGGCGCCCAGCCGCCCATCTGACCGCCCTTACGGCGCGCGAAGAAGTGCGTGGGCAGGCCGCGTTCCTGGCGTTCCCGGGCGATGAGCGGGCCGCGCCCGTCCAGGTTGGCCAGCAACGGCGAGTTGTCCGCCAGGAGTCGGGCGAGGCGGGGCGTGCTGGTGCCGACGGCATCGGCGAGGGTGCCCTGCGCGGCCGTGCACCGACCCTGCCCCAAGGCGCATGCCAACTCTACGACCGCCCAGACGGTGGCGTGCGAGGCGGTGGCCTTCCCGGAGCGGACGGCGTCGACGAGGGAGGCAGGGAGCTTGGTCTGGCCGCGGTTGTTGGTGGTGAGCCCGAGGCGCGCACGGGACGCCTCACGGGCGGCGTGGCGCTCGCTTGCCGGGCGTGTGGCGGCGCGACCGCGCTTCGGTCGGCCGTCCTCGGCGTCGCGGGCCGTTTGCATCAGGCGGCGGTTCGGGGACCGGTGCCCGCCGCGACGTCGTTCGTCTCCGGGGTGAGGCGCAGGACGCGCAGAAGGTCGGCGGTGATGACGCGGTAGCCCTTGCCCGCGCGGATGATCGCGCAGGGGAACTCTCCTGCCCGGGCAAGTGTGTACGCGGTCGTGCGCCCGAGGCCGAAGGCGCGGGCGGCGGTTTCGATGTCGGTGGTGGCCGGCAGGGCAAGGAGTTCGTGCCTACTCAGAGCTTGAACCGGAGGTGTTGCCATTATTTCTGTCACTCCTCGCAAAATCTGTGTCGTGGTGACGCACCGCAGTTTCCGTCGTGCATCCGTTCGTGTCAAGCGCTGTTGTCTTGTCCGAACACAACGACCGTGAGATCGTGCCGTCATGACACAACGCCCGACCGAGTCCCCGTGGTCCGAACGGCTGGCCCTGTCCGTCGCCCAGGAGGTGCGCCGACACCGGCAGCGCCTAGGGATGAGTGCGCAGCAGCTCTCGGACAGGTGCGCCGAACTGGGGATGCCGATTCAGCGCTCGGTCCTGGCCAACATGGAGAGCGGCCGGCGATCCACGGTCATGGTGGCCGAGGTGCTCGTCCTTGCTGCCGCGCTGGACGTCGCGCCGGCGCAGTTGGTCTTCCCTGTCGGGTACGAGGAGGCTTGTGAGGCACTGCCGGAACGCTCCCTTGAGCCAATCGACGCCCTCGACTGGTTCGCGGGAAACGCACCCGCCCGCGGGCTACCGCGCTCCACGGGAGCGAAGCCCGTTTGGGTCCTCCGTCAATATCGAGACCTCCTCACCGAAATTCGATTCCACATTTCAGCCCTGGCGCAGACGCGGGAGCGAATCACCTCGCTCGGAGATGAAGCCCAGGAAAGGCAGAAGTCGAAATCGGCGGTCGAGGAGAAGCTACGCAACGTCGAGGCTGGCGACGCTACCGTGGACCCGTCATGGGTCGAGATCGGGAAGTCCTTCCTCAGCGACCTGCAACGGTCTGAGCGCGAGCTGGAGATGTCCCTTGAGCGCGAGCGGGAGTTCGTAGAGCGACACGAACAGACGCTCATGCGGCAGGGGAAGGAGATCGCTGCGGTAAGGCGGCGCATCACCGAGGAAGGGTGGGCAATGCCGTCTTTGCCGAAAGACGTCGAGCCATACGTATTGCCGTGGAATGATGTAGAGCCTTGGGCCGTTCTCTGGCCCGAAAATCGCAACTCGGCTCATAAATAAGAAACGTCATAGGAGGACCCCATGCGGCGTGCCGGCGGCATAACTAAGCGCTGCGAGTGTCGAGGTCCGGACGGTAAGCGGATCGGCACGTCGTGCCCGCAACTGGCGAAGCGCAACCACGGCGCCTATCAGCTGCGGCAGGAACTCCCCGCCGCAGCGGACGGCACGCGTCGGACCTTCCGGCGCACCGGGTACGCGCAGGTCAAAGACACCCAGGGCGACATGGACAAGCTCCGCGCGCTCCTGGACCTCGTGGACGGCGACGAGGACGCCAGCCGCCGGGTCGGGGACCTCCTCATGGCCGTGATGCGGGACCGGGAGCCGATCCCTAGCACCGAGGACGTGAAACGGCGCCTGGCCGGCGGCGTGCCCATGGACGTCTCCATGACGGTCGGGGACTGGCTGGACACGTGGGTGGAGTCGAAGAAGACGAAGCGGACCACCACATCCGGCTACCGGTCGCACATCCGCGTGCACCTGAAACCGGGCGTCGGCCACTACCGGCTGGACCGCTTCAACGTGGCCCAGTGCCAAGCGTTCTTCGACGGGATCACCGAGCAGAACGAGGTGATCGCCGCGGAGAACGCCGCGCGCCGGGAGCAGGAGGCGCGGTGCAAGTGGGGGAAGAACTCCCGGCCGCCGGCGGCGGAGTCAGCGCGCCTGGCGAAGGAGCGTGAGAAGTTGGCGGCGATGCCGCCGTACCGGCTCATCACGGGGCCGGCGACGAAGCAGCGCATCCGGGCGACGCTCCGGACGGCGCTCAACGCCGCGATCCGCCGGCAGTACATCACGTTCAACCCGGCGGCCTGGGTGGAGCTGGAGTCCGGGAAGCGCCCGAAGGCCCTGCTGTGGCTGGACCGGCACGTGGAGCACTGGCTCAAGACGGGCGAGAAGCCGAGCGCCGTCATGGTCTGGACGCCGACGCAGATCGGCCAGTTCCTCGACGAGGCGGAGGAGTCCCGGCTCTATGCGTTCTTCCACCTGATCGCCTTCCGGGGCCTGCGCCGCGGTGAGGGCGTGGGCCAGGACGAGCGGAACGTAGACCTGGACGCCGGCGCCATCACGATCGCTAAGGAGATCGTGGTGGACAACTGGGAGGTGTTCGAGGACGACCCGAAGACGGACGGCTCGGCGGCGACGATCGCCCTGGACTCCCTCAACGTGGCCGTCCTGCGGGAGTACCGCCGGCGGAAGGCCGCCGAGCGGGAGGCCTGGAACGCGAAGGCGGCGAAGGACCGGGAGGAGGGGACGGACACCCGGGACTGGGAGGAGAACGGGAAGGAGTTCGTGGATGTGGACGGCTCCTGGCTCCACCCGGAGAAGGTGTCCGACGAGTTCCGCCGGATCTGCAAGCGGGCTGGCCTCCCGCCGATCAACCTCCGGGACCTCCGGCACTGCGCGGCCACCCTCATCCACGGCGGCGGCGGTGACCTCCACGCGGTGAAGGAGACGCTGCGTCACTCCTCCATCCAGCTCGCCGGCGACACGTACACGTCGCTGCTGACTCAGGTTGACCAGGAGATCGCGGAGCGCGCGGCCGGGCTCGTGCCGCGGGCGCGGAGGCCGCTGGACCCGCCTGTGGAGGAGCCGCTGGCCGCGCCCGTCGAGGGGGCCCAGGACGGTCCGGAGGGCTCGCCCGCGGGCCCGGGCGAGTAGGGTCGTGGGTGTCGCCGGAGGGCGGTATCCGTGCAGGTCGTGGGGGGTCTCTGCTCGCCCCGTGCTCGCCCGAACTTCCCGTAATGAGGTGTCACGGGGCGGCACGAGCCGACACGGAGGCGGAGGTGGGTTCCTCGGGATGGGCCCGTGACCAGCACTTACCGGCACTGGCTGTCACGGGGCGACACGGGGCGACATGAGGGGGAGGTCCCCGACAGGGGACTCATAATCCGTCGGCCGTGGGTTCGAGTCCCACCCGCCCCACCACCCGCTACGCGGGCAGAACCGTCTCTACCTGCAGAGCAGGCGCCGTAACGACGGCGTCGACTGACCTGCGGAGTGCCCATGATCGTCAGCTCGGCCGATGCTCGGCCGAAAGTGGCGGCCGCTGTTCGTCAGTGCGGCGCGATTGGTTTCCCGACCCCTGCGGGATGGCTCGCTGTGGGTGCATGCAGCGCACGGGCCTCAACCTTGAAGACCGGGCGTGGGACTTGCATGAGGAACCTCCCCCCGGGGCTGTCCCGCTCCGGGGGGGAGGGAGTGCCAGCCACCTCGATGACGGGATGGCCAACGCACAGTGCGGCAGGACGTAGAGATCGATACGTTGATCCCGCATGCGGCGGCGCGGTTTGACTGCTGGCGCCGCCTTGAGGCCCTGGCGCGACGCGGGGCCCGTCCAAGGGTAAGCCGGGACGGGCCCTGGGCGGAGTGCCGAGCGTGGTGCTCAGTCGAGCTGGACGGCCTTGGGAACGTCGCCGGTGGCCGCGGCGTCGGCGGCGGGCAGGGCGGTGGGGTACACGCGGATGTTGCTGATCGCCGCGTTGGCGTATTCGCCGTAGGTGCCGGAGGAGAGTTTGCGGCCGATCTGGACGGGGCCGGTGGCGTTCCAGGGGGTGTAGGTCCAGTCCCTGATGGCGGTGAGTTTTCCGTTGATCTTCGGTGCTCCGGTGTTTCGCGGGGATGGGCGACTGATCATCTGGGGTCGGTGGCCGGGGCGTCCTCCGGCCACTGGGGCCATGCGTCGAACCGCCAACTCTGAGCCGGTCTGCCGGATCGGTGGCCGGAAGTCACCGGACGTCGACGTAGTCGGTGACCCTGGCGCTTCTGAGGTAGTGGTCTCCGGTCTCGCGGCTGAGGGCGAGGGCCCAGGTGCCGTCCTGTTTGGCGGTTACCGTGCCGATGAGGTGGCCGTGTTTGTCGGTTTCCAGTTCGCAGACGTAGTGGTAGGTGCTGGAGCCGCGGGGCTTGAAGTAGAGGGTGGGTGAGCCGCCGTAGAGCGGCTTCCAGGTGGTGCCCTTCTTGTACTGGAGTGTGCCGCCGAAGCTGATCGGCTGTGACTTGCGGACCGGGTCGGGGGAAGCGTGGAAGCCGGTGATGCGGGTGGCATAGCGGTAGAGGTGGACGGGCTTGGTGGTGCTGGTGCCCAGGTCGGGGTTTCCGTTGAAGCGGGCGCGCCAGTAGGCGTCGGTGTTCGGCGTGGTGAGGGTGCGGGCGAAGTCCTCTGGGAACTGCGGCTTGTTGTAGCGGATCGTGAGGGGGATCGTGGTGGCGCTCTTCCAGCCGCTCTTGCCGTCCTTGGAGTACTGCAGGGTGACGGTGGGCTTGGCGGGCCATTGGGCGCGCGCGTCCTCGTAGTAGACGGAGCCGGCGGCCGTCAGGGACGCGTCGTCGTTGATGGACGCGCTCATCTCGATGTGGGTGGTGTAAGCGACGTGGAGGCTGAAGGGTTCGGTGGCGATCTGTTGGAAGGGCATGTAGTCAGTGCCCGCCATGAGTTCGGCGGTCGGTGCGGCGTTGTACGAGGAGACGGGCAGTGTGTAGGCGCCCTTGCTGTCGGTGGTGGTCTGGCCGACTGGGAAGTCGGGAAGACCGTTGGAGCCGAGGTGGGAGAGGGTGATCGTGGTGTGCGGCAGCGGTTGCCAGCCGGAGGTGGTCTGGATCTCCGCGCGGCCGGTGACCGTGCCGGTGGCACCCTGCTTCAGGTTCAGGGCGTGCGTGCTGGCCGAGAAACGGACCGGGGCCTGTGTGGTGTGCAGGTACTGCGGGGACGTCAGCAGGTCGACAGCCCCCGGATAGCTGCTGGAGGCCTGCGGCGCGGCGGACAGTTGGACTGACGGCTCGGTGGGAACGAAGGCGGCGGTGAAGCGGCCGTCGGCGCCGGCGGTAGCGGTCATCTGGCTGTGCCCGGCGTTGACGGCGACGGTCATGCCGTCGGTGGGAATGGAGACGTCCGAGTGGCGGGGGTCCGTGGCGAGCACGGTGCCGCTGACGGAGACCTGCTGGTGCAGGTAGTCCGGCACGCGCGGGGTGGCGGTCAGGTCGGGGATCGTGACGATGGTGCGGTACTGCAGGTTGTACGGCGAGAGGGCGCCGGTGACGGTGGCGCCGGAGGCGTCCTGCAGGTCGACGGTCACCCGGTAGTCGCCGAGATCCGCCAGGTGGACAGGCGCCCGCCAGGTGCCTGACGTCGCGTCCTGTCCGGAGTACTGGGTGAAGTCCTCGGTCGATCCGGCTTCCGGGTCCCCGGCCGGCGCGTCCAGCGGGTGGAAGTGGGCCGTGATCCGGGTGATCGGGCTGTCGGAGTGCGCGGTCACGAAGACCATCCCCGGCTGGCTGTACCAGCCGTCCGCGCCGGACAGGACGGGGCCCCCGGCGGCGTTGTCGGCCTGGGCCGGGGAGAGGCCCGTGAACAGAGTGGCGGACAGCGCGGTTGCTGTGGCCGTTGCCAAGAAGGTGCTGCGTCTCATGATGGTTCCCCCAGGGATTCGGTCGGATGCGCGTGAGAGTGCGAAGAAGAAGCGGAGGGGATGCTTCCAGGTCGAGGATCGGCGGGGTTCACCGCTCGTTCGCGGGTACGCCGGTCAAGCGATCGAGAACTGTAGCAATGTGCTCCGACAGGCTCATGCCTGGAGGCGGGCGGATTGGTGACTGACGGCTCCTTGATAGCAGAAGCTGCCTAATGTTCATGATCTTGGTTCTGATGACTGGGAGCCGTCGTTTCACGAGAGCGGGCGCTCGACCGGGGCCTCCCGGCCGAGCGCCCTGAACGCATTCAGTGATCAGTCGAGTTGGCTGACGGTGGGGTTGTCGCCCCTCGCGGCTGCGTCTGCGGGGGGCAGGGCGGTGTTGTAGATGTGGATGTCGCTGATCTTGCCGTTGGCGTATTCGCCGTAGCTGCCTTGGTAGAGGCGGCGGCCGATCTGGACAGGGCCGGCGGCGTTCCAGGAGGTGCCGCCGAAGGTCTTGGTGCCGTACTGGCGGCCGTTGACGTAGAGGGTGAGCTGGTTGGTGGAGGCGTCGTAGACGCCGACCAGGTGCGTCCATTGGCCGGTGGTCGGGGTGCCGCCGTAGGCGGCCGTGAAGGACGTACCGGTGGTGTCGTCGTTGTGGCGGCTGAAGGCCCAGGCATGCTTGGCGGAGGAGTAGTACAGCTGCAGTCCGTTGGCGCTGCCCGCGGTGTCGGACTGGGAGACGAAAGACGAGTTGGCGGTGAGGGAGGTGAGATTGACCCAGGCCGAGACGGTGACGCTCTTGGAGCTGTCGACGGCCGGTCCGGTGGTGGCGGCGTATCCGGTGCTGCCGGTGAGGCTGAGGACCTTGCCCCGGCTGGTGTCGGTGGCCCAGGAGTAGGCGCCGTTCAGGGTGCCGTCGAGGGTGCCGATGCTGGACAACGCCACCATCTCCTTCGGCTCGCACTCCGGGCAGCTGGTGCCGGACGGCGTCGACTCCAGCGTCCCGGGTGAGATCAAGCAGTGGCGGCTGCAAGGCGATGACGGCACCCTGGTCCAGGAGTTGTCCGGGGCCGCCAACGGTCTGCACGACGGCGTCTACTTCCGGGTCCTGACCACCGACGGCACGGCCGCATATTTCGGCGCCGACCACTCCCCGACCGGTCCCGGCACCTCCGGCGGGATGCAGTCCGGCACTCCTGGCGACTCCTCGACGGACGCCGCCTGGGGCGTGCCGGTGCTGCACCCGGAGTCGGGTGACCCGTGCTACGACTCGGCCAAGGGCAAGGCGTCGCAGTGCGACAGGCACGAGGGCTGGCGCTGGAACCTTGACTTCGTCGTCTCACCGAGCGGGTTCGTGCAGCGCTACGACTACACGACCGAGACGAACTACTACGACCTCGGCGGGGGCCAGGCGGCCTCCGGCGACTACGGCACCCTGACCTCCTACGTCCGCGGCGGCAAGCTCGACTCCGTCTCCTACGGCTACACGCTCGGCGACGAGCAGGCCGGACGCACTCCCGCCGGCCCCGGAAAATTGCTTCAGCGGGGCCTCTGGGGTGTCTGACGGCAGTAGTTGACGGCAACGTCAGCGGACGGGTGCTGCACAAAGCGGCAGATCGTCGCTGTCGTCGGGCTTGGCGGCGGTCTCGGAGAGGTTGCCGAGGGCGTGTCCGAGGGTGTCGATGGCCTGGCGTTGGAGGCGGAGTCGGACGTGGGCGTAGACCGTCTTGGTCACGCCGATGTGGGCGTGGCCGAGGAGCTCCTTGATGACGACGAGCTCGACGCCCTGCTCCAGGAGCAGGGTCGCCGTCGAGTGGCGGAGGTCGTGAAACCGGATCGGCCGCAGGCGGGCTTCGCGGAGCAGGGCGTTGAAGTGCCGGGTGAGGGTGGCGGGTTCGATCGGGTGCCCGTCCGGCCGCGTGAAGACGTGTCCGCTGCCCTGCCACTCCGAGCCCGTCTCCTCCTTCTCCTGTGCTTGCTGCTCGCGGTGTGTGCGAAGCGAGGTGACGCAGGAGGCCGGCAGGGCGATGCGCCGCTCGGAGCTGATGGTTTTGGTCGGCAGGGTGGTCAGGCCTCGGCTGGTGGTGCGCTGGAGGGTGCGGCGGATGCTGGCGGTGCCGCTGCCGAGGTCTTCCCAGCGCAGGCCGAGGAGTTCTCCCTTGCGCAGTCCGGTGCGTAGGGCGAGTTCGAAAAGCGCGGCGAGTTGCTGCCTTCGGGCGGTGGCGAGGAATTGTCGGGCTTCGTCGGTGGTCCGCTCCACCAATACGGCAACACGACCGGCCACCGGCTGAGCATCCTGCTCACCGACCAGCTCGGCACCTCCACCACCGCGGTGGACGAGACGAGCGGGCAGACGGTGACCCGCTGCTTCGTCAAGCCCTTCGGCGAGACCCGCGGCTCCCAGCCCTTCAGCTGGCCCGACAGGCGCTCCTACCTGCGCACCGGAATCGACGACACGGCCACCGGCCTGATCCACCTCGGCGCCCGCGAGTACGACCAGTCCACCGGCCGCTTCCTGTCCGCCGACCCGGTCATCGACCCGTCCGACCCGCTGCAGATCAACGGCTACTCCTACGCGGACAACAACCCGGTCGCCAAAAGCGACCCGGACGGTCTGCTGCCCATAGAGTGCTGGGAGGGCACGGAGAAGTGCAAAGGCGGGCGGATCATTACGGCCAAGCCGCATGTGGAGGTCGACTCGGACCGTGCTCTCACCAAGGGCACGGTCAAGGGTCGCGATGTCATCTACGACGAGCGGGGCGTCCCGCACACCCTGGGTGTGAGGACCAACAACCACTCGGAGCAGGTGGCGTTCGACTACATGAACGAGGACCTGCGGAACGCCGGCAAGTATTCCGACGTTCCCACAACGGCAGCGGCTCCCAGTACTTGTGGCAGGACGAGAGTAACGGTGTCATCAAACAGAAGGCGTTGTGGCACGGCGCCAACGGGGACCATGTGGCAGTCGGCACCACCTGTGACTTCATCAAGGTCACCTGGAAGAACGGGAAGATCGTCAAGGTCGACTCCTGGGACGCCAACGAGAGCAACAACAAGCAGTTCGCCCCGGACCAGACGGCCAAGACTGTGGCGCGGAAGATGGATGCCCAGGCCAAGGGCCAGACGCAGAACGTCGTCTACGTTGCCCAGAGCCAGGCCGAGGCCGAGGCGATCCGGGACAGGTTCGTCGGCAACAAGCACGTCCGCGTGATCTGGCCGGACGGCTCCTTCGACACGCATCGCGTGCAGCCGCTGGTCCGCAAGACCGGCGGAGGGACCATTCGGATCACCCCCGGCGAAGTCACCGAAAAGGCTCCCAGCATGCCCGATGCGCCGTCGGAGCCCAGGCCGGGCGGCGAAGGCAGAGTGGGTAAGATCATGGGCGGTCTCGGCGTCATCGGTGATCTGTACATGATCTGGGGACGCGACGCGCTCGTGGCAGCGGGGCTGTGACGGCTGGCTCGTTTCCTGTGACCCGCCGCCGATGGCATGAGCGTGAAGAGACCGAGGAAAGAGCTATGGCGAAAGAGCGAGTGACGGTGTGCCTTCCCCCGTGCGACCCGGGGGACGTCGTCCAGGCCGTCAGCGCGGCGATGGCGCCGTACGACTACAACCGTGATGCCGGTGTCGGCGATCCGGATGTCGAGACCTGGTGGGACTACTGGCAGATCGGCGCCGGGGGCTGCGAGTTCCTGGTCGTCCCGGGGCACGAGGACGACCCGCGCCTCATCCGGGGTGCCGAAACCCTGTCCGGAGAGCCTCGCAACGTGCCGCCGACACTGTGCGACGGCGGACCGCGAGCACTGCTGGATCTCGAAACGCCACGCGCTCGGGCGGCTGCTCGGGCGCGGCGGGCCTTCGAAGCGTGGCAGGACTTCTCCGCCGCTTACCCGCCGACCCGGCCGCCGAGCCACTTCTGGGCCAGACACTTCGCCGACCCCGAGAACTACCCGCAGGCACAGGTCCTGGAGGACTACCGCACCCAGCCGGCCGTCGTGGCGCTCAGGAACAATCCCGGGCTCCGGGAGCTGATCGGCGGCGACCCGGCCGCCCGCCTGACCGGCGACCTCGAAGCGTACGCACGGGAAACCGCCGACGCCGTCCTGCCCTCGAACGCCCTGCTGACCCTGGACGGACGCTGGCTGGACGTCGCGAACGCTGAGCGGCGCCGCTACTTCAACGACTACCTGGACGCACTTCCGGCCGACGCGTACGCCGTCCGCGTGGCGTACCACGGCTGAGGTGCGCTTCCGCGAGGATGCCTCTGCAGGGAGTGTCTCTTTAAGCTGCCCCCACCGGCGGCACGATCGGCGGGCCGGTGTCGGCGAGCACGTCCAGGAGGACCTGGCAGCGTTCCCTGTACGGGAACCGACGGTCGAGGTGCTCGGCCATCGGTCGGTGGTGAGGGGCACAGAACCAGGCAGGAATGTGCGCTGCTTTGCCTGCGTACTGGTGGAAACACGGCGATGCGGGCAGCCTGGCGCTGTGCCTGTCGCTGTTCAGTCCCCGGCCCGTATCAGCCCGCTCTCGTAGGCGAAGATCACTGCGTGGATACGGTCGCGGAGGCCGAGTTTGGTCAGGATGCGGCCGAGGTGGGTCTTGACGGTCGTCTCCCCGACGAAGAGGCGCTCGGCGATCTCGCCGTTGGCCAGCCCCCGGGCGACCAGGGCGAGGACTTCCCGTTCCCGCTCGGTGAGCGCGGCCAGGCGGCTGCGCTGGGCGGGCACGGACGTGGGGGATTGCAGGACGAAGCGTTCGACCAGGCGCCGGGTGAGTGAGGGCGCCACCATGACCTCGCCCCGCAGCACCGCCCGGACGGTCACCAGGATCTCCTCGGCGGGGGCGTCCTTGACGAGGAAGCCGTTCGCGCCGGCACGCAGGGCCGCGTAGGCGTACTCGTCGAGGTCGAAGGTGGTGACGACGAGGATCCGGGGCCCATGGGGCTGCGCGCAGAGGTGTTCGGTCGCGGCGAGCCCGTCCAGGCCGGGCATGCGTACGTCCATCAGGACGAGGTCCGGCTCCAGGGCGGCCACACCCGCGATCGCCGCGTCGCCGTCGGCGGCCTCGCCCACCACGGTGAGGTCGGGCTGGCTGTCGATGACCATGCGCAGTCCCATCCGGATCAGTTCCTGGTCGTCGCAGATCAGCACCCGCGACGATGACGGGGTGGGGGTCGGGCCGGTCATGGGGTCGCCGTGGTGGGCTCGGGCTCGGTGGGGCGCAGGGAGGCGGTGACCCGGTAGCCCCCGTCGGGTGTGGGTCCGGCGTCGACGCTCCCGCCGTACAGGGCGGTGCGTTCGCGCATGCCGGTGAGTCCGTGACCGCAGGCGAGCAGTCGGGCGGGGTGCTCCGGGAGGGCTCCGGTTCCGGTTCCGGTTCCGGCTCCGGCTCCGGCGGAGTTCTCCACCCGGACGCGGACCAGCCGCCCGGGCCCCTCGGTACCGGTGTCGACCCGTACATGGATTGCGGCGTCCGGCGGCGCGTGCTTGACGACGTTGGTGAGCGCCTCCTGCACGATGCGGTACGTCTGCACGGTGAGATCCGCCGGAAGACCGCCCGGCTCTCCGCGTAGGTCCAGCCGGGCGCGCGTGCCGTTGGTGTTGAGGCGCCCGACCAGCCGCCGCAGACCGGCCGAGAGGGACTCACCGACCCCACCGTCGCCGGGTCCGGGGTCGCCGGATGAGGCGTCCGCGTCGGGGGTGCGCAGCACCTCCAGCAGTCGGCGCAGTTCGTCCAGGGCGTCGCGGCCGGTCGCGCTGATGACGCCGAGGGTGCGGTCGACGACCGTGGGGTCGATGTGCCGCATCAGCCTGCCGCCCTCGGCGTTCAGCACCATCACGCTCACGCTGTGTGCGAGGAGGTCGTGGATCTCGCGGGCGATGCGAGCCCGCTCCTCGGCGACGGCGAACCGGGCCAGCGCGAGGCGCTCCGACTCGGCGAGCGCGGCCCGCCGCTCGAACTCAGCGATATAGGCGCGCCTGGCACGGACGTACTCGCCGAACACCCAGGCCCCGGCCAGCAGGAGCCCCACCGCGAGCGGGGTGAGCCAGGCACCGCGGGCACCCGGGCCCCCGTAGTCCCGCTGCCAGGCGGGAATCCACAGCAGTACACAGCCGGCGGCACAGATCACCGTTGCCGTGGCGGCCCGGCGCAGGCCGCGTACCGTGAGGGTGGCCAGGACCGCGGCCAGGGCGACGGCGCCGCGTCCCGGTTCCTGTCCCCACACCTGTCCGAGGTACTGGGCCCAGAACGCGGCCGTCACCAGGGCCGCGACCAGCACCGGCCGGCGGCGCCGCCACAGTAGGGGCAGCACCAGGGCGGCGTACACGACCGCCTGTACCCAGACCGGCCGCCAGCCCGGCTGCGGGCGGATCACCGGGGGCACGGCAACCAGCACGACCAGCAGGACGTCCGTCAGCCACGGATGTCCGCGCCGCAGGCGGGGCAGGGTCTCGATCAGCCGATGCACCGCCTCACGCTACGGCCGGGGCCCGCTCCCCGGCATCGTCCTGGCGGGCGTCACGGGGTCCTCCCGCAGTCGTACGGACACCGGCCGGGGATACGACGTGCGGCCACCCGGGGCGCTTCCAGCATGGCCGCCATGTCGATCACCACCGAGTTCCTCAGGCGGCCCCTCATGACCGGTGCCGTGGCGGCCAGTTCACGACGGCTGGCGTACGCGATGACCGAGGGCATCGGCCTGGAGCAGGCCCGGACCGTTGCTGAGCTCGGCCCGGGGACCGGGGTGTTCACCGACGCGATCCTCGCCCGGCTCGCCTCCGACGCACGGCTCGTCGCCGTCGAGCTGAACCCGGTGCTCGCCGCCCGGCTGTCGGACACCCGGCGCGACACACGGCTGACCGTGGTGCAGGGTTCGGCGGCCGAACTGGCCGTCGTGGTCGGCGAACCGGTCGACGCGGTGGTCTCCGGGCTGCCGTGGACGGTCATGCCGCAGAACCAGCGCGGGCACATCCTGGATGCCGTGACCGAAGTACTCACGCCCGGCGGCCGGTTCACCACCTTCGCCTACCTGCACGCGGCCTGGACCCCGCCCGCCCGTCACTTCACCGGCGAACTGGCCTGCCGTTTCGACCGGTTGGAACGCTCGAAGACGGTGTGGGCGAACCTACCGCCTGCTTTCGTGCACCGGGCCACCCAGAGGCCCTGACCGCGAGCAGACCCGCATGGAGAGGGAGCATATCGGTCGGCCGTGGGTTCGAGTCCCATCGGCCCTTCGTCGATGGGCTCGCTCGGCATGCTGGGGAAGGCCGTCCGGCCGCGGTGCGGAATTTCGGTCCCGACGGCCTGCGGGCGCCGCCGGTCGTCGGGACCGAAATGCGGATTGACACACACAAACCACCGTCCTTGAGTGGACGCCAGGCAGAACCGCAGGGGGAGACGTCATGCCTGGTCACAGCAGCTCATCCGCGCCGCAGCCGCCGCTGCAGCCACCACTGCCCGGAGTCCCGAACAACCGGCTCTGCAGTGAGTTGCTGGAGGCGAGCGACGCCGCCGCCGATACCGGCGACCTGGCGACCGCCGCCGCCCACGCCCGTACCGCGGCGATGCTGGCCGCCTCCGCAGGGTTGGCGTCCCACCTGCGGGCCGCCCAACTGCGCCAGGGACGCCTGGCCCTGCTGGCCGGGGACCGTGAGGCCGCCGCCGACTGGTTCCGGCAGGCCGGGGCGCCGGATGCGGACCGGACCCCGCCGCACACATCGGACGACGCGGCCCACGCAGACCCCGGCCCCCGGCTGTGGGGGCGGCTGCGCCACGCCTGGCGTGCCCCGGAACCGCAGCGGTCTCCCGACCCGGCCGGGTCTGCCGCGCACTGTGCGCCGCAGCTGGCGATCACCCTGCTCGGCTCGCTCAACGTCAGCGTCGACGGCGTCCCCGCCGAGGGCTGGAACGGCCACCGCACCCGCTCACTGCTCGCCTTCCTGGCCACCCACCGCGACCCCTGGCCGCACCGGGAGGCCCTGATGGACGCCTTCTGGCCGGACTCCGCCCCCGAGGCCGCCCGCAACAGCCTCGGTGTCGCACTGCACCAACTGCGCCAGACCCTGCGCACCGCCACCGGTGACCCCGTGGTCGTCTTCAGCTGCGGCACATACCGGCTCTGCCCGGGCCTCGGCCTGTGGCTGGACTGCGACGAGTTCGAGCTGTGGCTGCGCACCGCCCGGGACGCGGAGGACCGCGGCGACAACACCGTCGCGGTGACGGACTACGAGCAGGCGCTCGCCCTCTACCGGGGCGAGTTCCTCGCCGAATCCCCGTACGAGGAGTGGAGCGCCCTCTACCGGGAGCGGCTGCGCCTGGCCCACCTCGACGCCCTCGCCCGGCTCAGCGAACTGCACTTCACCACCGGACGTTACGTCCCCTGCGCCGACCTCTGCCGCCGACTGGTCGAGCTGGACCCGTGCCGGGAGAGCGCCCACCGCCGCCTGATGCGCTGCCTGAGCCGGATCGGCCAACCCCACCTGGCCATTCTCCAGTTCCGCTCCTGCGTCAAGGCTCTGGAGGCCGAGCTCGGCATATCGCCACAGCGCGAGACGGCGGCACTGTACGACCGGCTCCGCGCCGACCTTCCGGTGTGAGCGTGGCTCGACGCGTCGCTCAACGCGTGGCTCGACGCGTGGCACAACGCGTGGCACAACGCGTGGCACAACGCGTGGCTCGACGCGTGGCTTAACGCGTGGCTTAACGCGCCGGGCCGCGCGATTAAGCGGTGCTCGGCGAGGCCGTTAAGCGGCGTCCGGCATAACCGGTGCCATGGCCGGTGGCACTCGGCCACCGAGCCGACCGCTCACGTCTCAGGGGGAGACCAGCATGCCCGGACAGCCCACACTCGGCAGCAACGTCGCATTCGGGATCGGCGCCACAGCCATCCACGTGACGGACAACGACGGCATCCCGTCCCAGCTCGTGCTCGACGCCGACAAGCAGATCAAGATCAACCTGGTCTTCGAGATCGACGGCCTTGTGATCCCGTCGATGAACGGCGCGAAGTACAAGGTGACCTACGCCTTCGCCCCGCTGGCCAACACCCCGGCGTTCACGACAACGCTCGAACGCAGCCTGAAGACATCCCTGCCGCACCCCACGAAGGTCTACCAGGGCGCGGACACCGAGGTGAAGATCCCGGCCGGCACCGTCAAGCCCGGGCTCTACCAGCTGTCGGCGTTCGTCCAGTTCCCCGACAACCCCGGCATCGCCGCGTTCACCACGCTTCCGGTGATCGAGGTCATCAAAGAGCTGCCGTGACCGAAGAGCTGACCCGCATCGACGGCGTCGGCGCGTCCACGGCGCGCAGACTGGCCGCGGCCGGAATACGCACCTGCGCCGAACTGTCCGCCGCATCCACGGACGAGGTGCTGGCCGCCGTGCACGACCTGCACGGCATGTCCGTGAGCCGGGCCGAGCGATGGCGCAAGGACGCGGCGGAACTCGCAGCGGCGGAACCCGGGCCGGAGTCGGAGCCGGAGTCGGCCGACGAGGAGGAGTACGAGAGCTTCGTCCTGAGGGTCCGGCTCGACCGGGGCCGGGTCCGTGCGACGGAGATCCGCAAAGTACGCACCGGGGAGACCCGGCACTGGCCCGAGTGGGACGCCCAGGCGCTGCTGGCCTGTGTCCTGGGCCGGCCGGACCCGCCGGGGGGCGACGCACAGCCCGAGCCGGAGGCAGCCGACCAGCCCGAAGCCCGCCCCGTGCCGCCGCCGACCGTCGTCCTGGCCGCGCCCCGGCTGTCGGTCGGGGACGGCGGCACCGTACGGGCGTGGGCGCCGTTCGCCATGGACGTCACGCTCGAACTGCCGCCGTCCGGCGGCCCGGAGCAGCGTTTCGCGTACTACGCGGCCGTCACCGAGACCCTGACCGACACCGGACGGCGGATGCTGGCCGACGGCAGGGGCGTGGTGGTCGCCGGACGCCCCGTCATCCGGCTGCCGTTGCCTGGTCTGCCGCCCGGCACCCACAGCCTGGGCATCGCGGTCAGCCTGCGTGAACCCGGCGGGCTCCACCCGAGCGCGCTGGCGGCCACCCTGGACGGGCTCGTGCTCAGCCTGTGACGGTGACGGGCACCGGACCACGCCTCACGCGGCGGAGCCCGAGTCCGGGCCCGCCGCGTCGTCCCAGGCGATGCCGATCTCCCGCAGCCAGCGGCTGTCCTCCGGTCCCGGCCCGGAAGACACGGCCGTCGGCTGCGGGAGGGCCGGCGTGGCGGGCACTTCGGTTCGTACGATCGACAGGCCGCCCTTCCCTCCCGCATGGACGACGGTCTCGTCGCCGCGCTCCAGCACCACCAACTCGTACCGGGGCGGCCACTGCATGAGTATCCGTCGCCGGCAACTTGGGCAGAACCATTCCTCGGCGCCCGATGCCGACGTGTTGACCAACTGCATCTCATGGGTCGTGCTCATGGCATCTCTCCCTACCGGCGCGGAACAGGGGAGTCGGATCGGGGACCGGATCGGCCGCGGGGTGGAGCGGCCGTACGCCCGTAACCGGTTCATGCCCATTGCATACTGATCGCCAATCAGCTTTCCGCGAACCGCTGAGGCCCGGGCAGACACGCCCGAGCCTCAGCGGCGTCCCGCGACCGGCGGTCTCGGCCGGTCGCTTGCTCAGCAGCGAGCGCGGCATCGAGGACGGTGATGTGGTCGGCGGAGGTGTCGGCCGCGGCATTGCCGGGCCGCAGCAACCGGCCAGGGCCTCGCCCGTGTTGTCCAGGAAGCACAGCAGCGGGTGGTAGCCGAAGCCGTGTTTGCAGTCGGCGCCGCGTGCTCCTTCCCGGAGGGGCGCAGGTGACGAGCGTGGCGTCGATGTCCAGGACCAGGCCGCGCAGTTCGCGCCCGGCCGCTGCGCGGCGGGGATCCACCCCGGCTCTCGCCCGCCTGCAGCCAGGCGGTCTCGCGGGCGGTGGCACACTTTCGCGTTCCCGCTCATGGTCCGGACACGGCCGCAAGTGAAACGCGCTGGCTAGTCTGCTTCGCCAGACGTGTTCTCCGGGAAGTGGCAGGCCACCAGGTGTCCCCGCTTGAGCTCTCTCAGCGGTGGTTCCTGCATCCTGCAGATGTCCTGCGCTTTCCAGCAGCGGGTGTGGAAGCGGCACGCGGGCGGTGGGTTCGCGGGCGAGGGCACGTCGCCCTTGAGGAGGATCCGTTCGCGTTTGGTGCGGCGCTCCGGGTTCGGGACGGGGACCGCGGACATCAGTGCCACCGTGTAGGGGTGCATGGGTCCGCGGTACAGCGACTCCTTGCCGCCGATCTCCACCACCTTTCCCAGGTACATCACCGCCACCCGGGTGGAGACGTGCCGGATGACCGACAGGTCGTGCGCGATGATCACGTAGGTGAGGCCCAGCTCCGCCTGGAGATCGTCCAGCAGGTTGACCACCTGGGCCTGGATGGAGACGTCCAGCGCCGACACCGGCTCGTCCGCCACGATCATCCTCGGCCGCAGCGCCAGCGCCCTGGCCACACCGATGCGTTGCCGCTGGCCGCCGGAGAACTCGTGCGGGTAGCGGTTGTAGTGCTCGGGGCTGAGCCCGCACAGTTCCAGCAGGTCCTGGACGGCGCGCTTCACTCCCTGCTCGGTCTCCACCTTCTGCAGCCGGAAGGGGGCGCCCACGATCGTGCCGACGGTGTGCCGGGGGTTGAGGGAGGAGTACGGGTCCTGAAAGATCATCTGGATGTCTTTGCGCAGGGGCCGCATCGCGCCCGGCGACAGGTGCGTGATGTCGTGCCCCTCGAACTCGATCTTCCCTGCGGTGGGCTCGAGGAGCCGGATGATCAGCCGCCCGGTCGTGGTCTTGCCGCAGCCGGACTCGCCGACCACGCCCAGCGTCTCTCCGGGCAGCACGCTGAAGTCGATGCCGTCCACCGCCCGCACCGCGCCGACCTGACGGCGCAGCAGGCCCTGGGTGATGGGGAAGTGCTTCACCAGTCCCTGGACGTTCAGCAGGGGCTCGTGATCGGTGGTCTGCGTGGGTCCCATGAGTCCTCCACCTCCTTCGTCCTGCCTTTCAGCCTTCGTCCGGCCTCACAGCCGGGGCGCCACTTCCTCGGCGAAGATCCGGCGCCGTTCCTTGGGCAGCAGATGGCAGGCCACGAGATGGCCGGTGCCTGACGCGTCGGTCAGCTCGGGGACCTCCGTGCGGGACTTGTCACCATTGCGGTCGGCAAAGGGGCAGCGCGGGTGGAACGCGCATCCGCGCGGCAGTCTGATCAGGCTCGGCGGGTTCCCGGCGATCGGGATCAGCCGCGTCTGCATTTCGCGGTCCATGCGCGGCATGGAGCCCAGCAGGCCCCAGGTGTACGGATGCTCGGGCGCCGTGAACAGTTGCCTGGTCTCGCCCTTCTCCACGCACTTGCCGGCGTACATCACCAGGATGTCGTCGGCCAACTCGGCCACCACCCCCAGGTCGTGAGTGATGATGATCACAGCGGAACCGAATTCCTGCTGGAGCTCGCGGATGAGGTCCAGGATCTGCGCCTGGACGGTGACGTCCAGTGCGGTCGTCGGCTCGTCCGCGATCAGTAGCGAGGGGTCGTTGACCAGAGCCATGGCGATCATGGCGCGTTGGCGCATACCGCCGGAGAACTGGTGCGGATAGTCGTCGACGCGGGTGGCGGGCTGCGGGATGCCCACCCGTTCGAGCATCTCCACCGCCCGTAGGCGGGCCTCCTTGCGGCTCACTTTCCGGTGGTGCACCCGGTAGGCCTCGGTGATCTGGGCGCCGATTGTGTAGAAGGGGTGCATCGCGGTCATCGGGTCCTGGAAGATCATCGCCATCTTGCGGCCCCGCAGGTGCTGCACGCGTTCGGGAGGGGCGGAGTTGAGTTCTTCGTCGTCCAGCCAGATCTCGCCGGAGATCTTGGCCTTGAGCGTGCGGTGCAGGCCCATGATGCCCAGCGAGGTCACCGATTTGCCGGACCCGGACTCGCCGACGATCCCCAGGGTCCGGCCGCGCTCGAGCTCGAAGGAGATGCCGTCCACGGCCCTGACCAGGCCGTCGTCGGTGTCGAAGTGGATGCGCAAGTCGCGTACTTGGAGAAAGCCGGTACCGGGCGGCGCGCCACGGCCCGCCTCCACACCGCCGATGGACGCCCCCATCGGCGGCTGTTCGAGAGGTTTGCGGCTCATGAGTACCTCACCCTGGGGTCGACGGCGACGTAGAGCACGTCCACCACAAGGTTGGCCACGACGATGAAGAAGGCGCCCAGCGTGGTCACGGCCATGATTTTCGGCAGGTCGTTGTCGGTGATCGCCTGCACCGCGTACTGCCCGACTCCGGGCAGCGAGAAGGCGGTCTCGGTCAGTACGGCGCCGCCGAGCAGCAGACCGATGTCCAGGCCGAAGATCGTGAGGATCGGGGTGAGGGCGGAGCGCAGACCGTGCTTGACGACCACTGTCCGTTCGCTGAGGCCCTTGGCCCGTGCGGTGCGGATGTAGTCCTCGCTCATCGTCTCCAACATGCCTGCCCGGGTGAGCCGGGCGTACAGGGCCGAGTACAAGAAGGAGAGGGTGATCCAGGGCAGTACCAGATTCTTCGCCCACATCAGCGGGTCCGAGGTGAAGGGCACGTACTGCAGGTTCGGGAAGATCGACCACTTGTAGCTGAACAGTGCGAGCGAAACCAGCGCGGTGAAGAAGATCGGCAGCGAGACGCCGGCCAGCGCGATGCCCATGGAGAGCCGGTCGAAGATCGAACCGCGCTTGAGCGCCGACAGCACGCCGATCGACACACCGCTGATCAGCCAGATGACCGCCGCCCCCACGGCAAGTGACAGCGTCACGGGGATGCGTTGGGTGATCTGCGGCCAGACCGGCAGGTGGCTCTTGAACGAGTAACCGAAGCACGGTACCTGGCAGTAGGAGGCGTCCGGCCCGAAATGGAACGTGCGGCCGGCGAAGATCCCGTGCACGAACTGCCAGTACTGCGTATACAGCGGCTGGTCGAAACCCAGGTTCTTCTTGACGGCGGCCAGCGCTTCAGGACTGGGGTCGCGGCCGACGTACTGAGCCGCCAGCTGAGTGCTGCTCTCGCCGGCCAGGCGCGGCACCAGGAAGAAGATCGCGAAGGTAATGGCCGTCACGACGAACAGCAGGATCACCGCCGCCGCCACGCGCCGGATGATGTACGCACCCACGGTCGGGCGGCGGGGCCCCTGCCGGCCGGACCTCGGCCCGGTCGGCGGGCGCCTCGCCCTTCACCTCCTCAATTCCTCCGTTCCGGTACGGTCCGCGCGTCCGCCGAGGGCTACTGGTGGCCGACGTTCAGGTAGTCGTACATGCCGTATGCCTCGGTGACGAACACGTTGGTCGCGTGGTCCGGGCGGTACAGCGGGTCCTTGCGGTAGAGCAGAGGCACCAGAGACGCCTGCTCCATCGCGGCCTTGTCGATGTCACCCCACGCCTTGGTGCGGGCCGCGGCGTCGGTGTTGCTGATGGCCGCGTCGAGCATCCGGTTGATGGCGGGATCGTTCAGCTCGGACAGGTTGGAGTTGCCGGAGGCCTTGATGGCCCTGCCGTCGATGATCTGCTGGAGGAAGCCGTAACCGGTCGGCCAGTCGGCGGCCCACGCCGTCATCATCAGACCGAGACCGTGCGAGTGGACGAAGGCCGGCGCGCCGGCGTTGTCGGTGAAGTACTTCCCCGACGGGTACTGCTGGATGCCGACGTTGATCCCGACCTTCTTCAGCGACGCCTGGACCGCCTGGGCGATCGCGATCTCGTTGGGCCGGTCGGACCGGGCGGAGAGGTTGGTGGAGAAGCCGCCCGGGTGGCCGCACCGCTTGAGCTCGTCCTTGGCCGCGGCGAGGCCCTGCGGCGAGTTCGCTCCCTTGTCACCGGGGGTCTTGTACAGGTCGTACTTGACGTGGCCGGAGACCGTGGGCGGCAGGATCGTCGTGGCGATGTCACCGTGGATGTCGCCGCCGGTCGCGGTCTGCGCGGAGACCTTGTCGACCGCGTACTCCACCGCCTTGCGGCAGTGCACATTGTCGAACGGCTTCACGGCCGTGGAGATCGCCACATAGGCGAGTGCGCCGCTCTGTGCGTCGTCGATGTGTCCCTTCTGGGTCGGGTTGCTCAAGGCGGCGGCCTGGCTCTGCGCCGCGATGCCGGCGCCCGCGACGTCCAGCGTGGCGTTGCCGGCGATCAGGTTCTGGTCGACCGTGGTCTGGGCGATGTTGAACTGGACGGTGATCTTGTCCGGGAGCTGCTTGCGGATCGGGTCGGAGGACGCGCTCCAGTTCGGGTTCCTCACCAGCGTTGCGCCCTTGCCGTCCGTATAGCTCTGGAACATGTACGAGCCGGACGAGATCACGTGCTTCACGTAGTCCGAGCCGGTGTCCTTGGCCTGGGGGACAGGCGCGGTCTGCGGATTGCTGACCAGGTAGTCGAAGTCTGCGAACGGCTGGCTGAGATGGAAGACGATGGTGGTGGCGTCAGGCGTCTCGATCGACTTCAGGCCGCCGGTCTTGTCCTTGTACGGCCCCTGGTACTTGGGGGTGTTGTCCACCAGATGCGCGTTGAAGTACGTGGGCCCGTTGGACATCACATCGGGCGCGTAGTTGCTGCGCTCGATGGCGTACTTGACGTCCTTGGTCGTGATCGGTGTGCCGTCGGAGAACTTCAGTCCCGGACGGATGTGGTAAGTCCAGGTCTTGCCGTTGTCACTGGGCTTGCCGAGCCCCTGCGCGAGGTCCGGTACGAGCTTCAGGCCGGCACCTTTGGGTGCGGGCTGGAAGGTGGTCAGCGCCCGCGCGTAGACCCGGGAGAAGTTCCACATGAAGGCGTAGTAGGTGTTGCCGGGGTCCATCGAGTCCGGTGTGCTCGAGAGCTGGTACACCACTGTCCCGCCCTTGTGGTCGGAGGGATTGACCACGCCGGTGATGCCCGCGTTGTAGGCGGGGGCTTTCCCCGCCGTTCCGCTGCCGCCACCGCCACCGCCGCACCCTGATACGACCAGCGCGGCGACTGCGGCCCCCGCAAGAACGTATGTGGTCTTTGATCTCCTCATGACGAGCTCCCCTCGCCTGAGACGGGAATCGGTACGCGTATCACCTGCTCCGCGGGTCCAGGGCGTCCCGGAGTCCGTCGCCGAGCAGGTTGAATGCCAGGACAGTGATGAAGATCGCCAGACCCGGGACCAGCATGAACCACGGATCCGCCTGGTAGAGACTGATGGCCTGGTTGAGCATGCCGCCCCAGGACGCCTGCGGCGGCTGGATGCCGACGCCGAGGAAGCTCAGACCGGCCTCGAAGAGGATGTTCGTCGGGATCAGCAGCGTCGAGTAGACGATGATCGGTGCGACGAGATTCGGCAGCAGTTGCTTGAACAGGATGTGCGGCCCCCGGGCGCCGAGGGTGCGCGCCGCGTCGACGAACTCGCGCTCGCGCAGCGAAAGCGTCTGGCCGCGGATGATGCGGCCCATGTAGGGCCAGCTGAAGAAGCCGATCACGAAGATCAGCACGCTGATGTGGAGCGTCAGCCCGTGCAGTCCGAAGGCGCCGCCCTGAAGCGAGGCGGACAGCGCGATCGCGAAGAGGAGCAGCGGGAAGGCCAGGAAGATGTCCATGAGGCGGCTGATCACCGTGTCGACCCAGCCCCCGTAATAGCCGGCGGCCACGCCCAGCACCGTGCCGAGGGTCACCGACAGCACGGTCGCGCCGAACGCGACCGCCAGTGACACCCACGCACCTTCGATGATCCGCGCGAGCAGGTCGCGGCCGAACTGCGGATCGACGCCGAGGGGATGGTCCCAGCTGATCCCGCCCCAGGCCCCTTTGGGCCTGAGCAGCACCGGGTCGATCAGATTCTGGTGGAAGGCGTTCGGATCAAGTTTGAAGACGGACTCGATGACCTTGGCGAAGACTGCCAGCACCATCAGGCAGAGAACGACGATGCCGCCCGCGACCGCGACCTTGTCACGCTTGAACCGCATCCATGCGATCTGCCCGAGCGACCGGCCCTCGATCCCCTCGCCCATCCCGGACAGCACGGACTCCGGCTGCGCCTCGGCGGCCGAGCCGGTGAACTCAATAGGGGCCGTCATGGCCGTGCACCCCCTGTCCGGTGGTGACCGGTTCCAGGTGCGGCCGTGACGGACGATGGCCCGGCGGGCGATGATCATCCATCCGGCACAGGTCCGAAGGGTCGCCAGACCAGGGCGGATCAGAACGCCTCATTATAAGTCGAATAAAGCGATAAGGATGAAAATAAAAGGGAGGTGGAAATCCGCGGTGCATGCCCACGGCGCAGGGCCGAAGCGGGCGGCATGACCTGAACAGGGACATCTCGACAGGCGCCGGCGCTCGAAGCCCCCGGCGCCTGGCAGGGCCCGTCGGCCATGGGTGAATGTCCGACGCCTCCCGCTCGTATCAAGGAGTGGCACCAGCGAGCGGAGGTGTTGGCTCATGACCGTCGACCACCGGCAGATCCAGGACTTGTCCCTCAGGCCTACGAGCGGTGGGCTGCGGGTGACACGGCGCGGCGCGGAGATCGTGCTGGGGGTGTTGTGGCTGGTGGACGGGGTGCTGCAGTTCCAGCCGTCGATGTTCACCCGGGGCTTCTTCGTGGACACGCTGGGCATGGCGAACATGGGCCTGCCCGGGCCGGTGGCGACGGTGGAGTACGACCTGACCAGCATGCTCGCCGCTCACCCCGCGGTGTGGAACGCGCTGTTCGCCGCGATGCAGGTGGCGCTCGGCGTGGGACTGCTGTGGCGGCGCACCGCCCGCCCGGCCCTGGCACTCTCGGTCCTGTGGGCGCTGGCGGTGTGGACCGTCGGTGAAGGCTTCGGCGGCCTTTTCATGAGCGGCGTCGGTCTGCTGACCGGTGCCCCGGGCGCGGCTCTGCTCTACGCGGTGATCGCCGTGGCGCTGTGGCCGCGCCTCGACCGGGCCGGGCCGAGCATCGCGGATGGCGGGGTCCTCGGTGGGGCGGTGGCGCGGTGGGTGTGGGTGGTTTTGTGGACCGGTACCGCGGCCCTGGCGCTGGAGCCCGCCGCCCATGTCCCCGGCGCCCAGCTGACCAACGCCGGCCAGGACGAACCGGCCCCGGTCGCCGCCGTCAATCACACGGTCGGCGGGCTGGTCGGCGGGTGGGGCATGACCTTTGTCGTCGTCCTCGGACTGCTCCAGGTGGCCATCGGCGTGGGCGTCCTGTCCTCCCGCACACGACGCCTGGCGCTGTCGGCGGGCATCGTCCTGGCGACCGCCACCGGCCTGCTCGCCCAGGATCTCGGCGGCCTTCTCACCGGTCACGCCACCGACCCCGGCACCGGCCCGCTGCTGGTGCTGTTCGCCCTGATCCTGTGGCCCCGCGCAGCCCCCCGGTGGGCCGTGGAGGGTGCGGACGACAGGGACGGCCGGCTCGTCAGCCCCCTTCGAGGCTGACGCCCGCCGTCACTGGGCGACCAGCTTGCCCCCGCCCGCCAGCGTGTACGTCTTGCCGCCGAGGGACTTGTTGGCGGCGAGCGACTTGTCGTAGCGGACGGTGTGGCCGTTGCCGGTGATGTTGGTGATCTTCGTGCCGGAGATCTCCGCGCCGGTCAGGCCGGTCAGGGTCGAGTCGGCGGTGACCGTCCAGGTGCTGCTGGAGTCGAGGGTGAGCGCCGCCTTGTCGATCGCGCCCTTGAGAGTGCTGCCCTGCTTCAGCGTCACCGTGGCGGAACTGGTGCTGTCCGTCAGCACGCTGCCGGTGAGTTTCTCCCCGTACGCGGTGAGCGTCGCCTTGCTCTTGGTGGTCACGTCGAGGAGCTTGCCGTTGCTCTCCTTGACCTCGGCCCCGCCCTTGAGGGTGATGGTGGCGTTCGTGTTCGTCACATAGAACAGGTCGCCGCCCTTCGCGGTGAGGGAGCCGCCGTCCAGGGTGAACGCGGCGGTGCCGACGAGGGCGTCGCCGGAACCGCTCTGGTGCAGCATGACGCCGTTCTTGCCGCCGGTGACCGTGCTGTCCTTGAAGACCACCGAGTTGGCGCCCTCGACGACCGCACCCTCCGCGCCGGTCGCGGTGACCGTCGCCCTGGTCACCGTGATCTTGCCGGTGGAGTAGACACCGGGAGCGTCCTGCCCGCTCGTGGTGAACGTCCCGCCCGTGACGTCGACCGTGCCACTGCCGCGGTCGGTGGCGACGGTCGCCGAGTTGGCGCCCGTGGTGTCGGCCGTGACGTTCTTCAACGTCAGCTTGCCGCCGCCGGAGGCCATCACGGCGTGCGCGTACCGGCCGGTGGCGTTGATCTTCGTGCCCGTGAGCGTCACGGAGGAGCCGGAACCGTACGCGAAGACGCCGTTGGCGCCCTTTCCGGTGGTGCTCACGGTGCCGCCGGAAAGGGTGATGTCGCCACCGCTCTCGGCCAGTACGCCCGCGTTCAGGCCGTAGAAGCTGCTCTCGTCCGACGACGACGTGGTGCCCGAGCTGGTCACCTTCGCGTCTTTCAGTGTCAGCTTGCCGGTCTTGGTGACCAGGACCGCGGACCGGTCCTTGGTGGAGGAGGTGTACGACGCCCCGGACTTGGACACCGTGCCGGTCTTGAGCGTGTACGTTCCGGTGGCCGTGTACTGCTTCGTCGAGGCACCCGGCCCGCCCTGACCGCCGCCCGGTCCACCTGGTGCGCCGGACGGCGGAGTGCCTCCAGGGCCGCCCGCCTGGGCACCCGCGGAGGCTGAGGCCGATGCCGAGGCGGTGGTGCTCTCGCCCGAGCCGCAGCCGACCAGCACGAGGGAGGCGACAAGGGCGGTGGCCGCGAGAACGGACGTAGACAGACGGTGTGCGGTCGGTCGGCTGTTCATCGATTCCTCCGGTGGATGCTCGCAGTGCGCGGGTCAGTGCCTGGGGCCGTGCACGGGTCGCCTGCGACGGCCTTGTCCAGCACCCTCGTGCTCGCCGATGTGATCGCGCTGTGCGATGCGTGTGGGCTTCCTGGCAAGAACTGTGGTGCGCCCTCTCTGCCGCTTCTCTGCGGCTTGTCTGTCCCTTCTCTGCCGTTCTCTGTCGTTCTCTGTCGTTCTCTGCCCTCGTCTGCGTCGCGCTGCCGGTCGGCGTGGGCCGGTGGGTCCTCGGCCGGTGCCGTTGGGCCCCTTGGGGTGGGGCGTCGGCGCGGGAACATGGGGGTATGGAGGAGCCATCGGACTCGGGGACATGGCGCACCCAGGCGAAGTACGTGACATCGCCTCAGGCGAACGCGACCGACGACTTCGTCGACAACGCCCGTCACCGGCCCGATCATGAGGCCTTCGCCCGCAAAAAGGACGGGATCTGGCAGGCCGTCACCTCCAGGGAGTTCGCCGACGAGGTCCGGGCGCTGGCCGCGGGACTGATCGCGGCCGGGATCGAGCTGGGCGACCGGATCGCGTTGATGTCGGGCTCCCGCTACGAGTGGATGCTGTGCGACTTCGCGATCTGGACCGCGGGGGCCGTCAGCGTGCCGGTGTACGAGACCTCCTCCCCGGCGCAGGTCGAGTGGATCCTCCGTGACAGCGGCGCCACGGCCGCGTTCGTGGAGGACGAGGAGCGGGCCCGCGTCGTCGCCGAGGCCGGGGTGGCGTCGGTGGGCCAGGTGTGGCGGATGGACGGCGGGCTCGGCCGACTCACCGAGGCGGGCCGGTCGGTGTCCCCGGAACTCGTCGAGCGGCGGCGGTGCGCGGCCGGCGCCGACACACTGGCGACCATCGTCTACTCCTCCGGTACGACCGGCAGGCCCCGGGGCTGTCTGATCAGCCATGGCAATCTGGTCGCCGTGGTGCGCAACGTCGCCCTCGCCGACGGGATCGGGGAGAACGTCGTCACCGACCGCACCAGGATCCTGGTGTTCCTGCCGCCGGCCCACGTCCTGGCGCGGGCCGTCGCGCTCACCGCCATGCACAACGGAGCGCAGATCGCGCACACCAGCGACCTCAAGAACATCACCGCCGAACTGCGCGCCTACCGGCCCACGTTGCTGCTGGCCGTTCCACGGGTGTTCGAGAAGTTGCGCAACACCGCCGAGCGCACGGCTGTGGAGGGCGGGCACACGAGACTGTTCCGTGCCGCCGAAGCCACGGCTGTGGCCTACAGCGAGGCGCTGGACCACGGTGGGCCGGGCCTGTGGCTGCGGGCCAGAAGGCGGTTGTTCGACCGGCTGGTGTTCAGGAAGCTGCGGGCCGCGCTGGGCGGCCGGGTCGACTACGCGTGCAGCGGCGGCGCACCGCTGGGAGCCGGTCTCGGGCACTTCCTGCGCGGCGCCGGAGTCAACGTTCTGGAGGGCTGGGGGCTGACCGAGACCGCCTCCGGAGTGACGCTCAATCTGCCGGCCGCGCAGAGCGTCGGCAGCGTGGGCCGCCCGCTGCCAGGCTGTGCCGTACGCATCGGTCCCGGCGGCGAGGTACTGGTGAAGGGCCCCAACGTCTTCGGCGGTTATCTGCACAACAAAGAGGCGACGGACGATGCGTTCGACGCCGATGGCTGGTTCCGCACCGGTGACGTGGGCGAATTGCACGACGGGTACCTGACCATCACCGGCCGCAAGAAGGACCTCATCGTCACAGCCGTCGGCAAGAACGTCGCCCCCGCTCCGCTGGAGGACCGGCTCCGGGCTCACTGGCTGATCGACCAGTGCGTGCTCGTCGGCGACCGGCGGCCGTACGTCGGTGCGCTCATCACGCTCGACGCCGAGTTCCTCACCCGGTGGAAGCTCGAACACGACCGGCCGGATGCCGCCGGTGCCGCGGAACTCCGTGACGACCCCGACCTCAGGTCCGCCATCCAGACCGCGCTGGACGAGGTCAACCGGACGGTGTCCGGGGCCGAGGCCATCAGGAGATTCCGCATCCTGAGCCGGGGGTTCGTCGTGGGTGAGGAACTGACGCACTCGCTGAAGGTCCGCCGCGCCTATGTGGCCGCCGAGTTCGCCGCGGACATCGAGGCACTCTACGCACCGGACCGGCCGAACGGTCACGGACGCGTGTAGCCCGGTCCGACCCGGCTCGGTCGCCTGGCCGGCCGCGCCCGGCTGGAGGGAACGCGGACGGGCGGTGGAAGACCGTCGACGAACGCGACTGTGGACCGATTGTTGCGGGCGCGGCCGTGACGCTCCCCCTGGAGTTCATCCGGAGGTCACCCTGGAGACGCACTCTCGCCTGACGTTCCCGGGACGTGCGGCGGCTGTATGCCGCGCGGCCGGGGGTCGTTACCATGCGCTGCGGATCACGCCCGGGGCGGGCGTGGATTCCGTTTCCAGAGGGGGGATTTCCATGTTCGTGATGTCTGTGCTGCTGCTCATAGCGGCGGTTGTGCTTTTCCTCGTCGGACGCTCGCGCAGCGAAGGGGGGTGGCGGCTCGGGGCGGTGCTCAGCGCTGTCGCGGGGCTGCTTGCCGGGGTGTTCTCCTGTGTGTACGTCGTGAGCGCCTACGAGGTGGGGGTGCCGGTGACCTTCGGGAAGATCGGGACGCCCATGAGGTCCGGCATCCACTTCAAGTCGCCGTTCACCGACGTCACTTCCTTCTCCACCCGGCCCGTCGACCTCAACCTCTACGACAAGGACGTCGTCGAGGTCCGTTCCTCGCAGGGCGGGGTGCTGTATGTGGACGTCACCATCAAGTGGGCCGTGGTGCCGGGCAAGGCGACCGCGCTGTACCGGCTCGCGGGCAGCGAGGGCGCCATCCAGGCCCGTATGGTGCTGCCGGACAGCCGCGAGATCATCCGCAACGTCTTCGCCAAGCACACCAGCGAGCAGGGGTACGCCTCGGCGCGTGAGGAGATCGAGTCGCAGATCGACACCTTGATCAAGGCGCGCCTCGCGCCCCGCGGGATCGACGTCACGGCCGTCAATCTGCGCAATGTGAAGCCGTCGCAGACGCTCCAGGAGCAGATCGACAAGAAGATCCAGCAGGAGCAGGCCACCGAGCGCGCCGTCGAGGCGTCCCGTACGGCCAAGGCGGAGGCGGAGCGCAAGCGCATCGAGGCCGAGGGCATCGCCCGGGCCAACAAGATCATCGAGCGGTCGCTCAGCGACAAGGTCCTCTACAACCAGTGCCTGGAGGCATACAAGGAGGCCGCCAAGGCCAACCCGGTGTACGCCGTTCCGTGCGGGACGGACTCCAACGGCACGCCGGTGATTGTCGACAACGGCAAGTAAGCGCTCCGCTGGAAGTGCCGCGATGTGCCTTCTGTCGTCTGTTGTTTGTCGTCTGCGGCACCGTCGTGGCTGGTCGCGCCCACGCGGCGGAGCCGCATATCATCACAGCCCCGCGCCCCTTGGGGGTGCTGCCGAACCGGAGTCGACTTCGCTGGCGCCGCTTGGCTTGACTCTGTCGGTGATCTTGGGGATGCCGAGGTCAGCTGCCCAGGGTCCGCCAGGACTTCGGCCGGGGTATCTCGCGCTGGTCGAGGTAGTTCTGGAAGGCGGTCGGCCGGCGGGGCGAGGGGGGCTTCGGCCGGTGGCAGTCCGCTGAGGCGCTCGATGTTGACGGCGATGGCCGAATAGGACGTGCTGGATGTGGGCTTTTCCCTGTCCTCGGTAGCGGCAGCGGGTGGGCATCCGAAGCGGGCCACCTCCTGGCCCCGCTGCACGCCACCCACCAGGGCTACCGGGTGGGCATCTGGCTGAAGAACGCGCGGGCCGCAGTCAGGAAGACGCAGGAGACCGAACAGCGGCAGGCCGAGGGCCTGCCGATCAAGCCGTCGGCTGGGGCACTGTCCGACGAGCGGCGCGAGCACCTGGAGGACATCGACCCCGTCTGGTGCCCAGTCCGGCCGGTCGAATGGCAGCGCTCTGCCTTCCTGTCCGCCAAGAAATGCGGAACGGAGCGCCGCTGGCGGACCACGGGACGCTCCGTACCGGAGGGGTGTGGAGTCACTACTTCGCGCGCCGCTTGTTCAGGATGTCGAACGCGACGGCCACGATGAGCACCAGGCCCTTGACGGCCATCTGCCATGCCGGGTCGACGTTCATGATGGACAGGCCCATATTCAGGACGCCCATGATGAACGCACCGATGATGGCGCCGGACACTTTGCCGATGCCGCCGGAGACCGCCGTACCACCGATGAACGCTGCGGCAATCGCGTCGAGTTCGAAGTTCTGCCCGGCGGCGGCCACCGCAGCACCGGCACGGGACGTGGTGATGACGGCCGCGACGCCGGAGAGCAGACCCATGTTCACGAAAATCATGAAGTTCAGGCGCTTGGTCTTCACGCCGGACAGCATGGCGGCGGGGAGGTTACCGCCCATCGCGTAGATGTGCCGGCCGAAGACGGTGTTGTTCATGATGAACGTGTAGAGGATCACCAGCACGCCGACGATGATCAGCACGATCGGGGTGCCGCCGGCGCTCTTGGCCAGCAGGTAGGTGATGTAGGCGATCAGCACTGCCGACAGCACCATCTTGCCGATGAAGGCGACGAACGGATCGACCCGAAGCCCGCTGCGCACGAGTGCCCGGCGAGTGCTGAACTGGCTGAGGGCCAGGCCGGCGATGGCGACGATGCCGATGAGCAGCGTCAGGCCGTCCAGCACGCCGAGGAAGCCCAGTGCGTTCGGCAGGGAGTTGTTGCTGATCGCGTTGAACCCCTCGGGCAGCCCCGCAACCGTCGTGCCGACCAGGACGATGGCCAGGCCGCGGAAGAGAAGCATGCCGCCCAGGGTGACGATGAATGCGGGGATGCCGACGTAGGCGATCCAGAAGCCTTGCCAGCAGCCGACGAGCCCGCCGATCGCGATCGAGACCACGACGGCCAGGAACCACGGCAACTTCATATCCGTGATCATCAACGCGCACAGTCCACCGATGAAGGCCACCACCGAACCGACCGACAGGTCGATGTGCCCGGCGACGATGACCATGACCATGCCGATGGCGAGGACCAGCACATAGGCGTTCTGCTGGATCAGGGATGCCACATTGTTCGGGTAGAGAAGCCGACCGTCCGTGAGGATCTGGAACAAGATGACGATCACGCCCAGAGCCGCCATCATTCCGTACTGCTGCAGGTTCTGGCCGAAGTACGCGGTCAGCGCTCCTGGCTTGCTGTTCTTGCCGCCGGGCTGCTCCTCTTGGGGCTGCTCCAGCGTGGTGGACGTGCTCACCGTGATGCTCCGCTCTTCTCCATGGTCATGTAACGCATCAGTCCCTCCTGGGTGGCCTCTGCGCGGGAAACCTCACCCGTGATCCGCCCCTGGCTCATGGCGTAGATCCGGTCGCAGATGCCCAGGAGCTCCGGTAGTTCGGAGGAGATCACGATGACCGCCTTGCCTGCGTCGGCCAGGGCATTGATGATTTCGTAGATCTCGAACTTGGCGCCGACGTCGATACCGCGCGTCGGCTCATCGAGGATGAGGACCTCAGGCTCGGCGAACAGCCATTTGCTGAGGACGACCTTTTGCTGGTTGCCGCCGGACAGCGTCCCGACACGGACGTCCACGCTCTCGGCCTTGGTGTTCATCTCCTTGCGGTAATGCTCCGCCAGATTGATCTCTTTCGCGGAATCCACGACGCCGAGGCGGGAGACGTTCTGCAGCTTCGCAGCGGAGGTGTTGCGCTTGATGTCCTCGATGGCGTTCAGGCCGTAGTGCTTGCGGTCCTCGGTGGCGTACGCGATGCCGTGTGCGATGGCCGAGTCGACGGTCCGGATGCTGACTTCCTCACCATGCAGCAGGAGCCGACCGGAGATGCCGCTGCCGTAGCTGCGCCCGAACACGCTCATCGCCAGCTCGGTGCGCCCGGCACCCATGAGTCCCGCGATGCCGACAATCTCACCGCTGCGGACGTTGAGGGTGGCATTGTCGACGACGACCCGGTTGTGGTCGATGGGGTGGCGGACCGTCCAGTCCTCGATGCGCAGCACCTCATCGCCGATGTTCGCGGTGTGCTCGGGGAATCGATGGGCCAGGTCACGGCCGACCATTCCGCGGATGATGAGATCCTCGGTGACCGGTTCGGTGCCGTGCATGTCCAGGGTGTCGATGCTCTTGCCGTCGCGGATGATCGTCGTTGTGTCGGCGATCGCGGCGATCTCGTTGAGCTTGTGCGAGATGATGATGGACGTGATCCCCTGACCCTTGAGCTGGCGGATCAGTTCAAGGAGATGGGCGCTGTCCTCGTCGTTGAGCGCGGCGGTCGGCTCGTCGAGGATCAGCAGCCGCACCTCCTTGGACAACGCCTTCGCGATCTCGACGAGTTGCTGCTTGCCGACGCCGATGTCCAGGATCTTCGTGTCGGGCAGCTCGTCGAGGCCCACCCGGGCCAGGAGCCGAGCCGCCTCCTGGTTGGTCCTGGTCCAGCTGATGACGCCTCGGTTGGCCCGCTCATTGCCGAGGAAGATGTTCTCGGCGATCGACAGATACGGGCTCAGGGCGAGTTCCTGATGGATGATGACAATTCCGCGCTCTTCCGAGTCACGGATGCTCTTGAAGCGGCAGGGCCGGCCCTCGAAGACGATGTCGCCCTCGTAGGTCCCGTACGGGTACACCCCGCTGAGCACCTTCATCAGGGTGGACTTGCCCGCGCCGTTCTCTCCGCAGATGGCATGGACCTCCCCTCGTTTCACTGACATCGTGACGTCCTGCAGCGCCTTGACGCCGGGGAAGGTCTTGGTGATCTCTCGCATTTCGAGGATCGGGGTCGTGTCGATCGGCATGACGACTCGCTTGCTGGTCGGGTTCGGGGCCTGGGACACGGCCGGGTCCGCGCCCGAGGGCATGAACCCGACCGAGCCCCGGTAGGGGCGGTTATCCGCTACAGGCCGAGTGCGTCGGCGGTGTAGAACCCAGACTTGACCAGCTTCGACTGGACGTCACTCTTCGTCACGACCATGGGCGGGAGCAGGTAGGACGGGACGACCTTGACACCGTTGTTGTAGGTCTTGGTGTCGTTGACGTCGACCTTCTGTCCCTTGACGAGCTGGTCGACCATCTTGGCGACCGAGTCGCCAAGCGTGCGGGTGTCCTTCCAGACCGTCATGGACTGCTTGCCGGCCAGCATGTTCTTGGTGTTGGCCAGGTCAGCGTCCTGCCCGGTGATCACAGGCCAGTCCTTGCCGACCTTGTAACCCTGGGAGGCGAGTGACTGCTCGATGCCCAGCGCCAGCGAGTCGTTGGGCGACAGGACGACGTCGACCTTCTTGCCGCCGGTGTAGAAGGAGTTGAGCCGGTTGTCCATTTCGGACTGGGCCTTCTGCGAGCTCCAGCCGTCGATGCTGACGTTCTTCCAATCGTCGTTGCTGGAGAGCTTCTTGCCGGACCGGATGACCAGCTTGCCGCTCTTGACGTACGGCGAGAGCACGTCCCAGGCGCCGGAGAAGAAGTACTTCGCGTTGTTGTCGTCGGACGACCCTGCGAACGGCTCCAGGTTGAACGGGCCCTTGCCCTTGTCGAGGCCCAGCTGCTTGACGATGAACTGGCCCTGCAACTTGCCGACCTGGTAGTTGTCGAACGTCGCGTAGTAGTCGACGTTCTTCGTCGAGTTGATCAGCCGGTCGTAGGCAATGACCTTGATCTTCTGCTGGGCGGCCTTCTCCAGGACCGGGCCGAGGGCGGTACCGTCGATCGACGCGACGACCAGAACCTTCGGGTTCTGGTTGATCATGTTCTGCAGCTGCGTGATCTGCTGGTCGACCTTGTTGTCCGCATACTGCAGAGAGGTCTTGTAACCCGCCTCCTTCAGCAGCTTGGTGAGGTGAGCGCCGTCATTGTTCCAGCGCTCCAGGCTGCGGGTCGGCATCGCGATGCCGATGAGGGCGGGACCCTTGGAATCGCCACTGTCAGAGGAACGGGTGCTGCTGCAGCCCGTCGACGCCATGGCGAGTGTCGTGACGACGGTCACAGTCGCGAAGATGCTGAGCTTCTTGGACACCTCGATGTGTCCTTTCTAGCGGTTGGGCACAGATGTGGACCGCAGGGTCGACCCGTCAAGCCCCTGGCTCGCCGGGGAGCTGATTGTTGCAGCCCCGAACATATTGTGTCTGTGCCGGTAACGCCATCACGGGCTAGTCACGGGTCCATAACGGCAATAGCGGGCACGATGTTCGGCTGGAGCAACTACGCCAACGGGATGATCGGCGAGCCAGGCACGAACCTTGCGCGAGCGATGTGCGGAGTGCCCGTCCAGGACAAGGTGCACCGTGCGGCCGAAATGGCCTGCGAGCCGGTCCAGGAAGCGGCACATGACGTCGGCGTCGAAGGTCTCATCGAGGTGCGGCCGAACGCCTTCGACCGGAAAGCCACGTCCGCTGTCCCGCCGGGAAGAGCAGCGCGCACTGGAACCCGGTGAAGCAGCATGGCGCGGACGCGATCGTCATCACCTTCAGCATCCAACCTGCCACCCCCGTCCCTTCCAGGAACAGTGCAGCAGTTCCGCGCTGGGCCGGCACATGCTCACCCTGCGGTCCCGGGGCCCGCACGAGGCCCTCGTCCGGGCCGCGCCGAGCAGAAGGCCGAGAACTGGAAGGCCAAGTACGCCCTGCGTGCGGGAGTCGAGGGCACCATCGACCAGGCCCTGGACGTCACCGGCATGCTCCGGGCCCGCTGGAGGCGACTGCCGAAAGTCCGCCTCCAGCAGCCTTCTCCGCCACCGCGCTCAACGTGATCCGACTCGAGGCGTACTGGACCCGACACGACCAACACCACACCCGCAGCAGCCGCCTTGAACACGACGACCGGCTTACGGCTTGACCCCGGAATTGCACAGCAGAGTCTTCTTGGTGGACAAAACAAAGGTGTTCGGGTGTCGCTGCGGTGGCACGAGCCTGCCGGTGGTGACGCTGCGAATGGTAAGGGCCACGTTCACTATGGGCGGTTCGGTGATCCGGGCCCGGGACGAGCGGCGATCATCGCGGCAGGTCGCCGTGAATCGGCGTCATCTGGGCAACGGGGCCGGTTGTTCTTCGGAAGCGTCGGCCGGGATCGCCAAGGGATCGGCCAGCAACGTGGAGAAGCCCAGTTCGGCGGCGCCCACGAGGACAGCGTCATTGCCAAGCGCGCTGGCGCGTAGACGGACGTTCTCACGGGAGGCGGCGAGCGTGCTGGCGTTGACGCGGCTGTGGATCTGTGCGCCCGCGCCGAGGAACACCTCGTGAAGCATGCCTCCGAAGATGACGACGCTGGGGTTGAAGATGTTGACCAGGTTGGCGACGCCGATGCCGAGCCAGTCGCCGACTTGTTGCAGTGCGGCGCGTGCGACGATGTCTCCTCGGTCGGCGGCGGTCACGACGGCCTGCACCACCTCCTGGCCGGTTGCCTGCGGGTCACGGCCGGCAGCGGCGAGCAACGCTCGTTCACCGGCCTCGGCTTCCAGACAGCCGCGGGCGCCGCATCCGCAGAGGCTGCCGTCTTTCGGGTTGACGATCATGTGGCCGACCTCGCCGCCGTACCCTTCCGTGCCTCGCAGCAGGCGGCCGTCAGTGATGAGGCCGCCGCCGATGCCGATGTCCCCGTGGAGGTAGACGACGTTGTCGCTGTCGGCTCCGGCGCCCCGAAGATGTTCGGCAAGGGCGCCGAGGTTTGCTTCGTTGTCGACCTCGACGGGGACGCCGAGGTCGAGTCGGCGGGCGAGTTCCGAGCGGACGTCCTGATCGGCCCAGCCCATGTTCGGCGCGCGCCGCACCAGGCCATCGGGCTGACGGACGATTCCCCGTACCGCGACGCCGACGCCGACACACCGGCTGCCGGGCTCGGCGGTCGCCAGCATCTGCCGGGCGAACCCCGTGAGAGCATCGGCGACCTTTCCGGGATCGTTCGGCTCGTCCAGGGGCCAGGCGCTTTCACGGCGGTCGAGAAAGATGCCGCCAAGTCCGATGCGGGCGGCGGCGAGGCGGTCGACTCCGACGTCGTACGCGAGTACGTACACCTGCGACGATTCGGGCTGTACGACCAGTGAGGGCCGGCCCGCCCGGCCGGTGTCGCGGGGAAGCACCTCCCGGACCAGCCCAGCCGCGGTCAGATCCGTGACCAGGCCCAGGATAGTGCTGCGGTTGACCCCCATGCGGTCGGCGAGGACGGCCCGGGAGACGGGTCCTTCTCTATGCACGTGACGCAGAAGGGCGCTGAGGTTGTGCCGTCGCATCTCCTCCTGGGAAGGACCGGCTTTCATCGCACAGGAACCCCATCATCGCGTGAACACGGAACGCTCATCGTTGTACGGCTCGGCGTTGGGACAGCGAGTCCACGCCCGCGGCCACCAGGGGGGCCCAACCCGTGACAGTGTACTTGACACCGGAGCTGTATCCCATGAGACCCATGCCGTTCTGGATCACGGCCACCACCTTTCCGCGAGGACGGCGTCAATGACCTGACCTCGCCCGCCGAAGAGGCTCGTGCCGTCGATCACGGCGCTGCCGATGGTGAGCAGCAGGACGTTGCTGCCGCCGGTGTCGGGGTCGACGGAGCTGCCCCGGGAAGCCGCGATGACGCAGCAGACCGCCACCATGGCCGAGCAGATGACGAATGCGGCGATCCTTATGAACGCGACGTTGACGCCCGCCCGGCGGGCAGCTTCTGCGTTGCCGCCAACAGTGTGGACGTGGAGGCCGAACGCCGTGTGCTGAGGCCCGAACGTGCCGAACACGAGCAGGACGCCGACAAGCGGCACCACGGTGGGTACGTCTTGCAGACAGACGACCACGGCATTGTCGCTGCGTTCCTGGTTGAGCGGGTACACGGCCAGCGCGCCCAGCACCGTGAGCACGCCGGGGCGGACGGCGATCAGCATCGGCCGGGTTGTCGTCAGACCCGGCGGCGGTTGTGGTTACGGCGGAGCAGGATCGATGCGTACGTCGGCCGCGTCGAGAACCGCGGAGGTGGAAGTGTGCCGGCAGGCATGGGGTTTCACCAGTCCGGCACGTGGTCGCGGCCCGGCCGAGCATCCGGCGGGCCGCGACCGGCGCCCAGGGCTGCCCGGCATCGACTCCGTGCAACTGGACCAGGAGCATGCCCCGCCCGGCGCCGCGCGGGTTTGCGCGCGGTCGGCGTTCGCCGGTCGGTCGGCTCGGGGGTGGCATGGAGGGAGCGTGCTTCGTCGGCCGGGAGCCGGTCAAGCTGCGCATCCCCCGCGCCGGCGACCAGGTCCTGCTGACCGCCAACCCGGCCCGGCCTGGCGGCTTCCTCTACGCCGGGAACGGTGTGGCCCCTTGAGCTCGGCAGCGCTCAGCCGGATGGCGAAGCGGACGGTGGGGGTCTGTCGGTTGGCTTAGTACCTAGCCACTTGGCTTTACCAGGGACAGGCATGACGGGCGCGGCCCAGAGGGAAGTGGGCCGTGCCTCGGCATCCCCGGCATCCCCGGTCTCACCGGCCTCTCCGGACAGCGACTGCTCGAACCACACCAGCTTCCCCGTGCTCAGCCGGTTCGCCCCCCAGCGGTCGGCGAGCTGGTCGACCAGGAACAGTCCCCGGCCGCCCTCGTCGCTGAGCAGGGCGTGCCGCATCCGGGGGACCAGCGGGGAGTCGTCGCCGACCTCGACGCGCAGGACGTCGGTGCGCAGCAGCCGTAGCGTTATGGGACGGTTGGCGTAGCGCACGGCGTTCGCGACGACCTCGCTGACCAGCAGCTCTGTCGTCTCCAGCAGATCCTCCAGCCCCCAGCGGTACAGGGTGCGGCGGGCGAGACGGCGGGCCTGGCCCGCGGTCTGGGGATGGGGCGCGAGGTACCAGTAGACGACGGTCTCCGGAGCGACGCCCATGAAGCGCGCGGCGAGCAGGGCGACGTCGTCGTCGCGGTCCGCCTTGCCGAGCGGGCCGAGCGCCTCGTCGCACAGCGCCTCCAGCGGCGGCAGCGTCGTGCCGTCGGTGGTGGCGCGCAGCCGGCCGAGGAGTTCCTCCACGCCGGTCAGCAGGTCGGAGTCGCGCGACTCGACGAGGCCGTCGGTGTAGAGCACCAGGGTCGCCCCGCTGGGCGCGGACAGGTCGGTGGTCTCGAAGGCGCCGCCGCCGACGCCGATCGGCGGCCCGGGCGGCACCAGAAGGATCTCGCCCCGGCCGTCCGGGTGCAGCAGCAGCGGCGGCGGATGACCCGCGTTGGCCAGCACCAGACGGCGCAGCGCGGGGTCGTAGACGCCGTAGAGGCAGGTCGCGATGTGCTGGCCGCCGAGCCGTTGGGCCTGCTCGTCGAGATGGTGCAGGACCTCGTCGGGGGGCAGGTCGAGACCGGCGAGGGTCTGCACGATCGTCCGCAGCTGCCCCATGATCGCGGCGGAGGTCACCGAGTGGCCCATCACATCGCCGATGACCAGGGCGACGCGGTTGCCGGGCAGCGGGATCGCGTCGTACCAGTCGCCGCCGACCCGGGCGGTCTTCGACGCGGGCAGATACCGGCTGGCCAGCCGGATCCCGGTCGGCTCCGGGAGGGACGGCGGCAGCATCGTGCGCTGGAGCGCGTCGGTGACGGAGGCCTCACGGCCGTAGAACACGGCCTTGTCGACGCCGATCGCGGTGTGGGTGGCGAGCAGGGACGCCGCGAGCAGATCCTCGCCGGTGAAGGGCGGCCGGGAGGGGTCGCGGGCGAGGACGAGGGTGCCGAGGACATGGGAACGGCCGTGCAGCGGCGCGATGAGGAGGCGGCGGCCGGGCGGGAGCGCAGGGGGGTCGTCGGCGTCGGGGGAGTCGAACAGTTCCGCCGCCGCGACGGCGTTCCCGGGGGCGTTGGCGAACACGGGGCGACCGGCGAGGAGGAGTTCGGCGAGTCTGCCGTCGCCGTCGGGGTGGATCACGCCGGGCGGCGCCGACGGGTGGTCCCCGTTCCCCTGGCGCAGGAGGGTGGCCGGGACGGCGGGCGCGTCGTCCGCTACGGCCAGCGGCTCGCGCAGCAGGACATGCACCCGGTCGGCGAATGCGGGAACGGCGGCCCGGCGCAGCTCCAGCAGCGTCTCGTCGACGTCCATGCCGCCGGCGATGCGCCGGGTGGCGTCGTCGAGGAACCGCAACTGGTCGGCGGGGGCCGCGGCCCTGTCCCGCAGACGCGGCCGCCGTGGTGTACCGGTGCGCCGGGCGGCCCTGGCGGTGGTGCGGCCGCCAGGGCCGTCGGCTCCGAGATGCTTGGTCACGAGAAAGTGCTTCCGTGGATGTCCCGTCGGCGGGCTGGCGCGATCAGTCGAGACGCCGGCAGCGCAGGAAGATCTGCTCTTCGGGCTGGACGTCCGCGGTCGCCGGTGCGTAGGTGTAGGAGGTCTCGTCGACGATCTCGAAACCGGCGCCGCGTACGACGGCGCGCAGGTCGTCCCGGAGATAGCCGGAGACCCGGACGGTGCTGCCGATGAACGGGATCGCGAAGTTGTCCACGTCCGCCTCCACCATCGACAGCACGAACAGGCCGCCGGGCCTCAGGAGGTGGTGGACGGTCCCCAGGGCCAGGGGGATTTCGGCGCGGGGCAGCATCAGCAGGGAGAAGAAGGCCGCCACGGCGTCGAACCGGCCGAGGTCGACGGGGCCGGACACCCGCAGATCGGCGATGTCGAGCTGGTGGAATGTCGCCTCGGGCACCTGCTTGCGCGCGAGGTCCACCATCCCGCCGGACAGGTCGACGCCTACGACGTCGAGCCCGCCGTCGGCCAGCTGGCGTGCGGTGGGCAGTCCGGTGCCGCATCCCAGATCCAGCACCCGGGCCCCGTCGGACAGCTCCCCGACCAGCCACTCGACAGCCGCGACCTGGCCCTCCTTGTGCGGAAAGGCCTCGTCGTAGCGGTTGCCGATGGCGTCGAAGGCCTCGGCCTGGCCCGTGCGGTCGAGCGGAAGGCCCGAGTAGTCGGCCTGGTCGGTGGAGCTGCTGCTCACGAGAGTCTCCCTTGGGGCTGCCTGGTGCGATTTTTCCATAAGTCGTAAGCCTTCACATGGCCCGGAGGCACGGGTGCGGGACCTGGCGATACGACGGGTTCCGGGCGCCGCGGACACCGGGTGCTGGTGCGGGTGTCGGACGCCGTTCGCCGTGCGAGGGCGGGCGTGACGGGCGCGGCGGGCGCGACGGTCGCGGCCGGGTCCCGGCGGACCGGGGTGTGGGCACGGGCCGGTGCCGCCGTGGCGGTGGCACTGACATGCTCACGGCTGCGGCCCGGAATCATGCGGGGGATGGTACTCCTCCGCCTTTCGCGGCGCCTCGCCGGACGTCGGCCCGGGGGCGGGCCCAAGGGCGGACGTGGACCGAGGTCTGCCAGGGCGCGCGACCGGGGAATGCCATGGCCGGGAGCGGGCAACGCATCGGTGAGAAGGTGAAAGGGGAGGAAGAGGAGGAAGAGGAGGAAGAGGATGAGGAAGACGGCAGCGGGGTGTGTGGGGCGTGCGGGGCGGTACCGGATCAGGCGTGGGCCCGGGGGCAGGGGCCAGGGTCAGCGGGTCAGGGAGCCAGCGGGTTGAGGGTCAGGGGCTTGATCCTGCCCTCCAGCATGGCGCCCAGGCCGCGGGCTGCGCAGATGTCCGGGCGATCGGCGATGTGCACCGGCATGCCGGTCGCCTGACGGAGCATCTGGTCGAAGCCGGGGAGCAGGGCCGAGCCGCCGACCATCATGATCCCCCGGTCGCCCAGATCCGCGACCAGGTCGGGCGGGCACTCGCGCAGCACCCTGCCGATACCGTCCAGGACCGCCGTCAGCGGGGTCTGGATGGCGTCCCGCACCGCGGCGGTGTCGACCTGGACCGACCGGGCCAGTCCCGTCGCGACGTCCCTGCCGTGGATCTCCGTCGACGCCGGGCCCTGCGGGCTCAGCCCGTTGCCCGACAAGGCGAGCTGAAGCGGCCGTACCGACTGGCTCGGCAGCATCAGCTCGTGCCGGTGGCGCAGGAGCTGCACGATCGCGTGGTCCACCGCCTCACCGCCCACCGGGACCCGCGCCGCCGTCACGATCGAGCCCAGCGACAGCACGGCCACCTGGGTCGTCGCCGCCCCGCAGACCAGGATCATGGTGGCTTCCGGCTGCTCGACCGGCAGCCCGCACCCCACCGCCGCCGCGATCAGCGTGTCGACCAGCTCGACCCGGCGCGCGCCGAGACCCACCAGCGTCTCGATCGCCGCCCGCTGCGCCAGCGGATCCGCGTCGTGCGGTGTGCAGGCCGCCGCGCGCAGCCTCGGCTTGCGGCGCAGCGCGCGGCGCACCTTGTCGCCGATCAGATGACGCAGCATCCGCTGCGCCATCTCGATGTCCACCACCGTGCCGCCGGAGACCGGGCGCACCACACGGATGTAGTCCGGCGTACGGCCCGTCATCCGCTCCGCGAAATCACCCACCGCGATCAGCGCCCCGCTGCGGGTGTTCACGGCCGCGGCCGACGGCTGGTCCACCACCAGCCCGGCACCCTTCACCCACACCCGCGTCCGCGCCGCGCCCAGATCGACGGCGAAGTGGCAGCGGCGCAGCTGCTCCAGACTGGCGGTCGTGGTGGTCATGACGGTCCTCCCGAGTGCGAGCGAGCAGGCGAGCCAGTACGTGGGTGCGTGCGCGCGCGGGGCGCGGGGCCGGCCGGTGGCCGGTCCTCTGTTGCATCCTGCGGTGGGAGGGAGTGCTGCGCCTGTTGTGGGGGGCCGGGCGGGGTGCGGCCGGAAGGGGGATTTCTTGGGGAGGGGGCCGTTCTGGGGTTGTGCGGAGGTCACCGGTACGGGTTGTGCGCAAGGCCCGTTCTGGGGATACGCGGAGGCCGCCGTTCTGCGGTTGTGCCGTGCGCTGTGGCTCCGGTTCGGTCACTCCGGTGGCGTCGAGCCGGGCCGGGACGGAGCCGGGGGCGCGATGCCTCTGATGAGGCCCAGGACCAGCAGGTCCTGGGGGCGGAGGTGGAGCTGGTCGGCCGTTCTTTCGGTTTCCGCCGGTGTCGGGGGGCGCTTGAGGATGGCTGCCGCCAGTTCCGGGGCTATGACGCTGAAGTAGCTGTCCGGGGTGGCCCACATGTTGCCCGGGGACGCCAGGGCCAGGGCGCCGCCCGAGCCGCCTTCCCCGATCAGGAGCGTGGTGATCGGTGTGCGGGCCGCGGCCACCGCCGCGAACAGGTCGGCGATGGCGGCACCCGCGCCCTGCCGCTCCGCCTCGGCGTCGTTCGCCGCGCCCGGGGTGTCCACCAGCGTCAGCACCGGGATGCCGAGCCGGTCCGCCAGCCGGATCAGCCGGGCGGCGCTGCGGTAACCGGCGGGCCGGGTCGCCGTGCCGCACTGGGCGGCGTAGGCGATCGTACGGCCCTGGTGCCTGCCGAAGCCGCAGAGCATCCCGTCGTCCGTGCCGCCGAAGCGGTCGCCGCTCAGGGGGCGGCGGTCGGTGAAGTAGGCGTCCAGGTAGGACCGGGCGCGCGGATGCTCGGGGGAGCGGGCCCGGCGGACCGCTTCCCAGCCCGTGGCGGGGAGGGCGGGGGTGCCCTGGGCCGGTGGCACGGGGGGTGGGGTGCTGCCGTGCGGGCGGGGGGTCAACAGGGCCAGCCAGGTGCCAAGTTCGTGGCGCAGGTGCTGCGGCGCCACCACCGCGTCCACCGCGCCCGCCGTCTGCTGCGCCTCCGCCGTGTACGCCGCCGGGTCCGCGTCCGCCGGGCGTACCCGGGAGCCCGCGAAGCCCACCTGGGCCTTTGGGAGGGCCAGGATCACATCGGCGCCCGCGCCCAGGGTGGCCCAGCCGCCGCCGGTCGTCGGGTCGCGCAGGACAGCGATCTGGGGCAGACCCGCCTCCCGCGTCAGCGCCGACTGCCGTGCCACGCGCTGGAGTTGGGTCAGCGCGATCATGCCCTCCTGCATCCGGCTGCCACCCGTCGCGATGAGCGGCACCACTGGGAGCCGCTGCTCGCGGGCGTGGCTGTACGCCGCCTCCAGACGGTCGCCGGTGCCCCGGCCCAGCGAGCCGCCCAGGAAGCCGAACTCGAAGGCGATCAGCACCGCCTGAGTGCCCATCACCTTCGCCGTGCAGGTCACCACCGACTCCTGCTCGGCGGTGCGGTCCGCCGCCCGGGCGCGCGCCGCGTCGTAGCCCGGCCAGGCGATCGGGCCGTCCGGGACCGACTCCGGTGCCGGGTGCGGGAGTTCGGTGAACGTGCCGGGGTCCGTGACGAGGGCGAGGACGGCGCGGGCGCTTCGGCGGTCAGCCACCGGGCAGCGCCCGCTTCATGATCTTGCCCATGTCGTTGCGGGGCAGCACATCGAGGTAGCGGACCTCCCGGGGGCGCTTGTGCGGGGCCAGACGGGTCGCCACATGGGACGCCAACTCCTCGGCGGGAGGCGGTGACTGCGGGTCCGCCGGGACGATCCAGGCCACGATCCGCTCGCCCAGATCCGCGTCCGGTTCGCCGGTCACCGCCGCCTCCTTCACCCCCGGGTGCTCCAGCAGAGCGTTCTCGATCTCCCCGGCCCCGATCTTGTAACCCCCGCTCTTGATCAGGTCGGTTGCCTTACGGCCCACGATGCGGACATAGCCGTCGGGGTCCCGTACCGCCATGTCGCCGGTGCGGAACCAGCCGTCGGCCGTGAACGCCGCCGCCGTGGCGTCCGGGCGGTTCAGATACCCGGTGAACAGATTCGGGCCGCGCACCTGGATCTCGCCCACCGTCTCACCGTCGTACGACGTCACCGGCGAGCCGTCCTCCTCCACCAGCCGCAGCTCCACTCCCGGCAGCGGCACCCCGACCGTGCCGGCCCGTGCCTCGCCGTCCGCCCGCACGCTGGTGTTCATCAGCGTCTCGGTCATGCCGTACCGCTCGATCACCCGCCGCCCGGTCGCCGCCGCGATCCGCTCGTGGTCGTGCACCGGCAGCGCCGCCGACCCCGACACCAGCAGCCTGGCCCCGGCCAGCGCCTCGGCCAGCGCGGGGTCGGAGGGCAGCGCCTCGGCGATGCGGTGGTACATCGTCGGCACCCCGAACAGCATGGTCGCGCCGTCCTTCAGTTCCCGCGCCACGCCCTCGGTGCTGAAGCGGCCCAGGTGGCGTAGCGAACCGCCGCGCCGCAGCGGGCCGAGCACGCCCAGGACCAGGCCGTGCACATGGAACAGCGGCAGCCCGTGCACGAGGACGTCGTCCTCGGTCCACTGCCAGGCGTCGGCCAGCGCGTCCAGCGTCGAGGCCAACGCCCCGCGCGGGATGACGGCGCCCTTGGGCGGGCCGGTGGTGCCGGAGGTGTAGACGACCAGGGCCGGGGAGCCCTCGTCCGCGTTCTCCCCCGCTCGGGCGGCTGTGCCGGTGGCCCGCACGTCTCGCACGTCGATGTCCAGGCGCTTCAAGTCGCACACCAGAGCCGGGAGTTCGTCGTCCGGCGCCGCCAGCACCAGGGCCGGGGCGCTGTCGGCCACGATGTGGGCCAGTTCCTTGCCGCCCGACTTCGGGTTGAGCGGCACCACGGCCGCCCCGGCGAGCAGCACGCCCACCACCCCCACCGCCGTCTCCAGCGAAGGCGTCGCCCACACCGCCACCCGCCCCGCCCCGGTGACCCGCTCGGCCACCGCGCCCGCGGCGGCCGCGAGCTCGGCGTATGTCAGCGACCGGGCGCCGAAGCTCAGGGCGACCTGATCGGCCGCGACGGGGCGGCGGACGGTCGGGTCCGGGCGGCCCTCCAGGGCCGGGAAGAGGGAGGACACGCGGCGCACTCCTTCGAGTCGGGCAGGACAACGGAGCTGAGCTTGCGGTACGACTGCCTCCTTCCTACCCCAGCCGCCCCACCCGTACGACGGTGCTCAGGCCCGACACAAGCCGCGGTTCGGTCGCGTGCAGGTGGGGCCGGGGGAGTGGTTCCCCGAGGACGGCTCAGGCTGCCGCCGCCCGCTCCATCACGTCCGCCACCACACAGCTCACGTTGTCCGGGCCGCCCGCGCCGTTCGCCTCCGCCACCAGCGTGCGCACCGCGTCCTCCGGGCCGTCGTTCGTGGCCAGCAGACGGGCAATGCGGTCGTCGTCGACGACGCTCGACAGGCCGTCCGAGCACAGCAGATAACGGTCACCGGGCAGCGCGTCGTGCAGCTTCAGATCGGGCGTGGCCGGTGTGCCGGGCGTGCCGCCGGACAGGGATTTCAGTAGCAGCGCGCGCTGCGGATGGGTGCTCGCCTCCTCCGGCGTCAGCCGCCCCTCGTCGATCATCGCCTGGACGATGGTGTGGTCGTGGCTGATCCGGAACAGGCCGCCGTCGCGCAGCAGATACGCCCGGGAGTCGCCGATGTGCACCAGCGCCAGCCGCGACCCCGTGAGCAGCAGCGCGGTCAGCGTCGTCCCCGCCTCCCAGCCGCCCGCCGCGTCCCGGACGGCCTGACCCGCCTCCTCCACGGCGTCCTCCAGCAGGTTGAGGACGCCGCCCGCCGCCGGCGGCTCCTCGGTCTCCAGGAACTTCAGCGCCTCCACGGCAGCGCTGCTGGCGGGCGCACCGGCGGGGCCGTAGCCGTCGGCCACGGCGAGCAGCCGGCGGCCCGCGTACGCGGTGTCCTGGTTGGCGGGGCGTACCCGCCCGATGTCCGAGTGGGCGGAGTAGCGCAGTTCCAGCATGGCGGTCTCCTTCGTCGAGTCCGTGACCGGTGATCCCGGTCCTGGTGATCCCGATGCCGCTGTCGCGGTCAGGTGGTCCACGAGGAAGGCGGCCAGGTCACGCCGTACCGCCGTCTCCGTCTCGACCCGGGCCCAGAAGGCCCGGATCTCCCCGGCGGCGGACGCGGGGCCGAGGGCGCAGACCTGCCGGATCTCCGCCAGCGGCATCCCCAGCCGCCGCAGCCACGCCACCAGCCGCGCCCGTTCCAACTGGGCGAGGGTGTAGTAGCGGTATCCGGTGTCCGGGTCGACCCGGGCGGGGCGCAGCAGGTCCAGCTCGTCGTACAGCCGCAGTGCCTTCGGCGACAGCTGGCTCGCCCTCGCGAAGGCCCCGATCGTCAGCATGTCCCTGCCGAGATCCACGTGCGCACCCCCGTGTCAGTACTTCGTGACCAGTCGTTTCCCGTCGTTCCTCGTTCCGCTAGCACTGTGGGGCTTCACCAAGGGGGAAGGTCAAAGGGTGTGGAGCGGTTCCGGAGACCAGACGACGGTTTCGGGCTGTAGGGCCCTGAATTGCGACGGAGCGGCTGCGGGCCCTTGCCCGCGCAAGATCATTACATCCCTATCACGTGGGCGGCCTGTCCGGCGGTCCGCGGGTCGTATCGTCGAAGCATGATCTCGGCTTGATCATTAACCTCGCTGCTGTTTCAGGCGGACGTGTTCGGTGAGGGTTTCGATGCGTTTCACGGTCTTCCCGGGCTCGTGACGCGGGGCTGACCTGCGGTTCTTCGAGCCGGGTGGGCGTCCGGGGCCGGGCTTGGAGGGTCTGGGCACGTCGGCGGGACGGGCGGTCTTCACGCGGAGGTGGCGGAACCCCCGGCGGACCCGGGCAGGGGTGAGCCGACGAGGCTGCGCCGGTCGTTCCCAGGGCCGGCGCAGGTCCTCGGCGAGGGGCCGGGCAAGGCGGAGTTGGGTGTGGGCGGCGATGATCAGCCACGTCCACAGGTCGGCCGTGTGCGGATCGCGGACCTTGGGGACGGTCCAGCCCAGGGTCTGTTTGAACAGCCGGAAGGTATGTTCAAGATCGAATCTGCGGAGGAACGCCTGCCAGCGCAGGTCGACGCCTGCGCCGGTCGTCCCGGTGCGCGAGGACCACAGCCACACCGGCTTCGGGTCGCGGTCACCGGGTAGATGCTCAACTTTGAGTCGGATCAACGTGCCGTGGATCAAGGGGAGTTCACCGCAGTGGTCGAGCCAGGGGCCACGGGCCTGCAATCGGGGGTGCATCCGGTCCCAGGCCAGGGCTTCGGCCGTGCCGTAGCGGGTGGTGTCGCAGGTGGTGGTCTGGTCGGGGGTGTGCCAGGAGTCCGGCTTGGAGGAGGTGAGGACGCCGCCGTGCTTGCGGGGCTGTCCGCCGCGCGGGGTGGAACGGCGCGGGCCGGCGTCCCGGAGCATGACGCGGTCCGAGCGGAGCCGGCCGACCAGCTCGACGGGCAGGTCGGCCAGGACGTGGGCGAGGCGGGTGACGTCGTAGCCGGTGTCCATGACGACGAGGATGTCCGCGTCGCCCGGCCGCCACTGCCCGGCGTGCACAAGCCGGGTGACCACCTCGCGCAGCTGGGTGGCGGTCATCGCGGTGGCGTCGTCGGCCGGCCCCAGCCGGATCGCGTCCAGCACGGCCGTCCAGGACGTGCGTCCCGTCTCCAGCGCGGCGACAAAGGAGTAGGGCCAGCCCGGGATGAACTGATCCGCGCTGCGGCCCCGGCCGTAGACGTGGCAGAACAACAGCTCCGGACTGGTCGGGGCGTCGGGCCGCAGCCAGTTGCTCACGTCGACGGCGAGCACGATCCGCCCGTCGGCGGCACGCGGCAGCGGCGTGGAGGCCAGCAGCCTGCGCAGGCGGCGCGGCTCCAGCCAGCCGTGATTGACCGCGTCGTACATCGCCCCGTGCCCGCGCCGGTGCTCGGCCGTCAGCGTCAGCTCGACCAGCGACGTCACCGGGCCGTCGGAGCACAGCACCGCGTCGGTGAGCTCGAAGAGCGCATCCGCCCGGGTGTAGAGGCAGCCGTAGAACTCGATCTTCATCACATAACGACGTCCATTTTCTGGCGTCAGTCGGCTGGTGCTGAGAGCGCGGTCCGGGCGCTGGCCGGGGCGGAGCGGGGCGGAGACAGGAGCGCAGGCCCGGCCGGGGGCCGGGACGCGCGCGGCGAGCGGTAGCGAGCCGAGTGGGCAAGTTGTGTGACGGCCATCAGTGGCAGCTCACTGACCATGAAGGACGCATCACGCGGGTAGGGACTCAGCTGCCCAGCAGCACGGGGGTGGGGTCGTTTCGTCATGCCTACCCGTCCGCCTTCGGCAGCTCCGTGACGAAGGTCCCGATACCCGGCTGCATCTGCGCCAGCCCAGCCACCCGCAGCTCGGTCAACACGCGGCGGGCCGTCATCTGTGCGATCCCGAACTCGGCCACGATCGCCATCACGCCCGGCAACTTCGTGCCGGGCGGGTAGGTGCCGTCGGTGATGCGCTCCTCGTAGACCGCGTATACCTGCTGCCACCTCGGCACGTCCGGCTCCCATTCCATGAGCTCGACGCTAGGCGCTCTCATCACGCTCAGCGAGACGAGATGGCCAAGAGCGACTAGCGGACCTAGCTAGCTAGGCTATCCTTGCGGGCACGAGAAGGCCCCCGCGCCGTGCTACCGGCCGGAGGCTGGCCAACGCTTCTAGGGAGCATCGACATGACGCACCGTACAGCCCCGCAGGCTGCCACGGCAGCCGTAGGACCTGTTCAGATTGAACCCGGAGTCTTGATCCACCCAGCCGCTGACCGCCGTCTCGCGGTTACCCAGTGGCTCCTCTGCACCCTCCCCGACGACGCCCGCACCCGGGCCCGGGCGGAGTGGCTGGAGCAGGGGGTGACGTTGCTCCGCCTGGGCACCTTGTTCTCCGCCGTCCGCCTGCCCGCCGCCCTCGTCACCGCGGCGGCCGGTGGGTGCCCGTCGCCGGAGGAGCTGGATGTGTTCCTCGCCGAAGTCCTCGACGGCGGCCCGGTCATCTGTGACCCGCGCCACCAGCGGTACTACGCGCTCGTGCCCGCGAGCATGCCCCGCACCTGGACCGCCGCCTTCGACGACTGGCGCGGCCAGGACGTTGACGCGCTCGGGCGTGACACCTACCTCGGGGTACCGCGCCCGGACCGCACCCGCGAGCCCATGATGCGTGACCCGTTTTGGGCCGTGCCCATGGAGTCGGCTGGGTCCCTGTGCCGGCCGCTCGCCGTCGCCAGGCTCGTCGCCGCTGGCGCACACCAGCTAGAGGACGAGCCCGTCACGACCTGACCCCGCGACAGCATTCCGCTGGCCGAGCAGCTCTACCACGATTACACCAGCGACGAGGGCTGAGGGAGTAGAGCCGGGGCGGTTCAAGTAGCCTGACCAAGCCCACAGCCCTTGACCGAACCCCCCCCGGGGCCGTTGCTAGCGTCTCTGATCAGCTATGCGATCCCATGCGGACTGTAAGGTCCGGTGTGGGTTCTGCCCGCCTTGGTGGGGCAGCGTGAGCGTGGAGATGGAATCCCGCGCCTAGGGCCTGTCTGGAGTTGTGATCTGGGCTCGCGGGGCGTGGCACGCACGCTCGCGGCGTTGCCGGAAGGTCCTAGTAGCTCCGCTACGAGGACCTTCCGGCGCCTTGCGATCGCACGCACCACGCCCCGCTCCCTGATCCAGATCACAACTCCAGACAGGCCCTAGTGCTGCTCCGCGTGGCCGGTGTCGGCTGGTGGGTGTGCTGATCGTGGTCACGTCCTGGTGCCGGTGGACTGCGCGGGGCAGCCGGGTCCGGTCCGTTGGTGCGTGTCCCTCCGGACACTGGCCAGCGCGGCCCGAAGGACGTACTGGGGAGGGAACCTCACGTCGCCTGGGCGTGAGGCGGTTGGTTCGCGGTCGGGTGGGGCCGTTCTTGGACCGGTCCGTCCGGCTGGTCTTCGGGTTGGTCGTGATGACGGCCTTGGCCTCCATCGTGTCCGCCACGGCGCGGATCACCATGGCGCCGCTCGGACGGTCCACGACGGTCCTGGCCTGGTGGGCGAGGCCGCGTGCTGCGATGCGGCGCCAGGCGCCCCGGTCGCGGTCGCCCTGCCAGCCGCAGCCGGGGCAGATGGCCCACTTCCAGCCCGGCACGGTGGTCCGGTCGGGGGCCTTGCGGTGGCGGAGTGGGGTGAGGCAGTGGGGGCAGTGCTTGGAGGTGTTGCGTGCGGGCACGACGACCACAGCGATGCCGACTTCGGCGGCGAGGTGCCGCGTGCGGTCGGTGATCTGCCCGCGCACTGTCTGCGACAGGCGGGTGTTGTGGGTGCGGCCCATTCCCCCGGCTTCCATCGACCGCAGGTCTTCCAGGTAGATGGCCGTGGCCCCGGCGGCAACGGCCTGGTCGACGGCCCAGCGGGCAGCAGCCCACGACAAGGCGTCGCTGAGGTTCGAGCGGCGCTCGCAGACGTGGCGGATCTCCTCCGCCAGCATCGCCGCCCTGGCGTCCAGCGCGGGGTTGGCAAGCCGGGCGTAGTGGTCGGTCTTGGCGTGCAGGCGCTCGCTGATGCGGCGCAGCCTGTGCTGCTTGGCGAGCACTCCGGAGGCCCGGAACTGGGCGCCCGCTCCGAGGGTGGTGATACGCCCGTCGTCGTGGAGCCGGGCGGCCCCGGCGGAGAGAAGGGTGTTCAGGCCCCAGTCCACGCCGAGCGCGACCGTGTGCCCGGTGCGCCGGGTCTTGGGCACGGGATGGGTGTAGGCGAGGTCGGCGCGCACCTTGCCTCCGGCGATCCGCAGGGTGGGCAGGTGGATGACCGCGTTCGCCGGAACGGTCGGGGGCAGTGTGACCGGGCACTCCACCCAGGTCCAGTCGTGGTATGCCTGCGGGTCGGGACGGGTGGGGAGCTGCAGGCGCAGCAGGACGTGCGTCGGCTCGGTCGTGGACCGCTCGATGGTGGCCTGCTGCCCGTCGCACGCGGCCAGCAGCAGCATGCGCGGGACGCGGGGTGTGGGCTCCAGTTCGAACACGTCGGTCGGGAGACGGCCGTGCCTGCGCTCGAAGGAGGTGACTTGGCGGGTGCGTGAGCGGATGATGCCGGACGGCAGGTGTTCGCCGCCCGGGATCGCCTCGCGCACCGCGTCCCACTCGGCCGGGGTGCGCTTGTTCGGATCAGCGGGCCAGGTCGCCAGAACCCCGGCAGTCACACCGGCGCGCCACTTTACCGAGCGGAGGATACGTCCGGCCTGCTCCTGGGCCATGCGTACGGTCCGGTCGTTCACCTTCGCCTCGGAGGCGACCGTCCAGCCGAGGCGGCGCAAGGCCATCCACGCGTTCGAGGGCAGCTTCCTGCCGCCGGCGTCCTGCCCGGAGGCGAGAGCGTCCACGTCGGGGGTGGTCCAGTGCCCGGACAGCAGCGAGCCGGTCATCCCCGTCACCAGTTCGGTGCACCAGCCCACGCGTTCGGCAAGGGCAGTGGCGGTGAGGAGTTCGCCGGTCTTCTCGTCCACACCCCCGCGCGCCAGGGTGCGGGCGCAGGCGGTTCGGGACGTCTCGCCTTCGGCGAGCGGCAGTTTCCGGCTCACGCGGCACGGCCCTCGTCGCTGCACTGACCGGACTCGGCCAGCAGCCGCTTGCGGTTCTGCGCACTGCGCATCCCGTACAAGCGGCCCGCGAACGTCGTCACCAAAGAGGCGAAGTCTGCGAGGAGTTCATCCCGGCCGCCGAGCTTCTTCGGGTGCAGCACCTCCACGGTGACCCCGTACACGGCGAACAGTCGCTTGAGCCAGCCGACCCCGAAACGGGCCAGCCGGTCCTCATGCGTCACGCGGACCACAGTCACCGAGCCGTCCGACACCATTGCCAACACCCGGTTGAGACCCGGCCGGTTCTCCTTCAGTCCCGAGCCACGATCCTTGACGACCTTGACGATCTCGCCCGTTGCGGTGGCCCGCAGCTCGCCCTCCTGCGCTTCCAGAGAGGACTCCTGCCCGGACGAGCCGGACGCTCGCACATACAGCAACTCCAGGCGCGGTCGCGAAGCCGAGGAGTCGCTGCCGCGCTTCATGTTCTCCACATCCACGGAGGAGAACCGGCGCTCCCGGCCGACCCACGTGAACGGGATCTTGCCGTCCAACGCCCACTGGCGAAGCGTCATCGGGTGTATCCCGAGACGCTTCGCAGCCTTGGACATACGCAGCAACTCCATGCACGCAACCATACATGCACAACACTAGGGATAATTAATGAAGTTGGTGAGCCTTCGAAACGGCCAGTAGTCATATGCCTGTCGCTCATGACGACGTACCATTGTCCGACGTGCAACTGTCCGGCGTACAACTTGTCCGACGCATCGCCTTCCGGCCGTACGGAGAAGGAGCCCGCCGTGCCCCGTGTCGCACTCGCCACCTTCGACCCCGCCCCCGAACCCCACCCCGACCGCGATCTGCCGGTGCTGCTCGCCGCGCTGCGGGACGCCGGGGCCGACGCCGTCGCCGTGCCGTGGGACGACCCGGACACCGACTGGGGCCGCTTCGACCTCGTCGTCATACGGTCGACCTGGGACTACACCTGGCGTGCGGCCGAGTTCGTGACGTGGGCGCGGCGCACCGGCGCGGTGACCCGGCTGGCGAACCCGGCCGGAGTGGTGGCCTGGAACACCGACAAGCGCTACCTCGGCGATCTCGCGGCGGCCGGTGTGCCGGTCGTCCCGACCCGCTACGTCGCCCCTGGCGAGGAACTCGGCGGTGAGTTCGCCGAGTTCGCCGAGTTCGCCGGGTCCTCCGGGTCCTCCGGGTATGTGGTCAAGCCCACCTCCGACGCGGGCGCCCGGCACGCCGCCCGTTACGCGCCCGGTGAGTACGAGCGGGCCCTGGAGCATCTGGCGTGGCTGCACGGCGAGGGGCTCACCGCCATGGTCCAGCCGTATGTGACCGGCGTCGACGTCAGCGGTGAGCGCGCCCTCCAGTTCATCGGCGGCGAACTGCTGCACGCCAGCCGCAAGCGTGCCGTCCTCGCCCCCGGCACCGGCCACGACGACAAGAAGGTGGCCCACCCCGGTCTGGAGCCCTGGACCCCGACCCCGGCGGAACTCGCCGTCGCCGCACGCGCGCTGGCCGCCGTCCCGAACACGCCCGAGCTGCTGTACGCACGCGTGGACCTCGTCACCGGCGACGACGGGGAGCCGATGGTGATGGAGTTGGAGCTCGTCGAGCCCGACCTCTTCCTCTCTCTGCATCCCGGGTCGCTGGACAAGGTCGTCACGGCGGTCCTCGCGGCCGCCTCCCCCGACGGTTCCGGCACCGCTACTCGCTGACGCCGGCCTGCTCGCTGACGCTGGTCGCCGTCCGCTGGAGCAGCCCCCAGGTGAACTCCGCGACGACCGGGCGCGGCGTGCCGGTGGCGTCCGGTGCCGTGAAGGTCAGGCCCCAACGGGTCGGGGCGGTGCCCTCCAGAGGACGGGCCGGGGCGAAGGCGCGGGCGGCCTCGTCGACCGTGCAGGACCAGGGGGTGAGGTCGTCGAGGCCCCGCAGGGCGGGGCCGGGGGCGCCGGGGGCGCGGACCAGCCACTCGTTCCATACCGCTCCGTTCGCGCCCACCAGCACCTCGAACCGCAGGTCCGGCCAGAGCGGCACCGGCCACCGGCGGGCCTCGCAGTCCAGGTCGCCGATCCGGCGGGCGGTCACGGACTCCGGGGCGCCGAGCACCGAGCGGTAGCGCGACGCGGCGGAGCGGCCGTGCGGGGCGTGCAGCATGGCCTGCCAGCGTCTGTTGGCCTCACGCATCTCCGCGATGGACACCCCCAGCTCACGGCGGGCGTCCTCGACCAGCCCCGGGTTGTGGTCGGCCATGCGGCGCAGCAGCACCAGCTGGAAGTCGAGCGGGGTGAACGGACCGGCGGGGCGCTTTCCGGAGGCGGGCATGGGACCCATCGTCCCGCACACCACTGACAGCGGTCCCTGCACATGTTTCCCACCCGCTGCATTGCCCACACGACCGGGGATGACTAGCCTGTGTTCGTCATCCCGATCGCCCGTTGAAATTTCGAACAAACATCAACCGACGTCAACCGAGTTCAACCGAACCGATCGCCGAACCGACCGACAACGGACAGCTCGGCCGATATCGGCGACATCAGACGACAAGGGAGGGAACCGGTCGTGGGACGCCTCGTACCAGCCGTGACCCGGGCACTCGACATACTCGAGCTCTTCCTGGACGGGGACGGCACGCTGTCCGCCCCCGACATAGTGCGCCGACTCCAGCTCCCGCGCACCACCGTGCACGAACTCGTCACCACACTCGCCGCCCGGAAGTACATCGTGCCGGTGACCGGCCAGCCCGGGCGCTACCGGCTGGGCGTGCGGCCGTACCAGCTCGGCAGCCGCTACGCCGAGCAGCTCGACCTCGCCGCCGAGGGCCAGCAGGTCGCCCGTTCCGTCGCCGAGACCTGCGACGAGACGGTGCATGTGGCGATCCTGGAGGACACCGATGTGATCTACATCGCCAAGGTGGACTCGACGCACGCCGTGCGCATGGTGTCGGCCGCGGGACGCAGGCTGCCCGCCCATTGCACCTCCGTGGGAAAGATGCTTCTGGCCTCCCTCCCCGAACCCGAGCTCGCCGCGCGCATCCCGGACGGCGCCGAGCTGGCCGCGATGACCCCCAACAGCATCACCGACCCGGCCGAGCTGCGCGAGGCCCTGGCGGAGATCCGGCAGCGGGGCATCGCCGGGGAGAACCGGGAGTCCAACCCGGACGTGAGCTGTGTCGCCGCGCCCGTGCGGGACCGTACCGGCCATGTGGTCGCCGCGCTGTCCATCTCGGTGCCCATGATCCGCTGGAGCGACGACCGCCGCGGCGAGCTGGAGCAGCTGGCCCTGAAGGGCGCCGCCGAACTGTCCGAGCGGCTCGGCCACCGGGGCGCGGCATGAGGGCCTACGAGGTGGCGGTGTGCGCCGAGGCGACCCTGGGCGAGGGCCCGACCTGGGACGCGGCCGCCGGACGGCTGATCTGGGTCGACGTCATGGGCTCGCGGGTGCACACCTACGACCCGGTCACCGGGCGCCGTACTGTGCGGGTCGTCGAGCAGCATGTGGGCGCCGCCAAGCCGCGGGCGGACGGCGGTCTCGTCCTCAACCTCCGCGACGGGATCGGCCTCACCGACCCGGACGGCACCTTCCGCTGGCTGCGCCGTGAGCCGGTGCCCGGCCGCCGGGGCAATGACGCCGCCGTCGCCCCGGACGGCTCGCTGTGGGCCGGCACCATGCGCTACGACGAGGTGGCGGGCGGCGGCACGCTGTCCCGGATCACTGCGGACGGCTCGGCCGAGACGGTCCTCGACGCCGTGACGGTGAGCAACGGCATCGGCTGGAGTCCGGACGGGCACCTGATGTACTACATCGACACGCCCACCCGCCGCATCGACGTCTTCCATCACGACGCCGGACGGGTCACCGACCGGCGCCGCTTCGCGGAGATCGAGGAGGGCGTGGGCCTCCCGGACGGGCTGACGGTGGACGCCGACGGCTGTGTGTGGGTGGCGATGTGGGACGGCGCTGCGGTACGGCGCTACACGCCCGACGGCGAACTGGACCGCGTGATCGAACTCCCGGTCCCGCGTACGACGGCCTGTGCCTTCGGCGGCCCCGACCTCACGGACCTCTACATCACGACGGCCCGCGTGGGCCTCATCCGCCCCCACCCGGTGGCGGGTTCCCTCCTGGTGATCCCGGGCGCGGGCAAGGGCCTGCCGCAGCCGGCTTTCGGGGGCTGACTCCTCCGGCCCGTCCGGCGTTTGAGGACGAGGCCCGAAGGGCCGACAGGGGGGTCTGGGGGCGCAGCCCCCAGGGTCGGGAACGGGAAGGGGTGGCGGGGGCGAAAACCCTCAGCCGACCCTCCTCCCGGAGCAGGGGCGCGCCCCCCGGACCGGGCCCCGCCACCCCCGTCGCCCCAGCCCAGCGCAGCTCGGCGCAGCCGCCCGTCCCTACAACCCCGCCGCCTTCCGTTCCTCCGCCATGAGCGGCGGCCGGGTGAGCGGGGGCTTCAACGGGCCTATCGCCGCCGCCAGCAGGACCCGCGGGGCGAGAAGCGCCGCCGCGCCGCGCTCCAGGGACGTCACGTCCGTGACACGGCGGGCTGTCCGGCCGTTGCCGGTGGCCGTGTACATCAGGCGGGCGATGTAGGCCGCGAGGAGGCGGTCGCGCAGGGTCGGGCCGTGTTCGGTGGCGCCGGGGTAGAAGACGTCCTGCCCGATGGCCAGGTCCCACGCCGCGCGGACCGGTCCGGCCACCGCCCGCTGCATCCGGCGCGACAGTCCGGGCGAGCCCCATCCGTGGCGGCGGACGACGTCCCGCAGCCGTACGGCGCTCTGCGCGGCGACCGCCAAGCCGTGGCCGTAGACCGGGTTGAACGCGGCGAGCGCGTCGCCGACGACGGTGAAGCCGTCGGGCCACACCGGCATCCGCTCGTAGTAGTGACGGCGGTTGACGGTGGAGCGGGTCAGGGTCACGTCGGTCAGCGGCTCGGCGTGCTCCAGCAGTTCGCCGATCAGCGGGTGGCGCAGCCGGTCACGGGCGAAGGGCACGAAGTCGGCGTTCCGTGCGGTCGGTTCGCCGCCCCGGGTGCCGGACAGGGTGACGATCCAGCGGCCGTTCTCGATGGGCAGCACCCCGCCCGAGCGACCGGGACCGCCCTGCCGCGCGTCGGGCTGCACATTGACGACGGGGAACCCGTTCCGGGCCTGCTCGGGCGCGAGATACAGCCGGCTCGCGTACACCAGCCCGGGGTCGACCTCGCGGCGTTCAGCCTCCGGCAGCCCCAGCGAGGTGAGCCAGCGGGGCGCCGCCGAGCCCCGGCCGGTGGCGTCGACGACGAGGCCGGCCTCCAGGGTGCGTTCGGTGCCGTTCCGCTCCCGCACCCGTACGCCGGTGACCGCGACGTCGGTGCCGGTGAGGCCCAGCACCTCGGTGCCGTCGAGGAGTTCGATCCCGGGGTCGGCTAGGACCCGCGCCCGTACCGTGGCGTCCAGCAGGTCCCGGCTCGCCAGGATCAGATGGTGGGACTCGGGCCAGCGCCGGAACCAGCCCTGCGGTGACAGCGCGACGACGTCGGTCGTCACCGGTGACCGGCGGGCCCCGGCGGCGGCCAGTTCCGCGCCGATGCCGGGCAGCAGGTCCTCCATGGCCAGCACACCGCCCGACCACAGCATGTGGCCGTGCTGGGCCTGCGGCAGTCCCTTGCGCGGCTCGGGGCCTCGCGGCAGCACATCGCGTTCGACGACGGTGACGTGGGCGGAGCCCGCCAGGGCACGCGCCGCGAGCAGGCCTGCCTGGGACCCCCCGAGGACGACGGCGCTTCTCACGGGGGAGGGGCGTTCAGTCATGCGCGGGCACGCTCTCTGCCGGGGCGGCCGCTCGGGCGCGTACCGCCTGGATCTCGTCGGGACGGCTCAGCGCCCGGGACACGGCCTGGATCTCCTGGAGCAGGTAGGTGGTGTCCGGGCCGGCGGGCGAGGGCGAGGGACGGGAGGCAGAAGAGGTGGGAGGGACGGAGGCCGGGGTGTGCTGCCTGGTCTCCACCGCGTCCAGGATCGTCACCGCCGCGGCGAGGGCGGACGCCCGGTCGTCGTCGTGGCCGAGGGCCAGGGCCGCGCCGCGGGCGCGGGTGCGCAGGTCCTCGTCGAGATGCCGGGAGAGCTGGAGCAGGGCGTCGCGGATGGACGTCTCGCGGCGGATCAGCCGCAGTTCGGCCGTGGCGCGGGGTGTGAACGGCTCACGCCCGCCGGTGACGGTCCGCAGCAGCCGCTCCAGCGGCCGAAGCGCCCGGTGCCCGGACCGTACCCGCCGCTGCTCGCTGAGGTACTGGCCGGCGTGCGGGAGGATGAAGCCCACCGCGGCCAGCGTGGCGGAGACGCAGGCGGCGGACGGAGCGAGGTCGGTGCTCAGCCAGTCCAGATCGTGGCCGCTCCAACGGGCCCCGACGGCGGTGAGCTTGGCCGCGGCGAACAGCAGATTGGTGGCGTAGCCGATGCCGAGGAGGCGCAGTCCCCCGCGCAGCCAGCCGTCGAGGCCGGGGGTGCGGACCCAGTTCCAGATCAGCCGGGCGGTGATGGTGCAGGCCACGGTGTGCGCGAGCAGATAGAGCAGGATCTCCTCGCGCATGAACGGCGTGTTCGCGTAGTAGGTGTCGAGGTCCCGCGGGCGTTCCACCGGGGCGTCGGCGAGCGCGAACAGCACCCATAACGCGACGACCACGCCCGCGTAGGCGGCGACCACCCAGCGGATGACCCGGCGGGTGGCGGCGGAGCGGTCGGTCAGCCCGTTGCGCCAGGCGATGATCAGCAGCAGCCAGGATGCGCACAGCGCGGTGAGCAGCGAATAGACCCAGGGCGCCGCGATGTTGGGGATGCCGACGACCCGGTTGGTCCAGGCGATGGTGCGCGGCGCGGCGAACACGAACACCGCGCATCCGAACAGCAGCAGTCCGCCCACCGCGCGCAGCAGAGGATCGCGCCACATCTTGACGATGCCGGGCAGCTTGATCGCGAGGGCGAGGGTCAGCACCGTCGTGGGCAGCCAGAAGGAGACGTACGACGTTCCGCCCGCGAGGGCGGCGCCCGTGCCGAGGGCCGTCACCGCACCGCACCCCGGCCGCCGCGGTAGCCCAGGCTCCGCTGCACCGGGCCGAGGGGCCGCCCGCCGCCCCCGTCGGTCAGCCTGCCGCGCAGCAGGGCGGCGAGCCGGTGCCCGAAGTCGTCGGCCTCCGCCTCGTCGGCCTCGCGGGAGCCGTTGCGGGCCGCGATGGGGGTGCCGCCGCGTTCGAGGGAGGCCGACAGCCCGGGGGAGAGCGTCTCGTCGTCCCAGCGGGCCAGCGCGTGCCCGGCGGCACCGCCCACCCGGTGGTGCCGGTGCCCGGCGTGCATGTGCCACAACTCATGTCCGAGGATGACCAGTTGCTGCACCGCCTCGGCGCGCTCCTCCACGATGACCAGGTCGAAGTCATGGAACTCCACCCACAGTCCGGTGACTTCGAGCTCGTCGGGGAACCGCTCGAAGCGCAGCTCGACCGGTCGCCCGCCGCGCTGCCTTCCCATCTCCGCGCACAGGGCACGGCACAACTCCCGGACGTCGGAGGGCGGTTCGGGCCCGGTCCGGAGCGCGTCGGTGAGATCGGCCGCGAGCTGCCGCATCGCGGAACCGGGACGGCGGGGCCTCAGCCGCGCGGCGAACCGGGTCGCCCGCGTCCGCGCGCCCGCGAAGTCCATCGAACCCCCATCTCACCGGCCGTACGGCGGCGTGTCGGCAGCGGCTTTGAGCCTACGCGCCCGGAAGTGCCCGCGTCATGCGATCCGGTGACCGTGCTTTCCCGTTGAACGACCTCGCAACGACCTCACACGACCCCGCTCGACCCCGCTCGACCTTGCACGACCTCGGAGGTCGTGGAGCACACCGTGCTCGCGGACGCCGACCCGGACGCCCGCACCACCCTCGACGGCCCGGAGCGGGTGCTCCCGCACCGGGCCGAGGGCGCCGCCCTGTCCGACGGCACCCTCACCCGTAGGGGAACCGCTGTCCGGGAACGTGCTCCGGCCGGCCTGAACCGCGAGCGGCGGCCCTCAACGGCCTGGTCCCGTGGCCCGGTGGTCCTTCAGCGGCCGGGGGAGGCCACCGGAGCCGCCGGTGTGCCTCCGGCTGTCCTGCCCGGCATGGTCAGCCGCATGTCGCGCGGGCCCGACTCGGTGGTCCTTCACCGCCCGGGCGAGGCCACCGGAGTCACCGGCACCCCGCCCGCCGCCCTGCCCAGCACGGCCAGCCGCACGTCCCGCGGTCCCGACTCGGTGGTGCCGTCGGCCAGTACGGCCAGCGCCAGCGTGTTGGTGCCGCGGGTGCGCAGGATGCCGTTCGGCAGCACGAAGGTGTGCTGCGGGCCCACGTCGTTGATGTACTGGCCCATGTTCCAGCCGTTGAGGAAGATCTGGACGCGGTAGGCGCGCGCCGGGTCGTCGTTCAGGACCAGCCCGACCGAGGCGTCGATCCGGGAGTCCACCGCCAGCCGGAACGTCGTCCGGTACCAGGTCACCCCCTGCTCCCGGTCCGCGCGCGGGAAGGACACCGGAGCCCAGCCGCCGTCCGCGAACCCCGGCAGATGCCAGCCCTGCCGCTCCCCGTACAGCCCGCCGTTGTTCTGCGGCCCGCGCACCGGGTCCGGCGCCCTCTCGCCCTGGATGCGCCAGCTCACCTTCGGGGCGTCGTCGCCCTTGGCGGCCTCCAGGGCGACCCCGGTCAGCCCGCGTGCCGCCTTGTGGGTGTCCTGCGATCTGCCGTCCATGTCGTGCTGCATCCGCCGCACCAGCACCGACAGCACACGGCCGCCCCGCCTGCGCAGCTTCTTCGGCACATCGAAGACCGCCGTCGCGGTCCAACTGCCCTTGCGGACCGTGGACTTGTCCGGCACCGGCATCCGGTGCACACCCAGCGGCTCACCGTCCAGCCAGGCCATCAGCATGCCCTGGGTACCGGTGCTGTAGCCGAGCGACACCTGAGTCACCCCGCCCTTGCCGGCCCGGAAGCGGCCCCGGTACCAGACGTCGCCGTAGTGGAAGCCGTAGTCGTCCGCGAAGAGCACCGGCTGCCCGTCCGGGACCGGGGTCGTGCTGTACGACGAGGTCAGCCCGGCCGCCTGCCACGCCGAGTCGTCGAAGCCGGGCTCCGCCTCCGGGTTCTCGGCGTGCCGCCGCCAGTCCTTCAGTGCGGGCAGCCGCACCTCGGGCACCGCGGGCAGAAGCGCCAGGGCGCGCAGCGCGCCCGCCGTGGTGGCCTCGGTCGGTACGGCGGTCCCGTTCCAGGTCACGTGGTCGATGCCGCGCGGCGCCCACACCTCCAGGCCCGTCGTCGCCCTCACATCGCCGGTGAGGCGGACCGTGTCGCCGTGCACGGCGGCGGAGCGCAGCAGCGCCGGGCCGTACGCCAGGACCGTCCCGGACGGGGTGTCGTACTGGAACAGCCGCAGTGCCGTCGCCTCGTCGGCCAGCAGCACCAGCAGCGGCCGGTCGGAGCCGCCCTGTTCGACCAGGACGCGGGTCAGTCCGCCGATGCCGAGCGGCGCGGTGATGCGCAGCTCCCCGCGGTCGTACACCCACGCCGGGTCCGCGTCGAGCCGGGTGACCGTCGGCTCGTCCGGCTCGTCCAGGACCAGGCGGGCCATCTCGCCGCGCCGTCCGGCGAAGACGGCGATGTCCTGCCGTCCCACGGTCAGGCACATCATCGGCGCCACCGTGGCGAACTTCAGCTTCCGCTGCCCGAGCGCGAGATCGGTGACCACCAGCCGGGCGTCGTGCGCGGGGACCGGCACCGGCAGTTCGCCGGCCTCCTCGGTCGCCAGCTTCGCGGTGACCTCGGCGGCGCCGTCGTTGCGCAGCACATACACATGGGTGCCGGTGTCCGGGTTGGTCAGATGGTACGTCCGTACGTCCGCGGCCCCGGCGGAGACGTCCGCCGCCCGGTCCAGCTTGGCGAAGTCCGGCACCCGCTGGAGCAGATGGCCGAACTGATGCATCGGGGCGAGCTTCGGGGTCGCGTTGCGGGCCTCGTCGAAGGCGGCGCCGTAGTCGTACGACGTGTAGACCTGCGGCGCGGGCAGCCAGCCCCATGAGGTGCCGCCGTAGGTCATGTACACGTTGTGCAGGGTGATGCCGTTGGCGAGGTTGGTGAGGTAGAAGCGCCGTTCGTAGGCCGCGTCTCGGGTGTGCCGCGACTCGGCGTATCCCTTGCCCTGGAACTCCACGCCGCCCCACGGGTCGAACCAGCCGCCCCCGAACTCCGGTACGAACCCGGGGGTGTGCGGGCTGGCCGTGGTCCCGCCCTTGAGTCCGCCCGGCCCGAACCGCCCCCAGTCCGGCGGCACCTGGGACGGCCCCGGATACGCGTCGAAGCCGTACAGCCAGTTCCCCTTCTCGCCCACGGTGTCGAAGGAGCCGGGGATCCAGAAGCCGTTGCGGCCCTTGTCGTTGTGGAAGAGGGGCACGTCGATGCCGTCGGCGCGCACCTTCCGGTACAGGTGCGCCATGTAGGCCCGCCCGATGTCCTCGGTGACATGGGCGTCGTACTCGTTCTCGATCTGGTACAGCAGCACCGTGCCGGTGCCGTGCGTGAACAGATGGCCCTTCACGATCGAGTTGACCGCCGTCAGCCATTCGTCGGCGTACGCCAGATACGTCGGGTCGTCCGTCCGGGCGACACCCTGGGTCGCGGTGAGCCAGCCGGGGAAGCCGCCGCCGTCGACCTCCGCGTTGATGTACGGGCCGGGACGCATGATGACGTACAGACCGGTCTCGGCGGCGGTGCGCAGGAACAGGTCGAGGTCGCGGACGCCCGTGAAGTCGTACTGTCCGGGCGCGGGGGAGTGATAGTTCCACGCCGCGTAGACGCTGACCGCGTTGTAGCCGTGCGCCCGCATCTTCTCCAGCACGTCCCGCCACAGCGACGGGCTGGGCAGCCGGAACGGGTGCATCTCGCCCGACCAGAGCACCAGCCGCTTCCCGTCGACCAGCAGCGAGTAGCTGTCGTACCCGACCGTGTGCCGCACCCGGTCCGCGCTCGGCGGGGCGGGCGGCGGCCCTGTGGGCACACTGCGCGCCGCGTAGGCCGACGGCGCCCCGGGGCCGCCGCTGCCGCCGAGGGCGAGCCCGAGCGCGGCGGAACCGGCGAGGGCACTGAAAGAACGTCTGCTGAGCGCCAAGGAAAGCCTCCTGCGCGATGTCACGGGGCGCGGGCCCGGCCATTCTCCCCGGTCGCGCACCCCACAATGGACGCATGAGGATCTCGGCACGCGCGGATTACGCGGTACGGGCGGTTCTGGAGCTCGCCGTACGGCAAGGTGACGGCACGGTGAAGGCTGAGGAAATCGCCACCGCGCAGGATATCCCGTACAAGTTTCTGGAGGGGATCCTCGGCGATCTGCGGCGCGCCGGGGTCATCGGCAGTCGGCGTGGCGGGGGCGGCGGCTACCGGCTCGCCCGGGAGGCGGCGGCGATCACCGTCGCCGACATCATCCGCGCGGTCGACGGCCCGATCGTCTCGGTACGGGGGGAACGGCCCACGGGGCTGACCTACCAGGGCTCCGCCCGGCCGCTGCTGCCGCTGTGGATCGCGCTGCGGGCCAATGTGCGGCGCATCCTGGAGGGCGTCACGATCGCCGATCTGGCGGCGGGGACGCTGCCGGAGACGGTGGAACAGCTGGCGGCGGAGCCGGCGTCGTGGGAGAACCCGTGAACCCGTAGGCGGTGCTGTGCGAAAGACACCGCCCGCCCGGTGCTCCGAAGAAGACACCGCCCGCCCGGTGCGTGCCGGGCGGGCGGTGTCGTGCGGTGGCGGGCGGTGTCCGTCCGGGTCAGATCTGGGTCAGCTCTGGTCCACGCCCAGGGTCAGGGTGCCCGTGTAGCCCGCGGACGTGGTGCTGCCCAGGGCGGTGAGGGTGAGGAGGCCGGACGCGGCGCCTCCGCCGTCGTAGACCGAGTCCCCGGACAGGGTGGTGCGGGTGACGGTGTTCGCCGAGTACGGCGAGATCTTGGCCATCGCCGTGGTGATCGTCTCGCTGAAGAACAGCTGGCCCGTGTGCAGGGTCGTGCCGCCGGTGAAGGAGCCGTCGGAGGTGAGGGTGACGCCGGTGTGGACCTTCACATGGATGTGGACGCAGCGGCCCCGGTACCAGCCCGGGTAGATCGAGGTGATGTTCGCTACGCCGCTGGAGTTGGTCAGCACCCCGCCGCGCAGGAAGGTGCCGTCGTCGGACTCGCTGTGGCCGTTGTTGCCGACGTAGCCGGAGTACTCGCCGAGGTGGTCGGCGTGCCAGATCTCCACCAGCGCGTTGGGGATCGCCGCGCAGGTGGAGTCGTCGACGACGGTCAGGGCGAGCTTGAGCGGGGCGCCCGGCTTGCCCTCCGTGACATTGGCGCGGACGAGCTGTCCGTCGAGGTAGTAGGGGCCTTCGGTCATCTCCTTGGTGAGGGTGCACACAGCTGCCGCGGCGGCCGGAGCGGCCTGCTGCTGTGCGGTGTGGGGGGTGGGGGTGTTGGGTGCGGCCTGGGAGGCGCCCGCGGCGCTCACGGCCAGTGCGGCGGCCGTGGTGCCGGTGGCGACGAGTACGGTGCGGCGCCCGACGTGGGGGGAATCCGAGGTGTCTGTCATGAGCACAGCAAAATAGAGAGGCAACCTGGGGCCGAGCTGTGCGAATCGTAAAGTGACAAGGTGTCAAGTTTCTTGTCCGCCATGTGCGGTGCGGTGCGCCATGTGCGGTGAGGGCCGCCGCGGCGGGTGCCCGCGGCGGAACGGTGGGTGTCCGTCGCGGACCGGCGGGTGTCCGGCGGCCGTGGCGGTGTGTGCCCCGGCAGCCGGACACCCGCCCGCGGCGTCAGCCCGCCTGGCCCATGCCCGCCGGGTTCGGCCAGTTCTGCGGGGCCTGGGCGGCGGCGCTGGGCCAGCCGGTCGCCGGGGCAGGGGCGAGGCCGGGGCCGGGGCCGGTGGTGCCGCGCACCTGGGCGGCGGTGAGGCCGCCGCGGGCGGGGACACCGGGCGGGGTGGGGCCGGGCACCGGTGCGGCCATCGGTGCGGCCATCGGCGTGCCCATCGGGGGCGGTACGGGCATCGGGCCGCGCGCGACCATGGCAGGCGGCAGGGCCGCCGCGGCGGGGGCCATCGGCGCGGGCACGGCCGCCGCGGCCGGTACGGCCATCGGCGCGGGTACGGCCGGTACGGCAGCGGGTGCGGCCAACGGCTCGGGCACGCCCAGGGGATACAGGCTCCCTGCCAGCGGGTCCGGGGCCGGTATGGCGACGGGGATGGGCGCGGCCATGGGCACGGGAGCCGGAACCGGAACCGGTGCGGGCGCGGCTGCCGCCGGCATCGGCATCCCGACGGCGCCCGGCACTGCGGCCTGGGCGGCGACGGGGAGCGGCATGCCGGTGCCGGCGGCCGGGGCGGCAGGCAGCCCCGCGACGGGGCCGGCGCCGACGGCCTGCGCGAGGCCCCGCATTCCCGCCCCGTTGGTCTCGCTGACCAGCCGGTCGACGGCCGCCGTACCCGAGCTGTAGCCGCTCCCTGTGGCGAGCTCCGGCACGGCGGCGCCTCTCCTGGTCCCGTAGAGCGCCTGTTCCAGGCCGGACACCAGGCGGCGCACATCGACCTGGGGGCGCACCACGAGACGCAGGAAGCGGCTGGACGAGCCGATCTTGTTACCGCACTCGCGGACCAGGATGCGGTGCTCGGTGAGCATCCGGTCCCGGACCACGGTGCCCTCGGCGCCCACGGGGAGACGCACGAAGAGGAAGTTCCCCTGGGAGGGGTAGACCGTCAGACCGGGCAGCGCGGAGAGTTGGCTCGCCATGTCGAGACGGTCGCGGCGGACCTGGTGGAGACTCTGCTGGTACTCCGCGCCGTGCTCCTTCAGCATGAACACCACGTGCTCGGCGAAGGAGTTGAGGTTCCACTTGGGCAGCATGGAACGCACCCGCCCGGCGAGCGCCGGGTTGGCGACGAGATAGCCGAAGCGGATGCCGTGCAGGCCGAAGTTCTTGCCGAGGCTGCGCAGCACGACCACATTGGGGCGCAGCATCGCCTCCTGGACGACGCTGGGTTCGGCCTCGGCGTCGGCGAACTCCAGGAAGGACTCGTCGACCACGACCAGGTCCAGGTCGGCCATCGCGTCCATGAACTGCACGACCGTGTGCTTGGGGAGGAAACCGCCGTCGGGGTTGTTGGGGTTGCAGATCACGGCGACCCGGGTGCCGCGCGCCCGGATGAACTCGGCGTACTGGGCGAGGTCGAGGGCGAAACCGCCGGACTCCTGGAGCGGGAACATGTCGACCCGCTTGCCGGTCTCCATCGGCTGGTCGGTCCAGCGGCCGAAGGTGGGGACGGGTATCGCCAGGGACTCCCGGACCAGGAGATGGTCGATCCAGGTGATCAGTTCGGTCGAGCCGTTGCCCATCGCCACGCACTGCGGCGGCAGCTGGAGCAGGCTGCACAGCTCGGCGGTGATGGTGTCCGCGCTGCTCGGGTAGTACGTGATGATGTCGCGCAGTCTGGCCGCCATGTCCTCGAACATGGCCGGGGTCGGGAAGTACGGATTGCAGGGAATGCAGAAGTCCACCGGCCCGGCACCCTCGCCGCCCTCCCGCGTCAGCGCCGCCATCGAGGGGCTGTGGGCCGCGGTGCTGCGGAACAACGAGGTGACGTTGTCGGCCATGGAACCTCCGTATGGGGCGGACCCGGCGGGGGAGGACCGGAACCGTCATGGGGCGGACCCGGCGGGGGGACCGGGTCCGTCGTCTGTGGGTGGCCCGCGCGGGGGAGCACGGGCCGCCTCTACATACGGAGACAGGTGTGCCGCTGTTCAACCGCTGAGAGACCCGGAGGGGGCGGGGCCCGGGCGGTCGGCCGCCGAGAGGCCGGCAGGAGACGGGGTCAGGGCGGTCGGCCGCTGAGAGGCCGGCAGGAGGCCTGGCCAGGGCCGTCGACTGCTGAGGGCCCGGCAGGAGGCCGGGAGCAGGCGGGGTGTCGCGCATCACTGCCGTTTGCCCCCTCGCGTGTAGGCCGTCAGGCCTATACAGCGGGACCGCCGTCCCGCACAATATGAGCTGTGATTTCGAACAGTGGTCGATATCTCGAACATCTTGAAAGGGTGGCCGGCAGATGAGAGCCGAGCACGATGGGCACAAGGACGCCGATCTCTACGTCGTAGGGGTCGACTACGGCACGCTGTCGGGACGGGCCGTGGTGGTCCGGGTCCGGGACGGCGCGGAGCTGGGGACGGCGGAGCACGCCTACTCGCACGCGGTCCTCGACCGGGAGCTCCCCGACGGTACGCCCTTGCCGCCCGACTGGGCCCTCCAGGTGCCCGCCGACTACATCGACGTCCTGCGCAACGCCGTGCCCCAGGCGCTGGCGGCCGCCGGTGTGACGCCGGAGCAGGTGATCGGTATCGGCACGGACTTCACCGCCTGCACGGTCCTTCCGGTGCTCGCCGACGGCACCCCGCTGTGCGAACTCCCCGAGTACACCGGCCGCCCGCACGCCTACGTCAAGCTGTGGAAGCACCACGCCGCCCAGGCCCACGCCGACCGGATCACCACTCTGGCCGCCGAGCGCAAGGAGCCGTGGCTGGAGATGTACGGCGGCAAGATCTCCTCGGAGTGGGAGTTCGCCAAGGCGCTCCAGGTGCTGGAGGAGGACCCGGAGATCTACGGCCGGACGGAGCGCTGGCTGGAGGCCGCGGACTGGATCGTGTGGAGGCTGTGCGGCACCTACCTCCGCAATGCCTGCACCGCCGGTTACAAGGGCCAGTTCCAGGACGGCGTCTATCCGTCCCCCGAGTATCTCGCGGCGCTGAACCCGGACTTCGCCTCCTTCGTGACCGACAAGCTGGAGCACCCGATCGGTGAGCTAGGGGCGTCCGCCGGAGGGCTGACCGCTGAGGCCGCCGCGTGGACCGGGCTGCCCGAGGGCATCGCGGTCTGCGTGGGCAACGTGGACGCCCATGTGACGGCACCCGCGGCGACCGCGGTGGAACCGGGCCAGATGGTCGCCATCATGGGCACCTCGACCTGCCATGTGATGAGCTCCGACCAGCAGGGCGTGGTCCCGGGCATGTGCGGTGTCGTCGACGGCGGCATCCTGCCGGGGCTGTGGGGCTACGAGGCCGGGCAGAGCGGCGTCGGCGACATCTTCGCCTGGTTCGTGAACAACAGTCTGCCCGCCGCCTACGCCGAACGGGCCGCGGCCGCCGGGCAGTCCCCGCACGAGTACCTGACCGACCTCGCGGCCGGGCAGAAGATCGGTGAGCACGGTCTGGTCGCCCTGGACTGGCACAGCGGCAACCGGTCCGTCCTGGTCGACCACGACCTCAGCGGCGTGGTGGTGGGGCTGACGCTCTCCACCCGGCCCGAGGAGATCTACCGCGCGCTGCTGGAGTCCACCGCCTTCGGCACCCGCACCATCATCGAGGCCTTCGAGAACGCGGGCGTCCCGGTGCGGGAGCTGATCATCGCGGGCGGTCTGACCAAGAACGCGCTGCTGATGCAGATCTACGCCGACGTCACCCGCCGTCCGCTGAGCATCATCGCCTCCGCACAGGGCCCGGCCCTCGGCTCGGCGATGCACGCCGCGGTCGCGGCCGGCGCGTACCCGGACATCCACGCCGCCGCGCAGGCCATGGGCAAGGTCCACCGCGGCGTCTACCAGCCCGACCCCGAACGGGCCGCCTCCTACGACCGCCTGTTCGCGGAGTACAAGCTGCTGCACGACTACTTCGGCCGCGGGAGCAACGAAGTCATGCACCGCCTGCGCCGGATCCGCGCCGAGGCGTCCGCCTAAGCCCTGCCTGCCGCATGCCGCCTTTGCCTGAAAGGAAAGCACCAATGACCGCACCGAACGAGACGCACGGGACCCAGGAGATCTGGTTCCTCACCGGCAGCCAGGGCCTGTACGGCGAGGACACCCTGCGCCAGGTCGCCGAGCAGTCCCAGCGGATCGCCGAACTCCTCGGCTCCGCCCCGGAGATCCGCTCGAACATCGTCTGGAAGCCGGTTCTCACCGACTCCGAGTCGATCCGGCGGATGTGCCTGGAGGCCAACGCGTCCGACAGCTGCGCGGGTCTGATCGTGTGGATGCACACCTTCTCCCCGGCCAAGATGTGGATCGCGGGGCTCAACGCCCTCGACCGGCCCGTGCTGCATCTGCACACCCAGTACAACCTGTCGCTGCCCTGGTCGAGCATCGACATGGACTTCATGAACCTCAACCAGGCCGCCCACGGCGACCGCGAGTTCGGCCACATCGAGTCCCGGCTGGGTGTGCCCCGCAAGATAGTCGCCGGTCACGCCACCGACCCCCGGGTCGTCCGGCGCGTCGCGGCCTGGTCCCGTGCCGCGGCGGGCCGACAGGCCTCCCGCACCCTGCGTCTCGCCCGGTTCGGCGACAACATGCGCGATGTCGCCGTCACCGAGGGGGACAAGGTCGAGGCGGAGATGCGCTTCGGGTTCTCCGTGAACACCTACGGCGTCAACGACCTGGTCGCCATCGTGGACAACGTCACCGACAAGGAGGCCGCCGAACTCGCCGCCGAGTACCAGGAGCAGTACGACCTGGTCCCCATCCTGCGCGCGGACGGCCCCCGCCACGACTCCCTGCTCTACGCCGCCAAGATCGAGATCGGTCTGCGCACCTTCCTCACGGACGGCGGGTTCACCGCCTTCACCACCAACTTCGAGGACCTGGGCGGACTGCGTCAGCTCCCCGGCCTCGCGGTCCAGCGGCTCATGGCCGACGGCTACGGCTTCGGCGGCGAGGGCGACTGGAAGACCTCGGCGCTGCTGCGCACGATGAAGGTCATGGGCGACGGACAGCCCGGCGGCACCACCTTCATGGAGGACTACACCTACCACCTCGGCCCCGGTGCCCAGCGCATCCTAGGCGCCCACATGCTGGAGGTCTGCCCGTCCGTCGCCGCGCAGCGTCCCCGCTGTGAGATCCACCCGCTGGGGATCGGCGGCCGGGAGGACCCGGTCCGGCTGATCTTCGACGCCGCTCCCGGCCCCGCCGTGGTCGTCGGCCTCTCGGACCTGGGCGACCGGTTCCGGCTGACCGCCAACGCCATCGACGTGGTGGAGCCGAGCCAGCCGCTGCCCAATCTGCCGGTGGCCCGCGCGGTGTGGGCACCGCGCCCGTCGCTGGCCGAGTCGGCGGAGAGCTGGCTGCTGGCCGGCGCCCCCCACCACACCGTGCTCAGCTCGGCCGTCGACGTCGAGACGCTGACCGACTACGCGGCCATGCTGGACGTCGAACTCCTCACCATCGACGAGAACAGCACGCCGGGTCAGCTCGCCAAGGAAATCAGGTGGAACGCCGCCTACTACCGGCTCGCCCAGGTCCTGTGACGCAGGAAAGCAGGAGAAACCGGATAAACCGGGGACGCAGGAGAAGAGGAGACACCTGATGACCGCACAAGACCGGGACGCCCTGCGGCAGGAGGTGCTGGAGGCGAACCTGGCCATCCCCAAGGCCGGGCTCGCCACCCTCACCTGGGGCAATGTGAGCGGGGTCGACCGTGAGGCGGGGGTGTTCGTCATCAAGCCCTCCGGGGTCCCGTACGAGGACCTGAGGGCCGAGCACCTGGTGACGGTACGTCTCTCGGACGGAGCGGTCGTCGAAGGCGACCTGAAGCCGTCCACCGACACGGAGACGCACCGCTGTCTGTATCTGGCGTTCCCGTCCATCGGCGGCGTCACCCACACCCACTCCACCCATGCGGTGGCCTTCGCCCAGGCGCGCCAGCAGATACCGGTGCTGGGCACCACGCACGCGGACACCTTCAACGGGCCCATCCCGTGCACCCCGGACCTGACCGCCGACCAGTGCGCGAAGGACTACGAGTACAACACCGGCAAGGTCATCGTCGACATGCTCCGCGACGACGACCGGGCGGCCGAGGTCCCCGGCGCGCTGGTCGCCAACCACGGGCCCTTCACCTGGGGCAGCACCGCCCGCAAGTCCCTGGAACACTCCATCATCTGCGAAGCCGTCGCGGAGATGGCGATCCACACCATGGCCATCGCCGACATGGCGATCCACACCATGGCGCTGGCGTCCACCGCCCCGCCCCCGCGTCACCTGCTCAACCGGCACTACACCCGTAAGCACGGTCCCGACGCGTACTACGGCAACCCGGAGGTGACCGGCGGCTGACCGCCAAGCCCCGTGTGTGACACACAAAGGGCGGCCCGTGCTCTCCGGAGAGCACGGGCCGCCCTTTGTGTGCGGAAATTCAAGGAGATCGAGGAGCCGTCAGCGGCCGAACGAGTGGACCGTCGTCGAGCGGTAGACCTGCCCCGGCCGCAGCGTGGTGGACGGGAACGACGGCTTGTTCGGCGAGTCCGGGAAGTGCTGCGTCTCCAGGCACAGGGCGTCCCCCTGGCGGTAGGTGCGGCCGCCGGTGCCGGTGAGGGTGCCGTCCAGGAAGTTGCCCGAGTAGAACTGGAGCCCCGGCTGGTCGGTCGCGATGCGCAGGGTGCGGCCGGAGCGCGGGTCGTGCAGCGTGGCCACGTGCTCGGGCTTCGCGGTGATCCCCTTGTCCAGGGCCCAGTTGTGGTCGAAGCCCTTCGCCTGCACCTGCTGGACGTGCCCGGCGCGGATGTCCCGGCCGATCGACTTGGCCTTGCGGAAGTCGAAGGGGGTGCCGGAGACCTTCGCCAGTTCGCCCGTGGGGATCAGCCCCGAGTCGGTCGGCGTGTAGCGGGAGGCGGCGATCGTCAGCTCGTGGTCCTCGATCGTGCCGCTGCCCTCGCCGGCGAGGTTCCAGTACGTATGGTTGGTGAGGTTGACGACGGTGGCCTTGTCCGTGGTGGCCTCGTAGTCGATGCGCCAGTCGCCGTGCCGGGTGAGGGTGTACGTCACCTTCACCTTCAGCGTGCCGGGGTAGCCCATCTCGCCGTCGACGCTGGTGTAGTGCAGATGCAGGCCGACGTCGGAGCCCTTGGTGAACGGCTCGACGTCCCACACCCGCTTGTCGAAGCCCTTGGCGCCGCCGTGCAGGCTGTTCACGCCGTCGTTGACGGAGAGCTGGTAGCTCTTGCCGTCGAGGGTGAACGTCCCCTTGCCGATACGGTTCCCGTAGCGGCCGATCAGGGCGCCGAAGTACGGGCTGGAGGCGACGTACTCCTCGATGGTGTCGAAGCCGAGGGAGACGTTCGCGTGGCGGCCGTGACGGTCCGGTATCTCCAGCGACTGGACGATGCCGCCGTAGGAGAGGACCTTCAGCCGGGTGCCGCCGTTCTCCAGCGACCACCGGTGGACCTTGGTGCCGTCGGCGAGTTTGCCGAAGAGCGCCTTCGTCGGCTTCCCGCCGACTGGGGCCTGCGAGGCCTCCGAGGCCTCCGAGGCGTGGGCCGTGCCGCCGAGTGCGGTGGCGGCCACACCCGCCGCTGCCGCTCCTGCGATGACTGTGCGTCTGTTCAGTTCCATGCGCGGCTCCTCTTGTCTGTGGCCCGGTCCGCCGCGGGGGGTGTACCTCCGGGGGCGGACCGAGCCGAATGAGGTCGGGCCCCGCATGCACCGCGGTGCATGCGGGGCCCGTTGCTTACGAACCGGACTTGCGCTTGTTCCACACGTCGAACCCGACCGCCGCCAGGAGCACCAGGCCCTTGATGACCTGCTGCCAGTCGGTGCCGATGCCGACGAGGTTCATACCGTTGTTCAGCACGCCCAGGACCGTGCCACCGATGATCGCGCCGAGTACGGTGCCGACACCGCCGTTCGTCGACGCACCGCCGATGAACGAGGCCGCGATCGCCTCCAGCTCGAAGTTGAGGCCGGCCTTGGGAGAGGCCGCGTTGAAGCGGGCGGCGAAGACCAGACCCGCCAGGGCCGCGAGCATGCCCATGTTCACGAAGACCAGGAAGGTGATCTTCTTGTCCTTGACACCCGACAGCTGGGCCGCGGGCAGATTGCCGCCGATGGCGTAGATATGACGGCCGAAGACCGCGTTCCGCATCAGATAGCCGAAGCCGACGAGCAGCACGCCCAGGATCAGCAGGACGATCGGGGCGCCCTTGTAGCTGGCGAGCAGCATCGTGAGGGTGAGGATCGCGGCGCCGATCGCGACCAGCTTCAGCATGAACAGGTTGGCGGGCAGGACGTCCAGTTCAAACTGGCGCTGCCGCTTGCGGTTGCGGAGCTCCTGGAAGACCACGAACGCGACCAGCACCAAGCCGAGCAGCAAGGTGAGGTTGTGGTAGTTCGTGTCCGGGCCGACCTCGGGCAGGAAGCCGTTGGCGACCTTCTGCAGACCCTCCGGGAACGGGCCCAGGGTCTGGCCGTCCAGGAAGATCTCTGTCAGACCGCGGAAGACCAGCATGCCCGCCAGGGTCACGATGAACGCCGGTATGCCGGCGTACGCGATGAAGAAACCTTGCGTGGCACCCGCGGCGGCACCGATGGCCAGGCACAGCACCACCGCGAGCGGCCAGGGCAGGTCGTGCTTGACCATGAAGACGGCTGCCATCGAGCCTATGAACGCCGTCAAGGAGCCGACCGACAGGTCGATATGGCCCGCGATGATGACCAGCATCATGCCGATCGCGAGGATCAGGATGTAGCTGTTCTGCAGCACCAGGTTGGAGACGTTGCGCGGCAGGATCAGGTCGCCGTTGGTCCACACGGCGAACAGCACCACGATCAGACCGAGGGCGATCAGCATGCCGTACTGCCGCATGTTGCGACGCATGCCGTCCAACAACAGTTGCAGCAGGCCGTCGCCCGTACCCGTGCCTTCCTTGCCGGGCGGCGCCGGGGCCGGCGTCGTGGCGGTCACTTCCGTGCTCATCGGGTTACCTCTTTGTCCTTAGTCATCTGGCGCATCAGCGCTTCCTGCGAGGCGTCGGCCCTCGAGAACTCGCCCGTCAGCCGTCCCGCAGCCATCGTGTAGATGCGGTCACACATGCCGAGCAGCTCCGGCAGCTCGGAGGAGATGAAGACGACCGCCTTGCCCTCGGCGGCCAGTTGGTCGATGACCGTGTAGATCTCGTACTTGGCACCGACGTCGATACCGCGCGTCGGCTCGTCCAGGATCAGTACATCGGGACCCGCGAAGATCCACTTGCTGAGGACGACCTTCTGCTGGTTGCCGCCGGACAGCTTGCCCGCCCGCTCGAAGACGGTCGGCGCCTTGATGTTCATGGACTTGCGGAAGCCCTCGGCGACCTGCTGCTCCTCGTGCTCGTCGACGATCCCCCGCCTTGCGACCTTGCCCAGGGCGGTCAGCGAGATGTTGCGGTTGATGCTGTCGATGAGGTTGAGGCCGTAGTGCTTGCGGTCCTCGGTGACGTACGCGATCTTGTGTTTGACCGTCTCGGCGACGGTCTTGGTACGGATCTCCTCGCCGTCCTTGAGGACCGTGCCGCCCGCGTACCGGCCGTAGGAGCGGCCGAAGACGTTCATCGCCAGCTCGGTGCGGCCGGCGCCCATCAGGCCCGCGATGCCGACGATCTCCCCGCGCCGTACCTGGAGCGACACATCGTCGACGACCTTGCGCTGCTGGTCGATGGGGTGGTGGACGGTCCAGTTGCGGATCTCCAGGGCCGGGGCGGTGTCGGTCTCCTGCTTGTGCGGCGTCCGCTCCGGGAAACGGTGTTCCAGGTCGCGGCCGACCATGCCGCTGATGATCCGGTCCTCGGTGGTCTCCGGGGCCTTCACATCGAGCGTCTCGATGGTCCGCCCGTCGCGCAGGATCGTCACCGAGTCGGCGACCCTGCGGATCTCGTTGAGCTTGTGGGAGATGATGATCGAGGTGATGCCCTGCTTCTTCAGCTCCAGGATGAGGTCCAGGAGCTTGCCGCTGTCCTCGTCGTTCAGCGAGGCCGTCGGCTCGTCGAGGATGAGCAGCTTCACCTTCTTCGACAGGGCTTTCGCGATCTCCACGAGCTGCTGCTTGCCCACGCCGATGTCGGCGACGCGGGTGTTGGGGTGATCGCTGAGACCGACCCGCCGCAGCACTTCGGTGGCGTGCCGCAGCGTCTCGGTCCAGCTGATGATCCCCCGCGTGGCGTGCTCGTTGCCGAGGAAGATGTTCTCCGCGATGGAGAGATAGGGCTGCAGCGCCAGTTCCTGGTGGATGATGACGATGCCTTGGTGCTCGCTCGCCCGGATGTCCTTGAACCGGCAGACCTCTCCTTCGAAGAGGATCTCGCCCTCGTACGTGCCGTACGGGTGGAGGCCGGAGAGGACCTTCATCAGGGTCGACTTGCCGGCGCCGTTCTCCCCGCAGATGGCGTGGACCTCGCCCTGCTGGACGGTGAGGGTGACGTCCGACAGCGCCTTGACGCCGGGAAAGGTCTTGACGATCGAGCGCATTTCCAGGACGGGTCCCGCCATGGTCGTGCCTTCCAATCAGCGTTGGTTCGGGGTTCGGTCGGGGAAATCCCGCCGACTCACTTCAGGTCGCTCGCCTTGATGTAGCCGGAGTCCACGACTTCCTTCTGGTAGTTGGTCTTGTCGACGCTGACCGGCGTGAGCAGGTAGGCGGGGACGACCTTCGCGCCGTTGTTGTAGGTCTTGGTGTCGTTGGTCTCGGGCTTCTTGCCCTTGAGCAGGGCGTCGACCATGCCGGAGGCCACGTCGGCGAGCTTGCGGGTGTCCTTGTACACGGTCATCGACTGCTCGCCGGCGATGATCGACTTCACCGAGGCGACCTCGGCGTCCTGACCGGTGACGACCGGCAGCGGCTTGCTCTTGGAGCCGTAGTCGTCGGACTTCAGCGCCGAGAGGATGCCGATGGAGATGCCGTCGTACGGCGAGAGCACCGCGTCCACGCGCTGGCTCTTGTACGCCGACGTCAGGATGTCGTCCATGCGCTTCTGGGCGGTGCCGCCGTCCCAGCGCAGGGTGGTGACCTGGGTCAGGCCGGTCTGGCCGGAGCGGACGACGAGTTGCTTCTTGTCGATGTAGGGCTGCAGGACCTTCATCGCGCCCGAGAAGAAGTAGCGGGTGTTGTTGTCGTCGTTGGAGCCGGCGAACAGCTCGATGTTGAACGGGCCCTTCTTCGAGCCGTCCTTGAGGCCGAGCTTGTCGAGGATGTAGCCGCCCTGGAGCTCGCCGACCTTCTCGTTGTCGAAGGAGGCGTAGTAGTCGACGTTCTTCGTGCCGAGGATGAGCCGGTCGTAGGAGATCACCGGGATGTTGGCGTCCTTGGCCTGCTGGAGCACGTTGTTCATCGACTTGTTGTCGATGGAGGCGATGATCAACGCCTTCACACCCTGCGTGATCAGGTTCTCGACCTGGGAGACCTGCTGGTCGGGGTCGTCCTCGCCGTAGACGAGCTTGGTCTTGTAGCCCTTCGACTCCAGGTTCTTGACGACGTTGGCCCCGTCGTTGATCCACCGCTCGGAGGACTTGGTCGGCATCGCGATGCCGATGGTGGCGCCCTTGGCGCTGGTGCCCTTGTCCTTGCTTCCGCCTTCGCCGCTCTGGCCGCAGGCGGACAGGGTCAGGGCGAGGGAAGCGGCTCCGGCTATGGCGGTGAGGGCGGCTCTGCGAGTGCGCATGATCATCTTCCTTGATGTCAGTGGGGCAGTTCCGGTCTGCGGTTTGCAGACGATCCGGGGTGGGTGGGAAGGCCGATTGTGTTGGATTATGTTTGACAACGTCTTGTTTTGTGAAGGTTAGTTTCAAAAATGTTATGTTGGCATGTCGAACCGCCTGAGTTTCCCGGGCAGCCGTGACCCGAGCGACGCCATGTCGCCCCCGGCGCCGTGCCGTTCGAGCAGGTCCAGCGTCAGCCGGCCGCGCCGCACACGTTCCCGTGCGGTGGCCAGCGTCACGTCCCGCATGTGGTGGCCGTAGGGATAGATCCCGGGGGCCTTGGAGAGCCCGAACTTCAGATAGAGCGGTGCGCCGCGCCGGATCAGCTCGGCGACCTCGTACATCCGTACATAGCCGCCGAGATCGTCCGGGGCCTCGATGTACATGTCCATGGGGGCGGCGGAGACCCGCCGTATCTCCGTGACGTGACCGAGCGTGACATCGCTGGGCACATTGATGGAGTCGGCGCCGAGCATCTCGTAGACGGCGTACGAGGCCGGGTTGACCGGACCGATCAGCGCCGAGGCCTTGAGGGTGGTGTCGGCCGGGAGGAGCCCTTCGGACCGCGCCCGGTGCAGCGTCCACAGCACGCCCTCGTCGGCCACGAGCAGACACCTGACACCCAGCTCCGCCGCCCTGAGAGCGTCCTCCACACACCCGGCCACGGCGTCGTGCCCGCGGGCGCGCTGCCCGGCGCCCCCCGAGTCGGTGCGTATGGAACCGCCGATGTCCCAGCTGCCGCGCGGGCCGGTGAACAGGCAGAGCTCGATGCCGCGTTCGTCGGTGGCCTCGACCATCTCGGTGATCTCGGCGTCGGTCAGCATCCACACACCGCTGCCCTGGCTGATCCGGTGGACCGGCACGTCGAGCAGCGAGGACTCCTTGAGGATGATCGCCAGCGCCTCGGGGCCCTCGCACGAGGGGATCTCGGTGCGCCAGCGGCCACCGCACGGGAAGGCGTGGGGCGAGGTGTCGGCGGGGGAGAGAGGAGGCGCGCCCAGGCCGAGCGCGGCGAGCGCCGGCTCGCCGGGGCGACGGGCCGCCGTGGCGGGAGGGTCTGGGTCGGTCACGAGGTGTCCTTCGGCATGCTCGATGTGTTCGGTATCTCGGACGGTGTTCGAGACTTGGGCTGCAATGGGTCAGGTGGTACGCCGGTACGGCAGGCCGTCAGGTCACCCCCGTACCGGCGTACGTCCAGGGGTGAAGCACGACTTTTCCGACCTTGGGGTCGCCGGACCCCACCAGTTCGATGGCCTGCGCGAACTCGGACAGCGGCAGCTCGTGCGTGACGAGCGGCAGCGGATCGAGCAGACCGGCTCCGAAAACCCGCACCGTGTGCACCCAGGCCTCCGGTGAAGCTCCGAACACAGTTGACACTTCCAATTGCCGTACGACCAGGGCCGTTGGGTCCAAACCCTCCGCCCCCGGCGCCGGGATGCCCGTGAGGACCAGGCGACCGCCCCGCCTGAGCAGGGAGGCGGCGGTGCGTGCGGCGGTCGTGGACCCGGCGGTCTCGATGACGACGTCGAAGTCGTCGGGATACTTCTGGCCCTTGACGCGGAAGTCGGTGGCGCCGTACTCCTTCGCCAGCGGGAACCGGTCGTGTCGGGCACCGACCACCAGCAGCTCGGACGGGGAGCTCGCCTTGAGGAACTGCACGGCGAACATGCCCAGCGTCCCGGTGCCGACGACGGCCACCCGCTCGCCCGGCAGGACCTTCGCCTTGAGGGCGGCGGCCGCGATACAGGCGGCGGGCTCCAGCAGGGCGGCGGCCGTGAGATCGGCGTCGTCCGGGAGGATGTGCAGGAGGCGTGCAGGGAGCGTCAGCGTGGCGGCCATGGCGCCGGGCTGGGTGAACCCGGTCTCCTCGTAGCCGGCCGTGCACAGCGTCGTCTCGCCCGCGTGGCAACGGTCGCAGACCTGGCAGTTGCGGAAGCCCTCACCGACGACCTTCCGGCCGACGAACGGCTCCGGCACCCCGCTGCCCACGGACCGGACGGTCCCGGACCACTCATGGCCCGGGATGATCGGGTAACGGACGTACCCCTCGGGCCGGTTGCCCTGGTACAGCTCGCGGTCGCTGCCGCAGATGCCGACGGTGTGGACGGCGACGAGGGCCTCGCCGGGGCCGGGCTCGCGCGGCTCGTGCGGGACCAGCTGGTGCGAGCCCGGCGCCTGGATGACGACGGCGGTACTCATTGCGTCCCCTTGGGCCGGCGCTGTTCCCAGCCCTCGGCCCACAGGTCGAACCGGGCCTGCTGCTGCGGGAATTCGGCGGCCGCGTCGGTGTCCAGCTCGACGCCCAGACCGGGCGCGTCGGAGAGCTGGAAGTAGCCGTCGACGACCTCCGGGGCGCCCTTGACCACCTTCTTGATCTCCGCGTCGGCGAAGTCGTTGAAGTGCTCCAGGATCTTGAAGTTCGGTGTGGTGAAGCCCACTTGGAGCGAGGCGGCGGTGAGCACCGAGCCGCCCACATTGTGCGGGGCGATCAGCGTGTAGTGCGTCTCGGCGGTCGCGGCCAGCTTCCGGGTCTCCCAGATGCCGCCGATGTGGCCGACGTCGGGCTGGATGATGTCGGCGGCCTGGCTCTCGAACAGCTCGCGGAACTCGATGCGGTCGTGCATGCGTTCACCGGTGGCGATCGGCAGGTCCGTCTTGGCGGCGACCTTCTCCAGCGCCTTCAGGTTCTCCGGCGGCACCGGCTCCTCCAGCCAGGCCGGCGCGAACGGCGCCAGCTCCCGGGCGAGCCGCACGGCGGTGGCCGGGGAGAACCGGCCGTGCATCTCCAGCATCAGCTCGGCGTCAGGCCCGATGGCGTCGCGCACGGCCTCGATGAGGGAGACGGAGTAGAGGGTCTGCTCATGGTCCAGCTCGAAGTGGCCGGTGCCGAACGGGTCGATCTTGAGGGCCTTGTACCCGCGCTCCATCACCGCGCGGGCCGCCTTGTGGTACGCGTCCGGGGTGCGCTCGGTGGTGTACCAGCCGTTGGCGTACGCCTTGACCCGGTCCGTCACACTGCCGCCGAGCAACTGCCACACCGGTACGCCGAGCGCCTTGCCCTTGATGTCCCAGCAGGCCATCTCGACGACCGCGATGCCGGACATCACGATCTCACCGGCGCGGCCGAAGTCGCCGTACTTCATCCGGCGCACGAGGTCTTCCGTCGCGAAGGGGTCCGAGCCGAGAATGTGGTTCGCCTCGGCCTCGCGGAGGTAGCCGACCAGTGCGTCGGTGCGTCCCAGCATGCGGGTCTCGCCGACGCCCGTGACACCTTCGTCGGTGTGCACCTGGACGTACGTCAGATTGCGCCACGGCGTGCCGACCACGTGGGTGCTGACTCCGGTGATGCGCACGGCGAACCCCTTCGGCTGTTCGAGATTTCGTCACACGTTCGAAATGCTGGCGTGACAGTAGAGACGAGCCGTGCGGGGTGTCAATGGGTGCGGCAGGGAACGGTTCGGGCAATCTCTTCGGACACTCATGCGACCCCACACGGAATCTTCACGGAACGGTCTAGGAACGTTACCTTCTCGGAATTTAGTGTTCCCGCGTCATGGATTATTGCCACCCGTGCCGACGACACCTCAACGGCGCCCTCACCTGCCCGGGGTGCGGCGCACCAGCGGACGGGCCTCGCGCGGAGCGCGGCGGGGTCCGGGGGGCGTACGCCGGATCCGGGGACTCTCGGGGCTCTGAGGGCCCTGGCGGGTACGGCGGCGAAGGCGCCGTCGGCGAGCCGGGTGATCCTGGTCATACCGGTCACCCTGGGCCTCCTGATCTTTCTGGTCTTTCCGGTTTTTCCGGTCCTCCTGGTTTTTCCGCCGAGGCCCGCGATCTCGGCCATCTCGGCCATCTCGGCCGTCTCGACGATCACGGCGGGCCGCGCGAACCCGACGAGGGTGACGAAGCCGCCGAACCAGGCGATCCGGATGAACCCGATGACGAGACGGACCAGCCCGACGCTGCCGGCCGCCGGGGCCGCAAGGCCGTAGCGCACCGCCGCCGGCGGCGCCGGACCGTGCTGGCCGTCGCGGCGCTGGCGCTCGCCGCGGGCGGCCTGGGTCTCGCCGAACTCGGCGCCGACGCGCCGGGCTTCTCCGGTTCGGGACCCGCGGCGGCGGACGGCACGCCGGACGACGGGGCGTCGCCCTCCACGGGGGAGGGGACGGCCGGGGCGGACGGCGGGGCGTCGGGCGGGGCCACCCCCTCGCCGGGCGCCTCGGACTCGCCGTCGGCCTCCTCGACGGCGTCGGCGTCGCCGTCGGGAAGCGCGGACGCGTCAGGCGCGGCCGACGAGGCCGCGAACGCGACCGGCAACCCCGGTGGAACGGGCGCCGTGGCGTCGAAGGCGCCCGCGTCCGCCTCTTCACGGGCCACGGCCCCGGGTTCCCGGCCGTCGTCGTCCGCGTCGTCCGGTGTTACCGCGTCGCCGTCTCCCTCGGAGACCTGCGAGCAGTTCCTGTGGTGGTGCACCTGACCGGTGCGGCCGTCGGAGTGCTGGTGATGCGAAGGCGACCGGCGCGTCGAGGGCGCCTGCGTCCGCCGCCTCGCGGCCACGGCTCCGGGCTCCGGGCCGTCGTCGTCCGCCTCGCCCGGTGCTACCGCGTCGCGTCACTCGTTCCGGTACGAGGCTCCAGGCGATCTTCACCGAGCCGACGGTCCACGAGGCGCCCTGCGCGGGCCCGTTGGGCGCAGGGTCGGGCCGAGCCGCCGCCGGCCCGCGGATTCCCGCGACTTGATCGGCTGCGCCACCCGGCGGGACGCCATCCGCACCTGACCGGCGGCCGGCCGTCACGGCGGCGATGACGCTCCGGCGTCCAGCATCCGCCGCAGCAGATCCCGCAGAGCCGTCCGTTCCTCCTCGGACAGCCCCGCGAGGGGCTCCCGGGCGAACCGCAGGCCGTCGCGCAGATCCCGGGCGACCTGGCGTCCCTCGTCCGTCGCGGCGGCCAGCTTGACCCGCCGGTCCGCCGGATCCGCGCGGCGCTCGACCAGCCCCCGGGACTCCAGCCGGTCCACGATCCCGGTCACGTTCGACGGCTCGCACTTCAGCTTCTGCGCCAGCTTCCGCATCGGCAGCGGCTCCAGCGACAGCATGCTCAGCAGCCGGGCCTGCGCGCCCGTCAACGTGTGCTCGCCCGCCGCATCCTCGTAGTCGGCGTAGAAACGCGCCACGACGTCCCCGATGAGCTCGACGACCTCGATGGTCAGAGCGTCGGGGCGGCGGTGCTTCGATGGCGTTGACATGTACTCAAGCCTACCCGTTACTTGACATCCTTAAATATTGAAGCGCATGATTATTTCAGATGCTGAAGTATTTCCGTGAAAGGGCACTCACATGATCAACCGCGAATGGCACCTGCTCAGCCGTCCCGTCGGCTGGCCCGAGCTGACGGACTTCGCCCTCGTCGAGACGGAGGTCCCGGTCCCGGGCGAGGGCCAGGTGCTCGTGCGGAACACGTACCTGTCCGTCGACCCGTACATGCGGGGCCGGATGAGCGCGGCCAAGTCGTACTCCGCCCCCTTCGAGCTGGGCAAGGTCATGCAGGGCGGCGCGGTGGGCGAGGTCGTCGCCTCCGAGGCCGAGGGCATCGCGGTCGGCGACCATGTGCTGCACTTCTTCGGCTGGCGCGAGTACGCGGTCATGGACGCGAAGCACGCCGTCAAGGTCGACCCGGACGCCGCCCCCCTCTCCGCCTACCTCGGCGTCCTCGGCATGACCGGCCTCACCGCCTACGCCGGTCTGCTGCGCACCGCGTCCTTCAAGGAGGGCGACAGCGTCTTCGTCTCCGGCGCCGCGGGGGCCGTGGGCAGCCAGGTCGGCCAGATCGCCAAGCTCAAGGGAGCCTCGCGGGTGATCGGCTCCGCCGGCTCGGACGAGAAGGTCCGGCTGCTCGTCGAGGAGTACGGCTTCGACGCCGCCTTCAACTACAAGAACGGCCCGGTGAGCAAGCAACTGCGGGAGGCGGCGCCGGACGGCGTCGACGTCTACTTCGACAACGTCGGCGGTGACCACCTGGAGGCCGCCATCGGCTCGCTGAACCAGGGCGGCCGGATCGCCGTGTGCGGCATGATCTCGGTCTACAACGTCACCGAACCCGTCCCCGGCCCCCGCAACCTGGCCCGCCTCATCCAGACCCGCGGCCGTATCGAGGGCTTCCTGGTGGGCGACCACTACGACCTCCAGCCGCAGTTCGTCGCCGAGGTCGGCCCCTGGGTGGCCTCCGGCGCCCTGAAGTACCGGGAGACGGTGGCGGAGGGCATCGACAACACCCTCGAAGCCTTCCTGGGCGTCCTGCGCGGCGACAACACCGGGAAGATGATCGTGAAGCTGTAACTCCGGGAGGACGACGCTGTGACGGGCCCTCGGCGGGAGCGTGCGGTACCCCCGGGGCGGCCGGGGCCGCCGGGTCACAGGACGTGAGGAGATCGGGGTCACGGTGTCCGCGGGCTCCCCGTGGACACTCACCCCCGCCGGATGAGGCAGGCTTGTCCCGTGCCCGAACCCGAGACCAGCGCCGTCAACCCCGACGCACGACCCGCCCACTCCCACCCCGCCACCCTCAAGCGGCTGGAGAAGTCCTCCGGACGTCTCGCCGCCCAGGCCATCGCGCGGATGGACGAGACCCTGTCGTGGTACAGGGCGATGCCCCCGGAGAACCGTTCCTGGATCGGGCTGGTGGCGCAGGCCGGTATCGCGGCGTTCACGGAGTGGTTCCGGCACCCGGAAGCGCCCCAGGCCATCTCGACCGATGTGTTCGGCACCGCGCCCCGTGAACTGACCCGGGCGATCACGCTGCGGCAGACCGTCGAGATGGTGCGCACCACCATCGAGGTGATGGAGAGCGCCATCGACGAGGTGGCGGCCCCCGGCGACGAGAACGTGCTGCGGGAGGCGCTGCTCGTCTACGCGCGCGAGATCGCCTTCGCCACCGCGCAGGTCTACGCCCAGGCCGCCGAGGCACGCGGTGCCTGGGACGCGCGGCTGGAGTCGCTCGTCGTGAACGCCGTACTGAGCGGTGAGGCCGACGAGGGTGCCGTCAGCCGGGCCGCGGCCCTCGGGTGGAACTCTCCCGAGCATGTCTGCGTGGTGCTCGGTACCGCGCCGGACGGTGACTCGGAGTTGACGGTCGAGGCGATCCGGCGGGCGGCGCGGCACGCCAAGCTCCAGGTGCTGACGGGCGTGCTCGGGGACCGGCTCGTCGTCATCGCGGGCGGCAGCGACAATCCGCTCGCCGTCGCGAAATCGCTCATCGGACCCTTCGCGGCCGGGCCCGTGGTGGCCGGTTCCGTGGTGCCCGATCTGCTCGCCGCCACCCGGTCCGCACAGGCCGCCGCCGCGGGCCTGAAGGCGTGTTCCGCCTGGCAGGACGCACCGCGGCCGGTGCTGGCCGACGATCTGCTCCCGGAGCGCGCGATCGCCGGGGACCCCACCGCGCGTGAGCTGTTGGTGGAGGAGATCTACAGACCGCTCGAAGAAGCCGGGTCCGCTCTGCTGGAGACGCTGAGCGTCTATCTGGAACAGGCGAGCAGCCTCGAAGGGGCCGCCCGGATGCTGTTCGTCCACCCCAACACCGTGCGCTACCGGCTCCGACGTGTGACTGACGTCACCGGCTGGTCACCCTCGGATGTACGCTCTGCTTTCACCCTGCGGATCGCGCTGATCCTGGGTCGGCTGGCCGAGGGCGATCTCCAGTCGTAGCGCAGTCGTAGCGCTTTGTCGGAGGTCCACAAAACCCCAGAGTGTTCTTCGTCTTTGTCCCCACGGGCGGCCTCGGCCGTCCTCAAGAGAGAGTGTGAGAGTGCTCGTACTCGTCGCTCCGGGCCAGGGCGCACAGACGCCCGGCTTCCTGACTCCATGGCTCGACCTCCCCGGTGCCGCCGACCGTGTCGCGGCCTGGTCGGAGGCCATCGGGCTCGACCTCGTCCACTACGGCACCCAGGCCGACGCGGACGCCATCCGCGACACCGCGGTGGCGCAGCCGCTGCTGGTCGCGGCCGGTCTGCTGTCCGCCGCGGCACTGGGTGACATCACGCCCGGCGCGGTGGCCGGTCACAGTGTGGGCGAGATCACCGCGGCCACGCTCGCCGGTGTCATCGACGACAGTGCCGCGCTCGGCCTGGTCCGCGCGCGCGGGCTCGCCATGGCGGAGGCCGCCGCGGTCACCGAGACCGGTATGTCGGCGCTGCTCGGCGGCGACCCCGAGACCTCGGTCGCGCACCTGGAGAAGCTTGGCCTGACCCCGGCGAACGTCAACGGCGCCGGTCAGATCGTGGCCGCCGGTACGCTGGAGCAGCTCGCCGCACTCGCCGAGGACAAGCCGGAGGGCGTGCGCAAGGTCGTCCCGCTGAAGGTGGCCGGCGCCTTCCACACGCATCACATGGCGTCCGCCGTGGACGCGCTCGCCAAGGCCGCGCAGGAACTGGCCCCGGCCGACCCGAAGGTGACGTACGTCTCGAACAAGGACGGGCAGGCCGTCGCGACCGGCACGGAGGTGCTGGAGCGGCTGGTGGGCCAGGTCGCCAACCCGGTCCGCTGGGACCTGTGCATGGAGACCTTCAAGGCACTCGGTGTCACCGCGCTGCTGGAGGTGTGCCCCGGCGGTACGCTCACCGGTCTGGCCAAGCGTGCGCTGCCCGGCGTCCGGACGCTGGCCCTGAAGACCCCCGACGACCTCGACGCCGCCCGCGAGCTCATCTCCGAGCACTCCTGACGTCCCCTAAAGGAGCCGACCGATCATGTCGAAGATCAAGCCCAGCAAGGGCGCCCCGTACGCGCGCATCCTCGGCGTGGGCGGTTACCGTCCGACGAGGGTCGTGCCGAACGAGGTGATCCTCGAGACGATCGACTCGTCCGACGAGTGGATCCGCTCCCGCTCCGGCATCGAGACCCGGCACTGGGCGTCCGACGAGGAGACCGTCGCCGCGATGTCGATCGAGGCGTCCGGCAAGGCCATCGCCGACGCCGGGATCACCGCCGAGCAGATCGGCGCTGTGGTCGTCTCCACCGTCTCCCACTTCAAGCAGACCCCGGCCGTCGCGACGGAGATCGCCGACAAGCTGGGCACGGACAAGGCCGCCGCCTTCGACATCTCGGCGGGCTGCGCCGGGTTCGGGTACGGGCTCACGCTCGCCAAGGGCATGATCGTGGAAGGCTCCGCCGAGTACGTCCTCGTCATCGGCGTGGAGCGGCTGTCCGAGCTCACCGACCTGGAGGACCGGGCCACCGCCTTCCTCTTCGGTGACGGCGCCGGTGCGGTCGTGGTCGGTCCGGCGACCGAGCCGGGCATCGGCCCGACGGTCTGGGGCTCCGAGGGCGACAAGGCCGACACCATCAAGCAGACCGTGCCGTGGACGGACTACCGCGACGGCGAGGTCGCCAAGTTCCCTGCGATCACGCAGGAGGGCCAGGCGGTGTTCCGCTGGGCCGTGTTCGAGATGGCGAAGGTCGCCAAGGAGGCGCTGGACGCCGCCGGGCTGACGCCGGACGAACTGGACGTCTTCATTCCGCACCAGGCCAACGAGCGGATCATCGACTCGATGGTGAAGACGCTGAAGCTGCCGGAGCATGTGACCGTCGCCCGTGACGTACGCACCACCGGCAATACCTCGGCCGCCTCGATCCCGCTCGCGATGGAGCGGCTCCTGGCGACCGGCGAGGCGAAGAGCGGCGACACCGCGCTCGTCATCGGATTCGGGGCGGGTCTCGTCTACGCCGCCACTGTCGTTACCCTCCCCTAGGCACTTCGTACCGGATCATGCGTCCGGTACGGGCCGAGCACCACCGCCACACCCTCTGGATACCCAAGAAGGAGCGCCAAGATGGCCGCCACTCAGAAAGAGATCGTCGAAGGTCTCGCGGAGATCGTGAACGAGATCGCCGGCATCCCGGTCGAGGACGTCCAGCTGGACAAGTCCTTCACCGACGACCTGGACGTCGACTCGCTGTCCATGGTCGAGGTCGTCGTCGCCGCCGAGGAGCGCTTCGACGTCAAGATCCCGGACGAGGACGTCAAGAACCTCAAGACCGTCGGCGACGCGACCGACTACATCCTCAAGCACCAGGCCTGAGCCCCGCCCGGGCCGGTTCGGCCGGCCCGGGCCCCGCTCGGACGGCCTGTCCGCCCGAGCCCGCTCGGGTCGGCCCGCCCGGCCCCGCCACCCGGCGGTGGCGCCGCTGATCCCCGTATCCGTTGGAGAAAGAATTCCCGTGAGCCCGACCAATCGCACCGTGGTCGTCACCGGTATCGGCGCAACCACACCGCTGGGTGGCGACGCAGCCTCTACCTGGGAGGGCCTGGTGGCCGGCAAGTCCGGCGTCAAGCCCCTGGAGCAGGACTGGGCCGCCGAGCAGGCGGTCCGCATCGCGGCGCCCGTCGCCGTGGAGCCCACCGTGGTCATCCCCCGGCCGCAGGCCCGCAAGCTGGACCGCTCGGCGCAGTTCGCGCTGATCGCGGCCCAGGAGGCGTGGGCCGACGCCGGTTTCACCGGCAAGGCCGGTGAGGACGGCGAGGCCGACCCCGACCGGGTCGGTGCCGTCATCGCCTCCGGCATCGGCGGAGTGACGACCCTGCTGGACCAGTACGACGTACTGCGGGAGAAGGGCGTGCGCCGCGTCTCCCCGCACACCGTCCCCATGCTCATGCCGAACGGCCCGTCCGCCAACGTGGGTCTCCTCGTCGGTGCCCGCGCGGGCGTCCACACCCCCGTCTCCGCCTGCGCGTCGGGCGCCGAGGCGATCGGCTACGCCATCGAGATGATCCGCACCGGCCGGGCCGACGTGGTCGTCGCCGGCGGCACCGAGGCGGCGATCCACCCGCTGCCCATCGCCGCCTTCGGCAACATGATGGCGATGTCCAAGAACAACGAGGACCCGCAGGGCGCCTCCCGCCCCTACGACACCGCCCGGGACGGCTTCGTCCTCGGCGAGGGCTCCGGCGTGCTGGTCCTGGAGTCCGCCGAGCACGCCGCCAAGCGCGGTGCCCGCGTCTACGCGGAGGCGGTCGGCCAGGGCATCTCCGCGGACGCCCACGACATAGTGCAACCGGAGCCGGAGGGCCGCGGCATCGCCCACGCCCTCCAGCATCTGCTGGAAGGCACCGACCTGGACCCGAAGGAGATCGTGCACGTCAACGCGCACGCCACCTCCACCCCGGCCGGTGACGTCGCGGAGCTGAAGGCGCTGCGCAAGGTGTTCGGCGACGACGCGGACCACATCGCGGTCTCCGCGACCAAGTCGATGACCGGTCATCTGCTCGGTGGCGCGGGCGGCGTGGAGTCGGTCGCCACCGTCCTCGCGCTGTACCACCGCATCGCCCCGCCGACCATCAACATCGACAACCTCGACCCCGAGGCCGAGGCGACCGCCGACATCGTCCGCGGCGAGGCCAGGAAGCTGCCCGTCGAGGGCCGTATCGCCGCGCTGAACGACTCGTTCGGCTTCGGCGGCCACAACGTCGTACTCGCCTTCCGCACGGTCTGAGAACGCCGCCAGGCGCCCGCGGGCGCCCGCGCAGCGCCTCGGTCACAAGGAGCGGGCCCCCACCGATCGGACGATCGGTGGGGGCCCGCTCCTTGTGTATGAACCGCGTATGAACCGCGTATGAGTTGTGCGTGAGCCGTGCGTGATTCGTGCGTGATTCGTGCTTTTGAGCCGTGCGTGAGCCGTGCTCGAGCCGTGTATGAGGCGGCTCACACCACCTGGTGCAGCCAGCGGACCGGGGCGCCCTCGCCCGCGTAGCGGAACGGCTCCAACTCGTCGTCCCACGGCTTGCCCAGCAGCTTGGCGATCTCCGCCTCCAGATCGGTCTCGCCGCGCTGGGAGCGGGTGAGGGCGGCGCGCAGCCGGTCCTCGGGGATGAGGATGTCGCCGTGGATGCCGGTGACGGCGTGGAAGATGCCGAGGTCGGGGGTGCAGCTGTAGCGCTCGCCCTCGGCGTTGGCGCACGGCTCCGCGGTCACCTCGAAGCGCAGCATGTGCCAGCCGCGCAGCGCGGAGGCCAGCTTGGACGCGGTGCCCGGCTGGCCCTGCCAGGAGAACTCGGCGCGCCAGGTGCCGGGTGCGGCGGGCTGACGGATCCAGTCCAGGCTGACGCGTGTGCCCAGCACCCCGGCGACCGCCCACTCGACGTGCGGGCACATCGCGCGGGGCGCGGAGTGCACATACAGGACTCCACGTGTCGTCACCGGGACCTCCGGGCTGAGCAGGACGTGATACGGGCTGGTGGGCGGCGGCAGGGTTGCCCCGCTGATGGCGAGGCTACCGTGCGACGGCGCAAGGAGTGTGACGTACCGTCCGTCCCACCGCCCGGAAACGCCCCCCATTCACCCGTGGGGAGCTAGAACCTGTCCGGCGGACCGTGCCGGAGACGCGGGGGCCGGCACGCACATCTGCGGCGTTGTCGTCGGTCGCCGACTCCCCCGAGTTCTCGGCTGCGCTCGAACAGGGGGGACCCCCATCGCGTCGACTCCCTCCTCCGCCTTGCAGCTGCACGCGCCGGCCCCCGCTCACCCGAGTTGACGGGTCCCGTCGGTTTCCTCCGACCCGATCCGCCGGACAGGTTCTTGTCCGAGTGTGAGCCGTCGCACGTCCTGCGGCGGGAACCCTTACGGGTTGTCATGGGTTGGAAGCATGGGGCCGCTACGAGGGGACGGACGAGGGCATGGGGAATGGTCGCCGCCGCTGCGGGCGGGCCGTCGGTTCCGTCCTGCTCGCTTTACTCCTCGGTACGGCGGGCTGCTCCGCGTCCGGCGACGGCGCCCCGGACCCGGGGCGTACGACGGCGAAGGCCAAGCCCTCTCCCACCCCCGCCTGGGACCGCAGCCCCTCGTCGGTGGCGGCGGTCGGCGACTCCGTCACCCGTGGTTTCGACGCCTGTACGGTCCTGTCGGACTGCCCGGAGGTGTCCTGGGCCACCGGCAGTTCACCGGACGTCGACAGCCTCGCGGTGCGGCTGCTGGGCGCGGACCGAGCGGCGGACCACAGCTGGAACTACGCGGTGACCGGGGCCCGGATGGCCGATCTGCCGGGGCAGATCAGGCAGGCGGCGGCACGGCGTCCGCAGCTGGTGACGGTGATGATGGGGGCGAACGACGCCTGCCGCGCCAGGGCTTCGGCGATGACATCGGTGGCCGCGTTCCGCGCGGACTTCGAGCGGTCGCTGACGGCACTGCACCGGGCGCTGCCGAAGACGCAGGTGTATGTGGCGAGCGTGCCGAATCTGAAGCGGCTGTGGTCGCAGGGCCGCGGCAATCCGCTGGGCAAGCAGATCTGGAAGCTCGGCATCTGCCCCTCCATGCTGTCCGACGCGGACGATCTGACCTCGGGCGCGGCGCTGCGGCGGGACCGGGTTCAGGAGCGGGTGGAGGAGTACAACAAGGTGCTGGAGGACGTGTGCGCCGAGGCGGAGCGGTGCCGCTTCGACGGCGGCGCGGTCTTCGACTTCCGCTTCGGGACGAAGCAGCTCAGCCACTGGGACTGGTTCCATCCGAGCAAGGACGGCCAGGCGCGGCTCGCCGAGATCGCATATCGCACGGTCACAGCGGTGGCGCCGGTGGCCTAGGCCTCTGAACAGGGCCTAGGGTTTCCATCATGAGCGAACTTTTCGGCACACTTTCCGACGGGACCCCGGTGCACCGCTGGACGCTGGAGGGCGGCGGCGTGCGGGTGCGCGTCCTGTCGTACGGCGGGATCGTGCAGTCGGTCGAGGCCCCGGACCGGGAGGGGCGCCCGGCGCACGTGACGCTGGGCTTCGCGGACCTGGACGGCTATCTGACCCACCCGGAGCCGTACCTCGGCGCGCTGGTCGGCCGGTACGCGAACCGGATCGGCGGCGCGCACTTCCCGCTCGACGACGCGGTCTACGCCCTTGAGCCCAACGACGGCGCCAATTCCCTGCACGGCGGCTCCCGCGGCTTCGACAAGCGGGTGTGGGAGGTGGCCCGGGTCGAGCGGGGGGTGCGGCTGAGCCGGGTCAGCGAGTACGGCGAGGAGGGCTTCCCGGGCCGTCTGGAGGTGTCGGCGACGTACACCCTGGACGACACGGGCGCGCTGCGCATCTCGTACGAGGCGATCACCGACGCCCCCACGGTGATCAACCTCACCCATCACGGTTACTTCAACCTGGCCGGCGCCGCTTCCGGCAGCGCGGCCGGGCACGAACTGCGGCTCGCCGCCTCGCGGTTCACCGCGGTGGACGAGCATCTGATCCCGACGGGTGTCCTGGAGGACGTCGCGGACACCCGGTTCGACTTCCGGGCAGGACGTGAGGTCGGCTCCGGCTACGACCACAACTTCGTGCTGGACAAGGGCGTCACGCCCACCGCGGAGGAGATCGCCGAGCTGCACGACCCGGGGTCCGGGCGGGTCATGACGGTGTCGACGACCGAGCCCGGCATCCAGCTCTACACCGCCGACCACCTCGGCAAGCCGTTCGCGCCCGGTGACGCCGTCGCCCTGGAGACCCAGCACTTCCCGGACTCGCCGAACCACCCGGAGTTCCCGAGCACGGTGCTGCGGCCGGGCGGGGTGTACCGGTCGGAGACGGTGTACGCGTTCTCGGCGCGCTGAGGCCGTCCGGCTGTCGGTCGTCCGGCCGTCGGTCGTCCGTCGTCGTCCGCCTGCCGCCGGTCGCTGTGCGGTGAGCCCCGGTCCGGGTGTCCGGTCCCGGACCGGGGCGGTCCTGCGGGGCTTCGCGCCCGGCTCCGGGCGCCGCGCGCCGGTCGCCCGGGCGAGCGCCGGCCGCCGTCAGACGTCCGTCACCACGACGTCTGTCACCGCGACGTCCGCCACCGACACGCCGGTACCGCGTCAGATGTTGACCGTGGCTGTGATCCGGAGGTCGGTGATCGACCGGCCGACGTGTACGGCGTACGAACCCTTCCCGCACGTCCATGAGCTGCTGCCCTCGTCCCAGATCTCGAAGGCCCGCCGCGGCAGTTCGACGGTGACGTCGACGCTCTCCCCCGGCCCCGCCTCGACCCCGGCGAACCCGGCGAGCCACTTGGCGGGACGGCCGGCGTCCGCCTCGCCCGGCGCCAGATAGACCTGGACGACCTCGCGCCCGGCCCGGTCACCGGAGTTGGTGACGCGCACGGTCGCCCTGGTGCCCTCGACGGTCACCGACTCGTACGTCCAGTCGGTGTAGCCGAGCCCGTGCCCGAAGGCGTAGGCGGGGGTGCGGCCTTCCTTCTGCCAGGCCCGGTAGCCGATGAACACGCCCTCGGTGTACGGCAGTTCGCCGTCGATCGGGACGACCTCGGTGACCGGGGCGTCGGCCAGCGAGCCCCAGGTGGTCGTGAGCCGCCCGCCCGGCTCCTGCGCCCCGGTGAGCACATCGGCGAGGGCGGCGCCGCCCTCCTGGCCGGGGAACCAGGTCAGCAGCACGGCCGCGACCTCGTCCCGCCACGGAAGCTCCACCGGGGAGCCGGAGTTGACGACCACGACCGTGTTCGGGTTGGCGGCGGCGACGGCGCGCACCAGGTCGTCCTGGCGGCCGGGCAGCCGCAGATCGGTGCGGTCGAAGCCCTCGGACTCGACACGGTCGGTGGTGGCGACGACGACCACGGCGGTGTCGGCGGCGCGCGCGGCCTGAACCGCCTCGGCGATCAGCTCCTCCGCCGGGCGCTGCGGCGACTGGTGGGCGATGGCGAAGATGACGTTCCTGAAGGGGAGTTCAGGGTCGTAGGCCACCCTGTAGGTGAGCGAGATGTCCACCGGCTCACCGGCGGTGAGGGCGGCCTCGGCGCGGGCGACGGGGGCCCCGAAGAAGGCCGAGAAGGGGTCGTCGCCCTCGGCGCTCTGCAGGTCGGCCCAGTGGGTGGTGCCGTCGATGGCGAGGGCGAAGACGCCGACGCCGCGGACCCCGAAGGTGTGGGTGCCGCTCTCGCGCGGGGTGTAGGTGCCGGTGAGTTCGACGGTGTGCAGTGTCTCGTGGGTGACGCCGTCGGGCAGGTCGGAGCCCATCCACTGGATCTGCCCGCCGGGCGCGGTGCCGGTGCCGATGACCGCCCCGGAGGCGTCCCGGCACACCGCGCGCAGCGCGAACTCCTTTTCGCCCAGGTTGAGTTCGGTACTGGGGTCGGCGCCGAGCGTGTACGTCAGGGTGCCCTCGGGGAGGGCGGCGGTGAGGCCGTCGAGCGGGGAGACGGTGCGGGCGGGGAAGACGGTGGCTGAGCCGCCGCCGAGGACACGGGCGTCACGGGCTGCGGCGCCGATGAGGGCGACCGTGCCGCCGGGCTTCAGCGGGAGCGCCGCACGCTCGTTGCGGACGAGGACGAACGAGCGGCGGGCGATCTCACGGCCGAGGGCGGCGCCGTCCACGGCCTCGGGCGGCGTGGTGACCACCGGTTCGGCACCGGCCAGGGCCCCGACCCGGGCGGCGAGACGCAGCACGCGGCGCACAGCCTCGTCGACCTGCGCCTCCTCCACCTCGCCGTCCCGCACGGCTTGGGCGAGGGCCGCGCCGTAGACGGTGTCCGGCCCGGGCATGGCGACATCGAGACCGCCCTCGACGGCTGCCGCGGTGGCACGGGCGGCCGACCAGTCGGAGACGTTGAACCCGTCGAACCCCCACTCCCCGCGCAGGACTTCCTGCACCAGACGGCGGTGCTCGGTCATCGTCGTGCCGTTGACGGAGTTGTAGGCCGTCATGATGCCCCACGGGTGGGCGTTCTCGACGATGGCCTCGAAGGGCGCCAGATACAGCTCACGCAGGGCGCGTTCGCCGACCAGATTGTCGACGGTGAAACGGTCGGTCTCGGCGTCGTTGGCGACGAAGTGCTTGACGGTGGTGCCGACGCCCCCGGACTGCACCCCGGCCACATAGCCGGTGCCGATCCGCCCGGTGAGGTACGGGTCCTCGCTGTACGCCTCGAAGTGCCGTCCGCCGAGCGGGGACCGGTGGAGGTTGACGGTGGGCGCGAGCAGCACATGGACGCCCTTGCGGCGGGCCTCTTGGGCGAGCAGCACACCGGCGCGGTGCGCGAGGTCCGGGTCCCAGGTGGCGGCGAGGGCGGTCGGGGAGGGCAGGGCGACGGACGGGTCGTCGGAGGTCCAGCGCACTCCGCGCACCCCGATGGGCCCGTCGGACATGACGAGGGACGCGAGTCCGATCTCGGGGAGTGCGGGCAGCGACCACATGTCCTGCCCGGCCAGCAGACGGGCTTTGTCGTCGAGTCCGAGCTTGCCGAGCGCCGCCTCGACCGCGGCTTCACGTGCCTGATCTGCGCTGGCCGTGTCCCTGGTGTCCCTGGTGTCCGTGGTGGCTGCTGTGTTTTCCCGGGTTCCCGGCATCGCGGGACCTCCTCATCGAGTCCGTGCGGGGCTGCTGGCCTCCATCGTGCAACGGTTACCTGTAGAGCGGTAGGTTTTGTTATATCGCCGTGACCTTACTGGCGGGTCGCTGCGCCGGGCGTGTCGTACGGTGAGGGCGTGAACGCCAGGGTGAGGAGCGAGGAACGGCGCGCCGAGATCGTGCGGGCGGCGCTGGAGGTGATCGCGGAACGCGGTTACCGCGGGGCGAGCCTGGCCGCCGTCGCCGAGCGGGTGGGCCTGACGCAGCAGGGCCTGCTGCACTACTTCCCGACGAAGGACACCCTGCTGGTCGCAGTCCTGGACGAGCGCGACAGATGGGACGCCGTCCCCGATTCACAGTGGCGGCTGGACCTGCTGGCCGCACTGGTGGAGTACAACGCGATGCGCCCCGGCATCGTGCAGACCTTCTCGGCACTGCTCGGCGAGAGCGTCACGGAGGGACACCCTGCGCGCGAGTTCTTCACCGAGCGCTACGACCGGGTGCGGGCGACCATGACGGAGGCCCTGCGTACCGAGTACGGCGACCGCCTCCCGAACGGGCTGACCCCGGAACGTACGGCTCCGCTGCTGGTCGCGGTGATGGACGGACTCCAGTACCAGTGGCTGCTGGATCCGCAGGGGGTGGACATGCCGGGGGCGTTCAGGGACTTCTTGCGGCTGCTGGGGGAGAGCGGGGAGAACGGGCCAGAGGGACCGGACGGACCGGACGGGCCGGACGGCAACCGTGAGGGCGGAACGGTCACCAGGTGACCCGGGCACCCTCGGGTCGGTCGTCCCCGTCCTGCTGATGGTCCTGGTCCTCGTCCCCGTCGTCGATCTCCTCGCCGAGGAGGTCGCGGGCCATGAGGGTCGCTCCGGCGACGGCGCCGGGCATGAGGAAGACGGCGACGACGGGGACCAGAAAGGCCAGCCCCAGCGGTGCGCCGAATCCCCACACCAGCGTCTTGCGGGAGCGCAACAGGGTGAGGCGGGCGCGGAGTTCGACGTCACGGCGCTGAAGTGCGACGGCGGTGAGCTCCTCGGTGAGAAAGAACCCGGTGACGAAGAAGCCGATCACCGGGATGACGGTCTGCCCGACGAACGGCAGGAACCCGAGGGCGAAGAGCAGCACCCCCCACACCAGCGCCCGCACCAGGATCCGCAGGCTGTCACGGGCCGACACCCACAGCTCACGCCAGAGCGGCAGCCCGGACTGCGGGGCGGTGCCGTCGGGGGAGACATCGCGGTCGACGGTCTCGGAGAGGCTCTCGTAGAAGGGCTGGCCGATCAGCAGGGTGACCGCGGTGAAGGTGAGGACGGCGAGCAGCAGCCCGAGCGCGAACACGACGACGATCAGAAACCCGCGGAACAGCCCCTGCCAGGGGCTCGACCAGTCATCGGCGAACGGCGTGGCCCAGCCGACGAAGTCCGGTCCCCATACGGCCAGCGAGACCAGTACCCCGACATACAGCACCAGCGTGATCAGCCCCGGCAGCAGCCCGAACCCGTACTGCCTGCCGTGCCGGCCCACCCACCGCTGGCCCTTCACCAGGTAACCGAAACCCACCCCGAGATCGCCCATGGCCCCACTGTAGTGGGACGACCTGGAGGCTCCCGGGGGCTACGGTTGGCATGTGACGGAGGTATGGCGAGCAAGCGACCGCTTTCAGGGCGGAGACCGGTCAGCGGGGATCGACTCCCGCCACGCCTTCTCCTTCGGCCCCCACTACGACCCCGCCAACCTCCGCTTCGGCGCCCTGATCGCCTGCAACGAGGAACGGGTGGCGCCCGGCGCCGGGTTCGACGAGCATCCGCACAGCCACACCGAGATCGTGACCTGGGTGGTCGAGGGCGAGCTGACACACCGCGACTCCACGGGCCGGGAGACCACGGTCCGCCCCGGCGACGTCCAGCGCCTCAGCGCGGCGGCGGGCGTACGCCACGTGGAGCGCAACGACGGCGTGAGCCCGCTGACCTTCGTACAGATGTGGCTGGCCCCGCTGCGCCCGGGCGGCGACCCGTCGTACGAGATCGTCCGCGGCATCGCCGACTCCACCCCGTACGCCGTCCCGGAGGCAGCCGCGATGCTCCACGTCCGCCGCCTGGCGGAGGGCGAACGCACGGCGGTCCCGGACGGCGCGTACGTGTACGTCCACGTGGTCCGCGGCGAGGTGCAGTTGGAGTCCGAACACCTGGGCCCCGGCGACGCGGCCCGCCTGACGGACACGAAGGACGTGGAGGCGGTGGGGACGACGACCGGCACGGCGGAACTCCTGATGTGGGAGATGGCCGCCCGCTGAAGCAGGCGTGCTTTGGGCGTTCGGCTGCGGCCGGAGCCGCTGCGGGCGCAGCCGGGCGTCACCGCCATCGGCGTACAACCGCGGCCCGGCCCGTCCATTGCTGCGGGTCAAGGCACAAGCATTTACAGCTCTTTACAGATTTCACTCGATTTTCATAGCATGCCCTTGCCGTGGTCATGACCGGCCGCGGTGGGGGGGAAACACATCGGACCGGCACCGGCACGTCCGGTGCGAGGCTTTTGTGCTGTGCTGTCATGCGCATCCCCGGCCGACCGAGTCTCGAGCGCCAAGTCGACCGAGTTGCACGACCGGCACCACGTGTGGGAGAAGTCCCTAGCGGTCACCACCCCACCGCCCCCCCCCACACGGTCGCCGGTTTCCAGTGGGTCGAGCCGCCCACCCCGTTCGACACGATCGGCCTCAACGACTGGATCCAAGACCAGTTCTGGCGGGAAGAGGGCGATTTCTACAGCGACGTACAGCCTCTCGCTGGCAAGGACTCCGTCGACGCAGCCACCGAGGTCTACAAGAACCGCTACTCCCCTGACAGTTCAGCCGACTACTACGACCGCAAGGCATGGGAGTCCCTGCAGTTCATGCATGGGATGTATGCCGACGACGCGCGTATGTTCCTGCAGTACGGCGGCTTCCCGACCGACGCGCCCGACCCGGACTCGATCGAGTTCCGGATCGATGTGGAGAACCTCAAGTCCCGGTTCGCGTCCTGCACCTCGAGCAACCCGGAGGACCCGCACTCGGTCCTCGGCGAGGAACTCGGCGTCGCGGCCACGGAGTGGCAGAGCGAACTGGACGGCCAGAGCGAGCCGGTGCCGGACTGAGAAGAGAATGTGCAGATGACAGATTTTGTCCGTAGGGGCCGGCTGTTCAGGGTTGTCGGATACAACCCCTCTCATCGGCAGCTGTTCCTCACCAGCGAGGCGCTCGCCGTGGATCGCACCACAACGCACATCGAGATTTACATTGGTCATGTGCGCCTCATGCTGCTCAAGCCGTACTACCGGGACGGCTTGCACATTCGGCGGGCCACTCCCGACCAATTCGCTGTCCTGCGGGAGCGGCACGAGCTGGAACCGAGCGACGCGAACTTCACCTGGATGCTGGAACCTGACGGTGACAGCTTCGTCATCGGTGGCAATCCGAGCTGGCGTGAGGCTGAGTACGAGCTGATGGGCGACCGGGAGGCCCTGTACGACGCCCGCCTGCCCTGGCCCCCGGACTTCCCCGTGGAGTCCGGCAACGTCGGCTGACGGACGGGGCGGGCGGGGGCGCCCCCTGAGGAAGCCCGAGGCGGCAGGCACGGTCTCCCGGTCGGTTCGTGGGTCGGAACTCCATGAACCGACCGTGGAAGCCGTGCCTGCTTGCATCTCAGCCGCCGGACGAGCAGACGGCGCATCGCAAACCGGACGTCACGCGACTAGGCCGAAGCCCGGCCCTCGCTGAGATCACGTCACTCCACCCAGGCGGATTCCACACCCGCGCCACTCAAGTTGACATTAATCTGGTGCGCCTGGATTTTGCTGTCGTAGTACTGGAATAGGTTCAGGGTCACTCCGGTGGCGGTGGTCGGGGCCACGAGTGCCGAACCGCCCTCTGCTACCTTTTTCTCGTACCATTCCTGCTGCGCTTGCTGGGCGGCCTTCATGTCGTCCGGAATGAAGGCGGAAATCATCTTCCCGTCTTGCGGGTAAGGGTACACCTTGCCTGGGACCATGCCACCGGTCACGACGATTCCGAGTTCCTCGTCGATTACCAGGTCGCGCGCCTTCGAATCGGCAGGGCGTTCTGACATCCAGACACAGCCGAGCGGGTCGGTGGAGCCGGTCCCGTCCAGCCCGGTGTCGATCACCAGCGCACCCACTTCGGTGAACTGGCACGTCGAGGAGATTTCCGCCTTGAATGTGCTGCTGGGGTCGAAGCTTGCCTGACTCAGGGCAAGCAGTTCCGCACGGGTGGCCTTTTCGCGGTCGGCGGGCGGCGACATCAGCTGCTTGTAGTTCGCCGCCAGTTGTTCGGGCGAGTAGGTGAAGCCATGGTCTCCGCGGGAGCGGTTGACGTTCAGCTCCAACTCCGTGATCTTCTTGTCGACCACCTTGATCCGGCCATAGAGGACGGACAGGCTTCCGCTCTCCTTGATGGTCAAGGCAAGGTACGCCTGACCAGCGGTGGTGTCGATGGCCAGCAGGCTCGGCTTGCCCGCCTTGGTGACGGTGCGCCACAGCGTCATCATGCCGAGCGCCGCCGCGTGCGAGTTCTCGGTCGCCTTGTAGACGGTCGCCAGCGGCAGGCTTTCCGGATCATGCGCCACCATGGACTTCAGAAGCTTGTCGACCATATGCGTCATACAGCTTCTGGAACAGTCGATCGTCGACGAGTCGGCGACCGAAGTAGCCGCGTGCGTGACGGCCTCCGACCCAGCCTTTTCCTGCGCAGCGGAACTCGCGGCCGGGGCCGCCGCAGTCGCGATCACCGCCAGCGTCAACAGTACTGCTGCGAACCATTTCCTCGGTTTACGGTGCGGCGCGTCATGAGTGCGTCCGCCCTTGCTCTCATCATTCATGTATTTCCTCAGGTTTCTTCGACCGTCAGGGCGATACAGAGGCTCATAAATGAGAATTCCGGGACCAGCGGGCTGCGATCGCGATCGTGTGGGCAGTCCGCCGCCCAAAGTGAGCAGCAAAAGACGGCCATCGCGCGGATCGAGCTGAACCCGTACGTTTAGCCACGAGGCTCTTGATTGCTCCCGGGACAATATCAATCCGTGCGGCGCATCAGGAAATGTCGTTATGGAATGAATGGCGCGGAGTGCGGGTCGATGGGCTGATCAGACCACCGGCGGTCCCGCCTCGATCCGGCGCAGTACTGGAGTCAGGCGGTCCAGATCGGGGCCGGTCTGGACCTGCCGCTCGTCCCACCAGGTGGCGCCGGCGTCGCGCAGCGGACCGATCACGTTCCTGGCCTTCGCGGAATCCGAGTGCGTGGCACCGCCGAGCACGAACTCGAAGGGCTGCTCGGCCCCGGCCGTACGGTGCTTGCGCACATAACCGACAAGATCCCGCACCTCCGCCGCATCGGGCACATGTCCGTGCCGGGCCGTCTCGAAGAGAGGCACCGCGCCGTCCCACCGCGCTGCCCGCCGCATCGGCGGGCGACGCGGCCAGAACCCGCCGATCCACACCGGCGGACCAGGCCGCTGCACGGTTGCGGGCAGCAGCGTCACGTCCCGGGCCTCGTAGTGCCTGCCGTGGTGGTTCACCGGCTCGCCGGACCACCAGCGCCCCAGCAGTTCCAGTCCCTCGTCCAGCCGCTCGGCGAGGAGGTGTGGCTCAGCAGTGTCGCCGAAGCTGCGGTACTCGTCCTCGACCGGGCCGCCCAGGCCTGCTGCGAAGATCACCCGGCCGTCGCTGAGATGGTCCAGGGTGGCCACTTGGCGGGCAAGTTGCTGCGGACGGTAACGGGGGACCGGTGTCAGTAAGGTGCCGAGCCGGATCCGCGAGGTCGCCAGCGCGGCCGCGGTCAGCAGCATCCAGGGGTCTCCGAAGGGGCGTCCCTGGTGTCGTCGGTGCAGTACGTGGTCCCAGACGAAGAGCCCGTCCCAGCCGGCCTGTTCGGCGGCGGCCGCCACAGTCGCGACGTTACGGGGGTCGGCGAAGTCACCGAAGTTGGGGATGTTGATGGAGAAGCGCATCCCAGCAGGATGTGCAACGGGCGGGGAAGGAGCAATAGGACCCTCGCGCGACCTCGGCCGACTACGCGAGCATCATCGAGAGCGGGTGGCGGCAACCAGGTAAGCCGTCCCCGGCCAACGGCAGAGACCCCGACTGACGGTGTCCGCCGGTCGTTCGTGCCGACGCGTCCACCGCCACACGAACCGGTCGAATGGCGGGACGGAGGGCGTCAAGTCGTAGTGGACGACGTCGACGGGACAAAGCCGGGCTTCCCGCATCCGCCGCCGCAACCGCCGAGCCGAGAGCGCCCGGATACCGGACTTCGGCACACCGTGCCTTCGCTTAGGGGGTAGGCCGAGCAAACCCTCGATCTGGCCGAGCAGCCGAAGCAGCGGCCAATACACCCCCCACTCGAACAGGCGGTACGGGCTCAGCGGGTTCAACATGCTGACGAGAACGAGCCCGTCCGGGCGCACAACGCGGTCAAGTTCGCGCAAGACCACGGAAAGGTCGCAGTACTCCAGCACCCCCATCGCAACCACGACGTCGAAACTCGCATCCGGGAACGGCAGCGCCTCCGCATCCCCGACGGCCAGTTCGACCTCGGCACCCGCCGTGCGGCCTGCGGCCTCGGCGATCATGGCGGGCGCCTGGTCGACGGCGGTGATCCGGAAATCGCCGGGGCGAGTGTCGAGCACACGCCGGACGAACATCCCTGGCCCGCAGCCGACGTCGAGAAGATCCCCACCGGGACATCGGTCCAGGATCTCGAATACGGCATGGAGCCTGGAGGAGAAGTACCGCTCAGCGGGCCCCGAGCCCTGATACGAAGAGGCATAGGAGGCCGCTAAAGATGGATCATCGAACTGGACACGGACGTCACGACGATCGGACGTCTCTTGATCCGCGACCGTCGAACTCATCTCTGCGGGACCGGTGACGACACCCCAGTACTCCTTGCGAACTCCCACCATCGACCTCCCGTAAGAGTGACCTCGGCAGGCCGAATCTACTAAGTAACACAGTATATAAACGGTCACGCGGGTGGCATGGGTGGGTAAATGTCGTACTCGTGCTGGTCGTCAGGGCCTGTCTGGCCCACTTCGCGTCGAGGCGGAGGCGGCGTCTGCTATTCCGTGGTCCGGCGGCGGGAGCGGCCGAGGACGTCACGCAGGGCCCAGTACGCGGGCCTGGCCTCGTACGCGGCATCCCAGGGAAGGGCGTTTCCGGGACTCGGGGGATAGTTCCGGATGTCGGCCGTGGAACCGTATCGGTCGGTGAAGCCCCAGGTGGAGAACGAGGTGCAGTTGGGTTCCTCCGCGCAGACGGCGAGTTTCCCCGCGAACTCGCGGGCCTGGACGTCGCCCTCGCCCTCGCCGACGAGGACGTCCATCTCCGAGACCCGGGCTTTCAGGCCGAGCCGGGCCAGCGCCCGGACCTTGCGCCGGAAGACTTCGGGGTCGGTACGGTCGTCGGCGGCGTACTCGTGGTTCTGGAAACCGACACCGTCGATCGGAACGCCGCGCTTCTTGAGCCGGATCAGCAGCGCGTGGAGGGCGTCCCAGCGCTGTCCGTCCTCCTCCACCCCGTACTCGTTGAGGTAAAGCACCGCGTGCGGGTCGGCCGCGCGGGCCGTACGGAAGGCGATGTCGATGTATTGCTCGCCCATCGCCTCGAACCAGAGGTGCGGCCGCACGCCGCGGTTGCCGTTGGTGTAGTCCTCGTCCTCGTCGGACATGGGCTCGTTCACCACGTCCCATTCCGCCACCCTCCCCCGGAAGTGGCCCGCGACCGCCCGGATGTGCTCCGTCATGACGCGCTTGCGGTCCTGGTGTGTCATCTCGGCGCACATCCAGGAGGGCAGCGCCTCGAACCAGACGAGGGTGTGCGCGTGCACCTGCATCCCGTTGGCATCGGCGAAGTCCACCAGGGTGTCACCTTCCTCGAACGCGAACACGCCGCGTCGCGGCTGGACGAACTGTGCCTTGAAGTCGTTCTCCGGCGTGAGCATGGAGAACTCCTCACCCGCCGTCCTGCGGTAGGCGCTGTCGGTCAGCAAAGGACCCACGGCCAGAGCTGTCCCCACCCGGATCGGCCGCTGGAGATCCGCGGCCAGGTCACGCAACCCATCGGTGGAGCGGGGGACTTCCAGTCCGGGGGCGTCCCGGACGGACAACTGCCCCCGGTCCAGCGGCATCGCGCGGAGCTCGCCGAGTGTCCACCCTTCCCCACCACCCTGCGCATCCGCGCCGAACCAGATTCGGCCGCGCCCGAAGACATCCCGCCCCGGAACGGTCCCCACGGCATTCCCGTCGGCCTCCAGCACCAGCCTGTCCCCCCGTACCTCGACGGCGAGGCGGACGTCCTCCACGAAGCCGTCACCGAAGGTACGGGTCAGAGCAGGCCGGTCCGAATCCCCGTCCCACCGGTCGAACCGAACCCGACCGCCCGCCACACCGACCCGCACCCCGCGTCGCTCTCGCCGCCACTCGTCGTACACGACGGGAGTCTCACCGTAGAGATGCAGGTAGGCATCCGTGCCGTCCAGGCCTCTCAGCCGCGCCTCGATCCGGATGTCGCCCCGGAACACGAGGTGGGGACCGCGCAGATTCACCGGCGGATTCGGCTGCCCACCGCTGCCGTCCTGTCGTGTGATGCGCCGGTCGAGGCGTGTGATGCGCACTCCTGACCGCGTCGGCTTCGCCCCGGCGAAGTGAGCCCAGTCCCGGCCGTCGAGCAGGTCCGTCGCCGGCCTCCGTGCGGGCGCGGAGCCACCGGTGCAGGACGCCGAGGCCCCTGCGAGCAGGGCGCAGCCAACAGCGGTGACAAGGCTCCTCCGCCGCATGACCACCGGCACTCCCTTCCGCGACCCGGTGTCCTTTAGGTATGAGGACGGTGCCGTGCCGTCGGTTGCGTCACCCGCAAGGCTTGTTCTACCCCCCTGAATCCCCAGTTTTGGTTACCAAGCCTCTTTACTGGCAATTCACTTGCCCGAAAGTCGGTGAAACTAGCTTGGGAAGGGGGTGCTCATGCTTCTGAATTTCAGAGTGGGCAACCATCGGTCGATCCGGGCGGAGACCGAGTGGCAGCTCCAGCCGGTGTACGACGGTGATCGGCCCCCGGGCACAGCGTGGGAAGCGGTGCCGGTCGCCGGCGTCTTCGGTTCGAACGCGGCAGGCAAGTCCAACGTGGTGGACGCGCTGCGCTACATGGCGGAGATGGTGAACCACTCGCACCTCCTCGCCGAGGACGGCGAGGGCGTGAGCAGACAGCCCTTCCTGTCGGACGTCCGCGAGGCGGAATCGTCCTGGTACGTCACCGACCTGGTGGTGCAGGGCGTGCGCCACGTCTACGGCTTCGAAGTGGACGACGATCACGTGGCCGCCGAGTGGCTGTACGCCTACCCGGAGGGCCGCAAGCGGGTGGTGTTCGAGCGGGACGGCGACGATTTCCGCGTCGGCAGTTTGCAGGAACGGCAGAAGGAACTCCGCACGGTCGCGGAGATCACGGCTCCCAACGCACTGTTCCTGTCCACGGCGGCCCGGTCCAAGTCGGCAGCGGCGGTAGTGCACCCGGTGTACCGGTGGTTCCACAGCGACCTGGTGTTCGGCGGTCCCCTGACCCTGGCTCCCCGCACTCGTGCACTGATGCTCAGGGATCTCGCCCGTCAGCTGGACAGCCTGGGCGAACCGACTCATCTGCGCGAACTGCTGCGTGTTGCGGATCTCGGTATCGAGGACTTCCGGGTGCAGAGCGAGGAGGAGCTGTATCCGGGGCGCCCCGGGCCCGCCGTCGCTCGCAAGGACACGCTTTTCGACCTGCCGAGGTCGAATCGGCGGACCCGTCACGAACTGCTGCTGAGACACACCGGCAGGAACGGTCCGTTCGAGGTGCCGCTGACGGCGGAGTCCGCCGGTACTCAGGCACTGGTGGAGTACGCGTTCACGCTGGAGAGAGTGGCCCGGCGGGGCGGCACCCTGGTGGTGGACGAACTCGGCAGCAGCCTGCATCCACGGCTCAGTTCGTTCCTCGTCGCCCTCTTCCAGGACAAGGTCCGCAATCCTCACAGCGCCCAGCTGCTGTTCACCAGCCATGACGTGAGCCTGCTCGGCCGCAGGGCAGGAGAGGACATCCTGAAGCGCGACCAGATCTGGTTCGTGACGAAGAACGAATTCGGGGAGAGCTCGCTGTACCCCCTGTCCGACTTCAGGCCGCGCCAGAACGAGAACCGGGAGCGGCGCTATCTGAGCGGGAGCTACGGCGCGGTACCCATGATCGACGACACGTTCACACTGGCGTTCGCCAGGTGGGGGGAGACGGGTGGCGAGGAATCCGAACCGGGACGGCCGGAGGGCCCCGAGGCGTGAGTCCACGCTGCGCCGCAGGCCCGCGTACCGGGACGCGTTACCGGCCATCCTGGTGGTCTGTGGCGGCAGGACCACCGAACCCGCCTATGTGAAGGGACTGTTGAGAGCGGTCGACAATCATGCCGTCGACGTACGGGTCAAGGTCTGCCCACAGGATCCGGTGTCCGTGGTCAGGCACGCGGTCGGCGAACGCACCCGAGCGGGCGATCACTGCGCGGGTACCTGGTGCGTACTGGATGTGGACGAATTCGCGCACCTCGACAAGGCGTTACGGCTGGCCGATACCGAAGGCATCGACATCGCCCTGTCCAATCCGTGCTTCGAACTGTGGCTCCTGCTCCACTTCCACGACCAGCGCGGCCCGCTCAACGACTTCAGGCAGACGGTAGGACAACTCCTTCCCCATCAGCCCGACTACAGCAAGTCGGCGGACAAGTTCACCTTCGATCCGTACCGGGACACCTGGCCCACGGCAGTGGACCGTGCCGAGGACCTGGCGAAGCCGGGCGAAGAGCACAAGCGCAATCCGTCCACCGGGATGTGGCGCCTGGTCCGCCAGATCGTCCCCGCGCACCGGCAGTTCTGACAAGGCAGGGAGTAGGCCAAAGACTTCGCAGTGTCTTCGTACCCTGCTGGTGCCGTGGGATGGCCGACAAGGATCGGTGGGGTGTGACGCCTCACCCCGCCGGAAGCGGCAAGACGGTGTGGTTCGAGTGCCGGGTCAAGGCGTGAGGAAGACGTCGTGCGAGGGGCGGAGCATGGCTCTATTCAAGCCATTACCATCCGCTTTCCAGTCCGGGACACTCGCTCCGGTTCGCAGAGGCAATCTAGAAATCTTCCTCGTCCCGCAGCTTTTATCAAGCCGTTCGACTAGCTCCCCTTTGCTTGCGGAACGGCGGGAATGAGCCTCGAGGTGTTTGCGTGATCATCTTGTGGTGAGCCTACGATCCCGCCGCCCCCTTGTGAGCCACGTCAACCGGCGTGGACCAGGGCACCGGTCGCGCATCTACAAGTTCAAGGCGTGCGACGAGAACGACTGGGCCCCGGACGACTGCTCCGGCTGGGTTATCCCCTAGCGGCCGCACCTTGACCGCCCCTGCCGCCCCGGCCGGTCACCGGCCGGGGCGGCGCACCCATTTCCCCCCACAGAACGGCGCCGCCAGCGGTGAAACAGAGTCATTCACAAGGACTGAGCATCTCAGAGCTCAGCTATCAGATCGACGACCGCCGCCTCCTTGACCGGGTCAACCTCACTGTTCGCCCAGGCGAGTCGGTCGCCGTAACCGGTCCGAGCGGGTCGGGGAAGTCAACTCTCCTGATGTGCGTCCTGGGGTTGATCAAGCCCCGCTCCGGCACTGTCTGCGTCAACGGCCTCGATCTCACCTCCCTTTCCACGGGCCAGTTGACGAAGGCGCGGCGCGAACTTCTCGGGATAGTGTTCCAATTCGGGGAACTGCTGCCCGAACTCACGCCGGTGGAAAACGTGGCTCTGCCCGTTCTGCTGGGCGGAGGGGATCATGAGGACGCCTACCGGCGGGCCCGGGTACTCCTTGAGGAGTTGGGCGTTCCGTCCGGCTCCACGCCGACCGGCATGCTGTCCGGAGGGGAGCGACAGCGAGCCGCCGTAGCACGAGCTTTGATCGCCCGTCCGGCCGTGCTCCTGGCCGACGAGCCGACCGGCGCCCTCGATCCGGAGGCGAAAGGTGACGTTGCGCGGCTGCTGTTCACCACGGCCGGTCGCCACGAGTGCGCCCTCCTCCTTGTCACGCACGACCGTTCGGTGGCCGAGCAGGCGGATCACAGATATGAGCTGCGCAACGGCCTTCTGACCGAGGCAGGGGTGGGCTCATGAGCAGGCGCGTGGGCAGGCAGATGGTGCGTATCGGCCTGGCGGCGGGACGGTCCACGCCTGGTGAACGCACCCGGTGGTGGGCCCTGTTCGCCGCAGCCGCCGCCCTCGCCGTCGTCGCGACGGCCACTGCTGCTGTGTTCGCCACCTACGCCGGGCGAGAGGAGCGTGCGGACACACGCGGCTTCCTCTTGACGACGGTTTCCGAGGGTGCGGACGCGATGGTCGTGGAACGGTTAGACACAGTCGGAGCGTTCCAGCACTCGGTGTTCTACGTGTACCCGCTCCAGAAGGACTTCCCGCCCCCTGCGGGGCTTTCGGCGTGGCCCGAGCCCGGACACGTCTACCTCTCCCCTGAACTCCTGCGCCAGGGCAAGACGGAGGGCGTGCTGCACCGGTACGGCACGTTCTCCGGAACCATTGGCGAACAAGGCCTGGTTTCGCCGTCCGAACGTCTCGCCTATGTGGGCCTGACCCACAGGCCTGACCCCGGCAAGGCCACTGTGCTGTACGTCCATGGGTACGGCAGTGGCGCCACGTCCAGCGTCGAAATGCTCGACCAGAAGCCGGTGTCGTCGTCCGCCGGGACCCTGTGGGCCGCGGTCGGTCTACCTGCCCTTGTTCTGGTGGTGGTGGCCGCCCGCGTCGGATCGTCCACGCGTGACCGGCGCACCGCCCTCCTGCATGCCCTGGGCGCCGGATGGATGCACCGCAGTCTGGTGTCTGTCGCGGAGGCGGCCGTACCGACAGCGCTGGGAACATGTGCCGGGGCCGTGCCGTACGCGCTCGCCTCGCTGTGGGACCTGCGCCTTCCGCCCACCGGATACATCCTCAACCACACCGATCTCCAGCAGTATGTTCCACAGGCGGCCGCAGCACTCGCCCTGTCCCTGGTGACGGTGGTGGCCGTCGTCGTCGGCACCAACCGCCTCCAGCGCACCAGGACATCGACTCGGCCCACGCCGAACGGCTCGAACATCCCGTGGTGGCGGATGGCCATGTGCGGAGTCGGTGTGGTGATCGTGCTGACCAGCCAGTACCTCGACCGGCGCTACGACACTCCCGTGTTCATGACCGGCACCGTCCTGATGTGGGCCTTCCTGCCCTCAGTTGCCGGCGCCCTGGTCCGGCGGGCGGGAACAGTGATCGCCCAGAACGGCTACCGGCGCGGACAGGCCGGGCGCATCATCGGCGGACGGTGGACGGCCGCTCATCCCGGTGTCATCGTCCGTCTGACAGTTCCATGGTGATCGGGCTGGGCCTCGTTGCTCAGATGCAGGTGTGGCAGAGCAGGTCGAGCGATGGGGCCAGCGCGGCACGGGCCAGCTATGCACACGTCGGGGACACTGTGATCGACGTTCACGCGCGCGGCATGACTGGCCGCGACGTCGACGACTTCTCCCAGTCCCTTCCTGCCGGCTCGCACGTACTGAAGGCGACGACCACGTACGTGGGATCCCAGGCGGTGCAGCACATTCTTCTCCAGGCGCCCTGCCCAGCCCTGACCACTCTCGGCCTGACGTGCAGCCGCACTCCCACACCCGTCCGTGACAATGGGAACGCGAAGGTCTGGGAGATGGTGCGGTGGCATCCCAACGCGCGTGTCCAAGCAGTCACGTCGCTGAGCATCACCAAGCCTGAGGAGTCCCTCATCGTGGTCACACCTCACCGAGGCCTGCTGCCAGACGTGAAGAAGGCGGCGTTCGCCCGGATGGCAAGTGCCGAACCGCCCGGCCTGGAATGGGTCACGGGCAAGGAAATGAGGGAGAACGTGAACAACTGGATCTCACTGTTCGGCATTCCCGGACTGATCGTCCTTGCCGGAGCCGGGGCAGTGAGCGCGGCATCAGAGTTCACTCGCATCCGGCGGACCCTCCCCGCAATCAGTGTTCTGACTGGAACGCCACACATCTTCCGGTCCGTGACCCGCTGGCACCTCACCATCCCCATGATCATGTGCACCGCCGTGTCCGTGGCCGTCACGTCCTGGCATTCCCTGTTCCTCATCACGATCGTCCAGGAAGGGCACGTGTCCTGGAAGGTCATAACCGCAGGTGCAACCGCCTGCGCTGCCTTGTCGGCCACCATCGGGGCGGTAGCGGGACGGTCGGCTGCACGGTCTGCCGGAACATGGCGGCCGACAGCGGACTGACGAGGCCGACAGCAGTCGATGTATGCCCGTCCGTTACCGAGAGGTCGGGGCGCACACACTCATTGTCGGGGCTCTGCAGGGGTGTGGCGACGACCTTGCAGAGCCACCGTGGAATGCTCGCATTGTGGGCCCCGGTGTTGCCCTTCCACCAGCGCGCCGGGGCCAGCTGCTGCTACAGCCCGGCGGCCGAATCGTCAGTGGCCACGGCCGTAGCGGCGGGTGGCCCTTCTCGTGGAGGCGAGCTCACGCTCGTACTCGACGGTGATGGAGACGTAGTAATTCACCACCGAGCTGCGGGCCGGGGAGATACGCGCCAGAACCTTCACGTCCACCTCGCTCGCGGCTAGCCTCGCGCATCACTTCCCAACGTGCAGCGGTCGGTTCATGCTCAAATACGCAATTCCGTCAGTACCGCGTCCGTGAACGTCGGCCACGCCTCGATCGCCCACGGGCCGAAGTCCCGGTCCGTCAGGGCTGTGCAGGCCAGGCCCGCCGCCGGGTCGATCCACAGGAACGTGCCGGACTGGCCGAAGTGGCCGAAGGTGTGGGGGGAGGAGGTGGCGCCCGTCCAGTGGGGGGATTTGGCGTCGCGGATCTCGAAGCCCAGGCCCCAGTCGTTGGGGTTCTGGTGGCCGTAGCCCGGCAGGACGCCCTTGGTGCCGGGGTACTGGACCGTCATCGCCTCGGCGACCGTGCGGGGGTCCAGGAGGCGGGGGGACTGTACCTCCGCGGCGAAGCGGAGCAGGTCCGTCACGGTTGAGACGGCGTCCTTTGCGGGGGAGCCGTCCAGGGTCGTCGCCGTCATGCCCAGGGGGGCCAGGACCGCCTGGCGGAGGTATTCCGGGAACGGGATGTCCGTCGCCTTTGCGATGTGGTCCCCGAGTTGTTCGAAACCGGCGTTGGAGTAGAGGCGGCGTTCGCCGGGGGCGAAGGTCACCCGGTGCTCGTCGAAGGCCAGGCCGGAGGTGTGGGCCAGGAGATGGCGGACGGTGGCGCCGGGCGGGCCCGCCGGTTCGTCGAGTTCGATCGCCCCTTCCTCGTACGCGACAAGGGCGGCGTACGCGGCCAGCGGCTTGGTGACCGACGCGAGCGGGAAGCGGCGGTCGGCGGGGCCGTGGGTGCCCAGGACCGTGCCGTCGGCCCGTACGACGCCCGCCGCGGCGGTGGGGACCGGCCAGTTCTCGATCAGGGCGAGGCTCCGGGCGAGGTTCTGGGCGAGGCTCTGCGAGGACATGGCCTTGAGCTTATGCCGCTAGAGGGCTTGGGGTGGAAGCGTCTCGGAAACTCTGTGAGTGCCTGAGGGTTCAGGCTTTTCGGGCGGGCGTGGCCGTGTTGCTGCCGTGGGGTCCGAACCTCGGGGTGAGGGTGTGGACTTCGGTGGCGTGCAGTTGGTGGAAGCCGGTCCGCTCGGCGGCGCGGGTGCGTCGCCGACAGGTTTCGCGTGAGAGCCGTCTCCCGCCGGTCGGAAGGAGTTCCTCCGGCCTTCGGGGGGCGGGTACTCCATGACCTGGCCCCCGCCGCCCCGGCAGGGGGGTGGGGGTCTGGGTGTCATGCCCCGCCGGACGCTGGACCACCCTGGTGGGGGTGGTGGCGGGGACCGTACGCACTTCGGGCATACGGCGGGAAGTCTTCGGCCGGCGGGCCGGAGTGGGCCGGGCCGGTGTGGGGCGCGTCTTGCCGGGAGTGGTCTTCGGCCCGCGTGCGCGGGTGGGCCGGGTGGCCGCGTGGCGGGCGCGGCGCAGGCGGCGGGTGGTCTTCTTCGGCCGTCGCACGCGGGTGACGGTGCCCTCGACGGTGGTGCGGATGGTGCGGGTGGCGGTGGCACGTTCGGTTCGGGTGTGGGACTGGGCGAGCAGGCCGCGCGAGACGATGCGGCGGGCGGCCGCCTGGTCGCGGTCCATGGACAGGCCGCAGCCGGTGCAGTGCGCCCATTTCCAGCCGCGTTCGCCCGGCCGGTCGGGGGCGGGACGGTGGCCGAGCGGTGCCAGGCATCGCGGGCAGCGGGCGGAGGTGCCGCGCGCGGGGACGGTGACCACCGCGATGCCCGCTTTGGCTGCCAGGTGCCGCATGGCCTCGACGACGGTGCCGCGGACCTGTCCGGACAGCCGGGCATTGCCCCGGCGCCTGCCGCGGGCCTGGAGGGTGGCCAGGTCCTCGAGGTAGATCACGGTGGCGCCGAGCGCGGCTGCCTGGTCGACCGCCCAGCGGGCCGCCGACCATGCCAGTGCGTCGTTGAGGTGCCGGATGCGGGCGCACACCCGTTCGTGCTCGCGCTGGAGGACCGCCGCTCGGTCGAGGAGTCGGCCCGCGGCGCGGTGCGGGGCACCGGGGGAGTCGGTGAGCGCGCGGTAGTGGTCGCGTTTGGCGGCCAGGCGTTCGCGCTGTCCGCGCAGCCGGTGCAGTTTCGCACTGACCGCGGTGGCGTCGAAGATCAGGGGGCGGCCGTCGGTGACCACCCGCCTGCTCTCGCCCCGCCCGGTCAGGCGGCCCACCGTGCCGGTGAGCAGGGTGTTCACACCCCAGTCGAAACCGGCCGCCACCTGGTGTCCGGTGGCCGGGGCGGTGGACAGCGGCCTTGAGTGCGGCAGATCCACCGCGATCCGCCCGGCCGGGGTCGGGCGCAGCGTCGGGGCGTGCAGGACGGCGTCCGGCTCGACGGCGGGCGGCAGGCGCAGGTCGATGACATGCCAGGCGAAGTCGGGGCGGGAGACGGGCGCGGCCGTGAGGGGGAGTTTCACCCGCAGCCGGGCCGTCACCGCGTCCACGCGCTGAAGGGTGGTCTGCCGGCGGTCCATCGCCGCCAGCAGCACCAACGAGGCCAGCGTCGGGGGTTGTTCCAGCTCGCACAGCCCCGACGGGAGCCGCCCGGCACGGGTGCGGGCCCAGTCGCGGATCTGCCGGGTCCGGTTATGGATCTCAGCCGCACCCGTCCCCACCGGCAACACCTCCCGCAGTGCGGCCCACTCCGCCTGGGTGCGCCGGGAGGGATCGGCGGGCCACGCCGCCAGCAGCGCCCCGACCACGGCCCGGCGGTGCAAGGCCAGCCGCAGCGTGCGGGCGGCCTGCTCCTGTCCAGCACGCCGCACCCGGTCCGGCAGATACACCACCGTCCCGTCCGCACCGCCACACTCCACAGAGGCAGAGGCAGAGGCAGAGGCAGAGGCAGAGGCAGAGGCAGAGGCAGAGGCAGAGGCAGAGGCAGAGGCAGAGGCAGAGGCAGAGGCAGAGGCAGAGGCAGAGGCAGAGGCAGAGGCAGAGGCAGAGGCAGAGGCAGAGGCAGAGGCAGAGGCAGAGGCCGGGCCGGGGGTGTTCCAGCCCAGGCGGCGCAGGGCCATCCAGCCCTTGGACGGCAGCGCCCCGCCCCGCTCATCGACTCCGGTGGCCAGCGCGTCCAGCGACGTCTCGTCCCACCGGGCCGCGACCAGCCGGGCGGCCAGCTCCCGGCACAAGGCGGCCAGGAAACCCACCCGTTCGCACAGCACCCGCTGCCCGACCCTGTGCCCGCCGTCCTCGAGGACGGCACCAAAAGCGGTACACGTCGCCGTCGCCATCAACCTAGCCACAGCCACCCCCCACCCGCACAGCTTCGGCTTCAGCTTCAGCAGCAGTGACGCACCTCGGGTCTTTGCTGCCGGTGCCGGGATCACCGATCCGCTCACCGGCCTCGGCCAGCAGCCGCCGCCGCGCCTCACGCGAGTGCAGCCCGTACATCCGCCCCGCGAAGGTGGCCACCAGGGACATGAAATCGTCCAGCAGCTCTTCCATCCCCCCGGCCGTGCCCCTGGCATGCAGGACCTCAACCGCCACCTGGCGATGAGCGAGCACCTCGATCAGCCAGGCCGCACCGAACCGGGCCAGGCGGTCACGATGCGTGACCCGCACATGGGTGAACTCCCCCGCCATGGCCCGCTTCAGCAACCGGTCCAGACCCGGACGCGACTCCCGCAGCCCCGAGGCCCGGTCCCGGAACACCGCGACCACCGCACCCGAAGCCGAGGCCCGCAACTCCGCCTCCTGCGCGGCCAGCGACGACTCCTGCCCGCCGGTTCCCGAGACCCGCACATACAACGCCTCACGCCGCTCAGCCGACGCCGTACTCCCCGTCAACGTGTCCAACGCCCCGACGGAGAAACGCCGTTCCCGGCCCACCCACACCACCGCGACCCTGCCCTCGTTCGCCCACAGCCGCAGCGTCCCCGGGTGCACACCCACCCTGCGCGCGGCCACCGCCAGACGAAGAAGCTCCATGACCACGGACCTTACGGCCGCATCATCACCGAACAGTCCAAACCGGCGTGAACCCCACACAATCGCTTGACAGACCGCCGGATCACCTACACACCCACACCAACTCTGCTACGCAGCATCAACAAGGATCCATAAGCGAAACACCCAACAGTTGAAGACCCTGTGCGGCGGGCCTCCGGTCGGTGGCCACCGAGAAGACGTAGCCGACCATGCCCTGCGGGTTCGTGGAGCGGCCGATGCGGTACTCCACGGTGCCCGCCACCAGGGCGGCCAGCGCGCCCGGCCGTTCCGGGTGGTCCACCACGAACGCCGCGAAGTTGTTGTTCTCCGCCGACAGTTGGGTGCGCAGAGTGGGCAGGGATGCCATGTGCCAGTCGGTGGACGTGTCTGCGTCGAACATCGAATCGATCATGACCTGGCGGAGGCGGAGCACCTCGGCCGCATCCTCGGTCGTGGCGCGGCGGGCGGGTGGCAAAGGGCTCATCGGGCTCACGGGGCTCACAGGGCTCGTAGGGCTCATGTGCCGCACGCTAGCGACAGGGGTCCGTCGACGTCTTGCGCATTTCCGACCGGGGTCATGGGTTCCGCTTGCTTCGAGCGCACTCCAACGTCATAGCGTTGGGCCATGACGGTGATGCAGACCACGGCAGTTACCACGGCAGTGACCACCGAGGAAGCCGGACCGGCCGACACCTGCGCCAGCCCGCCACCGCGCCACCCGCGCCCGGAGGGCCAGGACAGCTACACGATCAGCGAAGTCGTCGCCTTGACCGGCCTCAGCGCGCACACCCTGCGCTGGTACGAGCGGATCGGTCTGATGGCCCACGTGGACCGCTCGCACACCGGGCAGCGCCGCTACACCAACCGCGACCTCGACTGGCTCGCCCTCGTCGGCAAGCTGCGGCTGACCGGGATGCCGGTCGCCGACATGGTGCGGTACGCGGAGCTGGTGCGCGAGGGGGAGAGCACCTACGGCGAGCGGTACGAGCTGCTGGAGTCGACCCGCCGGGACGTGCTGGCCCGGATCGACGAACTCCACGACACCCTCGCCGTACTCGACCGGAAGATCAGCTTCTACGCCGACGCCGGGCGGGCCACGGCCTACGAGGCGGAGCACGCCAGGACCGGGTGACCGCGGTCACGGGTGACCCCGGGCACGGGTGGTCCCGGCCGGTGACGTCCCTAGGGCGTGTCGTCCTAGAGTTCGGCCAGCAGTTCCGCCTTCTTCACTGAGAACTCCTCGTCCGTGACCAGACCGGCCCGGTGTAGTTCGTCGAGGTGACGGATCCGTTCCGCGATGTCGGCCGGGTCGCGGCGGGCCGCGGGGATCATGGCGGTCGCCGGGGCGCCCGACGACCGTACGGCCGCCAAGACGGCCGCCGCGAACGGCAGCGACTCGTGCACCGGGCCGTAGCCGAGCCCGAACACCACGGCGGCCGGATCCTGGTCCGGCTGCCGTGTTCCGTTCCCTTCGGCGCTGCCGTTCCCGTTGCCGTGGCCGCCGTCGCGGCGGATGAGCCGCAGATGGCCCTCGAAGAGCTCCGGCGAGCGCCACTCCACGCCCGTGAGGTCGGCGACCCGGAAGGTCTGGTCGCCCGCCTTCCACTTCGCCGAGGACGCCCCCGTCCAGAACCAGCGGAACGACACCGCCTTGCCGTCGAAGGACACCTTCGCGTCGTACGCCTTGAACTGGCGCGGCGAGTCCGGGGGCGCCACCAGATGACGCTCCGCCGGGCCGCTCTCGGTCAGCAGGGCGCGCAACTCGTCGGCACAGCGCCCGGCGAGGGTCTCGTGCTCGGCCGGCAGGACCAGACGGTAGGGGTCGGAGCCCTCCTTGAGCTGGCCGTCGGCCGCGTCCATCAGCGGATCGGCGCCGGGGCGGGGCTCGGCGTGCAGCACCACGGTCCCGCGTTTGCCGGGGGTGAGGGTGACGCCCTGGAGGGCTTTCAGCGGTATCCGGCGTTCGCCGAGCGCCTGGAAGAGCTTGGGTGTGCGGATCCCCCGCTCGTAACGGATGAGCACGGAATCGGACTGGAACTCCCAGGCAGCATGAAATCCGGCCAGTACGTCACCCATGCGGCTCATCGTATGCGGCACGCGCTCTTTCGTCCCCTTCCCGCGCACACCGCACTTCTTGCGGCTCTACGCGCGTCCGGCTGTCGTGGCGGTGGGCAGTCCCGTCCGGCAGGTGTTCTCGTCTCCGGCGCAGCGCACCGCGCCGTATGCGCCGACCCCGATCTCGGCGAGGTTGCGCAGACTGTCGGTGCCCGGTTCGAAGTAGCCGGTGTGGCCCTTGGCGTCCAGTGCCGACAGCACCCGCGCGCCGAACGCGCGCGACACCGGGTCGGCGCCGTGGCCGAGACCGCCGACCTCCAGGTACGGCACGTCCTGGATCCAGTCGCTGCTGTCCCGCATCGCCCACACCTGGGCACGGGTGCCGAGGTGGGACGCCTTCGACGTGCGCATACCGGGGCTGCCGGCCACCGCTATGTCCGTCACCCTGGCCGGTACGTCGTGGGCGGCGACCCCGCAGACCACGGAGCCGTAGCTGTGGCAGAACAGGCCGACGCCCGCGGTGCCGGGCAGCGCCCGCAGCAGCGCGTTCAGCCGTACGGCGCCCTCCGCGGCGCGCACTCCGGTCGCCGCGTCCATGCCGAGGCCGCTGGGTGAGGTGTAGTCGGCCCAGGCGATCACGGCGGTACGGGACGCCGGGTCCGCGGCGTGCTCGGCCGCGTACAGCGCCTGTGCCATGCCGACCGGGGCCGTGTAACGGCGGTTGGTCTTCTGGAAGGTGAGCAGATCGGTGTCGACGCCGGGGACCACCACCGAGATCCGTCGCGCCCGGTCGAGGTCGCCGAAGACCTCGGCCACGCGTCCCGAGCCCTCCGGGTCGAACGCCAGGATGTGGCGGTCCTTCGCCATGAGGTCGGTGAAGCGGTGCATACGGCGGCCCGCCTCGTACTGTCCGTCGGGCGAGAGCCTGCTGTCGTGCATACGGCCGAGTTCCACCGTGCGGGCCTGGCCCACCGCGATGCGGTTCGCGGTGTAGCGCAGCGTGACGGGGGCGCCGTTCATATTGCCCACGGCGAGCGGATAGCGGTGGGCGAGGCGGGCGCGCTCCTGCGCGGTGAGCGAGGCGAAGAAGCGGGCCAGCCGGGCGGGGGAGGTGGCCGTCGGGTCGGGCAGCGGCAGCCCGTGCAGCCTGCCGTGCTCCCATGCGGCGCGGGAGGCGGCGATCGGGGTTGTCTCCCTGCGGCTGTGGAGCGCCGTCCATCCGGTGGTCGCCAGCATGACGAACACCACGCCCAGCGCGAGCACTGCGCGCCAGACGCTGAGTTGCGGGGAGGTGTCGAAGGAAGTCACTGAAAGGACACAGTAGGAGAACGGGAGAGCTGCGCGTTAACCGTGTGGCACGGATCACGTTTGGGACGGCGTGACGTTGGCCTCAAGGTGACTTTTATCGCCCCTAAGCGTGCCCAGGGGGCTCATTGGCCCCATTGACCTCAGGGTTCTTGGCGACCTCTTGGGCGTCACTTGGTACGCCAGTGGCCCGTCAGGGCGGAGCCCACCAGGTCGAGGTACGACGCCGTCAGCTCGCGGATCGCCTCCAGGCTGAAGTCCGCTCCCGTGCTCCACTGCCGTTCCGTCACCCTGATCACCCCGCCGAACACGGCGACCGCGAGCCGGGGCCGGGGGTCGCGGTCCACATCGACGCCCTCCCGGTCGGCGAGGAGCCGCGCCAGGGTCTCCTCGGTGTCGGCGGAACGGCGCAGATGGGCGGCGAGCAGCACCGGCGTCGACTCGATCTCCCGGTACATCCGTACGTACAGCTCCACGGGGACGACGGCCGCCAGCGACTCGCTCATCGTGTCCCAGCCCTCCGACACGGCCCGGCGCAGCGCCTCCATCGGGGCCTCGTGCGGCGGGCGGGCGCGCACCGCCTCGACGAAGTGCGCCTCGGCGATGCTCTGGGCGGCGAAGGCGGCGTCCTCCTTGCCGGCGAAGTAACGGAAGAAGGTGCGCTGCGAGACCTCGACGGCCTCGGCGATCTCGTCGACGGTGGTGTGCTCGTAGCCCTGGGTGGTGAACAGTTCGAGCGCGGCCCGCAGCAGGGCGTCCCGGGTGCGGCGCTTCTTCCGCTCGCGCAGCGATTCCGTGGGGGCCGTGGAGACCGGGGAGACGGGGGAGTCCGTTGAGTCCGTGGAGCTCGAAGTGGCTGAGGGGGCCGTCGGGGCCATAGGGGCCGTGTTCATCGGGGCTGGCTCTTTCTTTCGTCCGCCGTGCTGTTTTCCCAGTTCAGGTGAGGTGGGAGTGACGTGTCAGTTACCGACTTGTGAACCCATTTGTCAAGTGTCAGCGGCTGTCACTAGCCTCGACGCATGACTAGTCAGACCACCATCGACACGACGGGGTCGGGGGACAAGACGCCGTCGGCATTCTCGGACCGGTCGGCGCCCCAGGGGCTGCGCGGGCACTCCTGGACCACGCTCGTCACTGTCGCGGTCGGGGTCATGATGGTCGCCCTCGACGGCACCATCGTGGCCATCGCCAACCCTGCCATCGCCAAGGACCTCCACGCGACGTTCGCCGACGTCCAGTGGATAACCAACGCCTACTTCCTCGCGCTCGCCGTGTCGCTGATCACCGCGGGCAAACTCGGCGACCGCTTCGGGCACCGCCAGACCTTCCTCATCGGCGTCACCGGCTTCGCCGCCGCCTCCGGGGCCATCGGGCTGTCGAACAGCATCGCCTTCGTGGTCACCTTCCGGGTGTTCCAAGGCCTGTTCGGCGCACTGCTGATGCCGGCCGCGCTCGGCCTGCTGCGGGCCACCTTCCCCGCCGAGCGGCTCAACATGGCCATCGGCATCTGGGGCATGGTCATCGGCGCGTCCACCGCGGGCGGCCCGATCCTCGGCGGACTGCTCGTCCAGCACGTCAGCTGGCAGTCCGTGTTCTTCATCAACGTGCCAGTCGGCGCGCTGGCGCTGCTGCTGGGCCTGCTGATCCTGCTCGACCACCGCGCGGAGAACGCGCCGCGCTCCTTCGACCTGCTCGGTATCGCGCTGCTCTCCGGTGCGATGTTCTGCCTGGTCTGGGCGCTGATCAAGGCGCCGAGCTGGGGCTGGGGCGATGGCAAGACGTGGCTGTTCATAGGCGCCTCCGCGGTCGGCTTCGCCCTGTTCTCCTTCTGGGAGACCAAGGTCAAGGAACCGCTGATCCCGCTCACGCTGTTCCGTTCGGTGCCGCTGTCCGCCGGCGTCGTGCTGATGGTGCTGATGGCGATCGCCTTCATGGGCGGCCTGTTCTTCGTCACCTTCTACCTCCAGAACGTGCACGGCATGAGCCCGGTCGACGCGGGTCTCCATCTCCTTCCGCTCACCGGCATGATGATCGTCGGCTCGCCGGTCGCGGGTACGGCGATCACCAAGCTCGGTCCGCGCATCCCGCTCGCGGGCGGCATGGTCGCCACGGCGGTCGCCATGTACGGCATGTCCACGTTGAAGGCGGACACGGGCGGTGCGGTGATGTCCGTGTGGTTCGCGCTGCTGGGCTTCGGGCTCGCGCCGGTGATGGTCGGGGCGACGGAGGTCATCGTCGGCAACGCGCCCATGGAGCTGTCCGGTGTCGCCGGTGGTCTCCAGCAGGCGGCCATGCAGATCGGCGGCAGCCTCGGCACTGCCGTGCTGGGGGCGGTGATGGCGTCCAAGGTCGACCATGACCTCGCCGGTAACTGGGCCAGGGAGGGGTTGCCTCCGCTGACGTCTGCGCAGTCTGCTCTCGCGTCGCAAGCGGTTCAGACGGGGGCGGCCCCCGTGCCCCCGGGTACGCCTGCGGTGATCGCTGCGAAGATCTCTTCTGTCGCTCACGACACGTTCATCTCTGGGATGAGTCTTGCTTCGCTGGTTGCGGCGGGGGTTGCGGGGGTGGCGGTGTTTGTGGCGCTGCTGACGAAGCGGGGGGTTCACGCGGGGGGGTCGGCGGGGGTCGGCCACATCTAGCGCCACCGCTGGGCGGGCCGTCGACGGTGGGGGCCACGGGCCACCGGGCCGCCCTTTTGCGCAGTTCCCCGCGCCCCTTGGGGGTGCCGGTTGTTTCTTCGTCCGCGCGCGCGGGGGCTGGTCTCGCAGTTCCCCGCGCCCCTGAGGGGGTTGCCGTCGGCGTCGGCTGGGTGGCTTGCCCAGCCTCAGCCCCAGCCCCCTGCCCCAGCCGCAACCCCAGCCGTCGGCCCGGCCCAGCCGCAACCGCAACCGCAGCCGTCGGCCCGGCCCCAGCCCAGCGGCAACCGCAGCCGCAGGCAGTCGGCCCCGCCCGGCCGCGGGCAGTCGCCCCCGCCGCAGCCGCAGGCAGTCGGCCCCGCCCGGCCGCAGGCAGTCGGCCCAGCCCCAGCCCCCGCCGCAGCCGCAGGCAGTCGGCCCCGCCCGGCCGCAGGCGGTCGGCCGCGTCCGGCCGCGGGCAGTTGGCCCAGCCCCGGCCGTGGGCGGTCGGTCCCGTCCAGTTGCGGGCGGTCGTGCCGCTGGGGCGGCACGGGTGGGCGCGGGCGGTGCCCCGTTAGCGCCGGGGTGCGCGACCTGCCCCCGCGGTGCCCCATCGGTGCCGGGGCGGGGAACTTGCCCCCGGGTGCCCGTGGCGCAGGGTCGTCTTCAGCCTGCCCCCGCAACCGTGACCCCGGGTGCTCGTCACCGGCGGCGTAAGTCCTCTTCCCCCCTGGTGGTCAGGAGGGACACCTCCTGGCGTAGGGCTCGGATTTCCTCCGTCAGGAGTTCGATCGCCAGCGTCTGGCGGCGTTCCTCCACGTCGTCCAACTCGAACCGCGCGATGAACCACGCCGCGATGTTCGCCGTCACCACACCCAGCAGCGCGATGCCGGCCAGCATCAGGCCCACCGCGATCATCCGGCCCAGACCGGTGGTGGGGGCGTGGTCCCCGTACCCCACCGTCGTCATCGTCGTGAAGGACCACCACACCGCGTCACCCAGCGTGCGGATGTTCCCCTCCGGCGAGTCCCGTTCGACGGACAGCACCGCCAACGAGCCGAACATCAGCAGTCCGACGACCGATCCCACGACGTACGTCGTCAGACGGATCCGCGCCGCCATCCGGGCCCGCCGCCCCACCAGCAGCAGCGTCGACACCATCCGCAGCAGCCGCAGCGGTTGAAGGATCGGCAGGATCACCGCGCAGAGGTCCGGCCAGTGGGTGCGGACGAACCTCCGGCGGTCCGGGGACAGGACCAGACGCACCACGTAGTCCGCCGCGAAGGCTCCCCATACCCCCCACTCCACCACCGTGCACAGCGCTATCAGCCGCCGGCTCGCCGAACTGTCGACGATCGGCACGGCGTAGGCGACGGTGAACGCCACCGCGAGGGCCAGCAGAGGCCGCTCCGTGAGCCGTTCCCAGTCCCGCTGCGCCGAAGATGCCAAATCCGCCGAATCCGCCGAGCCTTCCCTCATGCCCCGCATCGTAGGGAGACCGTGCCGCGCAACGGCTGAAGGGCGGCTGAGCCGTATGCCCAGCCGCCCTTCAGTCACTCTTCAGAGCAAGCGCAGTGCGTAGTCACGCGTCGCCGCCCGCCGCGCCCGGGTCCGCCGCGGCCACCTCCAGCAGCCGGTAGCGGTCGATCGCCTGCTTCAGCACCGACCGGTCGACCTTCCCCTCGCGCGCCAGCTCGGTCAGCACGGTCACCACGATCGACTGCGCGTCGATGTGGAAGAACCGCCGCGCCGCGCCCCGCGTGTCGGCGAAGCCGAAGCCGTCCGCGCCCAGGGACTGGTAGGTGCCCGGCACCCAGCGTGCGATCTGGTCCGGCACCGACCGCATCCAGTCGGACACTGCCACGAACGGCCCCTCGGCCCCGCTGAGCTTGCGCGTCACCCACGGCACCCGCTGCTCCTCCTCGGGGTGCAGCAGATTGTGCTCCTCGCACGCCACCGCCTCGCGCCGCATCTCGTTCCAGGACGTCGCCGACCAGACGTCGGCCCGGACACCCCAGTCCTCGGCGAGGATGCGCTGCGCCTCCATCGCCCACGGCACCGCGACACCGGACGCCATGATCTGCGCCGGGACGGAGCCCGCCGTGCCCGCGCTGATGCGGTGGACGCCCTTGAGGATGCCCTCGACGTCCACGCCCTCCGGCTCGGCCGGGTGCTGGATCGGCTCGTTGTAGACGGTGAGGTAGTAGAAGACGTCCTCGCCGTGCGGGTGCTCGGCCGAGGTGCCGTACATCCGACGCAGGCCGTCCTGCACGATGTGCGCGATCTCGTACCCGTACGCCGGGTCGTACGCCACGCACGCCGGATTGGTGGAGGCCAGCAGCTGCGAGTGGCCGTCCGCGTGCTGGAGACCCTCGCCGGTCAGCGTCGTACGGCCGGCGGTCGCACCCAGTACGAAACCGCGCGCCATCTGGTCGGCCATCTGCCAGAACTGGTCACCCGTGCGCTGGAAACCGAACATCGAGTAGAAGACGTACACCGGGATCATCGGCTCGCCGTGCGTGGCGTAGGCCGAGCCCGCCGCGATCAGCGACGCCGTGCAGCCCGCCTCGGAGATGCCGTCGTGCAGCATCTGGCCGGTCGGGGACTCCTTGTACGCGAGCAGCAGCTCACGGTCGACCGACTCGTACTGCTGGCCCAGCGGGTTGTAGATCTTCGCGCTCGGGAAGAAGGAGTCCATGCCGAACGTGCGGTACTCGTCCGGTGCGATCAGCACGAACCGCTTGCCCAGCTCCTTGTCCCGCATGAGGTCCTTGAGCAGCCGGACAAAGGCCATGGTGGTGGCGATGGACTGCTGGCCGGTGCCCTTCTTCACCGTCGCGTACGCCTTGTCGTCCGGCAGGGGGAGCGGCTTGGAGCGTACGACGCGGGTCGGGACGTAGCCGCCGAGGCTCTTGCGGCGGTCGTGCATGTACTGCAGCTCGTCCGAGTCGCGGCCCGGGTGGTAGTACGGCGGCAGGCCGGACTCCAGTTCCCCGTCGGAGATCGGCAGGTGCAGCCGGTCGCGGAAGCCCTTGAGGTCGGCGACCGTCAGCTTCTTCATCTGGTGCGTGGCGTTGCGGCCCTCGAAGTTGGGGCCCAGGGTCCAGCCCTTGATCGTCTTGGCGAGGATCACCGTGGGCTGGCCCTTGTGCGCCTTGGCCGCCGAGAACGCCGCGAAGATCTTTTTGTGGTCGTGGCCGCCGCGCCCCAGGTGCAGGATCTGGTCGTCGGTCATGTGCTCGACCATCGAGCGCAGCCGGTGGTCGTCGCCGAAGAAGTGGTCGCGGATGTACGCGCCGGACTCGGTGGCGTACGTCTGGAACTGGCCGTCCGGCGTCGTGTTCATCTTGTTGACGAGGATGCCGTCGCGGTCCTGGGCGAGCAGCGGGTCCCAGGAGCGGTCCCAGATGAGCTTGATCACGTTCCAGCCGGCGCCGCGGAAGACCGACTCCAGCTCCTGGATGATCTTGCCGTTGCCGCGCACCGGGCCGTCGAGGCGCTGGAGGTTGCAGTTGACCACGAAGGTCAGATTGTCCAGGTTCTCACGGGCGGCGATGGTCAGCTGGCCGAGCGACTCGACCTCGTCCATCTCGCCGTCGCCGAGGAACGCCCACACATGCGAGCGGGAGGTGTCGGCGATGCCGCGCGCCTCCATGTAGCGGTTCATCCGGGCCTGGTAGATCGCGCCGAGCGGGCCGAGGCCCATGGAGACCGTCGGGAACTCCCAGAAGCCCGGCATGGAGCGCGGGTGCGGGTAGCTGGACAGTGCGTACGGGGCCTTGGACTTCTCCTGGCGGAAACCGTCGAGCTGGGCCTCGGAGAGACGGTCGAGCAGATACGCGCGCGCGTAGATGCCGGGGGAGGCGTGGCCCTGGAAGAAGACCTGGTCGCCGCCGTCGCCCTCGTCCTTGCCGCGGAAGAAGTGGTTGAAGCCGACGTCGTAGAGGGAGGCGGAGGACGCGAAGGTGGCGATGTGACCGCCGACGCCGATGCCGGGGCGCTGCGCGCGGGAGACCATCACGGCCGCGTTCCACCGCGTCGCGTTGAGGATCCTGCGCTCGATCTCCTCGTTGCCGGGGAAGAACGGCTCGTCCTTGGTGGCGATCGTGTTGACGTAGTCGGAGCTGCGCATCTCCGGGACGGCGACGCGCCGGGCGCGCGCCCGTTCGATCAGCCGGAGCATGAGGTAGCGGGCCCGCTCCCGGCCGCGTTCGTCGACCGCGGCGTCGAGGGAGTCCAGCCACTCCTGGGTCTCCTCGGGGTCGAAGTCAGGAACCTGACTCGGGAGGCCGCCAATGATGATCGGGTTGCGATCGGATGCGGAAGCCACGCTGTTCCTTACCTGTCAGAGGGCTGCTATGTCCTGTCTCCGCTGCTTGCAGCAGTGTCTGCACCGTTCCCCATCGTGTACCTCGCAACGCGCCGCGTCATCTCTACCGCGGAGTAACCGAGGCGTCCGTCAGGTCGCGCTCAAGGCACTCTCGGGGCGGGGCGGATCAAAACGCAACGATACGCGCGGCCTCCGACATGATCGGAAAAGGGTTCGACTTCCGGATCCAGGGATGATTCCCTAAGGTGCAAACCGGGCAGAACGGTGTGGTGTGTGTCACCTGTGGCCGTGATCCGGTGCCGTAAGTTGCGGCGACACGGCCAGGATCGTCACCGTTTCGGCGGTCCGAACGGCCGGGTACTTGCGCGATCCGTCCCGCCCGTGTGGACTACGGCCAATGCTTCGCGCACGCGCGTGGCTGAGTCATTCCCCAAAAACATGATCAGGAGGCAACCCGTGAGCGCGACCGCGGACCACGCGGAGGAGCGGACTAACCCTGCCGCCAGGCTGGGGTTCCAGCCCGGGCAGGTGGTCCAGGAGATCGGCTACGACGACGACGTCGACCAAGAGCTCCGCGAGGCCATCGAGGAGACCATCGGCACCGACCTGATGGACGAGGACTACGACGACGTAGCCGACGCCGTGGTGCTGTGGTTCCGCGATGAGGACGGCGACCTGACCGATGTGCTGGTGGACGCCACCACGTACATCGAGGAGGGCGGCGCGATCCTGCTGCTCACGCCCAAGACCGGGCGTACGGGCTATGTGGAGCCGAGCGACATCTCTGAAGCCGCGACGACGGCGGGTCTGTCGGCGGCCAAGGGCGTCAGCGTGGGCAAGGACTGGAGCGGGAGCCGGCTGGCTACGCCGAAGGCCGCGAAGTCCAAGAAGTAGCTGTTTGTCCGCCCCCGGCGGGCCGGGCCCGGGGGCGACAGCCACCACAGCGTGCCGCGTGCCGCGTGCACGTCACCGTCACCGTCACCCGGCCCTGGCCCGCCGGCTCGGCACCCGGCCCCGGCCGTCGGCTTGGCACTCGGAGCCTCGCAGTCCCCGGGCTGCCGGACCCGCCGGGCGCTGCCCTGCCCCCCAGCCTGTACGGCGGCGTACGTCGGTGGGGGGAGTCGCGCAGCCCGGCGCTTACGGGCGGCCGCCTGCGCCCACCCGTGCCGCCCCAGCGGCACGACTGCCCGCAGGCTGGGGCGTGGCCCGCCTGCCCGCAGGCTGGGTGGGGACAGTGGCTCCGGACTCCGGGCTCGGCAACTTACCTAGCGGCGCGGGGAACTGCGCGATCGGCCCCCACCGGCCCGCAGGGGGTGTCGATCCGTAGGGTGGGGGGACCTCAACCCCACCGAAGGGATGCACGACGATGGCGATCCAGGTCGGAGACAAGGCGCCCGGATTCGAGCTCAGGGACAACCACGGTGCCACCGTCCGGCTGGCCGATTTCCACGGTCGGCGGAATGTGGTGCTGCTCTTCTATCCCTTCGCCTTCACCGGCGTCTGCACCGGCGAACTGTGCGAGGTGCGCGACAACCTCCCGAAGTTCTCCGACCGTGAGACCGAGGTGCTCGCCGTCTCCAACGACTCCATCCACACCCTGCGCGTCTTCGCCGAGCAGGAGGGCCTGGAGTACCCGCTGCTGAGCGACTTCTGGCCGCACGGCGAGGTCTCGCGCGCGTACGGCGTGTTCGCCGAGGACAAGGGCTGCGCGGTGCGCGGCACCTTCGTGATCGACAAGGAGGGCATCGTGCGCTGGACCGTCGTCAATGCCCTGCCCGACGCCCGTGACCTGAACCAGTACGTCAGGGCGCTCGACACCCTGTGATTTGTGGCGTTCAGGGTCTGCGGCAGGCGGGAACCCGTTACTAGGATCGAATCGTTGATCCGGTATCCGACGCACGACGGGGCTCCCCGCCCCTGGACACACATGGAGGACTCGTGGGAGTCAGCCTCAGCAAGGGCGGCAACGTTTCACTGACCAAGGAGGCTCCTGGCCTGACCGCCGTCCTCGTCGGTCTGGGCTGGGACGTCCGTACCACCACCGGAACCGACTTCGACCTCGACGCCAGCGCTCTGCTGCTGAACGCGACGGGCAAGGTCGGCAGCGACAGCAACTTCGTCTTCTTCAACAATCTCAAGAGCCCCGACGGTTCCGTGGAGCACACGGGTGACAACCTGACGGGTGAGGGCGAGGGCGACGACGAGGTCATCAAGGTCAACCTCGCCGGCGTCCCGGCCGACGTCGACAAGATCGTCTTCCCGGTCTCCATCTACGACGCCGAGAACCGCCAGCAGTCCTTCGGCCAGGTGCGCAACGCGTTCATCCGCGTCCTCAACCAGGCCAACCAGGCGGAGATCGCCCGCTACGACCTGAGCGAGGACGCCTCCACCGAGACGGCCATGGTCTTCGGCGAGCTGTACCGGCACGGTGCGGAGTGGAAGTTCCGCGCCATCGGCCAGGGTTACGCCTCGGGCCTGCGCGGTATCGCGCAGGACTTCGGCGTCAACGTGTGACGTACGGCCCTGGCCGGCGGAGCGAGCCGTCGGCTTGAATCGCCGTCGGCTCGGCAACTCCGTCCTCCGGCGCCGCACGGTTTGTGTGCGGCGCCGGAGGTGCAGGACAACCGAAGAAGCACCACCTAGGGGAGGACCAGCAATCATGGGCGTCACGCTCGCCAAGGGAGGAAATGTCTCCCTGTCCAAGGCCGCACCCAATCTGACGAACGTCCTGATCGGGCTCGGCTGGGACGCGCGCTCCACCACCGGCGCCGACTTCGACCTGGACGCCAGCGCACTGCTGTGCGGCGGTGGACGGGTGCTGGGCGACGAGTGGTTCGTGTTCTACAACCAGCTCAAGAGCCCCGACGGTTCCGTGGAGCACACGGGTGACAACCTCACGGGTGAGGGCGAGGGTGACGACGAGTCGATCCTGGTGGACCTGGCCAAGGTGCCGCCCCAGTGCGACAAGATCGTCTTTCCGGTCTCCATCCACCTCGCCGACGAGCGGGGCCAGACTTTCGGCCAGGTGAGCAACGCGTTCATCCGGGTCGTCAACCAGGCCGACGGCCAGGAGCTCGCACGCTACGACCTCAGCGAAGACGCCTCCACCGAGACGGCGATGATCTTCGGCGAGGTGTACCGGTATCAGAACGAGTGGAAGTTCCGGGCCGTCGGACAAGGGTATGCGTCGGGACTTCGGGGAATCGCTCTAGACTTCGGAGTCAACGTTTCGTAAAGCCGGGTACGGCGCGGGGGAGAACTCCCCCAGGTCCAGTCGGAAGACTGTCTGGGAGGTGCCCGCAACACACTTTGGGGTAGCCAGTGCTTCTTAAAACCTTCGGCTGGTCGTTCGCGATTACCGTGATCGGCCTGGCCGCTGCGCTCCTCTACGGGGGGTGGGAGGCATTCGGCATCGTGGCGATCCTCTCGGTCCTCGAGATCTCGCTGTCGTTCGACAACGCGGTGGTCAACGCCGGAATCCTGAAGAAGATGACCGCCTTCTGGCAGAAGATCTTCCTCACGGTCGGTGTTCTCATCGCCGTCTTCGGCATGCGGCTGATCTTCCCGGTGGTGATCGTCGCGGTCACCGCCAAGATGGGTCCGATCGAGGCGGTCAATCTCGCGCTGAACAACAAGGACCGCTACCAGCAACTCGTCACGGACGCCCACCCGGCGATCGCCGCCTTCGGCGGCATGTTCCTTCTGATGATCTTCCTCGACTTCATTTTCGAGGACCGGGACATCCAGTGGCTCCAGTGGATAGAGCGTCCGCTCGCCAAGCTCGGCAAGGTCGACATGCTGTCGGTCTGCATCGCTCTGATCGTCCTGCTGATCACGTCCTTCACCTTCGCCACCCAGGCCCACCAGCACGGCGGCGTGCACGCCGACAAGGCAGAGACCGTGCTGATCGCGGGCATCGCCGGTCTGATCACCTACATGGTCGTGGGCGGACTCTCCGGCTACTTCGAGGACCGTCTGGAAGAAGACGAGGAACGGGAGCACGAGGAGGAGGAAGAGGCCGCGCGCACCGGCAAGAAGCGCGCGGCGGTCGTCCTGGCCGGTCAGGCCGCCTTCTTCATGTTCCTCTACCTGGAGGTCCTCGACGCGTCGTTCTCCTTCGACGGTGTGATCGGCGCGTTCGCCATCACCAACGACATCGTCCTGATGGCCCTCGGCCTCGGCATCGGTGCCTTGTACGTCCGGTCGCTCACGGTCTACCTGGTCCGCCAGGGCACCCTCGACGACTACGTCTATCTGGAGCACGGCGCCCACTACGCGATCGGCGCGCTGGCCGTGATCCTCATGATCACCATCCAGTACGAGATCAACGAGGTCATCACCGGTCTCGTCGGCGTCGTCCTGATCGCCTGGTCCTTCTGGTCGTCCGTGCAGCGCAACCGGGCACTGGCGGCCGAAGAGGGAAAAGCCGAGGGATCGGACTCGAAGACTGAGGTGTCCTCCGGAGTGTGACGACCCTCCGGGCGAGGGAACGCTCTGTGCGGGGCGGCCACCAGAGGACGCGTCCTCCTCCGGCCGCCCCGCCGGTACGTTTCAGTGGGACGTGGGGGCGGGAATGGGATTCTTCGACGGGCTCCTGGGCAGCAGGGCCGCCGACTTCGACTCGGGCAGCGCGGGCAGCAACGCGATCGAGTTGACCAAACGGCACGGGCAGGTGTCGCTGACCAAGCAGGGCGCGGCGACCGGCCATCTGCGCATCAACCTGACCTGGCGGATGCGGACCTCCGACATCGGCGGCATCCAGCGGGAGAGCCTGCTGCGGCACCCCTTCAGGGCGCTGAAGCCGCCGGAGGTCATGGGACACAGCCAGAGCATGGTCAACGTCGACCTCGACCTGGGCTGCCTCTACGAACTCGCCGACGGCACCAAGGGCGTCGTCCAGCCGCTCGGCGGCTACCTAGGCGACGTCAACGCTCCGCCGTACGTCAAGCTCAGCGGCGACGACCGGTTCGGCTCGGCGTCCGGCGAGACGATGTACATCAATCTCGACCACCGCGACAACATCAAGCGGCTCCTGGTCTTCGTGTACATCTACGACCAGACACCCGCCTTCGACCGCACCCAGGCCATGGTCACCCTCTACCCCAGCAACGGCCCCCGCGTAGAAATCGCCCTGGACGAACGCCACCCCCAGGCCCGCTCCTGCGCCGTTGTCTTGATAGAGAACGTCAAGGGCGAACTGGTGGTCCGCCGAGAGGTCAAGTTCGTCTACGGCTTCCAAGCGGAGCTTGATCGCCTCTACGGGTGGGGATTGCAGTGGGGCAGGGGCTACAAGACGAAGCAGGAGCAGCTTCCCTAGGGCAGCTTGTCAGCAGGGGTACGGCAACTCCCCAGGGGCGCGGGGCTGTGTCTATATGCGGCTCCGCCGCGTGGGCGCGACCAGCCACTACGCACCCGCACCCGAAAAACGACCGCTCACCGCCCTATGAACTGAGGCCCCTGCGGCGGCATCCGAAAGTCGGGGTCGGGGGCCACAGCCACCGGAACCGGCGCCGGCGGCGGATACCCGTACCCCGACGGAGCCGCGGCGGCAGCCGGAGGGTACCCGTACCCCGACGGACTCCCCGCCTGCGGATACCCGTACGCCGACGTGGTCGGAGGCGCAGCTTGCGGATACCCGTAAGTGGGCGGCTGCTCCGGAGGCAACGGCTGCCCGGACACCGAAGGAACCGGCACCGAAGGAACCGGCACCGAAGGAACCGGAGCCACAGGCTCGGCCGGAGCCTCCGACTCGTCCACCGAGATCCCGTAGTCCGTCGCCAGCCCCCGCAGCCCGTCCGAGTACCCCTCCCCGACCGCGCGGAACTTCCACCCTTCGCCCCGCCGGTACAGCTCACCGCAGATCAGCGCGGTCTCCCGCCCCGTCTCCGGCGTGATGTCGAAGTACGCCAGCGGCTCCCCCTCGCCGACCGCGGTGTCGTAGAGCATGATGCGCAGCGCACGGACCTGCTCGAAGGGGTAGCCGTCAGCGGAGGCGACCAGCAGGACCCGTCCGACCGCCGGTTCGACCCCGGCCAGATCCGTCTGGATCGTGTCGGTCAGCGCCTCGGCGACCCGCTTCTTGCCGAGTCGCAAGACCTTCCCGGAGGGGTGCCGTGGCTGGTTGTAGAAGACGAAGTCCTCGTCGGACCGCACACGGCCGTCGGGTCCGAGCAGCAGCGCCGAGGCGTCGACGTCCGGAACCCCCTGACCCGGTGTCCAGCGCAGCACGGCGCGCACCGTAGTGGCTTCCAGCGGGACGTTCGACCCCTTCAGCATCGCGTGCGTCATGCGGCCATCCTGCCCTCTCGGTCCTGGTCACGACAAAACGGAGTTCCCGGGCCCGGTTGCCGTCGAATCGTTGCCGACATGGCCGGGTTACCAGAAGTTCATGCCTGGCGGGAACCTCATACTTGGGTTTCTACGTACTATTACCGGCCACCCTTTACCTAATCCACAGGCTTACCAGTACCATTTGGGGAGTCGTATGCGTCATTTCGGGCACATCGCCGCAGATCAGCGGCGGCGCCTCTTCCATCAGGAACCGTGCGAGTTCACCGCCGACTCCTCGGCCCGGCTGCTCGCCGTCGCGCTGGGCGCCACGCTCTACAGTCCGGCCACCAGACCGCACCTCGCCGACGACATCGTCAAGCGGGCCGCGCTGGGCGTGGTGTCGATGGTGCTGTGCCTGGAGGACTCGATCGGCGACGAGGACGTACCGGCGGGAGAGGAGAACCTGGTCCGCCAGTTCGCCGACCTCGCCGACCGCCCCGGCGTCGAGCTGCCGCTGCTGTTCATCCGGGTCCGCGTCCCCGAGCAGATCCCCGACCTGGTGGAACGGCTCGGCACGTCGGTCCGGCTGCTGTCCGGCTTTGTGATCCCGAAGTTCACCGAGGAGCGCGGGATGCCGTTCCTGGAGGCGCTGGCCGCGGCGGAGGCGGCCAGTGGGCGCCGGCTGTTCGCGATGCCGGTGCTGGAGTCGCCCGAGCTGCTGTACCGCGAGTCGCGGGTGGAGGCGCTGGAGGGCGTCTTCCGCGCCGTCGACAAGTACCGCGACCGGGTTCTCGCGCTGCGCCTCGGTGTCACCGACTTCTGCTCCTCGTACGGGCTGCGCCGGGCGCCCGACATGACGGCGTACGACGTCCACATCGTCGCCTCGGTGATCGCGGACGTGGTCAACATGCTGGGCCGCGCCGACGGCACCGGGTTCACCGTGACCGGGCCGGTGTGGGAGTACTTCCGGGTCCCGGAGCGGGTGTTCAAGCCGATGCTGCGCTCCAGCCCCTTCCTGGAGGGCCAGGCCGTCGAACTGCGCGAGCGGCTGATCGAGCACGCCATGGACGGACTGCTGCGGGAGATCTGCCTGGACCAGGCCAACGGCCTCAGCGGCAAGACCTGTATCCACCCCTCGCATGTCATCCCGGTGCACGCGCTGTCCGTGGTCAGCCACGAGGAGTTCAGCGACGCCGCGGACATCCTGCGGCCCGAGCGGGGCGGCGGGGGAGTGCTTCGCTCGCAATACACGAACAAGATGAATGAAGTGAAACCGCACCGCGCCTGGGCCGAGCGCACCATGCTGCGCGCGGAGGTCTTCGGCGTGGCCAACGAGGACGTCAACTTCGTCGAGCTGCTCGCCGCCGGGATACCCGGCTGAAGCGATGGGACTCATGAACAACGCCGGGAACCACTCGGTCTGGTCCGGAGCCTGGGTCGCCGAGCGGCTCGGTGTCGAACTCCGGGGCGACGCCGAGCTGACCGACCTGCTCGGGCTCGCGCTGCGCCGCAACCCCAAGCGGGCCCATCTGCTGGTGTCGAACGTGCTGGGCAAGCATGTGCCCCAGTCGCCGTCCGTCGTCTACGGCTACGGGGTCGCTCTCGGCCGCCGGGTGCGCGACCTGCTCGGCCCGGAGCACGAGCGGGCCGTCGTCCTCGGCTACGCGGAGACCGCCACCGGGCTCGGCCACTCGGTCGCCGACGGCCTCGGTGACGCCCCCTGTCTGCACTCCACCCGGCGCCCGGTCGAGGGGGTGGCGCGGGCGGGCGGCTTCGAGGAGTCCCACTCGCACGCGACCTCGCATCTGCTGCTGCCGGAGGATCCGGCCCTGCTGAGGGGCGACGGCCCGCTGGTCCTGGTCGACGACGAGTTCTCCACCGGCAACACGGTCCTGAACACCATCCGCGACCTGCACGAGCGCTACCCCAGACGGCGGTACGTGGTCGTGGCCCTGGTCGACATGCGCTCACCGGCCGACGCGAGCCGCCTGGACGCCTTCGCCCACGAGATCGGCGCCCGCGTCGACCTCGTCGCCGCGGCCTCCGGCACGGTGACCCTCCCGGAGGGGGTCCTGGAGAAGGGCCGGCGGCTGGTGGCGCAGCACGAACAGCAGCCCCTTGCGGACGCCGCCGACGAGCCCGCCCGCGGGCGGATCCGCAGGGTCCGGCTCGCCTGGCCCCACGGACTGCCCGACGGCGGCCGGCACGGGTTCTGGCCGCGGCACCGGGACCGGCTGGAGAACGCGCTGCCCGCCATGGCCGCGCGGTTGGCCGAGGCGCTTCCCGGGGATGCCCGGAGGGTGCTGGTGCTCGGGTTCGAGGAGCTGATGTACGCGCCGCTCAGGCTGGCGCGGGAGCTGGAGCATGTGGTGGGTGCCGAGGTGCGGTACTCCACCACCACCCGCTCGCCCGTCCTCGCCGTGGACGATCCCGGGTACGCGATACGCAGCCGCATCGTGTTCCCCGCCCACGACGACCCCGCCGACGGCCCCGGCGAGCGCTACGCCTACAACGTCGCCGGAGCCGGTTTCGACGCCGTCGTCGCCGTGGTCGACTCGGTCGCCGACACCCCCGCACTGCACGCGCCCGGCGGCCTGCTGGCCCGGCTCGCCGAGCACACCCCGCATGTCCTCCTCGCGGTCGTACCGTCGTACGTCCCCGAGCCGGCGCGCCCCGCCGACGCCCCCGCCGCCCTCGCCGGCACCCCCACCGCAGAAAGAGCCGCCATGCTGCCCGAGCCCCTCCGCGGACCGGCCTTCTCCTCGTACGCGCCCGAGGAGGTCGGCTGGCTGCTCCAGGACCTCTCGGACGTGACCCTGGAGGCCCCGACCGAGGAGCGTGAGGAGGCCATCCAGAGCGGCGGCGCGCACTACGCCGAGTCGCTGCCGGTGGAGTACCAGCCCAGCGAGCAGTACCAGGCGCTGTTCCACGCGGCGCTGGAGGAGTCCGCCGGGCGGATCGCCCACGCCGTCGGCGTCGTGACGGAGACCGTGCTCGCCGAGGGCTCGCCCCGCCCGGTGCTGGTCTCCCTGGCCCGCGCCGGTACCCCCGTCGGGGTGCTGATGCGGCGCTGGGCGCAGTACCGGCACGGTCTCGACCTGCCGCACTACGCCGTGTCGATCGTCCGCGGCCGGGGCATCGACGCCAACGCGCTGCGCTGGCTGGCCGCCCACCACGACCCCCGGGACGTCGTGTTCGTCGACGGCTGGACCGGCAAGGGCGCCATCACCCGCGAACTCACCCAGGCCATAGAGGAGTTCGGGAAGACCGAGGGGATCAGCGGGTTCAACCCCGAGATCGCCGTGCTCGCCGACCCCGGCTCCTGCGTACGGACCTACGGCACCCGGGAGGACTACCTCATCCCCTCCGCCTGCCTCAACTCCACCGTCTCCGGCCTGATCTCCCGTACGGTGCTGCGCGCCGACCTGGTCGGTCCCGACGACTTCCACGGCGCGAAGTTCTACCGCGAACTCGCCGGGACGGACGTCTCCGCCGTCTTCCTCGACGCGGTCTGCGCCCGCTTCCCCGAGGCCGACGACACCGTCGACACGGCGGTCAAGGAACTCCTCGCCGCCGACCGCACCCCCACCTGGGAGGGCTGGGCGGCCGTCGAGCGGATCAGTGAGGAGTACGGCATCCACGACATGAATCTCGTCAAGCCGGGCGTCGGCGAGACGACGCGCGTCCTGCTGCGCCGGGTGCCGTGGAAGATCCTCGCCCGGGCCGGGGCGGGCGCCGACCTGGCCCATGTCCGGCTGCTCGCCGAGCAGCGCGGGGTACCCGTCGAGGAGGTCGACGGGCTGCCGTACACCTGCGTCGGACTGATCCACCCCAAGTACACGCGCGGGGCGACCGGCGCCGACGGCCGGGCGGTGAACCTGTGATGCCGGTGCTGGTGGCCAGCGATCTCGACCGCACGCTGATCTACTCCTCGGCGGCCCTCGGTCTGACCATGCCCGATCCCCGGGCACCCCGGCTGCTGTGCGTGGAGGTCCACGAGAGCAGGCCGCTCTCCTTCATGACGGAGACCGCGGCCCAGCTCCTGGCGGACCTCGGTGACGCCGCGGTGTTCGTGCCGACGACCACTCGCACCCGCAAGCAGTACCTGCGCATCAATCTGCCGGGCCCGGAACCCAAGTACGCGATCTGCGCCAACGGCGGTCATCTGCTCGTGGACGGTGTGACCGACCCCGACTGGCACCGGCAGGTCACCGAGCGGCTCGCCGACGAGTGCGCGCCGCTCGCGGAGGTGTGCGAGCACGTCGAGAACACCGCCGACCCGCTGTGGCTGCGCAAGCAGCGTGTCGCCGAGGACCTGTTCGTCTATCTCGTCGTGGAGCGCGAGCTGCTGCCCGAGGAGTGGGTGAAGGAGCTGGCCGCCTGGGCGGAGTACCGCGGCTGGACGGTCTCGCTCCAGGGCCGCAAGCTCTACGCCGTCCCCAAGCCGCTCACCAAGAGCGCGGCCGTCCGCGAGATCGCCCGCCGCACCGGCGCCGAACTCACCCTCACCGCGGGCGACTCCCTTCTCGACGCCGACCTGCTGCTGGCCGCCGACCGCGGCTGGCGGCCGGGGCACGGGGAACTGGCGGACAGCGAGTGGACCGCCCCGGCGATCACCGCCCTGCCGGAGCGGGGTGTGCTCGCGGGGGAGCGGATCCTGCGGGAGTTCCTGAAGGCCGCCCGGGCGCCGAGGCCATAGGCCCTACGGCCCCTTGCGGGTCAGCCGCCGCAGCATCCTCCGCCGCAGCAGCCGCCCCCGCCTCCGCCGCCCGATGCCCGCCCGGTGGCGGGGGCGGTTGACGTGCCCCCAACGGATACCGATACCGTCGACAGAAGTCTCACCGTGTTCTCATGTCCGGCCGGGCAGCTCGCCGGAGCCGAGGACTCGGCCATGGGGCGGCTCAGTTCGAACGTGTTGTCGCAGGTCCGGCAGCGGTACTCATAGCGAGGCATACGCTCAGGTTAACGGGCGTGACGATCCTCACGGCCCTCTGCGTTTCTCATGTGTTCGTTTCTGTCCAGTTCCCATGAGGAGAAATTGAAAAGATCGCTGATAATTTTGTAGCGCCGCGAGGGCCGCGAGGCGGCTGAAAACGAGGGGGCTCGCTGCCGTTGACCACGGCAGCTGCGTCTACCCGCGCGAGCACCACGGAGTGCGGAGGGAGAACGCAGTCGTGAGCGAGACGGGACAGGGGGCGGGCGAGGAACGCCGTCGGCCCCGCGGTCGCCGTGCGGCGCCGAAGAAGTCCTGGTCCTGGTTCGACCGCCAGGAGGCGGCCGCCGAGGGGGAGACACCGGCGGCCGGGGCGAATGCGGACGGGGAGATATCCGAGACATTCGAGATATCCGAGACGCCCGAGACGCCCGAGATATCTGGCATACCCGGGACATCCGGAACAGCCGGGATATCCGGGGCGCCTCAAGCGCCGGACGCCACCATGCAGTTGAAGGTCGACGACCTTCGCCGCTCGGTGGGCGCCACCGGTGCCGCGGACACCCGCGCCGAACGCAACGCCCGTGAGGCGCGACCCCCGGCCGGTATGCCGGACGGGCCGGGAAGGCCGGACGCCGCCCCCGGCGAGGCCAAGGCGGCCAAAGCGCCCAAGGCGCCTAAGGTGCGCAAGTCACCCAAGACGCCCAAGTTGCCCCAAAGGCCCGCAGGGCAGGGGAAATCGGGCGGTCCGGACGGTCGGAACGGGCCGAAGTGGGCGCAAGGGCGCCAGGCGCCGGAACCGTCCAACGCCCCTGACGCCACGATGCAGCTGAAGGTCGACGACCTCCGCAAGGCCGTGGACGAGCTGCGCCGGACGAACCCCGGCGCCCGCCCCGACGAGACCATGCAGCTCCGCATCCTCCCCCCGGAAGCAGCCGACGGCGCGACCCGGGAGACGGCCGACGAAGCGGGCGAACCGGTCCGACTCCCCGCCACCCCCAACCGCTTCACCGCCGCCTTCCGTGGCCGCCTCGCGCCCGTCATCGCCCCCGTCACCGCGGCCCTCGCCCCGCTCACCGCCCGGCTCGGCACCTGGCTCGCCCCGCTCACCGCGCGCCTGGCGCCGTACACCGAGCGCGTCACGCCCCACCTCCAGCGGTTGAAACCGCAGTACCCGCGCCCCGGCCGCACCGGCTGGCAGCGCTGGATACCCTCCTGGCGGCAGTCGCTCGGCGGTGCGTTCTCGGCGTTCGGCCTGCTCTTCATGTTCCTGGTCGTCGCCTACGCCGCCACCGACATCCCGACGAACCTCAACTCGTACGCCACCCAGCAGGACAACGTCTTCTTCTGGTCCGACGGCACGCCCATGGCCCGTACCGGCTGGGTGCAGCGGCAGGCGATGCCGCTGAAGGACATCCCGAAGGACGTCCGCTGGGCGGTGCTGGCCGCGGAGAACGAGAGCTTCTACTCCGACCCCGGGATCAGCGTCAAGGGCATCACCCGCGCGCTGTACCGCACGATCGGCTCGGGCGACACCGAGGGCGGCTCCACCATCACCCAGCAGTACGTCAAGAACGTCTATCTGACCCAGAACCAGACGGTCAGCCGCAAGTTCACCGAGGCGATGATCTCCCTCAAGCTCGACAACCGGATGAGCAAGGACCAGATCCTCGAGGGCTATCTCAACACGAGCTGGTTCGGCCGCGGCACCTACGGCATCCAGCGCGCCTCCCAGGCGTACTACGGCAAGGACGTCAGCAAGCTCAACGCCAGCGAGGCCGCGATGCTCGCCTCCCTGCTCAAGGGCGCGGGCCTGTACGACCCCACCCTCAGCACGGCCAACCACGCCCGTGCCGTCGACCGCTGGAACTGGATCCTCGACCGCATGGTGAAGATCGGCAAGCTGTCCCCGGCCGAGCGGGCGAAGTACAAGACCTTCCCCGACCCGCTGAAGACGAACCCGCTCTACGAGACCGGCCAGCAGAGCGACTACCTGGTCGAGCTGGTGACGCAGTACGCCAAGAAGTCCGCGCACATCTCCGACCGGGACTTCGACCTCGGCGGCTACCAGATCTACACGACCTTCGACCGCAAGCGGGAGTCCGCGCTCACCGCCGCCGTCACCAAGGCCCGCAAGGCGGCCCTCAAGAGCGACCCGGCCAAGGCGAAGACCGCGCACTACGGCGCCGCCTCGGTCGCCGCCGACGGCCGGGTCCTCGCCGTCTACGGCGGGCCCAACCACGCCACCCAGGGTTACAACGAGTCCAACGCCACCACGGTGCCCGCCGGTTCGGCGTTCCAACCGTTCGTGTACGCGGCCGGGCTCCAGTACGGCGTCACCAAGGAGCGCGACGAGACCCGCCAGCAGATCACCCCCGAGACGATCTACAACGGGAACGACGGAGTGCCCGTCACCACCCCCGAAGGCCCCTACTGGGACCGCAGCGGCAACAAGGTCTCCGCCCACAACGACGGCGGCAAGAACTGGGGGCAGATCAGCCTGCGCACCGCGCTCGCCCAGTCCGTGAACACGCCGTTCATGCAGCTCGGCATGGACACCGGGCTGGACAAGGTGAAGCGGACCGCCATCGACTCGGGGCTGCTGGAATCCAGCATGGGCCCGCAGGTGCCCGCCCTGTCCCTGGGCAGCGCCACGCCCAGCGCCATCCGCATGGCCGACGGCTACGCCACCTTCGTCGCCGAGGGCCTGCACACCGAGCCGTACTCGGTGCGCCGTATCACCCGCAACGGCGGCGCGGTCCCGCTGGACACGCCCCAGCCGACCCGCGCGGTCAGCGCGAAGGCCGCGCAGGACGTCGAGGCCGCCCTCACCGACTCCTTCCAGCTCGCCCACCCCACCGGCGCCCCCGTCTCGGGCACGGTGGCCGGCAAGGCGGGAACCACCGACGACGACAAGGCTTCCTGGTACGTGGGCACCGCCGCGTCCGTGTCGACGGCCGTCGTCGTCTACCGCATCGACCTGGCCAAGAGCCTCGAACCGCTGCAACTCAAGGGGATCGCGGGCACCTCCGCGGACAGCGTGCCCTACGGCATCTGGTCCCACGCGCTGAGACGGTCCGGCTGACCGGAGACCGAGCCATCCGCCCCCGCCCCGCACCCGCACCCCCCACCCCATCGAAGTGAGCCGCGCATGAAGTCGACCTCCGGCCGCCGCCGCAGGGCCAAACCGCGTAACCGTGCCGCGCGCCCGGGCTTCCTGACCCTGGCGCTCCTCCTCGTCCTCGCGTCGACGGCGACGGGGTACCTGGTCCTGACCCGCCAGGACGACACCACGCCGACCGCGTCCGCCGGGGACAAGAGCAAGGCGACGCAGAAGGCGAGCGCGGAGCCCTCGTGGGACGGCAAGACAAAGGTGCTGGGGGACGGGTCGACCTCGTACACCGGGCCCCAGAAGGGGCAGCTCAAGGCTGTCCCGCTCAAGGCCGGCGAGAAGCCGCCCCAGTTCGTGGTGTTCTCCTGGGACGGCGGACTGGAGGGCAGCGACCATCTGTTCTCGCACTACCGGGAGCTGGCCAAGGAGTACAACGCCCACATGACCTTCTTCCTCACGGGCATCTATCTGCTGCCCAAGAGCAAGAAGGCCCTCTACCAGGGGCCGATGCACTCGGCGGGCGACGCCGCGATCGACTACGCCACCGACGAGCACATCCGCACCACCCTGGAGCAGCTGCGCGAGGCGTACAACGACGGCAACGAGATCGGCACGCACTTCAACGGCCACTTCTGCGAGGCCAAGGGCGGCGGCGAGTGGAGCGTCGACCAGTGGAAGAGCGAGATCGACCAGTTCTACGAGTTCGTGGAGAAGTGGAAGACCAACACCGGCTTCACGGACATCCCGGCGCTGCCCTTCGACTTCAAGAAGGAGGTCACCGGCGGCCGCGCGCCCTGCCTGGAGGGCCAGCCCAACCTGCTGAAGGCCATCAAGAGCTACGGCTGGCGCTATGACGCCAGCTCCCCGGGCGACTTCCAGATATGGCCGACGAAGAAGAACGGCATCTGGGACTTCCCGCTCCAGATGCTCCCCTTCTCGTCGAAGCACCAGGCCCTGTCGATGGACTTCAACTTCCTCTACAACCAGAACAACGGCGAGACCGACGGCGACCCGTCGAAGTACGCCGAGTGGGAGCAGCAGACCGTCGACTCGTACATGAACGGCTTCAACCGCGTCTACTACGGCAGCCGCGCGCCGCTGTTCATCGGCAACCACTTCGAGAACTGGAACGGCGGCATCTACATGAAGGCCGTCGACCAGGTCGTCAAGAACGTGTGCACCAAGAAGGGCGTCAAGTGCGTGTCCTTCAAGGAGCTCGCCGACTGGATGGACGTGCAGAAGCCGCAGACGCTCCAGAATCTGCGAAGCCTCGACCCGGCGCAGTCGCCGGACTGGTCGACGGTCGTCAAGTGACGCGCGCGGCGGCAGTCAGGTGATCTCGGGGCGGCGGGGCGCGGCCGCGTCCTCGGGGGCGCCGCCCGTGCCGCCGGTGTGGTCCGTATCGTCCGTGTAGCCCGGGTGCCGGTGGCGGTAGTAGGGGTTGTCGTGCGGCAAGGTCGCGCTGACTCTGCCGTACATCCCGAAGAACATCAGCAGGACGCCCACCACGAAGCTGAACAACACGTTCTGGATCTTGAACGCGAGGAAATTGTTGTCGGTGTCCAGCAGCGACAGATTCAGGAAGCCGCTGAGGATGAACAGCACACCGAGGCCCATGTTGAGCGTGGAGGCGAAGTTCCCGCCGATCACCATGCCGACCAGGAGCAGCAGCCCCACGCCGATCGACAGCCAGCTCAGCGCGCCGTTGGTGTTGAGGCCTGCGACGGTGTCCCCGCCGGTGTCGAAGAAGCCGACGTCGTCGATGACGCCGAAGATGCCGAAGACGAGCAGCGCGAGGCCCATCACACCCGCGCCGAACCGGTAGAACGTGCTGAGCCGGTGGTCGACGGGCAGATGCTCGTCGAGGAGCCGCTGGGACGTCCGGTGCGTCGTACGGTGCGTCGTCCGCCGGGGAGCTGCGTGCGCGGCCATGTCCGCCTCCCGCTGCCTGGGATGTGGTGGAGGCTCCGTTATGTCCAAATATCCGCCCCGCTGATCGGCCGGGCAACACCCACGGGCCGGGCGCTCGGACAGGCCCCATTGGCGGATCGTGGCAGGCCCTGAGCTGCCCCGGCGAAGTCGACTACGGTTCTGCAGCACCCCAAGGGGCGCGGGGCTGTGTCACCATGCGGCTCCGCCGCGGGGCGCGACCAGCCACGACGATGCCGCAGACGACAGACGGCATATCGCGGCCGCGCCAAGCGCTGGCGGTGGCCGCGCTAGCGGTGCCCGCGCTCCTCGCGGATCTGCGCGACCACCCCGGCCACCGTGTGCCGCACCTCTTCCGTCTCCATCAGGAAGTGCCAGTAGTCGGGGTGGCGGCCCTGCAGCGAGGCGACGGCGCGGTCCAGACGGGCCACGGATTCGTCCAGTGGGCGGGCGTGGCGCGGTTCCGGGGTGCTGCGGCCGGTCATCGCCAGCCGCTGGGCGTCCCGGATCGCGAACCGGGTGCGCTCGGTCTCCTGCTGGGGGTCCTTCTGCACCGCGTTCAGCCGCCGCAGCCGGTCGCCCGCGGCCGACACCGCCTCGTCGGTGGTGTTCAGCAGCGCCCGCACCGTGGACAGCAGACTGGTGGCGTCCGCCAAGTGCTGGGCGTCCCGCGCGGTCTGCGCCTCGGTGAGCTTCCGCTCGGCCTGCCGTACGTTCTCCGCGGCCATCTCCGGGACACGCTGGAGGTCCTGCCAGCAGGCGGCGGTGAAGCGCCGGCGCAGTTCGCTGAGCACCGGGTCCACCTGTCCGGCGCGGGTCGTGAGGGCCTCGGCGCGGGTGCGCAGGGAGACCAGGCGGTGGTCGATCTCGGCGGCCTTCTCCGGCAGCCGGTCGGCCTCCGCGCGGATCGCCTCGGCCTCCCGGGCGACCCGCTCGGCACGCTCCAGGGTGGCCTGCACACCGTGCTGTCCGGCGCCCTGGTTCAGCCGGGTCAGCTCGGGGCCGAGGGCGGCGAGCCGGGCGGCGAGCTCGCCGGCCGTCAGCCCGGTCTTCCGTACCGTGTCCAGGGCGGTCGTGGCGGCCAGCAGGGCTTGGCGGGCCCGCTCCACGGCGGGGGCGACCCGGGCGAGCTGGGTCTCGGCCTTGCCGAGCAGCGGGCCGAGGCCGCTGCCGAAACGGTCCAGCTCCCCCTTGACGCGGATCAGTTCGTCCTTGGCGGCGGTCAGTTCGCCGCGTGCGCGGGAGGCGGCCGAGGCCTCCAGGTCGTCGCGGTCGAGGTCGTGCGCGTCGATGGCCTCGATGTAGCGGTTGCTCACGTCGTCGATACGGCGGCCCAGCGCGGCGAAGTCGGAGACCGCCCGGCGGGCGGCCGGGGTGTCGTCGACGGCGGTGATCGTCTCTATCGAGATCCGCAGATCGCGCTGGGCGGTGTCGAGTTCGTAGAACGCGGCCGCCGCGGCGTCCTTCGCCGCCTGCGCCTCGACCCGCTGGCTCTCCGCCCGGCCGCCGAACCAGCGCCGGGTGCCGCCGCCGGTGTACGCGGCGGGCCGGCTCACGACGGTCAGGGCGGCCAGCATGGGCAGGGCGAGCAGCGTGAGGGTGTCACGGACCGGACCGGAGGTCCCTCGGGGCGTCGCCGTCACATCCCTCTCCCGTGCGTTGTCCGCTGTCTGTCGCCGCTGTTCGCTGTGTACTCGTACCGCTGTTTGCTGTGCACTCGTGTGCTGTCCGTGCGGGACCTGTCCGAAACAGGCCATCGATGCTGCCATTCTCCCACCCGTATGAGGACGAACACATGGGCCGGTCGGTTCGCGTGACGTGCGGTTGTGTCACGACCGCCGGGATACGGGTTTGCGGTGCGGGGCCTCTGGCAATGTAGGCTGTCGACTCGTTCTCGGGTGCGTAGCTCAGGGGTAGAGCGCCTGCCTTACAAGCAGGATGTCGGCGGTTCGAAACCGTCCGCGCCCACGCAGGTCAGAGGCCCCTTACATGATCCGTAAGGGGCCTCTGGTAGATCGTTTAGGAGATTTTCGGGAGATCAACCCTCCCGGGCGTCTCAGGCGGCGGCGTTCCCCACCACCTGCTGGCCCCGCTTCCACCGCTCGGTCAGGCAGTCCAGCCGGTGCCGTCGCATCTCCGGCGTCACGTGCTCGTAGGTGCCCTCGATGTCCTTCGGTACCCATCCCATTGTCGCGAACCGCAGCGCCCGGTCCACCCGGTCTTCCTTCATCCACGTGTCCGCCGTGTGCCGGGCCCCGCGCATCGTGAACCTCGGCAGGATCGGCTCCCACCCCTCCCGGCCCGCGAAGCCGCGCTTCCGCGGGATCGCGTCGCGCCCGTCGGCCACCGGCCGCAACGCCCGGGAAAAGTTCCCTCGCAGCCACCACGTCCCCGACGGCGTGGTGAACGGATAATCGTGCGGCCATGACTCGATGTGGTCGGCGAGCAGCCGCACCAGGAACTCCGGCACGTCGGCCTCACGAGCCGAGTACTTGTTCTTCGGCGGCCCCAGGTACACGTCCAGCCGGTTCGCTGGCGCCTTCCGCCGGTTCGTCTTCCACCCCTTCTCCCGGCACATCTCCAGCCGCGCGTCCTCCGCAGCGTGCCAGGCCGCCAGACCATCGTCGTCCAGCTCGACCGGGTCCTCGTGGAGTGAGCCCACCTTCGGGTCGATGCGGATCACATGCCGGACGAACGTCCTGCCGCCCACCCTGTCCTCGCGCTTCAGCAGACAGTTGTCCTTGTGCAGGCCAGCCAGCTCGCCCCAGCGCAACCCGAGGAAGCAATCGGTCAGGATCATCAGCCCGTGCACGCCGCCGATGCGCTGGTTCATCCGGCATGCCTCGTCCGGCTGCGCCCACACCTCTTCCTCGTCGTCCTCGTCGACGTGGTCTGCGCCTACGAGGATGCGGCGCCCGAAGAGTTTGTTCACCGGGATGTACCCGGCGTCCTCGGCTCCGGCCAGGATCGTGCTGAGCAGGCTGCGCGCCTGCGCCACGGTGTCGGGGTCGTGCGGGCCGACGGGCTTCGACGCCCTCGTGGCCCAGCTCTGCACGGCGAAGACGTTGTTCACCTCCATGAGCGGCTTGTGCTCCCACTCCGGCAGCAGCAGCTTGTCCAGGAGGTACGCGCGGCTGCTGTGCGTCCGCGGGCGCTTGCGCACCGACGTCTTCCAGATCCCCACCCACTTGCCGAACGGCGTGCGCAGCTTTTCCGGGTCGATCCAGGTGCCAGCCCGGATTGCGGCCTCCTGCTGCTCTCCCCAGTCCTCAGCAACCTTCTTGGTCGGGAACCCCGGTTCGGATCCCCACGTCCCGTCCGGCTTCTTGTAGCGGGCCCGCCACGTGAACTGCTTTGTCTGCTTGCCGTTCCTGACCTTGTAGACCTTCTCTGCGTAGGCCACGTCCGCCCCTTTCCTCAGTGCCCGGCGGTCACACGGTGCCCATGTCCCAGTGTCCGGGCGGGTAGCGCGTCCAGCCGGGGGAGATGTCCGTCTGGGCGCGGCCGAGGCCGGCGGCGCCGCGTTCCGAGAGGAGGTCGGCGCGCAGCGTGTAGACGATGCCGTCCTCCAGGTCGTCGACGGCGATCGTCACGCCGTCGGGCATGACGGTCTTGCGCTCCATGATGACGGGAACGATGCGGCCGCGTGGCGCACCGGGAGGCCGCGGGTGCCACCGCCGGGCCAGCTCGGTGAAAAGCTGACGCAGGACGTCAACACCTTCGGCGGTGACGTCGTCCCAGTGCAGGTGGAACGTGCAGCGGTCGCCGCCTTCGTACTCGATCCAGGGCGTGAAGTACGGCTGGCCCTGGGGGTGTCGTTTCACCTCAATCGTGAGCATGGTAAAGCTCCCGGTCCGAGCGGTGCCCCCCTCTCGGTGACGGTAAGTGAATGCAACCATACGATCGGCTGCATTGCACATACCTCGCACGGGTCAATCAGGACTCTGCAACCTCATCGTCATCAGCCGCCAGATTCTGGAGATACCGGCGCACCTTGCGGTAGCGGGCAGCGATGCGGGCCACCTCCTCCGGCGTAGCGTCCTTACGCCCCTGGAGGACGAAGATCACATGCCCGTCATCCTCGTCCGGGCCCAAATTGATCACAGCCGATTCGAGGGTCTGGGACGACCTCAGCTCGTACTCGACTGCCGGCGGAAGCGGTAGGGGGGAACTCTCCGGGCGTACCTGCGCGAGATCGGCAAGCGTCGGTTCGGGCTCGCCTGCCACGATGCGCTCGGCTTCGCCGTCGGCGAAGCCGAGCAGCTTGGCGTACTCCCGGACTCTGTGGTTGACCGTTACGAACTGGCCGGCCTCGATGTTCTGGACCGTCGTGCGGCTGACGCCAAGCAGCTCCGCAGCGGCGGGCTGGGTGAGCCGAGGCCTGCGCGCCTCGCGCGCAACCTGGAGCCGAGTGCCCAGCCTCTTGGTTCCCTCATCCATAAATCCACATCCTGGCACACCCTGCTGCATGCCCATAGCTCAGATTCGAGCCTTTGACCTGGGCGAGATTCGGCAGGGTGCGCACCATGGGTTGCACCGAACCCCTTGCACTCTGCTCATATCGGTAGGCAGTCTGCCAACTCTGGTGAGGGAAAAAGTTGGCAGACTGCTTGCAATGTGTAGGCAGACTGTGGTGACAATGTTGGCGTGAAGCCCAACGGACCAATGATCAGGGGCGTTCGAGCAGGCAGGAGGCTAAGCCTTCGTGAGCTGGAAGCCAAGACCGGACTGAATCGCGGCTACCTCTCCCGGTTGGAGAGGGGCCACATCCAGGACGTCGGCTCTGAGCAGGTCCGTCGGGTAGCTGAGGCCTTCGATGTTCCCGAGGGCCTGCTCATCGACGCAGAGGAGTCGACACCGTGACCGCCAAGGCCACGAAGCCGCGCCGGGTCGCCGCAAAGGCCCCCAACATGCACAACTCGTCCACCATGCAGGGCAGTTCGGCGGAGGCCGAATTCCGACGCTGGACGCCGGAAGAGGTCGCCGAGAAGAAGTGGCTGCCGTACAGCGCCCGGATGATCCGCGAGAAGTGCTACCGGCGCCAGCTGTTCTGCCACCGCGACGGTGGCCGCATCACCTTCACCGCTGGCGACATCCGCCTCAACAACGAGGCCGGAGCCGTCCAGCCGCTGAGCGCCTGAGCCACCCATGACGCGCCGAAGGGCCGCCCGACTGCCAGGCCCGGCGACCCCTCAACCGGCGCCCCTACAGCAGAGAAAGCAGAGGTCACCGTGACCACTGAGACTACCGCCCAGCCGCTGCCGCGCCGCAGCGACTCCGGCATGCACAGCCGCGCCATCAACGCCGCCGCCGGCGTCCTCCTCGCCGCGAAGCAGCAGGGCAAGCAGTTCCCGATCGGCGTCGCCATCGCGCTCGACTCCGCGATCCTCCTCAACTCGCCGGAGCACGCCGCCGAGTTCGAGCGGATGCGCCAGCAGCTCGCCGCCGTCCTCGCCATCTGCGACAAGGCCGACTCCCACGGCATCACCACCGGCGGCCCCCTCACCATCGAGGCCGTGCGCGCCGCCGCAACCGGCAGGCACCCCGCCGACGACCCCATCGCTTACACGCTCACCGACGCCGCCAACGCCATCGTGGACGACGCCCCCGCGCGCCAGTTGCCCGCCCTCGCTGTCGCCTGCCCGTACTGCGCCGCGAAGCCCGGCGACCTGTGCACCTCGCACAGCGGCACCCGGCCCCGCCGCAAGGACGTCCACCGGCACCGCACCCTCGCCTGGAAGAACGCCGAGGCGGACGGCATCACCCGCCGCATCGCCCCCACCCAGGCCCTCAGCGAGCCGGGCGCCGCGTCGTGACTGCCCACGAGGACTACCCCGGCCAGCTCGACATGCTGCGCGGCCTCATCGCCACCATCCGCGCCGTCGCCGAACACGGCGACATCGCCGACGTCCGCAAACTCCTCGACGAGCACCAGAGCGACGAGCAGGACGCGATCGCGGCCTCCATCCGCACGGCCCTGCCCGTCAGCGAACGGCGCCTCGCCCAACTCCTCGACACCATCCGCACCCTTGGTGGCCGGTGGCCGGCCGGACGCGTGCAGGACCTGCGGCGCCTGACCGGCGGCGCCACCCAGCGCAGCATCGCCCGCCGCGACCTCGCCGAACTCCACCGCCGCGGGCACCTGGACCAGAACGGCCCGCGGGACGGCCGCTACTACACCCTCCGCCGGAAGGTCGACCGGTGAGCGCCGGGCGTGACCGCGGCAGCGACCAGTTCGTCACCGCCGACCGCGGTACCACCCGCGCCCAGCGGGCCGCCGCCTCCCGCCTCGTCCTGCGCCACGCGCGCAACCTGGCCGACCTGCGACTCCTCCTCGACGCCCTCGGCCTCAACACCACCTCCCAGCCGACGCCTCAGCTCAACCGGAGCACCACGTCATGACGACCTTCAGCTTCACCCCCGCCACCCGCGAAACCGCCCGGGCCCGCATCGGACTCCAGGGCCCGGCCGGATCCGGCAAGACCAAAACCGCGCTCCGTCTCGCCGAAGGCCTCGCCCAGGGCGGCCCCGTCGGCCTGGCCGACACCGAGCGCGGCTCCGCCCTCAAGTACGCCCCCGTCCCGGGCAAGCCCGAACTGGGCGGGCACTTCTTCGGCCACCTGCCGATGGACCGGCACGACCCCCGCGACCTGATCAAGGTCGTGAGGGCCGCCGAGGAAGCGGGCCTGGCCGTCCTCATCGTCGACTCCTGGAGCCACTTCTGGAACGGCCGCGGCGGACTCCTGGAGATCGTCGAAGAGGCCGGATCCCAGAAGGGCGCCGGCGGAACCTTCGGCGGCTGGCGCACCGGCAACCCGATCGAGCAGGAGATGCTCGACGCCCTGCTGAACTTCCGCGGTCACCTGATCGTGACCATGCGGACCAAGGGCGACTACGTGATCGAGGGAAAGAAGGTCACGAAGGTCGGAGTCAAGGCCGTCCAGCGCGAGGGCGCCGAATACGAGCTCGACGTCGTGATGGACATGGTGGAGGGAACCGCCACCGTCACGAAGACCCGCTACGAGCCGCTCAACGGCCAGGTCATCCATCACCCCGGCGAGGACGTTGCGGAGCTGATCCTGGAACAGCTCGGGCAGGGCGTCGACCCCGTCCAGGCGATCGTGGACGAGCTGACCGGCGAGGACCTGACGTACGAGCGGGCGCTGGAGCTGCACGCCCGGGCCAAGGGACGGCACCTCCTCAACGCCGGTCTGATGCACCCGGTGACGGGTGAGCCGACGACGCTCGGGGACCTGATCGTGGCCTACGGGCAGGCCGTCAAGGCGGCGGCGCCCGTCACGGCGGGTCCTACGACCCCGGCCTCCACGGCCGGATCTGGCACGCCGGAGGCCCCTGCGACGGCTCGTGCTGCGGAGCCTGAGCCGACACGCGCCCCCGGCCGGGCGACGCCCCCGCAGATGCGGCTCATGCACGCCGTCTTCAACCAGCTCGGAGTAACGGGCCGCGACGACCGGCTCCGCGCCACGTCACTGATCGTCGGCCGCAACGTGCCGTCGGCGAACGACCTGACGGCTGCCGAGGCGAAGACGCTGCTCGACACCCTCAGCGCGTACGGCGACCGCGGCGAGACCGCGGCCGGGGACTTCGCCGCCATGGTCAACGGCCTTGAGCAGAACGCACACCACACCGCCGCCTGATCCACCACTGACCGCGGGCCCGCCCCGACCCTCCCCCCGGGGTGGGCCCGCATCACCCAAGAAAGGAGAGCACTCCCAGTGGTGAACCCCACGCAGGAACAGCGTGACGCGATCGACACCTACGGCGACGGAACCGACCTCGTCCTCCAGGCCGGCGCCGGATGCGGCAAGTCGTCCACGCTGAAGATGATCGCTAAGGCCGACCCGCGCGCGACCATGCTGTACGTCGCCTACAACAAGTCCATCGCGACCGACGCGGCCCGCAGTTTCCCCGCCAACGCGGCGTGCAGCACCGCGCACAGCCTCGCTTTCCAGGGGATCGGCAAGGACTACGCGCATCGACTGCGCGGGCCCCGGCAGACCGCTCACCAGGCCGCCCAGCTCATCGGCGTGTCCGATCTGGTCGGCCCCGGCGTCGCGAAGATCAAAGGCGACCTCGGTGACATCGTCGCCATGCCCTCGAAGCGGATCATGCGGTACGCGCTGGAGACCCTCACGAACTGGTGCTACTCGGCTGACCCGGAGGTCGCCGCCCGGCACATCCCCAGGAAGCCGAACCTGAAGAGGTCCGCGACGATCCAGCAGCTCGCTGAACTCGTGCTGCCCGTGGCCCGGGCCGCTTGGAAAGACCTGCGGAAGACGGACGGCGTCCTCAAGTTCCAGCACGACCACTACCTGAAGATGTGGCAGCTGGGGGGCCCGAGACTCGACACGGACGTCGTCCTCCTCGATGAGGCCCAGGACACCAACGACGTCGTGGCGGACGTCATCCAGGGCCAGGAGCACGCGCAGCGCATCGTGGTCGGCGACTCCGCCCAGCAGATCTACGAGTGGCGCGGCGCGAACGATGCCCTGGCCAAGTTCGCGGCGGCCGGCGCGCAGGAGCGAATGCTGTCGCAGTCGTTCCGGTTCGGCCCGGCCATCGCAGAGGCCGCCAACGAATGGCTGTACATCGTCGGCACCGACCTGCGGCTGAAGGGCTTCGAGCAGGCTGATTCCCGGCTCGGGGAGCTGGAGGACCCGGACGCGGTCCTGTGCCGGACGAACGCCGGATCGGTCGAAGTCGTCATGGACGCCCTGGCCCGTGGTGTGAAAGTCGCGCTGGTCGGCGGCGGCACCGACATGCGTCGCCTCGCCGAGGCCGCGGCCGCGCTCCAGGCCGGCCGGGACACCGACCACCCCGAATTGATGGCCTTCGCCACCTGGGACCAGGTCCGCCAGTACGCCGAGGAAGAGGCCGACGGCCAGGACCTGCGCGTCCTGGTCCGCCTGGTCGACAGCCACGGGCCCGCGGTCATCATCGCGGCGACCGAGCAGCTCGTCAGCGAGGACCAGGCGCGGCTCGTCGTCTCGACGGCACACCGGTCGAAGGGCCGGGAGTGGCCCCGGGTGCGGATCCACACGGACTTCCGCGCTCCGTCGCCGGACCCGTCGACGGGTGTGGTGGTGATTCGCCGTGAGGAGGCCCGGCTGGCGTATGTCGCGGTGACGCGGGCTCGGGAGGTGCTGGACGACCGCGCGCTGGCGTGGGTGTCCACCGTCGGGGCGGTGAGCGCGTGACGTGGCCTGGCGCTTCCTGACTGCCGGTAGCCCGGCGGGTGACCACCGATCGCACCGAACACCCCGATCACTGCACGAGACGAGCGAGGCCTGAACCGATGGGCTACGAGCTGCGACGCCAGTTGCGTGAGGCACTGGGGCCGGACATCACCGGACTCCAGCGTGCCATCGCGCTGGAGATCGCCGACGACGCCAACGACGAGACCCGCTGCAGCTACGTCACCCTGGAGACTCTGGCCCGCTGGACCGCCGCGAAGGACGAGAGAGTCGTCAGGGAGTCGCTGCGCAAGCTGGGGCTCGCCGGGTGGGAGTTCCGGGTCCCGATCGGCAAGGGCAAGGACGGCCGCGTTCTCTACGCCGTCCCGGGTCAGCGGACCGTCTTCAAGGTCCCTCCATTTCCTGTCGGCGAAGAGCCAATCACCGTTGGCCCTTCGGAGGACAAGGGCCAACCACGGTTGTCTCAAGGGCCAACCGTGGTTGTTTCGGAGACAACCACGGTTGCTTCTGAAGCAACCACCGTTGGCCCCTTCTCCTCAATCACCTCAGCCTCCTCATCAATCTCCTCACCCGAGCCAACGCCGGCCACGGCCGCCGACCCGTTCGATGACTTCTGGGCCGCCTACCCGAAGCGCGTCGGCAAGGGAACCGCCCGCAGGGCATGGACGGCAGCGCTCAAGCGCGGCGCCGACCCCAGCGCGATCGTCACCGCCGCCACCAAACACGCCGACGCCTGGAGCCGAGCAGGCACCGAACGGCAGTGGATCCCCTACCCGGCGACCTGGCTCAACGGCGAGCGCTACGACGACGACCAGCTCCCCACCTCCCCGCTGCCCCCCACCGGCACCACGGGCCACCAGCAGCCCACCCACCAGACCTACGCAGACCGAGGGATCTTCTGATGACGCACGACCACATCCCCGAGGACGCTGAGCCTTTCGCCCGTACACAGCCCCACGACGTCGACGCCGAACAGGCCTACCTCGGAGCGCTCTGCTTCGCCCAACAGGACGTCCGCCGCGTCCACCAGCTCGTCGCCAGTGGCGACTTTTACCAGCCGGCCCATGCGACCATCCACGCCACAGCGGGGGCGCTGATCGACTCCGGCGAGCCCGTCGACCCGATCACCCTCACCGCCGCACTCCAGGCCGCTGGTGCCCTCTCCAGGACCGGTGGACCCACATACCTGCACCAACTCGCGAGCTCCGTCCCAACCGTCAGTGCCGCAGACCACTACGCCGAACGCATCCGTGACCTCGCCCAGCGCCGCGCCCTCATCGCCGCCGGACAGCAGATCATGCAGCGCGGTTACGACCCCACCGCTGGCGACCCCGCCGACCTTGCAGAAGAAGCCGTCGCCCTCACCCGCGACGTCCGCGACCAGGGCCGGGCCGCCACAGATGCCCCCGTCACCGACATGCACGACTTCCTCACCGTGCAGGACACCTACAACTGGGTCATCCCCGGCCTGCTCGAGCACGGCGACCGGCTGATCCTCACCGCCGGAGAAGGCGGCGGCAAGAGCGTGCTGCTGCGGCAGATCGCCGTAGCAACCGCGGCCGGGGTCAACCCCTTCACGATCGCCCCATCCGAATACGGGCCGCAGAAGGTCCTCGTGCTGGACTGCGAGAACAGCGAGCCCCAGAACCGGCGCCACTACCGGCCGCTGATGAACGCTGCCGCCCGCGTGCACATGCCGGTCAAGCGCGGCCAGATCCATATCGACTGCCGCCCGGAAGGCGTGGACCTGACGAAGGCAGCCGGACGGGCTTGGCTGATGCGGCGAGTGGAGTCTGTGATGCCGGACATGCTGGTGATCGGCCCTATCTATCAGCTGCACACCGGAGACCCCTCCTCAGAGGACCACGCCCGCCGCGTCACCACTGCCCTCAACGAAGCCCGGATCACGGCGAACTGCGCGATGGTCCTGGAGGCGCACGCCCCGCACGGTTCCGGGTTCGGCCCCCGTGCCCTCCGCCCCGCCGGCAGCAGCCTGTGGCTCAGGTGGCCCGAATTCGGCTTCGGTCTCCGCCCCGTCGAAGACGAGAAGTCCGCCGACGAGGACCGGGCCCGACGACTCGTCCCATGGCGGGGCCTCCGTGACGACCGTGCATTCCCGCAGTTCGTCCGGCAAGGACAGAGCGGCTCCTGGCCGTGGGTGCCGTACACGCCGATCGACACCGACGTCCGCGGCTACTCCTCCACCGGAGCCACCGCATGACCAACCAGCCGACCGTAAGCCCGGACCAGACCAACCGCATGATCGGCCCCCGCTCCCAGACCGCCGACGTCATGCGCTACCCGGTCTACCGCCTCAACCCCGACCCCGTGCAGCGGGAGCAAGGCCGCAGCAGCGTACTCGACGGCTTCGTGACCCAGTGGACCCGCTGGATCTACGGCCGCCGCTACCGCTTCTACCACTCCACGACCCGGAGCAGAGGCGTGTACGTCAGCGCGCGTCCCTGGGACGGAATGCCTGGCGTCCAGCACGAATTGTCCTTCCCGCGGAGTGAACCGTGAGCGCCGTCCGCTGCCGGTACTGCCCGCAGCTCCTCCTGACCCCGCAGTCGCAGGCACGCGGTTACGGGCCGGTCTGCGGGCGCCGACGCGGCCTCATCCCGCCGCCGACACCCCGCCGCGCTCTCCCCACGACTCCCGTCATGGCCGCTACGCCAACCGCCGTCCACCCCGGCCAGACGGTTATCCCCATCCAGCCCACCCTCCCGAAGGAGAACTGACCGTGTCTCTTCCCACCATGACCGGCGTCGGACGCCTCGTCGACGACCCCGAGCTGAAGTTCACCCAGTCCGGGAAGGCCGTCGCGTCCATCCGCCTCGCCTTCAACTCCCGCCGCCTCAACAAGCAGACGAACGAGTGGGAGGACGGTGACGTCTTCTGGGTCCGGGGCACCGTCTGGGAGCGCCTCGCCGAGAACGCCGCCGAGTCCCTCGCCAAGGGCATGGAGGTCCTTGTCACCGGCGAACTGCGCACCGAGTCCTGGGAGAAGGACGGCCAGAAGCACAGCCAGGCGTCCCTCCTGATTCGCAGCATCGCTCCGAACTTGTCTCACGCCATTGCGCAGGTGTCGAAGGACGCGGCGGGCCAGCAGGGCGGACAGAACGGTCAGCGCGGCAGCGGTCAGCAGCAGCGGGGGCAGCAGCAGCGCCGGCAGGGGCCGCCGCCCGTGGACGACCCCTGGGCTGTCGACCAGGCCAACGGCTACAGCGATCAGCCGCCGTTCTGATGACCAGCCGTCCGCGTTGCGACCGTGGCCACTTCCTGCCCGCCGGCACCGCGCCGGGCCAGCCCTGCCCGCACCCCGGCGCCACCTACGACCGGGTGCCCGCGGACCTGTGGGGGCAGGGCGTCCCCAGGCGCCGCCTCCACCGCATGGCCACCGTGCAGGTCGCCGGGGGCTGGCTGTGACCCGGGCCGCCCGCAGCCTGTGGCTCCTGTACGCGGCCGGGGCCGGGGTCACCGCCTCCTGCGCCACCGACTACGCCCGCCACGGCGCCGCCTGGGACGCGGCCGGACTCGCCGCCGCCGCGCTGCTCCTGGTCGTTGCTGTCGGCCGCGAGTACTTGGCCGCCGACGAGGTCCGCGCCGCCGCCCGGCGGGTCGAACGCGCCGCCCGGCTGCGCGCCGAACACGACCCGATCACCTGCACCCGAAAGGACCAGACCACATGACCGAGCCCCTCACCACCCAGCAGCTCACCCCCGCCGAGATCCGCCTCGCCCAGTACGGGGAGCGCACCAGCACATGGTCCACCGCCACCTACAACGACGGCACCGAGAAGGCCCTGCACGAGATCGCGATCGGGCTGAAGGAGGAGATTGACCGCCTCCGCCGGCAGAACGGTTTCCTGCTCCGCGCGCTCGCGGCCAAGGACGCCAAGTCCGGCGACGCCGACAAGGCCCTGCGTGAGTTCCTTGCCGCCGACCCGGACGGGGACGAGACCGCCGACTTCACCGGCAGCCGCCCGTGCGGCCACGACGACTACCACGACCCCCACCCCTGGCACGAGCGGCCCGGCATCTGGTGCCCCGGCATCAGCGTGGCCGACGACGAGGAGACGCACGTCGTCGCCGACAGCAGCGACGACCCCGAGCACATCGACGACTGCCCCGGCTGCGAGACCGCCGCTGCCCGTCCGGCCGCCACCACCCAGGACGGGGGTACCAGCGCGTGACCAAGACGCAGCGCCTGACCCCCGAAAGGCTCGGCGACATCCTCGTATCCGACCCGAAAACCATCGCCCACTTCGACGACAACATGCGCGTCATCGGGGTCGACCTGCCCCTACCGGACGGCATGGCCTACGAGGACGGCAGCCAGTTCAAGACCGCACTGTTCGGCGACCGGGTTGGCCAGGACCGGCACGGCCACTGGCTCGTCATTCCCGCCGCTGGCGAGGACCCCGGCATCAGCACCGCCGACGACGAGACCGCGTGACCCACCCCATGGCACCGGCCGTCCCGCGCGCAGCAACCGCGCGGGCCGGCCGGGCGCCCCGACCCTTTCACACCTGGAGCAGACCATGACCACCGACCGAATCCGCCCGCCGTGGACGCCCGAGCAGGTCGCCACGCTGAACGCCTTCCAAGAGCGCGGCGGCACGCACCCGTTCACCTGCGGCAATGACAGCCACGACGTGAGCGTCGTCCTGATGGCTCACCGGGACGGCTGGCACTGCTCCGATCCCGGCTGCGACTACCGGCAGGACTGGGCGCACGCGTTCATGGCCGACCACACGGCATGGCCCCGGTTCCCGTTCGGTGAGCGGCACGGGCCTACCCCGCAGGAGACGCGCGCCGCGGTGCTGCCTGTGTCGTCGGCCCCGACCCCCGCCCCGGCCGGACTCCGTGAGCGGATCGCTGACGTCCTCGCCGACGCCGACGGCTGGACCTGGGCCGCCGACTTCGACCGGTACCGGAGCCCCGCCTACCAGGCGTACCTGACGCGCGCCGACAAGGTGATCGCCGCGCTGCACGCCGACCGGGCCGCGATCATCCTCGACGCGGCGGCCACGCTGGAGCGGATGCCCGGCTACCCGCGTCTCGTCCTGCCCGAGGAACTGATGGCCGAACTGCGCCGCCTGGCTGGCGAGGCGCAGCAGGACGGGGCCGGTCAGTGACCGCGCACCCGATCCCCGAGAACTCCGAGCACTGGTGGCTGGTGTGCGGGAAGTGGCGGCGTCTGCACGCCATTCCGGGACCGCTCATCAGCCCTGAGCAGATGCGGGACTCCATCGACGATGTGCAGCCGGTGCCCGCCCGCGCGGCCTGCGGGATCCGCCGCCGCTGGTGGATGCCCGGCCTGTTCTCCCGCCTCGGACGCCGCCGCTGCACCCCCTGCTGCCACGCCCTCAGCATCCCCACCGGGTACGGCACGCCCGCCAACGAGCAGGACCGCAAGCGAAGGGCCACGCCGTGACCACCTGCACCATCTGCCCGGCCGACGCCGGCAACCGGTACCTGTGCGAGCGCGACACCATCACCCTCGCCAAACGCCTCGCCGAACTGCCCGCCCTCCACGACGAGCTCCTCCAGTGCCTCGTGCCGCGCCGCACCACCTGGGGCGAGATCATCGCCACCAAGGGCGCCGCCGGGCCGCGCTCCCCGCTCGACGAGGACGTCCTCGACGAGATGAGCAGCCACACCATGGGGGAGGTGGTCCACTCCTGGCGGGTCGACGTGCAGCGGGTGCGCTGGCCCCAGCACACCGCCCCGGCCCCGGCCGGGCTCGCTGCCGACTGCCGGTGGCTCGCCATGGAACTCGACTGGATCACCGCGCAGTACCCGGCGGCCGGCGACCTCGCCCGCGAGGTACGCGCCCTCGAGCACCGCACCCGTGCGATCGTCGGCGACCCGGCGCCCCGCCCGCAGCGGATCGGTGTGTGCGTCGCGGTCGTCGACCACCGCGGCACCGTGTGCGGGGCGGCCCTCACCCGCCTCCCCGGGCAAACCGTGCGCTGCCGGGTATGCCGGACCGCGTACCGCACGGAGACGGATCTCCTGCTGCTGCGGTACTACCAGCCGCGCGAGTCGGCGTGACCTGCTTGCGTCCCACCCTGGGGTTGGATACAGTTCTCTCGATGGACGCCAAACCCTGGAGGGAACGGGTCCGCGAGGAGGAACAGCTGTTGGAGCAGCTGCGCATCCTCGCTTCCGAGTCCGCCACACGACGAGCCCAAGCCCTTCGCGACGGCGTGAAGGATCTCGGCTCCGTCGCCGAGGTCGCTCGCGATCTCGGGCGGAGCTGGAACGCCGTAGACAAGGCGCTCAAGAAGCAAGACCGCAAGACCGCGTCCAGCACGGACGCCAATACAACCGAATAGGCAGCGAGGGCCGGACGACAGCTCTCCCCGGTGTTGGAGCACCAGGGATGCGCGCGCGCCGCCCGACCCTCTACCGAACATCCTGATCAGAGCAGGAGTCGGCATGACCGATCTTTCCATGCCCGCACCCGAACGCGGAACCGTTCCCGCCCGGCGGCTCGTCGCCGCGGGCTTCATCCGCCGCCTCTCGGGCCGCACCCTCGCGGTGCGCGTCACGGAGGCCGGCGTCACCGGCCGCATCACCCCCGCCACGTCCGGCGGCCCCGTCTGCTGCGGGCAGCTCATGCGCCGCGACGGCAGCCAGTACGTGTGCGACCGCTGCGGCTCCTGGACCGACCCCGGCACCACTACCCACGCCCGCGTCGCCGAGCTGCACCGCCTCGCCCACGCCGACTACGAGCAGGCTGCCGACGCCCGCGCCTCCTGGGCCGCCCAGGACCACAGCGACCACGCGGACGTCCTCGCGCTCGCCGCCGAGGCGGTGAACGGCCGATGAGCAACGACACCAACGAGCGCGCCATCCCGGCCCTCCCCGGCCCCCGCAGCGCCTCCTACGACCCGCTGCACGGCCCCACCGACACGCCCCCGTACCACGGCACCTTCGCCCAGGAACTCGACACCATCCGCCAGTACCTGGACCAGGTCGCCACCGCCAACATCCACGACCACACCGCGATGGTGAAGGCCGCCGTCGGCCTCGACTACCGCGTCCGCGCCCTCCTCGCCGCCCTCGACGCCGAGCGGGGCGAGACTCGATGAGCACCCTCACCACCTGGGCGCAGCAGCAGCCCCTCACGGCCGCCGCCAGCATCGTGCTGGCCGCGGCCGGGCTGTGGCTGCTGCTGCGGCAGCTACGCGGCACCCCGGCCGCCGTCCTGGTCGCTTCGGTCGCTGCGATGGCGTGCACCGCCTACAGCGCCGACACGTCGTGGCGGTTCGCCGCCGACTACCTCGGCATGACGAGCAGCGGCGAGCGGGCCGCCATGTTCGGCGCCGCCGAACTCGCCCTCTTCGCCTGCGCGCTGATGGCTCGGCAGAACCTCCGTACCGACGGTGCCCCGGGCGCGCCCGGACTCCTGGTCTGGGTCATCACCGGCGTCCAGGTCATCCCCGCCTACTCGGAGTCCGGGCCGGTCGGCGGTACCGTCCGGGCCGTCGTCGGCCCCGTCCTTGCCGCACTCCTGTGGCACCTCGCTATGGGCATCGAACTCCGGCACCGCACGCCCGGAGCCGAGTCCGGCAGCCTGCCCGCCCTGATCGCCCGCGAGGCCCGTGAACGGCTCCTGTCCCGGCTCGGGCTCGCTGTCCGCGACCGCACCGCCGAGCAGATCACCCGCGACCGGGCCACCGTGCGCGCGGTCGATCTGGCCGCCAAGCTGGCCGCCATGAAGCCCGGCCGACGGGGGAGGGCCCGCGTCGAGCGGCGCCTGTCCGTCGCCGTCGGCAAGGCGTTGACGGGAGCCGACGAGCAGCAGCGTGACACGCTCCTCGACCTGCTCGCCGCCCGCCGGAACTCCGCCTCCCTCGCCACCATCGCCCTGCCCTCCCCGTGGGAGGACGCCCAGGACGCTCCCGAGGACGGCGAGGACGCCCAAGCGTCCGTACCCGTCCCGGGCGTCCGCCCGTACCCGTGGACCGTCCCGCCCGGGGCCCGGCTCCTGCCGGTCATCGCCCGCCCCACTCCCACCCCGGAGGACACCCGGGACGCCCAGGACGCCCCCGTGTCCCGCCCCGTCCCGCCCTTCCCCTTCCCCGTCCCGCCGGGCGCCCGCCTCCTCCCGCTCGTCGCCCGCCCGACAACCGCGGCACCGACCGGCCAGGACGCGCCCCAGGACGACGAGGACGGGCAGGACGCGGTCCCTCCCGAGCCGCCCCTGATGACGACCTCACAGGTCGCCTTCTACTGCGGCGTCGAGCCGTCCACCATCCGCAACTGGGTCGCCTCCGGACGCCTCACCGTCCACTCCAAGGACAACCGCGGACACAACCTGTTCCACCCGTCCGAGATGCCCGACAGCAACCTGGTGGCGTCATGAAGGCCATCCTCTTCGGGGCCGTCATCGGCCTCTTCATCACCTGGCCGTCCGCGCTGCCGCTCACGCTCACCGCCGCCCGGACGCTCACCCACCCGGCCGTCCTCACCGCCGTCCTCAGCGTCCTCGCCCTCGGCACGGTCGCCAGACACGCCCGGAGGTGGGTACGGTGAGCGACGCCCTCGACAAGGCCCGCCAGGACGCCCAGGACGCCGCCCAGGACACCGAGATGGTCCGCCTGGTCGCCGCCGTCCTCGCCGCCCAGGAAATCACCCGCCAGCAGACCCCGGTACCCGCGCCGGTCCGTCAGCCGGACCCGCGACCGCTCGGTCTGTACGTGGCCGCCGGCATCGGCGGCGCCGTCGCCCTCACCTTCCTTGCCATGGCCGCCGCCCTGCTCGCCGTCGCCGTCGCCGTCGGCGCCGTCAGCGCCACCGTCTGCCTCCTCGTCCTGCGCAGCCTGTGGCAGGACCTGCAGAAGGGGAAGTGACGTGACCTTCCACGCGAACGACAAGGTGCTCATCACCTCCTGCGAGGACGACCCGAGGGCCGTCGGCCGGACCGGTCGGATCGTCGACGAGGTGCCGCCTGGCCCGCTCACCGGCGGCCGGTGGACGGTGCGCGCCGTCGGCCTGTTCATCGGCCCGGTCCTCTGCCACAGCCACGAACTCCGCAAGGCCGACTGACCTGGCCCTTCCGTCCCCCACGGCTCACCCGTGGGGGTGCGGTGGGGCCGGACAGCCCGGCCTGCCACCCGACTGACCAGGAGAACACCATGGAGAACCGCACCCGGTACCAGGAGCGTGTCGACCTCGCCGAGGCCGCCGTCATGCGCGCCGCCGGCCTCGCCCGCCAGGCCGACCAGGCCGCCATGAGCAGCACCCGCCAGCACGAGGCCCAGCCCCTGGCCACCGTGGCGACCGCATGGGCGCACATCGGCCTCGCCAACGCCGCCATCGCCCAGGCCCTCGCCGACGACACCGCCTTGGAGGCCTGACCCGTGCCCGCCTCGTACACCCGCGGCGAGAAGCTGCGCCTGGCCTGGCTCGCCGCCCGCGCGGTCAAACAGGGCATGGCCGACACCATCGACCCCCGCCTGAAGGCGGAGGCCGAACGCATCGAGCAGCGAGCCGCCGAGCGCGGCCAAGCCGAGGCCGACGCCCTCACCAACCGCCTCCGCCAGGCCCGCACCGCCGCCGCGCAGGCCAAGGCCGCCATGCGTACCGCCCGCGGCCCCGAACGGACCGCCGCCCGCCGCGAGATGGGCGAGCACGAGCGGACCGCGCAGCAGCTCGAACGCGCCCTGCGCCGCTACCAGTAGTCCCGCCCCGGGGACGGCGTCCAACCGCCAAGCTGCCGCCGTCCCCGGGCCCCGGAACGCCCCAAAGGAACGACCGGAGAAACCCAGCATGACCGACCTGCACCTGCCCCCGCTCGAGGACACCACGGAGCCCGGCGACACGCTCCTGCCCCCGCCCGACGTCCTCACCGAGACCATCATCGACGTCATCCAGGACGCCCAGCCCAAGCCCGTCGACAAGCCCGGCGAGCAGCTGCCCGACGGCACATGGCTCGCCGACAAGCGCGCCTACCTCGCCGACGCGCCCCCGGTCGTCCCCACCGTCCTGCGCAACCGCGCCGAGTTCGCGGACGCCGCCCGCTGGACCGCCTCCTACTACGCCCACATCAGCGCGTTCCACACCCTCCGCACCCCGGTCTACGTGCTCCGCCTCCTCGTCCGAGCCCCCCGCGGCACCGGCCGGCTCCTCGTCCGCTGGGTCCGCTGGGTCGCCGACACCGAGGCCCGCCCCGTCGAGGCCAAAGCCGCCGCCACAGCTGACATCGACGCATGGGTGACGCTCTCCCGCGAGCACTCCCGCCGTGTCCGCCCGCGCCGCATCACCTCCCTCACCGTCGCCAGCACGACCGGCCTCACCACCCTCACCGGCGTACTCACCGAACCCGGCTGGACCCTCACCGCCACCCTCGGCGCCGCCGCCCTGGCAGGGCTGGCCGGGAAGAAGAACGACGGCAAGCCCCTCATCACCCGCTACGTCGCCACCAACATCCTCCGACGCCTCGACAGCACGGAGGTGTTCGAGGCGCTCGCCGCCATCGGCATCGAGGGCAAGAAGGGCCGCAAGGGCGTCGAGTTCGCATCCGAGATCATGCGCGACGGCCCCGGCTGGCGCGCAGAGATCGACCTCCCCCCGGGCATCGAGGCCACCGCAGTCCTGGAGAAGCGCTCCGCCCTCGCCGCCGCCATGCGACGCCCCATCAGCACTGTGTGGCCCGAAGGCGACCGAACCGCCCACCCCGGCCGCCTCGTCCTGTGGGTCGCCCAACGCGACCCCGCCAAGGCAGGCCGCAAACTCTGGCCCCTCATGAAGACCGGCCAGGCCGACGTCTACGAGCCGCTCCCCTTCGGCTTCGACCCGCGCGGCAACCTCGTCGAGATCACCCTCATGTACTCCAACCTCCTCGTCGGAGGCATCCCCGGCAGCGGTAAGACCAGCTGCGCCCTGGCGATCGTCCTCGGAGTCGCCCTCGACCCCACCGCCGAACTGTGGATCTACGAACTGAAAGGCTCCGGCGACCTCGACTCCGCCAAGCCCATCTGCCACCGCTACGTGTCCGGCGACGAGGACGACGACCTCGAGGCCGCCATGGGCGGCATGCGCTCCGGCATCGCCGAATACCAGCGCCGCGCCGCCTTCATCCGCTCCCTGCCAGCCTCCGAGGTCCCCGAAGGCCGCAAGGTCACCCGCGCCCTCGCCGAGAAGTACCCAGAGCAAAACCTGGGCCCGCGCGTCATCATCATCGACGAGGTGCAGGAGCTGTTCACCCACGCCGACTACAAGGAGGAAGCCGCCGCGCTGGCCACCCGGCTCATCAAGAAGGCCCGCGCCTACGGCATCATCCTCATCCTGCTCACACAGAACCCCGACGCCCCATCGCTGCCGACGTCCGTGTCCAGTTCGGTCGGCACACGGCTGTGCCTCGCCGTCATGGACTGGCGGGCCAACAACAACGTGCTGGGCACCGGCGCCTACGACCGGGGCCTGCGCGCCACCGACATCAGTGTCGACGAGCAGGGCACCGGCATCCTCGCCCGTGGCCGCGAGGGCCTGACCGTGCGGGCCGCGTTCATCAAGCAGACCGAAGCCGAAGACATCGCCAAACGCGCCCTCGCGCTGCGCACCGCCGCCGGAACCCTCTCCGGCCAGTCCATCGGCGCCGTCGTCGAGGAACAGGACGTCGAGACCATCGTCGACCACCTGCGCGCCATCTGGCCCGACGGCGTCGAGACCGTCCACTCCCATCGCCTCGTCGACGCGCTCGTCCGCTACCGGACCGACCTGTACGGGCCGTGGACGGAGATGGACCCGGCCGCCTCCTCCACCGCCCTCAGCGCAGCCCTCAAGCCGTTCAAGGTGAGCACCAAGCAGCTCACGATTCGGGACTGCTGCGGCGGCGCCAAGGGCCTCCGGCAGACCGATCTGCCCGCCGACGAGGACACCGAATAGAGGCCCCGAATCCGGTTTCGGGAAGGGGCTGTGGTTTCACCCCGGCCCGAAACCGGTTTCGCCCCCGATATCGGGGCTGAGCTGCGAAGTTTCGAGTTTCGAGCCTGGTCGCCAGATCTCGATTCGGGCCCGAAACGGCACCTCCGGACACACCCCGCAGGCGACACAGCTGCCACCCTGAGACTCAGGGCTTCACCGCGCATCCCCCAATGCGGTGAGCCCCTTTCCAGTTCCCGCCCGCCGCAGCAGCCCCGGCGCTAGGCTCCCGCCGTATCCGCATCTAAGGGGACATCATGCGCACCCGCACCATTGCGACCGCACTCACCGCCGCAGCCCTGCTTGCCCTAACCGCTTGCGAGAGTGCCGACGACAGCAGCCCCAGCAAGCCGGACACCAGCAGCCCGACGAAGCAGGACGACAGCACCACCGAGGCCACCACGAAGGCGCCCGCAGACGGCGCCACCACCGACAAGGCCACCCCGGAGACCGCGACACTGCCCAACCTCGTCGGCAAGGACCTTCAGGACGCGCAGGACGAGGCGCAGGCCGCCGGGTTCTACGTCCTCGACGACCAGGACGCCAGCGGCCAGCACCGCCTACAGGTCTTCGACCGCAACTGGACCGTGTGCAGCCAGGAACCCGAGGCCGGCACGCACCCCACGGACACGCCCGTGACCCTGTACGCGGTCAAGGACAACGAGACCTGCTGACCCACCCCGTTGACCGGCCCGGCTTGCGCCCGTGCGCGGCCGGACGCTGCCGCATCATGGAGGCATGGAGCAGCAGCACATCCGCCCCGGCTACCTCACCGCACACCAGACCGCCCGCGTCCTCGGCATCACCCTCGACGGAGTCCGCCAGCTCGTCCGCCGCGGCAAGCTCCAGCGGTCCGGCGGCAGCCCCCGCCAACCCTGGTACCCCGCCGACGACGTGGCCGCCCTCGCCGCCAGACGCACGCTGCCCAAGGTCGCTTGACCGCAGGTCAGCGCCGTGTCACGATCTCGGTGTACAACTGTGCCCGCAAAGGGCCTCACACAACTCACGGCGAAGCCCCTCGGTGCCCAGACCCGAGGGGCTTCGCCGTGCCAAGATGCCTCCCACACCAAGCAGTCCCGTGGGGGGAAACGTGAGCGACTACAAAGCCGTCCAGACCGCCGTGCGCGTCGAGAAACTCCGCATCTGGTTCGCCTGGATCACCGGCAACTTCATCATGCTGATCATCGCCAACGGCACCAAGGACATCCACATCGTCAGCGTCATCACCCAGGTACTCCTGGTCGTCGTCTTCCTGGCCCTCACCGTCGCCCTCTTCCGCATGACCGGAGCCCTCAACCGCAAGGCCCTCGCCGCCCGCCGCGAGGTCCTCGGAGACGACGCATAGCGAGGAGGCGCCCGTGGCCAGCAACCCCCGCAACGGGCGCCCCTACCGCCGCCTCGTAGACCAACAGCGCGCCCTCGGACTGCCCTGCTGGTGGTGCGGCAAGCCCATCCGCTACGACATCACCGGCCCCCTATCAGGCCGCCACCGCGACGCCTTCACCCTCGACCACGCCGTCCCCCTCAGCCGAGGCGGCGACCTCCTCGACCCCGCCAACGCCCGCAGCGCGCACCGCCGCTGCAACAGCGCCCGCGGCAACCGCACCGACGTCGCACGCCAGCCCGTCCGTGCCTCACGGAGGTGGTGACCATGACCGTCCCCGCACGCTCCATCCCGTTCGCCCTGCGCCTCGCCGACGGCCGAGCCTGGGGCGGAGCCGAGTTCCCCGAGGGCTTTGTCTGCCTCCACCACCCCGACGAGCCCACGGTGTGCACCATCGCCACCTCAATGGAGCACCTCCTCGACGTACCCGCCGGACACCCGCTGCACGGAGCTCAGGTGATCGAGCGGGAGTGGTGGTGACAACATGGCATCCGTGGACGACATGGTGAGGTGGCTCGGCGAGCAACTCGACGAGGACGAGCGGATCGCGAGCGGTTGCAGCGGCACGGAGTGGTGGGAGCACCCGAAGAACTGGGTGAGCGCTCCACCGTTGAACCGCGTCGCCTTGGTGGTGCATGACGGCGATCGCGCCCACATCATCCGCCATGGTCCTGCTCGGGTGCTGCGCGAGATCGACGCGAAGCGCGCCATCGTGGACGACCTCGCTAAGGAAATCCGCTGGGGCGCACGCAAGGGCCCGGACTACCTGGATGGCATAGATTCGTGCGAGCGGACGCTGAAGCGGCTCGCCTTGCCCTACGCGGAACGGCCCGGCTACCGCGATGAGTGGCGCCCCTGAGCGGAGGTGACGCAGCGTGCTGTACGTCGTCACCGGCCCGCCCGCCGCGGGCAAGTCGTCGTGGATCGAGGCACGCGCCCGCCCCACCGACGTCGTCATCGACCTCGACCGCCTCGCCGCCGCCCTCTCCGGACCAGGCGCCCCGAGCTGGACACAGGACGGGATCGCCCTCAAGGTCGCCCACCGAGCCCGCTACGCCGCCATCGACGAGGCCGTGAAGCACCTCGACCAGACCGACGTCTACCTCATCCACACCATGCCCAGCCCCAAGTGGCTGGCCCGCTACCGGCGGCACGGGGCGGAGGTGGTGGCGGTGGACCCCGGCAAGGACATCGTCATGCAGCGCATCGCCGACATGCGCTCGCCAGGACTACAGGCTGTGGCCACGCGCTGGTACGCACAGCACACGAAGCGACGGAGCGAACGCAGAGTCACCCGGCAGGCCTCCCGCACCTGGTGACCCCGGCCCCGGCGGCGCGGCTGGCGCGCACCCACGAGCAGCTCCCCGCACCCGGTCGATGGCGGCTGCGGCAGGCAGGCCGACGGCACTGCCCAGGGTGACCGACCGGGTGACGGGCAGGTCGGACGGCGATCAGTCCGGGGTGGGAGGGGGGCCCGACCCCATCGTGGAAATTGTCTTCCCGGGCGACCCAAACGCCCTTGTCGCCCGATTTTTTGCGCGGCCATTTTCAATCCCTAATCCGGCGAAGCGAACTCCAGCGATTTAGCGCCGGTCACCCTGGGTGACATAACGCTGTGTGACGGGCGGTGGTGATCATGGCTGTCGCTGACAAGATCGCTCAGGAGATCGAAGATCTTCACGCCGAAGAGACTTCGCCCGGAATGGCGGCCGTCGCCCTCGATCTGGCCAAGGCGATCGATGGCACCGAGGTGCCGGGTGTCAAGGCCAAGGCCGCTCACGAACTCCGGTCGATCATGGCCGACCTTCGCAGGCTGGCGCCCGCCGAGGTGAAGGGGGATGCCGTCGATGACATTGCTCAGCAGCGAGCGAAGCGCCGGGCAGCTGCCCGCGAGCAGGCCGCCGGTGGCTGAGGAGCGCGTATACGGCTGGCAGGATCCGCCGATCCAGACGGCGTCCCCGGCTGTCTCCACGGCGGGCCAGGAGGCGATCGACCTCGCGGCCCGGGCCGGGCTGGTCCTGGACCCGTGGCAGCAGCACATCCTGCGCGTCGGCATGGGGGAGAAGCCGGACGGGAGTTGGGCGTCGTTCGAGGTGGCGGTCAACGTGCCGCGGCAGAACGGCAAGGGCGGGATCATCGAGGCCCGCGAACTGTGGGGGCTGTTCATCGGCGGCGAGGAGCTGATCCTCCACTCGGCTCACGAGTTCAAGACGGCGAAGTCCGCGTTCAAACGGATCGAGCGCCTGATTCGCGGGTGCCCTGACCTGCACAAACGCGTCAAGACGTACCGGCAGACCGTGGGCGAGGAGGGAATCGAACTCCACACCGGGCAGCAGCTCCGCTTCATCGCCCGGTCGAAGGGCTCCGGGCGCGGCTTCACCGGGCACTGCAACATCCTCGACGAGGACATGATCCTCGGCGACGCGGAGATGGACGCGCTGCTGCCGACGATGGCCGCAGTAGAGGACCCGCAGATCTGGTACCTCGGCAGCGCCGGCATCGGCGCCCTGTCCGTGCAACTCGCGCGGCTGCGGAAGCGGGCCCTGGCGGCGATCGAGGCCGGGCGGCCGGACCCGAGCCTGGCCTACTTCGAGTGGTCGGTGACCCCGCACGTCAAGGAGTGCCCGAAGGACTGCACCGTGCACGACGACACCTCGTCAGACGCCGCGGTCCTGAAGGCGAATCCGGCGGTCGGCTACCGCATGACGCTGGAGAAGGCGGCGAAGGAGCGGGCCACGTTGAGTACGGACGGCTACGCGCGCGAGCGCCTGGGCGTGGGCGCCTACCCGTCGGAGGAGGGCGACTCCTGGGCGGTCATCGGGCGGGACGTGTGGGAGGCCCTAGCGGATGACGAGAGCCAGCCAGACGATCCGGTGGCCTTCGCCATCGACGTCACGCCGGAGCGCTCGCACGCGTCGATCTGCGTGGCCGGCCGGTGCGGTGACGGCGTGCACATCGAGGTCGTCGACAACCGGCCCGGCACCGGCTGGGTTGCCGGGCGGCTGCGGGAGCTGACCGAGCGTCACGGTCCACGCTGCGTGGTCATCGACCCGGGCAGCCCGGCCGGTTCGCTCATCACCGAGGTGACCGACGCGCTGAAGGCCGACCCGGACGAGGAGGTCGGCGAGGACGAAGAGCCGCGGCTCCTGGTGCCGGTCGTGCAGACGAAGACGCGGGACATCGTCCAGGCCACCGGCCAGTTCTACGACGCGGTGGCGGCGGGCCGCATCTCGCACCTGGACCAGGCGCCGATGTCGACGGCCCTGGCGGGCGCGCGGAAACGGGAGCTGGGCGAGGCGTGGGCGTGGGCCCGGAAGGGCGTGGGTGTGGACATCACGCCGCTGGTCGGGGTGACGCTCGCCCGCTGGGGCCTGTTCGTGGAGATCGAGGAGCCGGAGGAGGAGGTGGAACCGTGGGCCGAATTCGGCTGACCCGCGCGGGCCGCGCCCGGGCGGGCGTCCTCACGGGCGGCGCCATGGTGGCGTCCGGCACGGGGTTGCGCCTGGGGCTCGCCCTGGGCCTGGTCGTGGGCGGGGTGCTGCTGGTGGCGTACTGCCTGCTCCTGGCTGACACGGACGGGAGCAGCCCGTGACGAGCCTGTGGCAGCGCTCCCGGCGCGTGCGGGCGGAGAGCCGGGACATCGCGACGATCGACGACTACGTGGCCGCCCTTCAGCAGTCCCTCGGGTACGGCGGGTTCTCCGCTCTGGGGATCACCCAGACGCAGCCCGGACAGGCCACCGAAAAGGCGCCCTCAGACCTCCCCGGGTACGCGCAGCTGTTCGCGACGAACCCGGTGATCTGGTCGTGCATGACGGCCCGTATGGCGGTGTTCTCCGCGCCGCGGTTCACGTGGCAGCGGCTGAACAACGGCACCCCGTCACAGATGTTCGGCACGCAGGAACTGCAACTGCTCGAGACGCCGTGGCCCGGCGGGACGACGCAGGATCTCCTTGCCCGCGTCATCCAGGACGCCGACCTTGCCGGGAACTCGTACTGGACGCGGCACGACAACGAGGCGGTGCGGCTGCGGCCGGACTGGGTGAAAATCGTCCTGGAGCGGCGTCGGCACCCGCATGGCGGTGACCTGGGGTGGCGGCGGTACGGCTACCTGTACCAGGAGCCGGATGCCGAGCCGGTGTTCCTGTGGTCCGAGGAGGTCGCGCACTTCGCGCCGGTTCCGGATCCGCTGGCCACGTTCCGCGGCATGTCGTGGATGACTCCGGTGATCAGGGAGACGCAGAACGACAACCTGATGGCCGCGCACAAGCGGAAGTACTTCGAGAACGCGGCCACCCCGAACATCGTCGTGCGCCTCGCACGCGAGGTCACCCCGGAGGCGTTCGCCAAGTTCAAGGCGAAGATGGAGTCCGGCCATCGGGGCGTGGAGAACGCCTACAAGACGCTGTACCTGGGTGGCGGCGCCGATGTGACCGTGGTCGGCAGCGACTTCAAGCAGATGGACTTCAGCGCCGTGCAGGGCGCCGGTGAGACCCGCATCGCGTCGGCGGCCGGTGTGCCTCCGATCATCGTGGGCCTGTCTGAGGGGCTGAAGGCCGCCACCTACTCGAACTACGGGCAGGCCAGGCGCCGGTTCGCGGACGGCACGATCCATCCGCTGTGGCAGAACGTCGCAGGCTCGTTCGCTCCGCTCGTCACGCCGCCCGGCAGCGGCTCCGGCGGGGTCCGCCTCTGGTACGACGCCCGGCACGTTCCGTTCCTGCGGGAAGACGCCAAGGACGCCGCGGAGATCCAGGGCGTCGAGTCCCGCACGATCCGCACGCTCGTCGACGCCGGCTACACCCCGGCATCCGTGATGGACGCGGTGAGGGCCTCGGACTGGTCGCTGCTGGTCCACACCGGCCTGTTCTCCGTCCAGTTGCAAGCGCCCGGCACGACGGTCCCGAGCACACCGCCCGCACCCACCCAAGGGGGTTCCTGATGCCCGTCCTGTCCGCCATGACGCGCGACCTGGAGAGGTCCGTACCGTTCCAGCTGCTGCGCGCCGAAGGCGACGCAGAGGGCGGCGGACGGACCCTGACCGGGTATGCGGCCCTCTTCGACAACCCGACCGAGATCAACTCGTGGGAGGGCACCTTCACCGAGAAGATCCGCAAGGGCGCCTTCAAGAAGACGATCCGCGAGCAGACGCCGGTCATGCAGTTCGACCACGGCCGGCACCCGCTCATCGGCTCGATCCCGATCGGCTCCATCACCGACCTCCGCGAGGACGACCAGGGCCTCTACGTCGAGGGCCGCATCACCGACAACTGGTTGATGCAGCCGGTCAGGGACGCGATCTCCGAGCAGTCCGTGAACGGCATGTCGTTCCGCTTCGAGGTCGTTCGCGAGGAGTGGCGCGACGTCAACGGCAAGCTCGTCAAGCCCGAGGAGGTCTACGACCTGCTGTGGATGCCGGGCGATCGCGGGCCGCTGCAGCGCGAACTGATCGAGCTGAAGTGCCGCGAGCTCGGGCCCGTCGTCTTCCCGGCCTACGCGGGCACCAGCGTGTCCGTGCGAGCCCGGGACGTTGCCGACGGCCTGGTCCACGACGACGACATGACCCGCCGCATCCGCCACTCCCTGGCCCGCGACGCTGCCGCCCCGGCCGTCCCGGACGACCCGGAGCTGCGCCGCGAGGTCGCCACCGCCCTGCTGTACCAGCGGGCAGCCGTACCGCCTCGTCTTGTCATCGACATGGCGGACGCCACGGACCCGGAGCAACTCGCCGCCGCGGTGCGCGAGGCACTCCGCCAGCACAAAGAGGGAGCCGCGCCGCCCGCACCCGGGCACCCGGCCCCGAACCGTTCCACCGGCGCGCCGCCTGCTGAAGGGCACCCGCCGAACCCCAGCACCACTGACGCGCCGCCCGCCGATGGGCACCCGTCGCCATCACCCCGCACAGTCCGCATGCGCTCCCAGCTCGCCGAGATCGGCGGGCTGATGGACGGCGTACTGGCGTCCATCGACAGCAAGGAGACGAGCTGATGCCTCAGCTGCAGCTTTCCCACCAGCAGGCGGTCATCCGCCTGCGCGAGATCCGCGCCCGGCTCGAGGAGCTGGAGCAGCGCGACGCCCTCACCGACGAGGACGAGCGCGACTTCGACGAACTCACCACCGAGTTCGCCGAGGTCGACGACCACCGCCGCCAGCTGGAGCGCCGCAGCGCCCTCGAACGGGTCCGCGCGGCCACCCAGGCCACCGAGCGACGCCCGCCCGCCCTCGGCATCGAGGGCGGCACCCCGCAGAGCCGCGGCGGCGCCTACGACCTCGACCCGATCCTCAACCCCGACTCCGTCGAGGACCGCCGGTTCCGCAACCCGTGGGACCTGTCCGAGGTCCGGACCTTCGCCCGCTCCAAGGGGCAGATCGGGCAGGAACTGCGGGCCCGGGCCCTGTGCGCCGTGGAGAAGATGAGCGGCGCCAACGACACCGTGCGTCAGGCCGCGACGCAGATCATCGAGCGCTGGGACGACAGCGACTCGAAGATCGCCCGCATGTGCCTGGCGACCTCCTCGCCCGAGTACCTGCGCGGCTGGGCGAAGGTCGCAACCGGCCGCGGCCACATGATCAACGTCGAGGAGCAGCAGGCCCTCGAGCGCGCCATGTCGCTCACCGACAGCCAGGGCGGCTACCTGGTCCCGTTCCAGATGGACCCCACCGTCATCATCACGGCGAACGGGTCGCTGAACGAGATCCGCCAGGTCGCCCGCAAGGTTGTCGCCACCGGCGACGTGTGGAACGGCGTGTCCGCCGGATCGGTGTCCTGGTCGTTCGCGGCGGAAGGTACCGAGGCCGGCGACAACGCGCCAGCGTTCGCGCAGCCCACCGTCCAGCTGTTCAAGGCCCAGGGCTTCGTGCCGATCAGCATCGAGGCGATGGAGGACGAGGCGAACGCCACCCAGGAGGTGGCGCGGCTGCTCGCATTCGGCCGTGACGAGCTGGAGGCCACGAAGTTCATCTCGGGCTCTGGCTCGGGCGAGCCGTTCGGCATCGTCACCGCCCTGACCGGTACCGGCTCGGAGCTCACGCAGGGCACCAACACCCTGCCGATCACCTCCGTCTACGGCCTCGACAACGGCCTGCCCGCCCGCTACCGCATGGGCGCGTCCTGGCTCGGTCACCGCACCATCTACAACGTGGTGCGGCAGTTCGACACCGCGGGCGGTGCCGGCATGTGGGTGCAGCTGCAGGGCGACCAGCCTTCCCAGCTGCTGGGGCGCAACACCTACGAGGCGGAGGCCATGACCAGCACGGTCACCACCGGCTCCCGGAACCTCATCTACGGCGACTTCTCGAACTACGTGATCGCCGACCGGGTCGGCATGACCGTGGAGTTCATCCCGCATCTGGTCGGCGCGAACCGCAGGCCCACGGGGCAGCGCGGCTGGTACGCGTACTACCGCGTCGGCGCCGACAGCGTGAACGACGGCGCGTTCCGCATGAACAAGGTCGGCTGACAGCCGGGCGAGCTGGCGTGGGGGCCGGAGGTGTTCCTCCGGCCCCCACCCGTTTCCAGAGAGAGAGGACCACATGCGCAGGAGCGTCTACAGCGAATGCGTGGCCCGGCCGGCACTGGCGGTAGCTATCCGTACCAACGGGGCCGTCAACGGCCTGACCGTCGACCGGCACTACAACAACAACGCCTTCCGCTCAGCCATGTTCGTCATCCACACCGGCACGATGACCGACGGCTCGGTGGCGATCACCATGCAGGACAGCCCGGACAACTCGACCTGGACCGCGGTGGACACCTCGAGCCTTCAGGGTTCGCTGCCCACCATCGCGCTGACCGATGACGACAAGACGTTCGAGGTCGGCTACGTCGGTCCGCAGCGCTACGTGCGGATCGTCGCCACCACGTCGGGTGCGACGGCGGGCGGAACGTTCGGCGCCACGTGCGTCATGTCCGGGGCCCGGCGCCGTCCGGCAGCCCACTGAGGAGCAGACCCATGGCAGCAGAGATCAAGCGGTGCCGCGAGCCCTTCGCAACCGAGGTCGACGGCATCACCCGCGTCATCGCGGCCGGTGACCTCGTCACCACGGACGACCCGGTGTACAACCGCGGCACCCGCATCCACTTCGAGGACGTGGCCGTCCACGTGGGGCAGCAGGCTGCCCGACGGGCGGCAGTTGCCGGAGCGGTCGTAGAGCGTGCGACGGCCGACCCGGGCGAGCCCAGGACCCTCACCCCGCCCACCGGCGGCGGCGAGTTCGACCCGGGCGAGCACACGGCGCCCGAGGTCATCGAGTACCTGAGGACCGCCGACGAGGAGGAGCGTGCCCGCGTTCTGGCCGCCGAGGCGGACGGGAAGAACCGCAAGAGCATCCTCGCCGCCGACCTCGCCAAGGAGTGAGGAGGCGTGCCGTTCGATCTGGGCGCCACGGTGCGCCTCACCGCTGATTGCCTCGATCCGGGCGGCACCCTCGCGACAGCTGCCAGCGCGGCCGTGACGGTGACTCTGCCGGACGGCACGACGGCCAGCCCTGCAGCTGTCGAGACCACCACGCCCGGCCGCTACCGGGCGGACTACGTCACCACGGTCGCTGGTCGGCACACGGTGCGCTGGGTGTGGACTTCGCCCGCGCACGCCTACACGGACATGTTCGACGTCCGTGAGGCGGCCTCGCCCGCGATCATGTCCCTGGCCGACGGGCGCAAGCACCTGAAGAAGACCGACACCTCGGACGACGACGAGATCCGCAACTGGATCGGGGCGTGCACCCGGGCTGTCGAGATGTTCGTGGGGCCGGTGGTCGTGCGGACCGTCACGGAACGGGTGCGTTTCACCAGCGCGCGCACGGTGGCGCTCACGCTCGTTCCCTGCCTGAGCCTAGTGTCCGTCACCTCCCGGCGCCCGGGAGGCCCGTCGTACACCGTCGGTGACCTCGACCTGGACCCGGACACGGGCCTGGTCGAAGCGGTCAGCGGCGGGCTGCTGTACGGGCCTCTCGACATCACCTACCGGGTCGGCCGACTGATCGTGGGCGACAACATCCAGGCCGCCGCGAAGATCATCCTTCAGCATCTGTGGCGCACCCGGCAGGGCCCGGGCCGCCCCCAGCGCGGCGTCGACGACTACGACGTCACTGAGCCACTCCCGGGGCTGGGATTCGCGATCCCCAACCGGGCCGTACAGCTGATGGAGCCGGACCGGCTCCCGCCCCAGGGAGGGTGAATGGCCAGCTCCGCCGTACCCCGCGCGATAGCCGCGCTGCTGGAGATCCTGCGCGCCGACAACGGCCTCGCCGGTGTCGACATCATCGACGGGCCACCCGTCGACGACGTGTCCAATGCCGACTTTCTGGCCGTCGGCTGGCCGGGCGGCGAGGACCAGGCACAGGCCGCTGAGTCCGTGCAGGACTTCAACGCGGCCGGCGCCCGCACCCGCGACGAGGACTTCACGATCGCCTCCGTCCTCGATGTGTGGTCCGGCGACGACGACTTCTCCGCAGTGCGCACCCGGGCCTTCGAGATCCTCGCCGTCGTCGAGCAGGCGATCAGGGCAACGAACGCTAAGCCCGAGGCGCCCAACCTGAACGGCGCTGTGTTGTGGGCGCACCTGACCCGCACCCAGATGCGCCAGTACTTCACCGACCAGGGTGCGCGGGTGGCCCTGGCCTTCACGGTGTCCTGTCACGCCCGGATCTGAGGAGGAATCCGACATGGCGCGTGTGCGCTATCTGGGGCCGGAGCCGGTGACCGTGCCGGAACTCGGGCCCGAACGAGTCGTCCACCCCGACGAGGTGGTCGAAGTCCCTGATCAACGCTTCGACGGGTACGTCTGCCAGCCAGCCGCCTGGGAGCCGGTCGAGGAGCCGAAGGCCGCTGAGCCCGTGGCTGTGGCTGTGAAGAAGACCGCGGCCAAGAGCGCGCCGCAGAAGGAGGGCTGATCCATGGCGATCGGATCCGGTCTCGGTGCGCAGCTGGGCATCGCAGCCGAGACCACCTACGGCACCTACGTCGCCCCGGCGAAGTTCATCGAGTTCACCAAGGAAAGCCTCGTCCTGAAGAAGACGACGGCGACGAGCGCGGGCATCGCGGCGGGGCGGCTGCTGCCGCTGTCCGCGCGACGTGTCCTGACCCGCCGTGAGGCGTCGGGGTCGGTGGACTTCGAGGTCACGAACAAGGGCATGGGGCTGCTGCTCCAAGCCCTCATGGGTACGACGGTGACGCCGGTGCAGCAGGCGACGACGACCGCCTACCTGCAGACCCACACGCTGGCGTCGGTCGCGGGCAAGTCGTTGACGATTCAGAAGGGCGTCCCGCTCACCACTGGCACGGTCACCGACAAAAGTTTCCTGGGCTGCAAGGTGACCAGCGGGGAGTTCTCGTGCGAGGTGGGCGGCATGCTCACCGGCTCGTTCGAGGTCGACGGCAAGGACTGCGACGAGACCCAGACCCTCGCAGCCGCGTCGTACCCGAGCATGTCCCCGTTCCACTTCATGCAGATGTCCGTCAAGACCGGCACCTACGGCACGGAGACGGCCCTCGACGGCATCCGCAAGGTCAGCTGCAAGGTGGAGCGCCCGCAGGACGTCGAGCGGTTCTACGCGGGGGCGTCGGGCCTGAAGAAGGAGCCGATCGAGAACGACCTGGTGAAGATCAGCGGCACGCTGGAGACGGACTACGTCGCGACCACCCTCGACGACCTACACACCAGTGACGGGGCCACCTCGCTCGTGTGGGAGTTCGTGGGCCCCATCATCGCGTCCACGTATGCGGAGACGTTCCGGATCACGCTGCCCGCGATCCGCCTCGACGAGGGCCCGCCCGTCGTCGACGGCTTCGGCGTGGTCAAGCCCAGCTTCAACTACGTCGGCCTGTACGACGGCACCAACCTGCCGAAGATCGAGTACATGTCGACCGACGTCACCCTGTGAGTCGGCATGCCCGGAGACGTAAGGATCATCGGTACCGGCCAGCTGCTGGAGCTGCAGCGGCGGCTGCGCCGGGCCGGGCACGAGAACATCCGATCCAGCATGCAGCGCCGTATCCGCCGAGCGGCCGAGCCCCTGCGTGACGACCTGCAGGACTCCATCCGCAGCCTCAACATCCGCTCGCAGGGTGGCGGCTCCGGCCGCCGCGGCGGCATCTCACCCACCACGCGCCCACTGCGCGCGACCATCGCCGATGCCATCCGTATCTCGGTCCGCACCACCGGAGACCCGGGCGCCCGCGTGTGGGTCGACAAAGGCCGTCTCCCGCCCGACCTGCGCCGCATGCCGGACGTCATCAACCAGGGCCGCATCCGCCACCCCGTGTACGGCAACCGGCGGCGGTGGGCCACCCAGTGGGCCGACCCCGGGTGGTGGGACAAGCCCATCCGCACCCACACCGACCGTATCCAGCGCGAGGTCGAGCGCATTCGCGAGGACGTGCGCCGACGCATCGAATAGCGACAGGAGCAACCCCGTGATCGTTGTCTACACCCCGACGGACGGTGCGCCCGAGCACCACGACGCCACCAGCCTGAAGGTCTCCGAGGCGTCGATCGTGCAGCGCACCATCGACATGAAGTGGCAGGAAATCTTGAAGGGCCTGGAGGTCGACGACCTCGACGCGATGCGCGGTGTCGTCTGGGCCCTCAAGAAGCGCACTCAGCCCACCCTGCGGTTCGGTGACTTCGACCCGGGCGTTGGCGAGATGACGACACGAATGGACATGCGTGAGACCGAGGCCTACATCGACAGCTACTTCGTGCTGGGGGAGCGCAGCGGTGAGCTCACCCCCGACGAGGTCGCCGAGGTGCTGCGCTCGCGGATGCCCGAAGCCTCCATCGACCCCGACCGCGCTCACGCTCTGATCGACGCGAAGCTCACCGGCCCAAAAGCCGAAGAGCCGACCGAGGACAGCCCGCAGGGGACACCGGACCAGTCCCCGAGCCCGAGCCCGACATTGAACTCTGCCGAGACCAGTACCTCGGACTCTTCGCCTACCTCTTCAAATTCCCCCCTCCCGTCGTCGACGACCTGACCGTCGTCGACTTCTACACGCTCACCGCCTGGATCGACCGCCACCAGGCCCAACAGGCCCAGCAGACGGAAGGCGGTGGGTGACTGATGCGCCTCGACTTCGTCCTCGTCGGCCGCGACCACCTCTCCCACGTCCTCGACCGGGCAGGCGACGCCAGCAACCGGCTCGGCCGCCGCCTGCTGACCACATCCATCAACGGCGACGCGGCCATGCGCCGCTTCACCAACAACGCCACCCGCAACCTGTCGCAGATGCAGCGGGACAGCGAGGCCGGGGAAAAGGCGCTCGGTGAGCTGAAGAAAGCCACGATGCTCCTCGCGCCGGCGGCGATCCCGGCCGCCGCGTCGCTCGTTCCGCTCGCCGCCGGTGCGGCAACGGTCGGGGCCGCGGTCACCGCGATGGGCGTGGCCCTCGTTCCTCAGATCTCAGCGCTCAGCGATGCCGCGGACGCACAGAAGAAGTACGACGATGCGGTCAAGAAGAACGGTGCGTCGTCCCAGCAGGCGATCCAGGCGCAGATTCTGTACGCCGAGACCATGGCCGTGCTGCCTCCGGCGACGAGGAAGGCAGCCGCCGCCGTCGGCGTGCTGAAGGACAACTACAAGCAGTGGTCCAACAGCCTGGCTGGCAACACGATGGCCCCGTTCACCAAGGGCGTCGAGCTCGTCAACGCGCTGCTGCCCAAGACCAGCGGGCTGGTCAAGGTGACGAGTGCTGAGGCGGACCGGTTCATCACGATCGTCGGCGGCGAGATGGCCTCCCCCGGCCTGGACCGCCTCAACGGCCGCTTCACCAACTTCGCGCAGAAGACGCTGCGGGACGTCAACAACGAGATCATTCACCTGCTCCGTGCGGGCCAAGGCGTCAACGTGGGCGGACCCGCGAAGGACTTCATGGCCTGGGCGAAGGCGCAGGGCGCCCGACCGTGGCGGCCGTCCTCAAGGACGTGGCCATGGCACTCATCCACCTGCTGTCGGGAGCCAGCGGCGTCGGTGTCGGCCTGCTGCAGGTGGTGGAGGTCCTCGCCCATCTGGTGTCGGCTGTACCACCGGGCGCGATCGCGCTGTTCCTGCAGCTGGCCGTCGCCCTTAAGGTGACCAAGGCCGCAGCGTTCGGGCTCGCCGCCGCGCGCTCCGCGATCGCGGGGTTCGCTGTGCAACTGCTCGCCATGCAGACGGCGGCCGCCGCGGCACCCACCCGGCTGCGCGCGGTGGGTGCGGCGATCGGCGCCATGTCGCGGTCCGCGAAGGTCGCAATGGCCGGCACCGGTATCGGGTTGCTCATCGTGGGCCTGTCCATGCTGGCGGAGAAGAGCCAGTCGGCGCCGCCGGACGTCGACAAGCTGACGTCGTCGCTGAAGCAACTGGGCAGCACGGGCCGGACCACGGGCGAGGCGGCGAAGGCGTTCGGTTCGGATCTCGGTGGCCTGTACGGCAAGGTTCGGTCTCTAACCGACCCGTCGACTGCGGACAAGATCCAGCAGTTCCTGGTGGGGTGGACGGGCTGGGACTCCACGCCGGTCAAGAACGCCAAGGACAACATCGGCGCGGTCGACGACGCACTCGCCAACCTGGTGCAGTCCGGCCAGTCCGACCTGGCGGCCGCGGCGCTGAAGCGGCTGACGGCGGAGTACGGCAAGGGCGGCCGCGACACCAAGGAGTTCACCAAGCAGCTCGACGACTACAAGTCGGCCGTCGCCGACAGCAAGTTCGAGCAGCAGCTGGCCGCCGACAGCATGGGCGTGTTCGGGGCCCAGGCGCAGTCCGTGTCCAAGCACCTCGACGCCCAGAAGCAGAGCGCGGACGGGCTGCGCCAGTCGATCCAGGCCCTCAACGACGTGCAGCGCCAGGGCCTCTCCGGGATGATCGGGTTCGAGGCGAGCATCGACGCTGCGGCGAAGGCGGCGAAGGACAACGCTGGCGCGCTGTCCATGTCGCACGGTCAGCTCGACCTGAACAGTGAGAAGGCCCGGAACGCGGCCACCGCGCTGAACGACTTGGCGTCGAAGACCGAGGAAGCGGCCGCGGACGCCCGCCAGTCAGGCGCCTCGTGGGAGACCGTCAACGGCATCTACAGCCGCGGCCGCGATGCGTTCCTCCGGAGCGCCGAGGCGATGGGCCTGACCAGCAAGCAGGCCCGCCAGCTCGCCGACCAGATCCTGAACATCAAGGATCTGAAGAAGGCCCGTGTCGAGATGGACACCGGTGATGCCACGGCGGACCTGAACGCCTTCAACGCGGCTGTCGCGAAGTCGCCAGGCTCGAAGAGCGTGACGCTGAAGACGCTGTCCAAGGCAGCGGAGCAGATCCTCCAGAGCTTCGGCTACAAAGTGACCCACTTGCGGGATGGTTCGGTCACCGTCAGCGCGAAGACTGGCGGGGCGCTGGCCGGGGTCAAGAGCGTCGCGGCTGCCGTGGCCAACCTGCGGAACAAGTCCATCACCATCACCACGAACAAGGTCACCAAGTTCTCCACGGTCGGGGCGCCGGGCAGCGGGGGTATTCCGGTCGCGAAGCGTGACTACGCCACCGGCGGTCTGGTGGGGTTCCCGGGCGGTGGCCCGGTCGTCGGTCCGGGGACCGGTACGTCAGACAGCGTGCCGATCAACGCGTCGAACGGCGAGTACGTTATCAACGCCAAGTCGACGGCCAGGTACCGCAGCCTCATCGAGGCCATCAACGCTAACCGGCTCGGTACGGGCGTCGGCATGCCGGGGGCGGGCGCGGCCGTGGCTGCGGGCCTGGCGGAGGGCATGACCGGGTCGACCGGCCAGGTCACCGCGGCGGCGGTCCTCCTTGCAGCCGCCATCACCGCGGGCATCAAGGGCGAGATGCAGATCGCGTCTCCGTCGAAGAAGACCAAGGCCCTCGCGGCCGACATCGGCAAGGGCCTGATCGTCGGGCTCACCGGCTCCCGCGACAAGATCAAGTCGGTGTCGGCCGACCTGGCCAAGGACATCCGGACGGCGTTCTCCGGCAAGACGGAAGCCTCGCTCCTCAAGTACGTCGACAAGCAGACGGACAAGCTGCTCGCGGCGGCGAAGAAGCGGGACGCCCTCGTGGCGAAGATCGCCGAGGCGAAGCAGTACGCGGAGGGCACCACGAAGACCGGGCGCGGCCAGGCCGCCCTGTCCAGCCTGGGCATGGACGCCGAGCAGGTCACGGCGGGCGGTATCAAGGGCGGCCTGGCGGCGAAGCTCGCGCAGATCCGCCAGTTCTCCCGCTACATCTCGATGCTGGCCAAGCGCGGCCTCAACAAAGGTCTGCTGCGGCAGATCCTCGACATGGGCCCGGTCGACGGGTACGCGTATGCGTCCGCGCTGGCGGGCGCCGACAAGGCCACCCTGGCCGCGGTCAACAAATCGCAGAAGGCCATCGATTCGGAGACCAAGGCGCTGGGCCGCAAGGGCGCGGACCTGTTGTACGACTCCGGGAAGAACGCAGGCCGCGGCTTCCTGAAGGGCTTGGAGGGCCAGCAGAAGGACATTGAGAAGCTGATGATGTCCATCGCCAAGGGCATGCAGGCCGCGATCAAGAAGGCCCTCGGTATCAAATCGCCCAGCACGGTGATGGCCCGCCTGGGCGTGTTCACCACGGCAGGGCTGGCGCGCGGCCTGGTCGACGGGATGCCCGCCCTGGACCGGGCCCTGGACACCGTGTCCGCCCGGGTGTCCGGAGTCCGGCCCGTCCTCGGGCGGGCCGCAGTCGCAGCCCCCGGTGGTGCTGGCCTGACCTACAACATCAACGTCGACATTCGCGACGCCATGGACCCGGTCGCCGTCGGCCGCGAAGTCCAGCGGATTCTCCTGCAGTTCGGCCGCGTCCAGGGCGGCACCGTCTCTCTGAATGTGGGGTGAGCTCATGCCGCTGCTCGTCGAGATGGGCTGGGGTGGCCTCGTCCAACTCCCAGCCACCATCACCTGGACGGACATCACCTCCTACGTCGACGTGGTCAAGGCGGGGGTGACCATCACCCGGGGCGCGTCCGACGAGCTGTCGGAGACTCAGCCCGGCACGGCCACCCTGCGCCTGGACAACACCGACGGGCGGTTCACGCCGGGCAACGCCTCGTCGTCGTACTACCCGTTCGTGCGGCGCAACGCGCCGATCCGGATCAGCGTGGCGGTGATGCCGACGGTGTCCGGGTCGGCGCCCTACCCGATGGCCATGCTCGGGGACGACTTCGACGACGGCCGGGTCGACACCACACGATGGATCACGAACACGGGCGGTGCTGGCCTTGAGACCGGCGCGGGCCGCCTGGCCATCACGGTCGCCCCTGGTGTGGACACCAACTTCACATCTGCCCGGCAGTGGAAGCTGTCCTCCAGCAAGCTGACCGCGAAGCTGACGACGGTGCCCACGGCGAACGGCTCATCGAACTGCGCCGCGTCGATGTGGGTGCTGTCGGCGACGTCCGGCACCCGGATCGGCTGGCGCTACGACGCCCTCACCGGCGTCCTCGCTGCCATGTCCCAGACCGGGTTCTCGGACGGCACCCCGACGACCCTCACCTACAGCGCCATCGACCATGCGTGGCTGCGGGTGCGGGAGTCGGCCGGCACCGTCTACTGGGAGACCAGCCCGGACGGCTACGTCTGGACCGTCCGCCGCACCCTGGCCACCCCGGCCTGGGTCACTGCCGACACCCACGCCGTCGACTTCCCCACCACCCGCACCGGCGGCACGAGCGGGTACATCGAGTGGGACCTGGTCGGCGCTGAAGTCAGACCGCGCTTCTACGGGATGGTCAATGAGTTCCCGATCGACTGGGAAGGCCTCGTCTCCACCGTCACGGTGAGCTGCACGGACCTGTTCAAGCGGCTCAACCGGCTGCCCACGCTGCGCAGCATGCTCGCGCAGGAGATCCTCGCCCAGGACGTCGCTGCCGTCAGCGAATTCGTCGGCGCCTACTTCCCGCTGAGCGAGCCGTCCGGGTCGGCGTCGGCCGGCGACATCTCCGGTACCGGCTGCGGGTCCCTCGCCCTCACCCAGGTCGGCACCGGCGGCACACTGGACTTCGGCAGCGACGGCCTGGCGGAGACCGGCGAGACCTCGGTCATTTTCACCCCGGCCAGCGCCAGCAACGGCAAGTACCTGACCGCCGACTTGGGCGCTGCGTTCCAGATGTACTCCGGGCCGTATGCGCAGACCGTCGAGTTCTGGGTGAAGACGACGGTGACGTCCCGGGCCATCCTGGGTCTGTACGAGCCTAGCCTGGACCACCAGTTCGTCCTGGGCATCAGCGCCACCGGGACGCTCACCATCGAGTCGACCGACGGCGGCGGCACCCTCACCGTCCACGACACCCTCAGAACCATCAACGATGGCGCCTGGCACCACGTCCTCGTCGACGGACTACAGAGCGTCACGCACTACACCGACGGAGCCACACCGGGCTTCAGCGTGTTCACCCCGGCGATGAGCGGGCTACGCACCCTTCACGTCGGCGGCTACCGGGGCGGGCGTTTCTTCTCCGGGCAGTTGGCCCACGTCGCCGTCACCTTCGCCACTGCCCATATCGCCGATACCGTCGCTCCGCTCCACTACCAGGCGGGCACCACCGGCTTCTCTGGCGAGACTGCGGACGTCCGCATGCAGCGCCTCGCCCGGTACGCGGGCGTCCCGACGGTGACGATCTCCGGCAGCACCCACGATCCGATCGCCTCGCAGGGCCCGGCCGGCACCGGTGTCGTGGCGCGGATGCGGGAGGTGGAGTCCACGGAGAGCGGCAAGTTGTTCGCCGCACGTGACTCCTACGGCCTCGTCTACCAGTCCCGCGACCTGCGCTACAACCCAAGCCCCGCGGGGGAGGCGTTCACCATCGCCTACGCCGACCTGGAGACCACGCAGGTCGAGTTGGCCGACGATGACCAGAAGTTGGTGAACGCGCTCTCCGCGTCCCGGCCGGGCGGTGCCACCCAGCGGGTGACCGCCCCCAGCTCGATCCTGGCGTTCGGCCTGTACGAGCCGGAGCCGCTGAACATCCTCAAGACGTACGACAACTCGGTGCTGGATGCCGCGTACTGGCGGGTGTCCCGCTACGCCGACCCGCAGCCCGAGCTGCGCGAGGCCCCGATACAAGCGTTCACCATGTCCTCCTACCTGGCCGTCCTGGCCGCCGACATCAGCTCGTACTTCTCGGTGACCAGCATGCCTTCGCAGGCGCCCGCCTCCTCGGCCCGCGTCACAGTCGAGGGCTACACCGAGACGATCAAGCACAACAGCCACTTGATCCAGATCCACACGAGCGCCACGACCACCGACACCGTGTGGGTGCTCGACGACCCCACCTACTCCGTCCTCGACTCCACCACCCGCCTCGCCTACTAGGAGCCCCGCATGCCCATCCCCGTGGTCAGGGCCGAGACGTTCTACACCCCTCCGGCTGGCCAGCCTGCGGATCTGTGGGCCGGAGTGCCCGCCGCCGAGCTGGTGTGGCGCTGGTACGAGGTACGCCTGGGCCGCCGCGTCACCCCGCCCACCGACACGGTCGCCGACACGTACTACGCGCGCATCAACCAGAACCGGTGGATCGCCGACTGCCTGTGCGGGTCCGCGCAGGTCGTCTCCCCGAACGACCCGCGGTACGCGTGCGTCGAATGCGGATGGGGCTGGTGCGCGGTCATCTACCCGGCCGACGTGCCTGCCGTCGAGGCGAGCCTCCTGGCGCTCAAGCCCGCGCTGCGGAACTGGTGGAACCCCGCCGACCCCGCCGACCCGGACCGGCCGATAGACCCGGTCCCGGACCCGGGCCCGATGAGCACGAAGGGCTGATCATGACGTTTTCGCCCCGCACCTGGGTCGTCGGCGAGATGGTGTCCGCCGCGCTGATGAACCAGGAGATCCGCGACCAGCTCAACACCATGTTCGCCGCCTGGACGCCGTACACCCCGGCATGGACGGCAACCACCACCAACCCCGTCATCGGCAACGGGACCCTGACCGGCCGCTACATGAAGATCGGCCGGAACGTCCTGTGCAACATCAACCTCGTCGCCGGCAGCACGACGACGTTCGGCAGCGGGAACTACTCCTTCAGCCTGCCCGTGGCGGCAGCGAGCAGCGGCGTCAGCGTCGTCGGCTCGTCCATGCTCCTCGGAACGGACCGGTGGAACGGCACGATCGTCGTCAGCTCCGCCGCGACCACCGTCGGCGCGTTCATCCCCATCAGCGCGACGAACACGCGGTCCGACTTCCTCACCGCGACCCGCCCGGAAACCCTCGCCTCAGGCGCTCAGGTACGGCTGACCTTCATGTACGAAGCCGCGTCCTGACGCTTCCTCATCCCTTCTCTTCACCGCCCGCCCCGCGCCGATGGCCCGGGGCTTCTTCATGCCCTGGAGGACTCATGGCAACAACACCGGACTGGGAGCGGCTCGTCGACCACGTGATGGCCGTGCCCGAGCGGATATACGAGAGCTGGAGCAGTGCCGTCGGCTGGGACAACCACACCGTCTTCGGCAAGCAGTACGGCTGGGACGGCGTCGCCTGGTGCGCCATTTTCGACTGGGACATGTACAGCGACGTCGGCCTGGCCGCCGTCGTCCCCAAGACCGCGTCCGTCGCGGGCATGACCGCCTGGGCCCAGCAGCACGGGCAGTGGTCCGAGTACCCGTCCGTGGGCGCCTGGGTGAACTTTGGCAACGGCGCGCACACCGAGACCGTCATCGGCTTCGACGGCCAGCGCATCTACACCAAGGGCGGCAACAGCATCGCGGCCGGCGCGGCCGACAACGGCCAGGGCAACGGCGTCTTCAGCCACAGTGAGCTGCGCCGTGCGACTCGCGTCACCGGCTACTTCGCGCCCCGCTTCCCGGACGGCGTCTGCCCGCCCACCGCCGACCCCGCCGACCCGCGCGGCGGCAAACCGGTCACCTCCTGGCGGTGGACGTCCACGCCGACCCCGCCGGCGTTCCCGGGCCGGGACAAGTTCAAGCTCGGCGCCACCAACGACGACGCGCTCAAGCTGCAGACCTGGCTCCAGCGCGGCAGCTGGGGCCCGGCGTACAGGGTCGGCCCATCCCGGACCATGACCGCCCTGGACCTGCAGAAGGTCAAGGCGCTGCAGCAGCACTACCTGGCCGACCTCGGCCCCGCCGACGGCCTCACCGGTCCCAAGACCTGGCTGTACGCCTGGCAGGTCGCCAACGGCCTCCGCAAAAAGTGACCCGGAAGGACCAGTCTGATGAAGATCTCCAAGGTGTGGAAGGCGGTCGTCGGCGGGCTCGCCGCGGGTACTGCGGCTGCCGCTACAGCGGTGCAGGACGGCACCCTGACGGCCGGTGAGGGCGTGACCATCGTCCTCGCCGTCCTCGGCGCATACGGCGTCACCTGGGCCGTCCCCAACCGTCCTTCCGGAGCGGGCAGATGAGCGAGGGCGCGACAGGCATCGGAGCAGTCGACTCCCTCGTCGCCTGGTCCGTGGCCATCGCCGCACTTGCCGGACTCAGCACCCTGCTGTGGCGGCTCCTGCGTGCCGTGCTGCGGATCGCCGACCGGGTCGACGAGGCATGGGAGGACTGGGCGGGCTCCGAGGCGCGCCCGGGGATACCGGCCCGGCCGGGCGTGATGGTCCGGCTCAGCGACCACGACGAGCAGCTCACCGCCCACGAGACCCGCATCACCCGGGTAGAGACTCAGCTGCCCAGCAGCACGAGCACCTGACCACCACGGCCCCACCCCCGCGCAGGGGGTGGGGCCGTTTCGTCATGCCCGAGTGCGGTTCACCGCGGTCAGACGGGGGGCGGGTCCGCCCGTCCTGTTGCGCGCAATCAGTTGGCGGTGCCCAGTCAGCGGCAATCTGCTGCAATCGTCCGACGAGCTGATTCACGGGCGCGCATTCTGGATCTCCAACCGGCTGACTTGGAGGGCGAGATGACGCTGAGGTTCCTCGGCACGACCAGCGATGACGGTGACTGCCCCACCCTGTACGAGATCGAGGGGACGGACGAGATCCTCGTCCAGGGCGATCGCGAGACCGACCCTGAACACCTCGCCCAACTGCGCGACGTGAAGCCGACTGAGTCGTTCGTCCGGGTGCCCCGCAGCCTGCTCACCCGCTACGCCCCACAGGCCGAGCTGCCCGAGCTGCGACCGTTCGGCGACGTCGCCCACCTGTTCCGCGAGTTCCGGCACACCGCCTGGCGGCTGGAGACCCGCCGCGGCTACGCCTCCGACCGGCGCAGCCCGAAGTGGACCAGGTGGCTGGCGGGTGAGGACATCGCGCACGAGCCCGCCAACGCATGGCGGGAGAACGTCGCCGAGCAGACTGCGGCCGGGAAGCGTTTCGAGCGGGTGCGCCTGGTCGACGAGCCACTGACTGAAGGGCAACGGTTCCTCCTTGCGAGCGCGCCCAGCAATATGGCGGCCGGTGAGGACGTTCGTGTCCTGCCCCGCGGCCGGGCCGAGGAACTGCGTCTGCCCGGTGAGGACTTCTGGCTGTTCGACTCGAAGATCCTCGCGCGGTTCGCGTTCGACGAGGACGACGCCACGCTGGGCGTATACGTCACGGAGGACCCGGTCGAGGTGCTGGCCGCCTGCCAGGCCCGCGATGCCGCCTGGCACCACGCCATCCCTGCTGACCGGGTAGCTTCCACCATGTGACCACCGACTTCCAGACCGCGCGGGAAGCCCTCGGTGCGCGCCTGCGGGAGCTGCGCACCGAGGCCGGGCTGGAAGGCAAGGCGCTCGCCGCGGCACTCGGCTGGCAGACGTCGAAGGTGTCGCGCCTGCAGACCGGCAAGCAGACCGCCAGCCGCGATGACCTGAGCGCGTGGGCGCGCACCGTCGGTCGGCCGGATGCCGAGGCCGAGTTGCATGGGCTGCTGGCCGCGCTGGAGATGCGGCAGCGCAACCGATCGTGGCGCCGCCAGTTGGCCGGAGGGCACCGCGGGCGGCAGGAGATCGCCGTGCGGCAGACCGAGAACACAGCGCTGATCCGCGGCCTCGAGGTGTCCCGTGTCCCCGGTCTGTTCCAGACGCCGGAGTACGCACGCACCATCTTCGATGCCAACGCTGCGTTCCGGGGGATCGCTCCGACGACCGAGGCGGCTGTCGAGGCGCGCATGCGCCGGCAGGCGTCGCTGTACGACCCGGAGAAGTCGTTCCGGTTCCTCGTCTGCGAGGCGGCCCTGTACCACCGCTCGTGCGCGGTGGATGTGATGGCCGAGCAACTCGACAGGCTCTACGGCCTGGTCGGGCAGCGCCGTATCGAGCTGGGCATCCTGCCGTTCGCCACCCAGCTGCGGCGTACCGCACCGCACGCGTTCTGGATTTACGACCGCAGTCTGGTGATCGTGGAGACGATCAGCGAGGAACTCTGGCTGACGGCCAACGAGGACATCAAGCTGTACGAGCGTGCCTGGGACTGGCTCGCCGAGTCCGCCGAGTACGGTGCCCCAGCACGCCGCCTTATCGGCCGCGCCCGGGCGTCCCTCGACCTCACGTAAGCAATCACCCGCAGCCCTCGCAACGGCACGCGCAATCGCGCGCAATCGGCGCGCAGGGGCGCAATCGCCCTGCATACGGTCCCGTCATGGCCGCAAAGCCCACCCTGCCACTGAGGCAGGCAGGCCAGGACTGGCTCCTGTCCTGCACCGTCACACCCACCGACGTGCGCCGCGCCTGGGACCGCGAGGACCTCGCCCCGTTCCCGACCGGCAGCCGCTGGCGGGTGGCTGAGGCTGCGCTCCTGCGGACCGTCCAGGTGATGAAGCGCATCAGGTCCGAGCGTCTGGGCCCCGTCCTCGCCGACGTCGAGACCGAGCGCGCCTGGTGGCTCCTTCCGCCCGGCCTCGATGACGAGCTCGACGACATACGACAGCTGACGGTCCGCCCGTCCGGATGGGTCCTCAAGTGCCCGCCCGTCCTGTACTCCGCCGGCGGCCGCATGTGGCTCGAGCGTCCGGACGGGACGGGCCGCCTGACCGATCCAGCACTACTCGGTGCCGCCTTCGGGCCAGGCGGCATCCGACCTCCCACGGAGAGCTCATGACGACGACAAGCACCAGACCTGTCACCCGCGACGTAAACGTTGCCAGAATCACCGAGCAGCTCATCGCGTCGGCGACGAACAACCGCAGCCGGATCGCTATCCGGGCACTTGCTGCCGAGGAGACTCTCCTCTCCCGCGACAACGTCCGCCGTGTCCTCGTCACCAAGGACGGCAGCCGCCTGATGGCGCGCTGGGAGAACTTGTCAGGACGCCTCTACACGCTCGGTCTGGACGAGACCGAGCGTGCGTTCCTCGGTCTGGTCCTGTCGATCGTGGGGATCGGGCACATCACTATCGCCGCGGCGGAGGACCTGGACGAGCGCCGCCTCGTGATCGTCCAGCAGGCCATCCTCGAGATCGCAGGAAACGACCGGATCGCGATCGGCACACGGCTGTGAGCCTCCCGGGGCCGGGCTCCCCCGGCCGGTCCCGGGAACACGGCGGCTCCTTCGCCGATTGGGGGCCGCCGGGCGGCCTGCCGTAGCGCCTTCGCCCCCCGTCGGGGCGCTGCGGCGGGCCACCTACCTGATCATGTCGGGGACGGGCACTCCGATGGCGGCAGCCAGCCGGATCAGGGTGTCCGTGGTTGGTGACTGCGTGCCCAGCTCGATACGGACGATGGATGCTCGGTCGATGCCCGAGCGCAGCGCGACAGCCTCCTGCGTGAGGCGGGCGTGCGCGCGAGAGGCTCTGATTGCCTGGCCGATGACCTGGCGCTGGGCGATGACCCAGTCGGGCTGTGGCGAGGCAGATGGCACCCGCCCACAGTCCTAGCCCGTGATCAAGATGTCTGTAGCGGTAGCCCTACATCCGTGTGATCATGGTTGCAGGCGGGCATAGCGTGATCATTATCATTCTTCGCCGTTTTCGTGACTCGGCATTGGCATATGCCGCATACACGTAGGTACTGTCTGTACTCGAACGCGCGTTCCCTCGAATGGGTGATTTCGTGGTCTGACCAGCCCTGATAGACATGAAGTACGCAATGGAGCGCTCCCATGGAGCGCCCCGGTCGTGCCGGGGTCACTGATAGAGCCCCCCTCTCTGGTGGCCTCCCGGCGCGAGCAACCCCCGCATCCCATGGGTGCGGGGGTTGCTTCTTGCCTGCTGTGACCTGCGCAAACGCCATGATCGTTTAGGGGATTTTTAGGGGATGAAGTGCAGTAGCAAGGCTGTACTCAGGTAGTAGTCACCATGTAGCGAGAGTGGGAACCTATGCGCCGGGCGATGCTTCTACGCCTTTCTGACCTGGAGGTTTCACCTCTCCGGCGCTGGTCAGCTCTCTGTGTTCGGCGGCAAGTAAACTCGATACAACCGCTCTTACAAGCAGGATGTCGGCGGTTCGAAACCGTCCGCGCCCACTCGGATACACGGGTACGTCGCAGGACCCCGGCCGCTTCTCCCGGCCGGGGTCCTGCGGCGTTTCAGCCCGCGTCTCGTCAGTCCCGCTTCTCAGGTGTCTGGGGGTGGGCGTGCTTGAGGCCGGTCCGGGCGCTCACCCGGTCGGCGCCGGTGAACTGCTCCCAGTACCGGTGGGTGCTGACGAACACCGCCAGTTCGTGTTCCCGCTGCCGCAGTTTCTCCACCTCGGCCTGCTCGTCCGCCGTCCAGCCCGGCGAGGCGGGGCGCTCCACCTTGCGCCAGCCGTTGTCGTCGCTGAAGCCATCCAGCGGCTCGACCGACCAGGGCAGCCGCTTGAGCAGGGCCGACAGTTCGGCCCTCAGCTGGTGCAGCTCCTCCTGGGCGGCGAGCAGATCACTCGGGAAGTCATAGCTCGCACCCACATCGCAATGGTACGCCTGTTCGATTTTGCGGGGCGCGGTACTTCGGTGAGGGCTTCGGCGCCTCCGGTGTCACTCGCCGGGCAAGGAGATCGCCAGCTTTCCCGTGACACGGCCGTCGAGAAGCCGCCGGACGGCTGCGGCGGTTTCGGCGAGCGGGTACGTGCGGTCCACGAGCGGGCGGAGCGTGCCCGCGTCGATGAGGGCGGTCAGGTCGTGGAGCCGGTCGGCGTGCTCGGAGGAGATGAAGGTGCCCAGGTGCTGCCCGGTGAAGGGGGACAGGAGCTGGGCGCGCAGTTGCCGGTCGGTGCCGCCGAGCCAGCGTCCGTCGGTCTCGCCGCCGGTGATGACCAGCCTGCCGCGGGGTGTGAGGGCGCGGCGCAGATCCCGCAGACTCCGGTTGCCCGCGATGTCGATGACGGTGTCGTAGCGGCGCGGCCCGGCCAGGAAGTCCTCGCGGGTGTAGTCGATCACCTGGTCGGCGCCCAGCGCCCGTACGGCGTCGAGCTTGGGTGTGCTGGCGACGGCCGTGACCCGGGCGCCGAAGGCGTGGGCGAGCTGGACGGCGAAGGTGCCCACGCCACCGGCGGCGCCGGTGATCAGGACTTGCCGGCCTTCCTGGACCTTGCCCTGGTCGCGGACCGCCTGGAGCGCGGTGAGTGCGCTGACCGGCACGGCCGCCGCCTCCTCGAAGGTGAGCCCGGCCGGCTTGGGGGCGATCCGGTCGGGACGGGCGGCGGCGTACTCGGCGAACGCGGCGGGTGCCGTGCCGTAGACCTCGTCGCCGGGCGCGAACGCGGTCACGCCGGAGCCGACCGCCTCGACGACACCGGCGATGGCGCGGCCGGGGTTGGGGAGCTTCGGCGCGCGCAGCCCGCTCATGGGCCGGACCGCGTACGGCATACCGGTCATCAGATGCCAGGTGCCCCGGTCCACGCTGGAGGCGCGCACCCGCACCAGTACCTCACCGGGCCCGATGCCGGGCCGGGGCAGCCGGGCCGGGTGCAGCACGGCTTCCGGCTCGGCGCCGTAGCGCTCCTGCACGACGGCGGCCATCGTCGTCCTGGTTCCGCCGGTGGTGGCGATCGGCTCGCTCTTGTTCGGCATGGTCACTGCTCCGGGCTTCTGTCTCCCCGTACTTACGGCGTAAGTACTTACGTCGTAAGTACAGCACTTACGACGTAAGCTCGTCAACGTCCGGAGACCGCCCGGGGAGAGCGCTTGGGCGATGACGAGACCTGGGCGACGACAAGAGGAGAGTGACCGTCCGCCGTGACCCGACGTACCGTTCCGCAGCAGGCCCGCGAGACGCTCACCCGGCAGCGGGTGCTGGACGCCGCCGTCGAACTCGCCGACGGCGGCGGTCTGGAGCCGCTCAGCATGCGCAAACTCGGCGAGGCCGTCGGCGTCGAGGCGATGTCCCTGTACAACCACGTGGCCAACAAGGAGGACCTGCTCGACGGCATGGTCGATCTGGTCTTCGGTGAGGTCGAACTACCGGCGCCGGGCGACGACTGGCGCCAGGCGATGCGGCAGCGCGCCCAGTCCATGCGCCGCGTGCTGTCCCGGCACCGCTGGGCGATCGGACTGATGGAGTCACGGGCCACCCCGGGACCGGCCACCCTGCGCCATCACGATGCCGTGCTCGGCTGTCTGCGGCAGGGCGGCTTCTCCCTCCCCCTGACCGCCCACGCCGTCTCGGTCCTCGACAGCTACATCTACGGCTTTGCCCTCCAGGAGAAGACCCTGCCCTTCGACACCCCGGAGGAGACCGCGGAGCTGGCGGAGTCGATCATGAGCGGTTTCGGCGACGGCGAATATCCGTACCTGGCCGAGATCGCGACCGCTCACGTCGTGCGCCCCGGGTACGCCTACGGCGACGAGTTCGCCTTCGGGCTGGACCTCATCCTCGATGGCCTCCAGCGGGCGGCGGGCTGAGGAACTGGCGGCGTCGGCGCCGGGCGGGCGAGACTGGGGGCATGTGCCGGAGCATCAAGACATTGCGCCCACCCGTGCTCGAGGACGAGGCCACGGAGGAGGAGATCCGCGCTGCGGCCCTCCAGTACGTACGGAAGGTCTCGGGTTTCCGCGCCCCCGCCGCCCACAACCGCGAGGTGTTCGACTCGGCGGTGGACGCCGTCGCGGAAGCCACCGCGGCCCTGCTGGACGGGCTGGAGATCCGCGGCCAAGGGGCGGGGACGCGCCGCGCCGCGTAGGCCGGGGGCGTCACCGGAGCGGCCGGGGGCGCTACCGGTGAGGTCGGGCAGGCCGCCGGCCTTGCGTCACGCTGCCGGTTGTTCCCTGCGCATGAGGTACGCCGCCCCCGCCCCCGCGCCGAACAGCGCCAGGAAGGACACCCCCGTGGCGACCCAGGTCGCCCCGAGCCACTGGGCGCCGAACCAGCCGAGCGCCACGCTGTACGCGGCCCAGGCGACACCGGCGAGGGCGGACCAGGGCAGGAACTCCCGGACCTTGCGGTGCGCGGCGCCCGCGCCGAGGGAGACGATGGACCGTCCGGCCGGGGCGAACCGGGCTATCACGACCAGGGCGCCGCCGCCCGCCGCCAGCGCGCAGCCGAGCCGCTGCTGCGCGGTGCTCAGCCGCCGGGAACGGGCTATCGCGCGGTCCAGCCGCTCACCGCCGCGCCAGCCCACGCGGTATGCCACCAGGTCGCCGAGCACCGAGGCGACGGCGGCGGAGAGGGCCAGCACCAGGATGTCCGGGTCATGGCCCGCCGCCGTGCCCGCGGCCGCCGCGGTGGCCGCCGCGATGACCAGAACCCCGCTCGGCAGGACAGGTAGGAACACATCGAGGAGCACGGACAGGGCGACCGTGACATAGATCCAAGGACTGCCGGCCAACGCCCCGACACTTTCGAACAACGCGACTCCCGTTCCCCCGTAAACCCGGCCGTGCCGCCATGAAGGGGCGGCAGGGCGGGCCGACAACAGCGATACAGCCTACGCCGTAGGTGTGACAGAAGGGTCACAAGAGGCTTGTGTGTTCGGCGTTTTGTCGATTAATACATGGAAGGATGGCCCGAAGGGCCCCCCGGGCTGCCTTGTGGGCATCCCCGGAGCGCCCCGCGGGCCGCCGGGCAAACCACCGGACGAGCCGCCGAGCTGGGTCAGCAACTCGCCAGGTAGCTCGTGAGCGCGGACTTCTCGGCCGAGTCGACGGACAGGTCGTAGTAGTACTTCACCTGGACCCAGGCGCGTACATAGGTGCACCGGTACGAGGTGACCGACGGCATCCAGTCCGCCGGGTCCTTGTCGCCCTTGGCCTGGTTCACGTTGTCTGTGACGGCGAGCAGCTGGGGCCGGGTGATGTCGTTGGCGAACGCCTGGCGCTGGGCGGTGGTCCACCCGCTGGCGCCGGAGTCCCAGGCCTCGGCGAGCGGGACGAGGTGGTCGATGTCGACGTCGGAGGCCGCGGTCCAGGTGGCGCCGTCGTACGGGGAGTACCAGCTGCCGCTGGTGGCGGTGCAGGCGGAGTTGGTGACGACGTTCGTACCGTCCCGCTTGAGGATGTACTCACGGGTGTTGCAGGTGCCGCTGATGGTGATCCAGGTCGGGAACAGGTCCCGGGAGTAGCCGGTGCGGTCCTCGGTCGCCACGGTGAGCGAGGCGAGGTAGGTGCGGGCGGTGGCGGCGCTGACCGGGGTGGGGAGGGCGGCCGAGGCGCTCGGGGAGTTGAACAGTGCGGCGGAGGTAATGATTCCGGTGAGGGCCGCGAGGATGCCGAGTCGTCGACGCGCGTAGACCTTGGACGTGCGAGCCATGCGAGCCATGTGAACTCCCTTGTGGGGTGGGGGTCTTGGAGCGTGAGCAGGGGAATGCTCGCGACTCTGTGTTGCCGGCAGGTGTGCGTTCGGTAAGAAAGTAATGTCGCGTGCATGACATGCCAAGGCGTATGACGGGACCCGTGGTTGGCGCCGGGTCGGTTCGGGAGGCTTGGAGACGCAAAGGGGGCCGTCGGGCGCATTCGTACGCCTCGGGGCGTTTTCGGACCGGAATTCCGCCTCGCGCGCCTGTCCCGTACCATGGGGCGCGCAGAAGGGGAGTAGCCCTTTGCCGGACCGTCGACATACTGCTCAGCTACGGCTGGGCCGGCGCCCGGGGGCGGACCACCGTGTGGTCGGCCGGCGAGACCTTCGGCAAGCAGTGCACGCCTGTGCCGTACGGCGCGGGCGCCGAGTGCGCTGCCGTGCCGAGGTGTCTTCACAGAAGTCCAGCACTCTCGGCGGGGCGGCCCCGACCGATTGAGGAACTTTGATCAGCATCACCGTCGCGGCGGTCGCCTTCGGCGTCGTCTTCCTCGCCGAGCTGCCGGACAAGACCGCGCTGGCCGGCCTCGTCCTCGGCACCCGCTACCGGGCCTCGTACGTGTTCGCCGGTGTCGCCGCCGCGTTCCTGCTGCATGTCACGCTCGCCGTCGCGGCGGGCAGTGTGCTGACCCTGCTGCCCGGGCGGCTGCTGAGCGCGCTGACCGGGGTGCTCTTCCTGGGCGGCGCGGCGATGCTGCTGCTGGGCAAGGGCGGCGACGACGAGGAGATCCGCAAGCCGGAGGACCAGTCCTTCTGGAAGGTCGCCGGGACGGGCTTCATGCTCATCCTGGTCGCCGAGTTCGGCGACCTCACCCAGATCATGACGGCCAACCTGGCCGCCCATTACCACAACCCGCTCTCCGTCGGCCTGGGCGCGGTGCTCGCCCTGTGGTCGGTGGCCGCGCTCGGGATCATCGGCGGCAGCGCGCTGATGCGACGGGTGCCGCTGAGGCTGGTCACCCGGATCGCGGCCGTGGTGATGCTGGTGCTGGGCGCCTGGAGCCTGTGGGAGGCGGTGGCGGGCTGAGCAGTCGGCCTACCGGTGAGCTGAACGTCAGGTGAACGGTCGCCGCCCCCGGTGGCGAGATACGCGATCATTTTGTATCGTTGAGAAACAAAGTAGCTCCCGCCCGTTTTCCCTGACCGGCGGGCGGGGCGCTTTGCCCCTCCGGGGCACCACCGGCGCCCCTCGCCCGTCCGACTGCCCTTGGGATTGCCGATGACGCCGACCGACGCCGCCCCCGTCGTCCTCACCGCCCGTGCCCTGCTGCTCGACATGGACGGCACGCTCGTGAACTCCGACGCCGTGGTGGAACGGATCTGGCGGCAGTGGGCCGACCGGCACGGGCTGAACGGCGACGAGGTCATGAAGGTCGTGCACGGCCGCCAGGGCCAGGCCTCGATGGCGATGCTGCTGCCGAACCGGCCCGTCGAGCAGAACCATGCCGACAACGCGCGCATGCTCGCCGCGGAGACCGCCGACACGGACGGCGTCGTGGCGATCCCGGGCGCGCCGGAGTTCATGGCCGCCCTCCAGGGCAGGCCGCACGCCCTGGTGACCTCGGCGGACATCGCCCTGTCGACCGTCCGGATGGCTGCCGTGGGGCTGCCGATGCCTGAGGTGCGCATCACCGCCGAGTCGGTCGGCGCGAGCAAGCCGGACCCGGAGGGCTTCCTCAAGGGCGCCGCCGAACTGGGCGTCGCCCCCGCGGACTGCGTGGTCTTCGAGGACTCCGGCGCGGGCATCGCGGCGGGCCGGGCCGCCGGCATGAAGGTGATCGGTGTCGGCCCCCGGGCCGTCTTCCACCACCCCGACGCGACGGTCGACGACCTGCGCCAGGTCCGGGTGGAGCCGCTGCCCGACGGGACGCTGCGGCTGCACATCGGGTGACGCCGTACGACCGTACGACCACTGAGGCCACAGCCCCGGCACGCGGCCGGGGCTGTGGCGTACCGGCGTACCCGAGTACCGGCGTACCTGCGAGCGCAGGCGGGCGGACCGGCGGAACTACGGCTCCGACGTCTCCCGTTCCAGCGCAGCACGGGTCTCGGCGCCGTAGACGCCCTTGGGGTCCTGCTTCAGGCCCCGGGTCCACTGGTAGGAGCGGACCGAGTCGTCCAGATGGCTGTCGAACTTGCCGTCCGCGTCGCCCGCGAAGAGCCACAACTGCTTGAGGCGGAGCTGGAGCTCGACGACCTCGGGGCCGCTGTCGCCGCGACGCAGCACCGCCGAGCCGCTGCCGTACTGCGGCTGCGCGGACGCCGTAGCGCCGTTGGCGGTCTTCGACGGGGTGACCGATGCGGAGGCCGGTGCCGATGCCGACGCGGAGGCCGACTCCGACGCCGAGGCCGAGGGTGACGCCGATTCCGACGCGCTCGGCGAGGCGGCCGCGCTCTCCGACGCCGAGGCCGACGACGACGCGTCCGGCGACGACGCCGGTACCGACACGCTCGCCGATGTCTCCGGTACGCCCGCTCTCACCTCCGAGCCCGCCGTGTCCCGCGCCGGAGAGTCGTAGGAGAACACCCCGCTCGCGAAGGCCGCCCCGGTGACCACGGCGACCACGGCCACCACGGAACCCACCAGCAGCACGGTACGGCGCGGACGGCGGGGCTCGGGAGCGGCCTCGAACCCGTCCAGCGGTTGGTCGGGCCCGGCGCCTAGGCCGCTGCCGGGGCCGACGGTGGCGTCCGCGTCGAACATGCTCACACTGTTTGCGTCCGGCCCCGGCACCGGCGGTGTCAGCACCCGCAGCGGCATCGTGGCGTCCGGCGCAGGGTCCGGCGGTGTCACCACGTTCAGCGGCATCGTGGCGTCCGGTGCCGCGGGCGCGGCGCCCTCCGGCGTGGGCCCCGCCGCGCCCTCCAACTCCACATAGGGACGGATCCGCAGCGGGTCGAAGTCCTCCGCCGCGGCCGCCTCCGCCGTGCGCGTGTCGCGCAGGGCCTCGGCCGCCCGTTCGGCGCAGGAGCATGATGGGGTGTTGCCCGCCCCCCGGGGCGCACCGCATTCCGGGCACGGATGGCCCGTCGTTTCCGGCATGTGTTCGTCCATGTGTTCGTCGATCGCCTCGCGAACTCCAGAGATTATGCAGATCTCCTACACATACGCTCGTCAGCCCCCGGAATCTCGTATTCCGCGCGCTGCCCAAGCCCTCCCCAAGGGGACTCGGGAGGCCATATCCGGCCATAGCGATCACGATGGATTCGACAGATTCGACGGAATCCACTGCATCGACGTCATCGATGCAGTGGATTCCGCGATGGCGGGACGGCGGGACGGCGGGACGGCGCGATGGATGCGCGACTCGCGCGCGACGCCCGCGCCGACTGTGCGGGATCCGCCGGACGCCGTCACGACACCGAGGGAGGTTCTCATGGCCGACCACGCGCCACCCGCCAGCCCCGGGAGCGCCGGGAGCGCCGGGAGCGCGGGCAGCGCCCCACGTGCTCCCGCCGACGAGCATGTGTCGGGGAACGTCCTCGTCTCGATCGGCGCCCTGCTGCTCGGTCTGCTGCTGGCTGCACTGGATCAGACCATCGTGTCGACCGCGCTGCCGACCATCGTCAGCGACCTCGGCGGCCTGGAGCATCTGTCCTGGGTGGTCACCGCGTATCTGCTGGCCTCGACCGCCGCGACACCCCTGTGGGGCAAGCTCGGCGACCAGTACGGCCGCAAGAGGCTGTTCCAGACCGCGATCGTCATCTTCCTCGCCGGTTCCGCGCTGTGCGGGGCCGCGCAGAACATGCCGCAGCTCATCGGCTTCCGCGCCTTGCAGGGGCTGGGCGGCGGCGGGCTGATCGTGCTGTCGATGGCGATCGTCGGCGATGTCGTCCCGCCCCGTGAACGCGGCCGCTACCAGGGCCTGTTCGGCGCCGTGTTCGGCGCGACCAGTGTGCTCGGACCGCTGCTGGGCGGTCTGTTCACCGAGCATCTGAGCTGGCGCTGGGTGTTCTACGTCAACCTTCCCGTCGGCGTCGTCGCGCTCACCGTCATCGCCACCGCCCTGCGCATCCCGCGCCGTGCGACCAAGCACGTCATCGACTACCTCGGCACCTTCCTCATCGCCTCGGTCGCCACCTGTCTCGTCCTGGTCGCCTCCCTCGGCGGCACCACCTGGGACTGGGGCTCCCCGCAGATCGTCGGGCTGATCGTGCTCGGCGCCGCCCTGGGCGTCGGCTTCGTGCTCGTCGAGCGCCGCGCCGCCGAACCCGTCCTGCCGCTCAAACTCTTCCGCATCCGCACCTTCACCCTCTCCGCCGTCATCAGTTTCATCGTCGGCTTCGCGATGTTCGGCGCGATGACCTACATGCCGACCTTCCTCCAGGTCGTCCACGGTGTCTCCCCGACCATGTCCGGGGTGCACATGCTGCCGATGGTGCTCGGACTGCTGCTCTCCTCGACCGTCTCGGGCCAGATCGTCAGCCGCACCGGCCGCTGGAAGGTGTTCCCGGTCGCCGGCACCGCCGTCACCACCGTCGGCCTGCTCCTGCTGCACCAGCTCGACGTGACGACGTCGACCGCCGTGATGAGCACCTACTTCTTCGTGTTCGGCCTCGGTCTCGGCCTCGTCATGCAGGTCCTCGTGCTCATCGTGCAGAACGCGGTGTCCTACGAGGATCTCGGCGTCGCCACCTCCGGCGCCACCTTCTTCCGCTCCATCGGCGCCTCCTTCGGTGTGGCGATCTTCGGCACGGTCTTCGCCAGCCGCCTCGGCGACAAACTCGTCGCCGCCCTGAGCGGCGTTCCGCTGCCCGGCGGGCTCACCGTCGACGCCCTCAAGGCCGACCCGCGCGGCATCGCCGCCCTGCCGGGCAGCCTGCGCCCGGCCGTGCTGGACGCCTACTCCTCCGCCATCACCGACGTCTTCCTCTACGCCGTCCCCGTGGCCTTCCTCGGCTTCGTGCTGGCGTGGTTCCTCAAGGAGGACAAGCTGCGCGGCTCGGTGACCGCGCCGGACGTCACCGAGACCCTCGCCAGCAACCCCGTCGAGCGCTCCTCCTACGAGGAGGCGGCCCGCGCGCTGTCCCTGCTCGGCACCAGGGAGGGGCGCCGCGAGATCTACGAGAAGATCACCGAACGGGCGGACCTCGATCTGCTGCCCGCGGCAAGCTGGCTGCTGCTGCGGATCAAGAAATACGGCTGGGCCGAGCCCGGCGTCCTCGCCGAGCGCAGCACCGTCCCGCTGCGCGTCATCCTGGAGGCGGCCCGCCAGCTGGAGGAACGCCGACTCGCCGAACGGATGGGCCTCGACCTCGTGCCGACCGAGCACGGGCGCGTGGTCGCCGAGCAACTGGCCCGGGCGCGCGAGGAGTCGCTGGCCGAACTCCTCGGCGACTGGTGGAAGCCGGACCGGACGACGGACCTCCTCCAGCTCGTGAAGGAACTGACCGACGAGCTGTGCGGCTCGGACCAGGAGCGCCCGCAGGGGAGCGGGACGGCCGCATAGGCCGGGTGACGGGCCGAGTGGCGGGCCGTGCGGCTGGGCCCCGGTGCGGGTCAGGTGCCGGTCAGATACCGGTCAGGCGCCGGTCAGGCGCCGGTCAGCCGGGGAGTTGCTTGCGGAACCAGTGCTCGGCGTAGGGGTCGTCGTTGTGCGGCGCGGTCTCCTTGTAGCCGAGCCGGGCGTACAGGGCCCGGGCCTCGATCAGGTCACTGCGGGTGTCCAGCACCAGGGCCGTGGCACCGAGGGCACGGGCCGCGTCCTCGGCCGCCGTCACCAGCGGCGCGGCGCCACCCCGGCCGCGCATCGCCTCGTACAGGAAGACCCGGGTCAGCTCGGCGGTCGACGCGTCGAGCAGCCGTACGCCCGCGTTCCCGGCGGGCTCACCGCCGTACCGGGCGACGAGCAACCGGCCGCGCGGGGGCGCGAGTTCGGCCCCGGTGCGTGCGGCGATCTCCCGCTCCAGCTCCTCCGGGTCGGTACGACGGCCCTCGTGCAGCAGATACCAGCGGTCGCTGACCTCGGTGTAGTACGCCCGCCAGAGCGCGGCGGCGACGGGGGAAGAGGGGGACTCCGGAGCGATCGACCAGGTCATGGGCGGTAATGCTCTCGTCCCCTCCCGGTCCACGCCAGGCATTTGTTCTAGGCGCGCCGCTCAGCCGTCGGCCCCGGCCCCGCCGCCCGGCGACGATGCCCGCCGCTCCTGGCGCTCCCGCCACTGCCGTACGACGTCCTCGACGTCGTACGGCTTCTTGCCCAGCGGGGGGCCGGGCGGCGGCTTGAACATGACCTCGCGGATCTTCGCGTTGACCGCCTCGATGATCTTCCGCGCGCCGAGCTCCGACGGGGCGTCGAGGGCCGCCTCCAAGGCGTCCTCCGCCTCCTTGCGGAGGGCCAGCGTGGGTGGCAGGACGGCCAGCCCCTCGCGGGCCATCTTGCGTCTGATCCACCACAGTTCGTCGTACGACGACTCCAGCTCGCTGGGAAGCGGACGGCCCGCTCCGGCCAGATGCTCGAACTCACCGCGCGCCTCCGCGTCGCGGATCTGTTTGTCGACCCAGGACTCGAACGGGACACCGGGTGGCTTTCGCTCGGTCATGCATTCATTGTGCCGGACGGGACGGCTCCGGGCGTTTTATCATGCGGCGGCGGTAGCCAATCCGGCCGCCGTATCAGGACGTTTTGGGGGAGAACGCACGTGCTCGAACTCACCATGGCCACCGTCTCGGCGGCGGCGGAGGGCGCCACGGCAGGCATGCTCATGGCCGAGGCACCCAGTCAGCCGGGCGCCGTGCTGCGGGTCGGCCGCGACGCGTCCGTGTGCCGCCTGGTGACGCCCGACGACTGGCTGTTCGTCTCCCGGGTCCACCTGGAGTTCGTGTGCGGTCCTGACGGCACCTGGCAGGTGACGTGGCTGCGCGGCTCCCAGTCGGACCCCTCCTCGGAGGTGCGCCTGCTCGTCGAGGGCTACCCGAGACCCGTCGCCTACGGCGGGACCGTACCGCTGCCGCCCGGCGGGAACGGCGAACTCGTCATCCAGGACCGCACCGGGCCGCGCAGCATCAACGTCGGTTTCTTCCACGAGAGATGACGTGCGGCGCGAGGTTCGGGGCGCCGCACGGGGCGCCGTACGGGACGGCGTACACCGGCCGGTACGGGCCCGGCTGACGGCCTGTCATGGCAGCACGCGCGCGAGGGCGAAGCCGTCGTAGCCCTTGCTGCCGACCGTCTGGATCGCCGTGCCGGTCAACCGGGGGTGCGCGCCGATGAGTTCGAGGGCGGCCCGGGTGCCCCGCACATCCGGCGCGGTGCTGTCCGCGTCGGTCACCCGGCCGCCCCGCACCACGTTGTCGACGACTATGAGGCTGCCCGCGCGCGTGAGCTTCAGCGCCCACTCCAGATAGTGCGCGTTGTTGGCCTTGTCGGCGTCGATGAAGACCAGGTCGAAGGGTGCCGGCCTCTCCTCGGCCAGCTTGGGCAGCGACTCCACGGCCGGGCCCACCCGCACCTCCACCCGCTCCGCCAGCCCCGCGCGCGCGATGTTGCGCAGGGCCACCTCGGCGTGCCGCGCGCTGTACTCGAGCGAGACCAGCCGTCCGCCGTCCGGGAGGGCGCGGGCCAGCCATATCGTGCTGTAGCCGCCCAGGGTGCCGATCTCCAGGATGTTCCGCGCTCCCTGGATCTGGGCGAGCAGATGAAGCAGCTTGCCCTGCGGCGCCGTCACCGCGACCTGCGGAAGCCCGGCGGCGTCGCTGTCCCGCACGGCGGCCGCGAGGGCCTCGTCGTCCGGCGAGAGGTGGGTGGTGAAGTAGTCGTCGACGGTGTCCCAGAGGTCGGACTCGCTCATGCTCGCTGCCCCTCTTCGTCTGCACCTACGGAATCGGTGGAACCGGTGGAATCGGTTGAATCGGTGGAATGTGTGGAGCCTGGGGAACCTGCGGAGTTCCCGGCGGTCCGCTCCTCGGACTTCTCTGTACTTCTCTGGACTTCTCTTTAGAACGGCTAACTAGAAGCGCTAACGATCGAGGACGCCGTCCGGTTCCCGCGACGGCGCGTTGGCTCGGCGACGGATGCACTCCGCCCGTCGTACGGCGGGCACGGCGGCCGCCCCGGCGGCCAGGACCAGCCCGCCGACCACCGTGAGCAGCCACGCCGGGACCCCCGCCACCTCGGTGAGCCGGTCGTCGTAGATCACCTGCTGGAACGCCGTGTCCCGGGCCGCCCGGCGCAGGGTGTGGTCGCCGGAGATCCGCCACGGCTCCGGAAACTCCTGGTCCACCGCCGTCAGGAACGGCGCCCCCGCCGCCAGCCCGGCCAGCGGACCGCGCCGCGCGCTCACCCGGCCGGCGTAGACCACGCGGGCCGGGTCCCCGCCGATCGCCGAGCGAAGCTCCATACGGTGCCCGGCGAGGACGTACAGCCCGAGCGACTGCGGGGTGCCGGCCAGCCGCGACAGCCGCATCGGGTACACGGGCGAGGCGGCGGCGAAGGTGAGGTGCAGGGGGTCGAGGGTGCCGCCGAGGACGGGCCTCGGACTGTCGCCGCGCGGTGACGTGCCGCCGGTGCTCCCCGCGGCCCCGGTACTTCCGGCGCCCGGTGTGTCCCCGCCGGCCCCGGTGCTGGTCGGCGCCAGCCGTACCGCCACGTACTCCCACCCCGCCGCCACATACGGCCGCAGGGCCGCGGTGAGCCGGGACGGCAGCGGGAAACCGTTCGTGTTCAGCCAATTTCTGAGCGCGTCCGGGTCCGTGGCGGTCAGCCTGGCCACCTCGAAGGGCCCGAGGTGCCGGCGGCCGACCACCCCCACCGCGGGCGCCGCCGCACCCGCCGGGCCGAGCGGTGGCGGCGGGACGGCGGGCCGGGAGCTGTGGGACACCAGCGGCCAGTCGCCGTCCCGGGGCCAGAAATGGTGCCGGACGCGGTGCACGGGCGCGGTGAGCGACGCCAACTGGTCGAAGAGCGCGGGGTCGCCCAGCCGTACCGTCGCCCGGTGCGGGACCGGCATGATCCACGCGGCCGAGTCGGCGTCACCGCCGACGCGCAGCCGCATCACGATCTGCTCCCGATGGCCGTCCCAGCGCACCACGGACTCCTCGCGACCCACCGTGACCTGCCGGTTCCCGTCCGGCACCAGCGCCCCGCAGCCGCACGCGAACGCGGGCACCGTCAGCAGCAGACCCAGCTGCATCCCGAGCACCACGAGCAGCGCCGACAGCACCGTGAGCACACGCGCGCGGGCACGGGTGCGACCTCGTACCACCCGCGCGCGACGGCGCACTACCCGCCGCAGTAATCCGACCATCCGCCGAGAATCCCATCCTCCGCATCGCATCGACAGGCCACGCAATCAGCCATTCGGCCCATTGCCCAACCGGCCCTGCAACCGGCCCTGTGACCAGCTGTCCGCCCTCCCTGTGATCCCCGTCTCGTCCCGCGCGATGGCCGAACCTGCCCCGCACCGACGTCGTCCGGACAAAAGGAGAACGGCGGTCAGGTGAAGGGGCGGTAGCCTGCGTCTCTTTCGGGGGGCGGGAGACCCTCATAGGGTTTGCAGAGTTACATTCACGCCGGGGTGCAGGAAAACCCGTGGGACGGCGTGGGAGCGACGGGGCGGGAGGCCGACGAGGCGTGGCGAATCTGGAACACAGCGGGCGACAGGCGGAAGCCTTCGGGGCGACGTCGGCCGGAGCCGCACCGCGAGTGCGCGCGGCCCGGCTCGGCCTGTGGCTGCTGGTCGCGGTCCTCGCCGTACGGCAGGTCACCGTCGTCCTCGGCACACCCCGCGGCGAGCGTCTGACGGCGCTGGAGACCTGGGTCGGGCCGAACGGCGTCCTGCATGTGAAGGGCTCGCTGTACGACTCGACGAAGTTCACCGGCACCCCCTTCGGCGGCCTGGTCCTCAAGCCGCTCACCCGGGCGGCCGAACAGGCCCTCGGCTGGGGCTGGACGTTCGGCACACTCCTGCTCGTCGTCGCGCTCGGCATGGTCGCCGCCCGCGCCCTGCCGGCGCCGGTCAGCCGCCGCACCGCGCAGTTCGCCACGCCCGTCGCGATCAGCCTGCTGATGCTGTCCCTGCCCGTGCGCAACACGCTGTGGCTCGGCCAGACCAGCATCATCCCGGTGCTGCTCGTCCTGCTGGGCTGCTTCGCCGTACGCAGCGAGCGCGCCGGAGGCGTCCTGATCGGCCTCGCCGCAGCCCTCCAGCCGACCGTGCTGCTGTTCGCGCCGCTGCTGTGGTTCACCGGCCGCCGCCGCGCCGCCCTCAGCACCGGGGCCACGTTCGCCGCGACCACGGTGCTCGCGTGGCTCACGATGCCGCACGACTCGTACACCTACTGGGTCCACCACATGGCGGGGGTCGGACTCGGCGGCCGGGCCGACGGTCTCGGCAACCAGTCCCTGCACGGCGCCCTGCTGCGCCTAGGCCTGACCGGTCCGCTGGAGATCGCCCTCTTCCTGGCCCTCGGCGCCGCCGTCGCCGCCCTCGGCGTCCGCAGGGCCGTGCGCTACGCCCACGACGGCCAGCTGCTGCTCGCCGTCGCCGTCACCGGCTGCGCCGCGATCGTCGTGTCGCCGACGTCCTGGCAGCACCAGCTTCTGTGGGTGCTGCTCGCGGTGGTCGGCCGGGTCGGCAAGCGCGCCTCGGACCGCTACGTCTGGCCGGTCGCCGTCATCCTCGTGGTGACCCTCCCGGCCAAGATGATGCTGCCGAACATGCCGGCCCTGTACCCGCTGCGCGACAACATCGCCCTGCTGGCCGCCGTGGCCGCCGCGACCGTGGTGCCGTTCCTGCCGCGCAGCTCGCCGTACTACGACATGCCGGTCCCGACGGAACACGCCGCCCCGGTCCCGACGCGCTTCCACCGCATCCCGCTGCTGCCGTTCCTGCGCCGGGTCCTCACCCGCCCGAACCTCCTGCTCGAACTGCTCCTCATCCGCGTGACCTACGCCGCGTACCAGAAAGTACGGCTCGCAGCGACCGGCGGTTCCAACTCGGCCGGGCGGGAGCGTGCCGAGGCGCACGGCCACCAGGTTCTCGACCTGGAGCGGTTCCTGCACATCGACATCGAGCACTGGGTCAACCACACGGTCGTCCAGGTCGGCTGGCTGCGGGACTTCTTCGACTTCTACTACGAGTCGTTCCACTTCGGGATCCCGCTGACCATCCTCGGCGTCCTCTACGTGCGCCGCCCGGTCGACTACCGCTGGGCCCGCGCCTCCCTCGGCTTCGCCACCCTGCTCGCGCTGGTCGGCTTCTGGCTCTACCCGCTCGCCCCGCCCCGTCTGATGCCGTCGCTCGGCATGATCGACACGGTGCACGGCGTCCAGGACTTCTCCAAGCCGGACTACGGAACGCTCACCGCGCTCACCAACCAGTACGCGGCGATGCCCTCGCTGCACTTCGGCTGGGCGCTGTGGTGCGGTCTGGTCATCGCGATCGTCGCGCCCAAGTGGTGGATGAAGCCCCTGGGCTTTCTGCACCCCCTGTTCACCGTGTCGGCGATCGTGGCCACCGGCAACCACTGGGTGCTGGACGCGGTGGGCGGCGCGGTCGTGGTCACTGCCGGGTTCGGCCTGTCGTACGTGTTCCAGGGCCCGAGGGCCCGCTCCCTGACACCGGCGACCCCGGCCGCCGATGAGGGCCAGGGCAGAGAACGGGCGAAGACGAAGGACACGGCAGCCGCGACCGGTTAGGAGGGCGGCAGGAGGTCTGTCCGTCAGGGAGCCGGCAGCCGGTCAGCCCTGCCGGACGGCGGCAGCCGATCAGTCCTGCCGAACGGCGCTCTCCATGGCCGACACCAGCCGGGCGAGTGCCCGCAGCACCCACTCACGGTCGTCCCCGAGGCCGGCGAACAGCTCGACTTCGGTGGCGAGCTGGCGCGGGAAGACGCCGTCCACGGCCTCGGCACCGGCCGGGGTGATCGTGATGAGCGCGGCTCGCCGGTCGGCGGGGTTGGGACAGCGGGAGAGGAAGCCGCGCCGCTCCAGCTTGGCAAGGGTCTTACTGACCCCGGCCCGCGACAGTCCCATGCGGTCTGCGAGCCCGCTCGCGATCACGGGATCGGTCGCGTAGCGGAGCGGGACCAGCATGTCCAATTCCGGCGCGGTGAGCGGGGCACCTTCGTAGAGGGGCTCGACGGCTTTGCCGAGCAGCCCGGTGGCCCGCTTGAGGAGCCACACCAGCTCCATGGGGGAAGTGTCGAGATCGGGACGGTCCGCGGCCCACTGGCTGTGGGCATGGGCGGAGGAGGACATGGGGACCGCCTTCTCACTCGGTCTGGCACTACGGAGCAATTTGTTAACCAGTGAATCATTGGTTTATGGTTCCTCGCATGATATCCCCGTCGAGCCCCGAGACCACCGACCGGCGGACCCCCTCAGCCACTCCGCCACCGGCCACGCCCGGCGCGGGCGCAGCGACGGCTCTGGTGGCCGTCCTGGCCGCCCTCACGGCAGTGGCGCCGCTGGCGACCGACATGTACGTCCCAGGCTTCCCCGCGATGGGTGACACTCTGGGCGCGAGCAGCTCCGCCGTCCAGCTCACCATGACGGGCTTCCTGGCCGGACTGGTCGCGGGCCAGCTGCTCATAGGCCCGATCAGTGACGGCCTGGGCCGCCGGAAGCTGCTGCTGGGCGGCGTGACCGGCTTCGCGTTCTTCTCCCTCCTCTGCGCGCTCGCCCCCAACGCCCCGCTCCTCACCGGCGCGCGCTTCCTCCAGGGCATGGCGGGCGCGGCGGGCATGGTCCTGGCCCGAGCGGTCCTGACCGACCTCTTCCACGGCCCCGATCTCCCCAGCCGCTTCGCCCTGCTCTCCCAGATCATGAGCGTGGCCCCGATCGCCGCGCCGATACTGGGCGGAGCCGTCCTGTCGGTCTCCACCTGGCGAGCGGTGTTCGCACTCCTGACCGCGCTGGGCGTCCTGCTGCTCCTGGCCGTGCTGAAGGCGGTCCCGGAATCCCTGCCGCCGGAGCGCCGCCACACGGGTGGCGTGACGGCCACGTTCCGGGCGATGGCCGGCCTGCTGGGCCGCCGCGCCTTCATGGGCTACGTCCTGGTCATGTCCTTCGCGGCGGCGGCGATGTTCTCGTACATCAGCGGCTCCAGCTTTGTTTTTGAGACGCTGCACGGAGTCTCTTCGACGGTGTACTCCCTCATCTTCGCGACGAACGCGCTCGGCTCACTGTTCGCGGGCGCGGTCTTCGCGAGGCTGGCGGGACGCGTCACGCTGAACGCGCTGCTGGCGACAGGCGTGGGCGCCGTCCTGACAGGGGCGCTGGCGCAGGTGCTGCTGGTCCTGACGGCGGGCGAGACCCTGGCGGGCACATGGGCCACGCTGTTCGTGGCCATGTCGGGCGTCGGCATGGTGTTCCCGGCGGCGGTCACCCTGAGCCAGACCCTGGGCCGCACCGCCCCCGGCGCGGCGTCGGCGTTGCTGGGCGGCCTGCAATTCCTCTTCGGCGCGCTGGCGTCCCCACTGGTGGGCCTGTTCGGAGAGCGCAGCTCCCTCCCGATGGCCTTGATCATGCTGACGGCGGCGCTCGGCGCCTTCCTGGCCCTCATCACCCTGGCCCGCCCGTGGGAACGACAGGGCGAGCCGAACCACCGGGTGCCGAACCGCCCTTGACGACGGCGACGATGCCGTTGCCGGCGGCAGGTTCTGGATGTATCGGGATGTAATCGAGGACGCTGTACGCGATTACCATCGGCGCATGAGCGATCCGAATCCGATCATCTGGTCACGGCCGGAAAGAGGGGCGCGCGGACCGGCTCCGACGTACAGCCGCGAGCGCATCGCCGAGGTGGCGATCGCGCTGGCGGACAGCGAGGGCATCGAGGCGGTGACGATGCGGCGCATCGCCGAGGAACTGGGCACCGGCGCGATGACGCTCTACCGGTATCTGCCGAACAAAGAAGACCTGTACGCCGTGGTGATCGACCAGGCTCTCGGCTTTGAGGCGCAGGAGCCGACCGGGGACGTCCGTGCGGATCTGGCCACGTTCGCCGGCCGGTACCGGGAGACGTTGCTCCGGCACCCCTGGCTTGCGCACGCCATGGCCGGCAGGCCGGTCGTGGGTCCCAACCTGCTCCGTGCCAACGAGCGCGACCTCGCCCTCGTCGACGGCCGCGGACTGAGCATCGACGACATGGTCCATGTTGTGAACCTGATCCGACGCTGGGTCACGGGTGCCAGCCAGGCCGAGACGGCGGAGCGGGAAGCGGCCTTGCGCTCCGGGGAGGATCGCACAGCCTGGCAGGCGCGGATGGGGCCGTACGTGACCGAACTGCTGGCCACCGGCCGCTTTCCATACCTGGAGCGGTTGGTCCACGAAGCGCGGCACGGCGGCCACGACGAGCAGTTCGAGGTCGGCCTCGCCATCTTGCTGGACGGCGTCGAGGCCCGTTTCCCCGCCCTGTCAGGCCCCCCGGGGAACGAGCCGCCGCAGCGTTCCTGAGAACGGACGCCGCACCGCGCCCGCGCTGCGCGCGAACGACGGGAGTGACGCACCGGCCCCGGGGCTGTCCACCCTCGGCGGACGGCCGCGTTGATGAACCGCTCCGAGGCGCGGGTTCACAGTCCGGCGCGGGCGAAGCGCCGTACCGAAAGCGGGACGAAGACCACCAGGAGCACCGTGGCCCACAGCAGGGTCGCGGTCAGCGGGTGGGTGAGCGGCCAGGAGCCGTCCGCGGCATGCACCCCGGGGTTGCCGAACAGCTTCCGGCACGCGGCGACCGCGGCGCTGATCGGGTTCCACTCGCAGATCGCCCGCAGCCAGGCCGGCATGCCGTCCGTGGGCACGAACGCGTTGGACAGCATGCTGAGGGGCAGAGTGAGGGGCGACAGCGCGTCGGCCGTCTGCTCCGACGGCAGCAACAGCCCCAGGTACGTACCGACCCAGGACATGGTGTAGCGGAAGAGGAGCAGAACACCGACCGCGGCCACGGCGCGGCCGAGGCCGTCGTGCGCGCGCCAGCCGATGGCCAGCCCGCAGGCCATCAGGACGACCAGCCCGAACAGTCCCGTGACGGCGTCCGCGCCCGTCTGGCCGACAGGCACCGCCATACGGGAGGTGGGCATCGAGCGCAGCCGGTCGGTCACCCCGCGGCTCTGGTCGGCGGCGACGTCCACCATCGCCGAGGACAGCGCGAACACGCCGGTCATCACGAACAGGCCGGGCATGAGGTACTCGCGGTAGTTGCCGCCACCCGGCACCTGGATGGCGCTGCCGAAGACATAGCCGAAGAGGACGACCATGACCGCGGGCATCACCAGCATCGCGACGAGGGTGCCGGGCTGATGCCGCAGTTGGAGGAGCTTGCGCTCGACCAGGGTGAGACTGTCCGCCAGGACGATCACGCTGCCGCCTCCTGCTTCTCGCGCTGCTCGGGCTGTTCGTCGTTCCGCCCCGCGGGCTCCTCTGGGGGGCGGCCGGTGAGAGTGAGGAAGACGTCGTCGAGGCTGGGCCTGCGCACTCCGACGTCCTGAATGGCCACCCCCGCCGCGTCGAGTTCGCGCACGATCTGCGGCACCGACGGTGCCTTGCCGTGCACGCCCGTGACGATGCGCAGGTCTTCGGCCTGCGGCTGTCCTCCGGTCATCCGCTGGAGGACGGCCATGGCCTCCGCGAGGTCGTCCTCGCTGCCCACCGCGACATCGATGTGACTGCCGATCCGGGCCTTGAGCTGTGCCGGGGTGCCCTCCGCGATCACCTGCCCGCGGTCGATCACGGCCACGGCCGAGGCGAGTTGGTCGGCCTCCTCGAGGTATTGGGTGGTGAGCAGCACGGTCGTGCCGGCCGCGACCAGCTCGCGCACGATGGCCCAGATCTCCAGTCGGCTGCGCGGGTCGAGTCCGGTGGTGGGCTCGTCCAGGAAGAGGACGGACGGCGCGCGCAGCAAGCTGGCGATCAGGTCGATGCGTCGGCGCATGCCGCCGGAGTAGGTGCTGACAAGCCGGTCGGCGGCCTCTGTGAGTTCGAACCGCTCAAGCAGCTCGTCAGCGCGCCGCCGGGCGCCGGATCGGCCCAGCCGGGCCAGCTTGCCGAAGACCCGCAGGTTCTCGCGGCCCGTCAGCTTCTCGTCCATGGCCGCGTGTTGCCCGGCCAGCCCGATGGCTTCGCGGACCTTGCCGGGGTGTTCTCTCACGTCGAAGCCGGCGACGGTGGCCCGCCCGGCCGTAGGGCGGGTCAGCGTGCTGAGAATCCGGACGGCGGTGCTCTTGCCCGCGCCGTTCGGCCCGAGCAGCCCATAGACGGTGCCGGGCGGCACGGCCAGATCCAAGCCGGCCAGCGCTTCGAAGTCACCGAAGCGTTTTCGCAGGCCCTGGGCCGACACGATGGGTGAGTCCACGTCTCCTCCACTTCGCCAATAAAGTGAGTACCTTGTACGCAGTATTACGATACGTAAGTGGGTACGCTGTACGCAACTGGTTCAGCGAACCGTGCGGCTCTCTACGCCGGTCGACGCTGCCGACGCCAACCGCCCATGGAGGGACGGCCGCGGTCCCGCGCGGTGCGCGTATGCGCAGGGCGGGCGGCAGCCTGGCTCTTCTCAGGCTGCCGCCCCGGCTTCGTGCGGCAACTGGCGACCGGGATCGCCCGTCGCATGCCGTCACCCCCGGGCGCCGCAGCCCCCCGGAGTGCTGGATGCCTCCGCGCTCAGATCCGTGCCTCGACGACGGGTCAGACACTGCATGCGGTGACGGCAGAGTCAACTCGCATGGGAAGGGACGAGCCCAACAACTCCGTTACGATCACCTCCAAGCCGCCGCGCTTTCCCTACAGCAGTGACCAGGGTGGTGAATGCGTAGAGGTGGCCGCCGCCCCCTGCGCCACCGTAGCCGTCCGGGACTCCAAGAACCCGGCGGGGCCGCACCTCTCCCTCGGCCCCGCCGCGTTCTCGGGCTTCGTCACCTGGGCGGCTGCTACAGCCGCTGGATGATCGTCCCGGTGGCCAGTCCGCCCCCCGCGCACATCGTGATCAGGGCGAACTCCTTGTCCGTGCGCTCCAGTTCGTGAAGTGCCGTCGTGATGAGCCGGGCACCCGTCGATCCGACCGGGTGCCCGAGCGCGATCGCGCCGCCGTTGACGTTGACCTTCGTGAGGTCCTGCTCGAAGACCTGGGCCCAGCTCAACACCACTGAGGCGAACGCCTCGTTGATCTCGACGAGGTCGATGTCCTTCAGGGACATGCCCGCCTTGCCGAGCACCGCCTTGGTCGCGTCGATCGGGCCGTCGAGGTGGAAGTGCGGGTCGGCGCCGACCAGGGCCTGCGCGACGATCCGGGCCCTCGGGCGGAGCTTCAGCGCACGCGCCATCCGCTTCGAGGCCCACATCAGGGCCGCCGAACCGTCGCTGATCTGCGACGAGTTGCCCGCCGTGTGGATCGCGGCCGGCATGACGGACTTCAGCCTCGCCAGCGCCTCCATCGACGTGTCGCGCAGACCCTCGTCGCGGTCGAACAGGCGCCACATGCCCTGGCCCGCCTGCTGCTCGTCCTCCGTGGTGGGTACTTGGACGGCGAAGGTCTCCCTCTTGAAGCGTTCCTCCGACCATGCGACCGCGGCGCGCTCCTGCGAGAGCAGGCCCAGGGCGTCGACGTTCTCGCGCGTGAGGCCCCGGTGCTGCGCGATGCGCTCGGCAGCGTGGAACTGGTCCGGCAGGTCGACGTTCCACTCGTCGGGGAACGGCTTCCCCGGCCCGTGCTTGGAACCCGACCCGAGCGGCACACGCGACATCGCCTCCACGCCGCACGAGATGCCGACGTCGATGACGCCCGCCGTGATCATGTTGGCGACCATGTGCGAGGCCTGCTGCGAGGAGCCGCACTGGCAGTCGACGGTCGTCGCGGCGGTCTCGTAGGGCAGGCCCATGGCGAGCCAGGCGGTGCGGGCGGGGTTCATGGACTGCTCACCGGCGTGGGTCACCGTGCCGCCGACGATCTGCTCGACACAGTCGGCGGGGATGCCGGTGCGGCCCAGGAGTTCTCGGTAGGTCTCGCCCAGGAGGTAGGCGGGGTGCAGGTTGGCGAGCGCGCCGCCGCGCTTGCCGATGGGGGTGCGTACGGCTTCGACGATCACGGGTTCCGCGGCCATGGGGGATGCCGTCCTCTCCTCGGTTACCCGCGCGGCGCGGGCGTCCCGGCCACCCGCCACGCAGAACTAGTACGCGTTCTAGTTCTGTGTGGCAGTCTGCTGACTCGGCGTATAGAACCGCAAGGGTCGTGCAGGCGTGGGGTGCGGTCATCGGGCCGGTGATCAGGAGGAGTTCCAACGAGTGGTCCCACAGAAGGCGGGCAGGCTCGGTATCGTAGGCCTGGGAGTCGGTGCGCCTCGTCGGCTTGCGCCGCCGTCTTCGGCTGCCTGACCGCTGCCCAGCACTCACCCGCGTCTGATGCGACCCCGCGCCCGACGGGCTACCCGTGGCGTCCGCGTCACGCGGTCTGCATCCCGGCGATGCGGCCCATGTGGTCGAGCGCCCGTGACAGGAGATTCCGTTCTCCGAGCTTCCCCTCGGCGTGCAGCAGGAAGCTTGCCGGGCCGGCCGACCGGAGAAGGGCGTCCCGTTGCCGGCGCGTGTTCTGGCGGACCGTCAAGAGGCCCAGTGCCACCGCGGTCGTGCCCGCGACCACGGGCTGTCCGGCGAGCCACGCGCCGCCCGCCAGGGCCATGGTGGCCGGGATCTCCGTCTTGACGTTGACGGCCATGGTCGCCGCGTCCAGTTGCAGGTCCTTGAGCCGCCCGCGCAGATCCTGGAGGGGGGCCGCGAAGCGGCTCTCCACCTCGTCCCGCAGATACTGCTGGAGCAGTTCCTGATCGCTGATCCCGGCGATCTCCGAGAGCCTGGCCGCGGCCTGGTCCACCGCGAGCCCGAAACTCAGGAAATCCTGACCGTGACGGCGGCGCAGCTCCACGATCTTCCGCACGGGAACGCGGCCCAGGTCCGCCGGTACGACGAGATTCAGCGCGAGGAGCGCCAGCCGTCGGCCGACGTCGGACTCGGCTCCACCGGGTCCACCGGCTCCACCGGGTCCGGGTGCCGCGCTCCCGGTGGCCTCCGAGGGCTCGGCAGCCGGGTTGTCCAGCAGGGCCTGGGCCATGCGGTTAGCCGACCAGCCGTTGGTGACCGCGTAGGCGTGCGGCTGATCGGTGGTGAGCTGAAGCCGGTTGGCCGCCCCGACGTCCTCGGCCAGCACGCTGGTGTACAGGGCGACCAGCCGTTCGTCCATCACCACCCATCGCTGGTCGTTCGTCTCCGCCGACAGATCGAAGCGGCCGAGTTCGACCAGAAAGGCGGCGCTGCGCAGCGCCTTCGTGTCGTTGGTCAGGCTCGCGTCCCGGAACGCCGCGTTGATCGAGCCGAAGATCCGCCGGTAGCCCGGCTGCGAGGTGTAGAGGCGGATCGCACTGTAGTCGTCGCGGTCGTCGCCGCTGCCGGGCGGGAGGCCACCGGCGTGGTGCCGGTCCGCCCAGTCCTTCCTGCTGGAGAACAGCGCGGTGATCCTCCGCCGGTCCTCCTCCTCGTCCTCGTCCTCGTGGTCGTGCTTGTGGTCGTCACCGCTCACAGGATCCCGGCGGCCCAGGTGCTCCCGGAGGTCCGTCATGAATTCCGGGTACCGGTCCCAGTGGACGCGGATGTCATTGATCGCCGTACGCACCTGGTCCATGCGGACACCCACGTCCGTACCGGCGAAGAAGGGCTGCTGGTCCCGCAGACTGCCGCTCTGGCACATCGACTGAAGCGTGGCCCAGTCAGCGAACCGGCTCAACCGTGCGGCAACCGCCATGGCTCCCCCCGTTGTTCGATCACGTCTCCGTCCCCCGCTCCATCCCCCGTGAAGGCCTTCAACCCTGTGTAGTCGGGAGGTTACTGGGTGAGCGGTCCGTCTGACTCCGTCATGCGGCAACCCGCTGCGCCGGATCGGAGCCGGAGGCGATCTCCAACTGCGCGAACGGCCTCAGCGATTGGCTTCCCCGTATGTCTTGCGACTTGTAGAACCCGTTACTACCGTCACCTCACCGTAGTATCTGATGGACCGTCAGAATGGTGGGAGTCGCTCATGCACTGCCCAGCGCTGCCCGACGGGTTCGACTTCACCGACCCCGATCTGCTGCACCACCGTGTGCCCCTGCCCGAGTTCGCGGAGCTGCGCCGGGCGGAGCCGGTCCGCTGGATCCCGCAGGCGCACGGTGTCGCCGGGTTCGCCGACGACGGCTACTGGGCCGTGACCCGGCACGCCGACGTCAAATATGTGTCCACGCACCCGGAGATCTTCTCCTCCTGGGTCAACACCGCGATCATCCGCTTCGGCGAGCACATGCAACGCGACGCCATCGACGCCCAGCGGTTCATCATGCTGAACATGGACCCGCCCGAGCACACCCGGGTACGGCAGATCGTGCAGCGCGGGTTCACCCCCCGGGCCATCCGCGCGCTGGAGGAGCGGCTGCGCAACCGGGCCACCGCCATCGTCGCGGGCGCCCGCAGCCGCAGCGGCGCGTTCGACTTCGTGACCGAGGTCGCCTGCGAACTGCCTCTCCAGGCCATCGCCGAGCTCATCGGCGTCCCCCAGGACGACCGGGCCAAGATCTTCGACTGGTCCAACAAGATGATCGCCTACGACGACCCCGAGTACGCCGTCACCGAGGAGACCGCCTCCGAGTCGGCGGTCGAACTCATCGCCTACGCGATGAACATGGCCGCCGACCGCAAGCAGTGCCCGGCCAAGGACATCGTCTCCGCGCTCGTCGCCGCCGAGGGCGAGGGCAATCTCAACTCCGACGAGTTCGGCTTCTTCGTGCTGATGCTGTCCGTCGCAGGCAACGAGACCACCCGCAACGCCACCACCCACGGCATGTACGCCTTCCTCACCCACCCCGACCAGTGGGACCTCTACCGGCGCGAGCGCCCGTCGACCGCCGCCGAGGAGATCGTCCGCTGGGCCGCCCCCGTCAACGCCTTCCAGCGCACCGCCACCCAGGACACCGAACTCGGCGGGCAGCGGATCAAGAAGGGGGACCGGGTGGGGCTGTTCTACGCCTCCGCCAATCATGATCCGGAGGTCTTCGAGAACCCGGACGTGTTCGACATCACCCGTGATCCCAACCCGCATCTCGGGTTCGGCGGTGGCGGACCGCACTACTGCCTCGGGAAGTCGCTCGCCGTTCTGGAGATCGACCTCATCTTCAACGCCGTCGCCGACGCGATGCCCGGGCTGCGGCTCGTCGAGGATCCGCGGCGGCTGCGGTCCTCCTGGATCAACGGGATCAAGGAGCTCCGGGTCGAGGCGGGTTGACAGCCTGCGGCGCCGGCGCTCCCCGTGTCGACCGCCCGCGCGGCACCAACGCCCCCCGCGTCGCCCGGTTCTGTGCTCGGGCCGACGGCATCCCGGCGCCGTCGGCCCGTCCCCCTGCGGCCGGGGCATCTGCCAGGCTCTCCGCGGCGTCTGCCAGGGTCCCCCGGACACGCAGAACGGCGGCGGCCCCCGGACCTCCGGGGGCCGCCGCCTGTGCTGGCGTCGGTGCTGGTCACCGATGGTCTACACGCGTAGCCTCGGTGGCGCGGGGGTCCCGCGCGGTGGGGTCGGCTCAGTACCAGTGGTGGGTCTGCCAGAAGTTCCAGGCGCCGACCGGGCTGCCGTAGCGGGAGTTCATGTAGTTCAGGCCCCACTTGATCTGCGTGGCGGCGCTGGACTTCCAGTTGGCGCCGGCCGAGGCCATCTTCGAGCCCGGCAGGGCCTGGACGAGGCCGTACGCACCGGAGGAGGAGTTCACGGCGCCCACGTTCCAACCGCTCTCATGCTGCACGATGTGGCTGAACGCGTTGAACTGCGCCGCGTTCGGGATCATCCTGTGCGCGATCGCCTTCGCCTGGGCGGCCGAGTCCACGGAGGAGGCGTGGGCCGGGGCGGCGCTCAGCACCATGCCGGTCGCGGCGGCGGCGACGGCGGCGGTGGTCAGAGCCTTCTTGGGGGAAGCGATGCGGCGGAGAGCGGAGATGGACACGGTGAACCTTCTGGGTCGGAGTCATGGGGTCACACACGGGCCGATGTGCGGGGTGCACGGCTGAGGGCCTATGTCGGCGCCGTGACCCCCAGTGGGGTTCGGCGGTGCCTTGCGACGAGATTCAGACAAGCAGGCCCGAAACCTGCCCGCAAATACCCCTTGTACTAGTTGTGGTCGAATAGGGGTTTAGCGCGTGGTTTGTGACCTGGCTCTCAAAGCGCAGGTCAGAGGGCCTGATGGCGCGAGCATGTCATGCCTGTTCGACTACGATCGCGCTTCGTATGTGACTCACCCCATGTGGGACGCTTCACGGTTCCGGTCGCGGTGGGTGCGCGCGCCCTCACTCAACGGGTGCGTCGGATGTGACCGCGGTCTCCTCCGCGGGTGCGTCGAATGTGACCGCGGTCTCGAAAGCGGCCCTCCGTGTGGCCCGGCGCAGCGCCCGCAGCACCGCCGGACCGAGGACCACGGTCAGAACGACCGTCAGAAGCGCCCGGCCCAGGTCCCAGCCGAGCGACGTGGCAAGGCAGTACGCGACGAAACGCGCCAGATTGGCGGGTACGGCGGCGTGCGGGTCGAAGGCGATCCCCGAGGCCAGCGCCCCCATGAACGGCCACCCGGACAGATTCATCACCGTGCCGTACGCGAACGACGCGACGAAGCCGTAGCAGGCCAGCAGCGCGATCTCCGTACGGCCGCGCAGCCGTTCCGGGGCCGGCAGCATCCCCGCGCCCATCGTGAACCAGCCCATCGCCAGCATCTGGAACGGCAGCCACGGCCCCACCCCGCCCGTGAGCAGCGCCGACGCGAACATCGTGAGCGAGCCGAGCACAAAGCCGAAGCCCGGGCCGAGGACCCTTCCGCTGAGCACCATCAGGAAGAACATGGGCTCCAGCCCCGCCGTCCCCGCGCCGATCGGGCGCAGCGCCGCCCCGGTCGCCGCCAGCACGCCGAGCATGGCGACCGCCTTCGGGCCGAGGCCCGACTCGGAGATCGTCGCCGCCACCACCGCGACCAGCAGCGCGAGCAGCCCCGCGAACAGCCACGGCGCGTCCTGGGCATGGGCGCTGAGCTGCGAGGACGGCGGCGCGAGAAACGGCCAGCCGAAGGCTACGACACCGACCGCGCCGACGAGGACGAGGGCGGCGAGGGAGCGGGGGCCCAGGCGGATGGGGCGGCTTCGTCGTCGGAGGTCGGGACCCCCCGGCAGGGCGGCGTGGCCGGTCATGCCAGGGCCTCGCGGATCTGGGAGACCGTGAGCCAGGGCTCGGGCGCGAGGATCTTGGTGACCTGCGGGGCGTAGGACGGGGAGGAGACCACGACGTCCGCGGTCGGGCCGTCCGCGATCACCTCACCCTCGGCGAGCAGGACCACCCGGTGCGCGAGTTCGGCGGCCAGCTCCACGTCGTGGGTGGCCAGCACTATGGCGTGCCCGGCGTCGGCCAGCCCACGCAGCACGCCGACCAGGCGGGACTTGGCCGCGTAGTCCAGGCCGCGGGTCGGCTCGTCGAGGAGCAGCAGCGGCGGGCGCGCGGTGAGGATCACGGCGAGGGCGAGCGTGAGCCGCTGCCCCTCGGACAGATCGCGGGGGTGGGTGGCGTCGGTGATGCCGGGGAGCAGGTCCTCGACCAGGGCGCGGCAGGTGCCGGGGGCGGCGTGCGCGTCCCGGTCGGCGGCCTCGCACTCGGCAGCGACCGTGTCCGCGTACAGCAGATCGCGCGGTTCCTGCGGTACGAGACCGACGCGGCGCACCAGTTCACGCGGCGCGGCGCGATACGGGGCGAGCCCGCCCACGGTGACCGTGCCGCTCTGCGGTGCGACCAGACCGGTCAACGCGCCGAGCAGGGTGGACTTTCCGGCGCCGTTGCGGCCCATGAGGGCGACCGTCTCGCCGGGGGCCACGGTGAGGTCGACACCGCGCAGCGCCTGGACCCGGCCGCGGCGCACGGCCAGGGCGCGGACTTCGGCGGCCATGGCGGGAGTCGGTGCGGCCGCCTCGGGGGTACGGCGGAACAGCCGGAGGCGGGACGGCGCCGCGGGTTCCGGGGCGGACGGCGGCTTCCGCTGGATCGGTACGGTCGGTCTGGGCTCCCGCCCCGCCAGCCGTTCCCGCAGCTCACCTGGCACCCCTGCCCGCCGCCGGGCGTCCCGTACGGTCAGCGGCAGCGGCGACCAGCCCGCCAGCCGCCCCAGCTCCACCACCGGCGGACACACCGGGGACACGGCCATCACGTCGGCGGGTGCGCCCCGCACCGGCCGGGCGCCCGGCGCCGGAAGGAGTACGACGCGGTCGGCGTACTGCACCACCCGCTCCAGTCGGTGCTCGGCGAGCAGCACCGTCGTCCCCAGGTCGTGGACGAGCCGCTGGAGCACGGCGAGCACCTCCTCGGCCGCCGCCGGATCGAGGGCGGACGTCGGCTCGTCGAGGACGAGCACCCGGGGATGCGGGGTGAGGACTGAACCGATCGCGACCCGCTGCTGCTGGCCGCCGGACAGGGTGGCGATGGGCCGGTCCCGCAGGGCCGCGAGGCCGAGCAGGTCCAGGGTCTCCTCCACCCGGCGCCGCATCACGTCCGGGGCGAGACCCAACGACTCCATCCCGTAGGCGAGTTCGTCCTCGACGGTGTCCGTCACGAAGTGCGACAGCGGGTCCTGGCCCACCGTGCCCACGACATCGGCGAGTTCGCGCGGCTTGTGGGCCCGGGTGTCGCGTCCGGCGACGGTGACCCGGCCGCGCAGGGTGCCGCCGGTGAAGTGCGGCACGAGCCCGCTCACCGCGCCGAGCACGGTGGACTTCCCGACCCCGGAGGGTCCGGCGAGCAGCGCGAGTTCGCCTTCTGCCACGTCGAACTCGATGCCTCGGACGGCCGGTTCGGCGGCGCCGTCGTAGACCACGGAGACGTCCTCGAAGCGGATCACGACGACTCCTTGAATGACGGGGAGGGAACGTCTTTGCGAGACGGGGAGGGAACGTCCTGGAAAGGCGGGGAGGGAGCGTCCCGGAAGGACGGAGGGGGAGCGTCCTGGAAGGACGGAGAAGGAGCGTCCTGGAAGGAGGGAGAGGGGACGACGAACGCCGGGAGCAGGCCCAGGAGTACGGACGCAGCGGGCCACAGCGGGAGGGTGGGGGAGACCAGCGGGACCACGCCGGGGCGCAGGGCGGCGGGGTCGGCGGACGCGGCGAGCGTGAGCAGCGCGGCGACGGCGGCGCCGGACGCGGCGACAAGCCAGGCCCGGCCGTCCCAGCGGTCCGCGCGGTACCGGGTGCGTGGCGAGCGGCGCCCGCCGAGATGCAGTCCGGCGAGAGCGGCGGCGACTCCCGTGAGCAGTACGGGAATCGCGTACGTGCCGCCGTCCTCGGTGAGCAGTCCGTAGGTGCCCGCGCAGACGCCGAGCAGCCCGCCGAGGGTGAGCGCGGCCGTCGTACGGCGGACCCGGTCGGGGACGTCGGCGGTACGGCCGTAGCCGCGCGCGTCCATCGCGGCGGCGAGCGCGACGGAACGCTCCAACGCGCCCTCCAGCACCGGCAGTCCGACCTGGAGCAGCCCCCGCACACCCCGGTCCGGGCGGCCCCTCAGACGCCGGGCGGCACGCAGTCGGCGGCTGTCCTCGACGAGGTTCGGGGCGAAGGTGAGCGCGACGACGACGGCGACACCGGCCTCGTAGAGCGCGCCGGGAAGGGACTTGAGGAGCCGGGAGGGGTTCGCGAGGGCGTTCGCGGCGCCGACGCAGACCAGCAGGGTGGCGAGCCGGAGCCCGTCGTAGAGCGCGAAGACGACGGCCTCGGCGGTGACCCGGCCGCCGATGCGGATGCCCTGCGCCCAGTGGGGGAGCGGGATTTCGGGGAGCGTCACCAGGACATGGGTGCCGGGGATGGGGGAGCCGAGGGCCACGGCGAAGAACAGGCGGATGAGCAGCACGGCCAGGGCGAGCCGCACGAACGCCGGGTAGGAGCGGGCCCAAGGGGCGGAGGTGCGGCAGGACGCCACGACATAGGCCGAGACGGAGAGCAGCAGGGCGAGGAGGAGGGGGTTGGTGGTGCGGGTGGCGGCGGTGCCGAGGGCCAGCGCCCACAGCCACCAGGCGCCGGGGTGGAGGGAGTTGTAGCGGTTGTGGCGGTTGTGGCGGTTGCGGCGGGGTGTGCCGTGGTCAGTCATGGCGTCGGCGCCGCCGGGACTGCCGCACCGCTGCCGCGCCGAGCAGGGCGACGGCGGCGGCACCGGCGAGCACCCCGAGGGAGGGCGTGGAGGAGTTCCCGTGCTTGCCGCCGTCGGTGCCGGCGGCGGAAGTGGCCTTGCTGCTCCTGCCATCGACCTGCTCGCCGCAACCGTGCTGCGGATAGCCGGAGATGGCGCACAGGAGGGCGTTGGTGTCGTAGCGGAGGGGTTTCGCCACGGCGGCGAGGGCGTCGGCGGTCGTGGCGTCCGAGGACACCCGCGCGCACGCCGTGCGACGCGCGGTGGGCGGGGTCTCACCGGCGGGTGCGTCGGACGGTGTGCCGAAGTCGATGACGAGCGCCACGCGCTTGGTACCGCCGCGGGCCGGGGTGTCCGCGCAGATGTCCTTGAACTCGGCGCTGCCACGCGGGCGGGAGGCGTCCGAGGAGGCCGCGCTGACAGCGAAGCGGAAGCCCTCCACAGCACCGTCGGAGGGCCGGGCCGTCGCCGGACCCTGGGTGGCGTACACCCAGTGGCCGCCCTGGCCGCCCTGGCCGCCTTCGCGCTCCCAGAACGACCAGTAGCGGTAGCCGGTGGCGTGCGCGGCCTGCCCCGCGCCTGCCGCCGACAGCAGCAGGGCGAGGACGAAGGTGACGGTGGCCCGGGCGGGTGAACGGCGGTTCACGGCTTGCGCTTTCCACGTCCGGAGAGGAGGAAGCCGACGCCGACTCCGGCGACGAGACCGACACCGACGATCCACCAGACGCTGAGGCCGCTGTCGCTCTTGTCGTCCTTGGCGTTCTGGTGCTCTGCCGCAGGCTTGATCTGCTGCGGCGCGGGACCGAGGGCGCCGAGCCGCTGGACGAGATCGGTGCCGCCGAACTCGCGCGGGTCGCCGCCCATAGCGTGGGCGGTGAGGACGAGCGTCGCGTAGGCGGCGGGGCCGCTCTGCTCGGCCCACTGCGCGGAGTGCTTCTCCAGCCAGCCGTACGGCTTCTGCGCCGCGTCGGTCCAGCCCAGGGCGGCCAGCGACACGACCGCGTCGGCGGTGTTGCCGTAGTCGGGCTGGTCCTTGGCGCCGGGGAGGACCGAGGTGAGATAGCCCTTGGCGGAGGTCTCGGTGGTGAGATAGGTGGCGCCGTTGCGGGCGACGTCGGCGGTGGTGAGCGGCGACTTGCCGCCGCAGGCGCCCTTGCCGCCCTGTGTGTCGGCGCCCTGTGTGTCCTTCCCGGCGGCCGTCACGAACCCCTTGCCGAGCGCGCCCAGCACCCCGGCGGCGGTGGCGTCGGCGTTGGCGGTGAACTCGCCCTTCTTGCCGGGCTGGTAGATCAGCGCACCGCCGCCGTCCTTGCCGCAGGCGATGGACCACCCGGCCAGCAGGTCGTACGGCGACGCCGTGCCCTTGGCCGGGTGCACCTGGGCGGGGTCCGCGCCGGTCGCGGCGAGGGCGCCGATGACGACGGACGTCGAGTTGGTGTCGCTGGCCCCGCCGGGCGCGTAGGGCCAGCCGCCGTCCTTGTTCTGCACGGACTTGAGCCAGCCGACGGCCTTGGCGGTGGCGTCCTCGTGCCCGCCGACGGCGGCGAGGGCCTGGACGGCGGCCGCGGTGGCGTTGGTGTCGCGGGGGAGCTTGGCGTCGCAGTCCTTGCCTGTGCCTGCGTCGGCGCGGTACGCCGGGAACGCGCCGTCGGTGCACTGCTGCCCGGTGAGCCAGTCGACCGCCTTGGTGGCGGGCTTCAGCCCCACGGTGTCCTGCGCCAGCAGGGCGAGGGACTGGCGCCAGACACCGTCGTAGGTGGGGTCGGCCTTGCCGAACAGCCCGGAGGGCAGCGCGGGCGACGGTGAGGGCGAGGGCGACGCGGTCGCGGCGAAGGCGGCGGGGGTCGCGGCGCCGGTGAGCACGGCCGTCAGGGCGGCCAGTGCCGCGGCGGTGCGGCGGACGTTCATTGCGGGTGGGTGCCTTCCCCTGCGGGAAGCCGTGACGCAGCGCGGGGACACCCTCCCCGGGCGGCGGCTCGGCTCCGCAGACCTCGACGGTGCCGTGCGCCGGCGGGGCCGCCGGTGCACCTGAGCCGGTCACGCGTAGCCCGGGGCGATCCGGCTCACCGCCCTGACGAGCGGCTCACGGTTGCGGGTCAGCGCCGGAATTGCACCGGCTTTCCCCCGAACGGGCGTGATGACGACTCCGTCACTGTACCTGGCCGCGGGGGATGCCTGAGAAGGGCCTGTGGGCGAGATGCCTGGTGAGTGGGTCCGACTTGTCCGGCAGGCGGGTCTGAGCTGTCTCGTGGGCCGGTCCGATCTGCCTGCTGAGCGGGTCTCACTCACCCCGTCGCCACGTACGTCACCGGATCACTCCCGGCCACCGCCTCCACCCGCCCCAGTTTCACCAGCCGTCGCAGATGTGCCTCCGCCTCGGAGACGGCGATGTTCCGCGACCCGTACGGGATCCGCTCCCAGGGCCGGTTCCACTCCATCCGCTCGGCGAGCTGCCAGGTGGTGAGCGGGGTGGCGAGAAGGGTGAGCAGACCGGTGAGGCGCTCCTCGTGGTGGGCGAGCAACTCCCGTACGCGGGAGGGCGCGTCGGTGAAGGGGTGCTGATGGGCGGGCAGTACTTCGGCCGGACGGAGGCGGCCGATGCGCTCCAGGGAGTCGAGGTAGTCGCCGAGCGGGTCGGTGACGGTGGCGTCGTCGGGGTCCTCGTACAGGCCGATGTGCGGGGTGATCTCGGGGAGAAGATGATCGCCGGAGAACAACCGGCCGTGCCCGCCCGGCAGTCGGTCGGGATGCTCCTCCTCCAGATGCAGACAGACATGCCCCGGGGTGTGCCCCGGCGTCCAGATGGCACGCAGCTTCCGGCCGGGCAGGTCGAGGAGTTCGCCGGGCACGATCTCGCGGTCGGGCAGCGCGGGCGAGAGCCCGGCCGGGGTACGGCGCCGGGGTGCGCGCAGCGGGGCGATGTGCTCCTCGGGCGCTCCGGCGGCGGTCAGCTTGTCCGCCATGTAGGAGAACCAGCGGTCCGGCCGGGTGTCCCGGGCCCGCCGCACGATCGCGGTGTCCGCGGCGTGCAGCGCGATCCAGGCACCGGAGGCGTCCCGCACCCGGCCGGCGAGACCGTGGTGGTCGGGGTGATGGTGGGTGACGACGACGCCGTACACCTCACCGACGGACGTCCCGCAGGCCACCAGCCCGGCGACGAGGGTGTCCCAGGAGGCGGGATCGTCCCACCCGGTGTCGATCAGCAACGGCCCGCGGTCGGTGTCGACGACGTGCACGAGGGTGTGGCCGAGGGGGTTGTCCGGGATGGGCACCTCGACGGATCGGACCCCGCCGCGGTGGTCGTGCACCTGCGTCATGGTTCCCCCATCGCCGCCCGCCCGCCACACTGAACTAGAACAGGTTCTCATACAGGTTCTCATAGGAGACCGGGACGGCCAACGGCTCGCGCCGCATCCGTGGACTCCCTCGGGCGGAGCTGGTATCAGTTCATTGTCGTCATTGTCTGACGGAGCGTCAGACGAGTTGCGTCGGACAGGGCTTCCCGGGAGGCAGCAGGCCATGACCGAGCTCGTGGAACACGGACAGCTGTTCATCGGCGGGGAGTTGACCGATCCCCTCGGCACGGACGTGATCGAGGTGATCTCCCCGCACACCGAGGAGGTCATCGGCCGCGTCCCGCACGCCTCGCGCGAGGACGTGGACCGGGCGGTCGCGGCGGCCCGGCGGGCCTTCGACGAGGGACCCTGGCCGAGGACGACCCTGGACGAGCGCATCGAGGTCGTCACCCGGATCAAGGACGCGATCGCGATGCGGCACGAGGAGATCGCGCGGGTGATCTCCTCGGAGAACGGGTCGCCGTACTCGTGGAGCGTCCTCGCGCAGGCGCTGGGCGCGATGATGGTGTGGGACTCGGCGATCAAGGTCGCGCGGGACTTCTCCTACGAGGAGCGGCGCGACGGCGTCCTCGGCAAGCTGCTCGTGCGGCGGGAGCCGGTGGGTGTGGTCGCGGCCGTGGTGCCGTGGAACGTGCCGCAGTTCGTCGCCGCCGCGAAGCTCGCGCCCGCGCTGCTGACCGGCTGCACAGTGATCCTCAAGCCGTCGCCGGAGTCACCGCTGGACGCGTACATCCTGGCCGACATCACCCGCGAGGCGGGGCTGCCGGAGGGCGTGCTGTCGATCCTCCCGGCGGACCGGGAGGTCAGCGAGTACCTGGTCGGGCACCCGGGCGTCGACAAGGTGTCCTTCACCGGGTCGGTCGCGGCGGGGCGGCGCGTGATGGAGGTGGCGGCGCGGAATCTGACGCGGGTGACGCTGGAGCTGGGCGGCAAGTCGGCGGCGGTGGTCCTGCCGGACGCGGACGTGGCGCAGGCGGTGGCGGGCATCGTCCCGGCGGCCTGGATGAACAACGGGCAGGCGTGTGTCGCCCAGACCCGCATCCTCGTCCCGCGCTCGCGCTACGACGACTTCGCCGACGCGTTCGCCCAGGCGGCGGGCGCGCTGAAGGTGGGCGACCCGCTCGACCCGGCGACCCAGGTGGGCCCGCTGGTCGCGCGGCGCCAGCAGCGGCGCAACCTCGACTACATCCGCATCGGGCAGGAGGAGGGCGCCAAGATCCTCACCGGCGGCGGCCGTCCGCCCGGCCTGGAGAAGGGCTGGTACGTCGAGCCGACCCTGTTCGGCGGCGTCGACAACGGCATGCGGATCGCCCGCGAGGAGATCTTCGGCCCGGTCATCTGCCTGCTGCCGTACGGCGACGAGTCCGAGGCGGTGAAGATCGCCAACGACTCCGAGTACGGGCTGTCCGGCAGCGTATGGACGGCCGACGTCGAGCACGGCATCGAGGTCGCGCGCCAGGTACGTACCGGCACGTACTCGGTCAACACCTTCAGCCTCGACATGCTCGGCCCGTTCGGCGGCTACAAGAACTCCGGGCTGGGGCGGGAGTTCGGTCCGGAGGGCTACGGCGAGTACCTGGAGTACAAAATGATCCATCTCCCCGCCGGCTGGGAGGGCTGACCGCCCATGGGCGACCGCTGGCACGTCGAGGTGGACCGCTCCCTGTGCATCGGCTCGGCCCAGTGCGTCAACCACGCCCCCCAGGCTTTCCGCCTGGACACCGCCCGCCAGTCCCACCCCCTCTCGGCGGACATGGACGTGACGGAAGCGGTGCTGGAGGCGGCGGAGACCTGCCCGGTGGAGGCGATCACGATCACCCTGCTGGGCAGCGGGGATCCGGTGTTCCCGCCGGAGGAGTGACACCGGAGGACCTGAGAGACGGAACCCGGAGGACCCGAAGGACCGAACCCGGAGGAGTGAAAAATGTCCCCTTGGTAGGGTTCCGTCTTGCGGTAGCCGCTATATACTGATATCGGCCTACGGGGCGAGTGAGGGAGCCCAACCGGAGTAGCCGACTCTGGCGAGACGCCGAGGCATCCGCCGGGGCCGACATCGACGGTCGGGCTGAGAGGCCGAACGGCAGCAGCAGGGCCGAACGGCGACCCCCAGCACCTGATCCGGACAATACCGGCGCAGGGAACCCGTCTCGTAGGTCTTTTCGTGTGCCACGAAGAGCCGGGTCACGCGCCGTTCTCCGCCCCCTCCGCCCCTTTCGGATCCGTCAGGTCGATCAGGCGGCACACCGTCTCGATGTCGATCTTCACCTGGGCGATGGACGCGCGGCCCGAGAGCCAGGTGATCAGGGCCGAGTGCCAGGTGTGCTCGATGACGCGGACCGCGGAGAGCTGGGCCGGGGTGGGGGCGGCCGGGGGGCCCATCGCGTCCAGGATGATCGCCGTGGTCTGGCGGGAGACCTGGTCGACTTCGGGGGAGACGCTGCGGTCTGCGAACGTCAGGGCCCGGACCATGGCGTCGGCGAGGTGGGGCTCGCGTTGCAGGGCCCGGAAGGCCCGCATCAGGGTCTCCGCGACCCGCTCCGCGGGCGTGTCGCCGGTCGGGGGCTTCTTGCGCAACGTGCCGTGCATGTGCTCCAACTGGTCCTGCATCGTGGCGACCAGCAGATGCACCTTGGAGGGGAAGTAGCGGTAGAGGGTCCCCAGGGCCACCTGGGAGGACTCCGCCACCTCCCGCATCTGCACCGCGTCGAAGCCGCCCCGGCTGGCGAGTTGGGCGCTGGCGCGCAGGATCCGCCGGCGGCGTGCCTGCTGCCGTTCGGTCAGCGGGGGCGTGCCCGGCGCCGTCGTCGTTCGCGCGGTACTGCCGGCGTCCACCTTGGCTTGCGCAGACATGGGTCGGTCCTGTTCCGTGACAGTCGGTGAGGACGAGTGATCACACAGCATGGCAGGGGTCCGCGTCGTGGCGCGAATCACCCGGCCCACCGCTCACTCTTCGACTACCTGCCGGTAGATTCAGAGCCTCCCGAGCGATCAAGTCTGAAACTTGTTCTAGATTAGCGTCCCGTCATAGTCTCGCGGGACCATGCAGGCAGAAGGGGGCACGGAGTGACCGCTGAGGCCAGGGAGGCGGGTCCCCGACCGGACCCCGCCGCCGACGGCGGGCGACCGCTCGACATCGGGCTTCTCACCTATAAAGGGAACCCGTTCTGCGGCGGCCAGGGCGTCTACGTCCGCCATCTCTCCCGCGAGCTGGCCCGCCTCGGCCACCGCGTCGAGGTCATCGGCTCCCAGCCCTACCCCGTGCTCGACGAGGGCTACCCGGGCCTCAGCCTCACCGAGCTGCCCAGCCTCGACCTCTACCGGCAGCCCGACCCTTTTCGCACCCCGGCCCGCGACGAGTACCGCGACTGGGTCGACGCCCTCGAAGTCGGCACCATGTGGACCGGCGGCTTCCCCGAGCCGCTGACCTTCTCGCTCCGGGCCCGCCGTCATCTGCGCGCCCGGCGCGGTGAGTTCGACGTCATCCACGACAACCAGACCCTGGGTTACGGCCTGTTGGGCGAGCTCGGGGTGCCGCTGGTCACCACCATCCACCATCCCATCACCGTCGACCGCCAGTTGGAGCTCGACGCCGCCGAGACCTGGCAGCGGCGGTACTCCGTGCGGCGCTGGTACGCCTTCACCCGGATGCAGAAGCGCGTCGCCCGCCGGCTGCCGTCGATCCTCACTGTCTCCGGGTCCTCCCGGCAGGAGATCGTCGACCATCTCGATGTCCGCGAGGACCGCGTCCATGTCGTCCACATCGGGGCCGACACCGACCTCTTCGCGCCCGATCCGTCCGTGCCGCAGATCCCCGGGCGCATCGTCACCACCTCCAGCGCCGACGTCCCCCTCAAGGGGCTGGTCCATCTCGTCGAGGCCCTCGCCAAGGTCCGCACCGAGCACCCCGGCGCCCATCTCGTCGTCGTCGGCAAACGCGCCGAGGACGGGCCGGTCGCCCAGGCCATCGAGCGCTACGGCCTCTCCGGCGCCGTCGAGTTCGTCAAGGGCATCTCCGACGCCGAACTGGTCGACCTCGTCCGGTCCGCCGAGATCGCCTGCGTCCCCTCGCTCTACGAAGGCTTCTCCCTCCCCGCCGCCGAGGCCATGGCCACCGGCACCCCGCTCCTCGCCACCACCGGCGGCGCCATTCCCGAGGTCGCCGGGACCGACGGCGAGACCTGCCTCGCCGTACCGCCCGGTGACGCGGGCGCCCTGGCCGCCGGGCTCAGCCGGCTGCTGGGGGACGCCGAGCTGCGGCTACGGCTCGGGCACGCGGGGCGTGAGCGGGTGCTGCGGCACTTCACCTGGGCACGGGCCGCGGAGGGGACGGTGGGCCGGTACCGCGAGGCCATCGAGCACAGAGCCCGACGAGACCAGGGCGACCGACGGGACCGACGGGACCGGCGGGACCGGCGAGCACACGAGCAGCAGCAGGAAGCCAGGGTCCCCGCCCCGACCGCCATGTCGTCCGGCACCTCCCACACCGACCCCGCCGTCCATCCCGAAAGCAGGGCCACGTGCTGACCGTCGACTTCTCCCGGTTCCCGCTCGCCCCGGGCGACCGGGTGCTGGACCTCGGCTGCGGTGCCGGGCGGCACGCCTTCGAGTGCTACCGGCGCGGTGCCCAGGTGGTCGCGCTCGACCGGAACGGCGAGGAGATCCGCGAGGTCGCCCGGTGGTTCGCGGCGATGAAGGAGGCGGGCGAGGCACCCGAGGGCGCCACCGCGACCGCCATGGAGGGCGACGCCCTCGCGCTGCCCTTCCCCGACGAGTCCTTCGACGTCGTCATCATCTCCGAGGTGATGGAGCACATCCCCGACGACAAGGGCGTCCTCGCCGAGATGGTCCGCGTGCTCAAGCCGGGCGGCCGTATCGCAGTCACCGTGCCCCGCTACGGCCCGGAGAAGGTGTGCTGGGCCCTGTCCGACGCCTACCACGAGGTCGAGGGCGGGCACATCCGCATCTACAGAGCCGACGAACTGCTCACCAGGATGAGGGAAGCCGGGCTCAAGCCCTACGGCACCCATCACGCCCACGCGCTGCACTCGCCGTACTGGTGGCTGAAGTGCGCGTTCGGCGTCGACAACGACCAGGTGCTGCCCGTGAAGGCGTACCACCAGCTGCTGGTCTGGGACATCATGAAGAAACCCCTGGTCACCCGGGTCGCCGAACAGGCGCTCAACCCGCTGATCGGCAAGAGCTTCGTGGCATACGCGACCAAGCCCCACCTGCCCCGCGCGGCGGCTTCCGGCGCAGCCGAGGCGGCCGCCACGTGACCACCCCCCGGACAGAACACCTCGTCCTGCCCGGGGTCCTCACCGCCGAGCAGGCCGCCGCGACCGTCCGCGGCATCCTTGCCGTGCAGCGGGAGGACGGCGCGATCCCGTGGTTCCGCGGACACCACCTCGACACCTGGGACCACACCGAGGCCGCCATGGCCCTCGACGCCGCCGGTGAGCACCAGGCCGCCGCCCGGGCCTACGACTGGCTGGCCCGCCACCAACTCGACGACGGCTCCTGGTACGCCGCCTACGCCGACGGCGACCCCCACGACATCACCGACCACGGACGCGAGACCAACTTCGTCGCCTATGTCACCGTGGGCGTCTGGCACCACTACCTCTCCACCGGCGACGACACCTTCCTCGACCGTATGTGGCCCATGGTCCACGCCGCCGTCGAGTACGTGCTGCGGCTCCAGCAGCCCGGCGGGCAGATCGGCTGGAGGCGCGAGGACGACGGCACCGCCGCCACCGACGCCCTGCTGACCGGCTGTTCCTCCGTCCACCACGCGCTGCGCTGCGCCCTCGCCGTCGCCGAGCAGCGCGAAGAGCCGCAGCCCGACTGGGAGTTGGCCCTCGGCACGCTGCGCCACGCGATACGGCGGCACCCGGAGCGGTTCCTCGACAAGGGCCGCTACTCCATGGACTGGTACTACCCGGTGCTGGGCGGCGCGTTGACCGGCGCCGAGGCCAAGTCCCGTGTCGAGGACGGCTGGGAGCGCTTTGTGGTCCCCGGGCTCGGGGTGCGCTGCGTGGTGCCCAACCCCTGGGTCACCGGCGGCGAGTCGGCCGAACTCGCCCTCACCCTCTGGGCCATGGGGGAGTCCGACCGCGCGCTGGAGATACTCCAGTCGATCCGGCATCTGCGCGACGAGGCCAGCGGCCTGTACTGGACGGGCTATGTCTTCGAGGACGACGCCGTCTGGCCGCAGGAACTCACCACCTGGACGGCGGGCTCCCTGCTGCTCGCCGTGGCCGCGCTCGGCGGACACGACGCCACCTGCGCGGTGTTCGGCGGCGACCTGCTGCCGCGCGGCCTCGACCCGGACTGCTGCGACTGAACGGACCCCGCGGGCGAGCGCCTACAAGTTGAGCCGGGCGCCTACGGGTTGAGCCCAGCGCGCCTACGAGCTGAGTCGGGCGCCTACGAGCTGAGTCGGGCGCCTACAGGTTGAGCCCAGCGCCTACGAATTGAGCCGCGCGCCTACGAGTTGAGCTCCGCCAGCACCCGCAGCGAAACGGGATCCGGCGCCAGCGCCAGCAGATCGGTCACCGGGCCCTTGCGCCACAACTCCAGCCGCTCGGCGATGCGTTCGCGCGGCCCGACCAGCGAGATCTTGTCGGCGAACGCGTCCGGCACCGCCAGCACCGCCTCCTCGCGGTGCCCTTCGAGGAACAGCCGCTGGATCCGCCGGGCCTCCTCCTCGTACCCCATGCGACCCATGAGGTCGGCGTGGAAGTTGCGGGCCGCGTGACCCATGCCGCCGATGTAGAAACCGAGCATCGCCTTCACCGGGAGCAGCCCCTCGGCGATGTCGTCGCAGACCTTCACCCGGGCCATCGGGGCGACCATGAACCCCGGCGGCAGATCGGCAACCGCCGCGCCGTAGACCTCGGGGCGGCCGGGCGCCCAGTACAGCGGCAGCCAGCCGTCGGCGATCCGAGCCGTCTGGGCGACGTTCTTCGGCCCCTCCGCGCCGAGCAGTACGGGCAGGTCGGGGCGCAGAGGATGCGTGATGGGCTTGAGCGGCTTGCCGAGTCCGGTGGCGTCCGGGCCGTCGTAGGGCAGCGGGTGGAAGTGTCCGGCCAGTTCCACGGGTGCCTCGCGGCGCAGGACCTGCCGTACGACCTCGACGTACTCCCGGGTCGCGGTGAGCGGCGAGCGGGGGAACGGCCGCCCGTACCAGCCCTCGACGACCTGCGGGCCGGACAGGCCGAGCCCCAGCAGCATCCGCCCGCCGGAGAGATGGTCCAGGGTGAGCGCGTGCATCGCGGTCGTGGTCGGTGAGCGCGCCGCCATCTGCGCCACCGCCGTACCCAGCCTGATCCGTGACGTCTGCGCGGCGATCCAGGTCAGCGGGGTGAACGCGTCCGAGCCCCAGGACTCCGCGGTCCACACCGAGTCGTAGCCCAGCCGCTCCGCCTCCCGCGCCAGCGGAACGTGGTCCGCGGCCGGTCCGCGTCCCCAGTAACCCAGTGCGAGCCCCAGCCGCATGGCGCGCCTCCCGGTCTCCCGCCCCGCAGATATCTGATGAATATCTGATGCTGTGTCAGTTCAGTTCGGTTCCGTGACTGTACGACAACAGCCCCCCGCCCGGAAGGGCGAGGGGCTGTACGGCGATGCCGGTGCCGAGGGTCCTGGGGGTCAGCCGCGCTGGATGCCGGAGGTGTCCTGGAGTACGCCGCGGCGGCCGTCCTGGGTCTGGGCGACCAGAGCGGGACCGCGCTGCTCGACCGCCAGGTACCAGGTGCCCGGCGCCAGTTCGGCGATCGGCGTCTGCGAGCCGTCCTCGGGGAACAGCGGCCGCGGCACCGGCACGGCGAACCAGAACGGCGAGAAGTCCCCGCCGACCGACGGCTGCGACGGCTGCTGCGGCTGCGCGGGCTGCGGGGCGCCGAACGGCGACGGGCTCTGCTGCGCGGGGCCGCCGAACGACGGCTGCGGCGCGCCCGGGTAGCCGTAGCCGCTCTGGGGCTGCTGCATGCCGTAGACCGGCGGGGCGGGCGGGCGCGGGGTGGCGCTCATCAGCGGCGCCTTGAGGGCCGGGACCAGTTCGGTGGCGACCGCGGCGGCCGCGAGGACGAGCGCGCCGATGAAGCCGAGGATCAGGCCGGCGGCGGCGTCGAGGGTGCTCGGGACGTCCACCAGAGTCCAGAACATGATCCACGCGACCAGGACCGTGAACGCGACGCCGACCGTCCCGAGGTCCAGTCCGGCGACCTTGCGGGCCTGCGGAAGGCAGCGGTTGACGACGATCAGGGCGGCGCCGATGACGCCGCCCATGTAGATGCCGAAGCCGGTGCCGAGGCTGTCCCAGGCGTTTTGGTCCACGGGGAAGTTGGCGGACGAGTAGAAGTTGAGGAACGACGCGATGAACAGCAATACCGCTGCTCCGATCACCACGCCGTCGCCTCGAGTGAGGGAGCGGATATTCACTTCAGGTCCTTCGCAGATCGTCTCGTCGTCGGTCGTAGGTCGTCTCGTCGTCGGCAGGGACGGCATCGCTGCCACCAAGTCGCCGTATGTCGCCGTGCGGCCCGGTGGGAAGCGTGGGGCGGCCCCTCGCCGTACGCACGACAGTATCGCCCGTTCGATCAGTATGTCGGCCCTGATGGGCGCCCGGTTCCCGCAGGTCAGTTCCCGCTCAGGAAACTCACGATTCCTTCAGAGATGCCCTGCGCCGCTTTCTGCCGCCAGGCCCCGCTGGTCAGCAGTGCCGCGTCCTTGCTATCGCGCATGTTGCCGCACTCGATGAACACCTTGGGAACCGTTGACAGATTGAGACCACCCAGGTCCTGACGTGTGACGATCCCGGTGCCGTTCCCGATGTAGTTGGAGGGCGGCTCTTCCGTGACGCGCAGGAAGTCGCCCGCGACGCGCTCCCCGAGCGCCTTGGAGGAGGCGACGATCGGGCGGGTGTCGGCCGCGCCCTTGTGCACCGAACCCGGCAGGATCACATGGAAGCCGCGGTTGCCGGCCGCCGAGCCGTCGGCGTGCAAGGAGATCGCGGCGTCGGCGTGGGCGTCGTTGCCGATGCGGGCGCGCTGGTCGACGCACGGGCCCCACGAGGGCGAACCGTCGTCATGGGTCAACTTCACCGTGACGCCCTGCTCCTGGAGCAGCGTGCGCAGCCGGTGGGCCACGTCCAGGGAGAACTTGGCCTCCGTGTAACCGGAGTTGGTGGAGGTGCCGGTGGTGTCGCACTCCTTGCGGTTGGTCCCGATGTCCACCTGGCGGGCGATCTGAGACGTGTGATCGAAGTTGCCGGGGTTGTGACCCGGGTCGATGACGACGACCTTGCCCTTGAGAGGGCCCGCGCCCGCGGCGGGTGGAGGCGATCCGGCGGGGGTGGTACGGCCCTTGCCCTTGCCGCCACCGGGGGTGGCTGAACCGGGCGGCACGCTCCACGGGGAGGACGAGGAGGGGTCCTTCGCCGTCGACCCGGGAGCGGACGCCGTCGCACGCACCGACTCCGTGCCGGAGCCGCCGCCCGGCGTCCCCGACGCCTGGTACAGCACCCATCCCAGCAGCGCGCCCGGCACCAGCGCGGCCAGCGCGACGGTCAGCGGGCGGCGCAGCGGGGAGCGACGCGGCTGTGGCGGTTCGAATTCGGGGCCTGAGTACGACACGTCAGCGACTCTAACCGCGCCCCGGGGCCGACGACGCCGTTCGCCGCAGCACGCGCAGTGAGCCGGTCGCCGAGACCTCGGTGAACATGCCGGACTCCAGGGCCCGCAGCCAGACGCGGTACGGGGCCTGGCCGGTGAACTCGTCCAGCTTCTCAGGGAAGACGTCGTGGATCACGAGGAGGCCCCCTGCGGCCAGATGGGGGGCCCAGCCGTCGTAGTCGGCGTTCGCGTGCTCGTCGGTGTGGCCGCCGTCGACGAAGACGAGACCGAGAGGGGTGTTCCAGAAGGCGGCCACCTGCGGGGAGCGGCCCACCAGTGCCACCACGTGGTCTTCGAGCCCCGCCCGGTGCAGTGCCCGGCGGAAGGCGGGCAGCGTGTCCATCACCCCCAGCTCCGGGTCCACCGTCTCCGGGTCGTGGAAGTCCCAGCCGGGCTGCTGCTCCTCGCTGCCCCGGTGGTGGTCGACGGTGAGCGCGGTCACTCCGGCCCGGCGGGCCGCGTCGGCCAGCAGGATCGTGGAACGGCCGCAGTACGTGCCGACTTCGAGGAGCGGCAGGCCGAGCCCGCCCGCCTCGACGGCCGCCGCGTAGAGGGCCAGGCCCTCGTCGGGGGGCATGAAGCCCTTGGCCGACTCGAATGCGGCGAGGACGGCGGGGGTGGGTGCCGTGGGCATGGGCGCGGGTCTTCCCTCCGGTGGTACGCGTCGCGCGGACGGCGCGTCGTACTAGCGACGCGTCGTACTAGTGGTGCGCCGTACGACTGTACGAGTGCTTCGGGCGCCCATGCTGCCGCACACCCCGCCGATGGAGCGACTCGCGCTGTCACAGCCATCCCTGGCTGCGGGCCTCCCGCATCGCCTCCATCCGGTTGCGGGTGCCGGTCTTGCCGATGGCCGAGGAGAGGTAGTTGCGGACCGTGGACTCCGACAGATGGAGCCTCGCCGCAATGTCGGCGACGGTCGCGCCGTCCGCGGACGCCTTCAGTACGTCGCACTCGCGCGCCGTCAGCGGATTCGGACCCGCGCTCAGCGCCGCCGCGGCCAGCGCCGGGTCGATCACCGTCTCGCCGGTCAGCACCCGCCGTACGGCGGCGGCCAGTTCCTCCACTGGCCCGTCCTTGACGAGGAACCCCGCCGCGCCCGCCTCCATGGCCCGGCGCAGATAGCCGGGTCTGCCGAAGGTCGTGAGTATCAGCACCCGGCAGTTCGGTACCTGCTCGCGCAGCAGTGCCGCCGCGTCCAGGCCGCTCATGCCGGGCAGTTCGATGTCCAGCAGGGCGACATCGGGGCGGTGGTTCAGTGCCGCGTCCACGATCACGTCGCCCGCGGCGACCTGCGCGACGACCTCGATGTCGGGCTCCATGCCCAGCAGCAGCGCCAGCGCGCCCCGCATCATCCCCTGGTCCTCCGCGAGCAGGACCCTGATGCACTTCGCCGGCCGGTGATCGCTGGGCATCTCGTTCACGGGACAAGGGTAACGGGGCGGTCGGCGGAAGATTCCTCGTCATTCCGTTCCGCATGTCTTGACGGCCCCCGGCACCAGGAAAACAATCGCCTCTGCATTCCCCGCATTCAGCGGAACACCTTGGCAATTCCTGTGCACCACCGAATTCAGGAACGTTCGATATTTCGACTGCGGTCAGGTTCGGTATTTCGGTCGAACAATGGTCGGCATGTCGAACAGTCGCTATGTCGAACGACCCGCTCGTGCTCACGCTCGTGCTCCATCCGCACCCGCACCCCCACCCGCCCGCACCGCCTACCAGGAACGGAAGAGGTAGCTGTGTCCTTAAACCCCCTCGCCGCACTCGCGCGTCGTACCGATCGGCGTCGTACCGATCGGGGCCGTGCCAGACTGCTCGGCGCCCTGCTCAGCGCAGTGGCGCTCCTCCTCGGCCTCTCGATCGGCGTCGGCGCTCCTCCGGCCGCCGCCGCGAGCTCGCTGCCCTGTGACGTCTACGCCGCCGCCGGCACCCCCTGCGTCGCCGCGCACAGCCTGGCCAGGGCGCTGTACTCGTCGTACAGCGGCTCGCTCTACCAGGTGCAGCGCGCCTCCGACAGCGCGACGGCGAACATCGGTCTGCTGGCCACCGGCGGCTACGCCAACGCCGCCGCGCAGGACTCGTTCTGCTCCGGTACGACCTGCATCATCACCAAGATCTATGATCAGTCCTCGCGCCACAACGACCTCACCATCGAGGGAGCGGGCGGCGCCGGGGCGGCCGACGTCGGCGCGCCCGCGGACGCGCTGCCGGTGACCGTCGGCGGCCACCAGGTCTACGGCCTGGAGATCTCCGCCGGCATGGGCTACCGCGACAACTCCACCTCCGGTGTCGCCACCAACGGCGGGGCCGAGGGGATGTACATGGTGACCTCCGGCACCCATGTCAACGGCTCCTGCTGCTTCGACTACGGCAACGCCGAGACCAACAACCTGGACACCGGCAACGGCCACATGGACGCCATCAACTTCGGCACCGAGTGCTGGTTCGCACCCTGCTACGGCTCGGGCCCCTGGGTCCAGGCCGACCTGGAGAACGGCCTGTTCCAGTCGAACCTCGGCTATAGCACGAACTCCTCGAACACCGGGACCGGACCGCTGCCGTTCGTCACCGCTCTGCTGAAGAACAACGGGCAGAACCATTTCGCGCTGAAATACGGCAATGCGCAAACCGGCGGACTTACCACCACGTATTCCGGGAGTGAGCCGACCGTGAACGGCGGCGGTTACTCACCGATGCACCAGGAGGGCGCCATCGTCCTCGGCACCGGCGGCGACAACAGCAACGGCTCCATCGGCTCCTTCTTCGAGGGCGTCATGACCTCGGGCATCCCGACCGACGCCGCCGACGACGCCGTACAGTCCAACATCGTGTCCGTCGGCTACGGCGGCGCGACCGGCAGCACCGGCACGCTGAGCCCCGGCTCGGAGATCTCCCTGCGCGCCACGACCTCCTGCTGCACCACCGACTACATCCGGCACCAGAACAACGCGGCCGTGCTGTCCTCGGTGACCTCCAGTAGCTCCAGCCTCGACAAGAACGACGCCACCTGGATCGTCCGCAGGGGCCTCGCCGACGCCTCCTGCGTGTCCTTCGAGTCGCGCAACTACCCCGGCGACTTCCTGCGGCATTACAACTACCAGCTGCTGCGGCAGCCGATGACCGGCACGGCCCAGTTCCGGGCCGACGCCACGTTCTGTCCCACGACGGGAAAGAGCGGCACGGGCACGTCGTTCGCCTCGTACAACTATCCGACCAGATACCTGCGGCACTACAACCTCAACCTCTACATCGCGAGCAACGGCGGCTCGAACGCCTGGGACAGCACCACGTCGTGGACCGACGACGTGAGCTGGGCGGTCACCGCACCCTGGGCGCCGTAACAGCGCCGGGGTACGGCGCGGCCTCCGCCGTCGGGTCTCCCGTCTCCAGCGGGAGCTCGGCGGTGACCGTGAAGCCGCCTCGCGGTGCCGGGCCCGCGCGCAGCGAGCCGCCCGCCGCCGCGAGGCGCTCCGTCAGCCCCGTGAGCCCTGTGCCGCCGATGCCGCCGACGTCCGCCGTGACACCGGTGGAACCGGCGGCACCGGGCTGCCCGCCCCTGCCGTCGTCGGTGACCGTCAGCCGGATCCGTTCCGTGCCGGACTCCACCGCGATCTCGCAGCGGGCGGCGCCGCTGTGCCGCAGCACATTGGTCACCGCCTCGCGGACCACCCAGCCCAGCAGGGCCGCGGTCTGCGGGGCGAGCGGAGTGCCCGACTGCCGTACGACCGGTGTCACCCCCGCCGCCGACAGCGCCGACGACGCCCGGGTCAGCTCGGCAGCGAGGCTGCCCTGGCGATACCCGGTGACCGCCTCGCGGATCTCGGTGAGCGCCTGCCGTCCCACGGACTCGATGTCGCCGATCTGCGCCAGCGCCGCGTCCAGATCGCGCCCGGCCAGACGGCGGGCCGCCTCCGACTTCACCACGATCACCGACATGGTGTGCCCGAGCAGATCGTGCAGATCGCGGGAGAACCGAAGCCGTTCCTTCTCGACCGCCTGCCGGGCCAGCTCCTCGCGAGCCGCACGCAGCTCCCGCACGGCCTCGCTCAGCGACAGGATCGCTGCCGTGACCATGCTCGACAGGAAGGTGCCGTAGGCGATGCTGATCGCGTTCGACCAGTCGTGCAGACCCGCGACCAGGCCCGCGAACACCGCCAGCAGCAGCCCGGCCCGCCCCAGCCAGGGCCCGCGCAGGGTCGCCCCGGTGGCGAGGCCGAGCAGCGGGAAGAACAGCAGCCAGCTGCCGCCGTAGGCGACGGCCAGTGCCGTGGTCACCATGCCGAGCAGCAGCAGCGCGACCCGGGTGGAGGTCGCCTCGCGGCGCTCGCGGTCGAAGGCGCGGAAGGCGACGTAGATGTAGAGGGAGTTGAACGTCAGCAGGCCGAGGCCGCCGATCCAGGGGTTGGCGGTCTTGCCCTGGAGGATGTTGGAGAGGGAGCCGAGGCCCATCAGCAGCCAGGGGAGCAGGGTGAAGCCGGTGGGCGGGGGGCCGGGGTGCTCGGTCCGGTCACCGGCTTTCCCGGTCCGGTCTCCGGCCTGCTCGGTCCGGTCTCCGGCCTTCTCGGTCCGTCTGCCGGATCGGCACTGCAGCCTCTGCCACCACGACATGGTTCCGTCTCCCTGCTTCCCTCGTCCGTGTCCTGCCGTCTGTGTCCTGCCTCCTACGACGCTACGGACTCGCCCGGTCGCCCGGCAGAGGCGGATGCATGGACCCGGGCAGTACAAATGTCACACGCTGGCGGCGAGTGAAGCTGACACACTGTCAGGAGCCTTCACAAGTGTGAGGGGCTGGGCTATACAGAGGGCGCCGGATTGGAACGCGTTCTAGGTCGGCCCACCCGGCCGTCGCAGGGTGTTCCGGATCGGCCCGTGACGACCTCGGTACGGCCGACGGTGCGGACGGCCGTGCCGGGGTCTTGCGCCACGGCGGCCCGCCAGACACGCCCTAGGGCCCGCGAAGCCCCTCCCACCCCTGGAGCCCCATGCCCATCGACGCAGCCAAGGCCCTCGCGGCCGAGCCACGGACCGGCGAGATCGCCTGGGACCGCAGGGACGTCCAGCTCTACCACCTCGGCATCGGCGCCGGAGTCCCTGCCACCGACCCCGACGAGCTGCGCTACACCCTGGAGTCCCGGCTGCAGGTACTGCCCAGCTTCGCCACCGTCGCGGGCAACGGCTCACCGGGCGTGATCAGCGGCCTCGCCATGCCCGGCGTCGACGTCGACCTGGCCCGCGTCCTGCACGGCGGGCAGACCCTCACCCTGCACCGTCCGATCCCGGTCGAGGGCAGAGCCACCGCCACCGGCAGGGTCGCCGCCGTCTACGACAAGGGCAAGGCGGCCGTGCTCGTCATGCGCACCGAAGTCGCCGACGCCGACGGTCCGTTGTGGACCAACGACGCGCAGATCTTCGTACGCGGCGAGGGCGGCTGGGGCGGCGACCGCGGCCCCTCCATCCGCCGTGAACCCCCGGCAGGGGACCCCGACCGGACCGTGGACCGTCCGATCCGCGAGGACCAGGCCCTCCTCTACCGCCTCTCCGGCGACTACAACCCCCTGCACGCCGACCCGGAGTTCGCCAAGCTCGCCGGATTCGACCGGCCCATCCTGCACGGGCTGTGCACCTACGGCATGACGCTCAAGGCGGTCGTCGACACGCGGCTCGCCGGTGATGTGAGCCGGGTGCGCGGATACGCGACGCGGTTCGCCGGGGTGGTGTACCCGGGGGAGACGCTGCGGATCCGGATGTGGCGGGGGGACGGGGAGATCCGGGTGGCCGTCGACGCCATGGAGCGGGACGAGGCGCCGGTCCTGGCGGACACCGTCGTCCAGCATTCCTGACCTTGCGAAATCGATCAGCCGAGCCTTCGAGGGGAGCCGCACCATGCGCGCAGCCGTACTTCAGGAGACAGGGCAGGACAAGCTGGAGGTCCTCGACGACATCGAGGCGGCCGGTTTCGGCCCCGGCCGGGTGCGGATCCGGGTGCGGGCCACCGGGCTGTGCCACTCGGACCTGTCCGCGATGAACGGCGCACTGCCGCAGCCGGCGCCCTTCGTCCCCGGCCACGAGGGCGCGGGGGAGGTCGTCGAGGTCGGGGAGGGCGTCACGCGTCTGAAGCCCGGCGACCGGGTCGTCGTCTGCTGGCTGCCCGCGTGCGGTGCCTGTCCCGCCTGCAAGCGCGGCCAGACCGAGTTGTGCCTCGCCGGATTCATGAACGCGGGCACCCCCAACTTCAAGCGCCCCGGCGCCAATGCCGATGTGTTCGGCTTCGCGGGCACCGGCACCTTCGCCGAGGAGGTCGTCGTGGACGCCGGCTGCGCGGTGCCGATCCCGGACGACGTGCCCTTCGACATCGCCGCGCTCATCGGCTGCGGCGTCACCACGGGACTCGGCGCCGCCCTCAACACCGCCGATGTGGCCGCCGGTTCGTCGGTCGCGGTGATCGGATGCGGCGGCGTCGGGATGTCCGCGATCCAGGGGGCGCGGCTCAAGGGCGCCGCCGAGATCGTCGCCGTGGACCCGGTCGCCTCCCGGCGTGAGGCCGCGCTCGGCTTCGGCGCTACAAGGGCGGTCTCGCCGGATGAACTCCCGGACGCCAAGCAGCGGATCACCGCGGGAGAGGGCTTCGACTACGTCTTCGAGGTGGTCGGCCGCTCGGCCACCGCGCGGACGGCCTACGACAACACCCGGCGCGGCGGCACCATGGTCGTGGTCGGCGCGGGCGCCATGGACGACTTCCTCCAGCTCAACATGTTCGAGCTGTTCTTCGACGAGAAGCGCATCCTGCCCTCGATGTACGGCGGCGGGGACGTGGTGCGCTCCTACGAGCGGACGATCGCCCTGTGGCGGGCGGGCCGTATCGACCTCGCGGGCCTGATCACGCACCGGGTGCCGCTGTCCGGGATCAACGAGGCACTGGACCAGATGCGCACGGGCACGGCGCTCCGTACCTGCATCGAGATCTGACGGAGACTCATTTTCATGTCGATGCCAATGCCAGCGTCTCTCAGGCCACTTGAGGGCCTCTCGGCGATCGTCACCGGCGCGGGCCGGGGCCTGGGCCGGGCCGAGGCGCTCGAACTCGCCCGGCTGGGCGCGGCCGTGGTCGTCAACGACTACGGCCGGTCCGGCCGGGACGGCTCCGGTGCGGCCTCCGCGGCACCGGCGGAGGAGACCGCCGCCGAGATCCGCGCGGCGGGCGGCACCGCGCTCGCCCACACCGGGGACGTGGCCGACTTTCAGCAGGCGAGGGAACTGGTGGAGTCGGCCATCGGCGAGTTCGGCAAGCTCGACATCCTGGTCAACAACGCGGGCATCCTGCGCGACCGTATGGTCTTCTCCATGTCGGAGGACGAGTGGGACTCGGTGATCCGGGTCCATCTCAAGGGCCACTTCAACACCACCCGCTTCGCTGCCGCGCACTGGCGGCAGCGCTCCAAGTCGGCCGGTGGTGAACGGGTGTACGGGCGGATCGTGAACACCTCCTCGGAGGCATTCCTCGCCGGATCCGCCGGACAGCCCAACTACGCGGCGGCAAAAGGCGGAATCGTCGGCCTGACCACCTCCACCGCCCTCGCCCTCGCCAAGTACGGCGTCACCGCCAATGTGATCTGCCCGCGCGCCCGCACCCGGATGACGGAGGACGTCTTCGCCGGGATCGGGCAACCGGCGGAGAACGAGGGGGGCTTGGACCCCTTGGCCCCCGAACATGTGGCGCCGCTCGTCGGCTACCTCGCCTCACCGGCCGCGGAGCGGATCAACGGCCAACTGCTCGTCGTGCACGGCGGGATGGTCGCCGTCGTCGAACGGCCGCGGGTGCGGGCGCAGTTCGACAGCAAGCAGGACACCTTCAGCTACGACGAACTCGACGCCCTGCTCACCCCGCACTACGCGGACCGCCCGCAGGGGGAGACGTTCGCGGCGGCGGAGGTTCTGGGACTGCGGAGGGGCGGGTCGCGGACGTCCTGACATAGTCGCCGGACGTCCTGACGTAGTCGTCAGGCACGCGGCAAAGGAGCGGCCCCGCCCTCCCGAATCAAGTCGCATTGAGTCGAGTAGGAAGGACGGGGCCGGTTGTGCACTGCGCTGACCGCTGACCTGGTCGTCAGGCGGCCATCTCGGTCTCCGCGGCGGGCTTGCGGTGCCGACCCCGAGGGGTCTGCTGACCCCGAGGGGCCTGCTCGGCATCAGGGGCCGAGATCGGCCCCCGGTGCCTGCCCTGACCGTGATCCATGGCCTCCTGAGAGCCGGCATGCAGCGGCTGAGTGGTGCTGGTGTCGCTCATCGGAAGAATTCACCCCGTCAAACATGATCTTTCTGGCAACCGGGCGAGTTTAACCGGCGCACCAGGGGCCGACCGGGCCCCACACGCCAACCGGCACGACTTCGTTACCTGGTTGCAGCACGAGCCGTGAGCGGGGCCTGCTGAAGGGGCACGGGACGGGGTGCGGCGGGCTGTACAGACCCGGGTCCCACGGCCCCATCGGGCCGGTTGACCTGGGCCGATGTGCCCACGGCGCCCGCCGGACCCGCCGAGTTCACCGACTTCACCGCCATCACCGGCTTCGGCGCCCCCGGCGGCCGTACCGGCACGGTCAGCCGCGCCACCCCGCACGGCACCTCCGGGGTGGCGTACGGCAGCCGGAGCACCCCCTCCGGCGTCCACAGCCCGGTGCCGGTGAGCCAGCCGTCGGGCGGGGCGAGATGGTGGACGTACCGTTCCGCCGGCCGCCACACACCGACCCAGCTGCCGAGCGCGCCGTCGATGCGCAGCGCCACCGCGCAGCCCTCCGGCTGGAGCATCTGCCCCGGCTGGACGGCGAACGGCGTGACCACGCAGTCCGGCAGCCGCAGACACTCCGGGAAGCGCACCGGCAGCGTGCTGCCGAGCACCCCCCAGCCCAGCCGGTCCTGCCCGGGCGAAGGCGCGTCGGAGCGGACCAGCAGCAGTCCGCTGTCCGGGTCGGCGAGCAGCACCCGGTCGGCGCTGCGGTCGGCGATCTGGAGCAGCGGGGAGACCTCGCCGCCGCGCTCCAGGTCCACCACGACCGCCTTGGTGAGCCCGGCGACCTCCCGGTCGAGGGCCAGCATCCGTCCGGCGCGGTCGAGCCAGACCCCGCCGGAGCAGCGGCCGGGGATCTCGGCGAGCAGCTCGGGCCCGTGTCCGCCACCCGCCACCAGCCACAGTTCGCTGGTGTACCGGCCGACGACGAGGGCGTACGCCCGCTCACCGCACGGCGCGGGCGGCAGCAGCCGCAGCCTGCTGTCCTCGTCGGGGCACTCGACGGTGCCGAGCGGCAGCTCGCCGGTGCCGGGCCCGGTGGGGTAGAGCAGCGCGAAGGTGTGCCGCCGGGCCGCGATGGTACGGCGGATCAGCACCCGGCCGTCGCCCATCGGCTGCACATCGGTGCCGGGTGCCTCGGGGCGGGCGCCGGGGAGGGGGACGGCGTAGGGCTCGGGGCCGTCGAGGGTCCAGCGCTCGGGGTACCAGGCGTCGTCGGCCGGGCCGGGGCCGGGATGGGCATTAGGGCCGGGGCCGTTGCTCGCGTCCGCCGGGTGGCCCCCCGGCCGGTCGCCGATCGGCCCCCGGGCCCGCGCCAGACGGGCCGCGTAGGCGCCGTCAGCAGTGATCGTGCACGCCGGCCGGGGCATGGGGGCGACGAGGGAAACACCGTCGGGTCCTCCACCGTCACGGGGCAGGCCCTCGGGTCCGCCCTCGGGCCCCTCCCATACGTCCGTGCCGCCGTCCGCCACGACCTCGATCGCAGACGCCGTCATGGCGTGATCACCTCCGGTCACCTCGGGTCACCTCTGGTCGTCTCCGGTGACGAAGCTAGTTTTCGTACGCACGGCCGTGGGAGCGGTGAGCAGGGGCTTCACACATAAGGGTGGCGCAGAAGCGTTTCTTCTGAGGGTGGCGGAACGTATGTGCTGGCGGGCGAGGTGTTGACGGGCACGTTGACGGGGCGCACGCCGGGCGGAAGGGAAGCGGAAGGGAAGCGGAAGGGAAGGGGGGAAGGGAAGCGGAGACGAGGGCGGAACGGAACTGGCAGGTACCCCGGCCGGGCCAGGTAGCCTTGCCCCGTGCCCCGTCTGTCTGAAGTCATCGCCGCGCTGGAAACTCTGTGGCCCGCCGAACGGGCCGAGTCCTGGGACGCGGTCGGCACGGTCACCGGAGACCCGGACCAGGAGGTCGCGCGGGTCCTGTTCGCCGTGGACCCCGTACAGGACATCGTCGACGAGGCGGTGGCGCTGGACGCGGACCTGCTGGTCACGCACCACCCGCTCTACCTCCGCGGTACGACCACGGTGGCGGCCTCCACCTTCAAGGGCCGCGTGGTGCACACCCTGATCAAGAACGACGTGGCGCTGCACGTGGCCCACACCAACGCGGACACGGCCGACCCGGGAGTTTCCGACGCGCTCGCCGCCGCCCTGGACCTCCGTGTCGTACGACCTCTCGTACCCGACCCCACCGACCCGGCGGGCCGCCGGGGCCTCGGCCGGATCTGCGAGCTGGACCACCCCCTGACGGTGGCCGAGTTCGCCGCCCGCGCCGCGGAACGCCTGCCGGCCACCGCGCAGGGCATCCGGGTGGCGGGCGACCCGTCGGCGCGGGTCCGCACGGTCGCGGTGAGCGGCGGCTCCGGCGACAGCCTCTTCGACGCGGTGCGGGCGGCCGGGGTGGACGCGTATCTCACCGCGGACCTGCGCCACCACCCCACCTCCGAAGCCGTGGAACACAGCCCGATCGCGCTGCTCGACGCGGCGCACTGGGCCACCGAGTGGCCGTGGTGCGAGCAGGCCGCGAGCCAGCTCGACGAGATCTCCGACCGCCATGGATGGGGCCTGCGCGTCCACGTCTCGAAGACGGTCACCGACCCCTGGACCGCCCAGGTGGCGTCCTCCATCCCGACCTCTAGCGCACTGGGAGCCCCCAACTGAACGCCGCGCCCGCCGACCAGATCCGACTTCTCGACGTCCAGGCCCTGGACGTACGCCTCCAGCAACTGGCGTACAAGCGGCGCTCGCTGCCCGAGCACGCCGAGATCGAGTCGCTCACCAAGGACGCCGCCCAGCAGCGCGACCTGCTGGTGGCCGCGCAGACCGAGGAGGGCGACTGCGCCCGCGAGCAGACCAAGGCCGAGCAGGACGTCGACCAGGTCCGCCAGCGCGCCGTCCGCGACCAGCAGCGCCTGGACTCCGGCGCGATCACCTCGCCGAAGGACCTGGAGAACCTCCAGCGGGAGATCGTGTCCCTCGCCAAGCGGCAGGGCGACCTGGAGGACATCGTCCTGGAGGTCATGGAGCGCCGCGAGTCCGCGCAGGAGCGGGTCGCCGAACTGACCGAGCGGGTCGGCTCGGTGCAGTCGAAGATCGACGACGCGACGGGGCGCCGGGCCGCCGCGTTCGAGGAGATCGACGGCGAGGTCGCCTCGGTCACCAAGGAGCGCGAGGTCGTCGCGGGCTCGGTCCCGGCCGACCTGCTGAAGCTCTACGACAAGCTGCGCGAGCAGCAGGGCGGCATCGGCGCGGCCAAGCTGTACCAGCGCACCTGCCAGGGCTGCCGCCAGGAACTGGCCATCACCGAACTGAACGAGGTCCGCTCGGCGGCCCCCGACACGGTGGTCCGCTGCGAGAACTGCCGCCGCATCCTGGTGCGTACGGCGGAGTCCGGACTGTAGAGATCGCAGAGGTCGTAAAGGTCGTAGAAAGGCGTTTGCCGGTGGCGCGGGAGTTGATCGTCGAGGCGGACGGCGGTTCGAGGGGCAACCCGGGCCCCGCCGGCTACGGCAGTGTGGTGATCGACGCGACGACGGGGGAGACCCTGGCGGAGGCGGCGGAGTACATCGGCGTGGCGACGAACAACGTGGCGGAGTACAGGGGTCTGCTGGCAGGCCTGCGAACGGCTTTCGCGCTGGACGACACCGCCACCGTCCACGTCCGCATGGACTCCAAGCTGGTCGTCGAGCAGATGTCGGGCCGCTGGCAGATCAAGCACCCGGCGATGCGCCCGCTGGCGACGGAGGCGGCGAGGATCTTCCCGCCGGACCGGGTGACGTACGAGTGGATCCCGAGGGAGCGCAACAAGCACGCGGACCGCTTGGCGAACGAGGCGATGGACGCGGGCGGCCGGGGCGAGCAGTGGAAGCCGACGGCGAGTGGAGGCGGATCGGCTACGGCGGCTGAGGTGGCCGACGTACGAGCGGCAAGGCAACTGGCCGAGCCGTCACGGACAACAACAGCCCCCGGCTGGTCATCGGCACCCGACCTGGGCGCACCCGCGACCTTCGTCCTCCTCCGCCACGGCGAGACCCCACTGACTCCCCAGAAACGCTTCTCGGGCAGCGGAGGCACGGACCCGTCGCTCTCCGAGGTGGGCCGAGACCAGGCGGAACGAGCGGCGGCATCGCTGGCCGGCAGGGGCACGATCCAGGCGATAGTGGCGTCCCCACTGGCCAGAACCCGGGAGACGGCAGGCATCGTAGCCGCCCGCCTGGGCCTGGACGTGGCGGTGGACGACGGCCTGAGGGAAACGCACTTCGGCGCCTGGGAGGGCCTGACCTTCGCCGAGGTCCGCGACCGCTACCCCGACGACCTGAACACGTGGCTCGCAGACCCGGAGGCCGAACCGACCGGCGGGGGCGAGAGCTTCACGGCGACGGCGGAACGGATAGCGGAGACACGCGACCGGCTGGTGGCGGCGTACACGGGCCGCACGGTACTGCTGGTTACGCACGTCACCCCGATCAAGACGTTCGTACGCCTGGCTCTGGGAGCCCCGCCGGAGTCGATGTTCCGCATGGAGCTGTCGGCGGCATCGATGTCGGTGGTGGCGTACTACGGGGACGGGAACGCGAGCGTGAGGCTGGTGAACGACACGTCGCACCTGCGGTGAGCGGGGGGCCGGCTGGCCTTAGTGGACGTCGTCGACGAGAACGTCGAGGGCCCAGCCGCTTTTCTGCCCCATCGAGGCGGCCGTTTCCACCGTGTACCCCAGATCACGCAGGGCGGAGACGAGTTCGGCGGGCCCACTCGGGGAGACACCGGCCGTGAGCAGACTGCGCACGATGCGCCCTTTGGTGGCCTTGTTGAAGTGGCTGACGACCTTCCGGGTGGGCGTGTGCAGCACGCGCACGGCAACGGTCCGCGATGCGACGTCCCCGGAAGGCTTCCAGGCGGCGGCATAGGCGGCAGACCGCAGATCGAGCACCACCTCGCTCGCACCGGCCGCCTCGGGAAGCACGGAGGCCATCGCCCTGCGCCAGTGCGCCCCGAGCCCCCCGACCCCAGGCAGCTTGACGCCCATCGAACACCGATAGGAAGGAATGAGATCGGTGAGCCGGACGGCACCCCAGAGCCCGGAGAACACAAGAACTGACCGGGCGGCTCGTTGCTCTGCGGCGGCATCGAGGGAGGGGAGCCCGAGGGCGTCGTAGAGCACGCCGCTGTAGATCTCCCCGGCAGGCCGGGCCCCGGCGGTGAGCAGCCGTGCATTCTTCCCGACCTCACCACGAAGCCCGTCACTGAGCCCGAGCACCTCACGGGCCTTGTCCTCATCACCGGAACACAGCTCGACGAGCTCGCTGAGCACGGCTTGCCGAGCATCATGGAGCCCCGGCAGCGACAGCCGGTCCAGCCGCAACGGCGCGCCCTGCCCGGAGGGAGCCTTGCCTTCGGAGGGAGGCAGGAGGACGAGCAAGGGGGCTCCTCGGAGGTGTCGCTGCTGTTCGGGCTCCGGGACAGCGTAGCGGCGTAGGTCCCGTCACTCTCCGGGCCCCTGTGCCACGATCGAGGTAACGGTCCCCGACTTCATGGACAGGTGATCTCGCGATGCCCGAGTCTGGCGAGCGACGAGAGAAGGAGGGGCGGGACATGACTGCCATCGCCCATGAGCCGCTCACGCCGGCAGAGGTCCTCCTGGAGGGATTCCTCGCCCTGGACACCCCGGAGGGTTTCCGCGCCGAGCTGATCGAAGGGGAGATCGTCGTGACACCGCCGCCGGACGGGGACCATGAGGACTACATCGGCCTGATCGTGAGCCAGGTGATCAGAAAGTCCCGGATCGCCATGCAGTTCTCCGGCAACAAGGGACTGAAACTCCGCAGCGGTGGCGCCTGCCCGAAGGACCACGTGATCCCGGACGGCACCTTCGCTCCGACCGAATTGCGGCTGTACCGGGGTGCCGATTCCTGGATGCCCTCCGACGGCGTGGCGATGGTCCTGGAGGTGACGTCGACCAGGCCGAAGGCCGACCGCGAGACGAAACGCCGCTGCTACGCCCGGGCGGGCATCCCCCTCTACCTGCTGGTGGACAGGGACGACGCCTCGCTCACCCTGTTCAGCGACCCGGAGAACGACGACTACCGCCAGCTCTGCACGCTCCCCTTCGGCAAGCCGCTCACCCTGCCGGAACCGTTCGCGCTGGAGCTGGAGACGACGGATTTCCTCTGACCCAGTAGGGAAGGGAACCGACCTCACCCGGCGCCCGGTACCATGGTCCACACGGCAGACGAGCCGGGCGGACGGCCGCGTGGAGCCCTTGACGGGTGCTCCCCGAGGAACGTCCGGGCTCCACAGGGCAGGGTGGTGGCTAACGGCCACCCGGGGTGACCCGCGGGACAGTGCCACAGAAAGCAGACCGCCGGGGACCTCGGTCCTCGGTAAGGGTGAAACGGCGGTGTAAGAGACCACCAGTGCCCAGGGTGACCTGGGCAGCTAGGTAAACCCCACCTGGAGCAAGGTCAAAAGGAAGCACTCCGGTGCTTCTGCGCGGACGATCGAGGGCTGCCCGCCCGAGCCCGCGGGTAGACCGCACGAGGCCGGCGGCAACGCCGGCCCTAGATGGATGGCCGTCGCCGGGCGGTTCGCGAGAGCCACCCGGAACAGAACCCGGCGTACAGCCCGACTCGTCTGCCGCTCACATCGTTGACCTGCGCGCCCCGGTCAAATCTCTTGATCCACATCGCTGCTGGGGAGAATCTGGGGAGATCCAGAATCGGCGGGGAGAACAGCCGGCCCGGCGTCCGGCGCGACCCACTCGCCGAGCGCGGTGAGACCCCTGCGTGTGTCGGGTGACGTGGAACCCCTCCTCGCGCGGCATCCTCCACCGCACCCGCTTCAGGCTGCCTTGCTTCCGTTTGCCATGCCAGGATCTCGTCATGGCCAATGCGCGCCAGGGGCCCTCGATCCGCAACGCTGTTGTCGTGACCGCTTCCGTCCACTGAGAATCCCACGGCGCATGTGCCACCGCCGAGTCGGAGTTTCGAAAGTGCTTTTCGACGTCACACGCAGCGAGCTCGTCAACATCTTCGGCGAGGACCGGATCGCGACCGTGCCCGCCACCGCCTTCCCGCCCGTCGCCGCGGACACCGAAGGCGCCCGCCTCCTGCAGACCCTCGGTGTCCCCACCGGGACGCTTCTGCTGCGTCAGCCCGACGAGGCCGACGGCCTGCTGCCCCTCGTCCAGGACGTCGTCTACGTCGAGGACTTCGAGGACGCCGCGGGCGACTGGCCCGTCATCGGCTGGCTGCTCAACGCGCACCTCGCCCTCGACCTCGTCTCTGGCAGGGTGTACGCCTTCGACCCCGACGAGGAGACCGCGCAGGAACTCCACACGGACGTCTCCTCCCTCGTCCAGGTCACCCTCCGGTTCCAGCGCCTGCTCGAAGAGTTCACCTTCAGTGGCGACGAGGACGACGAGGAGGCCGACTTCGAGCGCCTGGACGGCGAGCTCGATCACATCCGCGAGGAGACGAGCAGCATCGACCCGCTCCCCTTCCAGGACGACGACACCGTCTGGTCGATCGTGGGCGACGAGATCGCCATGGGCCGGCGCTTTATGGGCAACAGCCCGGGAGCCCGCTCGCACCACGGGTGATCGTAGGCCGAGGCCGCCCACGCACCGCGTCGTCTGTGCGGTGCGCAGGCCGCCTTCCTGCGGACCGGTCTCCTCCCCGGGGCCTCATCCACCCATTCTGGGCGGCGTGAGTGGGGCGATCTCCCTGTCGAAGAAGTCGTGGAAGTCGTCCCCGCGTTCGTAGAGTTCCTCGAAACCGGTCGTGGTCTCCTGGATCAGGGCTCGGTCGGTGAAGCGGTTGGCGCCCATCGCGTTTCCATCCTCGTCGTAGAGGACCTCGTACATGGCGACATCGCCGAGGATCACCACCTCGGGAACAGGGCGGTCCTTCTCGATGTCCGAGATCTTGCGGGCGTCGAGCACCTTGATGTTGTCGCCCAGTTCCACACGCAGACGCAGGACGAAGAGCTCCCACTGAATGTAAGGGGTTACCGGGAATTCCACCACGCGAAGGCGACGCTCCAGAATGCCGAGGCGTGCTGCTTCGTGGAACTGCCGTGTGTAGACTTCGCGTTTCTCCTCGATGAGGGGCAGTGCGCGGTCCCATTCTCCGGCAGCGAAGGCTTCCCAGCTGGCGAATCCGCGTTCTTTGAAATTCTGCCCTCGTTCGAGTTTGCGGAGGTGGTGAATTCCGCTCTCGTGGACTCTGCGGAAGTCCGCGTGGTATGCGGGGCGATCCATGCGTTCGGAGACCCCGTGCGGGAAGGAGTCAAACATTCGGGATATCCGGTTTCGCCGCGATCAGCATGTTCCTCGGGATGACCACGAGTCGTTCGTCCGCTCCGACGGAGACCCCGGGTGGCAGCTTCCTGCTCAGGGATTCTGTGAGGTCACGGCCGATGACGACGATGTCCCCGTTCTCGAGCTCCCAGATGTCGGGGCAGTCAGGGTTGTCGGTCGTGTTCCCTAATTCCTGTGGTGACTTCCCGAGCCGCCGTTTGAATGTCGTGGTCGGATCGGCTTCCCACGGCCTCGTCATGGCCATCGCCCCCTCGATCGGGCCAGAGTGTCATTACTGTAGCGTTGAGCGGGTCGGCCCAGCCATGTGATTGTGGTCAGAAACGGTGCGATATCAAAGAGCAACATATGCGGGCTATCTGCAATATAATCCGAAGATTCGGAAAGTTGTAGGCAGGGGGAACTTTGGTCCCAGCGGCAGCCTTACTCACTCATGACCCCATCGGCCAAGACGCCCTGGCGGGCCGATGACGGGCTCCATGGACGGCCGCGCCGAGGATCGTGGCCGTGTCTACCAGTCGTCGGGTGACCAGCACATCAGCGAGTACCACTACCACGGTGACGAAGCAGCACCGCCCGTCGGCCCCGACTCGGTGCGCCGTCCGGCCGTCGGCCGCCCTCCGGGTGTACTGCGTGACCGCGCCGAGGTACTGGAGCGGCTGAGGGCGGGGCGCAGCGGCGAGGTGTACGTGCTGTACGGCATGGGTGGCTGCGGCAAGACCGCCGTCGCCTATACGTTTTTCCAGCTCGCCACCGGCGATGGCGGCAGGGTGGGGCTGTGGGTCAGCGCCTCCGACCGGGCCAGCCTGCGCGCCGGCATGCTCGCCGTCGCTGCCGACCGTGGCGCGGACGACGGCGAACTGCTCGCCGCTCGCAACGGACTTCGCCCCGCGGCCGATCTCGTCTGGCAGTACCTTGACCGCTCTGCCGAGCCGTGGCTGCTCGTGCTCGACAACGCCGACCAGCCCGAGATCCTCCGGGACGGCAACTGGTTGCGCACCAGCCCGCAGGGCGTGGTCGTGGTGACCACGCGCCGGTCGGCTTCCCACTGGTGGCCGGGAGCAGAGTTGCAGCACATCGGCGTACTGCCGCGTGACGACGCCGCGCGGGTGCTGCAGGACCTCGCCCCGCACAGTGGCACACAGGAGGAGGCCGCGGAGATCGCGGAACGGCTCGGCCGCCTGCCGCTCGCTTTGACGCTGGCAGGCGGATTCCTTTCCCAACAAGTGCTCGATCCCTGGACATTGGAGACCTACGGGCGTCGGCTTGAGGAGGGCGAAGGAGTCGAGCTCATCGATCGCGGCGCCGACGCCCTGTCCCAGGAGGATCCTCGTCATCTGGTCGGCCTGACCTGGCAGTTGACGCTCGATGCGTTCGGGGCCCGCGGTCTGCCCGAGGCAACCGCTCTGCTCAGGCTCCTGTCGCGCTTCGCCCCCGAGCCCTTGCCGCTGCTTCTGCTCAACCGCCCTGAGATCTGCGGTGTTCTTCCGCGTTCCCGCTGCGAAATCGCTCTGAGAGCGCTGCTCGACCAGTCGTTGACCGAGTTGGTGGATGTCGGCGTGCGGTGTGTGCAGAGCCACGGGGTGCTGCTCGACAGCGTCGCCGCGGCGACCCCGGCGGACCAGGTGCCGGTCCTCGGCGCGACAGCGGTCCGGCTGCTCGACGCCGTCGTGCCCGGCGTGCCCGACGCGGGTCCGTACGATCCGCTGCTCCGGCTGCTGGTACCCCACGGACTCGCCCTGCTGCGACGCGCTGCCGACCCGCAGGTCACGGCGGAAGCGCTGGCCGTGGTGACCCGACTCTCCACGGCCCTGCACCGCACGGGGGACTACCTGTCCGCCTGGGAGACCGCCCGGACGGCAGCGGACCTCGGCGAACGCCGACTGGGCGCGGATCACCGCCTCGTACTGGCGGCTCGCTCCAGGTCCGGACGGGCGCTCTTCCGGCTCGGCAGGTACGCGGAGGCGGAACAGTTACTCGCGCATGTGCGCGGCCCTCAGGAGCGGCTCTTCGGTGCCGACGACCCCGACACGTTGGACAGCTGCCACGGCTTACAGCTCGTGCTCGGCAATCTCGGACGACGGGACGAGGCCATCGAGCTCCTCCGAGCCACGGCCGACGGCAGACGAAGGACGCTGGGCCCCGAGCACCCGCTGACATTGCGCTCCCGCTCAAGCCTGCTGGTCCTGTTGTCCGCATCCGAACTCGTCGCCGAGGAAGACGGAGCACTGCTCGATCTGCCCTCGCAGTGCGTACGGTTCCTCGGCCCCGACCACACGGTGACCTTGGGCGCCCACCACAACCATGCCTGGGCGCTGTATCTGTTGGGCCGTTTCGACGAGGCGGACGAGGAGATCCACCTGGTCACCGAGGCGTACCGGCGACGCTACGGGCCCGACTACCCGATCGCGCTCTCGGCCCGCCAACTGCTGTCCCGGACCCAGGCCGCGCGGGGTCACCTGGACGAGGCGATCGAGAACATGACGGCAGTCGCGGCCAGCCGGGAACGGGGCCTGGGAGCCGACCATCCCTTCACAGTGGCCAGTCGGCAACTGCTGAGCGAACTCACCTCTGGGCGGTGGCAGCCGCCCACAGTGTGACGGCCAGGTGCCCGTGCTCACCGTCCCTGCAGCACTTCATCCACCACGTCAAGGAGAGCAAGTGGACCCGAACGTACTGGCACTCGCGGGAACTGCAGGTACGACCGTAGTCGCGCTGATGGCGACTGACGCGTGGGAACAGACTCGACGAGGCATCGTCTCCCTCTGGCGGCGGTTCCGACCGCAGGAGGCGGAAGAGGTGGATGGCCTTCTGTCGCGATCGCGTGAGTCCCTCCTCGGGGGCGGGGACCAGTCCGCCGTCGAAAGCGAGTGGCAGCTCCGGCTCGGTGCTCTGCTGGCCGGACACCCGGACGCCGTGGGCGCACTGTCGTCCCTGCTGAGCGAGCTGAGCTTCGACTCGGGCGGCCAGGTGATCAGTGGAACCGTGCACCTCGAAGCACACGCCGAGGGCAGTGGCCAGATCTACCAGTCCGCCCGAGATCAGACCGTCAACCGCTACCGCTGATCTGGCATGAACGAGAGGGGAGTACGGACGCGGGAGCCCTGCCGTCGGAACCGACCCGGCAGGGCTCCCGCGGTCGTACGAGCGTCAGATGTCCCGCTCTGGCGAGGCCAGCTCGACGAACCCCGTCCACGCTTCACGCGACACCGTGAGGACGGGGCCGGTGACGTTCTTGGAGTCCCGGACGTGCACAACTGCCGTAGCAGCTGCGACCTCTACGCATTCGCCGCCCTCGGTTCCGCTGTAGCTGCTCTTGAACCAGGCGAGGCCGGAGGCGACGGTCGAGGACTCGGCACCATTCATAGCGATCCCAGCAACCTTTCGATGAACTCCGTTGACTCTCGCGGACTGAGAGCCTGTGACCGGATAATCCCATAAAGCGCGCCAGCCAGAACCCCTTGTTCCGGGTCGGTTTGCAGAGAGCCGACACCGCGTGCCTCGGCGTAGACGAACTTCTTCCCGTCCTTGCGCGTGACGACCGTGAACGGCCCGTTCACGCCGGCGTTGTCCTCACGGTCGAGTGGCATGACCTGGATCTCGACATTGCGCTTCTGGCCGATCAGCAGCAGGTGCTCCAGTTGCCCACGCAGCACTTGCTTGCCCCCGTACGGGCGCCGCAGGAGCGACTCGTCCAGCACAAAGCTCAGGAACGGCGCGGGGCGACGATCGAAGATGTCCTGCCGGGCCAGCCGTGATCCCACGCGCTGCTCCACGGTCTCCTCGTCCAGGGGAGGACGCCTCATGGCAAGCAGCCCCCTCATGTACTCCGGGGTCTGGAGCAGGCCGTTGAGGACCGGCATGCTGTACGAAACGAGCTCAACCGCCTCCTTCTCCAGCGCCGCCATCCCCTGGAAGAACACCGGATACTGTGCCTTCTCCAGCTCCTCCTTCCACAGGCACAGCAACCCGCCCGCGTCCAGCGCCACGTCCGACTCGTCGATCGTCCTTGGCGAGGGGATCCTGCGCCCCTGCTCGAACGAGGCCACCGTCGCGGGCGAGTAGCCGATCCGGCGTCCGAACTCGGCGCGGTCCAGGCCCGCTCGGAGCCGGAGTGTCTTCATGGTCTGCCCGAAGGCCAGGACCACGCCCTTCACGACACTGTTCTCGGGCCGTCGCCCGCCTCCGTCGTCGCTGTCCCACTCGTCCGCGACGCCGACAACCGCCGTAACGCCGCTGTCCGGAGCCGCTACGGCCTCCGCAACCTCACTCGTACGCTCTGTCATGAACCACCGCCTCCCCCGGCCAACGCCCCGTAGTGGGACGTCGTCACGCCGTGCGTTTCGTACTCGTCGACGCACCGCACCGACAACAGGCCGGAGTCAGTGCGTCACCACTCGTAACGCTACGCCACGGGCCGCACTCTGTTCGGCATGACGAACAAACCCGCCAGTCTCACCGGCACCACCGAACTCACCGCCCCCATCGGCCCCATCGGCCCCTTGCCACCCGCAGACCGCACGACGGACCGCACGTTCGAGATGCGGTTCACCTCCACCCCGCGCGGCGCCCGCCTCGCCCGCCGCCTGGCCGCGCTCCGCCTGGATGAGTGGGGTGTCCGGTACGGCACCGAGCCGCACGACGACATCGTGCTGATCGTCGGGGAGTTGGCGTCGAACGCCGTCCTGCACGGGCACGTCCCCGGCCGGGACTTCCGTGTGCGGCTGTGCGTCGAGCCCCGCTCCGGGACCGTCCGCGTGGAGGTCACCGACACCCGCGCCGAACGTCTCCCGCGGCGGTCGGGCACCCCGGAGGTCGTCGGTACGGAGGACTCGGGCCGCGGTCTGCTCCTGGTGTCCGGCCTGGCCACCCGCTGGGACTGGCGCCCCCGCCCGGACGGCCCCGGCAAGACCGTATGGGCGGAATACCCCCTCCACGGGTAGACCCTGCCGCGTGCGGGCTGAAGGCTGACCGTGGCGGCGGCCCGGCCACAGCCGTTAAGAACCGGGGTGCAGCGGCAGCACGAGGGCGAAGCTCGCGCCGCGCCCCCGCCCCGGCGACGACGCCGTGACATCCCCGCCGTGCCCACGCGCGATCCCGCGGGCGATCGTCAGGCCGACGCCGGAACCGGAGGACCGGCGGGACTGCCCGGGTTGCCCGGGTGCACGGTAGAAGCGCTCGAAGACGCGCTTGACGTCCTCTGCGGCCAGACCCACGCCGGTATCGGTCACCGCGACCTCGCCACGGCCGTCGCAGCAGCGTGCGGTGAGCGTGACGGTGCCGTCGGCGGGGGTGGCGAGCAGGGCGTTGCCCAGCAGGTTGGTCAGTATCTGGGTGATCCTGTCCGGATCGGCGCGTACCGGTACGACCGTGTCGGCGTCGACGACCAGGGTGAGGTGCGCGTCGTCGAACTGCGGCGCGAGTCGGGCGGCGGCGCGTCGGGCCAGAGCCGCCAGGTCGGCGTCGACGAGATGCAGATCGACGCGCTGTTCCTCGGCGCGGGACAGGCCGGACAGGTCGTCGGCGAGCCGGTGCAGTCGGCGCAGTTCCTCGCTGAGGGAGGCCAGGGTGTCCGGGCTCGCGGTGAACACACCGTCGATCAGGCCTTCGACGTAGCCGTCGAGTGCGGTCAGGGGGGTGCGCATCTCGTGGGCGACGTCGCCGAGCAGTCGGGTGCGCCGTGTCTCGGTCTCGGCCAGCGTGTGCCCGAGGGTGTTGACGTCGGTTGCCAGCGCGGCCAGTTCCGGTTCGGACGCAAGCGGGACGTCGACGTCGTATCGTCCGGCGGCGATCTGCCGGGTCGCGGTGCGCACGGCATCGAGCGGGCGCAGCAGGCGGCGGGTGACGAATGCCGCGAGGACTCCGGCGGCGGTGACACCGGCCAGGACGCCCACGAGCAGGGCGGTGTCGAGGGCGGTCCGGAAGGCGTCGTGCACCTGCGCCCCGTTTGCCTGGCCGCCCATGCCGGACATGTGGCCGTTCCCGTTCATCATCCCCATGCGCTGGTCGAACAGGTGCGGGGCGAGCAGCCGTACCGTCAGATAGGCCACGAGGGCGCCGACCACGGCCACAGCCGTATGGGAGACGAACAGCCGCAGGGGCAGACGCGTCCTCATCGCGGCCGGCCCACGAACTTGTAGCCGACGCCGCGCACGGTGGCGATCAGATGCGGATCGCCCGCGTCGTCGCCCAGCCGTGCGCGCAGACTGCGGATGTGGACGTCGACGACGCGCTCGTCGCCGTAGAAGTCGTAACCCCATACGCGCTGCAGCAGTTGCGCGCGGGAGAAGACCCGGCCCGGCGCGTCGGCCAGCGCGGTGAGCAGGTCGAACTCGAGGCTCGACAGCGTCACCGGCTTCCCTTCCACCGTCACTTCGCGGCCTGCGGGCTCGATGGTCAAGCCGTCGAAACGCAGCGGTGCGTCCTGGCCGGCATGCGCACCCCGGCCGCGGCGCAGCACCGCTTTCACCCGGGCGGTGACCTCACGCGGGCTGAACGGCTTGGTCACGTAGTCGTCCGCGCCCACGCCGAGTCCGACGAGCTTGTCGACCTCCTCCGCTCTCGCCGTGACCATGATCACGTAGGTGTCGCTGAAGCCGCGCAGCCGCCGGAGCACCTCCAGGCCGTCGATCCCCGGCAGCATCACGTCCAGCAGCACCAGGTCGGGCGGCTCGCCCCGGAGCGCGGCGAGCGCCGCCTCTCCGTCGGCGGCCTCCGCCACCTCGAAACCGTCCGCCTCCAGATAGCCCCGCAGGACTCTCCTTATATGCGGCTCGTCATCGACCACCAGCACCCGCGGCATGGGCCTGCCCTCACTCCTCGAACGACACCACGGCCAGGCAGCACCGTATGCACGGCTGCCTGGCCGCGTACAACGACTCGCCCCGGAAAGCGGCCGGGGCGGCCGACGTCACATGCCGCCCACGTCACATGCCGCCCATCCGCATCCCCATCGAGCCGTATCCCGCACCGGATCCATTGCCGGAACCACGGCCGGATCCACCCATCGACCCACCCATCGACCCACCCATCGACCCGCCCATGGACCCGCCCATGGACCCACGGGCGGTGTCCACCATGGCGTCGATGCGGCTCTTGACCTGCGCGAGAATCGTCTTCCGCTGCTCGGCCGTCAGCGAGGTGTTGTCGTCGAGCTTGTTCTCGACCGCCGCGACCATCGCGTTCTTGAGCCCGGACACCGACTTGCCCTGCGCCTTGGCGAGGTCCGCGAGCGTCTTGCCCTCGTGCATCCGGTTCTGCAGGTCGGTGAGGCTCAGGCCGAGGTACTTCGCCGCGGCGTTCATGGGCGCGTGGTCGCCGAACGCCATGCCATGCATGCCACCGTAGCCATCGCCGCACAGGCGGCCCGACGCGGCGGACGTCGTGCTCGCGGAGGGCGAGCCCGGGGCGCCGGTCGCCGCCTGCGCGATACCGACACCACCGGCCAGCGCTCCGGCGACCCCGAGCGCCACCACTCCTCGCGTCACGTTCTTACGGTTCAGCTTCATCGCCCTCGGCTCCCTGGCTCGTATCCCGATGTGTTCACCAGCATCGGAGCGCGGCATGAAGCAACCACCGGCGCTCGTATGAAGCGTCTGTGAAGGCAGGCCCGGAATCTTGGGCGGCGGCGGTGCGTACAGCGCGCCGGAACGGCAGGGCGGCTGGTCGGCCCGGCGGCCGGAAGGCCCCAACCCGTTCCTTGGGGGTCTCATCCACCCATTCCAGCCGGTGCCAGAGTCCTCGCGTCCGCCGACCGGTTTTCAGTGGGTCATCCAGCCGAGGAGAGCCGCTCCCAGCTGATTGATCGGACCGAGGTGCCCGTTCTGGTTCTCATCCCGTGCCTCCGGTTCCTGTTACCCGGCGCACTCCGCATCAGAAACCACGGCTCGCACCGGGCGGCGGTTCCCGCGACCGGGCCGGTTCCGAAGGGCTGCCGCGGGGAAGCGCTTCATTTCTCGGCCGGGGCGGGGCTCCGCATGTGACCGACGTCGGTAGTGTGCTCCTTCCCCACACGCCCCGGACAGACGCGGTCGGAAACGGGTCGGGCGTTCAAAGCCGGGGCGTTCGCACGCCTCGAGCTGTTTCGCCCATGCGCTGCTGGGCGTGGTGCTTTTCCTCGTGGGAGTCGTGCTCAGTACGGGAGCCGTGCCTCTGCTGGCCGACGGGGGCCGGTTCTTTGTGGAGCGCATCGGCCCGCTGTAGATCAGCCATGGTGCCAAAGGCCGCGAGCCGACGCGCGGGGCCTTCGGCACCATGGCCGATCGGAATCGGACCGGCGGGGCCCGTTCGTGACCTGCTGGGCACACGCGGCGGAAGCCGCTCCTCACACCTGCGGGTCCACCGAGCGCAGCAGTTCGAGCAGGCCCTGGGCAGGGAGCGGCTGGTCGTCGGTGATCGGGTCGGGGCTGACGACCGGCTCTCGCAGCTTTTCGGCGATCCGGCTGCGGTCGCGGCTGCGGAGGCCGACGCTGAGCGGTTGACTCTCGGCTGGAGAACGGAGTACCTGCTCCCCGCCGAGAGTCTTCCGCCGGAAGCGTCTGATGTACATCTGCTACATTCGTGACATGAGTGAACCGGTAGTCGAATCCATGGCCGAGGTCCGCAGTCACCTCGCCGACGTCATCGACCGGGCCCACCGGGAGGAGACGCCGACGATCATCACCCGGCGTGGCAGGCAGGAAGCCGTCGTCGTCGACATCGAGGAGTACCAGCGTCTGCGGCGGATCGCCGAGGACGCGGAGGAGGTCTGGCTCAACCGGCTGGCGGACGAGGCGGAGTCCGAGGGCACGGAAGGGTCGGTCTCGCTGGAGGAGATGGCCGCGCTGCTCCGGACCCGTGGGGAGTGACCGCACATGGGGTACGTCACGCGGTTCACTCCGCACGCACAGCGGGACATGCTCAAGGTCCCGCGTCCGGACGCCCTGCGGATTCTCCACCGCCTCGCCGAGCTCCAGAAGGCGATGGACCGGGACGACACCACGGCCTTCGACATCAAGGCCCTCCAGGGGCACAGCGCCCGCTGGCGTCTGAGGGTCGGTGACTACCGAGTTGTCTACACGATCGAGGACGGCCGGCTGATCGTGTGGGTCCTGGCCGTCGGCAATCGCCGCGAGGTCTACCGTCACGTTCCCTGAGCCGGTGACCGGGCTGCCGGAACCTGGGTGAACCGGGGGCACTGCCGGTGCCCGGTCGTAAAGTGGGCGTGATCAGTGCCCGGTCGTAAAGTGGGCGTGATCACTTGCGGCCGGTATGGTCCCCGGGCGCCCCGGTGGCCGTAGCGGACCGCGGGGACACGGGAGACGGGGGCGATGGCGTGTCATGAGGCCCACACTGGCCGCGCAGATACTGCGTGAGACGACGGTCGAGTATCTGACGACGACGTTCGCCGCTGGCCGAGCCCGATACCCAGAAGGTGCTGGAGGACTTCCTCAGTGACCCCGCCGACGGCCTCTTCCGGGGGCCGTGCCTGCGGATCAGGCGGCCGTTCCGCCCGGTGGCGGACGGCTGGCGGCGGCACCTGGACTGGTATCCGGCCGAGTTCACCCCATACGTCTGTCCGGTGGCGACCTCCGCGACCCTGGGGTCGGGCGGCCCGGCAGGCGGCCCCGGGGCCATGCTGAGGGTGGCCTCCCAGGTGTTCGGGACGCGCTTCCCCGAGGAAGCGGTGGTGGGGGAGGACCGACGGGACGCTGAGGAGTTCCTGTCGCCCGTCGACCGCTCCCTGCCGCTGCCGCTGCCGTCGCCCGCGGAGCTGGCCGCCCTGCCCGACCCTGCGCACATCCCGGCAAGCACGGACGCCGTCGCCCGCGCCACCGTCGAATGCGACACGGCCGATCCGCGTGAGCTGGGGCGGCGGCTGCTGGCCCACCCCCTCACCTACGCCCTGTCATCGCGTCAGCCATGCCCTGCCCATGCCCGGCGCATGCCCAGCCATGCCCGTACGAAGGGCCGCACACCCGGGAAGAGCCTCGTTGCCGCGAGGACGGCCCCGCCGGGAACGCGGGTCGAGTAACCCGACAGCAGGGTTGTCAGATCAGGTGGGTGCGCGAGATCGTTCGAGGCGATACTGCCGATGCCGTCTGCTGGAGGACCTCCGTGACCGAACCAGCGCCCGCGTCGTTGCCCGACCCGCCCTACTACGCCGTGGTGTTCACCGCCGTGCGGACCGCCGGCGACAACGGCTACGGCGAGAGAAACGAGCGGATGATGAAACTGGCCGCCGATCAGCCGGGATTCCTCGGTGTCGATTCCGCTCGCGGTGCGGACGGCCTGGGGATCACGGTGTCGTACTGGAGGGACTTGGACTCGATCGCCGCTTGGCGGGATCACGCAGAACACGCCCTGGCCCGAGCACACGGACGCGAGCACTGGTATGCCTCGTTCTCACTCCACGTGGCCAAGGTCGAGCGCGCCTACGGGTTTACCGGTGGGTTTGCGTGAGAGCCCCGGCGTTCGCGCCGGCATGGCGTTGAACGGGTCGGCCCGGCCACGTGATTGCTAGTAAGGAGTCGTGTCGCACCAGGTCTCCGCCCAGGCGAAGGCGCCGTACTTGTTGGCCGCGCGTACGGACTCCTCGCGCAGTGGCCGCACACCTCGGCGTCGAGCAGGTCGGCGGCCTGCTGCGCGATGCGCGCGAGGACATCGGCGGGCAGCCACGCCTTGTCGGCGGCCGACGGCCGGGCCTGCTCCGGTGCGGCCAACAGAGGTCGTTGTTGTCGTTGTTGTAGTCGTTGTCAATTCCGGTGAAAGCGAGGACGCGCGGGCGGCGGCATCGCTTCTGGTCGCCCTCCGCAGGACCTACGAATCGAGCCGGGCTCGGAGGCCCATCAGGAGCCGATTGCCTGTGGGTAGTCGAAGAAGCGGCTCGGATCGTACTGCCGCTTCACGTGGATCAGCCGGGGGTAGTTCGCACCGTAGTACGCCTGGCGCCAGTCCCTCAGCTCTGGATCGGGAAAATTCTGGTACGAGCGCTCAGGGGGCGCGCCGTCGAAGATGGCGTCGTAGAAATCCTGGAGCCAGCGCAGATTGGCGGCGGCGACATCGGGGCTGTCCCAGTCCGCCCAGGAGGTCTCGGCGGCCAGGATGAACACGCCGTCCCGGTGCACGAACGCGGTTGCCTCCGGTGGCACCTGGTTGATCTCGCCGCCGAGCGCGAACATCGCGAACCCGGCTCCGTCCTCGTTGCCGCTGCCCGGCCAGGCGAGAAGCTGCTCGGCTGCGGCACTGACCTGCTTGTCGGTGAGGAGTGTCCGGGAGGTCAGGATCCCTGACTTGGAGGCGAACTTCTCCACGGGAGTGGTGGCGCTGAGCAGCGTACTCGCCTGGGCCGGGGTGACCTCCCGGACGGCGGCGCGGTTGCGGGCACGCTCGTCGGCCGTGCCGATGGCAAGCAGCGGGGTGAGGATCGCCCGCAGCTCATCGATGGTTCCGTAGTGCTGGCCGATTACATTGACATTGGCGTTCGTGCGGATCTCGTCCCGGGTCCGCCCGTGGGTGCCGATGCCGAGGCGGCAGTGGAACCGCTTGTTGTCCAAGGTGTCCTTGACGATCTGTTGTGTGGCCGCCATCACCGGCAGTACGGAGTCCAGGCTCCAGCGGAACTGGTAGAACCCCACGTCGCCCTGGAACTGCTCGTACTGGAACGTGAACGAGGTGTGCACCCCGAAGTTGTTGCCCGCGCCGCCCCGGCAGCCCCAGAACAGATCGGGCTCCGAATCCTCACCGGCCTCGACCACCCGGCCGTCCGCCAGCACGACGGTCGTGGCGACCAGCCGGTCGCAGGTCAGGCCGAACATCTTGTCGCTGAAGCCGATACCTCCGCCCAGCACCAGCCCCGCGACCCCGACCGAGGGACAGCGGCCGGTCGGTACGAACATGCCCTGGTCCTCGAGCAGCGGGTGCAGGTCGCCGTTGGTGACCCCGGCCCCGACGGTGACGGTGCCCGCGTCATGGACGACCTTGATCGGCCCGTATGCCCGGGCGCGGGCGGCTCTTTGCCGCGGAGTGGAGACGATGCTCTTCATCCGGCTCATGTTGAGCAGCAGGCCCGTGGTGGTGGAGTAGCCGGCGTAGTTGTGTCCCAGCCCGGTACGAGGCACGGCGGGCAGCCCCACCGCGCGGGCCCAGCGGATTGCCTCGCTCACGTCCTTCGTGGTGGCGCAGGCGACGATTCCGGCGGGGTGGGTCCCGGCGTACCGGTGGTTGAACGGGATCGCCAGCGGAGGGTAGCCCGGGGTTCGCGGCCGGTAGAGGGTGGCGCCGGGGGAGAGTGACGCAGCCAGCCGCTCCCAGTCCCGACGGCTGACCGACCCCGCTGCCTCGGTTGCCGCGGCCGCATCGGGCGACGCCGTCAGAGCCACCGCCCCGGCGCCGAGGGTGCATGCCCGCAATACGTCCCGTCTGTTGATCACTGTGGCCTGCCTTCGCGAAACCGCCGAAGGCCCGGTTGCCTCCATAACGAGCGGTCACCCGATCGTCGCCACCGCGGCCGCTCAGCGTGGCCGGCCCACAAGCCCCCACAAGCCGGCCACTCGAAAGCGTGCCTCTCGTGCGGCCTGATGGCCGAGCGAGGGGGCGCTCAAGCCCGACACCTCGATCCGGATCGTCCCCGGTGCGAGTGACAGCCGCAGATGGAAGTCCCGCCCCGGCACTGTCCCGTGGGTCACGGTGTTCGCGCAGATTTCGACGGCAATGAGGGTGACTGTCTCGTTGACGGTGGTGTTGTAGGGGTACCCCCAGTCATGCAGCCGGTGCGCGACCAGCCGACGGGCGAGCCGCGCGCCCCCGGGGGCTGGAGGTGAAGCACAACTCGAACTCGTGCGGGGAAGCAGGCGGGTTGGTGAGGGCTGCGGCGGGGGTGAGTGCGCTGTGCATGCGTCCACCGTTGCGCCCGATGACTGCCGGTGACCAGGCGTGAGGCGTCTACGACGGAGAGTGTCGGCGTTTGGGTGGGTGCAGTAGGCGATGTGAGGTGAAACCATGTTGACCGGGCCACGACCGTTCATCAACAATGCGGCACCTTCATGCAATTGCCAGGACACCGATTTCAAGGAGTGCCCTCCGTTGTGGAGACGAACGACATATCCCCCCCGCCCGGACTTCCTGGCCTTCGGTCTGTATCCGAACCTCATGGAATGGGGGTCATGATGTCTTCGACAGTCGGCGACACTCCGCCCCTGGCTGATTCAGCCGACCGGGGCACGATCACCGCTCCCCGGCTGGCGGCCAGGGTCGCGCAGGTCTTCATCGCGGCGCAGACCGCCGTGCAACTCGTCATCGGCGCAGCAGGTGGGTCGCAGATGCCGGGATTCCAAGTCGCGGTACAAATTCTGCTCTGGACAGTCACCGGATCGGTTGTCAGCTTCCTGGTGTGGTTCCGGCGGTGTCGGCGCAACGCCGAGCTCTTTGCGCCAGGTACGCAGAAGCACCCGTCCGGCTTCGCTGTCGGCGGGTGGTTCATCCCGGTGGCGATGTGGTGGATTCCACGCCGGGTGACGGCCGACATCTGGCGGGCCAGCGGGGTCACGGGCACTGCCTGGCTGGTCGATGTCTGGTGGGCGGCGTGGTTGCTCAAGTCGGTCGGGGCGGGGATCGTGACCCAGGCCGGCGGTCCGTCGGTCTACGTGACGGCGGCCGTTGTGGCTCTCCCCGCCGGGGTGCTGGCCGTGGCGCTGATCGAGCGGATCACCACCGCTCAGGCGGCGCGGCTTTCCGTCTGAGTGTGATGTACGGTAGCCGATCCACTACGGCTCGCACGTGCGGGTTGTCCTGCCTGTGTCCTCGTCTCGCCGCTCCTGGTGATCCATCAGATCAGAACTTGGTCACACCCTCCTCCGAAGTGACTTTTGCTTGCCCTTTGCCCTGATCGCGGTCGTGAACATCACTGCGTGGCTAGGGCCGTAGGCCCGGGCAGCCGACGGAGGGCAGACGCAAGTCATGGGCGAAAGCGCCGAGATACTTCACATCAAGATCGCTGATCTGAAGGCGACCGCACCCGCCTTCGACACCGAGAGCGTTGCGCTCGGCCGCGCGCTCCACAAACTGAAGCTCGCGCTTGCCGAGGCAGGGTCCGCGTGGGGAGACGACGACCAGGGGACGGCCTTCCACAAAGCGTACGGTCCCCGCCTTCATCAGATCGAGGGCGCTACGAAGATCCTCACCCAGGGCCTGGCCAGCATCCACCTCGCCATGTCGGACATGGCCGACGGCCACATCGACAACGAAGAGCTGGTCCGGGCCATGTTCGCAAAAATCAATGTCGGCCCTCACGACGAGTACGACGCCAAGGGCGACGATCAGTGAGCGTCGCCGACAAGGCCCGGAAGGTCGTCCAGGACCTCACCGGGATGTGGTGGCCCGACGCGGACGAGGACAAGCTGCGCCAAGCCGCGAAGGCCTGGCGGGACTTCGCGGACGACGTTGAGGATGTCACGGCTGCTGCGAACAAGGCCGCCCGCACGATCATCGAGCACAACAAGGGTGAGGCCATCTCAGCCTTCGACGACCCGTACTGGCGCCGTTACTACTACAACAAGAAGGGGTGGCTGCAGGACCTCATCGACGGCGCCCACGCCATGGCCAAGGCGTTGGACGCGTACGCCGATGCCGTGCACGGAGCCAGGAAGAAGCTTGAGCACGAGCTGGAGATAGTAGGCGCGACCATCGTCGGGGGCACGGCCCTGGCCATCTTCACCGCAGGTATCTCGGAGGGCGCCGCCGTGGCGGCAGCGGCAACGGTCACCGAACTCGCCGGCACCCTGGGCGTCGCGGTCTCCACCGAGGTCGCAGCCATCGCAGGCACCACCTTGGCCACCGCCGCCTTCGCCGGTGTCGAGTCCATCACCGTCGACCTCGCCGTCACCCAGCCCATCGCCATGGCCACCGGCGAGCAGAAGAGCGGGCTCAGCCTCGACGAAGCCCGGGAGGCCGGGGTGTACGGCGCGCTACTGGGCGGTGGCTTCGGTGGTGCAGGAGCGACTGTCCGGGCCGCCCGCGAGGCAGGCGGTTGGACGCAGTTGCTCGGGGGCGTCCCCATGCCGTCCTTGGGCCCTGAACTGGCCATGCCCGGAGGCGTGACCGCCGGCGCCGATGATCTCGGCCTGCTCATGAACGGCGACGGGGAACCCAGCGCTTGGCCGCGCAGCAAGCGCAAGGGCCGGCTGCAACCCAAGTACCGCGCGGATCTTGCAGGAGACGAAGGGCAGAAGAATGCCCATACGCTGGCCAAGCACGTCGAGAAGACCGACCGGGAACTCCGCGCCCGCATGCGAGCAGAGAGAGGAATCGGCGGTAGTTCGAGTTACATCAGTCCGGAGGCCGCTCAGGACTTCGCCGACCGCGCGCTCATTGAGCGACAGCACGACGTCAGGCGCTGGCTCGAGAACACCACAAGGAGGCAGATTGAGGTCGAGTGGGACTTCGGGGACGAAGTCACCGGTCGTAGCATGTCCCGTGAAGATTTTATCCGCGGAACGGGCCCCCACAACGTGCACAAGGTCTTGCTCCTCCTGCGCCGTGATCCCGACATGCCGAGCGGTTACCGTATCCACACCTCCTATCCCATCCCCTGAGCGCAAGGACCAGTCGTGACCTACCCCGAGGGATTCCTGGACAGGGATTTCCGATTCCCTGCACTGCAGGAACTGCTCGATTCCTACACCTACACTGGGAATTCTTTCACGGACACCCCCGATCAGGCTGGTGTGGCCCTCCAGGCGTATATGCGACAGGCCGTCCGAGCACCTGGAACCCTGGACACGGTCATCGCGGAGATCGATGATCTTCTGCGGACCGGCCTGTTCAGCGACGAGATCGCTGATGACGTGGACCTCCTGCCGCACATCAACCCACCTGCCGGAAGCACGGTCGAGCAGTGCCTCGCCATCATCCGCTCCCATCTCGAACGCATCGCGCGCGGGGGAGCCCCTACGCAGTCGCGCCTCCCGCAGACCGGCTGGGAATGGAGGAAGCAATTCCCCGAGACCCGGATGCTGCTCGGTGCCCACTTCAACCAGGAATTCCCCCGCTTCTATGCATCGCATCGTGAAGCACTCGACGACTATTTCACACTGACCGACGAAGAATCGCTGGCTGAACTGGTCAAGGAACTCGAGTCTCTTCTCTCCCTGACCGAAACGGACGCCGAACTGGACCGTGCCGCTAAGAGTCTCGGTCTCATGGTCTACCCGCCCGAGGGCGTATCGCTGCGTCAGTGGCTCACAGACATCCGGGACATCACCATGCACCGCACACGCCGCTGACGCCGCCCTGCTCAGCGTCCCTCCGGCGAAGCCGCCGGTGGTGAGCGAGTTCAGCCAGGTGCGGAACCCGGCTGTTCTCCCGGGGTGAGCAGGCGGGTGGTGCCGGGTAGTGATGGGGTCCTGGGCGGGGATGGAGGGGTCGACTCTCTTGGCGAGTGGGCGCCGGGCATCATGGTCGTCGATACGGGCCATCCACGAGAGGGCGAGTGCAGCAGGTGTCTGGAGGCGGGCGGACGGCTTTGACAGAGCTGTGGCAGCAGCGTTGGGCCCATTGCCCTCCAGTGGGCTATAAGCTTCGTGACCCGTATCGAGATGTTTGGGTGCGCTTTCACAGCCTGCCGGAGTCCAAGCGGTACGCAGAGAACGAGAGCGAGTACGACGTCGTCCTGGAGCGTTACAACACCGTCCTCGACGAGTTGTTCGCCGGCACAGACGTATACGTGATCACTCCCCACTGGGCGACACAGGCCGAGGTCCGGCCGCTCCAGCCCGAGGCCGGCAACTGGCAGAGTCTGCTGGTGGAGGACGATCCAGAGCCGGAGTTCCCCACCTACTGTCACCTCTTTGCCGCCCGCCGACCTTGGCAACGTGGATGCATCGACGAGTTGCTCCGTGAAATCGCCGACGACAAGATGGCGGGGGTCCTCGTCACCGACACTCGGATGCGCGCATCCACCACCCCTACGACGGTGGCGCCGACGTCTTTCTCGCCACACCGCAGGAACGGGACCGCATGCGCGATCGGCACACCAGTTGGCTCTCCAGTCATCCGTCAGGTCTCTGACAGCCCCGGACCGCCACGCCTGCCCACCGTGCGGTTCGTGGGCGGCCGAGGTTCCTCAGGACGTCGACGACGCAGCAGCGATGTACCGCTCACTGATCGCCGACCGCCGGGTCCTGATCCTCCTGGACAATGCGGCCACGGTCAGCCAAGTCCGGCCGCCGCTCCCCGGCGGAGGAGACAGCCTCGTTGTGGTCACCAGCCGCAGCCCGCCTGGCGGGTCTCTCGGTGCGTGACGGCGCCCACAGGATCACCCTTGGCACGCTTCCGGAGCCGGAGGCAGTCGCTCTGCTGCGCGCGGTCACGAAGGGCTATCGACCCGAGGACGACGGCGACAGACTTGCAGAACTGGCACACCTGTGCGCCCGTCTGCCGCTTGCCCTGCGGATCGCCGCCGAACGCAAGGAACGCGCCCGCATCCGCAGCGAGAAAGGCATCCGCTGGGGCGGACGTCCCCTCAAGACCGCAGCGTGAGCGCACTTCCTACCCAGTGCGCAGCTCCTCGTGAAAGGCTGGGAGCATGATGGGTGGACCGTCTGAGAACCCAGAACTCTGGGCATTCCTGGAGTCACTGCACCGCGGCGAGTTCCTTTCCGGCACCGTTACAGCGATCGAACGGTTCGGTGTGTTCGTGGCGCTGGACGACGGACCCGACCATCCGGTCTTCCCTGGTGTCGGGTTCATCTCCTTCGCTGAACTGTCCTGGCGATGCTTCGAGGCAGCCACCGACGTCGTGCAGGTCCGGCAGCGCGTCTCATGCGAGTTCCTCCAGTTCGACACATGGAACCTGGAGGCCAGACTGTCCTTGAAAGCCACACAGCCGGACCCCTTTCAGGTATTCGCCGACACCATCGCGGTGGGGCAGAAACTGCCCGGCCAGGTCACCAAGCTGATCCCGTTCGGCGTCTTCGTCCAGGTCGCCGACGGGATCGAGGGACTGGTTCACCTGCGCGAGCTCGCCTGGACACCGGTGGAGACTCCAGCAGATGTCGTCAAGGTCGGCGACGAGATCACGGTGGTCGTCACCGAGATCGACCGAGAGCGACGCAGGCTGTCCCTCTCCCGACGACAAGGCTCATCCGCCGACGTGTGACGCGCTGCGTTCCTGCGACGGTTCCCTTGCGCGAGTGCTCCTGAACGTCTGCTCGGCCAAAGGAAGACACACGCCCCAGGCCGGTGAACCCTGGCGGTCACAGCACTAGAAAGCCGAGGCCGACCTCAGCTGCGACCCTGCCTTTGAGTAGGCACCAGACATGGAACCGCGGAGATCTTCGGCTGCGTCGGGCATCGAAAGCGTACGGTCCGACTGCCCCTTCAAGTTCCAGTCCCGTCGTCGCCGGTCCCCGACTGAGTCAAGCTCAGGTGGTCAGCGGTACAGAACGCCAAGGGATGCGAGGAGGAGTACAGCTGCGGCGGTGAGGCCCAGGATTCTGTAGCGGCTCCACGCGGCAAGCGCGAGGAAGGACGCCCACGCTCCGCCCGTGATGGCCGCAGCCCACCAGCCCGCGGTTGCCTGGGCGGCGGTGAGAGGGAAGGGCGACAGCAGGAGCGTGGGCGGGATGACCGCAAGCCGTGGCCTGATGCCCAACTGCTTGTAGACGACGATCAGAGTGATCAGAGCCGTCGCGAACGTGAGGGGGATGACGGCGACATCCCACCAGGTGAAGCAGATGCCGTCCGTCGTCTCGCATGCCTGGTTGCTGTGATGCTTGACCCAGGAGAAGAAAACACAGGCACCGTAGGCCAGTACCGCTCCGGTGGCCGCCGCTCCGGATACCCGCGGTACTACAGGCCCAGGTTCCGCGTAGGGGGTGTTCATGCCTACAGACTTCCCTGATCGATGGCCGGGGGCCTGAGTACAAATACTCAGGCCCCCGGATCAGTTACAGAGGCCGGCATCCCCAAGCTGGGCGTGTGGCCGTCGTTCGCCGACTACCTCATAGAAGTCGCCGATGCCCTGTACGAGAACCGTGGCGTGGAGTACTCGGACGGACACTTCGCATAGCGCCGCCGGAGACGGCGTCACCGCTCACGGAGAAGTCCGTGGTGTTCTCTGCGCGGATCTGAAGGACCGTGTAGTCGTTCTGGGAGTCGAGGTCCTTGGCGCCGTCGCCCGGCTCGACATCGATGTCGAGCCGGGCGACGGCGCCGCGAGCAACTACCAGAGCCAGCGGTCGAGGAATGTGGGGATCCCGCGCTGGTCTGTGCAGCTTCCCGGTGAAACTTCTGGCCGTCGGCTGTCGCTGGTTCGGGTGCTCTGGAGAGGTTCCCAGAGCGGCACTCGTCCGTCAGCTGACGGATGCTCGGGCGCAACCTTCCGGTGTTCCGGCGTGTCTACGTGGTGTGCTGACAATACGCAGAACATGGCGGACAGCGGCCGCCGCCGCCTTCGCGAGCGCCGCTATGGCGGTCGCGACCCCGGCCGCGCATGCCGCCGGAACGACGCTCGTCCTGAACGCCCAGGAGAACTACTACCTCCCCACCAAGGGCGAGGGCCCGAACCTGGACCTCGGCATCACCGCCTCGGGCGGCAACGCCCATGACGTCTCGGTCGCGGTCGACGCGTCGTCCCTCGCCGGGAAGGCGACGATGGTGGTCGTAGGGGACTGCGTGAGCACCGGCACCCTGAAGGTGAGATGCGACGTGGGCCCGCTGTCGGGCAAGGAGGGGATCGACCCGTTCTTCCTGAAACCCACCGCGGCCGCCAAGGCGGGCGACACCGGTGCCATCACCTACACCGCCACCGCATCCGACGCGGCCACCGTGACGGGGAGGACGGACGTCCTGGTCGGCGGGCCCAAGCTCGTCAGCCGACCCTACCCGGCGCTGAAGGGCATCGCGCCCGGCGCCGTCTTCGAGCGCACCCCGGCCTTCGCCAACACCGGCACAGCCCCCGCCGGCAAGGGCGTCATGCTGCTGGTGCAGGACTCGGAAGGCGTCTCTCTCGCCCGTGACCACTCCAACTGCCACTACTCGGACCGGCCCGACGCCGGCGCCTGGTGCCGGTTCGACACCCCGGTCGCGCCCGGCGCGGCCTACGAGACGGACGCGCCGCTGCGCCACACCGCCTCCAAGGACACGATGTACGGCTACAACACCTACGTCGTGTGGCCGGTCGGCGGCACCGCGCCCGACTCCTTCGACCCGTCCGACTTCCCCGAGACCGGCGCCGGCGCGCCGCTCGGCCTGAAGTCCGTCGCCTCCGGCTCCGGATTCACCGGCTCCGGGTACGGCACCTTTGCCACCACCCAGCACGCCGACTACCAGGCGCTCGGTGGCACGGTCGAGGGCAAGGTCGGCGAGACGGTGAGCATCACCGTGGGCGTGCGGAACAACGGGCCGGGCCTCATGGGCTACCAGTGGTCGGACCCCGGCATCTCCGGCACGTTCGTGGTGACCCCGCCCGCCGGCACCACCATCACCGGCGCCCCCGGCCCCGGCGAGCAGGGCGACCCCGGGCCGCTGTGGAACTGCACACCGGGCAAGGCCGGCGCGAAGAGCTACACCTGCGTCATCGACGACGCGGACTTCCGGCCGGGCGACTCCGTGACCCAGGAGTTCACGGTGCGGATCGACCGGGTCGTCCCCGGCGCGCGGGGCAGCGTGCGGGCGGTGGAGAACCCCAAGTACCCCAATCGTGACGACGACGCGGCGAACGACACCGCGGCGATCGCGGTGAAGGCCACCGGATCGGCGACGTCCAGCCCCTCGCCCAGCACCTCCGCGTCCCCGTCGGCCACAGCCACGGCCACGGCCACCGCGAGCCCGTCCGGCTCCGGGGCGGGAACCGGGAGCGGGACGACGACCGGCGGCGGGCTCGCCTCCACGGGCGCGGACGGAGTCCTGCTGCGGGCGGGCACCGCCGTCCTGCTGGTGGCGGGCGGCGCGCTGGTGTTCCTGGCGGCGCGGAGGTCGCGGCCGCACGGCGGCCGCTGACGCCGCCGCCCCGGCGTGGCAGGGCGCCAGCGGCCCCCCGCGGGACCGCGCGTGGAGCCGTTGGACGGGACGACCGCGCAGGTCGGGGCCGGGTCGCGGAATTCCGCGACCCCTGCTTCTGGTCGGCGCGAACAGGATGGTCGAGATCCAGCTGATGCTGCTGGACCGTGAGCAGAACGCCGGTATGGCTGGCCCGTTCACCTTGATCGAGACCAAAGAAGGGCGGAGGATCGCGTACGTTGAGGTGCAGAACGTGAGTCGAGTGCACACCGAACGGGCCGCCGTGCGAGGGCTCGAAGCCAAGTACAGCAGCTTGCGGGCACAGGCACTCACACCTCAGGAATCCATGGCGTACGTCGAGAAGGTGCTGGGGGAGCTGTGAGAGCCGAGAACATCGGGCAGGCGGATCCTCGGCTGCTCTGGATAAAGAGCAGTTACAGCAGTGAGGAGGGCGGAGAGTGCGTCCAGGTGGCAAGCGGCCTTCGTACTGTCTTCGTCCGGGACTCCAAGGAAACGTCTCGCCCTGGACTGGCTGTTGCGACGGGCGCCTGGGCAGCGTTCGTCGGTTTCGCGGTTGAACAGCCACGCTGAACTGCCCTTGCGTGACCGTGCCTCGTGGCTCTGAGTCGAGCAACGAGGCACAGTCATGTCTGGGCCAGTCGTTCGACACAACGCCTTCTTGAGTCGTTCTGGTCGACTTCGCACCCGTCGGTCGCGACAATACGTGCATGAGTGATGACTGGCGGCGACAGATCGACGCGCTGCATGAGGAGTTGGTCCGCAGGGACGACCCCGCCGCGTGGGTGCGGGAGGCCGATGCGGTGGAGGCGTCCCTGCGGTATCCGAGTCTCGCGTTGCGCGGGCCGGTGTTCGGGATCGCCGTGCAGGATCCTGCCGTGGGGGAAGAGTGGCGAGTACTCAAACCCGTGGTCGACGGGATGCCTCAGATGGCTCGGGACGGGCTCAATTCCCATCTGTGGTTCCAGGCCAAGGACGACACCGAGGACCCCGCCGTACGGCGGGAGTTGCTGGCGGCTGTCGATGTGCTGGACCGGGAGGCCGTCAACGAGGTCGAGGCGTGCGGGGTGCGGTACCGGGTGGTGCGCGGGGACGAGTTCGCCCGGATCGCGGATGACGGGCCTGAACCGCCCCGGCCCACCGATCCGGAGCCGGTCGTGCGGTCCTGGGACCGGCAGGCGCGTGACACTCCGTCCCGGGATGTCGGCTTCCGTCTCGCTCCTCATCAGGACGAAGGGCCTTCTGCGGCGGCGCTTCGGCTGGGGCTGCGGGGCTTTGTCTACACCGGCTCCCGGTTTCCCGCCGATGTGCGCTCCGATTCCGAGCGGGCCGCTTCCAGCCACCCCGAACCGGTGCTGCTGCCCACCGGATTCGGTGTTGCCGAGCGCAAGGAGTCCGCGTGGCGGCCGTACGGCGGGCTCATGGCCACCCCGCACGAGGCACGGCGCATGCTCTACAACGGCATGGACGAGGTCTGGGCCATGCTGTACGAGTACGACGCCACCAAGAAGGCCCGCTACGCCAGGGCGGCCGCGGAGTTCCGGGCGCTCGACCGTGCCGATGACTTCCGTGTCGACGACCGTGTCTTCCGGATCTGCCGGATCGAGCGCATGCTCCGTCTCGGCCCGGACGGGCCGGAGACTCCGCGGCCCTCGGACATCGACGAGTACGGGCCCACAAAGATCCACCCGAGCATGGCCGAGGACGGCACGATCGCCTACGGGTGAAAACCGGATCTTGCAGGAGACGAAGGCCGCCGGGCCCCGGTTGCCGGTGTGACGCACTGACGACGGAGAGCGGTCGGCGGTCGGGGTCGAGTGGGGGCTGTCAGCGGTGCGCGGTGCGCGGTGCCGTCGCGAGGCGTGGGCCGCGTTCGTCGGGTTCGCGGTTGAACCATCACACTGAACTGCCCTTGCATGGCTGTGCCCTGTGGTTCCGAGTCGAGCCGCAGGGCACAGCAGTGGGAGCAGTGGACCTGTGTGCGGCCGGTTGCCGCCGTCGGTGAACTGTCCGGAGACGGCCCGTCCCTGCATCCGGCCACCCCGTACCTCTCCTTCGGCGTCTCGGGAGGGACGGCGGTTCTGTGGGACCCCCAGCACCGGGCGCCCCTGAAGCTGGCGGCCAGTCAGGTGTGGCTTGCCCCCGCGGCATCGGGAAAGGCGCCGTGCGAAGTGGCCGGGAAGGCACCCGGTAAGGGGCGCACCGGCTGATCGACCCGCCTACGGGTGTGCCCTGCGGCCGCTGGAGCCGCAGGGCACGGCCTCACGCGGTGCCGAAGGCTGTCCGCAGGGTGGTGACGGCCTGGTTGATCGCGGCTTCCGCGGCGTGGGTCTCGCGCAGGGCGTTGAGCATGACGAAGTCGTGGATGATGCCCTGATGGCGCACGGCGGTCACCGGGACTCCGGCCTGGCGGAGCTTGGCGGCGTACGCCTCGCCCTCGTCGCGCAGGACATCGGCCTCGCCGGTGATGACCAGGGCCGGAGGCAGCCCGGCGAGCTGCTCGGGAGTGGCACGGAGCGGAGATGCGGTGATCTCGGCACGCTGCTTCGCGTCGGTGGTGTACTGGTCCCAGAACCACTGCATGGCGTCCCTGCGCAGGAAGTAGCCCTCGGCGAACTGGTGGTAGGAGCCGGTGTCGAAGCTCGCGTCGGTCACCGGGTAGAAGAGGACCTGCTGTACCAGCGGGACATCCCCGCGTTCCTTGGCCATCAGGGTCAGCGCGGCGGACATGTTGCCGCCCACGGAGTCGCCGGCCACGGCGATACGGGTGGCGTCCAGGTTCTTGGCGGCGCCCTCGGTGACCACCCAGCGGGCGACGGCGTAGTTCTGCTCGATGGCGACCGGGTAACGGGCCTCCGGGGACAGGTCGTACTCGGGGAACACGACCGCGGCGCCGGTGCCGACCGCAAGTTCGCGCACCAGGCGGTCGTGGGTGTGGGCGTTGCCGAACACCCATCCGGCACCGTGGATGTAGACGATCACCGGCAGTGTCCCCTCGGCGCCGGCGGGCCGGACGATGCGGACCTGTACCGATCCGGTGGGGCCGCCCTCGACCGTCACCCACTCCTCGTCGACCTCCGGCTTGCCGATCTCACCGGACTGCACCTCGTTGACGGCTTTACGGCCCTCGACGGGACCGAGATCGAAGAGGTAGGGCGGGTTGGCCGTGGCCTCGGCGAAGGCTGCGGCGGCGGGCTCCAGCACCGGGCGGGTCGTGGTCTCGGACGTGGACATGGGGTAGCTCCTCACGGTGATGACGGCTGCCATGCGGCCCGGCTTGTCGTCCGGGCACCACAGAAACGTACTGCGCGATTAAGTCGTGCGCAACTAAATCGAGCGGTATGGAGTCGCGGGCGCCTGCAAGCGTAGGATCGGCCCGGGACGATTGCCGGACGTTGGGACGAAAGCCATGGATCAGGCCCCGCACCAAGCCGCCGAACCGGCTTCCCTCCTGCTCCAGGACCAGCTGTGCTTCGCCCTCTACGCCGCCTCACGGGCGGTCATCGCCCGCTATCGCCCGCTCCTGGACGAACTCGGCCTGACCTATCCGCAGTACCTGGTGATGCTGGTGCTGTGGGAGCAGGACTCCATATCCGTACGAGAGCTGGGCACGGCGCTCCACCTGGAATCGAGCACCCTCTCCCCGCTGCTCAAGCGCTTGGAGGCCGGCGGCCTGATCAGCCGCGAACGGCGTACCGAGGACGAGCGCTCTGTCGCCGTACGCCTCACACAGTCCGGCGCGAACCTCCGGGAGTCGGCCAGCCGGGTCCCCCCGGCCATCGCCGAGGCCATGGCCCTGACCCCGGACCAGGACGCCACGGCCAAGCACCTGCTGCGGCTGCTCACCGCGAACGTCACACGCGGCTGACATCGCCGGCGACCGGCGGCGGATCCGCCTGTCGGCGGGCGGGGTGACCGTTCGATCGGAATCTGTCGCAACCGATTGAACCGCATTTGTCTGCGGTGCTTGTCGATAGAGAGGCTGGGAGAAGTGTTGCCGGGAGCGTCGGCTGGCCTCTTGCAGGACACTCACCCGGCGTTGGTCCCCTGAGCTTGGCTCGGTGGGCGGTCCGGGGCGCCGAAGCGTACGGAGTGGGGGAGGGTTGTCCACCAGCGGGCCTGGGCTCGGAGGGTTGGGGGGAGGGCTGGTGTGGTGGAGAGGGTTGTGAGGTGGGTGGTGTCGCCCTTCATGCCCAACGCGTAGATCAGGGTGCTGAGGATGCGTTCGGTGGAGGGTGTCGTGACGGGGGAACGGGGGGTGTAGCGGGTCAGGGCCGATGTCCAGAAGGTGTCGTCACTCCGGCCGCCCAGGTGGGCCAGGGCCTGGGCTGCCGCGTTGGCTATCGGGGGTGAGGTGTTGGGGTGCAGGACCAGGTGTTCGGCCCAGGGGCGTTCCGCGTCCGCGTTGAGGTTGCGGAGGGCGGAGAGGAGGCGTAGCAACAGGTGGGGGTGTGGGGGGCTTTGGCGGGTGATGCGGGTTTTCAACGCCCTTGCCAGGGGGGTGCGGTACGGGGTTGCCGCGAGCAAGAGGGCTGCGTGCATGCGGACGTCTGATACTCGGGCGTAGAGGGTTTCCCGCACCAGTTTGCGCAGGATGTCGTCGTCGAAGCGGGGCATCTCGCGGGGGAGTGCGGCCAGCGTGGTCTGGGTGATGCGGGTCAGCAGGGCTTCGTCCGGGGGTGGTTGGGTCGCCCCGCAGGTCGTCCCGTCCGGGTGGTGGGTGTGCGCTGCGGCTGTTCGGTGGGTGGTGGGGGGCAAGTTCGGCTTCGGGATCGTTGCGATCAGGACCGCTGCCAACGCTCTTGCGTCGTCGTAGCGGACGTTCGTGTCGTGCAGTAACTCCGTGCAGATCGACGCCACTTCGGCCAGCTGTACGGCGGTGAAGTGGCCGTCCGGGATCTTGCGGACGCAGGCCAGCAGGGCGCCGTAGAACGCGTCGTCGTTCACCGGGTCGTGGAGCTGGGTCAGGACTTGGCGGGCGGCTTCCGGGTGGGCGCTGGTATCGAGCAGGCAGACCGTTTCCACCAAGCCCTGGTTGCCGGGTACGGCTGCCTCCGCGCAGGCACTCACCGCGTAGCGGTCGGCTGTCGGGTGGCGTAACAGTCTGCTCATCGCCTCGAAGCGCTGCTTCCACGCCGCTCCGTCCGAGATCAGCGTCTCGGTCAGCAGGCGTGTGCACAGTGCCGACCAGTCGCCGGCACGCAGCCATACGTCCGGGCGGGCGGCCAGGGCGGCCGTCAGGTCGTCCCAGTCTGCCGCCGTCACCGTGGTCCGGCCCGTCACCGCGTCCAGCAGGTCCGCGGTGCGGGCGGTCGTCGACGGGTCCTCGTCCGGGGTTGGACGAGGCAGCAGGGGGCTCGCGCCGCAGGCGGGGGTCGCGTAGCGGTTGACCGTGTCGATGGCCGATGTCAGGAGGCGGGGCGGGAGCTCCAGCAACTCCTCGTAGCGGCGTACGGCCTGGTAGGGGAGGGGGCTCTGGGCATTCTCCCAGCGGGAGATGCGGCTCGGGTCGACCGGGTGCGGCCACGCGCCGCCCTGGAAGGCCTTCGCGAAGGTGCTTCCCCGGGTCCATTCCTCCGCGGTGCCGTAGTAGCGGTTCACACGCAGCAGCCAGGCGGTGCGCCGTGCGACCGGTGTCGTCCCCGGCTGCTCGCGGGCCGGGCTTGGCGGGCGGCCGCGTCCTGCCTTCGTCATCGTCGTCCCCGGATTTATTGCAGCCGCCCTGGTGCTCTGCAAGGCACGGCCTTCCCGCCGCCCGCGCACCCTACGGTGCTTCCGGGGCGGTGGTCCGGGGCAGCCGCGCGAGGTGTCTTCGCGCGGGGTGCCGATCGGGGGAGGCCATCGCCCCTAATCGTCCGGTCAGTTCGGTCGGTTCGGCCGGTCGGGGCAGTCCGGCCGGTCGGGTCCGTCGGGTCATGGAGCAGCCTCCTGCGGTCCCGGTGCCGATCCGGCCATGTCCGAAATGGCAGACAGATAAGTCGACCAGATAGTACGGATCCGGCACGGCGGATGAAGCAGATTCCGCGAACCCGGGACACCTGACGACGCGCGGACCGAGTGTGCTGCGCGACGACGTGTCGGTCCGGTGCAAGGAGTGAGTGGGGCAGTGGGATTCTCGTTGTTCGTGGTGGTGCTGCTGGGCGTCTGTATCGGCGGCATCGTCTGGCAGAAGTCGCTGGGCGCCAAGGCCAGTTCACCCGAGTACGTCGATGTCGATCTGCCGCTCGACACCATCGTGGCCGTCGGCGGACGGGCCACGTCCTCGGTGGTCGGGCGGGTGCTGAACCGGGGCGCTGTCCCGGCCGAGCGGGACGGCGCCGGCGGGGCCTCGTGGCGGGTGCGCAGCAAGGGCGGCGTACTCGTCATGCAGGTCGTCCCGGATGCCGGCGGGCGTGGCTACCGTGTCTCCGGCTGGGCCGAGGAACTGACCCCGGCGCAGTACGGCACCGGCTTCCGCTCCGGCATCCTCGCGCTCGCCTTCGCCATCACCAACCGCATCTACGCCGCCTTGGGTGTGCCGCACGCCCCGCTCGTCCTCATCCGCCAGCGCAAGCGGGCCTTTCGTGCGCTGACCCGCGAGGCGGTGTGACGGAGCGCGCCGCCACCTTCGCCAGGTGGCCCATGAACACCTCCCGGGTGTCCGGGGTCAGGGTGCGCAGGGCCACCAGGGCAGTGATCACGACGTCGCACAGTTCGGCCTCCACGTCCTCCCAGCTGTGCGTCACGCCCTTGCGCGGGTTCTGCCCCGTGGCGCCGATCACCGCCTGTGCGGCCTCGCCGACCTCCTCCGACAGCTTCAGCATGCGCAGCAGCAGGGCCTCCCGGGTGCCGCTCGCGCCCTCGTGCGTGCCATCGGAGGCGCGGCTCACCTCCAGCCAGCGCCACAGCGCGTCCACGGTGGTCCAGAGGTCGGTCGGTTCGGCCGCGTCGATGTCGTTGTTGAGGGCGTGGATGGCGTGTACGTCGTCATCGATGTCGTGCTGATCGCTCATGGCCGCAGCCTGTCACGACCGGGCTCGCCCCGGTCCGGGGACCCGCCCCTGCCCGGGGACCCGCCCCTGCCCGGGGACCCGCCCCTGCCCGGGGACCCATCCCTGCCCGGGGAGCGGCGACCGTCACTCCTCGAACAGGGCCTCCTGCTCGCCCTCCTGCTGCCGCCGTACCCGCTGGTTGCGCATGCCGACGACGATCGCGGTCGTCGCGCCGGTCATCGCCAGCGCCGCCGGGACCATCCAGCCGCGGTCGAAGACATGGCGCAGCGCGTGGTCGAGGGAGAGCCGGCCGGGGCCCGCCACGGCGAGACCGGTGGCCGCCAGGCCCAGGCTCGCGGCGTACTCGTAGCCGCCCTCCGCCGCGAAGAAGCCGGCCGGAGCGTGCACCGCCGCCGCGCCCGCCATGGCCCCGGCGGCGGCCGCACCCGCGGCCGGGGTGGCCAGGCCCAGCGCGAGCAGGGCGCCGCCGCCCGCCTCTGCGAGCCCGGCTGCCGTCGCGCTGGCACGGCCGGGCCGGTAGCCCATCGACTCCATGGCCTGGCCGGTCCCCGTGATACCGCCCCCGCCGAACCAGCCGAACAGCTTCTGCGTCCCGTGTGCGGCCAGCACCCCACCGGTGGCGAGCCGGAGCAGTAGCAGACCCAGGTCTCGTCGGTTGTAATCGCTCACCTTGACTCCCGGCGCAGGCAGTGGACAGCACAGCAGGTCGTGCGCCCTTTCACCATCGCACCCCGCCCCCCGCCCGGCCCGCTCGCCTGAGCCATCCGAGTGGCGAAGAGACCGTACGCTCGCGCAGGCCCCCACGCGAAAGGGCCGCTCACCTCCGGGCAACCGGCCGAGAGCGACCGGATCCTGGGAGGTGAGCGGCCCAAGTCGCCGCCGGGGGAGGGTCAGTAACCCTGCGGAGCGCCGAACTGCTGCGGGACGTACGGCTGCTGCGGTGCGCTGTGCGGCTGCTGAGCCACGTACGCCTGCCCCGCACCCGCACCCGCACCCGCACCCGAACCCGCGTGGCGCCCCCCGCCCGCGCCTGCGCCCGCACCCTGCTCAGTCAGGCTGATCTGGCCCGCCTTGATGGTGGCCAGGCGCGGGGCGCGGCGGGCGATGGAGGAGTCGTGGGTGACCATGACGAACGTCAGGCCGTACTCGTGCCACAGGCCCTCCAGCAGGCCCATGATGTCGTCGCGGGTGCCCTCGTCGAGGTTGCCGGTGGGCTCGTCGGCCAGCAGCACCTTGGGCTTCTTCACCAGGGCACGCGCGATCGCGACGCGCTGCTGCTGACCGCCGGACATCTCGGACGGCACATGCTTCAGCCGCTCCCCGAGGTTGACCGAGCGCAGCGCCTCCGCCGCCCGCTCACGGCGCTCGGCGGGCTTGATGCCCAGCGGGACCAGGGCCGTCTCGACGTTCTCCTGCGCGGTGAGCGTCGGGATCAGGTTGAACGCCTGGAAGATGATCCCGATCTTCTCGGCGCGCAGCCGGGTCAGCTTGGCCTCGCTGATCGCGGCCAGGTTCACACCGTCCAGTTCGACACTGCCCTCCGACGGGCGGTCGAGGCCGCCGATCATCTGGAGCAGGGTGGACTTGCCGCCGCCGGTCGGCCCCTGGATGACGAGCTGGTCGCCGTCCTCGATGGTGAGGTCGACGCCGCGCAGTGCCTCGACGGTCTCCTTGCCCCGTGTGTAGCGCTTGGTGACGCCGGTCAGTCTGTACATGGGTGCTCCATGAGTGAAGATCGAGAAGAAGGAAGAGAAGGGGTGGGGTGCCGCGTCCCGGGGGGAGTGGAAGCGGCACCCCTGCTCAGGGGCCGGGCAGCCGGGCGACCGGGCATCTGGGCAGCCTGGGGGCTGGCCGACTGGCCGACTGGCCGACTGGGCGACTGGGCGGCCGGGCGGCTGGGTGCCTGTCGGCTACGACACGCTCCGCAGCGCGTCCGCCGGCCGCATCCGCGACGCCCGCCAGCCGCCCATGGCGCCGGCGATCAGGCCGCCGGTGACCGCCAGGCCCACGGCGAGGGCGATGGTGGTCGCCGAGACCGGTGCCGTCAGGGCGATGTCCAGGGTGTTGGCCGTGGACTGCTGGCCGGGACCGCCGCCCCCGGGACCGCCCATCCCGCCGCCGCTGCTGCTGGAGCTGCCGAGCTGTGCGGTCAGGGTCGGGCTGATCATGGTGACCGTGTAGGCGGCCGCCAGACCCAGGCCGATACCGAGGGCGCCGCCGAGCAGACCGTTCACGATGGACTCGCCGACGACCTGCCGGGTCACCCTCTGGCTCGGCCACCCCAGCGCCTTCAGCGTGCCGAACTCACGCACCCGGCGCGACACCGCCGACGAGGTCAGCAGCGCGGCGACCAGGAACGCGGCGACCAGCACCGCGATCGACAGCCACTTGCCCACGCTGGTCGCGAGGTTGGAGGCGGTGGACAGCGAACCCGACACGGTGGACGCCAGATCGGCGGACGTGGTGACCGTCGTACCGGAGATGTTGCCCTGGATCTCCTTCTTCACGGTGGAGATCTGCTTGGAGTCGGTCGCCTTGACGTAGATCGTGGTGACCTTGTTCTTCACGTCACCCAGCGACTGCGCCTGCTTCAGCGGCAGAAAGACGTTCGTGCTGGACTCGCTGCTGCTGGGCGTGGCGATGCCGATGACCGTGAACCTGGTTCCGGAGATCTTGAAGGTCGAACCGACCTTGTACTTCTTGGTCTTGGCGTACGACTTGCTGACCACCGCGACCTTGCTGTTCGTCTGGGACGACGTGAAGGTCTTTCCGGAGGTGATCTCCATGGTGGCCAGCGGGCCGAGCTTCAGGTTGGTGACGTCGACGCCCGCCACGGTGTAGCTGTTGACGTTGAAGTCGGCGCCGCCGCCCTGCACCTGGGGCTGGCCGGTGCTGGCACCGCTGGGAGCCTGGCCCTGGCCCTGGCCCTGCTGCTGGCTGCTGCTACTGCCGCTGGAGCTCTGCGCCTTGCCCTGGGTGAAAGAGCCGTCGACCTTGGTGACGTTCAGGGTCAGGGCGCCGACCGCGCTCGCCACGCCCTTCTGCGCGGAGACCTTCTCGACCAGCGAGGACTTCAGGGTCTGACCGCCCTGCGTCATCACACGGTCCGAGCTCTGCGAGGTCTTGCTGCTGGACTTGGCGTCGAACTTGAAGCTCGGCCCCTGGGAGCTGCCGGCCTTCGGCGCGGACTGGGCCTTGGTGACCGTCATGTCGGTGCCGAGGCCGTAGAGCGACTTCAGGACTTTGTCCTGGGCCTGTGTCATGCCGGCCGACACCGAGTTGACGGTGATGACCAGCGCGATACCGAGCGCCAGACCCAGTGCGATGACCAGGGCAGCCTTCTTGCGGCGGCCCAGCTCGCGCTTGAGATAGATGCCAAACATCCCGTTCCTCGAAGGTTCTTGGCGCCCGCTGTGGGCGCGGCCACAAGCTATGGAGAAACCTTTGAGTCAGGCTGAGTAAAGGATGTGTCGCGGCTGAGAAAACGGGGTAGGGGATGACCTTTTCGTAAGACAGTCGATTCTTACCCTGTTGACGGCCTCCTGCCAGGAAACCCCTGTTGGATGCGGTGTACGGTCCCGGGATGCGCGATTCCTCTCCGCTCTCCCGGCGTGCCGTCCTGGGGCTCACGGCCGCCGCCCTACCCGTGGTCCCGGCAGCCCTCTCTGCCGGGGCCGCTCCGGCCTTCGCCGCGGGATCCGTGCCCGCCTCTGCCGCGGGTTCCGTGTCTGCCTCCGCCGCACGCTCGGTGTCCGCCTCCGCCGCGGGCTCGGCCCGGGCCGCCGCCACCACCGTGATCGGCGGCGCCCGGCTGGCCCGTACCGGCATCCAGGCGCTCGACACCGACGGACTGCCCAAGAAGATCACCGCCCGTGCCTGGCTGGTCGCCGACTGCAAGACCGGAGAGGTGCTCGCCGCCTGCAACGCGCACCGGCGGCTCGCGCCCGCGTCCACCCTGAAGATGCTGTTCGCCGACACGGTGCTGGAGAAGTTCGCGCGCACAGAGAAGCACACCGTGACCGACGCCGACCTCGCCGGCATCCCGTCCGGCTCCAGCCTCGTCGGCGTCAAACCCGGCATCACCTACACCGTCGAGCAGCTGTGGCAGGGCGTCTTCCTTCGCTCCGGCAACGACGCGGTGCATGTCCTCGCCCATATGAACGGCGGTGTCGCGCACACGGTCGCCCAGATGCAGGCCAAGGCCGCGGACCTCCAGGCCCTCGACACCCATGTGGTCAGCCCCGACGGCTTCGACCACCCCGGCCAGCTGTCCTCGGCCTACGACCTCACCCTCTTCGCCCGGCACGGACTGGCCGACGACGACTTCAGCGCCTACTGCGCCACCAGGACCGCCGACTTCCCGGCCGGGAAGAAGAAAACCTTCCAGATCCAGAACACCGACCGCCTCCTCACCGGCTCCTGGGGGCTGGATGTCTACGACGGGCTGATCGGTGTGAAGAACGGTTACACCAGCCATGCCGGCAACACCTTCACCGGCGCCGCCACCCGCGGCGGGCGCACCCTGCTGGTCACCGTGATGCACCCCACCAGCGGCAGCAACGCCGTCTACGAGGAGACCGCCGCGCTGCTCGACTGGGGCTTCGGCAAGGGGCGTTCGGCGCGGGCTGTGGGGACGCTGGTGGAGCCGCTCAGTGAGGGCGGGTCCACGGTGAGCCCGTCGGCGACTGCGGGGGCTTCGAGTGGGGTTGCGGGGGCGGCTGGCGCGGCCGGTACGTCGGGTGGCGGGGCGTCGGCGGGACGGGTGCTGGAGGGGGTTGCGGGGGCGGCGGTGCTGGTGGCCGGCGGGGCGTGGGTGTTGCGGAGGCGGGTGCGCGCTGCGGGGGCGGGTGCTGCTGGTGCTACGGCGTCTGCCGGTGCCGGTGCCGGTGCCGGTGCCGGTGCTGCGGCTGCGGAGGTTGGCCCTGCTGAGGCCGGTGTCGAAGGGGACGGTGCCTGACACGGCAGCGGCGTGGGTGGGGTGGGGTTTCGCAGCCCGGCGTTGGCGGGGTGCCGCCGCGCCCACCCGTGCCTCCCCCAAGCTCTTCGAGCAGGGGGGACCCCCGCAGCGGCACGATTGCCCGCGGCTAGCGCCGGGCTCGGACGGATGCGGCAGCCGTTCCACGTGCGCCGGTGTGTGCCTCGCGGTCCCTCGCGAGGCACACCCCCCACCCGGTGCCGTGGAACGGCTGCCCCCTCCCCCCTCGGTGTGGCTGGCGGAACGCCAGTGCTCCAACTGTGAAGCTCTGGTGTAGGAGAGTTGAGCATAAGCCCGCTATCGGGGGCAATGGTGCGGATGTTCAAATTCCGCTTGTGTAAGTTGACAAGTTGACGGTTTCCGGCCGCTCCTCGTCCGGATAGCGCACCCCGATGCGCTCCCGGAGCGCGTCCAGCGTGCGCATCACCGCGAGGGTGCCGTCGAGGGGGACGAGAGGCGACTCGGTCTCGCCCGCCCGCAGTGCGCGCATGACCTCCCTCGCCTCGTGCCGGAAACTGGTGCGGGGGCCGTCGGCCGGGTCGGCGGTGAACTCCTCCGGGTCACGGCCCGCGCGGTGCAGGACGAAGCGGTCGGCGTGGAAGAAGCCGTCGGGGATGTCGATGCGGCCGCGCGAACCGGTGACCGACGCCGAGGTCGCCGTACCGCCGACGATGGAGCAGTGCACCGAAGCGAGAGCGCCGCTCTCCCAGGAGAGCAGTGCTCCCGTCTGGAGATCGACGCCCTCGTCCGAGAGCAGTGCTCTCGCGGTCATGTCCGACGGCTCCCCCAGCAGCAGATGGGCGAACGACACCGGATACACGCCCAGATCCAGCAGCGCGCCCCCGCCCTGCGCCCGGTCCCGCAGCCGGTGGGCCGGAGGGAACGGCCCCTCCAGGCCGAAGTCCGCCTGCACGGTGCGGATCTCACCGATCGCCCCGTCCGCCACCAGCGCCGTCAGCCGACGGATCACCGGGTTGCAGTACATCCACATCGCTTCCATCAGGAAGCTCCCGTGCTCCCGCGCCAGTGCGATCAGCTCCTCCGCCTGGCGCACATTCAGCGTCAGCGGCTTCTCGCACAGCACATTCCGCCCGGCCGCCAGGCACATCCCCGCCGCCGCCCGGTGCGCCGCGTGCGGGGTGGCGACGTAGACGACATCGATGTCGTCGTCCGCCGCGAGGGCGCCCCAGTCGCCGTACGCCCGCTCGACCCCGAACCGGTCCGCGAACGCCCGCGCCGACGCCTCCGAACGCGAACCCACCGCCACGATCTCCGCGTCCGGCAGATCCACCAGATCCGCCGCGAACGCCGCCGCGATCCACCCGGTCGCCAGGATCCCCCAGCGCACCTTCCGCTCCGTCATGCCGGACCCCACCCTCACTCCTGACATCGACACTGTGTTCGAACTGAGAGCATAGGTCCGGAAAGAGCCGCGGCAAGACCGCAGAACCGGAGAACCTGAGAGGGAGTGACCGCATGCCCGAGGGCGGGACGCCACAGCCGTACGACTCCGCTGTGCGGCACCGCCGTACCGGACTGCTCGTCACCCTCGTCCTCGGCGGTCTCACCGCCACGGGCCCGCTTGCGACGGACATGTACCTCCCGTCGCTGCCCGAGGTCACCCGCTCCCTGCACGCGCCCGCCGCGACCGTGCAGCTCACCCTCACCGCCTGCCTCGCCGGCATGGCGCTCGGGCAACTGGTGGTCGGCCCGATGAGCGACCGGTGGGGCCGCCGCCGCCCGCTGCTGACCGGCCTCGCGGTCTACGTCCTGGCGACCGTGCTGTGCGCGCTGGCGCCGAACGCGGAGTTCCTGGTCGCCGTACGGCTCACGCAGGGACTCGCGGGCGCCGCCGGGATCGTCATCGCCCGTGCCGTCGTCCGCGACCTCTACGACGGCCTCGCCATGGCCCGCTTCTTCTCCACCCTCATGCTGGTCTCCGGCGTCGCCCCGATCGTGGCGCCGCTGATCGGCGGACAGATCCTGCGGGTGACGGACTGGCGGGGCGTGTTCGCCGTCCTCGCCGCCGTGGGGCTCGCACTCGCGGCACTGGTGTGGGCGCGGCTGCCCGAGACCCTGCCGCCCGACCGGCGGCACTCCGGGGGCATGCCCCACGCCCTGCGCTCGATGCGCGGCCTGCTCGCCGACCTGCCCTTCACCGGCTACATGCTGACCGGCGGCTTCGCCTTCGCCGCGCTGTTCGCATACATATCGGCGTCCCCTTTCGTGGTCCAGGAGATCTACGGCGCCTCACCGCAGACCTTCAGCCTGCTGTTCGGGATCAACTCGGTCGGGCTCGTGATCGCCGGGCAGATCAACGGCAGGGTGCTGGTCGGCCGGGTCCGTCTCGACAAGGTGCTCGCCGCCGGTCTCACGGTGATCGTCCTCGCGGCGACCGCCCTGCTGCTGATGGCGACCGGCGCGCTCGGCGACACCGGGCTCGGCCCGTTCGCCGCCGCGCTGTTCGTCCTCATGTCGGCGATGGGCCTCACCCTCCCCAACGCCCAGTCCCTCGCCCTGCTGCGCACCCGGCAGCACGCCGGATCCGCCGCCGCGCTGCTCGGCACCTGCTCCTTCCTCGTCGGTGCGGTCGCCTCCCCGCTCGTCGGCGTCGCGGGCGAGCACACCGCCGTCCCGATGGCCGTCGTCCAACTGGCGGGCGCACTGGTGGCACTGGCGTGCTTCGTGGGAATGTGCCGTCCCTGGAACGAACGGGACACTGAACGGCAGACCGAACGGGACAACGGCGAAGGACCCGTGCGGGCCGTCGAACGGACCGGCGCGCGACGGGACGCCGTCCGGAGCCTGGGGGAGGACAGCTGAGCACGCCGAGACTGCGCAACGACACACCGGAGCGGGCCGGACTCGACCCCGGCGGGCTGAGCGGGCTCGTCGCCGAGTTCCACGCCCTCACCGCCGGGGAACGGCCCTGGGCGGCGGGCGCCGTCGTGGTCGCCGGACGCGGCCCCGTCCTCGCCGTCGAGGAGGCGTCCGGGTACGCCGTCCGGTACGCGTCCTACGACCCGGAGCGCGACCGGGGCGTCGAACTGCCGGACGCCGAACGGGTCCCGGCGACCGTCGCCACGCCCTTCGACCTCGCGTCCCTCACCAAACTGTTCACCGCGGTCGCCGCCCTGCAGCAGATCGAACGCGGCACCCTCGGTATCGACGCCTGCGTCGGCGACTACCTGCCCGACTTCCAGGCCGCCGCCCGGCACGGCATCACCGTACGGCAACTACTCACCCACACCTCTGGGTTGCGCCCCGAACTCCCGCTCTACGACTGCCCGGACGACGCCGCCCGCCTCGAACTGCTGCGTGCCGAGCCGCCGAGCGCGCCGCCCGGTGCGTACTGCTACTCCGACCTCAACATGCTGCTGCTCCAGTACGTCCTCGAACGTGTCACCGGCCGTGGGCTCGACGTCCTGATCCGCGACGGCATCACCCGGCCGCTCGGGATGACCGCGACCGGCTTCGGGCCCTGCCCCGGCGCGGCGGCCACCGAGGACCAGCGTCGGCCGTGGGCCAAGGCGGACCGGGGGATGCTCCGAGGCGTCGTCCACGACGAGAACGCCTGGGCGCTGGACGGGGTCGCCGGACATGCCGGGCTGTTCGGCACGGGCCGCGACCTCGCCGTCTTCTGTCGCGCGCTGCTCGCCGGGGGCTCCTACGGGCCCGCCCGCATCCTCGGCGCCGACTTCGTGGAGCTGATGCTGGCGCCGCCGGGGCTGGGGTTCGCCGTCGACCAGCGCTGGTTCATGGGGGAACTGGCGGGGCGGAGGGCCGCGGGGCACACGGGGTTCACGGGGACGTCGCTGGTTCTCGACCGGGGAACCGACACGTTCCTGGTGCTGCTGGCCAACGTCGTGCATCCGCGGCGCCGACGGCCGGACAGTACGCCTCGCGCTGCGCTGGCTACGCGACTGGCTCGGGCGGTTCGGGGCACCTAGCGGTGGGCGGGCTCTTGTCGGGTGCGGGTGCGGATTCGCCGATGGCGGGTGCGGGTGCGGGTGCGGGTGCGTTGTGGCTGGTCGCGCCCACGCGGCGGAGCCGCACATCGCCTCAGCCCCGCGCCCCTGGGGGGTTGCTGCCGGCGTCGGCTGTATGGCTTGCCCAGCCGCCCAGCCGCCCAGCCGCCCAGCCGCCCAGCCGCCCAGCCGCCCAGCCGCCCAGCCGCGGAAGCGAGCCGCAGCCCGAGAGGCCGCCTGAGGAGCCGGGTTTCCACGAGTGGCTCGCGCCTCACGCGCAACTCATGGCCCGCCCGGGAGCCGTGATCGATTGTCAGTGGTGGGTGAGACGGTAGGTGCATCGGGCCGGGAAGACGGCCGGAGAGACGGGGAGACGCCATGTCCGGAACCCAGAACTACATCAATCATGTTGCTCTTGTACTGGATGCCAGTTCGTCCATGTCCGGCCTGAGCCGGAAGGTCGTCGAGGTCGCCGACCAGCAGATTGCGTATCTTGCCCGCCGGTCGAAGGAACTGGACCAGGAGACCCGCGTCACCGTGTACGTGTTCGCGGACAAGGTGGAGTGCGTCATCTACGACAAGGACGTGCTGCGGATGCCGTCCTTGAAGCAACTGTACCGGGCCGGTGGAATGACCGCCCTGCTGGCGGCCACCCTGAAGTCGCAGCGGGAGCTGGCGCAGACCGCTCAGCTGTACGGCGACCACAGCTTCCTGACGTTCGTGCTGACCGACGGACAGGAGAACGCGAGCCATCGCTGCCCGGATGCCCCGACCAGGGATCCGCAGGTACTGGTGACGGCCGTGACCAAGATGATCGACACACAGCAGGACAACTGGACGCTGGCCGTCCTGGTGCCGGACCAGATGGGCAAGCGCGAGGCCATGAACTGCGGCTTCCCGAAGGACAACGTCGCCATCTGGGACGCCACGAGCACACAAGGTCTGGAAGAGGCCGGGCAGGTCATCCAGCAGGCCACCGAGAAGTTCATGATCGGCCGCACCAAGGGCATTCGGGGATCGCGAGCGGTGTTCTCCACGGGCGCCGAAGCGGTCAACGAGAACACCATCAAGGCGGCCGGCCTCACCCCGGTCGATCCGTCCGCGTACGAGCTGATCGCGGTGGCCCGCGACGCGGCCATCCGGGAATGGGTCGTCGAGAGCGGGCACACCTACCGCACCGGTGGCGCGTTCTACCAGCTGAGCAAGTCGGAGAAGATCCAGGCACGGAAGCAGATCGCGGTCCTGGAGAAGAAGACCGACCGGATATACACCGGGCCCGAAGCCCGAGCCCCGCTCGGCCTGCCGAACGAGGAAGTACGCGTCAGGCCGAACCACAATGACGGCTACACGATCTTCGTGCAGAGCACCAGCGTGAACCGGAAGCTCGTACCGAACACAAGGCTGCTCCTCATGCTCTGACAGGCTGGACGTGGGTGCGTTGTGGCTGGTCGCGCCTGAGAGAATCGCATGGTGAACGTGTCTGTGCCTGCCGATGAGACGACCGCCGCCACCCTGCGTGCCGCACTCGACGCCGTGCTCGACGGGGTGCCGCCCAGGCAGGCGGCTCAGGCGGTGGACAGGCTGATGGCCGCCTACCGGGGGGACACCCCCACCGCCGCCCCCATCCTCCGCGACCGCGCCGACGTCGCCGCCTACGCCGCCTACCGGATGCCGGCCACGTTCGAGGCCGTCCGCGCCGCACTGGGCGCGTTCGCCGACGCGGTGCCCGAGTGGGTGCCCGCGAGTCACGTGGACGTCGGCGGTGGGACCGGTGCCGCGACCTGGGCGGTCAGTGCGACCTGGGGCGGGACGCGGCCGGTGACCGTGCTCGACTGGGCCGAGCCCGCTCTGGCGCTGGGCAGGGAGATCGCCGCCGCCCACCCCGCCCTGCGCGACGTCCGCTGGCAGCGCTCTCGTATCGGAGCGGCGATCGATATCGAGAGCACTGATCTCGTCACGGTGTCGTACGTGCTCAACGAACTCACCGAGTCCGACCGCACTGCCCTCGTCGACGCCGCCGCGGCCGCCGCGCAGACCGTGGTGATCGTGGAGGCCGGCACCCCCGCCGGGTACGCCCGCGTCATGGAGGCCCGCGACCACCTGATCGCCGCAGGCCTCCGCGTCGCCGCACCCTGCCCGCACAGCACCGCCTGCCCCATCGAGCCCGGCTCCGACTGGTGCCACTTCTCGGCCCGCGTCAGCCGTTCCTCCCTGCACCGCCAGGTCAAGGGCGGTTCCCTCGCCTACGAGGACGAGAAGTTCAGCTACGTCGCCGCCACCCGCATCCCGGCGACCCCGGCCGCCGCACGCGTCGTACGGCGCCCGCAGATCCGCAAGGGCCAGGTGCTGCTCGACCTCTGCGGCGCCGACGGGCGGCTGGAGCGGCGGACGGTCACCAAGCGGCACGGGGACCTCTACCGGGCGGCGCGGGACGTGGACTGGGGCGACGAATGGGGCGACGGGCGAGAGTAGGGGGAAGCCCCCGGGTCGCTCCTGGGGTGTTCCTGGAGTGCTCCCGGGCCCTGCCGGGAAGTTGCTCCCGGGCCCTGCCGGGAGTTTGTGGAGCCGCCCACTCGACGGCCCCCCGCCACCCCCGCCCCGCACCGCCTTCCGTCCCTATATAAGCTGACATGACCGCCGATCCCGGCCCTGGTGGATCTCGCCCCTCCTGCCCCGGATGTGGGCTCCGGTCACTGGGAGGACGGGAAGGTGGGAGCATGGGGGTGCTGTCCGTGATTCGGCGGGCGGCCAGCGTGGCGATCGGCGAGGCGGAGGGGATAGATGAGCGCGACGTTCGGCGGCCGGGGCGGCCGGCAGGGCAAGCTCACCCAATGGCTGCGTGGACGCCGCCCCAAAGTCGCCGCCGACGAAGGCGGCCGTGAAGCCCTGCTGCTCGCCGTGGCCGCCGCCGGTCTGCCGCTCGCCCCTGCCGCCTACCCCGATGGCCCCCTCTGCTCCTGCGAGCGGGTCGGCTGTCCCACCCCCGCCCGGCACCCGGTGTCCTTCGCCTGGCAGACGCAGTCCACCACCGACCGCGCCCAGATCGAACGCTGGGCCCGACACCAGCCGCTGGCCAACTTCATCACCGCGACCGGCATGACGCACGACGTCCTCGACGTGCCCCTGCAGGCCGGGCGGGAGGCGCTGGCGCGGCTGGATGCCGCCGGTGTCGAGGTCGGCCCCGTGGCCGAGAGCGACGACGGACGCCTGCTGTTCTTCACCCTCACCCGCGGTACCCCCGAGGACGAGGATGAGTGGTGGCCGTGCGAGCTCGACTGTCACCCGGAGACCATGGAGGACCATCCCGGCCTGCGCTGGCACTGCCGGGGCTCCTACGTCCTCGTACCCCCGGCCCGGCTGCCCGGCGACGACGAGCGCGCGGTGCGCTGGGTACGCGGCCCCGAGCACGCCCTGCCCGACCCGCTGAGCCTTCTGGAGACCCTCACCGACGCCTGCGCCCGCCACGTCGGCGAGGAGTCCGACCCGGCCCCCGCCTGGCCCCTGCGCCGCTGAACCCCGCCACCCCGCCACTCCGCCACCCGCAGCCGGCCGGGCCACAGAGCGACAGGGTCACGCACCCTCGGCTGCCGTGAGCCCCTCGATACGCCCCAGCACGGACACCTTCGGGGCGGTGGCGCCCTTCGCAGGGTCGAGGGCCACCTCGTTGGAGACGAACGTCATCGTCAGCGACTGCCTGATCTCGCCCTTCGTCAGCGCCCGCACGGAGTCGCCGGGGGTGGGCACGGTGGTGCCGGTGGCGGCGGTCTGCTTGGCGTAGTAGCGCGTGGTGAAGAAGACGCACGCGCCGCCGTCCGCGGTGCGCAGCGCGAGCGGGGCGTAGTCGCCGCCGGTGAGCGGCTCGTCGAGGTACTGCGTCGCCAGCCCCGGCTTGCTGGCGGCCTTCGCGCGCAGTGAGCGCCAGCCGTCGGTGTGGGCGCCGGACGCGAAGGTGTCGCCGCCCTTCTGGAGATACGTCGCGTAGTCCTGGCTCAAGTCCCGTGGGGCGACGGCCAGTTCGGTGGAGGCGGCGGGTACGGCCTCGGCCCAGCCGTCCTTGTCCTTCTTGAACTCCGGTACCTTGCCCGGCGCCACGAGCGTCAGATACGCCGCCTGCCAGGGCTCGTCCAGGGAGTCACGGGTGAAGACCAGCAGCCAGCGCGAGTCGCCGCCCTTGTTGCCCCTGGCGTCGGCGAGGAACCAGCGCGGCCAGCCGGCCTTCTTCGGGATGGTGTACGTCGCGTCCGTCAGCGTCAGCGGGGTGTGCGAGGCGTTGCCGTTCGGGCTGTTGATGTGACCGGCCTTGAGACGGGCGCCGTCGATGTCGGCGAGCGCGCCGGTGACATGACCGGCGTCCAGTGAACTGTCGTAGGCCTCATCGGCCTTGTTGTAGGCGGCGGTGAACTCCCGCAGCGCCACGGCGGCTTCGGCGCGGGTGGTGGCCGGGAGCACCTCGCGCTCGCCGTGCACCACCACGCAGCCGCTCGCCGTGAGCGACAGAGCGGCGAGCGAGGCGGCGAGGAGCGCGTTCCGGCCGGTGGTCCTGCTGCCCCCGCGGAGCACGGCGGGGTGCGCGGCGGCAGCCCTTCCACGGCGGTCAAGTCCGCTGTCCCTGGTGGTCATCGGGTCCCTTCACCCTCCCCTTCCCGGAGGCGAACCCTACCGGGAAGAGGAGGGCGGCGGACGCCGTACCCACACACCGCGATGCCCATAGCGGTGGCTTCGCGGCCTCAGACCTTGTCGCGTACCTCGGCCGTCGGCGGCGGCACCGGCTGGGATCCGCCGCGGCGTACGGCGAAACCGGAGGGCGCGAGGAACAGCGCCAGCGTCGGGACCAGATACGCCAGCCACACCACGGCCTGGAGCACGGTCGGGTCGGGCTGGAAGTTGAACACGCCCTTCAGCAGCGCGCCGTACCAGCTGTCCGGCGAGACGGTGCCGCTGATGTCGAAGGCGAGGCTGGTCAGGCCGGGGATCCAGTCCGCCTCCTGGAGGTCGTGGACGCCGTAGGCCAGCACACCCGCCGCGACGACGACGAGCATGCCGCCGGTCCAGGTGAAGAACTTGGCGAGGTTGATCCTCAGGGCGCCCCGGTAGAACAGCCAGCCCAGCAGTACCGCGGTGGCCAGGCCCAGGGCGGCGCCGATCAGCGGGCGCGGGGTGCCGTCGCCGGCCGCGTGGACGGACGCCCAGACGAACAGGGCGGTCTCCAGGCCCTCCCGGCCGACGGCGATGAACGCGGTGGCGACGAGGGCGCCGGTGCCCATGGCGAGGGCGGCGTCGAGTTTGCCGTGCAGTTCCTTCTTCAGGTGCCGGGCGGTGCGCCGCATCCAGAACACCATCCAGGTCACCAGGCCGACCGCGACGATGGACAGCGAGCCGCCGAGGGCCTCCTGGGCCCTGAACGTCATTTCCTGGGAGCCGAATTCGAGGACGGAGCCGAAGCCGAGGGAGATCGTCACGGCGGCGGCGATGCCGATCCAGATCGGCCTGAGGGCGTCCCTGCGGTCGGTCTTGACGAGGTACGCGATGAGGATGCAGACGACCAGGCTGGCCTCGAGACCTTCGCGCAGGCCGATCAGGTAGTTGGAGAACACGGGCTACGCCTCCTCGGTCAGCAGGGTCCGGCCCCACCAGTCGTCCTGGTCGTGGACACCGGGCGGGACGGCGAAGACCGCCGAACCCACGTGCTGGATGTACTCGTTGAGCGCGTCCTTGGCGGACAGCTTGCGCTGGAGCGGGATGAATCCCTCGCGCACGTCGCGCATGTAGGCCAGGAAGAACAGGCCCGCGTCGAGGCGGCCGAGGCCGTCGGTGCCGTCGGTGAAGGAGTAGCCGCGGCGCAGGATGGTGATGCCGTTGTTGGCGTCGGGGTGGGCGAGACGTACATGCGCGTCGGGTTTCATGGCCTTCAGGAACGGTTTGTCGTGCTCCTTGGCCCTGCCGACGGGTGCGCCCTCGCCCTTGTCGCGCCCGAACACGTCCTCCTGCTCCTGGAGCGAGGTACGGTCCCAGGTCTCGATGTTCATGCGGATGCGCCGGGCGACGAGATACGACCCGCCGGTCATCCAGGCGGCCCCGGGGGCGCCGTTGTCCTTGTCACCGACCCACACATGCTTCGCGAGCCGCCCGGTCTCGGTGCCCGCGATGTTGCGGGTGCCGTCCTTGAACCCCATGAGGTTGCGCGGGGTCTGCGCGTCGGGCGTGGTCGACGAGGTCTTGCCGAAGCCGAGCTGCGACCAGCGGACGGCGACCTTGCCGAAGCCGATGCGGGCGAGGTTGCGGACCGCGTGCACCGCGACCTGCGGGTCGTCGGCGCAGGCCTGGACACACAGGTCGCCGCCGGTGCGGGCCTTGTCGAGGTTGTCGCCGGGGAAGGCGGGCAGGTCGGCCAGGGCCTCGGGGCGCCGCCCGGACAGCCCGAACCGGTCGAACAGGGACGGCCCGAAGCCGATCGTCAGCGTCAGCCGTGACGGTTTGAGGCCCAGTGCCTCGCCGGTGTCGTCCGGGGGAGCCTCGGCCAGACCGCCGTAGGCGCCCTCGCCGACCGCCCTGCCCGCGGTCATCCGGCGGGCCGCCGCCGTCCAGTCCTTCATCAGCTGGACGAACTCGGCGCGGTCGTCGGTCTTCACATCGAACGCGGCGAAGTGCAGCCGGTCCTGCACGGGGGTGGCGATACCGGCCTGATGGGCACCGTGGAAGGCGATCGCGGCGCCGCCGTCGGCGGCGGCCGGCTCCATGTCGTCCCCGGCGCGGGCCACCGCGACCGCGCCCCCGGCCGCGGCGGCGCCGAGTGCGATCCCGGCACCGCCCCAGCCGATCAGCGCACGCCGGGAGGGAGCCGCACCACGGGTCTGCGGACCGGCGGAGGCGGAGTCTGGCGTAACCGTCATGTCCCTGTCGCTCCTGCTCGTGTCACTTCTGGTCACTTCTGCGTCGCTACGGCGGCGGCGAGCTTGGACAGCGGCTCGGCGAGGGCGTTGACCGCGTCCGAGAGGGCCTTGCGGTCACCGGCGCCGACCGTGTCGTAGGAGACGAAGGCGTACGAGTCCTTGCCGGTCTTGTCCGTCCCGTCCGTCTTGTCCGCGCGGTACTTGTCGAGGAGCGTGTTCAGCGCGGTGAACTGCTTGTCCAGCTCGGTGGTGAGGGCGGCGTCGTTCTCCTTCGCCACCGGCTTGAGCAGCTCGTAGGCCTTCTGGGCGCCCTCGACGTTCGCCTTGAAGTCGACGAGGTCGGTGTGCGAGAAGGCCTCCTCCTCGCCGGTGACCTTGCCGGTGGCGACCTCGTCGAGGAGTTCCTTGGCGCCGTTGGCCATGGAGGTCGGGGTGATCTCGGCCTTGCCGACCCGCTCCTCCCAGTCCTCCAGATCGGTGACCAGCCGGTCGGCGAGCGTCTTCTGCTCGGCGCCGATCTTCTTGTCCTTCCAGAGGGCCTTCTCCAGGGTGTGCCACCCGGTCCACGTCTGGCCGGACTCGAGGTCGGCCTCGCGCAGATCGACCTTGGGGTCGATGTCGCCGAACGACTCGGCGACCGGCTCGGTGCGTTCCCAGCCGATGCGGGAGGGCGCGTACGCCGCCTTCGCCGCGGCCAGGTCACCGGCCTTGACGGCCTTCACCAGGGTCTTGACCTCGGGCAGTGTCTGCTCGGCCTCCTCCTCGACATAGGTGCGGTAGGCGGCGACGGCCTTGTCGAGCCGGGGGTCGCGCTCGGCGACGCTGCCACCGGTGACCGTGAGCTTCTGCCGGATGCCGTGGCCCTTCATCCCCGGCCGGCAGGCGATCTCGTACGCCCCCGCCTTGACCTCGGCGGTCAGCGTGTACTTGGTACCGGGTCCGATGTTCTCCTTCTCCGACACGATCCGGTCGTCCGGGAAGAGAATCTCGACCTCGGTCGCCTTGGAGCCCTTGTTCTCGATCTTCAGCGTGACGTGCCCGGCCGGTACGGACGTGGCGGAGGTCGTGCACTTGGAGTCGGCGGCCGTGACCTGGACGGCGTCGGCGCCTTCGGCGGTGCTCTTCTGGGTGCAGCCGGTGACGGCGGTCAGGGCCGCCGTGGTGACGGCGGCGGAGACGACGGTGAGTCGTGCGGCTCGCATACGGGCTCCGGAAAGTGCGGTGTCGGGCGCGCGGAGCGGCCCGCGCTGGTGTGGTGAGGCTTGCCTAACTTATCTGAGGCTCACCTTACTGATACCCGTCCAATCCGTGATTCAGCTCTCATCGGCGCCGCATGAGCACGGCAGGGTCACGTCGACCAAAACCGAACCCCATGAAACGGTAAAGTGCGGGTCAAGTGCCCAGGGAGGTGTCCGTTTCCGTCTCCCCGCGCGGCCGAAACCCGACGTACGGCGCACAGGCACGCACGGAATCGCACCCCGGGCGCCCACGCGACCGGAACGCACCGCCGCCGGTCGATGCTTCAATGCCTCCGTGACTGAGTACGACGTGCTGCGCGTCTTCTGCGCGCCGAACGGTGGCTACGGCAATGAACTCGGCGTCGTTCGCAACGGATCGCTGATCCCCGGCCAGGCCGAGCGGCAGGAGTTCGCGGCGAAGCTGGGGTTCAGCGAGACGGTGTTCGTAGACGACCCGGAGCGCGGGGCCATCGACATCTACACCCCCACCCTGCGCCTCCCCTTCGCCGGGCACCCCTGCGTAGGCACGGCATGGCTGCTGGACGTGCCGGAACTGGTCACTCCGGCCGGGGTCGTAGGGGCCCGTCTGGACGGCGAGTTCAGCTGGATAGAGGCGCTCCCCGAATGGGCCCCGCCGCGCACCCTGCGCCAGTACGCCACCCCCGCCGAGGTCGAGGCCCTGCCCGTCCCGCCGCCCGGCGAGTGGATCTACGCCTGGGCCTGGCAGGACGAGGCCGCCGGGCGCATCCGCGCGCGGGCTTTCCCCGGCCGCGACGACGGCATCACGGAGGACGAGGCCACCGGCGCCGCCGCCCTCCTCCTCACCGACCGCCTGGGCCGCGCCCTGAACATCACCCAGGGCACCGGCTCCCAACTCCTCACGGCACCCCAGCCGGGGGGCTGGGTGGAGGTCGGGGGCCGGGTGTACCTGGAGCGCTGAAGCCGACGCCGGGGCGCGGCTTCGCCTCGGCCGTCTGCGCACCGGCGGCGCGCTGACGACTGCAGGCCCCGGCCTTTCGGAGTCATGGGCGTGCGGTGGCGTCTGGGCGAACCTAGCGTGCCCATGTGGGCACCGTTCGAAGTCGAAGCCGTCGGGCACAGGCCCGTCCTTAGCCGAAGGGTGCGCCTGTGCTGAAGAAGATGCTGGTCGCGCTGGGGATCGTGCTGGTTGTGCAGAGCTTGTTCGCCCTTTGCCTGATCAGCGCGCTGCAACTCCTGGCCCCCCGCAATATGCCTTTCGGGGTGACCGGTGCCTCTCCAGTCGTCAACGCGGTGACGTCGAAGGTGTCGCTCCAGACGTTCAGCTATGCGGATGAATCCGCGGTGCTGGACGCCATCGATCAGAGCAAGCTCTACGGTGCGTACCTTCCCGGAACTGCGGGCGACAAGCTGATCGTGGTTCCCGCCAAGAGCTTCTTCGGCCAGGTGGAGTTGGAGGCCGACTTCGTAGAAGCGGCGAAGAAGCTCGGTCGGCCACTCTCGGTGCAGACGGTCAAGCCGCTGCCCCAGAGCGACCGCCTCGGGGGAGTCGCCGGCCTGCTCCTCCTCCCGGTCCTCATCGGCGGCTACCTGGCGGCTGTACTCCTGCAGAAAATGACGAGGACCGCGGCTGCCCCCTGGCGCGTGACCACGCTGGTCGCCTACTCGGCCGTCGGCGCCCTGGTGACCGACTTGATCGCCGGGCCCGGGATCGGCGCCTTCTCCAACAGCCACTTCTGGCCGCTCCTGCCGTGCCTCTTCTTCGTGACCGCTGCCGTAGCGCTGGCTGCCGCAGCCCTGCAAAGACTCATCGGCGGACTCGGCACCCTGCTGGTCGTCGTGCTCTTCATCATCGTGGGAGGAGCCTCCGCGGGAGGAAGCGGGCTGAACATGCTGCCCGTCTACTGGCAGCACATCGGTGTCGTGCTCCCGCCGCAGAACGCTGTCACCCTGTTTCGCAACGTGCTGTATTTCGGCGGAAACAACATCACCGCGCCCTGCGTCATCCTCGCCGTGTACACACTCGTCGGAGGCCTCGTCATCAACCTCCTGGGCTGGCGGTCTTTCAGGACGAAGTCCTCGCCGGGCACGCACGCCGCGTCCCGGACCCCGCAGTCCGACGCCTCCGGCAGATCGCTGCTCGTCCGGGTCCTCGTGGCGCTCGCCATCGCGGGAGTCATGCAGTGCCTGTTCACTGCGAACTACACCAGCTCCGGCCACTCACCGGTGGCAACGGACCTCCCGGTCGGCGTGACAGGAACATCCCCCGTACTGACCGCCGCCCAGAAGAACATCTCCCTGAAGGTCCATTCCTACAAGGACGAAGCGGCCGCGAAGAACGCGATCGACGAGGGCAAGATCTACGGAGCACTTGTCCCGGGCTCCTCCTCGAACACCCTCATTGTCGTACCGACTCTCAGCGACGTGGCGCCCCTGGACCTCGCCGTCAGTTTCGAGAAGGCCGCGAAGAGCGTGGGACAACCGCTCACGGTCACCCAGTACGCACCGCATCCCCTGGCGAAGAAAGACCCCTTCGGCTTGGTCGTATCGCTGATGATGGTTCCGTTGTTCATCGGCGGTTACATGAGCTCGACCATGCTCCGCACCGTGACCGGGACACCCACAGGACCCTGGCGCGTGGCCACCCTCGCCGCGTACGCGGTGCTCGCGGCACTCGTGATCGACCTCATCGTCTGCTACTGGCTCCAGGGCATCCCCGCCGGGAAGTTCTGGATCACCTGGCCCATCCTGTCCCTGGTCATGGCGGGCGTCGCCTTCGTCGCTGCCGTCCTGCAAAAGCTCATCGGCGCCGCCGGGACACTCGTCACCGTCATCGTGGTCATGCTCTTCGGCAATCCCTCCTCCGGCGGAGCCAACGGCGTCCCCTACCTGCCGGGCTTCTGGCGGGACATCGGCCCCTTCCTGCCACCGCGCAACGCCTACATCCTCCTCCGGAACACGATCTACTTCGACGGCCACGGAACCACGCAGGCCCTCACCGTCCTCCTGGTCTACCTGGTCATCCCCGCCGCGGTCCTCAGCCTCCTCGGCTGGTTCCGCACCCCGCAACTCCCGATCACCCCCCAGGCCGAGGCCGAGGCCGCCGCCGTCGCGGTGCCGGTCGGCGCCCTTCCCTGAGGGGCAGTCAGGAAACGCCCTTGCGCAGCGACGCCATGAGGCAGTCGAGGTCCCCGCGTGCCGTGTACGTGCGGATCGGGTCGATGTAGTCGCGTGACTCGATGATCTGACCGTCCCGTACACGCATGACGAAGACGCAGGGCACCTTGGCCTTGGAGTCGTCCGGCAACATGAACTCGTAGGCGAACTCGGCGACGATCACTTCAGGATCGGCGGTCTCGTGAACGACGACATCGACGACACTTCTCTTCGGCAAGGACTCCCGAACTTCCGGCGGCACCGTGAAGTGCTCCCGGAGCGCACGCCGACTCGTCAACGGCTCGGACTCCGGCGTAGCCATCGGATGCCGGACATCGGTGACCTCGCCGTACAGGTCAGGCAACTCGCTCAAGTTCCCATCGGCGACCCCATGAACAAGCCGGAGAAACACCTCGCGCGGACTCAGACTCACAAGACCTCCCCAAGTGATACGCACGGTCAGTTAACGATCATTATCGCCTGATGTGGGCCGGTCTTGCGGACTGTTTTGATCAGCACACGTTTCTGTTCAGCGATGCAGCGCGCACCATCCGCAGGACCTACTGCCGAAGGAGGGACGAGGTACCGACCGGTGAACGCACTGGCCCCGAGTGATCCCCAGGAGCATGATGGCCGGGTGATGTCACTGGGGCAGCGGCGGCGCAGGGCGCGGGAGGAAACCGCTCGTTTCGATGGGCAGTTGACGGTGTTCGGCGAGATGCTGGCCGGGCATCCGTTCGCCACGGATCGTCCGGGCAGCACGCATGTGATGGCCGTCGAGTTCGCCCGCGCCCTGGACGCCTATGAGAAGGCCACATTGGAGGCCGTCCGTGACCCGGCGCTCGCGAGACGGGAACTGGACGAGGGCCTCGCGGCGCTGAACCGGCTCAACGCCCATCTCGTCGGAGCGGCGCCCACCGAAGCGGGGGCGGAGGAGGAGCGGGACCGGAGCGCGCAGGACAGAACGCCGAGGATTCGTGCTCCGAAAGACCGCGAGGCAAAGGGCGAGCGGCGAACGGAGCGGCGGCCGACCGGGTCGGCGATCGACAGGGCGTCGCGGGCATTCCCGCGCTCCGGGGCTGTGCAGCCGTCCGGGCGGGCCGGTACGGCCGGTTCCGGGCGGCCCGACGTGGGCGACCGGGCGAAGCCGCGGCTGAGGGATCGTTACACTCCGGGGCAGTTGGCGCTGAGGGCAGGTCTCCTGGCTGGGGCCGTCTACTGTGTGGTGGTGGGCTTCATGGCCGGCTGGACGGTGGCGGGCATCTGTCTCCTCATGACGTACGTCGGGGTGGGGCTCGCGGCTGGCGGGCTCATCATCAGCGCGGTGCCGATCGTCCAGATCCGGGGCGCTATCAAGGGACGTCGGGTCGAGGCCGAGTACGTCCGCACCGAGAAGTCCTTCTCCCGCGGCGACCCGTGGGAACAGCGCTACGTCCACGTGGACGGCGACGGCCGGGAGTTGACCTATCGGCGCGGGGTGCCCAGCGAGTCCCTCGCGCCGCTGCCGAAACGTCGGCTGTGGCTGGTGGAGGGGAGCGATCCCAAGCTGATCACTTCCATGGACCTGTTCCTCACTCCACTCGTGCTGATCATCAGTGTCCCCCTCCTCCTGGGCGGAACCGCGTTCACCCTGACCGCTGTTCCGGGCGCGCTGATCTGGGCGTTGACGGGGCATCACTGGCAGTGAACCCCATGGAGATCGTTTCACCGCCATCCAGCGCGTGGGGTCTCAGCCGAGGTGCGCAACGAAGGCCCGCCAGGCATTCCGGGTGAAGGGAATCACCGGCCCGGTGGGGCTTTTGCTGTCGCGGACGGGGGCGAGGGCAGCGATGCCGTGGGCGAGTTCGAGGCACTCGCCCTGGCCGCCGCTGTAGCTGCTCTTGGACCATATAGCTTCGGCCAGGGTGGAGGTTGTAGAGCCTTCGAGGTTCATGCAACGAACTCCTCAGCGGTGCGGCGGATGAGTGCGAGCGATTCCGTCGGTGGCAGCGCCACGGTGCGCGCATCGTCGAAGAGGGACCGGTAGTAGGTCACTTGGGGCTCCTGCTCCATCCAGAGGTTGCCTGTGGGCATCTCTGTCAGCACGAGTTCCTGCGCCGTCTCCTGAGGAAAGCTCATCAGCAAGTACGGGCCGAACATACCTGAGTGTGCCCCGCGCGAGAACGGCAGGATCTGGACCGTGACGTTGGGGCGCTCGGCCATGGCGATCACATGGTTCAGTTGCGTCTGCATCACATCCGGTCCCCCGACCCGCTGGTGGAGCACGCCTTCGGCCAGCACTGCCCAGAACGACAGCGACGTTTCACCGGTGAGCCGTTGCTGCCTGGCGACCCTCACCTGAACGAACTGATCGATCTCCGTGGACGACTGCCACGCGCGCGACGCAACGGTCACAGCGCGGCTGTATTCCGGAGTCTGGAGCAGCCCGGGGATCAATTGAGCTTGGAATGTTCTGATTTCCCGACAGATTGACTCCATCTCGATGTAGTCCTTGTATGTATCGGCCAGCACGCCGCTGTACTGGTGCCACCATCCCTCTCGACGGCGTCGGTTGGCCGTTCTGGTGAGACGGGTGAGCCGCTCGCGGGTCTCGGGATCGTTGACCCCGTAGGCAAGCAACAGGGCCGCCACGTCCGGCGTGCGCACCACAACTCGGCCGTTCTCCATACGGCTGATCTTGCCCTTGGTGCAGTCGAGCGCCTCAGCGGCTTGAGCGGTGGTGAGGCCAGAGGCCTCGCGATGGCGGCGCAGCTCATCGCCCAACTGCCGCCCCAGGACGGTGGAGGGGCGATCGGTCGTAGCTCGAGTGTTCATGCCTACCTTTTAGCAGAGACGTATATCTCCGAATTCGGGTCTCACTCGAAAGGATGAGATAAGCCGCGGATTTCTTGCGCAACGTTGCGAGGTCGATTCGGGTGCGGGCAGCCTGTGGAATGCGTGCCCCGTCGGGAGTTGTGCCGGGAGGGGTTCGTCACCCACTCCGAACCTTGAGGAGACTGCCCCATGACCCCGCCGAACGAGGTTTCCTTCCTGCTCCCGCGGAGCCGCCGAAGCGTTCCCAGAGCCCGGGCACTGCTGCACTCGGTGCTCGGTGACTGGGGAGTTGCGCAAGAGGTGCTCGACAACACCGAGTTGGTGCTCTCCGAGCTTGTCACCAACGCCCTGCGCGTGCCGGTGCCGAGTGACCGGCAGGTGGGGGTGCGGATCGAGCGCCGGGTGCCGGAGGGGCTGCTGCGGATCGAGGTGAGCGACGCCGGGGTCGGCACGCCCGAGGTCCGGGAGCCGGGTGAGGACGAGACGAGTGGGCGGGGGCTGCTGCTCGTGGCGGCTCTGGCGCACCGCTGGGGTTACGAGGCGCGCCCGGGCGGGATCGGGAAGACGGTCTTCGCCGAGCTGAAAGCCTCTGACATCGTTGCCGGACCCGAAACGCGGGAGACGGCTGCGGTACTGGTCCTGCCCGGGCAGCAAGTGCGGGTCAGGAACACGTGGCGGACCGTCGTCGGCGTGGAGAGCGGGCCCGGCGTTGTGGTGCTGGAACTCGATGACGGCCCGCCGCTGCGCGTGCCACCGGTGGAACCGCTGGCCGTACGGGTGGGGGAGTGAGTCGGATAATGAGGTGCGTCGTGGCGACGCGGAGCGGGGTGCCGGTCTGATCGGCGCCCCTCCACAGCCGGTTGTCCGCTGTGGAGGGGCGCGTGTGTCAGCGGGATTCGGAGGGTGAGGCCAGCGACTTGAGGTGATCCCGCCAGGCGGTGGTCACACTTGGCGGGATCTTCGTGGTGAGGCCGCCTTCTTTGGTGAAGGCAAGACCCTGGCTGTAGGCGCCGCCGCCGCAGCCGTCGGACTGGCGCGTGAGCTTCACGTCGTAGGAAGCGTCGATCTCGGGACTGCTGCTTCCCTTCGGGGTGACTCGGAAGTGGACCGTGCCGAGGTCGGGGTTCACGTCGTCGGGAAGGCGCAGGCTCACCTGCGTGATGTTTTCCTGTTCGAGCTGATCCTTTACGCATTTGCCCCCTGCGCACAGCTCGTAGGAGGCGCCAGCCAGGTCGGTATAGCCCTGCTGGAGGAACATCACGCCGATCTGCGATGTGACGCCGACGTCGGCGCACGGCTTGGAGCTGCTGCAGGCCGACGTGGCCACCGCCACGGTGGACAGGATCGCGAGGACTCCCAGTCTGGTCGTTCGTTTCACCACTTCTTGACCCCTCCCGGGAGTGCCTTCTCTGCCAGTGCGATGTCCGTGAAGTACACCGTGCACTTGCCGTCCCAGGCGTCGCTGCACTCGCCGTCGTCATCCATGGAGTCGCAGCCCGAACCCGAGATGATGCCCTTGGCGTTGACGTGCCCATTGGACTTCACGGTGTAGACGGGGCCGCCGGAGTCACCGTGGATGAGGCACGATCCCGAGTTCTTCTGGCCCTTGGTTATGTTGTGCGCCACGTCCCCGTTGGCGTACTTGTATCGCAAACTGGTCTCCGTCACCTTCCAGCCGCACACCTCGCTGGAGCGGGCGCCTCCGGTGCAGAACTTCTGTCCCTTCGACGACCGCGTGGTGAACCGGTTGTCCACCCGTCGCATCACACTGTCGTGCTGGTAGATGCGAGCGGACACGTTGTACTTGTTCTCGATGACTTTGATCAGTGAAAGGTCTCCCGACCAGTAGTTCTGGCCGGAGAGTTTCACAGAGCCCTTGCCGTTGGCGTAGTTGTCGACGTTGACGAAGCCGACGGTGACCGAGTTGTCGGTGCCGCTGTTGTCCCAGCTGTCCATGTATCCGTCGGCGTAAGTGCAGTGGCCGGCACTCACGATGTAAGGGTTGCCCTTGTACGTCCAAGCGAAGCCGGTGGTGCATACATTGAATTTCTTCTTCTGGTCTCCGTCGTACCAGTGAGACTCGTAGCCGGCTCCCCCCTTGTAGGGGTTCTTGTCAGTCCATCGGGTCGACGTCTCCTCGATCTGGGTGACGCCGGGGTTGACCCGGACGGTGACGGCGTCGGTGCCGTACCGCTGACCAAGCCTGTCGGCGAGTTCGGCGTTGTCTGCGGCGATCTCTACGATGACCTTGTCGGTCTCGGCATCGACTTCTGCACTGGCGAGTGCGGAGGCGCCGGGAAGGTCATCCTCGTCGAGCAGCAGGACCTCGTCGGCGATGGAGTCGAGTTCGGCCTGGCTGTGGTCGACGACTTTGGTTGCGGGAACCACGGTGGCGTCGGTGGTGGTGACCGCGTCGGCCACGTCGTCCTCGGTCGTGGTGGTGCCGTCGGCGGCCTCGTCCGCGTCCTCCACCGTGGTGTCGTCGCCGCCCTCGTCGACCGGGATATCGGTCAGGGAGATCGTCGCAGTGGCGTCGGCCTTAGCGTCGCTGTCGGTGACCGGGGCGACGATCTTGCCGGTGTCCTGGTCGAGATAGGGCGGTGCGAGGGCGTCTGGGGACGCCTGGGCCCGGTCCTCGGCCGCCTCCAGGGCGTACGACTCGACGGAGGTCGGTGAGGCCAGGCTGTCGAGGTCGGTGCCGTCGTCGGTGACCTCGACCCGGTTCAGCAGGACGGCGACGGGTGCGGAGGGCGCCGGGGAATTGGCGCCCGTGAAGGTCACTCGCATCTGGAGGTCTCCGTCGTCCGTGACGCCGTCGGTGGTCCAGGTGAGCGCCGGGGTGACACCGTCGGTCATGGCGACCGGCCAGGTGACGGCGGTGCCGTCCGAGGCAAGGGTGACGGCGGAGGCCGGGATGTCCGACCAGCTGTCGCTGTCGCCGCGCCGGTACTGGAAGGTGGCCCCGGTCAGGTCAGTGGGCCCCGCCGCGGTGAGGGTGACCGCGTGGCCGATCTCCTCGCCGGACAGCGGCGCAGTGATGCCGGCGGCGCCGACGTGGAAGGTGTAGACAGTCGCGGCGGAGGTGTTGCCGGCCTTGTCGGTGGCGGTCACGGTCAGCTTGTGGCTGCCCTCGCTCGCCGGGGCCAGGTCGATCGTGGTGGCCGCGGCGGAGGCGGCGACCGTGGTGGCCGTACCGCCGTCCAGTGTGTAGGCGAAGGTGTCCAGGCCCTTGTCGGCGGACGTCAGCGTGAACGTCCCGGTGTCGCCCGCGTCACCGGCCCAGGCGTCGTCCGGGAAGTCCGGCGAGGAGACCGTGGGCGCGGCGGGCGCGGCGGTGTCGACGGTGAAGCGGTAATGGGCCGCGGGGCCCCAGGCGCCGGCCGAATTGACGGCGCGGACGTGCAGATACCAGGTGCCCTGCGCGACGGTGCCGGTGTAGCTCGCGGTCGTGGAGCCGACCGTGGTGTCCGGGACGGTGGTGGCACTGGAGTCCACGGTGCAGCTGTAGCCGGCCGCGGCGGCGCTGGTCGTCCACGTCGCCTTGAAGCCGGTCGCCGTGTAGGCGGCCGTCTGGTCGGGGTGGGTGGAGGAAGTGACCGCCGGCAGCAGGCCCAGGGTGGAGTCGACCGTGAAGGCGTAGTGGGCGGCGGACGCGGACCAGTTGCCTGCCTTGTCCCTGGCCCGGACATGCAGGTACCAGGTGCCGTCGCCGCTCACCGTGCTGGTGAAGGACGCGGCGCTCTGAGTGGTATCAGTGCTGCTGGGCAGCGTCGAGCCGCTCTGGTCCACGGTGACCGCGTACGCGGACACACCGGAGGTGTCGCTCGGGGCGGTCCAGGTGAAGGAGGCCGTCCGGCTCGCGTACGTGGACGCGCTCAGTGGGTGCGTGGACGACATGACGGTCGCCGTGCCCGGGGCCGTTGTGTCGACATTGAACGGGAAGGTCTGGGTCGGTGACCACAGTCCTGCCGCGTTCCTGGCCGCCGCGTGGACGTACCACGTGCCGTCGGTCCGGTCCGTGGCGGACACAGTTGCGGAGGTCTGGGTGACCGTGGTACCCGCACTGGTGGCCGGGCTCTTGTCGACCTTGACCGCATACCCGTCGATGCCGCTCATGTCGTCGGCGCTGAGCGTGCCGGTGAAGTCGTCCGCCGCATACCAGTTGGCGGACGAGCCGTGGCTGCTGCTGGTGATGACGGGCGCGGCCGGAGCCGTTGGATCGACGGTCAGGGTCCGCCAGGCCGACCATGCCTTCGACAGGTCGGTCGTGTCGTACGCCTTGACCCGCCACTTGTAGGTCCCCGCGGCCAGCGTCCCGGAAGTCCAGGTGCCGATCCGGCCGGACAGCACGTACTTGGAGTTGCCGGTGGTCTTCCGGGTCGTCAGCCCGCTGTCCCACACCTCGAAGGTGTAGCGGAGTTGGTCGGAGTCGGCGTCCGTCGCACGGGCCCGGAGGGTGGGAGTGGCGTCCGAGGTGACGGCCGAGGCGAAGGGAAGGATCTGTGTGGCCGTGCTGGGGTACGAGTTGTACGTCACGGTCAGGTGAGGCTCGGCGGAGTTGTCGCCGGAGGCGTAGTTCGCCGACCGGAAGCGGCGCCAGGTCAGCGAGTCGGTCTCGCTCGCGCCCCGAACCTGGATCCCGTAGTTCGTGGATCCGTCGGCCCAGGACTGGACGATGTCGTCGATGTCGAAGTTCATCGTTCCGGCTGGGCAGTCATCCGAGTAGCCCTTGGCGGCGGTGTTGGTGACGGCTCCTGTGGTGGTTGTCGAGGGCTGGTCGTCCCAGGTGACGCTCGACGAGGACCAGGACGAGGTGATCTGCCGCACCTGGGTGCCCGCGCCCGACGTCGAGCACGAGGAGGACCAGTACGAGTACAGCGCCAGGTTGGTGTCGGTGATGTGCTTGCCCGCGAAGTCAGAGACGTCGAACTTCAGGTACGAACGGGCCTTGGTAGAACCCGCGTTGTACGTCCCCGACTTCAACTCCGTCGAAGAGACCTGCGAGTCGGTGTAGTTGGTGGCCACCCAGGTGTCCGTGGTCACCGCGAGGGTGGAGGTCGGATCCACTGCCACCGGGTAAGTGGCCGCGGCCAGGAAGTCCGCGTCCGGCGTGAGGACCAGGGTCTGCGATCCGTCGGCGGCGGTCTCGATGTCGGCGTCCACCCGGGCCTGGTTCTCCGGCTCGCCGGACAGCCCGTCCTTGCTGGAGTCCCACATCATCGGCGCGGGCGCCTCGGCCACCAGGTCGCCGGAGGAGTCCTTGAGCAGCAGGTGCCCCGAGTCGGCCTCGGAGAGGCGGAGTCCGTGCAGTTCCAGGGGGATTCGGTACGACACCGGTCCGTCCGGCGCCCGGTCGAGGAGCACGCTCTGGGAGAATCCCTGGGGCAGAGCGGTCACCTGGAGCGTCTCGCCCCCGCCGAGCGCGTACGAGGCGGTGTCGCCGTCCACCGTGGGAGTCGGCAGCTTGTCCTCCCAACCGAGCCCAAAGGTCTTGTCGTCGTCCGACACCGAGGCCAGATGGGTGTCACCGCCGTCGGAGACCGCGATGTCCGCGGCCGCGGTCTCCGGCGTGAGGTCGGCACCGGTGTCGGACAGCGTGGTATCGATGTCCTCCCATTTGCCGTCCTTCTTCACCCGCACCTGAGCGGCGAACGCCTCTGCGGTGAGCGTACCGTCGGGATTGGCATAGGTGGAGCCGGTCTCGTTACGCTCCGAGAGGATCTCGATACGGCGGTTCTCGGCCTGGGCCAGCACACGAGCCGTGCTCTCATCGGCGGCCTCCGCAGGACCGAAGTCCCGCTGCTCGGTCGCAGCCGAAGCAGCGGTGTCCGAGGGCGTGTCATCGGCGGCAGCCTGTCCGACAGTTGATAAAGCACCACCGGCCAGGGCCAGCACCAGCAGCGCCGCGGTGACGACCGTTGTGTGCGTTGGCCTGTATCTGTGTCGCATCAGCGACCCCTCCCCTGTTCGTGCCGGGCAAAGGGCGTCCGGCATGGGGAGTTTCACAAAGACCACTGTCAGCAGTGCAGGTTTACGAATCATCACACACGGCAGGTATGCGACATCTTGCTTCTTCGGTCCAGCTCGGTCTGGACCAAGCTAACATGATCTTAGCGTCTGATTTGACCAACAATCAGATTCCAGAATCTACCGAGAAGTAGCTATTGTCGTCCCCGTGGATTCTGGATGGACGCTCTCACGCCCCCCGCTGAATGTAATGGAAATGTAATATTCAAGTAGTCCATGATCAGGCCAGTCGGCGGGAGGTAGCAACGAGATCGCAGTTGACCTGCGGATCCTCACCGCCCGCCGCCACGAGATGGCTGCGGACCGCACCCCAGCGACCAACCGGATGCGCGCCCAGATGCTGGAGCACTTCCCGGCCTTGCAACGCGCCTTCGACACAGCGCCTCCAAGGCATCGCTGGTGTTGCTGACGGGATATCAGTCTCCGGCCACCTGTACTGGAACGGCCAGAACCGTCTGACGGCCTGGCTGAAGAACCGAAGGCCAGCGACGCCGCCGCGGTCGCACGGTCGCCGCGATCGAGGCGGCGCCGGTGGCGCTGACCACGGCCGACGAGAATCTGCCCTTCGTGCAGAGCAACGGAGGGCAGGTAGTGGTCCGGCGTGGGGGATCACTACGGGAGGGTCAGGATGTCCGCTCCCGATTCCGTTACCGCCAAGGTGTGTTCGAACTGGGCCGTGCGTTTGCGGTCTTTGGTGAGGACCGTCCAGCCGTCGTCCCACATGTCGTACTCGTGGGTGCCCAACGTCAGCATCGGTTCGATCGTGAAGGTCATGCCGGGCTGGATGACCGTCGTCGCGTGTGGGCTGTCGTAGTGGGGGATGATCAGGCCTGAGTGGAAGGACGAGTTGATGCCGTGGCCTGTGAAGTCCCGTACCACGCCGTAGCCGAAGCGTTTCGCGTACGACTCGATCACTCTGCCGATCACGTTGATCTGGCGGCCCGGCCTGACCGCTTTGATGGCGCGGGTGAGGGCCTCCTGGGTGCGTTCCACCAACAGGCTTGATTCCTCGTCTACTTCGCCCACCAAGTACGTCGCGTTGTTGTCGCCGTGCACCCCGCCGATGTACGCCGTCACATCCAGGTTGACGATGTCGCCGTCCCTCAGCACCGTCGAGTCCGGGATGCCGTGGCAGATCACCTCGTTGACCGATGTGCACAGGGACTTGGGGAAGCCCCGGTAGCCCAGCGTGGAGGGGTAGGCGCCGTGGTCGCACATGTACTCGTGCGCCACCCTGTCCAGCTCGTCCGTCGTCACACCGGGGGCGATGATCTTCGCCGCCTCCGCCATCGCCCGCGCGGCGATCCGGCCGGCGGTCCGCATCGCCTCGATCGTCTCCGGGGTCTGTACCTCCGGGCCGGTGTACGGCGTGGGTGCGGGCTTGCCGACGTACTCGGGGCGGCGGATGTTCCCCGGTACCTGACGGATGGGGGAGAGTTCCCCGGGCACGAGCAGTGACTGGCCTGACATGCCAGCGAGTCTAACCAGGGGGCGTGGGGGAATATGTGGGTGGCGAGAGGAGCTGGTCATGGCCCTGTTCAAGAAGCGGACGGCCGGGAAGCCCGGTGAGTGGTTCTACTGCCTGGAGCACAAGAAGGTCGAGGAGGGGCCGGAGTGTCCCGCCAAGGACCGCTTCGGGCCGTACGCCTCCCGCGAGGAGGCCCAGCACGCCATGGAGACCGCCCGCGAGCGCAATCTGGAGTGGGAGAACGATCCCCGGTGGCACGACAGCCCGGTGCGCGAGAGCGATGAGTGATCAGGGGCGGGGGGCCGGCTCAGGGTGCGTCGCGTTCCACCGCTCGCGCAGGCGCACCGCGTGTTCGTTCGTGCGGGCGTCGTACGTCATCAGCTTCGGCAGGCCCAGGGCCAGCAACCCCACTGCGCCCGCGCACAGCAGCCCGCCCGACCATACGGAGGCCCGCACGCCGAGCCATGCCGCCATACCGCCCGAGCGGACCTGGCCCAGGGTCGGGCCGACCGAGTAGGACAGCAGCTCGATCCCGGCGAGCCGACCGCGCAGCTCGTCCGGGATGGTCTGGTTCCACATCACGCCCCGGAAGATCCCGCTCACCATGTCGCAGCCACCGGCTACCGTCAGGGCCAGGAGTACCAGCCAGATGGTGTGCGTCGCTCCTGCTGCCGTGATCGCCACGCCCCAGAGTGCTGCCGACAGGGCCACCATGCGGCCGTGGCGGTGTACCCGGGCCGTCCAGCCGCTGGTCAGGCTCACCAGCAGCGAGCCCAGCGGCACCGACGCGTACATCAGGCCCAGCGACCACGGCGCGTCCAGCTCGTCCGCCAGGAACGGCAGCACCGCCAGCGGCATCGCCAGGAACATCGCCGCCAGGTCGATCGCGTACGTGCCCAGGAGTTCCTTGCGGCGCCAGGCGTAGCTCGCTCTAGCTCGCTCCCTCGGCGATCGAGCGAAGGGACGGGCGCGCCGCCTCGTGGGCGGCGGGGGACGGTGCCATCGGGATCATCAGGACCAGGGAGACCCCGAAGGTCAGCAGGTCCGCCGCGTACGCCGACGGCAGCCCCGCGTACGCCACCACCACGCCCGCCACCGCCGGGCCCGCCACCCCGCCGACCGTCCAGCGCAGCGAGTTCAGCGACGCCGCGGCCGGGAGGTCGTCGTGCGCCACGATCCTCGGCCACAGCGAGTCCAGCGCCGGCCGCTGCACCGCCCCCAGCGCGGAGGACAGCGCCGCCACGGCGTACAGGGGCCATACCGCCGGGGTCGGCAGCAGTGCGTTCAGGAGCAGTGCCGCCGACAGGACGCCCTGGCCCGCCTCCGTCCACACGATCAGCTTCCGCTTGTCCAGCGCGTCGGCCAGCGCGCCGCAGTACAGGCCGAACACCAGCAGCGGCAGCAGCTCCACCGCCCCGATCGCGCCCACCGCCGCGGCCGAACCCGTCAGGTCCTTCAGCTGCACCGGCAGCGCCACGAAGGTCAGGAAACTGCCGAAGTTCGAGATCAGGCCCGACAGCCACAGGCGGCGGAAGTCGGCCGAGGCCCGCCAGGGAGAGAGGTCCGGGAGTACGGCTCTGAGCCCGCGCGAGGTGGCGGTGGGCTGCTCGGCGGGACCGGTGTGCTCGGTGGGGGCGTCGGCGGTCACGAGCGGTCATCGTCGGGCCGAGGTGCGGGGAGGAGCAACCGCTTTTCCCGCCTCGTCACAGCCCTGGGCTCACCACAGCCCCGGTGGCGGTGCCGTCAGTGAGTCCGCCAGGCGGGACAGCCGGTCCCGGAAGGTCCGGCGGCCGCGTGGGGGTGGGAGCGCGTTCTCACCGGCCGCCGCGCTCACCAGGTGCTGCACGGTGTCCAGGTCCAGCTCCGCGCCCTCCGGGACGGCCAGCGACTCGTGCGCCACGGCCGACAGCTCGTCCTCCCCGGCGCCGCCCAGCGCCAGCACCGTCACCCCGGCCCGCCGTGCGTCGTGCACCCGCTCCAGCAGCGGCGGCGCCGTCCGCGGGGCCACCACCAGCAGCGTCTCGCCGCGCCGGGCTCCCGTGATCCGGCCCAGGCCGACCGACAGATGCGCCGGGTCCGAGGGGCGCGGGCGATGTCGTACCAGCGTGGGGGTCAGCTCCGGAGTGCCGGACCAGGCGGCCTCGTCCACCAGATGGGCGGCCAGATGCCACGGCTCGTACTCCCGCGTGCCCACCAGCAGCAGGCCGCCCCCGTGCGACACCACCGACCCGCGCAGCGCCCCCGCGAACCGCCGGGCGGCCGTCATCCACTCTGTCCCGGCCAGCACCTCGCGCAGCAGCGCGACCCGTACGGCATCCATGGCGCCGCATCCTGCCGCAGGGGGCGACTTGTGACCCGCAGTTCACGATGAGTTCGCTCGACCGGGGGATGGGCACCGGTTCCGTATGACTATCGGACCGCAGGAGGACCAGCGCATGCCTAGCGACACAGGCGCCGCACAGGCCACACGGGCTGCACAGGCCGACCCCACCGTCCCCTTCCGCGCCGGAACCGACGGCTACGCCAGCTACCGCATCCCCGCGATCGTGCGCACCGAGCTCTCCGGCGCCCTGCTCGCCCTCTGTGAGGGGCGCGTCGACTCCGCGAAGGACCACGGCCGGATCGACATCGTCAGCAGGCGCTCCACCGACGGCGGCCTCACCTGGGGCCCGCTCCAGGTCGTCGCCCACAACGGCGAGCAGCTCGCAGGGAATCCGGCCCCCGTCGTCCTCGACACCGGCCGTGTGCTGCTCGTGCACGTCCGTTCCGCCGCCACCGCCTCCGAGGACGCCATCCTGCGCGGCAAGGTCAGCGACGCCGACGGCCGCCGTGTCTGGGTGCAGCACAGCGACGACGAGGGGCTGACCTGGTCCGCGGCCACCGACATCACCGCGCAGGTCAAGCGGCCCGGCTGGCGCTGGTACGCCACCACGCCCGGGCACGCGCTCCAGCTGAGGACCGGCCGCGTCGTCGTCCCCGCCAACCACACCCTGCCGCCCACCGGCAAGGACACCGGCACCGAGGCCAAGTACAACAGCGGCCACTGCCTGCTCAGCGACGACCGCGGCGCCACCTGGAGCATCGGCTACGTCGACGAGAACACCGACGGCTACATCAACGCCAACGAGACCACCGCCGCCGAACTCCCCGACGGCCGCGTCTACTTCAACACCCGCAACGACTCGCCCTCCCCGGGCAACCGGGCCGACGCCCACTCCGCGGACGGCGGGCGGAGTCTCGTCAGGCCGTTCCGCCCGCAGGCCGGGCTCGCCGCGCCCGTCTGCCAGGCCGGCGTGCTCCAGCTCCGCGACCCGGACGTGCTGCTCTACTCCGGACCCGCCGACCCCGGCTTCCGCGCCCTGATGACCCTCCGCGCCTCCACCGACGGCGGCACCACCTGGCGCCCGGTCCACACCGTCGACGGGCTGCCCGCCGCCTACTCCGACCTGGTCCGCGTCGACCAGGACACCGTCGGACTGCTCTACGAGACCGGGGACTTCGGGGCGTACGAGACCATCACCTTCCGGCGCGTCCCGGTGACGTGGCTCACCTGAGGCCCGTGCGCCACCGCCGTAGACCCGTGCCCCACCGCCGTAGACCCGTGCTCCACCGCCGTAAAGTCGGCCCATGACCTCTACGGACAGCGCCGACGGCGCACAGAAGGCTCCCGCCAAGGACCCCTGGGACCTGCCCGACGTCTCCGGGCTGGTCGTCGGGGTGCTCGGCGGCACCGGACCGCAGGGCAAGGGCCTCGCCTACCGGCTCGCCCGGGCCGGGCAGAAGGTGATCATCGGCTCGCGCGTCGCCGAGCGGGCCCAGGCTGCCGCCGCCGAGCTCGGACACGGCATCGAGGGCCACGACAACGCCGAGGCCGCCCGGCGCAGCGACCTCGTGATCGTCGCTGTGCCCTGGGAGGGGCACGGCAAGACGCTGGAGTCGCTGCGCGATGAACTCGACGGCAAGCTCGTCGTCGACTGCGTCAACCCGCTCGGCTTCGACAAGCAGGGCGCCTACGCCATCAAGCCCGAGGAGGGCAGCGCCGCCGAGCAGGCCGCCGCCCTGCTGCCGGGCTCGCGCGTCACCGCGGCCTTCCACCATCTGTCGGCCGTGCTGCTCCAGGACCCCGCGATCGAGCAGATCGACACCGATGTGATGGTCCTCGGCGAGGCCCGCGCCGACGTGGAGACCGTTCAGGCGCTCGCCGGGCGGATCCCCGGAATGCGCGGTGTCTTCGCGGGACGGCTGCGCAACGCCCACCAGGTCGAGTCACTGGTCGCCAACCTGATCTCCGTCAACCGGCGTTACAAGGCACACGCCGGGCTCCGCGTCACCGACGTGTGACCCGTGCATGACCCGTGCAGGGCCCTGCACGGCCCCTGCACGGGTCATGAATGACGCATGGGGGACACTGGTCAGCGCCGGTGTCCCCAGCATTCCCGACAGGAGCGGACCGCATGCCCCGCCTCTCCCTCTACGCCCTCTCCGTCTGTCTGCTGTCCGTGGCTGCGGCGGTGGTGTCCTTCGTCCAGGGCAGCTGGCCGTTGGGCATCGTGTGGGTGCTGATCGCCGGGCTGTCGTCCAACATGGCCTGGTACTACGTCAGGCGCGCCCGCGCCGCCCGGCCGGGCGGCCGCTGACCGGTGGGGCCGCTGACCGGTGGGGCCGGGGCTCAGGCCGCCTGGCAGAACGCGTTGGTGCCCTGCCAGAAGCGGTACATCTCCTGACCGCAGTACTGGTCGAAGTCGTTGATGCCGAGCCCGCGCAGGATCGCGTCGATCACGTTGAAGAACTGCGCATTGATCGACGGAACCCACAGCAGCGCGAACACGAACAGCAGACCGAACGGCGCGAACGGCTCCACCTGCCGCTTCACGTTGTACGACAGCCACGGCTCCAGCACCCCGTACCCGTCCAGGCCCGGCACCGGCAGGAAGTTCAGGAGCGCCGCCGTCACCTGGAGCAGCGCGAGGAACGCCAGGGCGAACCGGAAGTCGCTCGGCACCCCGTCCAGCGCGTGCAGCCAGAACGGCGCCGTGCACACCGCGGCGAACAGCACGTTCGTCAGCGGGCCCGCCGCCGAGATCAGGCTGTTCCGCCACCGGCCCCTGATCCGGCTGCGGTCGATGAACACCGCGCCGCCGGGCAGACCGATGCCGCCCATGATCACGAAGAGCAGCGGCAGCACGATGCTCAGCACCGCATGGGTGTATTTCATCGGATTCAGGGTCAGATAACCCTTCGCGCCGACCGTGATGTCGCCGCTGTGCAGTGCGGTGCGCGCGTGCGCGTACTCGTGCAGGCAGAGGGAGACGACCCAGGCCGCCGTCACGAAGAGGAACACCGCGACGCCCGGCTGCGCGGCGAACCCGGTCCAGGTGGCCCAGCCGGTGACGGCCGTGACGGCCAGGATGCCCAGGAAGACGGGGCTGATCCTCCGGTCGCTGTGGCGGGAGGCGGCGGTGACCATGCGTGGGGCTCCTGGGGGTTGCTGGGGTTCCTGGGGTTACTGGGATCCGGAGGTTCCGGGTGATACTGAGGTCCGGCCGGGGCCGACGACCCCGACCGTACAGGGCTAACGGGAACAACGTCCCGTGCCCTGCCCCCGGTTCCGGAAGCCCGCACGGGCAACCGCACGGGCACCCGCCCGGGCCCGCCCCGCGCCGCTCCCGGCGCCCGCCCGGCACGCCCGTCGGCGCAACCCCGTGACCGGCCGTGACGTCAACGGAGACAATGGACCCCGTGCGCTACCGCATTCTCGGCACCACTCAGGCACTCCGCCCCGACGGCACCGCCGTCCCGGTCGGCGGCGCGCGGCTGCGCGCCCTGCTGACCGTCTTCGCCCTCCGCCCCGGCCGTACGGTGCCGGTGAGCGTGCTGGTCGACGAGGTGTGGGACGGCGACCCGCCCGCCGACGCCACCGGCGCGCTCCAGGCCCTGGTGGGGCGACTACGCCGGACCCTCGGTGCGGACGCCGTCACCTCCTCCGCGGGCGGCTACGGTCTTGCCGCCGCCCCCGACGACATCGACCTGCACCGTTTCGAGCGCCTCACGGCCGAGGGCCAGCGCGCCCTGGCCGACGGCGACTCCGCCAAGGCCGCCACCGTGCTCGACGATGCCCTCGGCCTCTGGGGCGGGCCCGCCCTCGCCGATCTGCCCGACCGCAGCTCCCAGGCCGCCCGCTGGGAGACCCGGTACCTGGACGCACGGCGCGCCCGGCTCACCGCCGCGCTCGCCCTCGGCGAGGCCGAGCAGGCGCTGCCGGACCTCTCCGCGCTGTGCGACGACCACCCCCTCGACGAGCCTTTCCAGGCCCTGCGGCTGCGCGCCCTGCGCGACGCGGGCCGCGGCGCGGAGGCGCTGGCCGCCTACGAGGACGTACGGCAGCTCCTCGCCGACCGCCTCGGCTCCGACCCGGGGCCCGAACTGCGGGCGCTGCACACGCAGTTGCTCGTGGGTTGCGATGGCGGCGGCGGGGGTGCGGGCGGGGGCTACGAGCCCGGCGGCGGCACCGTTTTCACGGGAGCCGCTGCCTCTCCCGCCGTCCCCGGCGGCCCCGCGGCCACCCCCGGCGCCGTCCCCGGAGAGACCCCCGCCCCGCCACCACTCGCGGCCCCGGCATCGTCCCCGCAGCCCCCGGCACCCCCCGTACCCCCGCCGTCCACCACCCCCAGCCGCACCCCACCCCCCGGCAACCTCCGCGCCCGCCTCACCTCCTTCGTCGGCCGTGACACCGACATCGACGCCATCCGAGGCGACCTCGCCACCGCCCGCCTGGTCACCCTGCTCGGGCCCGGCGGTGCTGGGAAGACACGGCTGTCGCAGGAGGCCGCCGAGCGCGCCGGGGATGTGTGGCCGGACGGGGTGTGGCTGGCCGAGCTGGCCCCCGTGGACGACCCCGCCGCCGTGCCCGAGGCCGTGCTCACCGCCGTGGGCGCCCGGGAGACCGTGCTGCGCGGCGCCGGTGCCGAGGAGATGCGGGCGGCCGTCGCGGACCGGCACGACGAACCCCTCGAACGGCTCGTCGAACACTGCGCCCGCCGCCGGCTGCTGATCATCCTGGACAACTGCGAGCATGTCGTCGACGCCGCCGCCCGTCTCGTGGCACCCCTCCTGGAGCGCTGCCCCGACCTGACCGTGCTCGCCACCAGCCGTGAACCCCTGGGCGTACCCGGGGAGTTGCTGCGCCCCGTCGAGCCGCTGCCGGAGCCGTACGCGTTGCGGCTGCTCGCCGACCGGGGTGCCGCGGCCCGGCCGGGGTTCAGGACCGGGGACGACCCGGAGGCGTGCGCGGAGATCTGCCGCGGTCTCGACGGGCTGCCCCTCGCCATCGAGCTGGCGGCCGCCCGGCTGCGGATGCTGACCCCGCGCCAGATAGCGGACCGGCTCGACGACCGTTTCCGGCTGCTCACCTCCGGCAGCCGTACCGTCCTGCCCCGCCAGCAGACCCTGCGTGCCGTCGTCGACTGGTCCTGGGAACTGCTCGACGAGGACGAACGGGACGTGCTGCGGCGGCTGTCGGTGTTCGCGGGCGGCTGCGACCTGGCCGCCGCCGAGGCCGTGTGCGGCCCCGCCGCGCTGGAGGTGCTCGGCTCCCTGGTCGACAAGTCCCTTGTGGTGGCCGCCCCTTCGGTCGACGACGGAATGCGCTACCGGCTGCTGGAGACCGTCGCCGAGTACGCCTCCGAACGGCTCGACGAGTCCGGGCAGCGGGCCGGGGCGCAGCGCGCGCATCTGACGTACTACCGCGAACTCGCCCGCACCACCGACCCGTTGCTGCGCGGCGCCACACAGCGCACCGCGACCGGGAGGTTCGAGCGGGAGTACGAGAATCTGCGCACCGCCCTGCGTCATGCCGTCGCCGAACGCGACGAACAGGAGGCGATCTGTCTGATCCTGTCGCTGTCCTGGTACTGGCAGATGCGCGATCTGCGGCTGGAGGCCCGCAACTGGTGCACCGAGGTGATGCCCCTCTGTCCCGACCCGTTCGCCTTGCCGGTCCGGCGGGCCGAACCGGTGTGGGAGCGCCTGACCGCCGCCCCGCCCCCACTGGCGGGCGAACTCCTGGCCGAGGCCCGACGCGGCGTCCATCTCGTCCATCTCTCCTGCATGGACACCGAGTTGGAGGTCTGGGAGTCCCCGAAGGCGCGGGAGAAACTGGGTGCCGTCGCCGAGACCTACGAGCCGGGGATGCCGCAGGTCTGCCGCAGTCCCGGCCTGATCTGGTTCTTCGCGGTGATGCTCACCGGCGGCGCGGAGCGGGTTCCCGAGATCATCGACGCCAATGTCCGCACCTGCCGGGGCACCCCGGGCTACGAGTGGGAGCTCGCCAACTCCCTCCAGTGGCGCGGCAATCTGCTGGCCAACCACAGCGCCCGGGCGAGAGAGGCGATCCGCGACGCCGACGAGGCACTGGAGATCTTCACCCGGCTCGGCGACGACTGGGGTGTCGCCGAGGCACTGTCCGCGCGTGCCGAGGCACACGAACGCACCGGCGCCTACGATCTCGCCGCGGCCGACTACCGGGCGGCGATGGGACGTGCCGAGCACCTCGGTGCCCGCGCCCAGCAGTCCGTGCTCGGCTCCCGGCTCGGCGCCGTGCTGCTGGAGAGCGACCACACCGAGGAGGGCGAGCGGATCCTGCGCGAGGCCATCGACTCCGAGGACGCCGTCTCGACAGAGGCGCGGCCCGCGGCCCGGATCTTCCTCGTCAACTGGCTCAGCCTGACCGGTCGTACCGCCGAGGCGCGCGACCAGATCCGGCAACTGCGCGCGGAGTTCACGGTCGCCCGGTTCGCGTTCTTCGACGCGTTCATCCTCGGCACGGAGGGCTGGGTGGACGCGGTGGAGGAGAAGTGGGAGCCGGCCCTGGGCAAGCTCCGGAACGCCATCGAGCAGTCCGCCGATCCGCTGGCGAGGACGATCGTCCCGCACATGTCGGCCCTCTATCTCGCCATGGCCGGCCTCGTCCTCACCGGAGTCGACGACGGGCGCCTGGTCCGGGACGCCGCCCGCTGCCTGGGCGCCTCCGAGGCGCTGCTGCCGGACGGCCACGTCCAGGTGGCCCTGGAGCGCGAGTGCCGGGCCCGGGCCGAACGCCGGGCCAGGGAACTGCTCGGCGACGAGGAGTTCGAGGCCGCGCGCGCCGAGGGCGGCGGCCTCTCCGTAGAGGAGGCCACCGCCCTGGTCCAGCGGCTGGACTAGCGCCTGGTCAGGCACTCGTGCCTGAGCCGTACCGGCAGGCACCGGATCCGCCCGGGTCAGTTCTTGGTGCGGAACTTGTACACGGCGATCGGTGCCATCACCGCGGTGAGCCCGACCGACCAGGCCAGCGTGATCCACAGAGAGTGGGCCACCGGACCGCCGACCATCAGACCGCGCGCGGTGTCCGCGAGCGCGGACAGCGGGTTGTACTTGGTGAAGGTCTGCAGCCAGCCGGGCATCGTGCCGGTCGGGGTGAAGATCGACGAGCCGAACTGGAGCGGCATCAGCACCAGGAAGCCCATGGCCTGCACGGACTGCGCGCTCTTCATGACCACACCGAGCGTGAGGAACACCCACATCAGCGAGGAGCCGAAGATCACGGACAGTCCCACGGCCTCCATCAGACCGCCCCAGTCGGTGATGTCGAAGCCCACGAGCAGGGCGACGATCATCAGCACGAAGGTGGCGGCCAGCATCCGCATCAGTTCCACGGCGATCTTGGCGAACAGCACCGACCCGCGGCCGATCGGCAGGGACCGGAACCGGTCCATGACACCGGAGTTGAAGTCCGTGTTGAACCCGGTGCCGACCCCCTGGGCCATGTTCATGCCCATCATGGCCATCAGACCCGGGATGACGTACTGGACATAGGCGTCCTGTCCGCCGCCCATCGCCTTGCCGATGGAGCCGCCGAAGACGTACACGAACAGCAGGGTGAAGATCACCGGGAACAGCACGGCGTCGAACATCGACTCCGGGTCCTGGCGGATCCACAGCAGATTGCGGCGGATCAGCGCCCCGGTGTGGCGCAGATGGGCACGCAGTGGGATCGGTGCGTCGGTGAGCTTGCCGGGGGAGGCGGGGGTGAGCGTGGTGGCGGTCATGCGGCGACCTCCTCGCGGTCGTCGGTGCGGGCGATGGTCCGGGCGGCGTCGGCCTCGGTGTCGGCGCGGTGGCCGGTGAGGGAGAGGAACACCTCGTCGAGGCTGGGCAGTTCGGTGGTGATGGAGGCGATGGTGATGCCCCGCGCGGTGACCGCGCCGACCACCGCGGTGAGCTGCTCATCGCTGAGGACGGGCACGCGCACGGTGCCGCTCTGCGGGTCCACGGCGGTCATGGCGAGGCCGGTGATGCCGAGTTCGTCGAGGTAGGCGGCGAGCGGGCGCAGTTGCAGCGGGTCGACCGGCCGTACGGCCAGGGTCCGGCCGCCCACCCGGGCCTTCAGCTCGTCGATGGCGCCGCCGGCGATCACCTTGCCGTGGTCGATCACGGTCAGCTCGGAGGCGAGCTGCTCGGCCTCCTCCATGTACTGGGTGGTGAGCAGCACGGTCACGCCGTCCCCGACCATCGACTCGACCTCGTTCCACACCTCCTTGCGGGTGCGCGGGTCGAGACCGGTGGTGGGCTCGTCCAGGTAGAGCACGGTGGGCCGGCCGATCATGGAGGCGGCGAGGTCCAGCCGCCGCCGCATACCGCCGGAGTACGTCCCGGCGGGCCGCCGCGCTGCCTCGGTCAGCGAGAAACGCTCAAGAAGTGCGTCGGCGCGGGCGCGGGACTCCTTGCGGGACAGGTCCAGCAGCCGCCCGATCATGTAGAGGTTCTCCCAGCCGGGGAGTTTCTCGTCCACCGAGGCGTACTGCCCGGTGAGCCCGATCACCCGCCGCAACTGCCGGGGCTGCTGTACCACGTCGAAACCGGCCACGGTGGCGTGGCCCGCGTCGGGGGCCAGCAGGGTGGACAGGATCCGCACCAGGGTGGTCTTGCCGGCGCCGTTCGGCCCCAGCACCCCCATCACCGTGCCCTCGCGCACCTCCAGGTCGACACCGTCCAGCGCCTTGGTCTCGCCGTAGTGCTTGGCCAGTCCCCGCACGGTGACGGCGGCGCCGCCTCGGCCACTGCCTTCGGAATTCATCTCGATTCGCGTCATGGCAACGAAGGTGCCAGCCGCCACCGACAAACAGCCGACAGCCCGCCTACATCGGACGACAGTTCTTCGACAGTTCACCGATAGGTCGCGATAACTCGCCGATCGGCGACCGACAGCCTGCCGACAGAGCGGTGCCGGTTCAGGCGCAAAAGCCAGGCAGCCCGCCGACGGGGGATGATCGGCGGGCTGCCTGTGGTGCCGCGGTGGACTAAGGGCTGCGCCTGGTGCCGCGGTGGACTATGTACTAATGGACGGAGTGCTCCGCCGTCGGGAAGGTGCCGCCGACCACGTCCTCGGCGAAGGCCTGGGCCGCCGTGGTCATGGTGTCGCGCAGGGCGGCGTACTTCTTGACGAACTTCGGGACCCGGCCCGAGGTCAGACCCATCATGTCCGTCCAGACGAGGACCTGGGCGTCGGTGTCGGGGCCCGCCCCGATGCCGATCGTCGGGATGTGCAGCACACGCGTCACCTCGGCCGCCAGCTCCGCCGGGACCAGCTCCAGCACGACCGCGAACGCGCCCGCGTCCTGGACGGCCTTCGCGTCCCGCAGCAGTTGCTGTGCCGCCTCCTCGCCGCGGCCCTGGACCCGATAGCCCATGGCGTTGACGGACTGCGGGGTCAGGCCGACGTGGGCCATCACGGGGATGCCGGACTCCACGAGGAGTTCGATCTGGCGGTGCGAGCGCTCGCCGCCCTCCAGCTTGACCGCGCCCACCCCGGCCTCCTTGACCAGCCGGGTCGCCGAGCGCAGCGCCTGCACCGGGCCCTCCTGGTAGGAGCCGAACGGCAGGTCGCCGACGATGAGGGCGCGGCTCGTGCCCCGTACCACGGCGGCCGACAGCATGGTCGTCTCGTCCATGGTGACGGGCACCGTCGTCTCGTACCCCAGATGGCAGTTGCCCGCCGAGTCGCCGACCAGCAGGACCGGGATGCCGGCCTCGTCGAACACGGACGCGGTCATCGCGTCGTAGGCGGTGAGCATGGGCCACTTCTCGCCCCGCTCCTTGGCGAGGGCGATGTCCCGGACGGTGATGCGGCGGGTGCTCTTGCCCCCGTACAGCGCTTTGCTGCCGTCGGCGGGCTGTGTCCGGGCAGCGGAAAGCTGCGTCATGGCTATGGCTCCTTCAAGTCATCTCGAGGCACCCTCACGGTGTCCCCGGATCCCCTCCATGGTGGCACCTCGTGCCGGGGAGGGCCAGAGGCCCAACGGCCGTCCCCGCGGCGCACGGCTGCCGCGGCTCCGTCCACGCGCCGCCCCGATGAGAGGCGGCAGCCCACCGTGGGCCGCCCCACACCCCGGCGGAGCCCATCGTGTCGGATTGACGATTACACTGAACCCCGTGCCTCAACTTCGTCTCGCCCTGAATCAGATCGACTCACGCGTCGGTGACATCACCGGAAACACGGAGACGATCCTCCGTTGGACCCGGCACTCCGCCGAACAGGGAGCCCATCTCGTGGCGTTCCCGGAGATGGCGCTGACCGGGTATCCCGTCGAGGACCTGGCCCTGCGCTCGTCCTTCGTAGAGGCCTCCCGCACCGCCCTGCGCACCCTCGCCGCCCGCCTGGAAGAGGAGAGCCTCGGCGAGCTGCCGGTGCTGGTCGGCTACCTCGACCGCAGCGAGCGGGCGCAGCCCAGATACGGCCAGCCCGCCGGCGCCCCGCAGAACGCGGCAGCGGTACTGCACCGCGGCGAGGTGGCCCTCGCCTTCGCCAAGCACCACCTGCCGAACTACGGCGTCTTCGACGAGTTCCGCTACTTCGTGCCCGGCGACACCATGCCTGTCGTAAGGGTGCACGGCGTCGACGTGGCCCTGGCGATCTGCGAGGACCTGTGGCAGGACGGCGGCCGGGTGCCGGCGGCGCGCTCCGCCGGGGCCGGGCTGCTGCTGTCGGTCAACGCGTCGCCGTACGAGCGCGACAAGGACGACACCCGGCTGGAGCTGGTCCGCAAGCGGGCCCAGGAGGCGGGCTGCACCACCGCCTATCTCGCCATGGTGGGCGGCCAGGACGAGCTGGTCTTCGACGGCGACTCGATCGTCGTCGACCGGAACGGCGAGGTCGTCGCACGGGCGCCGCAGTTCGCCGAGGGCTGTGTCGTCCTCGACCTGGACCTGCCCGCCGCCGCGCCCGCGGCCGACGCGCCGACCGGCGTGGTGGACGACGGGCTGCGCATCGACCGGGTGATCCTCTCCGAGGACCCCGTCCCGGCCTACGAGCCCGAGCACACCGGCGTCTACGCCGACCGTCTCGGCGACGAGGAGGAGATCTACTCGGCCCTCGTCACCGGCCTGCGCGCCTACGTCAGGAAGAACGGTTTCCGCTCCGTGCTCATCGGCCTGTCCGGCGGTATCGACTCGGCGCTCGTCGCGTCGATCGCCTGCGACGCGCTGGGCGCCGAGCATGTCTACGGCGTGTCCATGCCGTCGAAGTACTCCTCCGACCACTCCAAGGGCGACGCCGCCGAGCTGGCCCGGCGCACGGGCCTGAACTTCCGTACCGTCTCCATCGAGCCGATGTTCGACGCGTACATGGGAGCAACCGAGCTGACCGGGCTCGCCGAGGAGAACCTCCAGTCCCGGCTGCGCGGCACGCTGCTGATGGCGATCTCCAACGAGGAGGGCCACATCGTCCTCGCCCCCGGCAACAAGTCCGAACTGGCGGTGGGCTATTCGACGCTCTACGGCGACTCGGTCGGCGCGTACGGCCCGATCAAGGACGTCTACAAGACGTCGATCTTCCAGCTCGCCGAGTGGCGCAACCGGGCGGCGCGGGAGCGGGGCGAGACCCCGCCGATCCCGGAGAACTCGATCAGCAAGCCGCCGAGCGCCGAGCTGCGCCCCGGCCAGGTCGACACGGACTCCCTGCCGGACTACCCGATGCTGGACGCGATCCTCGATCTGTACGTCGACCGGGACCAGGGCGCCGACACGATCGTCGCGGCGGGCTTCGACCCGGACCTGGTGACCAAGACGCTGCGCATGGTCGACACGGCCGAGTACAAGCGCCGCCAGTACCCGCCGGGCACCAAGATCTCTGCCAAGGGCTTCGGCAAGGACCGCCGGCTGCCGATCACCAACGGCTGGCGCGAGACCGCCTGAGACGGCGGGCAACGGGAGGGGCTACGGCGCGGAGGGGCGCCCGGAGATCTCCGGGCGCCCCTCCGCGCCGTAGCCCCTGATACGGACTCCGTCAGGACGTCGTGTCCCGGAACTTGACCCGTGCCGCCACCGGCAGATGGTCGCTGGGGGTCTCGGGCAGGGTCCACGAGGTCACCGGATCCACTCCCCTGACCAGGATCTGGTCGATCCGCGCCATCGGGAACGACGCCGGCCAACTGAAGCCGAAGCCGGTGCCCGCCGCGCCCTGGGTGGAACGCATCTGGGAGGTCACGGCGTTGAGCGCGCGGTCGTTCATGGTGCCGTTGAGGTCGCCGAGCAGGACTACCCGGCTGATCGGCTCGTCGGCGATGGCCTCGCCGAGCGCGTTGGCGCTCTTGTCGCGCTGGTGGGCGGTGAATCCCGCCTTCAACTTGACGCGGACGGACGGGAGATGGGCGACGTAGACGGCGATCTTGCCCTGCGGGGCGGCCACCGTGGCCCGCATCGCACGCGTCCAGCCCAGCTTGATGTCGACGGCCTTGACTCCGGTCAGCCGGTACCTGCTCCACAGCCCGACGGTGCCCTGCACCGAGTGGTACTTGTACGTCGACGCCAGCGCGCTCTCGTACACCGGCACCGCGGACGCCTTCAGCTCCTCCAGCGCCACCACGTCGGCACCGGACTGCGCGACGTCCTGGGCGGTGCCGGACGGGTCGGGATTGTCGGCGTTGACGTTGTGGGTGACCACCGTGAGGTCGCCCGCGGCGGTGCCGTCGGTCTTGTCGGTGAGCAGGCTGCCGAAGAGGTTCAGCCAGACCGCGCCGGGCAGCACCACCGCGATCAGCGCGGTCGCCGACTTGCGCACCAGGCCGGCCACCAGCAGCACCGGGATGAGCAGTCCCAGCCAGGGCAGGAACGTCTCGGTCAGGCTGCCGAGGTTGCCTATGCGGTTCGGGATGCGCGAGTGCAGCAGCATCACCAGGGCCAGCAGCACGGCGACGGCGGCAAGGACGATGCCGCGGCGCCAGATTCTCGGGTCGCCGCGCCAGCCGGACACCAGACGGTGCGCGAGGTGCCGCAGCCGGTCCCCCCGGCGCTCGGGACCCGAACCGCCGTTGCCCGTCTCCGCCGCGTACGCCTGCTGCGCCATTCCGTCGCCTCACTGCCTGCCGTGCACACCGTTCGCCCCCGGGGTACGACCCTAGGGGATGTTCGGCTCCGTTCCCGCCGTCCCATGACGGCCGTACGGGCACGAGGACGTGCCTCTGGGCCGGGGGAGTTGCGGTCGAGGGACCGGCGGGCGGGTTCTGTGACGAAACGCGCACATTTTCAGGAGGCCGTACGGGCCTCGGGGTCACCGGGTTTCGCGGGGGCCGCGGGTGCCGTGGGTGCCGCAGGCAGCTCGGCCGTCCCGGCAGCCGGTTCGGCTGTCCCGGCCGGTTCGGACGGGGAACTGACAGGCTGTAGCCCGGCGAGCACCGTGTCGACGATCTGCTCCGACAGGCCCTCGGGCAGGTCACCGTCCGGGCGCATCACCGAGCGCAGCAGCATGGGGCCGACGAACAGATCCTGCGCGAACTCCGGGTCGATGTCGGGCCGCAGCTCGCCGTCGCGCTGGCCGCGCCGTATGACCTCGATGCCGAGCCTGCGCCGCGGTCCGACGACGTTCTTGTCGTACGCGGCCCAGATCCTGGGGCTGCGCTTCATCTGCGAGAAGACGTTGTGCAGCAGGACGGAGGAGCGGCTGGCCACACCCCGGCGGCGCAGGGTCTCCAGGAGGGCGACGAGGTCGTCGCGCATGGAGGTGCCGGGGAGTTCGGGGCCAGGGGGCTCGGCGGCCCGTACGACGTCGACGAACAACGCTTCCTTGTCGCTCCAGCGGCGGTAGATGGTGGCTTTGCCGACACCGGCGGTGCGGGCTATGCGCTCGATGGAGAGCTCCGCGAGCGGCACACCGTCCTCTAGGAGCTTCATCACGCCCTCGACGATCGCGCGTTCCACCGCCTCGCTGCGCGGGCGCCCCCGGGCGGGGCAGGCGGGCCGCAGCGGGCTCTCGGCATCGGTGGCATCGGCGGTCGCGGCGGTGTCGGCAAGGTTCACGTCGGTCCGTCCCTTCGTCGTACGGGAGTTGCCGTGCAGTCTCTCCTGCGCCTGAGCTGCTACTCCACCGCGGCGACCAACTCCTGCTCCTCCTCGCCCTGCTGACGCTTGGGCGGCTTGCCCGGCAGGAAGGCGGCGACCACCAGGGCGCTGATCAGGGCGACACCGGCGCCGCACAGGGCGGTGACGTGCATGGCGTGCAGGAAGGCGTCGTTGGCGGGGCCGATCAGGGCGTTGCCCCGGGGGCCGAGCTTGGCGGCGACACCGAGGGTCGCCTCGATGGACTCGCCCGCGGTGTCGCGCAGACCGGGCGGCAGCAGGCCGAGCTTGCCGTCGATGCCGTTGCGGTACGCCGTGGAGAGCACCGAGCCGAGTACGGCGATACCGAGGGCGCCGCCGACCTGGCGGAAGGTGTTGCTCAGCGCGGACGCGGAGCCGGCCTTCTCGCGGGGCAGGGCCTGCATGATGACGACGCTGGTCGGCGTCATGATGTGCGCCATGCCGGTGCCCATCAGGAAGAAGACCACTTCGAGCAGCCAGATCGGGGTGTCCGCCTGGAAGGTCGCAAAGGCGGCGAGCGTCGCCGCGAGCACGACCAGGCCCGTGGTGGTGGTCGCCTTGTTGCCGAACCGGTCGACGAGCAGCCGGGCGCGCGGCGCGAAGATCAACTGTGCGGCGGCGAGCGGCAGCAGCAGCACACCGGACTGCAACGGCGAGTAGCCCCGAACGCTCTGGGTGTAGAAGACGCTGAAGAACGTGACGCCCATCAGCGCGAAGAACACCAGGGCGATGGCGCTCATGGCCGCCGAGAAGACCTTGTTCTTGAAGTAGGTGACATCGAGCGACGGGTGGTCGCTGCGCTTCTCGAAGATCACGAAGCCGGTCAGGACGGCGAGCCCGGCGAAGATGGTCGCGAGGACGGTGCCGTTGGTGAAGTCGGCGAGTTCGCCGCCCTTGATGATGCCGTAGACGAGCAGGACCAGGCCGACCACGGACAGCACGACGCCGACGGGGTCGACACGGCCGGGGCGCGGGTCGCGGGAGTCGGGCACCAGCCACACCATCAGGGCGAGTGCGATCAGCACGATCGGCACGTTGACGAGGAACACGGAGCCCCACCAGAAGTGGTCGAGCAGCAGACCGCCGGTGATCGGGCCTATGGCGATGGCGAGGCCCACACCGCCCGCCCAGATGCCGATGGCCTTGGGCTGCTCCTCGCGCTCGAAGACGTTCATGAGCACGGCGAGGGTGGCTGGCATGACGAACGCGGCACCGAGGGCCATCAGGGCGCGGAAGGCGATCAGCTGGCCCGGCGAGCCGGACTCGGCGGCGAGTGCGGAGCCGATACCGAACACGACAAGCCCGCCCAGCAGGGTCTTCTTGCGGCCGATGCGGTCGCCGAGGAGCCCGGCGGTGAAGAGGAGACCGGCGAAGACGAGCGTGTAGGCGTTGATCGCCCACTCCAGCTCGCTCTGGGTGGCGCCGAGGCCGGTCGGGGCGGGCGTGGAGATCGTCTTGATCGCCACGTTCAGGATGGAGTTGTCGAGCACCACGATCAGCAGGCTCAGCATCAGCGCGCCGAGGATCGCCCAGCGGCGCCGGTGCACGGCCTCCGGTATACGCGAGCCGGTCGCGGGGCTGTCGGCAGGAGTAGTCATGCGGTACAGCGTAGGGCAGTTCCGATACGAGACCGTCTCGTATCGGAAATATTTTACCGAGGTCTTACGAGACACCTCCGACTGTCAGCGGCTCGGAGGAGGGGGCAAGCTATGCAGCCGACCCGAGCTGCAACCCCCTCGGGGCGCGGGGCTGTATCGATATGCGGCTCCGCCGCGCGGGCGCGAGCAGCCAGGACGGACCCGCGCCCGCCCACGGCGAAACAGCGCCCCCTCGGCAAAAGCCGGCGCCCGCTCCCCGGCCACGGCCGGGGAGCGGGCGCCGGTGGCAGCCGATGGTGTCAGTGCCGGCGAGACGTCCGGTACGACTCCACGTAGCCGGAGGCAGGCGTGCCGACGCCGGTCACGGTGTCGTACCCCTTGACCGCCGACAGCGAGCTGTCCTTGCCGAGGCTGCGGACCGATGTGCTCAGCCCACCCGTCGCGTCGAAGCCGTTCACGAAGTCGACCCGTGCCACGGCGAGCTCCTTGCCCGTGGGCGTGTCGGTCACGTCGTGGTACGCCTTCGACCCGTACTTGGCGTAGATCGCCGGGTTCGCGAACCCGATCGCCTTGCCGCCACGCGCCTCCTGGGCGAGCGCCTGGACCGCCGCGATGACCGGCGCCGCCAGCGACGTGCCGCCGATGCGGTACTCGCTGTATTGCTCCGACCCGTCCGGGAAGGTCTGCGTCTGGCCGACCTTGAAGCCGGTGTTCGGGTCGGCGATCGCCGAGATGTCCGGGACCACACGGTTGCCGGAGGCGTTGTTCGCCTTGGCGAGCGCGTCCGGGACGACACCCTTCTGGTACGCCGGCTCGGACACCGTCGCACTGGTCCCGCCGCCCGCACCGGAGGTGAACGCGCCGGGGAAGCCCGTCCAGCTCGTGCCGTCGGTCGACAGCACGGCCTTCTCGGTGCCCCAGCCGGTCTCCCACAGGTACGTGTCGTTCTTGCCGACCGCCAGCGAGGTGCCGCCGACCGCCGTCACCCAGGCCGAGTTGGCCGGGGTGTCGACCTGCTTCGTCCCGGTGTTGGCGACCTCGTCGCCGTTGTCACCGGAGGAGAAGTAGAAGCCGATGCCCTCGACCGCGCCGAACTGGAACACCTGGTCGTAGGCGGCCGCGAGGTCGGGCGTCTGGTTCGCCTCGATGTCGCCCCAGGAGTTGGAGACGATGTCGGCCAGGTGGTTGTCGACGACCTTGCTGAGCGAGTCGAGCAGGTCGTCGTCGTAGCAGGACGCGGCACCCACGTAGGTGATGTTCGCGCCCGGCGCGACGGCGTGCACGGCCTCGACGTCGAGGGTCTCCTCGCCGTACCAGCCCGCAGCCCCGCACTCCACGGTCTTGGTGTACTTCTTCGGCAGCACCTGGCGCAGCTGCCCGGTGCTGTAGGCGGCGTCGCCGTGCTTCTTCGCGTAGGTCGCCGCGTCGTAGGCGATCGTCGGCGAGGCGAACGCGTCGGTGATGGCCACGCGGACGCCCTTGCCCGTGCGGCTGCCGGCGCCGTACGCGGCCCGCAGCTGCTTGCCCGTGTAGCCCTGGACGGCGTACGGGATCTTGGTGCCGTACGCGTCCGGCAGGGTGGTCGCGATGTTCGAGCCGTAGTACGAGGAGAACGGCCCGGAGTTCTTGAACACCGAGTCAGGCGGAGGCAGTTGGTCGTCGTGGCTCGCCTTGTGCGGCGCGTTGTCCAGGCCGGTGACGGTCAGGACGGCGCCGTTCAGGGACTCCGGGGCCGAGGCCGTGTGCTGCGGCGCACGGTAGGTCTTGGAACCCTTGGCGTAGTTGTGCAGCTGTGTGCCGAACGCCTTCTCGGCGGCGGACACATCGCCGGTGACGGCGACGTAGTGCTGCGTGACGGACGTGACCTCCAGGCCCGCCGACGTCAGCCACGACTTCACCGCGGCCAGCTGGGCCGCGGTCGCGCCGTAGCGCGCCTGTGCCTGCTGGGCGCTCAGATACCTGCCGTACGAGCGCGAGGACGGGTCGGACACGGCCTTGGCGTAGGCGGCGAGTCCGGCCGCGTCCCTGCCGGCGAGGTAGACCCGCGCGGACACTTGGGCGCCGTTCGATGTGGCGCCCTTGTCCGTCTTGGCCGTGGCCCACGCGGGCTTGGTGCCCGCGAGCGTGTCACGGCCCGGGTTGTCCGCGGCGTTGGCCGCGGGAGTGCCGAGCGCCAGCGCCCCGGCGAGCATGGGCAGTGCCGCTGCCATGCTCACCCCGGCGCGTACCTTGGCGCGATTGGATCTCATAGAACCCCCTGCTATGCGGTTCGTCGCATGGGTGTCGGTCGTCGTCGATCCGCGGCGGTATCCCCGGAGCCGAACACGTCCGGGAATGGATCACACGATGAACGCCACTCTTTCGATGAACCGTTCATGCCAGGGGAATGGACAGGCCAAGAGAAACCCAAGGAACCGTCAGGAAGGGTGATGTGAGGGGATTTCAGCCCCCTCCACACGAGGATCGCGGCCTCTCATTCGAAAAGGCGGCCTACGAACGAGGTTTCGCCCCCCGCTCCTTCAGCATGTCCGCCATCAGCCGGATCTCCGACTGCTGCGCCGCCACCATGCCCTGCGCCAGCCGCTTCTCCACGCCCACCGTGCACCGGGCGGCACAGCCCTCGGCCATGTGGACACCGCCCTTGTGATGGTCCGTCATGAGCTGGAGATAGAGGATCTCGGCCTGCTTGCCGCTGAGCTTCTGGAGCTTCGCCAGTTCGGTGTCGGTCGCCATGCCCGGCATCAGCGCGCCGTCTTTGCCGGAGGCCATGTCGCCCATGCCCATCCAGGTCATCGGCGGATCCGCGGACACCTTCGGCAGCCCCCACAGATCCAGCCAGCCCAGCAGCATGCCGCGTTGGTTGGCCTGGGTCTGCGAGATGTCGTAGGCGAGCCGCCGTACCTCCTCGTCGTCCGTGCGGTCGCGCACGATGTACGACATCTCGACGGCCTGCTGATGGTGCACCGCCATGTCCCGCGCGAAGCCCGCGTCCGCCGAGCCGGCCGACGGGACCTTCAGGGTGGCCGGTGCGGAGGAGCCGCCCTCGGCGAGCGCATACGTGGCCGCACCGGCCGCGACCAGGACCGCCGCCGCGGCCCCCGTGATCCAGCCGATGTGCCGCCGCCTCACTTCATCGTCCCGCCGGTGCACGACGCGCCCGGCTCAGGGGTCTGCGAACCCTGCACATAGCTGCTGAAGAACTTGTTCACCGCCGGGTCGCTCGCGCTCTTGACGGTCAGCTGATGCCCCCAGGCCGACAGCATGATCGTGCCGGACTGGCTCGGGTACGGGCTCATCAGTGTGTACGGCGTCTGCTTCACCTTCGCCGCGAGCGCGGCGATGTCCGACTTGACTGCCTTGCTGTTGTACGTCACCCAGACCGCGCCGTGCTCCAGGGAGTGCACGGCGTTCACGTCCTTCACCGGTGAGGTGTAGACGTTGCCGTTGCAGTTCAGCCACACCGGGTTGTGGTTGCCGCCGACCGGCGGGTGCATCGGGTAGTTCACGGTGGTGGTGACATGGGTGCGCGACAGCTTCCCCGACCAGACCTGCACGCCGTCCTTGCCGGTGGTGAAGTGGCCCGAGTCCCCGGCCGAGCCCTTGGCGCTGCTCGTGCTGCTGCTCTTGCCGGAGTTGTCCGACTGCGAGCGGACCAGGACGACACCGCCCACCACCAGGGCGGTGACGACGGCGACGCTGGCGCCGATGGTCAGGATCCGGTTGCGGCGCTCGCGGGCGGCCTCCGCGCGCCGCATCTCCTCTATGCGCGCCTTGCGCTCGGTATTACTGCTCTTCTTCTTCGCGGAACCCATGGGAAGCGTCCTTCTGCGGGAAAGGGTGGGGATGGCAGGGTCCGCCGATCGTAATGGGGAGGGTGGGACGCGAGAGGGGGCGGGGCGGGGAACGGCCGGATCGATACGTTCCCGACAGGTTCGGGGGTCCGGGCCGAGGTCCGCGGGCCCGGGCCGGACAGTCACCGGACCCGCCACCGGACAGTCACCGGACAGTCACGATTGTCCACGAACCCGGTCGGAAGGGACCTTCGGCCCGATCGGGAAGGACTCATGACCGGTCAGAAATGTTGAACCGGGGATGCGTATTACCTACTCTTCGGCCATGCGGCTCCTGCGCTCCACCGACCTGGCCCTACGGGTCCTGATGAGGCTTGCCGTGACGACCCGGACCAACCCCACGACGCGCGACGTCGCGTCCGACATGGGTGTTCCCTACACGCACACCGCGAAGGTGGTGGCCGAACTCCAGCACATGGGCCTGGTGGACGCCCGCCGCGGGCGGGGCGGCGGGCTGTCGCTCTCCGAGCGGGGCCTTACCGCGTCGGTCGGCCGGGTGGTGCGCGCCTTCGAGGGCGAGGGCGAGGTTGTGGAGTGCGAGGGCGAGACCCCTTGCCCGCTGCACTCCGACTGCCGGCTGCGCGGTGCGCTGCGCCGGGCCCAGGAGGCGTTCTTCTCCTCGCTGGACCCGGTCACCGTCGCCGACATGGTCACCACACCGACGGGCCCGCTGCTGCTGGGGATCTCGCGGGCCGCTCCTCAGGCGGGCTGATCAGCCGGGCTGATCAAGTCCTGATCAGGCGGGCTGATCAGTCCTGGGCGAGCCACAGGTCGGGACCGAACACCTCGTAGTGGATGTCGGCCGGGGCGACGCCCTTCCCGATGAGCTGGGTGCGCACCGAGCGCATGAAGGGCAGCGGACCGCACAGGTAGGCGCGGGTGCCCGGCGCCACCTCGACCTCGGCGAGGTCGACCAGACCGGTGCCGGTGCCCGCGGGGGCGTCCTGCTCGTACCAGAAGTGCGCCGCCGCGTCGTGCAGCTTGCCGGTGTATGCCTCGTGCTCGGCGCGCAGCGCGTGGCGGGCGGGGGAGCGGTCGCCGTGCACCACGGTGACCGGGGCGCGGTGGCCGGTCTCGGAGAGCTGGGCCAGCATCGCGATCACCGGGGTGACGCCGATACCGGCGGAGGCCAGCAGCAGCGGGGTGTCGGCCGCGTTCTCCAGGACGAGGTCGCCGTAGGCCTCGGACAGCTCCAGGACACTGCCCTCGATCATGTGCGCGTGGAGGTGGTTGGAGACCTCGCCCTCCGGCGCGCCGTCCTCGCCGCTCACCCGCTTGACGCTGATCTGCCGCTCGACGGCGGAGGGGGCGCCGGTGAGGCTGTACTGGCGGATCTGGCGGGCGCCGTCCGGCAGGGCGACGCGGACGCTGACGTACTGCCCGGCGCGGAACGGGGCCACCTCGCCGCCGTCGACCGGGCGCAGCCGGAAGGTGGTGACGTCGACGGTCTCGGCGATGCGCTCGACGACCTCCCACCGGCGCCAGGAGGCGCCGCCGCGCTCGTCGTAGAGGCGCTGCTCGGCGGCGATGAGGGCGTTGGCCATCAGCCAGTAGACCTCGTCCCAGGCGGCCGCGACCTCGGGGGTGACGGCCTCGCCGAGCACCTCGACGATCGCGGCGAACAGGTGTTCGTGGACGATCGGGTACTGGTCGGCGGTGATGCCCAGGGACGCGTGTTTGTGGGCTATTCGGCTGAGTACCGCGTCGGGGCGCCGCTCCGGGTGTTCCACGAGGTACGTGGCGAACGCCGCGATCGAGCCCGCGAGGGCCTGCTTCTGGGTGCCGGCGGCCTGGTTGCCGCGGTTGAACAGATCACGGAGCAGTTCCGGGCGGGCGGCGAACATCTTCGGGTAGAAGCGGGAGGTGATGTCGCCGATGGCCGCACCGACCACGGGGAGGGTGGCGCGGACGGTGGCGGCGGACTGCTCGGACAGCATGGGAGCTCCTCGGAACTCGTGGGTTCGATGGCGGTCTCCATTAAAACTGGTATCTGAGATTCAAATTAAGGCGGGGTGGGCGTTACGACGCGGCCGTTACGAATGTCGGTGCGAGCAGGCAAGATGGGCGGTGGAGCACTACACCTGAGGGACGTGGAGCACCACACCCGAGGGACATGAAGCCGTACACCCGAGGGACGGTGGAGCAGTACACCCGAGGGACACGAGCCGTTCAGGCCGGGTACCGCCGCACGATCAAGGTCGGCAACGCGCGTGAAATGCTGTTGTGGTGGGATGCTCAGGTGCCCGACCGCCTGCGCCGGCTCCCGGAGAAAGGCGGCCTGACCAGCAAGGATGGGGAAGCGGAAGATGGACAAGCAGCAGGAGTTCGTGCTCCGGACGTTGGAGGAGCGCGACATCCGGTTCGTACGCCTGTGGTTCACGGACGTGCTGGGCTTTCTGAAGTCGGTCGCCGTGGCCCCCGCCGAGCTGGAGGGAGCCTTCGACGAGGGCATCGGCTTCGACGGCTCGGCGATCGAGGGCTTCGCCCGGGTCTACGAGTCCGACATGATCGCCAAGCCGGACCCGTCGACCTTCCAGGTGCTGCCGTGGCGCGCGGAGACTCCGGGCACCGCCCGGATGTTCTGCGACATCCTCATGCCGGACGGCTCACCGTCCTTCGCGGACCCGCGCTACGTCCTCAAGCGCGCCCTGGCCCGCGCCTCCGACCTCGGCTTCACCTTCTACACGCACCCCGAGATCGAGTTCTTCCTCCTCAAGGACCGCCCGCTGGACGGCTCCCGCCCCACCCCGGCCGACAATTCGGGTTACTTCGATCACACCCCGACGAGCGTCGGCATGGACTTCCGCCGCACGGCGATCACCATGCTGGAGTCGATGGGCATCTCGGTGGAGTTCTCCCACCACGAGGGCGCCCCCGGCCAGCAGGAGATCGACCTGCGGTACGCGGATGCGCTCTCCACCGCCGACAACATCATGACCTTCCGGCAGGTCATGAAGCAGGTCGCACTGGAGCAGGGCGTGCAGGCGACGTTCATGCCGAAGCCGTTCTCCGAGCACCCCGGCTCGGGCATGCACACCCACCTCTCCCTCTTCGAGGGCGACCGCAATGTGTTCTACGAGTCCGGCTCGGAGTACCAGCTCTCCAAGGTCGGCCGTTCCTTCATCGCGGGCCTGCTGCGGCACGCGGCGGAGATCGCCGCGGTCACCAACCAGTGGGTCAACTCCTACAAGCGCATCTGGGGCGGCGCGGCCCGCACGGCGGGCGCGGGCGGCGAGGCCCCGTCGTACATCTGCTGGGGCCACAACAACCGCTCGGCCCTGGTCCGCGTCCCGATGTACAAGCCCGGCAAGACCGGCTCCGCGCGCGTCGAGGTCCGTTCCCTGGACTCGGGCGCCAACCCGTACCTCGCCTACGCCGCCCTCCTTGCCGCCGGCCTCAAGGGCATCGAGGAGAGCTACGAACTCCCCCCGGGCGCCGAGGACGACGTCTGGGCCCTCTCCGACGCCGAACGCCGCGCCATGGGCATCGAACCCCTCCCCCAGAACCTCGGCGAGGCGCTGACCCTCATGGAACGCAGCGACCTCGTGGCCGAAACCCTCGGCGAACACGTCTTCGATTTCTTCCTCCGCAACAAGCGGCAGGAGTGGGAGGAATACCGGTCTGAGGTGACGGCATTCGAGCTGCGGAAGAACCTGCCGGTGCTGTAGGGGCAGGTCAGAGGGGGATTTCCCACCAGTTCGACGCCTGGGGCCGACGGTCGCGTACCGTCGGCCCCAGCATGGCATGCAGTTTCTGGCGGAGTGGGAGCGTTCCGCCCCGCTGCCCGCCGACCTGAGCCAGGTCGGCGAGTCCCAGCTCGCACTCGCCCTGTGTCACCGCGACGGGCGGATCCGTCAGGAGGCGGTGCGCCGGTCGGTCCGTCACCCCGGTCTGCTGCCGTTGATCGTGATCCGCTGCGCCGACTGGGCCGACCCGGTGCGCGAGTGTGCCCGGCAGTTGCTGCGCGAGGCCCTGGATGCGGACTCCGCCCCGGGCCTCGCACCGCTCATCCTCCGTGTCGGCCGCCGTGGCAGAGGTGGCTTCGGCATTGATGTGCTCGGTCGGGTGCTGCGCCGGGCGTCCCGCGGGCAGCTCGGTGTTCTCTTCACCGATCCTGACCGCATCGTCCGGCGGTTCGCGTACCGGCTGGCAGTGGAGGGTCGGCTGCTTCGTCCCGCCGAGCTGGCCCGTGCGGCCGCCCAGGACGAGGATGCGGTGGTCCAGGACCTCTGACCTCCGTGATTTCCGGGCCGTCAGGCCGCTGCACGGCAGGCACACCCACTTCCGGATCCTCCCCGACGACCTCTGACCGGGGGACCGGGGCACGGGTGGTGTGTCCGGGCCGGCCGGGGCGGGGGTTTGTCCTCTCCGGCCGGCCCGGGGCGGGTCAGGAGGTCCAGACGCCTGTGATGTCGTTCGCCGAGGCGGCGGATCCTGCGTGGGTGGTGAGGTTCTGGGTGTCTTCCAGGGTGCGCAGGAGGTCGTAGTGGTTGTAGCTCGACGAGGTGGAGGAGCCCGGGGTCACCTGCTGGCCGTAGAGGACCGTCGGGATGCGGTTGTCCGTGGTGCCGTTGTCCTCGTCGAAGGTGATGACCAGGAGGCTGTTGTGGGTGCGGGCCCACGTGGCGTAGGCGCCCAGGTTGTTCTTCAGCCAGGTGTCGCCCGTCGCCACCGAGCAGTCGTGCATGTCGCTGCACAGGTTCGGGACGACGTACGACATCTGCGGCAGCGTCGAGTAGTCCGTGGGGAACTGCGCGAAGGTCTTGGCCGAGGACGTGGGTACGTTGCTGAAGCCGAACCACGGGTTGTGCTTCTGCGCGTACTTGCCGCTGGTGCACACAGTCGAGCCCTGGCTGGGCAGCGACTCGTTGTAGCTGGCCCACGTCCGCCCGGCGGCGAGCACCTCCGAGGCGAGGTTCGCGGCCGACGAGAAGCCCGGGGTGACACAGCTGTCGTTCGTGATGCCCTGCGTCGAGCCCGAGAACATCGCGTAGTAGTTCGGCTGGCTCGGGTGGGTCTCGGCGTGCGCCTGACCGAGGTTGGCACCGCCCGACTTCAGCGAGTTGATGTACGGCGCGTTCGACGAGCCGATCACCTGGCTGTAGCCGTGGTTCTCGAAGACCACGACCACCACGTGGTCCGGTGCCGGTACGGCGGACGCCGCCCGCGCGGGGCCGGTCCCTACGAGGGCAGCGGCCGCTGCCGCCGTCAGCGCCAGGGCAGATGCCAGTGCTGTGCGTCCACGGCGGCGGGGCGTGGGCGTGGACTCGGACGTGGAACCAGAGTGCTGTGGTGCGTTGCCGGACACATCGACCTCCGGTGGGGGATGCGGGGGAGGGTGCGTGGTAGTGCGGTGTGCGGTGCGCAGAGTGTGCAGCGTGCGCACGCCAGTCTGCTCGGGGCTCGCTCACGGTGTCCGGCCCGTGGGATGAAGACCTGATGAACGCTACTCGCCCCGCCCGCCCAGGGCTTCCGTAGCCGTCTGCGGTTAGGCTCAGGGCCGTACCAATCGTTGATCCGGCTCGATCGAGCTCGATGCGGCTGGACCGGGCGGGCGACCGCACGCGGCGGACAGGAGGCCGGGATGACGGCGCCGGGGCGCAGAAGCAGTGTTTTCACCCGGCTGCTGCGGCACGGTTTCACCGATCCGTCCGCCGCCGAGCGGCTGCTCGACAGCCCCGAGCTCACACCCGTCCGCAACGATCCCATCCTGCTGGAGGCGCTCGCCGCCACCGCCGATCCCGATCTCGCCCTGCACGGTCTCGTACGGCTGCTGGAGGCCCAGCCCGGACCCACCGACCGGCACGAACTGCTCGACACCCTCATCGCGGCCAAACCGCTGCGCGACCGGCTGCTCGGTGTGCTCGGCGCCTCCACCGCCCTTGCCGACCACCTCACCCGGCACTCCGGCGACTGGCGGGCCCTCGTCACCTACGAGCCGCACGATCTCCACCCGGGCGTCGAGGAGTTCGAACGCGGGCTCGCCGAGGCCCGCGACCCCGTCTCCTTGCGCGTCGCCTACCGCCGCTGCCTGCTGTCCATCGCCGCCCGTGACGTGTGCGGCACCACCGACGTCGCCCAGTCCGCCGCCGAACTCGCCGACCTCGCCACCGCCACCCTGCGCGCCGCCCTCGCCATCGCCCGCGCCGACGCCCCCGACAGCGCACTGTGCCGGCTCGCGGTGATCGCCATGGGCAAATGCGGCGGCCACGAACTCAACTACGTCTCCGATGTCGACGTCATCTTCGTCGCCGAAGCCGTCGAAGGCGCCGACGAGGGCAAGGCGATACGCGCGGCCACCCGGCTCGCCGCCCATATGATGCGGATCTGCTCCGAGACCACCGTCGAGGGGTCCATCTGGCCGGTCGACGCCAATCTGCGCCCCGAGGGACGCAACGGGCCGCTGGTGCGCACCCTCGCCAGCCATCTCGCCTACTACCAGCGCTGGGCCAAGACCTGGGAGTTCCAGGCCCTCCTCAAGGCCCGCCCGGTCGCCGGAGACCTCGAACTCGGCGAGGAGTACGTCACCGCCGTCGGCCCCCTCGTCTGGCAGGCCGCCGAACGCGAGAACTTCGTCCCCGACGTGCAGAAGATGCGCCGCCGGGTCGTCGAGAACATCCCCGCCGCCGAAGTGGACCGCGAGCTGAAACTCGGGCCCGGCGGGCTGCGCGACGTGGAGTTCGCCGTCCAGCTCCTCCAGCTCGTGCACGGCCGCGCCGACGCCACCCTGCGCAGCGGCACCACCCTCGACGCCCTCCAGGCCCTCGCCGTCGGCGGCTACGTCGGCCGCGTCGACGCCGTCCAGCTCGACGACGCGTACCGCTTCCTGCGCTCCATGGAGCACCGCATCCAGCTCTACCGGCTGCGCCGCACCCACCTCGTCCCCGAGGAGGAGGCCGATCTGCGCCGCCTCGGCCGCTCCCTCGGCCTGCGCACCGACCCCATCGCCGAGCTCCACCGCGAATGGCGCCGGCACAGCGCCGCCGTACGACGGCTGCACGAGAAGCTGTTCTACCGCCCCCTCCTCGACGCCGTCGCCCAGCTCGCCCCCGGCGAGGCCCGCCTCAGCCCCGAGGCCGCCCGCGCCCGCCTCGTCGCCCTCGGCTACGCCGACCCCGCCGCCGCACTGCGTCACATCGAGGCGCTCGCCTCCGGCGTCACCCGCAGGGCCGCCATCCAGCGCACCCTGCTCCCCGTCCTGCTCGGCTGGTTCGCCGACTCCGCCGACCCCGACGCCGGACTCCTCAACTTCCGCAAGGTCTCCGACGCCCTCGGCAAGACCCCTTGGTATCTGCGACTGCTGCGCGACGAGGGCGCCGCCGCCGAGAATCTCGCCCGCGTGCTGTCCGCCGGACGCCTCGTCCCCGACCTCCTCATGCGCGCCCCCGAGGCGGTCGCCCTCCTCGGCGACGGAGACGGCGGCGGCCTCGAACCGCGCGGGCGCGCCCAGCTGGAGCAGGAGATCGTCGCCGCCGTGGGCCGCGCCGAGAGTGTTGAGCAGGCCGTCACCGCCGCGCGCGGTGTCCGCCGCCGCGAACTGATCCGTACGGCCGCCGGCGACATAGTCGACTCCTACGGCACCGAGACCAAGCCCGCCGAACCCGACCAGGGCGCCCTGGTCGACCGCGTCGGCGCCGCCGTCTCCGACCTCACGGCCGCCACCCTCGCCGGCACCCTGCGCGCCGTCGTCCAGGACGGCTGGGGCGACACCCTCCCCACCCGCTTCGCCGTCATCGGCATGGGCCGCTTCGGCGGGCACGAACTGGGCTACGGCTCCGACGCCGACGTCGTCTTCGTGCACGAGCCCCGCGACGGCGTGGACGAGCGGGAGGCCGCCGAGGCCGCCAGCAAGGTCGTCGCCGAGATGCGCCGTCTGCTCCAGGTGCCCAGTGCCGACCCGGCCCTGCTCATCGACGCCGACCTGCGCCCCGAGGGCAAGTCAGGGCCACTGGTCAGGACGCTGAACTCGTACGAGGCGTACTACCGCCGGTGGTCGCTGGTGTGGGAGTCGCAGGCCCTGCTGCGCGCCGAGTTTGTCGCCGGGGACGAGGACCTCGGGCGGCGCTTCGTCGAGCTGATCGATCCGCTGCGCTATCCGGCCGAGGGGCTCGGCGACGACGCGGTGCGGGAGATCCGGCGGCTCAAGGCCCGTATGGAGTCCGAGCGGCTGCCCCGCGGGGCCGACCCCAAGCTGCACACCAAGCTCGGGCCGGGCGGGCTGTCCGACGTCGAGTGGACGGTGCAGTTGCTCCAGCTGCGGCACGGGTGGGTGGAGCCGGGGCTGCGGACCACCCGGACCCGGGAGGCGCTGGCCGCTGCGTGTGCGGCGGGGCTGTTGTCCGGGGAGGATGCGGGGGTGCTGGATGAGGCGTGGGTGCTGGCCACTCGGGTGCGGAACGCGGTGATGCTGGTGCGGGGGCGCGCGGGGGACACGTTTCCCAGTGACAGTCGTGAGCTGACGGCCGTCGGGCGGTATCTGGGGTACGAGGTGGGGCATGTGGGGGACATGCTGGATGCGTATCGCCGTACGGCGCGGCGGGCTCGGGCGGTGGTGGAGGAACGGTTCTACTCGGCGTAGGGCTTGTTTCCGGGTGCGGCGCCGTCGTGGCTGGTCGCGCCCCGCGGCGGAGCCGCATATCGATACAGACCCGCGCCCCTTTGGGTGGTTTGTGTACCTCGTTCGGTGCGGCGGCGTCGTGGTTTCTCGCGCAGTTCCCCGCGCCCCTGGGGGGCGTTGCTCTGCTCCAATCTGACAGGCGGCCGGAAAATGACCTACGCCGTATCCGGCATGAGCTGGGCCGGGATTCGCCTCGGCAGTGCGTACGGTGGGACCCCGTACCACAGGCGGGTCACCGTGAAGCCGAAGGTCAGGCACAGGACTCCGCCCACCGCGTCCAGCCAGAAGTGGTTGGCCGTGGCGACGATGACGACCAGGGTTGCCGCGGGGTAGAGCAGGCCCAGGATGCGGACCCAGGGGAGTTTGGCCAGGGCGAAGATCGTCAGGCCGCACCACAGGGACCAGCCGATGTGCATCGAGGGCATCGCGGCGTACTGGTTCGACACATGTTTCAGATCGCCGGAGGCCATCGAGCCCCAGGTCTGGTGGACCATCACCGTGTCGATGAAATGGGTGCCCCTCATCAGGCGGGGCGGGGCCAGCGGATACAGGTAGTAGCCGACCAGGGCCACACCCGTCGTCGCGAACAGCACCGTGCGGATCGCCGCGTAACGGCCCGGATGACTGCGGTACAGCCACGTCAGGACACCCAGCGTGACCACGAAGTGCAGCGTCGCGTAGTAGTAGTTCATCCCGACGATCAGCCAGCTCACCGAGTTCACGGTGTGATTGACCGACTGCTCCACGGCCAGGCCCATATGGTGCTCCAGCCGCCAGAGCCAGTCCGCGTTGCGCAGTGCCTCGGTGCGCTGCTCGGGCACCGCGTTGCGTACGAGGGAGTACGTCCAGTAGCTGACCCCGATCAGCAGTATCTCGAACCACAGCCGGGGACGGCGCGGGGTGCGCAGCCGGGAGAACGACCGGGAGAACGACCGGGAGAAGAACGAGGGTTCCGGGGAGGGCGCCGGTACGGGTTCCGATGTGGCCGTGCTGGTCTGCGGAACGGCCTCGTCACGGCCTTCCTTCGGCGTCACGGTCGTTTTCCCCATGGACATAAAGTCTGCCAGAAAAGCCCTCTTCCCCCGATCATCCCCTGGTCGGGTTCCGGTTGCACGTTCTACGGCACAGGGAGGGCGCCGGGGGTCCTTCCTCCGCCCTGAGGACGATCCGGGCGGTTCGGGGACCGTCCCGGACCGTTTCGGACCGTCCCGGACGTGCTCACGCGTCTCCCGGCGCCCAAGAAGTGCTCACGCGCCTCTCGACGCCGAGGAAACGCTCACGCGCCTCTCGGCGCCGATGCCGTCGAGCCCCGTACCACCAGTTCCGGCATGAACACGAACTCGCTGTGCGGTGCGGGCGTACCGCCGATCTCCTCCAGGAGCGTACGCACCGCGGCCTGCCCCATCGCCGGGACCGGCTTGCGGATCGTCGTCAGGGGCGGGTCGGTGAAGGCGATCAGCGGGGAGTCGTCGAAGCCGACCACCGAGACGTCCCGCGGCACGTCGAGACCCCGCTGCCGGGCCGCGCGTATCGCGCCCAGCGCCATCATGTCGCTCGCGCACACCACCGCCGTGCAGCCCCGCTCGATGAGCGCGGTGGCGGCGGCCTGACCGCCCTCCAGGGTGTACAGCGAGTGCTGCACCAGCCGCGACTCGATGTCGTCCGGGGCCAGGCCCAACTGGTCCTGCACGGCCCGCACGAAGCCGTCGATCTTGCGCTGCACCGGCACGAACCGCTTCGGTCCGAGCGCCAGCCCGATCTGGGTGTGGCCCAGCGACACCAGATGGGTCACCGCAAGCGTCATCGCCGCCCGGTCGTCGGGGGAGATGAACGGTGCCTGCACCTTCGGTGAGAAGCCGTCCACCAGGACGAACGGCACGCCCTGCGCCCGCAGCCGCTCGTAGCGCTGCATGTCGGCGGTGGTGTCGGCGTGCAGCCCGGAGACGTAGATGATGCCGGCGACCCCGCGGTCGACCAGCATCTCGGTCAGCTCGTCCTCGGTGGAGCCGCCCGGGGTCTGGGTGGCCAGCACCGGGGTGTAGCCCTGGCGGGTCAGCGCCTGCCCGATCACCTGCGCGAGGGCGGGGAATATCGGGTTCTCCAGCTCCGGGGTGATCAGACCGACCAGGCCCTCGCTGCGCTGCCGCAGCCGTACCGGACGCTCGTAGCCGAGCACGTCGAGCGCGGCCAGCACGGACTGGCGGGTGGTGGCGGCGACGCCCGGTTTGCCGTTGAGGACACGGCTGACGGTCGCCTCGCTCACCCCCGCCTGCGCGGCGATGTCCGCAAGCCGGGTGGTCACAGGTGTGGACTGTACCGGCCGGGTCTCACCCTGCCCACCGACCGGGCGCCGTGCGCGCCCGCGCGAACGGCCTGCTGAGGGTTGCTGCGTCATCGCGCTCCCTGGTCCTTCCGGTCGGAGTACGCCTCGCAAGGGGATGATCCCGGTGCCTGAAACGTGTAGCAAGAGCTTGCAGAGTCTTGCACAAGTGTCCCACGGACCGCCGGACAGCGCGGAATTCCGGTCACGCGGGGGTCTGGCGCAGGTCACGGCGGGGTAACTCTCGCGTTTTCTTGCACTTTCTTGCTGCAAGACCTTTCGCGCCGCTTACATCGCTGTTACGTTCACCTCGCCCGGCGGCCGCAACGGCGCAGTCGGCAAGTCGGCAGGAGCGGCGGACGGGGCTGCCTCCTGCAGTTACACGGGCTTTCACCCTCAAGGAGAGATCATGCGGCGTGGCATAGCGGCCAGCGCGGTTGTGGTGTCCCTCGCCCTCGCGGCGACGGCATGCGGCGGAAGTGACGACAGCGGCAAGGCCGACGGTCCGGTGACCATCACCTGGTGGGACACCTCCAACGCCACCAATGAGGCACCGACGTACAAGGCCCTCGTCAAGGACTTCGAGGCCGCCAACAAGAACATCAAGGTCAAGTACGTCAACGTGCCCTTCGACCAGGCGCAGAACAAGTTCGACACGGCCGCCGGCTCCCAGGGCGCCCCGGACCTGCTGCGCTCCGAGGTCGGCTGGACCCCGGCCTTCGCCAAGAAGGGCTACTTCCTCCCGCTCGACGGCACCGAGGCCCTCAAGGACCAGTCCCAGTTCAAGTCCAACCTGATCACCCAGGCGCAGTACGAGGGCAAGACCTACGGCGTGCCTTTCGTCACCGACACCCTCGCCCTGGTCTACAACAAGGCCCTGTTCACGAAGGCCGGCATCACCGAGGCCCCCAAGACCTGGGACGAGCTGAAGAGCGACGCCGCCAAGATCAAGGCCAAGACCGGCGCCGACGGCTACTGGGGCTCCACCCAGGCCTACTACGCCCAGTGCTTCCTCTACGGCGAGGGCAGCGACACCGTCGACGCCTCCGCCAAGAAGATCACCGTGAACTCCGACGCCGCCAAGAAGGCCTACGGCGCCTGGCTCAGCACCTTCTCCGGCAAGGGCCTGCACAAGGCCGACACCACCGCCGACGCCTACGCCCACATCCAGGACGCGTTCGTCAACGGCAAGGTCGCCGCGATCATCCAGGGCCCGTGGGAGATCACCAACTTCTACAAGGGCTCCGCGTTCAGCGACAAGAGCAACCTCGGCATCGCCACCGTCCCGGCCGGCTCCACCGGCAAGGCGGGCGCCCCGACCGGCGGCCACAATCTCTCGGTCTACGCCGGCTCCGACAAGGCCCACCAGGCCGCCGCGCTGAAGTTCGTCAACTTCATGACGTCCGCGAAGTCCCAGTCGACCATCGCCCTGAAGAACTCCACCCTGCCCACCCGCGACGACGCCTACACCACCGAGGTCAAGGCCGACCCGGGTATCGCCGGCTACCAGGGCGTGCTCTCCGCCGCCCAGCCCCGCCCGGCCCTGCCCGAGTACAGCTCCCTGTGGGGTCCGCTCGACACCGAGCTGCCGAAGATCGCCGGCGGCAAGGAGTCCCTGGACAAGGGTCTGAGCAACGTCGAACTGGCCATCCAGAAGCTGGTCCCGGACTTCAGCAAGTAAGCCCGGGCGGCCACGGCGGGAAGCCCCGAACGGCTCCCGCCCGCCAGCTCGGCACGGCCGCCGGATCTCCGTACAAGGGGGGGAGAGATCCGGCGGCCACCGGCGTGGCAACTGCCCGGCCCCTGCCCGGCCTCTGCCCGGCTCCTGCCCAGCCCCTTCCCATCACCCCAGAGCTCCGAGAAGGTTGTCGAACCATGACAGTCGCCATCGACCGCGCGACCGGCAAGCGCCGCGGTGACAGCGCGCCTCGCCCCGGGCTGGGCCGGCGCCTCAAGCAGGGTTACCAGAAGCACTGGTACGCCTACGCGATGATCACCCCGGTGGCGGTCGTCCTCGGCGTCCTCGTGATCTACCCCTTGATCTACGGCCTCTATCTGACCCTCACCGACGCCAACAGCCTCAACACGGCCCGCACCATCGGCGTCAACCACATCGACGCGACCTACAAGTTCATCGGTCTCGACAACTACAAGGACATCCTGTTCGGCCCGACGTCCTACGACCGCTTCTGGTCCCATTTCATCTGGACGATCGTCTGGACGGCCGTCTGCGTCGCCCTGCACTACTCCCTCGGCCTCGGCCTCGCCCTGCTGCTCAACCAGAAGCTGCGCGGCCGCACCTTCTACCGGCTGGTCCTCATCCTCCCCTGGGCCGTGCCCACCTTCGTCACCGTGTTCGGCTGGCGCTTCATGCTCGCCGACGGCGGCATCATCAACTCCGCCCTCGACGCGCTGCATCTGCCGGCGCCGCTGTGGCTGGAGGACACCTTCTGGCAGCGGTTCGCCGCCATCATGGTCAACACCTGGTGCGGTGTGCCGTTCATGATGGTCTCCCTGCTCGGCGGCCTCCAGTCCATCGACTCCACCCTCTACGAGGCGGCCGAGATGGACGGCGCCAACGCCTGGCAGCGGTTCCGCTATGTCACCCTGCCCGGCCTGAGGTCCGTCAGCTCGACGGTGGTCCTGCTCGGCATCATCTGGACGTTCAACCAGTTCGCCGTCATCTTCCTGCTCTTCGGCACCACCGCACCCGACGCACAGATCCTGGTCACCTGGGCCTACTACCTCGGCTTCGGACAGCAGCCGCGTGACTTCGCGCAGTCCGCCGCCTACGGCATCCTCCTGCTGGCCATCCTGATCGTCTTCACCTCCTTCTACCGGCGCTGGCTGAACCGCAACGAGCAGCAGCTCGCGATCTGAGGCAGGACTCCCATGACCACCACCGTCGTCAAGACCGACACCGCCGAGGCCGAGCCGGCCCCCACCGGCGCCTCCCGCAAGGGCCGCGGGCGCGGCGAGCGCGGACTCCTCGGCTCCCTGGCCTCCCACGGCATCCTCACCGTCGCGGCCCTGATCGCGGTCTTCCCGATCGCCTGGCTGATCTTCCTGTCCCTCGGACCGGACAAGGACGACTATCTCCACCCGGGCGGCATCTGGAAGAAGATGACGTTCGACAACTACAGCTTCGTCCTCCAGCACACGAACTTCTTCGACTGGCTGAAGAGCTCGCTGATCGTCTCCCTGGGCACCACCCTCATCGGAGTGATGGTCGCCGCCACCACCGGCTACGCCGTCTCCCGGATGCGCTTCCCCGGCTACAAGAAGCTCATGTGGGTCCTGCTGGTCACCCAGATGTTCCCGATCGCCGTGCTGATCGTGCCGATGTACCAGATCCTCTCGGACCTGAAGCTCATCGACACCTACCTCGGCCTCATCCTCGTCTACTGCTCGACGGCCGTCCCCTACAGCGCCTGGCTGCTCAAGGGCTACTTCGACACGATCCCCTTCGAGATCGACGAGGCGGGACGCGTCGACGGCCTCAGCCCCTTCGGCACCTTCGTGCGGCTGATCATGCCGCTCGCCAAGCCCGGCCTCGCCGTCGCCGCCTTCTACAACTTCATCACCGCCTTCGGTGAGGTCGCCTTCGCGTCCACCTTCATGCTGGACGACACCAAGTACACCTTCGCCGTCGGCCTCCAGAGCTTCGTCAGCGAGCACGACGCGCAGCGCAACCTCATGGCCGCCACGGCCGTGCTCGTCTCCATACCCGTCTCCGCGTTCTTCTACCTCGTGCAGAAGAACCTGGTGACCGGCCTGACCGCAGGTGGCACAAAGGGGTGAATCCCCTGCCCCGAAGGGCTCCCGCGCGCCTCCCCGCGCGGGTGGCGGCCGCGGTGCTCCCCCGGTTGTACTGACCGGGGGACCACCACAACCCCGCTGGCACCGCGGCCGCCTCGCACACCCTCGCGCAGCGCCCGCGCCGCGCGGCCACCGCCGTACGATCCCGGCGATCCCGGAGACCACGGCGATCACGGCGATTGCGGCGAGCACAGTGATCCCGGCGATCACAGGCTCCCGCGCCGCCGGAGGACCCGGTGCCTCGGCGCCGACCGGGAACCCGGTGCTCCCGGCGCCGTCCGGGAAACCCGGCGCCCCAGGCCGTACACCCGCAGCCGTACGCAAGCCCATATGACCCGAACCGAGTTATGCATCAAGGAAGCCATGAGCCAGCAGCAAACTGCCGCCCCGGCACCGCAGTCCGCCGTCGTCACCGTCGCCAAGCGCCGCGACTGGTGGCGGGACGCGGTGATCTACCAGGTCTATCCGCGCAGCTTCGCCGACAGCAACGGCGACGGCATGGGCGACCTGGAAGGCGTGCGCTCCAGACTCCCCTATCTGCGCGACCTCGGCGTGGACGCCGTGTGGCTCAGCCCCTTCTACGCCTCGCCGCAGGCCGACGCCGGCTACGACGTGGCCGACTACCGCGCCGTGGACCCCATGTTCGGCAGCCTCCTCGACGCCGACGCGCTGATTCACGACGCCCGTCTGCTGGGCCTGCGCGTCATCGTCGACCTCGTCCCCAACCACTCCTCGGACCAGCACGAATGGTTCAAGCGGGCGCTCGCCGAAGGCCCCGGATCCCCGCTGCGCGACCGCTACCACTTCCGCCCCGGCAAGGGCGCAAAGGGCGAACTCCCGCCCAACGACTGGGAGTCCATCTTCGGCGGCCCCGCCTGGACCCGCATCACCGAACCCGACGGCACCCCGGGGGAGTGGTACCTCCACCTCTTCGCCCCCGAGCAGCCCGACTTCAACTGGGAACACCCCGCCGTAGGCGACGAGTTCCGCTCCATCCTGCGCTTCTGGCTCGACATGGGCGTCGACGGCTTCCGTATCGACGTCGCCCACGGCCTCGTCAAGGCCGCGGGTCTGCCCGACCTGGGCAGCCACGACCAGGTGAAGCTGCTGGGCAACGATGTCATGCCGTTCTTCGACCAGGACGGCGTCCACGCCATCTACCGGCAGTGGCGCCTCATCCTCGACGAGTACAGCGGAGAACGCATCTTCGTCGCCGAGGCATGGACCCCCACCATCGAGCGCACCGCGAACTACGTCCGCCCCGACGAACTCCACCAGGCGTTCAACTTCCAGTATCTGAGCACCGCCTGGGACGCGGACGAGCTGCGCGTCGTCGTCGACCGCACCCTGGAGGCCATGCGCCCCGTAGGCGCCCCCGCCACCTGGGTGCTCTCCAACCACGACGTCACCCGCCACGCCACCCGCTTCGCCAACCCGCCCGGGCTCGGCACCCAGATCCGCACCGCCGGTGACCGCGCCCTCGGCCTGCGCCGGGCCCGCGCCGCCACCCTCCTCATGCTGGCCCTGCCCGGCTCCGCCTACGTCTACCAGGGCGAGGAACTGGGCCTGCCCGACGTCGTCGACCTGGCCGACGAGGTCCGCCAGGACCCCGCGTACTTCCGCGGCGCGGGCCAGGACGGCTTCCGCGACGGCTGCCGGGTGCCCATCCCATGGACCCGCGAGGGCAGTTCGTACGGCTTCGGCACCGGCGGCAGCTGGCTCCCGCAGCCGGAGAGCTGGGCCGCGCTGAGCATCGAGGCCCAGACCGGCACCCCCGGCTCAACCCTGGAGCTCTACCGCACCGCCTTCGCCGAACGCCGCGCCCACCCGGACCTCGGCGCCGGCGACAGCGTCGAGTGGCTCAAGGCCCCGGAGGGCGTCCTCGCCTTCCGGCGCGGCGAGTTCGTGTGCGTGGCCAACACCGGCGGCGAGTCGGTGACCACCCCGTCGTACGGCCGGGTCCTGCTGTCCAGCGGCGAGATCGCCGAGACCCCGGACGGCGAGACGAAGGTGCCGGCCGACACGACCGTGTGGTGGACGGCGGTCTGACAAACCGGCCCTCAGGGCCCGAACTGCCTGCCGTTGCAAGTTGTTTCAACAATTACATACCGGCCCGCTGTCCTTCGGGGTGGCGGGCCTCTACCATCTGGCCACTGCAAAGTTTCTGAAACATTGCAGCAAGAAACATCAAGTGCCTTCGACGATGAAGGAACCCCACATGGCCAGCAGCAGAACCCTCTCGGGCGCCCTCGCGCTCGCCGCGGCGGTGGCCGTCGCGCTCCCCGGCACCGCACATGCCTCCCCGCCCGGCACCAAGGACGTCACGGCCGTCCTCTTCGAGTGGAACTTCGCCTCGGTCGCCAAGGAGTGCACCAACACCCTCGGCCCCGCCGGCTACGGCTACGTCCAGGTCTCGCCCCCCGCCGAGCACATACAGGGCTCGCAGTGGTGGACGTCGTACCAGCCGGTCAGCTACAAGATCGCGGGCCGTCTCGGCGACCGCACCGCCTTCCAGAGCATGGTGAACACCTGCCACGCGGCAGGGGTGAAGGTCGTCGTCGACTCGGTCGTCAACCACATGTCGGCGGGCAGCGGCACCGGCACCGGCGGCTCCTCGTACACCAAGTACGACTACCCCGGCCTGTACTCGGTATACGACTTCGACGACTGCACCTCGCAGGTGTCGAACTACTCCGACCGCTGGAACGTCCAGCACTGCGAACTCGTCGGCCTCGCCGACCTCGACACCGGCGAGGAATACGTCCGCAAGACCATCGCCGGCTACCTCAACGACCTGCTCACCCTCGGTGTCGACGGCTTCCGCATCGACGCGGCCAAGCACATTCCCGCCGAGGACCTCGCCAACATCAAGTCCCGGCTGACGAATCCTTCCGTCTACTGGAAGCAGGAGGTCATCTACGGCTCGGGCGAGGCCGTCCAGCCCACCGAGTACACCGGTAACGGCGACGTCCAGGAGTTCCGCTACGCCTATGACCTCAAGCGGGTGTTCAACAATGAGAACCTCGCCTACCTGAAGAACTACGGCGAGGGCTGGGGGTACATGAGCAGCTCCGTCGCCGGTGTCTTCGTCGACAACCACGACACCGAGCGCAACGGCTCCACCCTCAACTACAAGGACGGCGCCAACTACACCCTGGCCAACGTCTTCATGCTGGCCTGGCCCTACGGCGCCCCCGACATCAACTCCGGCTACGAGTGGTCGGACGTGGACGCGGGACCGCCCAACGGTGGCCAGATGAACGCCTGCTGGCAGGACGGGTGGAAGTGCCAGCACGCCTGGCCGGAGATCAAGTCCATGGTGGCCTTCCGCAACGCCACCCGCGGCGGGGCCGTCACCAACTGGTGGGACGACGGAAACGACGCGATCGCCTTCGGGCGGGGCGCGAAGGGCTACGTGGCCATCAACCACGAGACCGGCAGCCTGACCCGCACGTACCAGACGTCGCTGCCGGCCGGCTCGTACTGCAACGTGCAGAACAGCACGACGGTGACGGTGAACTCCGGCGGGCAGTTCACCGCCACCTTGGGCGCCAACACGGCGCTGGCCATCTACAGCGGCAAGTCCGGTTGCTGAGCCGCTACTTCAAGGTGTCGCCGGTCGCGTAGCCCGACGGGTTGTCCACGACTCGGGTACGAGGCCGAAAAGAGCGGGATCGCGTCGCCCGTGTCCAGGGAGCCGAGCGACGCGATCGCGCCTGCTTCAACAGCCTGTGAGCGTTTGCCAGTTGTGAACCGCACGTCAAAGGGCTGTATGTGAAATTTCTTGCTGAGTGTTTCAAGCCTCTTGCTGTAAGGCTTGCGTCAGCGATACGGTCACGCCGGCGCCCGGCATCGAGGCCGTGCCGCGGTGTTCGGGTGGCGGTGCTTTCCGCTGCCCAAGAGAGCCGTAATCGCAAGGAGTTCACGCCTGTGATACCGAGATGGCCGGCGCCCCCGACGCGCCGTACCCCGCATCGCAGAAGCAGAGCCGACGGGATCCGGAGGGGTGCGGGCGTTGTCGCCGTGGCCCTCGCCGCCGCTCTCGTCCAGCCCCTCGCGGCCCACGCGGCCGCCCCGCCCGCACCGCCGTCGGACGCCAAGCTGGCCGCTCAGCCCGCCCGGCACGACGACACCCGCGAGCAGTTCTACTTCGTCATGCCGGACCGTTTCGCCAACGGCGACACCTCCAACGACAAGGGCGGGCTCACCGGTTCGCGGCTCGCCACCGGCTACGACCCCACCGACAAGGGCTTCTACCAGGGCGGCGACCTCAAGGGCCTCACCAAGCGGCTGGACTACATCAAGGACCTCGGCACCACCGCGATCTGGATGGCGCCGATCTTCAAGAACCGTCCGGTGCAGGGTTCCGGCTCCAACGCCTCCGCCGGTTACCACGGTTACTGGATCACCGACTTCACCCAGGTCGACCCGCACTTCGGCACCAACAAGGACCTGGGGACCCTCATCGCCAAGGCGCACGCCAAGGGCATGAAGGTCTTCTTCGACGTCATCACCAACCACACCGCCGACGTCGTCGACTACGAGGAGAAGTCCTACAGCTATCTGTCCAAGGGCGCCTTCCCGTATCTGACCAAGGACGGGCAGCCCTTCGACGACGCCGACTATGCGGCGGGCGGCAAGAGCTTCCCCTCCGTCGGTACCGGCTCCTTCCCGCGCACCCCGGTCGTCTCCGCCGCGGACAAGGACGTCAAGGTCCCGTCCTGGCTCAACGACCCGACGATGTACCACAACCGGGGCGACTCGACCTACGCCGGTGAGTCGGCCACGTACGGCGACTTCTCCGGTCTCGATGACCTGTGGACCGAGCGTCCCGAGGTCGTCAAGGGCATGGAGAAGATCTACCAGCGCTGGGTGCGGGACTTCGGCGTCGACGGCTTCCGGATCGACACCGTCAAGCACGTCGACATGGAGTTCTGGACCCAGTGGGCGACCGCGCTGGACGCGTACGCCGCCGATCACGGGCGCAAGAACTTCTTCATGTTCGGCGAGGTGTACTCCGCCGACACCTCCGTCACCTCCCCGTACGTCACCCAGGGTCGCCTCGACGCCACCCTCGACTTCCCCTTCCAGGACGCCGCCCGCGCCTACGCCTCCCAGAGCGGCAGCGCCCAGAAGCTGGCGTCCGTCTTCGCCGACGACTACAAGTACGCGACCGACAAGGCCAACGCCTACGAGCAGGTCACCTTCCTCGGCAACCACGACATGGGCCGCATCGGGTACTTCCTGAAGCAGGACAACCCGAAGGCCACCGACACCGAACTGCTCGCCAAGGACAAACTCGCCAACGAGCTGATGTTCCTCAGCCGCGGCAACCCGGTCGTCTACTACGGCGACGAGCAGGGCTTCACCGGTTCCGGCGGCGACAAGGACGCCCGCCAGACGATGTTCGCCTCCAAGGTCGCCGACTACCTCGACGACGACGAGATCGGCACCGCCCGCACCCACGCCAGTGACGCCTACGACACGAGTGCGCCGCTCTACCGGCAGATCGCGGCTCTCGCAAAGCTCCGCAAGGCGAACCCCGCCCTCACCGACGGCGTCCAGACCGAGCGCTACGCGGCCGACGGCGCCGGTGTCTATGCCTTCTCCCGCACCGGGAGCGGCCGCACCGAGTACGTCGTCGCCTTCAACAACGCCGGTGAGGCGAAGACGGCGACCTTCGCGACCGGCTCCGCGAACACCCGCTTCCGCGGCATCTACGGCACCGACGCAACAACGTCCACCGGCGCCGACAAGAAGATCACCGTGACCGTCCCGGCCGGTTCCGCCGTCGTCCTCAAGGCCGCCGCCCCCCTCGGCAAGCCGGCCACGAAGCCGACGCTCACCCTCAAGGCCCCGGGCACCGGAGCCACCGGCACGGTCGAGCTCACCGCCGACCCCGAGGGCGGCCAGCTCAACCGCGTCGTGTTCGCGGCGCAGGTCGGCAATGGCGCCTGGCAGGTCCTCGGCTCCGCGGACCACGCGCCGTACAAGGTCACCCAGACCCTCGGCAAGAACGTCCCCGCCGGAACCGCCCTGCGCTACAAGGCCGTCGTCATCGACTCCGCGGGCCGCACCGCGAGCGCCACGGCGAGCAGCACCACCGGCACCCCGCCCGCGACAGAAGTCCCCACGGCCTCCTCTCGCGACTACGCGGTCGTCCACTACAAGCGCGCCGACGGCGACTACAGCGACTGGGGCCTGTACACCTGGGGCGACATCGCCGACGGCGAGGCCACCAACTGGCCGGACAGTCACCCCTTCGTCGGCCGTGACGCGTACGGCGCCTTCGCCTACGTCAAGCTGAAGTCCGGCGCCTCCAACGTCGGGTTCCTCGTCATCGACAAGAACGGCAACAAGGACGTCTCCGCCGACCGCTCCATCGACGTCACCAAGACCGGTGAGGTGTGGCTGGAGCAGGGCAAGGCCGATGTCGTCACCGAGCGGCCGTCCGCCGACTACCCGGCGCAGGACACCACCAAGGCGGTCATCCACTACCACCGCGCCGACGGGAACTACGACGGCTGGGGCCTGCACGTCTGGTCCGGCGCCGCGAACCCCACCGACTGGTCCAGCCCCCTGAAGCCGGTCCGCACCGACGCCTACGGCGCCGTCTTCGAGGTGCCGCTCACCGACGGCGCCACCAGCCTCAGCTACATCATCCACAAGGGCGACGACAAGGACCTGCCCACCGACCAGGCACTCGACCTCAAGAGCAACGGCTATGAGGTGTGGCTGCTGAACGGCCAGGAGAAATACCTCCTCCCGCAGCCCGCGGGCAGTGCCGCCGCGCTCGACCTCAGCACCTCCAAGGCGATCTGGATCGACCGGAACACCGTCGCCTGGAACGGTGTCGACGGCGCCGCCTCCACCCAGCTGCGCTCCTCCCACGACGGCTCGATCACCGTCAAGGACGGTGCGCTGACCAGCGACGACGAGCGCTGGCTGCGGCTGACGAAGACCACGCTCACCGACGCCCAGAAGGCGAAGTTCCCCCATCTGAAGGACTACACGGCCTGGTCGGTCGACCCGCGCGACCGCGACCGGGTGCGCCAGGCCCTCGGCGGCCAGCTGGTCGCCTCCCAGCTCGCCCCGGGCGGCGCCGTCCTGGCCGCCACCGGTGTGCAGACCGCCGGTGTCCTCGACGACGTGTACGACGCGACGCACGCGGACCTCGGCCCGGTCTTCCACCACGGCAGGCCCACCCTGTCCGTGTGGGCACCGACCGCACAGTCCGTCGCCCTCGACCTGGACGGCAGCACCGTGCGCATGCACCGCGACGCCGCCACCGGCGTCTGGTCCGTCACCGGCGCCACGTCCTGGAAGAACAAGCCCTACCGCTACATCGTGAAGGTGTGGGCGCCCAGCGTCCGCAAGATCGTCACCAACAAGGTCACCGACCCCTACTCCACCGCCCTCACCACCGACTCCGGGCGCAGCCTGGTCACCGACCTGACCGACAGGTCCCTCACCCCCAGCGGCTGGTCGACCCTGCGCAAGCCCAAGGCCGTGGCGCTGAAGGACGCGCAGATCCAGGAACTGCACATCCGGGACTTCTCCGCCGCGGACAAGAGCGTCCCGGCGAAGGAGCGGGGCACCTACCTCGCCTTCACCGACAAGGCCGGCGACGGATCCAAGCACTTGCGCCAACTGGCCGCAGCCGGAACGTCGTACGTGCATCTGCTGCCCGCGTTCGACATCGCCACCATCCCCGAGAAGAAGTCCGACCAGGCCACCCCCGACTGCGATCTCGCCTCCTACGCCGCCGACTCCGAGGAGCAGCAGGCGTGCGTCGCGAAGACGGCCGCGAAGGACGCCTACAACTGGGGCTACGACCCCTACCACTACACGGTGCCCGAGGGCTCGTACTCCACCGACCCGAACGGCACCGCCCGCACCGTCCAGTTCCGCAAGATGGTGCAGTCGATCAACCAGGACGGGCTGCGCGTCGTCATGGACGTCGTCTACAACCACACCGCGGCCAGCGGCCAGGCGAGCACCAGCGTCCTCGACAGGATCGTGCCCGGCTACTACCAGCGGCTGCTCGCCGACGGCTCGGTGGCGAACAGCACCTGCTGCTCCAACACCGCGCCCGAGAACGCCATGATGGGCAAGCTGGTCGTCGACTCCATCGTCACCTGGGCCAAGGAGTACAAGGTCGACGGCTTCCGCTTCGACCTGATGGGCCACCACCCGAAGGCCAACATCCTCGCCGTCCGCAAGGCCCTCGACGCGCTCACCGTGGCCAAGGACGGCGTCGACGGCAAGAAGATCATCCTCTACGGCGAGGGCTGGAACTTCGGCGAGGTCGCCAACGACGCCCGCTTCGTGCAGGCCACCCAGCAGAACATGGCCGGCACCGGCATCGCCACCTTCTCCGACCGGGCCCGTGACGCGGTGCGGGGCGGCGGCCCCTTCGACTCCGACCCCGGCGTCCAGGGCTTCGCTTCCGGCCTCTACACCGACCCCAACTCCTCGACCGCGAACGGCACCCCGGCCGAGCAGAAGGCCCGGCTGCTGCACGACCAGGACCTGATCAAGGTCGGTCTGACCGGGAACCTCGCCAAGTACCACTTCACCGACACGGACGGCAAGGAGGTCACCGGCGCCGAGGTCGACTACAACGGCGCCCCCGCGGGCTACGCGGCAGGCCCCGGCGACGCCCTCGCCTATGTCGACGCGCACGACAACGAGGCCCTGTTCGACGCCCTCGCCTACAAGCTCCCGAAGGACACCTCGGCGTCCGACCGGGCCCGGATGCAGGTCCTGGCGATGGCCACGGCCGCCCTCTCGCAGGGCCCGTCGCTCTCCCAGGCGGGCAGCGACCTGCTGCGCTCCAAGTCCCTGGACCGCAACTCCTACGACAGCGGCGACTGGTTCAACGCGATCCACTGGAACTGCGCCGACGGCAACGGCTTCGGCCGGGGCCTGCCGATGAAGACGGACAACGAGTCCAAGTGGCCGTACGCCAAGCCCCTGCTGACCTCCGTCGGCGTGGGCTGCGCCCAGATCGACGGGACCTCGGCCGCCTACCGGGACCTGCTGAGGATCCGTACGTCGGAGAAGGCGTTCTCCCTCAGCACGGCCGACCGGGTCCAGTCGCAGCTCTCCTTCCCGCTCTCCGGCAAGGACGAGACACCCGGCGTGATCACCATGGAACTCGGTGATCTCGTCGTGGTGTTCAACGCGACGCCGAAGCAGCAGGAGCAGCAGGTGGATGCGCTGGCCGGCACCGGTTACCGGCTGCACCCGGTGCAGGCGTCCGGCGCGGACACGGTCGTGAGGTCCTCGACGTACGAGCGCGCCTCGGGCACGTTCACCGTCCCGGCGCGGACGGTGGCGGTCTTCTCCAGCGCCTCCTGACACCTGCCGGTATCGGCATGACCTCGGTGGGGCGGTCCCGGTCACCCGGGCCGCCCCACCGGGCCCGGCCCGGACGCCGGCCGACCGCCTAGGGTGGGGGTGACCTTGTCGCTGTCGTCAGGAGCGCCCGCATGCCGCAGATCACCGTCGACCACTCCGACTTCCTCGCGCACGCCTTCGACCGGGCCGCGTTCGCGCGTGCCCTGCACGGCGCGGTGGTGGAGATCGCGGCGGCGAAGCCGGAGGCGTGCAAGACGCAGTTCCGGGCGAGCGGGCTGACGGCGTACGGCTACGAGGACCCGCTGGAGCGGGAGCACGCGGTCGTGCACATCACGATCGGGCTGCTCGCCGGGCGCACCGCGGACACCAGGGTGCGGCTGACCGAGGCGGTCCTGGAACTGCTGCGGGAGCACATCGCCGACGAGGGGATCGTGCTGCACGCGTCGGCCGAGGTGCGTGAACTCGACCCGTCGTACCGGACGTTCGAGCGCTGACCCCCGTGCCCTAGGGCGTGTTTCGAAAGTAGCGCCGGCCGCCCGAAGGGCGGGCCCTGCGGCGTCTGGTGCGTGCGATCGCAAGGCGGAGGGTCGCCCTCGTACTGGGCGTACGTGGGCGATCCCGACAACACAGCGAGCGTGCGTGCCAGGCGTCGCAGGGCAGGCGGGACTTTCGAAACACGCCCTAGGCGGACAGGGCGATCAGCCGGGTCAGCAGGCCGGTGAACGGGCCGTTGTGCGGCTCCTGTTCGAAGGTACGGCGCAGGATGGCGGTCAGCTCCACGTCGTACGCGGCGCTCACCGCGGCCAGCGCGACGAAGTCGTTCACCAGCTGGGACTCCAGCTCGGCGCGCGGGATACGCCGCCCGTCCAGCCAGAGCAGCGCCGTGGACTCGGCGAGCGAGATCCAGGACCGGACCACCAGTTCCAGCCGCGCGGACGGCTCGGTGATCTCCAGATGCGACAGGATCTGTTCGTACGCGGCCTGCCGTACGGAGTCGACGAGCGCGTTGGTGGTCGAGGAGCCGACGGCGGGGCCGCCGCGCATCAGGGCGGCGAACCCGGGCCCGTGCTCGTCCACGAAGTCGAAGAACCGGCCCATCACCCGCAGCAGCCTGGCTCCCAGCGGGCCCTGCCGGGGCTCCACGAAACGGGCTGCGAGGTCGTCCGAGGCCCGCTTCAACGCGGCTTCGTAGAGGCTGAGTTTGCCGGGGAAGTAATGGTAGACCAGCGGCCGCGAGATGCCCGCCGCCGTCGCTATCTCGTCGATGGAGACCTCGTCGGGCGAGCGGCGGCTGAACAGGTCGAGGGCGACGCCGATCAACTGCTGCCGCCGTTCGTCGACTCCCATTCTGCGGCGAACCCCGGTTGTCATGCGAACACTTTACCGATCGGTTCCGGACGGCAACCGCCCGGAGTCGACCATGAGCGTTCACAACTTCCGCACAGATCGGTCACGTTGCGCGCCCTCGTGCCAGGAGGGGCGGCTACGTCCGCCGGGTGCACCGGAGCCGGGCACGCAGGAGCCGGCAGGCGCCCGCCGCAGGGCGCGTCAGCGCAGCCCGTCGATCCGGCTGCCGTCGGACAGCGTCCCCCTCAGATCGGCCCGCGCGCCCTGCTCGGCCCGCACGGCGAGCAGAGGGCCTTGGCCCGCCGCACGGACCCCGCCGGTCGCGGAGACGGACGCGGTGTCCCGGCTGCCGGCGGCGAGCAGGTACCAGAAGCCCGCCGCCGACTTCCACAGCACCCCGGACAGCACATGCGGTGCGCGGGGACCGCAGTCGGGTCCGTCCTGTGACTGCGCCACCACCGCGCCGTACCGGCCCCCCGGAGTGTGGAACTGGGCCAGCGCACCGGTGCCGGTGCCCCGCCAGGTCTCTGCGCGGGTGCACACCCAGTCCGCTGAGCCGCCCGCGTCCGGCAGTGGCTGGGTGGCGTACTGCCACAGATTCACCGTGCGGACACCCTGCCCGCGGGCGGTGGCGAGGGAGCAGGCGTACGGCGCCCAGGCCGTGCGGGCTCGGGCGCCGGACACGTCGTGGACCGCGCCGGGGCGGCCCTCGGTGAGCCGGGCCGGGACCAACTCGCCGAGGTCGCTGAGGAGATGGCTGCCAAAGGCGTCGGTCAGCTCCAGCACATGCCACGAGGTGCAGCCGCCGGTGCGCTCGGCGGGACCGGCCAGGGGCGCGGTGACGCCCTGGGCGAGATGCAGGTCCATGGTGCCCGACGCGGGCTTCAGGAGGTCGAGTTCGGCGGCCTTCGTCACCCAAGGGGCGGTCAGATAGCGGATGTTGCCGTCGGAGCGGCCCAGCACCAGCGCGCCGGACTCGGCACCGGTCGCCCCGTCGGCGCGGGCGAAGTCCAGGGCGGCGCCCTTGGTGCCGGAGGCCGGTTCGGCGTAGCGGGCGATGCGCAGGCCGTCGTAGAGGATCACCACGCGGGCGTTGTCGACCGTGCCCGCGTACAGGAGCTGGGGCGGTCCGGCGGGGGCGCCGGAGGGGGTGCCGGGGGTGGCGGAGACGCGGACCGTCTCGCCGGGGCGGGCCCATACCGCGAGGGCGCGGCGCAGCAGGGTCTTGTCGTGGGCGAGTTCACCGCGCGCGGGCCAGACGGAGAAGTCGGTGCGGGCGGAGAGCTTCCAGGCGTTGGGGGAGATCCGGACCAGACGGGCCGGGTCGAGGGCGGCCTCCGCGGCGGGGTTGCGGGCGTAGGCCGGGGCAGCGGCGCCGTCGGGACCCCAGCCGTCGCCGGGCAGCGTCACCAGGGCGCCGCACACGGCGAGCGCGGCCACGGCGGCGAGCACGGCCTTGGTGTGCTGCCGTCGGCGCAGCAGATCGGTGGGCCTGGCCTGCAGTGAACAGGCGTCGAAGGCGGGGGAGTCGAGCAGCGCGTACCGCTCGGGCACGCTGTCGGCCTCGCACAGGGCGGTGTCCGGGTCGGCGACACCCGCCGCCGTCAGCACCTCGCGTACCTCGGTGTCGGCGAGGTGCTCCAGACCGCGCAGCACATAGGCGGCGCGGGCCGGGGCGGGGAGCGCCGACAGCTCCTGTTCCAGGGCGAGTTCGTCGGCGCCGCCGGAGCGGGGGAAGAGCCTCAGGCCCCGCACCAGCGGCAGCAGCGGCGGCAGTTGGGCTCGCCGGGGCCACGCCCGGCGGCGCAAAGGCAGGCCCGCCTCCAGGGCCGTACGCACCACCTGGAGGCGGACGAAGGCGTAACCGGCGTCACCGTCGCGGCCGTTGCCCTGCCGCCGGACTCCCTTGTGCTGGGCGGGGATCGCGGGGGCCGGGGCGCTGCCGCGGGGCATTGCGCGCTGGGCGAGGGCGTGTGCGGTCAGGACGCGGCGGTCGCGGCCGAGGCCGGGCGGCAGCACCAGATGGGCGATCCTCACCAGCCGCGGGTAGTGCTCGACGAGCGCGGCCTCGGCCTGCGCGGTGTCGACGGACCGGCCGGTGCCGGTGGTTGCGGGGCGGGGGGCGACATCCTGTGGCTGCACGTCCAGCGCAACGAGCGAGCCGGGGGTTGGTCACCGGTTCACCGGTTCACCGGTTCCTGGCTGGTTGCCGTCCGTGGCTTGAGTGCTTCGGCTTGAGTGCTTCGTGGGCCGGGGCCGTATCGAGAAGCGGGGCCCCGCGCCGGGGCTCTCTGCGCCATGCTGTACGCCCACCGGGGACCGGAGGAACAGATGAGGTTGACGCGACCGATGCTCGCCGTGACGGCCATGACCGCCGTGCTGGCGCTTGCGGGCTGCGGCTCCGGAGGCGATGGCGGCGGGAAGACGGAGTCGGTGCCGGAGACGGCGACCGGCAGCCTGGAGAGCCTGGCCGCCGAGGTGAAGTGCAAGCCGGACATCCAGACGGACGCCGACGAGATCCGCCAGGCCATCTGCAAGGTGAGCGCGGGCAAGTTCGTGCTGGCGACCTTCGCCACCGACCGCGGCCAGCGTGAGTGGATCAACGATGCGAAGGACTACGGCGGTTACTACCTCGTGGGCCGCAAGTGGGTGGCCGTCGGCAGCAACGGGACGGTGAAGACACTGCGCGGCACGCTCGGCGGCGATGTGGAGATCGGCGCGGACCACAGCGGACACGGTGGGGCGCACAGCGGCTGAATTCCGAACAGGCGGCCCCGCAGCAGGGGGCCGGGCCGATTCCGGACACGGCGAAGGCCGGTGGCGGGAGGGACCTGCCACCGGCCTTCTTCGTTGTAGCCGCCCGGCCCGGCCCGGCCGGACCGGACGGCTCACCTCACCGGATGCATCACCGGATGCATCGCTGGACGCTCAGCGGACGATCACTGGCACCGCTGGCCGGTGTTGACGCAGTTGGCGATCTTCGCGGCCAGGTTGTTGGTCGTGACGCTGATGAAGTCGTCGTGGTCGGTGGCCGGCTTGTGCAGCTGGTCCGGGAAGCCGTCCACCGCGAAGGCGTTCTTGACCACACCGTTCTGGATCGTGGGCGGCGTGATCTTGTAGACCAGACGCATCGTCAGCTGCGGGATGGCCTTGAAATTGTTGGCGCAGTTGCCGCCCGCGTCGGCGAAGGCCACATGCGTGCGGTGGTTGGCGCTGTCGATGTTCTGGCCGTCCCAGCAGCTCTGGAAGGCGAACGTGCGCACCACATTGCTGCCTTGCGGGCAGATCGGGTACTGCGTGGTCAGCTGGACCTTGTTCTCGAACCCGGTGCAGCTCCAGTGCGCGTTGGCGTTCGCCAGACCGTTGGTGGTGGTCTTCGCGTCACCGGTGATGATCCGCAGGAACTGCGGCATCGCGACGACCTTGGCGGTCGGGCTGCCGACGTACTTGATCTGCGCGGAGACCGGGGTGAGGATCTTGCCGACGTTGCCCTCCTTGCCACCGCCGTCCGCGTTCTGGTCGAAGTCCTGCGTGCCGTCCTGCACACGGACCACCGGCCAGTAGTACGACGACAGGTCGCTCTTGTTCTGGCAGCTGGTGCCGCCCTGGAGGAACGTGTTGTTGCTGGAGAACGCGTTGACCTTCTGGTTGCCGACGTAGTCGTGCAGATGGTGCGCGCCGTTGGCCACGCCGGGCGCCACGATGACGTTGTCGGTGTTGTGGTTCTTGTTGGCGTTCACACCGCAGCGGGTGGTGAAGGTGCCGGTGGAGGCGGCGGCGGTGCGGCGCACCTTCTTCACATTCGCCTGGACCTTGGAGATGTCCACGAAGTCGGCCGCGACCGGGCCGTTGCCGGCCTGTCCGCCGACGTTGCCGGTCTGACCGGCACTGGCGCTGGCGCTGGGGGCGGCGGTGTTGCCGTTGTTGTTCTGCCCGCCGTTGTTCTGCCCGTTGTTGTTCTGGCCATTGTTGTTCTGGCCGTTGTTCTGTCCGCCGTTGTTGCCACCGTTTCCGGCGGTGGTCTGGTCGGCCGTCAGGGTCGTGCAGGCGGCCAGTTGGCTGAGCGAGCTGTCGAACGTCCCGCCGACACGCTGGATGTCGATGCGGATCCGGTCGATCGTGGCGGCCCGCTTCTCCTTGAGGGGGCCGACGATCGCGTTCTGCACGAACCCGGAGTCGTTCGACTGCGCCTGGCGGGTGGAGGCGAGACGGGCGTAGGCCTCGGTGATCTGCTTGTCGAGGTTGGCCAGCTCCGTGGCCACACCCTGCTGGGCCCTCGCCGGAACGTTCGTCAGCTTCTGCCCCACGTCAGGGCACGAGATCGTCGCAGCGGTCGCGGCGGCGGCCTTCGTGTAGTTCTGCGCCGAGTTGGTCTCGTGCGCCGAGGCGTAGAAATTCGCCCAGATCAGCCCGCCCCCGCCGAGCGCTAGGGCCGCCGATGCGGCAATGGCCTTGGTGGCCAGTGGCGTACGGCGTTTGCGTGTGTTGCGTCCCATGGAACTCCTCTGACTTCCTTGCGGGGCAGCTCGAGGCGCCCGACAGGATGAAGCGGCGCCCTCTGATACGCAGGGGACACCGGAGGCGTTCAGCCGGCTCACAAATTAGTGCGAGGTCGATGCCCGAAGTGGGTTTCAACTGCTGCTTTCGCACGGGGAGTTGCCGGAAGTCACGGGAAGTGGCGGCCCCGCGCCGGTCCGGGAGCGGGGCCGCCGGGGATCAACGGGCGGTGGGCGGCGTGTACTTGTAGCCGACCCGGCGGATGGTGTGGATGGCGCCTCGGTACTCGGTGCCGAGTTTGCGGCGCAGGCGGGCGATGTGGACATCGACGGTGCGGCCGTCGCCGACATGGTCGTAGCCCCACACCACGCCGACCAGATGGTCGCGGGTGTGCACCCGGCCCGGGTGGGCGACCAGATGGGCGAGGAGCTCGAACTCCAGGTAGGTGAGGTCGAGTTCGCGTCCGTCGACATGGGCGGTTCGCTGGGCGGTGTCGACCCGGATGATCGGCTCGGGCTCCTCATCGGGGGCGGGGGCCGGTTCGGTGCCGGCCGGTACGGCCACCGGCGGGAACGGGGGCTGCTGGTCGGCCGGTACGAGGACCAGATAGCCGATCATCGGTGGGCGGCCCGGCAGTTCGGGCAGGGTGTGCTGCGGGGCGGGCAGCCAGGTCGCGCCCGGCGGCAGAAGGCCGGCCACGTCCACCGCCTCGTCCCGCCCGACGGCGCGCAGCCGGTGCCGGGCCGGGGTGGCAGGGGAGTCGGAGGGGGACGGGGAGGGGGAAACGGCGGGAGAGGAGAGGGGACGAGTGGTGGTCGCCATGACAGGTCAGCTCTTTCGCGCGAGAGGTCGTCTAAAGGGCGACGGCACGGGCTCGTGGCCCGGCCCGTCGGGACGTACGTCGTGCGCGCTGGCCGAAGGCCGGAGGTGTACGGCTTCAGAGGGCCCGCGCGTTCACCGCGCGACAACACAGCCGGTCGTAGCAGTGGTGCTGACGGGACGGCCAGAAGGGCTCCAGGTCAGGGCGACCCGGTGCGATGTCCCTCTGGAGGCTGGCCATGCGTCCATTGAAGCAGACACCGCCGGTGCCAGGGAGTCTCCTCTCACTGCTCGGACACGGCGGCAGCGCGAAGGGGCGTCCACCGTGCCGGTGGACGCCCCTGATGTGCGGTGGATGCGCGGATCAGACCTGGCCGGCCTTCTCCAGCGCCGCGCAGCAGGTGTCGACGATCAGGCGCGTCACGACGTACGGGTCTACGTTGGCGTTCGGGCGGCGGTCCTCGATGTAGCCCTTGCCGTCCTTCTCGACCTGCCACGGGATGCGCACCGAGGCACCGCGGTTGGAGACGCCGTAGGAGTACTCGTCCCACGGAGCGGTCTCGTGCAGACCGGTGAGGCGGGCGTCGATGCCGGCGCCGTAGTTCTTGACGTGGTCGAGCGGCTTGGAGCCCTCGCCGAGCGACTCGCACGCGGTGATGATCGCGTCGTAACCCTCGCGCATCGCCTTCGTGGAGAAGTTGGTGTGCGCACCGGCGCCGTTCCAGTCGCCCTTGACCGGCTTGGGGTCGAGGGTGGCGGAGACATCGAAGTCCTCGGCCGTGCGGTAGAGCAGCCAGCGGGCGACCCACAGCTGGTCGGCGACCTCCAGCGGGGCCAGCGGGCCCACCTGGAACTCCCACTGGCCGGGCATGACCTCGGCGTTGATGCCGGAGATGCCCAGACCCGCCGTCAGGCAGTTGTCCAGGTGCGCCTCGACGACGTCACGGCCGAAGATCTCGTCGGCGCCGACACCGCAGTAGTAGCCGCCCTGCGGGGCCGGGAAGCCGCCTGCCGGGAAGCCCAGCGGACGGCCGTCCACGAAGAAGGTGTACTCCTGCTCGATGCCGAAGATCGGCTGCTGCTCGGCAAACTTCTCGGCGACCTCGGCCAGCGCGGCACGGGTGTTGGACGGGTGCGGGGTGAAGTCGATGTTCAGGACCTCGCACAGCACCAGGACGTCGTCGCCGCCGCGGATCGGGTCGGGGCAGATGAAGACCGGCTTGAGCACACAGTCCGAGGCGTGGCCCTCGGCCTGGTTGGTGGAGGACCCGTCGAAGCCCCAGATCGGCAGCTCCGCACCCTTCGCGTCATCGGCAAGGATCTTGGTCTTGGAACGCAGCTTGGCCATCGGCTCGGTGCCGTCGATCCAGATGTACTCAGCCTTGAAGCTCACGGGGCCACATCCTTCGGGTGGGTCTGGGCGCAGCGCACTGTGCGGGTGCTGCGAGTGCTGCGGGTGGTGCGGCGCTGCGGCACTGGGACGCCGCGCTCGATGCTGCCCGGCAGCCTGTCAACAGGCGGTTTCTCAGCCGTTGCCCGAGTGTGAAGGCCGTGTTACCTGGTCTTTCTGTGGTGCGAGTCACGCTGTGAGGACAGGCCGGGGGGCGCAGGGGGCCCGTGGGGGCGCCGGACAGGGGTCCGGGCGGGGCACGGCGGCCTGCCCGTCCGGCCCGGCCCTACGGCCCCGCCCGCGTCCTTCGCCGTCGCGGACCGCCGGTCGCACGGCCGCTCGTATGCGATGGGATTGAACGGGGCCGTGGGGTTGAACGGCGCCGTGAGCGGTGGATCACAGCGAGCGGATCACACCCGCGCGGCGGCCACCGGCCTCCCCTCCGTGAAGCCGGGGAAGCCGGGGAAGCCGGGGAAGCCGGGGAAGCCGGGGACCGCCCACGGACCCCACCCGCCTTCCTCAGCCCACCTTCTCGATCACCGCCCGGCGGATCAGGAACTTGCCCGGCTCGCGGACCTGTTCGAAGGCCGCGTTGTTCAGCAGCACACAACTCCCGGACACGGACGTCACGGTCACCGTCGTGGACTTGTTGTTGTCGAGGTTGGTCACCTTCAGCTTCGTCCCCGCCGGGAACTGGTTGCTGGACGCCGCAGGGGAACCCGCCTCCCCGGAGAGGGTGACCGTGGAGCCCTTGCACACCTGCCGGCCTGCCGTGGCCGCGCCACCGCCACCGGTGCCGCCCGTTCTGGCCGACTGTGTGGGCTGCGCGGCCCGGGTGGGCTGTGCGTTCTGGGTGGGCTGTGCGGTGGAGGTCTGAGAGCCCTGAGCCGACTCCCCGACGACGCAACCGGACGCCTTCTGCTGCACCTTGATCTGCGCGACGACCGCCTCGCGGTTGGCGATCCGGGCCGCCGACTGGGCGTCCGGAGCGGCCCGCTGACCGTCGATGAACCGCTGGTTGTTGCCGAGCGCGGTGGCCAGCCCCAGACACACGGTCGAGTCGGCGGCCGACGACAGCGTCCGCGCCTTCTTCGTCTGCGGCTGTGCCTGTGCCGACGACTGGGCGGCGTTCGAGGTGCTCGCCAGAGCGAAGGCACCGCCGCCCGCCGCCACTGCGGCGGCTACGAGCACCGCGAGCTTCTTCTTCGTGCCGAGAGTTCTCCTACGCGACATGCGCGCCTCCTGGGAGGTCGGGGAGCGTACGCCGCTAGGTACGAGATACCGAACGGCGTTACTCAGCGGTTACCGGAGCCGCTGACGTAACCTGCGTCACACCGACGGGAGTTCGGCGGCTCAGTCGCGGCGCGCCAGGGCGTCCCGTACGGCCTCCTCGCTGCGCCCCACGACCGCCGTGCCGTCGTCCGCGGTGATGATCGGCCGCTGGATCAGCGCCGGACGGGCGGCGAGTGCCGCGATCCACCGCTCCCGTGAACCGGCGTCCCGCGCCCACTCCTCGATCCCCAGGTCCCCGGCGGCGGCCTCCCGGGTGCGGGTGATGTCCCACGGTTCGAGGCCCAGACGGTCGAGTACGTCCCTGATCTCGTCCTCCGTCGGCACGTCCTCCAGATAACGCCGGACGGTGTACTCGGCGCCCTCGGCGTCGAGCAGGGTGAGCGCGCTGCGGCACTTCGAGCAGGCCGGATTGATCCAGATCTCCATGCCGCCCACCGTACGCGACGTGCGCGAGAGGTTCTTGTTCGAATTCTGCCGACTCGCACGCGACCCCTGTGTCCTGTGTGACGAACTGACAAATTCCCTGCTCAGGGCAGAGATTGAGGCGGGATTATGGACTGCTGGATGTCAGTGGCGGGCAGTAAACTGGTAGCAGTGTTCGAAGGAGTCGGCCGGAGTGTCCGGACGGCGCCCCGACCGCGACAGGAGGATGCCCGTGCCCGCTGCCGCACTGAAGCAGAAGCCCTTGCCCACCCAGTCGACCGCCCGCCGCCCCGTCCAGCTCGACCTGCCGTACGCGCCGGTGCTGAAGCAGCCGCTCCCGGCCGGACGGCCGCGCGAGTGGTACGTGACGCACAACCGCCGCCTCAAGGCCCTGCGCCTCGTGATCGCCCTGCTCGACTCCGGGATCTATCTGCCGGGCCAGGCGCGCAACGAGAAGATACGCAGCACGGCGCAGCTCATCGGCGTCCACCCGCCGTCGGACACCACGTGCAGCATGGTCCGGGCGCTGATGCGCTGACGCCCGTCTCCCGGTGAGGCGCGACGGCGCCGGGTGCCCCTGCCCTCGCAGGACACCCGGCGCCGCCGTTCCCGCCGTTCCTGCCGTTCGCGCCGTTCCGGCCGTCCAGCCGGCGGCTCATGTCACCCGAACGCCGTACCAGGCATGCGCCCCACCCCCATCCACCGTTCACTGCGACCAGGAGGTACGAGCAGCGGCAGGACGTGCGAGCAGGGAGGCGAGATGGAACGGCGGTACGGCATACGGCGTCACAGCAGCCCCACGACCCACCCCACCGGGCCGACGGCCCGGCGCACCACCAGGCCACCTGCCCGGCGCCCCGCCCGGACCCGGGCATGACCACCCCCGTCGACCGCGCCCGGCGCGGCAAGGCGGCCCGCACCCGTGTCCCCCGCTCCGCGCACGCCGACTGGCTGCCCGGGGTGGACCGCTCCGACCCCGTCGCCGTACTGGAGCGGCAGGGCCGTGACCGGCTCCCGGAACTGCTGCCGATCCGGTACGGCAGGATGGCCGCCTCGCCCTTCGCCTTCCTGCGCGGCGCCGCCGCCGTGATGGCCGACGACCTCGCCGCGCTGCCGCACACCGGACTCATGGTGCAGCTGTGCGGCGACGCCCACCTGCTCAACTTCGGGCTGTACGCCTCGCCGGAACGCGCCCTGCTCTTCGACCTCAACGACTTCGACGAGACGTTCCCCGGCCCCTTCGAGTGGGATGTGAAACGGCTCGCCGCGTCCGTCGCCGTGGCCGCGCGGGAGAACGGGCACAGCGAGCCCAAGGTGCGCCAGGCGGCGCTGGAGTCGGCCGCCGCGTACCGCAGGGCCGTCCGGGAGCTCGCGGGGAGAGGCGAGCTGGACGTCTGGTACACCCGTATCGACGCCGACAGCCTGCTGCCCCTGATCCGCTCGGGCCGTGACCGCCGCCGTGTCGAGTCCTCCCTCAGCCGGGCCCGCCGCCGCACCAGCCTGCACGCCCTCGGCAAGCTCACCGAGGTCGTCGACGGACGGCGCCGCATCATCCAGGACCCGCCGCTGCTCGAAGCCGCCGGGCCGCCGGACATGGCCGCGATGCGCAAGATCTTCAGCGACTACCGTTCCACCCTCACCGAGGAACGCCGGCTGCTGCTGGACCGCTACCGCTTCGTGGACGCCGCTCGTAAGGTCGTCGGCGTCGGCAGCGTCGGTCTGCGCTGCTTCATCGTGCTGCTGGCCGGAAAGGACGACGACGATCCGCTGTTCCTCCAGATCAAGGAGGCGCGCAAGTCGGTCCTGGAGGACCATCTCCCCAGCGGCCCCATCATCCATGCCGGCCACCGGGTGGTCGCCGGGCAGCGGCTGCTCCAGGCGGCGAGCGACATCTTCCTCGGCTGGATGAGCGGCCCGCAGGGACGCGCCTTCTACTGGCGCCAGCTGCGCGACATGAAGGGCTCCGCCGACATCGCCGGGATGGGCCCGGCGGAACTGCTTCCCTACGCCCGGCTGTGCGGCACCGCCCTGGCCCGCGCCCACGCCCGCTCCGGCGACCGTGTCGCCATCGCCGGATATCTGGGCGGCGCGGACACCTTCGAACGTGCCATCGCCGACTTCGCCCTGCGCTACGCCGACCAGACCACCGCCGACCACACCGCCCTGGTGGCGGCCGTGGACGCCGGGGTGGTACCGGCACGCCACGGCGTCTGAGGCGCCCGCCAGACCTCCTCCGGGCCGTGTCTGCGCCGTGGCGGAACTGCTCGATGGCTCGATGGGAGCCTCAGAGCCCGGGGGCGCCCCACACGGGGAACCAGCGACTGAGGTCTTGCTCGATGCGCAGGTCGTTCGTGAGAGCCGCCTTCACCTGGAGCTCCAGCGCGTTGTCACGCCGCTCCGCCCCGCCGGGCAGCGGGGCGAAGGGGAAGAAGGTGCCGCGCTTGTAGAGATAGACCAGGGCCAGCCGCCTCCCGGCGTCGTCCTCGAACCCGGCCAGGGAGCACAGCAGCTGGGGGCCGAAACCGTTGACCTCCATGGCGCTGTTCACCGCGTGCAGATCGTTGACCAGCTCCACGAGCTGGTCCGGGGTACGGCTCGACACCAGCCAGGAGTAGCCGTAGTCGTCCCGCGCCAGCCGCACCGGCGGACCGGTGCGGTCGGCGTCCGCGTCGAGCAGCGCCTGGACCTCGCGGTGCGTCTGGTCGAACGCCGCGCCCTCCACCGTGGCGAAACAGACCGCGCCCTGCCCGGTCGGGGTGAAACCGGCCGCCGCCTGGAGTGTCACCGCCGCCGACGGCAGCGCGAAGAGCTGGTCCAGATCGGGTACGACCGGTTTCGTACGGCCGAGAATGATGTCCAGCAGCCCCATGCTCAGCCCGCCTTCCCCGGCGTCGCGGCCTCACCCAGCTCGGCGGAGATCCGCCCCAGCTGCTCCAGCCGCTGCTCCAGACTGGGGTGGGTGGACAGCAGCCGCGAGAGGTCGACCCCGGAGCCGGTGGCCGGGGTGAAGTAGAACGCGTTGAAGGCCTGTGCGGTCCGCAGATCCCGGGTGGGGATGCGGGCGATGTCCCCGGTGACCTTGGTGAGCGCGGAGGCCAGCGCCGAGGGCCGCCCGGTCAGCAGCGCCGCCGCACGGTCCGCGGCCAGCTCCCGGTACCGGGACAGCGCCCGGATCAGCAGGAAGCTGAGGGCGTACACGGCCGCCGAGATGCCCATCACGGCGGCGAACACGGCCACGGTGTTCTGGTCCTTGCGGCCCCGGAACAGCGAGGAGTAGAAGGCGAACCGGACCATCAGGCCCGCGATCACCCCGAGGAACGAGGCGATGGTGATCACCGCGACGTCCTTGTGCGCCACATGGGACAGCTCGTGCGCCAGGACACCCTCCAGCTCGGCGGGTTCGAGGCGGCGCAGCAGCCCCGTGGTCACGCAGACCACCGCGTGGTCTGCGTTGCGCCCGGTCGCGAAGGCGTTCGGCATCTCCATGTCGGAGACCGCGACCACCGGCTTGGGCATGTCGGCGACGGCGCACAGCCGGTCGATCACGCCGTGCAGTTCGGGGAACTCCTCGCGCTCCACGATCCGCCCTCGCATCGCGTACAGCGCGACCCGGTCGGAGAACCAGTACTGCGCGATGAGCATGCCGGCCACGATCACCACGACCAGCACCCACGACTTCAGCAGCACGATCAACGCGGCGACGAACACCACGTACAGCAACCCGAGCAGGAACATCGTCAGGCCCATTCGGGCCGTCAGCCGCCGGTCGCTCCGGAAGCGGCTCTGCATCTTGCATCACCCCGCAGTCAGGCACTCGTCCCGCTGTCCAGTGTGCACCTGGGGACCCCCATGAGGTGGTCCTGATCGGCCCTGCTAGGGGCAAAACGTCCCTATGAATATCCCTGTGAATATCCCTGTGAATCGGCTGGATCCGGGCGCCGGTCACGACCGCCCGGGGACGGCGGCTCAGTAGCCCGTCGCCCCGGTCTGCGCATAGCCGAACACGAAGATCACCGTGGCCACGCAGAGGAGCACCACGGCGGTGGCCAGCCACGACCGGCGCGGCGCCACCGGGTCCGGGTCGGCGCGGAACGGCACCGGCTCGGGCGGGTTCTCCCGCCAGCGGGCGGCCAGCATCCGGGCCCGCGCCGAGGGCTCCTTGTGCTCGGCGGAGGCCGCCCATCTGAGATCGAACTCCCGCTCCCAATCGTCCCGTTCGGACATCCCCGTATCCACGCGCCCCTCTTTCACCCGGCTGAAGACCGTCCCCGCTATTAGAAGCGCCGAGCGACCGAAAGGTTGCACGAAGCCCCCGGACACCAGCGGGAACGCGCCGGAGACCGTCCGGAACGCGCCGGTCCCTTGATGATCTTGCACTGTTGTCGCTGAGGGGCTTCCCGGTGCGGTCGGTCAAGGCAGGATCTCGACGTACCCGTCGGTCCCGTGCACGCGGATCCGCTGCCCGTCCCGGATCAGCCGGGTGGCCTGCTCCACGCCCACGACGGCCGGCAAGCCGTACTCCCGGGCGATCACTGCGCCATGGGTCATCAGGCCGCCCACCTCCGTCACCAGGCCCGCGACTCCGACGAACAGCGGCGACCAGCTGGGGTCCGTGAACGTCGTGACCAGGATGTCGCCCGCTTCGAGATCGGCCTCCGCCATGTCAAGGATGACGCGGGCCCTTCCCTCGACGGTCCCGGCGGAAACCGGCAGGCCGGTCAGGGCGCCGGCCGGCACGTCGTCGCGCCGGTACGCACCGGTGACTGCCTCACCGTCCGAGGTGAGCACCCGGGGCGGTGTGAGCGCGTTGTACGACCGGAACGCGTCCTTGCGCTGCTGGATGAGCCGGCCGTCCACCTGGTGCGAGCGCACGACGTCGTGGATTTCCTGGAAAGTGAGGTAGAAGATGTCCTCCTTCTCAGGAAGCACGCCGGCCCGTACGAGGCGCTCGGCCTCCTCCAGCAAGGCCTGCTTGTAGACGAAGTAGCGGCTGACGATGCCGTACTTCGGATACTCCCGGTACCCGATGAAGGTGCGGACCCGGTCGATCATCCGCTTGGCCTCGTCGGCTTTCCGGTCCCCGTCCGGCATGGCCCGCAGGCGTGACAGCACGTCCTGTTCCTTCTTCTGCGCCTTCTGCCGCCCTTGCTCGAAGCGCCGTTCGGCGGCGCCCGGCTCGAAGTTCCTGACGTTGTCGAGGATCACGGGCACGAGTGTGGTGGGGCGCTCGCGCCACCGTGGCCTCGTGATGTCGATCTCTCCGACGCAGCGCATGCCGTACCGGTCGAGGTAGGCCTCTATGGCGTCACACGCTTCCATCCCGCCCGCGAGCTTCGCCAGCTCGTCCAGGAAGCCCTCGTCCTCGGTGCCCTCCAGGAACGCCACCACCTCCGACCGGGGGCGGATCAAGTCCGCGACGTCGAGCAGCGCCAGTCCCATTTCCGACGTCACATTGCCGGGGGCGGACAGCGTGAGCGTGTCAGCCGCGTTCTTCTCGCCCAGCCACTCATACAGCGTGTCGTTGAGCCACCACGTGGCCTCCATCCCCGCCATGATCACCTGCATGCTCAGCGGATCACCGAGGACCCGCTTGTGCTCCTCGAATGCCTCCAGCAGGAAGTCGAACAGCGCCGGTCCGGTCTTCGCCCGGATGTCGCGCTCCAAGGCGGAGAGGGACGCCCGACTGCGCTCGATCAGCTCGGTCACGATGGCCGGATCGGTCTCGATCGGGGCGGACGCACCGCCGGCCGGAGGCCCGCCGGGACCCGCATCCGGGAGCGACGCGACGAAACCGTCGCGGTCGAGGACGGTCTCCAGAGCGTCCCTCATCAGCGGATCGCCTCTCCCCATGATGTCCAGGAGGCCGGCGCGGCTCGCGGGCGAGGCCAGGCGCCGGGTGACATCGACGAACAGCCTCCCGCCGGCCTTGTGCATCGGCACCATGGCCGTCAGCTGCCACATGGAGAGCCCGAGAGGCTTCATGGGGTCGGTCATCATCTGCCCATGACCGACGGAGACGTAGACGTGATGCTCCGGGTCGCCGGTCTCGGGGAGGGGGAACAGCGTGGTAATCGGCCGGCTCTGAACGATGTGGAAGCCATCGTCGACCAGGCACCATTCGATGTCCTGAGGGCGGCCGAAGTGCGCTTCGATCCGCCGACCGAGCCGCACGAGCCGCACGACCTGTGCATCCGTCAGCGCCGGCTGCTTCTGCTGCTGCGGGTCGATTGCCGCCTCCTGTGTACCGCCGGTCGGCAGGGCGTGAACGGCACGCTGCTTGGCGGCGATCGCCTTGGCGACGACTTCCCCGTGTCGCACCGTGAAGACGTCCGGGTTCACCAGGCCGGAGACCAGGGCTTCGCCGAGGCCGAAACCGGCGTCCACGGTGGCGACCTTCCGGTTACCCGTGACGGGGTCGGCTGTGAACAGGACGCCGGCCGCATGCGGGAAGACCATCTGCTGTACGACCACGGCCATATGGACGGTACGGTGGTCGATGCCGTTGCGTCGGCGGTAGGTCACGGCCCGCTCGGTGAACAGCGAAGCCCAGCACCGGCTGACGTGCCGGAGGATCGCCGTCGGCCCCACGACGTTCAGGTACGTGTCCTGCTGGCCGGCGAAGGAGGCCGTCGGCAGGTCCTCTGCCGTCGCACTGGATCGGACGGCGTAGGCGGCTTGCTCGCCGAGCCGACCGAGCGCGCGGGTGATCTCCGCCGCGAGTTCGCCCGTGATGGCTGTCTCTTCGATGGTCCGACGAATCTGCGCGCTGAGCGCGCGGATCGCCTCCCGGTCGTCCGGGTTCAAGCGCGACAACTGATCGAGCCGATCGTCGATGAACGCCGCTTCCGCCATGATCCGCCGGAAGGCGTCCGTCGTCACGCAAAAGCCACCCGGCACGCGGATGCCTTCGATCCGCGACAGCCCGCCCAGATGCGCGCCCTTGCCACCGACGAGCGCGACCTGCGTCTCGTCGACCTCTTGAAGATCCAGCACATACTGCTCAGTCATCGCCACCGCGTCCCCTGTACGTCGGCAACAGCACACACACGTCGTGCTCCCCATTTCCGCAGGTTGCGGCCTCGGCCGACGATTCTGCGCCACCACCCGGGCCTTGTGGCAAGCCCCCCGACGCGCTATACGTTGAGAGTGGCAAGGAGGCAGCTCTCCTTGCCTTTTGTCTTTCGCTGAGACGGCCGTTCGTACGTTGACGTCCGTCTGTTGACGTCCGTCTGTTGACGTCCGTCTGTTGACGTCCGTCTGACGGCGCATGCGCCGGCCTGAGCGGCGGCCCCGCGTAAGCCCTCGACGGCCGTTCGCGGTGCAGGGCCGGAAACAGGCCGTCGGCCGTGCCCTTCCAGCGGAGGAAGAGCACGGCCGACGGCCCGCAGACGGTCCAGGGGAGCGGGAACCCGCTCTGACCTGGGGCGATATCACACGTCGAAGTACAGCTCGAACTCGTGCGGGTGCGGGCGGAGCTGGAGCGGGGCGATCTCGTTGGTGCGCTTGAGGTCGATCCACGTCTCGATCAGGTCGGCGGTGAACACGTCACCGGCGAGCAGGAACTCGTGGTCGGCCTCCAGCGAGTCGAGGACGGCCGGGAGCGAGGTCGGGACCTGCGCCACGTTCGCGTGCTCCTCGGGAGCCAGCTCGTAGAGGTCCTTGTCGATCGGCTCGGCCGGCTCGATCTTGTTCTTGATGCCGTCCAGGCCCGCGAGCAGCAGGGCGGAGAAGGCGAGGTAGGGGTTGCCGGAGGAGTCGGGCGCCCGGAACTCGACGCGCTTGGCCTTCGGGTTGGAGCCCGTGATCGGGATGCGCATGGCGGCGGAGCGGTTGCGCTGCGAGTACACCAGGTTGATCGGGGCCTCGAAGCCCGGGACCAGCCGGTGGTACGAGTTCACCGTCGGGTTGGTGAACGCCAGCAGCGACGGGGCGTGCCGCAGGATGCCGCCGATGTAGTAGCGGGCGGTGTCCGACAGGCCCGCGTAGCCGGCCTCGTCGTAGAACAGCGGGTCGCCGTTGCTCCACAGCGACTGGTGGACGTGCATGCCCGAGCCGTTGTCGCCGAAGATCGGCTTCGGCATGAAGGTCGCCGTCTTGTTGTTGCGCCAGGCGACGTTCTTCACGATGTACTTGAAGAGCTGGAGGTCGTCGGCCGCCGCGAGCAGCGTGTTGAACTTGTAGTTGATCTCGGCCTGGCCGGCGGTGCCCACCTCGTGGTGCTGGCGCTCGACCTTGAGGCCCGACTTCTCCAGCTCCAGGGAGATCTCGGCGCGCAGGTCGGCGAAGTGGTCGACCGGCGGGACCGGGAAGTAGCCGCCCTTGTAGCGGACCTTGTAGCCGCGGTTGTCCTGGAGGGCGCCGGTGTTCCAGGCGCCGGCCTCGGAGTCGATGTGGTAGAAGGACTCGTTCGCGGTGGTCGAGAAGCGCACGGAGTCGAAGACGTAGAACTCCGCCTCGGGGCCGAAGTACGCGGTGTCCGCGATACCGGTCGACGCGAGGTACGCCTCGGCCTTCTTCGCCACGTTGCGCGGGTCACGGGAGTACTGCTCACCCGTGATCGGGTCGTGGATGAAGAAGTTGATGTTGAGGGTCTTGTCCCGGCGGAACGGGTCGGTCCGAGCGGTGGACAGGTCGGCGCGCAGCGCCATGTCGGACTCGTGGATGGCCTGGAAGCCGCGGATGGAGGACCCGTCGAAGGCGAGCTCCTCGTCCGGGTCGAACGCCTCGACGGGCACCGTGAAGTGCTGCATGACGCCCGGCAGGTCGCAGAAGCGGACGTCGACGAACTTGACGTCCTCGTCCGCGATGAACTTCTTGGCCTCGTCGGCGTTCTGGAACATCCAGCTCCTCCTACTCCCGACCGTGCCGCCGGGGTGGTAGTTCGTTCGTGCGGCCAGTGCGGTGGCACACGCTGACTCAGACCCTAGGGAGGGGTGATTTCTCGGGCGTGACCCATTTGTTTCGCTGAAGTTAACCGGTCACGCGTCCACGTTAGCCGGGACACACCCCGCCGTCAGGTCGGCCGAGGGGGTCGCAGTACCGTGGTCCGGTGGACAACAGGCAAGCAATGGGATCGTGGCTCTCCGGGCCCCGCGCGGCCCTGGAGGACGCCGGTGCCGATTTCGGATACCGGGGCCAGCAGCTCGGGCTGCCCGAGCAAGGCTCCGGTTCGATCGCCCGCCCCGGACGGCGGCTCGGCGCGATCGCCGTGGACTGGGGTCTGTGCGTGCTGATCGCATACGGCCTCATCACTGACGGCTACGGCCCCGCCACCAGCAACTGGGCGCTGCTCATCTTCTTCGTCCTGAGCGTCCTGACGGTCGGCACGATCGGCTTCACCCCGGGCAAACGCCTCTTCGGCATCCGCGTCGTCGACCTCACCACCGGCGGAGTCAACCCCCTCCGAGCCCTCCTCCGCTCCACCCTCCTGTGCCTGGCGATCCCGGCTCTGATCTGGGACAGGGACGGCAGGGGCCTGCACGACAGGCTGGCGCGGACGGTGGAGGTGCGGATCTAGGTCCGGTGCTACGACGAACTCGGTTCGGTGCTACGACGAAGGGGCGCCCGGTCAATTCCGGACGCCCCTTCTCGCTGTACGAGGGGTGACTTTTCGAAGGGGGTTCAGCGGGCCTTTCCGCCGCCCTTCGGCAGGCGCATCCCCTTGGGCATAGGACCCTTCGGCAAGGGCATGTTCGTCATGAGGTCCCCCATGGCCTTGAGCCGGTCATTGGTCGACGTCACCTGGGGACCGGTCAGCACACGCGGATACTTCAGCAGCGTCGTACGGAGTTTCTTCAGCTCTGTGAGCCCCTCGCCCTTGCCCACGATCACGTCGTGCACCGGGACGTCCGCGACGATGCGGTTCATCTTCTTCTTCTCGGCCGCCAGCAGGGTCTTGACCCGGTTCGGGTTGCCCTCGGCTACCAGGACGATGCCGGCCTTGCCGACGGCGCGGTGCACCACGTCCTGGTTGCGGCTCATGGCCACCGCGGGGGTGGTGGTCCAGCCGCGGCCGACGTTGTCGAGCACGGCCGCCGCTGCGCCCGGCTGGCCGTCCATCTGACCGAACGCGGCGCGCTCGGCGCGGCGTCCGAACACGATCGCCGTGCCGAGGAAGCCGAGCACAAGACCGAGGACGCCCAGATAGACGGGGTGACCGATCAAGAAGCCGATCGCGAGGAAGACACCGAGGGTGCCGATGCCGACGGCCGCGAGTACAAGACCGATCTTCTTGTCGGCCTTGCGGGTCATTTGGTAGGTCAGAGCGATCTGCTTCAGTCGCCCTGCGCTCGCAGCATCCGCTGCCGGTTCCTTCCTCGCCATGGCACGAAGTCTACGTGTCCCCCAGGAGTGCCGACGACGGTGGCGTCCGTCACGGAGGGTGGGGTGGGACACGTGACGTCGGGGGCTGCGGGCGGAAAAGGAGAAAGGCGAAAAGCGGTGGGGGACGGTAGCGGTGGGGGCAAGAAGCGGTGGGGGAGGGAACGGAAGCGGAACAGCCCGGACCAGGAACCGGTGCAGGAACCGGTACCGGAAAGTCCCGGGCCGGTCAGGACCGGACGGCCGTGGACCGGTCCAGGACACGCTGGGCCTCGACCCGGTCCTTGGCGCGGCGGCGGTCCTCCAGGACGGAGGTCCAGGCGTTGCGGCGGGCGGTGCGCTGGCCGCTGCTCATGAGGAGCGACTCGACGGCGCGCAGGGCGTCGGTGAACGACGGGATGGGTGTGGCGCGGACGGGCGGCGCGGCCTGCATGGCGGGGATCCCCCTCGAGACGGCTTGGTACGGGTGTACGTGGCGTGAGTCCAGGGTCACTGTTTGGTGTTACCAGGGCGTGACCGACCGGTCAAACGGCAATGAAGGCTTGTCGGGAGGCCTTGTCACGCCCTGGACACGGCGACGCGGCCCCGCCGTCCTCCCTCAACTGCGAGGACGGTCGGGACCGCGTGGAACCGGACACTACTGGCCGGTAGTAGCTTGTGCGTGAATTCACACAATCGGCCCGCGCCCGTGCGGCGCAACCCGGCCGATGAGATGACGTACTGTCAGACGGCCTGTCCGGCGCTGTACGCGCCCCGCTTCTCCACCGCCATCCGGTACAGCCGCCCGGCGCGGTAGGAGGAGCGCACCAGCGGTCCCGACATGACGCCGGAGAAGCCCATCTCCTCGGCCTCCTCCTTCAGCTCCACGAACTCCTGCGGCTTCACCCAGCGCTCGACGGGGTGGTGGCGCAGCGTGGGACGCAGATACTGCGTGATGGTCACCAGCTCGCAGCCCGAGTCGTGCAGCGCCTTCAGCGCCTCGCTGATCTCCTCACGGGTCTCGCCCATGCCGAGGATCAGGTTCGACTTGGTGACCAGGCCGTAGTCGCGGGCCGCGGTGATGACCGCCAGCGAGCGGTCGTAGCGGAAGCCGGGGCGGATGCGCTTGAAGATCCGCGGCACCGTCTCGACGTTGTGTGCGAAGACCTCGGGCCGGGTGGCGAAGACAGTCTCCAGCAGCTCGGGCACCCCGTTGAAGTCGGGGGCGAGCAGCTCGACCTTGGTCCGGCCGTCCGCGCGCTCGGCGGTCTGCCGGTGGATCTCGCGCACCGTCTCGGCGTATAGCCAGGCGCCGCCGTCCTCCAGGTCGTCACGGGCGACGCCGGTGACGGTGGCGTAGTTCAGATCCATGGTGACGACGGACTCGCCGACCCGGCGCGGCTCGTCGCGGTCCAGCGCCTTCGGCCTGCCGGTGTCGATCTGGCAGAAGTCGCAGCGCCGGGTGCACTGGTCGCCGCCGATGAGGAAGGTCGCCTCGCGGTCCTCCCAGCATTCGTAGATGTTGGGACAGCCGGCTTCCTGGCAGACGGTGTGCAGACCCTCGCTCTTCACCAGGTTCTGCATCTCGGTGTACGCAGGACCCATTTTCGCCCGGGTCTTGATCCACTCGGGCTTGCGCTCGATGGGGGTCTGGCTGTTGCGGACCTCCAGGCGCAGCATCTTGCGTCCGTCGGGGTCGACTGCGGACACGACCGGCTCCCTAGCGATTGATTCTTCGGTGCAATTCAGGGTACGCCCGTGGATTCCGTGGCCACGGGCGGGTACCTGCCCCTCCGGATCACTGTCCGGGCGGGCTTTCTGGCCAAGCTCGAAAGGGCCGGTTTCATTCCCCCGTGTCTTCCGGACACCACCGGTCCGGCCCCGGGTTCACGCCACCGGCCCCGTCCGGCCCGGGCTCAGGCTGCCGGTGTCCGCTCGATCTCCCGCGGCCTCGGTTCCGCGTGCTCCAGCACGTCCTTCAAGTGCCGTTCGACGACCGGCAGGACCTCGGCGATGGTGATGTCCCGGCCCAGCTCGTTCGCCAGCGAGGCCACGCCCGCGTCGCGGATGCCGCACGGGATGATCCGGTCGAACCACCGGTTGTCGGGGTTCACGTTGAGTGCGAAGCCGTGCATCGTGACGCCCTTGGCGACCCGGATGCCGATCGCGGCGATCTTGCGGTCCTCGCGGCGCTGGCCGGCGTTGGAGGGGGCGTACTCCGGGCCGTTGAGGCGGGGGTCGAACTCCTCGTCGGCGAGCCGCGGGTCGAAGTCCAGCGCCAGACCGCCGAGCACAGGGCGCTGCTCGACCGGGTCGCCGAGCACCCAGACGCCGCTGCGGCCCTCGACCCGTGAGGTCTCCAGACCGAATTCCGCGCAGACGCGGATCAGCGCATCCTCCAGGCGGCGTACATGTGCCACGACGTCCACCGGACGCGGCAGTTTCTGGATCGGGTAGCCGACCAGCTGGCCCGGGCCGTGCCAGGTGATCTTGCCGCCGCGGTCCACGTCGATGACCGGGGTGCCGTCGAGGGGGCGCTCGTCGTCCGCGGTGCGGCGGCCCGCCGTGTAGACCGGGGGGTGTTCGAGCAGCAGTACGGTGTCGGGCGCCTCGTCCGCGAAGCGGGCCGCGTGCACCCGGCGCTGTTCGTCCCACGCCTCCTGGTAGTCCACGGCATCCGCGCCGAACCCCATGCGGACGAACCGCAACTCACTCACGGCAAGCGCCTCCTTCGGCCTTCGGCGCGTCCATGGTCCCCGGCGCGGGTTGTACCAGGCAGGGGACGCGCCCCCGCAACTCTACGTCCGCCCGATCGAGCCCCGTCGGCGTCAGCCAGACAGCAAATCCTCACACGATCGGATGAATGCTCGCCGAAGCCCGCAACCGTGTGCTTACGCTCCGCTACATTCGCGCCGTTCACGGAGGCCATAAGGGCTGCTCACAAAGCAATCCGGGCGCCGCAGTCGGCACTGCGGCCGCCCGAAAGGCAGGAGACCGCACCGCAGATGACGGAACGACCCGCGCAGCGCACTCCCAACCGCCAGCTCGCCGCGCTCATCGCAGAAGCGGGATTCTCCAACGCGGGTCTGGCCCGTCGCGTGGATCAGCTCGGCCTCGAACACGGGCTGGACCTCAGATACGACAAGACCTCGGTCACCCGCTGGCTGCGCGGACAGCAGCCCCGGGGCACCACTCCCGCCCTGATCGCCGAGGTCTTCACCCGGCGCCTCGGCCGCCGGCTCACCGCCCAGGACCTGGGGCTGGACGCCTGCGCCCCGGTGTACGCCGGGCTGGAGTTCGCCTCCACCCCGGAGGAGGCCGTCGACATCGTCGGCGGGCTGTGGCGCAAGGACTCCGGCAGCCACGCCGAGCTGCGGAAGATCGCCTTCACCCCGGCCGGTCTCGTGGTGCCCAGCCGGGACTGGCTGATCGGCCGCGCCGACGACCGGGTCGCCCGCGCCGACGACCGCACCGGCCGCGCCGATGACCGGGCGGCGCCTGCCGGCCAGTCCGTCCGGATCCCGGCACAGCACGGCACCGCCCCCAGACGGCGCACCGCCGCCGAACCCGGGACGCTCGTCCCCCCGCCCCGGCAGCGCGGCGCCGAACGCACCCTCGGCCAGAAGGTCACCGGCGGCGACATCGCGGCGCTGCGCTCGGTCGGCGAGCTGTTCCGCAGCCTCGACAACGCCTACGGCGGCGGCCACGCCCGGCAGGCCCTGGTGCGCTATCTGGAGCACGAGTGCGAGCCCATGCTGCGCGGCACCTACGGCGAGTCCACCGGCCGCCGGCTGTTCGCGGCCGCCGCCGACCTCACCCGCCTCGCGGGCTGGACGTCGTACGACATCGGCGCCCATGGACTCGCCCAGCGCTACTTCGTCCAGGCCCTGCGGCTCTCCCAGGCCGCCGGGGACCGGGCCTACGGCGCCTACGTCCTGGTCACCATGAGCCGCCAGGCCGTCTATCTCGGGCACGGGCGGGAGGCGGTGCAGCTGGCGCGGGTGGCCCAGCAGGGCATCGGCAGCGCCGCGCCGCCCCTCGTACAGGCACTGCTGCACTCCGCCGAGGCGCGCGGGCACGGAGTGCTCGGCGAGGTGCGGGCGTGCACCGCCTCGCTGGTGCGGGCCGAGCGCGCCCTGGAGGCGGCCCGGACCGGGGAGGAGTCGCCGTACTGGGCGCGGTTCTTCGACGAGGCGCAGCTCGCCGACGAGTTCGGGCACTGCCACCGCGACCTCCAGCAGTACCGCGCCTCGGCCCAGCACGCGGAACGCTCCCTGCAACTGCGCGCCCACTCCTACGCCCGCAGCAGGCTGTTCTGCCGGGTCGTCCTCGCCACCGCCCGGCTGGGCCTCGGCGAGCTCGATCAGGCATGCCACCTGGGCGCCGAGGCCGCGCTCCAAGCCACCGAGATGCGCTCGCTGCGGGCCCTGGAGTACGTACGCGACTTCGAACGCCGCCTCGAGCCCTACAAGGACGCCACCCCGGCCCGCCTGTACCGCGACAAGGTCGCGGCCCTGGGCTGACCGGGGCGGGAACGGGTCAGGAGCGGGTTCAGGAGCGGTCTCGTGGCGACCGGCTCACGACGGTGCTCGGCTCATGCCGCGCGGGCCGTCGGGGCCGGGTCCGCCAGGTGGAGGGAGCCCGCGGTGCCGAGGTCGGTCAGCAGGGCCGTGGCGGCCCGGTGGCCGGAGTGGAGGGCGCCCTGGACGGTGCTGGTGTCGCGGTGGTCGCCGCAGACGTACAGGCCGGCCAGCAGCCGCACCGGGCGGCGGTGGTCGTGCGGCGGGCGCATCGCCGGGACCGCCTCGGCGGTGTGGTGCACCGCGAGGGTCTCCCAGCGGCGCGTCGAGGTGCCGTAGAGACGGGACAGATGCATCCGTACCGCCGTGTCCACATCCTGAGGAGGCGGGCCCAGCACCGTCGACGAGATCAGGGTGCGGCCCGCCGGGGCCCGGCTCGGGTCGACCTCGCTGATCACCGCCGTGTGCGCCACCGGGCCGCCCCGGTCCGCGTCCAGCAGCAGGGCCGCTCCGGTGTCCGGCGGCAGATCGGTCGTGTGGTGCACCACGGTCACCGGGTGGAAGTCCGGCACCCGCAGCCCCGGCAGCAGTTCGGCGGCCTCGCGCGCGCCGGTCGCCAGCAGCACCGCGCGGCAGCGGATCTCGCCGTGCTCCGCCGTGGTCACCGAGGTCGTGGAGACCGAAGTGACCCGGACCCCGGTGCGCACCGTGCCCGGCGGCAGCGCCCGCACCATCAGCTCGGGCAGCGCCTCGGCCCCGCCCTCCGGCAGACACAGCCGTCCCGCCGCGAACGCGCGCAGCGCCAGATCGGCGCACCTGCTGGACGTGGTGAGCTCCGGGTCGCACAGCAGGGCGGCGAGCAGCGGGCGCAGAAACCCGTCGATCGTGCGGACCGGGACACCGCGCGCGGCCAGCGCCTGCCCGGCGGGCAGCTCCGGGCGGGCCAGCAGCCGTTCCACCGGCGTCGAGGCGATCCGCGCCAGGGCGTTGCCCAGCCGCGCCTGGTCCATCGCGCCGCCCACCGGCGCACCGGCCCGGGGCGCGGGCACCGCCGCGCTTCTCGGGGCGCTCGCCAGGGCGCGCACCACATGCAGTGCGCCCCTCGCGCTGCGGCCGACGGCCGGGGCGCCCGCTCGGTGCCTGCGGCCGTCGGAGTGCAGCAGCACGCCCGGGGCGAAGGGGCGCAGCACCAGGTTGTGCAGCCCCGGTGCCAGCCGCAGTTCGGGGTACGCCGTGGACAGCAGCTGCCCGATCCGGTCGAGCCGGAATCCGTCCACCTTCTCCGTCGACATGCGACCGCCCGTACAGGGCGCGGCCTCCAGAACTACCGTCGACACTCCTGCGCTGGTCAGCCGTTGCGCCGCCGAGAGTCCGGCGATCCCGGCTCCCACGACGACGACGTCCGCCTGGTACACGGGCTCAAGCACGTGGCCCCTCCTCGCTGGTTGCGCGGCCGGTGGTGACGTCATGCCCCCAACAGGCTCCAGGGATACCCGAGTTCGGGTCGAGGTTAGGGCGGTGGCCGGGCGGGCGGGGGTCGCGCATCGGCAGGGCACGGTCGCACACGGTCGCATGAGCGTGGCACCGGCACCGGGAAACGGTCGTACGGCGTCATGGGGCCGGGTCCGGCGGCGGCCCGGGCGCGGGGCGGGCGCGGGTCCCGCGGTGGTCCGGGGGTGGGTCCCGCGACGCTCGTCCCACGGCGGTCCGGACGGCGGCCTGGACGACGGCCTGGACGGCGGCCTGGACCGTGGTCCGGGCGGCGGTCCTACGGTGTCGCGCGCGCCGTCGTCGGTGGGCGTCACGCCGCCCTGATCGCCCCCTCGATCTCCGGGAACGCGAAGGTGAACCCCGACTCCAGCAGCCGTGCCGGCAGCACCCGCTGACTGCCCAGCACATCCCCGGCCATCTCCCCGAGCGCGAGTCGCAGTGCCGCCGCCGGTACCGGGAACGGGGTCGGCCGGTGCAGCACACGGCCCATGGCCGCGGTGATCTCGGCGTTGGTCACCGGGTTCGGGGCGGTCACGTTGAACGGCCCCGACAGGCCCTCGGTGTCGATGAGATGCCGGATCGCGGCGACCTCGTCGTGCAGCGCGACGAACGACCAGTACTGCCGTCCGCCGCCCATCCGCCCGCCGAGCCCCGCCCTGAACAGCGGGAACAGCCGTGCCCACGCGCCGCCCTGACGGGACACCACGAGCCCGGTGCGCGCGAACACCGTCCGTACCCCTGCCTCCTGGGCGGCCGCGGTCGCCTCCTCCCACTCCACGCACAGCGACGGCAGAAAACCGTCCCCCGGCGGCGCCGACTCGTCCACGGTGCGGTCGCCGGTCTCGCCGTAGAAGCCGATCGCGCTGCCGTTCACCAGCACCCGCGGCGGCTCGTCGAGGGCCGCCACGGCCTCCGCGAGCGCGGCCGTGCCCAGCACCCGGCTGTCGCGGAGCGTCTTCTTGTACGCCTCGCTCCAGCGGTGGTCCCCGATGCCCGCCCCGGCCAGATTGACCACGGCATGACACCCGGCGAGCCCCGCCGTGTCCACGTACTGGCCCTCGGGATCCCAGCAGATCTCGTGCTCGCCCCTGGCCCCCCGGCGCACCAGACGCACCACCTCGTGCCCGTCCGCCGCCAGGGACCGCGCCAGGGCGCCACCGATCAGACCGGACGCCCCGGCCACCGCGATTCGCAACCGTTCCATGCCCCCAGCATGACCGTAGGCACGGCGTAAACCCCGGAGGGGGCGGCCGTCACGGGGTGACCAGGGCGCCCGTGTCCACCCGTGCCGTCGCGTGCGCGGCATGCCGGGCGACCGGGGAGACCTCGGCGGCCGTCAGCACGTACCCCGTCTCGCGGTCCGAGGTCGAGCGGGCGAACACCACGCCGTAGACCCGGCCGTCCGTGGTCAGCAGCGGCCCGCCGGAGTTGCCCGGGCGGACCGTGGACCGTATGGAGTAGATCTCCCGGGTCGCCGTGCCGTCGTTGTAGATGTTCTGGCCCGTCGCCCGCACCCGGTCCGCCACCGTGGCCGCCTGGAGATCCAGCCCGCCGTCCTGGGGATAGCCCGCGACCACCGCCGAGTCGCCGCGCACCGCGCTGCCGTCGAAGCGCAGGACGGGCGCCTTCAGCCCCGGCACATAGAGCACCGCCACATCCCGCTGCGCATCGAACAGCACCACTCGCGCCGGGTACGACCGCCCGACCCCGCCGATCCGTACGGCCGGGTCGTCGATGCCCGCGACCACATGGGCGTTGGTCATCACGTGCCGCGCCGCGTACACGAACCCGCTGCCCTCGCGGCCCTGGGTGCCCGAGGCGCCCTCGATCTTCACCGTGCTGTACCGGGCCGCCGCCGTGGCCTTCGCGGTGACGCTGTCGCCCGAGGGCGCGGCCACCTGAGCCGTCGACTCGTTCTCGAACGGGTTGAAGACCTGCGGGAAGCCCGCCTCGGTGAGCGCGGAGGTGGCCCGGGAGAACCACGCCGGCGTGGTGTCCGGCATCGTCCGCTGCACGGCGCCGAGCAGCGCCGAGTCCCGTATCGCCGTCGTCACCAGCGGGGACGAGGACGCGGCGAGCACACTCGCGGCCACCCACGCCACCAGCAGCACCGCGAGCGAGTTCGCCGCCGCCCCGCCGATCCCGTCGGCCACTCTCAGCGGCCCCGAGTCCAGCTCACGGCGGAGCTTGAGGGCCAGCCGCCCGGCCAGCTCATGGCCCAGCACCCCGGGCAGCAGCACCGTGAGCACCGCGGTCACCGTCGCCGCCGGGGTGCCCCTGGTGACCAGGTCCATCACCCAGGGCAGGATCCATACGCCCACCACCGCGCCGCCCACGAACCCGGCCAGCGACACACAGCCGGCCACCAGCCCGCGCCGGTACCCGGACGCGGCGTAGCCGAGGATCACCAGCAACAGCAGCAGATCGAGCAGGTCCACCCCTGGCCGCCTTTCTCTCCGGTCCTCCCATACGCGTCCGGCGCGCTAGGTGATCAGCCACTCGGCTGTGAGTTCGGCAGCCGTACGCGCCCACTACCGGAAACGCCCGGACCGGGATGTTGGTTCCACCAGGTGGCACAGTGCGCATCGCGGACGGAACGGAACCGTCCCACAGTGAGAACCATGCGTGTCTTGCGACGATCGACGACGAATCCGCCCGGGAAGGCCACATCGGCCCGGACGGCCCCATCCGCCCCCGCCGCACCGATATCCGGCCCGGGACCCGAGGCCTCCGCCCCGCCGCCCGGACCGGAGATATCCGACCCGCCGTCCGAGCCCGAGATATCCGGCCCGGGGTCCGGCCCCGCATCCGGCCCCGCATCCGGCCCCGGATCCGGCCCTGGAGCCCGCCTGGGATTCGGCCCGGAAGGGTCCGGCGCACCACCCGATCCGGTGAAATCCGCTGCCCCGCCCGGCCCGGGAGTGTCCGCCCCGTCTGGCCCGGGAGTGTCCGCCCCGCCCGGTCCGGGAGCATCTGCCCCGCCCGAACAAGGGACGTTCGCCCCGCCCCGGCCGTCCCGCCCCGCCGTACCCCGGCGGCTGTGCGCCCCCGCCGCTTGGCCGCCCTGGACCCCGCGCGCCCTGCTCCTGCCGGTCGGCTGCTGTCTGCTCGGCATCGCCCTCCTGGCCGCACCCGCGGTGTTCGCCCGTGACCCGGCCCGCACGGCATCGGCCACCCCGCCCCGGTCCGTGCATCCGGCCCCGGCGCATCCCGCCGCCACCTTCACCGCCCCCCGGCCGCGGATCGTGCCCCGCTCGGTCTGGCTGGACGACACCGCGCGGCACCGCCAGCCGCCGCCGCGCTACGACGACAAGGTCGTCGCCGTCTTCATCCACCACACCGACTCGCCCAACGGCTACGCCTGCGCCGACGCGCCCCGCATCATCCGCTATCTCTACGCGGGCCAGACCGGCGCCCGGAGCTGGGACGACATCGGCTACAACTTCCTCGTCGACCGCTGCGGCACCATCTACGAGGGCCGTGCGGGAGGCGTCGACCGCGCCGTCACCGGCGCCCACACCCAGGGCTTCAACCACCGCACCGCGGGCATCGCCGCGCTCGGCACCTTCACCGAGGGGATGCCGGTGCCGCAGGCCATGACCGACGCGATCGCCGCCCTGGCCGCCTGGAAACTCGGCATCGCCGGTGTCGACCCCCGCACCACGGTGCGCCTGGTCTCCAGCAACAGCCTCAGCCGCTACAAGGCGGGGGAGACCGCGCAACTGCCCGCCCTCGCCGGGCACAACGACGGCTACATGACCAGCTGCCCCGGCGCCGCCCTCTCCGCCCGCCTCCCGGCCATCCGCGAGCTGGCCGCCCACCTCCAGGGCAGGACCGGGCCCGTCCTCACAGCGACGCCATAGACAGCACGCAGGATGCTCAGATCCCCGCGCCCTACGGTCATGGTCAACGGCACAAGGGCCGACCGGAGGTGGGGATCATGAGCAGCAGCCGCAGGCACGAGCGCACGGAGTGCACAGAGCGTACGGAGGGCAAGGAACGGGGCGCGGGCTGGGCCAGGAGCGTACGCGGACCCTGGGTGGTGGTCTGCGCGGTCGCCGGTGTGGTGCTCGGGCCCGCCGCGGTCACCGCGTCCGCCCTGGACCAGGCCAACGCGGCGCCGATGCTGCACGCGGTCAGGGCGGACCAGAACCAGGCGTACATCCCCTCGGACATCGCGCGCCGCCGCGCGTGAGTCAGGAGTCGCACGCACACGCGGGGCGGGAATTCACGTGGTGAAGCGTTCCCAGAGCCTCGGATACCGCTGCGCGAGTGCCCCCTCGTCCGCCAGGTCCAGCGGGGTGCCCTCCGGCTCGGCCGGGGCGGGCGGGATGCCGAGGTCCGGGGGTACGGTGCCGGTGAGCTGCTCGTAGGCCTCGTCGGCCGCGAATCCCAGCTCCTCACCGTCGCCGTCGATCTCCTCGTCGAAGTCGGTCAGCAGACCGGCGAGGGCGTCCGGGTCGTGCACGGCGCCCTCGAAGACCTCTCGGCCCTGGCCGATCAGCCAGCACCGGAAGGAGTCGAACGCCTCGTCACCCACGGCGCCCAGCAGCACCCGTGCGGCGCCCCACAGCTCCCAGGTGAAGGCGCGGTTGAAGCGGGACTCGAAGTGCCGGGAGAAGTCGAGCACGGTGTCCGGGTCGAGCCGCAGCAGCCGCTCCACGAGCAGGTCGGCCTGCTCCTCGGGATCCCCCTCGGCGGCTTCGCGGCTGCTGTCGACCAGCTCCCAGAACTCCAATTCGTCCATCACGGCTCAAGCATCGTGCCTCGCGCACGGGGACGCACCCGGAGCAACCCGGACCGCCGGGCCCGTACTCAGCCCCTGTACAGCGCCGCTGCCCGGCGCGCGTCCGCCGCGAAACGCTCCCGCAGGCCCGCCGGGGCGAGCACCTCCACCTCCGGTCCGAGCGCGGTGAGCTGACCGTGCGCCACCTCCGCCGACTCCACGGGCAGCGTGACCGTCACCCACCCGGCGCCGTCCGGCACCCCCGCCCCTGCGAGCGCCTCCCGGGCCCCCACCGGATCGACGACGTACGCCAGTCTCCGCACCCCCTCCGTGGACAGCCGCACCACCACCTCGTCCCGCAGGATCGACCGGGCGAACTCTTCGGCCTGCTCGGCCCAGAACCCGGGCAGATCGAACCCCGCGTCCCGCACGAACCGCTCCCGAGCCGGGCGCACGGCGGTGAACCGCTCGACCCGGTACACCCGGAATCCGCCGACACCGGCCTGCGAGCCGTCTCTGCCGTCCGCGTCTTTGGCGTCGACCGCGCCGTCCGCCACCCGGGCGCACAGGTACCAGACCCCCGCCTTCAGCACGAGGCCGTACGGTTCCAGGGTGCGGTCGGTCTCTGCCGCGCCGGGGTCGCGGCGGTAGCGGGCGGTGATGACCTGGTCGGACCAGACCGCCTCCGCAAGCGGCGGCAGCAGGGCGGGGGTGTCCGGTGCACGGAACCAGGCCGGGGCGTCCAGATGGAAGCGCTGGGCCGCCGTGCGGGAGGCGTCGCGCAGGGCGGGCAGCAGGGCCGCCGACACCTTCAGACGGGCCGCCGACGCCGTGTCCGCGAGGCCCATCTCCCGCAGCGCCTGCGGCACCCCGCTCAGGAACAGCGCCTCCGCCTCGCCGCGCGCCAGCCCCGTCAGCCGGGTCCGGTAGCCGCCGACCAGCCGGTAGCCGCCGGTCCTGCCCCGGTCGGCGTACACCGGCACCCCCGCCTCCGACAGCGCCTGCGCGTCCCGTACCACCGTCCGCTCCGACACCTCCAGCTCGCGGGCGAGTTCCCCGGCGGTCATCACCGGGCGGGACTGGAGCAGCAACACCATCTTGATGAGGCGGGCAGCGCGCATACGGTCATGATGCCCGCGCCCATGACGACAGGGAGCGCGGTGGACGACGCCCATCCTCATGACGACGAGGGGGCACGGCGGACGACGCCCATCCTCATGACGACGAGGGGGCACGGCGGACGACGCCCTGTCCCCTCGTTCATGTCCGGAACCGGTGGCCTACAGGCCCCGGCGGCCTACAGGCCGTACCGGTCCCGTGCCTCCTTCACCGCCGTCGCCTTCACCTCGCCGCGCCGGGCGAGCTGGGCCAGGGCCGCCACGACGATCGACTCGGCGTCGACGCCGAAATGACGGCGGGCCGCGGTGCGGGTGTCGGAGAGGCCGAAACCGTCCGTGCCGAGCGAGCCGTAGTCCTGGTCGACCCACTGTGCGATCTGGTCCGGGACCTGCCGCATGTAGTCGGAGACCGCCAGCACCGGGCCCTCGGCGCCGTGCAGCGCCTGACGGACGTACGGCACCCGCTCCTCACCGCGCAGCAGGGCCGCGTCGGCCTCCATGGCGTCCCGGCGCAGCTCGGTCCAGGAGGTCGCGGACCACACGTCGGCGGCCACACCCCACTCCTCGGCGAGCAGCCGCTGCGCGTCCAGCGCCCAGTGGATCGCGGTGCCGGAGCCGAGGAGCTGGATGCGCGGGGCGTTTGCCCCGGCCACGGTCAGACCCGCCGACTCCGCCGTGTTGAAGCGGTACAGGCCCTTGACGATGCCCTCGTCGATGCCGGGCGCGGCCGGCTTGGCGGGCTGGGGCAGCGGCTCGTTGTAGACCGTCAGGTAGTAGAAGATGTTCTGGTCCTCGCCGGGGGCCGCCGCACCGTACATCCGGCGCAGACCCTCCTTGACGATCACCGCGACCTCGTACGCGAAGGCCGGGTCGTACGACAGCGCCGCCGGGTTGGTCGCGGCGATGACCGGAGAGTGGCCGTCGGCGTGCTGGAGGCCCTCACCGGTCAGCGTGGTGCGGCCGGCCGTGGCGCCGACCAGGAAGCCGCGGCCGAGCTGGTCGCCGAGCTGCCACATCTGGTCGGCGGTGCGCTGCCAGCCGAACATCGAGTAGTAGATGTAGAACGGGATCATCGGCTCGCCGTGCGTCGCGTACGACGTCGACGCGGCGATGAAGTCGGCCATCGCACCGGCCTCGGTGATCCCCTCGTTGAGGATCTGGCCGTTCTGGGCCTCCTTGTAGTACATCAGCTGGTCGCGGTCGACCGGCTCGTACGTCTGGCCCTTGGGCGAGTAGATGCCGAGCGACGGGAACAGCGACTCCATGCCGAAGGTGCGCGCCTCGTCGGGCGTGATCGGCACCCAGCGCTTCCCGGTCTCCTTGTCGCGGACCAGGTCCTTGACCAGCCGGACGAACGCCATGGTGGTGGCGACGTTCTGGGAGCCGGAGCCCTTGTCGAAGGAGGCGAACGCCTTGTCGGCGGGGGCGGGCAGCGGGGCGAGCGGCTGGGTGCGGCGGGCCGGGGAGGGGCCGCCGAGGGCCGCGCGGCGCTCCTGGAGGTAGCGCACCTCGGGGGAGTCGGCGCCGGGGTGGCCGTAGGGCATCGTGCCGTCGGCGAAGGCGCTCTCGGGGATGGGCAGTTCGAGCGTGTCGCGAAGGGCCTTGGCCTGGTCCAGCGTCAGCTTCTTCATCTGGTGGTTGGCGTTCTTCGACGCGAAACCGTCGCCGAGGGTGAAGCCCTTGACGGTCTGGGCGAGGATCACGGTCGGCGCGCCCCGGTGCTCCAGGGCCGCCTTGTAAGCGGCGTACACCTTGCTCGGCTCGTGACCGCCGCGCGAGAGGTGGAAGCACTCGAGGATCTTGTCGTCGGTGAGCAGCCTCGCCATCTCGACGAGCGCCGGATCCGTGCCGAAGAAGTGCTCGCGGATGTAGGCGGCGTCGCGCGTCTGGTACGTCTGCACCTGGGCGTCCGGGACCTCGCGCAGCCGGCGCACCAGGGCGCCGGTGGTGTCGAGCGCGAAGAGCTCGTCCCAGGCGGAGCCCCACAGGGACTTGACGACATGCCAGCCCGCGCCGCGGAACTGGGCCTCCAGCTCCTGCACGATCTTGAAGTTGGCGCGCACCGGGCCGTCGAGGCGCTGGAGGTTGCAGTTGATGACGAAGGTCAGGTTGTCCAGGCCCTCGCGGGCGGCGAGGCCGAGCGCGGCCGTGGACTCCGGTTCGTCCATCTCGCCGTCGCCGAGGAAGGCCCAGACGTGCGAGGCGGAGAGGTCCTTGATGCCGCGGTGGGTGAGGTAGCGGTTGAAGCGCGCCTGGTAGATGGCGGAGAGCGGGCCGAGGCCCATCGACACCGTCGGGAACTCCCACAGCCAGGGCAGCCGGCGCGGGTGCGGGTACGACGGCAGACCGCCGCCGCCCGCCTCCTGGCGGAAGTTGTCGAGGTGCGCCTCGGACAGCCGGCCGTCGAGGAAGGCGCGGGCGTAGATACCGGGGGAGGCGTGGCCCTGGACGTAGAGCTGGTCGCCGGAGCCGTCGCCCTCCTTGCCGTGGAAGAAGTGGTTGAAGCCGGTCTCGTAGAGCCAGGCGGCGGAGGCGAAGGTGGCGATGTGGCCGCCGACGCCGTGCTTGGCGCCGCGGGTCACCATCGCGGCCGCGTTCCAGCGGTTCCACGCGGTGATCCGGCGCTCCATCTCCTCGTCACCGGGTACGGCCGGTTCGGCGGAGGTGGGGATGGTGTTGACGTGGTCGGTCTCGAGGAGCTTGGGCAGGTCGATGCCGGCGCCCTCAGCGCGCTCCAGCGTGCGGCGCATCAGATACGCCGCGCGGTGCGGACCGGCCGCCTTGGCGACGGCGTCCAGGGAGGCCTGCCACTCGGCGGTCTCCTCGGGGTCGTGGTCCGGAAGCTGGTCCAGCGCGCTCGGCTGGATGGCGTGGGGGTCGGTCATGTCGCCGCCTTCCTCGGTCGAAGGAGGGTCCCTCATCGATGGGGTCCAACGGTGAGGGGTACGGGTGCCTACTGTCTTGGCAGGACAGGGCTGATGGGCTCTGGTGGGAGCCCAACGGCGACTGTAACTCGCTGATCGATGATCGATCAAAGGGGAGAGGCGAAAATTCTCTCGATATCGAGAAAGTTGGCACGGGGTGCCGCTGGCTGTTCGCCGAAAAGGCACCGGGTGCCGCGGTTTTTGTGGCATCGCCGCAGGTGAGCGGGGGGCTGCTCGGCTGTCGGCTCGGGGTGCGGGGCGGACCGGTTTCGACTTCGGCTGCGGGCCGGTGGGGGCTGGTCGCGCAGTTCCCGCGCCCCTTGGGTGGGACTGCGTGCCGGGAGTGGAATCGGCATCCCGGGCGGCTCGCGGGGGACCCACTTCGCCTGCGGGCCGGTGGGGGCTGGTCGCGCCCCTTGGGTGGGACTGCGTGCCGGAGTCGAGTTGGCATCCCGGGCGGCTCGCGGGGGACCCACTTCGCCTGCGGGCCGGTGGGGGCTGGTCGCGCAGTTCCCCGCGCCCCTTGGGTGGGACCGCTGCCGGAATCGAATCGGCACCCCGGACGGCTCGCCGGGTCCAAGGGGTGCGTGGAACTGCGGGTGTCTGTCAGCCTCCGGGGGCGTGGTCCGACCTAAGGGGCGTGGGGAACTGCGCGAACAAGCCCCACCGGGCCGCGGCCGAAGTCGAAACCGGTGCCGCCGGGGGCGAGTAGGTCAGACGGGGCTGATGTGGGGGCTGGCCGGGGCGCAGCCCAGTACGTGGGACTTCACGATCTCCGCGATCCGCGGGTCGCGGCGGCGGAAGGCCTGCATCAGTTCCTCGTGCTCCTCGGCGTACGACTGCTGCACCGTCCCCAGCCAGCGGATCGACAGCGCGGTGAACACCTCGATGCCGAGGCCCTCCCAGGTGTGCAGCAGCACCGAGTTCCCCGCCGCGCGGACCAGCTCACGGTGGAAGGCGACGGTGTGCCGGACCTGGTTGGTGCCGTCGGCCATGCGATCGGCCTCGTAGAGCGCGGCGACATGCGGCTCCAGGGCGGAGCAGTCCTCCGCGAGTCGACCGGCCGCGAGCTCGGCGGCGATGGCCTCCAGGCCCGCCCGGACCGGGTAGCTCTCCTCCAGATCGGCGGCCGTCAGATTCCGCACCCGCACGCCCTTGTTGGGTGCCGACTCGATCAGCCGCAGCGACTCCAGCTCCCGCAGCGCCTCGCGCACCGGGGTCTGACTGACCTCCAGCTCGGTCGCGATACGCCGTTCCACGATCCGCTCGCCCGGTTTCCAGCGACCGCTCACGATCCCTTCCACGATGTGCTCGCGGATCTGTTCGCGCAGCGAGTGGATGACGGGCGCGGTCATGAGAGGGCTCCTTCTTGCGACGGGCCCTACGGCCCCCGGGGGCGTTCGACCTCTAGACAATAAGGCCGCAGCGGCGCACGGGAGGTGCGCGCGGGAGAGCTTTCTAGCAGGTGAGACAAGACTTACACGAGTGGCGCAGACGTACATCCGCCCCGGCGCGGTCACGCCCGTAACTCCGTACACCCCTGTCGCCCCCGCCCCGGGCAGGGCGTTTTCCCTAGTGGAAGCAGAGGATCAGCTGTGTCACCCAGTGCCGCGAAACGGTCCGAGTGGGCCCCGGAGTGTCGGAGTGCGGCGTTAGGAATGTCACTGAGTGCCGCTCGTCACGGGCAAGGTGGTGATACGACGGCGGTGCCTCGCCCGGGGAGGCCGGGCGGGGCACCGCCGTCGTATCGGTGATCCGTGATCCCTGATCGGTGATCCGTGATCTGTGACCGGGTCAGAGGCCGAGTTCGACCTCGAACTCGCCCGCTTCCAGGATCTCCTTGACCGTCGTCAGGTAGCGGGCCGCGTCGGCGCCGTCCACCAGGCGGTGGTCGTAGGACAGGGTCAGGTACGTCATGTCGCGGACGCCGATGACCGTGCCCTCCTCCGTCTCGATGACGGCCGGGCGCTTGACCGTGGCGCCGATGCCGAGGATCGCGACCTGGTTCGGCGGCACGATGATCGTGTCGAACAGCGCGCCGCGCGAGCCGGTGTTGCTGATGGTGAAGGTCGCGCCGGACAGCTCGTCCGGGGTGATCTTGTTGGCGCGGACCTTGCCCGCCAGCTCCGCCGTGGCCTTGGCGATGCCCGCGATGTTCAGGTCGCCGGCGTGCTTGATGACCGGGGTCATCAGGCCCTTCTCGGAGTCCACCGCGATACCGACGTTCTCGGTGTCGAAGTAGGTGATCGTGCCGTCGGCCTCGTTGATCCGGGCGTTGACGACCGGGTGGGCCTTCAGCGCCTGGGCCGCGGCCTTGACGTAGAACGGCATCGGCGAGAGCTTGACGCCCTCGCGGGCCGCGAAGGAGTCCTTGGCCCGGCCGCGCAGCTTCATCAGCCGCGTGACATCGACCTCGACGACCGACGACAGCTGGGCCTGCTCGTGCAGCGCCTTCACCATGTTGTCGCCGATGACCTTGCGGATCCGCGGCATCTTCACGGTCTGGCCGCGCAGCGGGGAGACCTCCAGTGCCGGGGTCTTCCTGGCCGGGGCGGCAGCCGCCGCCGGAGCCGGGGCAGCCGCAGCGGCCTTCGCGGCCTCGGCCGCGGCCACGACGTCCTGCTTGCGGATACGGCCACCGACGCCGGTGCCCTTGACGGCGGCCAGGTCGACGCCGTGCTCGGCGGCGAGCTTGCGCACCAGCGGGGTCACATACGGGCCCTCGGCGGCATCCTCCGCGGGCACCTTCGGCGCCACGGGGGCGACAGGGGCAGCGGGGGCGGCGACCGGCGCGGGGGCGGCCGCGACCGGAGCCGGCGCGGGCGGAGCCACCGGCGCAGGCGGAGCCACCGGCGCGGGCGGGGCCACGGGGGCGGGCGGGGCCACCGGAGCCACCGGCGCGGGGGCGGCCGCAACCGGAGCCGGAGCCGCAGGCGCGGCAGCCGCCGGAGCTGCGGCGGGCGCGGCACCGGGGGCGCCGATGACGGCCAGCTTGGCGCCGACCCCCGCCGTCTCGTCCTCGCCGACCACGATCTCCAGCAGCACACCCGAGACGGGCGCCGGGATCTCGGTGTCGACCTTGTCCGTGGAGACCTCGAGCAGCGGCTCGTCGGCCTCGACGCTGTCGCCGATCTCCTTGAGCCAGCGGGTCACGGTGCCCTCGGTGACGGACTCGCCGAGCGCGGGCAGCACCACGTCCGTGCCCTGGACGCCACCGGCGGGGGCCGCGACGGGCGCGACCGGGGCCGGAGCCACGGGGGCGGGGGCCGGGGCGGCAGGGGCCTCGGCCACCGGGGCCGGAGCCGGGACGGCAGCGGGCGCGGGCGGAGCCACGGGCGCGGCCGGAGCCACAGGGGCGGGCGGAGCCACGGGAGCGGGCGCCGCGGCAGCGGCGGGGGCCGGGGCGGCCACGGGGACGCCCGTACCGTCGTCGATCAGGGCCAGCTCGGCTCCGACCTCGACGGTCTCGTCCTCGGCGACCTTGATGGAGGCCAGCACACCCGCGGCCGGCGAGGGGATCTCGGTGTCGACCTTGTCGGTCGAGACCTCGAGCAGCGGCTCGTCGGCCTCGACGCGCTCGCCCTCGGCCTTCAGCCAGCGGGTGACGGTGCCCTCGGTGACGCTCTCGCCGAGCGCCGGCAGGGTTACGGAAACCGCCATGGTTTCGGTTGCTCCTTACGAGTTGCGGAAGTCTGTGTCGTCGCTTCGTCGACCGAGGGGTCAGTCGTGCGAGTGAAGGGGCTTGCCGGCCAGGGCCAGGTGGGCCTCGCCGAGCGCCTCGCTCTGCGTGGGGTGGGCATGGATCAGCTGGGCGACCTCGGCGGGCAGCGCCTCCCAGTTGTAGATCAGCTGGGCTTCGCCGACCTGTTCGCCCATGCGGTCGCCGACCATGTGGACGCCGACCACGGCACCGTCCTTGACCTGGACGAGCTTGACCTCGCCCGAGGTGTTCAGGATCTTGCTCCTGCCGTTGCCCGCGAGGTTGTACTTCAGAGCGACGACCTTGTCCGCGCCGTAGATCTCCTTGGCCTTGGCCTCGGTGATGCCGACGGAGGCGACCTCCGGGTGGCAGTACGTCACCCGCGGGACACCGTCGTAGTCGATCGGGACGGTCTTCAGACCGGCCAGGCGCTCCGCCACCAGGATGCCCTCGGCGAAGCCGACGTGCGCGAGCTGGAGCGTCGGGACCAGGTCGCCGACGGCGGAGATGCTCGGGACGTTGGTGCGCATGTACTCGTCGACGAGAACGTAGCCGCGGTCCATGGCGACGCCCTGCTCCTCGTAGCCGAGACCGGCCGAGACGGGCCCGCGGCCGACTGCGACGAGCAGGACCTCGGCCTCGAACTCCTTGCCGTCGGCGAGGGTGACCTTGACGCCGTTCGCCGTGTACTCGGCCTTCTGGAAGAAGGTGCCCACGTTGAACTTGATCCCGCGCTTGCGGAACGCGCGCTCCAGCAGCTTGGAGGAGTTCTCGTCCTCGACCGGCACCAGGTGCCCCAGGCCCTCGATGACGGTGACGTCGGTGCCGAACGACTTCCACGCCGAGGCGAACTCGACGCCGATGACGCCGCCGCCCAGGATGATCGCCGACTGCGGCACCCGGTCCAGCACCAGGGCGTGGTCGGAGGAGATGATCCGGTTGCCGTCGATCTCCAGACCGGGCAGCGACTTCGGCACGGAACCGGTCGCGAGGAGGACATGGCGGCCCTGGATCCGCGATCCGTTCACATCGACGGAGGTCGGGGAGGACAGCCGGCCCTCACCCTGGATGTAGGTCACCTTGCGGGACGCGATCAGGCCCTGAAGTCCCTTGTACAGGCCGGAGATGACGCCGTCCTTGTACTTGTGGACCGCCGCCACGTCGATGCCCTCGAAGGTGGCCCTGACGCCGAACTGTGCGCTCTCGCGTGCCTGGTCGGCGATCTCGCCCGCGTGCAGCAGGGCCTTGGTGGGGATACAGCCCCGGTGCAGGCAGGTGCCGCCGACCTTGTCCTTCTCGATCAGTGCGACGTCCAGACCCAGCTGAGCCCCGCGCAGGGCCGCGGCGTACCCACCGCTGCCACCGCCGAGGATCACTAGGTCGAAAACGGTGCTGGCGTCGTTCGCCACGTCACGTCCTCCATGCATGTGCGCCACGCCGGTCCTCGGTGACCGGTCGGCGGCTGGTGTCCGGCCGCATCTGATGGTTCGGCCCTGTGGTGGGGCCCTGTCCTGCCGTCGTCCATCTTCGCACCTGCCGCTGGGGACCGGGACGCGGGGCCGGTGACTGGGACATGGCGCGGTGGCCGGGGGACCGCGGCGCCCCCTAGGGCCTGTTCGGCGGATCATGCCGGAGACGCGGGGGCCGGCACGCACATCTGCGGCGTTGTCGTCACTCGCCGACTCCCCCGAGTTCTCGGCTGCGCTCGAACAGGGGGGACCCCCGTCGCGTCGACTCCCTCCTCCGCCTTGCAGCTGCACGCACCAGCCCCCGCTCACCCGGGTCGACGGGTACCGTCGGTTTCCTCCGACTTGATCCGTCGGACAGGCCCTGAGGCGGCGGTCCCCGCTGACCTGTGGATCAGCCCAGGTCCCCGGCCGCCGTCAGTTCGGCGAGCCGTACCAGGGTGCGCACCGCGGAGCCCGTGCCGCCCTTGGGGGTGTAGCCGAAGGGGCCGGACTCGTTGAAGGCCGGGCCCGCGATGTCGATGTGGGCCCAGGTGATGCCCTCGCCGACGAACTCGCGCAGGAACAGGCCCGCGACCAGTCCGCCGCCCATCCGCTCGCCCATGTTCGCGATGTCGGCGGTGGGGGAGTCCATGCCCTTGCGCAGATGCCCGGGCAGCGGCATCGGCCAGGAGTCCTCGCCGACCTCCTCGGCGGCGTCCACGATCGCCGCGCGGAACGCGTCGTCGTTCGCCATCACACCGAAGGTGCGGTTGCCGAGCGCCAGCACCATCGCACCGGTCAGCGTCGCCACGTCCACGATCGCGTCGGGCTTCTCCTCCGAGGCCGCCCACAGCGCGTCGGCGAGCACCAGACGGCCCTCGGCGTCGGTGTTGAGGACCTCGACGGTCTTGCCGCTGTACATGCGCAGCACATCACCCGGACGGGTGGCCGAGCCGGACGGCATGTTCTCGGCCAGCGCCAGCCAGCCGGTGACGTCCACGGCGAGTTCCAGCCGGGCGGCGGCGACGACCGCGGCGAACACGGCGGCGGCACCGCTCATGTCGCACTTCATCGTCTCGTTGTGCCCGGCCGGCTTCAGCGAGATGCCGCCGGAGTCGTAGGTGATGCCCTTGCCGACGAAGGCGAGGTGCTTGGCCGCCTCCGGGTGCTTGTACGACAGCTTCACCAGCCGCGGGCCCGCCGCGGAACCGGCGCCGACGCCGAGGATGCCGCCGTAGCCGCCCTTCTCCAGCGCCTTGGTGTCGAGCACCTGCACGGTGATGCCCTGCGCCTTCGCCGCATCCTGCGCGATCGCCGCGAACGCGGCCGGGTCGAGGTCGTTGGGCGGCATGTTGATCAGGTCGCGGGCCCGGTTGAGCTCCTCGGACACCGCCGTCGCGCGCTCCAGCGCGGCCTTGTGCTCCGCGTCCCGCGGCTTGCCGCCGAGCAGCGCGGCCTCGCCGAGCGGCGCCTTGCCGTTCTTCTTCGCGGCGGCGGAGGTCTTCGGGGTCTCCTTGTACGTGTCGAAGGAGTATGCGCCGAGCAGCACGCCCTCCGCGATCGCGCCCACGGCGTCGGCCCCGTCGACCGGCAGGGCGAAGGCGGCCTTCTTGACACCGGCCAGGGCACGGGCGGCGACACCCGCGGCCTTGCGCAGCGTCTCGGCGCCGTGCGCGCCGTCCTCCTCCGGCTCCGCGCCCAGGCCCACCGCGATCACGAGCGGCGCCTTGAAACCGGCCGGCGCGGGCAGCTTCGTCACCTCGCCCTCGGCCCCGGAGGCCCCGAGGGTGTCGAGGACGGCGGCGAGCCTGCCGTCGTAGGCGGTGTCCACGGCCTCGGCGCCCGGTGCGACGACCGGGCCCTTGTCGCCCTTGGCAACGCCGATCACGATTGCGTCGGCCCGCAGGCCGGGCGCCGCGGCGGTGCTGAGAGTCAGAGCTGTCACGGTGGTGATTTCTCGCTTCCGATGTGAAGTTGCTGCGGTCGGGTCCGTGGACGGCCAGCCAGGCAGGCCGAGTCGGCTGGGCGGCCGGGCCCGAACCGACCCTAGGGCCAATCGGACCTTCTCCGGCAGGTGATGCCGGAGAGTCCGTGGTCCAGCCTTCCGGGACGCCCCGCACCAAGGCGCGGCGGGGGCTCGTGACGAGCCTACGCGCGCCCGCGGTGTTCGCTCATTCCTGCGGACGTTCACCTGTCCGTGGCGTCATGGTCATTTCTCGCCCCTCACACCCGGTGACATGAGCAACACTCGTCGCGTTCAAGGCGAGTGTTCCGACTCGCCCTTTCGCAGGATTTCTACGGATCCTCTGCTGCCTCGCCGCTCGAGGGTCCTTTAGGGGTGACAACTGCTACAGATTTTCTAGTCATTCGTAGTCGTCTCTAGTCGTGTATCTTGATCGAGTGAAGCTTTCGGAGTGGGCGCGCCGGCAGGGCGTGAGCTATCAGACCGCTTGGCGGTGGGTGAAGGACGGGAAGATGCCCGTTCCTGTCCGCCAGGCGCCGTCCGGGACGTGGCTGGTCGACGAGGTCGATGTCCAGCCGTCCGGGCGTGTGGTGGTGTACTGCCGCGTGTCGTCCGCCGACCGGAAGGCCGACCTTGAGCGGCAGGCGGCCCGGGCCGTGGCCGGTGCGAACGGTCTGGGGCTGGCCGTCGCCGAGGTCGTCACGGAGGTGGGGTCCGGGCTGGACGTGCGGCGCCGCAAGCTGCACCGTCTCCTGTCCGACCCGTCCGCCGCTGTGATCGTGGTCGAGCACCGTGACCGGCTGGCCTCATTCGGTGTCGAGCACCTGGAAGCCGTGCTGTCGGCGTCCGGGCGGCGCCTGGTCGTCCTGGATCCCGACGAGACCACCGACGACTTGGTGCGGGACATCACCGAGGTGCTCACGTCGATGTGCGCGCGCCTGTACGGGCGGCGGGCGGCGAAGAGCCGTGCTGAGCACGCGGTGGCCGTGGCGACGGGCGAGGCCGCCGGGTGAAGAAGTTCCAGCCGCAGCCCGGTTTCGTGGTGCAGGCGTTCCGGTTCGCGCTGGACCCGAACGCCTCCCAGGAGGCCGCGCTGCGTTCGCACTGCGGCGCAGCGCGGGCCGCGTACAACTGGGCCGTCGGCTGGGTGACCGCCTCCTGGTGGCAGCGCAGGGCCGAGCAGACGTACGGCGTTGCCGAGGCCGAGCTGACGGAGTGGCGGCCGTGGTCGCTGGCGTCGCTGCGGAAGGCGTTCAACGAGGTCAAGAAGACCGACCCGCGGTTTGCCGGGTGGTGGGAGGAGAACTCCAAGGAGGCGTACAGCACCGGTCTCGCGAACGCGTCGGCCGCGTTCGACAACTACGCCAGGTCGAAGAAAGGCAAGCGCAAGGGCGCCCGGATGGGTGCGCCGCGGTTCAAGGCGAAGCGGAAGGCGCGTCTGTCCTGCCGGTTCACCACCGGCACGATCCGAGTGGACGCCGACGGCCGGCACGTCACCCTGCCACGGCTCGGCACCATCCGCACCCACGAGCCCACCGTCAAGCTCCTCACCGGCGTGCAGGCCCAGGCCGCGCGCGTTCTGTCCGCGACGGTCCGGCACGAACGCGGGCGGTGGCTCGCCTCGTTCCAGGTGGAGGTGAAGCAGGACATCCAGCGCGTCAGGCGCCCGGACGTGGCGGTCGGCATCGACCTCGGGGTGAAGACCCTCGCGGTCATGGCCGACAGCACGGGTGAGATCCGCACCGTGGCCAACCCCGGGCACTACGACCGGGCGCTGAACCAGTTGCGCCGCGCGTCCCGCACGGTGTCCCGCCGCCAGGGACCGGACCGCAGGACCGGCCGCAAGCCGTCCAAGCGGTGGGAGAAGGCCAACGCCCGCCGCAACCGGGTGCACCACCGGGTCGTGAACCTCCGCGCAGATGCCCTGCACAAGCTGACCACCGCCGTGACCGCCGAGTACGGCACGGTAGTGGTCGAAGACCTCAACGTCGCCGGCATGCTCCGCAACCGGCGCCTGGCCCGCCGGATCGCCGACGCCGGATTCGGCGAGATCCGCCGCCGGCTCGACTACAAGACCCGCAGGAACGGCTGCCGCATGGTCGTCGCCGACCGCTGGTACCCGTCCTCCAAGACCTGTTCCGGGTGCGGCGCGGTGAGAGCCAAGCTGCCGCTGCACGTCCGGACCTACGAATGCGACGCCTGCGGCCTGGTCCTTGACCGGGACGACAACGCGGCCCGTAACCTCGTCGCCCTCGCGGCGGCATGCTCGTCCGGTACCGGAGTGGCCGGAGACCGGGACACCGACAAGGTGTCGAAGCCTCGTGGAGCCGACCGTAAGACCCGCGCCACCCGCCCCCGTCGCACGACGGAGGCGGAGCGGGCAGGTGGCGCAACCCTGCCGCACCAGCGGCGGGAGGAAGCGAGAGACCGTACCCGAACCGAAGCCCTCACGCTTTGGTGATGTGACGGACCTTCCGGGCGGAAATGCCCGGAATGCCGAGACCTGACTACGGTCTCGGCAACGGAAGGACGACCATGGCGCGAAACGCGCGCAACGCACGGGCCTGACGGGCCGCGGATCGATCTCAAGGTGCTGGTGGTGGACAACGGCGACAGCACGGTCCGCGCGATCGCCGCACAGCTCAAGAGCGAGGGCATCCCGTACACGACCGTCGACCTCACCGACTCCGGCCGCCCGGTCATCGACGGCGCCTTCCTCAGCGACACCGTCGGCGGTGTGGTCAAGGCGAAGTACCAGGGCGTGATGCTGCCCAACGAGGCGCCGTTCGGGGCGGGTTCGGCCGAGCAGACGGCCCTGGAGTCGTACGACCGCTTCACCCTCAAACGCTCCGTGGACGCCTTCCGCACCGTCTACCAGGAACTCGCGGGCCGCCCGGAGGTGTACCGGCCGGGCGTGGAGACGGTCGCGGACTGGACGGAGGAGCTGCGGGACCCGTGGTACGCGACGGCGGCGGCCGAGACCTTGCCGGAGGCGGGCGCGGCGGCCGCGACAGGGGCCACTACCGCGGTCACTACGGCCGTCACGGCGCCGGTCACCACGGCCGTCACGGCGCCGGTCACCACGGCCGTCACGGCGGACGGAGACGGCCGGTGAGCGCCGACATCGGGCTGAGGTCCCACCTCCCGCAACCCCGCACCCCCTCCCCGGCGGAGGGCGACTCCATCGACGAACTCGCCGAGCGCATCGAGGACTTCGTGGCGGCGGCCGTCCACCCGGACGAGATCGCCGCCCTCCTGGAGTCCGACGGTCTGACGGACGACCAGATCCGCGAGCGGTACGGCTGCTGGAACTCCTTCGCCCTCGCGGAGGAGCTCTACACGCGCGTACCCCGCCGCTACCCCGAGCCCGTGGCGCCGTCCGCCGCCCCCGACCCGTGGCGCACCGGCCTGCTGGGCTGTCTGCTGCGCGGCCTGGTCTTCGCGCTGCCCGGCTTCGCCTACGTCCTCGGCGCCCCCTTCCTCACCGGCCCCGGCGGCACCGCCCTCCCCGCGGGCACGGTCCCGCTGCTGGCGGGCGCGCTGTGCGGCTGGACCTGGAACCAGGGGCTTGCGCACCGGGCGTACTCCTGGCTCGGCCTCGGCGACCGGACGGCCGCACGGCGCTGTCTGCTCACCGGAACCCCGGTGGGCGCCCTGCTCGGCGCGCTGACCGCCGTGGCCGTCGCGGGCACCGCCCACCCGGCCGCCCTCGCCTTCGCCGCCGCCCAGTCCGCCTACCTCGGCGCGGCCACCGTGCTGCTCGTCATGGGCCGCGAACGGCGCCTGCTGGCCTGCCTGCTGCCCATGACCGCGGGCGCCCTGCTGGCCCTGGCTCACCCGGTACCGGGAGCGGCCCGGCTGCTCCTGCTGCTCGGCTCCCTGGCCGCGGTGGCCGCCCTCGGGCTGCGCGAAGTGGCCCCTGCCGTACGGGAGTCGGGCGGCGGCAGCTGGCTCGCGGGCCTCACGGCACTGCTCCCGTCCCGGCCGTCGCGCACCTCGACGGCACCCCCGCTGGCCGACTCCCTGCCCTACGCCCTGTTCGGCCTCGGCAGCGGTGTCCTCGTGCTGTACGCGGCGCTCGGCGACGTCCTCGCCGGGCAGGAACACAGCGCCGCCGCCGCGCCTTCCGCGGTGGCGCTCACCCTCAGCATGGGCCCCGCCGAGTGGCTGCTGCACCGCTTCCGCCGCGGCAGCCTGGCCGGACTGCGCGCCAGCCGCACCGCGGCCGCCTTCCGCCGCCGTACGACCCTCACCGCGGCCGGGTGCCTCACGGCCTACCTCACCGTGCTGCTCGCCCTCGGCCTCACCACCGCCGCCCTGTGGCCCGACGCCCCGCGCCCAGACGGCGTCCGCGTCGCCGGGCTGCTGCTGCTCGGGGTGGTCCTGTGGACCGGGCTGCTGCTCCAGTCCTCCGGCGCGGTCCTCGGCACGGCCGCCGTCTGCTGCGCCGCCGCCCTCGCCCAGACCCTGGCCCTGCTCACCGGCGCCACCGACCCGCTCGGGGTCGCCGTCGCGGTGTACGGGGCCGCCGCCACCGCGCAGACCGTCCTGGTGTGCGCCCTGCTGGGGAGGGCCACCGCCCACCGATGACCGCGCTGCTGGTCCCGTACTACGAGCACCCGTCCGTCCGCCCCGTCGAGTGGGAGGCCCTGATCGGGGCCGCCCCGCGCCTGTACGGCGTGATCCTCAACCCGGCCAGCGGCCCCGGCGAGCGGCCCGACCCCGCGTTCGCCCAGGTCTCGGCACGGCTGCGGGCGGCAGGCGTACGCGTGCTCGGGTACGCCGACACCGACTACGGCCGCCGCCCGGTCGCCGACGTCCTGCGGGACCTGGCGTACCACCGCGCCTGGTACTCCACCGACGGCTTCTTCCTCGACCAGACGGCGACCGACCCGCACCGCTTCCCCCACTACCGCCGCCTGGCCTCCGCGGCCCGCGCCACCGGCTGCACCACGCTCGCCCTGAACCCCGGCACCCCACCCCACCCCCTGTACGCGACGATCGCCGACGTCCTGATCACCTTCGAGGGCCCGTGGACGACGTACCACCACCTCCCCGGCCCCCCGTGGTACGGCCCCCCGGGCCCCCTGACCTGCCACCTGATCCACAGCACCCCACCGCACACGGACCCAGGAAGCCTGTCCCGAACAAGAGGAGCAGCCCTACACTGCGCGGTCCCGGGAACGGGGGCACACCCGTGGGGGACGCTGCCGCAGGGGGTGGCGCCGGCGACGGCGAGACGGAAGTAGGGCAACTCCGCCGCACAGGGCGCGCGCCTCCGTCGGAGGGAGGGGCAACTCCGTCGTACGGTGGCGCAACTCCCTCGCTTGCCAGCGCCGGAACCGCAACTCCCTAGGGGCGCGGGGCTGTGCCGATATGCGGCTCCGCCGCGTGGGCGCGACCAGCCACGACGCACCCGCAGCCGAAAAACCGGGCCTATCGCCCCAAGGCAAAAACCACCACCGCGACGGTGAAAACGGTCTCCTCGACCCCACCGAACACATCCCCGGTAACCCCACCGAAACGAGCAACGCAGCGCCGCAGCAGAAGCTCCCCCACACAGAGCGCGAGCAGCACAGCTGCAACTGACCGCACCCCCTCGACCGCGTCGAACAACCCCCCCGCCCCGGCGGCGGCGAGAAGAACCACACCCATCACCACCCCAGCGGAGCGAAAACGCACCACGCCCGCAACCGCCGCCCCCAACCCCTCCGGCCGAGCCGCCGGCACCCCACCCCGGGCGACCAGCGTCAACGCCACCCGCGAGGTGACCGCGGCCACCACAACGGTCAGTGCCCCCTGTCCCCACGAGTCGCCGTAGACCCGTGCCAGCGAGGCGACCTGGGCGAGCAGCGCGAACACCAGCGTGATCACCCCGAACGGCCCGATGTCCGACTGCTTCATGATCCGCAGCGCGTCCTCCGCGGGCTTCCCGCTGCCGAGTGCGTCCGCGATGTCGGCGAGCCCGTCCAGATGCAGCCCACGGGTGAGCAGGGCGCAGCAGGCGACGGTGCCGACGGCGGCGAGCAGCGCACCGGAGCCGAGGAGGAGCAGCAGAAGCCCGGTGGCGGCGGCGCACCCGCCGACGACCAGCCCCGCCAGCGGGGCGCACAGCATCCCGCCGCGAGCGGTGTCACGGTCCCAGCGGTGCACGGTGACCGGCAGGACGGTGAGGGTGCCGAAGGCGAACCGCGGCCCGTGCAGCGGCGGTATCAGTGATCGGGACGGTTGCTGCGGCTGCGACGGGATCTTGGACACGGCCGCAGGCTACAGGCAGGCGGCGGAGGGATGATCCGGGCAGACTGTGCGTATGGGGCACTGGCTGGAACGGAACATCATCGAACCCGGCAAGCTGCCCCTGCTTCTGGCGCTCACCGCGTTCGTTGTGACCTTCGTGGTCACCAGGACCGTCGTCAGGCTGATCCGGGCGGGGAAGGGGCCGTTCGGCAATGTCGAGGCGGGCGGGCTGCACATCCACCATGTGGTGCCCGGCGTGGTCCTGACGATGGCGGGTGGTTTCGGCGCCGTGGCCGCGGGCAGCCACGGCATCGGGGCGGCGGTGAGCGCGGTGCTGTTCGGGATCGGTGCCGGGCTGGTGCTGGACGAGTTCGCGCTGATCCTGCATCTGGACGATGTGTACTGGAGCGAGGCGGGGCGGCAGAGCGTCGAGGTGGTGGTGCTCACGGCGGCGCTGGTGGGGCTGCTCCTGGTCGGTTTCGTGCCGTTCGGGGTCAACGACATGTCGCAGGCGGAGCTCCAGGACCGCGGCACGGTGATATCCAACGTGAGCGTGAACTTCCTGTTCTCGATCATCGCCCTGGGCAAGGGCAAACCCCGGGTGGCGATCTTCGGGGTGATCGTCCCGGTGGTGGCGCTGGTGGGAGCGATCCGCCTGGCCCGCCCCGGCTCCCCCTGGGCCCGCCGCTTCTACACCCACCGCCCCCGCGCCCGCGCCCGCTCGGCCCTGCGGGCCTACCACCACGACCGCCGCTGGTCGGGCCCGAAACGAGCCCTCCAGGACTGGCTGGGCGGCAAACCGGACCCACGCCCGGAGAAGGTCCCTGGAAACCGGTGAGGGGTGCCGTGCGGCGGCGGGGCGGATAGCGGTGAGGGCCGTCGGCTGAGCCCGAGGTCGGCTGAGCCCGAGGTCGGCTGAGCCCGAGGTCGGCTGAGCCCGAGGTCGGCCCTTCAGGACCGGATCGGCGGCGGACCGGATCCGGGCCTGGCGCGGTGATGGCGCGCCGCGCGCCGGGTGCGGCTGTCAGGCGGCTCGCCCGGGACCCACCGTTCCCGGCCACCGTTCCCGGCCACCGTTCCCGGCTGCGGGTCCGTGCGGCGCATCGGGCCTGCTGCTGTGACCCGTCCGGCAGCGGTGTGGCCGTCAGGACCGGATCCGCGGCGGACCGGATCCGGGTCTGGGTCCTGGGCGGGGACCGGGAGCAGGACCGGGGCCCGGGCCGGAGCCGGAGCGGGGTGGTCCGGGCTTCGGGTCTGTGCGGTCGGCCGGGGGCCGGTGGGGGCGGGTTGTGACGGCCTGCGTGGCCAGGATCGCCGTGACCGCGACGACGGCCGCGACGTGTTCCTTTCCGGCGAGGTTGTCCTTCACCGCGACCTCGGTCGCCATCGCCGCGACCACCGCGCCCGCCGTGACATGGGCGCCGTAGCGCCAGCCGACGTAGACGGCGAGGCCCACGACCGCCGCGGACGGGCCGGTGTCCACGACCCGGGCGTCGGAGGCGGGCAGTCCGAAGAGGCCACCGGGGCCGACGGCGATGCCCACGCGGGCGTAGAGCGTGCCGGCGAGGGTGGCGACGTAGGCGACGGCGAGGGTCCGCCACCAGCCCAGGCAGATCTCGGCGATCCCGAACACGAACAGGATCTGGAGCAGCGCACCCCACACCGGCAGGTCGAGCGCCGGGACGAAGAGGGAGAGCGGGGTGCGCAGCAGGGCCGGGCCCAGGGGGTCGGCGGCGCGTACGCCACCGGCCTGCTGGACGAGCCGGTAGCCCCAGGACTGGTTCTGCACCACCTGGAGCAGTGCCGTCAGGCCCACCGCTGTGAGCGTCATCGGGATCGCCCACGGCACCCGCCGCGGCCCCTTGAGCAGCGGCTCGCGCACGGTGATCCAGAGCAGGCCCCACTCGGCGCGGGCCCAGCGGGCGAGGATGGTCACCCGCCGGTCCCGCTGGGGAACCGGCGGCGGTGACCAGCGATACCGTGGCCGGGGTACCGGCGACGGCAGGCCACCGGCAGGCTGGTCACCGGGCTGGTCACCGGCAGGCTGGTCACCGGTGGGTCTCCAGGTGTCTGCGGTGGAGCCATTTGGGGAGGCCGGGGGCCTCCAGGAAGCCCTCTGCCCTGGCCGAGGCCACGCCGATGCGCGGCAGGTCGGAGCTCTTCTCGAAGAGCAGGAACCGCGGCTCCCAGATCGGGCGGTACTTCGCGTTGGCGCGGTACAGGGACTCGATCTGCCACCAGCGGGAGAAGAAGCTCAGCAGCGACCGCCACAGCCGCAGCACCGGCCCCGCGCCGAGACGCGCGCCGCGTTCGAAGACCGAGCGGAACATCGCGAAGTTCAGGGAGACCTGGGTGATGCCGATCTCGCGCGCGCGGCGCAGCAGTTCGATGACCATGAACTCCATCAGGCCGTTGTCGGAGTCGCGGTCGCGCCGCATCAGATCCAGCGACAGGCCGTTCGGCCCCCACGGGACGAAGGACAGCAGCGCCCGCAGCGCGCCCTCGGCGTCATGGCACTCCAGCATCACGCAGCGCCCGTCCTCCGGGTCCCCGAGCCGCCCCAGCGCCATGCTGAACCCGCGCTCGGTGGCGCCGTCGCGCCAGTCGTCGGCGCGTTCGACGAGGTGTGCCATCTCGTCGGCCGGGATGTCCTCGTGGCGCCGGATGCGCACGGTGTACCCGGCGCGCCGCACCCGGTTGTGGGCCTGCCGCACGGTGCGCATGGCACGGCCCTCCAGGGTGAACTCGGCGACCTCGACGAGCGCCTCGTCACCGAGTTCGAGGGCGTCGAGCCCGTGCCGCGCGTAGACGGTGCCGGCCTCCTCGCTCGCCCCCATCACCGCCGGGATCCAGCCGTGCGCGCGGGCCTCGGAGAGCCACGGCGCGATGGCGCCCGGCCAGGCCTCCGGGTCGCCGATCGGGTCGCCGGACGCCAGCGACACCCCGCCCACCACCCGGTAGGCGACCGCCGCCTTCCCGGTGGGCGACCACACCACGCTCTTCTCGCGGCGCAGCGCGAAGTAGCCGAGCGAGTCCCGCTCGCCGTGCCGTTCCAGCAGGACCCGCAGCCGCTTCACGTCGTCCTCGGTGAGCGGGTCCACGGCGCGCCGGGCGCGGAACGCGGCGTAGGCGACGGCGACGACCAGGGCCGTGCTGAGCACGTTGATCGCGACGTTGACCCAGTTCGGCGCGGCGATCCCGGGGAAGTGCGACTCGTCGACCGTGACGGTGACCAGTCGCAGGGTGCCGTAGTGCCAGCGTTCCGCGAAGGTCGAACGGGCCGCGTCCGGCGCCTGGTTGGTGACGGTCACCAGCAGTCCGGCGAGCAGCGACGACACCAGCAGCCCGCCGACCGCGACGACTGCGGCGAGCTTCGGGTTGGAGCGGTCGCCCTTGGCGTAGAACTCCCGCCGTCCCACCAGCAGCGCGGCGACGAAGGCGGCGGTGAGCAGCACCGAGATCCAGTTCTGGGGGTACCGCCGGATCTCGGGGAAGGACATGGCGAAGCAGAACAGCCCCAGGAACGGCCCGCTGAGCGCCAGATTGAGGATCCACGCCGCGCGCTTGCGGCGCCGCATCGTGACCGCGAGGAACGCGGTGAACACCCCGGAGGCGAAGCCCGCGGTCAGCAGATACGGCGTGAAGAGGTTCTGCTGGTTGTGCCGCCGTACGTCCTGGCCCAGGGACACCCACATCGCGCTGAGGAAGTTGACGAACGCGACGGCCCGCAGGTACCACACGGCGTAGGCGGCGGCCCGTTGCGAGAGCGGTGTGTGGTCTTCGGCGATTCGGGCATCTCCCATGAGCCAGGATCATATGGGTGCTGCCCGGACGAACCGCTCTTTTCGGTGCATGGTGGGAGGGCGGGCCCTCCACGGGCCCGTGATTCTCCTCACTCATCCTGTGACCTGCCCAGTCACTCGCCCCGCGAACCGGCCCCGTCCGCAGCGGTGTTCGGCGCCGCATCTTCGGCGGGCTCCTCAGTGGGCTCCTCGGCGGGCTCCTCGTTCGGTTCCTTCGCCGGTTCCTTCTCGGGCTCCTTCTCCGGCTCCCGCTCGGGCAGTTCCGCGCCGAGCGCCGCCGCGGCCTGCACCAGCGGCAGGGCGAGCAGCGCCCCCGTGCCCTCCCCGACGGTGACGCCCTGGTCGAGGAGCGGCTCCAGTGCCATCCGGTCCAGCGCCTTCGCCTGCCCCGGCTCACCGCTGAGGTGCCCGGCCAGCCACCAGTCCGGCGCCCGGAAGGCGACCCGCTGCCCCACCAGCGCGCACGCGGCGGAGACCACGCCGTCCAGCACCACCGGCAGCTTGCGCACTGCGCACTGGAGCAGGAAGCCCGTCATGGCGGCGAGGTCGGCGCCGCCCACCGTCGCCAGCAGCTGCAACTGGTCCCCGAGCACCGGCCGCGCCCGGCGCAGCGCGTCACGGACCGCCGCGCACTTGCGCATCCACGTCAGATCGTCGATGGCCTGCCCGCCCCGCCCGGTCACCACGGAGGCGTCGGTCCCGCACAGCGCGGCGACCAACACCGCCGCCGCCGTCGTACCGCCGACGCTGACATCGCCGAGCACCACCAGGTCCGTACCGGAGTCGGCCTCCTCGTCGGCCACGGCGATGCCGGCCAGCAGCGCGGCCTCCGCCTCCTCGGGCGTCAGCGCGTTCTCGACGTCGATACGGCCGCTGCCGCGCCGCACCCGGTGCCGTACGACGTCCGCGGGCAACGCCTCGGGCGGGCAGTCCAGCGCCATGTCGACGACCCGCACCGGCACCCCGAGCCGCCGCGCCAGCACCGCCACAGGGCTCGCGCCCTCCAGCACCGCGCGCACCAGTTGCTCAGCGCCGCCCGCGGGCCGCTTCGACACGCCCAGCCCGGCGACACCGTGGTCCCCGGCGAACAGCAGGACCCGCGGTCGCTCGATCGGCCGCACCGGCACCGCGCCCTGCGCGGCGGCCAGCCACTCACCCAGTTCGTCGAGGCGGCCCAGCGCACCGGGCGGCACGATCCGACGCTCCCGGTACGCCTCGGCGTCACGGCGCACTCCGCCGTCCGGGCGTTCGATCAGATCGGTGAAGTCGTCGAGATTAAGCGAGCTCATTCGCCGAACAGTACCGGCACCGGTCGAACGGAACGCCGCCACGTCACCACCACACGGCGGCCACGTCGTTGCACCCAAGATCGCGATCCTTTACGTTCCGGTGCGAAGTCTGTTTTGTTGCGAATTGTCGTACGCCTGTCCAGCCTCGTCTGTCCGATCCCGTCCGTCAGATCCCGTTGTGCCGCCCGGGAGCCGCCCATGCCGCCCACGCCGCCCGCAGCCGACGGCTTGCCCGCGCCACGCCGCGCCGACTGCCCCTGGTGCGGCTCCGACCGCCTGCGCACCAGACGGCGCACGGCTCCCCGTACGGCACGGGGTGGCCGTACGACGTCCGCCGTCACCGCGGGCGGGGTCGGCGAATGCCAGGACTGCGCCCACGTGTTCCGCGACCCGGGACCGTCGGCGGAGGAGGCCGCCCTCCCCGACCCTCCGGCCTGGCGCTTCCCCGCGGTGCGCCGTCGCCGTCATCTCGCCGCCGCCCGCGCGCTGCTGCCCTTCCCCGAACCGGAGAGCTGGCTGGACGTCGGCACCGGCCATGCCCGCTTCCCGGAGGCGGCGCGCGAGGTCTTCCCGTACACCGCCTTCGACGGCCTCGACCCCACCCCGCGCGTGACGCGCGCCCGGGCGGCCGGACGCATCGAGGAGGCCCATGTCGGCCGCCTGACGGACCCGCGGATCGAGGAACGGCTGCGCGCCCGCTACGACGTGGTCAGCATGTTCGACCACCTGGACCGCACCCCCGACCCGCGCGAGGAACTCCGCGCCGCCCTGTCGGTGCTACGCCCCGGCGGCCACCTCGTCGTCGAAGTCCCCGACCCGGACTGCGCGTTCGGCGCGCTGCTCGGCAAGTGGTGGCTTCCGTACGGCCGGACGGGGCGGCTGCACCTCCTGCCCCTGGACAACCTGCGGGCCGAACTGGAGTCGCGGGGCTGCGTGATCGTGGCGACCGACAGCCGTACGGCCCACATCCCGCACGACCTCTCGGCCGCCCTGTCCCTCCTGGCCGCCCACCACCTCCCCGCCCGCCTGCGACGCGTGGCCACCCCCCTGGTCACGGCGGCGGCGGTCCTGGACCACACCCTGGCCCCCCTGCTGCGCCGCACCCGCTTCGCCAACACCTACCGCGTCATCGCCCGCAACGGCCGGACGGAAGGCGGCACTTCGGCAGCGCGAGAGTAGCGACAGCGCGGATCCGGTCGGCCCTCAGCCCCGCAGGACCAGCGCCTGCCCCGCCACCACCAGCACCACCTGCTCGCACTCGGACGCGAACGCCGCGTTCAGACGGCCCAGTTCGTCACGGTAGCGGCGGCCGGAAGCGGTGGCGGGGACGATGCCCGAGCCGACCTCGTTGGACACGGCGACGACCGTGCGGCGGGTCGCCCGGACCGCCTGCGTCAGCTCCCGGACGCGCTCGCGCAGCGCACGCTCCCCGCCGTCCGCCCACACCGCGTCGTCCCACGCCCCGACGGAGTCCATGGCGTCCGTCAGCCACAGCGACAGACAGTCGATCAGCAGCGGCGGTCCCTGCGCCGCGAGCAGCGGTACGAGGTCGCAGGTCTCCTCGGTCTGCCAGGAACCCGGCCGCCGCTCCCGGTGCGCCGACACCCGGGCCGCCCACTCGGCGTCGCCGCCCCGGGTGCCGCCGGTGGCGATGTAGTGGACGTCCGGGAAGGACTCCAGCCGCCGTTCCGCCTCCACCGACTTGCCCGAGCGGGCGCCGCCGAGCACCAGGGTGCGGCGCGGCACGTCGGGCACGTCCTCGTACGCGCCCACCGTCAGCGTCGTCCCGTCCGGCACCGCCCGTGCCCCGGCCGCCGCGAGTTGCCGCCGCAGTTCGCCGCCCGGCGGCACATCGTGGTCCAGGTGCACGGCGACGACATCGGTCGTCGGACCCACGGCGCCCACGGCGCGCAGCCTGGCCAGCGCGTCCGGCCGTCCCACGACGTCGAGGAGGACCATGTTGTACGACGTGCCGTCGCCCTCCTCCAGACCGGCCGGCGCGGTCCCCGGCGGCAGATACAGCAGCCGCAGGCCGTCCGGGCCGGTCACCGCGTACCCGGTGCCGGGCGCGTCCGTCGCCAGCGCCCGCACCCGATGTCCCGTCAGCAGCGTCAACTCCTGTCCGTCCGGTACCCGTCCGGGTTGCGGGAGACCCGCGGGCACCTCCAGGGCGGGGCCGCCGTGCGGATGGGTCAGCAGCACCTGCCGTACGGTGCCCAGCGAACGCCCGGCGCGGGCGGCGGCGAACGCCGCGCCCGGTGTGAGGTCGAACAGCAGCACCCCGTCCACCAGCAGCGCGGTCGCCGCGCGGGCGTCCGGGCCGGTCGCGGTGGCGCAGGCGGCGCAGGGGCAGTCGGGGCGGGGCAGCCCCTCGGGGGCGCCGGTACCGAGCAGAGTGAGGTCCACGGACCGATTTTCCCGTGCCCCGGCACCTCCTGCGCGCCCGTGGGCCGACCGCGGGCCGACCGCGGGCCGACCGTGGGCCGGAGAACCCGCCGGACCCCGTCTTCTCCGCCAAGATCCGCCCGGCAGTCCCCGGCCTCTCACGGCGGACCCGGTGCAGCGCATAGGCTCTGGTCAGGAGCCGGTCATGAGCCGGCTTCCGCTGTGCAGTGTGGTCACCCCAGGGAGGCGTACATGGTGGCGTGGACGTGGCGGTTCGAGAAGGCCGACGGGACGGCGGTGGAGCCGGCGGTGCTGCCCGAGGAGTTCACCACTCAGGGGGACGCCGAGTCCTGGATCGGGGAGAACTGGAAGTCCCTGGTGGAGGGCGGCGCGGACCAGGTGCGGCTCTTCGAGGAGGCCACGGAGATCTACGGCCCGATGAGCCTGCACGCGGACCAGGTGTCGTAGCGGGTCGAGGCGTCGTAGTCAGCGGGTCAACCACCGCTGCCGTCACCTAGCGTGCTCGGATCCGAAGCGGGCGGCCGCCAGCCGGTCGCCCCTTCGCCCGCCCACCGCGCATCCGGCGTTGTCCCCGGAGTCGCGTGTCAGCCGAGTCGTGTGTCGACCGAGCGGTGCTCAGCCGCGCACGCCGCACAGATGCAGCAGTGCCGCGACCCGGCGGTACGGGTCCGTGCGCCCGGCGCGCTCCTCCACCGCGAGCAGTGTCTCGATGTCCGCCGGGAGCCGGGCGTCGTCCGGTGCCGTGTCCGTGAAGACCCGCACCCCGTACCAGGCGGCCAGCGGGGCGGCGATGCCGGCGAGGGTGGCGGTGAGGGCGGCCAGCCGGTCCGCGCGGACGTCGAGTCCGAGGCGGTTGCGGTATTCGGTGGTGTCGAAGGCGGCGAGGGCCCCGGCCCAGTCGCCGTAGAGGCCCGGGCGCATGGCGAGGGCGTCGCCGTTGCGCACGAGCAGGGAGAGCAGTCCGCCCGGGGCGAGCATCCGGGCCAGCCCGGCCAGCAGGGGATCGGGCTCCTCGACGTACATCAGCACACCGTGGCACAGCACCACGTCGAAGCCGCCCGGCAGGAAGTGCACCCCGGTGTCCATGCCGTCGCTCTCGACGATCCGCATGCGCTCCCGGATGCCCGGCGGTTCGGCGGACAGCGCCTGCCGGGCCGCGGCCAGCATGGTCTGGTCCCGCTCGATACCCGTCACCTGGTGACCGGCGCGGGCCAGCCGCAGCGCCTGCGTGCCCTGGCCCATCCCGACGTCGAGCACCCGCAGCCGCTGCCCGACCGGGAACCGCCCGGCTATCTGCTCGTCGAGCTGCCGCGCCACCAGTTCCTGGCGCACGGCATCGCGCAGCGCACCGAGCCTGTCCAGCCAGGCGTCCGCCGCGTCTCCGGAGAAACCGGAAGCGGTCAGAACTTCTCCCCGCGCTTGAGCTGCGGCTTGGGCAGCCGGAGCCTGCGCACCTGGAGCGAGCGCATCAGCGCGTAGGCGACGGCGCCCCGGCGGTTCTGGTCGGGGTAGCGCTCGGTGAGCTGCTTGCGCAGCCGGAAGCCCATGAAGAACGAGTCCAGCACGATGAGGACGATCACCACGAGCCACAGCAGCAGGGCGATCTGCTGGATCGCGGTCGTCCGCACCAGGGTCATGACCAGGATGATCACGGCCATGGGGAGGAAGAACTCGGCGACGTTGTAGCGCGAGTCGACGAAGTTGCGGGCGTACTTGCGGACCGGGCCCTTGTCGCGGACCGGCAGATAACGCTCGTCACCGCCCGCCAGCGCCTGGCGTTGCCGCTCCATCTGCGTTCGGCGGTCGTCGCGCTGCCGCTTGGACGCCTCCTTGCGCGTCATCGGCGTATTGGCGACGCTGCGGCGCTGGGACTGGGCCTCACTACGCTTGGGAGTGGGCCGGCCCTTGGGGGCCTGCGGGTCGCGGATCTGCTTGGAGAAGTTCACCGGGGCCTTGTCGGCGGGGGCCTTCTCGTCCTTGGCACGGCTACGGAACACAAAACCCAAGGGTACGGGGTGGCGGGGTGTGGACCCCAGCCCCCTGGGGAACGATCCGGCAACACCATTCGTCTGTAGTGGGGACAGAGGGGACGTCGCGGACGGCCCGCTCGGCGTGCACCCCGGGGAACACCTACTCCTCACGCCGGAGCGCGACCGTGCACAGTCGTCCTTGGGGATGAGCGCATCGGTCCCCGAACAGTGCGGTAATGGTTGCAGGGCCCGTACTGTGGGTTCTGTCGCAGTGGCTTGACCCGGAGTCCGTCAGAAGGGGGCGCGCGAAGCCCATGAGCGGTGTCATGAAGCGTATGGGGATGATCTTCCGCGCGAAGGCGAACAAGGCCCTTGACCGGGCCGAGGACCCGCGCGAAACCCTCGACTACTCGTACCAGAAGCAGCTGGAGCTGCTCCAGAAGGTGCGCCGGGGAGTCGCAGACGTGGCGACGTCGCGCAAGCGCCTGGAACTCCAGCTCAACCAGCTCCAGCAGCAGTCCACCAAACTGGAGGACCAGGGCCGCAAGGCGCTGGCGCTGGGCCGCGAGGACCTGGCCCGCGAGGCCCTGTCCCGCAAGGCCGCCCTCCAGCAGCAGGTGACGGACCTGGAGACCCAGCACGCCACGCTCCAGGGCGAGGAGGAGAAGCTCACCCTCGCCGCGCAGCGCCTCCAGGCCAAGGTGGACGCCTTCCGCACCAAGAAGGAGACCATCAAGGCCACGTACACGGCGGCCCAGGCGCAGACCCGGATCGGCGAGGCGTTCTCCGGTATCTCGGAGGAGATGGGCGACGTCGGCCTGGCCATCCAGCGTGCCGAGGACAAGACCGCCCAGCTCCAGGCCCGCGCTGGCGCGATCGACGAACTCCTCGCCTCCGGCGCCCTCGACGACCAGAGCGGTATGCACAAGGACGACATCGCCGCCGAGCTCGACCGGATCTCCGGTGGCACGGATGTGGAACTGGAACTCCAGCGCATGAAGGCCGAGCTGGCCGGCGGCACCTCGACCCCGCAGGCCATCGAGGGCGGCCAGGGCCAGGGCCAGTCCCAGCAGCAGCCGCAGGACACCCCGCGCTTCGACAAGCGGTAGCCGCACTCCGTCAACCGCAGCCGGGTCACGCCGAGGAGACCGATATGGGCGACACGGGCGACATGGGGGACATGGTCGTACGGATCATGGGGGAGGGCCAGGTGATGCTGGCCGGGAGCCACCTCACCGAGCTGAACAAGCTGGACGACGAACTCCTGGCCGAAATGGAGAACGGCGACGGCCCCGCCTTCCGCCGCACCCTCCAGGCCCTGCTGACCAAGGTCCACGACCTGGGCACTCCCCTCCCGCCCGACACCCTCCAACCCTCGGACCTCATCCTCCCGTCCCCGGACGCCACGCTGGAGGAGGTCCGGGAACTCCTGAGCGACGATGGACTGATCCCGGGCTGAGTCCGATATCTGCTGTCCTTCGGTGCGCCAGACAACGGCTCGCCCAGCGGCGCCAGACAACTGCTCGCCTGATGGCGGCAGACAACCGCTCGCCCAGCGGGTGACGCAGACACGCTTCGCGCTCCGGTATGGGCGGACAAAATCAAGCCCGTCCGGCGCTTGAGGACGAGGCCGAAGGCCGATTAGGGGGGTCTGGGGGCACAGCCCCCAGCCCGGGCGGGAAAGCCAAAGAACAAAGTGACCGCACTGGATCGAGCCCGCTGCAAGCTCAACGCACACCCGCTGGCCCTGGACGCCGCCCTCGCCGCCGCCGTCCTGCTGTGCATGGCCGTCAGCGCCATGATCGACCCGCACGGCGACAAGAGCGTGGCGTGGGGCATCCGCACCCCGGACCCGCTGAGCCTGCTGCTGATCGTGATCGGCGCCGCAGCCCTGGTGCTGCGCCGCCGTGCCCCGCTGGCGGTGCTGGCGGTGACGGGCACGGTGTCGCTGATCGAGAGCGTCACCGGAGACCCGCGCGCGCCGGTGGCGATGTCGGCGGTGGTCGCGCTGTTCACGGTGGCGGTGAGCACCGACCGCACGACGACCCTGCGTGTCGGCCTGCTGACGGTCGCGGTGCTGACGGGTGCGGCGATGCTGGCGGGCCCGCTGCCGTGGTACGCCCAGGAGAATCTGGCGATCTTCGCGTGGACGGGTATCGGCGCGACGGCGGGGGACGCGGTGCGCAGCCGGAAGGCGATGGTGCGGGCGATCCGGGAGCGTGCGGAGCGGGCGGAGCGGACCCGGGAGGAGGAGGCCCGGCGGAGGGTCGCCGAGGAGCGGCTGCGGATCGCCCGTGAACTGCACGATGTGGTGGCGCACCACATCGCGTTGGTCAATGTGCAGGCCGGGGTGGCGGCACATGTGATGGACAAGCGGCCCGACCAGGCCAAGGAGGCCCTTGCCCACGTCCGGGAGGCGAGCCGCTCCGCGCTGAACGAGCTGCGTGCGACGGTCGGTCTGCTGCGCCAGTCCGGTGACCCGGAGGCGCCCACGGAACCGGCCCCCGGTCTGGACCGCCTGGAGGAGCTGGTCGGTACGTTCCGCAACGCCGGGCTCCAGGTGGAGGTGGCCCGCTCGTATCTCGGCACCACGCTGCCCGCCGCCGTGGACCTGGCGGCGTTCCGGGTGATCCAGGAGGCCCTCACCAACGCCCAGAAGCACGCGGGAACGGAGGCGAGGGCGGAGGTCAGCGTCGTACGGGTGGGCCCGAACCTGGAGATCACGGTGCTGGACGACGGCCGCCCCGGCGACGAGCAGCTTCCCGTCACGGGCGGCGGGCACGGACTGCTCGGGATGCGCGAACGCGTCACGGGGCTGGCCGGCACCCTCACGACGGGCCCCCGCTACGGCGGCGGCTTCCGCGTCCATGCGATCCTCCCGCTGAAGACCCGCACCCGCACCGCCGAGCGCCCGGCATGATGCACCCGCCCACCTCCGCACCCATGCCCACCCGCACCCGCCGCCCTCCCGAGGACCCCGAATGACGATCCGCGTCCTGCTCGCCGACGATCAGGCCCTGCTGCGCAGCGCGTTCCGTGTGCTCGTGGACTCCGAACCCGACATGACGGTGGTCGGTGAGGCGGCCGACGGCGCGGAGGCGGTGCGGCTGGCCAAGGAGCGGCAGCCGGACGTGGTCCTGATGGACATCCGTATGCCGGGCACGGACGGCTTGGCGGCCACCCGGCTGATCAGCGCCGATCCGTCCCTGGCGAAGGTCCGTGTGGTGATCCTGACGACGTTCGAGGTCGACGACTACGTGGTCCAGTCGCTGCGTGCTGGGGCGTCCGGCTTCCTCGGCAAGGGCAGCGAGCCGGAGGAGCTGCTGAACGCCATCCGGGTCGCGGCCGGCGGCGAGGCCCTGCTGTCCCCGGCGGCGACGAAGGGGCTGATCGCCCGCTTCCTGGCACAGGGTGGCAACCGGGCCGACGACGGGACGGGCCCGGCTGGTGCCGAGCGGCTGGACGCGCTCACCGTTCGGGAGCGCGAGGTGCTGGTCCTGGTTGCCGGGGGCCACTCCAACGACGAGATCGCCGAACGCCTGGAGGTCAGCCCGCTCACGGTGAAGACCCACGTCAACCGGGCGATGGCCAAGCTGGGCGCCCGGGACCGGGCCCAGCTCGTGGTGATCGCGTACGAGTCCGGACTGGTACGTCCGCGGGTGGACTGACCTCCACCCCCGCCTACTGCGACGGGAGTAGCCCCCGCACCGGGAAATGGACCTGGGTCTTACGGAACGGGCCGAGCCATGGACCAAGGTGTAGGGGGCCATTTCGCGCGCCCACCCGCTCCCGACCCGCACCCACGCACCACCGCTCGACCCGCACCCACGCTCGACCCGCACCCACTCACCACCGCTCGACCCGCACCCACGCTCGACCCGCACCCACTCACCACCGCTCGACCCGCACCCACGCTCGACCCGCACCCACTCACCACCGCTCGACCCGCACCCACGCTCGACCCGCACCCACTCACCACCGTTCGACCCGCCCAAGCCGCCCACAGACCCGCCCAAGCCGCCACCCGCCCAAGCCGCCCACAGAAGAGAGACTCCCGCTCCATGTCCCGGCTGTCCCGATTCAGCCTCGCTCAGCGTGCCCTCATAGGCCTGATATCCCTCATCGCCCTCGTCTTCGGCACGATCGCCATCCCCCAGCTCAAGCAGCAGCTGCTGCCCACCATCGAACTGCCCATGGTGTCGGTCGTCGTGCCCTTCCCCGGCGCATCGCCCGATGTCGTGGAGAAGCAGGTCGTGGAGCCGATCGAGAACACCGTCGAGGCCGTCGACGGCATCACCGGTGTCACCTCGAAGGCCAGCGAGGGCAGCGCCGTGATCATGGCGTCCTTCGACTACGGCAACGACACCAAGCGCCTGGTCGCCGATGTCCAGCTGGCCGTCAACCGGGCCCGTGCCCAACTGCCGGACTCGGTGGACCCGCAGGTCGTCGCCGGTTCCACCGACGACATGCCGACCGTCGTCCTCGCCGTCACCTCCGGCAAGGACCAGCAGGCCCTCGCCGACCAGCTCGACAAGAGCGTCGTGCCGGTGCTGAAGAACATCGACGGCGTCGGCCGGGTCACCGTCGACGGCGTACGGGACCTCCAGGTCACCGTCACCCCCGACCAGGCGAAGCTGGCCCGCGCCGGTCTCACCACGGCCGCGCTCGCCCAGGCGCTCCAGACCGGCGGGGTCACCGTCCCGGCCGGTTCCTTCGACGAGGACGGCAAGAACCGCACGGTCCAGGTCGGCAGCGGCTACACCTCCGTACGCCAGATCCAGGACCTGATGGTCACCGGTGAGGGCGCCGGAAAGCCGGTGCCGCTCGGTGACGTCGCCACGGTGAAGCAGGAGGAGGCCGCCGCCAGCTCCATCACCCGCACCGATGGAAAGCCCAGCCTCGCCGTCAGCGTGACCATGGACCATGACGGCAGCGCGGTCGCCATCTCGGACGCGGTCAAGGACAAGCTGCCCTCGCTCCGCAAGGACCTCGGCTCCGGCTCCGCCATCACGGTCGTCAGCGACCAGGGTCCGGCCGTCTCGAAGTCCATCAAGGGCCTCACCATCGAGGGCGGCCTCGGTCTGCTCTTCGCGATCGTCGTCATCCTGGTGTTCCTGGCGTCGGTCCGTTCGACGCTGGTGACGGCGGTGTCGATCCCGCTGTCGGTCGTGCTGGCCCTGATCGTGCTGTGGACGCGTGATCTGTCGCTGAACATGCTGACGCTGGGCGCGCTGACCATTGCCATCGGCCGGGTGGTCGACGACTCGATCGTCGTCCTGGAGAACATCAAGCGTCACCTCGGCTACGGCGAGGAGCGCCAGGAGGCCATCCTCGCCGCGGTGCGCGAGGTGGCGGGTGCGGTCACCTCCTCGACCCTCACCACGGTCGCCGTGTTCCTGCCGATCGGCCTGGTCGGCGGCATGGTGGGCGCGCTGTTCGGCTCGTTCAGCCTCACCGTCACGGCGGCGCTGCTGGCGTCGCTGGTCGTCTCGCTGACGGTCGTGCCGGTGCTGTCGTACTGGTTCCTGCGCGCCCCGAAGGGCACCCCCGAGGACGCCGAGGAGGCCCGCAGGCAGGCGGAGGAGAAGGAGGCGAACAGCCGTCTCCAGCGGATCTACGTCCCGGTCCTGCGGTTCGCGACCCGGCGCCGTCTCACCAGCGTGGCGATCGCCGTGGTGGTGCTGTTCGGCACCTTCGGCATGGCGCCGCTGCTGAAGACCAACTTCTTCGACCAGGGGGACCAGGAGGTCCTCACCGTCAAGCAGGAGCTGACGCCGGGCACCAGCCTGGCCGCCACGGACGCGCAGGCGCGCAAGGTGGAGAAGCTGCTCTCCGGCATCGACGGCGTCAAGGACTACCAGGTCACCATCGGCTCGTCCGGCTTCATGGCGGCGTTCGGCGGCGCCACCAGCTCCAACCAGGCGTCGTACCAGGTCATGCTGGACGACGCGGCGTCCTACGACGCGGTCGAGAAGCACATCACAGACGGTCTGCGCGACCTGAAGGGCATCGGCACGACCACCGTGTCGGCGGGCGCCGGCTTCGGAAACCAGGATCTGAGCGTGGTCGTAAAGGCGGCCGACGCGGAGACGCTGCGCACGGCGTCGGAGCAGGTCAGGAAGACCGTCGCAAGCCTGGACGACGTCACCGACGTCACCAGCGACCTCGCGCAGAGCGTGCCGCGGATCTCCGTACGGGCCAACTCCAAGGCGGCGGCCGCGGGCTTCAGCGACCAGACGCTGGGCGCGGCGGTGGCCCAGTCCGTGAAGGGCACCACGGCCGCCCAGGTGGTCCTGGACGACACCGAGCGCGACGTCGTCATCCGCTCGGCCAAGCCCGCGACCACCCTGCAGCAGCTGAAGAACCTGCCGCTCGGCCCGGTGAAGCTCGGTGACATCGCCACGGTGAAGCTCGTCGACGGACCGGTGTCCATGACCCGTATCGACGGCCGGCGCGCCGCCACCGTTACGGCCAAGCCGACCGCGGACAACACGGGCGCGGTGAGCACCAAGCTCCAGTCGAAGATCAAGGCCCTGAAGCTCCCCGCGGGTGCCACGGCCCAGATCGGCGGCGTCACCTCCGACCAGGACGACGCGTTCAAGAACCTGGGCCTGGCGATGCTCGCGGCGATCGCGATCGTCTTCATGCTGCTGGTCGCGACGTTCCGCTCGCTGGCCCAGCCGCTGATCCTGCTGGTCTCCATCCCGTTCGCGGCGACCGGCGCGCTCGGCCTGCTGATCGCGACCGGCACCCCGCTGGGCGTGCCCGCGATGATCGGCATGCTGATGCTGATCGGCATCGTGGTGACGAACGCGATCGTGCTGATCGACCTGATCAACCAGTACCGAAGCCAGGGCTACGGCGTCGTCGAAGCCGTGCTGGAGGGCGGCCGCCACCGGCTCCGCCCGATCCTGATGACGGCCCTGGCGACGATCTTCGCCCTCCTCCCGATGGCCCTCGGCGTCACCGGCGAGGGCGGCTTCATCGCCCAACCGCTGGCCGTGGTCGTGATCGGCGGCCTCGTCACCTCCACCCTGCTGACCCTGCTCCTCGTCCCCACGCTCTACGCGATGCTCGAACTCCGCACGGAGCGCCGGGCGGCGAAGCGGGCGGCGAAACGGCAGGCCAAGGCGGAATCGGAAGCGGAGTCGTCGTCAGAACCGTCCTCGGAATCGTCGTCAGAACCCTCGTCGGAGACGGAGACGGAGACGAAGCCGGAGGCGGATGAGCCGCGGGCGCCCGCCGGGGTGTGAGCGACCGCCCTGCCGACGCCGAGGAGGCCCGGTACACGCGACGAGCGTGTACCGGGCCTCCGGCCGTACGGCGATATCAGGGAAGCCGCGCCCTGCGCGTGCCCTACGCGTGCCCTACGGCAGCGCGAGCATCCGCTCCAGCGCCAGCTTCGCGTAGTGCTCGGTCTCCTCGTCGACCTGAATGCGGTTGACGACCTTGCCGTCCGCCAGCGACTCCAGAGCCCAGACCAGATGGGGGAGGTCGATGCGGTTCATCGTGGAGCAGTAGCAGACCGTGCGGTCGAGGAACACGATCTCCTTGCCCTCGGGAGCGAAACGGTTCGCCAGGCGGCGGACCAGGTTCAGCTCCGTGCCGATCGCCCACTTGGAGCCGGCCGGGGCGGCCTCCAGGGTCTTGATGATGTGCTCGGTCGAGCCGACGTGGTCCGCCGCCATGACGACCTCGTGCGTGCACTCCGGGTGGACCAGGACGTTGATGCCGGGGACGCGTTCGCGCACGTCCTTGACCGAGTCCAGGGTGAAGCGGCCGTGCACCGAGCAGTGGCCGCGCCACAGGATCATCTTCGCGTCCCGCAGCTGGTCGGCGGTCAGGCCGCCGTTCGGCTTGTGCGGGTTGTAGACGACGCAGTCCTCCAGAGACATACCCATGTCCCGGACGGCGGTGTTGCGGCCGAGGTGCTGATCGGGCAGGAACAGCACCTTCTCGCCCTGCTGGAACGCCCACTCAAGGGCGCGGCGGGCGTTGGAGGAGGTGCAGATCGTGCCACCGTGCCGGCCCGTGAACGACTTGATGTCCGCGGACGAGTTCATGTACGACACGGGCACGACCTGCTCGGCTATGCCGGCCTCGGTGAGCACGTCCCAGCATTCGGCGACCTGCTCGGCGGTGGCCATGTCGGCCATCGAGCAGCCCGCGGCCAGGTCCGGCAGGACGACCTTCTGGTCGTCGCCGGTGAGGATGTCCGCGGACTCGGCCATGAAGTGCACACCGCAGAAGACGATGTACTCGGCGTCCGGGCGAGCCGCCGCGTCACGGGCGAGCTTGAAGGAGTCGCCGGTGACGTCCGCGAACTGGATGACCTCGTCGCGCTGGTAGTGGTGGCCGAGCACGAAGACCTTGTTCCCGAGCCTCTCCTTGGCGGCGCGGGCGCGCTCCACCAGGTCCGGGTCGGACGGCGCGGGCAGTTCGCCGGGACACTCGACGCCGCGCTCGCTCTTCGGGTCGGCCTCGCGGCCGAGGAGGAGCAGGGCGAGGGGCGTCGGCTGGACGTCGAGCTCCTGGGTCTGGGCGGTGGTCACGACACGCACCCTTTCTGTTCTGCGGTTTCTCCGATCCGCCAGTCCGACACTGGGCCGGCGGGGTCAGGCGTACGCGCCTTTTCGTCGAAATGACGCTATCTATCATAACTGCTTCACGTCATATTGACGACGGCCATAACGTCTATGTGACGTGAATCCCGGGGCCGACCGGAGACCCGCCGGAGTCCTGACCGGAGTCCTGACGGAAGTCCTGACGGAAGTCCTGACCGGACACCCGACCGGGGGCCAGTGACCGCTGCGGCGGGCGTGTGCGAGCATGAGGGGGTAGGGACACAACACAAGTGCTCGGCCCGGAGTGATCTGCGGGCCCGGAACCCCGGGCCTGGAATCCACGGTCTGGAATCCGCGGTCCCGGAATGAATCCGGGAACACGCCGGTTGCACTCGTCGGCAAGCAGTCTCCGTACAAACCGGGAGAGATGTAGATGTCCGTATCGGACGAGACCAGCACCGTCACCGACGGCATCGTTCTGACCGACGCCGCGGCGTCCAAGGTCAAGGCACTGCTCGACCAGGAAGGCCGAGACGACCTGGCGCTCCGCGTCGCTGTCCAGCCCGGCGGCTGCTCCGGCCTGCGCTACCAGCTCTTCTTCGACGAGCGCTCCCTCGACGGCGATGTGGTGAAGGACTTCGACGGGGTCAAGGTCGTCACCGACCGGATGAGCGCGCCGTACCTGGGCGGCGCCACCGTCGACTTCGTCGACACCATCGAGAAGCAGGGCTTCACGATCGACAACCCGAACGCGACGGGGTCCTGCGCGTGCGGGGACTCCTTCAGCTGAGGGTTGCCTGTCCGGCGGATCAGCTCGGAGAAACGGTGCGTCGAGCCGGGTGAGCGGGGGCGGTGCGGGAGCGTCGTGGTTGATCGCGCCCACGCGGCGGAGCCGCAGATCGATGCGCCCCGCGCCCCTAGGGGGTTGGACCCTACGGGGTTTGCGGATGTGCGGCGTTGATCCACCGCACTGGACGCCCCGTCATACCCGCGGATGAGGCGGCGAGCCCTGTCGATGGGCCGCCGCCTCTCTGGTTGTCCTGCGTCGTGCTCGTCAGCGTGCGAGTGAGGACGAGGGGGCAGGGATCCGGGCTCCCGGCTTGGTCAGTGGGATTGCCTTGCCGTCGGAGTCGACCACCTTGCGGTCGCCGAGGGGACGGTCCAGTTGGACGGTCTGCTGGTAGAACTTGGCGATCAGGATGCAGACCGTAGTGCCGGGCTTCGGGGTCTCGGTGACGGTGACCTTCACCTGTCCGGAGTCCTCAGATGCCGTGGCTTTGTAATCGGAGCAGACCCCGCCGGTGAAGGACACTGTCAGCTTCTTGCCGTCGGCCCAGTAGCCGTCGACGGCGATGTCCCGGGTGGTCGGGCTGCCGGTCGGCCGGCTCGGCCGGGGGCTGGGGCTGCTGGAAGCGGTGGACGAGGCCAGATACCTGGGGTCGACGGCCGGATGGGCCACCGTGGAGGTGTCCTGGGCGCCCGGCTGCCGCACCTCGAACAGCCAGGACGGCACCAGCACCTGACGCCCGCCGGAGGCGTGCGGCGCGAGCCCGAACACGGCGTCCTCGACGACCACGGTGTTCCCGGTGCCCGTGTCGGCGGTCCCACCGGTCCCGCAGGGCGTTTCGAGCCGGTCCTTCAGCGGTACGGGGCTGGCGCAGCCGCCGATGCCCATACGGTGGGCGCTCCTGGGCGCGGCGTTCATGAGGTCCAGGGTCTTGGCCGCGCTCAGCACGGGATACGACTCACCCCGCACCGGAGCCTTCAGCTCACCGCTGCCGCCGACCACCTCGCCCTGGGCACTGACGGTGATCCCGATGGTCCAGCCGGAGGTGGCCAGTCCGCCGACCACCGGATCGGCGTTCACGACCCGCTGGGCGCCCATGATCTGGCTCGCGTCGATCTTGGCGTCGTCCTGCCCCAGCGCCTTGAGCACGGGGGCGGCGGCCCGCTCGGCGACCGACTTGCTCACCGGGTCGACGGTGGGGGTGGCGGAGTCGCCCGTGCCGGGGGCGTACCGGTTGAAGGTCCAGGCGCCGGGTGCCACCATGCTGACCTGGAGACTCGGCCCGGTCCCGTCCTTGCCGGGCCCCACCTGCCACTCCTGCCCCTGGGCCACCGGCGTCGCGTCGACCCCGAGCGCCTTCGCGAGCCGCGCCACCTCACCCCGGGTGACCTGGCCCTCGGCCCAGTACACGGGCGCGGTCCGGGGACCTTCGGGGAGCGTGCCGGAGGCGCGGTAGACGGTCCCGTAGGGATTGGGCTCACCCGGCGCGATCCCAGCGGCACCGACTTCGGAATACCCGTCGAGCGCAAGCACCCCGGGAGTCCCGGAAGCCCCGGCCCCCGCACCTCCGCCACCGCCACCGCCACCCCCGCCCAGGGCAGAAGCACCGAGATAGGCCCCGCCTCCGACGACAAGCACAGCGGCGACAACGGAGGCGACAAGCACCCGCGACCTCCGCCGCCGACCCTCGCCCCCGCCGCCTTCTTGGCCACTTTCCCCGTCACCGCTGCCACCCCCGACATCGACGACATCGTCGGACCCGCTGCCCGTCGGCGGCTCGGAAGCGTGGCCTGCCGGGTCCGATGTCGATGCCGATGGCCCGGGGCCCGGATCGGAGGGGTGGGCCTCGGGGGGCTGGTCGGGTCGGTCGTCGGTGGTCACCGCATCGCTCCTTCGGCTGCGCCCTGCTGTCCCTGACCCGGCCCGTCCCGGTCCGCTCGCGGCGGTCGGCGGGTCGTAGTCCGCATCCCCTGTGCGGGGGACAGCGATGGGACGCGGCGGGGGAGCGCACGGTTCCCCTGCGGCCTGTCCGGCGGATCAACACCGGAGATCTGCAAACCCCGTAAGGTCCAGCACCCTAGGGGCGCGGGGAACTGCGCGATCAACCACGACGCACCCGCACCGTCCGACTTGATCCGCCGGACAGGCCTAGTCCCCGTAGTCCGACATAGCGTCCAGCAACCGTGCCGATGCCGCCGGGACCGACACCCCGTGGATCAGGGACGGCGGGACCGGGACGGAGTCGGGGTGGGCGGGTACCGCCCAGTGCGGGGCCATCCGGGCGCAGTCTCCGAGCAACGAGGCGAGGTCGGCCTCGACGTCTGCCGGAGCGGGCGGGTAGACCTTTAGGTTCGTCATAGCGGCACCGTATGCATGCCGAAGCACGCGAAGAAAGATCTACTATCGGGTAGTTTCAGTCGCTTCTGAGGCGGCCCGCCAACCGGTAGCGTGAACCGTCAATACCCCTCCCTTCAGGAGAGTCCCCGCCGTGCGCATCGCAGTCACCGGCTCCATCGCCACCGACCACCTCATGACCTTCCCCGGCCGTTTCGCCGACCAGTTCGTCGCGGACCAGCTGCACACGGTCTCGCTCTCGTTCCTGGTCGACAATCTCGACGTGCGGAGGGGAGGCGTCGGCGCGAACATCGCCTTCGGTATGGGCCAGCTCGGCTCCCGGCCGATCCTGGTGGGTGCCGCCGGTTTCGACTTCGACGACTACCGCGCCTGGCTGGAACGGCACGGTGTCGACACCGAATCGGTCCGCATCTCCGAGACGCTGCACACCGCCCGCTTCGTGTGCACCACGGACGCCGACCACAACCAGATCGGCTCCTTCTACACCGGTGCGATGAGCGAGGCCCGCCTCATCGAGCTGAAGACCGTCGCCGACCGCGTCGGCGGCCTGGACCTGGTCCTCATCGGCGCCGACGACCCGGAGGGCATGCTCCGCCACACCGAGGAGTGCCGCTCCCGCGGGATCCCCTTCGCCGCCGACTTCTCCCAGCAGATCGCCCGGATGGATGGCGACGAGATCCGGATACTGCTGGACGGCGCGGCGTACCTCTTCTCCAACGAGTACGAGAAGGGCCTCATCGAGGCCAAGACCGGCTGGACCGACGAGGAGATCCTCTCCAAGGTCGGCCACCGCGTCACCACCCTCGGCTCCCGCGGTGTCCGTATCGAGCGGGCCGGTGAGGGCCCGATCGAGGTCGGCACCCCCGAGGAGGACCGCAAGGCCGACCCGACCGGCGTCGGCGACGCCTTCCGCGCCGGGTTCCTCTCCGGCCTGACCTGGGGCGTCACCATGGAGCGCGCCGCGCAGGTCGGCTGCATGCTCGCCACCCTCGTCATCGAGACGGTCGGCACCCAGGAGTACCAGCTGCGCCGCAACCACTTCATGGACCGCTTCACCAAGGCGTACGGCCACGACGCCGCCGGTGAGGTGCAGGTCCACCTCGTCTGAGGGACGACAGGCCCTGGGGGCCGGCCGGGACAGTCCTGGACCGGCCCGGTCAGGACACCCGGCGGACCACATACGCAGTGCCCCGGTCCGCCGGTTCCTCACCGACGTACTCCTGCCCGCGCATCTCGCACCACGCCGGGATGTCCAGCCGCGCCGCCTCGTCGTCGGACAGCACACGCACCGTGCCGCCCACGGGTACGTCCCCGAAGACCTTCGCCAGCTCGATCACCGGGATCGGGCACCGCTTCCCGAGCGCGTCCACGACCACCACGTCGTCGCCCGCACCGCCGGAGGTCCCGGCAGCCGGCGCGCCCAGCTTCTCGCGCACCCCGGCCACCGCCCCCGGCAGCACCTCCAGGAACCGCTCCACATCCGCCTCGGGGGTGCCCGGCGGCAGCGACACCCGCACATTGCCCTCGCTCAGCACCCCCATCGCCTTCAGCACATGGCTGGGCGTCAGGGTGCTGCTGGTGCACGACGATCCCGACGACACCGAGAAACCGGCGCGGTCCAGCTCGTGCAGCAGGGTCTCCCCGTCGACGTACAGACACGAGAACGTGACGATCCCCGGCAGCCGCCGCTCCGGATCGCCCACCACCTCCACGTCCGGCACCAGCCCCGGCACCCGCGCCCGGATCCGCTCCGTCAGCTCCCGCAGCCGTACCGCCTCCTCGGCCGCCTCCGCCCGTACCGCCCGCAGCGAGGCCACGGCCGCCACGATCGCCGGGATGTTCTCGAACCCGGCGACCCGCCCCGACTCCCGCTCGTCCACCGGGCCGCGCGGCGCGAACCGCACCCCCTTGCGCACCGCCAGCAGGCCGACCCCCGACGGGCCACCCCATTTGTGCGCACTCCCCGTCAGCAGCGACCAGCCGCCCTCCACCGGCCCCCAGGCCAGCGACTGCGCCGCGTCCACCAGCAACGGCACCCCCGCCGCCCGGCACAATTCGGCCACCTCGGCGACCGGCTGCACGGTCCCCACCTCATGGTTGGCCGACTGGAGACAGGCCAGCGCGGTGTCCTCCCGCAGTGCCTCGCCGTATGCCGCCGCGGTCGCCGCCCCCGTCCGCAGCACCGGCACCCGCGTCACCGTCCCGCCCTCGGCCTCCAGGACGTCCGCCGAATGGAGGACGGAAGAGTGCTCGACGGCTGACACGATCAGGTGGCGTCCCACCCTCCGCCGCCCGGCCAGCGCCCCGGCGACACCGTGATGCACGGCCTGTGTGCCCGACGCCGTGAACACCATCTCGTCGGCCCGGCACCCCACCGCCTCGGCGGCCGCCTCCCGGGCCGCGTCCAGAAGCAGCCGGGCCCGCCGCCCCTCCCGGTACAACCGCGCCGGATCGGCCCACCCTTCGTCCAGCGAGGCAGACAACGCCTGACGGGCGACGGGATGGAGAGGAGCGGCGGAGGCGGCATCGAAGTACGACATACAGCCACGTTAGAACCCCGGTGACGGGACGAAGGAGCGAGGGCCGTGCCGAGGCGGGCTCCGCCGCTCGGTGGCGGGCCGTCACATCCGGCCCGCGGCGGCGCACAGACCCCGCTGACCCCGGTGTTCGGGCGCCCGTCCCCGCCTCAGGAAGGGGGCGACGACGCGTATGGCACCCTCCCCGCGAGCGCCGACAAGGCGTCGGCTAAGGTTTGCTCCGCATAAACATCCAAACCCCTGCCCGACGCAGGGCGGCGACCGTGCAGACCCGGCCGCAGCCATGTCGCGGGCGAGACTCTCGGGAAGGCGCTACGTGAGTCCCAACGGCTCCGACCTCTCGCCGCGGCGCCCGATGCGGCGGAAGCTGCTCCAGGCAATGACCGCGGGCCTGGTCCTGGCGACCGCCACCGGTTGCACATACAAGGACTTCCCCCGCCTTGGTATGCCCACCCCGACCACGGAAGAGGCACCCCGCATCCTCTCCCTGTGGCAGGGGTCCTGGGCGGCCGCGCTTGCCGTCGGCTGTCTGGTCTGGGGACTGATCCTCTGGTCCGTCGTGTTCCACCGGCGCAGCCGCACCAAGGTCGAGGTTCCTGCTCAGACCCGGTACAACATGCCCATCGAGGCGCTGTACACCGTGGTCCCTCTGATCATCGTCTCCGTCCTCTTCTACTTCACGGCCCGGGACGAGTCGAAGCTCCTGTCCATCTCCCAGAAGCCCGACGTCACCGTCAATGTCGTCGGCTTCCAGTGGAGCTGGGGCTTCAACTACATCGCGGACGTCCCCGGTTCCACCGGAAACGCCAAGACGGACGCCAACCTGTCGGCGATCCCCGACCGTTACAAGAACCAGTTCCCGGCGAACGCGGGCGGCGTCTACGACGTCGGCACGCCGAGCACGAAGAACCCGCAGACCGGAAACCCCGGGCCGACCCTCTGGCTCCCGGAGGGCAAGGTCGTCCGCTTCGTCCTCACCTCGCGTGACGTCATCCACTCCTTCTGGGTGGTGCCGTTCCTGTTCAAGCAGGACGTCATCCCGGGCCACACCAACGCGTTCCAGGTGACCCCGAACAAAATGGGCACCTTCCTCGGCAAGTGCGCGGAACTCTGCGGCGTCGACCACTCCCGGATGCTCTTCAACGTGAAGGTCGTCTCCCCCGAGCGCTACGAGCAGCACCTCAAGGATCTCGCCAAGAAGGGCCAGACCGGCTACATCCCGGCGGGCATCGCGCAGACGGAGCACGAGAAGAACGCCGAGACGAACAGGACGAAGAATTGAGCATCCTCAACGAACCCCAGGGTGCCGCGGCTGAGGAGTCGTACGAGAACGAGCTACCGGTACGACGCCGCCGGCCCGGCAATGTGCTGGTCAAGTGGGCGACGACAACCGACCACAAGACCATCGGCTCGCTGTATCTGATCACGTCGTTCGTGTTCTTCATCGTCGGCGGCATCCTCGCCCTGCTCATGCGGGCAGAACTGGCCCGGCCGGGTCTTCAGATCCTGTCGGCCGAGCAGTTCAACCAGGCGTTCACCATGCACGGCCTGATCATGCTGCTGATGTTCGCGACGCCGCTGTTCGCCGGCTTCGCGAACTGGATCATGCCGCTCCAGATCGGCGCGCCCGATGTGGCGTTCCCGCGGCTGAACATGCTCGCCTACTGGTTCTACCTGCTCGGCTCGCTCGTCGCCGCGGCGAGCCTGCTCACCCCGTCCGGCGCCCCCGACTTCGGCTGGTTCATGTACGCGCCGCTGTCGGACGCCGTCCACTCGCCGGGCATCGGCGCCGACATGGGCATCATGGGCCTCGCCCTGTCCGGTTTCGGCACCATCCTCGGCGCGGTCAACTTCATCACCACGATCATCTGCATGCGCGCTCCGGGCATGACGATGTTCCGCATGCCGATCTTCTGCTGGAACGTGCTGCTGACCGCGATCCTCGTGCTGCTGGTCTTCCCGGTGCTGGCCGCCGCGCTGTTCGCCCTGGAGGCGGACCGCAAGTTCGGCGCCCATATCTTCGACCCGGCCAACGGCGGGGCCCTGCTGTGGCAGCACCTCTTCTGGTTCTTCGGCCATCCAGAGGTGTACATCATCGCGCTGCCGTTCTTCGGCATCGTCTCCGAGGTCATCCCGGTCTTCGCCCGCAAGCCGATGTTCGGTTACATGGGCCTGGTCGCGGCGACCATCTCGATCGCCGGTCTGTCCGTGACCGTGTGGGCGCACCACATGTACGTCACCGGCGGAGTGCTGCTGCCGTTCTTCTCCTTCATGACCTTCCTGATCGCGGTCCCGACCGGTGTGAAGTTCTTCAACTGGATCGGCACCATGTGGAAGGGCTCGCTGTCCTTCGAGACCCCGATGCTGTGGGTGACCGGCTTCCTCGTCACCTTCCTCTTCGGCGGTCTGACGGGTGTCATCCTGGCCTCGCCGCCGCTGGACTTCCACATCTCGGACTCGTACTTCGTGGTGGCGCACTTCCACTACGTCATCTTCGGGACCGTGGTGTTCGCGATGTTCGCCGGATTCCACTTCTGGTGGCCCAAGTTCACCGGCAAGATGCTCGACGAACGGCTCGGCAAGATCACTTTCTGGACGCTGTTCATCGGCTTCCACGGCACCTTCCTCGTCCAGCACTGGCTGGGTGTCGAGGGCATGCCCCGCCGTTACGCCGACTACCTCGCGTCCGACGGCTTCACCCTGCTGAACACGATCTCGACGATCAGCTCGTTCCTGCTGGGCATGTCGATGCTCCCGTTCTTCTACAACGTGTGGAAGACCGCCAAGTACGGCAAGCCGGTCGAGGTCGACGACCCGTGGGGCTACGGCCGTTCGCTCGAGTGGGCGACGTCCTGCCCGCCGCCGCGGCACAACTTCGTCACCCTGCCGCGGATCCGCAGCGAATCCCCGGCGTTCGACCTGCACCACCCGGAGATCGCCGCCCTCGAACAGCTCGAGTACGCCGGTCACGGCGCCGGGGCGGGCAGCAAGGAGGTCGGCAAGTGAAGATCCAGGGCCGGTTGTTCGCCTGGCTGAGCGTCTTCCTGCTCATCATGGCCATCGTCTACGGCGTGTGGTCCAAGGAGCCGGCGGGCACCACGGCGCTCTTCCTCTCCTTCGCCCTGACCGTGATGATCGGCTTCTACCTGGGCTTCACCGCCCGGCGGGTCGACGCGGGCGCCATGGACGACAAGGAGGCCGACGTCGCGGACGAGGCGGGCGAGCTGGGCTTCTTCAGCCCGCACAGCTGGCAGCCGCTCGCCCTCGGCACGGGCGCCGCGATCGCCTTCCTCGGCGTCGCGATCGGCTGGTGGTTGCTGTACTTCGCGGCCCCCATCATCCTGCTCGGTCTGTGGGGCTGGGTCTTCGAGTACTACCGCGGCGAGAACCGCACCCAGTAGCACCCGCAGCAGCACCACCAGCGGTACGCCGACTAGCACACCCAGCGCGGCCGGGAGCCCGGACACTCCGACACGGAGGGTCCGGGCTCCTGCGTTCGCCGCAATGTCCGTCCCTCTTACGAGTCACCCAGCGCGCCGCGCTTGACGGTGCTTCCTAGCGTGGAGCGCATGAACCACTCTCCGCGCACTCGCACCGTCATCGGCGCAGGTCTGCTGGTGATGACCGCCCTCGGCGCGGGCGTCACCGCCTGCGGCGCCGACGGCAACCCCTTGTCGGCCGAGCCCTTCGACGCGGCTGACCAGATCTCCGTCGACACCCACAGCGGCGACGGGAAGAAGGCCGACCCCGACAAGCCCCTCGAGATCACCACCGAGGACGGGGACGGCCGTATCACCGACGTGACGGCCGTCGACGCCACGGGACGCCTTGTGACGGGCGAACTCTCGGCCGACGGCACCCGCTGGCACAGCACCTCCCCGCTGGCCGCCGACGCCCACTACACGGTGCGGGTGAGCACGGAGGACGAGGACGGCGCCCCCGGCCGCAGAGTCGTCGACTTCGACACCAGCAAGCCCGCGGGCTCGACACGCCTGGACGTCACCTTCGGCCCGGAAACGGGCACCTACGGCGTCGGACAGCCCGTCACGGCACTGCTCAGCCGGCCGGTCAAGGACAGGGCCCAGCGGGCCGCCGTGGAGCGCGGGCTGCGTGTGGAGTCGGCGCCCTCCGTGACGGGCGCCTGGTACTGGGTGAGCGACAAGGAACTCCACTACCGCCCCAAGGACTACTGGCCCGCCCACACCACGATCCGGGTCCACAGCGAACTCAACGGCGTCCGCATCAACGACCGCCTCTGGGGCACCGCCTCCAAGCCCGTGACGCTGACCGTCGGTGACCGCCTCATCGCCATCACGGACGCCGCGGCACACCAGATGACGGTGTACAAGAACGACGCCGAGATCGAGCAGATCCCCGTCACCACCGGCAAGCCCGGCTTCGACACCCGCAACGGCGTCAAGGTCGTCATGGCCAAGCAGTACTTCGTACGCATGCGCAGCACCACCATCGGCATCGCCGAGGGCAGCTCCGACTCCTACGACCTGCCGGTCTACTACGCGACGCGCCTCACCTGGAGCGGCGAGTACGTCCACGCCGCCCCCTGGTCGGTCGGCTCCCAGGGCTACGAGAACGTCAGCCACGGCTGCGTGGGCATGAGCACCGCCAACGCCGAGTGGTTCTACAACACCGTCCGCGAGGGCGACATCGTCAAGGTCGTCAACTCGAACGGCGACACGATGGAACCCTTCGGCAACGGCTACGGCGACTGGAACGTCACCTGGGAGAAATGGCGCAAAGGCACCGCCCTGACCCCCAAGTCCCCGACCTCACCAACCCCACAAGACACAGCAAGGCTCCGACCTACAGCGGTGTAAACGCCCCAGGGGCGCGGTTGTCGCGGCGGAGCCGCACATCGCAACAGATCCCTCCAAAGGGGCGCGGGGAACTGCGCGAACAACCCCCACGCACCCGCACCCGAAAAGGGCACCGCACCCGACAGGGAACCGTCAGACCCCCACAAGCCCCCGCTGCCGCAGCAAAGCAGCCAACGCCGCCGCAAACTCCACAGGCTCCAGCGGATGCGTAACCGCCGCCTCCGCCCGACTCCACGTCGCAAGCCACGCATCCTGCGGCCGCCCGATCAGCAACAGCACCGGCGGGCACTCGAAGACCTCGTCCTTGATCTGGCGGCACAACCCCATGCCACCCATCGGCACCGCCTCCCCGTCCAGGACGGCGACGTCGATACCCCCCTTGTCCAGCTCACGCAACGCCGCCGCAGGCGTCGCGCACTCGACGAACTCCACCACCGGTGCATCGGGGGCCGGCCTGCGCCCGGTCGCCAACCTGACCTGTTCGCGGGTGTTGGAATCGTCGCTGTAGACCAGCACCGTGGCGGTCGGCTGCATTTTTCCTCCGGGAGACCTCAGCGTCGTACGGACTGAACCGCTGCCGCGGATGGTACTCCCTCGAACTCCTCACCGACACAGCCGGATGACCCCTTCCACCAGCCATCAGGGCAGTACACAGGGGGCGGACACTCCGAACGGCACCCCCGGAGTGAGGGCGGGATAAGCGACCGACATAATGTCGGTCGTGGCGACAGCAACGACAGTAGACACCGGGCACGCGCACCCGTCGGTCAATAGGCCGAACCTCACCAGCGTCGGGACCATCATCTGGTTGAGTTCCGAGCTGATGTTCTTCGCGGCCCTCTTCGCGATGTACTTCACCCTGCGATCGGTGACCGGTCCGGATCACTGGAAGGCGATGGCCGACCATCTCAACCTTCCGTTCTCCGCGACCAACACCACGATCCTGGTGCTCTCCTCCCTCACCTGTCAGCTCGGCGTGTTCGCGGCCGAGCGCGGGGACGTGAAGAGGCTCCGGGCCTGGTTCATGGTCACCTTCGTGATGGGTTCGATCTTCATCGGCGGTCAGATCTTCGAGTACACGGAGCTGGTGAAGAAGGACGGGCTCTCGCTCTCCTCCGACCCGTACGGCTCCGTCTTCTATCTGACCACCGGCTTCCACGGCCTGCACGTGACGGGCGGACTCATCGCCTTCCTGCTGGTCCTCGGCCGTACCTATGCGGCCCGGAGGTTCACCCACGAGCAGGCGACCGCCGCCATCGTCGTGTCCTACTACTGGCACTTCGTCGATGTCGTCTGGATCGGCCTCTTCGCCACGATCTACCTGATCAAGTAGCCCGGGGCCGTCCGCGGCAGCCGATCACCGCAATCCCGCAGTTTCGCGGTGGCCGTCCGGCCGAGGCGGGCCGATCCCACACCAGAAGCATCGACGCAGAAGATCCTGACACCGGGGTAATCCGTGAAAAAGCTCTCCGCACGACGACGCCATCCGCTGGCGGCGGTCGTCGTCCTACTCCTCGCGCTGGCGGCCACCGGGGGGCTGTACGCCGCCTTCGCGCCCGCGAGCAAGGCGCAGGCCGACGACACCGCCCAGTCCCTGACCATCCAGGAGGGCAAAAAGCTCTACCTGGTGGGTTGCGCCAGTTGCCACGGCACCGGTGGCCAGGGCTCCTCCAACGGCCCGAGCCTGGTCGGCGTGGGCGCCGCCGCCGTCGACTTCCAGGTCGGCACCGGCCGTATGCCGGCCGCCACCTCGGAGGGCGCGCAGGTCCCGAAGAAGAAGGCCACCTACTCGCAGGCCGAGATCGACCAGCTCGCGGCGTACATCGCCTCGCTGGGCGCCGGTCCCGCGGTGCCCACCAAGGAGCAGTACAGCAAGGACGGCGCGGACATCGCCCGGGGTGGCGAGCTGTTCCGCACCAACTGCGCCCAGTGCCACAACTTCACCGGCAAGGGTGGCGCGCTGACCAAGGGCAAGTACGCCCCGAACCTCGAGGGCGTCGCTCCGAAGACCATCTACGAGGCCATGCTCACCGGCCCGCAGAACATGCCGTCGTTCCCCGACACGACGATGACGGAGCAGAACAAGAAGGACATCATCGCGTACCTGAACGCGGTCAACGGTGATGAGACGACCAACCCGGGCGGCCTCGAACTGGGTGGCCTCGGTCCGGTCACCGAGGGCCTGTTCGGCTGGATCTTCGGACTCGGCGCGCTGATCGCGGTCGCCGTCTGGGTCGCCGCTCGGACCGCAAAGGCCAAGAAGTCATGAGTAACCAAGACATTCCAGAAGAGAACCTGCCCACCGCGCAGGAGACCGCCGGCACGGTAGGTGTCGCTGACGAGAAGGACCCGTTCGCGGACCCGGGCCTGCCGCCCCACGAGCCCCGGGTCCAGGACATCGACGAGCGGGCCGCGAAGCGGTCCGAGCGCACCGTCGCCCTGCTGTTCACGGTGTCGATGCTGGCCACCGTCGGCTTCATCGCCTCGTACGTGGCGATCCCGGACGACAAGGACATCTTCGTCTTCCCGATCGGTCACCTCAGCGCGATGAACTTCGCGCTGGGCCTGACCCTCGGAACGGCGCTCTTCTGCATCGGCGCGGGCGCCGTCCACTGGGCCCGCACCCTGATGTCCGACGCGGAGATCACCGACGAGCGGCACCCCATCGAGGCCCCCCAGGACGTCCGCTCCCAGGTCTTCGCGGACTTCCGGCAGGGCGCCAAGGAATCCGCGCTCGGCCGCCGCAAGCTGATCCGCAACACCATGTTCGGAGCGCTCACCCTGGTGCCGCTCTCCGGTCTCGTCCTGCTGCGCGACCTCGGCCCGCTGCCCGGGACCAAGCTGCGCAGCACCCTGTGGTCCAAGGGCAAGCGCCTGGTCAACATGAACACCCACGAGCCCCTGCGCGCCTCGGACGTCGCCGTCGGTTCGCTCACCTTCGCCATGCCCGACGGCCTGACGGAGACCGACGAGGACTTCCAGACCCAGATCGCCAAGTCCGCCCTGATGGTCGTCCGGCTCCAGCCGGACAACATCAAGGACAAGCAGGAACTCGAGTGGTCCCACCAGGGCATCGTGGCGTACTCGAAGATCTGCACCCATGTCGGCTGCCCGATCTCGCTGTACGAGCAGCAGACCCACCACGCGCTGTGCCCGTGCCACCAGTCCACCTTCGACCTCTCCGACGGCGCCCGAGTGATCTTCGGCCCCGCCGGCCACGCCCTGCCGCAGCTGCGCATCGGCGTGGACAGTGAGGGCTTTCTCCAGGCGCTCGGCGACTTCGAGGAGCCCGTCGGTCCTGCCTTCTGGGAGCGCGGATGAGTACTGCACCGACCAACACGAACACGGCCGGCGACAACGCGGAGGGCCGCTCGCGCGACACGGCGCCCGCGGGGGAGCGGGTGGCCGACTGGGCCGACGGCCGACTGGGGATCTACTCCCTGGCCAAGGCCAACATGCGCAAGATCTTCCCCGACCACTGGTCGTTCATGCTGGGCGAGGTCTGCCTCTACAGCTTCATCATCCTCATCCTCACGGGTGTGTATCTGACGCTGTTCTTCCACCCCTCGATGAACGAGGTCGTGTACCACGGCAGCTATGTCCCGCTCCAGGGCCAGCTGATGTCCGAGGCGTTCAACTCGACCCTGCACATCTCCTTCGACGTGCGCGGTGGTCTGCTCATCCGGCAGATCCACCACTGGGCCGCGCTGATCTTCATCGCAGGCATGTTCGTGCACATGATGCGTGTCTTCTTCACCGGCGCGTTCCGCAAGCCGCGTGAGGTCAACTGGCTGTTCGGCTTCCTGCTGCTCGTCACGGGCATGTTCACCGGCTTCACCGGCTACTCGCTCCCCGACGACCTGCTGTCCGGCACCGGCGTCCGGTTCATGGAGGGCGCCGTCCTGTCCACGCCGATCGTCGGCACGTACCTCTCGTTCTTCCTCTTCGGCGGCGAGTTCCCGGGCGGCGACTTCGTGGCCCGCTTCTACTCGGTCCACATCCTGCTGCTGCCGGGCATCATGCTCGGCCTGGTGGTCGGCCATCTGATCCTGGTCTTCTACCACAAGCACACGCAGTTCGCGGGCCCCGGGAAGACGAACAAGAACGTCGTCGGCATGCCGCTGCTGCCCGTCTACATGGCCAAGGCCGGAGGCTTCTTCTTCCTGGTCTTCGGTGTCATCGCGGCCATCGCCGCGGTCGCGCAGATCAACCCGATCTGGGCCATGGGCCCCTACCGCCCGGACCAGGTCTCCACCGGCGCCCAGCCCGACTGGTACATGGGCTTCTCCGAGGGTCTGATCCGCTTCATGCCGGGCTGGGAGGTCAACTTCTGGGGCCACACGCTCGTCCTGGGCGTGTTCATCCCTCTGATGATCTTCCCGCTGGTCCTGGTCGCGATCGCGGTCTACCCGTTCATCGAGTCCTGGATCACCGGCGACAAGCGCGAGCACCACATCCTGGACCGCCCGCGCAACGCCCCGACGCGCACCGCGTTCGGTGTCGCCTGGCTGACGGTGTACTTCACCCTGCTGATCGGCGGCGGCAACGACCTGTGGGCCACCCACCTCAACCTGTCGATCAACGCGGTGACCTGGTTCGTCCGGATCTTCGTCTTCGTCGGACCGGTGCTCATGTTCCTCGTCACCAAGCGGATCTGCCTCGGCCTCCAGCGCCGTGACCGCGACAAGGTGCTGCACGGCCGGGAGACCGGCATCATCAAGCGCCTGCCGCACGGCGAGTTCATCGAGGTCCACGAGCCGCTCAGCCAGGAGCAGTTGCACACCCTCACCGCGCACGACCAGTACGTGCCCGCCCAGGTCGGCCCGACGGTCGACGAGAACGGCGTCGTACGCAAGGTGAAGGGCTCGGTGAAGCTGCGCGCCAAGCTCAGCAAGGCGTACTACGGCGAGTACAACCAGATCCCGAAGCCGACCGTCGAGGAGTACAAGGAGATCACGAGCGGCCACGGCCACCACTGATCGCCGGATCGCTTGATCGCTTGATCGCTGCGTTTCGCCACGCCACGGCCGAGGGCCCCGTCCGCCGACAGCATCCGCTGTCCGGACGGGGCCCTCGGCCGTCCCCGCAGGTGGATAGGGTGGGGTCACACGCTGTCGATGACACACCCAGGAGCGGCTGATGAGCGCTGTGACCCCCGCTGGAGGCGACACCGCGGCGGGCCGTTCCTGGCCCCAGGTACTGAACGCCCTGCTGGACGGCCGTGACCAGAGCGCCGACGCGACCGCCTGGGCGATGGACCGGATCATGCGGGGCGAGGCGACCGACGCGCAGATCGCCGGATTCGTGGTGGCCCTGCGGGCCAAGGGCGAGACCGTCGAGGAGATCACCGGCGTGGTCCGGGCGATGTACGAGCACGCCAACGTCATCGAGGTGTCCGGCCGTACGGTCGACATCGTCGGCACGGGCGGCGACGGCGCGAAGACGGTCAACATCTCCACCATGTCGGCGCTCGTCGTCGCGGGCACCGGCGCCAAGGTCGTCAAGCACGGCAACCGGGCCGCCTCCTCCGCCTCCGGCTCCTCCGACGTCCTGGAGAAGCTCGGCGTCAACCTCGATCTCACCCCGCAGCGGGTCGCCGAGGTCGCCGAGGAAGCCGGCATCACCTTCTGCTTCGCCGTGAAGTTCCATCCGGCGCTGCGTCATGTCGCCGCGGCCCGCGGCCAGTTGGGCATCCGTACGGTGTTCAACGCACTCGGCCCGCTGACCAACCCGGCCAAGGTGAAGGCCCAGGCGATCGGCGTCGCCGATCCGCGCATGGCGCCGATCATCGCGGGCGTCCTCGCCGACCGCGGCAACTCCTCCCTGGTGTTCCGCGGCGACGACGGCCTCGACGAGCTGACCACGACCTCCACCTCGCACGTGTGGACCGTCCGCGACGGCAAGGTCGCCGAGCAGACCTTCGACCCGCGTGACGTCGGCATCGAGCGGGTACCGGTGGAGGCGCTGCGCGGCGGCGACCCGTCGTACAACGCCGATGTCGCACGCCGTCTGCTGAACGGCGAACAGGGCCCCGTACGGGACGCGGTGCTGCTCAACTCGGCCGCCGCCCTCGCGGCCCTCGACCCCACGGACGCGCCGCTCGCCGAGCAGCTGGCGGCCGGGATGGCGAAGGCCGCCGAGTCCATCGACTCGGGCGCGGCACGGCGCACCCTGGAACGCTGGGTGGCAGCCAGTCACGCCTGAGGCGCGCGAGTCGTACGAGTCGTACGAGTCGAACGAGGTCACAGGGGGCGCAGTCCGGCATACGGACTGCGCCCTTGTGCGTCGCCGATCATGTGGCAGGATGACGGCCAGGTCATGAGCGACAGCCATCAGGCCCCGGCCGGCTGTCCGGCAACCCTCCGTCCGTGGCGGGGTGCCCCGGGTGAAGACCAGGCCGTCGGCAGCGAAGCCCTCGGCAAGCGCGGACCCCTCGCACTCAGTCCCTGAGTGAGGCACCAGGGGTCCTGGTCACGAGGGAGCCTTCTGTGAGCAAGCGAATGCGCTAGGCCTGTCCGGCCGATCAGGTCGTGGATATTGGCGGTGACCGCCCTCTCCGCGACAACCATCGGGTGCACAGGCCCCAGGCCTTGTCGTCACCTCTTCTTCCGGCTCAGTCCGTCCGGGGGATTGGGGACACCCGTACAGCCCGACCTCTCGGCGGGCGGCGGGAGATCCGACGACAGGCACACGGACAGCGGAGCCCGGTCTCCGCGTCCCGTATCGCCCTTTCGCCCTTTCGCCCTTCGACATCACCCCGCCCGAGCCGTCCGTGCCGGTCCCGCGGTCGCCGTTTCCCGCGCGCCGTCCGACGTCGGCCGCCTGCGCTCGCGTGGTGATGCCCGCCTGTCTCACGGGAGTTGAGCCATGTCCGCCGCCACTGTCGCCACCACCGCCCCCGCCACCACCGCCCCCAGCGCCGCCGCCGATCAGCCCCCCTGTACCCCGCTCCCCGTGCTGGGGCGCGACGTCACCGTGCCGCTCGTCACCGGCGGCTCCGTCACCTACGCCGCCCTCGACTACGCGGCCAGCGCCCCCGCCCTCCAGCGGGTCTGGGACGACGTGGCCGCCTACGCGCCGTACTACGGCAGTGTCCACCGCGGCGCCGGACACCTCTCCCAGCTCTCCACCGAGCTGTTCGAGAACGCCCGCCGCACCGTCACCGGGTTCCTCGACTGCCGCCCCGACGACCAGCTGATCTTCACCCGGTCCACCACCGACTCCCTCAACCTGCTCGCCGCCGCGCTCCCCGCGGACTGCCAGGTCTACGTCTTCGAGACCGAGCACCACGCCGCCCTGCTGCCCTGGCAGAACGCCCGCCTCACCGTCCTCGACGCCCCGCGCAGCCCCGGCGAGGCCGTCGAGAACCTTCAGCGCGCCCTCGCCGGCCGCGATCCCCACGGCCCGGCCCTGGTCTGTGTCACCGGCGCCTCGAACGTCACCGGTGAGCTGTGGCCGGTGCGCGAGCTGGCCGCCGCCGCCCATGCGCACGGCGCCCGGATCGTCCTGGACGCCGCCCAGCTCGCCCCGCACCACCCCGTGTCGGTGCGTGATCTCGACGTCGACTGGGTCGCCTTCTCCGGCCACAAGCTCTACGCCCCGTTCGGCTCCGGGGTGCTGGCGGGCCGCGCCGACTGGCTGAAGGCCGCCGACCCCTACCTCGCCGGGGGCGGCGCCAGCCGCCGGGTCACCCGTGGTGCCGACGGCAAGGTCGTCGTGGAATGGCACGACAGCGCCGCCCGACACGAGGCCGGTTCACCGAACGTCATCGGCGCCTACTCCATCGCCTCCGCCTGTACGGCGCTCACCGAGGCGGGCTTCGGCTCGCTGGTCGCCCGGGAGCAGCGGCTGGTCACCCGGGTCCGCGCGGGCCTCGCCGAGATTCCCCAGGTCACGGTGCTGTCCCTGTTCGGCGACGACGCCCCGCGGGTCGGTGTGGTGTCCTTCGTGGTCGACGGCTGGAACAGCTCCCACTTCGCGGCGGCCCTCTCCGCGGAGTACGGCATCGGCGTCCGCGACGGCCTCTTCTGCGCCCACCCCCTGCTCCGCACCCTCCTGGGCACGGCCCCCGACCCCGCCGACGAATGCGGCGCCACGGAAAGCCCCCTGAACGCCATCCGCATCAGCTTCGGCGCAGGCACCCCCGACGAACACGTCACCCGCTTCCTCACGGCAGTGAAGGAACTGGTGACGACCGGCGCCAAGTGGACCTACGAAACAAAGGACGGCCGCTGCGTCCCCGTAAAGGGAGAGACGGTCACGTCAAACCAAGGGTGAGGCTGACTCCTTAGGGGCGCGGGGAACTGCGCGACAAGCCACAGCGCACCCGCACTCGCGACCGCACCCGCGCCCCCGCCTCCTGAGGCCCCTCAGTTGTCCAGCCCGATGGAGAACGCAGCCTCCAGGTCATGCTGGGAGTACGTCCGGAACGCCACGTGGGTATCCGTCGCCTCCACCCCGGGAATCTTGCTGATCCGCCCCGGGATGACCGACGCCAGCTCCTCGTGCTCCCGCACCCGAACCATCGCGATCAAGTCATATGTCCCCGTCACGGAGAACACCTCACTGACGGAGTCCAACGCGGCGATCGATTCCGCGATCTCGGGAATCCGGTCCACGCTGGTCTTGATGAGGACGATCGCGGTGATCACGGCTGGTTCTCTCCCTCGGGAGCTGGAGCTGGAGCTGGAGCTGGAGCTGGAGCTGGAGCTGACGCGGCCTTCACTCTAGTCGTACGCCCGAACCGCACCCAGGCGTAGCAGAAGCCCAGCGAGAAGCCCACCAGATGGGCGAGGTAGGCGACGCCGGGCCCCTGGGGCGCACGCTGGGCCGCCAGCCACTGGAGAGCCGCCCAGAAGGGCAGCACGACCCAGGCGGGCAGCCGCAGCGGAAGGAAGAGGAGAAAGGGGAAGACACTGGTCACCCGTGCCCCGGGAAACAGGTACAGGAACGCGCCGAGCACCGCCGAGATCGCCCCGGACGCGCCGACCAGGGACTGCCCGGAGGCGGAGTTCGCGGCGGCGTAGCCCAGTATGGCGAGGCAGCCGCAGCCGACGTAGAACAGCGCGAACCGCACCCGGCCCATCCGTGCCTCGGTCATCGCGCCGAAGACGTAGAGGAAGAGCATGTTGCCCAGCAGATGCACCCAGCTGCCGTGCACGAAGAGCGCGGTGACCGGGGTGAGGGCCTCGCGGGCCGTGCTGGCGAAGAGGTCCGCCGGGATCACGCCCCAGCGCCGGAAATAGGTGCGCCGGGCGGTGAGCAGCGCCGTTCCGGAGCCGTAGGCCGGGTTCAGGCCGGAGGCCGGGCCGGTCAGGAAGACCAGGACGCACACGGCGATCAGCCCGTGCGTCATCGGTGCCGGGGTGCGGTGCAGCGCCCTGAGCGCCCTGCCGGCCGGGTTGCTCCAGTTGCCGATCATGGACACAGAGCATGACGTAACGGGACGCAGTGACACGGGCCGCCTCGCCGCCATGGACGGATGGGCGGCGGGTACCTGCCAGGCCGTAGGGTTACGAGCCACACGCGCTGGGCAACCGGCCGTAAACAGACACTGGTCACTGGACACCGAGACGGTCCCCGGACCTGGAGAAGGAAGGCGAACAGCCCTGATGACGGTTCCCCTGCCGACCGCCACGACGCGGTGGCGCTGCACACTGTGCGGCAATCTCACCCGTTTCGACGTGACTCGATCCTCCAAGGTGGTCGAGTACGTGCACCTCGACCTGGCCGGTGAGCCCAAGGTCGAGGAGCGCGAGGTGGTCAGTGAGACCATCGAGTCGGTGCGGTGCCGTTGGTGCAACGCCGTGGATCAGGTGGAACTGGTGGACAGGCCGGGCGCCGGCTCCTGACAGGAGCGGCCCCCGCGGACGGCCCCTCGCAGGGGGTACGTCAGAGTCATGGGTGGTGACGGATGGTGGAGACACCGAGTGCGGAGCCGGACGACGGCGCCGCGGAGGCGCTCGACCGTCCGCTGCCCGACGGAGTGCGCCACAGGGTGGTGCAGATCGTCTCGGACGGCTTCGGCGGGCTGACGGTGGCCGAGCTGCCCGCGCAGCTGCGGCAGTACGCCCGGTTCGCCCCGAACCGCCGGGCGAAGTTCGCGGGCAACGCGATGGCGGCGGCGCTGGAGACCGACCCGCTGTTCCGCCAGCGCATCGGCGAGAAGCTCAGGGAGGCCCAGCCGGAGCTGTGCGGCGCCCTGGACTCCGGCGCGCCGCCTCCGGCCGCCGATCCGCTCGATGTGGCCGCGGCGGCCTATGTGCTGCGTCCGGCCGACTGGGTGAAGCTGGTGACCGCGGCCGGTGAGGAGGCCCAGCGGGCCGACGCCGAGCGGGCCGATGAGGAGAGCCGGGCCGAACTGGAGCGGCTGCGCGAGGAACTGGAGCGGGCCCGGGAGCAGACCCGGTCGGAGACGGAGCGGCTGCGCGCCGAGCTGGACGCTGCCAAGAAGGAGGGCGACGCGCTGCACCGCAAGCTGCGCGCGGCGCTCAGTGACGTCAAGCGCGGCGAGGCCGCGCTGCGCAAGGCGGCGGGCGAGACCGAGGCCGTACGGGCGGAGGTGCAGGCGCAGTTGTCCGCTGCGGAGAGCGAGAGCCGGCGGCTCAAGGCGCGGCTGGGGGAGGCCGAGGCGGCCCTGGAGGCGACCCGGCGCGCGGCCCGGGAGGGGCGCAGCGTCGAGGACATGCGGGTACGGCTGCTGCTGGACACCGTGCTGGACGCCGCGCAGGGTCTCCGACGCGAACTCGCCCTGCCGCCGGTGTCGGTGCGCCCGGCCGAGACGGTCGATGCGGTCGAACCGGGACGAATGACCCCGAAGGACATCGCGGCCCGCGCGCTCTCCGAGCACGACCCGGCCATCCTTGACCAGCTGCTCGCGCTGCCGCAGGCGCATCTGGTGGTCGACGGCTACAACGTCACCAAAACCGGCTATCCCCAGATGCCGCTGGAGAAGCAGCGGCTCCGGCTGCTGGGCCAGCTGTCGGCGCTTGCCGCGCAGACCGGCGCGGAGGTCACCTGTGTCTTCGACGGCGCCGAACTGGCCGCGCCGGTGCTGCTCGCCCCGCCGCGCGGGGTGCGGGTGCTGTTCTCCAAGCCCGGGGTGACCGCCGACGAGCTGATCCGCCAACTGGTGCGCGCCGAACCGCCGGGCCGCCCGGTGATCGTCGCCTCGACCGACCGCGAGGTGGCCGACGGGGTCGCCAAGGCGGGGGCCCGTCCCGTCGCGTCTGCGGTACTTCTGAAGCGACTGTCGTAAAGGTCAATGTAGAGACCTAATGCCCGAATTGGCGGAAGTGTCACGCAACGTAGTGTCAAGCGGATATCACTGCACGTGAGTTGTGGGCAAAGAATGCACGGTGTGACGCGATTTTGCTCCTGAGGATTTGAACTGATCACGGTTGGGTCACTAGGGTCGTGGCTCGAACCTTCACGCGGGTGATCACTCAGAAGAAGGAGCGCGTCTCCGTGGCGTCCCACCGTCGACCGAAGCAGTCGAGCCGAGCACGGGTGACCGTGCTGACCACCGCAGCAGCCGCTGCCGTCGTTCTGAGCTCGCAGGCCGCGAACGCGGCACCCGCCGAGAAGCTCAGCAAGAACGAGGTCAAGGCCAAGGTCGACGCGCTGTACGAGCAGGCCGAGCAGGCCACCGAGAAGTACAACGGGGCCAAGGAGAAGCAGGAGAAGCTCCAGAAGGAGATCTCCACCATCCAGGACAACGTCGCCCGCGGCCAGGAGGAGCTCAACAAGCTCCGCGACGGCCTCGGTTCGATGGCGGCCGGCCAGTACCGCACCGGCGGTATCGACCCCTCGCTCCAGCTCTTCCTGTCGTCCGACCCGGACAACTACCTCGACAAGGCGTCCACGCTCGACCAGTTGAGCAGCCAGCAGGTCGAGTCCCTGAAGAAGATTCAGGACAAACAGCGCGAACTGGCCCAGGAGCGCTCCGAGGCGAGCGACAAGCTCAAGGACCTCGCCGCCACCCGCACCGAGCTGGCGAAGAAGAAGAAGGAAGTCCAGAGCAAGCTCGCGGACGCGCAGAAGGTCCTCAACACCCTGACGGCCAAGGAGAAGGCCGACCTGGCCGCCAAGGAGGCGCGCGCCACCCGCTCCTCCACCGCCCGGGTCGACCTGGGCAACTCCACCGCCGCCTCCAACCGGGCCGCCGCGGCCTTCGCCGCCGCCCAGAGCGTGATCGGCTCCCCCTACGTCTACGGCGCCTCCGGCCCGTCCTCCTTCGACTGCTCGGGTCTGACCTCCTGGGCCTACGCCCAGGCCGGCGTCTCCATCCCGCGCACCTCCGAGGCCCAGGCCAGCGCCGGTACGCGCATCTACAGCGTCAGCGACCTCAAGGTCGGCGACCTGGTCATCTTCTACGGCGACCAGCACCACGTCGGCCTCTACGCCGGCAACGGCCAGGTGCTGCACGCCCCGCACACCGGAGCCGTGGTGCGCTACGAGGCGATCGGGAACATGCCGTTCCAGTTCGGCGTCCGGATCTGATCCGCGCGACACTTCGCACAGCACACCGCGCGACGCGTCGCACAGCACACCGCGCAACACACCGCACAGCGCTCCGAGGACCTGCCGTCTTTCCGCCCGAACGAGCGAATCACGACAAGTCCGTCTGAGCCCACGCCCCGCCGCTGACCTGCGTCAGAGGCGGGGCGTCACGCTGTGTGCACGAGTGGGTCGTTGGCCGTCACGGGCCCGCGGGGCTACTGTCTGGCGCGTTTTCCCGCACCGCCGCGGCAACTGCGCCGCAGCCCGGCGCGGGAGGACGGTCCATGTCCGCCAGCGGAAGGAGTGCGGCTTCCCGTGGGGTCCCATCGCCGCCTTGCATCGTCTCCGGGGTTCGACCGGGGCGCGAGCGTCGCCCTCTGCGTGCTGTCGGCCGCCGCGGCCGCGACCGGCGCTCTGCCGGCCACGCCCGCCGGGGCCGCGCCGCACGACGACACCCGGTCCGAGGTGGACCGCCTCTACCACGAGGCCGAACGGGCCACCGAGGCGTACGACCGGGCCGGGGAGCGCGCCGGCCGGCTCCGCCGGGAGGTGAACGACGCCCAGGACCGCATCGCCCGGCAGCAGCAGCGCGTCAACACCCTGCGCGACGAACTCGGTTCACTCGCGGGCGCGCAGTACCGCTCGGGCGGCATCGACCCCGCGCTCCAGCTGTTTCTGTCCTCCGACCCGGACGACTACCTCGACAAGGCCGCCGAGCTCGACCGGATCAACGACCGCCAGGCCGGGCGGCTGCGGGACTTCCGGGCGGCGCTGCGCGAGCTCGACCAGGAACGCGCCGAGACGACCGGGAAACTCGCCGATCTGGAGAAGGCCCGCACCACCGTGGCCCGCCACAAGCGGACCGTCGAGCACAAGCTCGCCCGGGCCCGGAAGCTGCTCGGCACCCTGTCGCCCGACGAACGCTCCGCCTACGATCGGGCCTCCCGCTCCGGCCGCACCGACCTGCCCGGCCTCGGCGGCCCCGTGGTCCCGTCGGGCCCGCGCGCCGCAGCCGCCGTGGCCGCCGCCCGCTCCGCCCTCGGCCGCCCCTACATCTGGGGCGCCAGCGGCCCCGGCGGCTTCGACTGCTCCGGCCTGATGCAGTGGTCGTACGCGCAGGCGGGCATCCAGCTGCCGCGCACCTCCCAGGAGCAGCGCTTCGCCGGCCACCACGTCCCGCTCTCCCAGGCCCGGCCCGGCGACCTGGTCGTCTACCGTTCCGACGCCAGCCATGTCGCGATGTACGTCGGCCACGGCCAGGTCATCCACGCTCCGCACCCCGGCGCCCCGGTGCGCTACGACCCGGTCGGCATGATGCCGATCTCCTCCGTCACCCGGGTCTGACCGGGGCACGGGGGACGGAGCGGGATACGAGGGCCGGAGTGGGATACGAGGGTCGCCGCTCACCGTACGATCGGAAGGATGGCTGGTCGTACGCGTACGTCGCGCTCCTCGGCCGCGGGGCTGTGCCTGCTGCTCGCGGCTCTGCTGGTGTCCCTGGTGTCGTGCGGCGGCGGCACCGTCGTCGACCGCGCCCGCGCCGAGGTGCAGCGGCTGCTCGACCGCCGCTCGGCGGCCGTCCTCCATCACGACGCCGCCGCCTACGGCCGCACCGGCACCCGCACCGGCTTCACCGACCTCGGCGCGGTACCGCTCACCTCCTGGTCGTACCGCCTCACCGCACTGCACCGCACCGGCGCCACCGCCACCGCCGACGCGGAACTGAGCTACCGCGTACGCGGCTACGACAAGGCCCCCGTCACCACCGACCGCACCCTCACCCTCAGCCGCACCGCCGACGGCCGGTGGTACGTCGACACCGACCGCCCGGCGAAGAAGAGCGCGCAGCAGCTCTGGGACCAGGGCAGGGTCACCGCCATCCACGGCAGCCACAGCCTGGTCCTCGGGGTGGGCAAGTCCCCGGCCCTGCTGCGCACCTTCGCCGGACTCGCGGACCACGCCGTCCCCGCCGTCACCGGTGCCTGGGGCACGGACTGGTCCCGCCAGGTCGTCGTCCTGGTCCCCTCCTCCCTGGAGGACATGGCGGCCCTGCTCGGCTCACCTGCCTCCTCCTACCGGGGGATCGCCGCGGTCACCACCGGAAAGGCGGGCGGCTCGGGACAGACCCCGGCCGACCGGATCGTCGTCAACCCGGACGCGTACGCCGTCCTCGGCACGCTCGGCAAACAGGTCGTCCTCACCCACGAGACCACCCATGTCGCCACCCGCGCCCACACCACCCCCGCGACCCCGCTGTGGCTCTCCGAGGGCTACGCCGACTGGATCGGCTACCTCCATACCGGCCGCACCCCCGCCCAGGCGGCCCCCGAACTGTGGCGCGCGGTCCAGGACGGCCACGTCCCCTCCGCACTGCCCGCCGACAGCGCCTTCGGCTTCACCGGCGACGCCACCGAACTGGCCCGCGCCTACGAGAGCGGCTGGCTGGCCTGCCGCATGATCGCCGACCGCTGGGGACCCGACGGACTCGGCCGGTTCTACCGAGCGGTGGGCGCCCACGCACAGCGCCCAGGAGCGGTCGAGGAAGCGATGAAGACGGTCCTCGGCACCAGCCTCACGGACTTCACCGCGCAGTGGCGGGACTATCTCCGGACTCAACTGGGCTGAGCCGCGAGCCCGTGTCCTCGTCCTCGTTCTCGTCTTCTTCCTTTTCTTCCTCTTCCCCTTCCTCCTCTGCCGTGGCCGCGGATACGGGTTCGACGACCGTCGAACGCCACAGCCGCACGGCCGCCACGACGGCTGCCGCCACGAGCAGGCCGTTGCGCACGAGGAGCAGGGTGACACCGAGCGGATCACTCATCACGACGTGCACAAAGCCGAGCGGGAACTCCAGCACCGTCACGAACGACGCCGCCAGCACCAGCCCGACCGGCCACCCCATCCGACCGGCGCGGAAACACAGACACACCGCGCCGGTGCCGACCAGCCACACCAGATACTGCGGGCTGATCACCCGGCTGGTCACCGTGAACAGCAGCACCGCCGTGAAGGCCGCCTCCGCCAGGGTGTGCGGCAGGAACCGCGTCGCCAGCAGCCGCCACAGCAGCAGCCAGCCGAACACCGCCCCGGTGAGGGTGAGCGCGATCGTGCTGACCACGTCGACGTACGGGCCGAGGAACTCGATCGAGCCGTAGTGCAGCAGCACCTGCCCCTGCCAGCCGAAGTGCCGGGCCACATGGAAGTACAGCGCGCCCAGCGACTCCACCTCGGTGCCCCGGTCGCGCTGCGCGGTCACGAACGCGAAGGCGCCGGGCGCGGCCAGGGTGGACAGCAGCGAAAGACCGGCCACCGTCACCGAGGCCGCCGTCCACGCCCGGCGCCTTACCGCGCCCACCAGCAGCAGCGCCGGCCACACCTTGAGCAGCGCACCGAAGCCCGCCAGCGCCCCCATCACCCTCGGATGCCGGGCTCCCGCGAGCACTGCGGCCACCGCCACGGCGGTGACCATCACGTCGTAGCGCGCGTACACGGTCGGCCCGAGCAGCGGGACGCCCGCCACCCACACCCAGGCGCCGCGCGGCGTACGGCCGGGACGCCGACCGGTGCGCAGCAGAAGGACCAGGACGACGAGATCGGCGAGGCAGGCCAGTACGAAGAAGGCGCCGGCGTAGTCCAGGAACGGCAGCAGGCCGGGGGAGAGGATCGCGAGCGCGGCGGCGGGCGGATACTGCCAGGTGACGTCGCCCGACGGGAAACTGCCGTGGCGCAGCACGTCGTACCAGCTCTGGTAGATCACCGACACATCGCTGGTGACGTCCGGCCCGGGAAAGACGAACACCTTGAAGACGAACAGCAGCAGGACCAGCCGGGTCGCCCCCCAGACCGCGAGCGGCCACACCGGACTCAGCCGCCCGGTGGCACGACTGCCATCCACCCTGTCCGTCCCCGCCTCGTCCGTCGGTCCGTCGCTCCTCAGCCCATGATGCCGGTCATGATGATGGCGCGGCCGGCTGTGTACCGCCCATGAGGCACGGCGGGGAGCACTGTGAGGTCCGTCGTTCGGTAGGGTCGGCGATGCGATGCACAAGACCCTGATCGTGACGAACGACTTCCCGCCCCGCCCCGGCGGCATCCAGGCGTTCCTGCACAACATGGCGCTGCGGCTGGACCCCGACCGGCTGGTCGTCTACGCCTCCACCTGGAAGCGCGGGCGCGAGGGCGCCGAGGCCACGGCCGCCTTCGACGCCGAGCAGCCCTTCACCGTCGTACGCGACCGTACGACGATGCTGCTGCCGACGCCCGCGGTGACCCGGCGGGCCGTCGGGCTGCTGCGCGAACACGGGTGTACGTCCGTGTGGTTCGGGGCGGCGGCACCGCTCGGGCTGATGGCACCGGCGCTGCGCAGGGCGGGCGCCGAGCGGCTGGTCGCCACGACCCACGGCCACGAGGCGGGCTGGGCCCAACTGCCCGCCGCGCGCGGGCTGCTGCGCCGGATCGGGGAGTCCACGGACACCATCACCTACCTCGGCGAGTACACCCGCTCACGGATCGCCGCCGCGCTGACACCGGCGGCCGCCGCGCGGATGGTGCAGCTGCCGCCGGGGGTGGACGAGAAGGTGTTCCATCCGGGCTCGGGCGGCGACGAGGTACGGGCCCGGCTGGGTCTGACCGACCGCCCGGTCGTGGTCTGCGTCTCACGCCTGGTCCCCCGCAAGGGCCAGGACACCCTGATCCGCGCCATGCCGGCCGTCCTGGCCGCCGAGCCGGACGCGGTGCTCTTGATCGTCGGGGGCGGGCCCTACGAGAAGGACCTGCGTGTCCTGGCCGTCGAGACCGGTGTCGCCGCCTCCGTACGCTTCACGGGCGCCGTGCCCTGGTCCGAGCTGCCCGCGCACTACGGCGCCGGTGACGTCTTCGCCATGCCGTGCCGTACCCGCCGGGGCGGGCTGGACGTCGAGGGGTTGGGCATCGTCTACCTGGAGGCATCGGCGACGGGTCTCCCGGTCGTCGCCGGCGACTCGGGCGGCGCGCCGGACGCGGTGCTGGACGGCGAGACGGGCTGGGTGGTCCGCGGGGTCTCTGTCGAGGACACGGCAGACCGCATCACCACCCTCCTCGCCGACCCCGAACTCCGCCGGAACATGGGCGAACGGGGCCGCGCGTGGGTGGAGGAACGCTGGCGCTGGGACCTCCTGGCAGAACACCTGAAGACGCTGCTGTAGCCCCGGCCCCCTTCCCACCTCCCGGACGCTGCCCAGCCCAGGGCGCGCCCGGCCACAACGCATCCGCACGTGGTGGGAACGAGGTCGCGCAGCCCGGCGCTGACGGGTTGCCGCCCGCGCCCACCCGTGCCTCCCCCAAGCTCTTCGAGCAGGGGGGACCCCCGCAGCGGCACGACTGCCCGCGGCTGGGCCGAGGCAAGCTGCAACCCCCTAGGGCGTGTTTCGAAAGTAGCGCCGGCCGCCCGAAGGGCGGGCCCTGCGGCGTCTGGTGCGTGCGATCGCAAGGCGGAGGGTCGCCCTCGTACTGGGCGTACGTGGGCGATCCCGACAACACAGCGAGCGTGCGTGCCAGGCGTCGCAGGGCAGGCGGGACTTTCGAAACACGCCCTAGGGGCGCGGGGCTGTACCGATATGCGGCTCCGCCGCGCGGGCGCGAAGAACCACAACGCACCCGCGCCCGCAACCCGTCCCCCCACACCCCTAGCCGGAACCCGAAAATCCGCCCATGCTGCCCGCATGACCCCAAACCTGACACAGCGTCAGCTGACAAGGCGCCGCCTGCTGGGCATCGCTGCCATGCAGGCCGCGGCCACCCTCGGCATCACCAGAATCACCCTCCAGGCAGCCCAGGGCGCAGAACCCACCGCCGTCGACACCGCGCCGGCCATCGTCATCGGATCGGGCTACGGCGGAGCCGTCTCCGCCCTGCGCCTGGGACAGGCCGGTGTCCGGACCCTCGTCCTGGAGATGGGCCAGCTCTGGAACACCCCCGCCTCGGACGGCAAGGTCTTCTGCTCGACCACCGCCCCCGACCGCCGTTCCATGTGGTTCCGCACCCGCACCGAGGCCCCGCTGGCCACCTTCCTCTGGCTGGACCTCGTCAACAAGGACATCAGCTCCTACCCCGGTGTCCTGGACCGCGTGCACTACGACAACATGTCCGTCTACGTCGGCCGCGGTGTCGGCGGCGGCTCCCTGGTCAACGGCGGCATGGCCGTCACCCCGCTCCAGTCGTACTTCGCCGAGCAGTTCCCCACGGTCGACGCCGCCGAGATGTACGCCACGTACTTCCCGCGCGCCCGCGCCATGCTCGGCGTGAACACCGTCGACCCGGCCTGGTTCGAGTCGACCGAGTGGTACCAGTTCGCCCGCACCTCACGGAAGGCCGCCGCCAACACCGGCCTGAAGACCACCTTCGTGCCCAACGTCTACGACTTCGGCTACATGCAGCGCGAGGCCGCGGGCACGGCCACCAAGTCGGCCCTCGCCGCCGAGGTGATCTACGGCAACAACCACGGCAAACGCAGCCTGGACAAGACGTACCTCGCCTCCGCCCTCGGCACCGGCAACGTCACCATCCACACCCTGGAGAAGGTCACCGCCATCAGCCGTGCGAGCGACGGGAGCTGGGTGGTGACCGCCGACCGGATCGACCAGACCGGCGCGGTCGTCGAGACCAAGCAGTACGGCTGCACCTATCTCTTCCTCGGCGGCGGCAGCCTCGGCACCACCGAACTCCTGGTCCGCGCCCGGGACACCGGCGCGCTCCCCGCGCTCGCCGCGAGTGTCGGGGCGGGCTGGGGCACCAACGGCAACACCATGTTCGGCCGCGCCAACCACATCTGGGACACCGTCGGCGCCAACCAGGCGACCATGCCGGTGCTGGGCATCGACGACTGGGCCAACACCGACAACCCCGTCTTCGCGGAGATCGCCCCGCTGCCCATGGGGTTCGAGCACTGGGTCAGCCTGTATCTGGCGATCACCAAGAACCCCCAGCGGGCGTCGTTCACCTACGACTCCGCGTCCGGCAAGGTGAAACTCGGCTGGACCACCGCCCAGAGCGCCGTCTCCGTCGCCATGGCGAAGAAACTGTTCGACCGGATCAACGCCGCGAACGCCACCATCTACCGCTACGACCTGTTCGGCTCCACCAGCAAGGTCTTCGCCGATGACTTCACCTACCACCCCCTCGGCGGCTGCGTCCTCGGCAAGGCGACAGACGACTACGGCAGAGCAAGGGGCTACCCCAGGCTCTACATCACCGACGGCTCCCTCGTCCCAGGCTCAATCGGCGTAAACCCCTTCGTCACCATCACAGCCCTGGCAGAACGCACCCTGGAGAGAGCCCTGGCTGAAGACATCGCTCACTGAGGCGTCCCAAAGGGGCGCGGGGCTGTGCCGATTTGCGGCTCCGCCGCGTGGGCGCGAACAACCCCCACCGGCCCGCAGCCGAAATCCGGCAAGCTACCGCCGGTAAATCGCCTCGATCTCGTCAGAGAAATCCTTCGCCACAACACTCCGCTTCAGCTTCAACGACGGAGTCAAATGTCCCGAAGCCTCCGTGAACTGCGAGGAGAGCACTCGGAACTTCCGCACCGACTCCGCCTTGGAAACCGCCGCGTTGCCGTCGTCGACCGCCTTCTGGATCGCCGCGAGCAGTTCCGGGTCCTCGCGCAGCGACTCGACGCCGGAGCCCTCCGGTTTGCCCTGTTCGGCGGCCCAGCGGACCAGGAACTCCGGGTCCAGGGTGATCAGCGCGCCGACGAACGGCCGCCCGTCGCCCACCACCATGCACTCCGCGACCAGCGCATGCGCCCGGATACGGTCCTCGATCACCGCCGGGGCCACGTTCTTGCCGCCCGCGGTGACGATGATCTCCTTCTTGCGGCCGGTGATCCGCAGATACCCCTCCTCGTCGAGGGTGCCGATGTCACCGGTGTGGAACCAGCCGTCGGCGAGCGCCTCCGCGGTGGCGCCCTCGTTGTTCCAGTAGCCCGTGAACAGGTGCTCGCCGTGCAGCAGCACCTCCCCGTCGTCCGCGATCCGGATCACCGAACCCGGCAGCGGCTGCCCGACTGTGCCGATCTTCTGCCGGTCCCAGGGGTTGAACGCCGAGGCCGCGCAGGACTCGGTGAGGCCGTAGCCCTCCAGGACCCGGAAGCCGATGCCGCGGAAGAAGTGGCCGAGCCGCTCGCCCAGCGGGGCGCCGCCCGAGATGGCGTACTCGCCGCGCCCGCCCAGCACCGCGCGCAGCTTGGCGTAGACGAGCTTGTCGAACAGCTTGTGCTTGAGCTTCAGGCCGAGTGACGGCCCTGACGGGGTGTCCAGCGCCTTGCTGTAAGTGATGGCGGTGTCGGCGGCCTTGTCGAAGATCTTGCCCTTGCCGTCCGCCTGCGCCTTGGCGCGTGCCGAGTTGTAGACCTTCTCGAAGACCCGCGGCACGCCCAGGATCAGCGTCGGCCGGAAGGCGGACAGTTCGTCGGTGAGGTTCTTGATGTCCGGGACACAGCCCAGCTTGATCGGCGCCATCATCGGCGCGATCTGCACCAGCCGTCCGAAGACATGCGCCAGCGGCAGGAACAGCAGCACGGAGCACTCACCGGTGCGGAACAGGGGGCGCAGCCGCTCGACGACGTTCCCGCATTCGGCGAAAAAGCTGCGGTGGGTGAGCACACAGCCCTTGGGCCGTCCCGTCGTACCGGAGGTGTAGACGATGGTCGCCGGGTCGTCGGCCTTCGCCAGCGAACTGCGCTCCTCGACCGTGCGGTCCGTGACGTCCTGCCCCAGCCGCCCCAGCTCCTCCACCGCGCCGGCCTCGATCTGCCAGACGTGCTTGAGGGCGGGCAGCCGGTCGCGCACCGACTCCACGGCGGCCGCATGACCGTCCAGCTCCACGACACAGGCGCTCGCGCCCGAGTCGGACAGGATCCACTGCACCTGCTCCGGCGAACTGGTCTCGTACACCGGTACGGTGACCGCGCCCGCGGTCCAGATCGCGAAGTCCAGCAGTGTCCACTCGTAGCGTGTGCGCGACATCAGCGCGACCCGGTCGCCCGGCTCGATCCCGGCGGCGATCAGCCCCTTCGCGGCGGCCCGCACCTCGGCCTGGAATTCCGTCGAGGTGACGTCCTGCCAGACCCCGTCCGTTTTGCGGGCGATCACGGCGACGTCAGGGTGTTGCGCGGCGTTTCTGCGGACGATGTCGGTCAGATTCCCGTCCGCAGGGACCTCGTACAAAGCCGGAAGGCTGAACTCGCGCAAGACTGCTGCTCCTCATAGGGCGCCGGCGCCACGACGTTGTGTGATGCGACGGTGCGGTCCAAGGCTCGGGCAGGTGCTCGGGCTGTCAGCGGCCGACGGGCCACTGGGTGAATTCCTGAGCACGACTGGACTGCTCGGACGTTACCCGTCGGTTTGGCTCTCTCGACAGGGGGTCCCGACGAGATGTCTGCTGCGTCACACGGTTTGCTGTTCTTTTCGGTACGGTAGTCGACCCTCTTCCTGACTTGCCAGTAACCGCAGGTCCGGCCGCCACTGTTCACCCGCGCCGCGCACCCGTACCCTTGATCGTCATGGCACCCACCCCGTCCGGTCACCGCAGGACCCGGATCCACGTGGTCAGCGATGTGCACGGCAACGTCCGCGACCTGGCCCGCGCCGGCGAGGGCGCGGACGCCCTGGTCTGCCTGGGTGACCTGGTCAACTTCCTGGACTACGCCGACCACTCCCGCGGCATCTTCCCCGACCTGTTCGGCGAGGCGAACGCCGACCGGCTCGTCGAACTGCGACCGCCCGCCGCTTCGCCGAGGCCCGTGAGTTCGGTGCCCGGCTGTGGGCCGGGATAGGCACCGACCGGGCCTCCGTGATCGAGAAAGCGGTGCGCAAGCAGTACGCCGAGCTGTTCCCGGCCTTTCCCGCACCGACGTACGCCACCTACGGCAATGTCGACATACCGCGCCTCTGGCCCGAGTACGCCGCTCCCGGCACCACCGTCCTCGATGGCGAAACCACCAGGATCGGGGGCTTGACCTTCGGCTTCGTCGGCGGCGGCCTGCGCACCCCGATGCACACCCCGTTCGAGATCAGCGACGAGGAGTTCGCCGCCAAGATCGAGGCCGTCGGCGCCGTGGACGTCCTGTGCTCCCACATCCCGCCGGAGGTCCCGGAACTCGTCTACGACACCGTCGCGCGCCGCTTCGAACGCGGCAGCCGCGCCCTGCTGGACGCCATCCGCCGCACGAGACCCCGCTACGCCCTCTTCGGCCATGTCCATCAGCCGCTGGTGCGCCGGATGCGGATCGGCGCCACCGAATGCGTGAACGTGGGCCACTTCGCCTCCACCGGACGGCCGTTCGCCCTGGAATGGTGAACCGCGGCTGGGCGGAGACGGAACCCCGCCCACGACACCTGGGTCGGCGCGGCACCTGTGGGTGATCCCGGCTGGTCGCGTGCGCGGTAGCCTTCACGCTGCACACACGTGCGCACCCCCGCGCACGGCGATGACCTCTCTACCGGTCTACCGGCCCGCATCCGGAGGAGCCACGGCGATGGCGGAACACACCAGCTCGAGCATCACGATCGATGCGGCCCCGGCCGATGTGATGGGGGTGATCGCCGACTTCGCCCGCTACCCGGACTGGACAGGCGAGGTGAAGGTGGCCGAGGTCCTCAAGACCGACGACCAGGGCCGTGCCGCCCATGTCCGTCTCGTCATGGACGCCGGCGCCATCAAGGACGACCAGGTCCTGGAGTACACCTGGACCGGCGCCGACACGGTCTCCTGGACCCTGGTCAAGTCCCAGATGCTCCGCTCCCTCGACGGCTCCTACCACCTCAAGCCCACCGCCGAGGGCGCGACGGAGGTCACCTACCAGCTCACGGTGGACGTCAAGATCCCCATGCTGGGCATGATCAAGCGCAAGGCGGAGAAGGTCATCACCGACCGCGCACTGGCGGGCCTGAAGAAGCGCGTGGAGTCCGACGGGGTCTGACGCTCACGGTGGAGAGGGTTCCATTCCGGCCTGGGCCGAGCATTATTCAGCCCGTCCGGCGATTGAGGACGAGGCCCGAAGGGCCGACAGGGGGGTTCGGGGGCGCAGCCCCCGAGCACATGCACGCTAGCGTGTAACACCATGCGCACGATCCTCCTCACCGGCCCCGGCGGCGCAGGCCGCACCACGGTCGCCGCAGCCACCGCCCTCACGGCGGCAGCCGCCGGCACCCGGACCCTCCTCCTCGGCGCCGACCGCACCGACACCCTCGGCGCGGCGCTCGGCGTGAGCACGGGCGCCGCACCGGTCCCGGTCGTGCCGGGCCTCACCGCCTGGCGCCCCGACGCCGCCCAGGGCTTCCGCGACGACCTCGCCGCCTTCCAGGACCGTGCCACCACCGTGCTGGACCTGCTCGGCGCCGCCCGTATCGACGCGGAGGAGGTCACCCCGCTGCCCGGTGCGGAGGAGCTGAGTTTCCTGCGTGCCCTGCGCGACGCCGCGCTGTCGGAGCACCACGATCTCCTCGTCGTGGATCTCCCGCCCGCCCCGCAGGCCCTCGCCCTGCTCGCGCTGCCCGAGGAGCTGCGCCGCTATCTGCGCCGGGTGCTGCCGCCCGAGCGGCAGGCGGCCCGCGCCCTGCGCCCCGTACTCGGCCGGCTCGCCGGTGTCCCGATGCCCGCGGAGTGGCTGTACGACACCGCGTCCCGCTGGGACACCGAACTCGCCGCCGTCGAGGCGGTGCTGGCCGACCGGGGCACCGCCGTACGGCTGGTCGCAGAACCGGGTCCGGCCGGTGACGAAGCCGTCCGCGCCGCCGCCCTCGGGTTCGCCCTGCGGGGTCTCCCGGTCGAGACGGTGGTCGCCAGCCGGGTGCTGCCCGAGGCCGCGGCGGACGCATGGCTGGCCGCACCGCTCGCCCAGCAGCGCAAGACGCTGGCCGACTGGCGGGAGTCGTACCCGGTGACCGAGGTCCCGCACCTCGGCCGCGACCCCCGCGGCACCGACGACCTCGCCGCGCTCACCGGCCCCGGCACCGGAACGGGCGGCCCCGCACCCGCCCCGCTCGACTGGCCGGTCACCGACCGCATCGCCGCCGACGGTGTGCTCGTATGGCACATCCCGCTGCCCGGCGCGATACGCGACGAACTCGACCTGATCCGGCGCGGCGACGAACTCGTCGTCACCGTCGGTCAGTTCCGGAGGATCGTGCCCCTGCCGTCGGCCCTGCGCCGGTGCACCGTCGCCGGTGCCGCGCTGCGCGAGGGCGAGCTGCGGATCCGGTTCGCGCCGGACCCCGAACTGTGGCCCCGGAGCCGGTGAACGAGGCGCTGCGGGTCGGGTAACGTCGTAGAGACGAAGCGTAGTCAGGAGTCCGTCATGAGCGAAGAGCGTCCCACGCCCGACGACGCCACGCCCGAGTCGGAGCCGGAGACGGCGAGGACGACCCCGGAGCCGGTGCACACCACCTCGAAACCCTCGGTCGATGACGAGGCACCGCCGATCGCGGAACCGCCCGTCGCGGAACCGCCGGTCGCGGAACCGAAGGCGACCGACGGCGACGCCTGGGCCACGGCCTGTGCCGAGGATCTCGCGGCCGAGAAGGCCCGCCGCCGGGCCCGGTACGGTCCGCCGCCCGGCTCGGCGGCGGAGGAACTGCGCAAGCTGGTCGACGCCGTCGCCGAGAGGCTGTCCGGCTTGCAGTCACCGCTGCTCGGGGCGGTCGCGGGACCCGCCGCCCAGCAGGTTGTGCGGCAGGTGGTGGAGCAGGCCAAGGCGGCCGTGGAACCGGTGATGGAGCGCAATCCGGACGTCTTCGATCATCTGGCCGCCGCGGGCGGCGAACTGCTCGCCGCGTACCGCTCCGCCGTCCAGGCACAGGAGAAACGCTGGGCGGATCGCTCGGCGCGCGGCGGGGACTCCCTGGAGGACCGGTGGACAGACCGGAATGAAGGGGGAGAGGGTACCACCCCGGGCGAGCGTATCGACTTGGACTAGAGCCCACTCGGGTACGGTTGCCCATAGCGGGGCTCGACCGGAACTGAGGGATTCATGGGACTCACCATCGGCGTCGACATCGGCGGCACGAAGATCGCGGCCGGCGTGGTCGACGAGGACGGCAACATCCTCTCGACCTTCAAGGTGCCGACCCCCACCACGCCCGAGGCCATCGTGGACGCCATCGCCTCGGCGGTGGAGGGTGCGCGAGCCGGGCATGACATCGTCGGCGTGGGCATCGGTGCGGCCGGATACGTCAACCGGCAGCGCTCCACGGTGTACTTCGCGCCCAACATCGACTGGCGGTCCGAGCCGCTCAAGGAGAAGGTCGAGGCCCGCGTGGGCCTCCCGGTGGTCGTCGAGAACGACGCCAACGCCGCGGCCTGGGGCGAGTACAAGTTCGGTGCCGGCAAGGGCCACCGCAATGTCATCTGCATCACCCTGGGCACCGGCCTGGGCGGCGGCATCATCATCGGCAACAAACTGCGCCGCGGGCACTTCGGCGTGGCCGCCGAGTTCGGCCACATCCGGATGGTCCCGGACGGTCTGCTGTGCGGCTGCGGTTCGCAGGGCTGCTGGGAGCAGTACGCCTCCGGCCGCGCCCTGGTGAGATACGCCAAGCAGCGCGCCAACGCCACCCCGGAGGCCGCCGAGGTGCTGCTGGCACTGGGCGACGGCACGCCCGACGGCATCGAGGGCAAGCACATCTCCATCGCCGCCCGGCAGGGCGACCATGTGGCCGTCGACTCGTACCGTGAGCTGGCCCGCTGGGTCGGCGCCGGGCTGGCCGACCTGGCCTCCCTGTTCGACCCGTCCGCGTTCATCGTCGGCGGCGGTCTGTCGGACGAGGGCGAGCTGGTCCTCGACCCGATCCGCAACTCCTTCAAGCGCTGGCTGGTGGGCGGCAACTGGCGCCCGGTCGCCCAGGTCCTCGCCGCCAAGCTCGGCAACGACGCGGGTCTGGTGGGCGCCGCCGACCTGGCCCGGGAGCCCGACCCGGTCATGTGATCCGCCGCACAGGCACGCCCGACGCCCGCCGGACCCCCCAACGGGGTACGGCGGGCGCTGCCGTACCCGGGCTGCGGCCGTCCTGGCGCGTATCTTGACGAGCATGCCGACGACCACCCCCCTGCACCTTCCCAACTCGCGCACCGAGCGAGACGGTTCGGCCGTCATCCGCGTCCTCAGCTACAACATCCGCTCGATGCGTGACGACACCGCCGCGCTCACCCGGGTGATCGGGGTGTGCGCGCCCGACCTGGTGCTGATCCAGGAGGCGCCCCGGTTCTTCCGCTGGCGCAAGAGGCTCGCCCGGCTCGCGGCCGAGAGCGGCCAGGTGATCCTCACCGGCGGTGCCACGGCGGCGGGACCTGCCCTGCTGTGCTCGCTCAGGGCCACCGTGGAGCGCACGGAGGACGTGCTGCTGCCGCTCACCCCGGGGCAGCACCGGCGCGGCTTCGCCACCGCCGTGGTCCGCTTCGGGGCGGCCCGGCTCGGGGTGGTCAGCTGCCATCTGAGCCTGGAGAAGGACGAGCGCTACGAGCAGGGCGGCATGCTGCTCGACCGGCTCGCCGCGATGGGCGTGGACCACGCGGTGGCCGGCGGTGACCTCAACGAACGCCCTACCGGCCCCACCTTCACGCGGCTGGCGGAGTATCTCCAGGACTGCCGGACCACGGCCCCCTGGGGCCCCGACGACCACACCTTCTCCTCGGCGGCCCCCTTCCAGCGCATCGACGCGATCTTCGCGACAAAGGACATCGAGGTCCTGGGCTGCGGAGTTCCCTTCCACCACCCCGGCATCAAGGACGCCGACCTGAAAAGAGCCACAGACCACCTCCCGGTCCTGGCAGCCCTCAAAATCCCCGCCACCTGATCCCCCTGCAGGGGCCCGCAGGACCGCCCCCACCCACGACGGAAAGCCGCCGACGGACGCCGGGGGCCCGCACGACCGCCCCCACCCACGACGGAGAGTCGCCGACAGAATCGCTGGCGGAAACCCGCCGATGCAGACCCACCGACGGAAACCCGCCGATGCAGACCCACCGGCGGAGAGCCGCCGACGGCGCTCCACCCCCACAGGAAACGCCCGCCTTCCAGCCGACTGGAAACGGGCGGTGCGCGGGTGGGAGAACACCCGGCCCGCAAGGGCCGGACTCAGACCACCGCCCCCCGCCCAGGATCATCGTCCTCGTCGTCCGGATTCATACGGGCGACCAGCGTCACGAACCCGCCCAGAAACCCGCCGACCCCGAGCGTCGTCAGCCACCAGGTCATCTCCCAGCCCAGCAGAATCGCCAGCAGAAGCAGCACCGGCCCGCCGACCACCCCCAGCCAGGCGAACCGCGCGGTGGTGTCGCCCGTAGGCACCGGCGGCGGCTCGGGCGGCACGAAGTGCCCCTCGTCGTCCTCGTCGAGGTCGTCGTCGGACGGCTCCGGCACGGTGTAGTCGCGCGGACCGACACCGGGCGCGAAGGAGATCGAGCTGCCCAGCGGCGGCGGGGTGGGTTCCGAGGGAGCACTCGGCTCCCTCGGCTCCGACTCCGCAGTCCCGGCGGTCCCGGCGCCCCCGGCCGACTCCGCAGCCCCGGCAGCCTCAGCCGACTCGCCCGCCCCCGGAGTCTCCGGAGCCTCCGCCGCCTCCGGCCCCCGCCCCGCCGCAGGCTCCCGCCGGGGACCGGGGTTCAGCACCGTGTCCGGCAGGGCAAGGTCCTCGATCGGCTTGAACGGCGTGCTGCCCGGCGGGTCCGGCGGCTCCTCGCCGTACCCGGCGACGATCGCCGCCCAGGCGGCCTCCTCGTCGAACGGGGTGCCCCGCTCGTCCGGCTCGCGGTCCTCGCGGTCGGAGTCGTGCTCAGCCAACGGTGGCCGTCCCTTCCTTGCCGGCACTGGGTGCGAGCCGGCCGATGAACGCGAGGCTCTCCGCGACGATCCGGTCCGCGTCATAGTCCAACGTCGCGACGTGGTAGCTCTGTTCCAGCAGAATCTCCGTCACGTCCATGGAGGAGACCCGGCCCAGGATGCGTGCCGTGTCGACCGGCGGCACCACATGGTCCTGCGTGCTGTGCAGCAGCAGGAGCGGCTGGGTGACCTGCGGCAGCTCACCGTCGACCATCCGCAGGAACCCGCGCAGCGAGTGCGCCGCGTCCAACGGCACCCGGTCGTACCCCAGCTCCTCCGCGCCCGGGAGGGCGATGTCGCTCGCGATGCCCTTCGTGGAGCGCACCAGATGCCGTACCACCGGAAGGCCGTGTGCGGCCAGGCCGTGCACCTTGTTCGCCGGGTTGACCACGACCACGCCCGAGACCGCGTCCCCGTGCTTCGCCGCCAGCCGCAGCGCCAGCGCGCCGCCCATGGACAGCCCCGCCACGAACACCCGGGAGCACTGCTCGCCGAGGGCCCGCAGCTCGCGGTCCACCTCCGCGTACCAGTCCGGCCAGCCGGTGAGGGCCATGTCCTCCCAGCGTGTGCCGTGCCCGGGCAGCAGCGGCAGCGAGACGGTCAGCCCGTGCTCGGCGAGATGACCGGCCCATGGGCGCAGGGACTGGGGGCAGCCGGTGAATCCGTGGCAGAGGAGGACACCGACCTCCCCGCCCTCATGACGGAACGGCTCGGCTCCGGGGAGCACCGCCACCTTGGGTCTCCTGTTCGTCGAAGGGACGAGTTCTTCGTCGAAGGGACGAGTTCGCGCGAGGAACAGGTCCGGGTTCGTGAGAGGAACGGGTCCGGGAAAGAGAAGTCCGGGTGTGCTTCACCGTACGCGACCGCACTGACACCGACCAGGGTCGTCGGGCTCATTGCGGCTTCTCCGGGTTATGGTCTGATCGACAGACATGGGAGGCACTCGCTTGTTGTACGGCGCGATGAAGGTCGCTATCGGAGGACCGCTGAAGGTCGCCTTCAGACCCTGGGTGGAGGGACTGGAGCACATTCCGGCGGAGGGCCCGGCGATCCTGGCGAGCAACCACCTCTCCTTCTCCGACTCCTTCTTCCTGCCCGCGGTGCTCGACCGCAAGGTCACCTTCATCGCGAAAGCGGAGTACTTCACCACGCCGGGCGTCAAGGGACGCCTGACGGCCGCGTTCTTCAAGGGCGTCGGCCAGCTCCCGGTGGACCGCTCCGGCGCCCGGGGCGCGGGCGAGGCGGCGATCCGGAGCGGTATCGAGGTGCTGGAGCGCGGCGAGCTGTTCGGCATCTACCCGGAGGGCACCCGCTCGCCCGACGGCCGGCTCTACCGCGGCAAGCCCGGCGGACTCGCCCGCGTGGCCCTCGCCACCGGCGCGCCCGTCGTCCCGGTCGCGATGATCGACACGGAGAAGATCCAGCCGCCCGGCAAGGTCGTACCCAAGCTGATGCGCCCCGGCATCCGGATCGGCGAGCCCCTCGACTTCAGCCGCTACCAGGGCATGGAGAACGACCGCTTCGTCCTGCGCGCGGTGACCGACGAGGTCATGTACGAGATCATGAAGCTCTCCGGCCAGGAGTACGTCGACATGTACGCGACCGCCGCCAAGCGCCAGATCGCCGAAGCCGCGAAGGCCGCCACGGAGGCCGCGAAGGCCGCCAAGAAGGACCTGAAGGACCCGGCGGACCTGTAGAACAGGCAGGGACAGCAGCAGGGACGGCTGGGACAGCCCTTCAGCGGTCCGGACGGGGTGGGTGGGGTGGCGCATGGCCCGGCGTGAGCGAGTCATGAGGATGTCGGTCGAGCTGCCGCTGTGGCGCGCGCTCGCCGGGTACCGGGTGCTGACGATGCTCTACGCCGTCGGCCTGTTCGCCACCGCCTACGACCGCTTCGCCCGCCCCTGGCTCGCCGTCGCCTACTTCCTCGTCCTGTGCGGCTGGACCCTCGCCACCCTGCCCAAGGTGGCGAACGCCGCCGCCTGCACCCGGCGCTTCCTCGCCGCCGACCTGGCCCTCGCCCTCACCGGCATCCTCCTCACCCCCGTCGCAGACGCCCACCAGCGGGTCCTGGACGGCGGTCCGACGCTGCCGTCGATCTGGACCGCCGGCGCGGTGCTGGCCTTCGCCCTCAAGGGCGGCTGGCGCTGGGCCGCGATCGCCTCCACGGCCGTCGCCGTCGTCAATCTGGTGGAGCGCGGCAGACCGGCCCGCGACACCGTGCACAACGTGATCCTCGTGTGGGTCGCCTCCATCGCCATCGGCTACGTCGTCGAGGTCGCCCGCGCCTCCGAACGCACCCTCGCCCGCGCCCTGGAGATCGAGGCCGCCACCCGGGAGCGGGAGCGGCTGGCCCGGGACATCCACGACGGTGTGCTCCAGGTGCTGGCGATGGTGGCGCGGCGCGGCGCGGTGCTCGGCGGTGAGGCGGCCGAGCTGGGCCGGATGGCCGGGGAGCAGCAGATCGCGCTGCGCACCCTGGTCTCCGGCGGTCTGGTCCCGGTCTCCCGGGTCTCGGAGGACGCCGCCGAGGGGGCCGTCGTACGCATGGTGGAGGAACCGGACGACACCGGGGACGAAGGGGCGGCCGGCCACGGCGCCCCCGTGGACCTGCGGACGCTGCTCGCGCCGTACGCCGCGCCAGGCGTCAGCCTCGCCGAGCCCGGCGCCCCGGTGCCGCTGCCGCCGCACCTGGCGCGGGAGGTGGCCGCGGCCGTCGGCGCCGCCTTGGACAATGTGCGGGTGCACGCGGGCGAGGGCGCCCGCGCCTGGATCCTGGTCGAGGACGAGCCCGGCACGGTGATCGTCACCGTCCGGGACGACGGCCCCGGCATCCCGGAGGGCCGGCTCGCGCAGGCCGAGGGGGAGGGGCGGCTCGGGGTGGCGCAGTCCATCAGGGGAAGGCTCAGGGACATCGGCGGGACGGCCGAGCTGATCTCGGTGCCGGGACAGGGCACGGAGGTCGAGCTGACGGTGCCGAAGGACCGGGGTGACCGGGGCAAACGGGGTGATGCGGTGCGGACACGGGGGAAGGCGGAACGGCGATGAGCGAGCGGCAGGGCCCTATCGAGGCCACCACGGCCACCACGGCGGCCAGGGCGGCCACGGCCACCACGGTGGCTACGGCGGCCACGGTGGCTACGGCGGCCACGGTGGCCACGGCGGCCATGGCCATCAAGGTCATGGTGGTCGACGACCATCCCATGTGGCGCGACGCGGTCGCCCGTGACCTGGCCGAGGCCGGTTTCGACGTGGTGGCCACTGCGGGCGACGGCGAGCAGGCCGTGCGCCGAGCGCGGGCCGCCGGGCCGGACGTCCTGGTGCTCGACCTGAACCTCCCGGAGAAGCCCGGGGTACAGGTGTGCAAGGAACTCGTGGGAGCCGACCCTGCCCTGCGGGTCCTCGTTCTGTCGGCGAGCGGCGAGCACGCCGACGTCCTGGAGGCCGTGAAGTCGGGCGCGACGGGCTATCTGGTGAAGTCGGCGTCGACGGCGGAGCTGCTGGACGCGGTGCGCCGTACGGCGGCCGGCGACCCGGTGTTCACCCCGGGCCTGGCGGGTCTGGTGCTGGGGGAGTACCGTCGGCTGGCCGCCGAGCCCGCGCCCGCCCAGGACACCGGTGGACCCGACGCCCCGCGGCTGACGGACCGCGAGACGGAGGTGCTGCGGCTGGTCGCCAAGGGCCTGAGCTACAAGCAGATCGCCGAGCGCCTGGTGATCTCCCACCGCACGGTCCAGAACCACGTCCAGAACACGCTGGGCAAGCTCCAGCTGCACAACCGGGTGGAACTCGTACGCTACGCGATAGAGCGCGGCCTGGACGACGAGTAGCCTGTCGGTGATCTGAGCGGCCCCGGCGAAGTCGACTACGGTTCGGCAGCGCCCCGAAGGGGCGCGGGGCTGTGCCGACATGCGGCTCCGCCGCAGGGGCGCGACCAGCCACGACGGGCCCGCAGACGATCGACGGCCCATCGCGGTACCCCCCGCGGAGCGCCTGGCGCCGCCCAGCAGACGAGCGGGCCGATGAACATACGAGCGGCTTCCAAACCCGCCGACGGTGCCGTGTTTTGCCCCCTCCCGCCCATGCTCGCCTGACGAGGTCCGTCACTAGCGTGGGTCCGATCGGTACGAATCAGCGGCACAGCGGCGAAGGGACGTTCCATGCGTGTCGGAGTGCTGACCGGAGGCGGCGACTGCCCGGGGCTCAACGCCGTCATCAGGGCCGTCGTCCGTAAGGGCGTCCAGGACTACGGCTACGAGTTCACCGGCTTCCTGGACGGCTGGCGGGGCCTGGTCGACGGGCAGTCGATGCCCCTCGACATCCCCGCGGTGCGCGGCATCCTGCCCCGCGGCGGCACGATCCTCGGCTCCTCCCGCACCGATCCGCACAGGGTCCCGGACGGCATCCGCAAGGTCAAGGAGACGCTCGCCAAGCACGAGATCGAGGCGCTGATCACCATCGGCGGCGAGGACACCCTGAGCGTGGCCGCGCAGCTGTCGGACGAGCACGCGATGCCGTGCGTCGCCGTACCGAAGGCCATCGACAATCATCTGTGCGCCACCGACTACACCTTCGGCTTCGACACCGCCGTGGGCATCGCGACGGAAGCCATCGACCGGCTGCACACCACGGCCGAGTCGCACATGCGGGTCCTGGTCGTCGAGGTGATGGGCCATCACGCCGGCTGGATCGCCGCCCACTCGGGCATCGCCGGCGGCGCCAACGTCATCCTCATCCCCGAGCAGCCCTTCGACATCGATCAGGTGTGCGACTGGGTGACCTCGCGCTTCCGGGCGTCGTACGCCCCGATCGTGGTCGTCGCCGAGGGCGCGCGGCCCAAGGAGGGCATTCCGGAGCTCGGCGACGACCCCTCCGCCCCCTGCCGGCAGGCGCAGCTGTCGGGCGTCGGCCACTGGCTCGCCCGGGAGATCGAGGCGCGCACCGGCAAGGAGTCCCGGATGACGGTCCTCGGCCCGATCCAGCGCGGCGGCACCCCCAGCCCGTACGACCGCTGGCTCGCCACCCGGTTCGGGCTGCACGCCGTCGAGGCCGTCCATGACGGCGCCTTCGGCACGATGGTCGCCCTGCGCGGCACCGATGTCGTCCGGGTGCCCGTCTCGGACGCCGTCGCCCGGGTGAAGACGGTCGACCCCGAGCTGTACCGGGAGATCGGCGTCTTCTTCGGCTGACGCCTCCCGGCCGTGAGGTCGGTGGTGAGGCCGGTCGCGGTCGGTGGTGAGGCCGGCCGTACGAGCAGCGCCTCCGGGGTCGTAAACTCGCTGGTAGCACACCAGTTCCGGCCAGTTCCGGCCCGACCCCGGAGGGACCTTTGGAGATCCTGGCGTTCGGCGTACAGGCCGACGAGAAGCCGCTGCTCGAGAAGGCGTTCGAGGGGCGTCACCAGATCCGCTGCCTGGACGTCTTCCTGGACCAGGACACCGCCAAGATCGCGGCCGGTTACGACGTCATCTGCACCAGCGTCAACTGCGGACTCGACAACCGTGTCCTGCAGACCCTCGCCACCGGCGGCACGCAGATGGTCGCCCAGCGCTCCACCGGGTTCAACAACATCGACCTCGGGGTCGCCGAGCGCCTCGCGATGACGGTCGCCCGCGTCTCGTACTACTCGCCGTACTCGGTCGCCGAGTTCGCCTGGTCCCTCGCCATGGCGGTCAACCGCCGCATAGTGCGCGCCTCCACCCGCACCCGCGACTTCAACTTCCGCCTCGACGGGCTGATGGGCCGCGACATGCACGGCCGCACCGCCGGAGTCGTCGGCACCGGCAAGATCGGCGAAGCGTTCGCCCGCATCGCGCACGGCTTCGGCATGCGGCTGCTCGGCTGGGACATCGCCCCGAACCCCGCCTGCCTGGACCTCGGCATGGAGTACGTCTCCAAGCAGGAGCTGCTCGCCGAGTCCGACCTGATCACCCTGCACGTCCCGCTGATGCCGCAGACCCAGCACCTCATCGACGCCGACGCGCTGAAGTCGATGAAGGACGACGCGATGCTGGTCAACACCAGCCGCGGCGGCCTCGTCGACACCGCCGCCCTCGTCACCGAGCTGCGCGAGGGCCGCTTCAGCGGCATCGGCCTCGATGTCTACGAGGCGGAGGCGGGCCTGTTCTTCCTGGACAAGTCCCTGGAAGCCATCGCCGACGACACCCTGGCCCGCCTCGTCACCTTCCCGAACGTGCTGGTCACCTCGCACCAGGCGTACTACACCGAGGACGCCGTCCACCAGATCGTCGACTCCACGGTGGCCAACGTCGAGGACTACCTGGCCGGACGCCGCTCGGACAACGTCCTCGTCCCCCGGCCGCCCGACCCGCCCGCTCCGGCCAGCTGACCCACCAGCTCCCGGACCACCGCGGCGCCGTTCAGGGTCAGCACCGACTCCGGATGGAACTGCACCCCCGCGAAGCCGGGGCCGCGCACGGCATGTACCTCGCCGTTCGCGGCCCGGCTCACCTCGACCCCGTGCGCGGCCAGCTCCTGCGCCGCCTCGTCGTCGCAGTACGCCACGAAACTGTTGTAGAAACCGACCGTCTCGGGCCTCCCGAACAGATCGACCACCGTCTGCGCACCCTGGTACGGCACCTCCTTGCGCACGATGTCCAGCCCCAGCTCGGCGGCGATCAGCTCGTGCCCCAGACACACCCCGAGCACCCCGTGCCGGTGCTCCCGGATCACCCGCGCGGCCAGGTCCCGCAGGAAGCGCATCTTCGGGTCGGTGAGATCGGCGGGGTCGCCGGGACCCGGGCCCAGCACCACCGGCCCCGCGTGCGCGAGCACCGCCTCCAGCAGCCCGGGCTCGTCGTAGCGCCGTACGGTCACCTCCAGACCGCCGGAGCGCAGCACGTGCGCGAGCATCGCCGTGAAGGTGTCCTCGCCGTCCACCACCAGGGCGTGCCCGGACAGCTCCCCGGACCGCTCCTGCATCCGCAGCCAGAACGGCGCCAGCGACGCCCGGCGCCCGTCCAGCGCCGCCCGCACCCGCGGGTCGTCGGCCAGCCGAGGGCGCTCCCGCTCCGCCCGGGGCCGGGACGGCCGTACACCCAGCGCCGCAAGCACCCCAGCCGCCTTGGCGTGCGTCTCCGCGACCTCGCCCGTCGGATCCGAACCGCGCACCAGAGTGGCGCCGACCGGGACCCTCAGCCGCCCGGCCGCGTCGATGTCGGCGGTGCGGATCAGGATGGGGGAGTCCAGCGTCTGGGCGCCCCCGGAGTCCCGGCCGAGCAGCGCCAGCGCCCCCGCGTAGTAGCCGCGGCCCCCGACTTCGTGCCGCTCGATCACCCGGCAGGCGTTCTGCACCGGTGAGCCGGTCACCGTGGCTGCGAACATCGTCTCCCGCAGCACCTCCCTCACATCCAGCGAGGAACGGCCGCGCAGCTCGTACTCGGTGTGCGCGAGATGCGCCATCTCCTTCAGCCGCGGGCCGACCACCACCCCGCCCATGTCGCCGACCGTGCACATCATCTTGAGTTCCTCGTCGACGACCATCGACAGCTCCTCGATCTCCTTGCCGTCGGCGAGGAAGCCGAGCAGACGCTCCGGGGTGGGGCCGCCGTCCGGGTAGCGGTAGGTGCCGCTGATCGGGTTCATCACCACCGTGCCGCCCGACATCCGCACATGCACCTCCGGGCTCGCCCCGACCAGCGTCCGCCCACCCGTCTCCCGCCGCCGCCCTTCTGAGGAAGGCCCTTCGGGCCCCTTTTCATTTCCGGTGTGCACCACGAACGTCCAGTACGCGCCCCGCTCGCCCTCCAGCAGCCGCCGGAACAGCGCCAGCGCGTCCGCCCGCCCGAACCCCGGGATCTCGCCCTCGTACGTCCGCCGGATGACGAAGTTCGCGCCCTCGCCGCGCCCGATCTCGTCCCGCAGCACCCGCCCGACGATCTCGCCGTACTCCGCGTCGCCGACGTCGAAGCCGCCCGTGCGCACACGGACCTCATGCGCGGGGAGCTGGGCGAGGGCCTCACCCAGAGCCATCGTGTGTGTCTCCTCGGGGGTGAGGACCGTCAGTGGCGTCCCGTCGTCGCGCACGTCGAAGCCGCGCTCGCGGATCTGCCGGAAGGGGACGAGGGCGAGACACTCGTCGGGGAGGTCGGCCAGGCGGTCGTACGTGCTGACGGTGCCGAGGAAGACCTCGACGGTGTTCTCGTCGTGGCCCGGAGTGCGGCGGCGGAGCAGGGCGAACGGGCGGGGATCGTCGAGCAGGTCGAGCAGCTGCATGGGTCTGTGTCCTTCTCGCTGGGAAGATTCTCAGTGCGAGGAACGGACTCCGGAAACACCGAAGGCCGCCCCTCGGGCGGCCTTCGCGACGTCTTGCGTACGCGCAGTCAGTGGGCCGCCGGATGAGCGGTCCACCACCAGTTCTGGTTCGAGTGCGCGAACATGGGGCGCACTGTACAACATCCGGATGGGGACGCAGCGGACGTCTCAATTCCTGAGCACTGGCGGGATGCCAGGACATCACCCCGTAATGTTGATGTCGTGACCGTGAACGCTAAGACCAGCGTCAGCGCTGGCAACACCTGGCGAAACCTGCCCGCGGCGCAGCAGCCCGAGTACCCCGACCCCGAGGCTCTGCGCGCAGTGATCGCGGACCTCGAGTCGTATCCGCCGCTGGTTTTCGCGGGCGAGTGCGACCAGCTGCGCGCCCGGCTGGCGGCCGTCGCCAAGGGAGAGGCGTTCCTCCTCCAGGGCGGTGACTGCGCCGAGGCGTTCGACGGTGTGTCCGCCGATCACATCCGCCAGAAGCTGAAGACGCTGCTCCAGATGGGCGCCGTGCTGACGTACGCCGCGTCCGTGCCGGTGGTGAAGGTCGGCCGGATCGCCGGCCAGTACTCCAAGCCGCGCTCCAAGCCGACCGAGACCCGTGACGGCGTGACCCTGCCGACCTACCGCGGCGACTCCGTCAACGGCTTCGACTTCACCGAGGCCGCCCGCATCCCGGACCCTGAGCGGCTGAAGCGGATGTACCACGCGTCCGCGTCCACGCTGAACCTGGTGCGCGCCTTCACCACCGGTGGGTACGCCGATCTGCGCCAGGTGCACGCCTGGAACCAGGACTTCGTGAACTCGTCCCCCTCCGGCCAGCGCTACGAGCAACTGGCCCGCGAGATCGACAACGCGCTGAATTTCATGCGGGCCTGCGGCGCGGAGCCGGAGGAGTTCAAGACGGTCGAGTTCTACTCCTCGCACGAGGCGCTGCTGCTGGACTACGAGTCGGCGCTCACCCGCGTCGACTCCCGCACCGGGCAGCTCTACGACGTCTCCGGGCACATGGTGTGGGTCGGTGAGCGCACCCGGCAGCTCGACCATGCGCACATCGAGTTCGCGTCCCGGATCCGCAACCCGATCGGCATCAAGCTCGGCCCCTCGACCACGGCCGAGGAAGCGCTCCAGTACATCGAGCGCCTCGACCCGGACCGTGAGCCGGGGCGGCTCACGTTCATCGTGCGGATGGGTGCGGACAAGATCCGTGACCGGCTTCCCGAGCTGGTCGAGAAGGTCACGGCGTCCGGCGCGGTGGTGGTGTGGGTGACCGACCCGATGCACGGCAACACCTTCGAGGCGGCCTCGGGCCACAAGACCCGCCGCTTCGACGACGTGCTCGACGAGGTCAAGGGCTTCTTCGAGGTCCACAAGAGCCTGGGCACCCACCCGGGCGGCATCCATGTCGAGCTCACCGGTGACGATGTCACCGAGTGCGTGGGCGGCGGCGACGAGATCTTCGTCGACGACCTCCACCAGCGCTACGAGACGGCCTGCGACCCCCGTCTGAACCGCAGCCAGTCCCTGGACCTGGCGTTCCTGGTCGCGGAGATGTACCGGGACCAGTGAGGGGCGGGCCCGTCATCGCCTGACGGATAGGGCGCGGATCACATGCGATCCGCGCCCTTTTCCCTTTTGCGTCCACTATGGGACGCGTAAGGTTAGGTTTGCCTCACCGAGCAGCGGGAAGACGGTACGGCACTACTGATCCGATCCCGGCGGGAGGTGAACCGCGTGTACGTCTGCAGTTGCTTCGGCGTCACCGAGCAGCAGGTGAAGGACCATGCCGACGGCGGAGCGTGCACACCCCGCCAGATAGCCTCCGCCTGCAAGGCCGGCACCGACTGCGGCTCCTGCGTACGCCGCATCCAGTCCCTCCTGGGCAGAGGAGCCTGCCCCCGCCGAGAACTGGCCGACAGGGGCGAACCGGTACTCGCACAGCTGGACGAAGCCCCTGGGATGCTGGGCGAAGCAGCCTAGCTCCTGCGACTTACGGCAGGCCGGACGCCCCCTAAGGGGCGCGGGGCTGTATCGATATGCGGCTCCGCCGCGTGGGCGCGACCAGCCACGACGTACCTGCACCCGAAACGCGGACAGGCAACCGCCCCAGCCTTCACGGCACGCGGCAAGCTGAACTCCCCAGGGGTGCGGGGCTGTATCGATATGCGGCTCCGCCGCGTGGGCGCGACCAGCCACGACGCACCCGCACCCGAATCGCCACAGGCACCGACCTAGCTATCGGGCTCAATCACCTGGGCAAGGTAAAGCGCCTCACCCAGCTTCTCCACCAGCTCCAGCTGAGTATCCAGATAGTCGATGTGAAGCTCCTCATCCGCGAGGATGGACTCGAAGATGTTCGCCGATGTGACGTCCCCCTTGTCCCGCATCACCTGAATCCCCCGCCGCAGCCGGTCGATCGCCTCGACCTCCACCTGCCGGTCCGCCTCGAACATCTCACGAACCGTCTGCCCCACCCGGACATGGAATAGCCGCTGGTAATTGGGCAGCCCCTCCAGCAACAGGATCCGGTCGGTGAGAACCTCCGCGTGCTTCATCTCGTCGAACGACTCGTGCCGGGTGTGCTTGGCGAGCTTGGTCCAGCCGAAGTTCTCCTGCATCTTGGCGTGCAGGAAGTACTGGTTGATCGCGGTGAGCTCACCGGTGAGCTGTTCGTTGAGGAATTCGATGACCTCGGGGTCGCCCTGCATGGCAGCGGCTCCTTCCACAGCGGGGACCGGCCCGATCCGGAGCGGGACAGGCGCAATGCGCCGCATGATGGCACCGGCGCTCCGACTCGTCCAGTAAGTTCACACTTATAAGCACTAGGCACCGTATGCCCCATTCGTGTCCGCGGTGGTCAGTTGCACCGCTCCGCGTCTGTCAGGATGGAGTCATGCGTCATCCGGTGGAGCCCGAAACAGGAGAACCAGGAGAGGCCGAACGGTCCGAGCTTCCGCCGGGGCAGCGACTTCAGCGCGGCTGGCCGGTCACCCATTACGGCCCGGTACCCAAGTTCCGGCCGGAACGCTGGGAATTCCGGGTCTTCGGCGCCACCGCCGACGGTGACAAGCACACCTGGGACCACGCCGAGTTCACCGCCCTGCCGTACACCACCGTGGTCGCGGGCCTGCACTGTGTCACCAAGTTCAGCATGCTCGGCGCCGAGTGGGGTGGCGTACCGGCCCGTACGATCCTTCAGAGCGCGCCGCCCGCGCCCGCCGTCACCCATGTGATGGTCTGGGCGGAGTACGGCTACAGCGCCAATCTCCGGCTGTCCGACTTCGCCTCCGAGCGCACCCTGTTCGCCACGCACAAGGACGGCGAGATCCTCACCGCCGAGCACGGCTTCCCAGTCCGGCTGATCGTCCCCCATCTGTACGCGTGGAAGGGACCCAAATGGGTCCGCGGCGTCGAGTACATGACCGCCGACCGCCGTGGCTTCTGGGAGGAGCGCGGCTACCACAACCTGGGCGACCCCTGGAAGGAACAGCGCTACTCCTACCAGGAGGACCCGGGAGACGGCCCGGAGCTCTGACGCAAGGCTTCTGATGCCGGGGCCCGCCCCCTCGGGCCCGCCCCCCGGGACCCCGCCCCGCCTCAGTCGCCGTCGCGCAGCTTCTTCAGCAGCGCCACATCCGCCGAGTGCCCCTCCTTGCCGCCGGGCGTCTCGGTGATCAGCGGTACGCCCTCGGTGGCGGGGTGCGTCATCAGGGCGCGGAAGGGGTCCTCACCGATGTGACCTGCGCCGATGTTCTCGTGGCGGTCCTTGCGGGCGCCGACGACGTCCTTGGAGTCATTGGCGTGCACCAGCTTCAGCCGGCCCTCGCCGACCGTGTCCACCAGCAGATCGAGGGTCTGGTGCATCCCGTGCGGGCCGGCGAGGTCGTGGCCGGCCGCGAAGACATGGCAGGTGTCCAGACAGACGCCCAGCCGGGGGTGTGCGTCCAGCGCCTCGAAGTACGGCCCGAGATCCCAGGCGCGGGAGCACAGGGACGCGCCCTGCCCGGCCGTCGGCTCCAGCAGCAGGAACGGATCGTCGTCGTGGGTCAGCTCGTCCAGCAGGGGCAGCAGCAGCTCCCGTACCTGCGCCAGCGCCACGGACCGCTCCCGCCCGCCGGTCGCGCTGCCGGTGTGCACCACCACACCCCGCGCGCCGATCTCCCGGCCGCGCCTGAGCGAGTGCCGCATCGACGCGACCGACCGCTCGGCCGTGGCCTCGGTGTGCGAGCCGAAGTTGATCAGGTAGGGGGCGTGGACGTACGCCGGCATCGACTCGGCCTCGCACGCCGCGCGGAACGCCTCGTCCTGCCGTGGATCACCGGGCGGGGTGGCCCAGCCGCGCGGGTTGGCGACGAAGACCTGCACGGTCTCCGCGCCCAGGTCACGGGCGTACGACAGCCCCACGGAGTGGAGCCCGCCCGCGACCGGGACATGACCGCCGACGGGATTGCGTACGGCGTCGCGGGCGGGTCCGGAGGCGGCATGACCGGAGACGACGGGCCCGGAGGCGGGGGCCGACTGCTGACTGCTCACCCGCCCAGGGTGTCATGCTCCCGATAGTGTCCGGTCACCGGATGGTGATCTTGATTGTCGAGCCCTTGGGTGCGGTGTCGCCGCCCTTCACCGACTGGCTCTTGACCGTGTCGCCGAACAGCCCGAGCAGCCCGCGGTCCTCGTCGACCTTGAACCCGGCGTCCTTCAGCGTCTGCTTCGCGTCGTCGACGCTGTCCCCGGTCACATCGGGCACCTCGACCATCACCGGGCCCTTGGAGATCGTCAGCGTCACCGTGTCGCCCTTGGCGGCCTGGGTGCCGTCCGCGGGGGTCTGCCGTGCGACCTGACCCGCGTCGACCTCCGAGTTGATCTGCTCCGTGGCCACCTTCACCTTCAGGCCCGCGTCCGTCAGGTCCGACTGTGCCTGGTCCAGGTCCTCGCCGGTGACGTCCGGTACGTCGATCGGGCTGCCCTTGCTGACGGTGAGCGCGATGGCCGAGCCCGTGTGCCGCTCGATGCCCGAGGCGGGTACGGTGCCGATCACGAAGCCGCGGGTCATGTCCTCGTCGAACTCCCGGGTGACCATGCCCGGGACCAGCCCGCTCTGCTTCAGCACGGTGCGCGCCTTGTCCAGCGGGTAGCCCGCGAGGTCGGGGACCTTCACGGTCTCCGGGCCGTCCGAGACGACCAGCGTCACCGCGTCGTTGCTGCGGATGCGGGTGCCCGAGGCGGGGTCGCTGCTGATGACGGTGCCGCGCTTCACGGTGTCGCTGTAGGCGTGCTCGACCTTCTTCACGTCGAGACCGGCGTTCTTCAGCCGTGCCTCGGCCTGCGTCTGTGTCTTCGCCAGCAGCGGCGGGACCTTGGTGAACTGCCCGGAGTTGATGTACCAGACGCCCGCGCCCACCCCGAAGACCACCAGCACGGCGGCGACGAGCATCACGAGCCCGCGCCGGGACCGGGACGGCCCGGGGCGCGGCGGCAGGGCAGGGTTCTCCAGCCGGCTGGTGCGGTGCAGCAGCGCCTGGGTGTCGCCCTCGTCCCTCTCGTCCCCCGCCTCTCTCTCGTCCCCCTCATCTTCATTCACCGGCAGCGGCCGCGGCACGCTCAGCCCGTGCGCGATGACGCTCGTACGGTCCTCGGCGTTGTCGTGCGGCCCCGGGACCGCCTGCGGCGGCACCGCGTCCAACTGGGCGTCGGTCAGCGGGCTGCGTGCCTCGCGCACCCGCGCGAGCAGTGCCACGGCGTCGGACGGCCGGATGCCGGGCACGCGCGCGGTCGCGGCGGCGACCAGGTCGTCCAGTTCGTACGGCAGCCCCGGCACGGCGGCCGAGGGCGGCGGTACGTCCTCGTGGAGGTGCTGGAAGAGCACCTGGGCCGGGGAGTCCCCGGTGTGCGGCTTGACGCCGGTCAGCATCTCGTAGAGGACCACCCCGCACGCGTACACGTCGACGCGCGGGTCGGCGGTGCCGTGCTCGATCTGCTCGGGTGCGAGATACGACACCGTGCCGAGCACCGCGCCGGAGCTGTTGGTGACCGTGTCCACGGCCCGCACCAGCCCGAAGTCTGCGACCTTGACCCGGCCGTCGTCGCCTATCAGCACGTTCTCCGGCTTCATGTCGCGGTGCACGAAACCGGCGCGGTGCGCGGCGCCGAGCGCGGCCAGCACCGGCTCCAGGATGTCGAGCGCCGCCCGCGGCTGGAGCGCGCCGCGCTCACGCAGCACGTCGCGCAGGGTGCAGCCCGGCACGTACTCCATCGCCAGATAGACGTACGACCCGTCGGTGCCCTGATCGAACACCTGGACGACATTGGGGTGCGCCAGCCGGGCCACCGACTTGGCCTCCCGGATGAACCGCTCGACGAAGGAACCGTCGGCGGCCAGCGTCGGGTGCATCACCTTGAGCGCGAGAACCCGGTCCAGACGGGTGTCCAGGGCCCGGTAGACCGTGGCCATCCCGCCCACCGCGATGCGCGAGTCGACGCGATACCGGCCATCGAGCACCCGCCCGACCAAAGGGTCCTGAAGGGTCGTATCCACGCAGGTGAGTGTACGAGCCGTCACCGACACCATCGCGGTTTCCCCCAGAACGGAACCCCGACTGCAGCGCACTTGTGACGCACCCCGCCCACGAGGGCCCGCACCACCGGCCTGCGAAAGCCGCCGACGGCGAGAACCCCCACGGGAAACGCGCACCACTCGACCAACTGGAAACGGGCGGTGCGCGGGTGGGAGAACAATCTTTGACGCAAAGCCGCCGACGGCGAGAAACCGTCAGAAAGCCGGCCGCTCAGGATCCAGCACCCCGAGCCCCTCCACAGGAGAACTGGCCAACGCGAGGAATCGCCTCGGCATCCGCCCCGCCAGCCGGGCCATCCGCCCCGCCGACACGGCAAGCCGCATCCCGGATGCCATCAGCACCGGCTCCCGAGCCCGCGTCACCGCGGAAGCGAGCAGCACCCCCGCACACCCCAGCTCCATCGCCAGGGCCGCATCCGACGCCGTACCCGCCCCCGCGTCGAGGATCACCGGCACCCCCGCCCGCTCCACGATCATCTCGAAGTTGTGGGGATTACGGATCCCCAGCCCCGACCCGATCGGCGAGCCCAGCGGCATGACGGCGGCGCAGCCCACGTCCTCCAGCCGCCGCGCCAGCACCGGATCGTCGTTGGTGTAGGGCAGCACCGTGAAGCCGTCGTCGACCAGCGTCTGCGCCGCGTCCAGCGTCTCCACCGGGTCCGGCAGGAGGGTGCGCTCGTCGGCGATCACCTCCAGCTTGACCAGATCCGTGCCCAGCGCCTCGCGCGCGAGACGGGCGGTCAGGACGGCCTCACCGGCGGTGAAGCAGCCCGCTGTGTTGGGCAGCACCCGGATGCCGAGCCGGTCGAGCACCGACAGCACGGAGCCCCGTACCGCCGGATCGACCCGCCGCATCGCGACGGTGGTCAGCTCTGTGGCGGACGCCACCAGGGCCCGCTCCAGCAGCTCCAGGCTCGGCGCGCCGCCGGTGCCCATGATCAGGCGGGACGTGAAGGACATGCCGCCGAGGACAAGAGGATCGTCGGCCATCGGTCAGCCTCCCTGGACGGCGGTGAGGACTTCGACACGGTCCCCGTCGCGCAGCGCGGTCTGCGCCCACCGCGCCCGCGGGACCACGGTCTCGTTGAGCGCGGCGGCCACCCCGGACGGCGCCGAGGTCAGCTCCCGTACGACGGCGTCGAGCGCCGTACCCGTCGCGAACCGCCGCGCCCGGCCGTTGACGGACACGGCGACGCTCGCGGCGCTCACGCGGGCTGCTCCGCGAGCCGGTCGGCCGTGAACCGCCCCGGTGTGAACGGACGTGCCTGAGCCGGAAGCTCACCGGTGACCAGGGCGTCCGCGAGCGCGTCCCCGGTGACCGGCGTCAGCAGCACGCCGTTGCGGTGGTGGCCGGTGGCCAGCAGCAGCCCGGGCAGCGCGGTCGGGCCGAGCAGCGGCGCGTTGTCGGGGGAGCCGGGGCGCAGCCCCGCCTGGGTCTCGGTGAGCGGCAGTTCCGTGATGCCGGGCACCAGTTCATGGGCGTCGCGCAGCAGTTCGTAGACACCGCCCGCGGTCACGGTGGTGTCCCAGCCGAGGTCCTCGCTGGTCGCGCCGATGACCAGTTCGCCGTTCTCCCGGGGCACCAGATAGACGTGGCTGCCGCGCACCACCGCGCGCACCGTGCGGCTCAGGAACGGGGCGTACCGCGGCGGCACGGTCAGCCGCACGATCTGGCCCTTCACCGGCCGCACGGGCGGCACCACGGCGTCGGGCACCCCGGCGAGCTGCCCGCTCCGGCTCCCGGCGGCCAGCACCACCTGGTCCGCACCCAGCGCGGTCCCGTCCGATGTGACGGCGCCGGTGGCGCGGTCCCCGGTGACGGTCAGCCGCTCGGCCCATGCCCGGTGGAAGACCACCCCGGCCCGCTCGCACGCGGCCTCCAGCGCCGCCGCCAGCCGCCGCGGGTCGATCTGGTGGTCCTGGTCCACCCGAAGCCCGCCGCGCACGGTCGGCGCGAGCATCGGCTCCAGCTTCCGGCACTCCCGCCCGGACAGCCATTCCGGGTCCAGCCCCGACTGCTGCTGGAGGACGTGCAGTTCGCGCAGTTGGGCGCGGTCGTCGGCGTCCAGGGCGACGGCGAGGGTGCCCGAGCGGCGGTAGCCGACGTCGTGACCGGTGAGTTCGGTCAGCTCGGCCGCGAAGTCCGGGTAGCGGCGCGCCGATTCGAGGTTCAGGGCGAGCAACGTCTGTTCGCCGGTGTGCAGTTCGGTGACCGCGGCCAGCATCCCGGCGGCCACCTGGGCGGCCCCGCCGCCGGGTGCCGGGTCCACCACGGCGGTGGCCAGCCCGCGTTGCGCGGCCCGCCAGGCCGTGGCCAGGCCGATGATTCCGCCCCCGATGACAAGGACGTCTGACGTACGTGAGGACATGGGCGTCCAGCCCCTCCCTTCGCCGGAATGACCCGGATCAGGTTCGTACGGTCGGAGGCCGCCAGCCTCCCTCTCAGCCCGGTGCGTCCGGGCTCCCGCGAGTGCTTGTACGGCGCCACCCTAGCCCCTGCCGCCCGATCCCCGTCCACCCGGCGACGCCTGGCGCGTCACCCCGCCAAGGGAGTCGCCTTCATGGGCCGTTCGCCTGACGGGCCTGTCCTTGAGACGCGGGAGCGGGAGCCGCCGGAGGGCCGCGGCACCGACATGGTGGAGGGGGCCGCCGCACACCTGGCGGGGCATGTGCAGGACGTCACTGTTCGCTCTCTCCGACCGGCGCACCGTGACGGATAGGGTGATCGTGTGAGCGTGCGGAGACAGGACGAGCCGACAGTCGGACGGACACAGGACGAGCGGACCGCGGGCGCGCGAACGCCGGTGCACGGCACCCAACCGGAGCGGCGCGTGGTCGTCGTCGGCGCGGGCATGGCCGGGGTGCAGACCGCGGTCGCGCTGCGCGATCAGGGCTTCGCCGGCACCGTCACGCTCATCGGCGCGGAACCCCACCGCCCCTACGACCGCCCCCCGCTCTCCAAGGCCGTCCTGCTCGGCAAGACCGACGACTCCGCCTTCGACATCGACTTCGCCGCGCTCGGCATCGACCTGAGGCTCGGCCGCACTGCACTGGGGGTCCGCCCCGCCGACCACGAACTGGACACCGACGCGGGCCCTGAGCCGTACGACGTCCTGGTGCTCGCCACCGGCGCCGAACCGATTCGCCTCCCGGGGGCCGACGGCGTGCCCGGCGTGCATCTGCTGCGCACCCTGGACGATGTCGAGGGGCTGCGGCCGGTGCTGGCCGGACAGCAGGACGTGGTGGTCGTCGGCGCGGGCTGGATCGGCGCCGAGTTCGCCACGGCTGCCCGGGACGCGGGCTGCGCGGTGACCGTCGTCGAGGCGGCCGACCGCCCGCTCGCCGGTGCCCTGCCCGCGGAGGTCGCCGCGCCGATGACCGCCTGGTACGCCGACAGCGGGGCGGCGCTGCGCACCCACGCGCGCGTGGCGGCCGTCGAGCCCGGCGCGGTCGTCCTGGACGACGGCAGCCGGCTGCCCGCCACCGCCGTCGTCGTCGGCATCGGCGCCCGCTCCGCCACGGACTGGCTCGAGGGCTCCGGCATCGCCCTCGGCGCACAGCACGAGATCCTGGCCGACGACGGCCTGCGCACCTCGGCGCCGGACGTGTACGCGGTCGGCGACTGCGCCTCGTTCCCCTCCGGGCGCTACGGCGAGCGGCTCCTCGTCCACCACTGGGACAACGCCCTTCACGGGCCGCGCACGGTCGCCGCGAACATCGTCGGCGAGGACCCGGCGGTCTACGACCCGGTGCCGTACTTCTGGTCCGAGCAGTTCGGGCGGTTCGTGCAGTACGCCGGACACCACGCGTGTGCCGACAGCACCGTGTGGCGCGGCGACCCGGACGGCCCGGCCTGGTCGGTCTGCTGGCTCAGGGACGGCCGTCTGGTCGCCCTGCTCGCCGTGGGACGGCCCCGGGACCTCGCCCAGGGCCGCAGACTCATCGAGGCGGGCCGCCGGATGGACCCCGGCGCCCTGGCCGACCCGGCACGCCCGCTGAAGAACGCGACCTTGGCGTAGGGCCTCGCGCAGGGCTTCGTACGGGGCCTCGCGCAAGGCCGTGCGCAGGCCCTTGCGCGCCGCCCTTCGGGGCATCTTGAGGGGCGTCCTGCGGGGGCGGCGCCGGGCGCGCGGCGACCGGCGCACCACCCCACCTGGCCCGGCTCGACTTCCGGCTGTCAGTGGCAGATGGCAGTCTGGTTCCCGTGACCGAGATTGACGCAAAGACCGATGCTCTCGTCCCCGCCTGGCTCACCCTGCCCGACATTGCCGAACAGCTCGGCGTCGACGTGACACGTGTCCGGCAGCTGGTCAAGGAGGGACAGCTCATCGCCGTACGCCGAGGTGAGAACCGTGCCCTGCACGTACCTGCGGCCTTCATCGACGAGGACAAGATCGTCAAGGGTCTGTCCGGGACCCTGACGCTGCTGAGGGACGACGGCTTCACGGCCGAAGAGATGATCGACTGGCTCTTCACCCCCGACCCCAGCCTGCCCGGCACCCCCGCCCAGGCCCTGAACGAGAACCGCGGCACGGAGGTGAAGCGCCGCGCCCAGGCGCTCGCCGTCTGACCCGGCGGCGGGGTGCCGCCCCCGGCGGCAGGGCGTCCTGCCCTGCGGCCGCACGGAACCCTGCCGCCCGCCCGCCACTCGGCCCGCGCCCACCGCCCGTGCGGGCGCGGGCCGTAGTACCCGCAGTCCGTACCCGCCGGGCCTGCCGCACCGGCAGGCCCGGGCACGCCCCGGCCCCGGCTCGCGGCCGAGGCGACGGCCGGTGCTCGTCGTCGGCACGGCGCGTCTCCCGTCGGCACGAGCCGCAGGGAGGCAGCCCGCGCCCGCCATGGCCCGAACGGACCAGCCGACGCACCACCACCCCTACGACCCGCGTACGCCGTCGGCACGGCGTGGTCCCCGCTGGCACGAGCCGCCGGGTGGCAGCCCGCGCCCGCTACGACCCGTACGGACCAGCCCGCACGTCACCGCTCCGACCCGCTCCGACCCGCGCCCACACGACCCGACACGGGGGACCCGCCCATGCCCGGCACCGCACGCATACAGCTCGCCGACGCCCGCCTCTATCTCTGCACGGACGCCCGCAGACGCCAGGGCGACCTCCCCGAGTTCCTGGACGCGGCCCTGGCCGGTGGCGTGGACATCGTGCAACTGCGCGACAAGGGCATGGAGGCGGCCGAGGAGCTGGCGCATCTGGAGGTCTTCGCCGACGCCTGTGCCCGGCACGGAAAGCTGCTCGCGGTCAACGACCGCGCGGACGTCGCCCACGCCGCCCGCTCCGATGTGCTGCATCTGGGCCAGGGTGACCTCCCGGTCCCCGCGGCCCGTGCGATCCTCGGGCCGGACGTCATGGTGGGCCGCTCCACCCACAGCGAGGCGGAGGCCGCCGCGGCAGCCGTGCAGGACGGCGTGGACTACTTCTGCACGGGTCCCTGCTGGCCCACCCCCACCAAGCCCGGCCGCCCCGCCCCCGGCCTCTGCCTGGTCCGGTACGCGGCGGGCCTCGGCACCGACCGCCCCTGGTTCGCCATCGGCGGTGTCGACCTGGGCAATCTGGACCAGGTGATCGAGGCCGGCGCCCGCCGGGTCGTCGTCGTACGGGCGATCACGGAGGCGGACGACCCGGGCGAGGCCGCGGCGGAGTTCGCGAAGCGGCTCGGCGAGGTCTGAGCCTCACCGCCAGCCGCCAGCCGCCAGCCCCCAGCCGCCAGCCGCCAGCCGCCCAGCCACCGACCACCGACCACCGGCGGATCCGGCTGCCACTCTCGCTGTCCAAAGGATGGACAACAAGTGGGTAAAACGGGCATATCGGTAGTGCGTAGTTGGGTGACCAGCAGTCCCTGGCTAACCTGCGGGTATGGCCCTCGGAACCTCGTCCACCAGGACTGATCGCGCGCGCACCGTGCGTGACATGCTCGCCGCAGGCAAGACGACGTACTCGTTCGAGTTCTACGCGCCGAAGACCCCCAAGGGCGAGCGGAGCCTGTGGAACGCGCTCCGCAGGGTCGAGGCGGTGGCGCCCGACTTCGTCTCGGTGACCTACGGTGCCGGTGGTACCACCCGGGCGACCACGGTCAAGGAGACCCAGCAGATCGTGGCCGACACCACGCTCACCCCGGTCGCCCATCTCACCGCCGTCAACCACTCCGTCGCCGAACTGCGCAACATCATCGGCCAGTACGCCGACGCAGGGATCCGCAACATGCTCGCGGTGCGCGGCGACCCGCCCGGCGACCCCATGGGCGACTGGGTGCCGCACCCCGAGGGGCTGACCTACGCGGCCGAACTCGTCCGGCTCATCAAGGAGTCGGGCGACTTCTGCGTCGGTGTCGCCGCCTTCCCGGAGATGCATCCGCGTTCTTCGGACCAGGAGACCGACATCCGGCACTTCGTCGACAAATGCCGGGCGGGCGCCGACTACGCGATCACGCAGATGTTCTTCGCGCCGGAGTCCTATCTGCGCCTGCGTGAGCAAGTCGACGCCGCCGGTTGCATGACGCCGGTGATTCCCGAGATCCTGCCTGTGACCAGCATCAAGATGCTGGAGCGGCTGTCCCAGCTGAGCAATGCGGCGTTCCCGGCGGACCTGCGGGAGCGGATCCTCACAGCGAAGGACGATCCCGCCGCTGTACGCTCCATCGGTATCGAGTTCGCCACAGAGTTCTGCGCGCGGCTGCTGGCCGAGGGAGTGCCCGGACTGCACTTCATCACGCTGAACAACTCCACGGCGACGCTGGAAATCTACGAGAACCTGGGTCTGCACCACCCGCCGCAGGCCTGGACCGGCCGCACGGGCGTACGCCACACTGCGTAGCGGCCACTGGGAGAGGGGCGTACATGGGCTGGACGGTCCTCTACATCGCGTTCGGCATCGTCGCGCTGTGGCTGCTCGGCGAGGTGCTGCTGCAGTACAAGGCGCGGCTGCGCTGGCGGCTGCTCGCCTTCGCCGGGTTCGTCGGCGTGGTGCTCGGTGTGCTGATCCCCTCCGTCGTCGTGATCGGGATCGGCGCCGCCGCGTTCGCGGTCGGGCAGACCTATGTCACCCTGTCGTTCCGCCGCGGCTTCGTCGCGGGCTGGGCGGTCAAGCGGCCCGAGGACGACGAGGAGCACCCGGGTGCCCCCGGAGGTCCGGTCGCCGGTCCGGGCGGCGGCAAGAAGCGCCGCCGCGGCAAGGGCGACCGCCAGGAGGCGGTCCTCGAGGTCTCCGAGCTGGAGCCGGAGGAGGGCGGCTACGGCGAGGAGGCCGCCGCCTACCGCCGCGACGACCTGACGTACGGCCAGGACGACGACCAGGCTGACGAGCGCGACGACGTGTTCGCCTCCGGCCGCCCCGACGCCCCCACGGCCGCCGAGACGACCACGGTCTACGAGCCGCAGCCCATGCCGGACGACACCAGCAACTACGGCGTGTACGGCGACCCCGGCACCCCCGGCTACCCGGGCGGGGACCAGTCCCAGCAGCAGTCCCCCTCCCAGGACCAGGACTATGCCGCTGCGGCCCAGGGCACCGGTCAGAACTACGGCTACGACTACTCCGGTTACGGCCAGCAGCAGTACGGCTACGACGCGAGCGGCCTGCAGCAGTACGCCGGTTACTCCGACCCCTACGGCACCGGCGGCGGCCAGGCGTACGGAGCCGACGGCACCTCCTACGACGCCTACGGCCAGCAGCAGTACGGCCAGCAGCAGGGCTACGGCCAGGACCAGTACGGCACCGGCGGTTACGCCGAGACCCCGGCCGGCGGGGTCTGGGTCCCGCAGCAGCGCAACGACGAGACCTACGGCGGCGCCCTCCCGCCCGAGCAGCCGTACCCCTACCAGCAGACCGGCGACGGCCAGCAGACCGGCGGCCAGCAGCAGGCCGGCGGCTACGACGACCAGCAGTACCGCTTCTGACCCGCCTCCCCCTTCCCCTTTCCGGCCTCCCGCGTTTCACTGCGAGCCGCGGAACCCCGGCCCCTCCACCACGAGTCCCGCCACCAGCGCACCCGACATCCCCGCGTGCGCCAGGCCGCCGCCGGGGTGCGACCAGCCGCCGGCCGAGAACAGCCCGGGTATCGACGTACTCGTAGCCGGATGCAGCACCCCCGCGGGACCGGCCAGCGCGGGCGGCGGCACCGCACCGCCCTCCGCGCCCGTCTCCCGTTCGGTGTGCAGCGGAGTGCGCACCTCACGCCACAGCATCCGCTCCCGCAGCCCCGGCACCGCCCGCTCCGCGGCGGCGGTCATCCGGTCGGCGAACGCGTCCGCCGCGCCCGGCGCCTCCCAGTCGTAGCCCCTCCCCGACGGGACCGTCGCCGTCAGCACCACGGACTCGTGCCCCGCGTCGGGGCGCAGCGCCGGATCGTCCGGGCGGTCGATCCGCACCGTGGGTTGCTCGGGCACCGACTCCCGCCCGAACAGGTCCAGTTCGGCCGCCGCGTCCGGAGAGTGCACCACCGTGCGGTGCGCGGCGCCCGGCTCCCGCGCGCCGCGCAGCGCCAGACACACCACCACCCGGCCCGGACGCAGCCCCTCCGCCCGGGGCGGCACGTCCTCGGCGCCGTACAGCTCACGCCCCGGCAGCAGTCTCCGCAACCGCCACGGCCCGCCGCCCACGACCAGGTCGGCCTCGGCCACGGTCCCGTCGCCCCACTCGACCCCGGCCGCCCGGCCGTCCTTCTCCAGCACCCCCGTCACCTCGGCTCCGAAGACGAACTCCACCTTCCGCGCCACGCATCGCTCGTACACCGCGCGCGCCAACTCCCGTATGCCACCGCGCACATACCAGACACCGAAGGCGTGCTCCATGTAGGGCAGCACGGCCGCGCTCGCCGGGGCGCTGCCGGGGTCGACGCCGTACGCGAGCGCACAGCCGTCCAGCAGGGCCGCGAGGCGCGGGTCGCGCAGCTCCCAGGCGCCGATCTCGGTGAGGGTGACGGCACGCCGGGTGCGCAGCAGCCGCTTGTGCGGCACCGCCGGGTAGGGCTCACGCTCGGTGAGCACCCGCCAGTCGGGCCACAGGGGCTCCTCCAGAAGCGGTCTGCGGGTGCGGTCCCATGCCTCGCGCGCCCGCACCAGGAAGTCCCCCCAGCGCCTGGCCGCGCCCGCCCCCAGCGCCTCGTCCAGGGCGGCGACCACGCCCGCGCGCGAGGCGTTCGGCAACGACACCGACGTACCGTCCGCGAACAGATGCCGCGACGCCGGGTCCACCTGGACCAGCTCGACGCACTCCTCCAGCGGCTGCTTGCCGGTCTTGACGAACAGGTCGCGGTAGACGGCGGGCAGGGTGAGCAGCCCGGGGCCGGTGTCGAACGCGAAGCCGTCCCGCTCCAGCCGGCGCAGTGCGCCGCCGTACGTCTCCGTGCGCTCGTACACCACCACCCGGTGGCCCGCGACGGCCAGCCGGGCGGCGGCCGCCATCGCGCCCATCCCGGCGCCGATCACCGCGATCCGTCCCATGTCTGCGACTGTATCGGGCACTACTGACAGCCCGTCGTGGGGCTGAGCGCGGGGGACTGAGTACGCGTACTCAGGTGCAGAGATGAGTACGCGCGCGGATGGGTTTTGACCTGCGGGAACGAGAGAGTGGAGGCACGGAGGGGGCGCGGCTCCGGGACCGCCGACACGGGGCGGCGGAACGGCGTCGCGCCCTTGATCCGCTCCTTCCGCCGACTCGTCGGCGGAAGCGAGACACGGGGGAGACCCGGGGCCGACCACCCCGGGGTTCCGAAGGAGAAAGTACGGGGGAGCACGGGGGAAGCCGTACGGGGGACGCACGGGGGATACGGGGGTACGAAAAGGCGCCGGTTCTGCGGCGGCCCGCGGGAAACCGCGGTGGCCGCAGAACCGGCGCCTTCGTGCTGCGGCCACCGTCAATGGCGACGGCGGCAGCAGCACGCTACGGCATACGCCTGCCGCCGACCCGCCCCTGGAGCAGCCGGGACAGGGACGCGTGGACGTCGTCCAGGGTCCGCTCGGGCTGGAACGCCTGCCAGTCCAGGGCGGCCACCAGCACCATGCCGGCCAGCGCGGCCGCGGTCAGCGGGACGTCGATCTCCTCGCTGAGCTCGCCGTTCGCGATGCCCTCGCGCAGGACGTCCTCGATGGCCGCGATGACCTGCTGGCGCACCACCATGAGCGTGGACTGCCAGGCCCGGTTGGTACGCCACAGCTCGGCGACGTAGAGCTGCGTGAACGACGGAGAGCCGGCGATGAAGCCGAGTCCCGCGCGGATCATCGCGTCCAGGGCGTCCACCCGGCTGCCGCCCTCGCGCGCGCTCCGCTCGGCGGCTTCCCGCAGTGCCGCGGCGAGCAGGCCCACGCCGTGCCGCAGCAGTTCCTCGAAGAGGACCGACTTGCTCGCGAAGTTGTAGTACACCGTGCCCTTCGCGACCCCGGCCCGCTCGGCGATCTCGTCCACGGTGGTCGCGGAGAAGCCCTGCTCGGCGATGAGGGTGACCGCCGCCTCGTAGAGCTTCTGCCGGGTGGCCTCGCGGCGCGTGGTGCCCCCGGTCCTGGCGCTGCTGCTTTCCATGGCCCCGATTCTCACAGGAACGGCTCCTTCCGCGTGGGTGGAAGTCTTCGATGGGCGGTGAAGGGGAGGCAGGGCCGGTGAGGGGCGGCCGTGGCCCCGGCCGCCGCCCCCCACCGGCCGGTCACAGGGTCAGCTCCGGGTGCAGACGGCGCACCGTCCACACCTGCTGGCGGCGGGCCGAGAAGGCCGTCAGAGCCAGGGAGCAGACCATGAAGGCGGTCAGCACCGCGCACGCGTGCCACACCGGCTGGAGACCGCCACCCGAGATCAGCCGGCGCAGCGCCTCGATGACGTAGGTCATCGGCAGGAACGGGTGGATCGCGGTGAAGAAGCCGGGGCTGGTCTCGATGGGGTAGGTGCCGCCCGCGGCCGTCAGCTGGAGCATCAGCAGGGCCAGGACGAAGACCCGGCCGGCCACGCCGAAGAGCGCGTTGAGCCACTGCACGAGCGCCGCGAAGGAGATCGCCGTCAGCGCCAGGAAGGCGACCGTCCCCGCCGTCCGCGCCATCTGGAGGCCGATCGCGAAGTGCAGCACCGTCATCAGCGCGAGCATCTGGATCACCCCGACCACCGCCACGGGCAGCCAGCCCGCCAGCGCGATCCGCCGTGCGGACGCGCCCGCGGCGAGCGCGCGCCGGTTCATCGGCGGGATCAGCATGTACGACACCATCGCGCCGACCCACAGGGACAGCGGGATGAAGAACGGGGCGAAACCGGTGCCGTAGTTGGACGCCGCGTGGATGTCCTTGCTGGCGAGCTGCACCGGGTCCGACATGACGGTGCTGCGCAGATCGCGGTCGCTCTTGTCGTAGTCGGGGATCTGGGAGGCGCCGTCGTGCAGGCCGCCCGCGAGCGTGGAGGATCCGTCGACCAGCTTGTACATGCCCCCGGAGAGGGTGTCCGCGCCCGCCTCCAGCTTGCCGACGCCCTTGTCGAGGGTGCTCGCCCCGGTGTGGGCGGTGCCGAGGCCGGAGTGCAGCGTCTTCGCGCCCGCGGCGACCTTCGCGGCGCCGTCGTTCAGCTTGTTGATCTTCTTGACGGCGTCGTCGAGGTCCGAGGACAGATACGGGGCGCGGTCGGCGAGCGCCTGGGCCTGCTTCTGGAGCGTGGCCAGGTCGGTGTCGAGCTTCTTCATGTCGCCGCGCTGGTCGGCGATCAGGGTGTTGAGGTCGTCGGCGATCGTGGCCACGTCGGTGGCGGCCTGCTCGGCCTTCTTCAGATCGGCGCAGGCGTCGTCCGGGAGCGTCGCCGTCACGCAGCGCGCCTGGTAGATCTTGTCGAGCCCGTCGACGGCGGCGTGGGCGCCCTTGGCGGCGATCGGGGCGGTCTCGACCAGGGTGTCCAGGTTCTTCCGGATGATCTTGGCGGAGTCGGCGACCAGCTGGGCGGTGTCGCCGATGGTCTTCTCGTTGTCCTTCAGGAACGGTCCGACCTTGGACGCGACCCCGTTGACCTTGTCGGCGAGCGTCTGGGTGCCGTCCGCGACCTGCTGGGAGCCGTCCTCCAGGTCACCGGCGCCGGAAGTGAGCTTCTTCAGCCCTCCGGCCAGCTTGGAGCTGCCGCTCTTGGCGGTCGTCAGGCCCGCGGCGAGGTCCTTGGAACCCTGCTCGGCCTTCCCGATGCCGCCCTCCAGCTTGTCGGCGCCGTTGGCGGCCTTGACGGTCTGGTCGTGGATGCTGGAGAAGGAGATGAAGATCCGGCCCAGGAACCCGCGGGACGTCTTCGTGGACGCGGCCGTGCGCACCTCGCTGAAGACCGACCGGGAGATCGAGCCGATGATGTAGTTGTTCGCGTCGTTGGTGCGCACCTGGAGCGCGCTCGTCTCCGGTGAGTCGCCGGAGTTCGACGCGATGCGCTTGCTGAAATCGGCCGGCATGCTCAGCGACAGATAGTAGGTGCCCTTCTCGACACCCTTGCGCGCGTCCGCGGCGCTCACCTGGTGCCACTCGAAGGTCTCGCTGTCCAGCAGCTTCTTGGTGATGTCGTCGCCCGCGTGGATCTTCTTGCCGTCCGCGGTGGCGCCCTTGTCGGCGTTCACCAGGGCGACGGGGATGCGGTCGAGACGGCCGTACGGGTCCCAGAAGGACCACAGGTACAGGGCGCCGTAGAGCAGCGGCAGCACCATGATGGCGACCAGCGCCACCCGCGGCAGCTTCCCGCGGCCGAAGCGCAGCAGCTCAAGCGCGGCCAATTTCGGCAAACGCATCGGCCGATCCCTTCGCTGTGTCGGTCACGGTGTCCGTGGTGTCGTCGGTGTCGTCGGTGGAGTCGGGATCGTCGGAGGAAGCGGCGAGGGTGCCGGTGCGGGCCTGGGTGGTGAGGGCCTTGCGGAGACTGACGACCTTGCGGAGATCGACGGCGCCGGAGGCGTCGGCCTCGGCCTCGGCCGTGTCCCGGGCCGCCGGTGCGCCGGTGGTGTCGCGCCCGACCGTCTCCGGTATGTCGCTGTCGCCGGGTGTGCCGCCGCCGGGATCACGGGTGGGGACGACCACGGCGCCCTCCGGTGCCGTGCTGCACACCGCGACGACGGTCGTCCCGCTCTCGGCGATCGACCTCAGCAGCTTCCACACCTCGGCCCGCTCGGCGTCGGAGAGCTTGAGGTCCGTGTCGTCCACGCCCAGCAGCTTGGGCCGGCCGATGAGCGCCACGGCGATGGACAGCCGCAGGGCCTCGAGGCGTTCCAGATCGCGTACGACGGTGCGGTTGCCCTTGGGCAGCGCCTCCCGGTCGAGTCCTGCCGCCGCGAGGGCGGTGTCGATGCGCTGCCGCGCTTCCCGCCGCCGCTCCTTGCCGGGCCGCACCAGCCCGCGCAGCGAGTCCCAGAACTGCCGCTGGAGCAGCGCCCGTTCCCGCAGATGCTCGCCGACCGTGAGCGCCGGGTCGAGCTCGGTGACTCCGGCGACATGTGCCAGCGCGCTCACCCTGCGCACCGCCGCCAGTTGCTTCGGCAGCCGGAACCCGCCCACGGTCGCGGATCCCTCTGTGGCCTTCATACGGCCCGTCAGGGAGAGCAGCAGACATGTGCGGCCCGTACCCGACGGCCCCTCGATCGCGATGAGCGAACCGGGCTCCGCGTCCACGGAGATCCCGCGGAACGCAAAGCCGCGGGGGCCCTTGAGCCCGTACCCACGGGCTGTGACGGCCAGTCCGCCGCCTTCACTACCCCGCATGACCCATCCCCTTGTCCCAGTACCTCTGGTCTTGCCAGTACCTCTGGATCTCTGAGCGCTGCTGCGTCGGTCCGGCCGACGGCGCGCTGGACCAGCGCCTCCCGGGGCCCCGAGAGTTTTGAACTGACTGGTCAGTGCAAAAACTAACCCGAACTCGCGCTCGAAGCAAAACCGCAGGTCAGAACGGATTGTCAGTGGCATACCTCACGATGGGCACATACGGCACCACGTGTCAGGGCGTGCCGTGACCCAGACGACAGGAGGTTCGTCATGGCCAGCCATCCCGCAGCTGCCGCCCACCGGCGCCGCGCCACCGGCCCTGCCCCCTCACTGACCGGCCCGGCGAGCGACGTCCACCCCGTACTGCGCAGGGCAACGGCCCCGCCCGCCGCCCTCGACCTGCTCGCCCAGGCCCGCGCGGCGCTCGACGAGGCCGACGCCTTCGAGACACCCAACGAGCGCTACGCCACCGCCCACCTCGCCGCCCTCCGGACCGCCGCGGCCGTACTGGCCGCACGGGGCCGCCCGGAGACGACACCGCGCCGCCGGGCGCGGATCCGGAGCGCCTGGGAGGTGCTCCCCGAGATAGCCCCCGAACTCACCGAATGGAGCGCCCTGTTCGCCTCCGGCGCCCGCCGCCGCGCTCTGGCCGAGGCGGGCATCCGGGGCGCGGCCGGCCGCCGTGACGCCGACGACTTGATACGGGACGTGGCGATGTTCATCCGCCTCGTGGAACGCATGCTGGTCCTCCAGCCGGTCCTTCCCCAGCCCCGCCAGGACACCGACACCGACACCGGCACCACCGCCGGGGCACAGCGCCCGGGCCGGAGCGACGACGACTACCCGGACGCGGGCTGAGCCTGCCGGGCCACTCCCGCGGACCGCCTGCCCTCTGTCTGCCGCCCGTCTGTCGTCCGGCTGCCGTCCGCCCTGCGAGACGCCCTGCGGCGCTTGTCGTCGCGGTGACCAGGGAGGGGGCGGAGGCAATAGGGTGGACGGTGCCTATGGCCTCCCTTCCCGTGCAGGCGGGGCGGGGAGGCGCCCCGTTCGCGCCGCCGGGCAGGTGGCGGTGCCGCGCCGAGGAGTCAACTGCCGTGTCGGACCACCGCCCTCCCACGACGTCGCTGCGCTCCGACCCCTCGCGGCCCCGCGCCTCCCTCCGTACCGCCGTGGTCTGGGAGGTCCTCCAGGACGCCCTCGAACGCCGGGTGAAGGCCACCGGACGGGAGTCCCTGGACGTCCTCGACGCAGGCGGCGGCAGCGGCAACTTCGCCGTGCCCGTCGCCCGCCTCGGCCACCGTGTCACCGTCGTCGACCCCAGCCCCAACGCCCTGTTCGCGCTGGAGCGCCGAGCCGCCGAGGCCGGGGTCGCCGACCGGGTCCGCGGCGTCCAGGGCGACGCCCACGGGCTGTTCGACGTCGTCGAGCGAGGCGGCCAGGACGTCGTGCTGTGCCACGGCGTCCTGGAGTATGTGGACGACCCCGCCGAGGGCCTGCGCAACGCGGTGGACGCCCTGCGCCCCGAGGGCGTGCTCAGCGTGCTCGCCGCCGGACTCGGCGGCGCCGTGCTCGCCCGCGCCCTCGCCGGTCACTTCACGGAGGCCCGCCAGGCCCTCGCCGACCCCGACGGCCGCTGGGGCGCCGGTGACCCCGTGCCCCGGCGTTTCACCGCCGAGCAGCTCACCGCGCTCGTCGAGGACGCGGGCCTCACGGTCGCCGCCGTGCACGGCGTGCGGATCTTCGCCGACCTGGTCCCCGGGGTCCTCGTGGACACCGAACCGGGCGCCCTGGAGGCCCTGCTCCAGCTCGAGGAGGCGGCGGCCGAGTTGCCCGCGTTCCATTCCGTGGCCACACAGCTTCATGTGCTGGGTGAGACCCAGGGGGCCCACGGGGCCTGAGCGGGCTCCCGGGGCGCGGCCCCTGATCAGCGCCTTGTCGGTGGATGGAGTGCGCCACAGACCCCCCGTACGGGCGACCCGGGCCGTATGATCGAGGTGGACCACCCGGCATGACGGGTCGGCCGCCGGGGAATGGAAACCTCAGCGAGCCGCGACGTACATGGCGGGTTCCGAATGGCCAATTGGCGTAGAGGGGCGGGTTTCACGGGGGCGATTCCCTGCCTATCCTGAAGGGACCCCCCGGGTCGCCCCGGCGACTGCACGATGAGGAGGACTCCGTGCCGCTCTCGGAGCACGAGCAGCGCATGCTCGAGCAGATGGAGCGAGCGCTGTACGCCGAAGATCCCAAGTTCGCGTCGGCGCTCGAGGGAAGCGGGCTGCGTACGTACACCCGGCGGCGGGTCTACCAGGCGGTCGCTGGCTTCCTCGTAGGTATCGCGCTCCTCATGGCCGGTGTGGTCGCGCAGCAGATCTGGGTCAGCGTGGTGGGCTTCCTCGTGATGCTCGGCTGCGCCGTGCTCGCCGTCACGGGCTGGCGCAAGGCCCCCAAGCCGGGCGAGCAGCCCGCGGGTGCCACTGCGCACACCCGCCGTCAGCCCAAGCAGAAGCCGAAGCAGAAGCGCTCCATGATGGACCGGATCGAGCAGCGCTGGCAGCGCCGCCGTGACGAGCAGGGCCACCAGTAGACAGCGGACGGACGGCAGCCGGGGCCGGGAGACGGACAGCCGCCGAGGACATGTGTGAGGGGCGGTCACCCACCGGGTGACCGCCCCTCACACATGCCCCGTGGCAGCGCCTGACCTCGGTCTCAGCCCTGCTGCCCCGACGGCCTGCGCAGCCTCGCCATCGGACGGGTGGCCCGTGCCCGGCCCGGCAGCGCAGTCCACCAGGCGGAGGCCGCCCACACCACCTGGGCGGCCGACCGCGGCAGGAACAGCGCCCGCAGCCGTGTGCCGCGGCCGGCGGTGGTCCGCAGCCCCGTGATCACCCGGCGCGTCTCGTCCGTGAGGCCCGCCACCGGGCGCGGCCGGGGTGCGTACAGCACCTGCTCCACCGCGTCCGCGACCCGGTGCACGGCTGCCGCGGCGACCGGCTCCAGATGCCCCAGCCGGACGATCCGGGCGGCGGCACCGCGCGGTGTCTGCGACTCGTCCGGGAGGATCCCGAAGTCCCACGCGGTGTCCGTCAACTCCTGCCAGACCGCCAGCGTGTACCGCGCCCCGTCCGCCTCCGTACGGCCGTGCCCGCCGAGCCGTACCGCCCGCACCCGCAGCCGCCACAGCATCGGCGACAACGGGATCGCGAGCCCGACGAGGATGCCGAGCGCGACCAGCGCCCTCAGCCACCACCTCGGGCCGTCGTCGTTCTTGACCGGCGCGAGCTGGGCCGACTCGCTCGGGCAGGCATCCAGCTTGCGGAGCTGCGCGGTGCAGCTCTCGCTCGCCGAGGGCGCCGCGGAGGCCGTCGGGTTCGTCGCACGGGACGGCAGCCCGGGGTCCGGAACGCTGCTGCCGGGCGCCGTGGACTGGGTGTACGACGGCACCGTGCCCCGGCTGGGGGTCGGCTCGAAGCGGGTCCAGCCGACGCCCTCGAAGTACAGCTCGGGCCACGCGTGCGCGTCCTTCAGGCCCACCGACACCGTGCCGTCCGCCTGCGGCGAGCCCGGTGCGAAGCCCACGGCGACCCTCGCCGGGATGCCCAGGGTGCGGGCCATCGCCGCCATCGCGAACGAGAAGTGGACGCAGAAGCCCTGCTTGTCCCGCAGGAAGTTGGCTATCGCGTCCTGGCCGGAGCCGACCTTGACCGAGGTGTCGTACCGGAAGCCCCCCGTCACCGCGAACCAGTCCTGGAGCTTCACCGCCTCCTCGTAGTGGCTGCTCGCGCCCTCGGTGATGTGCCGGGCGGTCTTCTCCACCACGGCCGGCAGCGAGTCCGGAACCTTCGTGTACTCGCGCTTCAGCGCCCCCGACGGCTCCGGCGCCGCCGCCAGTTGCTCCGCGGTCGGCTGCACACTCAGGCTGGTGACCGTGTACGACACCCCGCGCGTGTTCTGGCCGTGGTCGCCGACGAGGGTCATGCCGACCGGCTCGTACCGCCAGCTGCCCCCGATCTTGACCGCGCTCGGCGGATACGGCATCGGCAGCCAGTCCTGCGCGTACCACTCCGCCGCCATCACGCTCGTGGTGATCTGTGCGCGCTTGACCTCGCCGCGCAGGCCGAGCGGTGTGGGGAACGACTTCGGCACGGATGTGATGTGCCGTTGGGACGGCTTCCAGGTGGTGCCGTCGAAGTCGTCCAGCGAGACGATCCGCAGATACAGGTCGGAGGTGTCGTTGCTGTTGGTGCGGAGGCTCAGGACCGTGCGGTCCTCGTTCACGTTCAGGCTGTCGCGCAGCGACACCAGCGGGTTGACCGCCGAGATCGTGCCGCCGTTGCCGGTGCCCGCGCCGAGGCCGGTCCCGGCGCCGTCCAGCAGACCGCCGTGCATCGCGGGCAGCGCCGCCGGCACCACCAGGGCCAGACCCAGCGCTACCGCCCCGATACGGCGGCCGGTGCGCACCGGCGCCACCGCCCCCGCGGACGGCTCCCCGGGCGCACGCGCCGCCCCGCCGAAGACCCGGCCCCACTGCGAGAGCCGGTCACGGCCCTCGGCGAGCAGCAGCATCAGATAGCCGGCGGCCGCAACCAGGAACCAGAGCCAGTCCGCGCTGCCGCCGGACAGCCCCGCCGCGACCGAGTACAGCGCGAGCAGTGGCAGACCCGCCGGGGCCGCGCTGCGGAACGTCACCGCGAGGGTGTCCACCGCGAGACCGATCAGCAGGACACCGCCGACCAGCATCAGCCGGATGCCCTCCGACAGCGGTGCCGGGATGGCGTACTGGCTCACATCGGTCGTGCCTGCCCGGAACAGCTCGGCGAAGTGCCGGAAGGCCTCGGGGCCGGGGAGCAGCCCGACGAGGGCGTACTCCCGGGCGAAGACCAGGGTCAGCAGGAACAGCGTGACCAGGGCCTGTGCGGCGACGGTCAGCGGCCGGGCGAGCGGCACCCGCCGCGCCGCCGCGCCCACCCCGCACTGCACGGCGAGCAGAAAGGCGGCCTGGACCAGCCAGGTCGCGGGGGAGACCAGCGGCAGCATGGCACAGGCCGTCATCAGCGTGGCCGCAGCAGCACAGAGCGCCAGCCGAGCCTGCCCACTCATACCCGCACCTCCCTCTCGACCTCGACGTGACCGGCACCACCGGTCTCCGAGCGCCACGCCCCACGCGTGCGCGGTGCGCGGAACGACGTAGGGGCCTGCTCGCCCCCGGCCCCGCCCGCGAGGCGTCGCCGGGGGCCGCCAGTCGCACCGCTCGCCCCGGTCGCACCGCTCGCACCGCTCGCCCTGCTCGCTCCGCGCGGTGCCACCCGCACCCGCCCCCTCACGCCCGCACCCCGTTCGCCCGACCGCCCGTCGGGTTCGACGCCGGCGCCGGGCCGGTCAGGCCCGTGCGGTCGCGGTCGGCCTGGCGCCACAGGGCGTCCAGGGAGGTGCCGCGGGGGACGCTCAGGGCGGTCCAGCCGGCCTCGCGGAGCATACGGAGGTGGTCCTCGTGGTGGTCGCCGGGGGCGGGGACGTCGGTCGGTTCACGGGTCCAGGTGTCGGCGTCCAGCACGAACGCCACCGCGCCCCCGCTGCGCTGGCGCATCTTCGCGGCCACCGCCGCCTGCTCCTCGTCGAGGTCGCCGAAGAAGGCCACCAGCAGCCCCTCGTTGCCGCCGCGCAGCACGTCGTAGGCGCGTGACAGGCCGTTGCCGTCGGAGTGGTCGATCACCGCGAGGGTGTCCATCATCAGCCCCGCCGCGTCCGCCGACTCCTGTGAGGCGCCCGCGAAGCCGTCGGCCCCCTCACCGGGCACGGAGCTGCCGGTGTCCGTCAGCAGCCGTACCGAGAAGCCGCGTTCGAGCATGTGGACCAGCACCGATGCCGCGCCCGCGACGGCCCACTCGAAGGCCGAGTCGGGGCCCGCGCCCCGGAAGGCGATGCCGCGGGTGTCCAGCAGCACCGTGCAGCGGGCCCGCTGCGGCTGCTCCTCGCGGCGCACCATCAGCTCGCCGTAGCGCGCGGTGGAGCGCCAGTGCACCCGGCGCAGATCGTCGCCGTGGCGGTACCCGCGCGGGATCACGTCGTCCTCGCCCGCCAGCGCCAGCGAGCGGTGCCGCCCGTCGCCGTAGCCCCTGGCCTCGCCGCTGAGCCGGATCGGGGCCAGCGGCTCGACGCGCGGGATCACGGTCAGCGTGTCGTACGTCGAGAAGGAGCGGGTCAGCTCGCACATCCCGAACGGGTCGGTCAGCCGCAACTGGAGCGGGCCCAGCGGATAGCGGCCGCGCAGATCGGAGCGGACCCGGTAGGACACTTCGCGGCGCCCGCCGGGTTCCACCCGGTCCAGCACGAAGCGCGGGCGCGGGCCGAGCACGTACGGCACCCGGTCCTGGAGCATCAGCAGCCCGGTGGGCAGCCGCGAGACGTTGTCCATCCGCAGATGGACCCGCGCCTCGCTCGCCGCGGGCACCCGCGAGGGGGACAGCCGGCGGCTGGCGGCGACCCGGTAGCGGGTGCGGTACAGGACGCCCGCGCAGATCAGCGGCAGCAGGGCGAGCAGCAGACCGACCCGGAGCAGATCGCTCTGCCCCAGTACGTACGAGCAGATCGCCGCGGCGATCCCGGCCGCCAGGAAGGAACGGCCGCGGGTGGTCAGACCGGCCAGGGCCGTGCGGACGCCGCCCTTCTCCCCGCGGTCGGTCTCCGGCAGGCCGCCCGGCCCCGGGGAGGTCATCACACCCTCCGCGGCGGCTGCTGGCCGTATGCCGGTGTGCCGCGGCCGAGACCGCCGAAGCCGCTGGCCTGTGGCGGCGCCGCGGGCACCGGGGTGCGCTGAAGGATCTCCTGCACGACCTGCTCGGAGGTGCGCCGGTTGAGCTGGGCCTGGGCGGTGGGCAGCAGGCGGTGCGCCAGGACGGCCACGGCGAGGGCCTGGATGTCGTCCGGCAGTGCGTACTCCCGGCCGCTGAGCGCGGCGGCCGCCTTCGCGGCGCGCAGCAGATGCAGCGTCGCGCGCGGTGAGGCGCCGAGTCTCAGCTCGGGGTGGGTGCGCGTGGCGGCGACCACGTCCACCGCGTAGCGCCGTACCGCCTCGGCGACATGCACGCCGCGCACCGCCTCGACCAGCTTCACGATGTCGTGCGCGTGCGCCACCGGCTGGAGGTCCTCCAGCGGGGAGACCCCGCCGTGCACGTCCAGCATCTGGAGCTCGGCCTCCACGCTGGGGTAGCCGACCGAGACCCGGGCCATGAAGCGGTCGCGCTGGGCCTCCGGCAGCGGGTACGTGCCCTCCATCTCGACCGGGTTCTGGGTGGCCACCACCATGAACGGGCTGGGCAGTTCGTAGGTCTGCCCGTCGATGGTGACCTGGCGCTCCTCCATCGACTCCAGCAGCGCGGACTGGGTCTTGGGCGAGGCGCGGTTGATCTCGTCGCCGATCACGATCTGCGCGAAGATCGCACCCGGCTTGAACTCGAAGTCCCGGCGCTGCTGGTCCCAGATGGACACGCCGGTGATGTCCGACGGAAGCAGGTCGGGGGTGAACTGGATACGGCGCACCGAGCAGTCGATGGACCGTGCGAGCGCCTTGGCGAGCATCGTCTTGCCGACGCCGGGGACGTCCTCGATCAGAAGATGTCCCTCGGCGAGCAGCACGGTCAGTGAAAGCCGTACGACCTCGGGCTTGCCCTCGATCACTCCTTCCACCGAACTGCGGACCCGCTCCACAGTGGCGGTCAGATCTGTGAGGCTCGCTCGATCGTCATAGGTCGTCACCCGGCCCTCCTCGGCCCGTTCTTTCCGGGCCGACGCTCTGCGATGCGGAACGGCCCACCCCGATATACGGACACCACGCGTGAAGATTCCGCGTGACGCCACAACCGCATTCTTGTTGCCGTTACCGGTTCGTGTCACTCGACTGTGGACAACTGGCCGTGGAATGTCCGTCTTCGCGGTCTTTTGCGTAGACCGTCGGCGTACAGATGGCCGGATGTGTCAGCTCGTCCGTACGGACCGGCCTGACGGCTGGCCGGCTGACCGGCCGGTCCGCCCGAGGGTGCGGACCGGCCGCACCGCCCGTCAGGCCGCACCGCCCGTCAGGCCGCACCGCCCGTCAGGCCGCGCCGCCCGTCAGGCCGGGTCGACCTCGCTCAGCAGTCCGGTGTGGACATCGAAGACGAAGCCGCGCACATCGCCGGTGTGCAGCAGGAACGGCGAGGTGCGCACCCGCTGCATGGACTGCCGCACGTCCTGTTCGACGTCGCGGAAGGCCTCCACCGCCCAGGCGGGACGCTGGCCGACCTCCATCTCCAGGTCGTGCCGGAACTCCTCGGTGAGGGACTGCATACCGCAGCCGGTGTGGTGGATGAGGACGACGCTGCGGGTGCCGAGCGCCCGCTGGCTGATGGTCAGGGAGCGGATCACATCGTCGGTGACCACGCCGCCCGCGTTGCGGATGGTGTGGCAGTCGCCCAGCGCCAGGCCGAGCGCGTCGTGCAGGTCGAGGCGGGCGTCCATACAGGCGACCACGGCCACCCGGAGGACGGGACGGGCGTCCATGCCGGGATCGGTGAACGCGTCGGAATAGCGCTGATTGGCCTCTACGAGGCGGTCCGTCACGGTGCCTGCGGTTATGGCGCCTTCGGGTCCGGTGGGAACTGATGCGGAAGTCGTCATAGTCATGACGGTACTGGTCATGTGGGGTCCCGGTCTTGTGCTAGGGCAGGACAAAGAAACGCCATCGTTACTTGTTGTGCATGACCCCCCACGAAGGGCGAGGCAGGGCCGTACGGGTGATTCAGGAGGAATCGCCGTGGAGCCGGGGACGGGGCGCACGACGCGCAGGCCGGTTGATTGACCGCGCGACACCGTGGACTAAAGTGACGCGAAGCGGGAGGCGAGGCTTCCCCCTGCTGACGTCCCGGGACCCCGGCGACGTTCCGGAGTTCACCCGCGTGCGCGGTGCGTACGTACGGCTCGGCCTCCTCCGCTCGCGGCCGGCCGACGCTTCCGGGGGACCCGGCGGTGCGTACGGCGCCCGCCGGACCTGAGAGGGCCCCTTGAGCAACAGTCGACATGTCCCGGTGATGCTCCAGCGCTGCCTGGACCTGTTGGCCCCCGCCCTCGGGGAGCCCGGCGCCGTGGTCGTCGACTGCACGCTCGGCCTGGGCGGCCACAGCGAGGCGCTGCTCACGCGGTTCCCCGAGGCACGGCTGGTGGCGCTCGACCGGGACAAGGAGGCGCTGCGGCTGTCCGGCGAGCGTCTCGCGCCGTTCGGCGAGCGAGCCACCTTGGTGCACGCGGTCTACGACGAACTGCCCGCCGTGCTGGAACGCCTCGGCATCGCGCGCGTGCAGGGCGTGCTGTTCGACCTCGGCGTGTCGTCCATGCAGCTCGACGAGGCCGGCCGCGGGTTCGCCTACGCGCAGGACGCTCCGCTGGACATGCGCATGGACCAGACGACCGGCATCAGCGCCGCCGAGGTCCTCAACACCTACCCGCCCGGTGAACTGGTGCGGATCCTGCGTGTGTACGGCGAGGAGAAGCAGGCCAGACGGATCGTGTCCGCGATCGTGCGGGAACGGGAGAAGGCCCCGTTCACCACCAGCGCACGGCTGGTCGAGCTGATCCGGGACGCCCTTCCGCAGGCCGCCAAGCGCACCGGCGGCAACCCGGCCAAGCGCACTTTCCAGGCGCTGCGTATCGAGGTCAACGGTGAACTCTCCGTGCTGGAGGGGGCGATCCCGGCCGCCGTGGACGTGCTCGCCGTCGGCGGGAGGATCGCGGTGCTGTCGTACCACTCGCTGGAGGACCGGCTGGTCAAGCAGGTGTTCGCGGCCGGGGCCGCCTCCACCGCGCCGCCGGGGCTGCCGGTGGTGCCCGAGCGTTACCAGCCCCGGCTCAAGCTGCTCACCCGCGGTGCCGAACTTCCCACCGAGGACGAGGTCGCCGAGAACCGGCGCGCGGCCCCGGCCCGGCTGCGCGGGGCCGAGCGCATCAGGGAAGCCGTGAAGTAGGGAAACCGTGGGGTGAGCGCGATGACGGGCGTGCGGGGCGCGGGCGGGCCGGGACCCCGGGAGGCCGTGTGAGCAGGGGACCCGAGCTGAGGGGGCGGGCGGCGCGGCTCGCCCGGCTCTTCCCGGCCGGCCGGGGACGGGCCGCGCGGACGCCGTTCGTCCTGCTCGTCGTGCTGCTCCTCGGCGGCGGGCTCATCGGGCTGCTGATGCTGAACTCGGCGATGAGCGCGGGGTCGTTCAAGCTGGACGACCTCCAGAAGGACACCAAGAACCTCACCGACGAGGAACAGGCCCTCCAGCGGGACATCGACTCCTACTCGGCGCCCGACGCCCTCGAACGCCGGGCCCGCGAACTCGGCATGGTCCCCGGCGGCGACCCGGCCTTCCTGAACCCGGACGGCACGGTGAAGGGCGTCTCCAGCGCCGCCCCCACGGTCTCGACGGCCCCCCTGGTCCTCTCCCCGGAAGCCCTCCGCCAGTACACCCTCCCGCCCACCACCCCGTCCCCGACACAGACCACCCCCACCCCCACGGCCGCCCCGGCCACAACCCCCGGCAGGTGACGGAAGTGACCGACAGGCAGCCGTCGGGCCACCACGCGCCCGCCTCCTCCCCGCCCTCGGCCCCGTGCCGTGCCGTCGTCGGCCGGTGCTCCCGGACCGGGGCTCCGGACGCGGCTCGCGTCGCCTTGGACCATCCGGCCTCCCCGGCCGCCCCCGCCGCAACCCCGACCCCCGGCAGGTGACGGAAGTGACCGACAGGCAGCCGCCCCGGCGGCGTGTGCCCTCGCCCGTGCAGGCCCGGGACGGCGGGCGGCAGCGGCCCGGGCCCGGGGGGCGGCCGGTGCGGCGGCCCGGGCCGCCGCGGCCGCGGGCGCCGCAGGCCATCCGGCTCGGCAGTCCGCGGCCCCGGCTGCGGCTGGTCGGGCTCGCGCTGGCGCTGGTGCTGCTCGTGTTCGTCGTACGGCTGCTCCAGGTCCAGGCGGTCGACGCGAGCGCGTACGCCGCCAAGGCCGAGCAGAACCGCTATGTCGTGCACACCCTGGCCGCCGAGCGCGGCGGGATCACCGACCGCGACGGGGTGGCCCTGGCGATCAGCGTGGACGCCGACGACATCACGGCCGACCCCACGATGTTCACCCGCAAGCAGCTCGGGATCGACGACGGCCCCGAGCAGGCCGCGGCGCTGCTGGCACCGATCCTCGGGCAGGAGCAGTCGGCCGTGGCGAAGAAGCTGCGGACGAAGAACACCCGTTATGTACTGCTCGCCCGGCGGCAGACCCCGCAGGTGTGGAAGCAGATCAAGGATCTGAAGGCCGCGCTCGTCACGAAGGCCGGGAGCGACAAGTCGACCGTGAATGTGCTCGCGGGAGTCTTCTCCGACCCCAGCAGCAAGCGCGTGTACCCCAACGGCGATCTCGCCGCCGGGATACTGGGCTGGGTCAACGCCGAGGGCAAGGGCGGCGGCGGTATCGAGCAGCAGCTCAACGGGCAGCTGTCGGGCAAGGACGGCAAGATCCGCTACGCCCAGTCCGGCGGCCGTGAGGTGCCCACCGCGGGCTCCACCGAGACCCCCGCGGTGGCGGGCTCCGACGTCGAGCTCACCATCGACCGCGACATCCAGTGGGCCGCGCAGAAGGCCATCACCGAGCAGGTCGAGAAGTCCAAGGCCGACCGCGGCTATGTCGTCGTCCAGGACACCCGCACCGGCGAGATCCTCGCCATGGCCAACTCGCCCGGCTTCGACCCCAACGACCTCTCCCAGGCCGACTCCGCCGCCATGGGCAACGCGGCCCTCCAGGACGCCTACGAGCCCGGCTCCACCGCCAAGGTGATGTCGATGGCCGCCGTGCTGGAGGAGAACGCCGCCACCCCGTTCACCCATGTCGTCGTGCCCAACCGGCTGCACCGCGGCGACCGGCTGTTCCAGGACGACATCGACCACGCGACCTGGAACCTGACCCTCAACGGCGTGCTCGCCAAGTCCAGCAACATCGGCACCATCCTGGCCACCGGACAGCTCGGCAAGACCCAGCCGCAGGCCAACAAGGTCCTGTACTCGTATCTGCGCAAGTTCGGCATCGGCAGCTACACCGGCCTCGGCTTCCCCGGCGAGACGAAGGGCATCCTCGCGCCCGCGAGCTCCTGGTCGACCTCGCAGCAGTACACGATCCCTTTCGGCCAGGGCATGTCCCTCAACGCGGTGCAGGCCGCGTCCGTCTACTCGACCGTCGCGGGCGGCGGCGTCCGCATCGAACCCACCCTGGTGCGCGGCACCAAGGGCGCCGACGGACGCTTCACCGCCGCCGCGAAGCCCGCGAAGACAAGGGTGGTCAGCGAGAGGACCGCCCGCACCCTCGCCAAGATGCTGGAGTCCGTGGTCGACGACCAGGAGGGCACCGGAGCCAAGGCACGCATCCCCGGCTACCGTGTCGCCGGAAAGACCGGCACCGCGAACCGAGTGGATCCGGCCACCGGCAAGTACCACGGCTACACCTCCTCGTTCGCCGGTTTCGCCCCCTCCGACAAGCCCCGAGTCACCGTCTACTGCGCCATCCAGAACGCCACCAGCGGCAGCTACTTCGGTGGCCAGATCTGCGGCCCCGTCTTCAAGCAGGTGATGGAGTTCGCGCTGAAGACCCTCCAGGTCGCGCCCACCGGCGCGAAGGCCGCCAACCTGCCCGTTTCCTACACCCCTTGACCCAAGGCCCGAATCCGCTCCCGAATCCGCTCCCGAACCATTCCTGAAACCGATCCTGAAACCGATCCCGAAACCGTCCAGAAATCGTCACTGATCAGCGCAACCAGCCAGGAACGCCCGTGACCATGATCACTCCCGACCCCGGGAACCCCACCCCGCCCCCGCCTCCGCTTCGCCCGCAGGCGGGTACGCCCGGTACGCTCACCGCCGTGCCACAAGCTGATCAGTTTCAAACCACCCAGAAGGGCGTTTCCGTGACCTACCCGGGACCGCCACGACCGGTTCAGGTCTCCGCGACACCCCTCGCGGAGCTCGCCGATCAGCTGGGGACCGCCGCGCCGGACACCCCCGCCGAGGTCACGGGCATCACCCATGACTCACGCGCCGTACGCCCCGGCGATCTGTACGCCGCCCTGCCGGGTGCCCGGATGCACGGCGCCGACTTCGCCGCCCAGGCCGCAGGTCTCGGCGCCGTCGCCGTGCTGACCGACCCGGGCGGCGCCGAACGCGCCGCCGCCACCGGACTGCCGGTGCTGACCGTCGAGGACCCGCGAGGCCGCATGGGCGAACTCGCGGCCACCATCTACGGCCGCCCGGGCAGCGATCTCCTCCAGATCGGCATCACCGGCACCTCCGGCAAGACCACCACCGCCTACCTCGTCGAGGGCGGCCTCAGGACCGTGCACCGTACGGGCCTCGTCGGCACCGTCGAGATGCGCATCGGCGACGAGCGCATCAAGTCCGAGCGCACCACCCCCGAGGCCACCGATCTCCAGGCCCTGTTCGCCGTCATGCGGGAGCGCGGCGTCGACGCGGTCGCCATGGAGGTCTCCAGCCACGCCCTGGTGCTCGGCCGGGTCGACGGCTGCGTCTTCGACATCGGCGTCTTCACCAACCTCAGCCCGGAACACATGGAGTTCCACTCCGGGATGGAGGACTACTACGGGGCCAAGGCACAGCTCTTCACGCCGCGGCGCAGCCGGACGGGCGTGATCAACGCCGACGACGAGTACGGCCGCAGGCTGGCCGGCGAGGCGACGGTACCCGTCGTCACGTACTCCGCCGAGGGCCGCCCCGACGCCGACTGGCGCGCCGAGGACGTCCGGATCGGCCCCATGGACTCGTCGTTCACGGTGGTGGGCCCCAAGGGCGAGCGGATCACCGCGAGAGCGCCGCTGCCGGGGGCCTTCAACGTGGCGAACACCCTCGCCGCGATCGTCGCCCTCGCCGCCGCCGGTCTCGACCCGCAGACCGCCGCCGACGGGGTCGCCGCCGTGCCGGGCGTGCCGGGCCGCCTGGAGCGGGTCGACGCCGGTCAGCCGTACCTCGCGGTCGTCGACTACGCCCACAAGACGGACGCCGTCGAATCGGTGCTGCGCGCCCTGCGCGAGGTCACCGAGGGCCGGCTGCACATCGTCCTGGGCTGCGGCGGGGACCGCGACCGCACCAAGCGCGCCCCGATGGGCGCCGCCGCCGCGCGGCTCGCCGACACTGTCGTACTGACCTCCGACAACCCGCGCTCCGAGGACCCGCTGGCGATCCTCGCAACCATGCTCCAGGGCGCGGCGTCCGTACCAGCACACGAGCGTGGCGAGGTCGTCCTGTTCGAGGACCGTGCCGCCGCCATCGCAGCCGCCGTCGCCCGCGCGCGGCCCGGGGACACCGTGCTCGTCGCGGGCAAGGGCCACGAGCAGGGCCAGGACATCGCCGGGGTGGTACGTCCCTTCGACGACCGCCAGGTGCTTCGCGAAGCTATCCAGAAGACCCAGGGATGAACTTGTGATCGCCCTCTCCCTCGCCGAGATCGCAGCAGCAGTCGGCGGGCAGACCTACGACATACCGGATCCGTCCGCGCAGATCACCGGACCGGTCGTCCGGGACTCCCGCGAGGTGGTGCCCGGCAGCCTCTTCGCCGCCTTCACCGGTGAGCGCGTGGACGGCCACGACTTCGCCGCGGACGTCGTCGCGGCGGGCGCGGTGGCCGTGCTTGCCGCCCGCCCGGTCGGGGTGCCCGCGATCGTCGTGGACGACGTGCAGACCGCGCTCGGCGCCCTCGCCCGCCATGTCGTGACCCGGCTCGGCGCCACCGTCGTGGCGCTCACCGGCTCCGCGGGCAAGACCAGCACCAAGGACCTGATCGCCCAGGTGCTCAGGCGCAAGGCGCCGACCGTGTTCACACCGGGCTCGCTCAACAACGAGATCGGGCTGCCGCTCACCGCGCTCACCGCCACCGAGGAGACCAGGTTCCTCGTCCTGGAGATGGGCGCCCGCGGCCTCGGCCACATCCGTTACCTGGCCGGACTGACCCCGCCGGGCATCGGGCTCGTGCTCAACGTCGGCACCGCCCACATCGGCGAGTTCGGCGGCCGCGAGCAGATCGCCGAGGCGAAGGGCGAACTCGTCGAGTGCCTCCCCGAGGACGGCACCGCGATCCTCAACGCCGACGACCCGCTGGTACGGGCCATGGCCACCCGAACCAAGGCGAAGGTGCTTCTTTTCGGAGAGTCCGGCGAAGCGGACGTTCGTGCCGAGAACGTGCGACTCATGGACACCGGACAGCCCGCATTCAGGCTTCACACACCCTCCGGGTGCAGCGATGTGACCATGCGCCTGTACGGTGAGCATCACGTGTCGAACGCGCTCGCCGCGGCCGCCGTCGCCCATGAGCTGGGCATGTCCGCAGACGAGATCGCCGTCGCGCTCTCCGAGGCGGAATCCCTCTCCCGCTGGCGGATGGAGGTCACCGAGCGCCCTGACGGCGTGACCATCGTCAACGACGCCTACAACGCCAACCCGGAGTCCATGCGGGCCGCCCTGCGCGCGCTCGCGGCGATGGGCGGGGAACGGCGCACCTGGGCGGTGCTCGGCAAGATGGCCGAGCTCGGGGACGAGGCGCTCGCCGAGCACGACGCGGTCGGACGGCTCGCCGTCCGGCTCAACGTCAGCAAGCTCGTCGCGGTCGGGGGCAGGGAAGCCGCCTGGCTGCAACTGGGCGCATATAACGAGGGTTCGTGGGGTGAGGAGTCGGTGCACGTGTCCGACGCACAGGCGGCGGTCGACCTGTTGCGCAGCGAGTTGCGCCCAGGGGACGTCGTCCTCGTGAAGGCGTCCCGTTCGGTGGGGCTCGAGAGCGTTGCCCAGGCGCTGCTCGAGACCGGTGCCGAGGGTGAGGTTGCCGCCCGATGATGAAGCAGATCCTGTTCGCAGGAGTCATTGGACTGTTCCTCACCCTGATCGGCACCCCGTTGCTGATCAAGCTGCTGGCCCGCAGGGGCTACGGCCAGTACATCCGCGACGACGGCCCGCGCGAGCACCACAGCAAGCGCGGTACGCCGACGATGGGCGGTATCGCCTTCATCTTCGCGACGGTCGCCGCGTACTTCCTGTCCAAGCTCATCACCGGCTTCGCGCCCACCTTCTCGGGCCTGCTGGTGCTTGGTCTGATGTCCGGCATGGGCCTGGTCGGCTTCCTGGACGACTACATCAAGATCGTCAAGCGGCGTTCGCTGGGTCTGCGCGCCAAGGCGAAGATGGCCGGCCAGCTGATCGTCGGCATCGCCTTCGCGGTCCTGTCGCTCCAGTTCTCCGACGCCCGCGGCAACACCCCGGCCTCCACCAAACTGTCGTTCATCACGGACTTCGGCTGGACGATCGGCCCCGTGCTGTTCGTCGTCTGGGCGCTGTTCATGATCCTCGCGATGTCCAACGGCGTGAACCTCACCGACGGTCTCGACGGTCTCGCCACCGGCGCCTCCGTCCTGGTCTTCGCCGCGTACACGTTCATCGGCGTCTGGCAGTTCCAGGAGTCGTGCGCCAACGCCATCACCCTCACCAACCCCAACGCCTGCTACGAGGTGCGCGATCCGCTCGACCTCGCGGTGGTCGCGTCCGCGCTGATGGGTGCCTGCCTCGGCTTCCTGTGGTGGAACACCTCGCCCGCCAAGATCTTCATGGGTGACACCGGCTCGCTGGCGCTCGGCGGTGTGCTCGCCGGCCTCGCGATCTGCTCCCGCACCGAGCTGCTGGTCGCGCTGCTCGGCGGTCTGTTCGTCCTCATCACCATGTCGGTCGTCATCCAGGTCGGCTCCTTCCGGCTCACCGGCAAGCGCGTCTTCCGGATGGCACCGCTCCAGCATCACTTCGAACTCAAGGGCTGGTCCGAAGTGCTCGTGGTGGTCCGTTTCTGGATCATCCAGGGTATTTGTGTCATCGTCGGACTGGGCCTCTTCTACGCAGGATGGGCAGCGGAAAAGTGACCGCGTCGGAGCCTTCGGGGCACAACGAATTCCAGGGCAGGCACATCACCGTCGCCGGGCTCGGCGTCTCCGGCGTCCCGGCGGCCAAGGTGCTGCAAGGGCTCGGCGCCCGCGTGACCGTCGTCAACGACGGCGACGACGAGCGGGCCCGCGCCCAGGCCGCCGGCCTTGCGGCGCTCGGCATCACCGTGCGCCTCGGTGACGGCGATTCGCTCCCCGAGGGCACCGACCTCATCGTGACCGCCCCCGGCTGGCGGCCCGACAAGCCTCTGTTCGCGGCCGCCGCCGAGGCGGGCGTCCCCGTGTGGGGCGACGTCGAGCTCGCCTGGCGGCTGCGCGGCCCGGACGCCGCGCCCTGGCTGGCCGTCACGGGCACCAACGGCAAGACCACCACCGTGCAGATGCTCGCGGCCATTCTCAGGGCCGCAGGACTGCGCACTGCCGCCGTCGGCAACATCGGCGTCTCGCTGCTGGACGCGGTGCTCGGCGAGGAGCAGTACGACGTGCTCGCCGTAGAGCTGTCGAGCTATCAGCTGCACTGGGCGCCCTCGCTGCGCGCCCACTCCGCCGCCGTCCTCAACCTCGCCCCGGACCACCTCGACTGGCACGGCTCCATGGAGGCGTACGCCGCCGACAAGGGCCGTATCTACGAGGGCAATCGCATCGCCTGCGTCTACAACACGGCCGACAAGGCCACCGAGGACCTGGTGCGCGCGGCGGACGTCGAGGAGGGCTGCCGCGCCGTCGGCTTCACCCTCGGCGCCCCGGGGCCCTCCCAACTCGGCGTCGTGGACGGCATCCTGGTGGACCGTGCCTTCGTGGCGGATCGGCAGAAGAACGCCCAGGAGCTCGCCGAGGTCTCCGACGTGCGCCCGCCGGCCCCGCACAACATCGCCAACGCCCTTGCCGCGGCGGCCCTCGCGCGCGCCTTCGGGGTGCCCGCCACGGCCGTACGGGACGGGCTGAGGTCCTTCACCCCGGACGCCCACCGCATCGCACACGTGGCGGACCTGGACGGCGTCGCCTGGATCGACGACTCCAAGGCCACCAACACCCACGCGGCGGAGGCCTCGTTGGCGGCGTACGAGTCGATCGTGTGGATCGCGGGCGGACTCGCCAAGGGCGCCACCTTCGACGAACTGGTCGCCAGGTCGGCGGAGCGGCTGCGCGGCGCGGTCCTGATGGGCGCCGACCGGGCGCTGATCCGTGAGGCCCTCGCGCGACACGCGCCGGAAGTACCCGTCGTCGACCTCGAACGGACCGACACTGGGGCGATGCTCCAGGCCGTCCAGGAGGCCCGGCGGCTCGCCCGGCCCGGCGACACGGTGCTGCTGGCCCCGGCCTGCGCCTCCATGGACATGTTCACCAACTACAACAAGCGCGGTGACGCGTTCGCGGAGGCGGTTCGCGGACTCGGCACCGGGGGTGCCTGATGGGCACCCGTGGAGGAAGGAGCGGCGTCTGGTGCGTGCGATCGCAAGGCGCCGGAGCGGCCTCGATGGGGGTCCCCCCTGCTCGAGCGAAGCCGAGAGCTTGGGGGAGGAGCCACGTGGGCGGTTCGGCAACGCCGCGAGCGTACGTGCCAGGCGTCGCGACGCCACGGGGGGCCATCAGGCACCCCCGTTGACACCGGGTACACCGGGGGCTGGGAGGGACGCGTGGGACCGACGACGCCGATGCCGTACCGCGGAGCCGCGCATGTCCGGTAGCCCGGGCAGCCGGACCGGGCGTCCCCCGGCGCAGCGGGCCGTACGGCGGCCCGCCGCCCCGCGCGCGCCCCGCCCCCCGCGGGACAACCCCGTACGGCGCCTCTACCACCGCGCGCAAAAGGCATGGGACCGGCCGCTCACCGCGTACTACCTGATCCTCGGCGGCAGTCTGCTGATCACCGTGCTGGGACTGGTGATGGTCTACTCGGCCTCCCAGATCACCGCGCTCCAGATGTCCCTGCCGGGCTCCTTCTTCTTCCGCAAGCAGTTCCTCGCCGCCTCCATCGGCGCCGTGCTGCTCCTCGTGGCCTCCCGGATGCCGGTCAAGCTGCACCGCGCGCTGGCCTACCCGATCCTCGCGGGCGCCGTGTTCTTCATGGCCCTGGTGCAGGTGCCGGGGATAGGGAAGACGGTCAACGGCAACCAGAACTGGATCTCCCTCGGCGGCTCCTTCCAGATCCAGCCCAGCGAGTTCGGCAAGCTCGCCCTGGTGCTGTGGAGCGCCGATCTGCTCGCCCGCAAGCAGGACAAGAAACTGCTGGCCCAGTGGAAGCACATGCTGGTGCCGCTGGTCCCGGTCGCCTTCATGCTGCTCGGGCTGATCATGCTCGGCGGCGACATGGGCACCGCGATCATCCTCACCGCGATCCTCTTCGGGCTGCTGTGGCTCGCGGGCGCCCCGACCCGGCTGTTCGTGGGCGTGCTGTCGATCGCCGCGGCCCTCGGTGCGATCCTCATCCGCACCAGCCCCAACCGCATGGCCCGCCTCGCCTGTATCGGCGCCACCGAACCGCGCTCCGGGACCGTCGACTGCTGGCAGGCCGTGCACGGGATCTATGCCCTCGCCTCCGGCGGACTGTTCGGTTCCGGACTCGGGGCAAGTGTGGAGAAATGGGGGCAACTCCCCGAGGCGCACACCGACTTCATCTTCGCCGTGACCGGAGAGGAACTCGGTCTGGCGGGCACGCTGTCGGTACTCGCCCTCTTCGCGGCTCTAGGCTATGCGGGTATCCGCGTGGCCGGACGCACGGAGGACCCCTTCGTGAGGTATGCCGCGGGAGGCGTGACCACCTGGATCACCGCGCAGGCGGTGATCAACATCGGTGCGGTGCTCGGTCTGCTGCCGATCGCCGGAGTCCCCCTCCCGCTGTTCTCCTACGGAGGGTCCGCCCTGCTGCCGACCATGTTCGCCATCGGGCTGCTGATCGCGTTCGCGCGAGACGAGCCCGCTGCGCGGGCGGCGCTTGCGATGCGGCAACCCCGCTTTGGCAGAAAACGCGGCGGAGGCGCCGTGCCGGATCGGGGGCCTCGGAGATGGAACACGATGCGACGGCGAGCGCCAGCGGCGCGGCCGTCCGGAGAGCGGTGAATTTCGGTGCATGTCGTACTCGCCGGTGGGGGGACCGCCGGCCACATCGAGCCGGCGCTCGCCCTCGCGGACGCCCTGCGCAGGCAGGACCCCACCGTGGGCATCACGGCCCTGGGCACGGAGCGCGGTCTGGAGACCAGGCTCGTCCCCGAGCGCGGCTATGAGCTCGCGCTGATCCCGGCCGTTCCGCTGCCCCGCAAGCCCACGCCGGAACTGATCACCGTTCCGGGCCGGCTGCGCGGCACGATCAAGGCGGCCGAGCAGATCCTGGAGCGCACCAAGGCGGACGCCGTCGTCGGCTTCGGCGGCTATGTCGCCCTGCCCGGCTACCTCGCCGCCAAGCGCCTCGGGGTGCCGATCGTGATCCACGAGGCCAACGCCCGGCCCGGCCTCGCCAACAAGATCGGCTCGCGCTACGCGGCGAAGGTCGCGGTGTCCACGCCCGACAGCAAGCTGCGGGACGCCCGCTACATCGGCATCCCGCTGCGCCGCTCGATCGCCACCCTGGACCGCGCCGCCTACCGGCCCCAGGCCCGTGCGGCCTTCGGCCTCGACCCCAACCTGCCCACGCTGCTGGTCTCCGGGGGCTCGCAGGGCGCCCGGCGTCTCAACGAGGTGGTGCAGCAGGTCGCGCCGTACCTCCAGCAGGCCGGTATCCAGATCCTGCACGCGGTCGGGCCGAAGAACGAACTGCCGCAGGTCCACCAGATGCCGGGGATGCCCCCCTACATCCCGGTGAGTTACCTGGACCGGATGGACCTCGCGTACGCCGCGGCCGACATGATGCTCTGCCGCGCGGGCGCGATGACCGTCGCCGAGCTCTCCGCCGTAGGACTGCCGGCCGCCTACGTCCCGCTGCCCATCGGCAACGGGGAACAGCGGCTGAACGCCCAGCCGGTGGTCAAGGCGGGCGGCGGCCTCCTCGTCGACGACGCGGAGCTCAACCCGGAGTGGATCCAGCAGAACGTCCTCCCGGTGCTTGCCGACCCGCACCGGCTGTGGGACATGTCCCGCGCCGCCGCCGAGTTCGGCCGCCGGGACGCCGACGAACTGCTCGTCGGCATGGTGTACGAGGCGATCGCCTCCGCACGCTGAGCGTGTCCGGCGGAACACGGGAAAGGCGGGCCGGACCCGTCGACCCCGGCCCTGAGCCGGTGCGAGTCCCGGTCGGAAACGGACGGGACTCGCACCGGTTTCCGCGCCTCGGCGTGATCCGCCGGGCGGAGCCCCGGACTCGTCGAAGCGCGCGTGCCGGGTCCCGTCCCGGTGGCGCCCTGGTGCATGATCGGCCGGACAGTCCACGGGCATCGGCGAGATGAGAGGCGGGGAGCGTGGCCGGAACGACCGCCGCGGAACGCGGTGAGAGCCAGCAGGGGTCGTCCGGCCCGCCCCTCCTTCGCCGTCTGAGGCGCCCCAGGGCTCGTACGATGATCATTTTTGCCGCCGCCCTCATCTTCCTTGGCGCAGGCTGTGTATGGCTGTTGTACGGCTCTCCATGGCTGCGCGTGAGCCGGGTGACGGTGTCCGGAACCCACGTCCTGACACCGGACCAGGTGCGCAAGGCGGCGGCCGTGCCCGTCGGGGAGCCGCTGCTGTCCGTCGACACCGCCGCGATCAAGGCCCGGCTGCGCGGTGAACTGCCCCGGATCGGCACGGTCGAGGTGTTCCGTTCCTGGCCCGGCGGAATCGGGCTCAAAATCACCGAGCGAACTCCTGTCCTCGTTCTGGAGAACAGCGGCCGCTTCACCGAAGTCGACGGGCGGGGTGTCCGGTTCGCCACGGTTTCCCAGCGTCCGGGCGCGGTTCCCGCCCTGGATCTCGCGCTGAAGTTGCCCGGTTCGGCCTCCGCGAGCCTGCGGCGCTTCGGCCGGGACCGGCTGGTGCGCGAGGCGGTCGCCGTCGCCGGTCGGATTCCGGCCGCCGTGGCGGCGGACACCAAGGCCGTCAAAGTCCGTTCCTACGACGACATCTCGCTGGAACTGGCCGACGGCCGGACGGTGGCCTGGGGAAGCTCCGAGAACGGGGCCGCCAAGGCCAGGACGCTCACCGCCCTGATGAAGGCCTCGCCGGGTGCCCGTCACTTCGATGTGAGCGTTCCCACCGCCCCGGCGTCATCGCGGAGTTGACGCACATCCGCGCAGGCCAGCACCCTGGTTGGGCACCCCACTGCCTGATCACATAGGGTGAAAAGAAAAACGGGAGGTTCGGCGTGTTCATTGAACGTCCGCCACTTGTCGACTTAGTGTCCTGTCCGGAAGAGTCCAAGGAACAGACACACTGGTAACCCTAAACTTCAACGTTAGGGTTCGGGTCGGCGTTCGGACCGTCCCCTTCGGCATCAGTCGTCGGATCGCGGCACGGCCGTGAGGCGGCGACACGTAACTCGAGGCGAGAGGCCTTCGACGTGGCAGCACCGCAGAACTACCTCGCAGTCATCAAAGTCATCGGTGTCGGCGGCGGTGGTGTCAATGCCATCAACCGGATGATCGAGGTCGGTCTCAAGGGCGTCGAGTTCATCGCCATCAACACCGACGCGCAGGCGCTGTTGATGAGCGACGCCGACGTCAAGCTCGACGTCGGCCGTGAACTCACCCGCGGACTCGGCGCCGGCGCCAATCCGGCCGTGGGCCGCAAGGCCGCCGAGGACCACCGCGAGGAGATCGAGGAGGTCCTCAAGGGGGCCGACATGGTCTTCGTGACGGCCGGTGAGGGCGGCGGCACCGGCACCGGCGGCGCGCCCGTCGTGGCCAACATCGCCCGCACCCTCGGCGCTCTCACCATCGGCGTGGTCACCCGCCCGTTCACCTTCGAGGGCCGCCGCCGCGCCAACCAGGCCGAGGACGGCATCGCCGAGCTGCGCGAAGAGGTCGACACCCTCATCGTCATCCCGAACGACCGGCTGCTGTCGATCTCGGACCGCCAGGTCTCGGTGCTGGACGCCTTCAAGTCCGCCGACCAGGTGCTGCTCTCCGGTGTCCAGGGCATCACGGACCTCATCACCACGCCCGGTCTGATCAACCTCGACTTCGCCGACGTGAAGTCGGTCATGTCGGAGGCCGGTTCGGCTCTGATGGGCATCGGCTCGGCCCGCGGCGACGACCGCGCGGTGGCCGCCGCCGAGATGGCGATCTCCTCGCCGCTCCTGGAGGCCTCCATCGACGGCGCCCGGGGTGTCCTGCTGTCCATCTCCGGCGGCTCCGACCTCGGTCTGTTCGAGATCAACGAGGCGGCCCAGCTGGTGAGCGAAGCGGCCCACCCCGAGGCCAACATCATCTTCGGCGCGGTCATCGACGACGCCCTCGGCGACGAGGTGCGGGTCACCGTGATCGCGGCCGGCTTCGACGGGGGCCAGCCCCCGGCCCGCCGGGACAACGTCCTCGGCTCGGCCTCGTCCACGGCCCGCCGCGAGGAGCCCGCCCCGGTACGGCAGCAGGAGAGCCGCCCCTCGTTCGGCTCGCTCGGCAGCGTCACGCCGAAGGAGGAGGCCGCGCCCGTCGCCCCCGAGCCGGTCGCCGACATCCCGGTCGCCCCGCCGGTCCCGCCGTCCCGGACCTACGCGGACAGCGCCGCCGAGGAACTGGACGTCCCGGACTTCCTGAAGTAGTGATCCCGAAGTGATAGGACAGCGCGACACCGTGAGCGGCGCGCACTTCGCCTTCACCGACCGGTGGGGCGGGGTGAGCGCCGTTCCGTACGAGGAGCTCAACCTCGGCGGGGCCGTCGGCGACGACCCCGGAGCCGTACGGGCCAACCGGAAGCTCGCCGCCGAGGCGCTCGGCATCGACCCGGCGGCCGTGGTCTGGATGAACCAGGTGCACGGCACCGACGTCGCCGTCGTCGACGCGCCCTGGGGTGAACGCCCGGTGCCCGAGGTGGACGCGGTGGTGACCGCCCGCCGCGGACTCGCCCTCGCCGTGCTCACCGCCGACTGCACACCCGTACTGCTCGCCGACCCGGTCGCCAAGGTCGTGGCCGCCGCCCACGCCGGGCGGCCCGGCATGGTCGCCGGGGTGGTCCCCGCGGCCGTGCGCGCGATGATGGAACTGGGTGCCGAACCCTCCCGGATCGTCGCCCGCACCGGACCCGCCGTCTGCGGACGGTGCTACGAGGTTCCCGAGGCGATGCGCGCCGAGGTGTCCGCCGTCGTACCGGCGGCGTACGCCGAGACCAGTTGGGGCACTCCGGCGCTCGATGTGGGCGCCGGAGTGCATGCGCAGCTCGACGCGCTCGGGGTGTACGACCGGGCGCAGTCACCGGTGTGCACGCGCGAGTCGGGCGACCACTTCTCTTACCGCCGAGACCGCGGCACCGGGCGGCTCGCGGGATATGTCTGGCTGGGCTGATAGGACATGACAGACCGTAAGAGCGAACTCGCGGCAAACCTGGCAAAGGTGGAGGAACGGATCACCGCCGCCTGTGCCGCCGCCGGGCGCGGCCGCGAGGAGGTGACCCTGATCGTGGTCACCAAGACCTATCCCGCCGACGACGTCAGGATCCTGGCGGAGCTCGGGGTGCGGCACGTCGCCGAGAACCGCGACCAGGACGCGGCCCCCAAGGCCGCCGCGTGTGCGGATCTGCCCCTCACATGGCATTTTGTCGGTCAATTGCAGACCAACAAGGTCCGTTCCGTGGTCGGTTATGCCGATTATGTGCAGTCTGTCGACCGTTCCCGACTAGTGACCGCGCTGTCCAGGGATGCCGAGCGGGCCGGGCGCGAGGTGGGGTGCCTGATCCAGGTGGCGCTCGACGCCGCGGAGAGCGGCCGCGGCGAGCGCGGCGGAGTGGCGCCGGGCGGAATCGGAGAACTGGCCGAGCTGATCGCCCGCTCGCCCGGGCTCCGGCTCGCCGGTCTGATGACCGTCGCCCCGCTCACCGGGGATTACGCCGGTCGCCAACGGGCAGCGTTCGAGCGGTTGATGGATTTGTCGACCGACCTGCGCCGAGACCGTCCGGCTGCGAACATGGTGTCGGCAGGGATGAGCGCGGACCTCGAAGAGGCCGTGGCGGCCGGGGCGACACATGTGCGCGTCGGTACCGCGGTACTCGGAGTCCGCCCCAGCCTCGGGTAACGTCGCCAAGAAGTCGGACCACAGCAGAAAATATGGTCAATGTCGCCCAAAGGCGGACACGACGACCACGTGGATCGCATGGACTTGGTATTCGTCAGCCGATCCACCACAGAGCGGAGGACTCAGAGCATGGCCGGCGCGATGCGCAAGATGGCGGTCTACCTCGGCCTCGTGGAGGACGATGGGTACGACGGCCGAGGATTCGACCCCGACGACGACTTCGAACCCGAACTGGACCCGGAGCCCGAACGGGACCACCGGCGACACGAACCGTCCCACCAGTCGCACGGCGCACATCAGTCCCAACGGGACGAAGAGGTGCGTATCGTTCAGCCGCCTGCCCCCCGGGAGCCCGTGGCCCGGTCCGCTTCGCTGTCCGCGGAATCCGTTCGCCCCGCGCGGATCGCGCCCGTGGCGTCCATCACACAAGAACGTCAGTCCCTGGAGAAGAACGCGCCGGTGATCATGCCCAAGGTCGTGTCGGAACGAGAGCCGTACCGGATCACCACACTTCACCCGCGGACGTACAACGAAGCCCGTACCATCGGGGAACACTTCCGTGAGGGTACGCCGGTGATCATGAATCTGACCGAGATGGACGACACGGACGCCAAGCGTCTGGTCGACTTCGCGGCCGGTCTGGTGTTCGGTCTTCACGGCAGCATCGAGCGGGTGACGCAGAAAGTGTTCCTGTTGTCTCCTGCTAACGTCGATGTCACGGCGGAGGACAAGGCCCGCATCGCAGAGGGCGGGTTCTTCAACCAGAGCTGAGACGCAGTACCGGTAAGGCACGGACATCAGGGGAGAGGGAAGCAAGGCTCATGGGCGTGGTCCTGGAGATCGTCTACATCGCGCTGATGTGCTTCCTCATCGTGCTCATCTTCCGGTTGGTCATGGACTACGTCTTCCAGTTCGCCCGCTCGTGGCAACCCGGCAAGGCGATGGTGGTCGTTCTGGAGGCCACCTACACTGTCACCGATCCACCGCTCAAGCTTCTGCGGCGGTTCATCCCGCCGTTGCGTCTCGGGGGCGTGGCGCTCGACCTGTCCTTCTTCGTGCTGATGATCATCGTCTACATCCTGATCTCGGTCGTGAGCCGGCTGTGAGCGATGTGGCCTACCGTCTTGCCGAATGCCGACGACTACGTTGAGGTGAAGAGATGCCGTTGACCCCCGAGGACGTGCGGAACAAGCAGTTCACGACCGTCCGCCTCCGAGAAGGCTATGACGAGGACGAGGTCGATGCGTTCCTCGACGAGGTCGAAGCCGAACTGACCCGTCTGCTCCGCGAGAACGAGGACCTGCGCGCGAAACTCGCCGCGGCCACGCGTGCCGCCGCGCAGAACCAGCAGAACATGCGCAAGCCCCCGGAGCAGGACCAGCAGCAGGGAGGCATGCCCCAGCAGGGCGGGATGCCTCAGCAGGGTGGCATGCCTCAGCAGGGCGGGATGCCTCAGCAGGGCGGTATGCCGCAACAGGGCGGGATGCCTCAGCAGGGTATGAGGGGTCCCGGCGGACCGGTGCCCGCCGGCATATCGGGCCCGCCGCAGCAGATGGGGGGCCCCATGGGTGGTCCGCCCCAGCTGCCGAGCGGTGCCCCGGCGTTGCCCGCCGGTCCCGGCGGTCAGGGCGGCCCGCAGGGCGGTCCGCAGGGTCCCGGCCCGATGGGACAGGGACCGATGGGACAGGGGGGTCCGATGGGACAGGGCCACATGGGACAGGGTCCGATGGGTCAAGGCCCCATGGGCCAGGGCCCGATGGGCGGCCCCATGGGCGGCCAGCCCCCCATGCAGCACATGGGCGGCCCGATGGGTGGTCCCATGGGCGGACCGATGGGCGGCCCCATGGGTGGTCCCGGTATGCCCGGTCAGGGGCCGGGCGGCGACAGCGCCGCGCGTGTCCTCTCGCTGGCCCAGCAGACCGCCGACCAGGCGATCGCCGAGGCCCGTTCCGAGGCCAACAAGATCGTCGGCGAGGCGCGCAGCCGTGCCGAGGGTCTGGAGCGCGACGCCCGTGCCAAGGCCGACGCCCTGGAGCGGGACGCGCAGGAGAAGCACCGCGTCGCGATGGGCTCCCTGGAGTCCGCCCGCGCCACGCTGGAGCGCAAGGTCGAGGACCTGCGCGGCTTCGAGCGCGAGTACCGGACGCGACTGAAGTCGTACCTGGAGTCCCAGCTGCGTCAGCTGGAGACCCAGGCGGACGACTCCCTCGCCCCGCCGCGCACGCCGTCCGCACCCTCGCTGCCGCCGTCCCCGGCGCCCTCGATGGCTCCGGCCGGCGCGAGTGCCCCGTCGTACGGCAGCCCGACCATGGGCGGGCCCGGCCCGGCGGCTCCGTCCTTCGGCGGCCAGCAGCCGATGTCCCCGGCGATGACCCAGCCGATGGCCCCGGTGCGCCCGCAGGGCCCGGGCCCGATGGGCGGCGCGCCGTCGCCGATGCGCGGCTTCCTGATCGACGAGGACGACAACTGACGGCCGCCCGCAGGCGGTAGACGTCGTCGGCGTTCAAAGGGCGGGGCCCCGGACCAGTTCCGGGGCCCCGCCCTTTTATGCGCGTTGACACTGCATTTTCCCGGGGGACGACCCCCGGACCCCCAGCAGAAAAGCAGGTCGGCTGGGTTGACCGGCGCGGACATCGCGAGGCGAACCCGCGTAACACGGTGACGGTTGGCACTGGCCCCGCGAACGGGCCGCGGGAGCTGAGGCGTTGGGGCCGAGAGAGCCCCTGCACGGGCGTCTGACAGGTCCGCGACAGCACCCTGCTGATCGGAGTGCGTCCCCCGCCGAAGGCCCGCTGGGGAGGCCGCCGGTGGCCCCGCTGGGCACCCGCTGTGAGCCAGTCAGGAGCTTGCCGGGGACTGGGTGGACGCCTGAGCTGCCGGACCCTGAGCTGCGGATCGTGAGGCGCGTTCCAGGGACAGGCCCTGCCGGGGGGTGGGAGACCTGACTGCAGTGAAGTGCTGCCAGCCCTGGGCCCGCTGGGCGGCGGTCTGTCGTGGGGCGCGGCCAGGCTCCCGGGGCGGTGCCGTCGGGAGCCTGGGCGGGTGGTGAGCGGCTGAGCAGGTCCGGGTGAAGCCTGCTGCGGTTCGGCAGCGCCCCTGAAGGGCGCGGGGCTGTATCGACATGCGGCTCCGCCGCGATGGGGGTACCTCCCTGCTCGAACGAAGTTGAGAGCTTGGGGGAGCGACCAGCCACGATGGTGCCGCAGACGACAGTCGGCAGACGACAGACGACGTACGGCACATCGCGGCACTACCAGCGGAGCGCTCAGGCCTTTCTGAGGTGGAAGGTGAGGGACAGGCCCTCGTCGGTGAAGGCGGGGCCGTAGGTGGTGTCCGGCTCGGCCTGGGCGAAGTCCGTGGCCAGGACCTCGTCGGCGATCAGGGGCGTGTGCTCGGTCAGCGCCGCCAGGACCGCCGGGTCGGTGGACGTCCAGCGCAGGGCGATGCGGTCGGCCACGTCGAGGCCGCTGTTCTTGCGGGCCTCCTGGATCAGGCGGATCGCGTCACGGGCCAGGCCCGCCTGCCGCAGTTCCTCGGTGATCTCCAGGTCCAGCGCCACCGTGGCACCGGAGTCCGAGGCGACCGACCAGCCCTCGCGCGGGGTCTCCGTGATGATCACCTCGTCCGGCGCGAGCGTGACCGTCTCGCCGTCGACCTCGACCGACGCCGTGCCCTCGCGCAGCGCGAGCGACAGCGCGGCCGCGTCGGCGGCGGCGACGGCCTTGGCCACGTCCTGGACCCGCTTGCCGAACCGCTTGCCCAGGGCACGGAAGTTCGCCTTGGCCGTGGTGTCGACCAGGCTGCCGCCGACCTCGGAGAGCGAGGCCAGGGAGCTGACGTTCAGCTCCTCCGTGATCTGCGTGTGCAGTTCGGGGTGCAGGCGCTCGAAGCCCGCCGCCGCGACCAGCGCACGGGACAGCGGCTGACGCGTCTTGACGCCCGACTCCGCGCGCGTGGCCCGGCCCAGCTCGACGAGCCGGCGCACCAGCACCATCTGCCTCGACAGTTCCGGGTCGATCGCCGACAGGTCGGCCTGAGGCCAGGAGGCCAGGTGCACCGACTCCGGCGCGCCCGGGGTGACCGGCACGACCAGGTCCTGCCACACCCGCTCGGTGATGAACGGAGTCAGCGGGGCCATGAGCTTCGTCACGGTCTCGACGACCTCGTGCAGGGTGCGCAGCGCAGCCTTGTCGCCCTGCCAGAAACGGCGCCTGGACCGGCGGACGTACCAGTTGGACAGATCGTCGACGAACGCCGACAGCAGCTTGCCGGCGCGCTGGGTGTCGTAGGCCTCCAGCGCCTGGGTGACCTGGTCGGTGAGCGCGTGGAGTTCGGACAGCAGCCAGCGGTCCAGCAGCGGCCGGTCGGCCGGGGCCGGGTCCGCGGCGCTGGGCGCCCAGTCGGACGTACGCGCGTACAGCGCCTGGAAGGCGACCGTGTTCCAGTACGTCAGCAGGGTCTTGCGGACGACCTCCTGGATCGTGCCGTGACCCACCCGGCGCGCCGCCCACGGTGAGCCGCCCGCCGCCATGAACCAGCGCACCGCGTCCGCGCCGTGCTGGTCCATGAGCGGGATCGGCTGCAGGATGTTGCCGAGGTGCTTGGACATCTTGCGGCCGTCCTCGGCGAGGATGTGGCCCAGGCACACGACGTTCTCGTACGACGACTTGTCGAAGACCAGGGTGCCGACCGCCATCAGCGTGTAGAACCAGCCGCGGGTCTGGTCGATGGCCTCGGAGATGAACTGCGCCGGGTAACGGCTCTCGAACAGCTCCTTGTTCTTGTACGGGTAACCCCACTGCGCGAACGGCATCGAACCCGAGTCGTACCAGGCGTCGATGACCTCCGGCATACGGGTAGCCGTGGCACCGCAGCCGTCGTGACGGCAGCCGAAGGTGACGGCGTCGATGAACGGGCGGTGCGGGTCCAGCCCCGACTGGTCGGTGCCGGTCAGCTCGGTCAGCTCCGCGCGTGAGCCGACGCAGGTGAGATGGCCCTCCTCGCAGCGCCAGACGGGCAGCGGGGTGCCCCAGAAGCGGTTGCGGGACAGCGCCCAGTCGATGTTGTTGTTCAGCCAGTCCCCGTAGCGGCCGTGCTTGACCGTCTCCGGGAACCAGTTGGTCTTCTCGTTCTCCTCCAGCAGACGGTCCTTGACGGCGGTCGTACGGATGTACCAGGACGGCTGCGCGTAGTAGAGCAGCGCGGTGTGGCAGCGCCAGCAGTGCGGGTAGCTGTGCTCGTACGGGATGTGCCTGAACAGCAGACCCCGTTCGTCCAGGTCGGCCGTGAGCCGTTCGTCGGCCTTCTTGAAGAAGACGCCGCCGACCAGCGGCACGTCCTCCTCGAAGGTGCCGTCCGGGCGCACCGGGTTGACCACCGGGAGCCCGTAGGCGCGGCAGACCTTGAGGTCGTCCTCACCGAAGGCGGGGGACTGGTGGACCAGACCGGTGCCGTCCTCGGTGGTGACGTACTCGGCGTTGACGACGTAGTGGGCGGGCTCCGGGAACTCCACCAGCTCGAACGGCCGCTGGTACGTCCAGTGCTCCATCTCTGTGCCGGTGAAGGTCTGCCCGGTGGTCTCCCAGCCCTCGCCGAGCGCCTTGCCGACGAGCGGCTCCGCGACGACGAGCTTCTCCTCACCGTTCGTCGCGACGACATAGCTCACCTCGGGGTGCGCGGCGACCGCCGTGTTGGACACCAGGGTCCACGGGGTCGTCGTCCACACCAGGAGCGCGGCCTCACCGGCCAGCGGTCCCGAGGTCAGCGGGAAGCGGACGTAGACCGACGGGTCCACGACGGTCTCGTAGCCCTGCGCCAGCTCGTGGTCGGACAGGCCGGTGCCGCAGCGGGGGCACCAGGGGGCGACCCGGTGGTCCTGGACCAGCAGCCCCTTGGTGAAGATCTCCTTCAGCGACCACCAGACGGACTCGATGTACTCGGGCTCCATCGTGACGTACGCGTCGTCCAGGTCGACCCAGTAGCCCATGCGTGTGGTCAGGTCGGAGAACGCGTCGGTGTGGCGCAGCACGGACTCACGGCACCTGGCGTTGAACTCGGCGATGCCGTACGCCTCGATGTCCTGCTTGCCGCTGAAGCCGAGCTCCTTCTCCACAGCCAGCTCCACCGGCAGGCCGTGGCAGTCCCAGCCGGCCTTGCGGGCCACGTGGTAGCCGCGCATGGTACGGAAGCGCGGGAAGACGTCCTTGAAGACGCGGGCCTCGATGTGGTGGGCGCCGGGCATGCCGTTGGCGGTGGGCGGGCCCTCGTAGAACACCCATTCGGGGCGGCCCTCGGACTGCTCCAGGCTCTTGGCGAAGATCTTCTGCTCGCGCCAGAAGTCGAGCACCGCGTGCTCCAGCGCGGGCAGATCGACCTGGGCGGGTACCTGGCGGTACGTCGGCGTTGTCATCAGCGGGCTTCCTCCGGCGGACTTGCTGCCTTCCGTCCGGAGGGACGAGAGCCGCGGCCCTGACCGGACCGGCCGCGCCGCTCGGCGCGCTCCCGCGGTACCACCCTCCTTGGCCCACCGGTGTGACCTGCGCCCACCGACGAGCCCCCTCATTGGGGTCGCGAAGCCGGTTCTACTCGCCGTCGCTGGTCTGCTGCGGCTTTCTTCCGGCGGCTCCGGGGTGATGTTCACCGCGCGCTCACCCCCGGGCTCCCACCGTCCCCGGGTCGCTCTGGGCTGCGTACGCCGCTACTCGTCCCCATCCACGCTTTTCGCTCCGCCCAGTGTACGGCGCCGCACGGACAGCGGCCGACCGGATTTCCGGACGCCGCGGCGGGCGGTCCGCAGGGCGGCGGGATGACCCGAACGGTCAGGTGCGAGGGTCCGGATCCGGGGACGTCCGGCCTGGCTGATTATCGGGCGCGGCGCGGGGCACAACGCATGCATCCGGTGGCGCGATACGCGCGAGGCGGACGAATCGGGCGGTGTGCCCCGTTGCCGCGGGCCCCGAGTCGATTTATCGTCCCAGAGCGATTTGCGAGCATGATCCCATATGTGAAGGGGCCGCAGCCATGGTGGCGAAGAACAGCACACGGGGCGCGGCGGGCGGGGGCGGCACGAAGAGTGCCGCAAAGAGGGCTGCGGCGGGCAAGGCGGTGGGTAGGAAGACAGCGGCGAAGACGACGAAGACAGCGAAGACAGCGATGACCGCGGAGACAGCGGATACAGCGGATCCGGCAAAGACGATGAACACGGTGGTCGAGGCGGCGGAGGAGGCGGGGGCCGGGAGGACATCCGGGGCGGCGTCGAAAACGGCATCCGAGGCGGCATCCAGAACGGCGTCCAAGGCGACAACGGCGTCCGAGGCGGTATCGGGGACGCCGTCCGAAACGGCCGCAGGGAAGGCTGCCACGGGCAGCGGGACGGTCGGCAAGAAGGCGGTGGCCAAGAAAGCGGCGGCCAGGACGGCCGAAGGCGGGCGGGCCGCCGCCAAGAAGAGCACCAGCACGACCGGCAAGAACACGACCAGCAAGAACACGACAGGCAAGAGCAGGACCCGCAAGAGCACGGCCAAGAAAGCGGTCGCGGCGCAGGCCGCGGAGCAGACGGGAGCCACGACTGTGGTTGCGAAGAAGACTCCTGGCACGGCCACGGCGGCGGCGAACAGCGCCGTCCCCAAGGCGCGGATCGCCGCGGCAGCGGAGCCGGGCGATCTCGCGGTGCGCCCTGGTGAGGACCCCTGGACCCCCGAGGAGGTCGAGGAGGCCCGCGCCGAGCTGTTGTCGGACGAGGAGCGGCTGCGGGCCGAGATCACCACGTCCGAGGAGTCCGTGGCGGGCCTGATGCGGGACTCGGGGGACGGCGCGGGCGACGACCAGGCGGACACCGGGACCAAGAACATCACGCGCGAGCACGAGCTTGCGCTGGCCGCCAACGCGCGCGAGATGCTCGTCCAGACCGAGCGCGCCCTGGAGCGGCTGGACGCGGGCACGTACGGCCTGTGCGAGAACTGCGGGAAGCCCATCGGCAAGGCGCGCATGCAGGCGTTTCCGCGGGCCACCCTGTGCGTGGAGTGCAAGCAGAAACAGGAGCGCCGCTACTGAAGGACCGGTGGCGGGCCGGTTGTGGGCCGTACGGGCCGGAAGGGCCGCCGGACGGGCCGTCCGAGCACGGCGGCCCGGCGGCCCTTGCCGTACTCTCGTCCTCAGTCAGGCACCTAGGTTGAGGGACTCACGTGGCAGAGGCGGAGCGCATCATCGGTACGCCGGACATCCCGGATGGCAGCGGCGACCCGGCGGCGGCCGGCCGGACGCCCGGTGTCCCCGGTGGGTACGGCGCGGACCAGCAGGAATCCGCTGCCGGGCGGCCCCGGGGCAGGCGCCGTATCGGTGTCCTGTTCGTGGTCGCCGCCTTCGCGTACGCCCTCGACCTGGTCAGCAAGATGCTCGTGGTCGCGAAACTGGAACACCATGCGCCGATCAAGGTCTTCGGCGACTGGCTGGAGCTCAACGCGATCCGCAACCCGGGCGCGGCCTTCGGCTTCGGCCAGGCGTTCACGGTGATCTTCACGGTGATCGCGGCGGCGGTGATCGTGGTGATCATCCGGCTGGCCCGCAAGCTCTACAGCACGCCCTGGGCGATCGCGCTCGGGATGCTGCTCGGCGGCGCGCTCGGCAACCTGACCGACCGGATCTTCCGCTCGCCGGGCCTGTTCGAGGGCCAGGTCGTCGACTTCATCGCGCCCAGGGGCTTCGCGGTGTTCAACCTGGCCGACTCGGCGATCGTGTGCGGCGGCATCCTGATCGTGCTGCTGTCCTTCCGCGGCCTGGACCCGGACGGCAGCGTCCACCGCGACTGAGACCGTCGGGCCCGCACCTGACGCGCGAGCCGTGGCCGCACGGAGCGGCACACGCGTGTGGGTCCGGAACGCATCGGTGTGCGGGCGTGCGTACGGTGCTGTCTCACCCGTCCGGCATACTCGACGGGTGAGCACGCTTCCCGAGATCCGTACCCTGCCCGTGCCCGACGGCCTGGAGGGCGAGCGCGTCGACGCCGCCATCTCCCGCATGTTCGGCTTCTCCCGCACGAAGGCCGCCGAGCTGGCCGCGGCGGGAAAGGTGCAGGTCGACGGCTCGGTGGTCGGCAAGTCCGAGCGGGTGCACGGCGGGGCCTGGCTGGAGGTCGAGATGCCGCAGGCGCCCGCGCCGGTGCAGGTGGTGGCCGAGCCGGTCGAGGGCATGGAGATCGTCCATGACGACGACGACGTGGTCGTGATCGTCAAGCCGGTCGGCGTGGCCGCGCACCCCAGCCCCGGCTGGAGCGGACCGACCGTGATCGGCGGCCTGGCCGCCGCCGGGTACCGGATCTCCACCTCCGGCGCCGCCGAGCGCCAGGGCATCGTGCACCGCCTGGACGTCGGCACCTCCGGCCTGATGGTCGTCGCCAAGTCGGAGTACGCGTACACGTCGCTCAAGCGCCAGTTCAAGGAGCGCACCGTCGACAAGCGCTACCACACGCTCGTCCAGGGTCACCCCGACCCGACCAGCGGCACCATCGACGCGCCCATCGGCCGCCACCCGAACCTCGACTACAAGTGGGCGGTCACCGCGGACGGCAAGCCGTCCGTCACGCACTACGACCTCATCGAGGCGTTCCGTGCAGCCTCCCTGCTGGACGTCAAGCTGGAGACCGGCCGCACCCACCAGATCCGCGTCCACATGGCCGCCCACCGCCACCCCTGCGTCGGCGACCTGACCTACGGCGCCGACCCCACGCTCGCCCGGCGGCTGCGCCTCACCCGGCAGTGGCTGCACGCCGTGCGCCTGGGCTTCGAGCACCCCGGGGACGGAGAGTGGACCGAGTTCGTCAGCGGCTATCCCGAGGATCTGCAGAGCGCTCTGGACCAGGTCCGCGAGGAGACCTACGCATGAGCCCCAAGACCCCGTACGTCGTGCGTGTCGCCGAGGACCCCGCCGACCGCGAGGCGTGCTTCACGCTCCGCAAGGAGGTCTTCGTCGGCGAGCAGGGTGTCCCCGAGGACCTCGAGTACGACGCCTACGACGCGGTCGCGCTGCACGTCCTCGCGGTCCGGGAGGACGGCGAGGCGCTCGGCACCGGCCGTCTGCTGCACGGCCCCGGGGCCGGGGAGACGACCGGCGGCGACCCGTCCCTCGGCCTGCTCGGCAGGCTCGCCGTGGCACGGCTCGCGCGCGGACTGGGCGTCGGGATCGCCCTGGTGGCGGCCATCGAGGACGCGGCACGCGCACGCGGTCTCACGGCCGTGGAACTGCACGCGCAGACACACGCCCTGGGCTTCTACGAGCGGCTCGGCTACCAGGCGTACGGCCCGGAGTACGAGGAGGCGGGCATCCCGCACCGGGGGATGCGCCGCACCCTGTAGTGCCCCGGTCCGATCAGTGCCCCGGCGCGAGGGCCCGGGCGGCGCTGACGGGCTGGTGCGACGGTGGCCTGGCAGGCTGGAGATCCGCCGTACGACGCCGCCGTACGACCGTCGGACCTGCCGGAGCGCCCACAGTGGACCAGTTGGCCCTGTTGTTCGTGCTGTTGCTCGGGGCCGTGGTGAGCGTGCCGGTCGGGGACCGGTTCGGACTCCCGGCGCCGGTGCTGATGACCCTGCTCGGGGGCGTCCTCGCGGTGCTCGACTTCGTGCCGAACGTCGACGTCCCGCCCGGTCTGATCCTGCCGCTGCTGCTGCCCCCGCTGCTGTACGCGACGGTACGGCGGACCTCGTGGCGGCAGTTCGCGGCCAACCGGCGGCCGATCTTCCTGCTCGCCGTGGCGCTGGTCTTCGTCACCATGCTGACCGTCGCCGCCGTCGCCCACTCGATCGTCCCCGGGCTGCCGGTCGCCGCCGCCGTGGCGCTGGGCGCCCTGGTCGCGCCGCCGGACCCGGTCGCTGCGACCGCCGTCGCCGGGCACCTCGGGCTGCCGCGCCGGCTGGTGTCGATCCTGGAGGGCGAGGGCCTGTTCAACGACGTCACCGCCATCGTCCTGTACCACGTGGCGATCGCCGCCGCAGTCAGCGGGAGCTTCTCCTTCTGGCGGGCAGGGCTCGACCTGGTGCTGTCCGCGGTGGTCGCCGTCGCGGTCGGGCTGGTGCTGGGCTGGGGCGCCAACCGGCTGCTCGACGTGCTCGGCGACGCGACCCTCCAGATCGGGCTGACCCTGCTGGTGCCGTACGCGTCGTACGTCCTCGCGGAGGAGTTGCACGGCTCCGGGGTGCTCGCCGTACTCACCACCGCGATGTTCCTCGCCGAGTACGCCCTCGACGCCGACGACGTGCTGACCCGGCTCGCCGGGCACACCTTCTGGGACATCGTCGACACCCTCGTCACCGGGGTCGCCTTCGGGCTGATCGGCCTCGAACTGCACAACGCGCTCAGGACCGCGTCCGGGCGCTGGGGCGAGCTGCTCGGCTGGGCCGGAGCGGTCCTCGGCACGGTCGTGCTGGTACGGCTGGTGTGGCTGCTGCCGGCCACCTGGCTGACCAAACGGCTGCACGCCCGCCGGGACCACGACGAGGACATCCCGATGAGCTGGCGCGAGACGGTCGTGATGTGGTGGGCCGGGATGCGCGGGGTGGCGTCGGTGGCGCTGGCCCTCGCGATCCCGCTGGAGACCGACGCGGGAGCCCCCTTCCCGGACCGAGGCGAGATCATTTTCATCGCCTTCGGGGTGATTCTGGGCACATTGGTGCTCCAGGGGCTGACCCTGCCGTGGCTGGTGAAACGGCTCGGGGTGCGGGCCGACACCGAGCGGGAGCAGGCCTTCGAGCGGGAACTCGCGACAAGGGCGGCACGGGCGGCCAAGCAGCGGCTGCGGGAGATCGAGCAGACGGAGGAGCTGTCCGAGGAACTGTCCGAGCGGATGCTGCGGCAGGCCATCGAGATCGGGGTGCGGATCAATCCCGGGCTGAGCGAGGAGGAGCGGAGGGAGGGGCACGATCAGCGGGTGCGGCGGCTGAAGCGGGTGCGGCGGCTCCAGGGCGAGCTGTTGAGCGCGGCGCGGCACGAGGTGCTGGCCGCGCGCAGTGAGCCCGGGGCGGATCCCGAGGTGGTGGACCGGGTGCTGCGCCATCTCGACGTGCGGAGCCTCCGCTGACCCGGGGGGTTTACCGCTGTCGGCGGCTTTCCGGCCGTAGGGTCGGGGCATGAGTCGTAACGTCGTGATCAGTGGTGGGGGTACGGGGATCGGGCTCGCCGCGGCGCGGGTCTTCGCGGCCGACGGGGACCGGGTGCTGCTGGTCGGGCGGCGCGCCGGGACGCTGGAGAAGGCCGGGGTGCCGGGGGCGCTGACGTACGCCGCCGATCTGAGCGGCAGTGAGGACGTGCGGGGTCTCGCGCACTTCGTGAAGGAGGAGTTCGGCACCGTCGACGTGCTGGTGCACAGCGCGGGCGGGGGCGGGCAGAACGAACCGCGCCACGAGGGCGGCGACCCGCTCGAACAGGCCGTCCACGACTGGACCCTGAACTTCCGTCTCAACACGCTCACCGCGGTCCTGCTCACCGAGGCACTGAAGGCGCGGCTCGCCGAGCCGGGCGGGCGGGTGCTGTTCCTGGGCTCCATCGCCGCGTTCCGCGGCTCCGGCAGCGGCGGTTACGCGGCGTCCAAAGCGGCACTGCACCCCTACGCCCACGATCTGGCCCGGCAGCTCGGGCACCGCGGGATCACCGTGAACGTGGTCGCGCCCGGGTACGTCGAGGACACCGAGTTCTTCGGCGGCCCCCTCGCCGAGGAGCGCCGCGCCCGTCTGATCGCCGAGACCTCGACGGGCCGCGCCGGTACCCCCGGCGATGTCGCCGCCACCCTCCACTGGCTGGCCTCGCCGGCCGCGGCCCACATCACGAGCCAGATCATCCAGGTCAACGGAGGGGCCGAACGCGGCCACTGAGCCCAAGCGTCGCCACGCCCCGCCGCCCCTTCCCGTTCCCGACCCTGGGGGCTGCACCCCCAGAACCCGCTTGTCGGCCCTTCGGGCCTCGTCCTCAAACTCTCCCAGAGGGGGTACCCGCAGACGGGGGGAAGGTTAGCCCCTCCAGCGTTTGAGGAGCGGGGGTACGGGGGCGGTGCCCCTGTGACGGAACGGCCCGGGGGCACCGGGCCGGTCCGGCGTTGTTGTACCCGGCCCGGCTGGCACCATGGCCTCTTGACTTCGTCTCCCGCCTAGGGGTGGGGGATTCCGGCGGTCGCCCGCTGGGTTTCCTGCTTCACCGACGACCGCCCCGTCCGGGAGGACTCCCGTTGAGGTCTTACACCGTCTCCACAGGCAGACGCCGCCAGCCCGGCGGCCAGGATGTTGCTTGCCGCGTTCACGTCGCGGTCGTGCACGGTGCCGCAGGCGCACGTCCACTCGCGGACGTTCAGCGGCAGTTTCTCGCGGACCGTTCCGCAGGTCCCGCACAGCTTGCTGGAGGGGAAGAAGCGGTCGATCACCACGAGTTCGCGCCCGTACCAGGCGCACTTGTACTCCAGCATCATGCGCAGGTCCGTCCAGGCCGCGTCGGAGATGGCGCGCGCGAGCTTGCCGTTCTTCAGCAGGTTGCGGACGGTGAGGTCCTCGATCACGACCGTTTGGTTCTCACGGACGAGACGAGTCGACAGTTTGTGCAGGAAGTCGCGGCGCCGGTCGGCGATCCGCGCGTGGACCTTGGCGACGCGTCGCCGGGCTTTCTCCCGGTTGTTCGAGCCCTTCGCCTTCCGCGACAGTTCCCGCTGCGCGCGGGCCAGTCGGGCGCGGTCACGCCGCTCGTGCTTCGGGTTGGCGACCTTCTCCCCGGTGGACAGTGTCACGAGGGAGGTGATCCCGGCGTCCAGGCCGACCGCCGCGTCGGTGGCGGAGGCCGGGGCGATGGTGTCCTCGCACAGCATGGACACGAACCAGCGGCCCGCGCTGTCGCGGGACACGGTCACCGTCGTGGGCTCCGCGCCGTGCGGGAGCGGACGCGACCAGCGGACGTCCAGGGGTTCCGTCATCTTCGCCAGCGTCAGCTTCCCGTCGCGCCACGTGAAAGCGCTGCGGGTGTACTCGGCCGACGAGCGGGACTTCTTACGGCTCTTGTACCGGGGATACTCGGCCCGCTTGGCGAAGAAGTTCCCGAAGGCGGTCTGAAGGTGGCGCAGTGCCTGCTGGAGCGGGACGGAGGACACCTCCGTCAGGAAAGCGAGTTCCCCGGTCTTCTTCCACTGCGTCAGCGCGGCGGACGACTGTACGTAGGAGATCCGGCGCTGCTCGCCGTACCAGGCCCGCGTGCGCTCCTCCAGCGCCTTGTTGTAGACGAGGCGGACGCAGCCGAACGTGCGCGACAGCTCAGCCGCCTGCTCGTTCGTGGGGTAGAAGCGGTACTTGAACGCCCGCTTGACCTGCCGCATCACGCCTCACACCCTATCGGCTTCCGTGTGAACAAAAAGGGTTGGCCGGTGGCGGTGGACGCCGAACCGCCCTGACGGCGATTCGGCTCTTCCTGCCCTGCTCCGTAGGAGCTTCGCTTCCTCCCCGGCCTGAAGGCCGGGGTATCCACGAAGGGAACACCCGATGAGCATCATGCTCTTCCACTCGGTCTACGGCCTGAGGCCCGCCGTGCGCGCTGCAGCGGACCGGCTGCGCGCCGTCGGCCACGAGGTATGGACCCCGGACCTGTTCGACGGCCGCACCTTCACGGAGGTGGACGAGGCACGGGCCTACCGCGAGGAGATCGGCAAGGAGGAGCTGCTCAGGAGAGCCGTACTGGCCGCGGCGCCGTACTCGGAACGCGGCCTGGTGTACGCGGGGTTCTCGCTCGGCGCCGCGATCGCGCAGACCCTGGCGCTCGGCGACGAGCGGGCGCGCGGTCTGCTCCTCCTGCACGGCACCTCGGACCTCGCGCCGAACGCGTCGGTGGACGGCCTCCCCGTGCAACTGCATGTCGCCGAGCCCGACCCGTTCGAGACCGACGACTGGCTGAGCGCCTGGTACCTGCAGATGGGGAGAGCGGGCGCCGACGTCGAGATCTACCGGTACGCCGGGGCCGGTCACCTCTACACCGACCCCGACCTGCCCGACTACGACGAGGAGGCCGCCGAGGCCACCTGGCGGGTGGCGCTCGGCTTCCTCGGAACGCTGTAGCGGCCGCCGCTACACGGGGTCGTAGGTCCGCTCCACCTGCTGCGTTCCGCTGCGGGTGCGGTAGGACCGGGTCCAGGACGAGGTGGCGCCGGGACTGGTGCGGTCGGACAGGACGTAGTAGTCCATCTGCGCGCGCTCGGCGGTGATGTCCAGGACGCCGTAGCCGTGCCGGTCGGTGTCGACCCAATGGACATGGCGGTTGGCGGCGCGGATGACCGGCGAGGCGAGTGCGGAGACGGTGCCCTCGGGGACCTTGATGATGTCGTCGAGGTTGTCGGAGGTCACCGAGGTGACCACGAACTCGGTGGCCGCGGACGCCGACAGCGGATAGGTGCCCGCGTCCACCGGCACGTCGTTGGCCCACGCCATATGGATGTCGCCGGTCAGGAAGACGGTGTTGCCGATGCTGTTCGAGCGCAGATGGCCGAGGAGTTCACGGCGGTCGTCGGTATAGCCGTCCCACTGGTCGGTGTTGACGGCCAGGCCCTCCTGCGGCAGCCCGAGCAACTGGGCCAGCGGCTTGAGGAGGTCCGCGGCGAGCGAGCCGACGACGAACGGCGCGATCATCACCGAGTTGCCGACCAGCCGCCAGGTGGTGTCGGACGCCTTCAGCCCGGCCTTCAGCCAGTCCAGCTGCACGCGCCCGGTGATCGTGCGGTCCGGGTCGTCGACCGAGCCGCTGCCCGAGGACGCCTGCTGGGAGCGGAAGGAGCGCAGGTCGAGCAGGGACAGATCGGCGAGTCTGCCGAAGCGCAGCCGGCGGTAGGTGGTGCCCGCGACGGCGGGGCGGACCGGCATCCACTCGAAGTAAGCCTGCCGGGCGGCGGCCTGACGGGCCGTCCAGGTGCCCTCGGCGCCCTCGGTGTGGTTGACCGCGCCGCCGGACCAGGCGTTGTCGGCGAACTCGTGGTCGTCCCAGATGGCCACGACCGGCGCCTTGTGGTGCAGTGCCTGGAGATCGGGGTCCGTCTTGTACCGGCCGTGCCGGGTGCGGTAGTCGGCGAGGGTGAGCAGCTCGTTCGCCGGGGCGTGCGGGCGGACGACGGTGCCGCGGGTGCCGTACTCGCCGGACTTGTACTCGTAGATGTAGTCGCCCAGATGCAGCCAGGCGTCCAGGTCGCCCCGGGCCGCGAGATGACGGTACGACGAGAAGTACCCCGCTTCCCAGTTGGCGCAGGAGACCACGCCGAAGCGCAGCCCGGACACGCTCGCGTCCGCCGCCGGCGCGGTGCGGGTGCGCGCCACCGGGGAGTCCGTGCCGCCCGCGGAGAACCGGAACCAGTAGTCGGTGGCCGGTTCCAGGCCGCGGAGGTCGGCCTTGACGGTGTGGTCGGAGGCGGCCGTGGCGGTGGTCGAGCCCTTGGCGACGATGTTCGTCAGCGCCTTGTCCCTTGCGACGGTCCAGCTGACCTCGGTGTCGGGACCGAGCCCGGAGCCGGGCACCGCGTCGGCGGTGGGGGTCACCCGGGTCCACAGCAGCACACCGTCGGGCAGCGGGTCGCCGGAGGCGACCCCGTGCAGAAAGGCGGGGGCCTGGTCCGCGGCGCGGGCGGGCAGAGCGGCGGCGAGCGGCCCGGCCAGCACGGCACCCGCGGCGGCCGCCTTGACGACCGTACGGCGGCGCGGGCGGAGAGAGTTGACGTCCTCGGACGATCTGTATCGACTGGTCACGAGCGGACAGGTTACTGATGGGTAGAACGAAGAGCGGGCGAACTCGCAAAAGTTCGCACGCTCTTCAGCGCACGGCCACGGGGGCCGGCCGGGAGACCGGCCTGCGCGGCCGCTGAGCCGGTGCGGTCCGCCCCCGCGGCGCCCCGGCTGCCTCAGCCCTTCAGGGCCGCGTCGACCACGGAGTTGAAGTCGGCCACGGTCCGCGGCACACCGCCGTTGGCGGTGAGCGCCTTGCCGTTCATGACGATGGTCGGAGTGCCCGTCACGCCGTCCTTGTTCGTGTCGAACGTCTTCGACATGGCCAGCGCCCAGGCGTCGTAGGTGCCGTTCTTCACCGCGTTCTGGAACGTGGCGTTGTTCTTGAGCGCCGGGACGGTGTTACCGATCTTGATGAGGTAGGCGTCGTCCTTGAACTTGTCGTCCGTCTCGTCGGGGTGGAAGTTCTTCGAGTACATCGCGTACTTGAAGTCGAGGAAGGCCTGGGGGCTGACGTTGAGCGCCGCACCGAGGGCGCTCATGGCGTTCTTGGAGCCCTCGCCGTTGGTGTTGTTGTCGAGGAACGTGCCGCCGATGAACTGGAGCTTGTACTTTCCGGCGGCGATGTCCTTCTCCACGGTCTTGCCGATGACCTGCTCGAATTCGGAGCAGACCGGGCAGCGCGGGTCTTCGTAGATCTTGAGGGTCTTCTTCGCGGTGCTCTTGCCGATGATCACGGTCGCGCCCTTGGCGCCCGTGGTGTTGGTCGGCGGGACGACCTTGGCGTCCTTCACCGCGTCCCAGCCGGTGGACTTGGTGTTCTGGACGACGACGTAGCCGATGCCGCCGGCCACGCCGAGTACGGCGACGATCGCGCCGGCCACGATGAGCTGCCGCCGGATCTTGTCTTTCTTCGCCTGCTTCTCGCGCTCGATGCGCAGCCGCTCTCGGGCCGCGAACTTCTGGTCCTGGCTGTTCCGCTTGCTCATGCTGGTGATCTCCATCCGGGGCGCGCACATGCCGTACGCGGGATTGGTGCGGGGGACTGCCGTTGCTCGGATTCCGTCGGTCAGGCGACGGTGGCCGGGCAGGGCGGTCCGCGCCGTCCGGGGGAGTGCGCGGTGAGCAGATCACGGACGGGGGTCGTCCGCGGGGCGGGGCGGGGCAGCCGAGGCGCCGCGGGGGCGGGCCGCACCGTCACGGCGGTGACGGCCGTCAGCAGCGGCCGGAACGTCGTCGCGGTCACCGCCCGCAGCAGCTGGGCCAGTGCCCGCTCGCCGCGGTGCAGCCAGGCGGCGGCGAGCAGGCCCACGCAGACATGCGCGGCGAGCAGCAGCCAGGGGGTCGCCGGGTCGGCGTGGGCCATCAGCACGGCGATGCGGTCGCCGCCGGTGCCGGTCATCCGGGTCAGCGGATCGCCGACATGGCTGCCGTCACCGCACAGCACGTTGACGCCGACGGAGCGCAGCGGGCCCGTGACGGGGCCGCCCGCTCTGCCGTAGCAGACCTGCTGGCCGGTGGTGAAGACCGTGTCGGCGGCCAGCTCCAGCGGGATCAGCGCGGCGGCGATCACCCCGAAGCCCCGCTCGCGGCCCGCCAGGACATAGGCGAGCGCGAACACGGCGGCCGCGGTCGCGGCCACCGTGTTGAGCGGCAGCGGAACCCGGGACAGCAGGACGTGCGACGCGGTGCTGAGCGTCACGACGACAGCCGTGAACAGCGCCGCGCGCGCGGCTCTGAGGGGGGTTCCGGTGATGTCCATGCGGTGATGAGTGTGTCACGTGCTCCGGTAGGAGACTGCTAAAAGGAGCCTGTGAGCGGTCGGAAAAATCGTGGGGCCGGTGGGGGCGCCGGACGGAAGGCTACAGCCCCGGGATCCTGCCGTTGCGGAACAGGTCCACGAAGATCTGGTGATCGGCCCGCGCGCGGGTGCCGTAGTCGTGGGCGAAGCCGGTCAGCAGGCCCGCGAAACCGGCTTCGTCGGCCGCGATCGCCGCGTCGATGGCCCGCTCCGTGGAGAACGGCACCAGGGACTCGCCCGAGGTGTCGTCCGCCGCCGCGTGCATGGTGGCGGTGGCGCGGCCCAGGTCGGCTACGACGGCCGCGATCTCCTCCAGGTCGTCGATGTCGCCCCAGTCCAGGTCCACCGCGTACGGCGAGACCTCGGCGACCAGTTGTCCCGCGCCGTCCAGCTCGGTCCAGCCCAGCCACGGGTCGGCGTGCGCCTGGAGGGCGCGCTGCGAGATCACCGTGCGGTGGCCCTCGTGCAGGAAGTAGTCACGGATCGCCGGATCCGTGATGTGCCGGGAGACCGCCGGGGTCTGGGCCTGCTTGATGTAGATGACGACGTCGTTCTCCAGGGCGTCGCTGTGACCCTCCAGGAGGATGTTGTACGACGGCAGCCCGGCCGAGCCGATGCCGATGCCGCGCCGCCCCACCACGTCCTTGACCCGGTAGGAGTCCGGGCGGTCCAGGGATGTCTCGGGCAGCGTCTCCAGATAGCCGTCGAAGGCAGCCAGCACCTTGTAGCGGGTGGCCGCGTCCAGCTCCAGGGAGCCGCCGCCGGGCGCGAAACGGCGCTCGAAGTCGCGGATCTCCGTCATCGACTCCAGCAGCCCGAAACGGGTCAGCGAACGGGCGTCGCGCAGCGCGTCCAGCAGCGGGCCCTGCGCGGTGTCCAGCGTGAACGGCGGCACCTCGTCGCGCTTCGCGCCCGTCGACAGCGCGCGGATCCGCTCGCGGTAGGCCGCCGCGTACACCTCGACCAGCTCGGTGATCTGCTCGTCGCTCAGCGCCTTCGCGTACCCGATGAGGGCGATGGAGGCCGCGAAGCGCTTCAGGTCCCAGGTGAACGGGCCGACGTACGCCTCGTCGAAGTCGTTGACGTTGAAGACCAGCCGGCCGTTGGAGTCCATGTAGGTGCCGAAGTTCTCGGCGTGCAGGTCGCCGTGGATCCACACGCGCGAGGTCCGCTCGTCCAGGTACGGGCCGCCGCGCTTCTCGGCGGCGAGGTCGTGGTAGAAGAGGCAGGCCGTGCCCCGGTAGAACGCGAACGCCGAGGCCGCCATCTTCCGGAACTTCACGCGGAACGCGGCCGGGTCGGCGGCCAGGAGCTCGCCGAAGGCGGTGTCGAAGACGGCGAGGATCTCCTCGCCGCGCTGCTCGTCGTTGAGCTGGAGTACCGACATCGAGGGGTGCCTCCTGGTGCGGGGACGGTGCACTGACGTGCAAGAAACGGTGCACTGACGTGCAGGGACGTGCGTGAACGCCTGCGACGGCGTCTCTGCCGCCTTCAACGGGCGAGGGACCGCGGGAGTGCCCGACACCCCGCACGAAGGTACGCGCGGAACGCCGGACGGTGTCAGTGCCCGGGCATAGACTTCGACGCTGTCCCCCAGACTGTCCGCAGCCGGACGCGAGACCGTCGACGCCAGTTCTCCTTGGAGGCCCTACCCGTGTCGAAAGCGCCGTTCACGCACCTGCACGTCCACACCCAGTACTCGCTGCTGGACGGTGCCGCGCGGCTCAAGGACATGTTCGCCGCCTGCCAGGAGCAGGGGTGGTCGCACATCGCCATGACCGACCACGGCAACCTGCACGGCGCGTACGACTTCTTCCACACCGCCAAGAAGGCCGGGATCACCCCGATCATCGGCATCGAGGCCTATATCGCCCCGGAGTCCCGGCGCAACAAGCGCAAGATCCTCTGGGGCCAGCCGCACCAGAAGCGCGACGACATCTCCGGCTCCGGCGGCTACACCCACAAGACGATGTGGGCGGTCAACAGCACCGGACTGCACAACATCTTCCGGCTCTCCTCGGACGCGTACGCCGAGGGCTGGCTCCAGAAGTGGCCCCGGATGGACAAGGAGACCATCGCCCAGTGGTCCGAGGGCATCGTCGCCTCCACCGGCTGCCCCTCCGGCGAGGTCCAGACCCGGCTGCGCCTCGGCCACTTCGACGAGGCCCTCAAAGCGGCAGCCGACTACCAGGACATCTTCGGCAAGGACCGCTACTTCCTGGAGCTGATGGACCACGGCATCGACATCGAGCACCGGGTCCGCGAGGGCCTGCTGGAGATCGGCAAGAAGCTCGGCATCCCCCCGCTGGTCACCAACGACTCCCACTACACGTATGCGCACGAGGCGACCGCGCACGACGCGCTGCTGTGCATCCAGACCGGCAAGAACCTCTCCGACCCCGACCGCTTCAAGTTCGACGGCACCGGCTACTACCTGAAGTCGGCCGACGAGATGTACGCCATCGACTCCTCCGACGCCTGGCAGGAAGGCTGCCGCAACACCCTGCTGATCGCCGAGATGGTCGACACCGAGGGCATGTTCGTCAAGCACGACCTGATGCCCAAGTTCGACATCCCCGAGGGCTACACCGAGGTCACCTGGTTCAAGGAGGAGGTCCGCCGCGGCATGGACCGCCGCTTCCCGGGCGGCGTCCCCGAGGACCGCCAGAAGCAGGCGGACTACGAGATGGACGTCATCATCTCGATGGGCTTCCCGGGCTACTTTCTCGTCGTCGCCGACTTCATCATGTGGGCCAAGAACAACGGCATCGCCGTCGGCCCCGGCCGAGGCTCCGCGGCGGGCTCGATCGTCGCCTACGCCATGGGCATCACCGACCTCGACCCCATCCCGCACGGCCTGATCTTCGAGCGGTTCCTCAACCCCGAGCGCATCTCCATGCCCGACGTCGACATCGACTTCGACGAGCGCAGGCGCGCCGAGGTGATCAGGTACGTGACGGAGAAGTACGGCGCCGACAAGGTCGCCCAGATCGGCACCTACGGCACCATCAAGGCCAAGAACGCCATCAAGGACTCGGCGCGCGTGCTGGGCTATCCGTACGCGATGGGCGACCGCATCACCAAGGCCATGCCCGCCGACGTCCTCGGCAAGGGCATCCCGCTGTCCGGCATCACCGACCCCCAGCACCCCCGCTACTCGGAGGCGGGCGAGGTGCGCGGGATGTACGAGGGCGAACCGGACGTGAAGAAGGTCATCGACACCGCGCGCGGTGTGGAGGGCCTGGTCCGGCAGATGGGCGTGCACGCGGCCGGCGTGATCATGTCCAGCGAGACCATCACCGAGCACGTCCCCGTCTGGGTCAGGCACACCGACGGCGTCACCATCACCCAGTGGGACTACCCGAGCTGCGAGTCGCTCGGCCTGCTGAAGATGGACTTCCTCGGCCTGCGCAACCTCACGATCATGGACGACGCGGTCAAGATGGTGAAGGCCAACAAGGGCCTCGACATCGACCTGCTCGCCCTCCCGCTGGACGACCCGGCCACCTTCGACCTGCTCCAGCGCGGCGACACCCTCGGCGTCTTCCAGTTCGACGGCGGCCCCATGCGCTCCCTGCTGCGCCTGATGAAGCCCGACAACTTCGAGGACATCTCCGCCGTGTCGGCCCTCTACCGGCCGGGCCCGATGGGCATGAACTCCCACACCAACTACGCGCTGCGCAAGAACAAGCAGCAGGAGATCACGCCGATCCACAAGGAGCTGGAGGAGCCCCTCCAGGAGGTCCTCGCGGTCACCTACGGCCTGATCGTCTACCAGGAGCAGGTGCAGAAGGCCGCCCAGATCATCGCCGGCTACTCGCTCGGCGAGGCCGACATCCTGCGCCGTGTGATGGGCAAGAAGAAGCCCGACGAGCTGGCCAAGAACTTCACCATCTTCCAGGCCGGCGCCAAGAAGAACGGCTACAGCGACGAGGCCATCCAGGCCCTGTGGGACGTGCTGGTCCCCTTCGCCGGCTACGCCTTCAACAAGGCGCACTCGGCCGCGTACGGCCTGGTCTCCTACTGGACCGCCTTCCTCAAGGCCAACCACCCCGCCGAGTACATGGCCGCGCTGCTGACCTCCGTCAAGGACGACAAGGACAAGTCGGCGGTCTACCTCAACGAGTGCCGCCGCATGGGCATCAAGGTGCTGCCGCCCAACGTCAACGAGTCGGTGTCCAACTTCTCCGCCCAGGGCGACGACGTGATCCTCTTCGGTCTGTCCGCCGTGCGCAACGTCGGCACCAACGTCGTCGAGTCGATCATCAAGTGCCGCAAGTCCAAGGGGAAGTACTCCTCCTTCCCCGACTACCTCGACAAGGTCGAGGCGGTCGTCTGCAACAAGCGCACCACGGAGTCCCTGATCAAGGCGGGCGCCTTCGACACCATGGGGCACACCCGCAAGGGCCTCACGGCGCAGTACGAGCCGATGATCGACAACGTGGTCGCCGTCAAACGCAAGGAGGCCGAGGGCCAGTTCGACCTCTTCGGCGGCATGGGCGACGCCCAGACCGAGGAACCCGGCTTCGGACTCGACGTCGTCTTCACCGACGAGGAGTGGGACAAGACCTATCTGCTCGCCCAGGAGCGGGAGATGCTCGGTCTCTACGTCTCCGACCATCCGCTCTTCGGCCTCGAACATGTGCTGTCCGACAAGGCCGACGCGGGCATCGCCCAGCTCACCGGCGGCGAGCACGCGGACGGCGCGGTCGTCACCATCGGCGGCATCATCTCCGGCCTCCAGCGCAAGATGACCAAGCAGGGCAACGCCTGGGCGATCGCCACCGTCGAGGACCTCGCCGGCTCCATCGAGTGCATGTTCTTCCCGGCGACGTACCAGCTGGTGTCCACCCAGCTCGTCGAGGACGCCGTGGTGTTCGTCAAGGGCCGCCTCGACAAGCGCGAGGACATTCCCCGGCTGGTGGCCATGGAACTCGCCGTCCCCGACCTGTCCGCCGCGGGCGCCAACGCGCCCGTGGTCCTCACCATCGCGGCCACCCGCGTCACCCCGCCGATGGTCAGCCGCCTCGGCGAGATCCTCACCAGCCACAAGGGCGACAGCGAGGTCCGCATCAAGCTCCAGGGACCGACGAGGACGACGGTCCTGCGCCTGGACCGCCACCGGGTGAAGCCGGACCCGGCGCTCTTCGGGGACCTGAAGGTGCTCCTCGGCCCGTCCTGCCTCGCGGGCTGACCCACTCGCGGGCGCCCCGGCTACTTGATGTGACGAGGGGCGCACCCCATGCGGGATGCGCCCCTCGTTCGCACGAGGCTCTGCCCCGTGCTCAGCTGCGCCCGCAGCGGGCGTCAGTTGTGGCCGAAACGCTTCTGCTGTTTCCGGGCAACTTCCGTCGGGCTGCCCGGTATCCGAGCCCCGGACGGCTCGTGCTCCTCGGCCATCTCGTGCTGCGCCTGTTCCCGGGTCTTCTCGTCGTGCGGCGCGCGGTTCGGCGGGCCCGACTGCTTGCGGTTCTTGTTCTTGGCCATGGTGATCTGCCTCCTGAGGGGGATCTAGGGGCCAGGGCCGCGACCAGATTCACACACGGCCACCGGGGGCGCATGTCGGACAATTACCGTCTGTGACAAGCTTGTCGTGGGGCCGGTTCCTCGAAACGCCACGCCGAAGATCGAGTTCGGGCCGTTAACCTCCGCCCGGTCGGGCAGACTCGAAGGAAGCCCGAAGCAAACTTCCCGGGAAAGAGGGTGGATCGCGTGGACCGCTGCATCGTCCTGGTGGACGCCGGGTATCTGCTGGGGGCGGCTGCGAGTCTGCTCGCCGGAGACCCCTCGCGTTCCCGTATCGCCGTGGACCACACCGCGCTGATCCAGGGGCTGCGCGAGCAGGCCGAGTCCGACACCGAACGGCCGCTGCTGCGCATCTACTGGTTCGACGGCGCCCCCGACCGTGTGCCCCAGCCCGAGCACCGCAGACTGCGGGTGATGCCCCGGGTCACCGTCCGGCTCGGCGCCCTGACCCGCAGCGACGGGCGCTGGGCGCAGAAGGGCGTGGACGCCGCCATGCACGCCGAACTGACCGAGCTCGCGCGCAACGGCGCCTGCTCCGACGTCGTCCTCGTCACCGGCGACGGTGATCTGCTGCCGGGCATGATGGCCGCCAAGGAGCACGGCGTCGCCGTCCATCTGTGGGCCGTCCAGGCCGCCGACGGCGACTACAACCAGTCCGAGGACCTGGTCGCCGAGGCCGACGAACGGCGCGTCCTGGACCGTACCTGGATCACCAAGGCCGTCCGCGCCAAGGAACTGTCCGGCCCCTGTGCGCCGCCGCCCGAGTCCCGGCCCGAGATCGCCGCGATCCTCTCCGCGCCGCTGCCCGACACCGCCCTCGCCCCGGCGCCCGAGCGGCGCCCCGAGGAGAGCCGCCGCCCGCCCGCCGCGGCGGCCTCACCCGAACGGGTGCCGTCGGCCAAGGGCGTCCCCACCCCGAAGGACCTCGCCGCCCTCCGCGCCCCCGGCGGCGGGCACGGCGGCGGCCAGCACCCCCCGGGCGCCACCCTGCGCTGGTCCTCCGACAAGGGCTGGGTGGAGCGCCCCGGTACCGGTGCCGAGTCGCCCGAGGCCGCCGGAATGCCGACCCTCGCCCAGCTCACCACGGCCGAGCAGCGCTGGGCCGACCGCGAGGAGGACATCACCACCGTCAGCGGGGACTCCTACGAGGTCGGCCAGGTCTTCGCCCGCCGCTGGATGGCCCGCCTCGGCGACCAGTCCCAGCTCCAGCGCCTCTCCGGCATGTACCCCCGCATCCCGCACCGCATCGACGGCGAACTCCTCCGCTACGCCGCCCGCTTCGGCCTCCTCGCCCACAAGGACGACCAGATCGACGAGAACGACCGCTACGCCATCCGGGCGGGCTTCTGGCGGGAGATCGACGCCCGCACGGAGACGGAACACGCACCGGCGGGGGAATGAGGGGCGGCTCCGCCGGGTGAAGCGGCGACGGTCGTGCGGTGCCGGGGCGGCGGGCGTGGATCGGGGCGGCGGGCGATCGGGGCGGCCGAGGCCCCGGCGCTGCACGGGCAAGGCGCCCGGGGCGTCGGCCGGGGCGGTGAGCGGTTCCGCCGGGGGCACCCTGGGCGGGATGAGCGACGGGGGCGGGGATCCCCCGATCGTGTGAAAACGGGGCCGGGCCGCGGCCGCGCGGCGTTGTCCGTCTGCCGGGTCTGCCGGGTCTGCCGGGTCTGCCGGGTCTGCCGGGTCTGCCGGGTCTGCCGAGTGCGCTGCGTGCGCTGCGTGCGCTGCGTGGTGCCACGCGGTGTGAGTGCGGCGGTGGGGGCGTGGCGCTGCGGGTGCGGTGGCGCGATGCGGCTGTGGTGCCGGGAGCCGGGAGCCGGGAGCCGGGAGCCAGAGGCCGGAAGCCGGAGGCCCGGGGCCGTGGGGGTGACCGATGTCTCATGTCCCCCGATCGGCCGTACCCGCGGGAACAAGACGGCACCGAGCCTCTGTGGCGGGATCCTGACGGCCCTGGACACCCCGGCTGAGCGGGACTTTTCGGGGGACGCGGGCCTCGGGGCGGGCAGGTGCCCCAAAGACAGGTAAAGGGAGCCCACCACGTACTCTCGTGGTTTGTGAACACGCGCGCGGTGCAGGCACTACGGCACGACCCCGAGGTCGTGTGTGCGGTGCGCGGTCTGCGGAAGACCTACCCCGCGGTGCGCGGTCGCCGCGGTACTCCGGCCACCCCCGAGGTGCGGGCCACCGACGGGATCGAACTCGACGTCCGGCGCGGTGAGATCTTCGGACTGCTCGGGCCCAACGGCGCCGGCAAGTCCACCCTCGTACGGCAGCTGACCGGACTGCTGCGCCCCGACCACGGCAGCGTGGAGATCCTCGGCCACGACATCGTGCGCCACCCCGAGCGCGCCGCCCGCATCCTCGCCTACCTCGGCCAGGAGTCCAGCGCCCTCGACGAGCTCACCGTCTCCCTGGCCGCCGAGACCACCGGACGGCTGCGCGGCCTGGACCTGCGCCGGGCGCGCGCCGAACGGGACGCCGTGATCGACGAACTCGGCCTCGCGCCGATCGCCGGGCGGGCGCTCAGGAAACTGTCCGGCGGACAGCGCAGGCTCGCCTGCTTCGCTGCCGCGCTGGTCGGACAGCGCCCGCTGCTCGTCCTCGACGAGCCCACCACCGGCATGGACCCGGTCGCCCGGCGCGCCGTGTGGTCCGCCGTCGACCGGCGCCGCGCCGAACACGGCACCACCGTGCTGCTGGTCACCCACAACGTCATCGAGGCCGAGACCGTCCTCGACCGGGTCGCCGTCATCGACCACGGCCGGCTCATCGCCTGCGACACGCCCGCCGGGCTCAAGGAGCGCGTCGCCGGGGAGGTACGGGTCGAACTGGTCTGGCGGGAACGGCCGCCCCTGGAGGTGCCCGAGGTCGCCGCGCTGCGTGAGCGTGCAGCCGAGTCCGGGCGGCGCTGGACGCTGCGGCTGGCCCCCGAGGAGGCCCGTTCCGCCGTCGCCACGGTGACCGGCGGGGTCGCGTTCGCCGCCCTGGACGACTTCACGCTCGCCACGCCCAGCCTGGAGGACGTGTATCTGGAACTCGGCGGCGAGGGGCAGGGGCTGGTGAAGACATGAGCGCGCCGGCCGCCGTATCCGTATGGTCCGTACGGCCTCCAGGGCCTCTACGGCGTCTACGGCCAAACCGGTCCGTACGGTCCGTACAGTTCACAACAGGATGAGGCGTCCACCGGCACGTGGCCGGGAGTGAGGAGGAACACCCCGAGGTGAGTGTCGTATCCCCCGATGTCCTGCCCGGCCCCGTACCGACCGGCGGCCGTGGCTCGGCGCCGAGGCCTGCCGCCGAACTCGGCCCGCGGGCGCGGCTGTGGCCGTCCCTGGCCGCCGTCTACCGCGCGCAGCTCTCCCGCGCGCGCGTGGCGCGCATCCCGCTGCTGTTCGTGGCGACCTTCCAGTCGGTCGGCATCCTGATCATGATGCGCGGGGTCGTGGACTCCGGCGGCCAGGACGCCCGCTACGTCGTGTCCGGGTCCGCGGTGCTGGTGGTGGCGTACGTCGGGCTGAACCTGCTGGCGCAGTACTTCGGCCAGCTCCGCGGCAGCGGCGGTCTCGACCACTACGCCACGCTGCCGGTGCCGCCCGCGGCCGTGGTGCTGGGCGCGGCCGGGGCGTACGCCTCCTTCACGGTGCCCGGGACCGTGGCGACCGCCGTCTTCGGGGGCGTGCTGTTCGGGCTGCCGCTGACCAACGTGTGGGTGCTCGCCGCGGTGATCCCGCTCGCCGGTGCCGCGCTCGCCGGCCTCGGTGCCGCGCTCGGACTGCTCGCGCCGCGTCCCGAACTGGCCACGCTCCTGGGGCAGCTGGGCATGTCCGCCGCGCTGCTGCTGGGCGTGCTCCCGGCCGGGCGGATGCCCGGTCTGGTACGGCTCATGAGGGATCTGCTGCCCTCGACGTACGGTGTCGAAGCGTTCGCGCGCACCTTCGGCGCCCGCCCCGACTGGGCGCTCGTCGCAGGTGACCTGGCGGTCTGCGCCGTGGTCGGGGTCGCCTCACTGGCCGCGGCCACCTGGGCGTACCGGAGGGCCGCCGTCCAGTGACGCGCCGCACAGCGGGGCCTGGCACGATGTCCTGGTGACCGCACCGTTGACTCCGCCTCCGCCGCCGCACGAGCATTCCCCGCACGACGACGGGGCGTGGCCGCCCCCTGCCGCAGGAACCGGCTGTCCGGCACCTGTGCACCCGGACACCGGGCCGGGCATGAAGACGGAGGTGCTGGCGGCCGCGGTGATCGCGGTGGCGGTGGCGCTCAGCGGGGTGCTGCTCGGTCTGCTGTGGTGGTGGCTGGCACCGCATGTGCCGCTGGTCGGCGACGTCGTCGACAAGAACTGGGTCGTCTACCTCAAGGACAGTGAGGGCGAGCAGGCGATCGGCGTCGACGGCACCTTCATATTGTTGGCGCTGGCCTTCGGCGCGGTCAGCGCCCTCGTGGTGTTCCTGGTGCGGCGCCGGGGCGGGGTGCCGCTGGTCATCGGCCTGGCGGTCGGCGGGCTGCTCGGCTCGCTGCTGGCGTGGCGCCTCGGTGTGTGGCTCGGCCCCACCCAGGACGTCATCGCCCACGCCAAGCAGGCAGGGAAGGGTGAGACCTTCTCGGCCCCGCTGAAACTGAACTCGAAGTGGGCGGCCCCGCTGGCCTGGCCCCTGGCGGCGACCCTGGTCCACCTGGGCCTGACGGCCCTCTTCGGCCCCCGGGACCCCGAGCCCCCGTACCCTCAGGGCCCGTACCCCCAGGGTTGGTACCCCCACGGCCCCTTCCCCGATGGCACGTATCCGAGCGACCCTTACCCCCAGGACCGCAACCCGTTCAGCCCCCCTCCAGCGCCGTAGCCGTCCCTGTCGGCGGGGCTGCCTCGGCCGGGGGCGGGATGCCCACGGTGCCGGGTGACGCCGTACCCCCTGGCCGGGAAGCGGTGGTGTTTCACCCTGCCGGCGTCCGCGGGCGCCCGGGCGTCTGCACCCTGTGCCCGCGCCCTGTGCCCGTCGTGCCGAGTGGGTCGGCCCGAAGGCCAGGCCCCCGACCCCGCCCCCGCAGACAATCCGCGCGACGTGCCCGGTGCTGCCCGTCCTCGCCTTGCCGCACCGCACCCCTCACCCGTCGCTGCACGTGCCCTACGGCCCGGGCGGCCACCCGCCACCCGTCACCCGGTGCCGTACCCGTCGCCGCCCCCGCCCGGAGTCGCTACGGCCGGCCGATCGGCGCCAGGACCGCCTCCGTCAGGGTGGCCAGCGTGGCGGGGGAGAGCTCCACCTCCAGACCGCGGCGGCCTGCCGAGACACAGATCGTCGGGTGGGCGGACGCCGAGTCGTCGAGGACCGTCGGGAGTTTCTTGCGCTGGCCGAGCGGGGAGATGCCGCCGCGGACGTAGCCGGTGGTGCGCTCGGCGAGCGCCGGGTCCGCCATCGCGGCACGCTTGCCGCCCACCGCCGACGCCAGGGCCTTCAGATCGAGCTGGCCCGCCACCGGCACCACGGCGACCGTCAGGGTGCCGTCGACCTCCGCCACCAGCGTCTTGAAGACCCTCTCCGGCGACACGCCCATCGCCTCGGCGGCCTCCTCGCCGTAGGACGGATGCGAGGGGTCGTGGTCGTAGGAGTGGACCGTGTACTCCGCGCCCGCCGCCGTCAGTGCCACCGTCGCGGGCGTGCCGCCCTGCTGGTGCTGCTGCTTCTTCGTCTTCTTCGCCATGTACCGCTTCCAGATGTCCGTCAGTTGAGGCTCGTCGGGCCACGCGTCAGATCCGACGCGGGCAGCGACGGCAGACTACGGATCACCGCCGTCTCGGAGCGAAGGAGTTTCAGCTCGTCACGCAGCCGCGACGCGGTGTCGGGGGACTGGAGCAGCCGCTGCTTGGTCGGTGTGTCGAGCATCATCGCCGCAGCCACCAGGTACGACACCACGGACGGCTCGTCCGGCAGCTCCGCGGACGTCGGCGCCGACCGCTCCCGCGCCCCCGCCAGCCGCCGCTGGTACTGCCTGAAGGCCCGCAGAACCCCTTCCGCCAGCGCCCCCGCCTCGTCGCCGGGCTGCTCCGTGAGCTCCTCCAGCTCGCCCGTCAGAAACGCCCCGGACGCGTCCACGGACAGCAGCCGCACCCGCGTCGTACCGGTCGCCAGCACCTCGAACGTGCCGTCGGACCGCTCCCGGATCGTCGCCGCGTCCGCCACACAGCCCACGCCGTGGAACGCCTTGACCGGATCGGTGCCGAAACCGGCCGCGGGCCCGCGCTGCGGCAGCGCCGTCGGGTCCGGCATACCGGGCCCGCTCGGCGCCACCTCGTGGCCGTCGCGGATCGCCACGACGGCGAACCGGCGCGGCTCCTCCTCGGGCGTCTTCAGCAGCGACCGCAGCATGGCGCGATAGCGCTCCTCGAAGACGTTCAGCGGCAGCACGAGCCCCGGGAACAGCACCGTGTTCAGCGGGAAGAGCGGGAGACGGACAGTGGTCACGGCGCAAAAGCCTAATGGTGGCCGGAGCCGGTACGACCAGTACGCCCGCGGCGGACCCTCCCAGGGCCCCTCGAAGGCCCCGCGGACACCGCCGCCCGCACCGCCTCGCGCACCTCGTCCCGCACCTCCAGGAGGCGGCCCAGCGGATCGTCCGACAGCCGTCCCCACGGGAACGAGGTGACGTACGGGCCGATCAGGCCCAGCTGGACCAGGGCGTCCTCGTGGCGCTCCAGCCGTACCAGCACGTACGCCAGCGTGTTGCGGATCTCGGCGGGCCACGCGTCGCCCGCCGGGAAGCGCGCGGAGAACGCGACCGCCCGGTCCGCCGCCGCGTCCAGCCGGGCTCTCGGCAGCCCGTCGCCGTCGCCGTCGGTCAGACAGGCGAACGCCGCGCGCGCGGGCAGTGCCTGGAGCAGCGAGGCGTGCGGCGCATCCTGCGCGGCACGGTCGGCGAAGTCGAAGCACTCGCGGTGCGAGCCGCGCCACGAGGCGGCCAGATAGCGCAGCGCCGCCACATGGCAGCCGTAGTGGTGCGGAGCGCGCCGTACCGCCGCCTCCCACAGCTCGCCGAAGTACGTGTGCCCGGCCCGCGCCCCGCGCGCGTGGTCCAGCGCCAGCCGCCACGGCACCGGGTCGCGCGCGTCCAGCTGCGCCGCCACCGTGATCAGCGGGCTCACCGCGCGCAGCAGCTCGGCCCGGCCGGGCGACGGCCAGGCGCGGTCCACCGCCAGCTGGGCCCCGACCAGCAGCCCGTCGGGGTCGTGCGGCTCCGCGGTGCGCCAGCTGTCGAACCACTCGCCCCGCGACCGCGCGAACCCCGCCAGCCGCTCCACACAGCGGTCGCGGACCTCCCACTCGGCGGCGGCGCGGGTGGCGGCAAGCAGGGCGGCGGCGGGTTCGTACTCGCCTCGTCCGGCGGCCACGAGGACGGGGCCGAGGCGGGCGTCGGGTGCGTCGAGGAACACGTCGTCGTCGGCGGCGGTGGCGGGTGCGGCGGCGGTGCGTGCATGGGGGGTTCTGATCCGTGACGCTCGGATGAAGGGGGGCAGCAGAGCCATGGTGTCGACCATTGAAAGACCGCAGGTCGGGGGAGCGCCAGTGGGCATTCGCAGGTGCCGGAAAGTTGTACGGGCTCGGGTCAAGGGCGGGTAAAAAGTGTCCGTCCGGTAGCTGTCGGTGAGCTGTGCGGGCGCTCTGTGCGGGTGCGCAGTCCGCTTGTCCGGCTGCGGTACGTCCGTCCCCCACGACGCCTCTCAGCGGGTTCCGGTGCCCCCTGGCGGGCCCCCCCGGCGCCGGCGGGTCTCGCCGCGCCCACGACGATCCTGCGCGCCCCGTTACGCCCCGGAGGAACCGGGCGGGGGGCCTCAGCCGCGCCGCAGCAGCCGGGTCGCACCCGCCGCCACCGTCGTCGCCAGGATCCAGCCCATGAGGATGAGCACCACGGACAGCCACTCCCAGCCGCCGCGCAGCTGCCACTCGTCGGCCTGGCGCAGGTCGATGACCGGCAGCAGCAGGTCGAGCGTGTAGAGGGTCGGGTTCCACGGCGGATGCCCGGACCCGGCCGGCGGGTGCGCGGCGTGCGCGAAGGCGACCGAGCCCGCCGCCCACAGCACCGCCATCCACACGGCGGCCCGGCCCGGACGGTAGCCGTAGGCGACCGTGAGGTCCTGCGCGTACCCCCACAGCTTCCCGGCGAGCGGCAGGCTCTCGCGCCGGCGGCGCTGCTTGGCGAGCAGCACCTCGCGCGCGTCCTCGTCCTCGCCGGCGGCCCGCAGCACGGTGGCGAGCCGTTCGTAGGGCTCGGGGTTGTACTCGGCGGTCGCGGCGGCCACCCAGTCCAGCCGCTCCGCCAGCGGGAACGGGCCCTGCGGCACGAGGTTCTCGTACGAGAATCCGCCCATGTGCAGATTGCCGGGCCCCGGCCAGGCGCTGGCCCGGTCGACCAGATTGACGATCCGTGCCCCCGACAGCACGACTTTCCCGCGCTGCGGGCGCTCGCTCAGGAACCGTAACTCGGGTGTCTGCACGCGCCGCAGTGACAGCTCCTGGACGTCGGTGAAGTCGAACCGGGCCCGCTGGAGGTCGACGGCGTCGCCGAACCGCCCGTCGTCCAGCCGTACCCCGCCCCGGGACTCGAAGCGCTGCACGCGGGTGCCCTGCGCCGGTGTGGTGCCGCTCTGCCACGGCGACCCGAAGCCGGCCGGGGTGAGGTAGAGCGACCGCTCCACGGTGAGCTGGGGGGCGTTCAGGGCGAGCCGTCCCTGCGGGTTGAACAGTTGCGCGCCCCGCAGACTCAGCGACACGCCGACCTTGGCGCTGCGCAGGCTCAGCTCGCCGTGCGACTCCAGCAGCTCGGCCTGGAGGTCCTGGCCGACGCTCAGACCGTCGGCGGCGATGGAGCGGCCGGTGCGGTCGCGGTGAACGATGGCCTGGTTGAGCATCAGGTCGGTGCCGATGTGCGCGTCGGTGAGCCGGACGCCGTTGTGGAAGCGGCAGCGCGGCAGATGCAGGTCGCCCTCGGTGTGGACGCGTGCCGCCTCCAGCCGCGGCACCGAGCAGTTCACCAGCCGCAGCGTCGCGAACCGGGCCTCCGGGACCAGCACGTCCTGCTCGAACCGGCAGCTCCTCAGCTCGACGTACGTCGCCACCGTGCCGCCCGCCACGTCCAGCGAGCCCGCGATCCGCACGCCGACCAGCTTCAGCGAGGACACCCGGCCCGCGAGCGCGGGCGGCCCGTCGAGCAGCAGCCAGGCGACGATGCGCGCCCGTACGCTCCGCTCGGGGCCCCAGGGGTGTCCGCCGTGCGGATCGTCCACGGCGACGTCCCCGCTGCTCAGGTCGTACACGCTGCCGTTGCGGAACGCCTGCCACATCCCGGTCTCGACGGCGGTGAGATCATCCGGCGGCTCCCCGGCCCGAAGCCCGGCCCCCTCGGTCACGGCGTTCCCTTCCTTCCCTCTGCGGCCAGTCTCCTGAGACGGTCCGTGACGCCTGTCTGCCTGTGATGCCCGTGGAGCGCCGCCCGGAACATAGACGTGAAGCCGATCTTCCGGGTTCCACCCACCCCACCACCGCAATCCAGCCACACCCGGGCTGCCCGGCCACGCCCGGGCGCCGGGGCCGCCCTGGCACGCCCGGGTGCTGGGGCCGCACTCGGCTGCCTGGCCGGGCGACGTCCGCGGTCGGGCCTGCCGATGTCCGGTGGTGAGTCGCCGGCTGCGTATCAATCACTGAAACAGGCGCACGGCGTCCGAGCCGGGTCTGAGAGAATTGAGCCCGTGATCTCCCGAATCGATCTGCGCGGCGACGCCCTTCCCGAGGGCCCCGCCCTGCGCGACATTTTGCCCCGAGCCGAGTTCGACGTTCAGGCCGCCCTGGAGAAGGTGCGTCCGATCTGCGAAGCCGTGCATCATCGGGGCGACGCGGCGCTGATCGACTTCGCCGAAAAGTTCGACGGGGTGCGGCTGGAGTCCGTGAGGGTCCCCGCCGAGGCGATCGCCGGGGCGCTGGACGAGCTGGACCCGGCCGTGCGCGCGGCCCTGGAGGAGTCCATCCGCCGCGCCAGGCTGGTGCACCGCGCCCAGCGCCGTACGGCTCACACCACGCAGGTCGTGCCCGGCGGCACGGTCACCGAGAAGTGGATCCCGGTCGAGCGCGTCGGGCTGTACGCGCCCGGCGGGCGGTCGGTCTACCCGTCGTCCGTGGTGATGAACGTGGTCCCGGCGCAGGAGGCCGGGGTCGGGTCCGTCGCGCTCGCCTCCCCGGCGCAGGCCGCCACCGGAGGACTGCCGCACCCCACGATCCTCGCCGCCTGCGCGCTGCTCGGCGTGGACGAGGTGTATGCGGCGGGCGGAGCCACCGCCGTCGCGATGTTCGCGTACGGCACCGAGTCCTGCCCGCCCGCCGACATGGTCACCGGCCCCGGCAACATCTGGGTCGCCGCCGCCAAGCGCTACTTCACCGGGAAGATCGGCATCGACACCGAGGCCGGCCCCACCGAGATCGCGGTCCTCGCGGACGACACCGCCGACCCGGTGCATGTCGCCGCCGACCTGATCAGCCAGGCCGAGCACGACCCGCTGGCGGCGGCCGTGCTGGTCACCGACTCAGACGAGCTCGCCGACGCCGTGGAGAAGGAGCTGGCGCCGCAGGTCGAGGCGACCAAGCACATCGAGGACCGGATCGTCCCGGCCCTCGCGGGCCGGCAGTCCGCGATCGTGCTCGTCGACGGCATCGACGAGGGGCTGCGGGTCGTCGACTCCTACGGCGCGGAGCACCTGGAGATCCAGACGGCGGACGCGGCGGCGGTGGCCGAACGGGTGAAGAACGCGGGCGCGATCTTCGTCGGCCCCTGGGCGCCCGTCTCGCTCGGCGACTATGCGGCGGGCTCCAACCACGTCCTCCCCACCGGCGGCTGCGCCTGCCACTCCTCGGGGTTGTCCGTGCAGTCGTTCCTGCGCGGTGTCCACATCGTCGACTACACCAAGGACGCGCTGGCCGAGGTCGCGCACCACGTGGTCACGCTGGCGGAGGCGGAGGATCTGCCCGCGCACGGCGCGGCGATCAAGGCGAGGTTCGGCTGGAAGGTGCCTGAGAGCAAGTGAGCTTCTCCATCGACGATCTGCCCGTACGGGACGAACTGCGCGGCAAGTCCCCCTACGGCGCTCCCCAGTTGGACGTGCCGGTACGGCTGAACACCAACGAGAACCCCTACCCGCTGCCCGAGCCGCTGGTCGAGCGGATCGCCGAGCGGGTGCGTGACACGGCCCGGCATCTCAACCGCTACCCGGACCGGGACGCCGTAGAGCTGCGCACCCAGCTGGCCAAGTACCTGACGGACACGGCCGGTCACCCGGTCGGCCTGGAGAACGTCTGGGCGGCCAACGGCTCCAACGAGGTCATCCAGCAGCTGCTCCAGACCTTCGGCGGCCCCGGCCGTACCGCGCTGGGCTTCGAGCCGTCGTACTCGATGCACAGCCTCATCGCGCGCGGCACCGGCACCCGGTGGCTGTCCGCCCCGCGGGGCGAGGACTTCACCATCGACCCCGTGGCGGCGCGGGAGTTCGTCCTGGAGCACCGGCCGGACGTCATCTTCCTCACCACCCCCAACAACCCCACCGGCAACGCGGTCCCGCCCCAGTTCGTCCGCGGCCTCTACGAGGCGGCGCAGCAGGCGAAGCCGTCGATGCTGATCGTGGACGAGGCGTACGCGGAGTTCAGCCACAGCACCTCCGCGCTGCCCCTGCTGGAGGGCCGCCCGAACTACGTCGTCACCCGCACCATGTCGAAGGCGTTCGGCGCCGCCGGGCTCCGGCTCGGCTACTTCGCCGCGCACCCGGCCGTCGTGGACGCCGTCCAGCTGGTCAGGCTGCCGTACCACCTGTCCGCCGTCACCCAGGCGACCGCGCTGGCCGCGCTGGAGCACACCGGCACCCTGCTCGGGTATGTCGAGCAGCTGAAGTCGGAGCGCGACCGGCTGGTCGACGAGCTGCGCGGGATGGGCTTCGACGTCACGCCGTCCGACGCCAACTTCGTGCAGTTCGGGCGGTTCGCCGACCCGCACCAGGCGTGGCAGCGGCTGCTCGACCGGGGCGTCCTGGTCCGCGACAACGGGGTGCCCGGGCGGCTGCGGGTGTCCGCGGGGACGCCCGAGGAGAACGACGCGTTCCTCGCCGCGGCGCGCGACCTGAAGGACCTGCTCGTCCCCGCCACCGGGACTCTCCCAACCCCTCTCCCAACCACCGAGGAGCACAGCGCATGAGCCGCGTCGGACGCGTGGAGCGGGTCACCAAGGAGACCTCCGTCCTCGTCGAGATCGACCTCGACGGCAGCGGAAGGACCGACGTCTCGACAGGCGTCGGCTTCTACGACCACATGCTCGACCAGCTCGGCCGGCACGGCCTGTTCGACCTCACGGTGAAGACCGAGGGCGATCTGCACATCGACTCGCACCACACCATCGAGGACACCGCCCTCGCCCTCGGCGCCGCCTTCAAGCAGGCCCTCGGCGACAAGGTCGGCATCTACCGCTTCGGCAACTGCACGGTCCCGCTGGACGAGTCCCTCGCCCAGGTCACCGTCGACCTCTCCGGCCGCCCCTACCTCGTGCACACCGAGCCCGAGAACATGGCGCCGATGATCGGCGAGTACGACACCACGATGACCCGGCACATCCTGGAGTCCTTCGTCGCCCAGGCCCAGATCGCCCTGCACGTCCATGTGCCCTACGGGCGCAACGCGCACCACATCGTGGAGTGCCAGTTCAAGGCGCTGGCCCGGGCCCTGCGCTACGCCAGCGAGCGGGACCCGCGCGCGGCCGGCATCCTCCCCTCCACGAAGGGCGCGCTGTGAACAGCACCTCGACCCTGCTGATCCTCGTCGGGCTGTTCTTCGTCGGCGGGATCATCTCCTTCGTGAAGCAGAAGATGCCGGTGAGCCTCATCGTGCTGCTGTCCCTCGCCGCCGGGCTGTGCCTGATCGCGGGCGTCATGCGCCTGGAGGTGTGGAATTGAGCGCCTCCGGGAGCGCCAAGAGCGTCGTCGTCTTCGACTACGGCTTCGGGAACGTCCGCTCCGCCGAACGGGCCCTCGCGCGCGCGGGCGCCGATGTCGAGATCACCCGTGACTTCGACAAGGCGATGAACGCGGACGGGCTGCTGGTGCCCGGCGTCGGCGCCTTCGCCGCCTGTATGAACGGGCTGCGCGAGGCGCGCGGCGACTGGATCGTGGACCGCCGACTGGCCGGAGGGCGGCCCGTGCTCGGCATCTGCGTCGGCATGCAGATCCTGTTCGCGCGCGGCATCGAGCACGGGGTGGAGACCGAGGGCCTGGCCGAGTGGCCCGGCTCCGTCGAGCCGCTCAAGGCCGACATCGTGCCCCACATGGGCTGGAACACCGTACGGCCCCCGCAGGACAGCGAACTGTTCGCCGGACTCGACAGCGACGCCCGCTTCTACTTCGTGCACTCCTACGCCGTCCACCACTGGGACCTGGAGCTGCACAACCCCTCGATGCGCGCCCCCGGGGTCACCTGGGCGACGCACGGTGAGCCGTTCGTCGCGGCCGTCGAGAACGCCGCGCTGTGGGCCACCCAGTTCCACCCCGAGAAGTCCGGCGACGCCGGAGCCCAGCTGCTGAACAACTGGATCGGAACCCTCTGATGGCTGCGAAGCTCGAACTCCTCCCCGCCGTCGACGTCCGCGACGGCCAGGCCGTCCGCCTCGTGCACGGCGAGTCCGGGACGGAGACCTCGTACGGCTCTCCCCTGGAGGCCGCCCTCGCCTGGCAGCGCTCCGGCGCCGAATGGCTGCACCTGGTCGACCTCGACGCCGCGTTCGGCACCGGCGACAACCGGGCACTGATCGCCGAGGTCACCCGCGCCATGGACATCAAGGTCGAGCTGTCCGGCGGCATCCGCGACGACGCCTCCCTGGCCGCCGCCCTCGCCACCGGCTGCACCCGCGTCAACCTCGGCACCGCCGCCCTGGAGACCCCCGAGTGGGTCGCCGAGGTCATCGCGCAGCACGGCGACAAGATCGCCGTAGGGCTCGACGTACGCGGCACCACCCTGCGCGGACGCGGCTGGACCCGCGACGGCGGCGACCTCTACGAGACGCTGGAGCGCCTCGACAAGGAGGGCTGCGCCCGCTACGTCGTCACCGACATCGCCAAGGACGGCACCCTTCAGGGCCCCAACCTGGACCTGCTGAAGAACGTGTGCGCAGCCACCGACCGCCCGGTGGTTGCCTCCGGCGGTGTGTCCTCCCTCGCCGACCTGCGCGCCATCGCCGGACTGGTGCCTCTCGGTGTCGAAGGCGCCATTGTCGGGAAGGCCCTGTACGCGAAGGCGTTCACCCTGGAAGAAGCACTGGAGGAAGTGTCGCCATGACGTCCGAAGCCGTACGGCGGGTGCAGAGCGGAAGTCCCTGGGAAGAGCCTTTCGGCTACGCACGCGCCGTGGCGGCGGGGGACCGTGTGCTGGTTTCGGGCACCACCGCCTTCCGGGGCCGCGTGCTGTACGGGGAGGGCGACCCCTACGAGCAGGCCAAGGTGGCCTTCACCAGCGCGGTCGAGGCGATCGGCGAGTTCGGCCTGGACATCGCGTCCGTGGTCCGCACCCGAATGTTCCTGACCCATGCACGGGACGTCGACGAGGTGGGCCGCGCCCACAAGGAGCTGTTCGGCGCCGTGCGCCCGGCCTCGACCCTGCTGGTCGTGGCGGGCTTCGTCGACCCGCGCATCCTGGTCGAAGTGGAACTGGAAGCCTTCCGGGGCTAGAGATGGGCTAGAGACAAGCTTTTGCAAGCTTTTGTGAAGTGCGTGAAGTGCGTGAAGTACGTTTTCGAAGGAGCCGTGGATTCATGACCCTGGCGGTCCGAGTCATCCCCTGCCTGGACGTGGACGGCGGCCGGGTCGTCAAGGGCGTCAATTTCCAGAACCTGCGCGACGCGGGCGACCCCGTCGAGATGGCCAAGGTCTACGACGCCGAGGGCGCCGACGAGCTGACCTTCCTGGACATCACCGCGTCCTCCGGCGACCGCGAGACCACCTACGACGTGGTCCGCCGCACCGCCGAACAGGTCTTCATCCCGCTCACCGTCGGCGGCGGCGTCCGCACCGCGGAGGACGTCGACAAGCTGCTGCGCGCGGGCGCCGACAAGGTCGGCGTCAACACGGCCGCGATCGCCCGCCCGGACCTGATCCGCGAGATCGCCGAACGCTTCGGCCGCCAGGTGCTCGTCCTGTCGGTCGACGCGCGCCGCACCCCGTCCGGCTCCTTCGAGGTCACCACCCACGGCGGCCGCCGCGGCACCGGCATCGACGCGATCGAATGGGCCCACCGGGCCGCCGACCTCGGCGCGGGCGAGATCCTCCTCAACTCCATGGACGCCGACGGCACCAAGGACGGCTACGACCTGGAGATGATCGCCGCGGTCCGCAAACACGTCACGGTCCCCCTGATCGCCTCGGGTGGCGCAGGCACCCTGGCCGACTTCCCCCCGGCCGTCTTTGCCGGCGCGGACGCCGTCCTGGCCGCCTCGGTCTTCCACTTCGGCGACCTCCGCATCGGCGAGGTCAAGCAGGCCCTGCGCGAGGCGGGCCACCCGGTCCGGTGACGCTGCGCCGAGCCCGGGCCCGGTCGCTTCCCTGGCGGGGCGCCGGCTCAGGTCTTCGGCTGTACCAGTTGGATAAGGTTGCCCACCGTGTCGTCCAGGACGGCCGCGATCATCGGGCCCTGTTCGCGGGGTTCCTGGGTGAAGTGCACGCCCAGGCCGGTCAGGCGTTCGTACTCCGATGCGATGTCGTCCACCGAGAAGACGATGCACGGCAGCCCCGCCGCCCGCAGCGCCGTGCGGTACGGCTCCGCGATCGGCCCCTGACCGGGTTCCAGCAGCAGCTGGAGGTCGGGCTGGGCGCCCTCGGCCGCGCCGACCGTGACCAGGCGGGTGCCGCCGCCCAGATCCATGTCCAGCCGGGTCTCGAAGCCCAGGATGCCGGTGTAGAAGGCCTGCGCCTTCGTGACGTCGTCGACGAAGACGCTGGTCATCGCGACCTTGATCATGGGGAGCTCCTCGGGAGGGGGCTTCAGATGCCGAGCTGCTTCGCCGAGTGCAGCTTGTCGATCGCCTCCGCGTCGCCGTCCAGCTCGACCTTGGCGGCGCTCTGCCTGCCGTAGGCGAACAGCAGCAGCTCCGACGGCTCGCCGGTGACCGTGACGACCGGCGTTCCGCGGCGGCCGACCGCCGTCTGGCCGTTCGGGCGGCGCAGCACCACGCCCGTGGGGGCGCCCCGGACCATCAGCCTGGCGGCGCGCTCCAGACGGGACCACAACGCGTCCTGGAAGACCGGGTCCAGCTCGCGCGGCGCCCACTCCGGTCGGGCCCGGCGGACGTCCTCGGTGTGGACGTAGAACTCGATCGTGTTCGACATCTCGTCGACCTGCTTCAGATTGAACGGCGAGAAGCGCGGCGGGCCCGAGCGGATGAGCTGGACGAGCTCCTCGTACGGCTTCGCGGCGAACTCCGCCATCACCCGGTCCAGCCGGGAGGCGAGCTGCTTGATCAGGATGCCGCCCGCAGCATCCGGGCGGCGCTCGCGCACCACCACATGCGCGGCGAGATCGCGGGTCGTCCAGCCCTCGCAGAGGGTCGGGGCGTCCGGGCCCGCGGTTTCCAGGAGGTCGGCGAAGAGGAGCCGTTCACGCTGGGCAAAGGTCGACATACCGTCAGCCTACGACCACGTAACGGGTCCGCCCAGTGGACACGCGCCGGATGCGGCCCCGCCGGCGCGGCACAATGACCGCATGACCGGCATGCCCCAGCACAGCAGCCTCGATCCCCGGATCGCCGCGCGCCTCAAGCGCAGCCCCGACGGACTCGTCCCCGCGATCGCCCAGCAGTACGACACCGGTGAGGTGCTGATGCTCGGCTGGATGGACGACGAGGCGCTGCACCGCACGCTCACCACGGGACGCTGCACCTACTGGTCGCGCAGCCGCCGCGAGTACTGGGTCAAGGGCGACACCTCGGGCCACTTCCAGTGGGTCAGGTCCGTCGCCCTGGACTGCGACGGCGACACCCTGCTCGTCAAGGTCGACCAGGTCGGCGCCGCCTGCCACACCGGCGACCGCACCTGCTTCGACGCCGATGTGCTGCTGAAGGACGGCGATGCGCGGTCCGGGGGCGGCGGGGTGCGGAGCGCGGACGCCGGAGGGCGGGTCGAGGGCGGCGACGGGCGGTCCGCGGACGCGGGAGGACGGGCCGACGGCGCCGATTCGGGTCCTGCCGCCGCAGGTCAGTAAGGTCTGCCGCCATGGATCTCGAGACGTTCCGCAAGCTGGCCACCGACCGCCGGGTCATCCCGGTCACCCGCAAGCTCCTCGCCGACGGCGACACCCCGGTCGCGCTCTACCGCAAGCTCGCCGCCGAACGCCCCGGCACCTTCCTGCTGGAGTCCGCCGAGAACGGCCGCTCCTGGTCCCGCTACTCCTTCGTCGGCGTCCGCTCCGCCGCCACCCTCACCGAACGCGACGGCCAGGTCCACTGGCTCGGCACCCCGCCCGTCGGCGTCCCCGTGGACGGCGACCCGCTCGCCGCGCTGCGCGCCACCCTGGAGGCCCTCCACACCCCCCACCAGGAGGGCCTGCCGCCCTTCACCGGCGGCATGGTCGGCTACCTCGGCTACGACATCGTCCGCCGCCTGGAGAAGATCGGCCCCGGTGAACGCGACGACCTGAAGCTTCCCGAGCTGACCATGCTGCTCACCAGCGACCTCGCCGTCATGGACCACTGGGAGGGCTCGGTCCTGCTGATCGCCAACGCGATCAACCACAACGACCTCGACACCGGCGTCGACGAGGCCTACGCCGACGCCGTGGCCCGCCTGGACGTCATGGAGGCGGACCTCTCCCGCCCCGTCGCCCAGCCGGCCACCCAGCTGCCGCCCTCCGAACTGCCCGAGTACACCGCGCTCTGGGGCGGCCCCGACTTCCGGACGGCCGTCGAGGACATCAAGGAGCGCATCCGCTCGGGCGAGGCCTTCCAGGTCGTACCCTCGCAGCGCTTCGAGACCCCCTGCGCCGCGAGCGCGCTCGACGTCTACCGGGTGCTGCGCGCCACCAACCCGTCGCCCTACATGTACCTGTTCCGGTTCCCCCACGGGGACGGAGCGGCGTTCGACGTCGTCGGGTCGTCCCCCGAGGCCCTGGTGAAGGTCGAGGACGGGCGTGCCATGGTGCACCCCATCGCGGGCACCCGGCACCGCGGCGCCACCCCGCAGCAGGACCAGGCCCTCGCCGAGGAACTCCTCGCCGACCCCAAGGAACGCGCCGAGCACCTGATGCTCGTCGACCTCGGCCGCAACGACCTGGGCCGGGTCTGCGAGCCCGGCTCCGTCGAGGTCGTCGACTTCATGTCCGTCGAGCGGTACTCGCACGTCATGCACATCGTCTCCACGGTCACCGGCCGGGTGGCGCGGGGCCGTACCGCCTTCGACGTGCTGACCGCGTGCTTCCCCGCAGGCACCCTTTCGGGCGCGCCCAAACCCCGCGCGATGCAGATCATCGACGAGCTCGAACCCTCACGCCGCGGTCTGTACGGCGGCTGCGTCGGCTATCTCGACTTCGCGGGCGACTCCGACACCGCCATCGCCATCCGCACCGCCCTGCTGCGCGACGGCACAGCGTACGTACAGGCCGGGGCCGGGATCGTCGCCGACTCCGACCCGGTGGCGGAGGACACCGAGTGCCGCAACAAGGCGGCGGCAGTGCTGCGCGCGGTGCACACCGCCAACCGGCTGCCGTCGGTGTGACCGGCGCCGCCCCGCCCCGAGTCACGGTTCGCCCGGGGTTCAGGCGATAGTGGGGTACGTGACTGCTGTTCCTCACCCCCGTTCCGAGGCCGCGGCCCCTTCCGGTACCGCCCCTTCCGGCCGCCGCAGCCTCGCCGCCGCCCTGCTGCTCGGCGCCCTCGGCGCGGCCGTGGCCCTGCTGGCCAGCCGGCAGCGCTGGTCCCAGGGCACCGCGACGGTGGCCGGCGGCTCCTTCCCGCTCACCGCCAAGGGCAGCGACGTCACGGGCGTCCCCGCGGCCCTCGCCATAGTGGGCCTCGCCGCTCTCGTCGCCGTCTTCGCCGTCCGCCGCTCCGGACGCCTGCTGGTCGCCGGGCTCCTCGCCCTGTCCGGCGCGGGAATCGTCGCCGCCGCGCTGTACGGCGCGCGCGACAGCTCCGCGCTGGACGAGCAGGCGGCGAAGGCCACCGGCGACACCTCGGCCGCCGTGGACGCGCTCAGCCACACCGCGTGGCCCTACGCCGCGGCCGTCGGCGGCCTCCTGATCCTCCTCGCCGGCCTCCTCGCCCTGCGCTACGGCCGCCGGTGGCCCGCGATGTCCGCCCGCTACGAACGCGACGCCACACCCCGCCGCGCCCCGTCTACCGACCCCGGTCGCCCGGAGGACCTGTGGAAGGCCCTGGACCGCGGCGAGGACCCGACCGGTCCGGACCCGGTCTAGGTCCTGTCTGGAGTTCGGATCACGACTGCGGTGCGATGCTGCGGAGCCAGAGCATCGCACCGCACAGATGCAGTCCGGCCTCGTAGCTCTCCGGGGTCTTGTCGAAGCGGAACGCGATGCCTCGCCAGTTCCGCAGCCGGTTGATGCACCGCTCCACGGTGTTGCGCTCGGTGTACAAGGCCGCGTCGTGGCTGACCGGGCGACCGCCCTTCGAACCGCGCTTCTTCCGGTTGGCGGCCTGGTCCACCTTCTCCGGGATCACCGCCCGGATTCCACGACGCCGCAGGTAGCGGCGGTTACGGCGGCTGGAGTAAGCCTTGTCCGCGGCCACTGCGTCCGGTCGGGTCCGGGGACGCCCGACCGGCCCGCGCACCTTCACCCGCTCCAGGACCGGGACGAACTGCGGGCTGTCGCCGGCCTGTCCGGGGGTGAGCACAAACGCCAGCGGACGGCAGCGCCGGTCGGCCGCCAGGTGAATCTTGCTGGTCAGCCCTCCCCGGGAACGCCCCAGTTGTGCGGCCTTCAGACGGGCCCGGTGCCGTCGGCGGGCCCGTCGCCGCTCAGCGCCCGCGTCGTCCTCGCACTGTCCGTCCTGCGGCTGTTGTCCCTCCACGGCGCCCCCTTTTCGGACTCGGCGGCCGCTTCCAGGGCCGCCAACTGCTCGGGTTCCAGTGCCATCCCGGCGGCGTGGTGGTGCGCCCGTGCTGTCGCCGAGTCCACGCTGACCAGGCCCAGGTCCGCCTGACCCCGGTCAGCGGCCTCGGCGATCACCGCCTCCATCAGGTGCTGGAAGACGCCCTGCGTCGCCCAGATCCGGAAGCGGTCGTACGCGCTCTGCCAGGGCCCGAACTCGCTGGGCAGGTCGCGCCAGGGACTGCCCGTGCGGAACCGCCACATCACCGCGTTGAAGTGTTTCCGCAGGTCGGGGATGGGCCCGACTGCGGCGATCGGAAGGTGGGGCTCGATCAGGGCCCACTGCTCGTCGGTGAGATCGCCTCGCGCCATGGCCGATGGCCTATCAAGGAGGGACCCCATGACGCAGGCGATCTACCGAACTCGTGATCCGGACTCCAGACAGGACCTAGGAGGGAACAGGCACGGACCCGGCGTAAGTGGGCGTTACGCGGCCATCCGGGCGACGTCGATTGCAACTCCCCTAGGGGCGCGGGGAACTGCGCGACAAGCCACGACGCACCCGCACCCGACAACCACCGCAGCCGCAGGCACCCCGCACAGGGTCTTCCGGGTGCGGCTCGAGGGCCGGTGTGGGCAATCAGACGCGGGCCGAAAGGGGACCCCGCGCACGGGTACGTGGGGGCGTACGGGACAATAGGCGGCGAGTATCCGGCGGACGCCGGCTCAAGACACGTACGTCCCGTACACCGCATCGAGGAGCAAGTCATGGCGGGCAGCAGCCACGGACACGGACACACCCCGGCCGCGTGGACCGGTGTCATCATCGCCTTCATCGGGTTCTGCGTAGCGAGCGTGTTCATCGTCATGGCGCAACCCGTCGGCTTCTGGGTCGGCATCGGCCTCACCGTCTCCGGTGCCCTCGTCGGCGGCATCATGCGCCAGATGGGTCTCGGTCAGCCCAGGGACACCCACCTTTCGCCGCGGCCCGTGGCCGCCGTCACCGAGGTGCGCGAGCCGGTCGCCTCGGAGAGCTGAACCCGCGGGGGTGTGTCCGGGGCGGTCGGCACCGCTCCGGGGGCGCCCCTCACGCATGTCGGCGCCCCGCGCGCGTACGCGGTGCCACACGGCACAATACGAGGCGTGAACGCCGACGCCGACGGGGTCCTGGCCCCGAGGACCGCGAGGACCGCGCGCACCACGAGGAATACGCCCGAGGCCGGAACGGCTCTGGGGCGGCTGGCCGTGCCCGCCGGGCTGCTCGCCGCCGTCGCCGGGGCCTTCGCCTACGTCGGGACCGTCGACCCCAACCAGCCCGGCCACTACCCGCCGTGCCCGCTGTACCACTACACCGGCCTCTACTGCCCCGGCTGCGGCGGACTGCGCTGCGCACACGCGTTCGTCCGCGGGGACCTGGCGACGGCGCTCCAGGACAACGCCGTCGCCGTCGCCGGCTTCTTCGCCGCGGCCGTGCTGTGGACCGTCTGGGTGGTCCGGGCGGCACGCGGCAGGCCGACGCGGATGGAGCTGGGGCGGGGGCAGCTGTGGCTGATAGGGATCGTGGTGGCGCTGTTCACCGTGGTACGGAATCTGCCGTTCGGCGGCTGGCTGCACCCCTGACCGGCGGTCCGGTCCTGGTGAGGGGGCCCGGCGTCAACCGGATGCGAAGCATCCCCCTCGGTCCGGATACCATCGCAGTGTCGTAGTGCCCACCGATTTCCACCGCCGCGCTCACCGCAGCGGGCAGGTTCGGCGGAAACGCTCGACCGCTTGAACTGTCAACCGTCTGGAAGGGGGCCGCTCGCGTGAGTGTGCTCGACGAGATCATCGACGGAGTCCGTGCCGACCTCGCGGAGCGGCAGGCGCGCGTCAGCCTCGACGAGCTCAAGGAGCGCGCGGCGAAGGCTCCCAGCGCCAAGGACGGCGCCGCCGCTCTGCGCGGCGACGGCGTCAAGGTGATCTGCGAGGTCAAGCGGTCCAGCCCCTCCAAGGGTGCCCTGGCCGCGATCGCCGACCCCGCGGGCCTGGCCGCGGACTACGAGGCGGGCGGCGCGGCCGTCATCTCCGTGCTCACCGAGCAGCGTCGCTTCGGCGGCTCGCTGGCCGACCTGGAGTCGGTCCGGGCGCGGGTGGACATCCCCGTGCTGCGCAAGGACTTCATCGTCACGTCGTACCAGCTGTGGGAAGCCCGGGCGTACGGCGCCGACCTGGCGCTGCTGATCGTGGCGGCGCTGGAGCAGCCCGCGCTGGAGTCGCTCATCGAGCGTGCGGTGTCCATCGGGCTGACGCCGCTGGTCGAGGTGCACGACGAGGACGAGGTCGAGCGGGCGGTGGACGCGGGGGCCAAGGTCATCGGGGTCAACGCGCGGAATCTGAAGACGCTGAAGGTGGACCGCTCGACGTTCGACCGCGTCGCGCCGGAGATCCCGCCGGGGATCGTCAAGGTCGCGGAGTCGGGTGTGCGCGGGCCGCACGACCTCATCGCCTACGCGAACGCGGGCGCCGACGCGGTGCTGGTCGGGGAGTCCCTGGTCACCGGCCGAGACCCCCGCACGGCGGTCTCCGACCTGGTCGCAGCGGGCGCCCACCCGGCCCTCCGCCAGGACCGCGGCTGACCTGGCCGGTCGGGGGCGGGACCACTTACCGGTGCTGCCAGGGGCAAGGCCGATTGCCCGCAGGCTGCGGCACTTGCCAGCCGACGTGGCCTGCACCCCCCTAGGGGCGCGGGGCTGTATCGATATGCGGCTCCGCCGCGTGGGCGCGACGAGCCACGACGTGCCCGCACTCGAAAACGCTCCGTCCCCCGTCAGGGGCAACGGTAAACTCGACCCCGATGCTGATCACCACGACCGCCAGGAACCCCTACGCGCGTCTCGCCCGCGGCTGCCGCCCAAGGGGCTGCCGCGCGCCGGCAAGGCGTGTGCACGGGCGCCGGGTGCGGTACGTCATCGGTGACGAACCCGGTCAGGTGAACGGGATGCGATGGCCCGCGGCCCCGGCCGCGCCTCACGCCACGCACCGGTGACGACCCCACACGGCTGACGCCGTCGCGGGGCGTCGGCGCGCGCCGACACGTCGACCCCATCCCACCGCACCCGGGGCCGCGCGCCCCAGCGAGGTACCGCATGTCCAGCGACTTCTTCATCCCCGACCCAGAGGGTCGGATCCCGAGCACCGAGGGCTACTTCGGCGCGTTCGGCGGCAAGTTCATCCCGGAGGCCCTCGTCGCCGCCGTGGACGAGGTGGCCGTCGAGTACGAGAAGGCGAAGCACGACCCCGAGTTCGCCCGAGAGCTCGACGATCTGCTCGTGAACTACACCGGCCGCCCCAGCGCCCTCACGGAGGTGCCCCGTTTCGCGGAGCACGCCGGCGGCGCCCGGATGTTCCTCAAGCGCGAGGACCTCAACCACACCGGCTCCCACAAGATCAACAACGTGCTCGGCCAGGCCCTCCTGACCCGGCGGATGGGCAAGACCCGCGTCATCGCGGAGACCGGCGCGGGCCAGCACGGCGTCGCCACGGCCACCGCCTGTGCGCTGTTCGGCCTGGAGTGCACCATCTACATGGGCGAGATCGACACCCGCCGCCAGGCCCTGAACGTGGCCCGGATGCGGATGCTCGGCGCCGAGGTCGTGTCCGTGAAGTCCGGCAGCCGCACCCTGAAGGACGCCATCAACGAGGCGTTCCGCGACTGGGTCGCCAATGTCGACCACACCCACTACCTGTTCGGCACCGTAGCGGGCCCGCACCCCTTCCCCGCCATGGTCCGCGACTTCCACCGGGTGATCGGCGTGGAGGCCAGGCGGCAGCTCCTGGAGCGCGCCGGACGGCTCCCGGACGCCGCCGTCGCCTGCGTGGGCGGCGGCTCCAACGCCATCGGCCTGTTCCACGCGTTCATCCCCGACACCGGCGTCCGCCTCATCGGCTGCGAGCCCGCGGGCCACGGCATCGAGACCGGCGAGCACGCGGCCACCCTCACCGCCGGTGAGCCCGGCATCCTGCACGGCTCCCGGTCGTACGTCCTCCAGGACGAGGAGGGCCAGATCACCGAGCCGTACTCGATCTCGGCCGGTCTGGACTACCCGGGCATCGGCCCCGAGCACTCCTACCTCAAGGAGAGCGGCCGCGGCGAGTACCGCGCGATCACCGACGACGCCGCGATGCAGGCACTGCGTCTGCTGTCGCGCACCGAGGGCATCATCCCGGCGATCGAGAGCGCCCACGCGCTCGCCGGTGCCCTGGAGGTCGGCAGGGAACTCGGCGAGGACGGGCTGATCGTGATCAACCTGTCCGGCCGCGGCGACAAGGACATGGACACCGCCGCCCGCTACTTCGGCCTCTACGACAACGGCGTGGACGCCGAGGTCGCCGCCGACGCGGACAGCGACACCGCCGAGATCGAGGGGGACGCCAAGTGAGCGGGAACATCCGGCTGCTGACCGACACCCTGGCCGCCGCGAAGGCGGAGGGACGCGCGGCGCTGATCGCCTATCTCCCGGCCGGCTTCCCGACCGTCGAGGGCGGCATCGAGGCGGTCAAGGCCGTCCTGGACTCCGGCGCCGACGTCGTCGAGGTGGGTCTGCCGCACAGCGACCCGGTGCTCGACGGCCCGGTCATCCAGACCGCGGACGACATCGCCCTGCGCGGCGGCGTCAAGATCGCGGACGTGATGCGCACGGTCCGGGAGGCGTACATCGCGACCGGCAGGCCCGTGCTCGTGATGACGTACTGGAACCCCATCGACCGCTACGGCGTCGAGCGGTTCACCGCCGAACTCGCGGAGGCGGGCGGCGCGGGCTGCATCCTGCCCGACCTGCCGGTGCAGGAGTCCGCGCTGTGGAGGGAACACGCCGAGAAGCACGGCCTCGCGACGGTCTTCGTCGTGGCGCCCAGCAGCAAGGATGAGCGGCTCGCCGAGATCACCGCGGCGGGCAGCGGCTTCGTCTACGCCGCCTCGCTGATGGGTGTCACCGGCACCCGTGAGTCGGTCGGCGCGCAGGCCCAGAACCTGGTCGGGCGCACCCGGGCCACCGGCAGCGATCTCGCCGTCTGTGTCGGACTCGGCGTCTCGAACGCGGCGCAGGCCGCCGAGGTGGCCGCCTTCGCCGACGGGGTGATTGTCGGATCCGCGTTCGTCAAGCGGATGCTGGACGCGCCGGACCAGGCGGCCGGTCTTGAGGCTGTCCGCAGCCTCGCGGGCGAACTGGCGAAGGGCGTGCGCCGGCAGGCGTAGCCGCGCACCACCGGCGTTCAGGGGCGTCCACGGGCGTCCACGAGCGTGAGCAGTGATGTCCGGCGATGTCCGGCGTTGTCCGGTCACTCGAACGGGTGGAGCTGGGGCCGGGGAGGCGCATTGCGCCTCCCCGGGTCGTTCTCCGGGTGTGAGCGAGAAGAACCGAGACGGAAAGCGGAACGCCAGGGACCGGCTGGCGCTCCAGCGCGAGAAACAGCAGGCCACCGAGCGGCGGCGGCGCACTCTGATCGTGAGCGCGACCGTGCTCTGCGTCCTGGCCTTGGCCGCGGTCATCGGCGTCATCGCCGCGAACTCGGGCAAGGGGAGCGGCAAGGCCGCCACGGGCCCGGTGGTGGCGCCGTCGGGGGCCCAGGGCAAGGACAGCCTTGCCATCCCGGTCGGCAAGGACGGCGCCAAGTCCGTGCTCACGGTGTGGGAGGACTTCCGCTGCCCGGCCTGCCAGGCGTTCGAGACGGCGTACCGGCCGACGCTCCGCGAGCTGACCGACGCCGGGAAGCTGAGAGTCGAGTACCACCTGGTCACGCTGATCGACGGCAACCTCGGCGGCAGCGGCTCCCGGCACGCGGCCAACGCCGCGGCCTGCGCACAGGACGCCGGAAAGTTCCGTGACTACCACGACGTGCTGTACGAGAATCAGCCCAAGGAGACCGACGACGCGTTCGCCGACGACAGCAGACTGATCGAACTGGCGGGCAAGGTCCCCGGCCTCGGCACCCCCGCCTTCCGCGCCTGCGTCGAGAACGGTACGCACAACAGCTGGGTGGCGAAGTCCCACAAGGCGTTCCAGACCGGCAAATTCACCGGTACCCCGACCGTGCTGCTCGACGGGAAGAACATCTACCAGGACCAGACCATGACCCCGGCCAAGCTGAAGCAGATGGTGGAGGAAACCGCCAGGAAGTAAGCGTTTCTCACGCCCCCGTTATGGACCCGTAGCCGGGCTTCACGACGAGTGCCCTGCCCGGCACGGTAGCGTCGACTCTGCCATGGAACTTGCCTACATCCCCAGCCCGTCGCGCGGGGTCCTGTACCTCGGGCCCATTCCGCTGCGCGGCTACGCGTTCTCCATCATCATCGGCGTCTTCGTGGCCGTCTGGCTCGGCAACAGGCGCTGGATCGCCCGCGGCGGGCAGGCCGGCACGGTGGCCGACATCGCGGTCTGGGCCGTGCCCTTCGGCCTGGTCGGCGGACGGCTCTACCACGTGATCACGGACTACGAGCTGTACTTCAGCGAGGGCCGTGACTGGGTCGACTCGTTCAAGATCTGGGAGGGCGGCCTGGGCATCTGGGGCGCGATCACGCTCGGCGCGGTCGGCGCGTGGATCGGCTGCCGCCGGCGCGGTATCCCGCTCCCGGCGTATGCCGACGCGGTGGCGCCCGGTATCGCCTTCGCCCAGGCCATCGGCCGCTGGGGCAACTGGTTCAATCAGGAGCTGTACGGGCGTGAGACGCATGTGCCCTGGGCGCTGCACATCACGTCGTCCTCGGACGGCAGGGTGCCCGGCTACTACCACCCGACGTTCCTGTACGAGTCGCTGTGGTGCATCGGCGTCGGCTTCTTGGTGATCTGGGCCGACCGCCGCTTCAAGTTGGGCCACGGCCGCGCCTTCGCGCTGTACGTCGCCGCGTACTGCGTGGGCCGGGGCTGGATCGAGTACATGCGCGTCGACGACGCCCACCACATCCTGGGCCTGCGTCTCAACGACTGGACCGCGATGATCGTGTTCCTGCTCGCGGTGACGTACATGGTGGTCTCGGCGAAGAAGCGGCCCGGCCGGGAACTCGTGGTGGAACCGGCCGCCGTGGAGGCGACCGTGGTGAAGGGCGAGGACGAGGCCGCGGAAGGCGAAGGCGCCGCAGGGAAGTCCGGCGAGGCCGAGTCCGAGGCCACCGGGAAGGCGTCCGAAGCGGAGGCGCCCGACCCGAAGACCCCCGACCTGACGAAGACCGGGGCTGCGGAGCCGAAGACCGGGGAGCGGGACCAGGAGCAGGCCCCGGCAGCAGAAGAGGCGGCGAAGGACGAGGCGGGTTCCGCGCCGAAGAAGTCCTGACCCGGCCTGCACGACGACACGACTGCCGCGCTACGGCGATACGGTCGCCCGGAGTTCGACCGGGCGCCCGTCCGTCTGTCAGGACCGCCGGGCCAGCGCCAGCGTCCGCCGTGCCATGGCCACCACCGCCGCGTCGATGAAACGGCCGTCCGGCAGGGCCTGGGCGCCGCGTTCCGTCGCGGCCGCCTTGACGATCGTCTCGGCCTCCTCGATCTCCCGCCCGGTCGGAAGATAGGCCCGCTCGATGATGGGGAGCTGGCGCGGATGGATGGCAACGCGGCCGAGGAAACCGAGCGCCCGGCCGTGTGCGCAGGACGCGGCCAGGCCCTCCAGATCCCGGGTGTCGGGGTGCACCGACTGGGCGGGCGGGGCGAGTCCGGCCGCCCGCGCGGCCACCACCACCCGGGAACGGCACCAGTCCAGCCCCTCGTCGCTGCGCACCCCCAGATCCGCCCGCAGATCGGCCTCCCCGAGCCCGACACCGCGCAGCGCCGGGTGGGCGGAGGCGATGGCGAAGGCCCGCTCGATGCCCAGGGCGGTCTCCAGCAGGGCGTAGAGGGCGAGCGCACCGCCCCCGGCGGGCGGCGCGGCCCCGGTGACCTCGACGGCCTCGGTCACCTCGGTCACCTCGACGGCCGCGGTGACCTGGGTGATCTGCTGCGGCGAGGTCACCTTGGGCAGCCGTAGCCCGGCCACCCCCGGCAGTCCCGCCACAGCCCGCAGGTCGGCCGCCGCACAGGGGCCGTCCAGGGCGTTCACCCGGACATGCACCGGCACCGGCTGGGGCTCGCCCAGCAGTTCGGCCGTGGCTGCACGCGCGTACGCCTTGCGGTCGGGGGCGACCGCGTCCTCCAGGTCGACGACGACCACGTCCGCCCCGGCGGCCAGCGCCTTGGCCACCGTCTGCGGCCGGTCACCGGGGGCGTACAGCCAGGTGAGCGGGGTCGCCGTGGCCTCGGTCGTCATACGGCGCCCTCCGCGCGCAGGGCGGCGAGTTCGGCGCCGTCGAGGCCCAGCTCGGTCAGCACCTCCTCGGTGTCCGCGCCGTGCGGCCGCCCGGCCCAGCGGATCGCGCCCGGGGTGGCGGAGAGCCGGAAGAGGACGTTCTGCATGCGCAGCGGGCCGAGTTCGGGGTCGTCGAGGGTGGTGACGCTGTCGAGGGCCCGGTACTGCGGGTCGTCCATCACGTCCCGGACGTCCTGCACCGGCGCCACCGCGGCCTCGGCCTTCTCGAAGGCGTCCAGCACCTCGGCACGCGGGCGCCGGGCGATCCAGTCGCCGACCGCCGCGTCGAGCTCGTCGGCGTGCCGGGCCCGCTCGGCGCCGGTGGCGAACCACGGTTCCTCGATCAGCTCGGGCCTGCCGACCAGCCGCATCACCCGCTCCGCGACGGACTGCGCCGACGCCGACACGGCGACCCAGCTTCCGTCGGCGGTGCGGTAGGTGTTGCGCGGGGCGTTGTTCTGGGAACGGTTGCCGGTGCGCGGCTGGACGTGGCCGAGCTGGTCGTACCAGACGGGCTGCGGGCCGAGGGCGGTGAGGATCGGCTCGATGATCGCCATGTCGACCACCTGGCCCCGGCCGGTGCGGTCGCGGGCGGTCAGCGCGGTCATCACCGCGTACGCCGTGGCGAGGCCCGCGATGGAGTCGGCCAGGCCGAACGGCGGGAGCGTCGGCGGGGCGTCCGGCTCCCCGGTGATCGCGGCGAAGCCGCTCATCGCCTCGGCGAGGGTGCCGAAGCCGGGCCGGTGCGCGAACGGGCCGAACTGGCCGAAGGCGGTGACGCGGGCCAGCACCAGCCGCGGGTTGACGGCGGACAGTTCGTCCCAGCCGAGGTGCCAGCGCTCCAGGGTGCCGGGGCGGAAGTTCTCGACGATCACATCGGCGGTCGCGGCCAGCCGCAGCAGGGTGCGGCGGCCACCGGGCGTGGAGAGGTCCAGGGTGATGGTGCGCTTGTTGCGGCCCAGCAGCTTCCACCACAGACCGACGCCGTCCTTGGAGGGGCCGTGGCCGCGGGTCGGGTCGGGTTTGGCGGGGTGCTCGATCTTGACGACCTCGGCGCCGAAGTCGCCGAGCATCGTCGCGGCCAGCGGTCCCGCGAACAGGGTGGCCAGGTCGAGGACGCGCAGGCCGCTCAGGGGCGGCGCGGCGGTCGCGGGGCCGGTGGCGGGCGGCGGTGTGGTCATGGGCGGCGGGCCTCCTGGTGGGTGAGCCGGGCGAGGGTGTCGAAGCCGACGCCGTCGAAACCGGCGACGGAGGTGGCGAGCCGGTTCTTGAGAGGAGCGGTCCACCGCTCGGGCAGGGCGGCGGGTGAACCGGCGAGCAGCGCGGTGACGCTTCCCGCGGTGGCGCCGTTGGAGTCGGTGTCCCAACCGCCGGACACGGCACGGCAGACGGCCCCCTCGAAGTCGCCGCCGGAGTGGGTGAGGGCGGCGGCGACGAGCGCGGTGTTGGGAATGGCGTGCACCCAGTGGTAGCGGGCGGAGTGGCGGGCGTGGAGTTCGTCCACCACGTCGTCGAAGTCCTCGTGGGTGCGGGCGAGCCGGATCGCGTCGTGGACGGCCAGGGCGAGCCGGGAGCGCGGCGGGACCACGGTGAGCCCGGTGCGCAGACAGGCGTGCACATCGTGCGTGCCGGTGGCGGCGGCCGCGATCACCGCCGCCGTGAACATCGCCGCGTAGACGCCGTTCGCGGTGTGGCTGAGGGCGGCGTCGCGGTGGGCCTGTCCGGCGGCGGCCGCGGGGTCGCCGGGGTTGGTCCAGCCGTGCACATCGGCGCGGATCAGGGCGCCGATCCACTCGCGGAACGGGTTGCGGTGGCGGGCGGTGCGCGGGGGTTCGACGCCGCACAGCAGATTGCGGTAGACGACGCGCTCGGCGGTGAAGGTGCGGCCCGCGGGGAGCAGATCGAGCCACAGCCGGGCCACGTCGGCGGTGGTGAAGCCCCGGCCGTGCCGCTGGAGCAGCAGCAGGTTGAGCAGCGGGTAGTTGAGGTCGTCGTCCTCGGGCATGCCGTCGATGTTCTCGGCGAGGGAGGTGGCAGCGGACCTGCGGTTCCACGGGTGGCGCGCGGCGAGATCGTCGGGCAGACCCCGGCCGGTGAACCACGTCGTCAGCGGCCAGTTGCCGGTGGCGCGGGCGAGCGCGCGGATGCCGTCCAGGGGAAGCTTCTCGACGGGCTTGCCCAGCAGACAGCCCGCCGCCCTGCCGAGCCAGGCGGCCTCGAGCGCGCGGGGCGCGGGAACCGCCGGCGGGGTGTCGGGCCTGGCCGGCCAGTCGGGACACAGAGCCTTGATCCTCGCGAGGCCGGTCGGCTCACGGTCCGCGAGTGAGCTGGGCAGATCGGCCAGTTCGTCCAGCAGATCCTCGGCGAGCAGCCGCAGATACGGCGACACCGGCTGCGGCGAGGCCCCCGCCCGCACCGGCGCGCCCGGCCCTCCCGCCGCGGCCCACCGAGCCGCGACAGCCGACGGCTCCCGCCCGTCCTGCGAGGCCTGCCGAAGCTCGTGCCCCAGCAGATCCTCGGGCTGGACCCAGGTCAGTCGCAGCACAGGGCGCCTCCCGGCTCGGTGCGTACGGCGAGCTTCCGCCGCCGGTCGGGACGAGACGGGGTCAGTCGGGGCAAGAGGAGCCTCCCAGGGCGGTGAAGGCCGTTTCGTGGGTGCGGCGGCGGTGCAGGTCCCGGGTGAAGATCTCGCGGGTCACCGCGGTGAGGGTGCGGGGCGGTTCCCACAGGTCGAGGCGGCTGGCCTCGGCGACCTGCTTGGACCACTCCTCGGGCACCGGGGAGCCGAGGGCGCCCGCGACGGCTCCGGCCATCGTCGCGATGGAGTCGCAGTCCCTGCCGTAGTTGACGGCGCCCAGGACCGTCTGGCGGTAGTCGCCCCGAGCCACCGTCAGCATCCCCAGGGCGACGGGGAGTTCCTCGATGGCGTGCAGCCGGGAGGGGCGGCGGGCGCCGAGGGAGGGTGCGCGGTAGTCGGGGCCGACCGTGTCGTACGGCGCCACCGCCTCCCGCAGCGCGGCCAGCGCCGGCTCGAACTCCGTGTGCCGGGCGGCCGTTTCGCAGACCGCCTCGATCGCCGCGCGCGTCCCGTCCTTCGCCAGGGCCAGGCATTCGGTCACCACGGAGTCCGCCGTCGCCCCCGGCGTACACGCCGCGGCCACCGCCGCCGCGAAGACACCGGCGGCCTCACGGCCGTACGACGACTGGTGGGCGCCCGCGATGTCGAGGGCCTCGGCGTACGCGCCCGCCGGGTTGGCCGCGTTGACCAGGCCGACCGGCGCCATGTACATCGCGGCACCGCAGTTGACGATGTTGCCCGCCCCGGCCTCACGGGGGTCGGCGTGGCCGTAGTGCAGCCGGGCCACCAGCCACTTCTCGGCGAGGAAGATCCGCTGGAGCAGAAGCGCCTCCGCCTCCAGCTCCGGGATCCAGCGGGGCTCGGTCATCAGGTCGGGCACCAGATGCTCGGCGACGGCGTATGCGTCGAGATGGTCGCGGACCGTCGCGTACACCCGCACCAGCGCATGCGTCATCAAGGTGTCGTCGGTGACGTGCCCGTCGCCCTTGTGGTACGGCGCGATGGGGCGGGCGGTGCGCCAGGCGTCGCCGTTCCAGGGGCCGACGATGCAGTGGACGCGGCCGCCGTGGCGTTCGAGGATCTGGTCCGGGGAGTAGCCCTCGACGGGCCCGCCGAGGGCGTCGCCCACCGCCGCGCCGACCAGGGCGGAGGTGATGCGACTCTCCAGCGTGTCTTCTCCTATGGGCGTCATGCCCGAATCATCCCCCTGGCGGGGCCGGTTGTGCGGCTTCCAGCAGCCCGGCGAGTTCCACCAGATCGGTACCGGTGAGACGGGGCAGCACACAGCCGGAGAGGACCCGGCAGGCGTCCCGCCACGAGTCGGGGATCGCTGCCGCCCCGCCGAGCGCCCCGGTCAGCGCGCCCGCGAGGGCCGGGGCGGAGTCGGCGACCCGGGACAGACAGGCCGCGGCCGGTACCGCCTCCGCGATCCGGCCGCGGGCCGCGGTGACCAGGGCCAGGGCGACCGGGACGGTCTCGGCGGCGGCGATGCCGTAGCTGTAGACGTGGTCCACGATCTGGTGCTCCAGCAGAGGGACGAGGGCGAAGGCGCTCTCGCCGTCGTGTGCGAGGCGCAGCGCGTGGCGTGCGTTGCGGCCGATCTCCGTGGTCTGGGGGAGTTCCGCGAGCGCCGCCGCCACGCAGGCGTCGGTGTCCGCTCCGGCGAGGGCGAGCGCGAGGGCCGCCGCCATGGCGCGGGCGCCGTGCACCCCGTCGCCGTCCTGGGTGTAACGGGCGTCGAACTCGGCGAGGTCGGCGGCATGGGCCGCGTCCCCGGGGTGGGCCACGGCCAGCACGCAGGCACGGACACAGGCGGCGTCGTCGAAGTAGTGCGGGTTGTCGTGGCCGCTGGCGGGCGGACGCAGACCGGCGGCGAGGTTGCCGAGTCCGGCGCGCACGGAGATACGGGCGCGCAGGGGGAGCACGGCGGACTCGACCTCCGGGGCGCGCTCGGCCGCGGCACCGATCTCGGAGGCGACGGCGCTCCAGGTGAGATCGATGGCGGCGCGGGTACGGCGTTCGCGGCTGAGGTCGCCGAGGGCGGTGTCGTCCCCGGCACGGAGCAGGGCCTCCGCGGCGAACGCCGCCCACTCGGCGTCGTCGGAGGGGCCGAGACGGAGGGGTTCGGGGGGCTGGTTGAGGGCGATGGGGACGGGGAGGGTGGTCGTCGCGTTGTGCTCGGCGAAGGTGTCGAGCTCACGGGTGAGCCGACGCGTCCAGTCGGGCATACGGGACGCCCGGTGACGTGCGGCGGGCCATCCGGCGGCGTCACCGGCGGCGAGGCCGAGGAGAAGCCCTAGGGTGCGTTGGCTGTCCTTCTGGGTCCGCATTCCAGCCGACCGAGTCGGGCGGTGGGCGGGCAAAGGCCCGGGGGCCCGGGGGCGAAGCCCCCGGGGACGGGACCGGGAAGGGGCGGCGGGGGCGCATCCCGCTTGGACCCGCACCGGAACACCCACCGCATCCACCGCACCCGGCGCTTCCACCGCATCCACCGCACCCGGCGCTTCCACCACTTCCGCCGCTTCCGCCGCTTCCACCGAGTCCGGCACCGGAAGGCCGGCCCCTCCCCCCTCCGACCAGGGCGACGGCGGGTTCACGGCCCCGCCTCCGGCGTCAGCGCGTCGGCCACCGACAGAATGTGATGGCCCGCCATCGACGGCAGACAACTCCCCCGAGCCGGCCCGATCGCACGGGCCCACTCCTCCGGGATCGCCGCCTCCCCCTGCGTCGCCCCAGCCAGCGCCCCCGCCACCGCCGCAGTCGTATCGGCGTCGCGGCCCATGTTGACGGCCGTCAGCACCGCGTCCCGGAACTCGCCGTCCGCCGCCGCGTACGCCCCGAAGGCCAGTGCGACCGCCTCGGGCGCGAGGTCGGTCCATGGGTAGCCCCCGATCACCACCGCGGAGCGCACCGCGCGTTCGCCGCGATGGGCCGCCGTCACCGCGCGGCGCAGTGACCGCGCGGTCCAGGAGTCGTCCGGGACCACGGCCAGCGCCGAGGCGATCACGGTGCCGGGCGGCGCCCCCGTCATCGCCGCCGCCACTCCCGCCGCGACCGCCTGGCCGCCGTAGATGCCCTCGCCGTCGTGGCTCACCGCACCGTCGATCGCGACCAGTCGGGCCGCCTCGGCGGGACGGCCCGCGGCGAACACCCCGAAGGGCGCCGCCCGCATGGCGAGCCCGTCGCTCCAGGCGTGCCGGTGCTGCGCGGAGATGGGCGCCGCGAGCCCCCGGCGCAGGTTCTCCAGCGTGCCGCGCTCGCTGAAACCGGCGCCGCGGAAGGGACCCTCGTCGCGGTCGGCGATCCACTCGTGCCAGGCCGCTTCGACATGCGCCGGGGTGAGGCACGAGCCGTGCCGGGCCAGCAGCAGCCCCGAGAAGATCGCGTACTCGGTGTCGTCCGTACCCGCGGGACGTTCCGCGACGTAGCCGGTGATACGGCCCCAGCGGGCGCGGATCTCCGAGGGCTTCATGTTCTCGGCGGGCGCCCCGAGGGCGTCCCCGACGGCGAGGCCGAGCAGTGCGCCGCGTCCCCGTGCGCGCGGCCCGGGGTCGTGCCCCCGGGCGTTCCCGATAGCGTTCCCGGTGGCGTTCCCGTCGGCCGGGACCGGGGTGGTACGGGCGGTCGGTGCCATGGGGGATGTGTCCCACGGCGAAACGGCGGGAGAGCCGTTCGCGTGGCAGTGTCACCCGGTCGGCGGCACGGTCGGTGGCACCCGGTCGGCGGCATCCGGTCACCCGGCCGACCGGCATCCCGAAGACCCGGGACGTGCCGGCGGAGACAAAAGCGCTGATTAGCCCAGCCTCCCCTTGCTGGCGCGGGGGAATCTCCCGGCGTATCTTCGTGTTATCGAAAAGTAGACTTGGTCTAAAGTTAGCTTTGCCTTAGCTTCCCTTGGGGGGATTTCCCGTATGGCCATCATCGACACCGATGCCGCACTCCATGTGGCGCACCGGGACAATCACACGCACCGCGATGTGAACGGTGGCTGGCTGCGTCCCGCAGTTTTCGGCGCCATGGACGGCCTGGTGTCCAACCTCGCCCTGATCACCGGCGTCGCGGGCGGAGACGTCGGTCATCAGGCCATCGTCATCACGGGCCTCGCCGGCCTCGCCGCCGGTGCCTTCTCCATGGCGGCCGGCGAGTACACCTCCGTCGCCTCGCAGCGCGAGCTGGTCGAGGCGGAACTGGAGGTCGAGCGCCGTGAGCTGCGCAAGCACCCGGAGGCCGAGGAGGAGGAGCTCGCGGCGCTGTACGAGGCGCGCGGTGTCGAGCCGAAGCTGGCCCGCGAGGTGGCCCGGCAGCTCTCGCACGACCCCGAGCAGGCGCTGGAGATCCACGCCCGCGAAGAACTCGGTGTCGACCCCGGCGAGCTGCCCTCGCCGATGGTCGCCGCCTGGTCGTCCTTCGGTGCCTTCGCGATGGGTGCCATCCTCCCCGTACTGCCGTACCTCTTCGGGGTGACCGTCCTGTGGCCCTCCCTGATCCTCGCCCTGTTCGGGCTCTTCGGCTGCGGCGCGGTCGTGGCCAAGGTGACCGCGCGCACCTGGTGGTACAGCGGGCTGCGCCAGCTCGGGCTCGGTGCCGCCGCGGCCGGTGTGACGTACGTCCTGGGCAACCTGTTCGGAACGGCCGTAGGATGAGGTGACTGCTACTTATGCGACGGACCGTATAAGTAGTTGTTACTCGCTGGTTTCGAGTCGTTGTCCGCCGGGCATGAGCCGTAAGCGCCGCGGGCAATGACGCCTGCCATGCACCCACGAGGTGGACGACGAAGCCTCCCTCGCCCCAGGACCGACGGACACCGATCTGTCCCCATCGGTCCCCCTTCACTCACCGCCCGGCGCGGAACCCTCCCGTGGCCGCGCGGTGCTCGCATGTTGGAACGGACTTTTCGGTTCCCGGGAATGCTTCCATCATGTAACCTGCACGAAATTTTGCACTCACGCAGAGGGCCAACGTCGTCCCTCGGCACCTTGCATATGCCACATGACGACGACGGGAGAGCCGATGCGTACGCCGCGCCAGCCGTCCCAGCATTCCGAGAATGGCCAGAACTGGTCCTTCATGGATGCTCGCCCTGCTGCGCAGGGTATGTACGACCCCCGCGACGAGCACGACGCCTGCGGTGTCGGCTTTGTGGCCACCCTCACGGGCGAGGCGAGCCATACGCTGGTCGAGCAGGCGCTGACCGTTCTGCGCAATCTGGAGCACCGCGGCGCGACCGGCTCCGAGCCCGACTCGGGCGACGGCGCCGGACTGCTCTCCCAGGTCCCCGACGCCTTCTTCCGCGAGGTGGCCGGATTTGAGCTGCCCGCCGCCGGGGCGTACGCCGTCGGCATCGCCTTCCTCCCCGAGGACGACGCCGCGGACGCGGTCGCCCGTATCGAGGCGATCGCCGCCGACGAGAACCTCACCGTCCTCGGCTGGCGCGAGGTCCCCGTCGCACCCGAACTGCTCGGCGCCACCGCGCGCTCCACCATGCCCGCCTTCCGGCAGATCTTCGTGACCGACGGCAGCAGCGAGGGCATCGCGCTGGACCGCAAGGCGTTCGCGCTGCGCAAGCGCGCCGAGCGCGAGGCGGGCGTCTACTTCCCGTCGCTGTCGGCCCGCACGATCGTCTACAAGGGCATGCTCACCACGGGCCAGCTGGAGCCCTTCTTCCCGGACCTGTCCGACCGCCGCTTCGCCTCCGCGATCGCGCTCGTACACTCCCGGTTCTCCACGAACACCTTCCCGTCGTGGCCGCTCGCCCACCCCTACCGGTTCGTCGCGCACAACGGCGAGATCAACACCGTCAAGGGCAACCGCAACTGGATGCGAGCCCGCGAGTCCCAGCTGGTTTCGGAACTGTTCGGGGACAAGGGGCTCGACCGGCTCTTCCCGGTCTGCACCCCCGACGCCTCCGACTCGGCGTCCTTCGACGAGGTGCTCGAACTCCTCCACCTCGGCGGCCGCTCGCTGCCGCACTCCGTGCTGATGATGATCCCGGAGGCGTGGGAGAACCACGACTCCATGGAGCCCGCCCGGCACGCCTTCTACCAGTTCCACGCCCAGATGATGGAGCCCTGGGACGGCCCCGCCTGCGTCACCTTCACCGACGGCACCCAGGTCGGCGCCGTCCTCGACCGCAACGGACTGCGCCCCGGCCGCTACTGGGTCACCGACGAGGGCCTCGTCGTCCTCAGCTCCGAGGTCGGCGTCCTCGACATCGACCCCGCGAAGGTCGTCCGCAAGGGCCGCCTCCAGCCCGGCCGGATGTTCCTCGTCGACACCGCCGAGCACCGCATCATCGAGGACGACGAGATCAAGGCGCAGCTCGCCGCCGAGAACCCCTACGCCGACTGGCTCCAGGCCGGCGAGATCGAGCTCGGCGACCTCCCCGAGCGCGAGCACATCGTCCACACCCACGCCTCGGTCACCCGCCGCCAGCAGACCTTCGGCTACACCGAGGAGGAGCTGCGCATCATCCTCGCGCCGATGGCCAAGGCGGCCGCCGAGCCGATCGGCTCGATGGGCACCGACTCGCCGATCGCCGCGCTCAGCGAGCGCCCCCGGCTGCTGTTCGACTACTTCACCCAGCTGTTCGCGCAGGTCACCAACCCGCCGCTGGACGCCATCCGCGAGGAGCTCGTCACCTCGCTGCGCTCCGCCCTCGGCCCGCAGGGCAACCTGCTGGAGCCCACGGCCGCCTCCTGTCGCAGCGTCGTCCTGCCCTTCCCGGTGATCGACAACGACGAGCTGGCCAAGCTCATCCACATCAACGCCGACGGCGACATGCCCGGCTTCAAGGCCGCCACCCTCTCCGGCCTGTACCGGGTCTCCGGCGGCGGCGAAGCCCTCGCCGCGCGCCTCGCGGAGATCCGCGCCGAGGCCGACGCCGCCATCGAGAACGGCGCCCGCCTCATCGTCCTGTCGGACCGCCACTCCGACGCCGAGCAGGCGCCGATCCCCTCGCTGCTGCTCACCGCGGCCGTCCACCACCACCTCATCCGCACCAAGCAGCGCACCCAGGTGGGCCTGCTCGTCGAGGCCGGTGACGTCCGCGAGGTCCACCACGTCGCCCTGCTGATCGGCTACGGCGCCGCCGCCATCAACCCGTACCTGGCGATGGAGTCCGTCGAGGACCTGGTGCGCGCGGGCACCTTCCTGAACGGCATCGAGTCCGAGCAGGCCATCCGCAACCTGATCTACGCCCTCGGCAAGGGCGTCCTCAAGGTCATGTCCAAGATGGGCATCTCCACCGTCGCCTCCTACCGCGGCGCCCAGGTCTTCGAGGCCGTGGGCCTGGACGAGGGCTTCGTCGCCGAGTACTTCGCCGGCACCACCAGCAAGCTCGGCGGCGTCGGCATCGACGTCATCGCCAAGGAGGTCGGCGCCCGGCACGCCAAGGCGTACCCGGTCAGCGGCATCGCGCCCGCCCACCGCGCCCTGGAGATCGGCGGCGAGTACCAGTGGCGCCGCGAGGGCGAACCGCATCTGTTCGACCCGGAGACGATCTTCCGTCTCCAGCACGCGACCCGCACCAAGCGCTACGACATCTTCAAGAAGTACACGGAGCGCGTGAACGAGCAGTCCGAGCGTCTGATGACGCTGCGCGGTCTGTTCACCTTCGCCTCCGGCCGGCCGTCGATCCCCGTCGACGAGGTCGAGCCGGTCTCCGAGATCGTCAAGCGCTTCTCGACGGGCGCCATGTCGTACGGCTCCATCTCCCGCGAGGCGCACGAGACCCTCGCCATCGCCATGAACCAGCTGGGCGGCAAGTCCAACACCGGTGAGGGCGGCGAGGACCCGGATCGGCTGTACGACCCGGCGCGCCGCAGCGCCATCAAGCAGGTCGCCTCCGGCCGCTTCGGCGTGACCAGCGAGTACCTCGTCAACGCGGACGACATCCAGATCAAGATGGCGCAGGGCGCCAAGCCCGGCGAGGGCGGCCAGCTGCCCGGCCACAAGGTCTACCCGTGGGTGGCGAAGACCCGGCACTCGACGCCGGGCGTGGGGCTCATCTCCCCGCCGCCGCACCACGACATCTACTCCATCGAGGACCTCGCCCAGCTCATACACGACCTCAAGAACGCCAACCCGGCCGCCCGCATCCATGTGAAGCTGGTCTCCGAGGTCGGCGTCGGCACGGTCGCCGCCGGTGTGTCCAAGGCCCACGCGGACGTCGTGCTGATCTCCGGCCACGACGGCGGCACCGGCGCCTCCCCGCTGACCTCCCTCAAGCACGCGGGCGGCCCCTGGGAGCTCGGCCTCGCCGAGACCCAGCAGACCCTGCTGCTCAACGGGCTGCGCGACCGCATCGTCGTACAGACCGACGGCCAGCTCAAGACGGGCCGCGACGTGGTCGTCGCCGCGCTGCTCGGCGCCGAGGAGTTCGGCTTCGCGACCGCCCCGCTCGTGGTGTCCGGCTGCGTCATGATGCGCGTCTGCCACCTCGACACCTGCCCGGTCGGCATCGCCACCCAGAACCCCGTTCTGCGGGAGCGTTTCTCCGGCCGCGCCGAGTACATCGTGAACTACTTCCGGTTCATCGCGCAGGAGGTCCGCGAACTGCTCGCCGAGCTGGGCTTCCGCACCGTCGAGGAGGCCGTCGGCCACGCCGAGGCCCTCGACGTGACCCGCGCCGTCAACCACTGGAAGGCGCAGGGTCTGGAGCTGGCCCCGCTGTTCCATGTGCCGGAGCTGCCCGAGGGCGCGCTGCGCCATCAGACGGTCGCCCAGGACCACGGCCTGCAGAAGGCGCTCGACAACGAGCTGATCAAGCTCGCCGCCGACGCCCTCGCGGCCGACTCGGCGACCGACGCCCAGCCGGTGCGCGCCCAGGTCGCCATCCGCAACATCAACCGCACCGTCGGCACCATGCTCGGCCACGAGGTGACCAAGAAGTTCGGCGGGGCGGGCCTGCCCGACGACACCATCGACATCACCTTCACCGGCTCCGCGGGCCAGTCCTTCGGCGCCTTCCTGCCGCGCGGTGTCACCCTGCGCCTGGAGGGCGACGCCAACGACTACGTCGGCAAGGGCCTCTCCGGCGGCCGTGTCGTCGTCCGCCCGGACCGGGGCGCCGACCACCTCGCCGAGTACTCGACGATCGCCGGCAACACCATCGCCTACGGCGCGACCGGCGGCGAGCTGTTCCTGCGGGGCCGTACCGGCGAGCGGTTCTGTGTGCGCAACTCCGGCGCGACGGTGGTCGCCGAGGGCGTGGGCGACCACGGCTGCGAGTACATGACCGGCGGCCACGCCGTGGTCCTCGGCCCGACCGGCCGCAACTTCGCGGCGGGCATGTCGGGCGGTGTCGCCTACGTCATCGACCTCGACCGCGACAACGTCAACTCCGGCAACCTCGCCGCCGTGGAGGCCCTGGCGGAGACGGACAAGGAGTGGCTGCACGACGTGGTGCGCCGCCACCAGGAGGACACGGGCTCCACGGTCGCCGGGAAGCTGCTCGCGGAGTGGGACACCGCGGTGGAGCGGTTCTCCAAGATCATCCCCACCACCTACAAGGCAGTGCTCGCCGCCAAGGACGCCGCCGAGCGAGCCGGTCTGTCCGAGACCGAGATCACTCAGAAGATGATGGAGGCGGCGAGCAATGGCTGACCCCAAGGGCTTCCTGAAGAACGGCCGTGAGGTCGCCACGTCCCGCCCCGTCGGCGAGCGCCTCCAGGACTGGAACGAGGTCTATGTCCGCGGCTCGCTGCTGCCGATCATCGGCAAGCAGGCCGGCCGGTGCATGGACTGCGGCATCCCGTTCTGCCACAACGGCTGTCCGCTCGGGAACCTGATCCCCGAGTGGAACGACTTCGCCTACCGCGGTGACTGGACCGCCGCCGCCGAGCGGCTGCACGCCACGAACAACTTCCCGGAGTTCACCGGGCGGCTGTGCCCGGCGCCCTGCGAGGCGGCCTGTGTGCTCGGCATCAACCAGCCGCCGGTCACCATCAAGAACGTCGAGGTCTCCATCATCGACAAGGCGTGGGAGGCCGGCGGGGTCGCCGCGCAGATCCCCGAGCGCCACTCCAGCAAGACGGTCGCCGTCATCGGCTCGGGCCCCGCGGGCCTGGCCGCCGCCCAGCAGCTCACCCGGGCGGGCCACACCGTCGCGGTGTACGAGCGCGCCGACCGCGTCGGCGGCCTGCTGCGCTACGGCATCCCCGAGTTCAAGATGGAGAAGCGGCACATCAACCGCCGTATCGAGCAGATGCGCGCGGAGGGCACCCGCTTCCGCACCGGTGTCGAGATCGGCCGCGACATCAAGGCCGGCGATCTGCGCAAGCGCTACGACGCCGTCGTCATCGCCGCCGGTGCCACCACCTCCCGCGACCTGCCCGTCCCGGGCCGGGAGCTCAAGGGCGTGTACCAGGCGATGGAGTATCTGCCGCTGGCCAACAAGGTCCAGGAGGGCGACTACGTCACCTCGCCGATCTCGGCCGAGGGCAAGCACGTCGTCGTCATCGGCGGCGGCGACACCGGCGCCGACTGCGTGGGCACCGCCCACCGCCAGGGCGCGGCCTCGGTCACCCAGCTGGAGATCATGCCCCGCCCGGAGGACGAGCGGGACCCGGTCGACCAGCCCTGGCCGACCTTCCCCATGCTCTACAAGGTGACCAGCGCCCACGAGGAGGGCGGCGAGCGGGTCTACTCCGTCTCGACCACCCACTTCGAGGGCGACGAGGACGGCAACGTCCAGTGGCTGCACATGGCCGAGGTCGAGTTCACGGGCGGCTCGCTGACCCAGAAGCCGGGCACGGAGCGCAAGATCCCCGCCCAGCTGGTCACCCTGGCCATGGGCTTCACCGGCACCGACCGGGAGAACGGCCTGGTCGAGCAGTTCGGCCTGGAGCTCGATCAGCGCGGCAACGTCGCCCGCGACGCCGACTTCCAGACCAATGTGCCGGGTGTGTTCGTCGCCGGTGACGCGGGCCGCGGCCAGTCGCTCATCGTGTGGGCGATCGCCGAGGGCCGTTCCGCCGCCCGCGGTGTCGACAGCTTCCTGACCGGCGCCAGCTCCCTGCCGGCACCGGTGAGGCCGACGGACCGCGCGCTGATGGTCTGAGCGCCCGCAGAGGGCGCAGCAAGAAACATCGCACAGTGTCCCGTACAAAGGTGTACGGGCGGGTCATCCCGGGGCACAACCCCGGTGACTCCCCAGACGGCGCCTGCCCGCCAGTCCCCGACCGGACGACTGGGCAGGCGCCGCCTTGCGCCTTCCGACGTCCGCGGTCGCCGTCAGCCGGAGTGCGCTATGAGCCCCTCGAACCTGACCGTCGCGTCCTCGGTGTACGCCCCCACCCGGCCCGCGGCGTACGGCCGCTCGATGTCGGTGAACATCACCAGCCGCCGCCCGCCGGCCTCCACGGTGAGCACGGCCCCGTCCTGCCGCACCCGCACCGCGTACCAGGCGCCCACCGGGTACGGCCGCCGCCCGGTGGCCAGGAAACGCTGGCCCCCCGGATACGCGGGATCCCGCTTGCCCAGCTCCCAGCCGTTGGGCTTGAGGGTGACGTAGTAGAAGTGCTCCGGGTCGGTGTACGCCCACACCAGCCACGGCACCTCCCAGGGGTTCGGCCCGGGGTCCCGCAGCTGCCGTACCGTCCGCATCCGCGCCTCGTACCGTACGTCGCGGTAGGAGGCGATGCTTACTACCAGCCCGGCGTGCGTGGTGCCGCGGTCCTCGGCGGCCCTCGGGGACAGCGACAGGGAGCCGTCGTCACCCGTGTTGGTGCCGTGGCCGTTGAACACCGACAGCCAGCGGCCGTGCAGGGAGCCGTCCGTCCAGGGTTCGGGCGGGGGTGCGCCGGGGCCCTGGCACCGGACCACGACGACCGACAGCAGGGCCGCCGCCGCGAGCGTCAGCGCCAGGGCGGTGAACAGACGGCCCCCGCGCCCCGGCGGGACCGGTGCGAGGTGCGGGATGCGGCGCCGGGGGCGCGGGGGCGGCGGTGTCATGCGGCGGAGTACGGCCCGGATGCCGTGTACGGCTCGGACGCCGTGTACGGCTCGGATGCCGAGTACGGTCCGGGCGGCGCCGTGTACGGCCCGGACACGGTGAGGCCGACCGGCACGTCGGCGGCGAAGTCCTCGGCGAGCTGGGCGAGGACGCGGGCGGTGGCCCGGCCGTCGCCGAACGGGTTGCCCGCGGCGGCCATCCGCCGGTACTCCGCCGGGTCGTCCAGCAGCCGCTCCGCGCACCGCACGATGGTCTCCGGGTCGGTGCCCACGAGCCGGGCCGCTCCCGCCTCGACGGCCTCCGGGCGCTCGGTCGTGGTGCGCAGCACCAGCGCGGGCTTGCTCAGACTGGGCGCCTCCTCCTGGATACCGCCCGAGTCGGTGAGGACGAGGTCGCACTCGGCGAGGGTGGCCGCGAAGTCCAGGTAGCCCAGCGGCTCGACGAGCGTGATGCCGTCGTGGCCGTCGAGTTCGGGCAGCAGCGCGTCCCGTACGGCCGGGCTCTTGTGCAGCGGCAGCACGATCTCCACGTCCCCGCGCGACGCGAGCCGGGTCAGCGCCCGGCCCATGCCCCGCATCCGCTCGCCCTGGTTCTCCCGGCGGTGCAGGGTGACCAGGATCCGCTTGGCGCCGGTGCGGAACGCCGAGGTGCCGGTGCCCTCGGCCAGCACCCACAGCAGATTGTCGATCACGGTGTTGCCGGTGACGAAGACCTGCTCCTCGGGGACGCCCTCCGCGCTGAGATGCCGGGCCGCGGCCGGCGTCGGTGCGAAGTGCCAGCGGGCGATACGGCCGATGAGGCTGCGGTTGAGCTCCTCGGGGAACGGGTTGTCGATGACGCCGGTGCGCAGCCCGGCCTCCACATGGGCGACCGGGATCTTCTCGTAGAAGGCGGCCAGGGCACCGGCCAGCGCGGTCGTGGTGTCCCCCTGCACCATGACCAGATCGGGCCGCAGATCCCGCATGACATGGCCGAGTTCGCCGATCAGACGGGCGGTCAGCTCGGACAGCTGCTGCCGCTCGCGCATCACATCGAGCCTGATCCGGGCGTCGACACACAGCAGATCGAGCATCTGGTGCAGCATCTCACGGTGCTGGCCGGTGGTGACGACGACCGGGTCGAACTGGATGTCGGCGGCCATCGCCCGTGCCACCGGGGCCAGTTTGATGGCCTCGGGCCGGGTGCCGAGCACCAGCATGGCACGTACCGGAACGGTCGGTCCGGACGTGGACGCGGATGTCGTCGACGCGGATGCGGACATGAAGGAGCCCCCCTCGGGCATGCGTGATCGCCGCGCGACCACGTGCTGTTTGCGGTGCGGTGCAGAGAGATGAGCGATGAGAGATCGGGGATCAGCGATCAGCGATGAGAGATCAGGGCGAGGGCCGGGCGGGCGCGCGGACGCGGACCCGCCCGGCACCGGACGGAGCGGTGCTCAGGTGCGGGCCGTCTTCAGCCAGGTGTTCTTGCCGGTGAGCATCCGCCAGAACCCCCACCAGCCGGCGGCGAACCAGATGTAGCCGTAGAAGACGAAGACGTGCGCGAGCAGCACGCAGCGCATCAGGCCGAGTTCACGCTCGCGTTTGGCGTAGACGAAACCGTAGGCGTAGGCCGCCGTGAACGAGAGCAGATACGGGCCGAGCAGCCACATCGGTGACACCAGCGGATGCCCCAGCTGCACCGAGGCGGCGACCGTGGCCGCGAGGGCGACCAGGAAGGACAGCGGCAGCAGCGAGGTGAGCAGGATCAGGACCGGGCTGGAGAGGTGGTAGAGCAGATCGAGCGCCGGACGGGTGGGCACGTCCCGCAGGATGAGCGGGACGAGACGTGCCGACTGGAGATGGCCCTGGAACCAGCGGGAGCGCTGCCGCACCAGCCGGCGCAGACTGAGCACGGCCTGCTGGGAGACCGCGGCCGTCGTGCAGTGCATGGTGGTCCAGCCCTTGGCGATCAGCCGCACCCCGAGATCGAGGTCCTCGGTCAGGCTGTCGCTCCAGGGGCCGTCGCCGTCGAGGGTGTCGAGCGCCGACAGCCGCATGAACTGCCCGTTGCCGCCCATGCCCACGCTGCCGATGAAGCGCCGCGCGCTCTGGAACACATCGCCGTAGACGACGAACTCCATGTCCTGCATCCGCGCCAGCAGCCCCTGGTGACGGTTGTACATACGGACGCAGATCTGCACGGCGCCGGTGCCCGGGTCGTCGAAGTACGGGTCGACCGACTGCACGACATGCGGGTCCAGCCGTCCGTCCGCGTCGACCACGCACAGCACGACGTCCGCGGGGTCCCGGCCGGCCAGCAGCCCGGACTCCCTGAGATGCCGCACGCCGTCGTTGAGGGCGGCGCCCTTGCCGCGGCGGGCGTTCGGCGGGGTACGGCGGTGCAGCCGCACCCTGTCCGGGTCGGCGGCCCGCGCGATCTCGGCCGTACGGTCGTCGGAGCCGTCGTCGATCACCAGTGCCATGAAATTCCCGGCGGGCAACGAGGTGATACGGGCAAGGCTTTCCGAGAGGACTTTCTCCTCGTTCAGACAGGCCAGCAGAAATACGTAGAAACGCTCCCGCCGGTCGATACGGGAACGGCGAATTCTGCGCCGCGAGAGCACAAACAGACCACTGTTGTAACAGCCGGCCATCACAATCAGAGTGATGCTCGACCACAGGAGCGGCTCAATGGTCACGGCCGCTCCTGCTCCATCGGAGCTTTACACGGGCCAGGAGTATCAGGCAAGCCGCCAGACAATAGAACATGAATCCGGCTCCGGCTATCGCCTGTAAGGTTTTGGCCAATGGCAGTCCGGGCACCGCTTCCGGCGCCGCCACAGCTCCTGCCAGTGGTAACAGAGTCCCCACAGCGGGTCGTCCGTACATTTTCCCCCCACTTTTCGGTGCGCGTCCCCATCGCGCGGTGGTGAACCTAGCAGACCCGGCGGCCGACTCTGAAGTGCATCAGAAAAAAGGACATGTCCGATCTTCTGGTGGGGTCTGATGACTCTCCTGGAATTCACCCATCGGGGCGTTGACACCCCTCTTGATCATCAGAAGAATCGGTGACTTCGCAAGGAAAAAGTCTTTGCCAATACTTGGCAAAGTGGGGGGAAAGGTCGTGAGACCACTGCTGCACATGTTCCGTCCTCGACGACGAGGATTCACCGGATTCTCCAGGTGCTCCGTAGTCCTGCTGCTCCTGACCGCACTGCTGAGCGGCACGTTCCTGGCCGCCGGCGCGAACGCGGCGAGCGGACGCCGCCACCCCGGCGAGTCACGCCATCCCGGGTCCGCCGTCAACCGTGTCGACCTCAAGGGCTGGGCACAGGCCCAGCTCGCCGCCGACCGGGCCCGGCACGACCGGCCGAGCCCGAAGCCCTTCCGCGCCCGCACCACGGCCACCAGGGCCACCACGGTCACCAGGGCCGGCGCGGTCAGCCCGGTCCGTGCCTCGGCCACGGCGACCCGCCGGGCGACCCCGCTGGGGGCCACCACCGCCGCCGACCCGACCACGCTCGTGCTCTACGACACCACCGGCCCCTACGGCCAGCTCGGCGAGCTGTACGCGATGGCCACGGCCAACCTCGCGGGCCACTTCGGCACCGTGACCGCCAAGCCGGTCCAGCAGTACACCGCCGGGACGATCAACTCGTACACCTCCGTGATCTACCTCGGCTCGACCTACTACGGCGGCTCCGTCCCGGACGCCGTCCCGGCCGCCTTCTACCAGGACGTCGCCGCCTCGACAACCCCGGTGACCTGGCTGGGCGCCAACATCTGGGGCATGGCGGACTCCATCGGCACCGCCCAGTTCACACAGACGTACGGCTGGGACCCGACCTCGTCGTACTACGCGGACGGCGGCTCCGTAGGCACCGTCACGCAGGTGACGTACCGCGGCCAGAGCCTCACCCGGAAGATCCCGGCCGGACAGGACGGCGGCGTGCTGCGCCCCGACGTCCTGACGGGCCCCGGGTATCCTGCCGTCACCCGGCTCGCGGAGGGCCTCGACACCTCCAACGGGCACACCTTCGGCTGGGCGATCCGCTCCGCCAACCTCACCTACCTCGGTGAGATCCCGTTCTCCTACGTCTCCGAGACCGACCGCGTGATCGCCTTCGAGGACCTGCTGTTCGACGCCCTCGCCCCGGCCACGGCCGAGCGGCACCGCGCGATGGTCCGCCTGGAGGACATCAGCCCCGACGCCGACCCGGCCAGCCTGCGGGCCGTCGCCGACTACCTCAAGTCGGAGAACATCCCCTACGGCATCAACGTGATCCCCGTCTACACGGACCCCAACGGCACCTACAACAACGGCGTGGCGCAGACGGTCACGCTCTCTGAGCGGCCGCAGGTGGTCAGCGCCATCAAGTACATGCTGGACCGGGGCGCCGTCCTGATGGACCACGGCTACACGCACCAGCACGGCAACACGGCCAACCCCTACAACGGCGTCACCGGCGACGACTTCGAGTTCTACCGGGCGCACATCGACAGCGCGGACAATGTCGTCTACGACGGCCCGGTCGCCGAGGACTCCGCCCTCTGGGCGCAGGCCCGGGTGACCGCCGCACTCGCCGAGTTCACCAAGGCGGGCCTGCCGAAGCCGACCCTGTGGACCACCCCGCACTACGCGGGCTCCGCCGCCGACTACAAGGTCTTCAGCGCCAACTTCAACGCCCGCCTGGAGCGTTCGCTCTACTTCGCCGGCACCCTCAGCGGCGCCTCGGCCGAGCCGAACCGGTTCATCGGCCAGTTCTTCCCGTACGTCGTCAAGGACGTCTACGGCACCAAGGTGCTGCCCGAGAACATCGGCAACTACGAGCCCGAGGCGTTCAACAACCACCCGGCGCGGCTGCCCGCCGACCTGATCGCCGCAGCCAAGGCGAACCTCGCCGTCCGCGACGGCTTCGCCAGCTTCTTCTACCACCCCTACTACCCGGTCCAGCCGCTCAAGGACACCGTCGACGGCATCAAGGCCCTCGGCTACACCTTCGTCAGCCCGGCGGCCCTGTGAGCCGGCCCGCCCCGATGAGGAAGGCCGCCGCCCTCGTGGCGGCGGCCCTCCTCGCCGTCACCGGCTGCTCCTCCGGCAGCGGGCCCGGTTCCGCCCACGGCGGCACATCCGCCTCCCGCCCCGAACTCCGGACGACCGTCATGCGCGGCATGACCCTGCCCTCCTGGAACCGCGCCGACTACGACAGCCCGGCAGCCCCGCGCTATCTGCGGGACATCAGGGCGACCGGCGCGCGCTGGATCACCCTCACCCCGACCTGGTACCAGAACCGCGTCACCGACTCCGGCCCGCACACCACCGAGGAGACCGCGAGCGACACCAGCGTCCGCGACATCGTGCGGCGGGCGCACACGGCCGGGTTCAAGGTGATGATCAAGCCGCACATCGACCTGCCCGGCGACGAGGACCGCGCCGGGATCCGCCCCCGCGACCGCGCCGCCTGGTTCGCCGCGTACCGCCGCTTCATCACCCACTACGCCGATCTCGCCGCCGGCACCGGCGTCGAGCAGCTCGCCGTCGGCACCGAACTCGCCGGGGTCTCCGGCGACACGGCTGCCTGGCGGACGGTGATCCGCGCGGTCCGCGACCACTACGACGGACCGCTCACCTACGCCGCCAACTACGACGAGTACCGGCACATCCACTTCTGGCAGGACCTCGACCTCATCGGCATCGACGCCTACTGGCCGCTGTCCGAGAGGCCCACCACCGACCCCGCCCGGCTGCGCCAGGCCTGGACGCCGATCGCCCGGAGCCTCGCCGCGTACTCCGCGCGCCAGGGCCGGAAGATCCTGTTCACCGAGGCGGGGTATGTCAGCCAGCGCGGCTCGTCGACCGAGCCGTTCTCCTGGACCGTCAGCAAACACCCCGGCGACGCCGAACAGGCCGCCGCCTACCGGGCGCTGCTCGACTCCTTCGCGGGCCGCGCATGGTGGGCGGGGGTGTGCTGGTGGATGTGGGACGACTGGCCGGGCAGCGGGGAGACGCCCGCCGCGCTGGCGTACACCCCGCACGGGAAACCGGCGGAGCAGGTGCTGCGGGAGAAGTGGACGAAGTGACTCCGGCGGGCCGGGGAGGGGCGGTGACTGCGGGTCGGCCACCGGCCCCGGTCAGCGGTCTCGGCCCGCCGCTCTCGGTCAGCCGCCGAGTTGGGCGACCTTGGCGGCCGTCAGGACCACCAGCAGCACCAGCAGTGCGACGCAGGTTCCGGCCTGGACCAGGGTGCGGCGGCTGTCCCGGGGTGCGTACGCGTACGCCAGCGTGACCAGACCGCCCGCGAGCAGCCCGCCGAGATGGCCCTGCCAGGAGGTGTACATGGCGGAGAGCAGCAGCCACAGCAGCAGCCCCGCCATGAACCGGTTGACGCTCTGCATGTCGGCGCCCATCCTGCGTGCGATCACGTAGTACGCGGCGCCGATGCCGAAGATCGCGCCGGACGCGCCGACCGTCTGGGTGCCCGGCGCAACCAGCAGTACCAGCACCGAGCCGCCGAGCGCGGAGAGCAGATACAGCACGGCGAAGCGCAACCGGCCCAGCAGCGGCTCCACCACACGGCCCAGATTCCACAGCGTCACCATGTTCATCACGATGTGCAGGATCCCGAACGTCCCCGCGCTGGGCGGCAGATGCAGGAACGCGCCGGTCAGCATCCGCTCCCACTGCCCGCCGACCACACCGTCGGCGTGGTAGCCGGTGGGGTAGCCGGACTGCCAGACGTAGTACAGGCCGTCCGGGCCCACCAGCCGCGCGCCGAGCATCGCGAAGCGGTCCACCACCGACGGCCGCACCACCTCCGCCAGATAGCCGAGGACGTTCAGCCCTATGAGGACGTACGTCACCAGCGGCACCGCCGAGATCCGGCCGCCGAACGGCGTGCGCGCCTGGCGCACCGACCGCGCGCCCTCCTTCACGCACTCCACGCACTGGTGGCCGACGGGGGCCTCGCGCATACAGTCCGGACAGATGTACCGCTCGCAGCGGGTGCAGCGGACGTGGGACTCCACCGTGGGGTGGCGATAGCAGGTGGTGACGGTGGACTCGGAATCCACGACCGGCTCCTTGGGTGATGCGGGCGATACGAACGATGCGGAGGGGATTGACGGGGTGGCTGGGCCGGTGGGGACGGCAGCGAACAAAATAGCGAAGGAAAGCGAAAGACAGCGAAAGAAACTGACAGCGGGAGAACAGGGAGCCACGGTGGCGATCAGTCTGAAGAAAGTCGAGGAGACCGCGCCCGCGCTGGTCAGCCTGTACAAGAGCGCCGGGGCGTCCCTCGCCCGGCACGGGCTGGAGGGCCGGCGGGCCGCCGTGTACCTCGTGATCGACTACTCGGGCTCCATGAAGCCCTACTACAAGGACGGTTCCGTCCAGGAACTCGCCGACCGGGTGCTCGGGCTGTCCGCCCACCTCGACGACGACGGACACGTCCCGGTGGTCTTCTTCTCGACCGACGTGGACGCCGTGACCGACATCGCCCTGGCCGGGCACCGGGGCAGCGTCGAGCGGATCGTCGCCGGACTCGGGCACATGGGCAAGACCAGTTACCACCTGGCGATGGACGCCGTCATCGACCACTACCTCGACAGCGGCGCCCAGGACCCCGCCCTGGTGGTCTTCCAGACCGACGGCGGCCCCATCAACAAGCTCGCCGCGGAACGGTATCTGTGCAAGGCGGCCAAGCTGCCGCTGTTCTGGCAGTTCATCGGGTTCGGCGACCCGCGCAGCAAGCAGTTCGACTTCCTGCGCAAGCTCGACGAACTGGCGGTGCCCGAGCACCGGGTGGTGGACAACGCCGGCTTCTTCCACGCCGGTTCCGATCCGCGGCGGATGCCGGATGCCGAGCTCTACGACCGGCTGGTGGGGGAGTTCCCGGCGTGGCTGGCGGCGGCACGGGGGCTGGGGATCGTGGGGGAGCAGTGACCGGCGGGACCGGACGAAGAGGGGCCTCTACAGGCCGCTTCCCTCGTCCAGCACCGCCGCCCGGCACCGGCTCGGGGTGCCCCAGGCGGTGAGCAGGGCGCGGGCCTTGGTGAGCCAGAGGGACAGGTCGTACTCCGTCGTGTAGCCGATCGCGCCGTGCAGTTGGAGCGCGGTGCGGGCCGTCGTGTACGCCGCCTCGCAGGCGGTGACCTTCGCGGCGGCCACATCGGCCGGGGCCAGGGTCAGCGCGGCGCCGAACAGCAGGGGGCGCGCGAACTCCAGGGCGATCCTGGCGTCCGCCAGCCGGTGCCTGACGGTCTGGAAGGTGCCGATCGGCACGCCGAACTGGGTGCGCTGCACGGCGTACGCCACTGTGCGGTCCAGCAGGGCGAGTCCGGTGCCGAGGGCCTGGGCGGCGGTGGCCAGCCGGGCCCAGGTGAGCGCGTGGGCCGCGGCGACGGTGACACGGGGCCCGGTGGCGAGAAGTTCGCCGCCGGGAGGGGGGCGGAACAGACGGCGGGCGGGGTCGAGGGAGCGGCGGGGCGGGGCCGTGGGGGCGGAGGCCAGACGCAGTTCGGGTCCCGTGAATCGACGGGACACCACTAGCCGTACGTCCGCCACGTCCGCGTCCAGCAGAGGGCCGCCGTCGGCCGGTGCCAGGGTCGCCGTCGCCTCGCCCGAGGCCAGTGCGGGCAGCAGGTGTCCGGCCGGGCCGGGGTCGCCGAGCCGGGTCAGCAGGGCGGCCGACGCCACCGTCTCCACCAGAGGTCCCGGTACCGCGTGCCGCCCCAGCTCGATGAAGGCGACGGCCAGTTCGACCGGACGGGGGCCGAACCCCCCGTACTCCTCGGGCACCGCCAGCGCGAACACGCCCGCCTCGGCCAGCTCCCGCCACAGCGCACGGCCGCCGCCGTGCTCGCCCCGGCTCCAGTCCCGTACCACCGACGGGGTGTCCGCGGCCTTCAGCCGGGCGTCCAGGGAGTCCGCGAACGCGCGCTGCTCGGTGTCGAGGAGGAAACGCATCAGCGGCGCCCTTTCGGCAGGCCGAGCAGCCGCTCGGCGACGATGTCGCGCTGGATCTCGTTGGTGCCCGCGTAGATGGGCCCCGCGAGGGAGAACACGTACCCCTCCGCCCAGTCGGTGTCCGCGCACTCGCCCTCGTAGCCGCACTCGTACTCGTACTCGCCGCCTCCGCCCGCCTCCGCGAGCAGGTCGAGGGCCGTCTCGTGCAGCGCGATGTCGTACTCCGACCAGAACACCTTGTTCAGACTGGACTCCGGGCCCAGCGGCTCACCCGCCAGGAAGCGGGAGGCACCGCCGTAGGTGAACAACTGGTAGGCACGGGCTCCGATCACGGCGTCCGCCACCCTGTCGCGCACATGATCCGGACGGCCGCACGCCCGCCACAGGTCCGTCAGCCGCCCGGCGGCGGCGAGGAACCGCCCGGGGGAACGCAGGGTGAGCCCGCGCTCGCTGCCTGCCGTCGCCATCGCGATCCGCCAGCCCTGCCCCGGCTCGCCGATCACATCCTCGTCGGGCACGAACACCTCGTCCAGGAACAGCTCCGCGAAGGCCGGCTTCCCGTCGAGACGGCCGATCGGGCGGACCGTGACGCCGGGGGCGCGCAGGTCGAACATCAGACAGGTCAGGCCCTGATGGCGCTTCGGAGTGTCGCGATGACTGCGGAACAGACCGAACGCGCGGTCCGCGAAGGCCGCGCGCGACGACCACGTCTTGTGCCCGCTCAGCAGCCAGCCCCCCGCCGTGCGCACCGCACGCGAGGTGAGCGAGGCCAGGTCCGAGCCCGCCTCCGGCTCCGACCACGCCTGCGCCCAGACCACCTCGCCGGACGCCATCGGCGGCAGCACCCGCACGCGCTGCTCCTCCGTGCCGTGGTCGAAGAGGGTCGGGGCGAGCAGGCTGATGCCGTTCTGGCCCACCCGGCCCGGCGCGCCCGCCGCCCAGTACTCCTCCTCGAACACCAGCCACCGCACCAGCCCCGCGCCCCGGCCGCCGTACTCCTCGGGCCACGACACCACCGACCAGCGGTCCGCGGCCAGTTCGGCCTCCCAGGCGCGGTGCGCCGCGAAGCCCGCCGCCGTCTCCAGGGACGGCAGCGGGACCGCGGGCACATGCGCGGCCAGCCAGGCGCGAGCCTCGGCGCGGAATGCCTCGTCGGCGGGGGAGAGCGTGAGGTCCACCGTCCGGCTCCTTCCCTAACAAGTGTTTGGTAGGTTAGCGTGGGGTCATGACAGGCGTCGAGAGTCCGGCGTACGTTCCCGGGCACGGACTGCTGGCGGGGCGCACCGCCGTCGTCACCGCGGCGGCAGGCGCGGGCATCGGTGGGGCCACCGCGCGGCGCTTCCTGGAGGAGGGCGCCCGCGTGCTCGTCAGCGACGCCCATGCGCGTCGGCTCAAGGAGCACGAGGCCGCGCTGACCGCCGAGTTCGGCGCGGACGCCGTTGCCGCGCAGCCGTGCGACGTCACCGACGAGGCTCAGGTGCGGGCCCTGTTCGACACGGCTGAGCGGGTGCACGGGCGGCTGGACGTCGTCGTCAACAACGCCGGTCTGGGCGGCACCTCGGAACTGGCCGACATGACCGACGACGCATGGTCGAAGGTGCTCGACGTGACACTGAACGGCACCTTCCGCTGCACCCGGGCCGCACTGCGCGCCATGCGTGCCTCCGGCGCGGGCGGGGTGATCGTCAATAACGCCTCCGTGGTGGGCTGGCGCGCCCAGGCCGGACAGGCCCACTACGCGGCCGCCAAGGCCGGGGTGATGGCCCTGACCCGCTGCGCGGCCGTCGAGGCCGCCGCCTACGGGGTGCGGGTCAACGCGGTCGCGCCGAGCCTCGCCATGCATCCCCACCTGGTGAAGGTGACGACACCCGAACTGCTCGCGGACCTCACCGCGCGCGAGGCCTTCGGACGGTACGCGGAGCCCTGGGAGGTGGCCAACGTGATCGTGTTCCTGGCGTCCGGCTACTCGTCGTACATGACCGGCGAGGTCGTCTCCGTCAGCAGCCGGCACCCCTGACGGACGGGCGGACGACAATGGACGCGTGCCGACCAAGAAGAAGCCCCAGGTGACCGCCCCCGAGCCCGCCGCGACCGCCCCGGAGCCCGCCGCGACCGGTGCCGCCGCCCGCGACCGCCGCGGCGAACTCCTCCACACCGCCGCCGAGGTCTTCGCCGAACAGGGCTACAACGCCACCACCGTGCGCAGGATCGCCGACCACGCGGGACTCCTCGCGGGCAGCCTCTACTACCACTTCGACTCCAAGGAATCGATGCTGGAGGAGATCCTGCGGACCTTCCTCGACGAGCTGTGGGACGGCTACGACACCGTCCTCGCCGCCGCACTCGGGCCCCGCGAGACACTGGAGGCCCTGGTCACCGAGTCGTTCCGGGAGATCGACCGGCACCGCGCCGCCGTCGCGATCTACCAGAAGGAGAGCAAGCAACTCGCCGTGCAGGAGCGCTTCGCGTTCCTCGCCGAGTCGCAGCGCAAGTTCGAGAAGGCATGGCTGTCCACGCTGGAGCGCGGCGTCGCCGACCGGGTCTTCCGGTCCGACCTCGACATCCGGCTCACCTACCGCTTCGTGCGCGACACCGTCTGGGTCGCCGCGTCCTGGTACCGGCCCGGCGGACAGCACAGCCCCGAGGAGATCGCCCGGCAGTACCTGTCGATGGTGCTGGACGGGATCGCCGTACGCGAAGAGCCGTAAGGAGAACCCACCGTGGCCGAGGCATACATCGTCGAAGCGGTCCGCACGCCCGTCGGGCGGCGCGGCGGAGGACTCGCTGGGGTACACCCGGCCGACCTGGGCGCGCACGTCCTGACCGCCCTGATGGAGCGGACCGGCGTGGACCCGGCCGCCGTCGAGGACGTCGTCTTCGGCTGCCTCGACGCCGTCGGCCCGCAGGCCGGCGACATCGCCCGCACCTGCTGGCTGGCCGCCGGGCTGCCCGAGGAGGTGCCCGGCGTGACCGTGGACCGGCAGTGCGGCTCCTCCCAGCAGGCCGTGCACTTCGCCGCGCAGGGCGTGCTGTCCGGCACCCAGGACCTGGTGGTCGCCGGGGGTGTGCAGAACATGTCGATGATCCCCATAGCCTTCGCCACCCGCCAGGCCGCCGAACCGCTCGGCCTCACCCAGGGCCCCTTCGCGGGCAGCACCGGCTGGCGCACCCGCTACGGGGACCGGCCCGTCAACCAGTTCGCCGGCGCCGAGATGATCGCCGCCAAGTGGGGCATCACCCGCCACGACCAGGAGGAGTTCGCCCTGCGCTCCCACCGCCGTGCCCTCCGCGCGGCCGACGAGGGCCGCTTCGCTCGCGAGACAGTGCCCTACGGCGACGTCACCGCCGACGAGGGCCCGCGCCGGGACACCTCACTGGAGAAGATGGCCGCGCTCAAGCCGGTCATCGACGGCGGCACCGTCACCGCCGCCTGCTCCTCCCAGGTCTCCGACGGCGCGGCGGCCCTGCTGCTGGCCTCCGAACGCGCCGTACGCGAACACGGCCTGCGCCCCCGCGCCCGCGTCCACCACCTCTCCGTACGCGGCGAGGACCCCATCCGCATGCTCACCGCCCCGATCCCGGCCACCGCGCACGCCCTGAAGAAGACCGGCCTCACCATTGACGACATCGACCTGGTCGAGATCAACGAGGCTTTCGCCCCGGTAGTCCTCGCCTGGCTGAAGGAAACCGGCGCCGACCCGTCCAAGGTCAACGTCAATGGCGGCGCCATAGCCCTCGGCCACCCCCTCGGCGCCACCGGCGCCAGACTGATGACCACCCTCCTCCACGAACTGGAACGCACCGCAACCCGCTACGGCCTCCAGACCATGTGCGAGGGCGGCGGCCAGGCCAACGTGACGATCATCGAACGGCTGTGAGGGGGCTGCGGGCGGGAGCGGCTCCTCGAACGCTTGACCCGCTCGCACCTTGGGGCGTCACAGTGACCGGTACACATCGCACCGGTTGCCGACCTTGACCACGAGGATGATCAGCTGGCCGTCATCGATGCAATAGGCGACACGAAAGTCGCCGACCCGGAGACGGTAGAGCTCGTCGTGCCCGGATAGCCTTTTCACATCGGCGTCGTCGCGGTAAGGGTCGTCACCGAGCCGCGTGAGGGCGGTCAGGATACGCATCGCGCTCGTGCGGTCGATGGCCCGGAGTTGCCGCTGGGCGGTGGCAGTGAAACGGAATGCATACTTCACGCGGCGTCGTGGTCCTCTTTGAAGAGGTCGGCGAGAACCTCGGCCATGGTCACTGTCGGCTCGTCCAGGTGCTGGAGTGCCTCCCGCGCCAGTAGTTCGTCGGCAGCTTCCTCAAGCGCGTCGTAGTCGGACATGGGCACGAGTGCCGCGACCGGCTTGCCGTTGCGTGTTATGACGGTTGCTGCGCCTGCCTCCGCCTTGCTGAGGATCGTGGCGAACCCGGCGCGTGCTTCACGGATACTCAAAGACTCGGACATGACCACAGTGTACACGTGAACGTGTACACGGCTAGTTTGTTGTTGGTCGGCGTGCGCTCCGGCGTGACCGCGCCCAGCTCGGCCATGGTCTCCTCGGCCTCGGACATCACCCGGTTCACCAGTTCCGCGCACGACAGCAGGTCCTCGATCAAGCCGGCCACCTGGCCCGCGGCCATCACCCCCAGGTCCGTGCGCGGCGAGCGCGACGCCCCGCGCGTACTCCTGGACCCAACGCACTCCCTCGAGCCGCACCTCGGCCGTCAGTCGGCTGGACAAGGCGTTGGTGACACAGGGCCCGCCGCCGACGAAGCCCATGCACACGGTGTGGCGGTCAAGAGGCCGTACCCCGCTGAAACGGGGTCAGCAGGGCTTCGAGACCGGGACCGCTTCTGTCCCCGGTGGCCTTGACGGGCACCCCTGGACCGTCGTCGGCGACCCGCACACCCCCATCGGTCATGAGGGCGACATCGACGCAGCTCGCCCGGCCGTCCAGAACCTCGCTCACCGCCCGGTCGGCGACCTCGAACACCAGGTGGTGCAGGCCGCGTTCCCCGGTCGAGCCCACATACATACCGGGCCGCTTGCGAATGACATGCGGCCACTCCAACACCTTGATGTGGCTGGCGTCGTATCCGGCGGCTTCAGCGCTCACGCAATCCCCTCCGATGCCGTTGCACGGAGCCCCCAGCCTAGGCAGATCCCTGAGAAACACCAGGTCAGAGCAGATCTGCCGAGGGCATGAACAGGCGGGTGAGCTCCTGCCCGGCCGCGGTCGGTGCCACGGGTACGAAACCCGCCCGAGTCGAGCCCGAGGCCCCGCCGAAGCCGCCTACGCCCCCATTCCCAGCCACCTCGAGGCCGCTGTTTCCAGAACTTCCACCGCGGACTCAGTCAGCCGTCCGTGGTTTTTGCCGTGGGCTCTCGTGCGACCGTTCTCAGTGCGGCCAAGGCCTCCCCGGCCTCGGACATCACCCGGTCCACCAGTTGCGCGCAGGACGGCAGGTCCTCGATCAGGCCCGTCACCTGGCCTGCGGCCATCACGCCGAGGTCGGTTCGGCCGTCCACCATCGCCGATCTCAGCAGCATCGGGGTGTTCGCCGCGAGGAGGGTCTGGCTCCAGGTCAGGGATCTGCCGTGTCTCATTGCGTGGCCGTCTCGGAGGAGTTCGGGCCAGGTGAGGCCGGAGAGTCTGCGGAAGGCCGCCGCGTGGCGGGCCGCGCGGAGCAGGGCGCGGGTGCGGCCCGCGCTCTCCAGCGAGTCGACGAGGTCCGTGCGCAGCATCCGGTGCGGCAGACCGTCGACCGCCCGGGTGACCGTCACATCCCGTACCGCCGCTGCCAGATAACGCGCCTTCACCGCGTCCGGCACCGTCGACTCCGACGTCAGCAGGAACCGCGTACCCATCGCCACCCCCGCCGCCCCGTAGGCCAGCGCGGCGACCAGACCCCGGCCGTCGAAGAAACCGCCCGCCGCGACGACGGGTATCCGCACCGCGTCCACCACCTGCGGCAGCAGCACCGTCGTCGCCACCTCCCCGGTGTGCCCGCCGCCCTCGCCACCCTGCACGATCACCGCGTCCGCACCCCACGCGGCCACCTTCTCGGCGTGCCGTCGCGCCCCCACCGACGGGACGACGACCACACCGGCCTCCTTCAGCTCCGCGATCAGCTCCCGCGACGGAGCGAGAGCGAACGACGCCACCCGGACCCCCTCGTCGATCATGATCCGCACCCGGTCGGCCGCGTCCGCCGCGTCGGCCCGCAGATTCACCCCGAACGGCGCCGCCGTACGGGACCTGACCTCCCGTATCGCCTCACGCAGCCGGTCCGGCGTCATCGTCGCCGACGCCAGGATCCCCAGCGCCCCCGCCTCCGCCACCGCCGACACCAGCCGCGGACCCGCCACCCAGCCCATCCCGGTCTGCACGATGGGACGGCGGACCCCGACCAGCCTGGTGAACGCGGTCTCCACTAGCCCCCCACCTCCCTCACCCGGGTGTTCCCCGGATCGATCACCTCACGGATCAGCCGCAGCTCCGCCGCACTCGGCTCCCTCGTCGCAGGCACCTCCTCCGGCACGGTCAGCGCGAACCCGGTCGCCTCCCGCACCTGGTCCACGCTCACCCCGGGATGGACCGACGCCAGCCGCATCGACCGGTCCGGCGTGGCGAAGTCGAACACACCGAGGTCGGAGACCACCCGCCCGATGCGGTGATAGCGGGCCGTACCCGGATGCGCGGCCGCCCTGTCGTACCCCACCCCGCACACCATGTCGACCTTCGCCACGAACACCCGCCGTGAGTGTCTCGGGATCCAGTAACTCGTCGGATTGTTCAGCGTGTTCACCGTTGCACCCCGCACCCCGAGCAACTGCCGCGCGGGACGCGCCCAGTCACCGATGCACGAGATGTTCTGGTTGCCGAACCGGTCGATCTGGCTCGCGCCCATCATCACGTGCCGTCGGCCCCCGGCCACCAGTTCCAGATGCTGCCGGTACGGCAACCAGCCCTCCACCGTGCCGTCCGGACCCACCAGCATCGCCTCGCCGTCGGTCAGCAGCAGGTCCGGCGCGAAGGTGAGCCTGGCCAGCCGTGCGCCCACCGAGGGGATCAGGCCCATCGGGCTCGCCAGGATCTCACCGGCCCCGCGCCATGCCTCGGCACAGGCGATCACGCAGTACTCGGCGCGGGTGGGGAGGGACGGCGTGTACTCCGCCGCCGCATGGGACGGGCTGTCGGGAGACCGTGTAGTCATGACCGCTCCTCGTGCCAGGCCCGCACCGCCGACCCGTACGCCCGCTCGTCCCCGCCGAGAAACCGCCCCGCGAACTCCGGCCAGGACGCGCCCGCGTACGCCCGCTGGAACGCCTCGTCCCGCCCGTAGTCCGGTGCGCAGGACGTGAAGTGCGCCCCGCTGGGAGCCTCCACCACACCCGTCACCACATGACGCTTGATCAGCAGACTCTGCGGCGCCGCCTCCTTCGTCAGCTCGGCCGTGTCCACGATCCGCTCGCACGACATGTACGCCGTGTCCGCCGCCGCGCAGAACAGATCGTCGAAGTACGGGTCCGGCCCCAGGCACTGCCCGTTGCCCAGCCGGTCGGCGCGGTTGACATGGACCAGGGCCGCGTCCAGCCGCAGCGCCGGCATCGCGACGAACGTCTCCCCGTCCTCGTAGGGCGAAACGACCGTCCGCAGGTCCGGGTTGACCCGCATCACATCCGACCCGACGCCCGCCCGCACCGGCAGGAAAGGCAGCCGGTTCGCCGCCGCGCGCAGCCCCCACATGAACATCGCCTCGTCGACCTCCGTCAGCTCGAACGCCCCCCGCTCGCGCGCCGCCCGGTAGTGCGGTTCGAGGGGGATCGAGTCGAGGGTGGCGAAGGCCGTGACCAGTCTGCGGATCCGGCCCGCGGCAGCCAGCATGCCGACGTCCGGGCCACCGTACGAGACCACGGTCAGATCGCCGATCCCAGACCGGAGCAATGCCCTGACCAGCGCCATCGGCTTGCGGCGGGAACCCCAGCCGCCGATGCCGAGGGTCATTCCGTCGGTCAGCCGGGAGACGGCCTCGTCGGCCGTCATCGTCTTGTCCGCCATCTACACCCCCTCCCTCGCCGTCCCGAGGGCCTCCTCCGTCCCAAGGGCCCTCCCCTGCCTCGGTTGCCTCCCGAAGGCGTCACGCACCCGGTCACCCACCCCGCTCAGCCCCGCCTCGAAGGTGAAGCCCTGCTCGAAGCGGTAGCTCCGGCGCACATCGACCGGGTCTATGCCGTTGATCGCCGCCTTGGCCAGACGGATCAGCTCACCGTCCTTCGCGGCGATCTCCCCGGCCAGCTCCAGCGCAGCGGTACGCAGCCGGTCCCGCGGCACCACCCGCCACACCGAGCCGTGCGCATGCAGCTCGGCCGCGCTCGCCGTGCGCGAGGTGTAATACAGCGCCCGCATCAGATGCTGCGGCACCAGCCGAGCGAGATGGGTGGCCGCGCCCAGCGCACCCCGGTCCAGCTCGGGCAGCCCGAACACCGCGTCCTCGCTCGCCACGATCACATCCGCGTTCCCGGCCAGGCCTATGCCGCCGCCCAGACAGAAGCCGTGCACCGCCGCGACCACCGGCACCTCGCACTCGTACACAGCCCCGAACGCCTCCGCGCAGCCCCGGTTGGCACCCAGCAGCGCGCCCTGCCCGCCCGTCTGTATCTCCTTGATGTCCACACCCGCGTTGAACCCACGCCCCTCCGCGCCCAGCACCACGCACCGCACCTGCGGATCGCGGCCCGCCGAGCGCACGGCGTCGGCCAGCGCGAACCAGCCGGCCACCGGCACCGCGTTCACCGGTGGGAAGTCGACCGTGACGAGCGAAATCCCCTTTCGCGGGGACGAGGTGGAGACACCCATGGACGCATCAGCTACCTTCGCACTCAGCTGCCTTTCCACCAAACATTTGTTAGGTGTGAGGTCTTCGACGCTAGCAGCCGGAGCAGAGGAGCGGGAGAGCCTGTGGACAACTCGCCCCACCGCACAACCGTCGTCGTCACCGGAGGCACCCGCGGCGTCGGCGCCGGGATCGCGAGCGCCTTCGCCGCCACCGGCGCCCGGGTCCTCGTCTGCGCCCGCAGACCGCCCGAAGTACCGCTCGGTGGCGTCGAGTTCACCCCTCTCGACCTGCGTGACCCGCCCGCTGTGCGCGCCTTCTTCGATGCCCTGCCACGGCTCGACGTCCTCGTCAACAACGCCGGCGGCACCCCCCACCGGCTGCTGGCCGACGCCGACGCCGAACGCCATGCACGGGTGATCGAACTCAATCTCGTCACCCCGCTCACGGCCTCCCTCGCCGCCTACGAGCAACTGCGGCGCACCCGGGGCTGCGTCGTGATGATCGGCAGCGTCAGCGCCACCCGCCCCTCGCCCGGCTCGGCCGCCTACGGTGCGGCCAAGGCGGGACTGGAGAACCTGGCCCGCTCCATGGCGGTGGAGTGGGCGCCGGAGGTCCGCGTCAACACCCTGGTCGTCGGCATGGTCCACACCGAACTCGCCCACCTCCACTACGGCGGTGACGAGGCCATCGCGGCAGTCGCCGCCACCGTCCCGCTCGGACGGCTGGCCGCGCCCTCCGACATCGGCGCCGCCGCGGTCTTCCTCGCCTCCGCCTCCGCCGCCTACATCAGCGGGGCCAGCCTCCAGGTGCACGGTGGCGGCGAGCGGCCCGCGTTCCTCACCGCAGCGACGGCCGGCAGAGACGACGGCTGACACGGCTGACACGGCCGACAAAGACAAGGAGAAACGAGATGACCGCACTCAGCGAGGACCGCGTCGTCGCCGTCACCGGCGCCGGACGCGGCCTCGGACGCGCCCACGCCCTCGCGTTCGCCGCAGAGGGCGCCCGGGTCGTCGTCAACGACCTGGGCGTCGGCCTCGACGGCAATCCCGGCGCGGGCAGCCCCGCCGACCTGGTCGTGGCGGAGATCCGCTCCGCGGGTGGCGAGGCCGTGGCCCACGGCGGAGACATCGCCACGACCGACGGCGCCGCGTCCCTGATCCGCACCGCCCTGGAGACCTACGGCCGCCTCGACACCCTCGTCAACAACGCCGGCTTCCTGCGCGACCGTATGCTCGTCAACCTCGACGAGGACGACTGGGACGCCGTGATGCGCGTCCACCTCAAAGGCCACTTCCTGCCCCTGAAACACGCCGCCACACACTGGCGGGCCGAGACCAAGGCCGGCCGTACACCCGTGGCACGGGTGGTCAACACCAGCAGCGGCGCGGGCCTGCTCGGCTCGGTCGGACAGGCCAACTACAGCGCTGCCAAGGCCGGGATCATCGGCCTCACCCTGGTCGCCGCGGCCGAACTGGCCCGCTACGGCGTCGGAGTGAACGCCGTAGCGCCCGCCGCCCGCACCCGTATGACGGAACACACCTTCGCCGACACCATGACCGCCCCCGACACCGGCTTCGACGCCATGGCCCCGGAGAACGTCTCCCCCCTCGTGGTCTGGCTCGGCTCCGCCGCCAGCGCCGGAGTCACCGGCCGGGTCTTCGAAGCCGAGGGCGGCCGGATCACCGTCATGGAGGGCTGGCATCCCGGCCCCACCGCCGACAGACACAACCGCCACACCCCGGCGGAGGCGGGGGAGACGGCACTGAAACTCCTCTCCGAGGCAGCACCCCCGAGCCGTGCCTACGGCGCCTGACCGCCCGTCCCGTCCTGACCGACCCGACTCGTCCTGTCCTGGCCGACCCGTCCCACCCGGACCGGACCCACTACGTCCGAGGGCCCTCCCCCCTCCCCTCCCTCCCTCCCGCCCATGCCCTACCGCCCCACCCCGCCCCGCCCCAATACGCCCCCGTTCCCCCACCCACCCAGGGCCTACGTATCGCACTCCAGCACCGTCCGGCACAGTCCGCAGCGTGCCCGCATCCGGCCCTTCACCGGGACCCGGATCCGCTGGTGGCAGGTCGGGCACGGGAAGGACACCCGCAGTGGGCCCCGGCTGTCGGGGGTGAAGCTGTAGGGCACCCCGGACAGCGGGCCGGCGGGGGAGGGGTGCAGGTCCTGGGCGTGGCGCCGGTCGCGGGCGTAGCGGCGGCGGCCCGCCCAGCCCGCCGCCGTCAGCGGGGGCTGCTGCTCGTCACGGCGGGCCTGGACCATGCCCTTCTCGAAAGCCGTGTACGCCTGCGGGCTGGTGAACCAGACCGAGGGGTCCTCGGCGAACACCAGGGACCGCTTGGCCAGGACGTACCCGAACTCTTCCGGCGTGAGGTAGCCCAGCTTCTGCGACGACGCCGAGTCCTCCCGGTAGGCGTCGAGCAGCAGCCAGCCCGCGCCCAGATACGTGGTCGCCGTGTCCGTGAGGATCTCGTTCTCCGCGGTCGTCGGAAAGGCGAGGTCCGCGCGGTGCAGATAGACATGCATCACCTCGTGGGCCAAGGCCGCGCCGATGTCCCTGCGGTGCGTGCGGAACCGGTCGTTCAGCTCCACGAAGTACTCCGGGCCCGCGGCGAGTTCGACGTTCGCCGCATGGGTCATCTCGCGGAAGCTGACGATCAGCCGGGCGTCCGGCAGCCGGAGGTGCCGGACGATCTCGCGGGCCACCCGCTGTGCCCCCAGATGCAGGTCGTCGGTGTCGCAGAAGGCCACGTCGGCGGGGGCGACGCTGGTCGAGAAGGTCTGGATGGTGTCGTACGACAGCCGTCTGTAGAGCGCGGTGACGGCTGCCCGCACCGTCTCCAGATGTGGGTAGCCGTGCACGACCGGTCCGTCGTCCGCCACGTCCCGTACCCCCAAAGACGCCCTGAACTCGATTCCACTGTATGCGGAGGTGAGGGGATTCTCATTGGTCGTTCCCTCCTTCGCTGGTGAGGTCGGCTCCCGACGGGTCCGCCCGGTCGTGCCCGTCGATGGTGGAACGGCCGCCGCCGACGGCCGGTTCCCCCGCACCGCCGGATCACCCCGATGGAGCAACCGCAGCCCCGCCCGCACCCCGCCCCCCGCACGGTCCCGCCGACGGACCACCGGCCCTCCACCCCATAGGGTGGGCCCCCATGACCACCAGCAACACCGGCACCGGACCCGGACATGTCGACCCGGCCGTGCGCCAGGAGCTCGCCAGGCTGCGCGAGAGCATCGACAACATCGACGCCGCCGTCGTTCATATGCTCGCCGAACGCTTCAAGTGCACCCAGCAGGTCGGCCACCTCAAGGCCGCGCATCAGCTGCCGCCCGCCGATCCGGCCCGCGAGGCACGCCAGATCGCGCGGCTGCGTTCCCTCGCCGAGAACGCCAGACTCGACCCGGCGTTCGCCGAGAAATTCCTCAACTTCATCATCGCCGAGGTCATCCGGCACCACGAGCGCATCGCCGATGACGCGGGAAACCACTCACCACCGGCGACCGGCCGGACGGTGTGACATCACCGGGCCCCGGCGGACCACGCCCGCACACAAGCGGACATAGCGCTCGTACCGGTCGGCCCCTGTGCCTTGTCAGTGCTATCGGGCAGCATGTCGTCCATGTCCGTACTCACGCGCGACGAAGCGCAGACCCGTGCCGAGCTCCTCGACGTACACCGGTACACGATCGACCTCGATCTGACGACCGGGGACGAGACCTTCGGCTCCCGTACCGTCGTCAGGTTCACCGCGCGTGCGGACACCGACACGTTCGTCGAGCTGAAGCCGGCCGAGCTGCGTTCCGTCGCCCTCGACGGACAGCCCCTCGATCCCGGCACCCTGGACGGCAACCGGCTGCCGCTGGCAGGACTCGGCGCGGGCGAGCACGAACTGCGCGTCGACGCGGCCATGCGCTACTCCCGCACCGGCGAGGGCATGCACCGCTTCACCGACCCCACCGACGGCGAGACCTACGTCTACACCCAGCTCTTCATGGACGATGTGCAGCGCGTCTTCGCCGCCTTCGACCAGCCCGACCTCAAGGCCGTCTTCGAGCTGACCGTCACCGCCCCCGAGGACTGGACCGTCCTCGCCAACGGCGTCACCGAACGCACGGCGGAGGGCCACTGGAAGGCCGCACCCACCCCGCTGATCTCCACCTACCTCGTCGCCGTCGCCGCGGGCCCCTGGCACTCCGTGGTCACCGAACACCGCGGCCTGCCCTTCGGACTGCACTGCCGCCGCTCCCTCGCCCCCTACCTCGACGCCGACGCCGACGAACTCCTCGACATCACGCGCGCGTGCTTCGACCGCTACCACGACAAGTTCGAGGAGCCCTACCCCTTCGACTCCTACGACCAGGCGTTCGTCCCCGAGTTCAACGCGGGCGCCATGGAGAACCCCGGCCTGGTCACCTTCCGCGACGAGTTCGTCTTCCGATCCGCCGTCACCGACACCGAGCGCCAGGTGCGCGGCATGGTCGTCGCCCACGAGATGGCCCACATGTGGTTCGGCGACCTCGTCACCCTCAAGTGGTGGGACGACATCTGGCTCAACGAGTCCTTCGCCGAGTACATGGGTTACCAGACCCTCATCGAGGCGACCCGCTACACCGACACCTGGGTCGACTTCGGCGTGTCCCGCAAGTCCTGGGGCTACGACGCCGACCAGCGCCCCTCCACCCACCCCGTCGCCCCCGAGGCCGTCGACGACACGGCCTCCGCGCTGCTCAACTTCGACGGCATCTCCTACGCCAAGGGCGCCTCCGCACTGCGCCAGCTCGTCGCCTGGCTCGGCGAGAAGGACTTCCTGGCCGGCATCAACGCCCACTTCGCGCACCACCGGTTCGGCAACGCCACCCTCGCCGACTTCATCGACTCCCTCTCCGGCGCCACCGAACGCGACGTCCACGCCTGGGCCGACGCCTGGCTGCGCACCACCGGTGTCGACACCCTCACCCCGCACATCACCCCCGGCGACAACGGCACCTGCGCCCTGACCGTGCAGCGCGCCGGAAGCCGCCCGCACCGCATCGCCGTAGGCCTCTACGACGACGACCTCGACGAGGGCCGCCTCGTCCTGCGCCACCGCCTCGACCTCGACGTGCCGCAGACCGCGCCGCTGCCCCTCGGTAAACGCCCCGCGCTGCTCCTGCTCAACGACAACGACCTCACCTACACCAAGATCCGCTTCGACGACGGCTCCTTCGACGCCGTCCGCACCGGCCTGTCCGGGCTGCCCGAACCCCTCACGCGCGCGGTCGTGTGGAATGCGCTCAGGGATGCCGTCCGCGACGGCGAACTGCCGCCCGGTGCCTATCTGGAGGCCGCCCGCGCCCACCTCCCGCGCGAGAAGGACCTCGCCGTCGTCCAGGGCGTCCTGTCCTTCGCCTCGGCCCAGGTCGCCGACCGGTATCTGGACCCCCAGGACCGCCCTGCCGCGCTCGCCACCCTCAGGGCCCTGTGCCGCGACCTCATCCGCCGCACCGAGGACGGCGACAGCCCCGGACTGCGCCTCATCGCCGTACGCCACTTCATCGACGCTGCGGCGCTTCCCGAGACCATCGCCGCCTGGCTCGCCGACGGGACCGTGCCCGGCGGCCCCGAGCTCGACCCCGAACTGCGCTGGCGGGTGCTCGGCCGGCTCGCCGTCCTCGGCGCCGTCGACGAGGACGCCGTCGCCGCAGAACTCGACCGCGATCCCAGCGCCACGGGCCAGGAGGGCGCCGCCCGCTGCCGTGCCGCACTGCCCGACCCGGACGCCAAGGCGCGCGCGTGGGAGGCGATGTTCGCCACCGACGACCTGTCCAACTACCTGTTCACCGCGACCGCCCAGGGCTTCTGGCAGCCCGAACAGGCCGACCTGGTCGTCGGGTACGTCCCGCGCTACTACGAGGACGCGGTCGCCCTCGCCGCCCGCCGTGGCCCCGCCATCGCGGAGGCCGCGGGCCGCTGGGCCTTCCCGGCCTGCGTCGTCGACCCCGAGACCCTCCGCCTCGGTGAGCAGGCCCTCCGCGATGCGGACCCCATTCCCGCCCTGCGCCGCAGACTCGCCGACCAACTGGACGATCTGGCACGCGCCCTGAGAGTCCGCCAGGCATAGGATCGCCGTCCCTCTGGGTCCTCACCCCCGCAGGAGGGGTGAGGACCTGTCGGAGAGGACGAGATCAGAACACCGGCGTGCCGTCGCGGGTCAGCTTCCAGTCGACCGACGCGAAGTCCTTCGGGTCCAGAACACCCTTCGCGGTCACCCACTCCGCGATACGGGTGCGGATCTCCGTGGACTCCGACCACAGCTCGGTCGCCGACGCGACATACGGGAACGCGCCGCCGCCGTTGGCGCGGTAGTTGTTCACCGCCAGGACGAACTGCTGGGAGTCGTCCAGTGCAGCACCGTTGTAGGTGAGGTTCTTGATCCGCGAACCCGCCGCCTGCGCGATGTCGATGTCGTACTGGAAGCCCGACACATAGTCGTAGTTGTAGTCCGGGCGGCCGTTCGCGTTGGTCAGCTTCTCCGTGTCGATCACCACGCCGGATGCCGTCTGTACGAAGTACTGCGCCGAGTACTCCAGGTACGCACGGATCTGCGCACCCGTCATCAGCTTCGCGACCAGCGTGTTGTCGTACACGTACAGACCAGACAGATCCTTGATCGTCACCTTGCCGGCCGGGATCTCCGACGTCCGTGAGAACGGCGACGCCTGCGCGATCACCGGCAGCGAGGCGTACTGCGTGCCCGCCAGCGCAGCCTTGACCACGTCCTCCTGCACCTTGGTGATCAGGTCGATGATCGGGGCGTCCTTGTAGCGCGCCTCGACCGTCGTCAGGGTGACCGTCGCCGTGCCCACGACCTGATTGACGTACTCCACGACCTTCGCGTGCTCGTCCGTCAGCAGCTTGGTGATCTCCGGGTCGTCGGCAACCGTCTTGCTGTCGCGCAGCGAGGCGGACACCGACTCCACCGTCCACCTGCCCTTCTCCAGCACCAGCTCGATGTCGAACAGCGTCAGCCGCTCGGCGTAGCACAGCGGTTCGGACAGCACGACCGTCTTGCCGGTCTTGTCGTTGGTGACCTTGAGTTCCGGGATCTCCAGATGCGCGTGACCGACGAGAATCGCGTCGATGCCGGGCACCTGCTTCGCCACATTCGCCGCCGCGTTCTCGACGTACGGGAGCTGGTCACCGTAGGACGAGGTGCCCGACGAGCCCGAGTGCGCCGACACGACGACCACGTCCGCGCCCATCGACCGCAGCTTCGGCACCCACTTCGCGGCCTGCTCCTCCAGACCGGGGAACGCCAGCTTCCCCTGGACGTACGCCTTGTCCCAGATCGCGATGCCCGGGTTCGTCAGACCCAGCACGGCCACCTTCACCGGCGGCGCACCCGGCACATGGAACTTCTTGATGAAGTACGGCGGGAACGCCGGCCGCAGCGTCTTCGCGTCCACCGCGTTCGCGCCGAGCAGCGGGAAACGGAGCTGCGACTCGAACTTCCGCAGCGTCTCGATGCCGTAGTTGAACTCGTGGTTGCCGAGCGCCGCCGCGTCGTAGCCGATGGCGTTCATCGCCTGCGCCATCGGATGCACCGGCCCGCCCTTGGCGGTGATCGGGTCGACCTTCGCGTAGTAGTACGTCAGCGGGGTGCCCTGGATCGTGTCACCCGCGTCCAGCAGCAGCGTGTTGCAGCGGCCCTTCTCCTCGCGGACCTGGTTCACCAGCGTCGAGATCCGGGCCAGGCCCTGCGCGTTGCCGGCCTTGTCGGCGTACTCCGCGTCCTTGAAGTAGTCCCAGTTGAACACGTGCCCGTGCAGGTCGGTCGTGCCCATGACGGTGAGCGAGTACCGCTTCGCCGGCCGCTTGTGCGCCGACGTGGTCTCCGCGGCCTGCGCCGCCGGAGCCGCCGCCGTCCCCGCCAGGGCCACCCCCGCCCCGGTCACGGCGGACTTCTTGATGAACTTCCGGCGGTTGAGTGGCATGTCTCGTCCTCCTGGTGAGGAAGTGGTGCGTGAACGGTCGATGACGCGCGTAGATTCTGACCCGCTCATGACCGACAGCAACAGGTCCGGAAGGTTGCGATTGGGTGACCTGGAAGCACAATTGATGCTCCGTAAGCAGCCAAGGCGTGACAGAGTGGTACGTATGACCATCCCCGCCGGGGAGTCCCGGCCCGCCGCCACGCCGTACGGCACCCCCGACGCTCCCCGTATCGCCGTCCGCGGGGAGGCGCACCTCGAGGTCGACCCGGAGATTGCCAGGATCGGCATCACCGTCGCCGCCCGCGGCAAGGACAGGCGCTCCGCCCTGGAGGACCTCACCCGCCGCAACACGGCCGTCCTCGACCTGGTCAAGTCCTACGGTGACGCCGTGGAGCGCCTGGAGACCGGCCACTTCTCCCTCACACCCGAACTCACCACCCGCGGCCGCGGCGAACGCGTGCGCACCTATCACGGCGCCGTCCGTCTCACCGCCGAACTCGCCGACTTCACCGCACTCGGCGAACTCACCACCCGGCTCGCCGACTTGGAACTCACCCGCGTCGACGGCCCCTGGTGGGCCCTGCGCCCCGACTCACCCGTCCACCGCCAGGCACGCCAGCAGGCCGTACGGGAGGCGGTCCAGCGGGCCCGCGAATACGCCGAGGCGCTCGGCACCTCGCTCGCCGCGCTCGTCGAACTCGCCGACACCGGCGCGGAGAGCCCCGAGATCTACGGCCGCGCCACCGGCCGTATGCGCGCCATGGCGGCCCCGGGCGGCGCGAGCGAGGTGGCCACGCCTCTCGACCTCGAACCCGAGCGCCAGCACGTCCACGCACAGGTCAACGCCCGCTTCACGATGCTGCCGCCGCAGCTGTGACCTGACCGCACGGCGTGATCCGTATGCTCATCGGAGCGCCCTGCCGCACCGTTCGGCGGTTGTCAATAACCTTTCATGCAAAGGTTGTTGGGCAGTCACGTGAGGTCGAGCCCTTACCCGTTGGTAAGGGCATAGTCTCGAACCATGCGCCGAGCAAAGATTGTTTGTACCCTGGGCCCAGCCACCGAAACATACGACCAGATCAAGGATTTGGTCGAAGCAGGTATGGACGTGGCCCGATTCAACCTCAGCCACGGCGGCTACGCCGAGCACGAGGACCGCTACCAGCGCGTACGCAAGGCCGCCGACGAGAGTGGCCGCAGCGTCGGCTGCCTCGCCGACCTCCAGGGCCCGAAGATCCGCCTCGGCCGCTTCTCCGAAGGCCCTGTACTCCTCGAACGCGGGGACACCTTCACCATCACCGTCGAGGAGGGCGTCGAGGGCGACCGCGACATCTGCGGCACCACCTACGCCGGCCTCGCCGCCGATGTCACCCCCGGCGAGCGCATCCTCGTCGACGACGGCAAGGTCTGCCTCGAAGTCGCCTCCGTCGACGGCCCCCGGGTGCGCACCGCGGTCGTCGAGGGCGGCGTGATCTCCGACCACAAGGGCCTCAACCTGCCCGGCGTCGCCGTGTCGGTCCCCGCCCTCTCCAAGAAGGACGAGGCGGACCTGCGCTGGGCGCTGCGCACGGGCTTCGACGTCGTCGCGCTGTCGTTCGTACGCAGCGGCCGCGACGTCCAGGACGTCCACCGGATCATGGACGAGGAGGGCCGCCGTGTCCCCGTGATCGCCAAGGTGGAGAAGCCGCAGGCGGTCGAGGCGATCGACGACATCGTTGCCGCCTTCGACGGCATCATGGTCGCGCGCGGCGACCTGGGCGTCGAGATGCCCCTCGAACAGGTCCCGATCGTCCAGAAGCGCGCGATCAAGCTCGCCAAGCGCAACGCCAAGCCGGTCATCGTCGCCACCCAGATGCTCGACTCGATGATCGACAACTCGCGGCCGACGCGCGCGGAGGCCTCCGACGTCGCCAACGCGGTCATCGACGGCACGGACGCGGTGATGCTGTCCGGCGAGACCAGCGTCGGCAAGTACGCGATCGAGACAGTGCGCACCATGGCCCGCATCGTGGCGGCAGCCGAGGAGGACCTGCTGGCCATGGGCCTCGCGCCGCTCACGGAGAGCAGCAAGCCCCGTACCCAGGGCGGCTCGGTGGCCCGGGCCGCCGCCGAACTGGGGGACTTCCTCGGTGCGAGGTTCCTGGTCGCTTTCACCCAGTCGGGCGACACCGCCCGCCGCCTCTCCCGCTACCGCTCCCCGATCCCGGTGCTGGCCTTCACCGCGGAGCCCGCGACCCGCTCCCAGCTGAGCCTGACCTGGGGTGTGGAGACCTTCCTCGGCCCCCGCGTCGACTCCACGGACGCCATGGTCGACCAGGTGGACGAACTGCTCCTGAAGTACGGCCGCTGCCAGCGGGGCGACACGGTGATCATCACAGCAGGCTCCCCTCCCGGCGGCCCCGGCACCACCAACCTGGTCCGGGTCCACCATGTGGGCGAGGACGACTGCCTGAGCTGACGGGGTGCGGCCGAGCCGCCCAGGCCGTACGGCGTGGCAGCGTTCCCGGTGTCATTTCCGATGTCACGCCGTGCGGACCGATGTCACGCCGTACGGAAACGATCGCCACGACGGACGGAAAAACGGAGGATCACAGGCTGGTGATCCTCCGTGGTGAAGTGCCGGGTGCGGGATTCGAACCCGCAAGCCCTCTCAGGCAGATGTGTTTGAGACATCCGTGTATGCCATTCCACCAACCCGGCAGGACTGGCCTCCGGAAGCATACCGGGTCACCACATGCCCCCGCCTCTAGGTAGGCTGCATTAGCGCACAATCCGGCCTGCTCGCACCAAGGAGCCCCCCGTGACCGCCCCCGAGTCCACTCAGCCCGCAGACGAGCCGAACGACGAGAAGTCGCACGTGCCTCCGCTGACGACCCGTGTCGTCATCGCCGAGGACGAGGCCCTGATCCGGCTCGATCTCAAAGAGATGCTGGAGGAAGAGGGCTACTCGGTCGTCGGCGAGGCCGGTGACGGTGAGCAGGCGGTCGAGCTGGCCCGTGAGCACAAGCCGGACCTGGTCATCCTGGATGTGAAGATGCCCAAGCTCGACGGCATCTCCGCCGCCGAGAAGATCGCCGGCGAGCGTATCGCCCCCGTGCTGATGCTGACCGCGTTCTCGCAGCGCGACCTCGTCGAGCGGGCCAGGGACGCCGGTGCCATGGCGTATCTGGTGAAGCCCTTCAGCAAGAGCGACGTCGTCCCGGCCATCGAGATGGCGGTGTCCCGGTTCACCGAGCTCAAGCAGCTGGAACAGGAGGTCGCCGACCTCTCCCAGCGGCTGGAGACCCGCAAGCTTGTCGACCGCGCGAAGTCCGTCCTCCAGACGGAGTACGGGCTGACGGAACCGGCCGCCTTCCGGTGGATCCAGAAGACCTCCATGGACCGCCGCATGTCGATGCAGCAGGTCGCCGAGGCCGTGATCCAGGACAGCAACGAGAAGAAGGCCGCCAAGGCCGCGAAGGCCGACAAGGGCTGACAGCGCCCCGACGTGCCACGAGGCCCGCGCCCCCGGAGAAAGGGGCGCGGGCCTCGGGCTGTGCGGGCGGGCGGGCCGCCGACGGAGGTGTCAGTCCTCGCCGAGGTAGGCCTTGCGCACCGACTCGTCGTGCAGCAGGTCCTGGCCGCTGCCCGACAGGACGATGCTGCCGACCTCCATGACATGCCCGTGGTCGGCGAGCGAGAGCGCCGCCTGGGCGTTCTGCTCGACGAGGAGGATCGTCGTGCCCTGGGACTTCAACTCGGCGATCGTCGACATGATCTTCTGCATCATGATCGGCGACAGACCCATGGACGGCTCGTCCAGCATCAGCAGCTTCGGCTGGGACATCAGCGCCCGCCCCATGGCCAGCATCTGCTGCTCGCCGCCCGACAGGGTGCCCGCAGCCTGCCTGCGCCGCTCGCCCAGGATGGGGAAGAGGTTGTAGGCGCGCTGGATGTCCTTCTCGATGCCCGGCCGGTCGCCGCGCAGGAACGCGCCGAGACGCAGATTGTCCTCGATGGTCATGCGCGGGAAGATGTGCCGCCCCTCGGGGGAGTGGGCGAGGCCCAGCGAGACCACTTGGTGGGCCGGGACCTTCTTCAGCGACCTGCCGTTGAACCTGATCTGCCCGCCCACCGGCTTCAGCAGCCCGGAGAGGGTGCGCAGGGTGGTCGTCTTGCCGGCCCCGTTGGTGCCGATCAGGGTGACGACCTCGCCCGCCTCGACCGTGAACGAGATGCCCTTGACGGCCTCGATCTTGCCGTAGGCGACCCGGAGGTCCTCGACTTCGAGCAGTGCGGTCATCGGTCGTTCTCCTTGCCGGGCACGGCGTCCGTCGTGGTCTCGGCCCGCGGGGGCCCGGCGTGCGCCTCGGCCGCTTCTACCTCGGCCGCCTCCTCGTCGCCGGGAGCGTTCTCGAAGGGTTCGCCGAGGTACGCGGCGACGACCCGCTCGTCGCCCTGCACGGTCGCGCTGTCGCCCTCGACGAGCTTCTCGCCCTGCACCAGGACGGCGACGCGGTCGCAGAGGTTGAAGATGAAGCGCATGTCGTGCTCGATGACGAGGACCGCGATGCCCTGGTCGCGGATCGCGAAGACCAGCTCCTCGGTGGCCCTGGTCTCCTGCGGGTTCATGCCGGCGGTCGGCTCGTCCAGGAGCAGCAGGCCCGGTTCGCTGGCCAGCGCGCGGGCGATCTCCAGCTTGCGCTGCTCGCCGTAGGGGAGATTGCGGGCGAGATGCTCGGCCTTTGCACCCAGTCCGACGAACTCCAGCAGCTCCATGGCGCGGGCGCGGGAGGCCGCCTCCGCGCGGTGGAAGCCCGGGCCGCGCAGCAGGGCCGACCAGAGGCCCTCCTTGGTGCGGGTGTGGCGCCCGACGAGCACGTTCTCCAGGACCGTCATGTTGGCGAACAGACGGATGTTCTGGAAGGTGCGGGCGATGCCGGCGGCTGTGACCTTGAACGACTTCGCAGGGAGGACGTCGCCCTTGTAGCGGACCTCGCCCTCGGTGGGGACGTAGAGGCCGGTGAGGCAGTTGAAGAAGGTCGTCTTGCCCGCGCCGTTGGGGCCGATCAGGCCGACGATCTCACCGCTGTTGACGGTCAGGTCGACGTTCCGCACGGCCGTCAGACCGCCGAAGCGCATGGTGACGCCGCGGGCGTCGAGGACGGTCTCGCCGGGCGCGGAGGCGCCGGGTGCGGCGTCCTGGGGGATGGTGTCGGTGGTCATCGTGGTCAGGCCCCTGCCTTGACGAGTACGGCGGGCGCTTCGGTCTCTTCGTGGAACTCGAGCTGGCGGCGCCGGTTGGGGATGAGGCCCTCGGGACGGAAGCGCATCAGCAGCACGAGCGTGACGCCGAAGGCGAAGAGCTGGTAGTCGCCCAGGAACTGGAGCTTGGCCGGGATCAGATACAGCAGGGCGGCGCCGACCAGCGGCCCGGAGATGGTGCCCATGCCGCCGAGGACGACCGCGGCCAGCAGGAACGCCGAGTTGGGCGGGACGACATGGGCGAACTGGTACTGCTCCGGGGTCACCGTGTAGGTGACGTGCGCCTGGACGGAACCGGCGAGGCCCGCCAGGGAGGCGCCCAGCGCGAAGGCGATGAGCTTGACGCGGAAGCCGTTGATGCCCATGGCGAGCGCGGCGGTCTCGTCCTCGCGGATGGCGATCCAGGCGCGGCCGATGCGGGAGTCGGCGCTGCGCTGGAAGACCACGACGACGATGAGCGTGATGACCAGCATCAGCAGGAAGTAGTTCGCGAACCGGCCGACGGTGGTGCCGAGCAGGGTGTGCGCCTTGCCGAAGTCGAAGCCGAGCATGTTCACGTCCGGGATGGACGAGATGCCGTTGGAGCCGTTGGTGACGTCGGGGCCCGAGGTGCCGTCCATGTTGAGGACGGTGATGCGGAAGATCTCACCGAAGCCGAGCGTCACGATGGCCAGGTAGTCGCCGCGCAGTCGCAGGGTCGGGGCGCCGATGAGGACGCCGAAGACCATGGCGACGGCCGCTCCCGCCAGCGCCGCGGCCCAGAACGGCCACTGCACGTGCAGCGGGGAGGAGGGCGAGCCGGAGACCAGGGCGGCGGTGTAGGCGCCGACGCCGAGGAAGGCGACGTAGCCGAGGTCCAGGAGACCGGCGAGGCCGACGACGATGTTCAGGCCGAGGGCGACGGTGGCGAAGATCAGGATGTAGACGCCGATCGTCGCGTACTGGTCGTCGGACTGGGTGAACGGGAAGGCCGCGGCGGCGAGGAAGGCGCCGGTCATGGTGATGTTGCGGTGGCGCGCGGTGATCGCCGAGACCCGGGCCACGAGCCCGGCCCTGAAGAGGGAGGCGAATCCGAAGCCCGCGGTGATGAGGAAGCCGATGAACAGCTGGTCGTACTCGGTGCCGATGCCGTAGGTGAACACGATCAGACCGGCGGCCATGGCCGCGGCGATCACCAGGATGTCGGCCCAGGCGGGCAGCGCCGGCGCCGGTGCCAGGGGCTTGGCGGAGAAGGCGGCCTTGAAGACGTTCACGTGGTGCCGGGTGTTGTGGCGGAACAGCTCCCAGCCGGTGTCGTCCGGATCGGCCGGTTCGGGCTCAGGGCGCTCGTACGGCAGGGCCAGCGCGCCGATGAGAGCGGCTAGCGTGGCGACGGCGACGAAGTAGCCGCCGGGCTCCAGGTTCACCAGCCCGCCGAGCTTCACGCTGATGGCGATCACGGTGTACCAGGCGGTGGCGAAGGTACCGAGCGCGGCCAGCTTCAGGGCGCTGTCGGCGCTCCCGGGCACCAGCCAGGCGAGGCCCCTCACCCCGTAGGAGGCGATGCCGAAGAGGGTGGTGAGGATGCCGCCGATCAGGACCAGGACCTGGAGGCCGCCCGGGTAGCCGTAGACGGTGAGGTCGCCGGGGAAGGCCGAGGTCCATGTCCAGGCGAGGAACGTGGAGATGACCGTGAGGACGCCGCCGCCGGTGGCGAGAGCCCTGCCGAGCGGGACGGGGAGGCCGACGAGTCCGGACGGGGCGGCCGGGGGCGCGCTGGGGGTGGGTGCTGCGGTCTGTGTGGTCATCGTTGTCACGCCCTGTCCGCGACGCGCTCGCCGAGCAGACCCTGGGGCCTGAACAGCAGCACGAGGATGAGAAGTACGAACGCCCAGACGTCTGCCCACGACTGGCTGCCGAACTTGTCCATGCCCGGGATGTCCGCGATGTAGGCCGTCGACAGCGCCTCGGCGACACCGAGGACGACACCGCCGAGCATCGCGCCGTAGATGTTGCCGATACCGCCGAGGACGGCCGCGGTGAACGCCTTCAGACCGAGGATGAAGCCCATGCGGAAGTCGATCTGACCGTACTTCAGGCCGTAGGCGACCGAGCCCACGGCGGCGAAGGTGGCACCGAGGGCGAACGCGATGACGATGATCCGGTCGGTGTTGATGCCCATCAGCTTCGCGGTGTCCGGGTCCTGGGCGGTGGCCTGCATACCGCGTCCGGTACGGGTGCGCATCACGAAGTAGGCGAGGAACGCCATGCTGGCCGGGGCCGCGACCAGCAGGAAGATGTCACCGGTCTGGATGGTGACGTTGCCGATGTCGAAGGGGCCGCCCGGGATGCTCGGGAAGGTGCGGGCGGACTTCGCCTCCGGGTACCAGGCCCAGACGGCCTGCTGAAGGGCGAGGGAGAGACCGATGGCGGTGATCAGGGGCGCAAGGCGGGGCGCGGTACGCAGGGGGCGGTAGGCGAACCGTTCCGCTCCGACGGCGATGGTGACGGCGACGAAGATGGCGCCGACGAGCATCAGCGGCAGGGCCACCCACATGGAGGTGCCGTCGGGAAGGATGTACACGTAGACCGTGAGCGCGCCGAACGCGCCGGTCATGAAGATCTCGCCGTGGGCGAAATTGATGAGCTGGACGATGCCATAGACCATCGTGTAGCCGATGGCGACCAGGCCGTACATGGATCCAAGTAGCAGGCCGTTGACCAGCTGCTGCGGCAGTTCGTTCACCGCATGTCCTCCGAGAGGGGTCGGAAAGTGCGACGGATGGGGCCGGATGCGGGTCCGCGCGGGGCGCCAGTGGAACAGCGCCCCGCGCGGCTCGGGAGTGGGGGTGTGGATCACCCGCCGCTGTAGGTACCGGACTCCACGGCCTTCCAGGCGCCGCTCTCGACCGAGTAGACGGTGAGCTGCTTGTTGGTGGCGTCGCCGAACTCGTCGAAGGAGACCTTGCCGGTCACGCCGTCGAAGGAGACGTTCTGCACCGCCGCGGTGATCTTCGCGCGGGCGTCGGAGGGAAGCTTTCCGCCGTTGTCGTCGACGACCTTCTTCACGGCCTCGATGATCGCCCAGGCCGAGTCGTAGGAGTAACCGCCGTAGGCGCCGTACACCTCGGCGTATCCGCCGGCCTTGTAGTTCGTGACGAATTCCTTGGCGGAGGCCAGGGTCTCGACGGGCGCGCCGACCGAAGTGGCGAGATCACCGGTGCCCGAGGTGCCCGCGAGCTTGATGAAGTCGGCGGCATAGATGCCGTCACCGCCGATCAGCGGGATCTTAGCGCCGGCTGCCTTGATCTGCTTGCTCAGCGGGCCGGCCTGCGGGTATTCGCCGCCGTAGTAGACCACGTCGGCACCCGAGTTCTTGACCTTGGTCGCGACCGCGGAGAAGTCCTTGGTGTCGGGGTTGATGTGCTCGGTGCCGGCCACCTTGCCGCCGAGTTTCTTGAACTCGGCCGTGAAGGTGGCGGCCAGGCCGGCGCCGTAGGTCTTCTTGTCGTCGATCACGAAGACCTTGGTCTTCTTCGCCTTGTTGTAGACGTACTGCGCGGCGAAGGGTCCCTGGATGGCGTCCGTGGTCGCGGTACGGAAGTACGAGTTGTACTGCCGCTTCTTCGACGTCTGCCAGTTGGCGCCCTGGGTCAGGTCCGGGCTGGTGTTGGCCGGGGAGACCTCGACCAGCTTCGCGTCGTCGAACACCTTCTGCATCGACTGCGCGACGCCGGAGTTCAGCGGGCCGACCACGCCGAGGACGTCCTTCTCGCTGACGAACTTGGTGGCGTTCGTCTGGCCCGAGGAGGGCTGCGCCTGGTCGTCCAGGGCCTCGATCTTGAAGGTGACACCCTTGACGTAGCTCTTCTTGTTGGCCTGTTTGGCGGCGAGGTCGGCGGAGTTCTTGATGCCGAGGCCGAGTGCGGACAGGTCGCCGGTCAGCGGGGCGTCGACACCGATGACGACGGTGGTGCCACCGCTGCCGGAGTCCGAACCCTTGTCGCCGCTGCCACGCGAGCCGCAGGCAGTGAGGGTGAGTGCTCCCGCAGCCAGCGCGGCGGTGATGGCGATGAGCGAACGTTGACGCACGATCAGTCCTTTCCCTGACACAGCCGTATCCCCCTGGAAACGGCCGAGTCGCGCCCTGGGCCGAGTTGCATTCCGGAGGGCGGTGACTGGCCGTGACTCTAAGCGCGAGGGGCGAACATGGAGGAGGGGCTGGCGAATGCTGTGACGCTCTTGTTATGACACGGGGTAATGCAGAGCGGTACACGGTGGGGGGAACAGCGGAATTCAGGCCGATTCGCCCTGTCCACATGCTGAGAAATCGCAGGACCCATCGAGGTTCGTTCAGGTGTCTCGATGGTTTTGGTGGTTACGTGGAAGAGCTGCCGCAAGCGACTTCGATCGCTTCTGAGAGGTGCTGCGCGTAACGGGGACCGAGGATGAAACTCTGTACTTGCATTGCGCGCGTATTACGAAGAGTTACATCCAGGAAAGGCAGTCCGGCGTTCCTTGGCACACTTCGGCATTCGGTCACGTGCATGGTTATCGTGATCTTGCGCGAAGCGCCCGCCTTTGTTCTGAACGGCGCGCGCGGCTCCGTGACCAGGGACAGTCCGGCGTAGGGCTGTGTCACCCGGGTCACGGTGACGGGCGGTCCGGAGTGCACGCTGAGCAGCACCGCGAAGCTGAAACTGCGGGGCGGGGAGCCCGGCGGTACGGCCCGCTCCGAGAGGAACCCGACCTCCACCGCCTGGGCGGGGTACGGCGCTTCGGGCGGCGCCGGCGGCTTCGGGCGGGTTGCACAGAGGTACCCGCCGGCCGTGAGCAGGGCGGCCGCCGCGGACACGGCCAGGACGGCGCGCCGGTGGCGGGCGTACAACGGCCCCATACGGCCCCGGGCTCGTTCCGACGGCCGGGCGGCCGCCACGTCCTGGACGTCCCACGCGCGCGTGCCCTCGCCCGGCTCCACAGGACCTGTGCCGCTCACTGCCACGGACCTCCGCTGGGGGTGCCGTCACGGTACCGGTCCGCACGGCCCTGCGGACCGGTACCGGAACAACTGGTCGGCGACGGCGGCGCCTTGACGCCTCATTGCGGCACTTCCAGCGGAGGGCTCAGTCCTCCGCCGTCATGTCCCGCAGCAGGCACGTCAGGCGGGCGGTGCAGACCCGTCTGCCGGCCTCGTCGCTGATCACGATCTCGTACGTCGCCGTGGACCGCCCCCGGTGGACGGGGGTGGCCACGCCCGTGACCAGGCCGGAGCGCACCCCGCGGTGGTGCGTGCAGTTCAGGTCCACACCGACGGCGATCTTCCGGCTGCCGCCGTGCAGCATCGAGCCCACCGAGCCGAGCGTCTCGGCGAGGACCGCGGAGGCGCCGCCGTGCAGCAGCCCGTACGGCTGGGTGTTGCCCTCCACCGGCATCGTGCCGACGACACGCTCGGCGGACGCCTCCACGATCTGGACGCCCATCCGGCTGCCGAGATGTCCGGCCGAGAACAGGGCGGGCAGGTCGACGCCCAGTTCCGCGTACTCGTCGACGACCTCTTGAGGGAACGTCACCTGCTGCTGCTCACCCATGCCGTCCTGCTCCGTTCGTAGTTCCCCGCCGTTCCGGCTGTCACTGAGCAAACGCTCAGTCGGTGCCCGATTGTTCCAGACGCACCACGACGGACTTGCTGGCAGGTGTGTTGCTGGTGTCTGCGGTGGCGTCCAGCGGCACCAGCACATTGGTCTCCGGGTAGTACGCCGCCGCGCAGCCCCGTGCCGTCGGGTAGTGCACGACACGGAAACCGGGCGCCCGCCGCTCCACGCCGTCCTTCCACTCGCCCACCAGATCGACGTACGACCCGTCGGCCACCCCGAGCCGACGCGCGTCCCCGGGGTTCACCAGCACCACCCGGCGGCCGTTGCGGATGCCCCGGTAGCGGTCGTCGAGGCCGTAGACCGTGGTGTTGTACTGGTCGTGCGAACGGATCGTCTGGAGCAGCAGCCGTCCTTCCGGCACCTGGGGGTACTCGACCGGCGCAGCCGTGAAGTTGGCCTTGCCGGTGGCCGTCGGGAAACGGCGCTCGTCGCGCGGGGCGTGCGGCAGGGCGAAACCGCCGGGGTGCGCCACGCGCGCGTTGAAGTCCTGGAAACCGGGCACCACGCGCGCGATGCGGTCACGGATCGCGGCGTAGTCCTTCTCGAACTCCTCCCACGGCACCGTGCTGTCCTCGCCCAGGACACACCGGGCGAGGCGGCACACGATGGCCGGTTCGGACAGCAGGTGCGTGCTCGCGGGCTCCAGACGGCCGCGTGAGGCGTGCACGATGCCCATGGAGTCCTCGACGGTCACGAACTGCTCGCCGCTGCCCTGGAGGTCACGTTCGGTGCGGCCCAGGGTGGGCAGGATGAGCGCACGCGCGCCGGTGACGGCATGCGAGCGGTTGAGCTTCGTCGACACGTGCACCGTCAGCCGCGCCCGGCGCATCGCCGCCTCGGTGACGTCCGTGTCGGGCGACGCCGACACGAAGTTGCCGCCCATGGCGAAGAAGACCTTCGCCTTCCCGTCGCGCATCGCGCGGATGGCCCGTACGACGTCGTAACCGTGCTCGCGCGGCGGCGCGAAGCCGAACTCCTTCTCCAGGGCGTCCAGGAACGCCTTGGCGGGCCGCTCGAAGATGCCCATCGTGCGGTCGCCCTGCACATTGGAGTGGCCGCGCACCGGGCACACGCCGGCGCCCGGGCGGCCGATGGCGCCGCGCAGCAGAAGGAAGTTGACGATTTCCCGGATGGTCGCCACGGAGTGCTTGTGCTGGGTCAGGCCCATCGCCCAGCAGACGATGGTGCGCTTCGAGGCGAGCACCATGCCGAGCGCTTTCTCGATCTCCGCGCGCGTGAGGCCCGTCGCCGCCAGCGTGTCGTCCCAGTCGGCGGCCCGCGCGGCCGCGGCGAACTCCTCGTACCCGTGCGTGTGGTCCCGCACGAACGCCTCGTCGACCGCGCCCTCAGTCTCCAGGACCAGCTTGTTGAGCAGGCGGAAGAGCGCCTGGTCGCCGCCGATGCGGATCTGGAGGAACAAGTCCGTCAGGGGTGTGCCGACGGTGAGGCCCTTGGGCGTCTGCGGGTTCTTGAAATGCTCCAGGCCGGCCTCGGGCAGCGGGTTGACGTTGATGATCCGTGCGCCGCCCGCCTTCGCCTTCTCCAGGGCGGCGAGCATCCGCGGATGGTTCGTCCCCGGGTTCTGCCCTGCGATGATGATCAGATCGGCCTGGTAGAGGTCCTCCAGCAGAACGCTGCCCTTGCCGACGCCGATCGTCTCCGACAGGGCCGAACCGGACGACTCGTGGCACATGTTCGAGCAGTCCGGCAGATTGTTGGTGCCCAGCTCCCGGGCGAACAGCTGGTAGAGGAACGCCGCCTCGTTGCTGGTGCGCCCGGAGGTGTAGAAGACGGCCTCGTCGGGCGAGCCGAGCCGCTGGAGCTCCTCGGCGACGATGTCGAACGCGCGCTCCCAGCTGACCGGTTCGTAGTGCTCCCCGCCCTCGGGCAGATACACGGGATGCGTCAGCCGCCCCTGCTGCCCCAGCCAGTAGCCGCTCCGGCCGGCCAGATCTGCGACGGAGTGCGCGGCGAAGAACTCCGGGGTGACCCGGCGCAGGGTGGCCTCCTCGGCGACGGCCTTCGCGCCGTTCTCGCAGAACTCCACGGTGTGCCGGTGGTCCGGATCCGGCCAGGCGCAGCCCGGGCAGTCGAAGCCGTTCTTCTGGTTGACGTGCAGCAGGGTCAGTGCCGTGCGCTTCACGCCCATCTGCTGCGTGGCGGCACGCAGGGTGTGCCCGACGGCCGACAGCCCCGCCGCCGTGTGCGGGGGTGCGGAGACGTCCGGCGCGTCCTGAACCGGATCAGCCTTGGGGGGCTTCGTCGCCATCTCGGGCTCTCCTTCACTGGCAGGTGGTGAGGTCCGGGTCCTTCTCCGATCCTCGCACGGGGCGGTGACGGCGGCGGGAGGCGGGTGTGCGGCGGCGCAGGCGCGACGGAGGGTTCCGCTCGGCCGGCTCTGATCGCGAGGGCCGGGCGTCCGGGGGCCGGGGTGCCGAGGACGTACTGGAGGCGGAGGCGGAGGCGGAGGCGGTGCCGGGGCGGGGATCCGGCCGGGCAGGGGGCGGCGGAGCAGGGGCCCGAGGCCGGGGAGCGAAGGGCCCGGGCGGTCGCGGGCCCCGAGTGTCAGTGGGGCGTGGCAGGATCGGGGACGTGGCAGAGACAGCACCGAAGACGACCGACAAGACCTCCGGCGGCAGCCGCCCGCGGCTGATGCTCATGGACGGGCACTCGCTGGCCTATCGCGCGTTCTACGCGCTGCCCGCGGAGAACTTCACCACCGCGCAGGGACAGCCGACGAACGCGATCTACGGCTTCGCGTCGATGCTGGCCAACACACTGCGCGACGAGGCGCCCACCCACTTCGCGGTCGCCTTCGACGTCTCCCGCAAGACCTGGCGCTCCCAGGAGTTCACCGAGTACAAGGCGAACCGCTCCAAGGCGCCGGACGAGTTCAAGGGCCAGGTCGAGCTGATCGGCGAGCTGCTCGACGCCATGCACGCCGAGCGCTTCGCCGTCGAGGGGTACGAGGCGGACGACATCATCGCCACCCTCGCCACCCGGGCCGAGGCCGAGGGCTTCGAGGTGCTCATCGTCACCGGCGACCGCGACTCCTTCCAGCTGGTCACCGAGCACACCACGGTGCTGTACCCGACGAAGGGCGTCTCGGAGCTGACCCGGTTCACCCCGGAGAAGGTCCTCGAGAAGTACGGGCTGACCCCGGCGCAGTACCCCGACTTCGCGGCTCTGCGCGGCGACCCGTCCGACAACCTGCCGGGCATCCCCGGCGTCGGCGAGAAGACCGCCGCGAAATGGATCAACCAGTTCGGCTCGTTCGCGGAGCTGGTCGAGCGGGTCGACGAGGTCAAGGGCAAGGCCGGCCAGAATCTGCGCGACCATCTGGAGTCGGTCAAGCTCAACCGCCGTCTGACCGAGCTGGTGCGCGCCGTGGAGCTGCCCCGGACGGTCGCCGACCTCGAGCGCGCAGCCTACGACCGCAAGGCCGTCGCGCTGGTCCTCGACACCCTGGAGATCAGGAACCCGTCCCTGCGCGAGCGGCTCCTCGCCGTCGACCCCGGTGCCGAGGAGGCCGTCAGCTCGCCGGTCAGTGCGGACGGTGTGGAGATCGACGGCACGGTGCTCGGCACCGGCGAACTGTCCGGCTGGATCGCCGGGCACGGCAGCGGGCCCCTCGGCATGGTCACGGTCGACGCCTGGGCGCTGGGCACCGGCTCGGTCGCCGAGATCGCGCTCGCCGCGGCCGGGGGACCGGCCGCCTGGTTCGACCCGTCCGAGCTGGACGAGGCCGACGAGAACGCGTTCGCGGCCTGGCTGGCCGACCCCGGCAAGCCCAAGATCCTGCACAACGCCAAGGGCGCCATGCGTGTCCTCGCCGAGCACGGCTGGCGCGTCGACGGCGTCACCATGGACACCGCGCTCGCCGCCTACCTGGTCAAGCCCGGCCGCCGCTCCTTCGACCTCGACGCACTGTCACTGGAGTACCTCGGCCGCGAGCTGGGCCCCGCCGCGGCGGCCGACGGCCAGCTCGCCTTCGGGGTCGAAGACGACAGCGCGGCAGAGTCCCTGATGATCCAGGCCCGCGCCGTTCTCGACCTCGGCCAGGCATTCGAGGCCCGCCTCCAGGAGGTCGGCGCGGCCGACCTGTTGCGGGACATGGAGCTGCCCACCTCCGCCCTGCTGGCCCGGATGGAGCGGTCCGGCATCGCCGCCGACCGGGCCCATCTGGAGGCCATGGAGCAGATGTTCGCGGGCGCCGTACAGCAGGCCGTGAAGGAGGCGCACGCGGCGGCCGGGCACGAGTTCAACCTGGGCTCGCCCAAGCAGCTCCAGGAGGTCCTCTTCGGTGAACTGGCGCTGCCCAGAACGAAGAAGACCAAGACCGGTTACACCACGGACGCCGACGCCCTGGCCTGGCTGGCCACCCAGACGGACAACGAACTGCCGGTCATCATGCTCCGCCACCGTGAGCAGGCGAAGCTGCGCGTCACGGTCGAGGGCCTGATCAAGACGATCGCGTCCGACGGCCGTATCCACACCACGTTCAACCAGACCGTCGCCGCGACCGGCCGTCTCTCGTCCACCGACCCCAACCTCCAGAACATCCCGGTCCGCACCGACGAGGGCCGCGCCATCCGCCGCGGCTTCGTGGTCGGCGAGGGCTTCGAGTCCCTCATGACCGCGGACTACAGCCAGATCGAGATGCGCGTGATGGCCCACCTCTCCGAGGACGAGGGCCTGATCGAGGCGTTCACCTCCGGTGAGGACCTGCACACCACGGCCGCCGCGCAGGTCTTCTCGGTCGAACCGGGCGCGGTGGAAGCGGAGATGCGCCGCAAGATCAAGGCCATGTCCTACGGCCTGGCGTACGGCCTGTCCGCCTTCGGCCTCTCCCAGCAGCTGAACATCGAGGCCGCCGAGGCCCGTGCCCTGATGGACGCCTACTTCGAGCGGTTCGGCGGGGTACGGGACTATCTGCAGCGGGTGGTCGCCGAGGCACGAGCGACGGGCTACACGGAGACCCTCTTCGGCCGCCGCCGCTACCTCCCCGACCTGAACAGCGACAACCGGCAGCGCCGCGAGATGGCCGAGCGCATGGCCCTGAACGCGCCGATCCAGGGCACGGCCGCCGACATCGTCAAGATCGCCATGCTCCAGGTCGACAGGGCACTGCGTGAGGCGGAGCTGAAGTCGCGGATGCTGCTCCAGGTCCACGACGAAATCGTCCTGGAGATCGCCCCGGGCGAACGCGAGGCCACGGAGGAACTCGTCCGCCGGGAGATGGCGAACGCGGTCCGCCTGAGAGCACCGCTGGACGTATCGGTCGGCGTGGGCCCGGACTGGGAGTCGGCGGCGCACTAGCCTCCGGCGGTTCGGGGAGATCTGGGGCGATCTGGGCATGGGCGGCGGCACTGCAGGGCGCGCGCTGCCCGGTCCGTCCCGGTCGGGCTCGCTGACGAGGCGCGTCGGGGCGGGCCGGAGCGGTCGTACCGGCGGTGCCGCCCCCGCCGTACGTCTCCGGCCCGAGGCCACACGTATCTCCCGTCTCCCGGCCGAAGCCCCGCAGGGTGCGTCACTCGTGTGGCCGCCGAAAACGGCGTCCCCTGTCGGGGCGGCCGTGAGGATGCGGCCATGGGTATACGCATGCTCCACCGCTGGGCGGTCCGGGCGCAGGCGACGGTCCGCGCACGGATACGCTTCCGCGCCGCGGCGGCCCCGACCCCGGTGCGGCCGGCCGTCGCGCCGGACGCGAGCACCGTCCGCATCCCCATCGCCCCCGCCGAAGTCCTCAGCCGGGCGGCCACGGACGTCCGGGACCGGCTCACCCGCCGCGCACCGGCCGAGGGCGTCACCGCCGATGAAGCAGAGCCGCCGATCTGGCGTCAGTGGGCCGAGGTGGGCCGTAACTGCCTGGCTCTGGCCCGTGCCTGGCGGCCCCGGGCACGCCCGGTGCGTACCATGACGGTCTTCGTCGCGGCCGTGGTCACGGCCGCGAGCCCACCGGCCCCCTTCAGCGCGCCACCGGGACCTCCGCCGGGTCCCGAGGCACCGGGACCGGACGCCACACCCTGACCCCGGCGACGTACAGCAGCAGGCCCGGCACCAGCCCCGCACCCAGCCCGAAGCACACTGTGGGGATCAGTTCCCAGGGCCGTGCCGCCGGCTCCAGGTAGGCCCACGACTGCGAGATCCGCTCCGCCGCCCCGACCGCCGCGCAGCCTCCGAACACCGCCAGCGCCCACCAGCGGTCCCGCAGGGACAGCACCGGGATGCCCACAGGCGCGCCGAGCGGGGTCCGCCGCAGGGCTGTCACCACGAAGACGGCGATCACGACCGCGGCGACGAGCGAACCGCCGTACTGGAGGTACCAGTACAGAGGGAATCCGGCCAGGTTCCGGCCGAGGACGGGCAGCAGCCGCATCCCCCAGCGGTCGAGATGGGTGAACGCGTCCCACACCACATGAGTCAGCGAGCCGAGCGCCGCCGACACGTACCACCACCACGCCGTACCGGGCGTCACACGCGCGCGGGACGCACCGCAGCGCAGCAGCGCCGCCGGACGCCCCTGCCGGGTCCGCGGCAGCAACGCCACCAGCGGCTCGCGTGCGAACAGCCACAGCCCCGTCAGCACCCATGCGATCGCAACGTCGACCGTGAACACACCGGGGAAGGAGTGCGTGACCGCACCGAACTCCATCGCCCCGGGCAGCACGCTCGCCGCGTAGTACGTCAGGTCCGGCGCGAAGGACCCCGCGACGAGCACCGCGGGCACCAGCCGGCCGCGGCCGGACCCGTCCGTGCGCACGGCGGGCAGCACGGCCGCCGCATGGCTGAGAGTGAACGGCACGTACGCCCCCTGGTCGTCGGCCGGCCGCCGGCCGGGTGATCACGACTGTCCAGTATGCGGGACGCCGTCCCGGTACAACGCGACATGGCCAACTGGTGAAAATCGGTGGTCAACGGGTGCCCGCCCCAAACAAGTTGTCGTAGGGTCACCTGGGTCACTGTGCGGGGACGCACGACTGGACCGTCAGGCAGTCGAACAAAGGAACAACTGCCCCGAATGGGGCACGGGGGCAACCGCGGCAACGAGTCAACCGTCACACCAGTGCGAGCAGGCACACACAGACGACGGAGACGGGCGCACGGGCGTCCATGGGAGGTATTCACTCTATGGCGGCGCACTTCGGCAGGAGGCTGCGCAAGGGGGCGGCGACCACCGCCGTGGCCGCGGCAGCGGTCGCGGCTCTGTCGGCGTCCCAGGCACCGGCGGTGACGAACGACGACGCCGGCAGACAGAGCGCCGCAGGGCAGTCCACGCAGGATCCCGTCCAGGACGACAGCGCCACCGGCAACTCGCCGTACTACACGGACCTGCCGTCGCTGAACAGCCCCTACCCCAGCACCAGCCCCTCCCCGACGACCGGGACCTCCGTCTCGACCGGCGACACCGAGGCGGGCATTCCGGCGACCGTCCTCGACGCCTACAAGAAGGCCGCCGAGGAACTGCGTACCTCCAAGCCCGGCTGCAACCTGCCCTGGCAACTCCTCGCGGCCATCGGCAAGGTCGAGTCCGGCCAGGCCCGCGGCGGCCGCGTCGACGCGAGCGGCACCACCCTGTCGCCGATCCTCGGCCCCGTCCTCGACGGCAACGGCTTCGCCAGCATCCGCGACACCGACGGCGGCCTGTACGACGGCGACAGCACCTACGACCGCGCGGTCGGCCCCATGCAGTTCATCCCGTCCACCTGGGCCTGGGCGGGCCGCGACGGCAACGGCGACGGCAAGAAGGACCCCAACAACGTCTACGACGCCGCGCTGGCCGCCGGACACTATCTGTGCCGCATGAACTGGGACCTGTCCCAGCAGAGCGACCTGCACAGCGCGATCCTCAGTTACAACAACTCGCAGGACTACCTGAACACGGTCCTGACGTGGCTGGAGTACTACCGCAAGGGCACCCACTCGATCCCGGACGGCTCCGGCACCGTGCCCTCCAACCGCAGCGACAGCGGCAGCGGGGCCGACCCCACGCCCACATCCCCGGCGACGTCGAAACCGGGCTCGGGCTCCGGCAGCGGCGGATCCAGCCCCAGTCCGACGCCGCCGTCGAAGGACAAGCCGAGCAGCCCCAGCACGCCGACGCCGACGCCCACCCAGACGGTGGACCACATCGAGGACCCCGGCACCGCGACGCTCAGCGCCATGGCGGGCGACGCCTTCACCGCGAAGATCAGCACCCGCGCGGAGAACAAGAAGGGCAAGGGTGTCGCCAAGGTCCGGGTCAGGTTCACCATCCTCGGCGACACCGACACGACCTTCACCGGCGGCGAGACCGTCGTCACGGTCCGGACCGACAGCTCCGGCACGGCCGTCGCGCCTGCGCTCCAGGCGGGCGAGAAGACCGGCGGCTTCACCGTCCGCGCAGTCGTCGTGGGCCGTGCGCTGCCCGGACTCGACTACCGGGCGACGGTCACCGACCGGGCCGCCGACACCCTCGCGCGCACGACCGACACCGAGCTGACCTGCACCGCGGGCGGCGAGTTCGCCGACCAGGTCACCGTGAAGGCGACGTACAAGGGCGCCGTCGCGGACAAGGTCGCCGCCACCGCCACCCTGATCAAGTCGGCGGACGACGCCACCGAGAACGACAAGGGCCCCTACTTCAAGGACGCGGACGGAAAGACCGTACGCACCCTGACCGGGCTCCAGACGGACGCCGACGGCCAGTTGACGCTGCCCAAGCTGTACGCGGACGACACCACCGGCACGTTCCTGCTGCGCATCACCACCACCGGAGGGGCCGTGCTCACGGTCCAGCTGACGGTTACGGCGCCCGCCACCCCGTCGGCGAGTCCGTCGCCGAGCGCTTCGGCAACGACGTAGTCCCGGCAGCCCGGCAGCCCGGTCGAGGGGCGCTCCTCCGCTTCGGCGGCGGGGCGCCCCTCGTCCGTGTGCGCGACCTGTTCTCATCTCGCCCGCCCGTTGCTACGGTGCCGGACCTGACGATGTGTCAGCGGTGTGCCGCGCACACTCCAGTTCCGCCCGGTGGGAGGCCGTATGCGTGCCCTGATCGCCGCCGCGACCGGTCTCGCCGTCGCGGTCGCCCTGGTCCTCGCCCTCACCGCCATGGGCACACCGGACGGTACGACATCCCCGAAGCCGCTGCTGACCACAGTGCCCGCGCACCCGTAGACACCCGGCAGGGAGGCCGAGATGCACCGCAGGGCCAGTCTGATCCTGCTCGCCCTCGCCGTGTTCTTCGCGGCGCTGTCCCCACTGCTGCGCTGGTACGCCTTCCCGCGCCTGGCCAAGATCCCCGCGGGCCAGTACCAGGACATGGTCCTGGAGGCGAAGGGCGCCACCCTCCTCGACTACGGCACCATGAAGGCCCGCAAGGTCTCCAAAGTCACCATCGTGCAGACCCTCAAGGGGAACGTGGCGGCCGCCAAGCAGATCGAGCGGACCGCCGGCCGGGACGTCGTCGTCTGGGACGGCCTGTCCTACGTCCAGGGCCCCGACGGCAAGATGGTCTCCGAGATCCCCGAGCGCTACATCTTCGACGCCCACAGCCAGGAACCCGTCCACGCCACCGGCGAGGCGGTCGACGGCGACCCGGTGAAGAGGGACGGCATCGAGTTCAAGTGGCCGTTCCTGACCGAGAAACGGGACTACGAGTACTTCGACGCCCAGACCCGCACCACCCACCCCATTCACTACAAGGGCACGACGACCTTCCGCGGCGTCGAGGTGTACTACTTCGAGCAGACGATCCCGTGGACCCAGGTCAGGTTCCCCAAGGTCATGCCGGTCAAGGGCATCACCCCCGAGTCGGTCGCCAAGACGGGAACGACCCGCTGGTACACCACGGTCCGCAAGTTCTGGGTCGAGCCCGTCACCGGCGCGCCCGTCTACGGCGAGGAGATCCACAAGGAGGAACTGCGCGGCGGCACCCTGCTCGGCGGGCGTGACAAGGTGACGGCGTTCGCCGGACACGTGAAGATGCGCGAGGACTACATCCGGCACACCGTCGCGCTGGTCAAGAGCAACCGCACCCTGGTCCTGCTGATGACGTCCTACCTGCCCTGGGGCTTTCTGATCCTGGGCACCCTGCTGCTGGCCCTCTCCCTCTGGCTGGAGGCGCGCGCCAGGCGTCCTGCCGATCCCGCGCCCGCCGCGGCCGAGGCGCCACAGCCGGTCAGCGCCTGAGCCGTGCGGTGGTGTGCCGCGTCGGCTCGGCCGTCGCCGGATCCTCGGGCCAGGGATGCTTCGGATACCGTCCGCGCAGTTCCGCCCGGACGCTCCGGTAGCCGTCCGCCCAGAAGGAGGCGAGGTCCGCGGTGACCGCCGCGGGCCGCCCGGCGGGGGAGAGGAGATGGACCAGCAGTGGCAGCCCGGCGACCGACGGTGACTCGCGCAGCCCGAACATCTCCTGGAGCTTCACCGCCAGCACCGGCTGCTCGGGGTTCCCGTAGTCGATCCGGATTCTGGACCCACTGGGCACGGTGATGCGTTCCGGGGCGAGTTCGTTCAGCCGCGCCGCCTCGCCGGACGCCCAGGGCAGCAGCCTGGTGAGTGCCTGCCCGGCGTCGACACGCGTGAGATCGGCACGCCGGCGGGCCCGGCTCAGCTCGGGCTCCAGCCACTCGTCGACGCGGGCATGGAGCGCGTCGTCCGACACGTCCGGCCACGGCTCTCCGAGGCGCAGCCGCAGGAACGCCAGCCGCTGCCGCAGCACGACGGCATCCTGCGTCCACCTGAGCAGCCCGAACCCTTCCTGCCTCAGCCCGTCGAGCAGCGCGCCGCGCACCAGGGCGGGATCGGCGTCGGCCGGCGGCCGCACCGCCATCTCGATCGCCCCCAGCCGCTCGACACGCCGGGCGACGACATCCCCGTCGGCCCAGCGCACCTCGTCCCGCGCCCCGGCCAACGCCCCGGCGGCGCCCCGGGCTGTGTCCTCCCCGATGACGGCGCCGACCCGCACGCGCGCGTGCCTGCTGCCGACCGGCCTGTCGGCCACGGCCACCGCGATCCACGACGCCCCGTGCAACGCCGACCCCGCGTCCACCTCGGCCCGGGTGCCGGACGCCATGAGATACGACCCGCCGTCCAGCCTGGCGACCCGCTCGGGAAACGCGAGAGCGACGACGACGCCGATCCGAGCGTCCTCACCCTCGCGGCCACCACCGACGCCGCGGCTGCCGCCGTCCGGCTGGCGCGCTGTGCCCTTCTGCGGCCCCCCGGCGTCGTGGGCGGCGTCCGCGGGCCCGCCCACGGTTGCCCCGGGCCGCCGGCCGTTGTCGCCGCCGTCCGGTCGGTCCGCAGGACCTGTGGGCACCATGCTGTCGCGGCGGGGTTCGGTATCCGTCGGCGGTTGCCCGACGGCAGCGGGCGGCCCAGCCGGCCCCGTGGCCGCAACGCGCAGGCGTCGTACCTCCCTGCGCCAGCGGGGCGCGTACGTGTCGCCGCCCCGGCGGGCCGTGCGCAGGGCGGTGGCGAGGTCGTCGCCGTACTCCCGCGGGGGTTCCTCGCTCAGCAGGGCCACGACCTCGGCGGCCAGGTCCGGGCCCACGGCGGCCGAGGCGTCGAGCAACGCCCGTGCCAGGCGCGGATGCAGGCCGAGCCGGGCCATCCGGACCCCGCGGTCCGTTGCCCGCCCGGCGGTGTCCACCGCGCCGATCGCCGACAGCACCTCCCGCGCCGCCGCCATCGCCCCGGCCGGAGGCGGATCCAGCAGCGCCAGTCCGGCTGCGTCCGGATCGCCCCAGCAGGCGGCCTGGAGCGCGAACGCCGTCAGATCGGCCACCTGGATCTCCGGCGCCGGGAAACGCGGCAGACGGGCGTCCTCGGCCTCCGCCCAGCACCGGTAGACGGTCCCCGGGGCCTCGCGCCCGGCGCGACCCGCCCGCTGCCGTCCGGCCGCCTGCGAGGCCCGTACCGTCGTCAGTGCGCTCAACCCACGCGCGTGGTCCACCCGCGCCTCACGCGCGAGGCCGGAGTCGACCACCACCCGCACCCCGGGAACCGTCAGCGAGGACTCCGCCACCGACGTCGCCAGCACCACCCGGCGCCGTTCCCCGGCCGACAGCACCGCGTCCTGCACCGCCGCCGGGGCCCGCCCGTGCACCTGGAGCACGTCGATCTCGCCGACGCCGGTGAGCTGCCCGGCCACCCGCGCGATCTCGCCCACGCCGGGCAGGAAGCACAGCACGTCGCCCTGCCCCTCGGCGAGCGCCCGCCGCACCGTGGATGCCACATGGCCGAGCAGCGCGGGGTCCACGCGCATGCCGTGCGGCGGCCGTACGGGCCGTACCGGCGGTGCCCACACCACCTCCACGGGATACGACACACCCGCCGCCTCCACCACCGGCGCGCCGCCGCGGCCGCCCAGCAGCCGCGCCCAGCCTTCCGCGTCGGTCGTCGCCGAGGCCGCGACCAGCCGCAGCTCGGGCCGCAGCGTCTCCCGCACGTCGCACAGGAATGCCGCCACCGTGTCCGCGTCCAGATGCCGCTCATGGCACTCGTCGAGCACGACGACGTCGACACCGGCCAGTTCCTGGTCCCGCTGGAGGCGCTGCAGCAGCACACCGGTCGTGACGACCTCCACGCGCGCGTGCGGACCCACGACCCGCTCACCGCGCACGGTGTAACCGATGCTCCGGCCGACCTTCTCGCCCAGCAGCCACGCCATCCGGCGGGCCGCGGCCCGTGCGGCGATCCTGCGCGGCTCGGCCACGACCACGCGACACGCCGGGGTGTCGCCGAGGAGCCCCGCCAGGGCCAGCGGGACCAGCGTCGTCTTGCCGGTGCCGGGCGGAGCGACCAGGACGGCCGTGCCGCGGTCCGCGAGGGCGTCCATGAGAGCGGGCAGGGCACTGCGGACAGGGAGCGCGTCCAGGGCGTCGTAGCGGATCACGACCCCAGTGTCGTACGCCTGACGAACGGCTCGGCCCACGCGCGCGTGCGGTCCGTTTCGGAACGCACGCGCGCGTGCGTTCCGAAAAGCATCGTGCAGGAAGCAGCAAAGGCCCTCACGCGCGCACAGCCCGCACAGCCCGTGCAAGCGGCTCACGCGCGCGTGCAGCGGAAGTCGTGCCCGGCAGTCAGTCCCGCTCGCACACGAAGATCGCCGTTCCCGGGATCAGGTTCCCGCGCAGCGGCGACCAGCCGCCCCACTCCGAGGTGTTCCAGGCCGGCCACTCCGGCTCCACCAGGTCGACCAGCCGCCAGCCCGCCGCGACGATGTCCCGGACCCGGTCGCCGAGCGTCCGGTGGTGCTCGACGTACACCGCGTGCCCGTCGTCGTCCTGCTCGACGTAGGGCGTGCGGTCGAAGTACGACCCCGACACCGACAGCCCCTCGGGGCCCGGCTCGTCGGGGAAGGCCCAGCGGAGCGGATGCGTCACCGAGAACACGAAGCGGCCCCCGGGCCGCACCACGCGGCGCACCTCGCTCAGCACCAGCACCGGGTCGGCGACGAACGGCAGCGCCCCGTACGCCGAGCACGCCAGGTCGAACGAGCCGTCAGCGAACGGCAGCGCGGCCGCGTCCGCCTGGACCAGTGGGAACGAACCGCCGATCCGCAGCGCGTGCTGGAGCTGGCGGTGGGAGAGATCCAGCGCCACCGGCCGCGCACCCTGCCCCGTCAGCCACCGCGAGCACTGCGCGGCGCCCGCGCCGATCTCCAGGACGTCCTTGCCCTTCAGCTCCTCGGGCGGGCCGAGCAGTTCTGCCTCCACCTCGTCCAGACCCTCGGGGCCCCAGACGAAGCGGTCGTCGCCGAGGAACGTGCCGTGCTCCACCTGGTACTCGTCGGCGTTGCGGTCCCACCAGCCCCGGTTGGCCCGGGCGCTCTCCGCGACGCCGGAGGCACGGCGGGTGGCTTCGGGCTCGAACGGTTCGGGCACTTGGATGATCGGCTCCCTCGTCGTACTCTTCCGTCCAGCCCGACGCGCGCGGGTGACGCGGAAGAGATTCCCGCGGGCCCGGGTGGCCTCGTGGGACGGTTCTTGTGCCGGGTATGCGGCGTTCCGCCCCGGGTGTGCGCCTTCGTGCATTGACCCTGCCTGGCTGCCCCCGTATGCTACAAGTTGCGCTGCGGGCCTGCGCACCTCAGACGTAGCAGGCTGTGCTCGCATCTGTTGTATGTCCCCTCGGTTGTCGAGGCGCCGTCACCGTTTTCCTTGGTGGGGCGCTTCCTTGGCTGTCCGGCTTCATCAGAGCGAAACGGGCTCCTGGCGTAATGCAGTACCTACGACTTCAATGTCCGTACCGGAGCCCTTTCCCACATGACGAGCAGCACCGAGACCACCGCCACCACCCCGCAGGTAGCGGTCAACGACATCGGTAACGAGGAAGCCTTCCTCGCCGCGATCGACGAGACGATCAAGTACTTCAACGACGGCGACATCGTCGACGGCGTCATCGTGAAGGTCGACCGGGACGAGGTCCTGCTCGACATCGGTTACAAGACCGAGGGTGTCATCCCGAGCCGCGAGCTCTCGATCAAGCACGACGTCGACCCCAACGAGGTCGTCGCCGTCGGTGACGAGATCGAGGCCCTGGTCCTCCAGAAGGAGGACAAGGAAGGCCGCCTGATCCTCTCGAAGAAGCGCGCCCAGTACGAGCGTGCCTGGGGCACCATCGAGAAGATCAAGGAAGAGGACGGCATCGTCACCGGTACCGTCATCGAGGTCGTCAAGGGTGGTCTCATCCTCGACATCGGCCTCCGCGGCTTCCTCCCGGCCTCCCTGGTCGAGATGCGCCGTGTCCGCGACCTTCAGCCGTACGTCGGCAAGGAGCTCGAGGCGAAGATCATCGAGCTGGACAAGAACCGCAACAACGTGGTCCTGTCCCGCCGCGCCTGGCTCGAGCAGACCCAGTCCGAGGTCCGCCAGACGTTCCTCACGACCCTCCAGAAGGGTCAGGTCCGTTCCGGTGTCGTCTCCTCGATCGTCAACTTCGGTGCCTTCGTGGACCTGGGCGGCGTCGACGGTCTCGTCCACGTCTCCGAGCTCTCCTGGAAGCACATCGACCACCCGTCCGAGGTCGTCGAGGTGGGCCAGGAAGTCACCGTCGAGGTTCTCGACGTCGACATGGACCGCGAGCGTGTCTCCCTGTCGCTGAAGGCGACCCAGGAAGACCCGTGGCAGCAGTTCGCCCGCACCCACCAGATCGGCCAGGTCGTGCCCGGCAAGGTCACGAAGCTGGTTCCGTTCGGTGCGTTCGTGCGCGTCGACGAGGGCATCGAGGGTCTGGTGCACATCTCCGAGCTGGCCGAGCGCCACGTGGAGATCCCGGAGCAGGTCGTCCAGGTCAACGACGAGATCTTCGTCAAGGTCATCGACATCGACCTCGAGCGCCGTCGCATCAGCCTCTCGCTGAAGCAGGCCAACGAGGCATTCGGTGCCGACCCGGCCACGGTCGAGTTCGACCCGACCCTGTACGGCATGGCCGCGTCCTACGACGACCAGGGCAACTACATCTACCCCGAGGGCTTCGACCCCGAGACCAACGACTGGCTCGAGGGCTACGAGACCCAGCGCGAGGCGTGGGAGCACCAGTACGCCGAGGCGCAGACCCGCTTCGAGCAGCACCAGCAGCAGGTCATCAAGTCCCGCGAGGCCGACGCCGCCGCTGCCGCCGAGGGCGGCGAGGCCGCTGCTCCGGCAGCGACCGGTGGGTCGTACTCCTCCGAGGGTGCCGACAACTCCGGCGCGCTGGCCTCGGACGAGGCGCTTGCCGCCCTGCGCGAGAAGCTGGCCGGCGGCCAGAGCTGACGCTCGCCGCTGAACCGGCGTTCAGCCGGTAGCCGTTGAACGGTGGCCGAGGGGCCGTACCTTCCGAGGTGCGGCCCCTCGGCCATGCGGTCGGCCCGTCGGCCATGCGGTCGGCCCGTCGGCCATGCGGTCGGCCCGTCGGCCATGCGGTCGGCCCGTCGGCCATGCGGTCGGCCCGTCGGCCTTGCCGTCGGCCCGTCGGCCGCGCAGATGTCACGGAGACCTCCGGGAGTCCGGGACTGCGGCGCACAGCGGTGACCGTACGCCGCGACCGGTCGACGCAGGGCTCCGCTTCAGCCCCGCTCAGGCATCGGCGGCGCGGCTCAGCCGCGACTCAGGGCCGGGCGGCCAGCATGAAAAGGCCCTAAGAGCACAGCCGATCAAGACACCGGGCGGGAATGCCCGTGCCCCGCCGGGCGTTGTCGGGTACGAACACGAGGAGGAGCAGGTCATCGTGCTGGATCCGCAGGGTTTGTACACGTGGGAGCCGAAGGGGCTGGCCGTCGTCGACATGGCGCTGGCCCAGGAGTCGGCCGGTCTTGTCATGCTCTACCACTTCGACGGATACATCGACGCCGGGGAGACCGGCGACCAGATCGTGGACGGACTGCTCGACTCGCTGCCCCAGCAGGTTGTGGCCCGCTTCGACCACGACCGGCTCGTCGACTACCGGGCCCGCCGCCCGCTGCTCACCTTCCAGCGCGACCGCTGGACCGGTTACGAGGAGCCCGCGATCGAGGTCCGCCTCGTCCAGGACGCCACCGGAGCGCCCTTCCTGCTGTTGTCCGGCCCGGAACCGGACGTGGAGTGGGAGCGCTTCGCCGCCGCCGTGCGGCAGATCGTGGAGCGGCTCGGCGTCCGGCTGTCGGTGAACTTCCACGGCATCCCGATGGGCGTCCCGCACACCCGTCCCGTCGGCCTCACCCCGCACGGCAACCGCACCGAACTGGTGCCGGGCCATCGCAGTCCCTTCGACGAGGCCCAGGTGCCCGGCAGCGCCGAGTCGCTGCTCGAGTACCGCCTGATGGAGGCCGGGCACGATGTGCTGGGCGTCGCCGCCCATGTGCCGCACTACATCGCCCGCTCGCCGTACCCCGACGCGTCGCTGACCGTCCTGGAGGCGATCACGGGGGCGACCGGCCTGGTCCTGCCCGGCGTCGCGCACACGCTGCGCATGGAGGCGCACCGCACCCAGACCGAGATCGACCGCCAGATCCGGGAGGGCGACGAGGAGCTCACCGCCCTCGTCCAGGGCCTGGAGCACCAGTACGACGCCGTCGCCGGCGCCGAGAGCCGCGGCAACATGCTCGCCGAGCCCGTCGACATTCCGTCCGCCGACGAGATCGGCCGCGAGTTCGAGCGGTTCCTGGCCGAGCGGGAGGGCGAGGGCTGAGCCGGACGGCATGACCGCAAGGCCTGTCGTCACCTTCCCGTCCGCCCGGCGGTGTCCGGCACACAGGCCTTAAGACCTGTCCGGCGGATCATGCCGGAGACGCGGGGGCTGGCACGCGCACCTGCGGCGTTGTCGTCACTCGCCGACGCTCCGCGTCGACTCCCTCCTCCGCCTTGCAGTTGCACGCACCAGCCCCCGCTCACCTGGGCCAATGGGTGCCGTCGGTTTCCTCCGACTTGATCCGCCGGACAGGCCTTAGGCTTCGGCTCATGTTGAGGGTGGGCCTGACCGGCGGGATCGGCGCCGGCAAGAGCGAGGTGTCGCGGCTTCTCGTGGAGCACGGCGCGGTGCTGATCGACGCCGACCGCATCGCGCGGGAGGTCGTCGAGCCCGGAACTCCCGGACTCGCGGCCGTCGTGGAGGCGTTCGGCAAAGAGGTGCTCACCGAGGACGGCAGACTCGACCGCCCCAAGCTGGGCTCCGTCGTCTTCGCCGACCCCGCGAAGCTCGCCGTCCTCAACTCCGTCGTCCATCCCCTGGTGGGCGCCCGTTCGAGTGAACTGGAGGGCGCCGCCGCCCAGGACGCGGTGGTCGTGCACGACGTCCCGCTCCTCACCGAGAACCGCCTGGCGCCGCTGTACGACGTCGTGGTGGTCGTCGACGCGAGCCCCGGGACCCAGCTCGACCGGCTGGTACGGCTTCGCGGCATGACCGAGCAGGACGCCCGCGCCCGCATGGCCGCGCAGGCGACACGCGAGCAGCGCCTGGCCGCCGCGGACATAGTCATCGACAACGACGTCCCCCTGGAAGAGCTGCGGCGCCGGGTCCATGAGGTGTGGACGGAGCTGACGGAGCGCGCGTCCCGGCAGGGATGAGTGTCTTTCCCAGGACCGTCCCGGTGGCGTGGCTGTCGCGTCGACGACCGTTGCGGCGCGTGTGACTGCCTGCCGCGCGGCCGTTTCACCGCCGTCCCGGCGGGGTTCGTCCGATGTGGCCGGATCACGACGGTGTCCGGGGCTCGCCAGGGCCCTAACCGTGCATAACAGGACCGTGGGCGCCCTGAACCGGGACGAAGAATCGGAATAGTGGGCCTGTCACGGGCGTTGAACCGGGGCAGCGAGGGAAGGATTTCGCCGTGCCCGAGACCAGCGGTTCACCCGGACGGAGTCCGGAGACGCATGTCATCGACTTCCGTGCCGCGGAGCAACTGCTTGCCGCACGGGACCCACGGGGTGCGGTGAAGCTGCTCGACGGAGTCATTGCCGCGCACCCCGAGAACACGGCCGCGCGGCTGCTGCGCGCGCGGGCGTTCTTCGCCGCCGCGCAACTGAGGCCCGCCGAACTCGAGTTCGCCGTCGTGCTGGAGCGGGAGCCGGACAACGCGTTCGCCCACTTCGCGCTGGCCCGCACCTACGAACGTCAGGGGCGCCCCGACCAGGCCAAGCGTCACTTCCGGCTGGCCGCGGCCCTTGACCCCAACCCGCAGTATCTGAAGGCGGCGCGGTTCGACGTGTGAGGGGGCGGGGCTCGCGGACACTGCTCGGGGGCATGGACGCCCGGGTCATGGATGGCGGTGCCGTGGCGGGGGATACGGTGGACGGTACGGGGGGACATCGCGCCCCGGCTGATAGTGCGGGCCCTGCCGGATGTGCCGGACGATCATCGCCAGGTCGACGACGATCACAGCGCTCAGCACCCCGCAGACCACGGCCCAGCCGGTGAGTCCGACGAGCACGAACGCGACCGTCCCCGGAACGGCCCAGATCAGCCCCCATACGCTCAGCCAGAACCGGGCCCGCAGCGCACTGCGAGCGGTCACCGGTTCACTGCCCGTACGCATCGTGACCACTGCTCCTGCTTGAAACGTACTCTCCGCCGACGCGGTTCTCCACGGGACCGGGGGAGCGGGTGTCGGCGCCGTGATTACCCGAAAGGGTGAACCGGGGACGGTGTGGGAACGGGCGTGCGGACGCGGGCCGTTGTCCGGGTATGAAGCTGGAAATGCGTGAAGGGTATGAGGGAACGGGTCCCGGAGCGATCACCCCGGACGGCTGCGCGGTGGAACTGTACGCGCGGCTGCCGGTGGGGAGCGAGCCGGATGTCATCGCCGCGGCCGTCCCGGCGGGCGCGCACATCCTGGAACTGGGCAGCGGCGTCGGCCGGGTGACGCACGCGCTGCTGGAGCGGGGTTTCACGGTCACGGCGGTCGACGAGTCCGCCGAGATGCTGGCACGCGTCCGCGGGGCGCGCACGATATGCGGCCCGATCGAGGATCTCGATCTTGGCGAGTCGTTCGACGTGGTGATGCTGGGGTCGTTCCTCGTGCACGCCGGAGACCTGGAGGTGCGGCGCGGTCTGCTGCGGACCTGTGTGCGGCATGTCGCGTCGGGCGGTCAGGTGCTGATCCAGCGGGAGGGCCAGGACTGGCACACGGACATACCGCGCGAGCGGGTCGACCCCGCCGGCTTCACCGTGCGGATGCTGTCGGCGGAGCCGCTCGGGGACGGGGCGAACTCGGTGCGCGCCGAGTATGCGTTCCCGGACGCGGTCTGGACCCAGACGTTCAGAACCCGGCCCCTGACGAAGGAGCAGTTCGAGGAGGCGCTGAAGGAGTCGGGTCTGAAGGCGGACCAGTATCTGACCGAGGACGGGACGTGGGTGAGGGCCGTGCCGATGGAGTAGACGACCGACGGGACAGCCCGGATGGACCGGACGACCGACGGGACAGGCTGAAGGTCGTCGGCCGACGACCGATCACCGCCCGGCGGACGGCCGGCGGCGGGACGGCGGACCATCGGTCGGCGGTCCGCCGGGCAGACCGCCGAAGCCCCGCAGGCGTTCCATCTCGCGCCGGTCGCGCTTGGTGGGCCGGCCGGCGCCGCGGTCGCGGATGCCTGCGGGGGCGACCACCTCGCGCGGCGGGGGCGGAGGGGAGTTGTCGATGTAGCACTGGACGGCGACGGGGGCGCCGACCCGCTTGCGGATGAGGCGCCTGACGATGACGACCCGCTCCCGCCCCTCGTGCCGCAGCCGCACCTCGTCGCCGACGCGGACGGAGTAGGCGGGCTTCACCCGCTCTCCGTTCACATGCACATGCCCGCCGCGGCAGGCGGTGGCGCCCAGGGAACGCGTCTTGATCAGGCGTACGGCCCAGATCCAGCTGTCGATGCGCACGGTCCCACCGTCGGCGGGCCCCGCGGCTTCGGCGGCGGCGATCGCGGCGGCGGTCTTCGGATCGACGACGGCGCCCTGAGCGCCCGCGGCGGTGGCCGGGCCGTCGGCAGCGCGCCCGGCACCGGCGTCCGTGCCCGGTCCGCCGTCCCTGTCCTGGTCACCCTGGGAAGCCATGCTCCCGACCTTAGCTTCCCGGGCGGCGGGACGCGGACGGATTTTCCCGGGGGCGTAGGGCGGGTCCTACGGTGGACGCATGGAAGACGATCTGCGCCGACCACCCGCCGGGGGACTGGCACAACTGGACGAGCGCATAGCAGGGTGCAGAGCCTGCCCGCGGCTGGTGGAGTGGCGGGAGGAGGTGGCCCGGGTCAAGCGGGCGGCCTTCGCCGACTGGACGTACTGGGGACGGCCGGTGCCCGGCTTCGGCCCGCAGGACGCCAAGCTGCTGATCATCGGACTGGCGCCCGCCGCACACGGCGGCAACCGCACCGGCCGGATGTTCACCGGGGACCGGTCGGGGGATGTGCTGTATCAGGCGCTGTACGACGTGGGGCTGGCCTCGCAGCCGACGTCGGTGAGCGCGGGCGACGGGCTGGAGCTGTCCGGTGTGCGGATCACGGCACCTGTTCACTGCGCCCCGCCGGACAACAAGCCGACACCCGCGGAACGGGACACCTGCCGCCCCTGGCTGGTCCAGGAGCTGCGGCTGCTGCGGCCGACGCTGCGGGCGGTGGTCGTCCTCGGAGCCTGGGGCTGGCAGGCCACCCTGCCCGCGCTGGCCGAGACGGGCCGGCCGGTGCCCCGCCCCCGCCCCGTCTTCGCCCACGGCACCCGGGTACAGCTGGGCGACCTCGCCCTCTTCGCCTGTTACCACGTCAGCCAGCGCAACACCTTCACGGGCCTCCTCACCCCCGAGATGCTCCAGGAGGTACTGCGCACGGCGGCGACAGCGGCGGGGCTGCATGTGCTGCCGGTCCGGTCGGCGGGCCGCTGACGAGCCGGCCCCCGAACCGCCGCCCGCGGCACTCACACGGGTGTCTCGTCGGGCACGACGGCGGTGGCTGTGATCTCCACGAGCTGGCCGGTGTACCCGAGGCAGGCCACCCCGACGAGCGTCGACGAATGCGGCCCCAGACTCAGCCCCGACGCCGTCACCACCTCCCACACCGCTGACAGCACCGACGGCTCACCGCTCACCACATACACGTCCGTGGCTACGACATGCGCCAGATCGCTGCCCACGGCTCTCAGCTGCTCGGCCAGGTTCGCGATCACCTGCTCGGCCTGCCGTTCCGGATCCCCCACCCCGACCACCTCCCCCTCGGCGTCGAGCGGCACCGCCCCCGCAAGGAACGCAAGCCGCGCACCGGCTTCGACGACGGAGGCATGCGAGTAGACGGGCGGCGAGAACAGCCCAGGTGCCACAACACGCCGGATCATGCGGGACTCCTGACAGGGAAAGAAGGGAAAAGAAGGGACCCCTCCGATCTTCCGGGCCCCGGAACGGTCCCCGCATCCCGATTTCCGCCCGCTCCGGCGGCGGGTGACGGCGAATAATGCTTCGAGGTGATGGACTTCCCGCTGCTAACGTCCCTGGCGTGGCGAAACTCAATCAGATCATCGCAGTGGAGAAGGGCATCAAGTCCAAGGCGCATCAGGACCTGACGGCAGCTCATCACGGGCTGCAGAAGCCCGCGTTGCTGGCCGGTATCTCGCGGACGTACCAGCCGAAGGACGAGGAGGGCGAGCAACTGCCGCCGGAGTCCACGCGGGTGCAGGTCAAGGCTGAAGACGTGCTGCGGGAGACCGCGGCCACCCTGACCCGGCTCTTCGACGTGACCGCCACCAAGGACTGGGCCAACTGCAGCGCACGCGCCGATGTGAAGGTGGACGGCCGGGTGCTCCTCTCCGAGGCGCCCGTGGCCTACCTGCTGTTCCTCGAGAAGCAGCTCGTCGACCTCAACACCTTTGTGCGGAAGCTGCCGGTACTCGACGCCTCCGAGTCCTGGATCCAGGACCCCTCCACCGACTCCTGGAAGACCGAGCCGGTACGGACCCTGCGCACCAAGAAGGTCCCGCGCAACCACGTCAAGGCGGAGGCGACCGAGAAGCACCCGGCCCAGGTCGAGGTGTACTACGAGGACATCCCGGTCGGTTACTGGACGACCGTGAAGTTCTCCGGCGCGCTGCCCGCCCGACGCGTCAATGAACTCCTCGACCGCGTCGAGAGGTTGCAGCAGGCCGTGAAGTTCGCCCGCGAGGAGGCCAACGGCGTCGACGTCGTCGACCAGAGGATCGGTGACGCCGTGTTCGGCTACCTCTTCGGGTAGTCTTCAAGACTCCCTGGTCCATCGCGACCGGGGTGCGCGAGGAGCGCAAGCTGAAGCTGAAGCTTGTCGTGACGGAGCGGTTCCGGTGGAGGTTCGAGCCCTCCCCGCGGCATCACACCATGCCGCGGTGGCCCAACTGGCAGAGGCAGACCGCGATCAATCTCAGACTCTCGCTCCAGACTCAGCATTCGCCGCCGATCGCCGGATCGACCGGGCCCGGGGCCCGGACGTCGAAATGCAGGTTCAAGTCCTGCCCGCGCAGCTCGATGCGCGGTGGTCCAAAGGCAGGACGCGGCGACATCAACCTCACCCGGGCTCTCAAGCGTGCCGGTGTGTGATCGTGGGCGGCCTCACAGGGCCCGGGGGCAGGCTACGCCCTCGGGCCCGCTCCCGTTCCCGGCGACCGTCATGGTCGCGAAACACCCCCGACCCCTCCCGCTGCGGCGCCCTCGGTACCATGGAGACCGCAGACCCAGCCCGGCCACCGTCGCCCGAAGGCATCCACCGCCGTCGACCACGACAGGAGCCCTGTGTCACGCCCCGCCGTCCGTTTCCGTCCCCGGACGCACACCCGGCACCCGAGCCGGACCCCGCGCTTCACCCTGCCCCCCTGGCTCGCCCATGTCCTGCGCGCCCAGCGCGGCCCGGTGCCGTGGAGCGCCGTCACCCGCGGGGCGCTGGCCGGCGGGCCGCTGCTCCTGGCAGGCGTGCTCGCGCACCACACCGGCGTCGGTGTCGTCGCCGCCATCGCCGCGATGTTCGCCGGCATCAACGACCGCCCTGGCAGCCGCCGCGCCGCGGTCAGGCGAATCGGGGCACCCGCGCTCGCCGGTGTCGCGGGCCTGCTGCTCGGCACGTACGCCGGACAGTACCTCGGCGCCGTGGCGCTGACCCTGCTCCTCACCGCCGTCGCCCTCGTCGCCGGAAGCGTCATCGCCGTGGGCCCGGTGGCCTCCGGCGCCGGTACCCAACTGCTGGCCCTCTCCGCCGTGGGCGCCGGTCTGCCGCTGCCCGAACCGGGCTGGCTGCGGGCCCTCGCCTTCCTCGCCGGAGCGGGATGGCTGCTCCTGCTGCGGCTGGCCCTGCCCTCGCCCCGGGCGATCGGCCGCGAGTACCTCCTCGACGGCGAACGCGATGCCGTCGCCGGGGTCTACGACGCCATCGCCGCGCTGCTCGAAGCCGCCGGGACCGACGCCGCCGTAGCCCGGCGCACCGCGCTCACCGCCGCCCTCGACCACGCGCAGGACGCCCTCACCGGGCCCCGCCTGCGGTTCTGGGCCAGCTCCGCCGCCGAGCGCAGACTGCACGCCCAGTACACCGCCGCACTGCCCCTCGCCGAGGCCGCGACCGCGCTCGCCTGGGCCGGGGAGCCCGTCCCCGGACGAGCCGCTCAGGGACCCCGGCGGCTCGCCGCCGCCGTGCGCGGCAACACCGCCACCGGCCCGCTGCCCGCGCCCAGCCGCTCCGTACCGGCCCTGCGCGCCCTCGACGACGCACTGCTGCGTGCCGCCGAGGCCTTCGACCGGGCCGAGGAGGAGGGCGGGCACCGGCTGCACGAGCGCCGTCGCGGTGCCGCCGACCGCTTCGAGGCGGCCCTCGGCGCGGGCGGCCGCGAGTACGGCTTCCGCGTCGCCCTGTCCTTCGGCACCGCCGTGGCCATCGCCCAGGTCCTGCGCCACGCGCACTGGTACGGCAACCAGCCGCACCAGCACTGGTACTGGCTGCCCGCCACCGCCGTGTTCCTCGTCAAGCCCGACCTCGGGCCGCTCGCCTCACGGGTGCTGTGCCGGGCCGCCGGGACCGTGCTCGGCGCCCTCGGCTTCGCCGCGCTCGCCGCCGTACTGCCCCAGCCCGCCGGGGTGATCCTGCTGGTCACCGTCAGTGGGGCGCTGCTCCCGGTCGCCACCCGGCACTTCGCCGCGCAGACCGCCGTCGTCACCGTTCTGGTGCTGGCCCTCGTCATGGCCGGCGGCGAACCGCAGCCCGCCGGTGGCCGCGTCTTCGAGACGCTGCTGGCCTGCGCGATCGTACTGATCGTCGGCCATCTGCCGATGCCGGGGCAGCGGGGCGGCGGCGTGCGCGCCCGGCTCACCACCGCCAACACGGCCGCGCACGCCTACCTCACCCATGTCCTCGGCGAGCCGACCGCCTCCGGCGCGCCCGCCATGTCCCGGGAGCCCGGGGCGACCGCCGACCGCGCCGAGCGCTGGGCGCTGCGCCGGGAGGCGTACCGCACCCTCGCCGAGGCCCGTGCCGCCATCGCCCTCGCCTCCGCCGAACTGCCCGCTCTCGCCCGGCACACGGAGGGCACCGACGAGATCGCGGCGCTGCTGGAGACGCTCGTCGACACCACCACCGCGTGCGCCGTCCACCTCGACGCCGCCGGCGAGCTCACCCCCCGCCACACCGAGCACCTGGCCGGGCTCCTCGCCGAACTGGAGCGCCGACGCCGGAGCCTCGGCCTGCGCGAGCCCGCACTGCCCACGGCGGTCTGACGGACCTGCGGCGGTCTGACGGACCCCCTGAGCTCCGACGCAGCGGGCCGCCGCGAGTAGCGCCGTTCGGCATGCACAGCGATCAAGCCCGAGGTATGCGCTCCGTTCATGGCAATGGGGGAGCGATACGGGCAAATGCTGCCAATGTTCGCAAGGTTGCTGAGAGGGGGCTCACACTGCGTATGGAATCTGTGTCAACTATGTCTCAGTAAGGTCATTCGGCGAGGCGTTCACCCGGTGTTTGGCGTTTAACTACACACGTACAGCACAACACGGAGGTGCAGGGTGAACGGGCGAACGGTGCTCGAACGCTTCCCAGCCGGCGGGCCGCGCGGCTCGTGGCCCGCGGAGGAGTTCGCACAGGCACGACGTCTGGAGGGCCTGCCCGCCGAGGTCGTCATGGACCTCGCCACGGACACGTTCCTGGTCATCGTACGGAGCGGTGACACGGCCGACGCCGTCGCCTAGGGTCTGTGCCGGCGCCGGGCCGGGAGGGCCCGGGACCATGCGTCAGCCCGCCTCGCGCACCGGGGCAGCCGGCAGCTTCACCGTGAACTGATCCGCCTGGAGCGAGTACAGCTCCGCGTAGACACCGCCAGCCGCCAGCAGCTCGTCGGGCGTGCCGGACTCCACCAGCCGGCCCTGGTCCAGTACGTGCACCAGATCCGCGTGCCGCACCGACGCCAGCCGGTGGGTGATCAGGACCACCGACTGGCCGCTCCCGGCCAGGGCGCGGATCTTCTCGAAGACCTCCAGTTCGGCCCGCGTGTCCAGCGCCGCCGTCGGCTCGTCCACGATCAGGATGTGCCCGCGCCGGTAGGCGGCCCGTGCGATGCCGAGGCGCTGCCACTGCCCGCCGGACAGCTCGTGGCCCCCGCTGAACTGGCGGGCCAGCAGCGTGTCCAGGCCGTGCGGCAGATCCGCGACCACGTCCTCGGCGCCCGCCTCGGTCACCGACGACGCCAGCCGTTCGTCGGTCAGCGGTGCGGCGGACCGGCCGACGGCGACATTGACCTTGGCCGTGAACGGCCAGCGCTTGAAGTCCTGCGCCACCATCGCGATGCGCTCGGCGAGCTGCTGCCGGTCCGCTGCCGCCGCGTCCACGCCGTCCCACAGGATCCGGCCCCGGTCCGGCTTGTAGAGGCCCGCCAGCAGTTTGACCAGCGTCGTCTTGCCGGAGCCGTTCTCACCCACCAGCGCGACGATACGGCCGAGCGGCAGCGTGAGGGTGACGTCGTCGAGCGCCGGGCGGGAGGAGTCGCCGGGGTAGCGGAAGGTGACGTTCTCGAAGCGGATCTCCCGGGGGTCCTTCGGCAGCGGCTCCCCGCCGACCGGGATCGCCCGCTCGGCCGCCTCGGCGTACAGCCGCTGGAGATCGCCCACGAACAGCGCCTCCTCGTGGAGCTGGTTGATCTCCAGCACCAGACTGTCCAGGCTGGCCGAGCCGGTGCGGATCGCGATCACCGCGGTCCCCGCCACCGACAGCGCCATCGTCCCGGTCAGCAGCAGCGCGCCCAGCGTGGCGTACGTCGCCACGGTCGCGAGGCCCGTGAAGGCGGCCGCGATCAGCCCGGTCCGGGCCGCCAGCCGCGCCAGCCGTGCCTGCTCGGCCTCCGCCGCCTCCGACATCGAGCGGTAGTGCCGCAACAGGAAGGGGCCTACGCCGTGCACACGGATCTCCGGGGCGGCCTCCGGTTCGGTGAGCAGCCCGCTGATCAGATGCCCCGCGCGCGCGTGCTGCACCCAGATGTGGAACGACTCGTACCGCCGCCGCGCGGTCGTCAGCGCGCTCCACGCGCTCGGCACCGTCATCGTGGCGAGCAGCGGGAGCAGCGCCGGATGCAGCACGGTCAGCACACCGGCGGCGGTGATCAGCGAGATCATCGCGTTGATGACGCGCGTACTGTACGAGATCATGCGCCGGGCCGAGGAGGCGCCGTACTGCGCGGTGTCCAGCAGCTTGTGGAAGGCATGGTCCTCGATCGCCGACAGCTCCACGGCCGCCGCCCGCTCCAGATAGCGCTCGGTGGCGACGCGCTCCACCTTCGGTTCCAGCAGACCGGTCGCGTACACCGACGCCGCCCGCAGCAGTGCGCCCACCAGCAGGACGGCGGCCATCACGACCAGCGCCGGCGCCGCTTCGCGCAGCCGGTCCTCGATCGCACCCGCCGCCAGCACCCGGCCGAGAACGGTGTTCACCGCGAGCAGACTCACGGCCTGCACCGCACCCCGCCCCGCCTCGGCCGCCAGCACGATCCGCGCGGCACGCCGGTCGGCCTGCCAGGCCAGCCGGAAGCTGGACGCCAGCAGTCCGGGCAGCCGGGTCACCATGGCACGGAGGCTCAGCTCCAGGAACGCGTCATCATGCCGGCTCCAGCCCGTGTCGTAGCGCAGCGGTCCCCCGAAGAGCAGCTGCTCCGACTCCGACACCTCGGGCTGCCCTGCGTCACGCTTCTTGCCCACCGTCGACCTCCCCCGACTGCCTACGGAGGGCCACTATTGCGGGGTGGACGGTGCCGGTGGCAGGGCGCGGGCCGGTGGGACGGGTGCGCGCCGGGCGTGCGCGATGGCGGAAGCCGGTGATCGCCGGGTGCGCCCCGCCGCGGCCTGCTGCGTCCGGACGGCCGCTACGGCTCCTGCGTCTGACGGACGCCATGGCCCGCGCGGCCGGTGTGTCCCTACGGCGCCCACGACCGGCGTGTCCCGGCGGTACGGATTGCCTGCGCGCCCTCTGCGCCGTACGGCGCCGTCATGCCGTGGAACCGCCGCGGTCCCCGCGGTCCGGTCCGCCCGGGTCAGGCGTTGATCGGGCGTGACCAGCCGGGTGTCGTCCCGGTCACCCGGCACAGAGCCAGGTAGAGGGGGATCGGCGGGGTGTACGGAAGCGTGCCGTCCGGCCGGTGGATGAGGCCGGGGGCGTGCGGGACGTCGGGCAGGACCGCGCCGACGGCGTAGCGTGCGGGAGCGGGCCACTGGAGGGCGTAGTCGGAGTCGGACGGCACGATCCACCACCAGTGCGCCTCGTCGGCGTAGACGCATCCCACGCGGGGGAGCCGGGGCAGAACGAGCGGGCCGAAGACGGCCGGAACGGCCACCGCGTCACAGCCGAGCGGTGCTGTCATGCCCTCGGGCACCGACAGCCGCCGGGGTATGACGGGCGGGCGCAGTTCGCGTCCCAGCCGGACCAGGGTGTCCATACCGAGTACTTGACCGCCGGCACCGGGCACCGCGCTCACCCCCATTCCGTTCCGGGGTTGCGGGGGCGGCCCACGGCCAGGCCGTACTGCCGGAGCTGCGCGACGCCCTGCCGGAGGGCCTCGCCGACGCCGTGGCGAGGGCCTGCGGCCTCGCCCTCGACGGAGGGAACAGCCGTGATCCCGGTGGCGCGGACGCCTTCGGCTGCGTGGCTGTCAACCCCGTCGGCTCCATGGCCGTGGGCCGCGTCGATCCCGCGGCCCGCGGCCGGGAGTGGTCCCGCGGTCCGGTGTGATCCCTCCGCCGCACCCGGTCCGCCGGCCCTGTCGGCCCCGACTGCCTCTGCAGGCATGCCAGGCCCGCAGGGACCACCCGGCCCGCCCGGCCCACCGGACGTCGTCGGCTTCGGCCGGGGTCCCCAGCCGAGGTCGCCGTGGGCGCCGTCCGCGGCGCCGGGGCCGTGTGCGCCCCCGGCTGCCTCGGCGCCCTCCCCGTGCGGCAGTTCGGCCCACACGAGCAGGCCGGTGCCGCTCTCCTGGGCACCCCAGGCACGGCACAGCGCCTCGATGAGGAGCAACCCCCTCCCGTGCTCCTCCTCGGGCCGCCGCGGCGACGGATGGGGCTCGCCGGGCGCGCATCCCTCGTCGCGCACGGCTATCCGCACCAGGTCGTCGTGGTCGTGCAGTTCGCACACCACATGGCTGCTCGCGGTGTGGACTATGGCGTTGGTGACCAGCTCGGAGATCACCAGGGCCGCCGTGTCGCAGGTGTCCTCGCACACCGACCAGCCGGTCAGCCGTGCCCGCGTCAGCCGTCTGGCCTGTGCGGGGGAGCCAGGGTGTGCGGCCAACTCGAAGCGGAACCGGCGCTCGGCAGCGGCCCCGGAGGGGCCCGCTCCCGCGGCGGCGCCGAGTCCGAGGCGGCCTGCGGCGGCGTCTGTTCCTAAGGGCGCGGACGGAATCACGCTTGCCACTATCGCCCCGTCGTGAACACTTGGCAAGTGTCACTATGGAAAATGCAGAGTGCTGTGTGACGAAGTGGAAGCGCGTGGCACACTGCTCGCAACAGCACGACGAACGGCGCCAGTTGGGATCGGCGAGGATCCGGCCGGATCATCGAACGGGTCTTCGAATGGCGCCGTCGGGCTGTCGGGAATCCTGGGTGGAGGTGCAGCGTGAGCGAACCGCGGTCCGCGCCGACGGTGGGACAGGTCGTCCTCGGCAGACGCCTGTTGGACCTGCGGGAAGGCGCGGGTCTCAAGCGCGAGGAAGCCGCGCGCATCCTGCGCGTCGCACCGGCCACCGTCCGCCGAATGGAGATGGCCGAGGTCGCGTTCAAGATCCCGTACCTCCAACTGCTCCTGAAGGCGTACGGCGTCACCGACGAGGAGGCCGAGGCCTTCGTCCAGCTGGCCGAGGAGGCCAATCAGCCCGGCTGGTGGCAGCGGTTCCACGACATCCTGCCCGGCTGGTTCTCCATGTACGTCAGCCTGGAGGGCGCGGCCGGCCTCATCCGGTCCTACGAGCCGCACTTCGTCCCTGGTCTGCTCCAGACCGAGGACTACGCACGCGGTGTCCTGAAGTCGGGAGCCATCGGCCAGACCCGGCCCGAGGACATCGAGCGCCATGTCGCACTGCGCAGACAGCGCCAGGAACTCCTCAGCCGCCCCGACGCACCGCGCTTCTGGGCGGTGATGGACGAGACCGTCCTGCGCCGTCCGGTCGGCGGCCCGGAGGTGATGCGTGACCAGATCGACAGACTGATCGAGGCCACGAAGCTGCCCAATGTGACGCTCCAGGTCGCCCCCTTCTCGAGCGGGCCGCACCCGGGCACGTTCGGGCCCTTCGTGCTCTTCCGATTCGCCATGCCCGAACTTCCGGACATGGTCTACAGCGAGTACCTGACCGGCGCCGTCTATCTCGACGCGCGTCCCGAGGTGGCCACCCACCTCGAGGTCATGGACCGCATGGCGGCGCAGGCCGCCACTGCACAACGCACGAAGGAGATCCTCCGGGATCTCCGCAAGGAGCTGTGAATGGACCTCACCAAGCCGCGCAAACATGTCTACAACGGCATGCCGGCACGGGAGCTGGGCAGCCAGGGCTGGCACAAGCCGTGGAGCGGCGGCAACGGCGGCAACTGCCTGGAGGCGATGAAGCTCGCCGACGGACGTATCGCGGTACGTCAGTCGACCGACCCTGACGGGCCCGCTCTGATCTACACCACCGACGAGATGATTGCCTTCATCGAGGGCGCCAAGGCGGGGGAGGCCGACTTCCTGGTGTCCTGACAGCCGGTGTCCCGTGCCCGGTGTCGCTAGGCTGGTTATCACTCACTTGTGTTCTGGCAACTCCCTTATCTTGGCACTGACTTGATCACTGTTTGCGATACGGCCCCATGGAGTTCGAGATGACCGGGCAGACCCCTGCCGAGATCGACACGAGCAGGCCCCACCCCGCTCGGATCTACGACTGGTACCTCGGCGGCAAGGACAACTACCCCGTCGACGAGGCCATGGGCCGTCAGATGCTCGCCCTCGACCCGCGCGTCCCCGTGATGGCGCAGGTCAACCGCGGGTTCATGCACCGCGCCACCCGCTGGCTCGCGCAGCAGGGAGTACGCCAGTTCCTCGACATCGGCACGGGCATCCCGACCGAACCCAACCTCCACCAGATCGCCCAGCGGATCGTGCCGGACGCGCGTGTCGTGTACTGCGACAACGACTCGATCGTGCTGGCCCACGCGGCGGCCCTGATGCGCGGCACCCCGCAGGGCGTGACCGAATATCTCATGGCCGACGTGCGCGATCCGGCCACCATCATGGACGCGGCCGGGAAGATCCTCGACCTCGGCCGCCCGGTGGCCCTCTCGCTCGTCGCGCTGCTGCACTTCGTCCCCGACTCGGACGGCGCCCACGAACTCGTCGAGCGCCTGCTCGCCGAACTGCCCTCCGGCAGTTTTCTGATGATGACCCATGCGACCGCCGACTTCACCCCCGAGGAGTCGGCCGCGGCCACCGAGAAGCTCAAGGCCGCCGGCGTCACCTTGGCGCTGCGTTCCCGCGAGCAGTTCGCCCGCTTCTTCACCGGCCTCGAACTCGTCGAACCCGGCGTGGAGATCGTCCACAAGTGGCATCCGGAACTGGGCGAGCCCGTTCCGGGACAGGACGACGGTGTGATCCCGGGGTACGGAGCGGTGGCGCGCAAGCCCTGACCGGGCCCATCGGCCACCCACCCAGGGCCTCTCCCCGAGGCCGCCGGCGCTGCGTCACACCGCCATCGGCCGGTCGTACGGCGATATCGGCGCCGGAAGCCGCGAACTCCCCGCCAGATGACGGTCGACCGCGGCGGCCACCGCACGCCCTTCCGCGATCGCCCACACGATCAGCGACGGGCCGCGCGCGGCGTCCCCCGCGGCGAACACACCGGCGACGTTCGTCGCGAAGCCCGCGTCCCTGCTGATCGTGCCACGCGGTTCCATGGCCAGCCCGAACTGGTCGACGAGCCCGTCCGACCGGTCGGGCCCGGAGAAACCGAGCGCCAGCAGCACCAGGTCGACGGGCAGGGTCCGCCCGGTGCCGGGCTGCGGGCGGCGTGCCGCGTCCACCTCGACCAGGTGGAGCGACCGCACATGTCCGGCCGTGTCGCCCGTGAAGCGGAGCGTCGACGCCGCGAACAGCCGTGCATCCGCGTCCGCCGCGGGCGCCGTACGCAGTTCGCGCGCCTCCTCATGGGCCGCGGACATCCGGTAGACCTTCGGATACGTCGGCCACGGCTCCCGGTTCTCGTCGCGCTCCGAGCCGGGCAGACCGTAGATGTCCAGCTGGGTCACGGACGCGGCGCCCTCCCGCACCGCGGTGCCGAGACAGTCCGCCCCGGTGTCGCCGCCGCCCACGATGATCACGTGTTTTCCCGCGGCCGACAGCGGTGACCTCTCCAGGTCGCCCTCGCGCACTCGGTTCGCCAGCGGCAGATACTCCATCGCCTGATGGATCCCGGCCAACTCCCGCCCGGGTACCGGAAGTTCCCGCCACGCCATGGCGCCCGTGGCGATCACCACCGCGTCGTGGCGCGACCGAAGCTCCGTCGCGCCCACATCCCGGCCGACGGTCGTCGACGTACGGAACCTGGTGCCCTCCGCCCGCATCTGCTCCAGCCGCCGGTCGAGATGGTGCTTCTCCATCTTGAACTCGGGTATGCCGTAGCGCATCAGCCCGCCGAGCCGGTCGTTCTTCTCGTACACCGCGACCGTGTGCCCGGCGCGCGTCAGCTGCTGCGCCGCCGCGAGGCCGGTGGGCCCGGACCCGATCACCGCGACGCTCCACCCGGACAGCCGCTCCGGCGGGCGGGGCGGCACGAGATCGTCCTGCCAGGCCCGGTCGGCGATCGCGCATTCGACGTTCTTGATCGTGACGGCCGGCTGGTTGATCGCCAGCACACAGCCCGCCTCGCACGGAGCCGGGCACAACCGCCCTGTGAACTCCGGGAAGTTGTTGGTCGCATGCAGCCGCTCGCTCGCCGCCCGCCAGTCCTCGCGCGAGACCAGGTCGTTCCAGTCGGGGATCAGGTTCCCCAGTGGACAGGCCTCGTGGCAGAACGGGATGCCGCAGTCCATGCAGCGGTCGGCCTGCCTGCTGACGATCGGCAGCAGCCCGCCCGGGACATACACCTCCGTCCAGTCCCGGACCCGCTCCTCGACCGGTCTGCGGGGCCACTCCTGGCGGGGCGTGGTCATGAAGCCCTTGGGATCGGCCATGGCCGTGTTCCTTGCATGTCGCTGCCTGGCAGGGGCGTGACGTGCGCCGACGGCGTGCATGCGTCATCGGCGGGCGACGCTCTTTCGGCCACGATACGTCCCGTCGTGCGGCCGTGCAGGGCAGGGCAGGGACAACGTTTTCTCTCAGGTCGGCGCGGGTCGGCCCGCCGCCGGCGGGAGGTCCGCGCCGGCCGCCGTCCGGACAGCCGGACCCGACGTCCGTGCCCTCAGAGCCCTCAGACGAGAGCCGCTATGTAGAAGACCGCGGCGGCCCCCGAGGCGATCATGCGGACGTGGTTCCACATGGTCCACTCCCGCACATACGAGGGCCAGTACGTGACGGCCTCCGACGTCCCCGGCTCCATCCGCGTCAGTGCCTCGTTGCGCGGCACGTTCGCCGCCACCGTCACCCCGAACGCGCCGGTCAGATACAGGGCGCTGCCCAGCAGCAGTTCCAGCGTCGTGCCGTCCGGCCACAGCACGAACGTGACCACCGCGATCACCGCGCACAGCACCGCCGCGCCGAGGAACAGGACCATGAACGCCGGTGTCGTCGCGGACGAGTTGACCGCCTGCATCGCGGCGACACCTTGTGCCGGGGGCAGCGCGGCCAGCCCCCGCATGACGAACAACGAGAAGGCGCCGAACACCCCGGCCATCAGCCCCGTCCCCAGTACACCCAGCACCACCAGCACCATGTACGGCCCACCGTCCATGTCAGCTTCAACTCCCGCCCGTCGAGCCGAGTTCCCGTCTTGCTCGCCTTCACCCCGCTTTGTTCCATCCTCACCCCGCAGAGCCGCGCCCCGCCTCCCGCCATGTCCGCAGCACCGCCTCCGCCACGGGCGTGATCCTGCGCCGCGCCTCGTGCCAGGGCACCCCCTCCATCAGCAACCGGTCGTACGGCGTGTCGAGATGCCGCACCGACGCTCTGACCGCCGAGGTCACCGCACGTTCGGACAGCGCCCTCCCGGCCGCGCTCCGCCCGACCCGTCCGCTGCCCCGCTCCGCGGCGTGCCCCGCGATGTCCCGGGCCCGGCCGGACGGACAGCCGGGGAACAGCCGCTGGATCTCCGACGCGAACGCGTCCGCGAACCGTATGTCCTGCGCCGCCCGGTGCCGTGCGTCCCGTGCCCGGCGCCGCCGCCGCGCCTCCGCGTCGGCCAGACACCGCTCCTCGGCGCGGGCGAGCCCCGCCTCCTCGACGAGGACGCCCTGCCGCTCGTAGCGGCTTCTGCGCCGGTTGAACCGCACCACCACCGCCGACAGCCCGCTCTCCTCCCGCGCCCGCCGCGTCAGTGCGGTGTCACCGCGTGGCAGAAACACCAGATGCCCCAGGTCCGCGCAGTCGAGGCAGCGCGGCACCCCCTCGTCGAGGACGACCAGCGTGCACGGCCCGCGCCGGCACCGGGCACAGTGCCGCTTCCTGAGCGGCTGGACGACAAGAGGGCCCGTGACGGTGACGGTGGGGGCGGGGGACGGCGCCGGGCGGGTGCGGGATGCCATGCAGGATTCCTTCCCCGCCCCGGACGGCCGGGGAACGGGCCGGTCCCGGACGCACCGCACGGACGGCACAACCCCTGACGCATCATGGGCCCTGTGCGACTCGAAGCGATCACCTGGGACCGGCTCGGCGACCTCCTCGCCGAGCGTCTGCTGGACCTGGCGCCGGGCGACGGCGGTCCCTGGCCGCGCGTCGCCTTCGACGGCGCCCCCGCGGCGCGCCCGGGGGACCTCGCCGAGCGGGTCTCGGAGGCACTGCGGGTGCGCGGCCGCCCCTCGCTGGTGGTCGCCGCCGAGGGCTTCCTGCGCCCCGCCTCGCTGCGGCTGGAACACGGCCACCGGGACCCGGAGTCGTACTACGACGGCTGGCTCGACACCGGCGCCCTGTGGCGCGAGGTCTTCGGCCCGCTGGAACCCGGCGGCGACGGCCGTGTCCTGCCCGACCTGTGGGACCCGGTCACCGACCGGGCCACCCGCACTCCCTATGTCCGGCTCCCGCCCGGCGGGGTGCTGCTGCTGCACGGTCCGCTCCTCCTGAAACACTGGTTCCCCTTCGATCTGACCGTCCATCTCCTCCTCTCCCCGGGCGCCCTGCACCGCCGTACCCCTGAATCCGACCACTGGATGCTGCCCGCCTTCGCGCGCTACACGGACGAGACCGACCCGGCCGCCACGGCCGACGTCCTGATACGCGCCGACGATCCCCGCCGCCCGGCGTGGAACGGCTGAGCGGACGGCGGGAAGACATGCGGACCCCGGGCGGCGCGGCAAGAATGTAGGGCGCCGGTACCAGCGGCGTGTCGCGCGCCGTGCCGGCCGCCCGGCACCGGGAGGTACACCATGACCACCGCCGGAGACATCATGCACCGCGGCGCCCAGTGGATCCCCGCCCGCGAGACCCTGGACCGCGCCGCCCGGCTCATGCGCGAACTGAACGTCGGGGCACTGCCCATCAGTGACGAGAACGAAAGGCTCTGCGGCATCCTCACCGACCGGGACATCGTCGTCGGCTGCGTCGCCATGGGCCACGACCCGTCCAGGGTGACCGCGGGCGACATGGCCCAGGGCACCCCGCGCTGGATCGATGCGGGTGCCGACGTCAGCGAGGTGCTCCAGGAGATGCAGGGCCACCAGATCCGCCGACTCCCGGTGATCGAGAACAAGCGTCTGGTGGGCATGATCAGCGAGGCCGACCTCGCCCAGCACCTCACCGAGGACCAGATCGCCTCCTGGGCCGAGAGCGTCTACTCACGCTCCCGCCACTGACCTCTGCGCTGGCCCGCACTCCCCGTTCCGGCCCGGTCCGCCCGTCGGCGCGGACCGGGCCAGAGCCGTCACAGCCAGCCGTTGCGCCTGAACCCGCGGTACAGCGCGAGACAGCCGACGGAGATCGCGGCGATCACCAGGGGGTAGCCGAACCTCCAGTGCAGCTCCGGCATGTGGTCGAAGTTCATGCCGTACAGCCCGCACACCATGGTCGGCACGGCGATCACCGCCGCCCACGCCGTGATCTTCCGCATGTCCTCGTTCTGCGCCACGGTGACCTGCGCGAGATGCGCCTGGAGGATCGAGTTGAGCAGTTCGTCGAAGGCCGCGATCTGCTCTGTGGCCCGCAGCAGATGGTCCGAGACGTCCCGGAAGTAGGCCTGTATCTCCGGGGCGACCACCCGTATCGGCCGGGTGGCGAGTTCGTCGAGCGGGCGGCCCAGCGGCACGGCGGCCCGCTTCAGCTCCAGCAGCTCACGCTTCAGCTGATAGATGCGGCCCGGGTCCACATGCACACCGTCCGCCGCGAACACGGCCGACTCCACCTGGTCGATGTCGGCCTGCACCGAGTCGGTGACGCTCAGATAGTCGTCGACCACATGGTCGGCGACCGCGTGCAGCACCGCGGCCGGACCCTTGGCGAGCTGCGCCGGGTCGTCCTCGAGCTCCTCGCGCAGCGGGCCCAGCGAGCCGTGTCGGCCGTGCCGCACCGTGACCACGAAGTCCTGGCCGACAAAAGCCATGATCTCGCCGGTGTCCACCACCTCGCTCGTCGCGGTCAGCTCCTCGTGCTCCACATAGCAGACCGTCTTGAACACCGCGAACAGCGTGTCGCCGTATCGCTCCAGCTTGGGCCGCTGATGCGCCTCGACGGCGTCCTCCACCGCCAGCGGATGCAGATCGAACAGCTCGGCGACATCCGCGAACTCCGCGTCCGTCGGCTCGTGCAGCCCGAGCCAGACGAACCCGTCGCGGGTCCTGCGCACATGGTTCACCGCGTCGGCGAGATCGCCGCCGACGGGGACGCGGACCCCGGCCTGGTACATCACGCAGTTCACGACGGAGGAGCCCAGCGGGGACCGGGCGGGATGGCTCAGGTCGACCCGGGGCCGCCGCCGGGTCAGCCGCGCCACTCTGCGCAGGCCGCCGACCCCGCCGAGCCCTGTGACCTTCCGCAGATTCCCTGTCATGGACATCTGCATCCCCCTGCCTGCCATGGATCCGTGTGCTTGCGTGCCTCGGTGAAGCGGGACTGCTTCGGCCGATCAGTCTGCCAGCTGGACGCAGCGGACGGCGAAGCCTGTGGGAACAGCGAGTTCCGCTTAGTGCCTGCCTGTGGACCGATGGGACGTACGAGCAGGTGGGCGGCCAGGTGGACAAGCGATCGGACAAGCAGACCGGCGAGAGGATGGTCATCGCGGGGTGTTGGTGCGACGGCCTGCCGCCGGACCGGAGCGTCAGCTTCGCACAAGCCGGGCAACTGGGATGATCGCCGCATGACGCGAACCGACGGGTATCTCCTCGACAACCGGCAGACCGGGGCGGCCCAGCGCTTCGCCGCCTTGGCCACCCTCTTCGACCCCACCACCTTCCGTCATCTCGAAGACCTCGGTGTCGGACCCGGTTGGCGCTGCTGGGAGGTCGGTGCGGGCGGTACCTCCGTGGTGTCCTGGCTGGCCAAGAAGGTCGGGCCGACCGGCAAGGTCGTCGCCACCGACATCGACACATCGCTGCTCACCACCGTGAACCGTCAGCCGGTCGAGGTGCGCACGCACGACGTGGCAGCGCAGGAGCCGCCCGGCCAGGGCTTCGACCTGGTGCACGCCCGGCTCGTCCTGGTCCATGTGCCGGACCGGGAGCGGGCGCTCGCGTCCATGGTCAAGGCCCTGCGCCCCGGCGGGCGGATCCTGGTCGAGGACGCCGACCCCGCGCTCCAGCCCCTTGCCTGCCCCGACGAGCGCGGCCCGGCGGAGCAGCTCGCCAACCGGCTGCGCACGGGGTTCCGGCAGTTGCTCGCGGACCGCGGCGCCGACCTGTCCTACGGCCGCAGACTCCCGCAGTTGCTGCGTGAGGCCGGTCTGCGGCGCGTGGAGGCCGATGCGTACTTCCCGGTCGCCTCGACCGCGTGCGAAGCTCTTGAGGCGGCCACGGTCCGCCAGATCCGCGACCGGCTCGTCGCCGCGGGCCTGGCCACGGACGACGACATCGACCGGCACCTGGAGAACATCGGGTCCGGCGGCATGGACCTGGCGACGGCACCCATGATCTCCGCGTGGGGACGCAAGGTGTAGCCAGGACGCCTCGGGCGCGCTGCGCGGCTGTGAGGGACCTGGTCCGGAAGGAGCCGTGGACCGCACGAAGCCGTGGGCCGAAAGGACCGGTCGCCGCGCCGCGGATCGCTCAGTACCGTACCGGTGGCCTGCCCCCCACCTGCTCCACCGCCCGTGCCCCCGCCCGGCACCCCTCGGCCGCCGCCGCCTCGGGGGCCGCGCCCGCGAGCAGCGCCGCCAGGAACGCCCCGGTGAAGGCGTCCCCGGCACCCGTGGTGTCCCGCGGAACCGCGGGCGGGGCGGGGACACGGGCGGCGACCTCGCCGGACCGCGCCACCAGTGCCCCCTCCGCACCCTGCTTGGCGACCACCAGCGGGACGTGCCGGCTCAGCTCGGCCGCCGCGGCCGCCCCGTCCGGCAGTCCCGTCAGCAGACAGGCCTCGTCCCGGCTCGGCAGCAGGAGGTCGAGGCCCGCCGCGAAGGCCAGGAAGGCGTCCGTCCCCAGTTCGGCCAGGAAGCCCGTCGACGCGGGATCCAGGCTCACCGGGATCCCGCGCGCGTGTGCCGCCTTCAGCGCCACCTCCGCCAGCGCCCGGCTCGATTCGGCGAACAGCAGATAACCCGACAGATGCAGCCGCGCGACGCCGTCGAGCAGCCCGTCCGACCAATCGGCCGGTTCGAGCCGCAGCGACGCCCCGCTGTCCGTGAGGAATGTCCGCTCCGCCGCGGCACCTGTGTCGACCAGGCAGATCACCGTCCCGGTCGCCGCCGACGGGTCGACCACCAGGTGTGGGTGCACCCCAGTGGCGGTCAGCTCCCGTTCGTGCCATGCCGCCGCCTCCGTGCCGACCCGCCCCAGCAGCCGTACGTCCGGGCACCCCGCACACGCCGCCCAGCAGGCCACATTGGCGCCCGCGCCGCCCGGCAGCGTCCGCACTGCGGTCGCCGTGTCGGTGCCCGGTGCCAGTGGCCCCCGGTGCCGGGCGACGACATCCGTGACGACGTCCCCGACGACCAGCAGCCCGCCGTCCCGCCGCCCGGTGGTCATTCCCGGGTCCAGGCCGCCGCGATCCGCCCCGCCAGCCGCACATTGCCGCGCACCGCCGCCAGATTCGCCGCCAGGGAGGCGCCGTCGGTGTGCCGCACCAGATAGTCCAGCAGGAACGGCGTGACCGCCTGACCGGTGATCCCCTCCGCCTCGCACGCGTGCAGCGCGTCGGCGAGCACGCGCGCGTGCAGCCCCGGATCCAACTGCTCCGCCGCCGGCACCGGATTGGCGACGATCAGCGCCGACTCCGGTCCGCCGAGCGCGTCCTGCGCCCGCATGACCTGGGCGACCTGCTCGGGGGTCTCCAGCCGCCAGTCCACCGGATGCCCGGAGTCGGACAGATAGAAGCCGGGGAAGCGGTCCGTCCCGTACCCGGCTACCGCCACGCCCAGTGTCTCCAGCCGCTGGAGCGTCGCCGGCACGTCCAGGATCGACTTCACGCCGGCGCACACCACGGTGATCCGGGCCCGCGCCAGCAGCCCTAGGTCGGCGGACTCGTCCTGCGTGACCGTCCACTCGCGGTGCACTCCGCCGAGCCCTCCCGTCGCGAACACCCGTACGCCCGCCAGGGAAGCCAGCAAGGCGGTCGCCGACACGGTGGTCGCGCCGCTCGCCCCGGAGGCCATGGCGAGCGGCAGATCGCGGTGGCCCAGCTTGCGGATCCCGTCCTCGTTGGCGACCCGCTCCAACTGCTCCTTGTCCAGTCCGACGTGCGGCCGCCCGTCGAGTACGGCGATCGTCGCCGGTACGGCGCCCTCCTGCCGTACGACGTCCTCCAGTTCCAGCGCCACCTGAAGATTGCGCGGACGGGGCAGCCCATGCGCGATGATCGTCGACTCCAGAGCCACCACGGGTCGGCGCGCGTCCAGCGCCTCCCGCACCTCTTGGGACATCACCAGGGTCACGAGCCCGCCTCCTGTCTTCCGGTCCACCTTCATCCCTGGCGGGCGGCGCGTCCGATCAAACCCCTTGCGAGCTGTGGGGGACGCCACCAGCCTGGAGCGCATGACCGACAACGCAAAGAACGCAGCGAACGCAGCGAACGCAGAGAACCCAGAGAACACCGAGAACACAGACAGCGCAGCACGTCTCGACCATGTAGTCCTCTGGGTCCGCGATCCGGCCTCCGCGGCCGACTTCTACGCGAAGACGGTGGGACTCGAGCCGCTGCGGCTCGCCGAGTTCGCCGCGGGGGAGACGTCCTTCCCCTCGGTGCGTGTCAACGAGGAGACCATCCTCGACCTCATGCCGCGCTCCGGCGCGGCGTACATGACGATGGTCCCGGGGGCCTCGGACAGCGCGGGCCACCCGGTCAACCACGTCTGCCTCGCCCTCCCGCGGGGCGCCTTCGACGCGCTCCGCGCCCGCCTGGAGGAACACGCCGTCCCCGTGTCCGGCCTCTCCCACGACTCCTACGGCGCCCGTGGCGCGGCCCGGCGCAGCTTCTACTTCCGCGACCCGGACGGGAACGTCTTCGAGGCGCGGCACTACGACTGACTCACCCACCCGCCCACCACGCCAGGCACAGGGTGGGGGTGCTCACGCACGCGTGAGCACCCCCACCGGGCGGGTCAGACCGGCTGCAGGCCGTCCAGCACGCCGTGCGGATTGAGTATGTACTTGCGGCTGGCGCCCTCGTCGAACTCGTGGTAGCCGCGCGGTGCGTCGTCCAGACTGATGACGGTCGCGCCGACCGCCTTGGCGATGTGCACACGGCCGTGCAGGATCGCCTTCATCAGGCCGCGGTGATACTGCATCACCGGGCACTGTCCGGTGGTGAACTTGTGGCTCTTGGCCCAGCCGAGGCCGAGCCGCACCTTCAGCGTTCCGGTGCGCGCATCCTCGTCGACGCCGCCGGGGTCGGCGGTGACGTAGAGGCCCGGGATGCCGAGCGCGCCACCCGCGCGCGTGAGGCCCATCAGCGAGTTCAGGACCGTCGCGGGCGCCTCCCCGGCGTCGGGCCCGTGCGCCCGGGCCTCGAAGCCGACCGCGTCGACCGCGGCGTCCACCTCGGGCTCCCCGAGGATCTGCTCGATCTGGTCCTCCACAGTGCCGCGCGAGACGTCGACGGTCTCGCAGCCGAAGCTCCGCGCCTGGGCGAGCCGCTCGGCGTTGAGGTCGCCGACGATGACGACGGCGGCACCCAGCAGCTGCGCCGCCGCGGCCGCCGCGAGCCCTACGGGACCGGCCCCCGCGACGTACACGGTTGAGCCGACGCCCGCGCCCGCGGTGTACGCGCCGTGGAAGCCCGTCGGGAAGATGTCGGACAGCATGGTCAGGTCGAGCAGCTTCTCGCGCGCCTCGTCCCGGTCCGGGAACTTCAGCAGATTGAAGTCCGCGTACGGGACCATGACGTACTCGGCCTGGCCACCGACCCAGCCGCCCATGTCGACGTAGCCGTACGCCGCGCCCGGGCGGGCCGGGTTGACGTTCAGACAGATTCCGGTCTTGCGCTCCTTGCAGTTGCGGCATCGCCCGCAGGCGATGTTGAACGGTACGGAGACGATGTCGCCGACGTCGATGAACTCGACGTCCGGACCCCGTTCGACGACCTCTCCGGTGATCTCGTGACCGAGGACCAGCCCCTCGGGCGCGGTCGTCCGGCCGCGCACCATGTGCTGGTCGCTTCCACAGATGTTGCTGGCGAGTATCTTGAGGATCACACCGTGCCGGCACTTGCGGCCGATGTTCGCGGTTGCGACCCCAGGCCCGTCCTGAAGTTCGAGCGTCGGGTAGTCGATGGTCCTGACCTCCACCGTGCCCGGCTTGAGGTACGCGACTGCCTTGTTTCCGCTCATCCTTGATCGCCGTCCCTTCGGCTTCTCGCTCTCGGGATGCCGGCGGCCGTGTACAGGACGGAGTCTCCTACCGCCTGCGCGGTCCGGCCGGCCCCTGTGCAGGGAAGGTTGGAAACATAAACAACGCTAGTTCAGCCGGGCGGAAGATGCGCATCTATCAGAACAGTGGTTGGGGCAGAACGCCCTCCAGGGCGAGCAGCCTGCGTTTGGTCTCCAGGCCGCCGCCGAAGCCCCCGATGCCGCCGCCGCTCTCGACGACCCGGTGGCAGGGGACGACGACCGGCAGTGGGTTGGAGCCCATCGCCACGCCGACGGCCTGCGCCGCCTGCGGCTGCCCGACACGCCGGGCCAGATCGCCGTACCCGACGACGGTGCCGTACGGCACGCCGGAGGCCAGTTCGCGCAGCACCTGGCGGTTGAAGCCGGAGATCAGCGACCAGTCCAGGGGCAGCTCGAAGACGTGCCGTCCGCCCGCGAAGTACGCCTCGAACTGGTGTATCGCCTCCGTCAGCAGCGGTGAGCCGGGCGCCTCCACGGGCTCGGCGCCGAGCCGGGCCGCGAGCCGTTCCAGCGCCTTGTCCCGCACCGCGTCCGTGGCGTGGAAGACGACATTGACCAGGCCCTCGCGTGTCGCGGCCAGCAGTAGCGGTCCGATGTCCGTGCCGACGACGGCCCATACCACCTGCTGCTCGGTCTGTCCCTGGCTCTGCCCTTCGCTGTCCATGCGCCCCACCGTACGGCCCGCCACTGACAACGCCTCGCGAGCCGGCGCTCAGCCCGTGCTGAGCGCCGCCCGCACCACGTCCGGCCGGTTCGAGATGAGGCCGTCCACACCGTCGCGGATGGCCTTGCGGGCGGTGTCGGCGTCGTCGACCGTCCACGCGCACACCGCCAGCGGCCTGCCGTGCGGGCCCGCGACAGCGTGTACGGCGGAGACGTAGCCGGGCGACAGGGATGCCTGGGAAGGGTTGATCAGGTCGGCGAATCGCGCGTAACCGGACAGTTCCCGTACCGGCGGGCTGCCGAGCAGACCGGTCGTCACGGCCGGTCTCAGGTCGTGCACGATCCGTAGGCTGTCCGCGCTGAAGCTCTGCACGATCAGCCGGTCGTCGAGATCCCGCGGATCCAGCCAGCCCTCGTTGCCGAGCAGCTTCAGCGTCTGCTGCTCGATGCCCGGGTACAGCTCGGGGTTCTTGATCTCCAGGAGCAGCTTCTGGTGGTTGTGCTCGATTCGCCGCATGTACTGCGTGAGCGTCGGCACGCGCGTGCCCGCGTATGCGGGCGAGAACCAGCTGCCCGCGTCCAGGCGGGCGATCTCGGCCGCGGTGAAGTCCTTCACCTTCCACGGCGCCCGGCCGGGGAAGACCTCCTCGGCGTTCGTGGTGCGCGCCAGGCTGTCGTCGTGGATGACGACGAGGCGACCGTCACTGGTGCGCTGCACATCGTTCTCGACCCAGGAGAAGCCGAGGCGGGCCGCGGCGTCGACCGAGGCCAGGGTGTTCTCCGGCGCGTACGCCGAGGCGCCCCGGTGGGCGATGATCCACGGCCCCTCGTCCGCGTCACCGGCCCGCGCCCGGGACGCAGGCAGCAGAAGGGCGAAGACCCCAACGAGCGCGGTGGTCGTGGCGGCAAGTGCGCGCGCGTGCATGCCTGCTCCTCGCGTCGGGGTCCGTGCCGAACAAGTTGATCACGCACAGGCCCCGAGTGACAGCGGAGCGTCTTCGTCGTGCGCAGGAACGGTGCAGATGGAGTGGAGCCGTCCGCATCCGCGCAACGGTGCCGTACAACTGGGGCGAGCCCGTGTTTCTTTTCCGGAAAATCGTTCGATCGTCCCGGTGGAGGTCATACTCTCTGCGTCAGCCTCGACCGCGGGCGGGCCTGGGAACGGGGAGCACTTCAGGAGAGCCGGGGCGTCACCTTGGCGTCGGAGGGCGGAAGGGCACCGCGCATGCAGGGCACCGTCGACGGATTCAGCTACGGCCTGGTCACACCGCTCACGGCCTACATCATGGCCTGCCTCGGCGGCGCGCTCGGCCTGCGCTGCACCACCAGGGCGATGCTCCTCTCCCGCTCCTGGCGCGCGGGCTGGCTCGCCCTCGGCTCGGCGGCGATCGGCTCGGGCATATGGACCATGCACTTCATCGCCATGATGGGCTTCAGGATCAGACAGACACCGATCCACTACGACACGCCCACCATGCTGGCCGGTCTGGGCGTCGCCGTCGTCATGGTCGGCATCGGCATCTTCATCGTCGGCCACCGGGGCGCGCGCGGAGCGGCGCTGTTCACCGGCGGTGCCGTCACCGGCCTCGGTATCGCCTCGATGCACTACCTGGGCATGGCCGGGATGCGCCTCGACGGGAAACTGGAGTACAACACGCTCACCGTGGCCGCGTCCGTCGTCATCGCCGTGGCCGCGGCCACGGCCGCCCTGTGGGCCGCCGGACAGGCGCGGGGATTCCTGTGGAGCGTCGGCGCCAGCCTCGTCATGGGCCTGGCGGTCACCGGCATGCACTACACGGGCATGGCCGCCCTCAGCGTCCGCCTCCACCTCCACACAACCGCCCCGGCCACCGCGGGCGACTCGCCGGTCGCCCTGCTCGCCCCCCTGATGATCGGCCCGCTGGTCTTCCTCTGCCTGGCCGGCGTCGTCGTCCTGTTCGATCCGGTGATGGTCATGGGCAGGTCCGACCCGGGCCCGGCCGCGCAACGGCCTGGAGTCCCGGCCCGCCGCGTCCTCCCGCGTGCCGCCGCGCGCTCCGCACCCCGGCCGGACCGCCGGACCGTGCGTCACCGCCGCACCCGCACCCCGCAGAACAGATGATCCGGCCGCGTTGTCAGTGGCGGGTCGTACGGTGGATTCCATGCGGCCCGTTTCTCACATCGAACGCACTATGGCGCCCTTCGAGGTCGTCAGCCCCTACCAGCCCAGTGGCGACCAGCCGACGGCCATCGCCGAGCTGGCCACGCACATCGGGGCCGGTGAGAAGGACGTCGTCCTGCTCGGCGCGACCGGCACCGGCAAGTCCGCCACCACCGCGTGGATGATCGAGAAGCTCCAGCGCCCCACGCTGGTGATGGCGCCGAACAAGACCCTGGCCGCCCAGCTGGCCAACGAGTTCCGCGAGCTCTTGCCGAACAACGCCGTCGAGTACTTCGTCTCGTACTACGACTACTACCAGCCCGAGGCGTATGTCCCGCAGTCGGACACCTACATCGAGAAGGACTCCTCGATCAACGAGGAGGTCGAGCGGCTGCGTCACTCCGCCACCAATTCGCTGCTGACCCGCCGCGACGTCGTCGTGGTCGCCTCGGTCTCCTGCATCTACGGCCTCGGTACCCCGCAGGAGTACGTGGACCGCATGGTCCCCCTCCGTATCGGCGACGAGATCGACCGCGACGAGCTGCTGCGGCGCTTCGTGGACATCCAGTACACCCGCAACGACCTGGCCTTCAGCCGCGGCACCTTCCGGGTGCGGGGCGACACGATCGAGATCTTCCCGGTCTACGAGGAACTTGCCGTCCGCATCGAGATGTTCGGTGACGAGATCGAGGCGCTCTCCACCCTCCACCCGATCACCGGCGAGATCATCAGCGACGACCAGCAGCTCTACGTCTTCCCGGCCTCCCACTACGTCGCCGGCCCCGAGCGGATGGAGCGGGCCGTCAACGACATCGAGAAGGAACTGGGTGAGCGCCTGGCCGATCTGGAGAAGCAGGGCAAGCTCCTGGAAGCCCAGCGGCTGCGTATGCGCACCACCTACGACATCGAGATGCTCCGCCAGATCGGCACCTGCTCCGGCGTCGAGAACTACTCGATGCATTTCGACGGCCGGTTGCCCGGCTCCCCGCCGAACACCCTGCTCGACTACTTCCCGGACGACTTTCTGCTCGTCATCGACGAGTCGCACGTAACCGTCCCGCAGATCGGCGCCATGTACGAGGGCGACGCCTCGCGCAAGCGCACCCTCGTCGAACACGGCTTCCGGCTGCCGTCCGCGCTCGACAACCGCCCCCTGAAGTGGGAGGAGTTCCAGGAGCGCATCGGCCAGACGGTGTATCTGTCGGCGACCCCCGGCACGTACGAGCTCTCCCGCGCGGGCGGTGTCGTCGAGCAGATCATCCGTCCGACCGGTCTGGTCGACCCGGAGGTCGTGGTCAAGCCCACCGAGGGCCAGATCGACGACCTGGTGCACGAGATCCGCACCCGTACCGAGAAGGACGAGCGGGTCCTGGTCACCACTCTCACCAAGAAGATGGCCGAGGACCTCACCGACTACTTCCTGGAACTGGGCATCCAGGTGCGCTATCTGCACAGCGACGTCGACACCCTGCGCCGTGTCGAACTGCTGCGCGAACTGCGCAGTGGCGAGTTCGACGTCCTGGTCGGCATCAACCTCCTGCGTGAGGGACTCGACCTGCCCGAGGTGTCCCTGGTGGCCATCCTCGACGCGGACAAGGAGGGCTTCCTCCGCTCGGGCACCTCGCTCATCCAGACCATCGGCCGTGCCGCGCGCAATGTCTCCGGCCAGGTCCATATGTACGCCGACAAGATCACCCCGGCGATGGAGAAGGCCATCGACGAGACCAACCGCCGCCGGGAGAAGCAGGTCGCGTACAACAAGGCGAACGGCATCGACCCCCAGCCGCTCCGCAAGAAGATCAACGACATCGTCGCGCGGATCGCCCGTGAGGAGGTCGACACGGAGCAACTGCTCGGCTCCGGCTACCGAAAGTCCAAGGACGGCAAGGGTGCCAAGTCCCCGGTCCCGTCGCTCGCCGAGCACGCAGTCAAGGGCGGCAGGGCGGCCAAGCCCGCCAAGAGCAAGGCCCGAAGCAAGGAAACAGTGCCCACCGACCGGCCCGTGGCAGAGCTCGCCGAGCAGATCGAGGAGATGACGGAGCGCATGCGCGCCGCCGCCGCGGATCTCCAGTTCGAGATCGCGGCCCGACTGCGCGACGAGGTCTCCGAGATGAAGAAGGAGTTGCGGCAGATGAGGGAGGCGGGCCTCGCCTGAGGTCCGCACATCCGCGCCGACCTCCGTTCAGGGGCCGTGTGTCTCAACAACGACACAAACGGCGCTCGGAGTTCGGCACGGTCGGGCGCCGCTGCGTAAAGTGCTGGTCAACCGTGGATTTTCCGCGGTAACAGGGGACAGTTCGAGAGGGGAAGCAGTCGTGACCGTCAACATGACCAAGGGCCAGGCCATCAGTCTGGAGAAGCAGGGCGGGGGGAGCCTGAGCGCGGTCCGTATGGGTCTCGGCTGGAAGGCGGCACCGCGCCGCGGCCTGTTCGGTTCGCGCACGCGTGAGATCGACCTCGACGCGTCCGCGGTGCTGTTCGCGGACAAGCAGCCGGTCGACGTGGTGTTCTTCCGCCACCTGGTGAGCGACGACGGCTCCGTGCGGCACACCGGCGACAACCTGGTCGGCGGCGCGGGCCAGGGTGGCGACGACGAGGCCATCCTCGTCGATCTCGCGCGTGTGCCGGTCCACATCGACCAGATCGTCTTCACCGTGAACTCCTTCACGGGCCAGACCTTCCAGGAGGTGCAGAACGCGTTCTGCCGCCTCGTGGACGAGACCAATGGCCAGGAACTCGCCCGCTACACCCTGGACGGCGGCGGCGCCTACACGGCGCAGATCATGGCCAAGGTGCACCGCACCGGCAGCAGCTGGACCATGACCGCCCTCGGCTCCCCGGCCAACGGCCGTACCTTCCAGGACCTGATGCCGACGATCCTGCCGCTGCTCTAGTGCCGCGACAGGCAACGTTCGCCCCGTCGCGACGCCCGGCACGCTCCCCCAAGCTCTTCGAGCAGGGGGGACCCCCGCTCGCCGCACCGGCCGAAGACCCGAGTACGTCCAGTACGAGGGCCTCCGGCCGGCACGCCGAGAGCACGCACCGGACGCCGCTCCTTCACGGGCAAACGTTGCCTGTCGCGGCACTAGCCCGGTACGGGCCGGTAGCACGGTGCGGGTCGGCCGGGCACAGCGAGACGACAACGACAGAGGGGGACGAGAGGCGATGACCGCCGAGCTGGTGCGGGGGCAGAACCACCCGCTCTCCCAGGCGCACCTGGAGATCCGGATCTCGGCCGGCGAGCCCGTGGTGGCCGCGGCCACGCTCAGCGACGAGAACGGCAAGGTGCGCGGCGTCGAATGGGTTGCCCACCCCGGCGCCCCGGTCCTGCCCGGACTCGAGGTCTCCCGGCAGGCCGCCGCCGACCACCGGCTCGCGGTCGACCTGGCCGCGATGCCGGAGGCCGTCCACCGCGTCAATGTGCTGCTCGCCCTGCCCACCGCGGCGGGTGGCCCGGGCCGGTTCGGCTCCGTCGCCGCTCCCTTCGTCGCGGTCACCGGCCTCGACGGCACCGGCATCGCCGGTTACACGATCATCGGGCTGGACAGCGAGTCCGCCGTCGTCGCGGTGGAGCTGTACCGCAGGCAGGGCGCCTGGAAGGTGCGCGCCGTCGGCCAGGGCTACGCGGGCGGACTGCCCGCGCTCCTCACCGACCAGGGACTGCCCCAGGCGCGGCAGCTCGCGGGTGCCATCGACGAGGCCGTGGCCCAGGGCCTGGCCCGTTCGGTCGCACCGCCCCCGCCGCGCTCACCCGGCAGCGAGCGTTCCCGGCAGGCGACCGCGCCGGTCACCGGCCAGGACCAGGGTGCCACCGCCGCCCAGGGCACACCCGGCCCGGTACCGCCCCAACCGGTGTCGCCCTACCCGGCGGACGATCCGCAGGGAACCGGAACTCCGGTCACCGGCCGGGGCGACCCGCAGGTGAGCCCCGCCACCGGGCAGTCGGCGCCCTCGGACGGCCGGATCGACTACACCCACCCCGGCCGTCACGATGCCGCCCCGCCGCCGCCCCCGCCGACCGCGCCCCCGGCAGAGCCCGGCCGCCCCGCGCAGCCGGTCGCCGGGGACGCCACCGGCTGGTCCATGGAGGAGCGGCTCTACAACCAGGTCTGGGGGATGTTCGAGGACCTCGCCCGCACCACGGCCGCCTACCGCAGCGCCGTCGGCTTCGCCGACTCCCGGATGGAGAAGGAGCTCGACCAGGTCCTGTCCGACCCGCGCAGTCGGCTGGACGGATCCGGCGAGGCCGCCCGGCAGGTGGTCCGCGGCAAGCACGCCCGGCTGGTCGAGCAGGCCAAGGCGGCCCTCGACCGCGACCTCGCCCAGCTCACCGCGGAGTCCGAGGTCGTCGAACCCGCGCTGCCGCCGGCCTACGCCGGCTGGGACAACCCGGTCTGGCACGGCTACCGGGTGCCGATGGAGATCCCGATGGCGCTGCGCCTCGGTGACCTGCGGCTGCCCGAGAGCGCGGACCTGCGCATCCCGATGCTGATGAGGCTGCCGCTGGAACGCGGTCTGTGGATCGACAGCGGGCCCGTACCGTCGGCCGACGGCGTTCTCGTGGACTCCACGGCCGTGCGCGAGCTGGCGATGGAGACGGCGGTCACGCTCGCCGCCCGGCTGCTCGCCGTGTATCCGCCCGGCGAGTTCGGCGTGCATGTCATAGACCCGGCCGGTGCGGGAGCACGGGCGCTCGGACCGCTGGTGCGCACCGGCGTGCTCGCCGGACAGCCCGCGGCAGGTGCCACCGGAGTGGCGGACATGCTGACCCGGCTCACCGAGCGGGTGGACCTGGTGCAGATGGCGGTGCGCGGCGGAGCGGCCGATGCGCTGCCGCCCGACCTCGACACCGCCGAGCAGTTGCTGGTCGTCAACGACTTCCCGCACGGTTTCGACGACCGGTCGGTGACCCGGCTGCGCTATCTCGCCGACGAGGGCCCGTCCGCGGGCGTCCGTCTGCTGATGGTCGCGGACCGCCAGGACGCCGCCGGGTACGGGCCGCTGCTCGACCCGCTGTGGCGATCACTGCTGCGGCTGACCCCGGTCCCCGACGACCACCTCGCCGACCCGTGGGTGGGCCATGCCTGGACGTACGAGCCGCCGCTCGTCCCGTCCGGCAGCCGGGTGCTGGAGCAGGTGCTCACCCAGGTCGTGACAGCTCGGCGCGAATGGAACCAGTGACGGCCGACAGGAGTTGACCAAGCACAAGTAAAGTGCTCCAACCTGCTGATTTGGTATTTTCTTTACCGATCTCTTTACCTTTTCTTGGTGATTGGGTACTGTTTTCGGTACGGAGGGGAGTGCGTGACCTCCGGCAGCGACACGCTGACCGACTGCCGCTTTGTGCCGGAGGCGCAATGGATGTATCCCTGACCCTGTGGGTCCTGACCATCGGAGGCCTGGCCGCCCTCATCGCGGTCGATTTCCTGATCGGCCGCAAACCGCACGACGTGTCGATCAAGGAAGCAGGCATCTGGACCGTCGTCTGGGTCGCCCTCGCCGGCCTCTTCGGGGTCGTGCTGCTCCTGCTCGGGGGCGGACAGCCCGCCGGTGAGTTCTTCGCCGGATTCATCACCGAGAAGTCGCTGAGCGTCGACAACCTCTTCGTCTTCGTGCTGATCATGGCGAAGTTCGCGGTGCCCTCGCGGTACCAGCAGCGCGTCCTGCTCTTCGGCGTCCTCATAGCCTTGGTGCTGCGGGCCGTCTTCATCGCCGCGGGCGCCGCGATCCTTGCGAGCTTCTCGTGGGTCTTCTACCTCTTCGGTGCCTTCCTCGTCTGGACCGCCTGGAAGCTGATCCAGGACGCCCGGGCCGATGAGGAGGACGAGGAGTTCGAGGAGAACAAGGTGCTCAAGGCCGCCGAGCGCCGCTTCGGCGTCGCCGACCGCTATCACGGCACCAAGCTGTGGATCCGCGACAACGGCAAGCGTGTGATGACGCCGATGCTGGTCGTGATGCTTGCGATCGGCACGACGGACGTCCTGTTCGCCCTCGACTCGATCCCCGCGATCTTCGGGCTCACCCAGGACCCGTACATCGTCTTCACCGCCAACGCCTTCGCCCTCATGGGGCTGCGGCAGCTGTACTTCCTCATAGGCGGCCTGCTGAGGAAGCTGGTCCATCTCTCCTACGGCCTGTCGGTCATCCTCGGCTTCATCGGCGTCAAGCTCGTGCTTCACGCGCTCCATGAGTCCGGGGTGCATGTCCCGGAGATCAGCATCCCGGTCTCGCTCGGGGTGATCTGCGCGGTCCTGGCCGTCACCACGATCACCAGCCTCCGGGCCTCCCGGAAACTGGCGCAGACCGCGGAGACGGAACAGGCGCGGAAGGCCGGCGAAGGCGTTCCGAAGGACAGAGTCCGGCTCTGATCCCAGTCGGTGCAGGGACAACTGTCCTGGGGTGTGGTGCGTGGTGAATCGCCGGGCATGGCGCCCGACGGCCCGTGGAGGCCGGACCCGCCCGAAAGGGGCTCACCCGGAGACGGGTTCCACCGCCGGTGCCACCAGCGGGCGGGTCTCCGGAAGCCGGGCGAAGCAGCTCAGGCTGAGCAGGGCGACCCCCGTCAGATATGCGCCGACCCCCCAGGGAACACGCCCGCCGTGCTCGGCCAGCGCTGTGGCCGCGATGGGGGTGAGCGCCCCGCCGAGGACGCCGCCCAGGTTGTAGCCGACGGCCGCGCCCGTACAGCGCACCCGGGGCTCGTACAGCTCCGGGAGGTAGGCGGCGATCACCGAGAACATGATGACGAAGGAGACCAGCGCACCCAGGATGCCGAGGAACATCAGCAGCGGCTCGCCGGTCGCCAGGAGCGCGACCATCGGAAACATCCACAGGGCCGTGGCCGCACAGCCCACCAGACACAGCGGCCGCCGCCCCCAGCGGTCGCCGAGCACCGCGAACACCGGAGTGAGCGACCCCTTCACCACCACGGCGGCCATGATGCAGGCGAGCATCACGGTGCGGCTGACCCCGAGCCGTTCCGTCGCATAGGCGAGGGACCAGGTGGTCACGGCGTAGAACACGGCGTACCCGGCGGCGAGCGCACCGGCCGTCAGCAGGACGAGCCGCCAGTGGTCGCGTGCGACCTCGGCGACGGGCACGCGCGCATGGTCCTCGATCTCCAGGAAACGAGGGCTCTCCGCGAGGGACGAGCGCAGCCACAGCCCGGCCAGGGCCAGTACCCCGGCCGCCCAGAACGGCACGCGCCAGCCCCACCGGGCGAACTCCCCGGCGGACAGCGTCGCCGACAGAGCCAGCGTCACGCCGTTGGCGAGCACGAAGCCGACCGCCGGGCCGATCTGCGGGAAGCTCGACCACAGCCCGCGCCGCCCGGCGGGCGCGTGCTCGGCGGTCAGCAGTACCGCACCGCCCCACTCCCCGCCGAGACCCAGCCCTTGGAGGAAGCGCAGGACGAGCAGCAGCAGGGGAGCGGCCGGTCCGATCGAACCGTAGGCCGGCACACAGCCGACCGCGACGGTCGCCGCCCCGGTCAGCAGCAGTGAGCCCACCAGCACCGGCTGCCGCCCGCGCCGGTCACCGAGATGTCCGAACAGCACCGAGCCCAGCGGCCGGGCCACGAACCCCACGCCGAACGTCCCGAAGGCGGCCAGTGTCCCCGCAACCGGGGAGAACTCCGGGAAGAAGAGGGGGCCGAGGACCAGCGCCGCCGCGGTCCCGTACGCGAAGAAGTCGTAGAACTCGATCGCGGTCCCGGCGAGCGAGGCGGCCGCCAGCCGCGGCATGGACGGTGGCTGTGCGGTGCGTACGTGCTCCATGCCGCGTCAACCACCCATGACGACAAGGGGTTACGGGGGCCGCCGGGGTGAAATCCTGGCAGGGAAGTGACGGTGCGTGCAGCAGGGGACCGGCGTGCGGCCGCGGCCCCCGGGGAGCGGGGCCACCGTGATAGACCGGGTCCCAGCGGTGGTCGCCGAGGACCGGCCGCGACTGCCCCGAACGGACCGGAGGAACCGTGCCCCGCACCCTGGCCAACGCCCCGATCATGATCCTCAACGGGCCCAATCTGAACCTGCTGGGCCAGCGCCAGCCGGAGATCTACGGCTCCGAAACGCTCGCCGACGTGGAGGCACTGTGCGCCAAGACGGCCGCGGCGCACGGCGGCACGGTCGACTTCCGGCAGTCCAACCATGAGGGCGAGCTGGTCGACTGGATCCACGAGGCACGGTTGCGGTACTGCGGGATCGTCATCAACCCCGGTGCCTACTCGCACACCTCTGTCGCGATCCTGGACGCGCTCAACACCTGCGACGGCATGCCGGTGATCGAGGTTCACATCTCCAACATCCACCGGCGTGAGTCGTTCCGGCACCACTCGTACGTCTCGCTGCGCGCCGACGGTGTCATCGCGGGGTGCGGGGTGCAGGGATACGCCTTCGGTGTGGCGCGGGTGGCGGCGCTGGCCGGGGCTGCGCAAGCGGAGGCATAGGACGCGGAGGCTGAGTCCGACGGCCGGGGCGGGTGTACCTGAGCGCCCCGCCTGGGCCGCCGGTCGAGGGCGGGGATCGGGAGACCGGCGGCCCCTGCCGTACGGGAGCCGTCATCCCGTGCGGGGCTGACTCCAGTGGACTGCGGGCCCAGGGGCGCCGGGAGCGTGCGCGCGGCGCCGGAACGGGCGAACCGTTCACACGGGGCGCGCGCCGATGTGCCGCGCGCCCCCAGGGCGTGTGTTCACCACCCGCGCGCGTGCCACTCCGGCAGGTGAGGCCGTTCCGCGCCGAGCGTGGTGTCGTTGCCGTGGCCGGGGTAGACCCAGGTCTCGTCCGGCAGCACGCCGAAGATCTTCGTCTCCACGTCGTGGATCAGGCTGGCGAACGCCTCCGGATCTTTGCGGGTGTTGCCCACGCCGCCCGGGAAGAGACAGTCGCCGGTGAACACGTGCGGGTGCCCGTGGGGATCGTCGTAGACCAGCGCGACGGAGCCCGGTGTGTGCCCCACCAGATGGCGCGCGGTGAGTGTCACGCGTCCCACGCGGACGGTGTCGCCGTCGTCGACGAGGACGTCGGTCGGTACGGGGATGCCCTCGGCGTCGTCCCGGCCCGCGTAGGTACGCGCGCCCGTGGCCGCCACGACCGCGGCCAGTGCCTGCCAGTGGTCGCCGTGCCGGTGCGTGGTGACGACGGACGCGACACCGTCGTCGCCGATCATGCCGAGCAGGGTATCGGCGTCGTTGGCCGCGTCGATCAGCAGTTGCTCGTCGGTGGCCCGGCAGCGCAGCAGATAGGAGTTGTTGTCCATCGGGCCGACCGCGATCTTCGTGATCATCAGGTCCTTCAGCTCGTGCACGTCGGCAGGGCCGCCGACCGTCACCTCTCCGCTGTACGTCATGGCCGTCAGCCTATAGCGGCGGGAGCCCGGGGAGCGGTCCTCCGGAGACGGTCAGTGCCGAGCCGTCTCGGCGGCCCGACAGCCAGCCGAGCAGGTTCGCCGGACCGCCGGTGACGGTCACCTCCGGCTCGTTCGCCTCCCGTCCGGTGCGCCAGGCGCGCGTGCCGTCCGTGATCAGGGTCGGCGGGATGGCGGCATGGCCCGTGAAGCGCTCGGACAGGAGGCCGATCTCGCGCTCCGTGAACTCCACGGGCAGGTCCTCGAGCTCGTACCCGATGCCGAGGTCCACATGGTGCAGCTCGACCTCCGCCCAGCGCCGGAAGGGCAGCCGGGCCGCGGAGTCGGTGACGCCGTTGCGCAGCTCCACAGTGCGCGACCAGTCGGCGGGCACGGCCGCAGCCGCCTGGAAGCGGGCGGCACTGTCGCGCAGGTCGGTGAGGTGCACGTCGAGGGGGCGCGGCGCGTCGCGCTCGATGTCGGCGTCCCGGGCCGCGGCGGAGTCGTACATCGGGCGCCCCTGGAAGACGTTCACGAGGGCGTCGGCGTTGCGGGAGAGGTGGGCGAGGACATGGCCGCGGGTCCAGCCGGGCAGGAGTGACGGCTCGGCGACGGACGCGTTGTCCATTTTGGCGGCGGCGGTGCGCAGCCGGTCGGTCGCGTCTTGTACAGACACCAGGTCACGCGCGTGATCCATCATGCCGCCGACCCTAGCCCCGCCACTCCTTCGGGTGAAGGTGGCGAACCCCGCCCGCAAATCGAATGTACGTGCTATATGGTCGTGGGTGGCGTCGGGCATGCTGGAGGGCCGGGGATTGTTGAGCAACCCGGGAATCCGACCGGCGTTGTCAGTGGCTCCCCCTAGTCTGAGAAAGCCGGGGGCTGGGCCCCTGTCACTTCTCCCAAGAAAGGTGCGGACCGGCGTGGCCGACCGTCTCATCATCCGTGGCGCGCGCGAGCACAACCTCAGGAATGTCTCGCTCGACCTGCCACGCGACTCGCTCATCGTCTTCACGGGCCTGTCGGGGTCGGGCAAGTCCTCGCTGGCCTTCGACACGATCTTCGCCGAGGGCCAGCGGAGGTACGTGGAGTCGCTCTCCTCGTACGCCCGGCAGTTCCTCGGCCAGATGGACAAGCCGGACGTCGACTTCATCGAGGGTCTGTCGCCGGCGGTCTCCATCGACCAGAAGTCGACCTCGCGCAACCCGCGCTCCACGGTCGGCACCATCACCGAGGTCTACGACTATCTGCGCCTGCTCTTCGCTCGCATCGGCAAGCCGCACTGCCCCGAGTGCGGGCGCCCGATCTCGCGCCAGTCGCCGCAGGCCATCGTCGACAGGGTGCTCGAACTGCCGGAGGGGAGCCGTTTCCAGGTCCTCTCGCCGCTGGTGCGCGAGCGCAAGGGGGAGTTCGTCGACCTCTTCGCCGACCTCCAGACCAAGGGCTACAGCCGCGCGCGCGTCGACGGCGAGACCATCCAGCTCTCCAGCCCGCCGACGCTGAAGAAGCAGGAGAAGCACACCATCGAGGTGGTCGTCGACCGCCTCACCGTCAAGGACGGCGCCAAGCGCCGCCTCACCGACTCCGTCGAGACCGCCCTCGGGCTGTCCGGAGGCATGGTCGTGCTCGACTTCGTCGACCTCCCCGGGGACGACCCGGAGCGCGAGCGCATGTACTCGGAGCATCTGTACTGCCCGTACGACGATCTGTCCTTCGAGGAGATGGAGCCCCGGTCCTTCTCCTTCAACTCGCCCTTCGGCGCCTGCCCCGAGTGCACCGGCATCGGGACCCGGATGGAGGTCGACCCCGAGCTGATCGTCCCGGACGAGGACAAGACGCTCGACGAGGGCGCCCTGCACCCCTGGTCGCACGGACACACCAAGGACTATTTCGGCCGGCTCATCGGCGCCCTCGCGGACGCGCTGGGATTCCGCACCGACATCCCCTTCGCGGGCCTTCCGCAGCGCGCGAAGAAGGCGCTGCTGTACGGGCACAAGACCCAGATCGAGGTCCGCTACCGCAACAGGTACGGCCGTGAGCGCGTCTACACCACCCCCTTCGAGGGCGCCGTCCCGTTCGTCAAGCGGCGGCACAGCGAGGCGGAGAGCGACGCCAGCCGTGAGCGCTTCGAGGGTTATATGCGCGAGGTGCCCTGCCCCACCTGCGAGGGCACCCGGCTGAAGCCGGTCGTCCTCGCGGTCACCATCATGGACAGGTCCATCGCCGAGATCTCCGCGATGTCGATCAGTGACTGCGCGGAGTTCCTGGGCCAGCTCAAGCTCGGCGCCCGCGACAAGAAGATCGCCGAGCGGGTACTCAAGGAGGTCAACGAAAGGCTGCGGTTCCTGGTCGACGTCGGCCTGGACTATCTGTCGCTCAACCGGGCCGCCGGTACGCTCTCCGGCGGCGAGGCGCAGCGCATCCGGCTGGCCACCCAGATCGGCTCCGGCCTCGTCGGTGTCCTCTACGTCCTCGACGAGCCGTCCATCGGACTGCACCAGCGCGACAACCACCGGCTGATCGAGACCCTGGTCCGGCTGCGCGACATGGGCAACACGCTCATCGTCGTGGAGCACGACGAGGACACCATCAAGGTCGCCGACTGGATCGTCGACATCGGCCCCGGCGCGGGCGAGCACGGCGGCAAGGTCGTGCACAGCGGCTCGCTCGCGGAACTGCTCGCCAACGCCGAGTCGCAGACCGGCCAGTACCTCTCGGGCGTCAAGTCGATCCCGCTGCCGGACCTGCGGCGTCCGCAGGACCCCTCCCGGCGGCTCACGGTGCACGGCGCCCGTGAGAACAACCTCCAGGACATCGACGTGTCCTTCCCGCTCGGCCTGTTCACGGCCGTCACGGGCGTGTCGGGATCCGGCAAGTCGACCCTGGTCAACGACATCCTCTACACCCACCTGGCCCGCGAGCTGAACGGCGCGAGGAGCGTCCCGGGACGTCATACCCGTGTGGACGGCGACGATCTGGTCGACAAGGTCGTGCATGTCGACCAGTCGCCCATCGGCCGCACCCCGCGTTCCAACCCGGCGACGTACACCGGCGTGTTCGATCACATCCGCAAGCTGTTCGCGGAGACCACCGAGGCGAAGGTGCGCGGCTATCTGCCCGGCCGCTTCTCCTTCAATGTCAAGGGCGGCCGCTGCGAGAACTGCGCGGGCGACGGCACCATCAAGATCGAGATGAACTTCCTCCCGGACGTCTACGTCCCGTGCGAGGTCTGCCACGGCGCCCGGTACAACCGGGAGACCCTGGAGGTCCACTACAAGGGCAAGTCCATCGCCGAGGTGCTGAACATGCCGATCGAGGAGGCGCTCGGCTTCTTCGAGGCCGTCCCCGCGATCGCCCGCCACCTCAGGACCCTCCACGACGTCGGCCTCGGGTACGTCCGTCTCGGCCAGTCCGCGACCACTCTGTCCGGTGGTGAGGCACAGCGCGTCAAGCTCGCCAGCGAGCTCCAGCGCCGCTCCACCGGGCGCACGGTCTATGTGCTGGACGAGCCGACGACAGGTCTGCACTTCGAGGACATCAGCAAGCTGCTGACGGTCCTGTCCGGCCTGGTCGACAAGGGCAACACGGTCATCGTCATCGAGCACAACCTCGATGTGGTCAAGACCGCCGACTGGGTCGTCGACATGGGCCCGGAGGGCGGCGCGGGCGGCGGCCTCGTCGTCGCCGAGGGCACGCCCGAGGAGGTCGCCGGGGTACCCGCCAGCCACACAGGCAAGTTCCTGCGCGAGATCCTGGCGCCGGAGAAGATCAGCGACGCCGTTCCGTCGGCGAAGCCGGGCACGGCCAGGAAGCGGACCGCTCCCGCGAAGAAGGCGGTGCGGGCGCGTAAGGCCTGAGCCCCGCCGGGGCGGCCGCGTGTTCCGCGACGTCCCCGGTGCCCCGCGGCAACTCCCGGCGGGGCACCGCGCGGTGCCCCGCCGGGAGTTGCCGCCGCTACACCTCGCCCAGCTCGGACGCGTACGGCGGTTCGGCGCCCGCCCGGGAGCAGGTGACCGCCGCCGCGCGGGCCGCGAACCGCAGCAGACGCGTCCAGCCGTCGGCGCCCAACCCGGCGAGCGCCGCGGGAGACAGCGCGTCCTGTGCGGCCAACCCGTGCAGCAGGGCTGCGTTCACCGTGTCACCGGCCCCGATGGTGTCCACGACGTCGACCTTCTCGCCCGGCACGGAGTGCTCCGCGCCGTCCCGGGTGAACGCGGTCAGCCCGTCCCCGCCCCGGGTGATCACGACGGCCGACGGACCGGCCGCGAGCCACTCGCGCGGTGAGCCGCCCAGCCATCCGGCGTCCTCCTCGGAGAGCTTCAGCAGCGTCACCGACGGCAGCCAGCTCCTGAAGCGTGCCCGGTAGGCGTCCGCCTCCGGGATCAGCCCGGTGCGGATGTTCGGGTCGAGCGCCGTGAACACGCCCTGGGCCGAGGCCGTCCGCATCAGGTCCTCGTAGGCGCCGGCACCCGGCTCCAGGACCAGCGAGCAGGTGCCGAAGGAGACCGCGCGGACCCCGTCCGGCAGACCGGCGGGTGCGGTGAACAGCCGGTCGGCGGTCCCTTCGACATAGAAGGAGTACGCGGCGGAACCGTTCCCGTCGATCGTCGCGACCGCGAGCGTGGTCGGCTCCGGACCGCGCTGCACGCCCGAGACGTCCACACCGGCCTGCCGCAGCCCGTCGAGGAGGGCCTCGCCGAAGGCGTCGTACGACGTGCGGGAGCAGAACGCGGTGGCGGAGCCGAGGCGGCCGAGGGCCACGGCCGTGTTGTACGGGCCGCCGCCGCGGGCAGGCGTGAGCCCCGCGAGGGCGCCAGTGCCCTGCGGTACCAGGTCGATCAGGGCCTCACCGGCGACGACGATCACGAGACGGTTCCTTTCCCGGGTGTTTCGGTGTGTGCGGAGGCGCGGTCCGGGAGTCCTGCGGGAGGGCGTCCGGGCCCGTCCGGGCAGCCGCACGAGCTGCGGTGGACGAACGCGCACGGCAGCCGCACCGTCCGGGCGGGCCGGTCCGGGACGGCGAGGCGGTCCAGCAGCACCTTGACCGCCTGCGCGCCGAGTTCCTTGCTGGGCTGGGCGATCGCGGTGAGCCGGGGCGTGAAGAGATCCGCCCAGGCAAAGTCGTCGAAGCAGCACAGCGCGATGTCGCCGGGGACCGACAGGCCACGCTCGCGCAGTGTGCGCAGGGTTCCGATGGTCATGGCGTTGTTGGCGGTGACCAGCGCGGTCGGCGGTGCAGCGAGGTCCAGCAGCGCCGCCGTCGCCCGCTCGGCACCGGCCGACTCGGAGTCGCCGTGCACCACGAGCCGCTCGTCGTGGGCGAGCCCGGCCAGCGCGAGGCCGTAGCGGTAGCCGTCGATGCGCTCACCGGTGGTGCTGAGCCCGGGCAGGCCCGCCACCAGGCCGATCCGGCGGTGGCCGAGGTCGGCGAGATGGGCGACGAGCCGGGCCGTCGACTCGGTGTTCTCGGCGCAGACCTGGTCGAAGGGCGGTCCGTCCGACCGCTGCTCACCGCCCGCCGCCGTGGGGAGCACGTTGTTGTCTGCCGCCGTGGCGAGCACGCGGTCGAGGAACACCGCCGGTACGCCGTGCCGGGACAGATACGCGACCAGCGCGTCGGGTCTGGCCGACGGTGCGACGATCACGCCGTCCACCCGCCGCTCGTGCAGCAGCTGGACGACCTTGCGCTCGTGCTCCGGGTCGTCGTGCGGATCGGCGATGAGCAGGCTGTAGCCGTGCTCCAGGGCGCTCGCCTCGACACCCTGGAGGATCTCCGTGAAGTACGGGTTGCTGATCGCCGACACCGCAAGGCCGATCGAGCGGGTGCGTGAGGTCACCAGGGAGCGCGCCAGCGTGTTGGGTGTGTAGCCGAGGGCGTCGACGGCGTCCAGCACGGCCTGGCGGGTGTGGGGCAGCACCGGGCGCGTGCCGTTGAGCACGTGGGAGACGGTCGCCACGGAGACACCGGCGGTGCGTGCGACGTCGGCCATCGTGGGCATTGCGGTGTCCCTTCCGTGGTGCAGGTGGCCCGTCTGCGGCGCAGGTGGCCTTCGGCGGGCAACGTATCCCATTCCGGGCTGCGCGTAAACGCTTGCGCAAGCGTTTACGCAATCGTTTACGCGCCCACTGGCGCGCCCACGACCCGGTGTGACGCCGCCGGACCCCCAACCGCTATGGTCGGCGTGCACCGCTCTCGCGCCGGGCCGCCCGGCGAGCGGCCGGTGCCTGCCCGATCCCGACCAGTGGAGAACCCTCATGCCCGGCCGACCCTCCGCGACCCGCCGTACCGTTCTGCGCGCCGTGGCCGTCATCCCCGTGGCGGGACTCGGCGCCGCCGCCTGCTCCTCCGGCGGCGGCACCCCGGCGTCCGGGCCGACCGCGCCCGTCGAACTCGGCGCGGCGAGCGAGGTCGCCAAGGGGAGCGCACAGCTGTACCTGGATCAGAACGTGGTGGTCAGCCGGGCCTCCGACGGGACCCTCAAGGCATACAGCTCGATCTGCACGCACGCGGGCTGCGCCATCAACAAGCTCAAGGGGACGACGCTGGTCTGCCCCTGCCACGGCAGCGAGTTCGACGCCCGCACCGGCAAGGTGCTGCGCGCACCGGCCATCGCGCCGCTGACCGAACTGTCCGTCGAGACGAAGAACGGCAAGATTGTCGCAGGCCCCGGCGCCTGACACGACAGCACCCGTCGCCCGGCGGTGGTCCCTGGCCGTGCGCCCGCCGCCCGGTGGTGGTCTCTGGTCGTGTGCCCGGCGCCCGGTGGTGGTCTCTGGTCGTGTGCCCGGCGCCCGGTGGTGGTCTCTGGTCGTGTGCCCGCCGCCCGGTGGCGGTCCCAGGCCCTGCGGCCGGTCCCGTCAGCCCCAGTCCCAGCCCATCCCCACGATGCCCGCGCGTACCCGGGGTTCCACGAGGTGGGCCGAGCAGTGGCTGATGGTCAGGGGGAGGTCCTGGAGGCCGGTGCGGGGGGCAGCGGGGGAGTGCTGGGTGAAACGGTGGCAGCGCACGGGCAGGGCTCCCGCATCGAAGCGGACCTGGAGTGCGTACTGGCCTCCGGACATGCCGAACCCGCGTGCACACTCGTACGAGACACCGGCGGTGCCGTCCTCGACGCCGCAGCGGAAGAGGAACGTATCTCCGGACCGCAGTCGTGTGTCGAAGAGCAGCTCGGCCACCAGCACACCGGTCTCGTCGTGCCGGCGGACGCGTCCCGTGCGGCAGTTCTCCAAGGCGTGCACGGTCATGTGAGCCGGGGAGCAGCCCGGGTCACCGTGGTGGACGGCCACGAAACGGTCCACGCCGTCCTGGTGGGCGCGGACGATGTGGTGCGACTCGCGTGAGGCCAGCTCGCGACCTGCGCCGATCTGTATCCGCTCATGCAGACCGAGCATGTGCAGACCGCCGTCGGAGGACGAGCCCAGCTCGTCCAGCAGCCGCTCCAGCACGTCCGACGCCTCCATCAGGGCGCGGTATGAGCGGCCCGCGGGACGCTGTGCCGTGGTGCGCCCGTCGGCCTCGGCGAGCAGCCGGATCAGCGACTCCTCCGGCAGCCGGAGGATCTCCTCCAGGGCCCGTACCGCCCGTAGCGACTCGGGGCGCTGCGGGCGCCGGGCGCCCTGCTGCCAATAGCTCAGACTGGTGACGCCGACCGTCACGCCGTAGCGCGACAGATGGTGCTGCACACGCTGGAGCGGCAGCCCGCGCGCGGCGATCGCGGCGCGCAGGGCGACATGGAAAGGGCCACCCCGCAGGGCCGAGTCCAGGTCCGCGGAGGCGATGTCCGCGTGCTGTGGTGTGGCGTACCGCATGGCAGGGGCCTCTCTGTGAAGGTCGCGACGGCTGGTCAGACCGCCCACGCGGGTCCTGGGCCGCGGCGCCGGCGGGTTCGCGGCTCACCGGCACATCCGTACGCCGTCGGCGACGGCCCCGAGTTCCCCCGCATTGAAGCGTCTTGACCAAGCCCCGACAACACCCTGGAACCGGCCGGAAGACGCTTCCGGGCCAGAGCCTGTCCGGCCCGCTCGCTCCCGCCGGTCCGGCCCGATCCGCCGACGGGTCGCGAGCCGCCCCACGCTTGTGCCGTCCCTGCACCACGCCTGCGCCGTCCCTGCCTCACGCTTACGCCGTCCCCGTCCCCGTCCCCGTCCCGCGCCTGACCGTCCCCGCGCCGCCCCAGCCCGCGCCGCCCACCCCCCATTGCGACGCTCCGGCAACCGTTGTCCACAGCCCCACCGGAGTGTCACCCTGCGCCAGTAGGGTGTGAGACATGGCCGACCCCTCCAGCTACCGCCCCAGGCCGGGTGAGATCCCGGACTCCCCCGGGGTGTACCGGTTCCGAGACGAGCACCGCCGGGTGATCTACGTCGGGAAGGCGAAGAGCCTGCGCCAGCGCCTGGCGAACTACTTCCAGGACCTGTCCGGCCTCCACCCGCGCACCCGGACGATGGTGACCACCGCCGCGTCCGTGGAGTGGACGGTCGTGTCCACGGAGGTCGAGGCGCTCCAGCTGGAGTACACCTGGATCAAGGAGTTCGACCCCAGGTTCAACGTCAAGTACCGCGACGACAAGAGCTACCCCTATCTCGCGGTGACGATGAACGAGGAGTTCCCGCGTGTACAGGTGATGCGCGGTCACAAGCGCAAGGGCGTGCGCTACTTCGGGCCGTACGGGCACGCGTGGGCGATCCGCGACACCGTCGACCTGCTGCTGCGCGTCTTCCCCGTGCGCACCTGCTCGGCCGGGGTGTTCAAGAACGCCGCCCGCACCGGCCGGCCCTGCCTGCTCGGCTACATCGACAAGTGCTCCGCGCCCTGCGTCGGCCGGGTCGACCCCGAGGAGCACCGGCGGCTCGCCGAGGAGTTCTGCGACTTCATGGCCGGCCGCACCGGGACGTATCTGCGCCGTCTGGAGAGCCGGATGACCCGTGCGGCGGACGTGATGGAGTACGAGCGGGCGGCCCGGCTGCGCGATGACATCGAGGCCCTGAAGAAGGCCATGGAGAAGAACGCGGTCGTGCTCGCCGACGCGACCGACGCCGACCTCGTCGCCGTGGCCGAGGACGAGCTGGAGGCGGCCGTCCAGATCTTCCATGTGCGCGGCGGGCGGGTGCGCGGCCAGCGCGGCTGGGTGACCGACAAGGTGGAGGCCGTCACCACCGGCGACCTGGTCGAGCACGCCCTCCAGCAGCTCTACGGCGAGGAGACCGGGGACGCCGTGCCCAAGGAGGTTCTCGTCCCGGCGCTGCCCGAGCCGCTGGAGCCCGTCCAGGAGTGGCTCACCGGCCGCCGCGGGTCGAACGTCTCGCTGCGTGTCCCGCAGCGGGGCGACAAGCGGGCCCTGATGGAGACCGTCGAGCGCAACGCCAAGCAGGCGCTCGTCCTGCACAAGACCAAGCGCGCCTCCGACCTCACGACACGCTCGCGCGCCCTGGAGGAGATCGCCGACGGCCTCGGCCTGGACAGCGCTCCGCTGCGCATCGAGTGCTACGACATCTCGCACCTGCAGGGCGACGACGTCGTGGCGTCCATGGTCGTCTTCGAGGACGGGCTCCAGCGCAAGAGCGAGTACCGCCGCTTCCAGATCAAGGGCTTCGCCGGACAGGACGACGTCCGGTCCATGCATGAGGTGATCACCCGCCGCTTCCGGCGCTATCTCGCCGAGAAGGAGAAGACCGGCGAGTGGACGACCGACGGCTCCGACGACACGCCCGGGAGTTTCGAGGACGCGACGACGGGCGCGCTCACCGATGGCAACGGCAACGGCAATGGCGACACGCCCGGCGGCGGGCTGAAGGACGACGACGGCCGCCCCCGTAAGTTCGCCTACCCGCCCCAGCTCGTCGTGGTCGACGGCGGCAGGCCGCAGGTCGCGGCGGCGCAGCGCGCGCTGGACGAACTCGGCATCGACGACATCGCCGTCTGCGGCCTCGCCAAGCGCCTGGAGGAGGTCTGGCTGCCCGGCGAGGATGACCCGGTGGTCCTGCCCCGCACCAGCGAGGGCCTGTATCTGCTCCAGCGCGTCCGCGACGAGGCCCACCGCTTCGCGATCACCTACCAGCGCACCAGGCGTGCCAAACGGTTCCGCTCCGGCCCCCTGGACGAGGTGCCCGGTCTCGGCGAGACCCGCAGGCAGGCGCTGCTCAAGCACTTCGGCTCGCTGAAGAAGCTGCGGGCCGCCACGATCGACCAGATCTGCGAGGTGCCCGGCATAGGCCGCAAGACGGCCGAGACGATCGCCGTGGCGCTCGCTCAGGCGGCACCGGCCGCACCGGCTGTGAACACAGCCACCGGAGAGATCATTGAGGAGGAGGCGCCCGTGACGACGGCGGGCCCTCCCGGGGAACCCGTACCCGCGGGCGCCCCGGACGGACTACGGGGGCAGGAGAGATGACCGAGCACGACAAGCAGCCCACACCGGAGCGAGATCGGGCCCACGGGGAAGCGGGCGCGGATCAGCCGCAGCAGGTGGTCCAGGAAAACGGAGCACAGGTGAGTACGGACGTCACGACGACCGGGGTCCCGGACGCGGCCATCCCCGAGCTGGTGATCATCTCCGGCATGTCCGGGGCGGGCCGGTCGACGGCCGCCAAGTGCCTGGAGGACCTCGGCTGGTTCGTGGTCGACAATCTCCCGCCCGCCCTCATCCCCACCATGGTGGAACTGGGCGCCCGCTCCCAGGGCAATGTCGCGCGGATCGCGGTCGTCGTCGATGTGCGCGGCCGCCGTTTCTTCGACAATCTGCGCGAGTCCCTCGCCGACCTCGACCACCGCCAGGTCACCCGGCGCATCGTCTTCCTGGAGTCCTCCGACGACGCCCTGGTGCGCCGCTTCGAGTCGGTGCGCCGCCCGCACCCCCTCCAGGGCGACGGCCGTATCGTCGACGGCATCGCCGCCGAGCGCGAGCTGCTGCGCGAACTGCGCGGTGACGCCGACCTGGTGATCGACACCTCCAGCCTCAACGTGCACGAACTGCGCGCCAAGATGGACGCCCAGTTCGCCGGCGAGGAGGAGCCCGAGCTGCGGGCCACCGTGATGTCCTTCGGCTTCAAGTACGGCCTCCCCGTCGACGCCGACCTCGTCGCGGACATGCGCTTCCTGCCCAACCCGCACTGGGTCCCCGAGCTGCGCCCCTTCACCGGCCTCAACGAGGAGGTCGCCTCCTACGTCTTCAACCAGCCCGGCGCCAAGGAGTTCCTCGACCGCTACGCCGAGCTGCTGAGGCTGGTCGCGGCCGGATACCGGCGCGAGGGCAAGCGGTACGTGACGATCGCCATCGGCTGCACCGGTGGCAAGCACCGCTCCGTCGCCACGTCGGAGAAGCTCGCCGCGCGACTGGCCGCCGAGGGTGTGGAGACGGTGGTCGTCCACCGGGACATGGGACGGGAATGACGGAACGCACTTCGCGGTTCGGCCGGCTTCGCCGGGTCGTGCCGCAGGGGCGCGCGGAGGGCAACAGGGCCGCCGAGTCCCGCCCCGTCCGTCTCGCCGAGTCCCGCGGCGCCCGGCCGCGCCGACGCGGTGCCCAGCCCAAGGTGGTCGCCCTCGGCGGCGGCATGGGGCTGTCCGCCTCGCTCGCCGCGCTGCGCCGTATCACCGGTGATCTCACTGCCGTGGTCACCGTCGCCGACGACGGCGGCTCCAGCGGTCGTCTGCGCGACGAACTGGGCGTACTGCCGCCCGGCGATCTGCGCAAGGCGCTCGCCGCGCTGTGCGGCGACGACGAGTGGGGCCAGACCTGGGCCCGGGTGATCCAGCACCGCTTCCATTCCCAGGGCGAGATCAACGGGCACGCCGTCGGCAATCTGCTGATAGTCGCCCTGTGGGAGCAGCTCGGGGACCATGTGCAGGCCCTCGACCTGGTCGGCAAGCTGCTGGGCGCCCACGGCCGTGTGCTGCCCATGTCCGCCGTGCCCCTGGAACTCCAGGCCCTGGTCAGGGGGCATGATCCGGACCGGCCCGACGATGTCGACACCGTGCGAGGCCAGGCGACCGTGGCGCTCACACGGGGTGAGGTGCAGTCCGTGCATCTGGTGCCCGCCGACCCGCCCGCCGTGCCCGAGGCCGTGGCCGCCGTACTGGACGCGGACTGGGTGATCCTCGGCCCAGGCTCCTGGTTCTCCTCGGTCATCCCGCACCTGCTCGTGCCCGAGTTGCTCGATGCCCTCACCCAGACCAAGGCCCGCCGGGTACTCTCCCTGAACCTCGCTCCGCAGCCCGGGGAAACCGAGGGCTTCTCCCCGCAGCGTCATTTGGAGGTTTTGGGGCGACACGCCCCTAAACTCGCCCTGGACGTGGTGCTGGCCGACGAGGCTGCCGTGCCCGACCGCGACTCGCTCACCGAGGCCGCCGAGCGGCTCGGAGCCGCGGTCGAGCTGGCTCCGGTGGCCCGGACCGACGGAACCCCGAGGCATGACCCGGAGCTGTTGGCTGCCGCGTACGACCGTATTTTTCGGATGCATGGAAGGATCGGCCCATGGCGATGACGGCAGCGGTGAAGGACGAGATCTCCCGGCTCCCCGTCACCCGGACCTGCTGCAGGAAGGCGGAGGTATCTGCCGTACTGCGGTTCGCCGGCGGCCTCCACCTGGTGAGCGGGCGCATCGTGATCGAGGCGGAGCTGGACACCGCGATGGCGGCCCGCCGGCTCAAGCGGGACGTCCTGGAGATCTTCGGCCACACATCCGAGCTGATCGTGATGGCGCCGGGCGGGCTGCGCCGCGGCTCGCGCTACGTCGTGCGCGTGGTCGCGGGCGGCGACCAGCTGGCCCGCCAGACCGGCCTGGTGGACGGCCGGGGCCGGCCGATCCGGGGGCTGCCCCCGCAGGTGGTCTCGGGGGCCACCTGTGACGCCGAGGCCGCCTGGCGCGGGGCCTTCCTGTCGCACGGCTCGCTCACCGAGCCCGGCCGTTCCTCGTCGCTGGAGGTCACCTGCCCGGGCCCCGAGGCCGCGCTCGCCCTGGTCGGCGCCGCCCGCCGGCTGTCGATCGCCGCCAAGGCCCGTGAGGTCCGCGGGGTCGACCGGGTCGTCGTCCGGGACGGCGACGCGATCGGGGCGCTGCTGACCCGGCTCGGTGCGCACGAGTCGGTGCTGGCCTGGGAGGAGCGCCGGATGCGCCGCGAGGTGCGGGCCACGGCGAACCGGCTCGCCAACTTCGACGACGCCAACCTGCGCCGTTCCGCTCGTGCCGCGGTGGCTGCCGGTGCGCGGGTGCAGCGCGCGCTGGAGATCCTCGCTGACGAGGTCCCCGAGCACCTCGCCGCGGCGGGCCGGCTGCGCATGGAGCACAAGCAGGCCTCCCTGGAGGAGCTGGGCGCCCTCGCCGACCCGCCGCTCACCAAGGACGCCGTGGCCGGTCGTATCCGCCGTCTGCTGGCGATGGCCGACAAGCGCGCCACCGACCTCGGTATTCCGGGCACCGAGTCCAGCCTCACGGAGGAGATGGCGGACAACCTCGTCGGCTGACAGCCGCCTGACCGGCCGGGCCGACTGGATTCGCCGGACCGGCCCGGCGGACCGAGCCGACGGGCAGGCCGGGCCGGTCCGATCGGTCGAGCCGGCTGGGGCGGGCAGGGCGGCTGCACAGCCGTGGGGGTTTCGCCCCCGCTGCCCCTTCCCGTCCCGTCACGGGGGCTCCGCCCCCGTACCCCCGCTCCTCAAACGCCGGAGGGGCTGAAATCAGCCCCTCCGGACGGGTGACCACCCCGGCGTTTCGTGGCTTTTGATGCACCCTTGACTCGATCATGGACTGACATGAGCCTGGCAACCTGTTCGCCGCCGTGGCGAACCACACCCAGGGGGGTCCATGAGACTCAGAGCGAGATCGGTCCTTGCCGTCGGCGCACTGCTGATCGGGTCGGTGAGCCTCGCGCCCGTCGCGCAGGCGCGGAGCGCCGGCCCGTCCGCCGACCCCGACGCGGTCAAGGTCTTCCGCGCCGATGTCACCCGGCAGCAGTTACCGCTGCTGCTGAAGGCCGGTCAGGACGGCCATGAACTCGGGGACCGGGCAACCGGCAGCGGGAGGACCCGTGTCGAGGTCTATCTCACCGACAAGCAGGCCAAGAAGCTGGAGAAGCAGGGCGTCGAGCTCACCGAGCACACGCTCTCGGCCCGCGCCGAGGCGCGCGTCGCGAAGGCCGCCGAGGGCGTGTTCCGCCCGTACAGCGGCGCGGGCGGGCTGGAGGAGGAGATCCTCAGGACCGGGCAGCAGCACCCGGATCTCACCAAGGTCGAGTCCATCGGGAAGACGATCGACGGCCAGGACATCCTCGCGCTCAAACTGACCAGGAACGCGAAGCGGTCCAAGGACGGCTCCAAGCCCTCCGTGCTGTACGTGTCCAACCAGCACGCGCGTGAGTGGATCACCCCGGAGATGACTCGCCGGTTGATGCACTACTACCTGGACAACTACAAGACCGACAAGCGGATCAAGAAGATCGTCGACAGCACGGAACTGTGGTTCGTGCTCTCCGCCAACCCCGACGGCTACGACTACACCTTCAAGGACTCCGGGACCCGTCTGTGGCGCAAGAACCTGCGGGACGTCAACGGAGACGGTGTCATCTCCACCGGTGACGGCGTCGACCTCAACCGCAACTTCGCCTACAAGTGGGGCTACGACGACGAGGGTTCGTCCCCGAACCCCACCAGCCAGACCTACCGCGGCGCCGCCCCGGACTCCGAGCCCGAGACCGAGGCGCTCGACACCTTCGAGAAACGCGTCGGCTTCACCTACGGCATCAACTATCACTCCGCCGCCGAACTCCTCCTCTACGGCGTCGGCTGGCAGGTCGCCACCCCGACCCCCGACGACGTGCTCTACAAGGCGCTCGCCGGCACCCCGGACAACCCGGCGATCCCCGGCTACCGCTCCCAGGTCTCCTCGGAGCTCTACACCACCAACGGCGAAGCGGACGGCCACGCCGCCAACGTCAACGGCATGGCGATGTTCACCCCCGAGATGTCGACCTGTCAGACCGCCTCGGCCCTCGACCCGAACGACGCCTGGAACGCCTCCGACTGCCAGTCGGTCTTCAACTTCCCCGACGACGAGAAGCTGATCCAGCAGGAGTTCGCGAAGAACGTCCCCTTCGCGCTGTCCGTCGCTGAGACCGCCGCACACCCCGACCGGCCGGTGTCCTCGGTCGGCCTGAGCGCCGCCGACTTCACCCCGGCCGCGTTCCCGGTGTCGTACGCGCGCGGCGCGGACCAGGAGGTCTCCGTCGTCGTACGGAAGTCGCTGCGCGACAAGGAGCTCAAGTACCGCGTCAACGGCGGCCGCATCCGGGACCGGGCGCTGCGCCCCTGGAAGGGCGGCGAGACCTACGGCGGCACCGACAGCCTCTACTTCGACGAGTACCGGGCGAAGGTCCGAGGCGGCGAGCCGGGCGACAAGGTCGAGGTCTGGTTCACCGGCGAGACGAAGGGCGGCAAGAAGGTCGCCGGTGAGCACTTCACCTACACCGTGGCCGAGCGGCCCAAGGCCGACGTCCTCGTCGTCGCCGAGGAGGGCGCGGCCGCCACGCAGGCCCAGGCGTATGTGGACGCGCTGAAGGCGAACGGGCGCAAGGCGATCGTCTGGGACGTCGCCACCCAGGGAGCCCCCGACGCGCTCGGCGTCCTCGGCCACTTCGGCACCGTCGTCCACTATTCCGGTGCCGGCGGCCCGGCCAACGCCACCCAGCTCCAGCTGCGTGCCTACCTCAACGAGGGCGGCAGGCTGATCGAGGCGGGCGAGCGGGCCGGCGGCTCGGTCGACCTCGGCGACGGCACCCTGTCCGACGACTTCAGCCAGTACTACCTGGGCGCCTACTCGCGTACGTCGACCCCCGGAGCCACCGGATTCACCGGTTCCGGCAAGCTCGACGGCTTCGCCGGAGCCCTCGGCGACGCGCCGGGCAACCCGCTCGACCGGGCGGGCACGTACTCCGTCACCTCCGACGAGCTGCCCGCCGCCGACCACCCGCAGTTCGCCGGCGCGGGCGCGGGCCAGTTCAGCGGGACCGTCAACCCGTACGGGCCCTACGCGGGCTCCTTCATGGCCGCCGCGGTCCACACCGACGACGCCTACAAGCGCCTCACCCGCACCGTCGACCTGACCGGTGTGAGCGCCGCCGACCAACCCGCCCTGCGCGCCCGGCTGCTGTGGGACACCGAGCCGGGCTACGACCACGCCGTGGTCGAGGTCCACACCGTCGGCGCCGACGACTGGACCACGCTGCCGGAGGCGAGCGGGAGGACCAGCGACGCCGTGCCGGCCGAGTGCGAGGCCGGGTTCCTGGCCGCCGAGCACCCGTGGATCAAGCACTATCTGACCCTCGCCGCGAGCGGCTGCACCGCCAGGGGCAGCAGCGGCACCTGGCACAGCCTCACCGGCTCGTCGAACGGCTGGGAACAGGTCCGCTACGACCTGAGCGGCTACGCCGGGAAGCAGATCGAGGTGTCGATCGCCTACATCACCGACCCCGGCACCGGCGGCCACGGCGTCCTCGTCGACGACGCCTCCCTGGTCGTCGGCGGCACGGCGGTCCAGAGCGAGGGTTTCGAGACCTCGCTGGGCGCGTGGAGCGTCTCGGGACCGCCGTCGGGCAGCCCGGCCGTCCTGAAGGGCTGGGCGCGTACCGGGGCCCTGTTCAGGACGTACGGAGCGGTCACCACCGACCGGACCGTGCTGCTGGGCTTCGGCCTGGAACAGGTCACCTCCGCCGCCGACCGCGCGGTACTGATCGGCAAGGCGCTCACAGCGCTGGACGGATGACCCCCGACCGGGCCGGAACGCGCACCGCGCATCACCGAGCCTCACCGCATGATCCGCTTCGGTCAGCACAGCATGACGTCGAGTAGTCCCATGGGGTGATTCGGCACCACTCGAAGGAGTGATTGGGCCGAACGGCCCGGGCGGTCCGTACCCCTACTGGTGAGTACGGTCTCCCGGGCCGTGTGCGGGCCCTCTGAATGTCACCCCCGGGGCTGCATGGAGGTAGGGTCGGGGTTGGTCGGGGACATCCCAAATACAGCTCGTCGGCAGGTATCGCCGACGCACCAACGAGGAGATCGGTTCGTGACGATCCGCGTAGGCATCAACGGCTTCGGCCGCATCGGGCGTAACTACTTCCGCGCGCTCCTGGAGCAGGGTGCAGACATCGAGATCGTGGCTGTCAACGACCTGGGTGACACCGCGACCACTGCGCACCTGCTGAAGTACGACACCATTCTGGGTCGCCTCAAGCAGGAGGTCTCCCACACCGAGGACACGATCACCGTCGGTGGTCACACCATCAAGGTCCTCTCCGAGCGTGACCCCGCCGACATCCCGTGGGGCGAGCTCGGCGTCGACATCGTCATCGAGTCGACCGGCATCTTCACCAAGGGTGCCGACGCCGCCAAGCACATCGCCGGTGGTGCGAAGAAGGTCCTCATCTCGGCTCCGGCCAAGGACGAGGACATCACCATCGTGATGGGCGTCAACCAGGACAAGTACGACGCGGCGAACCACCACGTCATCTCCAACGCGTCCTGCACCACCAACTGTGTGGCGCCGATGGCCAAGGTCCTCGACGAGAACTTCGGCATCGTCCGCGGTCTGATGACCACGGTGCACGCGTACACGAACGACCAGCGCATCCTTGACTTCCCGCACAAGGACCTGCGCCGCGCCCGTGCCGCCGCCGAGAACATCATCCCGACCACCACCGGTGCCGCCAAGGCCACCGCCCTGGTGCTCCCGCAGCTCAAGGGCAAGCTGGACGGCATGGCCATGCGCGTCCCGGTCCCGACCGGCTCGGCCACCGACCTGGTGCTGGAGCTCGGCCGCGAGGTCACCAAGGAAGAGATCAACGCCGCCTTCCAGAAGGCCGCCGAGGGCGAGCTGAAGGGCATCCTCGACTACACCGAGGACCCGATCGTCTCCTCCGACATCGTCAGCGCTCCCGCGTCCTGCACCTTCGACGCCTCCCTGACCATGGTCCAGGACGGCAAGAACGTGAAGATCCTCGGCTGGTACGACAACGAGTGGGGCTACTCCAACCGCCTCGTCGACCTGACGGTCTTCGTCGGCAACCAGCTCTGATCACCAGATCGGGCACCTCGATGTGAGAGCAGGGCTCGGGCAGCGAAACTGCTGCCCGGGCCCTGTCTCGCGTGCCCCGCGTGCCCGTTCCGAGCGCGGCGCCGGACAGCCCCGATAGCCGCGCGGAAGGGCCCGAACGGCCCTCGCGGAGGCCGCACGCCAGGTACGAGCCTCACACCACAGGCAGCCCTCTCGGCCAGCAGAGCCTTCCCAGCCCCTCTCTAGGAGTCCTCCCATGAAGACGATCGACGAACTTCTCGCCGAAGGCGTCGACGGCAAGCGGGTCTTCGTCCGCGCCGACCTCAATGTGCCGCTGGACGGCACCACCATCACCGACGACGGCCGTATCCGCGCCGTGCTGCCCACTGTGAAGGCCCTCGCCGAGGCGGGCGCCCGGGTCGTCGTCGCCTCGCACCTCGGCCGCCCCAAGGGCGCGCCGGACCCGGCCTACTCGCTCGCCCCCGCCGCCACGCGGCTCGGCGAACTCCTCGGCGCCGAGGTCGCGTTCGCCACCGACACGGTCGGCGAATCGGCCCAGGCCGTGGTCGCGGGCCTGGCGAACGGCTCCGTGGCCGTCGTCGAGAACCTCCGCTTCAACGCCGGTGAGACCGCGAAGGACGAGGCCGAGCGCGGCGCCTTCGCCGACCAGCTCGCCACCCTGGCCGACGTCTACGTCGGTGACGGCTTCGGCGCCGTGCACCGCAAGCACGCCTCGGTGTTCGACCTCCCGGCCCGGCTGCCGCACTACGCCGGCTACCTCATCGCGGGCGAGGTCGGCGTCCTGAAGCAGCTCACCGAGGACGTCAAGCGCCCCTACGTGGTCGCCCTCGGCGGCGCCAAGGTCTCCGACAAGCTCGCCGTCATCGACCAGCTGCTCGGCAAGGCGGACCGCCTCCTCATCGGCGGCGGCATGGCGTACACCTTCCTCAAGGCCCAGGGCCACGAGGTCGGCCGCTCCCTCCTCCAGGAGGACCAGATCCCGGCCGTCAAGGAGTACATCGAGCGCGCCGAGAAGACCGGCGTCGAGCTGGTCCTGCCGATCGACGTCCTGGTCGCGGACGGGTTCCCGGACCTGAAGACCAAGGCCCCGGCCAACCCCGAGGCCGTCTCCGCGGACGCGATCCCGGCCGACAAGGAGGGCCTGGACAGCGGTCCGGCCTCCCGTGAGCTGTACGCCTCGAAGCTTGCCGACGCGGCCACCGTCTTCTGGAACGGCCCGATGGGCGTCTTCGAGCACCCCGACTTCGCCGAGGGCACCAAGGCCATCGCCCAGGCGCTCATCGACTCCCCGGCCTTCACGGTGGTCGGTGGTGGCGACTCCGCCGCCGCCGTGCGCCTGCTGGGCTTCGACGAGACCGCATTCGGCCACATCTCTACCGGTGGCGGCGCCTCCCTCGAGTACCTCGAGGGCAAGACGCTCCCCGGCCTCGCCGCACTGGAGGACTGACCCAGATGAGCACGCGCACGCCGATCATGGCGGGCAACTGGAAGATGAACCTCAACCACCTCGAGGCCATCGCGCACGTCCAGAAGCTCGCCTTCGCCCTCACCGAGAAGGACTACGAGGCCGTAGAGGTCGCCGTCCTTCCGCCCTTCACCGACCTGCGCTCCGTGCAGACGCTGGTCGACGGCGACAAGCTGAACATCAAGTACGGCGCCCAGGACATCTCGCAGCACGACTCCGGTGCCTACACCGGTGAGATCTCCGGCACGATGCTGGCCAAGCTCAAGTGCACCTTCGTGGTGATCGGGCACTCCGAGCGGCGCCAGTACCACGCCGAGACCGACGAGCTGGTGAACGCCAAGGTCAAGGCCGCCTACAAGCACGGTCTGACCCCGATCCTGTGCGTCGGCGAGGAACTGGAGGTCCGCGAGGCGGGCAACCACGTCCCCCACACCCTCGCCCAGGTCGAGGGCGGTCTGAAGGACCTCCCGGCCGAGCAGGCCGAGACCGTCGTGATCGCCTATGAGCCCGTCTGGGCCATCGGCACCGGCAAGGTCTGCGGCGCCGACGACGCGCAGGAGGTCTGTGCCGCGATCCGCGCCAAGATCGCCGAGCTGTACACGCAGGAGCTGGCCGACAAGGTCCGCATCCAGTACGGCGGCTCCGTGAAGTCCGGGAACGTCGCCGAGATCATGTCCCAGGCCGACATCGACGGCGCCCTGGTCGGCGGCGCGTCGCTGGACGCGGACGAGTTCGTCAAGATCGTGCGCTTCCGCGACCAGTAGTCCTGGCGTGAGTAGGCGGTAGCGACGATCCGTCGTACCCTTGCGGGGGCATGGCCTGGTGGCCGTGCCCCCGTCGTCCATCCGAATCCGAGGAAGTTGGTCCAGCCGTGGTTTTGGGGTTCTCGATCGCCCTGATCATCTTCAGCCTGCTGCTGATGCTGCTGGTGCTGATGCACAAGGGGAAGGGCGGCGGCCTCTCCGACATGTTCGGCGGCGGCATGCAGTCCTCCGTCGGCGGCTCCTCGGTCGCCGAGCGCAACCTCGACCGCATCACCCTCGTGATCGGTCTGCTGTGGTTCGCCTCCATCATCGTCCTCGGCATCCTGATGAAGACGAACAGCTGATCAGCTTCTCACAGCTACGCATATTCCCCACGTAAGGCCCCATGTTCGGTACGTGCTCCTGAGCGCGGCCTATCATGGGGCTTGCGTCTTGGTGCGCGGGCTGTAACTCCGGGCACTGGACGCGCGTTGGGCCTTACGTAGACTGAGGCGCTCGCAACGAAGCGACACGCCGACTCGCTTCGCGGCACCATCACGCAGGGAGTTACGACCGTGGCAAGTGGCAACGCGATCCGAGGTAGCCGGGTCGGGGCGGGGCCGATGGGCGAGGCCGAGCGCGGCGAGTCCGCGCCCCGTCTGCGCATCTCCTTCTGGTGTTCCAACGGGCATGAGACGCAGCCGAGCTTCGCCAGCGACGCCCAGGTCCCCGAGACCTGGGACTGCCCCCGCTGCGGCTTCCCGGCCGGCCAGGACCGGGACAACCCGCCGGACCCGCCGCGCACCGAGCCCTACAAGACGCACCTCGCGTACGTCCGGGAGCGGCGCAGCGACGCGGACGGCGAGGCGATCCTCGCCGAGGCGCTCGCCAAACTGCGGGGCGAGATCTAGAGACCGGGACGGCCGGGCACCCACGGGTGCCTGGCCGCCGCCGTCTGTACGACGGCCGCGATCGGGCGGCCGCCGTGGCCGGCCGTGCGCCGCGACAGACCTCGGCGCGCCCTGTGTACGGCCCTCGGCATGCCCTGCCCGCGGCGTTGGGCCGTTGGACCCTGATCGGCGCAGCGCTCATCGCCGCTGTGACCGCCCGCCGGCGCACCCCTGCTCTCCCTGTCCCGCTCCTGTGCGCCGACGCCTCCACGGACCCGCAGACCCCGCTCAAGGGCGGGTCTCCTCTTCACCCGGCACCTCGGTGACACCGCCGCGCCTTCTGGACGTACCTGTTGTTGCCCCCGGGGACAGCGTGACGTGGACGCGTGCCCCGTGCAGATCAATTAGGTTGGTACGTGTGGCGGGGCACGGCACGCAGCAGGCATAAGCAGGAAAGAAGGCTGAAGTCCGAAATGAACGCAGACGGCCGCACCAGGCTCAATCAGACGCCCGAGTGGACCGCGCTCGCCAAGCACCGTGAGGAGCTCGGCGAGGTGCAGCTGCGCGAGCTGTTCGCCGCCGATCCCGGCCGCGGCGCGGGATACACCCTCCAGGTCGGTGACCTGCACATCGACTACTCCAAGCAGCTCGTCACCGACGAGACGCTGCGGCTGCTGCGCGACCTCGCCGCCGCCACCGGCGTGTTCGAGCTGCGCGACGCCATGTTCCGCGGTGACAAGATCAACACCACCGAGGGCCGTGCCGTGCTGCACACCGCGCTGCGCGCCGCCCGCGGAGCGGTGGTCGAGGTCGACGGGGAGAACGTCGTCCCGGCGGTGCACGACGTGCTCGACCGGATGGCCGGCTTCGCCGACCGCGTCCGCTCCGGCGCCTGGACCGGCCACACCGGCAAGCGCATCAGGAACATCGTCAACGTCGGCATCGGCGGCTCCGACCTCGGTCCCGCGATGGCCTACGAGGTGCTGCGCCGCTTCACCGACCGCGACCTCACGGTCCGCTTCGTGTCCAACGTCGACGGCGCCGACCTGCACGAGGCGACCCGGGACCTGGACGCGGCGGAGACGCTGTTCATCATCGCGTCCAAGACCTTCACCACCATCGAGACCATCACCAACGCCACCTCGGCGCGCACCTGGCTGCTGAGCGAGCTGAACGCCGGTCAGGACGCCGTCGCCAAGCACTTCGTGGCGCTGTCGACCAACGCGGGCAAGGTCGCGGACTTCGGTATCGACACGGCCAACATGTTCGAGTTCTGGGACTGGGTCGGCGGCCGCTACTCCTACGACTCCGCGATCGGCCTCGCACTGATGATCGCGATCGGCCCGGACCGGTTCCGGGAGATGCTCGACGGCTTCCGGATCGTCGACGAGCACTTCCGCACCGCGCCCGCCGAGGCCAACGTCCCGCTGCTGCTGGGCCTGTTGGGCATCTGGTACAACAACTTCCACGGCGCCCAAGCGCACGCGGTGCTGCCGTACTCGCACTACCTGTCCAAGTTCACCGCCTACCTGCAGCAGCTGGACATGGAGTCCAACGGCAAGTACGTCGGCCGTGACGGGCGCGAGGTCGACTGGCAGACCGGCCCGATCGTGTGGGGCACGCCCGGCACCAACGGGCAGCACGCCTACTACCAGCTCATCCACCAGGGCACCAAGCTGATCCCGGCGGACTTCATCGGCTTCGCCAACCCGGTCGACGAGATGAGCGAGCAGCTCGCCGCCCAGCACGACCTGCTGATGGCCAACTTCTTCGCCCAGACCCAGGCGCTCGCCTTCGGCAAGACGCCGGACGAGGTGCGGGCCGAGGGCGTCGCCGAGGAACTGGTGCCGCACAAGACGTTCCGCGGCAACCACCCGACGACCACCATCCTGGCCGCCGAGCTGACCCCGTCGGTGCTCGGCCAGCTCGTCGCGCTCTACGAGCACAAGGTGTTCGTCCAGGGCGCCGTGTGGAACATCGACTCCTTCGACCAGTGGGGCGTCGAACTCGGCAAGGTGCTCGCCAAGCGGGTCGAGCCGGCCCTCACGGAGGGCGCGGAGGTCCCCGGCCTCGACGAGTCCACGAAGGCCCTGGTCGCCAAGTACCGCGAGCTGCGCGGCCGCTAGGCGCCGAGCGCTCCGCTGAAAATGCCGCGATGTGTTGTCTGTCGTCTGCGGCACCGTCGTGGCCGGTCGCTCCCCCAAGCTCTCAACTTCGTTCGAGCAGGGAGGTACCCCCATCGCGGCGAAGCCGCATATCGAAACAGCCCCGCGCCCCTTCCGGGGCGCTGCCGAACCGTACTCGATCTGCTTAGCGGCCTCGGCACCAGGAGGCGGGCGGCTCCGCGCCGCCTGCCTCCCCGTACGACGACCGGCGCGATGAAGTAACCGGCTCAGGCCACCGCGCTCAGCGTGTCCGCCAGGCGGCGTCGTGCCGCGCGGGACGCGGGCAGGGCGGCGAGGGCGGCGGCGCCCAGTACCGCGGCGGTGCCGAACGACAGCAGCAGGAGTGGGGACGGGCTCTGGGCCAGGCCCGCGCCGATACCGCTGGACCGGCCCTGGGCGTCGATCAGCCAGTGGGCGAGCGGGATCCCGAGCGCCGCGCCGACGGCGACCGCGGCCAGCGCGGTGCAGACGGTGGCCGTGACGGTGATCGCGGTGATCTGCCGCGGGGACAGGCCGATCGCCTTCAGCGCGAGCAGGTCCCGCTCGCCCTCGCGGACGGTGCCGCCGATCGCGGTCAGCAGATCGATCAGCCAGATGAGCGCGAGGACGGCGATCAGCCCGGCAACGACTCCTCGCATCGGCGACAGCCCGTCCGCCGGATTGGTCGCCGGATGTACCTCGAGGTGCCCGTGGGCGGCCGCGGACAGCTCGTCGGCGACCTCGTGCGGATCGGCGCCCGGGCGCAGCCGGAGCTGGTAGAGGGTGGAACGCAGCCGTGGGTCGTTGTCGCGGAGGGTGTCGAGCGAGGCGGAGATGACCCGGCCGGCGTTCTCCGGCTCGATGCTGCGGCCCACGATGTGCAGGATCTGCGGCTGGTCGCCCACCGTCATCCGCACCCAGTCGCCGACGCGTACATGCAGCAGGTCGAGCAGCCCCTGGCCGGCCACGGCCTCGTCGGGACCCCGCGGGGCGCGCCCGTCGGCCAGGGCATAGGGGTACGGGTCCTGCCGCGTGCCCAGACCGCGCAGGGCGATCGTGGCCGTCTGGCCCGGAACCAGGGCCGCCACCTCGACACCCGGGTAGGCCGCGGCGACCTGCGGGCTGCCCGCCAGCAGGGAGCGGGCGGCCGTGTCCCCGAGACCGCCGTCCGGGCGGGCGGTGAGGGCGGCCGGGAGGCCCACCTGCTCGGGACTGCTGTGGAAGCGGTCGATGGTGGTCCACGCGCTCATCGCCACCACGATCAGCAGCAAGGGAAGCGCCAGGCGGGCGACCGTGGCCAGCGACCGTGCGGGACGGGTGAACGCCCGGTGCCAGCCCAGGACCAGCGCGGGCGGCAGCCGCAGACCGAGGGCCGTGCGGGCCAGGCCCGGCAGACGCCCGCCGGCCGGTGCCGCGGGCCGCGGCACCAGCACCGGTACCGGCGCCGGAGGCACCCGCCCCGCCCGCCAGGCCGCGAGCCCGGTGGTCGCGGCGATGAACAGCACCGCCCCCACCGGTACCGCGAACAGCGCCACGGTGTGGTCCGGCAGCCCCTGCCACACGCCGACGGCGTCGCCGAGCCGCCCCGGGATCCGGCGGCCCAGGCCCTGGATGAGGGCCGCTGCGGCCACCCCGCCCAGCAGCGCGTAGGCGACATGCTGGAGCAGGAAGATCCGGACGACCTGGCCGGGTGTGAAGCCGATCGCCTTCAGCACCGAGATGTCCCGCAGATGCCCGCGGATGCGGGTGCCGATCGCCCCGTGCACGGCGAACCCGGCGGCGACCAGCGAGCCCAGGCCGAACAGGCCGAGCACTTGGCCCAGCAGCCGGTTGTCGCCCTGCGCCTCGGACCGGGCCTGGCGCCAGGTGGAGACCTCGTCGACCGCGTCGGCCCCCAGCACGGTGACGGCACGCTGGACGGCGTAGTCCGTGTCGCCGGGGTCGGCCAGACGCAGCCCGGTCACCTGGCCGCCGGGGTTGCGCACGGCGGACGGCAGCGCCCAGACGAGCCCCGGCTGTTCCCCGGGGCTGTAGCGGGGTTCGGCGCTCTCGGCGACGCCCAGGACGGTCAGGGTCCGGGCGGTGCCGGGCAGCGTCAGGGTGTCGCCGGGTTCGGCCAGCAGTGCCCGGGCGAGGCGGCTCTCCAGGACCACACCGTCGGGGCGGGCGGGGTCCAGCCAGCGGCCGGAGGTGAGCAGCGGGCGGCCGACGGAGGGCAGGTGGGGGGTGCCGCGTAGTTCGACGGAGGCGCGGGTGCCCCGCGAGACGACCGAGGTGGACTCGGTGGGGTAGGGGCCGGCGACGGCCTCGACGCCGTCGAGCGCCGTGAGCCGGCGGGCGTCGGCCGAGGGGGCGGTGTGGATCCAGGCATGGGCGCCGTGTGCCTGGGTGAAGACCCGCTGCCAGGGGTTGGTCGCATAACCGAACAGGGCCGCGGCCAGCAGCAGCGAGGCGACGACGCCGACGGTGGCCAGCACGATGAACAGCGCCTCGCCGCGGTGTGTGCGCAGATCGGAGTGCGCCCAGCGCAGGGTCGCTCGCACCGGGCTCAGCCCCTCGGTTCGCGTGGCGTACGGCAAGAGGGCGCATGTGTCGGCCACCCCGTGCGGCGGGCTGTCGGTCGCCCCGTGCGGCGGGCCGTCGGTACTCGGTCGTCCACCGCGGTCAGTCCTTCAGCTCCAGCACACCCGAGGTTCCCGGGCTCCGCGACGGCGTGCCGTCCAACTCCGCGTCGTCGGCGATCCGGCCGTCGAAGAAGCTGATCACCCGGTCGGCGGCGCTCGCGAGCCGGGCGTCATGGGTGACCAGCACGATGCTCTGGCCCCGCTGGTGGAAGCGGGACAGCAGCCGCATCACCTCGCGGGTGCCCTTGCTGTCGAGGCTGCCGGCGGGCTCGTCGGCGAGCAGCAGCGGCGGATGGTTCACCAGGGCCCGGGCCAGCGCGACCCGCTGCTGCTCGCCGCCGGACAACTCGCCCGGCATGCTGCGTTCCTTGCCTTCGAGGCCCAGTTCGGCCAGCAGTTCCTGCCGTTTCGACCGCGCCTGCCGGGGCGGCAGGCCGGCGAGCAGCGCGGGCAGTTCGACGTTGTCCGCGACCGGCAGGTTGGACACCAGGTTGAAGAACTGGAAGACGATGCCGATGCGCTTCCTGCGCTGTACGGCCCAGCGCGCCTCGGTGTAGGAGTCGGTGCACTCGCCGTCCAGCCAGATGCTGCCGCGGTCGGGCCGCTGCAGCCCGCCCAGAAGGTGCAGCAGCGTCGACTTCCCGGCGCCGGACGGGCCGGTGACGGCCACGAACTCGCCCCGCGCCACGCGCAGGTCGACGCCGCGCACGGCGTGCGCGGGCGCGCCCTCGCCGTAGTGGGTCTTGACGAGGCCCTCGGCCCGCAGCAGAGGAGCGGGGCTGTCGCTCACTCCGGCTCCTCCAGTTCCTCCTGGCACCGCTCCAGCCAGTCGAGGTCGGCCTGCAGATGCAGCATCGCGCCCTCGATCAGCAGGTGGGCGATCCGGTTGTCGCGGTCTTCGGCGGCGGCCAGTTTCGACAGGTTGCGCATGGTGTTGAGGTACTGGCGCCGCTGCCTGTTGATGAGGGCGATCTGGTCGGCGAGACCGGTCTGGGGGGCGAGGGCAAGCTTCATGAAGAACTCGTCACGCACCCGGGGCTCGTCCGCCGTCTCCTCGAACCAGGCGCGCAGCGCCTCCCGCCCGGCGTCGGTGAGGTGGTAGATCTTCTTGTTGGGCCGGCTGGACTGCTCGACCTCCTCGCCCTCGATCAGTCCTGACTTCTCGAGGCGGCCGAGGGTGACGTAGATCTGGCCGACGTTGGGCTGAGGGTACGCCGAGCCCAGCAGTTGCTCAAGGTCCTGCTTGAGCTCGTAGCCGTGGGCCGGGCCGCGCGAGAGGAGAGCCAGGAGAGCCAGGCGCACTCGTGCTGTCCTCCTCGCATCCTCGGAATGTGCTCCAGGCCCTAGTATCGCCCATACCTAACGGGTATACATGGCCCTGACTCCGGGCGAGGGTGCCCGGTGCCGGTGTACAGGGAGGAACCTATGCGGTGGATGCGCGCCGCCGGTAGGGGCCTTCTCGTCTTCGCCGTGGTCATGACCGGCTACGTCGCCTCGGGCGCCCGCGCCGATGAGGCGACCGCGCACGGCCGGGGCCCGCTCACCCTGGCGACCGCGGGCGACCTCACCGGCTATCTCGGTCCGCTGCTGGAAGGCTGGAACCGCACCCACCCCGGCGAGAAGGTGACCCTCGTCGAGCTCCCGGACTCCGCCGACGAGACCCATGCGCAGATGACCACCGATCTGCGGGGCGGGGACGGGGGCCGCTTCGACGTCCTCAACATCGACGTCGCCTGGACCTCCGAGTTCGCCGCGGCGGGCTGGATCCGGCCGCTGCCGCGCGACCGCTTCCCGCTGAAGAGCTTCCTGCCGCCGGTCGTCGGCACGGCGACCTACGACGGCCGGCTCTACGCGGTGCCGTACGTGACCAACGCCGGTCTGCTCCTCTACCGCAAGGACATCCTTGCCAAGGAGGGTGTGCGGCCGCCGCGCACCTGGGCCGAGCTGGAGCGGGACGCGAGGACCATCGCCCCGAAGTACGGACTCGACGGCTACGCGGGCCAGTTCCTGCCCTACGAGGGCCTCACCGTCAACGCGGCGGAGGCGGTGTACTCGGCGGGCGGCACGATCCTCGGCGACGAGGGCGAGCGCGTCACCGTGAACTCGGCCGCGGCCCGTGAGGGCATCGGGTTCCTCGTCCGGGGCGTGCGCGAGGGTTGGATACCCCAGGCGGCGCTGACGTACAAGGAGGAGGAGTCCAAGCAGGCGTTCCAGGACGGCCACCTGCTGTTCCTGCGCAACTGGCCCTACGCGTACGTCGCCGCCTCCGCCCGGGGATCCGCGGTCGCCGGCAAGGTCGGCGCCGTACCGCTGCCGGGCCCGGACGGGCCGGGCACCAGCGTCCTGGGCGGCTCCAACCTGGCGGTCAACACGCTCGCGCGGCACCCCGATTCGGCCGCGCGGCTGATCGCGTACCTCACCAGCGAGCCGGTGCAGCGTCAGGTGCTCACGCGCGGCGCGCTGCCGCCCGTACGCGCCGCGCTCTACGACGACCCCGATCTGGTGCGGGAGTTCCCGTATCTGCCGACCCTGCGGGCGAGCGTCCTCGCGGCCGCCCCGCGTCCCAAGAGCCCGCGCTACGACCAGGTCAGCCTGGCCGTGCAGGCCGTCATGCACGACGTGCTGACCGGGCACGAAACGGCCGAGTCGGCGGTACGGCGGCTGGCGCGCGAGCTCGCGTCGGTCTCTCACCGCTAGTCCTCTCCTCGCTGGTCCCGCCGGGGCTTCGTAGTTACATGTTAGGTAACGCGAGTGTCTCGCTTCGGTCTGGAGTGCGCGGAAATGTCTGGATATAACGGACCAACTCGCTGGTAATTTATCGCCCTTGATTGACACCGTTATGTGCCGCCTACCTAACATGCATGCATAACCGTAAGCACGCACAGACAGGTTCGACGGGGTGAGTCCCAAGCACATACACACCCACCGCTGGTGGCGCGACGCACTGATCTACCAGGTGTACGTCCGCAGCTTCCTGGACAGCACCGGAGACGGCATCGGTGATCTCGCCGGAGTCCGGGCCGGACTGCCGTACCTCAAGAAGCTCGGCGTCGACGGGATCTGGCTGAGCCCCTTCTATCCCTCGCCGCAGCTCGACCACGGCTACGACGTGGCCGACTACTGCGACGTCGACCCGCTCTTCGGCGACCTCGCCGAGTTCGACCTGCTGATGGCGGCCGCCCGGCGGCTCGGCATCAGGGTCCTTCTCGACATCGTCCCCAACCACTGCTCCCACCAGCACCCGTGGTTCCGCGAAGCCCTCGCCGCCGCTCCCGGCAGCGCCGCCCGGGCCCGCTTCCACTTCGCCGACGGCCGCGGCCCCGACGGCTCCGAGCCGCCCAACAACTGGCACTCCATGTTCGGCGGACCGGCCTGGACCCGCGTCACCGCGGCGGACGGCCGCCCCGGCCAGTGGTACCTGCACATGTTCACGCCCGAGCAGCCCGACTGGAACTGGCGCACCCCCGAGGTCGCCGCCCACTTCGACCAAGTGCTCCGCTTCTGGCTCGACCGCGGCGTCGACGGCTTCCGTATCGACGTGGCCGCCGGCCTCTTCAAACACCCCGCGCTGCCCGACTCCCCGGACCCCGAGGCCGACGCCCGCACCCGCGACTCGGTCAACCCGCTCGCCTGGAACCAGCCCGAGGTGCACGACGTGTGGCGGCACTGGCGCGCGATGTGCGAGGAGTACACGGCACAGGACGGCCGCGAGCGCCTGCTGGTCGGCGAGGTCTCCGTACCGACCGCCCGTGAGCACGCACGCTACGTCCGGCCCGACGAACTCCACCAGGCGTTCTTCTTCCATCTGCTCGGCGCCCCCTGGAGCGCCGACGCCTTCCGCAAGGTCATCTCCGAGGCCATACAGGACATCGCCGGTACGGGCTCGACGGTCACCTGGGTCCTGAGCAACCACGACCAGGTCCGTACCGTCACCCGCTACGGCGAGCCCACCACCGGCGGCAGCGGTCTCGGCGCCGCCCGCGCGCGTGCCGCCGCGCTGCTGATGCTGGCGCTGCCCGGGGCCGCGTACATCTACCAGGGCGAGGAACTGGGCCTGCCCGAGGTCGTCGACCTGCCCGACGACGTGCTCACCGACCCGATCTTCCGCCGCACCGGCAGCCGCGCCCGCATCCGCGACGGCTGCCGCGTGCCGCTGCCGTGGTCGGGCACGGCCTCCCCGTTCGGCTTCACCTCCGGCGCCGAGGGCGTCAAGCCGTGGCTGCCGCAACCGGAGTGGTTCGCCGAGCACGCCACCGACCGCGCCCTCGCCGACACCCGCTCCTTCTGGCACCTCTACCGCGAAGGCATCCAACTGCGTTCCGCCCTGGATCAGTTGGGAGACGGCACGCTGTGCTGGCTGGACACCCCACCCGGTGTCCTCGCCTTCGTCCGCGGCGACGACCTCGTCTGCGCCGTCAACTTCGCCACCGCCCCCACACCCGCCCCGGTCTCCGGCCCGCCCCTGCTCTCCAGCGGCACCTGCCCGCCCGGAGTGCTCCCCGGCTCCACGGCCGCCTGGTGGATCAGCGACGGCACCGACCGCTGACCCCCCCTCAGTTCCACCGTCCCCCATCCCCATTCCTGTTCCCCCGTCACCTCCCCGTCCGAAGGGACATCAACGATGATGCGACGACGTACCACCTTGCTCACGAGCTGCACCGCCCTTGCCCTCGCACTCGGGGCGACCGCCTGCGGCAGCGGGGACCCGGTCTCCGCCGGCGGCGGCAGCAAGGCGCTCAGCGGCCAGACGGTCACCGTGGCCGGTGTCTGGTCCGGCAGTGAGCAGAAGAACTTCCAGAAGGTGCTGGACGCCTTCGCCGAGAAGACCGGCGCCAAGACGCAGTTCGTCTCCACGGGCGACAACGTCTCCACCGTCGTCGGCAGCAAGATCGAGGGCGGCAACGCCCCCGACGTCGTGATGGTCCCGCAGGTCGGCGTGCTCCAGCAGTTCGCGAAGCAGGGATGGCTCAAGCCGCTGTCCCCGGCCACCCTGAAGTCCGTGGACGCCGGCTACGCGAACGTGTGGAAGACGTACGGCAGCGTCGACGGCACCCTCTACGGCCTGTACTTCAAGGCCGCCCACAAATCGACCGTCTGGTACAGCCCCGACGCCCTCACCCAGGCCGGCGTCAAGCCGCCGACGACGTACGAGGACATGCTGAAGGCCGGGCACACCGTCTCCGACTCGGGCCTTTCCGCCTTCTCGGTCGCAGGACAGGACGGCTGGACGCTCACCGACTGGTTCGAGAACATCTACCTCTCCCAGGCCGGACCCGAGAAGTACGACGCACTCGCCGCGCACAAGCTGAAGTGGACCGACGAGAGCGTGGTCAAGGCGCTCACCACACTCGGCAGGCTCTTCAAGGACAAGCAGCTGATCGCGGGGGGCCAGAAGGAGGCCCTCAACACCGACTTCCCCGGCTCGGTCGAGAAGGTCTTCGGACCCAAGCCCGAGGCCGGCATGGTCTACGAGGGCGACTTCGTCGCCGGGGTCGCCCACGACCAGTTCGGCAAGAGCATCGGGAAGGACGCGAACTTCTTCCCGTTCCCCGCGGTCGACGGCGGCACCGCACCCGTGGTCAGCGGCGGCGACGCGGCGGTCGTCCTCAAGGACGGCAAGAACGCCAAGGCGGGCATGAAGCTCCTGGAGTACCTGGCGACCCCCGAGGCCGCGGCCGTGTGGGCGAAGGCGGGCGGCTTCCTGTCCCCGAACAAGAAGCTCGACCTCTCCTCCTACGGCGACGACGTCACCCGCGCCACCGCCCGTTCCCTCATCGTGGCGGGCGACTCGGTCCGCTTCGACATGTCCGACCAGGCGCCGGCGGCCTTCGGCGGCACCAAGGGCGCGGGCGAGTGGAAGGCACTGCAGGACTTCCTGCGCGACCCGTCCGACCCGAAGGCGACCGCGGCGACGCTTGAGGACGCTGCGGCCAAGGCGTACAAGGGCTGACCTGACGTGACAGCCACCACGCTCGTGAAAGAGGCGAGCCCCTCGCCCGTCTCGGGTGCCGCCCGCGCGCGGCGCCTGAGACGGCGCGGGCGGCTGATCGCCGTGCTGTTCGTCCTGCCCGCGCTGCTCCTGCTCGGCGCCCTCGTCGTCTACCCGGTGCTGTTCTCGATCGGCCGCAGCTTCTTCGACGCGTCCGGCAACCGCTTCGTGGGCGGCGACAACTACACGGAGATCTTCCGTGACCCGACGACGCTCAAGGCCGTCCGCAACACCGTCATCTGGGTGGTCGTCGCCCCGGCGCTGCTGACCGGCCTCGGCCTGATCCTGGCCGTCCTGGTGGAGAAGGTCCGCTGGGCCACGGCGTTCAAGCTGCTGCTGTTCATGCCGATGGCCGTGTCCTTCCTCGCCGCAGGCATCATCTTCCGGCTCGCCTACGACGAGGACCCGGACAAGGGCGTGCTCAACGCCGCCGTGGTCTTTGTCCACGACGCCTTCAGCGGCATGTCGTCGTACCCGACCGCGCGGGCCCGCGACGGCCAGGGCCTGACCAAGGCCGCCGACGGCTCGTACCGCACCAGCACGAGCGTGTCGCCGGGCGACTCGGTGGCCCTCGGACTCGTCGGCGTGCTGCCCGAGGACCTGCCCGCGGGCGCCGGGGCCGCGTACCCGGCGGCCGGACGCAAGGCCGCCGCCGGTGAACTGCGCGGCGTGGTCTACCTGGACTTCGCGCCCGGCGGGGGAGGACGGCAGGGGAAGGTCGACCGGCGGGAGAGCGGGCTGCCGGAGATGAAGGTCGAGGCGGTCCGCGACGGGCACACCGTCGCGCGGACGACGACCGCGTCCGACGGCTCCTTCCGTTTCGCGGGACTGGACGCCGGGGCGTACACGGTCGAGCTCCCGGCGTCGAACTTCGCGCCGCCGTACCAGGGCATCTCCTGGCTCGGGCCGATGCTGGTCACCCCGTCGATCATCGGGGCGTACCTGTGGATCTGGACCGGCTTCTCGATGGTGCTGATCGGCGCCGGACTGTCGACCCTGCCGCGGGACGCCCTGGAGGCGGCCCGGATGGACGGGGCCAACGAGTGGCAGATCTTCCGGCGGATCACCGTGCCGCTGCTGGCACCCGTGCTGACCGTGGTGTTCGTGACCCTGGTGATCAATGTGATGAAGGTCTTCGACCTCGTCTACATCATCGCGCCCGGGCCTGTGCAGGCCGACGCCACCGTGCTGGCCACACAGATGTGGCTGGTGTCGTTCGGCGGCGGGAACAACCAGGGGCTCGGCAGCGCCCTCGGCGTGCTGCTCCTGCTCCTGGTGATCCCCGCGATGGCCTTCAACGTCCGCCGTTTCCGAAGGAGCCAAGGATGAACGCCGTCAGACGCGCTCTGGGCAACGGGCTGGTACAGGCCTTCCTCGTGGTCGTCGGCCTGGTCTGGTTCACGCCGCTGGCAGGGCTGTTCCTGTCGTCGCTGCGCTCCACCCAGGACACCGCCAAGGGCGGCTGGTGGACGGCGCTGGCCAGTCCCGGGCAGCTGTCCTTCGACAACTACTCGGCGCTGCTGAAGAACGCGGGGATCACACAGGCGTTCTGGAACACCGTGCTGATCTCCGTGCCGGCCACCGTGCTCGTCGTCGTCATCGCGGCGCTCGCCGGATACGCCTTCGCCTGGCTGGACTTCCCGGCGCGCGAGCCGGTCTTCCTGTTGGTGGTGGCCCTGCTGGTGGTGCCCGTGCAGATCGGGCTGCTGCCGGTCGCCAAACTCTTCGGCCGGCTCGGGCTGTTCGGCACGATCCCCGGTGTCGTGCTGTTCCACGTCGCGTACGGGCTGCCTTTCGCGGTCTTCCTGCTGCGCAACTACTTCGCCGAGATGCCGAAGGAGATGCTGGAGGCGGCACGGATGGACGGCGGGAGCGAGTGGCGCATCTTCACGCGGCTCGTGCTGCCCGTGGGACGGCCCGCCATCGCCAGCCTCGCCATCTTCCAGTTCCTCTGGGTGTGGAACGACATGCTGGTGGCGCTGCTGTTCGCGGACAGTTCCTCGCAGCCGCTGACCGTGGAACTGCAGTCGCAGATCAGGCAGTTCGGCAGCAACATCGATGTGCTGGCGCCCGGGGCCTTCCTGTCGCTGATCGTGCCGGTGGCGGTGTTCTTCGCCTTCCAGCGGCACTTTGTGCAGGGGGTCATGGCGGGGTCGGTGAAGTAGGGGGTCCGCCCTGCGACCCCACCGGGTCGCGACCTGCGACCCCACCGGTTCGAGCGCTACGGCGCCACTCCCTCGAACGCCGGGCGGGCTGAGTGATCAGCCCGCCCGGCGTTCCAGGACACGATTGTTCACGCCGACGCCGGTGGGTACAGCGCGCGGGGGAGCTGGGAGGCTGCCGCCGCGTCCAGCAGCCAGAGGGTTCTGGTGCGGCCCCGGGCGCCTGCCGCCGGGGCCTGGATCTCGCCCGCGCCGGACAGGGCGATGGCCACCGCCTCGGCCTTGTCCTCGCCGGCCGCGAGCAGCCACACCTCGCGGGCCGCGCGGATCGCCGGGAGGGTCAGGGTGATCCGGGTCGGCGGGGGCTTGGGGGCGCCGTGCACACCGACCACCGTGCGCTCGGTCTCGCGCACCGCGGGCAGCTCCGGGAACAGCGACGCCACATGGGTGTCCGGGCCGACGCCCAGCATCAGGACATCGAACACCGGGACCGCACCGTGGTTCTCGGGACCGGCCGCACGGGCCAGTTCCTCGGCGTACCCCTCGGCCGCCGCCTCCGGGTCCGTGCCGTACGGGCCATCCGTCGCGGGCATGGCGTGCACGCGCTTCGGGTCCAGCGGTACGGCGTCCAGCAGCACCTCGCGCGCCTGGGTGACGTTGCGCTCGGGGTCCCCCTCGGGCAGGAACCGTTCGTCGCCCCACCACAGGTCCAGGCGCCCCCAGTCGACGGCGTCCCGGGCCGGTGCGGCGGCCAGCGCGGCCAGCAGGCCGTTGCCGTTGCGGCCGCCGGTGAGGACGACCGACGCATGGCCCTGGGACGCCTGCGCGTCGACGATCCGGGTGATGAGGCGGGCCGCCGCGGCCTGCGCCATCAGCTCCTTGTCGCGGTGCACGACGAGCTGCGGGGTACTCACTGCGCCGCTCCCGTCTCGTTCACCGACGTCTGCGCCGCCGTCCGCGGTGCGGAACCTTCCGCAGCCGCCTCGGGGGCCGGGGTGCCGAGGACGGTGCCGGAGGCACCCGCTCCTTTGGCGTCCGACGTCTCCGATGCGTCAGACGTGTCCGCCGTCTCCGTCCCGCCCGGGCCGTCCGCCCAGGCCGCGGCCCAGGCCTCAGGGTCCGGCGCGGACTCGGGCCCGGTCGGGTCCTGCGCCGGGACGCGCCTGCCCGCCGGGCTCAGCCGGTCCACCCCGAACCGCAGGGCCGACGCATAGGTGTCGTCCGGGTCGAGGCGCCGCAGCTCCTCCGCGATCAGCTCGGCCGTGTCACGGCGCTTGAGCGCCACCGCACGGTCGGGCTGGCCCATGATGGACAGCGTCGCGAGGGCTCCGTCGGGCCGGTCGAGGATGATCGGACCGCAGGTGGTGTCCATCCGCACCGCCGTCAGACCGGGACCGGCCGACAGTGAACGCCGGACGGGCACGTCGAGCCGCAGACCGAGCCACATGGCCAGCAGCTCGCAGCTCGGATTGAACTCCTCGCCCTCCACCTCGACGCCCTCGACCTCACAGACCACCTGGTCCAGGGCCGCGGCCAGCATCGAGCGCCAGGGCGTGATCCGGGTCCAGGACAGGTCGGTGTCGCCGGGGGTGTAGGTGTCGGCGCGGGCGCCCAGCTCCCGTACCGGCTGCTCGGCGGCGTAGGTGTCGGTGACCCGGCGCTGGGCGAGCGCGCCCAGCGGGTCCTTGGCCGGGTCCAGCGGGGCGTTCACCGGCCACCACACCACGACCGGCGCGTCCGGCAGCAGCAGCGGCAGCACCACGGAGTCGGCGTGGTCGGCGACCTCGCCGTGCAGCCGCAGCACCACCGTCTCGCCGGTGCCCGCGTCCGCGCCCACCCGCACCTCGGCGTCGATACGGGAGTGGGTGCGGTCGCGGGGCGAGCGGGAGACACGCTTGATGACCACGAGGGTGCGCGAGGGATGCTCGCGCGAGGCGTCGTTCGCGGCCTTCAGGGCGTCGTAGGCGTTCTCCTCGTCCGTCACGATGACCAGCGTGAGCACCATGCCGACGGCCGGTGTGCCGATGGCGCGGCGGCCCTGCACCAGCGCCTTGTTGATCTTGCTGGCCGTGGTGTCCGTGAGGTCTATCTTCATGGCCGGCGCCAGCTCCGTCCGTCTCGTTCGAGCATGTCGTCCGCCTCGACGGGACCCCAGGTGCCGGACCGGTACTGAGCGGGCGAGCCGTGTGTGTCCCAGTACTGCTCGATCGGGTCGAGGATCTTCCAGGACAGCTCGACCTCCTCCGTGCGCGGGAAGAGGTTGGAGTCGCCGAGCAGCACGTCCAGGATCAGCCGCTCGTACGCCTCCGGGCTGGACTCCGTGAACGACTCGCCGTAGGCGAAGTCCATGGACACGTCCCGGATCTCCATCGAGGTGCCCGGCACCTTCGAGCCGAAGCGGACGGTCACGCCCTCGTCGGGCTGGACGCGGATGACGACCGCGTTCGACCCGAGTTCCTCGGTGGCCGTCGTGTCGAAGGGGGAGTGCGGCGCACGCTGGAAGACCACCGCGATCTCGGTGACCCGGCGGCCGAGCCGCTTGCCGGTGCGCAGATAGAAGGGGACCCCCGCCCAGCGGCGGTTGTCGATGCCGACCTTGATGGCCGCGTAGGTGTCGGTCTTGGACTGAGGGTCGATGCCCTCCTCCTCCAGATATCCGACCGCCTTCGCGCCGCCCTGCCAGCCGGCCGAGTACTGCCCGCGCACGGTGTCGCGGCCCAGGTCCTTGGGCAGCCGCACGGCGCCCAGCACCTTGGTCTTCTCCGCGGCCAGCGCGTCCGCGCCGAAGGAGGCGGGCTCCTCCATCGCGGTCAGCGCCATCAGCTGGAGCAGATGGTTCTGGATGACGTCACGGGCCGAGCCGATGCCGTCGTAGTAGCCGGCACGGCCCCCGATGCCGATGTCCTCGGCCATGGTGATCTGCACATGGTCCACGAAGGACCGGTTCCAGATCGGCTCGAACATCTGGTTGGCGAAGCGCAGCGCCAGGATGTTCTGGACCGTCTCCTTGCCCAGGTAGTGGTCGATGCGGAACACCTGGTCGGGGGAGAAGACCTCGTGCACGACCGCGTTGAGCGCCTCGGCCGACGCCAGGTCGTGCCCGAACGGCTTCTCGATGACGGCGCGCCGCCAGGAGCCGTTGCTCTGGTCGGCCAGCCCGTGCTTCTTCAGCTGCTGGATGACCACGGGGAAGGAACGCGGTGGCACGGACAGATAGAAGGCGAAGTTGCCGCTGGTGCCCTGCGCCTTGTCCAGCTCGTCGATGGTGGAGCGCAGCCGCTCGAACGCGTCGTCGTCGTCGAAGGTGCCCTGGACGAAACGCATGCCCTGGTTGAGCTGCTGCCAGACCTCCTCGCGGAAGGGGGTGCGGGAGTGCTCCTTGACGGCGTCGTGCACCACCTGGACGAAGTCCTCGTTCGCCCACTCACGGCGCGCGAAGCCCACCAGAGAGAAGCCCGGCGGCAGGAGACCCCGGTTGGCGAGGTCGTACACGGCGGGCATCAGCTTCTTGCGGGAGAGGTCGCCGGTGACGCCGAAGATGACCAGGCCCGACGGCCCCGCGATACGCGGGAGCCGTCGGTCCACGGGATCACGGAGCGGATTCGCCCCGTTACCGGACGTAAGGGTCAAGGTCTCAGACCTCCGAGGGGGCGAGGCGCTCCAGCTCCGCCTCGGTCGACTTGAGCAGGTCGTTCCAGGAGGCCTCGAACTTCTCGACGCCCTCGTCCTCGAGAACCTGCACGACATCGTCGTACGAGATCCCGAGCGCGCCCACCGCGTCGAGCTCGGCGCGGGCCTGCTCGTAGGTCCCGGTGACCGCGTCGCCGGCGATCACACCGTGGTCCTCGGTGGCCAGCAGGGTGGCCTCCGGCATGGTGTTGACGGTGTTCGGCGCGACCAGGTCGACGACGTACAGGGTGTCCTTGTACGCCGGGTCCTTGACGCCGGTCGAGGCCCACAGCGGACGCTGCTTGTTGGCGCCCGCCTTCTCCAGGGCCAGCCAGCGCTCGGTGCCGAAGACCTCCTCGTACGCCTGGTAGGCGAGACGCGCGTTGGCGACGGCGGCCTTGCCGCGCAGCGCCTTGGCCTCGGGGGTGCCCAGGGCCTCCAGCCGCTTGTCGATCTCGGAGTCCACGCGGGACACGAAGAAGGACGCCACGGAGTGGATCAGCGACAGGTCGAGGCCGCGCTCCTTGGCCTTCTCCAGACCGGCCTGGTAGGCGTCCATGACCTCGCGGTAGCGCTCCAGCGAGAAGATCAGCGTGACGTTGACGCTGATGCCGAGGCCGATGACCTCGGTGATCGCCGGGAGGCCCGCCTTGGTGGCCGGGATCTTGATGAGCGTGTTGGGGCGGTCCACCAGCCAGGCGAGCTGCTTGGCCTCGGCGACCGTCGCCTTCGTGTTGTGGGCGAGGCGCGGGTCGACCTCGATGGAGACCCGGCCGTCCTGGCCGCCGCTCGTGTCGTACACCGGGCGCAGGATGTCGGCGGCGTCGCGGACGTCCGCCGTCGTGATCATGCGTACGGCCTCGTCCACGGTGACCTTGCGGGCGGCGAGGTCGGTGAGCTGCTGCTCGTAGCCGTCACCCGAGGAGATCGCCTTCTGGAAGATCGTCGGGTTGGTGGTGACGCCCACGACGTGCTGCTGGTCGATCAGCTCGGCGAGGTTGCCGGAGGTGATCCGCTTGCGCGACAGGTCGTCCAGCCAGATCGCGACGCCTTCGTCGGAAAGGCGCTTGAGTGCGTCCGTCATGGAATTACATCTCCTACTTATCGTGTGTGAGCGTCAGCGCTGAACGGCCGCGATGGATTCCCGAGCCGCGGCAGCCACGTTCTCGGCAGTGAAGCCGTACTCCTGGAAAAGGACATTGCCGTCGGCGGAAGCACCGAAGTGCTCCAGGGAAACGACACGGCCCGCGTCCCCGGTGTACTTGTGCCAGGTGAGCCCGATACCGGCCTCCACCGCCACCCGCGCCTTGACGGACGGCGGCAGGACGCTGTCCCGGTACCCCTGGTCCTGCTCCTCGAACCACTCCACGGACGGCATCGACACCACGCGCGTGGGGACGCCGTCGGCCTGCAGGAGCTCGCGCGCCGCGACGGCGACGTGCACCTCGGAACCGGTCGCGATCAGCACCGCCTCCGGCTTGCCGCCCTCGGCCTCGAACAGGACGTAACCGCCGCGCGCGGCGTCGTCGTTGGGCTCGTAGGTCGGCACGCCCTGGCGGGTGAGCGCGAGACCGTGCGGGGCGCCCTTGCCGAACTCCTTGGTGTACCGGCGCAGGATCTCGCGCCAGGCGATCGCCGTCTCGTTGGCGTCCGCGGGGCGCACCACGTTCAGGCCCGGGATCGCGCGCAGCGAGGCCAGGTGCTCGACCGGCTGGTGGGTGGGGCCGTCCTCACCCAGGCCGATGGAGTCGTGCGTCCACACGTACGTCACCGGCAGGTGCATCAGCGCGGACAGCCGCACCGCGTTGCGCATGTAGTCGGAGAAGACGAGGAAGGTGCCGCCGTAGACACGGGTGTTGCCGTGCAGGGCGATGCCGTTCATCTCCGCGGCCATGGCGTGCTCGCGGATGCCGAAGTGGATCGTGCGGCCGTAGGGGTCGGCCTCCGGCAGCGGGTTGCCCTCGGGCAGGAACGACGACGTCTTGTCGATCGTGGTGTTGTTCGAGCCGGCCAGGTCGGCGGAGCCGCCCCACAGCTCGGGAACCACCGCGCCGAGCGCCTGGAGCACCTTGCCGGACGCGGCGCGCGTGGCGACGGACTTGCCGGTCTCGAAGACCGGGACCTTCTCCTCCCAGCCGGCCGGCAGCTCACCCGCGGCGAAGCGGTCGAACTCGGCGGCCCGCTCGGGGTTGTTCTCCCGCCACAGCTGGTAGGACTTCTCCCACCCGGCCTTGGCCTCACGGCCGCGCTCCAGCGCCTGGCGGGTGTGCTTGATGACCTCGTCGGAGACCTCGAAGGTCTGCTCCGGGTCGAAGCCCAGCACCCGCTTGGTGGCCGCGATCTCCTCGTCGCCCAGCGCCGAGCCGTGCGCGGCCTCGGTGTTCTGCGCGTTCGGGGCGGGCCAGGCGATGATCGAGCGCATCGCGATGAACGACGGCCGGTCGGTGACCTGCTTGGCCGCCTGGATCGCGTTGTAGAGGGCGTGCGGGTCGAGATCGCCGTCCGGCTTCGGGGCGACGCGCTGGACATGCCAGCCGTACGCCTCGTACCGCTTGACGGTGTCCTCGGACACGGCCGTCTCGGTGTCGCCCTCGATCGAGATGTGGTTGTCGTCCCACAGCAGGACCAGATTGCCCAGCTTCTGGTGACCGGCCAGCGAGGACGCCTCGGAGGAGATGCCCTCCTGGAGGCAGCCGTCACCCGCGATGACGAAGATGTGGTGGTCGAAGGGAGACTCGCCCTGCGGCGTCTCAGGGTCGAACAGCCCGCGCTCGTAGCGCGCGGCCATGGCCATGCCCACCGCGTTGGCGACACCCTGGCCGAGCGGGCCGGTGGTCGTCTCCACACCCGTGGTGTGGCCGTACTCCGGGTGACCGGGGGTCTTGGAACCCCAGGTGCGGAACGCCTTCAGATCGTCCAGCTCCAGGCCGAAACCGGCCAGGTAGAGCTGGGTGTAGAGAGTCAGGGACGAGTGACCGGCGGACAGCACGAAGCGGTCCCGCGCGAACCAGCCGGCGTCCGCGGGATCGTGCCGCATCACCTTCTGGAAGAGGGTGTACGCGGCGGGAGCCAGGCTCATCGCCGTACCCGGATGGCCGTTGCCAACCTTCTGTACGGCGTCGGCGGCCAGGACGCGGGCGGTGTCGACTGCCCGCTGGTCCAGTTCGGTCCACTCGAGGTCTGTGGTGGTCGGCTTGGTGCTCACCCTGGGTCAGGGCTCCTCTCCAGTGGTCGGCGCCGGTGCTTCGGGCGGTCGCCCCCCGGCCTGCCGGCGCACTGGGCGCACGCCGGCCGATGTCGAGCCTACCCCCGTATGTACATGCGTTTTCTCCGGTCGAGTCCAGACTGCCGGGACTGCCGGAGATCCGCCTCCCGGTGGGTCTGAGCTGGGTCGGCAAGTGATTGGGGCGGCCCGCAAGTGAGTACGCAACCGGTGATCGGAGTGCTCAATCGAGCCGGGACCCCTGGTCCGGGCGTTGGGCCAACACGACCCTGACCCCCGCGAAAGTCGGGGTATGGGCAACGTCTACAGTGGCGTGGTACGCGCGAGCCTCTTTACCGGGACTTCACACGGGGGGCTTGCTGGGAGTCTCTGTCAGGGGTGTGCGTGACGGCCGTCGAATCCCGTCCAGCGGGGATGCTCGCGAGCGAGATCCCGACTCACCGGCCGTGGGGGGCCCGTGTCACGGCGTTCGTGGCGCTGACCAAGCCACGGATCATCGAGCTGCTGCTGATCACCACCGTGCCGGTGATGTTCCTCGCGCAGCGCGGTGTGCCCGATCTGAGGCTGGTGCTGCTGACCTGCCTCGGCGGCTACCTCTCGGCGGGCGGCGCCAACGCGCTCAACATGTACATCGACCGCGACATCGACGCCCTGATGGACCGCACCTCGCAGCGCCCGCTGGTCACCGGGATGATCAGCCCGCGCGAGTGCCTCGCCTTCGGGATCGGCCTCGGCGTCGTCTCGACGCTGCTGTTCGGCTTCACCGTCAACTGGCTGTCCGCATGGCTGGCGCTCGGGGCGCTCCTCTTCTATGTCGTCGTCTACACGATGATCCTCAAACGCCGTACCTCGCAGAACATCGTGTGGGGCGGTATCGCCGGATGCATGCCGGTGCTGATCGGCTGGTCCTCCGTCACGAACTCCATGTCGTGGGCGCCGGTGGTCCTCTTCCTCGTCATGTTCTTCTGGACGCCGCCGCACTACTGGCCGCTGTCCATGAAGGTCAAGGACGACTACGCGCGCGTGGGCGTGCCGATGCTGCCCGTCGTCGCCTCCAACAAGGTGGTGGCCCGGCAGATCGTGATCTACAGCTGGGTGATGGTGGCGGTGTCGCTGCTGCTGACGCCCCTCGGCTACACCGGCTGGTTCTACAGCGTGGTCGCCGTGACGGCGGGCGCCTGGTGGCTGTGGGAGGCGCACGCGCTCCAGAACCGCGCCAGGGCCGAGGTGACGGGCGGCAGGCTGAAGGAGATGCGGCTGTTCCACTGGTCGATCACCTATGTGTCGCTGCTGTTCGTGGCGGTGGCGGTGGACCCGTTCCTGCGGTGACCCTGCGGCTCACGAGCAGGCATGCGGCTCGTGAGCCCGGTGTACGGCTCGTGCGCAGGTGAGGTGTACGGCTTGTGCACAGGTGCACGTCACAGGGCCTTGCCCTCGCCTGTTTGACTACCCGTGAGTAGCATCCTGTCCATGGCAGACGACACGACACAGACGACAGCGGACGGCGCCCGGGCGCGCAAGGCCGGCGCGTGGGCGGACCGCAGGATCGCCCGGCTCAGCAAGTGGATCGGCGCGTTCTCCCGGGCGCACGGCGGGGCCGAGGGCCAGGTCGCGTACATCGGGCAGCGCGGCGCCCGGATCGTGCTCGTCGGCGCGGACGGCGGCTGGGGCGACCTGGTGGCCCCCAGCCGGGAGATCGCCCTCAAGGCGGTCGAGAAGGCCGGGATCACCCTCCATGACAACTTCGACGGCGCGCTGGCCGCCAAGGTGCGGACGGGACCGTACGAGTGGAAGCGCATGGCAGGGATCCAGCTGGGCGGGTCGGCGAAGGCCTGAACGGCTGAGACGGCGGCCTGGTGAATGCCTCGGACGGCTGCCTGGAGGAACGTCTGAAGCGTCGGCCTGGAGGACGTCGGAAGTGACAGCCTGGCGGACGCCTGGGACGTCCGGGACGGCTGCCTGGAGGAACGTCTGAAACGTCGGCCAGGCGGATGTTCGAAATGACGGCCTGGTGAAAGGGCCGATCGGCCGCCCTGCGAACCTTTGATCGGCGCTCGAACTCCCCCCGCCCCGCGACCTGAGACCCCGCTCGCCCGTTAGACCGGGCAAGGCAGCGCCAGCGTCCCGTCGCGGGAGTCCGGATGATCGATACGCCGTACCTGGTGGACCAGTACTGCCACGGCGTCCTCAGAACGGAGCTGGGCCTCGGCACCTTCGAGGCCCAGCTGGCCCGCACCGAGGGCCCGCCCGCCCCGGGCACCACCCTCTTCGACACCCAGACGGGCTTCGCCGTACGGCGCTGGTGCCCGCCCCTGCTCGGCATGGAGCCGCACTGCCCGCCCGCCCGCTATCTGGCCCGGCGCCGTGAGCTGGGCGTCCTCGAAGCGGGACGCCGGCTGCTGCGGGGCAGCGGCATCACCACCTTCCTGGTCGACACCGGGCTGCCCGGCGATCTCACCGGGCCCGCCGAACTCGCCCGCGCGGGTGACGCCGCGGCCCATGAGATCGTGCGCCTCGAACTGCTCGCCGAGCAGGTCGCCGACACCTCCGGCACCGTCGCGTCCTTCCTCGCCAACCTCGCCGAGTCGGTGTGGGGGGCTGCCGCCGGTGCCGTCGCCTTCACCTCCGTCGCGGGGCTGCGGCACGGGCTCGCGCTCGCGCCCGAGGTGCCGGGGGCGGGGGAGGTGCGGGATGCCGCGGGGCGGTGGCTTGCCGGGCGCCGGGTGGGTGATCCGCTGCGTGATCCGGTGCTGTTGCGGCATCTGCTGTGGACTGCGGTGGGCTCGGGGCGGCCGTTGCAATTGCACGCGGGGCTCGGTGGGGGCGGTGCGGGTGGCGTGGGTGGCCATGGTGGCGCCGACGCCGAGTTGCTCACCGGCTTTGTGCGGGCGACCGCGGGGCTCGGTACCGACCTCGTGCTGCTGCACGGATACCCCCATCACCGGCACGCCGCCCATCTCGCGGGGGTGTTCCCGCACGTCTACACCGACGCCGGTGCCGCGCTGGTGCGTACGGGGGTGCGGGCGGCGACCGTTCTTGCCGAGATTCTTGAGCTGGCGCCGTTCGGGAAGATCCTCTTTTCGAGCGGGGCGCATGCTCTGCCCGAGCTGCATGTGGTGGGGGCGCGGTTGTTCCGGGAGGCGCTCGGGCGAGTGCTGGGTGGGTGGGTCGCCGAGGGGGCGTGGTCCTCCGGGGATGCGGAGCGGGTCGCTTCGCTGGTGGCTGCGGGGAATGCGCGGCGGGTGTACGGGGTGGAGTGAGGCGGGGGCCGGGGCCGGGTTTTTTCGCCCCCGCCGCCCCTTCCCGTTCCCGTCCCTGGGGGCTGCGCCCCCAGACCCCCTTTGTCCTCAAACGCCGGACGGGCTATATCCAGCCTCTCCGGCGTTTGAGGAGCGGGGGGACGGGGGCGGAGCCCCCGGGAAGGGAAGGGAAGGGAAGGGGCGGCGGGGGCGGAACTCTGCCTCAGGCCGTGGTCGTCGCCGGCGTTGCTGCGGTGGCCGTGGCCTGCAAGGCCGGGCGCTCGCGTAGAGAGAGGAGGACTCTCAGGACGCCGATCCACATCAGGCAGGAGCCGAACATGTGGAGGGCCACCAGAGCCTCGGGGAGCTTCGTGAAGTACTGGATGTAGCCGATGGCGCCCTGGAGCAGCAGGATCACGAACAGTTCTCGCGTGCGGTCCATCGGGCCCTTCGGCGCGTCCACCGCCTTCAGGATGAACCACAGCGCGAAGGTCAGCGTCACCACGATCCAGGCCAGCACGGCGTGCAACTTCGAGACCGTCTCCCAGTCGATCGGGATCCGCTCGACCTTGCTGGAGTCACCCGCGTGCGGCCCCGCACCCGTCACCACCGTGCCGACCACGATCAGCAGCACCGAGGCCGCCACCAGGAACCACACCAACTGCCGCACTGCCGGGCCGACCAGCGGACGCGGTGCCTCGTCGCTCTCCAGGGTGCGCTGCCACATCACCGTGGCGACCGTGATCAGCGCCGTGGAGAGGAGGAAGTGCGCCGCCACCGTGTACGGGTTCAGACCGACCAGGACCACGATGCCGCCCAGCACCGCGTTGCCCATGACCACCCAGAACTGCGCCCACCCCAGCCGGGTCAGGCTGCGCCGCCACGGCTTCTGCGCGCGAGCGGCGACGATCGCCCAGCCGACCGCCGCGCACAGCACGTACGTCAGCATGCGGTTGCCGAACTCGATCGCGCCGTGATAGCCCCGCGCGCTGGTGGTGGCCAGCGAGTCGTCGGTGCACTTGGGCCAGGTGGTGCAGCCGAGGCCCGAGCCGGTGAGGCGGACGGCGCCTCCGGTGACCACGATGATCACCGCCATGGCGAGCGCGGCGAACGCCGCCCGCCGGACCGTGCGGGGGTCGGGCGTCCAGCGCTCGGCGATGTACGAGAGCGGATTGCGCACAGCGGCGTCGGCGTCGGTGCGGGTCAGCTTGGGCACGCGCACCATCGTAGGACCCGGCTTGTGCACGCTTTCACGAGGGTCGGAAACAACGGATTCCCCGTCACTCCCAGCGGAAGAAGCGGCCCGCCGCCGCCAGGCCGAGCACTGCCCATACCGCGAGGATGCCCAGGTCGGCCCAGGGTGTGCCCGCCCCGTGCTGGAGCACGTCACGCAGGCCGTCCGAGAGGGCCGAGACCGGGAGCAGGGCGAGTACGTCCTGCGCGCCCTGCGGGAACTTGTCCAGCGGGACGATCACTCCGCCGCCCACCAGCAGCAGCAGGAAGACCAGGTTCGCCGCGGCCAGTGTCGCCTCCGCCTTCAGGGTGCCCGCCATCAGCAGGCCGAGGCCGGAGAACGCGGCCGTGCCGAGGATCATCAGCAGCAGTACCGCCGCCGGGTTGCCGTGCGGGGACCAGCCGAGGGCCAGGGCGATGGCCGTCAGCAGGATCACCTGGAGGAGCTCGGTGACCAGTACCGACGCCGACTTGGCCGTCATCAGCCCCCAGCGCGGCAGCGGTGAGGCCGCCAGGCGCTTCAGGACGCCGTAGCGGCGCTCGAAGCCCGTCGCGATGGCCTGGCCGGTGAACGCCGTCGACATCACCGCGAGCGCGAGGATGCCCGGGGCGAGGAAGTCGACCGACTTGCCCGCACCCGTGTCGACGATGTCCACGGAGCTGAAGAGCACCAGCAGCAGCGTCGGGATCACGACCGTCAGCAGCAGCTGCTCCCCGTTGCGCAGCAGCATCTTCGTCTCGAGTGCCGACTGCGCCGCGATCATGCGCGGGAGCGGGGCCGCGCCCGGTTCGGGGCGGTAGGTGCCCGTGGTGGTCATGAGCGCAGCTCCTTCCAGGTCGGAGCGAGGGACCGGTCGGCCGCAATCATGAGCGCAGCTCCTTACCCGTGAGTTCCAGGCTGTGTCTTCCCGGGGGACAACCCCCGGACCCCCGGCCGGGGGTCGGGTCGGCCGGAATCATGAGCGCAGCTCCTTACCCGTGAGTTCCGGGCTGTGTCTTCCCGGGGGACAACTCCCGGACCCCCGGCCGGGGGTCGGGTCGGCCGCAATCATGAGCGCAGCTCCTTACCCGTGAGTTCCAGGCTGTGTCTTCCCGGGGGACAACCCCCGGACCCCCGGCCGGGGGTCGGGTCGGCCGGAATCATGAGCGCAGCTCCTTACCCGTGAGTTCCAGGCTGTGTCTTCCCGGGGGACAACCCCCGGACCCCCGGCCGGGGGTCGGGTCGGCCGCAATCATGAGCGCAGCTCCTTACCCGTGAGCTCCAGGAACACGTCTTCGAGGGTGTGCCGTTCGACCGAGATCCTCTCCGGCATCACCCCGTGCTGCGCGCACCACGAGGTGACGGTCGCGAGCAGTTGCGGGTCGACCTTGCCGACCACCCGGTAGGCGCCCGGTGTCAGCTCGTCCGCCGCGCAGTCCGGCGGCAGGGCCTTGAGCAGGGAGGCCACGTCGAGGCCGGGGCGGCCGGTGAAGCGCAGGGTGTTCTCGGCGCCGCCGCGGCACAGCTCCTCGGGTGAGTCGTGGGCGATGACCTTGCCGGCGTCGATGATGGCGACGTCGTCCGCGAGCTGCTCGGCCTCGTCCATGTAATGGGTGGTGAGGACGACCGAGACGCCGTCGTCGCGCAGGTCCCGCACCAGGTCCCAGGTGGCCCGGCGGGCCTGGGGGTCGAGGCCGGCGGTCGGCTCGTCGAGGAACACCAGCTCGGGGCGGCCGACCACGGCCATCGCCAGCGCCAGCCGCTGCTGCTGGCCGCCGGACAGCCGCCGGTAGGGGGTGCGGCCGCAGCTGCCCAGCCCGAGCCGTTCGATCAGCGCGTCCACGTCCAGCGGACGGGCGTGCAGCTTGGCCACATGGCGCAGCATCTCCTCGGCGCGGGAGGACGGGTAGACGCCGCCGGACTGGAGCATCACCCCGATCCTGGGCCGCAGCGCGAGGGAGTCCCGCACCGGGTCGAGGCCCAGGACGCGCACCGTGCCGGAGTCCGGCCTCCGGTAGCCCTCGCAGGTCTCGACCGTCGTCGTCTTGCCCGCGCCGTTGGGACCGAGCACGGCGGTCACGCCCGTCCGGGCCACCAGGTCGAGGCCGTCCACCGCGGTCTTCGTGCCGTACCGCTTCACCAGGGCCTGGACCTGGAGCACCGGCTCACTTCGCATGGCCCAGAGTCTAGGGACGCGCCGGGTGTCCCGGTCGGCCGGGTGGGTGAACTCCTCCGATCGGGGCCGGTGCGCGGGTGGCGCACCCCGCGTGCGTGCGCCGTGCGGGCTGCCGTGACAATGATCGATCAAAGATCGTTCCCGCAGGTCAGACCATGGGCTAGTTAGGCGTGCCTAAGTGACGCAGGGCACGATTCGGCGTTCCGGACGCGGGTTGCCCAGCTCTGAGGAATTACGCAACAATGGCGTTGTGAAAAACGTCGGTGAGGCTCGGGAGACCCCCATGGGGGCCCCTCAGGAGGAGCTCGCGACCGGTGAGCGTTCCACACGCAACCGGGTCGCGCGGTCCATCCTGGACCACGGCCCGTCCACCGTCGCCGAGCTGGCCGGGCGCCTCGGTCTCACCCAGGCCGCCGTCCGCCGGCACCTCGACGCACTGGTCGCCGACGATGTGGTGGAGGCCCGCGAGCAGCGGGTGTACGGGGCGCGCACCCGCGGCCGCCCCGCCAAGGTGTTCGCCCTGACCGACTGCGGCCGGGACGCCTTCGACCAGTCGTACGACGTGCTTGCCGCGGACGCCCTGCGCTGGATCAGTGAGCGGTTCGGCGGGGACGAGGCCGTGGTGGCCTTCGCCCGCGCGAGGATCGCCGAGCAGGCCGCCGCCTACCGCCGCGCACTGGACGGGGTGGACCCCGAAGAGCGCGCCGAGGCCCTCGCCAGGGCTCTGAGCGCGGACGGGTACGCGGCCACGGCGCGCAGCGCGCCACTGCCGCAGCAGGGCGAGCAGCTCTGCCAGCACCACTGCCCGGTGGCCCATGTCGCGGAGAAGTTCCCGCAGCTGTGCGAGGCCGAGACGGAGTTCTTCTCCCAGTTGCTCGGCACCCACGTCCAGCGGCTGGCCACCATCGCGCACGGCGACGGCGTCTGCACGACGTTCATCCCGGACGCCGCGAAGATCACGCAGGCCCACCACACCCACAACGCATCTGCCAGCACGGCCGGGAGGAACCCCGCATGACACTCCCCACGGAGACTGCTCACCCCGAACTCGAGGGCCTGGGCACGTACGAATACGGCTGGGCCGACTCCGACGAGGCCGGTGCCGCGGCGAAGCGCGGCCTGAACGAGGACGTCGTCCGCGACATCTCGGCGAAGAAGTCCGAGCCGGAGTGGATGACCAAGCTGCGCCTCAAGGGCCTCAAGCTCTTCGCGAAGAAGCCCCTGCCGAACTGGGGGTCCGACCTGTCGGGCATCGACTTCGACAACATCAAGTACTTCGTGCGCTCCACGGAGAAGCAGGCGGAGTCCTGGGAGGAACTTCCCGAGGACATCAAGAACACCTACGACCGGCTCGGCATCCCGGAGGCGGAGAAGCAGCGCCTGGTCGCCGGTGTCGCCGCGCAGTACGAGTCGGAGGTCGTCTACCACCAGATCCGCGAGGACCTGGAGCAGCAGGGCGTCATCTTCCTGGACACCGACACCGCGCTGAAGGAGCACCCGGAGCTCTTCAAGGAGTACTTCGGCACCGTCATCCCCGCCGGTGACAACAAGTTCGCGTCGCTGAACACCGCCGTGTGGTCGGGCGGCTCCTTCGTCTACGTCCCGCCGGGCGTCCATGTGGAGATCCCGCTCCAGGCGTACTTCCGTATCAACACGGAGAACATGGGCCAGTTCGAGCGGACCCTGATCATCGTCGACGAGGGCGCCTATGTGCACTACGTCGAGGGGTGTACGGCGCCGATCTACAAGAGCGACTCCCTGCACAGCGCGGTCGTCGAGATCATCGTCAAGAAGAACGGCCGCTGCCGCTACACGACCATCCAGAACTGGTCGAACAACGTCTACAACCTGGTCACCAAGCGCGCCGTCGCCTACGAGGGCGCCACCATGGAGTGGATCGACGGCAACATCGGCTCCAAGGTGACGATGAAGTACCCCGCCGTCTATCTGATGGGCGAGCACGCCAAGGGCGAGACCCTCTCCATCGCCTTCGCGGGCGAGGGCCAGCACCAGGACGCCGGCTCCAAGATGGTCCACATGGCGCCGAACACCTCGTCCAACATCGTCTCCAAGTCGGTGGCCCGGGGCGGCGGCCGCACCTCCTACCGCGGTCTGGTCGAGATCGGCGAGGGCGCCCACGGCTCCAAGTCGAACGTGCTGTGCGACGCGCTGCTGGTCGACACGATCTCCCGCTCCGACACCTACCCCTACGTCGACGTCCGCGAGGACGACGTGTCCATGGGCCACGAGGCCACCGTCTCCAAGGTCTCCGAGGACCAGCTGTTCTATCTGATGAGCCGCGGTCTGTCCGAGTTCGAGGCGATGGCGATGATCGTGCGCGGCTTCGTCGAGCCGATCGCCAAGGAACTGCCCATGGAGTACGCGCTGGAACTCAACCGGCTGATCGAGCTCCAGATGGAAGGCGCGGTCGGCTGACGCCCGGCAGCCCCCATCGAGCCACTTACGCAGAAAGCGAGTACGACGACAGCCATGGCTGAGGCCCCTAACATCCCGGTGGGCTCCACCACCGCCGGTTCGATCGCGGTCGCCGCGGAGTCGACCGTCGCCACGCGCATGAGCGCGCCGCCCTCCTTCGACGTGACGGACTTCCCGGTCCCGCACGGCCGCGAGGAGGAATGGCGGTTCACCCCGCTGGAGCGCCTGCGCGGGCTGCACGACGGCACCGCCGTCGCCACCGGCGGGGGAGTGAAGATCGCCGTCGAGGCCCCCGAGGGCGTCGCCGTCGAGACCGTCGGCCGCGACGACCCGCGGCTCGGCAGGACCGGCACCCCCGTGGACCGCGTCGCCGCCCAGGCGTACTCGGCCTTCGAACGGGCCGGCGTGATCACCGTCCCCAAGGAGACGGTGCTCACCGAGCCGATCCGTATCGCCGTGCACGGCGAGGGCGGGGTCGCCTACGGCCACCAGGTGATCGAGCTGGGCGCCTTCGCCGAGGCCGTCGTCGTCATCGACCACACCGGTGACGCGGTGCTCGCCGCCAACGTCGAATATGTGCTCGGCGACGGCGCCAAGCTGACCGTCGTCTCCGTCCAGGACTGGGACGACGAGGCCGTGCACGTCGGCCAGCACAACGCGAGCATCGGCCGGGACGCGAGCTTCAAGTCCTTCGTGGTCACCTTCGGCGGCGACCTGGTCCGGCTGCACCCGCGCGTCGCCTACGCCGGCACCGGCGGCGAGGCCCAGCTCTACGGCCTGTACTTCACCGACGCCGGCCAGCACCAGGAGCACCGCCTGCTGGTCACCCACAACATGCCGCACTGCACGTCGAACGTCGCCTACAAGGGCGCGCTCCAGGGCGACGACGCGCACGCCGTATGGATCGGCGACGTCCTCATCGAGGCCGCCGCCGAGGGCACCGACACCTACGAGATGAACCGGAACCTCGTCCTCACCGACGGTGCCCGGGTCGACTCCGTGCCCAACCTGGAGATCGAGACCGGTGAGATCGTCGGCGCCGGACACGCCTCCGCGACCGGCCGCTTCGACGACGAACAGCTCTTCTATCTGATGGCCCGGGGCATCCCGGAGCACGAGGCCCGCCGCCTGGTGGTCCGCGGCTTCTTCGCGGGACTCGTCCAGCAGATCGGCGTCGAGGACATCGAACAGCGCCTCATCGCCAAGATCGAGGAGGAGCTGGAGGCATCGGTCGGATGACCACCGTCGACGACACCCGGTTCGTCCGGGTCTGCGCCCTCAGCGAGCTGGACGAGGACACCCCGAGGAGGGTCGAACTCGACGGCACGCCCATCTCGCTCGTCAGGACCGAGGGAGAGGTGTTCGCGATCTACGACATCTGCTCGCACGCGAACGTCTCGCTCTCCGAGGGCGAGGTGGAGGACTGCCAGATCGAGTGCTGGCTGCACGGCTCGACTTTCGATCTCCGCTCCGGCAAACCGTCCGGCCTGCCCGCGACCCGCCCCGTCCCCGTATACCCCGTCAAGATCCAAGGGGACGACGTGCTCGTCTCCCTCTCCCAGGAGTCCTGAGGCATCCATGGCCACGCTTGAAATCCGAGACCTGCACGTCACCGTCGAGGCCGACAACGCCACGAAGGAGATCCTCAAGGGCGTCGACCTCACCGTGAAGCAGGGGGAGACGCACGCCATCATGGGCCCCAACGGCTCCGGCAAGTCGACCCTCGCCTACTCCCTGGCCGGTCACCCCAAGTACACGGTCGCCAGCGGGACCGTGCTGCTCGACGGCGAGGACGTCCTGGCGATGTCCGTCGACGAGCGCGCCCGCGCCGGTCTGTTCCTCGCGATGCAGTACCCCGTCGAGGTCCCCGGGGTGTCCGTCTCCAACTTCCTGCGCACCTCCGCCACCGCCGTGCGCGGCGAGACCCCCAAGCTGCGCCTGTGGGTGAAGGAGGTCAAGGAGGCCATGGAGCGCCTCAACATGGACCCCGCCTTCGCCGAGCGCAATGTCAACGAGGGCTTCTCCGGCGGTGAGAAGAAGCGCCACGAGATCCTCCAGCTCGAACTGCTCAAGCCGAGGGTCGCGATCCTCGACGAGACCGACTCCGGCCTCGACGTCGACGCCCTGCGCATCGTCTCCGAGGGCGTCAACCGCGTCCGTGAGACCGGCGAGGTCGGCACCCTGCTGATCACGCACTACACGCGCATCCTGCGCTATATCAAGCCTGACTACGTCCATGTCTTCTCCGGCGGCCGCATCGTCGAGTCCGGCGGCGCCGAACTCGCCGACAAGCTGGAGGACGAGGGCTACGAGGCATACACGAAGGGTGGCGCATCCGCGTGACACAACTGCCGGGCCTCCTCGACACCGAGGCGATCCGCAAGGACTTCCCCGTCCTGGACCGGCTGGTCCACGACGGCCGGAAGCTCGTGTACCTGGACAACGCGGCGACCTCGCAGAAGCCGACCCAGGTGCTGGACGCCCTCAGCGAGTACTACGAGCGCCACAACGCCAACGTCCATCGCGGTGTGCATGTGCTCGCCGAGGAGGCCACGGCGATGTACGAGGGCGCGCGGGACAAGGTCGCCGCGTTCATCAACGCGCCCAGCCGCGACGAGGTGATCTTCACCAAGAACGCCTCCGAGTCGCTCAACCTCGTGGCCAACATGCTCGGCTGGGCCGACGAGCCCTACCGGGTGGACGCCGACACCGAGATCGTGATCACGGAGATGGAGCACCACTCCAACATCGTGCCGTGGCAGCTGCTCGCCCAGCGCACCGGTGCGAAGCTGAAGTGGTTCGGCCTCACCGACGACGGCCGCCTCGACCTGTCGAACATCGAGGAGATCATCACGGAGAAGACGAAGATCGTCTCTTTCGTCCTGGTGTCCAACATCCTCGGCACGGTCAACCCGGTAGACGCGATAGTGCGCCGCGCCCAGCAGGTCGGCGCCCTCGTCTGCATCGACGCCTCCCAGGCCGCGCCGCACATGCCGCTGGACGTACAGGCGCTCCAGGCCGACTTCGTGGCCTTCACCGGCCACAAGATGTGCGGCCCGACCGGCATCGGCGTCCTGTGGGGCCGCCAGGAGCTGCTGGAGGACCTGCCTCCGTTCCTCGGCGGCGGCGAGATGATCGAGACCGTCTCGATGCACTCGTCGACGTACGCCCCCGCCCCGCACAAGTTCGAGGCCGGCACCCCGCCGATCGCCCAGGCCGTCGGCCTCGGCGCGGCGATCGACTATCTGAACACGATCGGCATGGACCGGATCCTCGCCCATGAGCACGCCCTCACCGAGTACGCGGTGCGGCGGCTGACCGAGCTGCCCGATCTGAAGATCATCGGCCCGGCCACCGCGGAGGACCGCGGCGCGGCGATCTCCTTCACCCTCGGCGACATCCACCCGCACGACGTGGGCCAGGTCCTCGACGAGCAGGGCATCGCGGTCCGGGTCGGCCACCACTGCGCCCGCCCCGTCTGCCTGCGGTACGGAATTCCGGCGACCACCAGGGCGTCGTTCTATCTGTACTCCACGCCTGCCGAGATCGACGCGCTGGTCGAGGGGCTGGAGCACGTACGGAACTTCTTCGGCTGAAGGGCGTGCTGAGACCGTGAAGCTGGACTCGATGTACCAGGAAGTCATCCTGGACCACTACAAGAACCCGCACGGGCGTGGTCTGAGGGATGGCGACGCCGAGGTGCACCATGTGAACCCGACGTGCGGCGACGAGATCACCCTTCGTGTGAAGTACGACGGCACGACGATCGAGGACGTCTCCTACGAGGGCCAGGGCTGTTCCATCAGCCAGGCCTCGGCGTCCGTGCTGAACGAACTGCTGGTCGGCAGGGAACTGGCCGACGCGCAGAAGATCCAGGAGACCTTCCTGGAGCTGATGCAGTCCAAGGGCCGGATCGAGCCCGACGACGCCATGGAGGAGGTCCTGGAGGACGCGGTCGCGTTCGCCGGGGTCTCCAAGTACCCGGCACGGGTCAAGTGCGCCCTCCTGAGCTGGATGGCGTGGAAGGACGCGACGGCCCAGGCGCTGGGCGGCGCCGACGCCGAAAGGAAGACGGCATGAGTGACACCCAGACCAAGCGCGCCTCGGAGGAGGAGCTCTACGAGGCACTGATGGACGTCGTCGACCCCGAACTGGGCATCGACGTCGTCAACCTGGGCCTGATCTACGGCGTCCACATCGACGACGCCAACATCGCGACCGTCGACATGACCCTGACCTCGGCGGCCTGTCCGCTGACCGACGTCATCGAGGACCAGGCCCAGTCCGCCACCGACGGCCTTGTCAGCGAGCTGCGCATCAACTGGGTCTGGATGCCGCCGTGGGGCCCCGACAAGATCACGGACGACGGCCGCGAGCAGCTGCGGGCGCTGGGGTTCAACGTCTGATCTTCTGCTGACACGGAAAAGCGGCGAGGCCCGGTGGGGCCTCGCCGCTTTTTCGGCATGTGCTTCCGGCTTCCGTGCTCAGGCCAGCCCGTCCGTCAGCCGGAACGCCGAGTCGGCCCGGTACAGGTCGCTGCCCTGGTAGGGGTCGAGCTTGAGCTGGAAGTTCTTGTGGCGCAGATAGCGGCCCGGGTAGTTGACCGACTCCAGCATGACCGCGCCGGAGTACGCGGATGCGCGCGGGCAGAAGGTGGCGTCCTTCTCGAACAGGGCCGAGCCGTCGTCGCGCTCGGAGCGCAGCACGAAATTGCGGTGCCGCAGATAGCTGCCGTCAGCCGTGGCAAATGAGTAACAGGTGCTGTCGGCAAGGCCCTTGACGAGCTTGAAGGTGGCGGCGCGGCGGGCGTCGGTGGAGCCGACGGGGTCGAGCTTCACCAGGCCGCCGCTGATGTGCCAGTAGCGGTCGGGGTAGTTCACCGAGCGGACCGACTCCCAGAGAGCGGCAGAGGTGCTGCCGGAACCGGATCCGGAGCCGGACCCGGATCCGCCGCCCGAAGTGCCTGCGCCCCCGCCGGACTTGTGCCCGCCGGCCTTGGACGACGAAGCGGACGGCGAGGGCGACGTCGTGCTGCCGCCAGTCTTCTCCGACCCGGTGTCGCCCTTGGCCGGTGTCCCGGAGTCGGGCCTGGTCCGGTTGTGACGGCTGCCGGTCGCCGCGGGCGAGGAGGGGAAGGAGAGCAGCCCGGGACCGTCCGCCACGGAGGCCGAGGGGGAGAGCGCCGAGGCCGACGCCGTGGCGGGGTGCCCGTCGTCGAGGGCGATCGCCGTGACACAGGCGACGACGGTGGTCAGGGCCAGCGCACCGGCCAGCCACAGCCGCCGGGTCCCGGGAGCCCGTGAGGTGTCGGGGGGCCAGCCGTTCTCCCAGGGAGGCGGCGGCTCAGGAATGCGAGAAGGCATGCGTGAATTTCCTCCAGCGGCGCACAGGGCGACGGCCGGTGGTGGTGGGGGATGGGTGATTGAGCGGTGAAACACTAGTGGACCGTGCGTGTCCGTGGGACCTGTTTCAGTGAGCGGTTTCTACGAGATTTCCGGGGCGCGAGTGGCGTACGGGACTTCACATCCGCTTCTCAGAGCCTTCCCAGTCCCGGCTCATCCGGCCGGGGCAGCGTGGCAGGGGTGGCTACCTGTGCACTCACCCCCGTACGTCCCGTCTTCGTGGTCGGCTGCCCCCGCTCCGGCACCACCCTGCTCCAGCTGATGCTGCACGCCCATCCGAGGATCGCGCTGCCCCCGGAGACCCGCTTCGTGCTGCCCGCCTACGAGCAGCGGCTCAGCTTCGGTGATCTGTGCGAGCCGGACAACCGGGCCGGGCTCGCCCGCTGGATCAGCGGCCGCAAGGAGACCCGCTTCCACGAACTGGGCGTGGACCCGGAGGGCGTGGCCGAGCGGATCGTCGAGGGTCCGCCCACGCTCGGCTCCGCGCTCGGGATCGCCCTGGAGTCGTATGCGCGGCGGCACGGCAAGGTGCGCTGGGGCGACAAACGGCCCGCGTACGCCCTGCACGTCGAGGAGATCCTGCGGCTGTTCCCGGACGCGCAGTTCGTGCATCTGGTGCGCGACGGCCGTGACTGCGCCGCCTCGCTGCTGGGGATGCCCTGGTGGCACAGCGGCTTCCACGAGGCCGTCGCCACCTGGGCGCAGGTGATGGACGTGACACACGGTCATGCGCGTGCCCTGGGCCCGGACAGCTGGCACGAGGTGCGCTACGAGGACCTGCTGGCCGATCCGGAACCGCGCCTGAAGGCGCTCTGCGCCTTTCTGGGCGAGGAGTTCGATCCCGGGATGACCGAGCCGCACCGGCTCGCGGAGGCGGCCGTACCCGCCCGCAAGACCTGGCACAGCCGCACCCATGGCGCGCTGGACGTCTCACGGGCGGGCAGCTGGAGCACCCGGCTGACGCCCGATCAGATCCGGCTGTGCGAGGCAGTGCTGGGCGAGCGCCTCACCCGGCACGGCTACGGGCTCAGCGGCGCCGTCCGCCCCGACCCGGCCGAACTGGTGCACTACCGCAAGGTGTCGGCCCTGCGCCGCGCGGCCCGCGTCAAGCGGCGCACACTCGACCGCATGACCCGGCTGCGCGAAACAGGTCCGGTGGCGGCGGCCAGCACGTCCCCCGGCGTCATGGTGTGAGCGTTGTGTAGGTTCGCGCCCATGGGATACGTGTTCCTGGTCGCGGCCATCGCCGCCGAGGTGGCGGCGACGACCACGCTGAAGTACAGCGCCGGCCTCTCCAGACTCTGGCCGTCCCTGTTCACGGTGCTGGGCTACATCGTGTCGTTCGCCCTGCTGGCGCAGACCCTGAAGTCGGTGCCGGTGGGAACGGCGTACGCCATCTGGTCCGGGATCGGCACGGCGGCCATCGCGGTGCTCGGTCTCGTCCTGTTCGGAGAGGGCCTGGGCCCGATGAAGATCACCGGAATGGCGCTGATCATCGTCGGGGTGGTGGTCATCAACCTGGGCGGCGCCCGCTGACGCCGAGGCGCCGCGGCAACCCGGAAAGCGCGTCCGCCCGCGGGCCGCCGGGCCCGGACCGACGGGTGAGACACAGTTCGCAAGCCCGGCACCTCGCACGTTAGGTTTCACCTCATGACCGACACGACTGCTCCCCGCACCACCGGCGCCGTGGCCGCCGGCCTCGCCACGATCGCCGCCGACGGCACCGTTCTCGACACCTGGTTCCCGGCGCCGGAGCTCGTCGCCGAGCCCGGACCGTCCGGCACCGAGTCGCTGACCGCGGAGCGTGCCGTGGAACTGCTGGGCGAGGGCGCCGCGAAGGCGATCGGCCCGGACACCCGCCGTGACGTCGAGGTGATCGCGGTACGGACGGTCATCTCGTCCCTGGACGAGAAGCCGGTCGACGCGCACGACGTCTATCTGCGCCTCCACCTCCTCTCCCACCGCCTGGTGAAGCCGCACGGGCAGAACCTGGACGGCACGTTCGGCTTCCTCGCCAACGTGGCCTGGACCTCGCTCGGCCCGGTCGCCGTGGACGACATCGAGAAGGTCCGCCTGAACGCCCGCGCGGAGGGCCTGCACCTCCAGGTGACGTCGATCGACAAGTTCCCGCGCATGACGGACTACGTCGCCCCCAAGGGCGTGCGCATCGCCGACGCCGACCGGGTCCGGCTGGGCGCCCACCTGTCCGAGGGCACCACGGTCATGCACGAGGGCTTCGTCAACTTCAACGCCGGAACGCTCGGCACGTCCATGGTCGAGGGCCGTATCTCGTCGGGCGTCGTGGTCGGCAACGGCTCGGACATCGGCGGCGGCGCGTCCACGATGGGCACCCTGTCCGGCGGCGGCAACGTCATCATCTCCATCGGTGAGCGCTGCCTGATCGGCGCCGAGGCGGGCGTCGGCATCGCCCTGGGCGACGAGTGCGTGGTCGAGGCGGGCCTCTACGTCACCGCGGGCACCCGGGTCACCCTGCCCGACGGCCAGATCGTCAAGGCCCGCGAACTCTCCGGCGCCTCGAACATCCTCTTCCGCCGCAACTCGGTCAGCGGCACGGTGGAGGCCCGCCCGAACAACGCGGTCTGGGGCGGCCTGAACGAGATCCTGCACAGCCACAACTGACCGCCCACGGGCGGGCCCCGGCCTACCCGGCTGTGACCTCCGTGAGGTCTGTGAGGGCCGTGACGGACGCGTACGCCTCCATCAACCCGTCGGTCGCGCTCCGGTCGGCGGGGCGCAGGGGCGGCCGGACCGGGCCCGCGGGCAGGCCGAGGGCGTTGAGCAGGGCTTTCGCCGTGACCGTGCCGGGCAGACCGGACGCCGTCATGAGGTCGATCAGGTGGGTCAGCCGGCGCTGGTGGCGGGCCGCGCCGGAGGTGTCGCCCGCGTCGAACGTGTCGATCAGCGCGCGCAGCCGGTCCGGGACGACGTTCGCCACGGTGCTGACACAGCCCGCGGCGCCCAGCGCGTACAGCGCGAGCACCTGGTCGTCGCAGCCCGCGTAGTAGGCCAGATCCGTGCGCGCCATGACCTTCTGGACGCCGAGGAGGTCGTAGGAGCAGTCCTTGACCGCCACGATCCCGGGGTGAGCGGCCAGCCGGATCATCGTCTCCGGCTCGATACGGGTGCCCGTGCGGCCCGGGATGTCGTACAGCATGACGGGGAGGGCCGAGGCGTCGGCGACCTCGCGGAAATGGGCTTCGAGCGCGTCCTGCGGGGGCCTGCTGTAGTACGGCGTGACCACCAGGGCGCCGTCCGCGCCCGCCTTCTCCGCCCGGCGTGTGAGCTCGGCGGTGTGGCGGGTGTCGGCCGTGCCCACGCCCGACAGCAGGACCGCCCGGCCGCCGATCGCCTCTCTCACCGCGCTGATCAGCGCCGACTTCTCCTCGTCCGTCGTGGTCGGCGATTCTCCGGTCGTGCCGTTCAGCACCAGTCCGTCGCAACCTCCGGTGATCAGCCGGTCCGCGAGGCGCTGTGCGCCGTCGAGGTCCAGGGCGCCCGACTCCGAGAACGGGGTGATCATCGCGCAGAGGACGCGGCCGAAGGGGGGAGCGGGGGTGGGCGGGGACGTCGTCGTCATCATGGGATGCAGTCTCGGCGGACTCTCGCCGTAGTTCCACTTAAATCTTCTGCGGTGTTCAGGTAAGCATCGCTAATGTGAGCGTCTTCGCCGGGCTGGCAGGCCCTATGTCCAAAACGGGCGTTCATGGGTCACCATGGTCAGAACCGTCACCGGATGCACGGCTTGGGAGGCGTCATGAAGCTCGGGAAGGCACTGGCGACCGGGGTGGCCGAGGAGCGGCCCGTTGCCGACGAGGCCGATGAAGTCGAGGTCGTCGACGCGGGCGACGAGGTCGTGGAAGTCGAGGCAGAGGCCGGCGAAGAGGTCTCGGTCCGCTGATGTGGCGCCGGCTGCCCTCCGAGCGGCCGGTCGAGCCGCCCACCGGGTACAAGGTGGCCTTTCCCCTGCTGTTCCAGGACGGTGGCCGGGCCGGGTTCACCGGGGTGTCGCTCGGCGGCGCGCTGCCGTACAGGGTGGTCGCGGACGCGGCCTGTGTGTACGGGCGGCGGCACCGGGCGCCCTCGCGGTGGTGCGACTGCGGGTTCCACTGTGTGCACGACCGTGCCGTGGCCGAGGGGCTGCTCTGCACCGCTGAGCACCGTGCGGCGGTGCTGCTGGAGGTGTCCGTGCTCGGCGCCTACATCCGTTTCGAGCGCGGGTTCCGGTACGCCCGTCAGCGGGTGCGTACGGTGACCGTCGGGGCGTGTTCCTGCGGGCGGGCCGCCGCTGCTCTCGCCGATGCCGGGTGGGGGCGGCCCGGCTGGCGGGCGCTCGGGCCCGTCTGTGCGGGGTGCCTGCGCGGACGCTCCTCCGTCTCGCTCGCCTCGTTCGCCCGGCTCGCGGGGAATGGGGTGCGGGTCGTCGGCGGGCAGGCGGAGGAATCGGCCCCCGGAGAGGGGCTCGGAGTGACCGAGCTCGTCGCGGAGGCCGCGTTCCTCCAAGCCCGGCTGGACTGGTTCCAGAGCCAGTTGGGGCGGCTCAGCCAGTAGGGCGTGTGGACGGGCCGACCGGAGAGCCGGCCCGTCCACACGCCCCCGGGTGTCACGGGTGGAAGCGCAGGATCTGCGGGTCGTGGTCGCTGATCTGGTCGTTGAACTCCGAGTTGATGTGCACGGAGTCGTACGCGAAGTCGCAGCCCCGGCGGATCGCGGGGCTGATCAGAATCTGGTCCAGGACCTGCTGGTTCCCCTGGTAGTCGTAGGTGTAACGCTCGCTCCTCGGCAGCGACTTGATCGCCGACCACAGTTCGCCGTCACCCTCGAGGATCTTGGTGGTGTCGGAGAACTCGAAGTCGTTCATGTCGCCGAGCGCGATGACGTCCGCGTTCTTCTGGACGTCGAGGACGCTCTTCACGAAGGCGTTCACCAGGGTCGCCTGGGCGTGCCGCTGGGTCTCGGAACTGCGCGTCGGGGGCTGGTACTGCGAGGTCAGACCCTGGTCGCCACCCTTGGAGTTGAGGTGGTTGGCGATCACGAAGACCGTGCGGCCGCGGAAGACGAACTCGCCGACGAGCGGCTTGCGGCTGGACTTCCAGGCACTGTCCGCCGGGGCGATACGGCCGGGGGAGACGGTCAGGGCCGCCTTGCCGCGCTCCCGGGTGACCCCGACCGCCGTCGTGGAGTCGCCTCCCGCGCGGTCCGTGAACGACACCCGCTCCGGGTTGAACAGGAAGACCTGGCGGATGTTGCCGCCGGGCTCGCCTCCGTCCTGGTCGTTGACCGGGGCGATCGAACGCCACTCGTAGTGCGGGCCGCCCGCCGCCACGATCGCGTCGATCAGCTTGGTGACCGTCTGGCTCGCGTCGACCGTACCGTCGTCCGTGGCGCCGTTGTTGTCCTGGATCTCCTCCAGGGACACGATGTCGGGCGAGCGGAGGTTGTTCACGATCGCGGAGGCGTGCGCCGCGAAGGTGGTGTCGGACGGGTCGAGGTTCTCGACGTTGTACGTCGCCACCGCCAGCTCGCCGCGCGACTGCTTGTGGGTCGTCTCCCGCTGGAGACCCGCGCTCTCCAGGGTGCCGATCTGGTTCGCGACCAGCGTGTAGCCGCCGTACTGGTTGTAGTCCATCGGGCCGGTGGTGTCGCCGGTGAGGGTGTCGCCTACGTTCGCCTTCGGGAAGTCGGCCGTGGAGCCCAGCGACTGGATCTGGAGACGGCCGGTGTTCTGGGAGTCGTAGGAGCCGTAGACCGAGCCGCCGCGGCGGCTCTGGTGCTCCCACGGCTTCACCGTGACCCACAGCTCGCTGTACGGGTCGGTGGCGGTGACCACACGGGTGTCGCTGACCTGGACGTTCATGCCCTCCAGGGACTCGTAGTAGTCCAGGGCGTAATCGGACGGCGCCAGCGGCAGGGCGTTGACCGAGCCGCTCGCCGCGGCGTCACCTGCCGGGGTGTACTCCTCCGGCACCGAGTCCTCGTCCACGACGACCGGCGCCGGGACCGCGTTGCCGCTGGACAGCACGGTGATGGTCGGCTTGGTCAGCTCGGTCACCGACTGGTTGCCCGACGAGGCGCCGCCCGGCACGTACTCCGAGACCGTGCCGGTGACCGTCACGGAGTCGCCGACCGCGACCTTCGGGGCGGAACTGGTGAAGACGAACACGCCCTCGCTGGTGGCCGGGTTGTCGTCCGGGGTCGGGTCTTGGACCCAGAAGCCTCTGGACGAGCCGTAGGTGCGCACCCCCGTCACGATGCCGGGCACGTCCGCGACCTTCTGGCCTGCGTACGGGGATATCCGCGTGGTGCCCTGGATGTCATGGATGCGCACGGAGTCCGCGTGCGCGGGGGAGGTGAGGGCGACGGTGGACGCCGCGCTGCAGACGGCGGCGACGGTGAGCGCGGCGAGACGCGCGGAAGACTTGCTCGACAACGGTGATCCCTCCGAGGGCGTGCATGGGCGCCGGGACGACGGTGGAGCTGGAGCGCGTGGCACGGTGGTGCGGGTGACACGCGTAGACGCCGGAGGGGCGGGCGTCCATGGTTCCGGAACGCCGGAGCCCGGGCAGCGCAAGGCCCCGGAACTCCGGTGAACAGTTGTCCCCCCGACTTCTACGCGCGTCAATCTCCTGCCTGATCACGCCAGTTGTCAAGGTTTCGGCCGTGTACGGGGTCCGTCGGGGAAATGAACCGGGCGGCATGGACGAAAACCCGTCTAGGCTGAACCGGCAGAGCCGTACGACGCAGTCCGGGCCCGCGACCCCCGCCCCTTTAGGGCCTGTCGTCAGATTCCCGTCTGCCCGGCGGCGTCTGGCACGCACGCTCGCGGCGTTGCCGAAACGCCCACGTGGCTCCGCCACGAGGGCGCTCCGGCGCCTTGCGATCGCGCGCACCAGACGCCGCCGGGCCCGCCCTTCGGGCGGACGACGGGAATCTGACGACAGGCCCCAGGGCCGGTGGAGGCCCCCGTTTCCGGGCCGTCGTACGCGATACAGGTGGTCGTACGGTGTGCGTGTGGCCGTACGGCCGTCCAGGCGCCCGAGGAGAAACCGCCGATGTCAGACAGCTCCCCCATGCCGCCGGTGCGGCTGCACAGCGAAGCGGAGCTGGCGCGCGACGCGCTGTCCACGCCCTTGCTCTCCCGGGCCGCCCGTCTCGCCCGCTGGGCCGGGCCGGAGACCCGTGTCGAAGCGGGCGGCGACCTCGTAGAGGAGCAGCTCCCGGCGGCCGCCGAGGCACTCGGGCTGACCGGCGACGACGCCGAGGCCCTCGCCGACGAGGCGTGGGGGCTCGCCGTGGACTGCGGGCTCGTCGACATCGTGGACGAGGAGGCCGGGACCGTCGCGCCGGGTGCGGACCTCGCGCTGCTCACCGGGGGCACCCCGCACGACGTGCTCAGGGTGTGGCTGGGCGTCCTGGACACCGTGCTCGCCGATGCCTCCGTACCCGACCTGGACGGTCTGGCCGAGGCCGTCGCACAGGGCGGCGACGCCGAACTCCCGCCGGTCGACTGGGACCCGGACGCCGAGGCCGAGTTCCTCGACGACGTCCTCGGCAACCTGTATCTCCTCACGGCCGACGAGGAGGGCCCCGGCGGTCCCGTCCCGCTGCCCGCGCTGGCCGCCAGCGTGATCCTGCCGAGCGACATGGCGGAACCGAGCGACGACATGCTGGAGCAGGTCTCCGACGCGATGATGCGGCTCGACGACCAGTTCCGGCTGCTGGAGCCGGTGGGGCTCGTGGAGTACCAGCCGCTGGACGAGGCGCTGCTGGTGGACGTGGATGCGGACGCGGAAGGGGACACCGACGGGAGCACCGGGCGGGAGCAGGCCGAGGCCTCCGTCGACGACACCGATGTGTCCCGCTACGGCATGGTCGCTCTGACCGCGCTCGGCCGCTACGGGCTGCGGACGCGGCTGCTGGCGGCCGGGTTCGACGCGCCGGCCGTGGGCGACCTCGCGGACAAGGGCGCCGACGCGCTGCTCGACAGGACGTCCGTGTTCGGGCCGCGGGCCGCGCAGGCCGAGACCGAGCTGTGGCTGGACCGCCGCGAACCCCTCGCCGCCGCACGGGAGTTGCTCATCGCGGCCCGGGGTGCCGACGCCGGTGCGCCGCTGCGCAGATTGCGCTGTCAGCAGGCGCTCTCGCTGGTCGGCACCGGCGCGGAACCCGCCCTGCGGGACGTGCTCGACGACGCCGAACTCGGCGGTCTCGCCCGGGTGTGGCTGAGCGAGCACGGGCTGCCCGATGTGCCCGCGCCGTCCCAGGAGATGGTGTTCTGGCTGACCATCGACACCCTCGCCGCGCAACTGGACGCCGAGGGCAACTCGGAGGAGCTCCAGGCCCTCGTGGAGGGCCTCGCCGCCCAGCACACCGGCTTCTTCACGGTGGCCTGGCGCGTCGACCACCCGGCCACCGCGGACGTACTGGACGCGATGGGCCGCCTCCACCCCGACAAGAAGATCGCGAAGGAAGCCCGCAAGGCGGCGTTCAAGGCCCGGTCGCAGCGCTGGAACTGACGGTTGTGTCGCTGGTCTGCGGTTGTCGGCGCCGCGTGGCCCGCACAGCACGCCGACCGTCGACCGCACCGGCCTTTTGACTCCCGTGGTTCCGGCCAGACGCAGTCATGGAAGAAAGACCTGCGAAGTCGTCCCGAGTTCAGGCCCTGTTCAGCGGGAGGCGGCAGCCTGGCGCGCGCACCGTGTGCGCCACCCTCCGTCCGGCACGGCACGTCGACCGTCACAGGAGACAGCATGTCGCTCACCCGCAGGGACTTCGCCAGACAATCCGCGATCACGGGAGCCGGGATCGCGCTGGCGGGCAGCGTCGGCGCTCTCGCCACCGCTCCCCACGCCCTTGCGTCCACGGAGACCGACGCCGTGGGGGAGGAGACGGCCGCCGGGCACGGCGGGGTCGGCTACGGGCCGCTCGTCCCCGACCCCCACGGCGTCCTCGCGCTGCCCGCCGGGTTCTCGTACCGGATCATCACGTACAGCGGGCGGACCAAGCTGGAGTCGGGCGAGTTCACCCCGTCCAACCACGACGGCACCGCCACCTTCGACGGCCCGCGCGGCGCGACCCTCCTCGTCAACAACCACGAGCTGAAGGGCCCGCGCGCCAACTGGACGTACCCCGTCCCGCTCACCGAGGGGCTCGTCTACGACCCCGCCGCGTCCGGCGGCTGCACGGTCGTCGAGGTGCGCCGCGACCATGTCGCCGAGTGGGTGGGGATCGCCGGTACCTCCACCAACTGCGCGGGCGGCCACACTCCTTGGGACACCTGGCTCACCTGCGAGGAGACCGAGGACAAGGCCGGCCAGAACGGTATGACCAAGGACCACGGCTATGTCTTCGAGGTCGACCCCGAGGACCGCCGTGCCAACCGCGACCCGGGGCCCCTCAAGGCGCTGGGCCGTTACGCCCACGAGGCCGTCGTGGTCGACCCCGGGCGCGGGCACCTCTACCTCACCGAGGACGCCTCCGGCCCCAACGGCCTGCTCTACCGCTGGACTCCGCCGGAGGGCTTCCGGCACGGCCGCGGCAGGCTGCGCACCCTCGCCGACGACGCCGGTGTGCTTCAGGCGTTCAAGTGCTTCGACTCCGGCGGCCGGTTCGTCGACGACCTCTCCCGCGCCACGAAGACCGGCACGGTCTACGGCGTGGACTGGGTGACCGTGCCCGACCGCGACGCCCGCACCACCCCCGTCCGCAAGCAGTTCACCGACGGCCAGGTCACCCGCGCCCGCAAGCTGGAGGGCATGTGGTGGGGCGACGGCGGTGCCTACATCGTCTCGTCCTACGCCCGCTCCGAGAGCCCGGTCCAGCACGACGGCGCCGTCTGGTTCTACGAACCGGGGCGCCGCACCCTCACCCTGAAGGTGCTGCTGGGCGTGAACCCCGACCCGTCCGCCGACGGCGCCTTCGACGGCCCCGACAACATCACCGTCTCCCCGTACGGCGGCCTCGTCATCGCCGAGGACGGCGAGGGGATCCAGCATCTGTTCGGCGCCACCGACAGCGGCCGTACCTACCCGATCGCCCGCAACGACCTGAACATCGGCAGCGCCGAGGAGCCGGAGTACAGCGAGTTCACCGGCGTCACCTTCTCGCCCGACGGCCGGACGCTCTACGCCAACATCCAGGAGCCGGGGATCATGGTGGCGATCACCGGACCCTGGAAGCGCCACCGCCGGTAGACGCCGTTCAGCTGTTCAGCTGTTCAGCCGTACACACGGGGCGCCCTCGTCCAGGGGCGCCCCGTGTGCCGTACCGCCCGCCGTACGCCCCGCTACAGCGCCTGCGCCCCCGGCTTCACCATGCCGCGCACCGTGCGTGCCTTGACGAACTCGCCCATCGCCGTCATGTCCCACTCGCCGGAGAACTGCCGGACGAGCTTGGCCATCATCACGCCGGTCTGCGGTTCGGCGTTGGTGAGGTCGAAGCGGACCAGTTCCTGGTCGGTGGCGGCGTCGACCAGACGGCAGTACGCCTTGGCGACGTCGGTGAACTTCTGGCCGGAGAAGGAGTTCACGGTGAAGATCAGACCGGTGACCTCCTGCGGGAGTCTGCCGAGGTCGACCGTGATCGCCTCGTCGTCGCCCCCGCCCTCGCCGGTGAGGTTGTCGCCGGAGTGCCGGATCGCGCCGTGCAGGATGGTCAGCTTGCCGAAGTAGCAGCTGTCGATGTGGTTGCGCTGCGGGCCGTAGGCGACGACCGACGCGTCCAGGTCGATGTCCTTGCCGCGGAACGCGGGCTCCCAGCCGAGGCCCATCCGGACCTGGGAGAGCAGCGGACGGCCGGCCTTGACCAGGGACACCGTCTGGTTCTTCTGGAGGCTGACCCGGCCCTTGTCGAGGTTGATCTTCCCGGCGCCCGGTGCGGGCGGCGCAGGCGGTGCGGGCGGCATCGCGGGAGTACCCACGGCGCCCACCGGCGGAGCGGCGGGCTGCGGCGGGACGGGCTGAGCGGGGGCGGGCGCCGCTGCCGCCGCCGGTTCCTCCACCGTCACGCCGAAGTCCGTCGCGATCCCCGCGAGCCCGTTCGCATACCCCTGACCCACCGCGCGGGCCTTCCACTGACCGCCGCGCAGATAGATCTCCACGACCACCAGGGCCGTCTCCGAGCCGAGCTGCGGCGGGGTGAACGTGGCCAGCACACCGCTGCCGTCGGCCTCGCGGATCGTGGCCGTCGGCTCGATGCCCTGGAAGGTCTGGCCCGCCGCGTCCGGGCTGGCCGTGACGACCACCTTCTCGATGCCCGGCGGCAGGGCGGCCGTGTCGACGGTGATCGCGTCGGGCGACGCACCGCCGCCGGCCCGGTAGGTCACTCCCGGGCCGGACGGCTGGTTGTAGAAGATGAAGTCGTCGTCGGAGCGCACTTTGCCGTCGGCTGTGAGCAGCAGGCCCGACACATCGAGCCGCACCGGTGCCGCCACGTCCACCGTCACACGGGAGGCAGGGAGCGGGATGTTCGAGCCAGGGGTCATAGCGGTCATGTCCGGAGAACGACCGGACCCGCTTTACCGTTCCCTTAATCTTCCACGTTCACCGGACTGCCGTCTGGCTCAAAATCAGCCCCTCCGGCGTTTGAGGAGCGGGGGGACGGGGGCGGAGCCCCCGTGACGGGACGGGACGGGAAGGGGCGGCGGGGGCGAGAAACCGCTCGTCCCCGGGCGGCTCCACGGGCGGCTCCCGGCAGCCGTCAGTACGGCCAGATCGGTGGGTCGTCGACGAAGTGCCCGCCGAGACAAGCGTGCGCGACGTTGTCGGGATCCAGCTCGCCCTGATCCGCGATCAGTTTCGCGGCGTACGGCTCCGAGTCGTCCTCCGGCTCGTAGCCGAGTGCCCGCGCGCTCGACAGGTCCCACCACAGCCGGGTGTTGGCGGAGGAGCCGTAGACGACGGTGTGTCCGACCCGCTCGGCGGTGAGCGCCGCGTGGAAGAGCCGGGCGGCGTCGGCGGGGCTCATCCAGACCGACAGCATGCGCACACTGGTCGGCTCGGCGAAGCAGGAGCCGATGCGCACGGAGACGGTCTCCAGGCCGTGCCGGTCCCAGTAGAGCTGGGCGAGATCCTCGCCGAAGGACTTGGACAGGCCGTAGAAGGTGTCCGGGCGGCGGGGCGTGTCGACCGGGATCAGCGGGTCGTCGCCCCGGGGGCGCGGGGTGTAGCCGACGGCGTGGTTGGAGGAGGCGAAGACGATCCGCGGGACACCCTCCTCGCGCGCGGCCTCGTACAGGTGGTAGGTGCCCTCGATGTTGGCCTTGAGGATCTTCTCGAAGGGGGCCTCCAGGGAGATGCCGGCCAGATGGACGATCGCGTCGACGCCGCGCACGGCCTCGCGCACGGCGGCCCGGTCGGCGAGGTCCGCGGTGATCGCCTCCGCCTCGCCCTCGATCGGGCGCATGTCGAACAGGCGCAGGGTGTGTCCGTGGGCGGGCAGCAGGTCCCGCATCCGGGTGCCGAGGCCACCGGCGGCTCCGGTGAGCAGGACGGTGCGGGAGGCGGGCATCGTCGGGTCTCCTTGCGTCGGTGTGCTGCGGCTGCGGCGGATTGCTACGGGTGTTGCGGGCTGCGGCTGTGGCGGATTGCTACGGCTTTGCTCGGTCCCGCTCCGGCTTGCGTCGGGTCCGTGAACCATGGACGGACGGCGAACCGTGGAAAGAGCGGCTGCATCCCATGGTCGGCATTCACATGCATGGAAACGCGCGGACACGCTAAGAGGGGTGGTGCGGTGCGTCAAGGGCGCCGCCGTACGTGCCGCCACACCGGTGAAGGGGACGGTGGAAACCGCTCCTGTGCCGCGGTTTGCCTCCTTGACCGGCCCCAATGGCGGCATTTAGCGTGAGTCTGTTCAGAACCATGGACGTCGATCACAAGCGTGCACGACAGGGAGAGCCCGTGACGTCAGCCCCGCTCGCCGCCCGACTCCGTGTCCCCAGTGGCCCGCTGTTCTTCCCTGTCACCGCCTACGGCCCCGGTGGCGCCCTGGACCTCGACGCCTGCCGCGCCCATGTCCGCCGCGGGGTGGAGGCCGGGGCCGCCGCCGTGTTCGCCTGCTGCGGCACTGGCGAGTTCCACGCGCTCACCCCGGAGGAGTTCCAGGACTGCGTCCGCACGGCCGTCGAGGCCACCGAGGGGCGCGTCCCCGTCCTCACGGGCACCGGCTACGGCACCGCCCTCGCCGTCCGCTACGCCGCGCTCGCCGAGGAGGCCGGCGCCGACGGGCTGCTGGCGATGCCGCCGTACCTGGTGATCCCGGGCCAGCAGGGACTGCTGCGGCACTACCGCGAACTCGCTGCCTCGACCGCCCTGCCGCTGATCGTCTACCAGCGCGACAACGCCGTGCTCACCCCGCAGACCGTGGTCGAACTCGCCCGCACCGACGGGATCATCGGATTCAAGGACGGCCTGGGCGACCTCGACCTCATGCAGCGCATCGTCAGCGCCGTCCGCACCGAGGCCCCCGGTGACTTCCTCTACTTCAACGGCCTTCCCACCGCCGAGCAGACCCAGCTCGCCTATCGCGGCATCGGCGTCACCCTCTACTCGTCCGCCGTGTTCTGCTTCGCCCCCGAGATCGCCCTCGCCTTCCACCGGGCTCTGCAGGGCGACGACCTCGCCACCACGCACCGTCTGCTCGACGGCTTCTACCGGCCGTTCGTCGAACTGCGCTCCCAGGGCCGCGGGTACGCCGTGTCCCTCGTCAAGGCGGGCGTACGGCTGCGCGGCCTGGACGTCGGCGAGGTGCGGCCCCCGCTGCACGAGCCGTCCGAGGAACACGTCAAACAGCTCGCCCTGCTGATCGAACGCGGCTACGCCCTGCTGGCGGAGACCGCGTGAAGGCGTCCGCGTTCCTCTACCCCTGGGACGTCGTCGGCGACCCGCACGCCCCCGCACGGACCGCAGCGCTCGGCGTGTCGCAGGTGACGCTCGCCGCCGCCTACCACTCCACACGCGCGCTGACCCCCCGCCACCCCCACCGGCGAGTCGTCACCGCCGAGCACGCCGCCGTCCTCTACCCGCCGGGCGCCCACTGGGCCGACCGCGCATTACGCCCGTACCCGGCGGGGGACTGGGCACCCGGCGACGCCTACGGCGAGGCCGCCGCGGCCCTGGCGGACGCCGGTCTCGACGTACACAGCTGGGTCGTCGTCGCCCACAACTCCCGCCTGGGCGCCGAGCACCCGGACACCTCCGTCGTCAACGCCTACGGCGACCGCTATCCGTGGGCGCCCTGCACCGCGCAGCCCGCCACGCGCGCGTACCTCGTCGACCTGGCCGCCGAGGCCGCCGTACGCCCCGGAGCGCGCGGCACCGAACTGGAGTCCCTCGGCTGGTACGGCCTGGCCCATCTGCACGCCCGCGACAAGACCGCCGGGGTCGGACTCGGCGACGCCGGGCAGTACCTGATGTCGCTCTGCTTCTGTGCCGCCTGCCGTACGGGCTACGACGACCAGGGCCTGGACCCCGACGCACTGGCCGCCGCCGTACGCGACGCCCTGGAGCCGGTGTGGTGCGGCGCGCCCTCCGACGGCGGCTGGGCCGGGGGTCGGCAAGCTGCTCGGCGAGGCACGGGCGACGGCCACGCGCGCTTGGCGCGACGACACCGCCCGCACCCTCCAGGAGGCCGCCGTACGGGCGGTCCGTGCGGCAGCCCCCGACGGCTTCCGGATCCTGCTGCACGCCGACCCGGAGTCCTGGCACTGCGGCGCCGACGCGGGCGTGGACCCCGGGCACATCCTGTCCGTCGCGGACGGCGTGGTGGTGCCCTGCGCCGGCGGGGCCGGCCTGCTGACGCCGTTCGCCGGGCACGCGCGTGAGGACACCGTCCTGGCTGCCAACCTCACCGTCGTCTCCGGCATGGGCGGCCGCCCCGGCACCCTGGCGGCGGACGCGGCACGCGCACGCGCGCTGGGCGCGACGGAACTGCGCCTCTATCACGCAGGGCTGGCGTCGGACGGGGACCTGGAGGCGGTGCGGGAGGGGCTGCGGGGCTGCTGAGGGGTGCCGCTGGGTCGGAGGGCCGGGGCGGTGCGAGTCGCGTCGGCTGGGCGGCAGGAGCCGGTCGCCGATGATTTCGCGGCGCCCGCGGAGTCCACCCTCGGTACCGCTGGAGCCCGACGGACCCGACGGAGGAGCCACGCATGTCCGACACGACCACCACCACCGACCCCACCCCCGCCTTCGACCTCGGCCCGCAGGCCGCCGTCATCGCCCGTCTCGCCGCTGCCGTCGATGACGAGCGGCTGACGGGCACCACCCCGTGTCCCGGCTGCGCCGTGCACAACATGCTCGGCCATCTCAAGGGGCTCTCCGCCGCCTTCCGTGACGCCGCACGCAAGGATCTCGGCGCCCTGACCGACAGCGCCCCCGACGCCACCGCCTCGGAGATCGGCCCCGGCTGGCGGACGGAGCTGCCCAAGGTGCTAGACGAACTCGCCGAGGCCTGGCGCGACCCGGCCGCCTGGACCGGTATGACCCGCGCGGGAGGGATCGACCTGCCGGGCGCGGTCGCCGCCGCGGTGGCGGCCGACGAGCTGGTGATCCACGGCTGGGACCTGGCCCGTGCCACCGGCCAGGCCTACGAGCCCGATCCGGCCGTCCTGGAGGTGTCGTACGGCTTCCTGCTCGCGGCGGTCGACGAGCCCACCCGCGGCAGTATTTTCGGCCCGGTCGTGCCCGTCCCGTCCGACGCGCCGCTGCTGGACCGGGCGGTCGGCCTGAGCGGGCGGGACCCCGGCTGGCGGCCGTGAATCCGGCCTCCTTGTGTCAGAAGCATTGACGGGACGCGGAGCCGCTTCTACCTTCATCGCTCATACGTCGTACTTCGTACGTCATATATGAGACGCGATACACGAGACCCGCCACACACGAGACCCGCCGTACACGAGAAGCCAGGACGCGACACACCGCACCACCTGAGATCCCCGCCGCAAGATCCGAGAGGCGCGCATGACCTCTGTGCCCATGCCGATCCCGTCCCGTACGCAGTTCGTGCTGGACGCGATCAAACACCGCATCCTCACCGGGCAGCTGACGCCCGGTCAGGCGCTCGTCGAGACCGAGCTGGCCGCGCAGTTCGGGGTGTCGAAGACCCCGGTGCGCGAGGCGCTCAAGACCCTGGCCGGGACCGGTCTCGTCGTGATGAGCCAGTACAAGGGCGTCACGGTGCGCATGGTGGACGCGGACATGGCGCGCGAGGTCTACGACGTACGGCTGCTACTGGAACCCGAGGCGCTGCGCCGGACCGTGCGGCGGGGCGCCTCCCTGGACGCCGCCGAGGGCGCGCTCACCCGCGCCGACCGGGCCGCCGACACCGCCGAACGCTCCCTGGCGAACCGGGAGTTCCACCGGGCGCTCTATCTGCCCTGCGGCAACCCGCTGCTGGGCCGGATGCTCGACGAGGTCCGCGACCAGGCCGCCCTGGTCTCCGCCGTCGCCTGGGCCGCCGACCCCTCCTGGGAGCAGGAGGCCGACGAGCACCGGGAGATCCTGCGGCTCGCCCTGGACGGCGACGCGGAGGGCGCGGCGGGCGCGCTGCACGCGCACATCGCGTCGTTCGTACGGCGGGCCTTCCCCCAGGCGGGGGAGGACGGTGTGCCGCCGGGGGCCGGCACACCATCGGCGAACCGCGCACTGCCGGCGAACCGCACACCGTCAGGGACCCAGACACCGGAAGGACGGGGACGGGAATGAGCAGCGTGGCGATGGAGACCCTCCGGGCGGCCCTGGCCGGTGTGGTGGCGATCCCGGTGACCCCGTTCGCCGCCGACGGCACCGTCGACCAGGCGGCGCACCGGCTGCTGCTGCGCCGTCTGGTGGACGGCGGGATCACCACCCTCACGCCCAACGGCAACACCGGCGAGTTCTACACCCTCACGCCCGAGGAGCGGCGCCTGGTGACCGAGGCGACCGCCGACGAGGTCGGTGACCGGGCCGTGCTCCTCGCCGGGGTCGGCCACGACGTGTCCACCGCCGTGGCCTCCGCGCGGCACGCCCGTGACCTCGGGATCGGCATGGTCATGGTCCACCAGCCCGTCCACCCCTATGTCTCCCGGCAGGGCTGGGTCGACTACCACCGTGCCGTCGCCGAGGCCGTCCCCGAACTGGGCGTCGTCCCGTACATCCGCACCGACCGGCTGCCCGGCGCCCGGCTCGCCGAACTCGCCGACGCCTGCCCGAACGTGATCGGCGTCAAGTACGCGGTCCCGGACGCCGCGCGCTTCGCCGGGTTCGCCCGGGACGCGGGGCTGGAGCGATTCGTCTGGGTGGCCGGGCTCGCCGAGCCCTACGCCCCCTCGTACTTCTCGGCGGGTGCCACCGGCTTCACCTCGGGGCTGGTGAATGTCGCCCCGGCCGTCTCGCTGAACATGATCGAAGCGCTTCGGTCCGGCGACTATCCGGCCGCCATGAAGGTCTGGGAGCAGATCCGCCGCTTCGAGGAGCTGCGCGCGGCGAACGGCTCCGCCGACAACGTCACGGTCGTCAAGGAGGCCCTCGCCTCGCTCGGCCTGTGCCGCAGAGACGTACGCCCGCCGAGCAGCGAGCTGTCAGGGCCGGTGCGCGCGGAGGTCGCCGCGATCGCCGCGGGGTGGTCGCTGTGAAGCGGCCCGAGGAGCAGGGCAGCCATCACAAGCGCCCCGAGGAGCTGCGCAGCCATCAGTGGTACGGCACGGACGGGCTGCGGTCCTTCAGCCATCGCGCGCGCACCCGCCAGCTCGGCTATCTGCCCGAGGAGCACCTGGGCAAGCCGGTCATCGCGATCCTGAACACCTGGTCCGACATCAATCCCTGTCATGTGCACCTAAGAGAACGTGCCCAGGCCGTCAAGCGGGGTGTGTGGCAGGCGGGCGGCTTCCCGCTGGAGTTCCCCGTCGCCACGCTCAGCGAGACCTTCCAGAAGCCCACCCCCATGCTCTACCGCAACCTCCTCGCCATGGAGACCGAGGAACTGCTGCGGTCCTATCCGGTCGACGGCGTCGTCCTGATGGGCGGCTGCGACAAGTCCACGCCGGCGCTGCTGATGGGCGCCGCCTCGGTCGACCTGCCGGCCGTGTTCGTGCCCGCGGGGCCGATGCTGCCGGGCCGCTGGCGCAGCGAGGTGCTGGGCTCGGGCACCGACATGTGGAAGTACTGGGACGACAAGCGCGCCGGGCTGATCGGCGACTGCGAGATGGCCGAGCTGGAGAGCGGCCTGGCGCGCTCCCCGGGCCACTGCATGACCATGGGCACCGCCTCCACGCTGACGGCGGTGGCCGAGGTGCTGGGTGTGACCGTGCCGGGCGCGTCGAGCATTCCGGCGGTGGACTCGGGACACGACAGGATGGCCGCGTCGTCGGGCATGAGGATCGTTGAACAGGTCCACAAGGGGCGCAGCCTCACTACGATCCTCACCCGCGAGGCCTTCGAGGACGCCGTGACCACCGTCCTCGGCCTCGGCGGCTCCACCAACGCCGTCATCCATCTGATCGCCATGGCGGGCCGCGCGGGCGTGCGCCTCACCCTGGACGACTTCGACCGCATCGCGCGCACGGTCCCTGTCCTCGCCGACGTCCGTCCGGGCGGCAGCAGATACCTGATGGAGGACTTCCACTTCGCCGGCGGTCTGCCCGGCTTCCTCTCCCGGGTCCCGGACCTGCTCCATCTGGACCGGCCCACCGTGTCGTACGACACCCTGCGCGAGCAGCTCGCGGGCGCGCGCGTGCACGACGACGACGTCATCCGCCCCCGCGACAACCCGGTCGCCGCCGAGGGCGGGGTCGCCGTGCTGCGCGGCAACCTCTGCCCGGACGGCGCCGTCATCAAGCACATCGCCGCCGAGCCCCATCTGCTGCGCCACACCGGCCCCGCGGTCGTCTTCGACGACTACCGCACCATGCAGCGGACCATCGACGACCCCACCCTCGGCATCACCGCCGACAGCGTCCTCGTGCTGCGCAACGCGGGCCCCAAGGGCGGCCCCGGGATGCCCGAGTACGGCATGCTGCCGATCCCCGGCCATCTGCTCAAGCAGGGCGTGCGGGACATGGTGCGGATCTCCGACGCCCGGATGAGCGGCACCAGTTACGGCGCCTGTGTGCTGCACGTGGCGCCCGAGTCGTACGTCGGAGGGCCGCTCGCGCTGGTGCGCACCGGCGATCTCGTCACCCTCGACGTCGACGCGCGCGTCCTCCGGCTGGAGGTGCCGGACGAGGAACTGGCGCGCCGCCGGGCGCAGTGGACACCGCCGCCCGCCCCCTACCGGCGCGGCTACGGCGCGCTCTACCTCGACCAGATCTCCCAGGCGGACACGGGCTGCGACTTCGAGTTCCTTTCCCGCCCCGGCACGTCGCAGGACCCCTACGCGGGCTGATCCACCCCCGGCTCAGTCGGACGGCTCGCTGCCCGCGACCACCTTCCTGACCACCGGCTCCACCACCATCGGCGCCACCATGAACTGACGGTCCATCCGGTGAACAGCGGGGGGAATTCCGCCGAATCCGCTGGATCCGGCACAGAATCCGGTATCGATCGGGTAAAGGGCCTCGCGGAATGCGTGTGATGCGCGTAGACAGTCCGTGACCTGGTGCAACACCCACCGATCACAATCGGAGCTTTCATGCGGAAGTCCCTCAGAGCCGTCGCCGTCGTCGCGGCCTGCACCGTCGCCGGAGGCGCCCTCTACGGCGCGGGCGCCGCCACCGCCCACCAGTCGACCGCCAACTCCACGCACGAGCCGTACAACATCGGCCAGCTGGTGAAGGACATCGACACTTACTACGGCACCACCCTCGACGCGAACGGCGTCTACCAGGCGTCCACGGACAGCGCGTACGCCAAGGACCTGGCGCGCATAGACGCCTCGGCGAAGAAGTACATCGACCAGGCGGCCCGCAAGGCCCACCACCGCGGCAAGAAGGCCGCCGTCGTCTTCGACATCGACGACACGCTGCTGCTCAGCCTCGACTACGAGCGCCGCTACAACTACACGTACAACTCGACCACCTGGGCCGACTACGTCAACAAGGCAGACCGCCCGGCCGTGTTCGGCAGCCCGGAGCTGGTGAACTACGCCGAGGCCAAGGGCGTCGAGGTGTTCTACAACTCGGGTCTGAGCGAGGCGCAGCGCTCCGCCGCGGTCGAGAACCTGAAGAAGATCGGTGCCGACGTCAACCTCGACGCCGCGCACATGTTCCTCAAGGACAAGGCCGCCCCGCCGTCCTACCTCAGCTCCTGCGCCACGCCCGGCACCTGGACCTGCACGACGGTGCAGTACAAGTCCGGCACCCGCAAGCACATCGAGGAGGACCTCGGGTACGACATCGTCGCCAACTTCGGCGACCAGTACTCCGACCTGGACGGCGGCTACGCCGACCGCACGTACAAGCTGCCGAACCCGACGTACTTCGTCAGCTGATGCGGCGGGCGGCGGGCGGGTGTTCCCCGTCCGTCGCCCGGGGCGCGGCAACCTCCTGGGGCATGGCGGCGACTGGAAAGCGCCCCCCATCCCCCAGGAAAGGAACGACCGTGCCCCAGAGCACCGGACGCCACCGCAGGACGCGCACCCTCTCCATCGCGGCGGCGGTCGCCGTGGCCGCCGGAGGCGGCGGGGTGTACCTCGGCCTGTCGAACGGCGGTGCGCAGGCCGCCTCGACCACCGTCACCGTGTCCACCACCGCCCAGCTCCAGTCGGCGGTGACGAACGCCTCGGCCGGCACCGTCATCCAGGTCCGCGGCGGCACCTACTACCCGACGACCACCCTCAAGTCGACCGCCAGCGGCACCAGTTCCAGCCGGATCACACTCAAGGCGTACGGCACGGAGAAGGTGAAGATCGACGGCTCGAAGCTGTCCTCCGGGTCATGGCTCACCGGGATCTACGGCAGCTACTGGACCGTCCAGAACCTCACCTTCCAGAACTCCCCGGCGCAGGGCTTCGTCGTCACCTCGTCCACCGGCGGCGTCTTCAAGAACCTCGTCACCGCGAACAACGGCGACTCCGGGTTCACCCTGCGCGGCGACAAGACGGTGGACAACCTCGTCCAGAACCTGGACAGTTACGGCAACTACGACGCCTCCGGGCACGGCCAGAACGCCGACGGCATTGCCATCAAGTTCGGCTCCGGCACCGGCAACAAGGTCACCGGGGCCCGTCTCTACAACAATTCGGATGACGGGCTCGACCTCTGGCAGTTCTCCTCGCCGGTCACCATCGAGCACTCCTGGGCCTTCGGCAACGGCAAGAACCGCTGGAACGATTCGGCGTTCGAGGGCAACGGCAACGGGTTCAAGCTCGGTGGCGGAGGTGTCGCCGTCGCGCATGTCGTCAACGACAACGCCGCGTGGGACAACACCCTCAACGGCTTCACCGAGAACTCCAACACCGGCGCCATCGTGCTGAACCGCAACACCGCGTACGCCAACACCCAGACCGGCTTCTATTTCCAGACCGGCAAGGCACGGCTCGCCCGCAATCTCGCGGTGGGCAACAAGGGCGGCCTGGTCAAGCTGAGTTCGAACACCGTGTCCGCGGCCAACAACTGGGACAGCGGCGTGTCCACCCCGTCCTTCAAGTCGACGGACGCGACGACCGCGTACGGCTCCCGCGCCTCGGACGGCTCGCTGCCCACCACCACGTTCCTGACGACGGGCTCGACGACCATCGGCGCCACCATGGACTGACCGACGGGCCGCCCCGTGGACCGGCTCATCGGCCGGTCCATGGGGCGGCCCGTGGACCGGCCTGCGAACCGACCTTGCAGGAACCGCAGAAGGCCCCCGCCGGGTGCAGCCGGCGGGGGGCCTTGTGTCAGTTCAGCTCGCCCCTACTCGTAGGAGATGTCCGACGAGGAGAACAGGCAGGACGTGCCGTCGGCGCCGGTGCCCAGCTCCGACGGCTCCTTGCCGGTGTTGTTGCCCTTGTATCGCACACAGGTCTTGATCTTCTTCTTGGTGTCGCCGTGGATGCGGACCTTGCGCAGCGACGCCGTGTCCCCGTAGTTGGAGTTCACGCCCACGATCGCCTTGCCCGGCGAGGTGATGTCCACGTCGTTGATGACGATCGTGCGCTTGTACTGCGTCTTGCAGTTGCCGCAGGAGCGGACGAGCTTGCCGAAGTTCTCCACCTGGAACTTCGACACGACGAGCTTCCCCGCGCCGTTGAACTGGAGGACCTTGTCGGAGGCGTTCTTCGCGCCGCCGCCGTAGACCGTGTAGACGGCGGAGGCGGACTTGCCCTTGAAGCTGGCGGCGTCCTCGCCGACGTCCAGCCACCACACGTTCTGGAGCGTGCAGCTGCCCAGGCAGTGCACGCCGTCGGCGGCGGGGGTGCCGATGATGACGTTCTTCAGCGTGGCGCCGTCGGCCAGTTCGAAGATCGGGCCCTGGTTCTCGTTCTGGCTGGAGGTGCCGAGGGCGCCGGAGCCGTAGAACTTGACCAGCTTGCCGTCGTAGGTGCCGGACACCGGGATCGTCTTGGTGACAGGCTTGCTGTCGGTGGCGGTCGGCCAGGCCGTCGCCGCGCCGGCGGACGACATCATGGTCGAGGTGATGATCGCGGCGCCGGTGATGCCGAGGGCGGCGGACCCGGCGATCAGCGCCCGCCGCTTGGTGACCCGGCGGCGGTGACTTACGCGCTGTTCAGCTGGTGCAGTCATGCCCAATTCCTTGCGTGATAGCGGAACCTTGTGCTTCCTGGTCGCCGCCCGCCGGGAAAGGGTTGCCGTGTTCCCGAGAATTTTTTTTCCAGCGGCTACGAGTCCCCGGAACCGCTGGTGTGGGACGCGAAGTCCCCGGTCACCGCGTACTGTTCGCCGCCCGCCGTGCCGGTGATCGTGTACCGGTCGTCCTTGGCGTCCCGTCCGCCGCGCTCATGGTCGTACTGCCCCGCGAACACCCACTCGCCCGCGGCGGCCGTACGGCCCTCCTTGAGCACCCAGGTGTAGACGAGGAAGCCGTCCTGCTCGCTCACCGTCTGGGTGAAGTCCGCCTCCGGAAGCGACCGCCAGGCGCCCGTCGAGGACACCCCGCCGGTCTGGGCGATCTTCAACTGCACGGTCAGCGCGGTGAGTTTCTCCGACGTCTTGAGCGTCACATTGCTCTGCGCCCAGAACTCGTTGCTGTGCGGGTCCACCGAGCCGTCCGACCACAGGGGGCCGTCCGCCTCGCCCTTCGCGGTCACCTTGGCGCTGTCCGGCGTTGAGGAGGCCGCCGACTTGGGGGTCGCCGAGGCCGATGTGCTGGGCTTGCCGCTGTGCCGCGGAGTGCTCGGCTGGGGGGCCGCCGAGTGGACCGGCGGGCGCATCGTCGCGTCGGGTGAGGGGCCGGTGGGGGTGGGGGAGACCGCGACCTGGCGCTGCGGGGACGAGTCGCTCTTCACCGCCGAGGCCACCGCGTAGCCGCCGACCGCGAGGACGCCGGCCACCGCCGCCGTCGCACTGGCCACCCGTACCCAGCCCAGCAGGCGGGGGCGGGTCGCCCGGTGGTCGTTGCGGGCCTGCTGCGGCGCGGCCATGCCGCGTTCGATCCGCGCCAGGATGCGCGCGCGGTCGGGTTCGTACGACCCGGCCGCCTCGTGCAGCCGGGCGCGCAGTTCGTCATGCACGTCCTGCTGCGTCATCGGTTCTTTCCTTCACTGTCGCCACCACGCGCCGCCATCGTCGCATGGACCTTGAGCGGCATGCCCCGGGCACCGAGCAGCCGCTGGAGCTCGGCCATGCCCTTGGACGTCTGGCTCTTCACGGTACCCACCGAGACGCCCAGGGCGAGAGCGGTGTCCTTCTCCGACAGGTCGAACGCGTGCCGCAGCACCACGCACGCCCGTTTGCGGAACGGCAGTCGGCGCAGTGCCTCCTGCACGTCCACCACGCCCGCAACGTCGGGATTCTCGGTCTTCTCCTCGCGGTGCGACCAGAACAGCGCGATCCTGCGGCGCTCGCGCACCGCGCTGCGGATGCGGGTGCGGGCGAGGTTGGCGACCACGCCGCGCGCATAGGCCACCGGATGGTCGGCCGCGCGCACCCGGTCCCAGCGGTTCCACAGGGCGAGGAACGCGTCCGCGGCCAGATCGTCCGCGGTGTCCGCCTCACCGGTCATGAGGTGGGCGAAGCGGGCGAGTTCGGCGTAGTGCTGTTCGAAGAAGGCGTGGAACTCCACCGAGGCGGCGTCGTCGACGACTGTGCCCACGGGTGACCTCTTCTGTCGGTGTGTCATGTCCGGCGGTGCCGTCATCGGCCGTGCTGTCTCTTGTCTGTGCCAGGTCTTGCGTCGCCGTCTTCGGCGGCCTTGTGTGTCATGTGCGGTGCGTCATTGCTGTGTCATGTGCTGTGTCATGTGCTGTGTTGTGTGGTCGTGTTGTGTGGCTGTGTGTCATATGGCTGTGTGTGTCATGTGAATGACATGCGGAGGACCGGAGAGGTCCGCCGCCGGGATCCGGAGCGTAGCAGCGCTCCGGCCCCTGGTCGTACGGGGGTTCGGACACCGTGTGGGGGATCGAACGGATTCCGTAACGATGTTTCATAACACGTTCCGTAAAGCGTGGGAAACCTGAAACGGCCATCACGAGGGAACAATCCAGCCAGCATCCGCACACCGGTGATCAGGCGAGAAGGGTGGAGCATGTCCGAGCAGCAGAAGGCGGCCGAGCGGTCGAAGGTCGCGCCCCCGGTGATGAACGGTGTCGACCGGTACTTCAGGATCTCCGAACGGGGCTCCGGCTTCGGCCGTGAGATACGCGGCGGTCTCGCCACGTTCTTCACCATGGCCTACATCCTCGTGCTCAACCCGATCATCCTCGGCAGCGCCAAGGACAAGTTCGGGCACTCCCTCGACCCCGGCCAACTCGTCACCGCCACCGCCCTGGTGGCCTGTGTGATGACGATCACCATGGGTGTCGGCGGCAATCTCCCGCTCGCCATCGCCGCCGGACTCGGTCTCAACGCCGTCGTCGCCTTCCAGATCGCCCCGCTGATGAGCTGGGACGACGCGATGGGCCTCGTCGTCCTCGAAGGCGCGCTGATCTGTCTCCTCGTCGTCACCGGACTGCGCGAGGCGATCATGAACGCCATCCCGCAGCAGCTCAAGCAGGCCATCGGCGTCGGTATCGGCCTGTTCATCGCGTTCATCGGCTTCGTGGACGCCGGCTTCGTCAGCCGCATCCCCGACGTCGCCGGCACCACCGTGCCGGTGCAGCTCGGCACCGTCGGCCGGCTCACCGGCTGGCCCGTGCTGGTGTTCTGCCTCGGTGTGCTGCTCACCATCGCGCTCATCGCCCGCAAGGTGAAGGGCGCGATCCTCATCAGCATCGTGACCATGACGGTCGTCGCCATCGTCATCGACTCCGTCGCCGACATCAAGAGCTGGGGCTTGACCACGCCCAAGGTCCCCGACAAGGTCGTTGCCGCGCCCGACTTCGGGCTGCTCGGTCACTTCAGCCTGTTCGGTGGCTTCGGCAGGGCCGGGGTGCTCACCGCGGCACTGCTCGTGTTCACCCTGATCCTGTCGGACTTCTTCGACGCCATGGGCACCATCGTCGGCATCAGCGCCGAGGCAGGGCTGCTCGACGAGCGGGGCCAGGTGCCCGGCATCGGCCGGGTGCTGTTCATCGACGGTGCCGCCGCCGTCGCCGGCGGCATCGGCTCGGCCTCCTCCAACACCGCCTACATCGAGTCCGCGGCCGGGGTCGGCGAGGGCGCCCGCACCGGCTTCGCCAACCTCGTCACCGGCGGGCTGTTCGGCCTCGCGCTGTTCCTGACCCCGCTGCTGACCATCGTCCCGCTCCAGGCCGCGGCGCCCGCGCTGATCGCGGTGGGCTTCCTGATGATGACGCACGTCAAGCACATCGACTGGGACAGATACGAGATCGCCGTCCCGGCGTTCCTCACCATCGCCGCGATGCCGTTCACCTACTCGATCACCGACGGCATCGGTGCGGGATTCGTCTCGTACGTCGTCATCAAGACGGTGCTCGGCAAGGCCAAGGAGGTCAACTGGCTGCTGTGGACCGTGTCGGCGCTGTTCCTGGTGTACTTCGCGATCGACCCGGTGGAGCAGATCCTGGGCGTGAAGTGAGCCCGCGTGAAGGAAAGTGAACTGACGTGACGTGACGTGACATGACTTGACGCGTCGGGGAGGGCGGCGGTGGACATCGGCTTCCGGCCCGACCGCCCTCCCCGCGCGGCTACTTGAGCGCCGCCTTCATCATCGCCCGGGCCACCGGCGCGGCCAGACCGTTGCCGCTCACCTCGGAGCGGGCCGCGTCCGACTGCTCGACCACCACGGCCACGGCTACCTTCTTGCCGGTCGAGTCCGAGGTGCCGTAGGACGTGAACCAGGCGTACGGCGTCTTGCTGTTGTTCTCGCCGTGCTGGGCGGTGCCCGTCTTGCCGCCCACGGTCACCCCGTCGATCAGCGCGTTGGTACCCGTGCCGTCCTTCACGACCGTCTCCATCGCCGACCGCAGCTGGGACGCCGTGGACGAACTCACGATGCGCTCGGCACTCGTGCCGTTGTCGTAGTTCTTCAGCACATCGCCGCCGCTGTCGGTGATCTGGGAGACCATGTGCGGCATCGCCAGCTCACCGCCGTTCGCCATCACCGCGGACACCATCGCCATCTGGAGCGGGGTCGCCGTGACGTCGAACTGGCCGATGCCCGACAGTGCGGTCTGCGCCTTGTCCATGCCCTTCGGGTACACGCTGGCGTACGCCCGCACCGGCACATCCAGCGTGTCGTCGTTGAACCCGAACTTCTCCGCCATCGCCCGCACCTTGTCCTGGCCCAGGTCGACGGCCATCTTGCCGAAGACGTTGTTGCAGGAGTAGCGCAGGGCGACCCGTATCGGCGCGTTCTTGCAGGGCGCGGCCGTGTTCTCGTTCGCCAGGGGCCGGGTGGTGCCGGGCAGGGTGTACGGGTCGGGGCTGTCGGTGCGCGTGTCCACGTTGGCGTACAGCCCGTCCTCCAGGGCGGCCGCCGCGACGACCAGCTTGAACGTCGAGCCCGGCGGCAGCGGCTGGCGCAGCGCGCGGTTGGTCAGCGGCTTGTCCTTGTCGGCGGTGAGCTTTTTCCAGGCCGACCCCGCGGTGTTGGCGTCGGTCAGGGCCGACGGGTCGTAGGACGGCGTCGACACCATCGCCAGGATCTTCCCGGTCGTCGGGTCGATGGCGATGGCCCCGCCCTTGTTGCCGCCGAGCGCCTTGTACGCCGCCTTCTGCACCGCCGGGTCGATGGTCGTCACCACATTGCCCGGGTCGGCCCTCTTGTCGGTGACCGTGTCCATGATCGTCTTGAGGCGGTTGTCGGTGCCGTTGAGCAGGTCCTTGTAGATGCCCTCCAACTGGGTCGGCTGATAAGCCTGCGAGGCGAAGCCCGTGACCGCCGCGTACAGCTTCCCCTGCGTGTACGTCCGCTTGTACGCCAGGTCGCCGCCCGAGGTGCGTGCCGAGCCGGTGACCGACTCGCCGGCCACGATGATGTTCCCGAGCGCCGCCGCGTACGTCGCGATCGCGGTGCGCCGGTTGTCCTTGTCGTCGGCGAGGGCCGTGCCGTCGTAGAACTGCACCCATGTCGCCCTGACCAGCAGCGCGAGCACGAGCAGCAGCACGAAGACGGAGGCACGCCTGATCGTCTTGTTCATGCCGGTCGTCTTGTTCATCCCGCACTGGTGGACGATCAGTCCGATCGGAACGTTCCCTTCCGCCCGGGTTTCTCATCCGGTGTTCATGGAAGGGTGGCGCGTCTTACGCGGCTCACAGCCTCCGGGTGGCCAGCGTCAGCCGGTCGCGGGCGTCGAACAGGGCGTCCTTGATGAGCTGCTCATGGGCGGGGGTGAGCCGGGCCACCGGCACCGAGCAGCTGATCGCGTCGCGCGCGGGCGTGCGGTACGGGATCGCCACGCCGAAGCAGCGCAGCCCCAGCGTGTTCTCCTCCCGGTCGACGGCGAAGCCCTGCTCCCGCACCTGGTGCAGTTCCTCGATGAGCCGCTCCCGGTCGGTGACGGTGTGCTCGGTGAGCGCGGGCAGGGTCTCCGGCAGCAGCTTGCGGACCTGCTCGTCGGTGTGGGTGGCCAGCAGCGCCTTGCCGAGCGAGGTCGAGTGGGCGGGCAGCCTGCGGCCGACCCGGGTGAAGGGGCGCAGATAGTGCTGCGACTGCCGGGTGGCGAGGTAGACCACGTTGGTGCCGTCCAGCCGCGCCAGATGGATGGTCTCCGTGGTGTCGTCGGACAGCCGGTCCAGCGTCGGCCGGGCCGCCGCGACCACCTCGTCACCGTCGATGTAGGAGGTGCCCACCAGCAGGGCCCGCACCCCGATGCCGTACCGGGTGCCCGTCGCGTCCGTCTCCACCCAGCCGAGCTCCACCAGCGTGCGCAGCAGCATGTAGAGGCTGGACTTGGGATATCCCACCGCCTCCTGGACCGCGGCGAGCGAATGCATTCCGGGCCGGCCGGCGAAGTACTCGAGCAGTTCGACCGTCCGCACCGCCGACTTGACCTGCGCCCCGCCGCCCGTCTCGCCTGCCGACATCGCCTGTGAACCCCTTCGTTCGACGAGAAGCTGCAGATATAGTCTCCGACAGCGTATTCATCATCAGAGACGGTGTTCAGCATATCGAACACTCCGGTGGATCCACCCGGATCCGCTCCGTCTGGATCCACCCGGAACCACCCGGATCCACCCGGAGAACCGGCCCGCATCCGGCGGTAAGGCAGGCAGCGCACAGTGGAGGGACCCGCGGTGGCAGCAGCACCAGTCTGGAGTGTGGATCCGCGTACCGGGAAGCCGCGGGAACAGGTCGCCGTCGAGGCCACCGCGGAGGAAGTGGACACCGTCGTGCGCGCCGCCCACGACGCGCGCGGCTCCCTCACCGACCGCACCGTCCGCGCCGGCTTCCTGCGCACCGCCGCAAGCCGGCTGGAGGACGCCGGGGACCGGCTCGTGGAGGCCGCCGACGCGGAGACCGCGCTCGGCCCGGTCCGGCTGACCGGTGAACTCGCCCGCACCTGCTACCAGTTGCGTGCCTTCGCTGGCATCGTCGAGGAGGGCGCCTTCCTCGACGTCGTGATCAACCACCCCGACGACACCGCCGCCCCGCCGATCCCGGACCTGCGCCGCTACAAGGTGCCGCTCGGCGTCGTCGCCGTCTACTCGGCCTCCAACTTCCCCTTCGCCTTCTCCGTCGCGGGCGGCGACACCGCGAGCGCGCTGGCCGCCGGCGACCCCGTGGTCGTCAAGGCCCACCCCGACCATCCGGCCCTGTCGGAGCTGGTCGCCAAGGTGCTGCGCCGGGCCGCCGCCGAGCACGGCATCCCGGACGGCGTGCTCGGTCTGGTGCACGGCTTCGAGGCCGGCCTGGAACTGGTCCGGCACCCGCTGATCGCCGCCGCGGGCTTCACCGGCTCGGTGCGCGGCGGGCGCGCCCTGTTCGACGCGGCGGCCGCCCGCCCCGTACCGATCCCCTTCCACGGCGAACTGGGCTCCCTCAACCCGGTGCTGGTCACCGAGGCCGCCGCCGCCGAGCGTGCCGAGGCCATCGGCGCCGGTCTCGCGGGCTCCATGACCCTCGGGGTCGGCCAGTTCTGTGTGAAGCCCGGCCTGGTGCTCGCGCCCGCCGGAGCCTTTGGCGACCGGCTGGTGAAGTCCCTCACCGACGCGGTCAGCGCCACCGAGGCCGGGGTCCTCCTCGACCACCGGATGCGCGACAACTTCCTCGCGGGCGTCGCCCAGCGCGCCGCGCTGTCCGGGGTGGAGACCCCGGTCACACCGGGCGCGGGCGGCGAGCACACGGTCAGCGCGGGCTTCCTCACGGTCCCGGCGGCGAGCCTCGCCGCCGAGGGGGCGTACGACCTGCTGCTGGAGGAGTGCTTCGGTCCGGTCACCGTCGTCGCCCGCTACGAGGACGACGCCGAGGCACGGTCCGTGCTCGGGCGGCTGCCCGGCAATCTCACGGCGACCGTCCATCTGTCGGCGGAGGAGGCGGCGGGCGAGGGGCGCGGCGCAGAGATCCTCGCCGAACTGACCCCGCTCGCGGGCCGCGTCCTCGTCGACGGCTGGCCGACCGGTGTCGCTGTGGCCCCCGCCCAGCACCACGGCGGCCCCTACCCGGCGACCACCTCCACGTCCACCTCGGTCGGCGGCACGGCGATCGAGCGCTGGCTGCGGCCGGTCGCCTACCAGGGGGTACCGGAGGCGCTGCTGCCCGCGGAGTTGCGGGACGACAACCCGCTGGGGCTGCCGCGGCGGTTCAACGGGGTGCTGGAGCGGTGACCGGCTTGGTGGAGGGCGCGGTGACCGGCTCTCCGGAACGGTGACAGACTGCGGCCATGGACCTGGAACTCCCCGAACTCCCGTTCCCGCTGCGCACATACGGCCCCGACGGCCACTGGTCCTACGAGGACGGCGTCCTCACCGGCTGGGCCGGCCCCCGGCAGGACCGCTTCGTGCCGCCCACCGGCGAGGCCGAGGAACCCGCCAGCGACGCACCGCGCCTGCTGGGCTCGCCCGAGGGCGACTTCCAGCTGATAGCCCGGGTCACCGTCGGCTTCAACGCCTCCTTCGACGCCGGGGTCCTCTACGTCCATGTCGGCGACCGTGCCTGGGCCAAACTGTGCCTGGAGTACTCGCCGGACGTGCCGACCGTCTGCACGGTGGTCACCCTTGGCCACTCCGACGACGCCAATTCCTTCACCATGGAGGGGAGTTCGGTGTGGTTGCGGGTGAGCAGAACCGGGCGCGCCTTCGCCTTCCACGCCTCCCGGGACGGGGTGCGCTGGACCTTCGTCCGGCTGTTCACGCTGGGCGGGGAGAAGGAGACGGGAGCGGCCCTGGTGGGCTTCATGGCCCAGGCGCCGCTGGGGGAGGGGTGCGTGGTGACGTACGACCACGTCGAGTACCGGCCCAGCTGGCCGAGCGACCTGCGGGACGGGAGCTGACCGGGGAATGAACCCGCCTGCTTGAACGTTCACCCACTCGGCGGAGGGTGTCTCCGCTTCCTTAGAGTCCCGAACAAAATGGGAGTCCGATCAGCTCGCGGCGTCTGGTGCGTGCGATCGCAAGGCGCCGGAAGGTCCTCGTAGCGGAGCTACTAGGGCCTTCCGGTAACGCGGCGAGCGTGCGTGCCAGGCGTCGCGAGCCGGGCGCCCATTTTGTTCGGGGCTCTTACGAGAGCTGGAGTGAGCCGAGACATGCGCGTCGAGATCTGGAGCGACATCGCCTGCCCGTGGTGCTACGTGGGCAAGGCCCGCTTCGAGAAGGCGCTGGCGGCCTTCCCGCACCGTGACCAGGTCGAGGTGGTGCACCGCTCCTTCGAGCTGGACCCGGACCGCGCCAAGGGCGACATCCAGCCGGTGCTCACGATGCTGACCCGGAAGTACGGCATGAGCGAGGCGCAGGCCCAGGCCGGTGAGGAGAATCTCGGCAGGCAGGCCGCCGCCGAGGGCCTGGAGTACCGCACCCGGGGCCGCGACCACGGCAATACCTTCGACATGCACCGCCTGCTGCACTTCGCCAAGGCGCACGGCCGCCAGGACGAGCTGATCCAGATCCTCTACCGGGCGAACTTCGCCGAGGAGCGGTCGGTCTTCGACGGCGACGAGCGCCTGATCGAGCTCGCGGTCTCCGCCGGCCTCGACGCGGACGCCGCCCGAGCGGTGCTCGCCGACCCGTCCGCCTACGCCGACGACGTCCGCGCCGACGAGCGCGAGGCCGCCCAGCTCGGCGCGACCGGGGTCCCCTTCTTCGTCCTCGACCGCGCCTACGGCGTCTCCGGCGCCCAGCCCGCCGACCTCTTCACCCAGGCCCTCACCCAGGCCTGGAACGCCCACTCCCCGCTGAAGCCCGTCACCGGCACCGGCACCGACACGGCCGACGCGGAGGTGTGCGGCCCGGACGGGTGCGCGGTGCCGCAGAACTGAGGCGCAGAACCGAGGCGCGCGGCGGGCGCCCTGCCGCATAGGAAACCGCAGGTCAGGGCCGATCCATAAGCGTTTCTTCTGGGAACCACGCACAAATCGGCAATGGACTGTGCCGTGGTCCGGCCGCAGAGTGGAGGGCATGGAGACCTTCGACAGGCTTGTGCGTGCCGAATTCGCCCCGCGGAACACCTACCTGAACACCGCCAGCACCGGACTGCTGCCCGCCCGTACCGTGTACGCGCTGCACACCGCCGTCACCGCGGCGGCGGCCGGGCAGCCGACCGACATGTTCGCCGACGTAGAGGCGTCCCGTGCCGCCTTCGCCCGGCTGATGCGCATCCCCGCAACCCGGGTGGCGGCCGGTGCCTCCGTGGCCGTCTACAGCGGGCTGATCGCCGCCTCGCTGCCCGCCGGTGCCGAAGTCCTCACCGCAGAGGGCGACTTCAGCTCCGTCGTCAACCCCTTCCATGTCCGCGGCGACCTCAAGGTCCGCACCGTACCGCTGGAACGGCTCGCCGAGTCCGTACGCCCCGGCACCGCGCTCGTCGCGGTCAGCGCCGCCCAGTCCGCGGACGGCCGCATCGCCGACCTCGCCGCGCTCCGCACGGCGGCGCGCGAGCACGGGGCGCGCACCTACGTCGACATGTCGCAGGCGGCAGGGTGGCTCGACTTCGACGCGGCGGAGCACGACTATGTCGCCTCCGTCGCCTTCAAGTGGCTGATCTGCCCGCGCGGCGTGGCCTTCCTGGTCGTCCCCGAGGACTTCGGCGGCCTCACCCCGCTGTTCGCCGGGTGGGTCGCGGGCGAGCGCCCCTGGGACTCCACCTACGGCCCCGTCGAGGAACTCGCCCACTCCGCGCGGCGGTTCGACGAGAGCCCCGCCCTGTTCAGCTACGCCGGGGCGCGCCGCTCCCTCGAACTCCTCGAAGAACTCGGCACCGACGTCGTACGCGCCCACGACCTCGCCCTCGCCGACCGCTACCGCACCGGCCTCACCACCCTCGGCCACCAGGCGCTGCCCGCCCCCGGCTCACCCATCGTCTCCGTACCCGGACTCGGCCGCCGCCAGGGCGAGTTGAGCCGGGCGGGCGTGGAGGTGTCCGCCCGCGCGGGCAATCTCCGCGCCACCTTCCACCTCTACAACACCGCCGCGGACGTGGACCGCCTGCTCGACGTCCTCGCCGACGTCGCCGACTGAGACACCGCGGCTCGGCCGTCACCGCGCTACGGCCGACGTACGACCGCCGGGCGGTCCGAGAGGGCCGGACCGCCCGGTCCGGTGTCTCGGTGCCTGTCCCGCACCGGTGGTCATCGGCCGAGCATGGCACCCCTGCCCCCCCGCCGAAGGCGGCGCGGAGCCGAGGGCCTGTCCGGCGGATCATGCCGGAGACGCGGGGGCTGGTGCGCGCATCTGCGGCGTTGTCGTCGGTCGCCGACTCCCCCGAGTTCTCGGCTGCGCTCGAACAGGGGGGACCCCCATCGCGTCGACTCCCTCCTCCGCCTTGCAGTTGCACGCACCAGCCCCCGCTCACCTTGGCCGATGGGTGCTGTCGGTTTTCTCCGACCTGATCCGCCGGACAGGCCCTACTAGGGTGCCGTTCATGAGGCAGAGCGATGGAGCAGTGCTGCATGTCAGGGGTCGGGTGCTGGCCGGGCCCGATGGCTCCGATGTCCGCGACGAGCTGTGGGTGATCGACGGCCGGGTCACCTACGACCGCCCCGCCGGCGCCCGTGACGTCCGTACCGTCGAAGGCTGGGCGCTGCCCGGGCTGGTCGACGCGCACTGTCATGTGGGCCTCGGTCCCGAGGGCCCGGTCGCGGACGACGTGGCGGAGAAGCAGGCGCTGACGGACCGCGAGGCGGGCACCCTGCTGATCCGTGACGCGGGTTCGCCCTCCGACACGCGCTGGGTCGACGACCGTGACGATCTGCCGAAGATCATCAGAGCGGGCCGCCACATCGCCCGCACCCGCCGCTACATGCGCGGCTACGCCTGGGAGATCGAGCCCGCCGACCTCACCGCCTACGTCGCCCAGGAGGCCCGCCGCGGCGACGGCTGGGTCAAGCTCGTCGGTGACTGGATCGACCGCGATGCGGGTGACCTCACCGCCTGCTGGCCGCGCGAGGCGGTGGGCGAGGCGATCGCGGAGGCCCACCGGCTGGGCGCCCGTGTCACGGCCCACTGCTTCGCTGAGGAGTCCCTGCGGGACCTGGTGGAGGGGGGCATTGACTGCATCGAGCACGCGACAGGGCTGACGCAGGACCTGATCCCGTTGTTCGCGGAGCGCGGCGTCGCCATCGTCCCCACCCTCGTCAACATCGCGACCTTCCCGCAGCTCGCCGCGGGCGGCGAGAGCAAGTTCCCGCGCTGGTCCGCCCATATGCGCCGCCTGCACGAGCGTCGCTACGACATGGTCCGGGACGCCTACGACGCCGGTATCCCGGTCTACGTCGGCACGGATGCCGGAGGCCATCTGGCGCACGGCCTGGTGGCGGGCGAGGTGGCGGAACTGACGAAGGCGGGCCTCCCGCCGGTGGCGGCCCTGTCTGCGACGACTTGGGCCGCGAGGCGGTGGCTGGGCAGAGAGGGCCTGACGGAGGGGGCCCCGGCGGATTTGGTGGTGTACGGGGAGGATCCGAGGAGGGACGTGAGGGTGTTGGCGGCGCCGAGAAGGGTGATTCTGCGCGGCACGGTGATGATGTAAACGAGCCGAGCCGAGCCGAGCCGAGCCGCCCGGCCCGGGCGGTGCCTGTTCGACCAACCGAGACGGGTGGGAGGGTGGGCAAGGGGGGTGCAGGGGGCGGAGCCCCCTGCCGGGGTCTGGGGCAGAGCCCCAGTCCGCTGGAGTCACCCCGCGCCCAGAGCCAGCGCACGCCCCAGCGCCGTAAGAAACCCGTTCACCGTCCCCCGGTCCCGCACAGCCACCCGAACCCACTCCTCCCCGAGCCCGGGAAACGTGTCCCCCCGCCGCACCGCATACCCCAGCCCCCGCAGCTCCCGCCGCACAGCACCGGCCCGAGCCATCCGAACCAGCACGAACGGCCCCGCCGCAGGCATGACCACCCGCACGCCCGTGCCCGCGAACCCCTCCAGCCCGGCGACAAGATGCGCCCGATCGGCGGCCAGCCGTACCGCCGCGTCCGCGGCCTCGGCCAGTGCCCGCTCCCCGACACACGCCTCCGCCGCGACCAGCGCCGGCGTGGACACCGGCCACAACGGCTGGGCGAGCGCCAACTCACGGACGACCGACGGAGCCGCGAGGACATAACCCACCCGCAGCCCGGCCAGCCCCCACGTCTTCGTCAGGCTCCGAAGCACCACGAGCCCGGGCACATCGACCCGCCCTGTCAGCGCCTCCCGCTCCCCGGGCACCGCGTCCATGAACGCCTCGTCGACCACCAGCGTCCGCTCCGGCCGGGCGAGCCGGACGATCGAGTCGGCGGGGTGCAGCACCGATGTGGGGTTGGTGGGGTTGCCGATCACCACCAGATCCGCGTCCTCGGGCACCGCGCCGGGATCGAGCCGGAACCCGTCCTCCTCCCGCAGCAGCACCCGCTCCACACCGTGCCCCGCATCCCGCAGCGCCGCCTCCGGCTCCGTGAACTGGGGGTGCACGACGACCGCGTGCCGCACCTTCAGGGCACGCGCCAGCAGCACGAACGCCTCGGCGGCACCGGAGGTGAGCAGCACCCGTTCCACGGGCACCCCGTGCCGCGCGGCCACCGCGGCCCGAGCGGACCGCCCGTCGGGATAGGCGGCGAGCTCGCCCAGCGACGAGGCGATCCGCTCCCGCAGCCAGTCGGGCGGGGTTCCGGCGCGCACGTTGACGGCGAGGTCGATGAGCACGGCCCCGTCGTCCCGGACCTCGACGTCCCCGTGATGCCGCAGATCGTGCGACCCCCCGCCCCAGGCATCCTCAATGCGCATGGGAATGAGCACGCCCCCCATGGTGATGATGCCCATGGCCACCGTGCCCGTCCCCGTCTTCGTCTTCGTCCGGATGGAAATGCGGCTGCTGAGCCGCCCCCACCTTGTCCTCGAACCCCGGCAGCGCGATCCGGTACACACACGAGTCGCAGTTCATCCGCAGATCACCGCGCACGGCCTCCTCGTACCGCTCCATGACGAGAACGAGCAGCTCCGGCTCGGGCCCGATCACCTCGGCCGCCCGCACTTCCACCTCAGGGTGCGCCGCGCCCCACTCCTCAGCCTGCTGCCGCACCCGTTCCGGGAGGATGCCGGTGAACAGGAAGTACGGCAGGACGACGATCCGTCGCGCGCCCAGCCGCGCACACCGGTCGAGGCCCGACGGCACATCCGGTGCGGCGAGGGAGACGAACGCGGTCTCCACGCCCGCGTACCCACGCCCCTCCCACAGCAGCCGGGCCGCCTTGTGCACCTCGGCGTTGGCGTCGGGATCGGTCGACCCCCGCCCGACCAGCAGCACGGTCACCTCCCCGCGCTCCACTGCGGTGTCACCGGCACCGGCTGCCCCGGGTATCCGCCCCAACGCCTCGTCCACCCGCCGTTCCAGCACCGCGAGCAGCGACGGATGCGGCCCGAGCGGACGGCCGTAGCTGTACGAGATGCCCGGGTGCCGTTCCTTCTCGCGGGCGAGGGCCGCGGGGATGTCCCCCTTGGCGTGCCCGGCGGACACGAGCATCAGCGGTACGGCGGCGAACCGGCTCACCCCGCGCTCCACCAGTTCGGCGACGGCGTCGCCCAGGGGCGGTGGGGACAGCTCGATGAAGCCGCCCGCGACGGGCAGTTCGGGGTTGCGGCGGCCCAACTTCCGTACGAAGTCACGGAACGCCTCGGCTCCGGCCTCGTCCCGGGTGCCGTGGCCGGCGACGAGCAGGGCGGGCGGCGGGGTGGTCACGATGGCTCCTCGGTGGAAGTGGGGTGGTACAGCAGGGCGTTGAGCGCGGCCGCAGCGACCGCGGAACCGCCCTTCTCGGACACGTTGCTCACGGCGGGCAGTCCGCTCTCCCGCAGCGCGGCCTTGGACTCGGCGGCGCCGACGAACCCGACGGGCAGCCCGATGACCAGCGCGGGGGAGGCGTCCAGGGTCAGCAACTCCTCCAGGGCGGTCGGCGCGCAGCCGATCACCCACAGCGCGCCGGGACCGACCTGCTCATGCGCGAGCCGCATGGCATGGGCCGAACGGGTGAGCCCGGCACCGGACTTGGCGTCCTTCAGCCGGCACACGGTGGCGCGGCGTGTGATGCCGGCCGCGACCATCTCGACGTCCACGACGACCGGCGCCCCGGAGTGCAGCGCGCGGTGCGCGGCGGCCAACTCGGCTTCGTCCATGACGAGATCGGCCGCGTAGTCGAGGTCGGCGGCGGAATGGATGACCCGCTCCGTGACGGCCCGCGTCAGCGGCGGCAGATGCGAGGTGTCGAGCCGGGCGCGCAGCCGCCGGAAGGACTCCTGCTCGATCGGGTGGACGACGCGGTCCGCCGGGCCTCTCGCCTGGCTCACTTGGCTTACTTGGCTCGATCGGCTCACCGGGGTTCCTCCTGCCAGCGGTAGCCGCGCGGTGTCACCATGCGGCCCGCGATCTCACGGGTCGCCGTGTTGCCGACGGTCACGACCGTCATCATGTCCACCACCGCCGGGTCGAGTGCGGCGAGCGTGACCAGCCTGCTGGACTCGTCGGGCCGCGAGGCGTTGCGTACGACACCCACGGGCGTCGTCGGCTCCCGGTGCTCCGCGAGGATCGCGAGGGCCTTCGGCAGTTGCCAGTCCCGGCCTCGGCTGCGCGGGTTGTAGAACGTCACGACGAGGTCGGCCTCGGCCGCCGCCCGCACCCGCCGCTCGATGACCTCCCACGGAGTGTGCAGGTCGGAGAGGCTGATCGACACATGGTCGTGGCCCAGCGGCGCGCCCAGGACCGCCCCGGCGGCCAGCGCGGCCGTCACGCCGGGCACACCGACCACGTCGATGTCGTCCGTCGCCTCCGCGAGCGCCGGGGACGCCATGGCGTAGACGCCCGCGTCGCCGCTGCCGATCAGCGCGACGGCATGCCCCTTGCGGGCCTCCGCGACGGCGGTGCGGGCCCGTTCCTCCTCCGCACCGAGCCCGGACTCCAGCACCCGGGTACCGGGCCGCAGCAGATCGCGGATCTGGTCGACGTACTGGTCGAGTCCCACGAGCACCGAGGCGCGCCGCAGTTCGGCCGCCGCCCGTGGGGTGAGCAGGTCCCGGGCGCCGGGTCCTAGCCCGACCACCGCGAGCCGCCCGCGCCCCGGACGCCGTACGACGGCGCAGGTCGCCATGGCGGGCGTACCCGCCGACTTCCGCTTGGGCACGAGGAGTTCGCCGCCGCCCGCGAGCGCGGCGGCCTCGGCGACCGATGCGGTGCCCACGGCGGCGAGGGGCGCGTCGGAGGGATGGGGGACGTCGATCTCCGCGAGCCGTCCTGCGGGGTACGTCACCAGCGGCACCCCCAGCCGCCGCGCCGCGCCGACGAGACCGGGCTCCTCCGACTTGACGTCCACGGTGGCCAGTTCGGCGACCGACCGCACCGAAAGACCGGCCTCCCGCAGCGCCACCCCGATCAGCTCCAGCACCTCCGCCTCGGGCGCCCCCTTGGACGCGCCGACCCCGACGACCAGCGTCGGCGGCCTCAACACGACCTCACCGGGCCCGGGTTCGACCGCACGGTCGGTGACCCGGACGGCGTAGGCCCCCTCCGGGGCGGTAGGCAGCGGCGGCAGCGGCCACACCGACTCGGCGTCCAGGACGACAGGTTCGCCGTCCAGCAGCGCCCGCGACACCGCCGCGACATCGCCCTCGACGGGCAGCCCGAGCGTGTCGAGCCCCGCGATGCCGACCGCGTCGGTCGCGGTCGTCACGACGGGCTCGGCACCCAGCAACGCGCCTACCTCGCACGCGAGTTCATTGGCGCCGCCCGCGTGACCGCCGACCAGCGACACGGCGAACCGCCCGCCCTCGTCGACGCACACCACACCCGGGTCGGCCGTCTTGCCGTCCAGCAGCGGCGCGAGCAGCCGTACGACCGCGCCCGTGGCGAGAAAGCACACGAGCTGATCGCACTCCGCGAACGCCCGCCGCACCGCGTCCCCGACGGGACCCTCGTACACCCGGGTGCGGTCCGGCCACGCGGCCGCCAGCCGGTCCCGCGCCGTAGCCCCCGCCACGGTGGCGGACATCAGGCCGATCACTGGGCAACTCCTTCGATTCCTTCGATTCGTTCGATTCCTGTGGTTCCTGCGATTCCTACGTCGTTCACGATGTGTGCCGGGAGCCGCCTGTCGCCCCACAGCAGGAAGACCGGATTGCCGGCCGCGAGCCGGGTCACGTCACCCGGCAGCGGCGCGAGCCGCGACGACTGGAGCAGCACACCGTCGCAGGAGAACCCGGCCGCGGTGAGCGCCGCGCGGGCGGCCGGTACCCGATCGAGCGCGGCCATCGCGACCACCACGGTCCGCCGCGCCCGCCGCGCGCACGCGGCCACCACGGCGGCCAGTTCGGCCCCGCCACCGCCGACGAACACAGCGTCGGGATCGTCGTCGCCGTCGAGCCCGGCCAGCACGTCCGGCGCCGTCCCCTGCACCACGCGCACGTCCACGCCGTGTGCCGCCGCGTTGGCGCGGATTCGCCCGACACCGTCCGGGGTCTTCTCGACGGCGGTGACGGCGGCGCCGAGCCGCGCGCACTCCACGGCCACCGAACCCGACCCCGCGCCGATGTCCCAGACCAGATCGCCGAGCCGCGGCCCGAGCCGGGCCAGGGCCAGCGCCCGTACCTCGAACTTGGTGATCATCGAGTCGCGGTGCACGAACTCCGACTCGTCCAGCGCCCAGCGGGCTTGTCCGGCGGACGGACCGGCGACCGTACGGACGGTGCGCGGCGCCCGGGACTCGTCGAGGCACAGGACGACACTCACCGCCGTACCCCACTCCCGGGCGGCGGCCTCGGCCGGCGTCACCCGCTCCACGCGCTCGCGCTCCGGATCCCCGAGCGCGCTCGCCACCACCAGCACCCGCCCCTCCCCGACGGCCGCGCCCAGCTCCGCGGGCCCGGCACCGGGCCCGGTCAGCACGGCCACCTTGGGATACGCACGGCACACATGCACGGCCGTTCGCAGCTCACGCCCGTGCGCGCTGACGACCACCGCGTCGTCCCAGGTCAGCCCCAGCCGCGCAAAAGCCGCCGCCACCGACGACACCCCCGGCCGTACATCCAGCGCACCCGGCCCGAACCGCTCGGCCAGCACCCGCACGATCCCGAAGAACCCGGGATCCCCGGAGGCCAGGACGACCACCCGTGCCCCCTTCGCCGCATACTGCGCGACGGTGTCCAGGGCGGGTGCCAGCGGCCCGAGCACGACCCGCTCGGCACCCTCGGGCAGCCGTACGGAGTCGAGATGCCGCCGCCCGCCGACCACGAGATCCGCCCCCGCGAGGACGCCGTCGACGCCCGGCGCCCCAGCGCCCGTACCCGTGGCCGTACCCGTGGCCGTGCCCGTACCCGTGGCCGTACCCGTGGCCGTGCCCGCGCCCATACCCACCACTGTGATCATGTGCTCGCACCCCGGGAACGCAGGGCCTTACGGGCCTCCGGGTCGGCCTTGCGATGCCCGTGGAAATGACCGGGGTGGTAGAGATGCGAGCGCGTGCCGTGCGCGTCGAGAGCAGGGCCGATCAGGAACAGCGTGTGCTTCCAGAGCTTGTGCTCCTTGACCGTCTCCTCCAGGCTGCCCACCGTGCACCGCACGATCAGCTCCTCGGGCCAGGTCGCCTGGTACGCCACGACGACCGGCGTGTCGGCCGGATAACCGCCCTCCAGCAGCTCCCGCACCAGCTGGCCGCTGCGGGCCGCCGACAGGAAGACCGCCATGGTCGTGCCGTGCCGCGCGAACTCGCGGACCTCCTCACCGGGCGGCATCGGCGTCTTGCCGCCGCCGAGCCGGGTGAGGATCACGGACTGCGCCACCTCCGGGACGGTCAGCTCACGCCCGGCCAGCGCGGCGACGGCCGAGAACGCCGACACGCCCGGCACGATCTCGGTCTCCAGACCCAGCTCCGCGCACCGGTCGAACTGCTCCTGCGTGCCGCCCCACAGCGCCGGGTCACCGGAGTGGATCCTGGCCACCCGCAGCCCCTCGGCGCGGGCACGCCGGTAGACGGCGACGACGTCCTCCAGCGACATGACCGCCGAGTCCAGCACCTCCGCGTCAGCGCGGGCGTGCTGCAGGACCTCCGCCTGCACCAGGCTCGCCGCCCAGATCACCACGTCGGCCTCGGCGATGGCGCGCGCGGCACGGAACGTCAGCAGATCGGCGGCACCGGGGCCGGCACCGACGAAGGTCACCTTGCCGGTGGAGGCTTCGGCCATGGGATTCGTCCCTCTTTCATGAACCGTCTCGAACTATCTCGAACTATCTCGAACTGTCTTGAATTGTTTAGAACTATCTGGAGCTGTCTCGAACCTTCTCGGACCACTGAAAACCGACCAGGCATCACTAGGAGCCGCCGAGCAACCACACAAAGTGACGGCGCACCGCGCTCACCGCCCCCGGATGTGCGCGAAGGCGGGTTGATCGGATAAGCAAGGGCACATGGCCGTCTTCGTCGCGCTGGGCGCGTTTCTCATGACGCTGGCGGGCGGCTGGACCGCGCAGCGTGTGACCGACCGCCGCCACCTGGTGCTGGGCCTGGCCGGCGGACTGATGCTGGGCGTGGTCGGTCTCGACCTGCTGCCGGAGGCACTCCGGGCGGCCGGCAAGGAGATCTACGGCGTACCGGCGGCCCTTCTCCTGTTCGTGGCCGGATTCCTGCTGGCCCATCTGGTCGAGCGCCTGCTGGCGGCGCGCCCCCAAGCTCTCGACTCCGCTCGAGCAGGGGGGACCCCCATCTCCGCCCACGGGGCCGACGAGCACAACCACCGGGCACCCGAGGTCGGCCTGACGGCAGCCGCGGCGATGGTCGGCCACAGCGCCATGGACGGCGTGGCGCTCGGCGCGGCCTTCCAGGTGGGCGGCGGCATGGGCCTCGCGGTCGCGCTGGCCGTCGTGTCGCACGATTTCGCGGACGGCTTCAACACGTACACGCTCACCAGCCTGTACGGGAACGACCGCCGCAAGGCCGTCACCATGCTGGTGGCCGACGCGGTGGCCCCGGTGGTGGGGGCGGCGTCCACGGCGTTCCTGAGCATCCCGGAACCGGTGCTCGGCGGCTATCTCGGCCTGTTCGGCGGAGTACTCCTCTATCTGGCGGCGGCCGAGATCCTCCCCGAGGCGCACCACGAGCACCCCGCCCACTCGACCCTGCTGTGCACGGTCGCGGGGGCGGCGTTCATCTGGCTCGTGGTGGGCCTGGCGGCCTGAGCCGCGGACGGGGAACGCGGTCACAGCTTGCCGCCGCGGCCGCCGTCGCGCGGGGCGGGCGCGATGAGAGTGGACAGATACGGCAGCGGCCCGCTGTCGAGTTCGGCGGCCGGCCGGATGGCCTCCTCGGGCAGCCCGAGCGCGGACCCCCATACGGCGTCGTCGAGCCGCCCGCTGTCCCGCAGCGCCTGCGCGACCTCGCGTGCCTGCCGCCCGAACTTGTACGCGACGACCGTGCCGGGCCCCTGGAGGGCGTCCTTGAGCACCCCGGCCCCCGCGGTCACGGGAACGAGGACCAGCGGCTCGGTCCCTTCGGTGAGGACAGCACCGGAGCGCGCGGCTAGATCCTGCATGGCGGTGATCCCCGGCACGGTCTCGACGACGAGGCCGGGCACCGACGCGGCGACGGTCTGCGCGAGATAGGTGAAGGTCGAGTACACATTGGGATCACCGATGGTGGCGAAGGCGACGACGGAACCCCCGGCCAGCAACTCGGCGACCCGCCGCCCGGCCTCGTCCCAGGCGGCCTCCCGCCGCCGACGGTCGGTCCGCTCGTTGAGCGCGAAGACGACCCGTACGACCTTCTCCGCGGGAACGTAGTGCAGCACGGTGGCCTCGGCACGCCCGCGCTCCCCGGTGTCCATGACGGGGACGACGACGACATCGGCGGCGCGCAGCGCGTTGACGCCCTTGACGGTCACCAGCTCCGGGTCGCCGGGTCCGACCCCGACCCCGATCAGCCTGCTGCTCATGACGTCCGGCACCTCTCCACGAACCGACGGGCCACACCGGGCTCGGACGCCCAGTGCGTGTGCAGATAACTCGCGTGCACGCCCTGCTGTACGAAGCCTTCGACCCGCCGCTGAGGGGCACGCATCCCCCAGGCGGGCGCCGCCCCGGCCCCGGGCTCGACGACGGTCCGATGGAACTCGTGTCCCCGCATCCGGGTCCCGGCGACGGCGAGCGGACTGTCACTCACGGCGACGGCATCCCGATACCCGAGCGTGAGCCGCTCGCCCATCCGTGCGGTGGCGTCGAGCACCCCGCACATGGGCAGCCCGTCGAGCTCCCGGCACAGATAGAGCAGCCCCGCACACTCGGCGGCGACGGGTCCCCCACTCAGGGCGAACTCGGCGACGGCCTTACGGAGCCGCTCGTTACCGGACAACTCGGAGCCGTAGACCTCGGGAAACCCACCCCCGATGACGACCCCCCGAGTCCCCTCGGGCAACTCCTCGTCCCGAAGCGGATCGAACACGACGACCTCGGCTCCGGCGGCGGCAAGCAACTCGGCATGCTCGGCATAGGAGAAGGTGAACGCCGCCCCACCAGCAACGGCGATGACTGCATTCAGCCCGTCCGGCGTTTGAGGACGCGGGGGCCCGGGGGCAAGGCCCCCGGGGTCGGGAACGGGAAGGGGCGGCGGGGGCGAAAAACCCAAAGCCGCACCGGCGTCCCAAGCCACACCCCCCACGGCCCCCGCACTCCGGGCCAAGGCCAGCAGCCCGGAGACATCACACCCCTCGGTAACCAGCGCCCCCATCGCCGCCACCGCCGAGACTGCCGCTACCCGCCGCTCGGCAACCGGCACCAGCCCGAGATGCCGAGAAGGCGTATCCACAACAGCGGCCCGACGAAGCACCCCGAACACAGGCACCCCGACGGAGTCCATCGCCTCCCGCAGCACAGCCTCATGCCGAGCGGACCCCACCTTGTTGAGAATCACCCCAGCGACCCACACCTCCGGATCCCAGGACACAAACCCATGCACCAGCGCGGCAACGGACCGAGCCTGCGCCGACGCATCGACGACCAGCACAACAGGCGCCCGCAGCAACTTGGCGACATGAGCCGTGGAGGCAAGCTCCCCCTCACCCACAGCCCCGTCGTACAGCCCCATCACGCCCTCGACGACAGCGACATCGCACCCCGCGGCCCCATGCAGAAACAGCGGAGCGACCAGCTCGGCCCCACACAGATACGCGTCGAGATTCCGCCCCACTCGCCCGGTGGCGAGCGAGTGGTACCCGGGATCGATGTAGTCGGGCCCGACCTTGTGCGGAGACACGGCAAGCCCCCGCGCGGCGAACGCGGCCATCAGCCCGGTGGCGACGGTCGTCTTGCCGCTCCCGGAGGACGGCGCGGCGACGACCAGCCGGGGCACGGCGGTGGAGCTCACCACTCGATGCCCCTCTGCCCCTTCTGCCCCGTGTCCATGGGGTGCTTGACCTTGGACATGTCGGTGACGAGATCGGCGAACTCCACAAGCTGCTCGGGCGCGTTCCGCCCAGTGATCACCACATGCTGGGTCCCCGGCCGCTTCCGCAGCACCTCGACGACCTCCTCCGTGTCCACCCACCCCCAGTGCATCGGATAGGCGAACTCGTCCAGCACATACAGCCGGTACGTCTCAGCAGCCAGATCCCGCTTGACCTGCTCCCACCCCTCCCGGGCCTTCTCCTCGTTGGTGGAGTTGTCGCCCTGGAGCCCCCGCTGGACCCACGACCAGCCCTCGCCCATCTTGTGCCAGGCGACGCTGCCGCCCTCACCGGAGGCTCCGAGCACCCGCAGCGCGTTCTCCTCGCCGACCCTCCACTTGGCCGACTTGACGAACTGGAACACCCCGATCGGCCACCCCTGGTTCCAGGCGCGCAGCGCCAGCCCGAAGGCGGCGGTCGACTTGCCCTTCCCGATCCCGGTGTGCACGACCACCAACGGCCGGTTACGACGCTGACGGGTCGTCAGGCCATCGTCCGGCACCACACTCGGCTGCCCCTGCGGCATTACGCGGCCCTCCTCGAAGTCCCCTGACCCTGAACGTCCTTGACCAGCCCGGCGATTCGGTCGGCGCGCAGTTCGTCCAACGTCACCGCCGCACCGCCCAGCTCACCGGCGAGCCCCCCGGCCAGCCCGAGCCGCACCGGCCCGGACTCGCAGTCCACGACCACCGACGCGACCCCCTCGGCCGCGAACAACCGCGCCGCACGCCCCGCCAGCGCCACCGGATCCGGCCCGCCGGTGGCACGCCCGTCGGTGACCACCACGACGAGCGCCCGCCGCGCCGGATCCCGCAGCCGCTCGACGCGCAGCACCTCGTGCGCCTTCAGCAGCCCGGCGGCCAGCGGCGTCCGCCCACCCGTGGGCAGCGACTCGAGCCGGGCCGCCGCAGCATCCACGGACGAGGTCGGCGGCAGCGCGACCTGCGCGTCCCGCCCCCGGAAGGTCACCAGACCCACCTTGTCCCGCCGCTGATAGGCGTCGAGCAGCAGCGACAGCACCGCACCCTTCACCGCACTCATCCGCTGCCGCGCGGCCATCGACCCGGAGGCGTCCACGACGAAAAGAACGAGATTCCCCTCGCGACCCTCCCTCAGCGCCTGCCGCAGATCGTCCCGGCGCACCACCAGCCCCGGCCCGGAACGCCCCCGCGCCCGCTGATACGGCGCGGCAGCCAGCACCGTGGCGGCGAGGTGCAGCTTGGACAGCTTCCCCTGCGGACGCCGCGCCCCGGTCGTCCGCCCGTGCTCGGTCCGCGCCCGCGACCGCCGCCCGGCGGCCCCCGCACCGATCCCGGGCACGCTCAGCACCTTGGTCCGAAAGGGCTCAGCGGCCCGTACGGGGGCTTGCTCACCGGCACCCGCACCCGGCACCTGAGCCTCGTCGCCCTCAGAGGACTCGGACTGGGCACCCGAATCCCCGCCCTGCGGCCCGGCCTCCGGCGACGGCTGCCCGCCACCCCCACCGGGCCCGTCCGGGTCGGGATCCTCGCCCTCCGACGAGTCCCCGAACTGCTCCAGGGTCTCGTCGAGCTTGTCCTCGTCGAGCCCGGGCGCATCGAAGGGATTGCGCCGCCGCCGGTGCGGCAGCGCCAGCAGCGCTGCCTGCCGTACGTCCTCTGGGAGCACGTCGGTGCGCCCGGCCCAGGCGGCCAGCGCGGTCGCCGTGCGCGCCATCACGATGTCGGCCCGCATCCCGTCCACCTCGAAGGCGGCACAGGTCGCGGCGATCTGCCGCAGCACGCCGTCGCCCAGCCGCACGGACGGCAGCAACTCGCGTGCGGCGACAATCCGTTGCCGTACGGCGGCCTCCTCGTCGGCCCAGCGGGCGGCGAAGCCGGCCGGGTCGTCGTCGTAGGCGAGCCGGCGCCGTACAACCTCCACCCGCTGCTCCGGCTCCCGGGACGCCGCGACCTCCACGGTGAGCCCGAACCGGTCGAGCAACTGAGGCCGTAGCTCACCCTCTTCGGGGTTCATGGTGCCGACGAGCAGAAACCGGGCGGCATGCCGTACGGAGACACCCTCGCGCTCGACGTACGAGGCGCCCATGGCGGCGGCGTCCAGCAGCAGGTCGACAAGATGGTCATGAAGGAGATTGACCTCGTCGACGTACAGGATCCCGCGATGCGCGTCGGCCAGCAGCCCCGGCTCGAACGCCTTCACGCCCTCGGCCAGCGCCCGCTCGATGTCGAGGGCACCCACCAGCCGGTCCTCGGAGGCCCCGACGGGCAGCTCGACCATCCGGGCAGGCCGGGACTCGAACGCACCCGGCGGCTCGTGCGGCTCGTGCGGCTCGTGCGGCCCGTCCGGGCACGCCGGGTCGGGGGAGCCGGGATCACAGGAGAACCGGCACCCGGCGACCACGTCCACCGCGGGCAGCAGCGCCGAAAGAGCGCGCACCGCCGTGGACTTGGCGGTGCCTTTCTCACCGCGCACCAGCACTCCGCCGACCTTCGGGCTCACCGCGTTCAGCAGCAGCGCGAGCCGCAGGTCGTCCTGCCCCACGACGGCAGTGAACGGAAACGGGGTGGTCACTGGTCCTCGCCCTCCAAATCGCCTTCCAGCTCCAGATAGGTGGCACGCAGCCGCTCGAGCGTCTCCGCGTCCGGCTCCGCCCACAGCCCCCGGTCGGCGGCCTCCAGCAGCCGTTCCGTGACGCCGCGCAGTGCCCAGGGGTTGGACTGCCGCATGAACTCCTGGTTCTCCGGCGAGAACACGTACTCGGCCGCCAGCTTCTCGTACATCCAGTCGTCGACGACCCCGGCTGTGGCGTCGTAGCCGAAGAGGTAGTCCACGGTGGCCGCCATCTCGAAAGCACCCTTGTAGCCGTGCCGGCGCATCGCCGCCATCCAGCGCGGGTTGACCACTCGTGCCCGGAAAACCCGGTGGGTCTCCTCGCCCAGCGTTCGTGTCTTCACCTGATCCGGACTCGCCGAATCGCCCACATACGCCTCGGGGTTGGCCCCCGTCAGATGCCGCACCATGGCGACCATGCCGCCGTGGTACTGGAAGTAGTCGTCCGCGTCGGCAAGGTCGTGTTCCCTTGTATCGATGTTCTTCGCCGCCACCGCGATCCGCCGGAACGCCGTCTCCATATCGCCGCGTGCCGCGCGCCCGTCGAGCCCGCGCCCGTAGGCGTAACCGCCCCAGACCGCGTACACCTCGGCGAGGTCCGCGTCCGAGCGCCAGTTCCGCGCGTCGATCAGCGGCAGCAGCCCGGCGCCGTACGCCCCCGGCTTGGAGCCGAACACACGGGCCGTGGCCCGCCGCCGGTCACCGTGCCCGGCGGTGTCCTCCTCCACATGCGCGCGCACGTAGTTGGATTCAACGGGCTCCTCCAGCTCGGCCACGGCCCGCACCGCGTCGTCGATCAGGCCGACGACATGCGGGAACGCGTCCCGGAAGAACCCGGAGATGCGCACGGTGACATCGATGCGAGGCCGCCCCAGCTCGGCCGGCGGCACGATCTCGAACCCGGTCACCCGGCGAGACGCGTCGTCCCATACCGGACGGCACCCCAGCAGCGCCAGGATCTCGGCGATGTCGTCGCCCTGGGTGCGCATCGCGGACGTGCCCCACACCGTGAGGCCGACCGATCGGGGGTAGTCACCGGTGTCGGTCAGATAGCGCTGCACCAGCGAGTCCGCCAGCGACTGCCCGACCTCCCAACTCAGCCGGGATGGAATGGCCTTGGGGTCGACGGAGTAGAAGTTGCGGCCGGTCGGCAGGACGTTGACGAGCCCGCGCGTCGGCGAGCCCGACGGACCGGCCGGGACGTAACCGCCGTTCAGCGCATGCAGGATGTGCCCGATCTCGTCCGTCGTCCGGGCCAGCCGGGGCACGACCTCCGTGCAGGCGAACTCCAGCACGGCGACCGCGTCGGGGAGTTCGGTGCCGCCCAGCACGTCACGCACCAGCGCGCCGCTCTCCGACGCCGCCCACCCCCGCGCCTCCATGCCCTCGGCGATCCGCCGGCACAGCTGCTCCAGCAGATCGATCGCGTCGGACGCCGTGCGTGACGGGCCCTCGACCAGTTCCGTCAGCTCCACCGGCACCTTCACCGGCGCGCCCGGCTCGGCCAGCAACTCCTCCTCCACCAGCCCGAAATGGGCCGCGATCGACGCCCGTAGCCCCGGCAGTGCGTTCGCCCGTCCGCCCCATACCTGGGAGGCCCGCAGCACCGCCAGCACCAGGTTGACGCGCGGCTCGCCGACCGGGCCGCCGCCGAGGATGTGCAGTCCGTCCCGGATCTGCACGTCCTTGATCTCGCACAGATAGCCGTCGATGTGCATCACGAACTCGTCGAACGCGGTGTCGTCCGGCTGCTCGTCGACATGCAGGTCATGGTGCAGCTCGGCAGCCTTGACCAGGGTCCAGATCTGGGCGCGCACCGCGGGTGCCTTCGTCGGGTCCAGGTCGGAGACCAGGGCGTACTCGTCGAGCAGTTGCTCCAGCTTGGCGAGGTCGCCGTAGGTGTCGGCGCGTGCCATCGGCGGCACCAGGTGGTCGACGACGGTGGCGTGGCCGCGCCGCTTGGCCTGGGTGCCCTCGCCGGGGTCGTTGACGATGAAGGGGTAGATCAGGGGGAGTTCACCGAGCACGGCGTCGGGTGCGCAGCCGCGGGACAGGCCGAGGCCCTTGCCCGGCAGCCACTCCATGGTGCCGTGCTTGCCCATGTGGACGATCGCGTCGGCCCGGAAGGAGTTCTCCAGCCAGCGGTACGCCGCCATGTAGTGGTGGGACGGCGGCATGTCCGGGTCGTGGTAGATCGCGATGGGGTTCTCGCCGAAGCCGCGCGGCGGCTGGATCATCACGACGACGTTCCCGAACCGGAGCGAGGCGAGCACGATGTCGTCGCCGTCGACATACAGCGAGCCCGGTGGCTCGCCCCATGCCGCGAGCATGGCGTCGCGCAGCTCGGGGTCCAGCTCGTCGAACCACGCGCGGTAGTCGGCCAGCGGCACCCGGGCGGGCGCGGCGGCCAGTTGCTCCTCGGTCAGCCATTCCACGTCGTGCCCGCCGGCCTCGATGAGGCGATGGATCAACTCGTCGCCGTTGTCGGGGTATTCGGTGAGTGAGTAGCCCGCGTCGCGCAACGCGTCAAGGACCCGTACCGCCGATGCCGGGGTGTCGAGGCCGACGGCGTTGCCGACGCGGGAGTGCTTGGTGGGGTAGGCGGTGAAGACGAGCGCGAGCTTCTTGTCGGCGTTCGGCTTGTGCTTCAACCGCGCGTGCCGTACGGCGATTCCGGCGACGCGTGCGGCCCGCTCGGGGTCGGCGACGTAGACCGGAACGTCGTCGGGGCCCTGCTCCTTGAAGGAGAACGGCACGGTGACGAGCCGCCCGTCGAACTCGGGGATGGCGACCTGCATCGCCGCGTCCATGGGGGAGAGGGCGGCGGCCGACTCCTCCCAGACGGCGCGCGAGGAGGTCAGACACAGCCCCTGGAGCACCGGGATGTCGAGATCGGCGAGCGCCCCCACGTCCCACGCCTCCTCGTCCCCGCCCGCGGAGGCGGGGGAGGCATGCGTGCCGCCCGCCGCGAGGACGGTGGCGACCAGCACATCGGCCCGCCCCAGCAGCTCGTACAGCCCGGCGTCCGCGCCCCGCAGCGAACCGCAGTACACCGCAAGGGCGCCCGCACCCCGTGCCTCGATCGCCTCGCACAGCGTGTCCACGAAGCCGGTGTTGCCGCTCAGTTCGTGCGCCCGGTAGAAGAGGACGCCGACCGTCGGACGGTCCGCCGCCTCGGCGGGGGTCCCGTGGACGCCGTACTCGGGCATCCGCCGCGGCTCCTCGAATCCCTCGCCGGTCAGCAGGACCGTGTCGGACAGGAACCGGGCCAGCTCGGTGAGGTTGGCGGGGCCGCCCTCGACGAGATAGCGCAGCGCCTCCGCCACCACGCCCGCGGGCACCGACGACTCCGCCATCAGCTCGGCGTCCGGCACCGTCTCGCCGCCCAGCAGCACGGTCGGGATCCCCGCGGCCTTGAGCGCGGCGAGCCCGTCCTCCCAGGCCCGCTTGCCGCCGAGCAGCCGTACGACCGCGAGGTCCGCGCCCTCGATCAGCCGCGGCAGTTCCGCGGCGACGTCCATGCGGGTCGGGTTGCCGATCAGATAGGAGGCGCCGGAGGCACGCGCCGCCAGCAGATCGGTGTCGGCGGTCGACAACAACAACACTGTGCTCATGCGGGCGCTCCCGGGGGAATGAAAGGCAGTCCTTGCGGTGCGCCGGACTCGATGAGCCGCCACAACGCGTCCGTGTCCGTGTGCTGTTCGATCAGATCGCCGAGCCGGTCGAGCTGTTCCTCACGCAGCGCGGCGAACGACGTGCCGTCGGCGGGCACGAAACGGCGGCCCGCAGCTGCCGCCACCTCGCGCAGGAACGCCCGCCGGAAGCCGTCCGACTCCAGTGAGCCGTGCCAGTGCGTGCCCCAGGTCGCGCCGACCCGGCAGCCGTCCAGGGCGCCGCCCTCGTTGTCGTGGAGGAAGCCGTCCCCGCCGAGGACCTCGGCGACACCGTGATGGATCTCGTACCCCTCGACCCGCTCGCCGAGGGCCCGGCCCACCGGGCGGGTGAGGGTCTTCTCTCGGGCGAACCGCACCCGCACCGGCAGCACACCGAGCCCGTCGACCCGGCCCGACCGGCTCTCCACGTCGTCCTCGATGGACTCGCCGAGGATCTGATATCCGCCGCACACCCCGAGCACCGGACGGCCCTCCCGGACCCGCTCTGCGATGGCACGCGCGAGCCCGCGCTCCCGCAGCCACGCCAGGGCACGCACGGTTCCCCGAGTGCCGGGGATCACCACGAGGTCGGCGTCGGCCAGTTCCTCCGGCCGGTCCACGAACCGTACGACGACGCCCGGTTCGGCGGCCAGCGCGTCCACGTCCGTGAAGTTGGACATCAGCGGCACCGCGCACACCGCGACCCGCAGCACCTCGTCGCCGACCGGCGGGGCGACCGCCGACTCGCGCACCGTGCCCCGCAGAGAAACGCGGAGCCCGTCCTCCTCGTCGATGCCGAGCCCGTGCCGGAACGGCAGCACGCCGTACGTCCGCCGACCGGTCAGCCCGTGCAGCATGTCGAGGCCGGGCTCCAGCAGCGACACGTCGCCGCGGAACTTGTTCACCAGGAACCCGCTCACCAGCGCCTGGTCCTCACGGGACAGCAGAGCGACCGTGCCGAAGAAGGAGGCGAAGACGCCGCCGCGGTCGATGTCGCCGACGACGAGCACCGGCAGCCGGGCGTTCCGGGCGATCCCCATGTTGACGATGTCGGTCCGCCGCAGATTGATCTCCGCGGGACTCCCGGCACCCTCGCAGATCACCGCGTCGTACGAACCCCGCAGCTCCGTCAGGCAGTCCAGCACCGTGCCCAGCAACTTCTGCTGCCGCCCGCCGTGGTAGCGGCGTGCGCTCAGCTCGCCCACCGGTCTGCCCAGCAGCACGACCTGGCTGCTCTGCTCGCCGCCCGGCTTGAGCAGCACGGGGTTCATCAGCGCGGTCGGCTCGACACGGCAGGCCTGGGCCTGCATGGCCTGCGCCCGGCCGATCTCGGCGCCCTCGCGGGTGACGAACGAGTTCAGGGACATGTTCTGCGCCTTGAACGGCGCGACCTTGACGCCCTGCCGCACCAGCCAGCGGCAGATGCCCGCCGTCACGACGCTCTTGCCGGCGTCGGAGGTGGTACCGGCGACCAGAAGCCCTCCGCTCATGATCCCTTTCCCCTCCTGCTACGAGCGGTGAACCCCCCGGTGAGCACCCGCCCGGCGACGGCCCCTCCAGTGACGGTCCGTCCGGCGACCGTCCGTGCCGCGATGGCCCGCCCGACGACGGCCCGCCCCACGACCGCGACGCCGAGCGCCAGCGCGCCGACGCGCCGGGACAGCCGTACGGCCCGCTCGATGTCGGAGACCCGCACCGCGCGTCCCCGGCCGCCGTTGAGGACGGGCCGGTGCTCGACCCGGCCGCCGTAGGAGAGCGTGCCGCCGAGCCGCACCCCGAGGGCGCCCGCGAACGACGCCTCCACAGGACCGGCGTTGGGGCTGGGATGCCGTCCGGCGTCGGTGCGCCAGGCGGCCACGGCGCCGCGCGGATCGTCCCCGGCGAGCGCGGCGAGTACGGCGGTGAGGCGTGCCCCCGGCCAGCCGGCGATGTCGTCGAGGCGTGCGGAGGCCCAGCCGAAGCGTCTGAGGCGCGGCGACTTGTGGCCCACCATGGCGTCGAGGGTGTTGACGGCGCGGAACCCGAGCAGCCCCGGCACCCCGCCGACGGCCCCCCACACCAGCGCGCCGACGACGGCGTCGGAGGTGTTCTCGGCGACCGACTCCACCACCGCGCGGGCGATCCCGTCGGCGTCGAGTGCCTGCGGGTCGCGGCCGCACAGATGCGGCAGCCGTTCCCGCGCGGCCTCGATGTCCCCGGCCTCCAGCGCCGCTCCGACGGCTCTGGCCTCGCGCACCAGCGACGTTCCGCCGACGACCGCCCAGGTGGCGGCGGCGGTCAGGGCGAGGGAGGCGGCGGGGGAGGGGCGTACGGCGCGTGCGGCCACGGCCCCGAGCGCCACGGCGCCACCGGCGCACACGGCGGTGTGCAGCGCGCCCCATGCCCGGTGGTCGTGCCACAGCACCTGTTCCACGGCGGCCGAGGCCAGCCCGAACACGGCGACCGGATGCCCGCGGCGCGGATCGCCGAGGAGCAGATCACCGAGGAGGCCGGCGGTGGCGCCGTACGCGAAGACGCGATCGGCACCCACCGGCTCAGCCGGCCGAGCGGCGGGTCAGCGACTTATGGGACCTGACGGATCCGACTGAGGTCCCGGACCCGACGGACCCGGGAGACCTGTGACGTGACCTCGAACGGCAGCCGAGCATGGCGATATGTCCTCACTCAGGGTGTCCACGCCCTGGTTCGACGAGACCGGCGGTGAGAGTTCCTGGCTCCCGGGGATTGCTACCCCGGTGACAGTGGCGGGACCGCGCCGGACTCGCACCGGCTTCCTCTCCTTGCCGCCGTACATGGCCCCGGAAGTCCACCACGGGGCCCGAAGGGCCGTCAACCTGCCGCTGACCAGGGACGGAAGAGTGTGGGGAGCCCCACATCCGGGGTTTTCGGGTGTCCCCGGGGCTGCTCGGGCACACGCGTGTGGGGTGCGGGACGGTCGTTCCGTCCCGCACCCCACACCGTCGCCGGCGGGCCTGTGTCAGCCCTTGGCCATGATCAGATTGATGCCGTACGCCACCGCGGCGGCGCAGGCGGCGAAGCAGAGGTATGCCGCGGTGGTGGCGAGGGCGGCCGAACCGCCTTCGGCCGTGGCGCGTTCGCGGCGCGACAGGCCCGCGACACCGAGGGTGAACAGGCCGACGAGGGCCACGGTGACCACGAGGCTGACGCCGAAGACGGAGCCGAGGGCCGCCCAGTCGATCTTCATGGTGATTCCTTCTTGACCGAGAGTTCGGGGGGCGGGGCTCAGACGGCGGCGGCCGGCGGGGCCGTCTGGTCTGCGATGGGCGCCGAGGCGATGGTGGGCAGCACGGCCGGGGCCGGGGAGGGAGCCGGGGCGGGGATCGTGGCCGTGAGGTCCTCGGTCACCGCGACCGCCGGGAGCGGGGTGACGGCGGGCAGCACCGGCGCGACGGGCTGGGCCTCGGGGGCGCCCTGAGGCGTGGACGCCGCGGGGGCCGTGGGGGTCAGCACCTCCGCCGGGGCCTCGTGGTCGTTGACGTTGGTGTGGTCGATCACCTGACGGCGGGAGACCCGATAGATCGCCACGCTGGCGGCGATCAGGAAGGCGGCGACGACGGCCGTGCCCCAGTCACCGAGGTCCATGACGGACTCGGCGCCCGCGCCGACCACGGCGGCGGCCGGGAGCGTCAGCACCCAGGCGATCATCATCTGCGTGGCGGTGGACCAGCGGACCACGCCGCCCTTGCGGCCGAGGCCCGCGCCCATCACCGAGCCGGAGACGACATGCGTGGTGGAGAGCGAGAAGCCCAGGTGGGAGGAGGCGAGGATGGCCGTGGCCGCGCTGGTCTGGGCGGCGAAGCCCTGCCGCGGCTGGAGGTCGGTGAGGCCCTTGCCCATGGTGCGGATGATGCGCCAGCCGCCGAGGTAGGTGCCGAGCGCGATGGCCGTGCCGGCCGAGAGGATCACCCAGGTGGGAGGGTCGGAGTCGGGTGCCACGACGCCGCCGGAGACCAGGGCGAGGGTGATGATGCCCATCGTCTTCTGGGCGTCGTTCGTGCCGTGGGCGAGGGACACCAGGCCCGCCGAGGCGATCTGGCCCGCGCGGTAGCCCTTGGCCGAGGCCTTGTCGTCCGCCTTGCCGGAGACGGTGTACGACAGCCGGGTCGCGACCATCGCTGCGATGCCCGCGACCAGCGGGGCGGCGACGGCCGGGAGCAGCACCTTGGTGACAAGGATGTCGCCGTGCACCGCGCCGGTACCGGCGGAGGCGATGGTGGCGCCGATCAGGCCGCCCATCAGGGCGTGCGAGGAGCTGGAGGGCAGCCCCACCAGCCAGGTCACCAGGTTCCAGAGGATCGCGCCGGTCAGGGCGGCGAAGATGACCTCGGGACGGATGCCTGTCTCGTCGACGAGGCCCTTGGAGATCGTGTTGGCGACCTCCACGGAGAGGAAGGCGCCTGCAAGGTTCAGCACGGCGGACATGCCGACCGCGACCTTGGGCTTGAGTGCACCGGTCGAGATGGTGGTGGCCATCGCGTTGGCGGTGTCGTGGAAACCGTTCGTGAAATCGAACGCAAGTGCGGTCGCCACCACAATCGCGAGAATCAGCGAGAAGTTTTCCATTTACCCAGGCAATCGCTCGAAGTCATTGGTTGGGCGAACGTATGTAACCTGGGTGAACGGAAGGTGAACTGAGGCGGGCTTCCTGGTGTCCAAAGGTGCGGGCCGTTCCCCTGTTACGGATCGACGGCCCAGACGCCGCTTGACCAAGGGCCGGGAGCGGACGAAACCAGCCACTCGGACCCTGTTGAAGAGACTTTTCTCACCCGGGCAGGATCACGTCATGGCTGATCACAGGAACGACCGCCGGAACCCACAGGGCGTGACGGACGAGGCGGACGATGCGGACCGGGCACTGGCGCGAGCCTGGGAGGACCTGCTCGCGACGGCCCGCCGCACGGTGTCCGACGGCCTCGTCGTGGGCACCTCGGGCAATGTCTCCGTACGGGTCGGAGACATCGTACTGGTCACGCCCTCGGGGGTGCCCTACGACCGGCTGAAACCGTCCGATATCACCGCCACCGACCTCACCGGCCGGCAGGTGCTGGGCACGCTGGTTCCCACCAGCGAACTGCCGATGCATCTGGCGGTCTACGGCAGCACTGACGCCGGCGCGGTGGTGCACACCCACGCGGTGCACGCGACGGCGGTCTCGACGCTCGTCGACGAGCTCCCCCTGATCCACTACATGACCGCGGCCCTCGGCGGCCCCGTCCGGGTCGCCCCGTACGCGACCTACGGCACGGCGGAACTGGCCGACAACATGCTCCGCGCCCTCACCGGCCGCACCGGCTGCCTCCTGCGCAACCACGGCACCATCACCTACGGCACCACCCTCGCCCAGGCCTACGACCGCACCGCCCAGCTGGAGTGGATGTGCCGCCTCTGGCTGACGGCCTCCTCGGTCCCGGGCCGGAGCCCGGCCCTGCTGACGGAGGAGCAGGTGGCGGAGGTCGGCGACAAGCTGCGGAGCTACGGCCAACGACGGCCGTGACGTGCCGGCCCGCCTCCGGCATGCCTGTCAGAGCTGCCAGAGGCCCCGGATCCGTCCGTCACCCCATCCCGGCCTCCCACTGGCCCGGTGCCGGATCCGCCACGACACTGGACGGGTGCGCACTGTCACAGCGGCGGCCGCTGCCGCCACCGCGGCTCTGGCGGCCGGTGCGGCCGGGATCGCCATAGGACGGCTCGCCAGCGATGCCGCGCTCAAGGCGGTCCCCGGCCGGCCCCTGCCCACCGAACCCCGGCTCACCGTGCACGGCACCGCCGCGGGCCACATCACCCTCACCCGGGACCTGGCCTCGCTGCGCCCCGGCACCTACGGGCTGGCCGGCAACGGCGCCCACGCCGTCGTCGGAGGCGTCCTGGAATCGGCACCGCACGACGCCGACAACGTCGTACGGCGACTGGAACGCGTCACGCACGGCACGCTCGCGCCGGGCGACAAGGTCTGGTTCACCCCCAACATCCACGTCGGCGACCCCGGCGCCGCCCTCGGCCTCGAACACACCGACGTCGACATCCCCGGCGAACTCGGCGAGCTGCCCGCCTGGTTCGTGCCCGGCGTGCGGGACATCTGGGTGATCGCCGTGCACGGGCTCGGCACCACCCGTGAGCACGCCATGAACGTCATGGGGTTCCTGAACCGCCGCCACGTCCCCGTGCTCGCCCTCGCCTACCGCGGCGACCCCGGCGCACCCCGCCCCACCGACGGTCTCAGCCACCTCGGCGAGACCGAGTGGCGCGACCTGGACGCGGCGATCCGTTACGCCGTGCGGTACGGGGCGAAGAGCGTCGTCCTGCTCGGCTGGTCGACCGGCGCCACCATGGCGCTGCGCGCCGCCGACCGGTCCGCCGTGCGCGACCGGATCCGCGGGCTGGTGCTCGACTCGCCGGTGCTCAGCTGGGAGACCACCCTGCGTGCGCTTGCCGCCGCCCGGCACACTCCGGCCCCTCTGCTGCCGCTGGCGGTGCGAGCCGCGCAGGGGCGCACGGGTCTGCCTGCCGCGGCCCCCGCCCGCCTCACGGTGCCGACGCTGATCTTCCATGGGCCTGGTGACAAGGTCGCGCCCTGGGAGCCCTCCCGCCGACTGGCTGCCGCCCGGCCCGACCTGATCGCCCTCCAGCCCGTCCCGGACGCGCCGCACAACGCCATGTGGAACGCCGACCCCGCCGCCTACGAGGAGTCCCTGCGCCGCTTCCTCACTCCGTTGATGTGAGCCCGGGTTCTCGCCCCCGCCGCCCCTTCCCGTTCCCGTCCCTGGGGGCTGCGCCCCCAGACCCCCCTTGTCCTCAAACGCCGGACGGGCTGATTCAGCCTCTCCGGCGTTTGAGGAGCGGGGGGACGGGGGCGGAGCCCCCGTGACGGGACGGGAAGGGGCGGCGGGGGCGAAACCCTCGTACCGGCAACCGGTTTCCGCCATTCCGTTTCGATGCGTACCACTGGCCCGTTCACACCCCCTCACCCGGGCGGAAACCCAGCTGTCGGACCGCCCCTCAGCACGCCGTGGCATTCCGTTTGGGTTTTCGGACCGTCAACCGGAAGACTGCACACGTGACGTCCCGTATCCCGCGCGACTCCAGGCTTCGACTCGTCCGCCAGCGACCCCTGGCCGCCACCCCCACAGCTGTGAACCAGCGGCGTCCACGACGCCCCGCCCCGCGCCCCCCGGAGGGCACACCGGCACCCGCGGAACTGGCCAGAATGGCGCGCTCCGGCCTGGCCGGGGCGGCCCGTGTCGCCCGTTGGGCGGACACCGAACTCGGTCCCGGCCGGCGCGGCGCACGCTCCGACGGCAAGGCCACTCTCTCCGACGCCACCGCCGAACGCGCGGCCGATGCACTGGGACTGACGATCGCTCAGGTCCGCGCCGAGTGGGACAACGCCCGTCTCGCCGGACTTGTCGAGGTGCACGGCGACAGCGCCCGCCCCGGCTGGCGGCTGCGCGCCTGGGACCGTGACGACAGCGCCGTACTGCGCGGCTGGGTCGCCCTGTTCGACGCCTGGTCCCTCGCCGACCCGGAGCCCGGGCACCACGACCACTCCGCCGTCGCCGACGTCGTCTCGGCCATGCCCCAGGTGCTCTCCTTTCTCCAGCTGTCCGCCGGCCCCGTACCCCAGGACCAGCTCCTCGACCTCCTCCAGCAGCGTGTCACCGAACTGCGCACCGAACGCTGCGAGGTCGCCTACGGCCCCGCTCCCACCCCCTTCGCTCCCACGCTCGTCGCCACCGCCCCCGTACTGCCCGGTGCCGAACCCGACCCCGCCGACGCCGCCCCGCTCGCGCCGCTGCTCGACTGGGCCCTGCGCGCCCTCGCCTCCGTCGGCGCCCTCACCTACGGCGACGGACAGGCCACCCTCACCCCGCTCGGCAGCTGGGCGGTCTGGGTCAAGCTGGAGCAGATCTGCGTCGCCGCGCAGAGCCCGGCCGGCAACATCGAGCAGGCCGCCGACGGCATGCTGCGCGGCTGCGCCCAGCTGCGCCCCAACGCGGCCCGCGCCGAGTACCGCGCCTGGCTCGCCGCCCGCCCCGTCGGCAGCGCCGTCACCGAACTGCTCGGCGCCGCCCGCGGCGAGGACGCCCTGCTGCGCGGCCTCGCCTTCGAGGCGCTGCGAGTCGTGGGAGCCCCCGCCGAACCCGACGTACGCGCCGTCGTCGACGATCCGGCGCTGCGCCCGTACGCCCTGCTGTGGCTCGCGGAGCACGACGGCGTCGACCCCGAGGACGCCCACGAGGTGCTCACCCGGGACGAGGCCACCTGGCTGTGGGTCGACACCGCCGCCGCCGTCACCGACCACGGCGAGGCCCCGATGCTGGTGCGCCATCTGGAGTCGGCGGTCCAGCCCACCGTGCCTCAGTTGCTCGACGAGGTCCGCGCGGTCGGCCATCCGCGCACCGTGCAGGTCCTCGTAGCGCTCGCTGCCGCGCATCCCGACCCTGCCCTCGCCAAGGCCGTGCGCCGGGCCGCCTTCCAGGTCCACACCGGCGGGAGCTGACCCGGCTCCCCGCCCACGCCCACGCGGCCGGCCGGTGCCGCGCGGGTCACCCGGCCGTCCCGGGTATCTCGGGTGCGTACGTGCCGAAGCTCCAGATGTTGCCCTCGAGGTCCCGGGCCATGTAGTCCCGCCCGCCGTAGTCCTGGTCCGTCGGGGGCAGCAGGATCTCCGCGCCGTGCTCCACGGCGTGCCGGTGGTGCGCGTCGACGTCGTCCACCACGATGTACACCCCGGTGGTGCCCGCGTTCTTCATCGCCGTGTCGAACACACCGCCGCGCCCCTTGGAGCCGACCATCACCGCCCCGTTGCCCTGCGTCAGCTCCGCGTGCAGGACCGTGCCGTCCTCGCCCTCGTAGAACGAGAGCTGCTCGAAGCCCAGGGCCTGTGTGAGCTGTTCGACCGCCGCCTTCGCGTCCGTGTAGAGCAGCGTGGGAAAGACGCTGGGCCGCCCGCCGCCGGTGCCTGCCATGCCGATCACTCCTCCGCTGAATGACTGACGCATCACTTTCCGGATGGCTGCCCGACCGCCAGATCACTCCTGGATCACTCCCGGACGGACCTCCACCTGCCGTCCAGCATGGCAGCCACCACTGACAACGCCCTGCCCGGACAGCGGCCCCAAGGCCCCGGAAATGCGGTTGCGCCGCCCCGTTAGACTTGCCTCATGGCCATTCTCCTCGCGCATTAGACGGCGGGAACGTCCTCAGCCGCCCACCCCGCCCTCCGACCCCGCTCTGGAGTCTGTCCGTGATCTCCGCCTCCGGTATCGAGCTGCGCGCCGGTGCCCGCATCCTCATCGAGTCCGCCACCTTCCGTGTCGCCAAGGGCGACCGCATCGGCCTGGTCGGCCGCAACGGCGCCGGCAAGACCACCCTCACCAAGGTCCTGGCCGGCCAGGGCATCCCCGCCGCGGGCACCGTCACCCGCTCCGGCGAGGTCGGCTATCTGCCCCAGGACCCGCGCACCGGCGACCTCGACGTCCTCGCCCGCGACCGTGTCCTGTCCGCCCGCGGCCTCGACGTCCTCATCCGCAAGATGCGCGAGAACGAGCAGCGCATCGCCAACGGCAAGGGCGCCACCCGCGAGAAGGCGATGAAGCAGTACGAGCGCCAGGAGACGGAGTTCCTCACCAAGGGCGGTTACTCCGCCGAGGCCGAGGCCGCCACCATCGCCGCCGCGCTCAACCTGCCCGACCGGGTGCTCGGCCAGCCCCTGCACACGCTCTCCGGCGGTCAGCGCCGCCGTATCGAGCTGGCCCGCATCCTGTTCTCCGACGCGGACACCCTGCTGCTCGACGAGCCCACCAACCACCTCGACGCCGACTCGATCGTCTGGCTGCGCGACTATCTGAAGACCTACCGCGGCGGCTTCATCGTCATCTCGCACGACGTCGACCTGGTCGACACGGTTGTCAACAAGGTGTTCTACCTGGACGCCAACCGCGCCACCATCGACGTCTACAACATGGGCTGGAAGCTGTACCAGCAGCAGCGCGAGGCCGACGAGAAGCGCCGCAAGCGGGAGCGGCAGAACGCCGAGAAGAAGGCCGCCGCGCTCCATTCGCAGGCCGACAAGATGCGCGCCAAGGCCACCAAGACGGTCGCCGCGCAGAACATGGCCCGCCGCGCCGACAAGCTGCTCGCGGGCCTGGAGGCCGTCCGCCAGTCCGACAAGGTCGCCAAGCTCCGCTTCCCGGAACCGGCGTCCTGCGGCAGGACCCCGCTGATGGCGGAGGGCCTGTCGAAGTCGTACGGCTCCCTGGAGATCTTCACCGACGTCGACCTGGCCATCGACAAGGGCTCACGGGTCGTCATCCTCGGGCTCAACGGCGCGGGCAAGACGACCCTGCTGCGGCTGCTCGCCGCCGTCGAGCAGCCCGACACCGGCATGGTCGTCCCCGGCCACGGCCTCAAGCTCGGCTACTACGCGCAGGAGCACGAGACCCTGGACCCCGACCGCACGGTCCTGGAGAACATGCGCTCGGCCGCCCCCGACATGGACCTCGTCGAGGTCCGCAAGGTGCTCGGCTCGTTCCTGTTCTCCGGCGACGACGTCGACAAGCCCGCCGGGGTCCTCTCCGGCGGCGAGAAGACCCGTCTCGCCCTCGCGACCCTGGTCGTCTCCTCGGCGAACGTCCTCCTGCTCGACGAGCCCACCAACAACCTCGACCCGGCCAGCCGCGAGGAGATCCTCGGCGCGCTGCGTACCTACAAGGGCGCGGTCGTCCTCGTCACCCACGACGAGGGCGCCGTAGAGGCGCTCCAGCCGGAGCGGATCATCCTGCTGCCCGACGGCGTCGAGGACCTGTGGGGCTCGGACTACGCCGACCTGGTCGCCCTCGCCTGACGCGCCCCAGCCCGACCGCCCGACCCGACCGTCCCGGCCCGAATGGCCCGACCCCAAGGGGTCCGGCTCGGCCGGGGCGTTCCGCTGTTCTCACCCCCGCTTTTCTCACCCGATGTCGCACGGCCCTGACGTTCCGCAACGTCAGGGCCGTTTGCTCGAACGTGCGATCGCCCGCGTATGGATCATTCGACCCAGCGGTGATCCATCATCTGTGTGAGATCTCCTCGTACCCGATTGTGTTCTGCATCCAATCTGCGGTCTATCGCTTTGTCGACAATATGGGGATGGTGGCGTGTCTCTGACCTGCCATTTCACGGAAGATCCGGTTCGAGGATGCGGACGGCGCGGTGCGGAATGGGCAATTCCGGATGTGGGGACGCGCTCCTGTCGTCACAACCTTGTCTCACGGACCTTGCCGAATGGGTGGCCATGAAGGCCCAGAGGGGTGATCATGAGGGGACCAGAGCGCACTTCCCATGAGGAGGCACGGGTGGCCGAGACTCTGAAGAAGGGCAGCCGGGTGACCGGCGCCGCGCGCGACAAGCTCGCGGCAGACCTGAAGAAGAAGTACGACTCCGGTGCGAGCATCCGGGCACTGGCCGAGGAAACCGGCCGCTCGTATGGCTTCGTACACCGGATGCTCAGCGAGTCGGGCGTCACGCTGCGTGGGCGTGGCGGGGCGACCCGGGGCAAGAAGGCCGCAACGGCCTGAGCCTCGGCGGCTCTACGGCTCCATGGCTTCGATGGTGGCCACCCGGTCGTTCGTCCGATCGGCCGGGTGGTTACTGTGCAGTCACATAGGGATGTCCGCCGTTGCGGCGCGGCACCCCGGACGACCGCACCCACCGGAGGCGCTCCATGGCTTCGCCCGCGAAGGACCTCGCTCCCCTGCTCGACAAGGACGGCGTACGGCTCACCGTCGACGACGCGCTCGCCACGGTGACGCTGGCCGATCCTGCCAAGCGCAACGCGCAGACACCTGCCATGTGGCGGGCGCTCGCGGAGGCCGGACAATTGCTGTCGGGCTCGGTGCGGGTGGTTGTGCTGCGCGGCGAGGGCAAGTCCTTCTCCGCGGGGCTGGACCGGCGCATGTTCACCCCCGAGGGGATCGACGGCGAGCCGACGTTCATCGACTTGGCACGCCGTGACGACGCCGCGCTGGACGCGGCCATCGCCGGGTTCCAGGAGGCGTTCACCTGGTGGCGGCGCAATGACCTCGTGTCCGTCGCCGCCGTACAGGGGCATGCCATCGGGGCGGGTTTCCAGCTCGCCCTCGCCTGCGATCTGCGGGTCGTCGCCGGCGACGTGCAGTTCGCCATGCGCGAGACCGCCCTCGGCCTGGTGCCGGACCTCACCGGTACGCATCCGCTGGTCGGCCTCGTCGGCTACGCCCGCGCGCTGGAGATCTGCGCGACCGGCCGTTTCATCGGCGCCGAGGAAGCCGTGACCACCGGCCTCGCCAACATCGCCGTGCCCGCCGACCAGCTCGACGACACCGTACGCGAGCTGGCAGCCGCCCTGCTCGCCGCGCCCCGAGACGCGGTGATCGAGACGAAGGCCCTGCTGCGCGGCGCCCAGACCCGCTCCTACGACGACCAGCGGGCCGCCGAACGAGCAGCCCAGGCCCGCCGCCTCCGCGACCTGGCGGGACTGGGCGATTGACGTCCTCTCCAGCCCGAGGACTGGAGATCCCGGTCCGTACCGCTTCGCGGTACCACCCTGGGTTCCTGCTTCACGGGTCCGTGCCGGTCGGTGAGGACCGGTCTTACCAGACCTCCACAGGCCTGACTTTCCGCCCGTCCGGCGGTAGGTCCGACAACTACGTTGCCGGACAAGGCGATCATGGCATGACTCTGCGCCCCTCGGGGCCGCCAGGGCGAGGATGCCCTACACCTCCACCCTGAAGGATGGAGCACTGGGCAAGTGTTCGGTAGCCGCTCGCCGCACGTCTTGGATCTGCTGTAGACCCGCCTCAGATCTCTGGTTCCTCGACCCCCGTCACCAGCACCGCCACCGTCGGCGCGTCGTGGAGTGCCCCGCCCACCGCCGAGCGGACCGCCCGGGCCACCTCCACGGCCCGGGCGTCCGTGGTCACCGTGATCTCCACGCGTGCATGGCGGCGTGGCAGGGCGTTCGCGTCGGCCGGGTGCCGCTCGATGTGCACCGGGTGGCCGCCGAGGCCGCCGAGTGCGTTCGTCAGTCGTGCCACGCCCGGCACGGAGAGGGCCGCCTCGGCCGCCCGCACCTCGTCGGGATCGGTCGAGTCGGCCTCCGGCGCCTGCCTCACCCGTACGGCCGAAGTGTCCGCCTCCGACATGCCGCTCCCCGGTGTGTCGTCGCGGGGCGTCTCCTCGTCCAGCAGATCGGTCACCCGCAGATCCACCTCCGCCACCGCCAGTCCCACCCACTCCGACGCACCCGCGAGGGCCGCCCGCAGCCGGGCCGCCACCACCGGCAGCGGCTGCCCGCCCATGGCGCCCGCGGCGGTCACGGCGATCGCCGCGAAGTCCGCCGTCACCCGCAGCGGACCCGGCGGCAGGGCGCTCGGCGGTGCCGGTACGACCGGATCGTGGGTGTCCTCCGGGTCGGCCAGGGTGATGCGCAGCGCGTCCAGCCGTACCCCCACCACGTCCGCCGCAGCGCGCCGGAGCGCGTCCCGCGCCGCGTCCTCCGTGATCCACGCGCCGTCGCGCGGGCCGCCCAGCGCCAGCAGTCTGCCGAGCCCGAGCTGCCCCCGGACCGTCCGCGCCCACCGCTCCGTCGTCATTGCTCCAGCCTGCCGCATTCCTGCGCGCGAGCGCGCCTGCGCACTTACGGTGGTCGAAGGACGACGACCGGAAGGGACGTACGGCGATGAGCGAGATGACGGAGCGGAGCCGGACGGCGAATCCAGAGGCTGGGAGGGACGTGGCGGAGACCCCGTCGATGCGCAAGCCGGTGACACGACGGGGTGGCGGGGACCCGGCGAGCCGGGGGCGCACCACCATCGCCGACGGTGTGGTGGAGAAGATCGCGGGGATGGCCGCCCGGGACGTGGTCGGTGTGCACACCATGGGCAGCGGTCTGTCCCGCACCTTCGGGGCCGTACGGGAGCGGGTGCCGGGCGCCTCCAAGTCCGTCGCCCGGGGTGTGAAGGCCGAGGTCGGGGAGGTGCAGACGGCGCTCGATCTGGAGATCGTCGTCGACTACGGCGTGTCCATCTCGGACGTGGCGCGGGCCGTGCGGGAGAACGTGGTCTCCGCCGTCGAGCGCATGACGGGGCTGGAGGTCGTGGAAGTCAACATCGCGGTGAGTGATGTGAAGCTTCCGGAGGAAGAAGAAGAGGAGCAGGAGCCCCGGATCCAGTGAACCGTCCGTGAGGTGAGGAGCGCAGCATGAGCTTGGCCGTGGTCGGCATGATCGCCGGGATGGCGCTCGGTTTCGCCGGGTACTTCGGCGGGTTCGCCGCCTTTCTGCTGGTGGCCGCCCTCGGCGCCGTCGGCTTCGTGGTGGGCCGGTTCCTGGAGGGCGGCCTCGACCTCGGTGACCTCTTCCGCAGCCGCGACGACCGGCGGCGGTGACCGTCACGACCGGCGGGGCGGCGCGGCCCCGCAGACGCTCGCCGCTGATCCCGCCCGGCGACCGCGGCGCCACACGGATCGCCGACCGCGTTGTCGTGAAGGTCGCCGCGCAGGCGGCCCGTGAGGTGCTGGGCCCGCTGCCCCCGGAGGCCGGCCCGCCGCACGCCGAAGTCGTGGTGCACCAGGACACCGCCCGGGTCCGACTCCATCTGGAGCTCGAGTACCCGTGCGACATCGGCGCCCGCAGCGCGGCGGTGCGTCGGCACGTGGCCCAGCGGGTAGGCGCCTTGGTGGGCATGGAGGTGGCGGAGGTCGCCGTCCAGGTGGAGCGGCTGCATCTGGTACCGGAACACGGCGTGGCACAGGGGAGGACGCGATGAGCGAGCCCCAGGGCTCCGAGGGCACCACACAGCGCCTCCCGGTCCTCGACAAACCGCCGGCCGAGGACGAGGCGCCCACCGCGACGTCCGCTCACGACCACCGCTTCTGGTCCGCCCGCCGCGTCCCGGCGGGCATCGTCGCGCTGCTGCTCGCCCTCCTCGCCGGGGTCCTGCTCTACGACGTCGCCGCCGTGCGCGCCCACAAGCCCGCCCCGCTGGTCTGGCGCCGCGATCTCGCCCGCCAGCTCGCAGAGAGGCCTCTCGACGACACCTGGGTGCTGGTCGGCGCCGGGGTGGCCGCCGTGCTCGGCCTGTGGCTGGTCGTCCTCGCCGTGACACCGGGACTGCGCGACATCCTGCCGATGCGCCGCACCCACCCCGACGTCCGGGCCGGGCTGCAGCGCGCCGCGGCGGCGCTGGTGCTGCGCGACCGGGCCATGGAGGTCTCGGGCGTCCAGTCGGTGCGGGTCAAGATGCACCGAGGCCGGGCGGATGTCCGGGCGGTCGCCCACTTCCGTCCGCTGGAGGACGTCCGCGGTGACCTGGACACGACGCTCACGGCGGCGATCAGCGGCCTGGGCCTGGTCCGGCCGCCCGCCCTGACCCTCCATGTCGTCCGTCCCGGCCGGAAGGGGTGAGTACGGTGCTGAGGACCGTGAACCGGGTGCTGATCGGCCTGGTGGGCCTCGGTCTCCTGGCCGTCGGCGCCGATGTCCTGGGCGTGGGTCTGGGCGCGCCCGTGCCGTCGTGGTGGATCCACGACAGCCCCCACGACGTCCTGCTCAGCGACTCCGAACGGACCCGCTGGGTGAACTCGTCCTGGTGGTGGCCGACCGTCATCGCCTCGCTCGCCCTCGCCCTCCTGTTCACCCTGTGGTGGCTGACCGCTGTGCTACGACGGCGCCGCCTGGCCGAGATCCTGGTCGACACCGGCGACGGCGAGGGCGCGCTGCTGCGCGGGCGGGCGCTGGAGAGCGTCCTGGCGGCCGAGGCGAGCACCCTGGAGGGCGTGGCCCATGCCCAGGTCCACCTCCACGGCCGGAGCACCGCGCCCGAGGTCCGCGTCAGCCTCCAGGTCGAACCCCATGTGGACCCCGGCTCGGCCCTGTCCACCCTGACGGCCGAGGCCCTGACCCACGCGAAGAACTCGGCAGCCCTGGCCGCCCTCCCGACCGAGGTCCGCCTGCGCGGCGTCCGCCACCGGGCGGAGAGGGTCAGCTGACGCATCGCCCGGCGGCGGGCGGCTGCCACCACTGCGGGGCCGCGCCCCTGAACCCGTTCGGCTGCGGGTGCCTCGTGGCTGAGCGCGCAGTTCCCCGCGCCCCTTGAGGGGTTGCGGTGTGCCGGTGTCTGCGGCGACCGGTCGGCCATGTGGTCGCCGTGCGCACCCGCCCACCGGACGGAAGCAACCCAGCGGCGCCCGGCGAGAGCCCGTTCGGCTGCGCCTGTTTCCGCTGCTGCCGAACCCAGGCCGGAGGCCCGCCTCTGCCGACCCGCCTCTGCCAGTGGGCGGTTTGCCGACCACACCGTTCGTGATCAGGCTCGCAGCGAGCACCCCTGACGAGTGGTCGGCTGCCCGCCGGGCGTCGCGCGTCACGTAGGCACAGCCGCCAGGACCGGCGGTGCCGGCGGTCCCGGTGGCTGTGCCTGCCGACGGCGGCTGCCGTCGAGCGGCATGATCGAGGTCGAACCCTACCGGGCGGCGGCGGCCCATCACGCCGTCCGCGATCAGCGACGCTGTCGTGGCGTCTGTGCGCGGAGCGGAGTCGAACCCGCCGGGCGCAGCCCCTCACGCCGGTCGCCGCGGCCTCCGCCCCTCAGAACCCGTGCAGCGCGCCGCCGTCCACCGGAAGCATGATGCCCGTCAGGTAGGACGCCGCCGGGGACAGGAGGAATGCTGCCGCCCGGCCGAACTCCTGCGGGGTGCCGTAGCGGCGCAGCGGGATGCGGGACTCGTGGGCGGTGCGGGTGGCCACCGGGTCCGCGGACAGGCCGTCCAGCTCGCGGACGCGGTCCGTGTCGATGCGGGCCGGGAGGAGACCCACGACGCGGATGCCGCGCGGTCCCAGTTCGTCGGCGATCGACTTGGCGAACCCGGCAAGACCGGGCCGCAGTCCATTGGACACGGTCAGTCCCGCGATCGGCTCGTGCACGGACGCGGACAGCACGAAGCCGATGACACCGCCCGCCTCCAGCTCGGCCGCCGCCGTGCGCGCCAGCCGTACCGCGCCGAGGAACACCGACTCGAAGCCGGCGCGCCACTGCTCGTCCGTGTTGTCGGCGACGAACCCCGGCGGCGGCCCGCCGACGCTGACGAGGATGCCGTCGAACCGCCCGAAGCGCTCCCGGGCCGTCGCGACGAGCCGCCCGGGCCCCTCCGGATCGGCGTTGTCCACGGCCACCCCAACCGCGTCCGGGCCCAGCTCTGCGGCCGCGTCGGCGACGGCCTTCTCGTCCCGCCCGGTGATCACCACCTTCGCCCCGTCCGCGACCAGCTCACGCGCGGCGGCGTTGCCGAGACCGCGGGTGGCCCCGGTGACGACGTACACCCGGTCCTTCAGTCCAAGATCCATGGTCCTATCCTGCCGTCCCGCACCCGTGCAGGGCGAGGGCGGTGTTGACCAGCCCGATGTGGCTGAACGCCTGCGGGAAGTTGCCGAGCTGCCGCCCGGCCACCGGGTCGTATTCCTCCGACAGCAGCCCCACGTCGTTGACCAGCCCCACCAGCCGTTCGAACAGCTCCCGCGCCTCCTCGGTCCGGCCCGTCATGTGCAGTGCGTCGGCGAGCCAGAACGAGCAGACCAGGAAGGTCCCCTCGCCGCCGGGGAGCCCGTCGACGGTCGTCTCGTCGACGCTGTAGCGGCGCAGGAAGCCGTGGTGGCCGAGTTCGGCGCGGACCGCGTCCACGGTGCCGACGACCCGCGGGTCGTCCGGCGGCAGGAAGCCCACCCTGGGGATCAGCAGCGTCGCGGCGTCCAGTTCGCGGGAGCCGTAGTACTGCGTGAAGGTGTTCCGCTCGGCGTCGTAGCCCTTCTCGCACACCTCGCGGTGCACCTCGTCGCGCAGCGCGCGCCAGCGGCCGATGTCGCCGCGCAGTGTGGGGCTGTCATTGAGGACCCTGACGGCGCGGTCGGCGGCGACCCACACCATCACCTTGGAGTGCACGAAGTGGCGCCGCCCGCCGCGCACCTCCCACAGTCCCTCGTCGGGCTGCCGCCACACCAGGCGCAGGAAGTTCATGAGGGCGAGCTGCAGCGACCACATGTGCGGCTTGACGGGCAGCCCCGAGGCGAGGGTCAGCCACAGCGAGTCCATGACCTCGCCGTAGACGTCGAGCTGGAGCTGTTTGACCGCGTCGTTGCCGACTCGCACCGGTGCCGAACCGGCGAAGCCGGGCAGCCACGGCAGCTCGGTCTCCGGCAGTCGGCGCTCGCCCGCGAGGCCGTACATGATCTGGAGGTCCGCCGGGTCGCCCGCGACCGCGCGCAGCAGCCAGTCGCGCCAGGCCTCGGCCTCCTCGTGGTAACCGGCCGTCAGGAGCGCGCCCAGGGTGAGGGTGGAGTCGCGAAGCCAGCAGTAGCGGTAGTCCCAGTTGCGCACCCCGCCGAGCTCCTCGGGCAGCGAGGTGGTGGCGGCGGCCACGATGCCGCCGGTGGGCGCGTAGGTGAGCGCCTTGAGGGTGATCAGGGAGCGCAGTACGACGTCCTTGTGCGGTCCGTCGTAGCGGCATCGTGCCGACCAGGTCCGCCAGTCCGCGACGCTGCTGTCGAGTGCCTCGTACGGGTCGACCCGCGGCGGGCGCGGCTCGTGCGAGGGGTGCCAGGTCAGCACGAACGCGACCTTCTCGCCCTCCGCGACGGTGAACTCCGAGTGGGTGCTGTAGTGCTCGCCCCACGTTCGCACCGAGGGCTCGCTGCGCAGCCACACCGAGTCCGGGCCCGCGACCGCCACCCGGTGGCCGTCGGAACGGCGCATCCAGGGCACGATCGAGCCGTGGTCGAAACGCAGCCGCAGGGTGCTGCGCACGGTGACGCTGCCGCTGAGGCCCTCGACGATCCGCACGAGATCGGGCGCCCGCTCGCGCTGCGGCATCAGATCGGTGACCCGTACGGACCCCTCCGGGGTGTCCCACTCGGTGTCCAGGACGAGGGTGCCGGCCCGGTACGCCCGCCGCGCGCACCGGGCCGCGTCCTTGCCCGCCCGCCTGGCCGTTCCCTCGGGCGTGGACAGGGGAGCGATGCGCCAGTGCCCGTTGTCCTCGTCGCCGAGCAGCCGGGCGAAACAGGCGGGCGAGTCGAAACGGGGCAGACACAGCCAGTCGACGGAGCCGTCCATACCGACCAGGGCGGCGGTCTGCTCGTCGCCGATGATCGCGTAGTCCTCGATGCGCGGTTGCACGGGATTCCGGGTTCCCTGCGGCCCACCCGGGCAATCAGGGCCGGGGCCGGGAGAGTGACGCGGCCCCGGCGCCCGGCCTCTGCGGGCGGCTCACACCGCCGCCGGTTCCGTCTCCTGCGCGGTCTCCTTCGCCGCCGCCTCCTCGCGGTCGCGGCGCTCCCGCCGTACCAGGATCCACCAGCCCACCGGGACACCCGCCGCGAACAGCCACCACTGGATCATGTAGGCGTAGTTCAGCGGGGCGTCCTCCTTGCCGGGATCGGACAGTTGCTCCGGGGTGTCGCCCTTGGGCTCCGGCGCGGTCTGCGCGACATACCCGCCGAGCACCTCGGCGCCCAGCCGCTTCGCCTGCTGTGCGCTGTCGATGAGCATGATCTGCCGGTCGGGCAGGCCCTTGAGGTCCTTGATGCCGCTTGCCGCGGTCGTCTCGTCCGCCATCAGCCGCCCGGTGACCGTGGTAGGGCCCGACGGCGGCGCGGGAACCCTGGGGAACGTGGTCTGCGCGCCGCTGTCCGCCGGGATCCAGCCGCGGTTGACCAGCAGCACCTTGCCGTCCGCCAGCACGAACGGGGTGAGGACGTGGAAACCGACCTGGCCGTCGGAGTTGACCCGGCGCCGGACGACGACCTCATGGGCGGTGTCGAAGGTGCCCGTCGCGGTGACCCTGCGGTACTTGTCGGCGCGGGCCACGGCGTGCCCGGGGGAGGTCAGCCGCTCCACGGGGACCGGCTTGGCGGCCAGCGCCTCGGAGACCGTCCGGTTGCGGTCGCTGCGCATCTCGTACCGGTGCATCTGCCAGATGCCCAGCCTGATCATCGTCGGGACGAGAAGGATCGCGACGACGGTGAGGATCACCCACTGGCGGGTCAACAGAAAGCGGTACACCCCACGACCGTACTCCGCGCCCTACGGCCCGCCGCGGGAGGGTCCCACGGCGGGCTCGCACCCGGTGCGCGGTCCACGGGCTCACACCCGGTCGATGATCCCCGCCTTCCCCTCCGCGCGGGCGCAGTGCCCGCCGCAGTACCAGTGGCCGTCCACCTCGACGCCCTGGCCGATGATCTGGACCCGGCAGTGCTCGCAGATGGGGGCCATGCGGTGGATCGCGCAGGAGAAGCAGTCGAAGACATGGACCGCGCCCTGGGCGTGCACCTCGAAGCTCATGCCGTAGTCGTTTCCGCACACTTCGCATCTCGCCATGCGCCACAGGGTGAGCCGTGGCGGCGGCACGGGCGAGCGGGCGGCGGGCGAGTCGCGCGCCAATCACCCGTCCGTACGGGTCACCGTTCCGCGCGCGCGTACGGGGCCTCGCCTCACACGTCGTCGAACGCCGCCTGCTCGGGCACGGCGCCCGCCTTTGCGCCCTGCGCCGTACCCCGGGCTCTTCCCGCCGCGGGCTCGACATCCCGGAGCAGTTGCCCGAACGCGGCCTCGTCCACCACCGGAGTCCCGTACTGCCGGGCCTTCACCACCTTCGAGGTGCCCGAGTCGGGGTCGTTGGTGACCAGGAGACTGGTCAGCCGGGACAGACTGGTCGCGACATGCAGCCCCGCCTCGACGGCCCGGTCCTCCAGCAGTTCGCGCTCGACCGTCGTGTCCCCGGAGAACGCGATCCGCATGCCCTGCTTGAGTGGTTTGCCCTCTTCGTAGCGCCCGGGGTTGGGGTGCGGGCAGGCGGGGCGCCTGCGCGAGGGACGCCAACTCGTCTGCCGGTAGCCGTAGGAGCCGCCCTGGCCGCCACCCTGGTGGCCGATCAGCGGCGCGGGCCGGTCCGACCACTCCGACAGCGGCAGGCACTCGTGCAGCGGCAGCCGTACGTTGCCCGCCGCCGCGGCGTGCAGACTGGGCCGGAACGCCTCCGCCAGCACGCGCGCGTCGTCCAGCGCGTGGTGCGCGCGCTGCTGTACGACGCCGAAGTGCGCGGCCAGGGACTCCAGTTTGTGGTTGGGCAGCGGCAGGCCCAGCTCCTTCGACAGCGCGATGGTGCACAGCCGCTGACGCACCGGTGCCTCGCGCTTCGCGCGCGCGTACTCCCGGGCGATCATCTGCCAGTCGAAGACCGCGTTGTGCGCGACGAGCACCCGGCCCTCCAGCCGGGACGCGAACTCCTCCGCGATGTCCTGGAAGAGGGGTGCTCCCTGAAGCGCCTCGCTCGTCAGACCGTGGATCCACACCGGGCCGGGATCGCGCTCCGGGTTCACCGTCGTGTACCAGTGGTCCTCGACCTCGCCGCGCGTGTCCAGCCGGTAGACGGCCGCGGAGACTATCCGGTCGTCCCGGGCCAGGCCGGTGGTCTCCACGTCAACGACCGCATATCCCTGGGGATACGCGGTCGGCCACTCGGTGGGGGAGGACGCTTCGGGCGCACGGTCTTCGAGCATGGTCACTGAGGATACGGGCCGGGACTGACAGCCCGTTCCCTCAGGAGCCGCGCGCCGCCCGGCGGTTCGGGAGCGAGATGGCGCAAATCGGACTTCTCTCTCGCGTGTCCGCCCCTGGTGCGGGGGCCCTGGGGAGTCGGTACGGGGCTGGTGACGCGCGGGATGGGAACCTGCACGGTGTGACGGAATCAACGGACCCGGCCGAATCACCGGACCCGAAGGATTCGCAAGCCCCGGATGAGTCCAAGGATTCGCAAGCCCCGGCGGGGTCCGCCCACGAGGGCGAGGCCCACGGCGGCGCCCTCGGCGCGCGGCTGAACTGGCTGCGGGCCGCGGTCCTGGGCGCCAACGACGGCATCGTGTCCACCGCGGGACTGGTCGTCGGCGTGGCCGGTGCCACCGGCGAGCGCTCGGCCCTGCTGACGGCGGGCCTGGCCGGGCTGCTCGCCGGGTCGATGTCGATGGCGGCGGGCGAATACGTGTCCGTCTCCACCCAGCGCGACTCGGAGAAGGCCGCGCTGGCCATGGAGAAGCGGGAACTGCGCGAGCAGCCCGAGGCCGAACTGGCGGAACTCGTCGGGCTGCTGGAGGAACGGGGCCTGTCCCCGCAGGTGGCCCGTGAGGCGGCCGACCAGCTCACGGAACGCGACGCGCTGCGCGCCCACGCGCGCGTGGAGCTCGGTATCGACCCGGACGAGCTGACCAACCCGTGGCATGCGGCATGGGCGAGCTTCCTGGCGTTCACGGTCGGCGCGCTGCTGCCCCTGCTGGCCATCGTGCTCCCGCCGCCGGGCTGGCGGGTACCGGTGACCGTGCTCTCGGTCCTGGCGGCCCTGGTCCTCACCGGCTGGATCAGCGCCCGTCTGGGCGCGGCGGCACCCCGCCCGGCGATCGTCCGCAACGCCCTGGGCGGCGCCCTGGCGATGGGCGTGACCTACGCGGCGGGGTCGCTGCTGGGAGCGGTGGGGGTCTGACATCGCACCGAAGGCCGCTATGCAGTACGGATCAATATTGATGGGAATGTTGATTGAATCAATATGTGGGGGTTGATCGGCCCGGCTGGTGAGTCAATGTGGACCGGGCCGGTCAACCACCGGCTACTTCGTCACGGCGTCCAGCGCGTCGACGACTCCGTACCCGTAGAAGCCGTTGACGTGCGTGTCGCCGACGCACGTCGCGTCCACGACTCCGTCGCCGTTCCCGTCGTACGGGGCGCTCGGGCAGCCCGGGTTGTCGGCCTGGGCCTTGAGCAGCGCCTGGAGCCTGGCCGGACCGGCCTTCGGGTGGCTGGACTTCAGCAGCGCGGCCACGGCGGCGACATGCGGGGTGGCCATCGAGGTGCCCTGGAGGAAGCCGTACTGGTCGTTCGGCAGCGTCGACAGGATGCGGCCGTTCTTCGACGGCGTGTCGGGGATCTGGTACTTGTCGCCGCCAGGGGCCGCGACATCGATGACACCCTCGCCGTAGCTGGAGTAGTACGACTTGGCGCCGTTGACGCCCGTCGCGCTGACGGTGACCACGCCAGGCAACTGGGTGGGCACGTCGAAGCACCGGTGCGGATCCACCGTGCGGGTCACCGCGGTCGAGTCGTCGGGGCTGGAGTCGTCGACGAGCGCCTGCGAGTCGAGGTCGTCGTTGGAGTTGCCCGCGGCGGCCACATTGAGCGTGCCCTTGCGCTGTGCGTACAGCTGCGCCCTGTTGACCGCGTCGACGATGGCACGTTGATCGGGGTCGTCCATGCAGTTGTACAGCCAGGGATCGACATAATAGCTGTTGTTGGTGATCTCCACACCGTGGTCCGCCGCGAACACGAAGGCGCACACCACGCTCTCCGGGTAGAACAACTGCGTGGAGTCCGGCTGGGCGACGGTGATGCCCGCGACCTTCACCCCGGGTGCCACACCGGCCACGCCGATGCCGTTGCGGGCGGCGGCGATCTCACCGGCGACATGCGTGCCGTGGTAGTGCTCGGCGTCCACCGGCCGCCAGGCGCCGTACGTCGTGTCGGCCTTGCCGCTCACGCAGTTGGCGGACTGTGAGGCGGAGAAGTTGGGGGCGATGTCGGGGTGGGTGTCGTCGACGCCGGTGTCGATCACCGCGACGGTCACCTTCCTGCTGCCCGGGTCGATCGCGGCGGCCTTGTCGGCACCGATCGCCCGCAGGTCCCACTGGTCGGCCTCCAGGGGCTCGCTCTCACCGGCGGCCTCGGAGGCGTGCTCGGCCTTCGCCGCCTGCGCCTTCGAGAGGTACTGCACCGCTCCCTCGTCCGTCGTCCCCGAGGCGGCCACCGGCGCGGTCCGGGTGGCGCCCGCCGACTGCACCCCGCGCACCGCCCGCATCCGCGCGCCGAAGTCCGGGTTCGCGGAGTGGACGACGATCACGCCTATCTGCTCGTAAGCCACGACGACCGTGCCGCCGTTGGCGGCGACGGCCTGCTCGACCGACGCGATCGTGCGGTGATCGGCCCTGGTGTTGACGACATAGGCGAGGTTCGGCGCGTCCGCGGCCTGCGCGGCGGGGACTGTACCGGGTGCGGCCGAGGCCGCGGAGGGGAGGAAGCCGAGCGTGGCGGTCAGCGACAGCACGACCGGTACGGCGAGCCCGAGCCGGCGTCTGGAGCGCAGCCGAGCGAGCAGATGAGCCATGGGATCTCCACATCATCCGAAAAAGAAACCGCCCGAGACACGGTCGCGCTCGGGCAGGTACATGACGGGTGGTGCAGGGTGAAGCTATCTTCCGCACGCACCGGGCAGCAATGAGCAGTTCACAATGACCAGTTCCCCAACAGCAGCAATAAGCAGTCCCCGAAGAACCGTGCGAATGCGTTGAACCGCCCCCCGTGCCGCGCCGTGACGTTGGGCAGGGAGCCGCCGGGATGCCGCGGCGCCCGCCCGGACTCACGCGAGGGAACCTGCCGCGCTCTCTCCCCGAGCCGTGAGCCATGTGACCCCGAGATCAGTTACCGCATGCCCGCAAAGCGAGGAGACTCCGTGGCCACTGAGACACCACCCCCCTCGAAGACGGAGGACCGGCTCCCCACGAGCGAGGAGTTCGCCGCGGTCCAGGACAGCCCGGAATTCGCCGAACTGCGCCAGTCCTACCGCTCGTTCGCCTTCCCGCTGACCGTCGGCTTCATCACCTGGTACCTGCTGTACGTCCTGCTGTCCAACTACGCGGACGGCTTCATGGGCACCAAGCTCATCGGCAACATCAACGTCGCCCTGGTGCTGGGCATCGCCCAGTTCCTGACCACGTTCCTGATCGCGTACTGGTACGCGCGGCACGCCGCCGCGAAGCTCGACCCGAAGGCCGAGGCGATCAAGTCCCGTATGGAGGGCGACGCATGAGCGACACCATCACCTTCGCCGCCGGGGCGGCCAGTGAGCACCGGCCGCTGATCATCAGTCTGTTCTCGGTGTTCGTCGTCGCGACCCTCGTCATAACCGTGTGGGCGGGCCGCCAGACCAAGGACGCCGCCGACTTCTACGCGGGCGGCCGCCAGTTCACGGCCTTCCAGAACGGTCTCGCCGTCTCCGGCGACTACATGTCCGCGGCCTCCTTCCTCGGCATCGCGGGTGCCATCGCCCTGTTCGGCTACGACGGCTTCCTCTACTCCATCGGCTTCCTGGTCGCGTGGCTGGTCGCCCTGCTCCTGGTCGCGGAACCGCTGCGCAACTCCGGCCGCTACACCATGGGCGACGTCCTGGCCTACCGGATGCGCCAGCGCCCGGTGCGCACCGCCGCCGGCACCTCCACCATCGTCGTGTCGATCTTCTATCTGCTCGCGCAGATGGCCGGTGCGGGCGTCCTCGTCTCGCTGCTGCTCGGCATCACCACCGACGCGGGCAAGATCGGCATCGTCGCGCTCGTCGGCGTCCTGATGATCGTGTACGTCACCATCGGCGGCATGAAGGGCACCACCTGGGTGCAGATGGTCAAAGCCGTCCTGCTCATGGCCGGCGCGCTGCTGCTGACGTTCATGGTGATGCTGAAGTTCCACTTCAACATCTCGGACCTGCTCGGCAAGGCCGCTGACAACAGCGGAAAGGGCACGGCGTTCCTGGAGCCCGGTCTGAAGTACGGCGCCACCGGCACCACCAAGCTCGACTTCATCTCGCTCGGCATCGCCCTGGTGCTCGGCACCGCGGGCCTGCCGCACATCCTGATCCGCTTCTACACCGTGCCCACCGCCAAGGCCGCCCGGAAGTCCGTGATCTGGGCGATCGGCCTGATCGGCGCCTTCTACCTGATGACCCTCGCCCTCGGCTTCGGCGCCTCCGCGCTGATCAAACCGGACGAGATCATCGCCTCCAACAAGGCGGGCAACACGGCCGCACCCCTGCTCGCCCTCCATCTGGGCGGCGTCGACTCCAACTGGGGCGCGATCCTGCTGGCGACCATCTCGGCCGTCGCCTTCGCCACCATCCTCGCCGTCGTCGCCGGCCTCACCCTGGCCTCGTCGTCCTCCTTCGCGCACGACATCTACGCCAACGTCATCAAGAGGGGCACGGCCACCGAGAAGGAGGAGGTCAGGGCGGCACGCTGGGCCACGGTCGGCATCGGCGCGGTCTCCATCCTCCTGGGCGCCATGGCCCGCGACCTGAACGTGGCGGGCCTGGTCGCCCTCGCCTTCGCGGTCGCGGCCTCCGCCAACCTGCCGACGATCCTCTACAGCCTGTTCTGGAAGCGGTTCACCACCGGCGGCGCCCTGTGGTCGATCTACGGCGGCCTGGTCACCGCGGTCGGCCTGGTGCTGTTCTCCCCGGTCGTGTCGGGCAAACCCACATCGATGTTCCCGGACGTGGATTTCCACTGGTTCCCGCTGGAGAATCCCGGCATCATCTCGATCCCGGTCGGCTTCCTGTTCGGCGTCATCGGCACCCTGCTCTCGAAGGAGCAGCCGGACGCCGCCAAGTACGCGGAACTGGAGGTACGGTCGCTGACCGGCACCGGAGCGCACTGAGCGCCGTACGGCGGCACGGAGCGCCGTAGAGCGGCGATACACGCGTCAGGCCGCGCCGCGGGACCCGGAAGGTCCCGCGGCGCGGCCGTTCGGTCCCTGTACCCGATGGGACCCGGGGCGTGGGCGTTGTCAGCGGTGTCACGTAGGCTCACAGGTGACGGAAAATACGAACCGCGGCTGTACATATCCGTTGCCGCGGCACGTATGGGTGCCAGGAAGCTGCCAGGAAGGAGGGCCACGTGCTCATCGACACCTACGGCCGAGTGGCCACCGACCTGAGGGTCTCGCTCACCGACCGCTGCAATCTGCGGTGCACGTACTGCATGCCCGAGGAGGGTATGCAGTGGCTCGCCAAGACCGATCTCCTCACGGACGACGAGATCGTCCGCCTGATCGGCATAGCGGTCACCACTCTGGGCATCCGTGACGTCCGCTTCACCGGCGGCGAGCCGCTGCTGCGCCCCGGACTGCCCGGCATCGTGGAGCGCGTCGCGGCGCTGGAGCCGCGCCCCAAGATGTCCCTCACGACGAACGGCATCGGCCTCAAGCGCACGGCCAACGCCCTGAAGAAGGCGGGCCTGGACCGGGTCAACGTCTCGCTGGACACCCTGCGCCCGGACGTCTTCAAGGCGCTCACCCGCCGCGACCGCCACCAGGACGTCCTGGACGGCCTCGCCGCGGCCCGCGAGGCGGACCTGGCCCCGGTCAAGGTCAACGCGGTGCTCATGCCCGGGCTGAACGACGACGAGGCCCCCGACCTGCTGGCCTGGGCCGTCGAGCACGACTACGAGATGCGTTTCATCGAGCAGATGCCGCTCGACCCGCAGCACGGCTGGAAGCGCGAGGGCATGGTCACGGCCGAGCACATCCTCACCTCCCTGCGCACCCGCTTCGAGCTGACCCCCGAGGGCGAGGAGAAGCGCGGCTCGGCCCCGGCGGAGCGCTGGCTGGTGGACGGCGGCCCGTATCGCGTCGGTGTGATCGCCTCCGTCACCCGCCCGTTCTGCGCGGCCTGCGACCGCACCCGGCTGACGGCCGACGGTCAGATACGCACCTGCCTGTTCGCCACCGAGGAGACCGACCTGCGCGGCGCCCTGCGCTCGGGCGCGCCCGACGAGGAGATCGCCCGCATCTGGCGGCTGGCGATGTGGGGCAAGAAGGCCGGTTCCGGCCTGGACACCCCGTCGTTCCACCAGCCGGACCGCGGGATGTCGGCGATCGGGGGCTGAGCACTCCGCTGGAAGTGCCGCGATGTGCCGCGAGGTGCCGTTTGTCGTCTGCGGCATCGTCGTGGCTGGTCGTTCCCCCAAGCTCTCAACTTCGTTCGAGCAGGGAGGTACCCCCATCGCGGCGGAGCCGCAGATCGGTACAGCCCCGCGCCCCTTCAGGGCGCTGCCGAACCGGAGCGGACTTCGCCCGGCCTGCTTAGGCCCGCCAAGTACGGCCTACGGTTCCTCCGCCGCCCGCCAGTCCGCCAGCGGGACGACGTCCTTCAGGAAGCCGCGCATCCCCAGGAACGAGGACAGATGCTCGCGGTGCTCCTCGCAGGCGAGCCAGGTCTTGCGCCGCTCCGGTGTGTGGATCTTCGGGTTGTTCCACGCGAGCACCCACACGGCGTCGGTGCGGCAGCCCTTGGCGGAGCAGATGGGGGTCTCGTCAGTTGCTGGGGAAGGCACAGGTTCGTCTCGCAGAAAGGCCCGTAAACAGGGCGACGCCGAGCAGCCACGGGGGGAGCTGCCCGGCGTCGGTCCGTCGCTCCGACGGGGGATGCGGAGCGCGTACGCAGTATGTCATGGGTCACCCCGCGCCCGGCACCGGAACTGCATGATTGATGGCAGCTTTTCTCGCCCTCGGTGCCGCACCGGAGCCCGGCCGTGGCGCATCGGACAAGGTCACGGCCGGTCGGGCCGTTCAGCGCGCGTCTCCTTCGGGTGAGCGCCCGCACGGTCTTCCGGGCGGGATTCCGCGTATGCGTCCGCGTACCCCTCCCCGTATCCCCCGGAGCGCCGCTCCTCGTCCCGCGACGAGGCGATCATCGGCCGCACGGGAGTGGTGACGAAGGTCGACGGAAGCGACGGCGGCCGCTCGCGCCCCGCGTTGGCGACCACGACGGCGATATAGGGCAGCACCGCGCCGAGCACCAGCGCGACGATGGCGACGGGCCGTTCGACGTTCCACAGAGTCACCGCGAGGATCACCGAGAGCGTGCGGATCGACATCGAGATGACGTACCGCCGTTGCCGGCCGCGTACGTCCTCCGCGAGTCCCGTCCGGGCGCCGGTGATCCGGAACACCTGGACGCTGCCGCCTTGTTGCTTCCGCATCTGATTCCACCATCCGCCCGCATCGGACTCGCCCCGGCCCGTACCCGCTCCGTCCCCGGCGGGGGCGCCGGTCCCGGACGTTTCCACGGTACGCCGGGCCTCCGCCGCCTTCGAGACCGGGGGCGACCGCCGCCTGGGTGACCACGCTGCGCTGTGCGCCGTAGGGGTGGTAGCCCGGTCGGCCGTAGCCGGGATGCGCTGTACGGGCCCCCGGCCGAGACTCGATGTGATGCTCGCGTCGGACTGGACGAGGAGGCGGCCATGGGCTGGTTGTGGGCGATCATCGTGGGCTTTGTGCTGGGCCTGATCGCCAAGGCGATCATCCCGGGCAAACAGCACAGCCCCCTCTGGCTGACCACCATCTTCGGCATGCTCGGCGCGACCGTCGGCAACGCCCTCGCCCGCGCCTTCGGCGTGGAGGCGACCCGGGGCATCGACTGGACCCGGCATCTGTTCCAGTTGATCGCCGCGATCGTGATCGTGGCCATCGGCGACATGCTGTACATGGCCCTGTGGGGCAGCAGAAAGCAGCAGCCCGCCTGAGACGCCCGAGACACCCGGGACACCTGAGATGCGCAGACCCCGGGACGGCGCTGTGCGGGCGCCGGAACGGACGCGGAGGAGGGCGGCTCCCCGGTCAGGGGGAGCCGCCCTCCTCCGTACTGCGTACTCCGTAGGACATAAGCGGTCGGGCGAAGTCCGCTGCGGTTCGGCAGCGCCCTGAAGGGGCGCGGGGCTGTGCCGACATGCGGCTCCGCCGCGATGGGGGTACCTCCCTGCTCGAACGAAGTTGAGAGCTTGGGGGAGCGACCAGCCACGACGGTGCCGCAGACGACAGACGACACAGCGCGGCACTTCCAGCGGAGCGCTCAGGCCCCGGTGACCTCGACCGCCGCCAGGTTCTTCTTGCCGCGGCGCAGCACCAGCCAGCGGCCGTGCAGCAGGTCCTCCTTGGTGGGCACCGCGTCCTCGGTGGTCACCTTGGCGTTGTTCACGTAGGCACCGCCCTCCTTGACCGTGCGCCGCGCGGCCGACTTGCTGGCGACCAGGCCGACCTCGGCGAACAGGTCGACCACCAGGCCGGGCTCGGCGACCTTCACGTGCGGCAGCTCGGACAGGGCCGCCGCCAGCGTCCGCTCGTCGAGCTCACCCAGCTCGCCCTGGCCGAACAGCGCCCGGGACGCGGCGATCACGGCGGCCGTCTGGTCGGCGCCGTGCACCAGCGTCGTCAGTTCCTCGGCGAGGGCGCGCTGCGCGGCACGGGCCTGGGGCCGCTCCTCGGTCTGCCGCTCCAGCTCCTCCAGCTCCTCGCGGGAGCGGAAGGAGAGGATGCGCATGTAGCGGGAGATGTCCCGGTCGTCCACGTTCAGCCAGAACTGGTAGAACGCGTACGGCGTCGTCATCTCGGGGTCGAGCCAGACGGCGCCGCCCTCGGTCTTGCCGAACTTGGTGCCGTCCGCCTTGGTCATCAGCGGTGTCGCCAGCGCGTGCACCTCGGCGTGCGGCTCCAGCTTGTGGATCAGGTCCAGACCCGCCGTGAGGTTGCCCCACTGGTCGCTGCCGCCCTGCTGGAGCGTGCAGCCGTAGCGGCGGAAGAGCTGGAGGAAGTCCATGCCCTGGAGGATCTGGTAGCTGAACTCGGTGTAGCTGATGCCCTGGTCGGACTCCAGACGGCGGGACACGGAGTCCTTGGTCAGCATCTTGTTGACGCGGAAGTGCTTGCCGATGTCCCGCAGGAACTCGATGGCCGACAGGCCCTCGGTCCAGTCGAGGTTGTTGACCATGACGGCCGCGTTGTCGCCCTCGAAGGACAGGAACGGCTCGATCTGGGCGCGCAGCCTGCCGACCCACGCGGCGACCGTCTCGGGGTCGTTGAGAGTGCGCTCCGCCGTGGGACGCGGGTCGCCGATCAGACCCGTGGCCCCGCCGACCAGCGCCAGCGGCCGGTGACCGGCCTGCTGGAGCCGGCGCACGGTGAGCACCTGCACCAGATGCCCCACGTGCAGCGACGGCGCCGTCGGGTCGAAACCGCAATACAGCGTGACGGGACCGTCCGCGAGCGCCTTGCGCAAAGCGTCCTCGTCGGTGGACAGGGCGAACAGCCCCCGCCACTTCAGCTCGTCGACGATGTCCGTCACGGTTCTCGTATCTCCTAGATCGGTCTCGTGTCCGGCACGGGAGCGGCCCGTACCCCGCTACGAGGTTATACGCCCTGGCTGACAGAGCTCATATTGAAATCCGGCACCCGCAGCGCGGGCATGGCGGCCCTGGTGAACCAGTCGCTCCATTCCCTCGGCAGCGTCTTCTCCGTGCGCCCGGCCTCGGCGGCCCGCCCCAGCAGGTCCACCGGCGACTCGTTGAACCGGAAGTTGTTGACCTCGCCGGTCACCTCGCCGTTCTCGACGAGGTAGACGCCGTCCCGGGTCAGCCCGGTGAGCAGCAGAGTCGCCGGGTCCACCTCGCGGATGTACCAGAGGCAGGTCAGCAGCAGTCCGCGCTCGGTGTCGCGCACCATGTCGTCCAGCGAACGCTCGCTGCCGCCGTCCAGGATGAGATTCCCGGTGCCGGGGGCCACCGGCAGCCCGGTGAGGGCGGCGGTGTGCCGGGTGGTGGTGAGGTGCGTGAGCGCACCGCCCGAGATCCACTCGGTGGACTGGACCGGCAGCCCGTTGTCGAACACGGACTGGTCGCCGCCGGAGGAGTGCGCCACGACGAACGGAGCGCTCTCCAGACCGGGTTCGTGCGGGTCGCTGCGCAGGGACAGCGGCAGCTCGGTGAGGCGCTCGCCGACGCGGGTGCCGCCGCCGGGCTTGGAGAACACCGTCCGCCCCTCGACCGCGTCCCGGCCGGACGCCGACCAGAGCTGGTAGATCAGCAGATCGGCCACGGCGGTCGGCGGCAGCAGCGTCTCGTACCGTCCCGCGGGCAGCGCGACACGCCGCTCGGCCCATCCCAGCCGTACGGCGAGTTCGGCGTCGAGCGCGGCGGGGTCGACGTCCTTGAAGTCCCGGGTCGACCGCCCGGCCCACGCCGAGCGCGTACGGTCCGGAGACTTGGCGTTCAGCTCCAGCGTCCCGTTGGGCTGGTCATGCCGAAGCCGTAGCCCGGTGGAGGTACCCACATAGGTGGACACCAGCTCATGGTTGGCGAAGCCGTACAGCTCACGGCCGCCCGCACGCGCGCGGGCGAACGACTCCCCGAGCGCGGGGGCGAAGTCGGCGAACACCGCGGACGAGGTCTCGGCGGGCGCGTCCGTGAAGTCCGGGGACTGCGGTACGCCCGTCACCAGCGGCTGGGCGTCCTCGGCGGGCCCGGCACCGCGCGCGGCGGCCTCGGCGGCCCGCACGAGCGGCTCCAGCTCGTCGGCGGTCACCGCGGCCCGGGTCACCACACCCGAGGCGGTGCCCTCCTTGCCGTCGACGGTGGCGATGACGGTGAGCGAGCGCCCGCGCGTGACTCCGTTGGTGGTCAGCGCGTTGCCCGCCCAGCGCAGATTGGCGGTCGAGTACTCGTCGGCGATGACGACACAGCCGTCCGCCCGGGACAGCTCCAGGGCGCGCTCGACGATCTCGTGCGGCGCCGTCGCCTTGCTGGTGGGGGCGCTCATCGACCGGCCTCCTGCGTGGTGTTGAGGATGTTGACGCCCTTGAACAGAGCGGAGGGGCACCCGTGCGACACGGCGGCGACCTGCCCCGGCTGAGCCTTGCCGCAGTTGAACGCGCCGCCCAAGACATACGTCTGAGGCCCGCCGACGGCGGCCATGGACCCCCAGAAGTCGGTGGTGGTCGCCTGATAGGCGACGTCCCTCAACTGCCCGGTGAGCCGCCCGTTCTCGATCCGGTAGAACCGCTGCCCGGTGAACTGGAAGTTGTAGCGCTGCATGTCGATGGACCACGACCGGTCCCCGACCACATAGATCCCGCGGTCGACACCCCCGATGAGGTCCTCCGTCGACAGCCCCGCCGGATCCGGCTGCAGCGACACATTCGCCATGCGCTGTACGGGGACATGGCCGGGGGAGTCGGCGTAGGCGCAGCCGTTGGAGCGGCCGAGGCCGGTGAGTTTCGCGATCCTGCGGTCCAGTTGGTAGCCGACCAGGGTGCCGTCCTTGACCAGGTCCCAGGACTGCGCCTCGACGCCCTCGTCGTCGTAGCCGACGGTGGCCAGGCCGTGTTCGGCGGTGCGGTCGCCGGTGACGTTCATCGGCTCGGAGCCGTACCTCAGCTTGCCGAGTTGGTCGAACGTGGCGAAGGACGTACCGGCGTAGGCGGCCTCGTAGCCGAGGGCGCGGTCGAGTTCGGTGGCGTGGCCGATGGACTCGTGGATGGTCAGCCACAGGTTCGACGGGTCGACGACGAGGTCGTACAGCCCCGCCCGGACGCTCGGCGCGCGCATCTTCTCGGCCAGCAGCTCCGGGATCTGCTCCAGCTCCGTCTCCCAGTCCCAGCCGGTGCCCGTCAGATACTCCCAGCCCCGCCCGACCGGCGGCGCGAGGGTGCGCATGGAGTCGAACTCACCGCTGGACTCGTCGACGGACACCGCCGTGAGCTGCGGATGCAGGCGGACGCGCTGCTGTGTGGTGACGGTGCCGGCGGTATCGGCGTAGAACTTGTTCTCGTGCACGGTGAGCAGCGAGGCGTCGACGTGATCGACTCCGGCGGCGCCCAGCAACTGCGCGCTCCACTCACCCAGCAGCGCGGACTTCTCCGAGTCGGGCACGGTGAAGGGATCGATCTCGTACGACGACACCCACGCCTTCTCGGCGTGCACCGGCTCGTCGGCCAGCTCCACGCGCTCGTCCGACCCGGCGGCGGCGATCACCTGCGCCGACAGCTTGGCCATGGCCACGGCCTGCGAGGCCACCTTGGCGGCGGCGTCCAGCGTCAGATCCACGCCGGACGCGAACCCCCAGGTCCCGCCGTGCACGACGCGCACCGCGTACCCGAGGTCGGTGGTGTCGGACGACCCGGCGGGCTTGCCGTCCCGCAGCCGCAACGAGGCGCTGCGCACCCGCTCGAACCGGAAATCGGCGTGCTCTGCACCGAGCGCCCGCGCGCGTGCGAGCGCGGCGTCGGCCAGCGGGCGCAGCGGGAGTGCCAGGAACGACTGATCGATGTCATGGGGCACGGGCGGGGTTTCCCTTCACTGCGACGACGCGGTGCTGCATAGAAGCATGTCGCAAGCGAACCGCATACGGGAAAACACCGCCCGCCGGGATCAGCTGCCGTCGGCCGCGAACCCCGTGAACGCCGCCCAGGCCTCCGGCGTGAGGGTGAGCGGGTGGATGCGCTTGTCCTTGGAGTCGCGGATGTGGACGGCTTCCGGGCGTATGGCGACCTCTACGCAGTTGCCGCCGCCGCTGCCGCTGTAGCTGCTCTTGAACCAGGTCAGTTCAGTGCTCATAGCGCTCTCTGCATCTCCCTCAGCAGATCCACGGTGGCCATGTGACTCAGGGCCTGCGATCGCATTTTCCCATAGCGCTGGAGCATGGAACTCACCACTTTGGGATCGGTGACCAGGGTGCTGCTGTCATGCCCTTCGACGTAGCCGACCCACTGGTGGTCGTCGCGCTCTGCGAGGTACATCTGACCGTCGACGCCGGAGTGATCCTCTTGGCGGAGGGGCATCACGAGAATCTCGACGTTCCGTCGGCTGCCATGCTCCAGGAGGCTGTTGACGACCTCTCCAGCTACAGCCGCACCTCCGAGCTGACGTTCAAGAACGGCCTGCTCGATGAGGAAGGAGAACGACGTGTTCGAGCGTTCGCTCATCAGCCGCTGTCGTTCCAGACGGGCACTCACCTGCCGTTCGAACTGTTCGTCCGACAAAGGAGGGATCTGCCGGTCGAAGATCGCGCGAATGTAGCCCTCGGGCTGGAGGAGACCCGGAACGGCACGGCATTCGTATGCGTAGAGCGAGATTGCCTCCTCCTCGATGCCTGCCCATGGCAGGAACCACGAAGCCAGCCCCGTCCGCCGAGTCAAGGTCCTCCTCGCCGCGCCGAGGACCTTGAACGCAAGCGGTCCCAACGGCTCCTCCGCCCGCTGCGGCAGGTCGCTCGGCGGGAACCTCTTGCCTTGCTCGATCTTGGCGACGTACGCGGCTGAATACCGCACGCGTGGCGCGAATTCCTCCTGTGTGAGGCCGGATGCCTCCCGGAGTGCCTTGAGTACCGCCCCGAAAGTCTGGAGACTCTCCGAGAGTTGAGGGTCGCAGTTGGTGTTGCCGGTGTCTTGGTCCGCTGTCATCGCCGCAGGCCTCCCGTCATCACGGTGTCGTCAATTCGGGTTAACCGGCGCAACCCGTTCGGCGTCACGGGCCGTTGCCCACCCAGTCCGGAGGACGTACTGGTACAAGCGCCGTTGTATCGGTGTCGTTCCTGTTGGCGGGGCCAAAGACGCCGGAACGCTTGGCACATGCCAGCATCACGTGCCGAAGAGGCCGTCACCGTAAGTGTGTTCGTGCAACGTTTCTCCGCGACCCGGCGCGGAGCGCGACTCGCCCGCAGGCTGGCCGCGCACCGGCTCGACGCCTGGGGGATGCCGTACGGGAGCCCGGCCTCCGATGCCGTCAGCCTGGTCGTGGCCGAGCTGGGTGCGAACGCCGTCCTGCACGGGAGGGTCCCGGGCCGTGACTTCGAGCTGCGGCTGTCCTACGACCGTGCCGCCGGGGTCGTACGGGTGGAGGTGTCCGACACCCACCCCGGACAGCCGGAGCTGCGGCGACCGGGGTCGGACCCCGCGGGTGCGGACGGCGGGCGGGGGCTGCTCCTGGTGGCGGCCGTGGCCGCGCGCTGGGGCGTCACCGGGCGGACGGGGCCGGGTAAGACCGTGTGGGCGGAGTGCGTGACCGAGGCCGGCTGATCTCTTGGTTTACGGGACGCGACTGTAGAAACCCCACAGTGAGTCCCGCGAGCCACTGTCGGTGCCCGAATGCCCGTTCTCGCGATGCGACCGATAGATTTTTGGAGAAGCCGCCTGTCTTCAGCTCTTCGGGCGGGTGTGCAGAGACCGCTATGGAAAGGGTGATCCGTTGAGCCGCTCGGTTCTCGTCACCGGAGGAAACCGGGGCATCGGCCTCGCCATCGCCCGTGCGTTCGCCGACGCCGGTGACAAAGTCGCGATCACATACCGTTCCGGTGAGCCGCCGGCCGGTTTCTTCGCCGTCAGGTGCGACATCACCGATCCCGAGCAGGTGGACCAGGCCTACAGGGAGGTCGAGGCCCAGCAGGGTGCTGTCGAGGTCCTGGTGGCCAACGCCGGTGTCACGAAGGACCAGCTCCTGATGCGGATGTCCGAGGAGGACTTCACCTCGGTCATCGACACGAACCTCACCGGCACCTTCCGTGTGGTCAAGCGCGCCAACCGTGGCATGCTGCGCGCCAAGAAGGGCCGGGTCGTCCTCATCTCCTCGGTGGTCGGGCTGCTCGGTTCGGCGGGGCAGGCGAACTACGCCGCCTCCAAGGCGGCCCTGGTGGGCTTCGCCCGGTCCCTCGCCCGTGAGCTGGGCTCGCGCAACATCACGTTCAACGTCGTCGCCCCCGGCTTCGTCGACACCGACATGACCAAGGCGCTCAGCGACGAGCAGCGCTCCAACATCGTGTCCCAGGTGCCGCTCGGTCGTTACGCGCAGCCGGAGGAGATTGCCGCAGCGGTGCGGTTCCTCGCGTCGGACGACGCCTCATACATCACTGGAGCCGTCATTCCCGTTGACGGCGGACTGGGAATGGGTCACTGAACACCATGAGCGGAATCCTCGAAGGCAAGCGCGTCCTGGTCACCGGTGTGCTGATGGAGTCGTCCATCGCTTTCCACGTCGCCAAGCTGGCCCAGGAACAGGGTGCCGAGGTCGTCCTGACCGCGTTCCCGCGCCCGTCGCTGACGGAGCGGATCGCCCGCAAGCTCCCCAAGCCTGCCAAGGTCATCGAGCTCGACGTCACCAACGCCGAGCACCTCAGCCGGCTCGCCGACCTCGTCGGTGAGGAGCTCGGCGGTCTCGACGGCGTCGTGCACTCCATCGGCTTCGCCCCTCAGGACGCCCTCGGCGGCAACTTCCTCAACACGCCGTTCGAGTCGGTCTCCACCGCCATGCACGTCTCGGCCTTCTCCCTGAAGTCGCTGACCATGGCCTGCCTGCCCCTGATGCAGAACGGCGGCTCGGTCGTGGGCCTCACCTTCGACGCCACCATCGCCTGGCCGCAGTACGACTGGATGGGCCCCACCAAGGCCGCCCTGGAGGCCACCAGCCGCTACGTCGCCCGGGAACTGGGCAAGCAGAACGTCCGCTGCAACCTGGTCTCCGCCGGTCCGATCGGCTCCATGGCAGCCAAGTCCATCCCGGGCTTCGGCGAGCTGGCCTCCGTCTGGGACACCCGCTCCCCGCTGGAGTGGAAGCTCGACGACCCCGACCCGGCGGCCCGCGGTGTGGTCGCGCTGCTCAGCGACTGGTTCCCGAAGACCACGGGCGAGATCGTCCACGTGGACGGCGGTCTGCACGCCGTCGGCGCCTGATCACGCCGTACCGCCGAGGCTCCTGAGCGAGCCGGGTGCGTTCGAGGGCCCGTGTCCCCTGTGGGGGCGCGGGCCCTCACCCGTCCGGCCCTGTCGGCCGAGCGGAACGGGGCCGTGACCAGGCATTCTGAAGACCGCACCCAGCGCGTGTCCACCAGATGCGCCCACCCCGCAGTTCCTCCCCAGCACCGCCGAGGAGGTCCCCTGTGCGCCTGTTCCGAAGTCTCGCCTCAGCGACTGTCGCCGTTGTCGTCGTCATGGCCCTGCCGTACGAAGCTGCCCCCCACGCGCGCGTGGCGGTCGCCGGGAGCATCGGGAGGGCCGGGAAGGCCGGCAAGCCTGTCCCGGATCTGTTCGGCGCCGAGTGCCGGACCGTCGTCCGCGGCTCCCATGTCGTCGCCGAGTGCCACAACCCCTACGTCGACACCGACCGCGTCAGCCTGCACGTCGAGTGCGACCGCTGGTGGGACCTGGACACCGACAGCGTCCCCGTGGACGCCTGGCCCGCCCTGACCGTACGGCTCACCGGCCGCTGCTGGAAGGAGGTCCGCTCGGCCTGGGTCAGCCACGAGCGGGTGCCGGACCGGACTGTGGGGTGACCGGGGTGACCGGGTTGGCCGAGTTGGCCGGGGCGATCGGGTTGGCCGGGCCTGTGACTGGGTTCGCGCCCCGGCGGAGGGGGCGTGGCGGTGGGGTGCGAGACTGGGCGGTATGCCAGTGCTCGATCCGCATCCCAAGGACGGCCAGAAGAAGATGCTGATCATCTTCGGCTCGTTCCTCGCCATCTTCGTGATCATCGCCATCGTCGCGACCATCGCGGCGCCGTGAGGCCCGTGTCCGGCCGCTCTCAGGGTGGGGGGTGGGGTTAACCCCCTATCCCCTAGGGGGTGAGGGTCAGGGTCAAGTAGGTGGGTCACCGGATGGGGCGGGGGCCGCGGGAGCCGTAATTTCGAGGTGTGGCCGCGAGGCGCGGACCACGGACCGCTCGGACCGACGGAGGCAGCCATGTCCGCCCGCACCCAGACCCGGCACCACCCGGCGACCACGGGCGGCGTCGACATCCGGTTGCCGTGGTGGGCGCTCGCCCTGCCCACCCTCGCCTTCATCACCCTGCTCCTGCTGATACTCAACCCGGCGGACGCCCACGCCGCGGTCGGCGACCCCACCGTCAGCCACCTCCTCGAGCGCGCTCAGCAGCTGATCACCCACGGTTGATCGTTCGCCGCTGATCGTCCGCAGCTGATCGGCCACCGGAGGCCAGGACGGGCCGTCGGGCCCGGGACGTGCGGTCATGTGGCCGGTTCCTGTCGAAGCCGCATGTCAACTACCTGCGCCCCGTGGCCTGTTTCATGCGAAGCTGGATTCCATGAGCGTCGCAGAACCCCGCAGGATTGTTCTCTTCCGGCATGCGAAAGCCGACTGGCCAGAGATGACCGACCATGAGCGCCCTCTCGCAGAGCGGGGCCGTATGGACGCCGCCGTCGCCGGACGCAAGCTGGCCGACAGTGGCATCCCCTTCGATCTGGCCCTCTGCTCCACCGCGACCCGGACCCGCGAGACCTGGAAGCTGGCGGTCCACGAACTCCCGCACCGGCCTAAAACCATCTATGAGGAGCGGCTCTACGAGGCCTCGCCCGGTGAGCTGATCGCCGTGCTCAACGAGCTTCCGGACGATGTGCAGAACGTGATCATGATCGGGCACAACCCGGGGATTCACGGCTTGGCCGACATCACCTCTGGTGCTTCTGAGGGTGATGCGCTCGAACGGATGAACCGGCGTGGGTTCCCTGCGGCGGCCTTTGCGGTGCTGTCGGTCGACGGGTCCTGGAAAAGTGTGGAGCCGGGGGCGGGGACGTTGGTCGATTACTGGGCGCCTTCGGACTGACGTCCAGTTGTGCAGGTGAGTGGGCCCGGCGCCGGGTTTTTCGGCTTGCGCCGGGCCTTTCCGCTCTGGGGAGCGGGCTCGGTTGCTTGTCAGCGGACGGCAAAGCAGGCAGGCCTTGGTGTTCGGCGGGCCGGGGTGGGGGTGGGTGCCGGAGTTGCGCAGCCCGGCGTGGGCGGGGTGCCGCCGCGCCCACCCGTGCCGCCCCAGCGGCACGACTGCCCGCGGCTGGGGCTGGGGCTGGGCAAGCCAGTCAGCCGACGCCGGCAGCAACCCCCTAGGGGCGCGGGGCTGTATCGATATGCGGCTCCGCCGCGTGGGCGCGACCAGCCACAACGCACCCGGGGCGGAGGAGGTCGCGCAACCCGGCGCTCACGGGTCGCAGACCGTCAGTCGTCGTCGTTGGCGTCGGCCGCCTCTACCTCTTCTCGGGTGATGCCCAGGAGGTAGAGGACTGTGTCCAGGAAGGGGACGTTTACGGCGGTGTGGGCTGCTTCTCGGACCACCGGCTTGGCGTTGAAGGCTACGCCGAGCCCGGCCGCGTTGAGCATGTCCAGGTCGTTGGCGCCGTCGCCGATGGCCACGGTCTGTGACAGGGGGACGCCCGCCTCGGCGGCGAAGCGGCGCAGCAGGCGGGCCTTGCCCGCGCGGTCCACGATCTCGCCGGTGACCTTGCCGGTCAGCCTTCCGTCGACGATCTCCAGCGTGTTCGCCTGGGCGAAGTCCAGCCCCAGCCGCTCCTTGAGGTCATCGGTGACCTGGGTGAACCCGCCCGAGACCACACCGACTTGGAAACCGAGCCGCTTCAGCGTACGGATCAGCGTGCGGGCGCCCGGGGTCAGCCGGACCTCCTCGCGCACCTTCTCCACCACCGAGGCGTCCAGCCCCGCCAGCAGGGCCACGCGCGCGTGCAGCGACTGCTCGAAGTCCAGCTCACCGCGCATTGCCGCCGCCGTCACCTCGGCGACCTTGTCCTCGCAGCCCGCGTGCGCCGCGAACAGTTCGATGACCTCGTCCTGGATCAGCGTGGAGTCCACGTCCATGACGACCAGCCGCTGCGCCCTGCGGTGCAGCCCGGCCGCGACGACCGCGATGTCCACCCCGAGCGCACCGGCCTCCGTCGCCAGCGCGGTGCGCAGCGGCTCGGTCTCCACGCCCGACACCGCGAACTCCACAGCCGTCACGGGGTACTTGGCGAGCCGGAAGATACGGTCGATGTTGCCGCCGGCCTTGGTGATCCGCGCGGCGATCGCGGCCGTCTGCTCCGCGGTGAGCGGGTTGCCGAGCACCGTCACCAGCGAACGGCCGAGACCGCGGGGACGGTTGTCGCCCGTGCCGGAGATGATTTCCGCCTGCATCTTCACCGACTCGGCCCAGCTGTGCACGGTGGCCCGCAGATCGCCCTCCAGCCCGGCCGGAGGCGGGGTCACGAGCGCGCACAGCACCATACGGCCGCGTGTGACGACCTGCTCGATGTCGATGACGTCGACGTAGTAGGCGGCCAGGGTGTCGAAGAGTCCGGCCGTGATGCCCGGTTTGTCCTTGCCGAAAATCTTGACAAGGATCGTAGGGAAATCGGAGGTCTGCGAAGCGCTCATGGTGTTCTCACTGTATGCGGCACGGAGTGCCTTTCGCGCCTCTGGTCCGTCTGGCGGACAGGGAACAGTGGGTTAAACGCAGGTGGCGGCCCCTTGACAGCACGACGACGACGCTACACCCCCGTGACACCACATGCTTCTCCGGTCGGCCACCCGGCCGACCCACCCGAACAGCGACCCGAACGCCACCTCCGAGGTCATTGCCGCCCTTTCGGCCTTCGGGGCGGTGTGGTCGGCGGTGGTGGGGGCGGGGGAGGAGGGGGAGGGGGAGGTGGCGGGCCGTCGTCCGGGCCGCGCGGTGATCGCGACCGGTCGTTCGGCGGGCGGCGTCGCGGGCGGGGCGGTTCCGGGAACGGGCCGATCATCGTGGGGGCCCCGTTGACGTCGGCGGGGGGTGCCTGGTTCTCGGGCCCGGGGGTGTCCTTGGCGGGCGGTTGCCGTCGTACGCCGTCCGGCGGCAGGCGGAGGTACGGGTTGGTGTCCGGGTTCGGCGGGCGGTACGGGGTGCCCGGCGTGTAGGGTCCGCTTTCGTCCTGGCGGCGCGGCTCACCGCCGTAGGTCGGACGGGACGGACGGGACGGAGGGCCGGAGGGTCCCGTCGGCGCCGACGGTGCCTGGTGTCCCGTACAGGGCGAGTGCGGCGGGGGCTGTGGAAGGTCCTCGCCCGCCTCCCGCACATACCCCGCACCCCCGGCGTGACCTCGCGCCCCTCCCACGTCACCCAGTGCCAGCGGAGCAGCCCGGCGCCCCGCCGCCCCCGTCGCCCACGCCAGCAGCGCACCGGCCGCCCCCGCACCCGCGCCCCACACGGCGCCGAGCAGCAGCGCCATGCCCGGCTGACCGTGCAGCTCGATGCCCGCGCCGAACGCGTCGAAGCCCAGTACCGACAGCGAGGCGGTCACCGAGACGTTCGTGAGCCAGGCGAGCAGCGGCAGCGCGAGGGCCGTCACCACCCCCAGCCGCAACGCGCACCGCCCCGCGAACCTGAGCGCCCCCGGGCTCCGTACACCCGCAGCACCTGCCCCCGAGTCGGCACCCGCCCTCGAACCGCCACCCGCCCTCGAACCGCCATCCGCCCTCGAACCGGCGCCCGCCCCCGCAGTCGTACCGCCCCCCGCCCCCACCGGCGTCCGTACCGCCGTCAGCACCCCCGCCAGCAGCATCATCGCCGCCGCCGCGACCCCCAGCAGCCACACCCGGCTGTCCAGGTCGGCCAGGCGCCCCAGTGTCACGGGCTGGTCGGAGTGCACGCTCAGGAGCTTGTCCAGCGGGTCGGGGAGGAACTTGGTGAGGACGCCCGTCGCCTTGCCGTCCCAGGGCACGAACAGGCCGACCGGGATGCCGAGCCAGGTCCCGTTCGGTGCCCCGAGCAGCGCAGCACCGGTGATGCGCTTCGGGTGGGCGTCGCCGATCGCCGCGTACGCCGCCGCCGCGAGACCCGCCGCCGCGGCGAGCAGCAGCACCGCGACCAGCGCCGACACCGCCGGACGTACCACCCGGTGCACAGCATCCCAGCCCGCGGGCAGCGGGGTGCGGCGGGAGGCCAGCAGAGCGATGAGCAGGATGCCCAGCGACCAGCCGATGCCGCCGAGCAGTGTCGGTGCCGTCTCGACGGTGAAACCGACCGCCGCCTTCGCGTCGACGAGCTTGCCGATGTTGTCGGGGAGCAGCCCCCCGATGTTCCCGACGTCGCCCAGACCGGGGATCTTCAGCCCGCCCGACCCCGAACCGGAGCCGCCGGGCAGCTTGTCGAGGCCCAGCTTCGCCCCGTCGATGGTGATGACGTCGTGCCCGGCCCAGGCGAGCCCGCCCAGCATCGCCGTGAACAGCACCACCACCGTGCCGACACGCGCCAGGAGTTCGGCGGGCGCGACCACAACCCCCGCCGCGCGCAGGGAACGCAGGAAGAACCAGGACATCAGCAGCGCGCCCACCAGGCTCACCCCGAGTGGCGTGATCTCGATGGCGGTGTGCGCCTCCGCGCCCGTCAGACCGAACGCCGAGACGTCACCGGAGGGTTTGACCGAACCACCCGCCCCGAGCGCCACCACAGCAGCGGTCATCGGGCCGAGCGAACCCGCTGAATCGGCCTCCAGCAGATGCAGACCGAGCGCGGCCACGCCCGCCATGCCTATCAGCGCCCAACTGACCGAGACGACCGAGGCCAGCAGGATCTCCGTCCACGGCAGCCCCGCGCCGCCGCCGTGGCCGGCCGTACGCCGCGCGGCCCTGGCACCCCTGGCCGAGCCTGAGTTCATGGCAGACCCCCCGATCCGCGGTGCGGCCGACGCGACGGCCGCAGTTGTCCCCCTCGCGGGGGATTACCACTCTCCGGGCCGGTTTCAACCCCGTCAACGGAAACGGCCGAAGCACTCGGTCCCGCGCATCACAGACCCCGCGCGGGGCCCGGCGCAAGGGCAGGGTTTCGGTCAGGGGCCGGAGCCTGGAATAGTTCCCCACGATGTTCGACATCCCTACACTCCCTGTGACGGGGGTAAATCGGGGGACAACTCAGTGGGGCATGGAGTGCCGGAACTCGTACTGGAATCAAACGGACGGACCTGGACGCTCGATCCGTCCAGGCCATACACCCTGGGACGTGATCCGCAGGGGGACATAGTCTTCGAGGACGCCAGGGTGTCCTGGCGGCATGCCACGGTCAGTTTCGACGGCCGCGGTTGGGTGATCGAGGACCACGGGAGCACGAACGGCACGTACGTGCAGGGCCGGCGGATCCAGCGCACGGAGCTCGCTCCGGGCACCGCGGTGCACCTCGGCAACGGCACGGACGGACCGCGCGTCGGCTTCTCCGGCACCGCGGCCCCGGTGGCCACTCCGCAGGCGCAGCCGCAACAGCAGCCGCAGGCACAGCCGTTCGCGGCACAGGGCGCGGCCCCCGGCTGGCAGCAGGCTCCCCAGCAGGCCGCCCCGCAGCCGCAGGCCCAGCAGGCCCAGGGTCCGCAACCCCAGGTCCAGCAGCCGCAGGCCGGCTGGCCGCCGCCGCAGCAGTCGGCGCCGCCGATCCCGCAGCAGCAGGGACCCGTCGCGGGCGGACCCGCTGCGGGCGGGCCCGTCAGCAAGGTGCCCGGCGGCGCCGCGGGGGCGCCGCCGGTCTACGGCGACCGCAGCCCGACCACCTTCCACCAGTTCTCGCTCGGCCGCGTCATGCGCATCGGCCGCGCGCTGGAGAACGAGCTGGTCGTCTCCGACCTCCAGGTCTCGCGCCACCACGCCGAGTTCCACTCGACGCCCGACGGCCGCTTCGAGATCCGCGACCTGGGCTCGCACAACGGCACCTATGTCAACGGCCAGCACATCCCCAAGGGCGGCTCGATACAGCTCGGCCCGACCGACATCGTGGGCGTCGGCCACTCGACGTTCCGGATCATCGGCGACCGGCTGGAGGAGTTCGTCGACACCGGTGAGGTGTCCTTCTCCGGCCGCCATCTGACGGTCACCGTCGACGGCGGCAAGCAGATCCTCAAGGACGTCTCCTTCGGCGTCCCGGAGAAGTCGCTGATCGCGGTCATCGGCCCGTCCGGCTCCGGCAAGTCCACGCTGCTGAAGGCGCTCACCGGCTACCGGCCCGCCGACCAGGGCGAAGTCCTCTACGACAACCGGAACCTGTACAAGCAGTTCGCCGAACTGCGCCAGCGCATCGGACTGGTCCCGCAGGACGACATCCTGCACAAGGAACTGACGGTCAAGAAGGCCCTCAAGTACGCGGCGAAGCTGCGCTTCCCGGCCGACACTACGGCCGACGAGCGCGAGGCCCGCATCGACGAGGTGCTGCGCGAACTGAAGCTGGACATCCACAAGGAGAAGAAGGTCACCTCCCTCTCCGGCGGCCAGCGCAAGCGTGTCTCGGTGGCCCTGGAACTGCTCACCAAGCCGTCCCTGATCTTCCTGGACGAGCCCACCTCGGGCCTCGACCCGGGCATGGACCGCGATGTCATGCAGCTGCTGCGCGGCCTCGCCGACGACGGCCGCACGGTCCTCGTCGTCACCCACTCGGTGGCCGAACTGGCGACCTGCGACAAGCTCCTGGTGATGGCGCCCGGCGGCAGCGTCGCCTACTTCGGCCCGCCCGAGGAGGCACTCAACTTCTTCGGCTACGACACCTGGGCCGATGTCTTCTCCGCCTTCGAGAACTACCGCGACTACGACTGGGCGGGCCGCTGGAAGGGCTCGCAGCACTACCAGATGTACGCCGCGGACATCGACGCCGTCGCCCCGCAGTCTGTGACCATGCCCCCGCCGCAGGCCATCAAGCCGCCCAAGCCGCAGGGCTGGGGCTCACAGCTGTGGACCCTGATCCGGCGCTATGTGTCGGTGATCGCGTCCGACAAGGGCTTCCTGGCGCTCTCGGTTCTCCTGCCGGCCGTGCTCGGCGCGGTGAGTCTGCTCATCGACCCTGACAAGACGCTGCTGCCCAACGGGGTGAGCGCGCAGACCGGCAAGATCGTCCCCAACGGCACGGCCACCACCGTGCTGCTGATCCTCGCCGTCGGCGCCTGTTTCGCCGGAGCCGCCAACTCCGTCCGCGAGCTGATCAAAGAACGTGTCATCTACGAACGGGAGCGCGCCACCGGGCTGTCCCGCTCCGCCTACCTGATGTCCAAGGTGATCGTGCTCGGCGCGGTCACCATGCTTCAGGGTGCGCTGATCGGCGTGATCGGCTTCGCCTCGCGTGAACTCCCGGCGAAGGGGCTGGTCCTCGGCGGCGCGGTCCTCGTCGAACTGTCGCTGCCGATCATGATGCTGGGCTTCGCGTCCATGATGTTCGGCCTTGTCATCTCCGCACTGGTGAAGACGGCGGAGAAGACCATGCCGCTGCTGGTGATGTTCGCTGTCGCCCAACTCCCCTTCACCGGCTGTCTGCTCATCCTGAACGGCGCGATCGGGGTCAACCAGGTGTCGTACCTGTTCCCGTCGCGCTGGGCCGTCGCCGCGGCCGGGGCCACGCTCGACTTCAACAAGATCTTCCCCGACCAGGACAACCCGTCGAACACGGACCCGCTGTGGCAGCACACCGTCGGTGCCTGGGGCCTGGACATGGCCGCGCTGCTCGCCCTCGCCGTGGTCTGCGGCTTCTTCGTGGCCCGCTTCCTGCGGCGCCATGAGCCGGAGGTCATGCGCAAGTAACGGCGCCTGTACCCCTGCCCGTACAGACCGAAGGGCGGCACCCGTCAGGAGGGTGCCGCCCTTCGGCGTTCAAGGGGCCCGCTGGGGGCCGTGGAGCCCGTGTATGTGGGGCGGGGCTCAGTACGCGCTGTTGACGTTGTCGATCGAGCCGTAGCGGTCGGCCGCGTAGTTGGCGGCGGCGGTGATGTTGGCGACCGGGTCGTAGATGTTCCAGGACGTGCCCGAGACGTGGTACGCCTTGAAGGTCGGCGGGATGACCTGCAACAGGCCCTTGGACGGGATGCCGTTGACGGCGTTGATGTCCCAGTTGTTGATCGCGTTCGGGTTGCCGGAGGACTCCCGCATGATGTTGCGGTGCAGGCCGCTGTAGCTGCCCGGGATGCCCTTGGCGTGCATGATCGACAGGGCGTGCCTGATCCAGCCGTTGAGGTTGTTGCCGTACCGCGCGGAGGCGGTCCGCCTCAGCGGGGCGCGCTTCGCGGACCGGCTCGCTGCCTTCTTCGCCCGGTGCGCCGCGGCGGCCCGGTGGGCGACCGCGGCGCGATGGGCGGCGGCCCTCTTCGCGGCCCGGCTGCGCTGGGCCGCGGTGTCGTGGGCGGCGGCGTCGCGGTGGGCGGCAGCCTTGCGGTGGGCGGTGGCCTTGCGATGAGCGGCCTTGCGGTTCGCGGTGGCCTTGCGGTGAGCGGCCTTGCGATCTGCGGCTGCCTTCTCGGCGGCCGCCTTCTTCGCCACGCGGTCGGCGGCGGCCTGCCTGCGCGCCGCGATGTCCTGGTTCTTCACACTGGCGCCTGCGAGCTGGTCGGTGACCTGGGCCCGTACGTCCTTGACGGGCTCGCTGCGGTACGTCACGGACGGCTGGGCGGGGGCGTCGGCCACAGTCGTCTCGGCGCTGCTGGGGATGGCCGAGAAGGCCAGAGCGGCGGTGCCGAGGGCGGCGACACCAGCGATCGCGATCTTGTGGTGACGGGTCAGCGCACGGCGGTGAAGGCGAAAGCGGGTGTACTCGGGCATGACGAAGTGACCTCTTCGGATAGCGGGGAGGTCGCTCGGCGTCATGCGGGAGGACACGGGGTCCACTCGCGTAGCTGTGTCGCGGGGAGACCGCGGCGCTGAGCGACGAGAGCCATTCTTAGCGGCCGCTAAACATGCGGGCAAAGGTGTGACGTACGATCCCGGGTAGTGGATCGCGTATCGACAAAACAGGGCAAGCTAGACCATCTGTCCCGTTCATCTGTGGCCCGTCTATCTCCTATGTCCCTTCGTACGTGATGTGCGTCCCGTGCGCCGACTCACAGAGGCTACGCAGATGTCTCACAGGGAGTTGCCGGAGCAACGCCGTGAGTGAGCGGGAACGCCGCCTATGGCGGACGGCGACTGGTTCCGATGGCGGAAGGGAGCGCCCTGAAGGGGCGCGGGGAACTGCGCGACCAGCCACGACGGCGCCGCAGGCGACAGACGACACATCGCGGCACTTCCAGCGGAACACCGCGTCTACTGTGAAGGCATGAGTCAAGGCCCCCGGTCCGGCCTGGCCGCGGTGAGCGCCGCGCTGCTGGCCATGAGCAGGCACCTGGAGGTGCGCGACGTGCTCAAGACGATCGTGGCCTCGGCCCGTGAACTGCTCGACGCGCAATACGCCGCCCTCGGCGTCCCCGACGACCACGGCGGCTTCGCCCAGTTCGTCGTCGACGGCGTCAGCGACGCGGAGTGGAAGGCCATCGGCCCGCTCCCGCGCCAGCACGGCATCCTCGCCGCGATGCTGAAGGACGCCCGACCCGAACGCCTCGCCAACATCCGCGAGGACCCCCGCTTCGAGGGCTGGCCCGACGCCCACCCCGAGATGTCCGACTTCCTCGGCCTGCCCATCCGCGACGGCGACGAGGTCATCGGGGCGCTGTTCCTCGCGAACAAACGGCGACCCGAGGGCACCGGGTGCCCGGCGCCCCGGGACGGCTGTGGCTTCACCGAGGAGGACGAGGAACTCCTCGCCCTCCTCGCCCAGCACGCCGCGATCGCCCTCACCAACGCCGGCCTCTACGAACGCAGCCGCGAACTCACCATCGCCGAGGAGCGTTCCCGTCTCGCCCACGAGCTGCACGACGCGGTCAGCCAGAAGCTGTTCTCCCTGCGCCTGACCGCCCAGGCGGCCGCCGCCCTCGTCGACCGCGACCCGGCGCGCGCCAAGGACGAGCTCCACCAGGTCGCCGCCCTCGCCGCCGAGGCCGCCGACGAACTGCGCGCCGCCGTCGTCGAGCTGCGTCCCGCCGCCCTCGACGAGGACGGCCTCGTCGCCACCCTGCGCACCCAGGTCCAGGTGCTCGACCGCGCCCACACCGCGCGCGTGAGGTTCGCCGCGAGCGGCTTCCGCGCGCTGCCCGCCGCGCAGGAGGAGGCCGTGCTGCGTGTCGCCCAGGAGGCGCTGCACAACGCCCTGCGGCACTCCGGCGCGGCGCACGTCGATGTCACTGTGGACCGCCGCGGCAACGGCGCCGTACTGCGCGTCACGGACGACGGCAGCGGCTTCGACCCCCAGGCGATCCGCACCGCCGGACGCCACCTCGGGCTGGTCTCCATGCGGGACCGGGCGAGCGGGGCCGGCGGCACGCTGACCGTGACATCGGCGCCCGGCAAGGGCACCACGATCGAACTGGAGGTACCCGGTGGCTGACGCGATCAGGGTGCTGCTCGTCGACGACCACCAGGTCGTACGCCGGGGACTGCGCACCTTCCTGGAGGTGCAGGACGACATCGAGGTCGTCGGCGAGGCCGCCGACGGCGCCGAAGGGGTCGAACGCGCCGGAGAACTGCGGCCCGACGTCATCCTCATGGACATCAGAATGCCGGGCACCGACGGCATCGAGGCGCTGCGCAGACTCCGCGAACTCGACCACCCCGCGCGCGTGCTGGTCGTCACCAGCTTCACCGAGCAGCGCACGGTGGTCCCGGCGCTGCGGGCGGGCGCCGCCGGGTACGTCTACAAGGACGTGGACCCCGACGCGCTCGCGGCCGCCATCCGCTCCGTGCACGCCGGGCACGTGCTGCTCCAGCCGGAGGTCGCCGGTGCGCTGCTGTCCCAGGACGAGGGCGGGCCGGGGCAGGGCAGGGCCGGGTCGCTCACGGAACGGGAGCGCGAGGTGCTCGGGCTGATAGCGGACGGCCGCTCCAACCGCGAGATCGCCCGCACGCTGGTGCTCTCCGAGAAGACCGTCAAGACGCATGTCTCGAACATCCTGATGAAACTCGACCTCGCCGACCGCACCCAGGCCGCGCTGTGGGCGGTACGGCACGGGGCCGCCGACTGAGAGCCCCGAACAAAATGGGCCCCCGGCTCGCGACGCCTGGCACGCACGCTCGCCGCGTTACCGAAAGGCCCTAGGTCCTGTCTGGAGTTCGGATCACGACTGCGGTGCGATGCTGCGGAGCCAGAGCATCGCACCGCACAGATGCAGTCCGGCCTCGTAGCTCTCCGGGGTCTTGTCGAAGCGGAACGCGATGCCTCGCCAGTTCCGCAGCCGGTTGATGCACCGCTCCACGGTGTTGCGCTCGGTGTACAAGGCCGCGTCGTGGCTGACCGGGCGACCGCCCTTCGAACCGCGCTTCTTCCGGTTGGCGGCCTGGTCCACCTTCTCCGGGATCACCGCCCGGATTCCACGACGCCGCAGGTAGCGGCGGTTACGGCGGCTGGAGTAAGCCTTGTCCGCGGCCACTGCGTCCGGTCGGGTCCGGGGACGCCCGACCGGCCCGCGCACCTTCACCCGCTCCAGGACCGGGACGAACTGCGGGCTGTCGCCGGCCTGTCCGGGGGTGAGCACAAACGCCAGCGGACGGCAGCGCCGGTCGGCCGCCAGGTGAATCTTGCTGGTCAGCCCTCCCCGGGAACGCCCCAGTTGTGCGGCCTTCAGACGGGCCCGGTGCCGTCGGCGGGCCCGTCGCCGCTCAGCGCCCGCGTCGTCCTCGCACTGTCCGTCCTGCGGCTGTTGTCCCTCCACGGCGCCCCCTTTTCGGACTCGGCGGCCGCTTCCAGGGCCGCCAACTGCTCGGGTTCCAGTGCCATCCCGGCGGCGTGGTGGTGCGCCCGTGCTGTCGCCGAGTCCACGCTGACCAGGCCCAGGTCCGCCTGACCCCGGTCAGCGGCCTCGGCGATCACCGCCTCCATCAGGTGCTGGAAGACGCCCTGCGTCGCCCAGATCCGGAAGCGGTCGTACGCGCTCTGCCAGGGCCCGAACTCGCTGGGCAGGTCGCGCCAGGGACTGCCCGTGCGGAACCGCCACATCACCGCGTTGAAGTGTTTCCGCAGGTCGGGGATGGGCCCGACTGCGGCGATCGGAAGGTGGGGCTCGATCAGGGCCCACTGCTCGTCGGTGAGATCGCCTCGCGCCATGGCCGATGGCCTATCAAGGAGGGACCCCATGACGCAGGCGATCTACCGAACTCGTGATCCGGACTCCAGACAGGACCTAGTAGCTCCTCCCCCAAGCTCTCGGCTTCGCTCGAGCAGGGGGGACCCCCATCGAGGACCTTCCGGCGCCTTGCGATCGCACGCACCAGACGCCGCGAGCTGATCGGACTCCCATTTTGTTCGGGGCTCTGAGCTGTGGCCCACGGTCCGGTCGGATGGTCACCCGAATCATCCGAACGGGCAGTTGACCGATGCTCACCGTGCCGGACCGCACGCCTCCCGCGTTGATCAGCTCACGGCCCACGGCCGGGTCGACAGCACTTGCAGGAGGACGTTTTCCATGAACATCGCCAAGAAGGCCGCCCTGGCCCTCACCGTCGCCGGTATCGCCGCCGGCGCGTCCGCCGGTGTCGCTGTCGCCGACGCGGGTGCCGACGCCGCGGCCGTGAAGTCCCCGGGTGCAGGCTCGGGCCACATCACCCAGCTCCCGCACCACCTGCCCGTCAACACCGTCGGCAACAGCACGAGGGCGATCGGCATCCTGAACCCGGCCTTCGGCAACACCGCCGTGAACAACTGACCCGGGCCACCCCACAGACACCCGCGGGTCAACGGCGACCCGCGGGGCTTTTGGCGCGCATTCTCTTCGTCTGCTGCACACCGAGCCCTGGACCGACCGGTGTTGGGCCCTGCAGCTGACCCGGGGCTACCGGTTGCCGCGTTCCTGTTCCTCGACGTACGCGTTGTACGCGGCCACCTGGGCGCGGCGGGCCGTGCGTTCCACGGGGCGGAGTGCCAGGGCGCGTGCTCCCATCTCCGACGCGCTCACCGCGCCGCCGTGGCCGTTCTCCTCGGCCAGGGAGACCAGCAGCCCGACGCGCTGCGCCAGCTCCAGGACCCGTACCGCACGCGGGGGATAGCCCGGTGCCAGCACCTCGCGGCCCCGCTCGGCCCGCGCCCGGTACGCGTCGATCGCCGCCTCCGCCGCCGGGCCCGACGCGGCCACGTCCAGCTGTGACAGCAGCGCCGTGGCATCCCGCAGCGCCTCCGCCAGCTCCCGTTCCGCCTCACCGAGCGACGGCACGTCCGCGGGAGGGGCCTCCCGTACCGGCAGCACCTGCCACACCACCTCGGCGTGCACATCGCCCTCGGGCCCGGCCTCGTGGACCTCCGGCACCAGCCCCAGCGCGGCCCCGTGGCAGACCACAGCCTCCCCGGCCTCCAGCGCCAGCGCGTTGAACTCCGGCGGCCCGCTGAGCCCCAGCGGATGCCCCGGTGCGGGCAGGGCGACCCGCAGCCCGCTCACCCCCAGCGCCCGCAGCCGCCCCAGCGCCAGCGAGAGTCCGACCGGCGACGGTTCGCCGGGCAGCCCGGTCACCCGGTGCACGGCGTCCTCGCCGACGACGGCGTGTACGGCGTCGTCCGGAGAGGCAAGTCCGGCCAAAAGCGCATTTCCCCAAGCGGCGAGGCGACCGGAGCGCGGTTCAGAGAGCATGCCCCCACCCTAAGGACCGGACCGATGGACCGGACCCTGGGACCGGTGGCGTAGATTTCATCGGGGACTGCGCCACAGGCGCGGCGGACCGAGCCACAGGCGAACGCGACGAGCCGAGACCGGCCACACTGCAAGGGGAGACAACGCGCTCATGAGCGATGTTCTGGAGCTTCAGGACGTATCCGTGGTCCGCGAGGGCCGGGCTCTGGTGGACCAGGTCTCCTGGTCGGTGAAGGAAGGCGAGCGCTGGGTCATCCTCGGCCCCAACGGCGCCGGCAAGACCACCCTGCTGAATGTCGCGTCCAGCTACCTCTACCCCAGCACGGGCACCGTCTCCATCCTTGGCGAGACCCTCGGCAGGCCCGGCACCGACGTCTTCGAACTGCGCCCCCGCATCGGCATCGCGGGAGTCGCCATGGCCGAGAAGCTCCCCAAGAGCCAGACCGTCCTCGAGACCGTGCTGACCGCCGCGTACGGCATGACGGCGCACTGGCAGGAGGACTACGACGAGATCGACGAAGTGCGGGCCCGTGCCTTCCTCGACCGCCTCGGCATGACCGAATACCTGGACCGCAGGTTCGGCACCCTCTCCGAGGGAGAACGCAAGCGCACCCTCATCGCCCGCGCCCTGATGACCGACCCCGAACTGCTCCTGCTCGACGAACCCGCCGCCGGCCTCGACCTCGGTGGCCGCGAGGACCTCGTACGCCGCCTCGGCCGCCTCGCCCGCGACCCCATCGCCCCCTCGATGATCATGGTGACCCACCATGTCGAGGAGATCGCCCCCGGCTTCACCCACGTCCTGATGATCCGCCAGGGCAAGGTCCTCACCGCAGGCCCCATCGAGCTCGAACTCACCTCCCGCAACCTCTCGCTCTGCTTCGGACTGCCCCTCGTCGTCGAGCAGGTCGGCGACCGCTGGACCGCGCACGGACTTCCGTTGTCCTGAACCCCGTTGCACCCTGTCCGCGGCCCGATCGCGGTCCTACCATGACCTTGTGAACGACATCGAGACGTGGGTGTGGTGGCTCGTCGGCGCGGTAGCGCTGGGTATCCCGCTCGTCGTGACCGCAATGCCTGAATTCGGCATGTTCGCGGTAGGGGCCGTGGCCGCCGCGGTCACCGCCGGACTCGGATTCGGCATCGTCGTGCAGGTTCTCACCTTCGTCATCGTCTCCGTGGCGCTCATCGCCGTCGTACGGCCCATCGCGGCCCGGCACCGCACACAGGGCCCCGGACTCGCCACCGGAATCGACGCGTTGAAGGGCAGACAGGCCGTCGTCCTGGAGCGCGTCGACGGATCGGGCGGCCGTATCAAGCTCGCGGGCGAGGTCTGGTCCGCGCGTTCCCTCGACACCGACCGGATCTATGAGGCGGGACAGGAGGTCGACGTCGTGGACATCGAAGGCGCCACGGCGATCGTCCTATGAACGCGCCCGTGAACGTGCCCGCTCGACCTTGCACTCCACGCACACCGTGAACTTGTCCGAAGTACGCCAAGTACGCCCATCCAACTGAACCGAACATCCAACGAGGCGGACGACGGTCTGCCAGACTCGATCAGCAAGATCTTCTGCGAGCAGACGATCTTCAAGGTCTTCCGAGAGCGCCGAGGCGGAGAAGGGTACGGGGAACGCGATGGCACCGGTCATCATCGTCCTGGTCATTCTGGTGGTGTTGGTCTTCATCGCCCTGATCAAGACGATCCAGGTCATCCCACAGGCCAGCGCGGCCATCGTGGAGCGCTTCGGCCGTTATACGCGGACACTCAACGCGGGCCTCAACATCGTGGTCCCGTTCATAGACACCATCCGCAACCGCATCGACCTCCGTGAGCAGGTCGTCCCCTTCCCACCGCAGCCGGTGATCACCCAGGACAACCTGGTCGTCAACATCGACACCGTCATCTACTACCAGGTGACCGACGCGCGGGCCGCCACCTACGAGGTCGCCAGCTACATCCAGGCCATCGAGCAGCTCACCGTCACCACCCTGCGCAACATCATCGGCGGCATGGACCTGGAACGCACCCTCACCTCCCGCGAGGAGATCAACGCGGCGCTGCGCGGCGTCCTCGACGAGGCCACCGGCAAGTGGGGCATCCGCGTCAACCGGGTCGAGCTCAAGGCCATCGAACCGCCCACCTCCATCCAGGACTCGATGGAGAAGCAGATGCGTGCCGACCGTGACAAGCGCGCCGCGATCCTCACCGCGGAAGGCACCCGCCAGGCGGCCATCCTCACCGCCGAGGGCGAGAAGCAGTCCCAGATCCTGCGCGCCGAGGGTGAGGCCAAGGCCGCCGCCCTGCGCGCCGAGGGCGAGGCCCAGGCGGTCCGTACGGTCTTCGAGGCGATCCACGCCGGCGACCCGGACCAGAAGCTCCTCTCCTACCAGTACCTCCAGATGCTCCCGAAGATCGCCGAGGGCGACGCCAACAAGCTCTGGATCGTCCCCAGCGAGATCGGCGACGCCCTGAAGGGCCTCTCCGGCGCCATGGGCAACTTCGGCCCCCTGTCAGGCGGCACCACCAACGGCACCGACCGCCGAGAGAAGCCGTCGATCGACTGACGCACGGACACACGGACACACGTCGGAGGGGCTCGTCTTCCTTTTTGGAAGGCGAGCCCCTCCGACGCGTGCGTCCACCGACGCGTGCTTAACTGACGTCCGCTTCACTGACGCGCTTCGCTGACGCGTGCTCCGCCGGCGTGCGCTTCACTGGGTGCGGGCTTCACAAGGCCAGCCCTCCAGGCACGGGCTGAGCAACCAACCTCAGGGGCGCGGGGCTGTATCGATATGCGGCTCCGCCGCGTGGGCGCGATCAACCACGACGCACCCGCAGACAAAGAAGAACGCACCCGCAGACATAGAACCCGCCCCGTGGGCAAGAACGCCAACCGGCAAGCCCCTCACGCCGCAGGCTGAACCAACCACTCCGGCAGCGACCGCAGGTCCCCGTCCCCACCCAAAGACAACAGCATCGCATCCGCAGGAGAAGGCTCGAACGGCTGACGAAGCAACGGCATCGCCGCCTGCTCAGGCGTCCGGTCCGCCTTCCGGTGATTGTCCTCCGCACACGACGCCACTGTATTCAGCCAGGTGTCACGCCCGCCCTGCGCCCGCGGCACCACATGGTCCACGGTCGTCGCCCGCTTCCCGCAGTACGCGCACCGATGCCGGTCCCGGACCAGCACCCCCCGCCGTGACCACGGGGCTTGTCTTCGAAACGGCACCCGTACATACCGGCACAGCCTGATCACCCGTGGCGCGGGTATATCCACATCGGCGCCCCGCATACGCAGTTCGGGGTGGGCCTGCTCGACGACGGCCTTGTCCTGGAGCACCAGAACGACAGCTCGGTTCAACGTCACCGTAGACAGCGGCTCAAAGCTAGCGTTCAGCACCAGCGTGTCCCGCATCCAGCCCACCTCCCGTGCGCACCCGCCCACCTCCCCGGCGGGCTTGGATCAACTCTGGACGGGCACGCCGAGATGGACAACGCAATAAAAAATGCCCGCCCCTGATCAATTCCATGACCAGAGGCGGGCAAACGTTCCATGAACGCTCGGATCGGTTCAGCCCGCGCGTGAGCGCGCTCCGTTCAGTTCGCCCCGGTGTTCTCGTACTCACCGATGAGCTGGGCGCGCGCGATCGCGTGGAACCGCAGATTGAAGCCGACGACGGCGGGCGAGACGTCCGCGTCGGGGCCGAGCTTCTCCTGGTCGACCGCGTACACCGTGAAGACGTACCGGTGCGGTCCGTCACCGGGCGGCGGCGCGGCACCGCCGAAGTCCTTGGTGCCGTAGTCGTTGCGCACCTGCACGGCGCTCGCGGGCAGCCCCTCGAACGAGCCGCTGCCCGCGCCCGCCGGCAGCTCCGTCACATCGGCGGGGATGTCGAACACGACCCAGTGCCAGAACCCGCTGCCCGTCGGGGCGTCGGGGTCGTAGCACGTCACGGCGAAGCTCTTGGTCTCCGCAGGGAAGCCCGCCCACCGCAGCTGCGGCGAGGTGTTGCCCTCCGCGTGCACCTGCGCGCCCTTGAGCGTCGCCCCCTCCTCGACGTCCTGGCTCGTCACCGTGAACGACGGGACGGGCGGGTGGAAGTCGTGGGGCAGCGGCCGCCGCTTGAGCTCGGTCACCTCGGTACCTCCTGGATCGGTCCGTTCAGTGGCTCTGGTTGGCTCTTGTTCTCAGCAGGACCGAGCCTAGAACCAGTTGCGCTTGCTGCCGACCTCGGAGATCCACTGGTTGAGATAAGCCGCCCAATCGGTCCCGTGGAAGTCGTGCAGACCGACCTGGAACGAGCGGAAGGTGTCGCTGCCCTCGCTGAACAGACCCGGCTTCTTGTCCATCTCCAGGATGACGTCCATGGCGTTCTCGTCGGTGACGAACGTCAGCTCGACCTGGTTCAGCCCCCGGTACTGGGACGGCGGGTAGAACTCGATCTCCTGGTAGAACGGCAGCCGCTGCCGCGTGTTGCGGATGTGGCCGCGCTCCATGTCCGCGGTCTTGAAACGGAAGCCCAGTTGGATGAAGGCGTCCAGGATCGCCTTCTGCGCGGGCAGCGGATGCACATTGACCGGGTCCAGGTCGTGGGAGTCCACCGCGCGCGCGATCGCCAGCTCCGTGGACACCCCGATGTTCATCCCGCGCAGCGCCTGGCCGTCGATCATCGTGATCGGCGTCTCCCAGGGGACCTCAAGGCCGAACGGCACCGTGTGCACGGCACCCGGCTGGAGCTGGAAGGCTCCGCCCAGCTGCACCTTCGTGAACTCGATGTCCTGCTTGTACTCCTCTTCCCCGCTCTCCACCTCGACCCGGGCCTGCAGACCCACCGAGAGCCCCTGGATGTCCTGCGCTACGGAACCGCCCTGGATCCGCACCTCGCCCTGGACGACACCGCCCGGAACGACGTTGACCTCGGTCAGCACGGTCTCGACCGAGCCCCCGCCGGCCCCCATACTCGCGAGCAGCTTCTTGAACGGCATGACTCTCCCTTTACGAATGGATCCCTGATCCCTACAAACGCCAACCGGCCGCGACCGGTTCCGTGCCACACGCTGGCAACCGGACCCATTCTTGACCAGCCCTTGGCACGGACGAGCCTGGACTACCCTCGGACGCCATGATCGCGCCCCCGGACCGCATCCCCCTCCCCAGAGAGTTCTTCGATCGCCCTGTACTGGAGGTCGCCCCGGACCTCCTCGGCCGGTACCTCGTCCGTACAACGCCCGACGGGCCGATCACGATGCGCCTGACGGAGGTCGAGGCCTACGACGGCCCGAGCGACCCCGGCTCCCACGCCTACCGCGGCCGCACCGCCCGCAACGACGTGATGTTCGGTCCGCCCGGGCACGTCTACGTCTACTTCACCTACGGCATGTCAAGGTGATCAGCATGAACGTAGTGGATCTTGCTCACTCCGCTGAAGAAGTTGCCCCCAAGCTGCTCGGCGCCATCCTCACCCACGAGACCCCCGAGGGAACCGTGAGCATCACCATCACGGAGACCGAGGCGTACTCCGGTGCGGCCGACCCCGCCTCCCACGCCTACCGAGGCAGGACACCCCGAAACGCCGTCATGTTCGGACCCGCAGGACACCTGTACGTCTACCGGTCTCACGGTCTCCACTGGTGCGCCAACATCGTCACCGGGGCAGACGGCATCGCTTCAGCAGTCCTCATCCGGGCAGGCAGGGTCATCGAAGGGGAAGACCTGGCACGCAAGCGGCGAGGGGGCAAGGTCGAGAGTCCACGTCTCGCGCGGGGTCCGGGGAACTTCTGCCAGGCGCTCGGCATCATGGCAGAGCACAACGGCACAGACCTGCTGGCGGACGCCTCGGTCACACTGACCGAGGGCAAGCCGGTACCCGCTGCGCTCATCCGGGTTGGCCCTCGGGTAGGCGTGAGCAAAGCCCACGACTGGCAGCACCGCTTCTACCTCGCCGGTGATCCAACAGTCTCGGCGTACCGACTGAGCCCCAGAGCCAATCCGTCCGGCGGAGCCTGAGCCGCAGTGCGCCTCGCTCGCGGCTCGCCGCTGCCGGCGGCGCGGAGTTGGCCCGAAGACGCGTGATCGCTCGTGTGCGTGGCGCGTTCCTGGCCGGTCGGGTGACTGTCGAGCAATTGTCAAATTCTGTGGATCACGGGCGATTCACCTGGCTCGTAGCCATGCATCGAGAGCGGTGAAGTCCGCGTCGTCGAGTCCTCGGGAGGAGTCGACTTGATGGAGGAGTGCGTGGCCGTGATGGTGCATGGATACCCAGTCGCGGTCAGCGTCGGTGATCTCGTCGTCGACCCATGCGAACGAGCGTCCGTCCGCTTATTCCACCAGGGCTTGGGGCTTCCAGTGAAGTCCGACTGGCCGCGCTGCTGGCCCGTGGTGGTGAAGAGGACGCTGGGGAAAGCGGATTGGAGGACATCATCTCTCCCGCATGCGTCGTGCGTGACGGTGACGACGTGGTTGCCGCAGCCGGCTATCGCGGCTGGCCGCAGTCGGTGGCCCACCTCAGCGTCCTGGTCGCGCCGGACTGCCGGGGCCGGGGGCGGCGCGGACGGTGGCATCTGCGGCGGTGGCTCGTGCGCTGGAAGCCGGGCTGCTTCCGCAGTGGCGAGCACGGCCACACCCGTCCAAGCGTGTAGCGCAAGCGCTCGGCTTCCGGGAGTTGGGTGCCCAGCTCAGCGTTCGCGTCGGTGACGGCGGTCCTCATGGACAAGTCCGGTGAGGACCGGTGTCCGAATTCGACCGCGGTGAGTCAGCGCTTCGTCGAGTCGGCGATCTGTGCTTCAAGGTCGGCGATACGCCGGTCTTGTAAGCGGAGGTTGGATCGGGCTGCCGTGAGTCGCTCGTCGAGAGTGCGGTTGTCACCCGTGAGCTGTCGAACGCGCTGTTTGAGGGTGGTGCCTTTTTGTGGTGATCCGCTGGATGGCTTCTTCGGTCCACTCGGCCGTGGACATCGTGCTTGACCAGGGGCAGGGCGGCGAAGTCCTTGCTGATCGCGATGCCGGTGGGGTAGTCGCCGCGGTCCAGGCGGGACTCGATGCGCAGTCCGGCCCGGGCGGCCGCCATGCGTCGCTCACGGGATCCGGAAGGTGATCCGGCAGTGGTCCGACTTGAACCCTCGGACTCCTCGGCCTCTCGGCATCAGCTCGACGAGTTCGCAGACCTGCATGACGACCGTCCGCACGTAGTCGATCCGGTCGGGGTCTTCATAGTCCAGCTCCTCCCACAGGTACTCGACGTCCCCCAGATCTACCCGCACCCGCTTCGCTGCCAGGTCTGCCAGCTCGGTCCGGACCTTCGCCAGGTCGGCATCGCACCTGCCGATGCCTGTGCGCATGGTTGATGCGTCGATGTCCCCCACGGCGAACATCTCCGCCAGGGCGGTACGCCTCTCGCCTGTGGCCAGCTCCTCGGCCAGTAGCTGGGCTTCGCGCTCCTCGTCTGCGGCATCCGTGGCCGGAGCCTGGTTCCACTCCTCGGCTCGGGAGATGACCTGCCGGACCACGTAGGAGTCAAGCGGGTCTGCTGGGCATGTGATGCATCGGCCACCCGAACAGGTGTAGATACGGTACCGCTCGCCTGCCGCGTCCTTCCGGCTCCATGCCTGCGTAACGACGGCCTGACACTTCGAGCAGCGGACCACGCCGGACAACAGAGCCTTGCGCTTCCCTCCGCCGCCCGTGTTGCGCTCAGGGTCGCTCAGGTAGCGCACCAGGGCCCGGAACATGCCCTCGGAGACGATCGGCTCCCAGTTGCCTGTGCCAGTCTCCTCGGTCACCCGTACGCATCGCCCATCGGGCTTCTCGACCCACTGGGAGTACGTCTGGATGCCCGCATTCCTCGGCTTCAAGAGGACGCCCCGGAGGTTCGAGCTACGCCACTCTTTGCCGTGTGGCGAGAGCAGCTCGCGAGCGTTCCAGTCCTTCGCGATGGACCACAGGGAGATACCGGCCAGGACATCCCGGTATGCCCCCCGCAGGGCTTCCGCCTCCTCGTCGCGATGCGTGCCGTCGCGCTCGAAGCCGAAGGGGCGAGTGCTCCAGAAGGGCCTCCCCGACTCCCTGCGGCGCTGATGACCGAGCACCTGACGCTCTACTCGCATCTCGGTCTCGTTCTCGGCTACCGCAGCGCCGATGCGAGCAGCGAGACGACCCGAAGGGGTCGCCAAGTCCAGGACGCCCTGCGCTTGTGCGGCGGCCAGATGAACGCCGGTCTCCTCGGCCAGGTCCACCAGCTCGACCAGGTCTCGTGTCGTCCGGTAGAGGCGGTCGTAGTGCCTGGCTACGACGACATCAGCCGTACCCGTCCGAACCAGGTCGACCACGCGCCTCCAGCCTTCACCGCGAGCCGACACCTTGCGGCCCTCAACGACGCGGAACTTCGACGCCGAAGAGTCCTTCTCTGTGATGACCTCTAGAACCGTCCAGCCGTTCCGGTCGCACAGTGCCTGGCTCAGTTCGACCTGTTGCGTGAGGTTCCCACCCTTGGACTCCTCGCCCCTCGGGGTTGGGCTGAGCCTGGCGTAGATGATTGCTCGCACTGTCTGCCACTCCTGCCTGCTTGTCGTCGCCTTGCCGATGATGCAACGACGTACATGTTCACTGCGTTACTTACGGCATGTGGTTCTGCATGAACCTGGTTTGCGGTCCCGTGGGTCGGGTGAGCGCGGTGCTGCTGCGCGCTGGAGAGGTGGTCGAGGGCGCAGAACTGGCCCGCAAACGTCGACTCTCGGCCCAAAACGACAAGGAACTGGCCAAAGGCCCCGCCCGCCTGGCCACCGCCCTGGGGGTCGACCGTGCCCTGAACGGCACCGACGCCTGCGCCACCGGCGACACCCCGCTACGGATACTGGTCGGCACCCCGATCGCCTCCGACCAGGTACGCATCGGCCCCCGCACCGGAGTGGCCGGTGACGGAGGCGTCCACCCCTGGCGGTACTGGGTCGCCGGCGACCCGACGGTCAGTCCCTACCGGGCCCACGTACCCCGGCGGCGCTCAAGTTGACGCACCCCATGGAGGTGCGTAATGTGGATCGAGCCGCTTGAACCGGGTACGGCATCTGCCTGCAGCCGGAAGCGGCCAAACCACTACCTACGGCCACCCCTCAGCGGGTTCCTATTCGGCGTGTCCGCACGCCTGAATTCGGTTGCCTTCGGAACTCGATTATGAGTCCGCGAAGGAATGGTCTAACGTAGTGAATGTCGAAAGGCCGAAGAGCGAAAGCCGAAGCCCCAGACAACCCCCTCCGACGGGGAATCGGACGCCGAAAGGATCTGATAGAGTCGGAAACACCGAAGGGAAGCCCGGAGGAAAGCCCGAGAGGGTGAGTACAAAGGAAGCGTCCGTTCCTTGAGAACTCAACAGCGTGCCAAAAGTCAACGCCAGATATGTTGATACCCCGTCTCCGGCCGGATCTCCGGTCGGGACGTGGTTCCTTTGAAGAAAAATACAGCGAGGACGCTGTGTACGAGGGGACTATTCCTCCTCTCGTACCGCTCCCGTGAAAAGCATTCACGGAGAGTTTGATCCTGGCTCAGGACGAACGCTGGCGGCGTGCTTAACACATGCAAGTCGAACGATGAACCACTTCGGTGGGGATTAGTGGCGAACGGGTGAGTAACACGTGGGCAATCTGCCCTGCACTCTGGGACAAGCCCTGGAAACGGGGTCTAATACCGGATACGACCTGCCGAGGCATCTCGGCGGGTGGAAAGCTCCGGCGGTGCAGGATGAGCCCGCGGCCTATCAGCTTGTTGGTGAGGTAGTGGCTCACCAAGGCGACGACGGGTAGCCGGCCTGAGAGGGCGACCGGCCACACTGGGACTGAGACACGGCCCAGACTCCTACGGGAGGCAGCAGTGGGGAATATTGCACAATGGGCGAAAGCCTGATGCAGCGACGCCGCGTGAGGGATGACGGCCTTCGGGTTGTAAACCTCTTTCAGCAGGGAAGAAGCGAAAGTGACGGTACCTGCAGAAGAAGCGCCGGCTAACTACGTGCCAGCAGCCGCGGTAATACGTAGGGCGCAAGCGTTGTCCGGAATTATTGGGCGTAAAGAGCTCGTAGGCGGCTTGTCGCGTCGGTTGTGAAAGCCCGGGGCTCAACCCCGGGTCTGCAGTCGATACGGGCAGGCTAGAGTGTGGTAGGGGAGATCGGAATTCCTGGTGTAGCGGTGAAATGCGCAGATATCAGGAGGAACACCGGTGGCGAAGGCGGATCTCTGGGCCATTACTGACGCTGAGGAGCGAAAGCGTGGGGAGCGAACAGGATTAGATACCCTGGTAGTCCACGCCGTAAACGGTGGGAACTAGGTGTTGGCGACATTCCACGTCGTCGGTGCCGCAGCTAACGCATTAAGTTCCCCGCCTGGGGAGTACGGCCGCAAGGCTAAAACTCAAAGGAATTGACGGGGGCCCGCACAAGCAGCGGAGCATGTGGCTTAATTCGACGCAACGCGAAGAACCTTACCAAGGCTTGACATACGCCGGAAAACCCTGGAGACAGGGTCCCCCTTGTGGTCGGTGTACAGGTGGTGCATGGCTGTCGTCAGCTCGTGTCGTGAGATGTTGGGTTAAGTCCCGCAACGAGCGCAACCCTTGTTCTGTGTTGCCAGCATGCCCTTCGGGGTGATGGGGACTCACAGGAGACTGCCGGGGTCAACTCGGAGGAAGGTGGGGACGACGTCAAGTCATCATGCCCCTTATGTCTTGGGCTGCACACGTGCTACAATGGCAGGTACAATGAGCTGCGATGCCGTGAGGCTGAGCGAATCTCAAAAAGCCTGTCTCAGTTCGGATTGGGGTCTGCAACTCGACCCCATGAAGTCGGAGTTGCTAGTAATCGCAGATCAGCATTGCTGCGGTGAATACGTTCCCGGGCCTTGTACACACCGCCCGTCACGTCACGAAAGTCGGTAACACCCGAAGCCGGTGGCCCAACCCCTTGTGGGAGGGAGCTGTCGAAGGTGGGACTGGCGATTGGGACGAAGTCGTAACAAGGTAGCCGTACCGGAAGGTGCGGCTGGATCACCTCCTTTCTAAGGAGCATCTAGCTGCCGCAAGGCAGCCAGAGCCACTACGCCGGCGAATGTCCGGCGGTGGTCAGCTCATGGGTGGAACGTTGACTACTCGGCACACCTGGACCTCAGTGTCTTCCCAGTACTGCTTCGGCGTGGAACGGAACGATGAGAGGGCGGGGGTGTCGGGCACGCTGTTGGGTGTCTGAGGGAATGAACTCCCTCGATGCCGGCCCCAGTGAACTCGTGCTTCGGTGCGGGGTGATGGGTGGCTGGTCGTTGTTTGAGAACTGCACAGTGGACGCGAGCATCTGTGGCCAAGTTTTTAAGGGCGCACGGTGGATGCCTTGGCACCAGGAACCGATGAAGGACGTGGGAGGCCACGATAGTCCCCGGGGAGTCGTCAACCAGGCTTTGATCCGGGGGTTTCCGAATGGGGAAACCCGGCAGTCGTCATGGGCTGTCACCCGCTGCTGAACACATAGGCAGTGTGGAGGGAACGAGGGGAAGTGAAACATCTCAGTACCCTCAGGAAGAGAAAACAACCGTGATTCCGGGAGTAGTGGCGAGCGAAACCGGATGAGGCCAAACCGTATGCGTGTGAGACCCGGCAGGGGTTGCGCATGCGGGGTTGTGGGATCTCTCTTCTGCTGCCTGCCGGCAGCAGGACGAGTCAGAAACCGTTGATGTAGGCGAAGGACATGCGAAAGGTCCGGCGTAGAGGGTAAGACCCCCGTAGCTGAAACGTCAGCGGCTCGTTTGAGAGACACCCAAGTAGCACGGGGCCCGAGAAATCCCGTGTGAATCTGGCGGGACCACCCGCTAAGCCTAAATATTCCCTGGTGACCGATAGCGGATAGTACCGTGAGGGAATGGTGAAAAGTACCCCGGGAGGGGAGTGAAATAGTACCTGAAACCGTGTGCCTACAAGCCGTGGGAGCGTCGGAGTGTGCTTGCACACTCTCGTGACTGCGTGCCTTTTGAAGAATGAGCCTGCGAGTTTGCGGTGTGTTGCGAGGTTAACCCGGGTGGGGTAGCCGTAGCGAAAGCGAGTCCGAACAGGGCGTTCAGTAGCATGCTCAAGACCCGAAGCGGAGTGATCTAGCCATGGGCAGGTTGAAGCGGAGGTAAGACTTCGTGGAGGACCGAACCCACCAGGGTTGAAAACCTGGGGGATGACCTGTGGTTAGGGGTGAAAGGCCAATCAAACTCCGTGATAGCTGGTTCTCCCCGAAATGCATTTAGGTGCAGCGTCGTGTGTTTCTTGCCGGAGGTAGAGCACTGGATAGGCGATGGGCCCTACCGGGTTACTGACCTTAGCCAAACTCCGAATGCCGGTAAGTGAGAGCACGGCAGTGAGACTGTGGGGGATAAGCTCCATGGTCGAGAGGGAAACAGCCCAGAGCATCGACTAAGGCCCCTAAGCGTACGCTAAGTGGGAAAGGATGTGGAGTCGCAGAGACAACCAGGAGGTTGGCTTAGAAGCAGCCACCCTTGAAAGAGTGCGTAATAGCTCACTGGTCTAGTGATTCCGCGCCGACAATGTAGCGGGGCTCAAGCGTACCGCCGAAGTCGTGTCATTGCAGTACATACTCCCAACGGAGACTGTGATGGGTAGGGGAGCGTCGTCTGCCGGGTGAAGCAGCCGCGGAAGCGAGTTGTGGACGGTTGACGAGCGAGAATGCAGGCATGAGTAGCGATTCACACGTGAGAAACGTGTGCGCCGATTGACCAAGGGTTCCTGGGTCAAGCTGATCTGCCCAGGGTAAGTCGGGACCTAAGGCGAGGCCGACAGGCGTAGTCGATGGATAACCGGTTGATATTCCGGTACCCGCTGTGACGCGAAAAGCATCGAATCCGGTGATGCTAAGCCCGTGAAGCCGTTCCCTTTCGGTTTACCGTTGGGGAAAGTGGTGGAGCCGGTGATCCGAGCTGGTAGTAGGTGAGCGATGGGGTGACGCAGGAAGGTAGTCCATCCCGGGCGGTGGTTGTCCCGGGGTAAGGGTGTAGGACGAGTGGTAGGTAAATCCGCCGCTCATGTGTCTGAGACCTGATGCCGAGCCGATTGTGGTGAAGTGGATGATCCTATGCTGTCGAGAAAAGCCTCTAGCGAGTTTCATGGCGGCCCGTACCCTAAACCGACTCAGGTGGTCTGGTAGAGAATACCGAGGCGTTCGGGTGAACTATGGTTAAGGAACTCGGCAAAATGCCCCCGTAACTTCGGGAGAAGGGGGGCCACGCCTGGTGAGGGGATTTTCTCCCTGAGCTGGGGGTGGCCGCAGAGACCAGCGAGAAGCGACTGTTTACTAAAAACACAGGTCCGTGCGAAGCCGTAAGGCGATGTATACGGACTGACGCCTGCCCGGTGCTGGAACGTTAAGGGGACCGGTTAGCTCCATTTCGGTGGGGCGAAGCTGAGAACTTAAGCGCCAGTAAACGGCGGTGGTAACTATAACCATCCTAAGGTAGCGAAATTCCTTGTCGGGTAAGTTCCGACCTGCACGAATGGCGTAACGACTTCTCGACTGTCTCAACCATAGGCCCGGTGAAATTGCACTACGAGTAAAGATGCTCGTTTCGCGCAGCAGGACGGAAAGACCCCGGGACCTTTACTACAGTTTGATATTGGTGTTCGGTTCGGCTTGTGTAGGATAGCTGGGAGACTGTGAAACTGCCACGCCAGTGGTGGTGGAGTCGTCGTTGAAATACCAGTCTGGTCGTGCTGGATGTCTAACCTGGGTCCGTGATCCGGATCAGGGACAGTGTCTGATGGGTAGTTTAACTGGGGCGGTTGCCTCCTAAAGAGTAACGGAGGCGCCCAAAGGTTCCCTCAGCCTGGTTGGCAATCAGGTGTTGAGTGTAAGTGCACAAGGGAGCTTGACTGTGAGACCGACGGGTCGAGCAGGGACGAAAGTCGGGACTAGTGATCCGGCGGTGGCTTGTGGAAGCGCCGTCGCTCAACGGATAAAAGGTACCCCGGGGATAACAGGCTGATCTTCCCCAAGAGTCCATATCGACGGGATGGTTTGGCACCTCGATGTCGGCTCGTCGCATCCTGGGGCTGGAGTCGGTCCCAAGGGTTGGGCTGTTCGCCCATTAAAGCGGTACGCGAGCTGGGTTTAGAACGTCGTGAGACAGTTCGGTCCCTATCCGCTGCGCGCGCAGGAGTCTTGAGAAGGGCTGTCCCTAGTACGAGAGGACCGGGACGGACGAACCTCTGGTGTGCCAGTTGTTCTGCCAAGGGCATGGCTGGTTGGCTACGTTCGGGAGGGATAACCGCTGAAAGCATCTAAGCGGGAAGCCTGCTTCGAGATGAGGACTCCCACCCACTTGATGGGGTAAGGCTCCCAGTAGACGACTGGGTTGATAGGCCGGATCTGGAAGCCAGGTAACTGGTGGAGGTGACCGGTACTAATAGGCCGAGGGCTTGTCCATAGAGGCTCGCGTCCACTGTGTCAGTTCTGAGGCAACGAACGGTTGCCGGCTTTGAGTTGAACAGCCAGAACAGACAATTGAAAAGTGTGCTTGTTCGCTCGAAACCATTAGGGTTTCGGTGGTCATAGCGTGAGGGAAACGCCCGGTTACATTTCGAACCCGGAAGCTAAGCCTCACAGCGCCGATGGTACTGCAGGGGGGACCCTGTGGGAGAGTAGGACACCGCCGAACAATCTTTGGAGGACCCCTGGTCACCAGCGTTCAGCTGGGACCAGGGGTCCTTTTTGTTTTTCCGGAGCGCGCACCGGGTGACCGGCTGCGCGAGAATTGCTTGCGGCACCGAAGACAGGAGTCACCATGTCCACCAACTCTCCCGACGATCGACCGGAACGCGACCAGCGGCGACGGGACGGTGGGGACCGCGGCGACCGCGGCGATCGTGGCGGCTACCGCGGCGATCGCGGGGACCGTGGCGACCGTGGTGGCTACGGGCGTCGTGACAACGACCGTGCTGGTTACCCGCGTCGTGACGACAACCGCGGTGGCGGGTACGGGCGTCGGGACGACCGGCGCGATGACCGCCGTGGTGACGATCGCCGTGGTGACGATCGCCGTGACGACCGTCGTGGTGACGAGCGGGGCGGCTATCCGCGTCGTGACGACAACCGCGGTGGCGGGTACGGGCGTCGGGACGATCGTCGTGACGGTGACCGTGGCCCGCGTCCGGCCTTTCAGCGTGATGACCGTGACCGTGGACCCCGCCGTGACGACCGCGGTGACCGTCCCCCCTACCGTCGCGGCGACGACCGTCCCTCGTACCCCCGTCGTGACGACGAGCGCGGTGGATATCCGCGTCGTGACGACAACCGCGGTGGCGGGTACGGGCGTCGGGACGATCGTCGTGACGGTGACCGTGGCCCGCGTCCGGCCTTTCAGCGTGATGACCGTGACCGTGGACCCCGCCGTGACGACCGCGGTGACCGTCCCCCCTACCGCCGTGGTGACGACCGTCCCTCGTACCCCCGTCGTGACGACGAGCGGGGCGGCCACCCCCGTCGTGACGACCGGCGCGAGGGCGAGCGCGGTGGCTACCCCCGCCGCGATGAGCGCCGTGACGACCGTGACCGTGGACCCCGCCGTGATGACCGCGGTGACCGTCCCCCCTACCGTCGCAGCGAGGACCGGCCTTCGTACCCCCGTCGTGACGACGAGCGGGGCGGCTACCCGCGCCGTGACGACAACCGCGGTGGCGGGTACGGGCGTCGGGACGACCGGCGCGATGACCGCCGCGACGACCGTCCCTCGTACCCCCGTCGCGACGACGAGCGCGGTGGCTACCCCCGCCGTGACGACCGCCGTGATGACACCCGCGGTGACCGCGGTGACCGCGGCGGCTTCCGGGGCCGGGACGACCGTGGTGGCCATGGGCCCCGTCGCGACGACCGCGGCGGGCGACCCGGCGGGTTCCGCGGACGTGACGATCGACGCGACGACCGGCGCGACGACCGGCGAGGCGGCGGCCGCTTCCGTGACGAGCGCGACCGTGACCGGGACCGTGACCGCGAGCCGATCAAGCGGCTGCCGATCCCCGAGGACGTCACCGGCGAGGAGATCGACAAGGACGTACGCCAGGAGCTCCAGAGCCTCCCGAAGACGCTCGCCGAGGATGTCGCCAAGAACCTGGTGATGGTCGCCCGGCTCATCGACGAGGAGCCCGAGCGCGCCTACGCCTACTCCAAGGTCGCCCTGCGCCTCGCCTCGCGCGTCGCCGCCGTACGAGAAGCGGCGGGCTTCGCGGCGTACGCGAACCAGAAGTACAGCGAGGCCCTCGCGGAGTTCCGGGCCGCGCGGCGGATGACCGGCAACCTGGAGCTGTGGCCGCTGATGGCGGACTGCGAGCGTGGGCTCGGGCGTCCCGAGAAGGCGCTGGAGATGGCCGGTGCGGCCGAGGTGCAGAAGCTCGACAAGGCGGGGCAGGTCGAGATGCGGCTCGTGGCGGCCGGTGCCCGGCGTGACATGGGGCAGCTCGACGCGGCGATCGTGACGCTCCAGAGCTCCGAGCTGGCCTCCAACTCCGTACAGCCGTGGACCGCCCGGCTGCGGTACGCCTACGCGGACGCGCTGCTGGCCGGGGGCCGGGAGGGCGAGGCGCGGGACTGGTTCGCGAAGGCCGTCGAGGCCGACCGCGACGGCAGCACCGACGCCTCCGACCGGCTGGCGGAACTCGACGGCGTGGAGTTCGTCGACGCCCTCGGCGACGACGAGGTCAGCGACAGCGCTGACGCCGACGACGACAAGGCGGCCGAGGCCGAGGCCGAGGTCGAGGCCACGTCCGACGACGATGCCGTGACTCCCGTCGCCGAAACGGCCGATGAGGACGACGCGAAGGACGTCACCGACGAGGACTCCGATGAGGACTCGGTCGAGGATTCCGACGAGGATTCCGACGAGGACTGACCTCGCCCGGTGTGAAGGAAGGGGGGAAGGGAGCCTGTTCGGGCTCCCTTCCCCCCTTCCTCGTTCCCCTTCGCCCTCCTCAGATCTCCAGCCCCCGCAGCACCAGCCCCGAGGCCGGCTTCGGCCCGAACGACGTCGACTTGCGGGGCATGGTGACGCCCTGTCGGGCCAGATGGCGTACGACGTCCTCGTGGACCGGGTGCATCAGCACCGCCGTACCGCCGTCGCGTTCGGCCTTCCTGACCGTCGCGGCGGTGTCGTGGATGTAGGCGATGTGTTCGGGGGAGTCCTCCGGAACGTGCCAGACGTGGGCCAGGAGCGCGGCGTGCAGCACCGTGGCGTCGAGGGTGCGCCAGGCGGCCGGGCGGTCGGCCGGGACCGTGCGGGCCAGCAGGCCGGGGTCGGGGCGGTCGACGAGATGGAAGGCACCGTCGCCCGCGAGGAGATACGCGTTGCCCGCGCAGGCCGCGTCGCCGAGGGCCTTCAAGGCATCGGCCGGCGTCACCTCCAGACGACGCACCCGGCACACGCCCTGGAGTGCGGCGAGCGCGTCCGCGACCGGCAGACGGTGCAGCAGCCGGTGGATGGCGCGGACGCGCAGCGGATAACGCGCGGTGTCGACCAGCAGGACCAGGCCGTAGTCCCAGGGGCTGGGGGAGGGGTGCTCCGCGCGTAGCTGCCGGTACGTCGCCCAGCGGTGGTGGCCGTCGGCGATCAGGGCCTGGTGCTGGGCGAGATCCGCCTGGACGGTCGCGGTCTCCGCGGGGTCGGTGACTGCCCAGAGACGGTGGGAGTAGCCGTCCTCCGTGGTCGTCGACAGCAACGGCGGGCGCTCGGCGATACGTTCCACCAGGGCGGTGGTGGCGTCCGCGGCGCCGTTGCCGCGGTACGTGAGGAGCAGGGGTTCGAGGTTCGCCGCGGTGGCGCGCATCAGGTCGGCCCGGTCCGCGACGATGTGCGGCATGACGTCCTCGTGGGGCAGGACGACGCCCTCCGACGGTTCCGAGAGGCGCAGGGCACCGATGATGCCGCGCTGGAGCAGGCCGCCGCCGTCGCGCTGCTCGTAGATGTACAGGACCGGTTCGGGGTCGGCCGTCAGGACGCCCTCGGCCAGCCAGCGCCGCAGGGTGTCGGAGGCCTGGGCGTTGCGGGCGGCAGGGGTGGCGGCCTCGGGGAGAATCAGACGGACGATGTTGTGCGGGTCCGCGTCCTGGAGATGGTGCAGGCCGTCGGGTCGTACGACGACGTCGTAGGGCGGGGATGTCACGGCGGCCAGGCTGCCGACCCGGCCGGGGGCATAGCGAAGACCTCGGAACGGCGTGAGTTCCAGGCCCCGGCGCTCCGTTGCTTCCGAGTGACCTGCTGTATTCATCCCGGCATCGTACGTGTGCCGGTGGCATGGGGGGCATGGGGGATGATCGGGGGGAACCGGTGCAAGAGGACCGGGGAACGTGTATCGGTGAGGAGCGATGTGCAATGAGTCAGGGCTTGAACCGGTCCCTCAGAACGGGACCCGACGGCAGTGGCCGGGCCCTGGGCGAGGCGTACGACACGGCGCTGCTCGACCTGGACGGGGTGGTGTACGCGGGGGGCGAGGCGATCGTGCACGCGGTCGAGTCGCTGGCGGAGGCGCGCGAGGGCGGTATGCATCTCGCGTACGTCACCAACAACGCGCTGCGCACGCCGGACGCGGTGGCCGCGCATCTGACCGAGCTGGGCATACCGGCCGCGGCGGCGGACGTCATCACCTCCGCGCAGGCGGTCGCCCGGCTGATCAGCGAGCAGGTGCCGGCGGGGGCGCGGGTGCTGGTGGTCGGCGGTGAGGGTCTGCGGGTGGCGCTGCGGGAGCGCGGGCTGGAGCCGGTTGAGTCCGCCGACGACGACCCGGTGGCCGTGGTGCAGGGGTACGGCGGGCCCGAGCTCCAGTGGGGCCGCTTCGCCGAGGCGAGCTATGCGATCGCGCGCGGGGTGCCGTGGTTCGCGTCCAACACCGATCTGACGATCCCCAGCGGGCGCGGTATCGCCCCGGGCAACGGTGCCGCGGTGCAGGTGGTGCGGATCGCCACCGGTGCCGAGCCGCAGGTGGCGGGCAAGCCGCTGCCCCCGATGCACCGGGAGACGATTCTGCGCACCGGCGCCCGTCGGCCGCTGGTCGTCGGGGACCGGCTGGACACGGACATCGAGGGCGCGTTCAACGGCGAGGTCGACTCGCTGCTCGTCCTCACCGGTGTCACCGACGGCGCCCAGCTGCTCGCGGCCCCGCCGCAGCACCGGCCGACGTATGTGGACGCCGATCTGCGCGGGCTGCTCACCTCCCAGCCGGAGGTCACGGCGGCCGGAGAGGGCTTCCGCTGCGGCGGCTGGACGGCTACGGCTGTCACCGGGTCCGGCGGTCGGCTGGAGCTGGAGGGTGACGGCGAGGCGCTGGACGGGCTGCGGGCGCTGTGCGCGGCGGCCTGGACGGCGGCCGGTGAGGGCTCCTGCGAGCTGGACGGTTCGAAGGCGCTGGCGCGGCTGGGGCTCTGAGCCTCGCCCGACCGCCGACCGCCGACCGCCGACCGCGGGACGCTGACCGCGGGACGCTGACCGCGGGACGCTGACCGCGGGACGCTGACCGCGGGACGCTGACCGCGGGACGCCGACCGCGGGACGCCGACCGCGGGACGCCGACCGCGGGACGCCGACCGCCGGACGCCGACCGCCGGACGCCGACGGCCGGACGCCGACCGCCGACCGCCGGACGCCCGTTCCCGCCGATTGCTGCCCCCGGCCGGTCGGCGGGAACGGGCGTCCGTGGATCGGGCGTCCGGGGTTCGGTCATCCGCATACGGCGGGCGAGGGTAGGCTAACCTAACTCCGTGTTGGTCGACGGTCTTCCCGAACAGCGCGCGGACGCCGCCCCCGCGCCCCCGAGCCGACGGACGGTCAGGGCCCTCGGGCTGCTGGTGTCCGCCGGGATCCTGGTGCTCGTCGCCCTGGCGAGCATCGCGATCGGCGCGAAGGAACTGTCCCTGGCGCAGGTCTGGCACGGCCTGTTCCACGACACGGGGACGTACGGCGACGTGGTGGTCGGCGAGCGGTTGTCCCGCACCTTCCTCGGGCTGCTCGCCGGCGCAGCGCTCGGTCTCGCCGGGGCCGTTCTCCAGGCCCTGACCCGTAATCCGCTGGCCGACCCGGGGCTGCTCGGCATCAACGCGGGTGCCTCGGCGGCCGTCGTCACGGCGATCACCTACCTCGGCGTGACCAGCCTCAGCGGCTATGTCTGGTTCGCGTTCCTCGGGGCGGTCGCCGTCGGCGCGCTGGTGTGGTTCCTCGGCGGCAACCGGGGCGCCACCCCGGTGCGCCTCGCGCTGGCCGGTACGGCGATCAGCGCGGCCCTCTACGGCTACCTCCAAGCCGTGATGATCACCGACGACGCCGCGCTCGGCCGGATGCGCTTCTGGACCGTGGGCTCGCTGGCCTCGGCCACCGGCACGACCGTCGAGCAGGTGCTGCCGTTCCTGGCCGTCGGCACCGTCCTCGCCCTGCTGCTCGCCCGCCCGCTCAACGCCATGGCCCTGGGCGACGACACCGCCCGCGCCCTCGGCGCCCATCTGAACCGCACCCGGGCGCTGGCCATGCTGGCCGCCACCGTGCTGGCCGGGGCGGCGACCGCGGCGTGCGGGCCGATCGTGTTCGTCGGGCTGATGGTCCCGCACGTCGTGCGCTCCTTCACCGGACCCGACCAGCGCTGGATCCTGCCCTACGCGGCGGTCCTGTCGCCCGTGCTGCTGCTCGGCGCCGATGTCGTCGGGCGGATGGTCGCACGCCCCGCCGAACTCCAGGTCGGTGTCGTCACCGCGATCATCGGCGGCCCGTTCTTCATCCTGCTCGTACGGCGCCGGAGGACGACCCAGCTATGACCACCGCCGACGTACAGAGCCACACCGAACCCGAACCCGAACGCTCCCCCCGCGGCCCCCGCGGCCCCCGCGGTCGGGGCGCCCGCGCCCTGCACACCCGCGGCGGGCTGTCCTTCCGCCTCGACCCGCGCGCGCTCGCGGTTGTGGCCCTGCTGCTGCTCGCCGCCCTCGCCGCCGCCGTCCTCCTGATCGGTACCGGCGACTTCCCGATCTCTGCCGGCGATGTGCTCAGGACCCTGCTGGGCGACGGCAACCCCGGCCAGGAGTTCATCGTCCGTGAGCTGCGGCTGCCCCGCGTCCTCGTCGGCCTGCTGGTCGGCGCGGCGCTAGGTCTCGCCGGGGCGCTGTTCCAGTCGGTCACCCGCAATCCGCTGGGCAGCCCCGACGTACTCGGCCTCTCGCAGGGCGCCACGGCCGGTGCGCTCACGATGATCGTGCTGTTCTCCGGCAGTGCCACCGCCGTCACCCTCGGGGCGCTGGCCGGGGGACTGCTGACCGGGCTCGCCGTCTATCTGCTCGCCTGGAAGCAAGGGGTGCACGGCTACCGGCTCGTCCTCGTCGGCATCGGGGTGTCGGCCGTCGTCACCGCCGTCAACGGCTATCTGATCACCAAGGCCGACTTCGTGGACGCGGCCCGCGCCATCGTGTGGATGACCGGTTCGCTGGGCGGCCGCGACTGGACCCAGGTGTGGCCGCTGCTCGCCCTGTGCGCCGTCCTCGTCCCGCTCGTGCTGGCCAACGCCCGGGGCCTCAGGATGATGGAGATGGGCGACGACATGTCGTACGCGCTGGGTGTCAGCGTCGAGCGCGTACGGCTGCTGCTGCTCGGCGCGGCCGTCCTGCTGACCGCCGCCGCCACCGCCGCCTGCGGTCCCGTCGGCTTCGTGGCCCTGACGGCGCCGCAGCTCGCCCGGCGGCTGACCCGGTCGCCCGGGCCCAACCTGGTGCCCTCCCTCTGCATGGGCGCCACCCTGCTCGTCGCCTCCGACTGGGCCTCGCAGCGGCTGTTCGGCGCCGACCAGCTGCCGGTCGGCGTGGTCACCGGTGTCCTCGGCGGGCTCTATCTGCTGTGGCTGCTGGTGACCGAGCGCAGGGCGGGGCGGATATGAGCGCCGCCGACCGGTACCGCCCCCGTCGCACGACCCCCTGAGGAGCACTGTGAACCGCCTGTCCGCCGAGGACGTCACCCTCGCCTACGACCAGCGCGTCATCGCCGAGCGGCTGTCGGTGCGGATCCCCGACCACTCCTTCACGGTGATCGTCGGCCCGAACGCATGCGGCAAGTCGACGCTCCTGCGCGCCCTGTCGCGGATGCTCAGGCCCAGCCAGGGCCGGGTGCTGCTCGACGGGCAGGTCATCCAGTCGCTGCCCGCCAAGAAGGTCGCCCGGACCCTCGGGCTGCTGCCCCAGTCGTCGATCGCGCCGGACGGCATCACCGTCGGCGACCTGGTCGGCCGCGGCCGCTACCCGCACCAGGGCATCCTGCGCCAGTGGTCGGCGGAGGACGAGCGGGTCGTCCAGGAGTCCATGGAGCGTACAGGGGTGGCGCGGCTTGCCGACCGGTACGTGGACGAGCTGTCCGGCGGGCAGCGGCAACGCGTGTGGATCGCGATGGCACTCGCCCAGCAGACCCCGCTGCTGCTGCTCGACGAGCCGACGACCTACCTCGACATCCAGCACCAGATCGACGTCCTCGACCTGTGCGCCGAACTCCACGAGGAGCACGGGCGGACCCTCGTGGCCGTGCTGCACGACCTCAACCACGCCGCCCGCTACGCCACCCACCTCATCGCCCTGCGCGGCGGCGAGGTCGTCGCCGAGGGCGCCCCGCACGACATCGTCACGGCCGAGCTGGTGGAGGCGGTGTTCGGGCTGCGCTGCCAGGTCATCGAGGACCCGGAGACGGGCACCCCGCTGGTGGTCCCGGCCGCGCGCAAGGCCCGTACGGCGGCCGGTTCGGCCCGTACAGCCGGTTCGGCCCGTACAGCCGGTTCGGCCCGTACGGCCGCGAAGGCCCCTGCGCCCCGCAGTGAGGCGCAGGCCGCCGCCGCTACAGAAGCTTCCTGAGCCGGAACAGGTCCATCAGCCCCGCCTCCAGCTTCACCCGGCCCCCGCCCCAGGCCTTGGCGAAGTTCAGCTCGCCGTCGACCAGGGCCAGCAGGTCGTCGCCGGCCATGGTGAGCCGGATCTGGGCCTTCCTCGGCGGGGCGCCCGGAAGGGTCTCGTCGACCACGATCCGGCCGTCGGTCATCCGCCCGACGAAACAGACGTCCAGGTCGGTGATGTAGCAGCTCACCGAGCGGTCGAGCGCGGCGGCGTCGCGGGCGTCGCCCTGGGCGCCCCGCATGTTGTCGGAAAACTTCTCGAGTGCGTCGCGGCACTCCTCGATCGTGGCCATCGCGACCGACGTTACCTCAGCGGTTCGCGGTAGCGTCTGGGCATGGACGACACACCGCCGCAGACCGAGGAACCGCAGGAAACGGCGGTCGGACCCGAAGACGCGCCCGCCGGTCCCGTCCCGCTGGGCGTGCCCCGCACCCCTACCGGGAACGCCGAGGTCGACGCCCGGATGGAGCGGCTGGCCGACGCCGACCACCTCACCACCGACGGGCATGTCGAGGTGTACGAGGATGTCCACCGGGGACTGCGCGACGCGCTCACCGCGCTGGACACCCGCCCGGGACCTCCGGCGCCCGCCCCGAACCGTCCCTCGCCCGCACCCCACCCCTGACACCCCTGACACCTCTGACATCCCTCTTCACCACACCCATCACACCCCACTTCACCCTCATCGCCGTACGGGAACAGGAGCTGAACCGAACGTGGCAGGAGTCGCACGCCGCCGTCTGGACGCGGAGCTGGTCCGCCGGAAGCTCGCGCGCTCGCGCGAGCACGCCAGCCAGCTGATCGCCGCGGGGCGGGTCACCGTCGGCAGGACCGTCGCGACCAAGCCCGCCACCCAGGTCGAGACGGCCGCCGCGATCGTCGTCCAGGAGGACGCCGGCGATCCCGACTACGTCTCCCGCGGCGGCCACAAGCTCGCCGGCGCGCTGCAGGCGTTCGTGCCGCAGGGGCTCGTCGTCGAGGGGCGCAGGGCGCTGGACGCCGGTGCGTCGACCGGTGGCTTCACGGATGTGCTGCTGCGTGCGGGCGCCGCGCACGTCGTCGCCGTCGACGTCGGATACGGACAACTCGCCTGGTCTCTGCAGAGCGATGAACGCGTGACCGTCAAGGACCGTACGAACGTACGCGAGTTGACGCTCGAAGCGATCGATGGGGAGCCAGTGGATCTAGTCGTGGGGGATCTGTCCTTCATCCCGCTCGGCCTGGTACTGCCCGCCCTTGCGCGGTGCGTGAAGCCGGACGCCGATCTGGTGATGATGGTGAAGCCGCAGTTCGAGGTGGGCAAGGAACGGCTGGGCAGCGGGGGAGTGGTGCGCAGTCCCGAGCTGCGCGCCGAGACCGTGCGGGCGGTGGCCGCGAAGGCGTGGGAACTCGGGCTGGGGGTGCGGGGCGTGACTGCCAGCCCCCTGCCCGGGCCCTCGGGGAACGTCGAGTACTTTCTGTGGCTGCGGGCCGGGGCCTCCAAACTGGACCCGGCCGACGTCGACCGCGCAGTTGCGGAGGGGCCGCGTTGACACAGAACCGAGTTCGCACCGTTTTCCTGCTCACCCACACCGGCCGGCCTGCGGCGATCCGCAGCGCCGAACTCGTCGTGAAGGGACTGCTGAGATCCGGCATCGCCGTACGCGTCCTGGAGTACGAGGCCGCCGATCTGCCGCTGCCGGACGAGGTCCAGCTCGTCAAGGAGGCCACCCCGCAGTGCCTGGACGGGTGCGAGCTGCTCATCGTCCTCGGCGGTGACGGCACGCTGCTGCGCGGCGCCGAGTTCGCCCGTGCCTCCGGGGTGCCGATGCTCGGCGTCAACCTCGGGCGGGTCGGGTTCCTCGCCGAGGCCGAGCGGGACGACCTCGACAAGGTCGTCGACCGGGTGGTGGCCAAGGCGTACGAGGTCGAGGAGCGGATGACCGTCGATGTCGTCGTGCACCGCAACGGCGACATCGTGCACACCGACTGGGCGCTCAACGAGGCGGCGGTGCAGAAGGCGGGTGCCGAGAAGCTGCTGGAGGTCGTGCTGGAGATCGACGGCCGCCCGGTGACCGGCTTCGGCTGCGACGGCATCGTGCTGTCCACACCGACCGGCTCCACCGCGTACGCCTTCTCGGCGGGCGGGCCGGTGGTGTGGCCGGAGGTCGAAGCGCTGCTGATGGTGCCGATCAGCGCCCACGCGCTGTTCGCCAAGCCGCTGGTGACCTCGCCGGACTCGGTCCTCGCGGTGGAGGTGCTGCCGCACATCCCGCCCGGGGTGCTGTGGTGCGACGGGCGCCGGACCGTCGAACTGCCGCCGGGGGCACGGGTGGAGGTACGGCGCGGCGCCGTGCCGGTGCGGCTGGCGCGGCTGCACCACTCCTCCTTCACGGACCGGCTGGTGGCGAAGTTCGCCCTGCCGGTCTCGGGGTGGCGGGGGGCACCCCACGAGGGCCGACAGGCCTAGGGCGGACAGGACCTGCACCCGGCCTGGACCCGGCCTGTACCGGGCCCGGACCGGGCCTGTACCGGGCCCGGACACGAAGGGAGTCCGGAGCGTGTTCGGACAGCGCCCGACCCGGCCCGGCCAACGAGTGATCCGTCCGTAGGTAACGACGCTCGCCTCCCACGGTCGGGTGGGGTGGCGTCGCAGAGCACGCGGAAAACCTCGTATGGTCGGGGGCGTGCTGGAAGAGATGCGGATACGGTCGCTCGGAGTCATCGACGACGCCGTCGTCGAGCTGTCGCCCGGATTCACCGCTGTGACGGGTGAGACGGGCGCGGGCAAGACCATGGTGGTCACCAGCCTGGGGCTGCTGCTCGGCGGGCGCGCGGACCCGGCGCTGGTGCGGATCGGCGCCGGGAAGGCGGTCGTCGAGGGACGGATCGCCGTGCCCGAGGGCGCCTCCGCCGTCGTACGGGCCGAGGAGGCGGGCGCCGAGCTCGACGACGGGGCGCTGCTCATCAGCCGTACCGTTTCCGCCGAGGGACGGTCGCGGGCGCATCTGGGCGGGCGCAGCGTGCCCGTCGGCGTGCTCGCCGACCTCGCCGACGAACTGGTCGCCGTGCACGGCCAGACCGACCAGCAGGGGCTGCTGAAGCTGGCCCGCCAGCGGCAGGCACTCGACCGGTACGCGGGCGACGCGGTCGTCGTACCGCTCGCCAAGTACACCGAGGCGTACCGGCGGCTGCGGACGGTCTCCACCGAGCTGGAGGAGATCACCACGCGCGCGCGGGAGCGGGCGCAGGAGGCCGACATGCTCCGCTACGGCCTCGACGAGATCGCCGGCGTCGAGCCGCGCGCCGGTGAGGACGTGGAGCTGGCCGAGGAGGCGGAGCGGCTCGGGCACGCCGAGGCGCTGTCGTCCGCGGCGTCGGCCGCGCACACCGCGCTCGTGGGCAACCCCGAGGACCCCGAGAGCATCGACGCAACCACCCTCGTCGTGGGCGCGCACCGGGCCCTGGAGACCGTCCGCTCCCACGACCCGGCGCTGTCCTCCCTCGCCGACCGGATCGGGGAGATCGGGATCCTGCTCGGCGACGTGGCCGGGGACCTCGCGGGCTACGCCGACGACCTGGACGCCGACCCGCTGCGGCTCGCGGCCGTCGAGGAACGGCGCGCCGCGCTGACCGCGCTCACCCGCAAGTACGGCGAGAACATCGACGCGGTGCTCGCCTGGGCCGAGCGGTCCGCCCTGCGGCTCACCGAACTCGACGGTGACGACGAGCGGATCGGTGAGCTGACGGCGGAACGGGATGCGCTGCGCACCGAATTGGGCGGTCTCGCCCAGGCGTTGACCGACGCGCGTACGGAGGCCGCCTCGCGCTTCGCCGCCGCCGTGACCGCGGAGCTTGCCTCCCTCGCCATGCCGCACGCGCGCGTGTCCTTCGACATCCGGCAGACCGAGGACCCCGAGGGCGTCGAGGTCGGCGGCCGTGCGGTGGCCTACGGTCCCTCGGGCACCGACGAGGTCGAGCTGCTGCTCGCCCCGCACCCGGGCGCCCCGCCGCGGCCGATCGCCAAGGGCGCGTCCGGCGGTGAGCTGTCGCGCGTGATGCTCGCCGTCGAGGTGGTGTTCGCCGGGACGGACCCGGTGCCGACGTATCTCTTCGACGAGGTCGACGCAGGTGTCGGCGGCAAGGCGGCCGTCGAGATCGGCAGGCGCCTGGCGCGGCTCGCGAAGAGCGCGCAGGTCGTCGTCGTCACCCATCTGCCCCAGGTCGCCGCCTTCGCCGACCGGCAGCTTCTGGTCGAGAAGACCGACGACGGCACGGTCACCCGCTCCGGGGTGAAGGTCCTGGAGGGCGAGGAGCGCGTCCGCGAACTCTCCCGGATGCTGGCGGGGCAGGAGGATTCGGAGACGGCCCGTGCCCATGCGGAGGAGCTTCTGGCCACGGCTCGTGCGGATGCGTGACGGCGCGTTGGCTGCGCGCCGGGCGAAGGAGTGGTGACTGGGGTCGGTACGGTTACCCGGTCCGGGGTGACGTTCTGGTGCGTGAGGCCTGGGTCCTCGCCCGGGTGTTTTCGTCCCCGCCGCCCCTTCCCGTTCCCGTCCCTGGGGGCTGTGCCCCCAGACCCCCCATATCGGCCCTTCGGGCCTCGTCATCGAACGCCGGACGGGCTGGAATTAGCCCCTCCGGCGATTGAGAAGCGGGGGGAAGAGGGCGGACAGGGTCGTCAGTTGGGTGTCCAGCTGGGTTATTGCTGTCAGGGCCGTCCCGGTGGTGGTTGTGGGGGTGGTGGGGGGCTGCAGGGGGTGGGCCTGGGTGGTCGGGGGCTGGGGGCGTCTGGCTATGGCTCGGCGGATCGAAGCGGTTCGGGCCGCGGTTCGGGTGCGGTGGTGGGTCACCGTCGGGTCGGTGGAGAGGGCGGCCGGGGAGGAGAGGACGGCGGTGGTCAGGGTGGCTGCCGGGGTGGTGCAGGCCCGTAGGGCTGTGCAGGCTTGTAGGGCCTCGTTGTTCCTTCCGTGGGGCACCGGCACGGCGGCCAGGACTCGTAGCGGTGCCGTCGCGATGGTCAGTTGGTCCAAGGCGTGGGTGAAGCGCGCCCCTGCCCGGCGTATCGCGTGCTCGTCGCGCCAGTCCGCCCCGAGCAACTCGCCCAGTTCGGCCAGTGCGGCGGCGGTGCGGGCGCGTGCCACGGCCGCCGTACGGACCGGCAGGACGAGCCAGGACGCCGCGAGACCGATGACGGCACCGACGGCGATGCCCGCCAGGCGGGTGTCCAGCAGGTCTCCCGGGCTCTGCCCGAACCAGTCGTAGAGCAGCGACAGCACCGCGGTGACACAGGCGGCCCAGTAGGCGTAACTCAGCTCCCGCAGCCAGGTCGCCACGGCGAGGACACCGAACATCACGACCACGGCGCTGTCCGAGTGCGGCCCGACGGACCCGGAGAGGGCGCCGGCCACCAGCGTCCCGACCGCGGCGCCCGCCGTTCGCCAGGCGCCCTTCACCAGGACGTCCCCGCGGCTGCGCGCGCCGCTGCCGACGAGGAACGCGGTGAGCACCACCCAGGCCCAGTGGTCCGGCCAGACGTTCCGGCCGGTCACGAACGCCGCCGTCAGGGCGACCGCCGTCTGCGCGGCCATCCGGGTGCTGGGTGCCATGCCCGGGCGGCTGCGGGCCGGTGCCTTGACCACCCAGGCCGGCGGAGGCGCGGGAACGAACCCGGTGGTGTGGGCGGCCCAGCTCAGGACGGTTCCCCAGACGACCGCGACGAGCGCGGTGAGCGCCGCCCAGCCGGTGCCCGCGTGGCCGTCGGCGGACGGGACGCCGGGGGGTGTCACGAGCACGGCGATCAGCGGCAGGACGATCAGTGTCCCGGCGCGTGCGGCGCGCATCCCGAACCGGCGGATCCAGATCGCCCCGGCCACGCCCAGCACGAATACCGCGTCCCCCGTGGTCGAGTGACGCTGGATCAGCGTGCTCAGCTCGCTGCCCGCGGCCGCGGCACAGGGCAGGACGACGCAGACCAGGAGCCGGTCGGTGCGGTCGAACGCCCGCTGGGCCCGGCCGAGCGCCGAGGCGACCACGACGGCCCCGATGACACTGTCGACCCGCAGGCCGGCCAGACGCTCGACCAGCAGCGCACAGCCGTACGTGCCCAGCACGGTGCCCATGCTCACCGTCGCCGTCCGCAGGTGCAGCCAGGCGGTCGGACGGAAGCGCAGGGCTCGCCGCGCCGAGGCAGGGAAAGTAAGCATGTCGTAGGATCGCCGTCCATGTGGATACGCTATTAAGGTGATCTGCTCGGTAATCCGCCTTGATTTAGTGAGTGATATCTTAACAATATGGAAGAGCAGTGGCCACAGCACGAGGACGTCGGCACCGGGCGGCGGGACGACCGTACGGCCGCCGAGATCCGGCAGGGCGTCCTCCGGCTCGCCCGACGGATGAGCGCCGAGCGCCCGGCGGACGGGCTCAGCATCAACAAGAGCAGCGTGCTGGCGCATCTACGGCGCAACGGGCCCATGTCCGCCGGTGCCCTGGCCGCCGCCGACCACCAGCAGCCGCAGTCCCTGACTCGGGTCTTCGCCGAACTGGAGCGGGACGGCCTGGTCAGCCGCACCCGGGACAGCCACGACGGACGCCAGCGGGTGCTGGAGCTGACGGAGGAGGGCCGGAAGGCCCTCGCCCACGACATGGCGCAGCGCGACGCCTGGCTCGACGGTGCCCTCGACGACCTGACCGAGACCGAGGAGCAGGTGCTGCTGCTGGCGGCCCGTCTGATGAACCGCCTCGCCGACTCACCGGCCGACCGCGTGGGTCGCTCCGACAGCTCCGACCGCTCGGGCCGCTCCGGCCACTTCGACCGCTCGGGCCACTCCGTCCGACCGCCCCGAACCCGTTGACGGAGGCTTTCCGTGACCTGGTCCGACCACGCCATCTGGTGGCACGTCTATCCGCTGGGCTTCCTTGGTGCCGAGCGGGAGGCCCTGCCCCCGGGCGAACCTCCGCGGCACCGTCTGCCGGTCCTGGCCGACTGGCTGGACCACCTGGTCCGGCTCGGCTGCAACGGCCTGGCCCTCGGCCCGGTCTTCGCGGCCGAGACGCACGGCTACGACACCGTCGACCACTTCCGGATCGACCCCCGCCTCGGCACCGAGGACGACCTGACCGAACTCGTCGAGCGCGCGTCCGCCCGCGGGGTGCGGGTGCTGCTGGATGGTGTCTTCAACCATGTGGGCCGGTCCTTCGGACCGTTCGCCGATGTCGTCCGACGCGGCGCCGCGTCGCCGTACGCGGACTGGTTCGTCCCCGAGGGCGACGACTTCCGCACCTTCGAGGGACACCGCCGGCTGGTCGCCCTCAACCACGCCCACCCCGCCGTCGCCGACCACGTCACCGCCGTCCTCGGCCACTGGCTGGAGCGCGGTGTCTCCGGCTGGCGGCTGGACGCCGCGTACGCCGTCCCGCGGGAGTTCTGGCGCACCGTCACCGACCGGGTCCGCGCCCGGTATCCGCAGGCGTGGTTCAGCGGCGAGGTGATCCACGGCGACTACGCCGCGTACGTCACCGAGGGCGGGCTGGACTCCGTGACGCAGTACGAGTTGTGGAAGGCCATCTGGAGCTCGCTCAACGACACCAACCCGCACGAACTGGCCTGGGCGCTCAAGCGCCACAACGGTCTGCTCGGCACCTTCGCGCCGCAGACCTTCGTCGGCAACCACGACGTCACCCGCATCGCCAGCCGTTTGCGCGAGCCCCGGCACCTGGCGCACGCCCTCACGGTGCTGTTCACCGTCGGCGGGATCCCGTCCGTGTACGCGGGCGACGAACGCGCCTGGCGGGGCGTCAAGGAGGACCGGGCGGGCGGGGACGACGCTGTGCGCCCCGCGTTCCCGGCCGGTCCGGAGGACCTCGGGCCCGACGGACTGACCGTCGAACGGCTCCACCAGACGCTCGTGGGCATCCGTCGGCGAAACGCCTGGCTGGTGCGGGCCGCGACCAGTGTCCACAGCCTCGGCAACGCCCTGATCACCTACACGCTCACCGACCCCGCCACCGGCGCCGCCGTCGCCGTCGGGCTCAACTTCGGTACGTCTCCCGTGACGGGTTCGGTCCCGGCGGCGCCCTGGGCGCACGCCGCGGGGGAGGGCGCCGTCGACGCCGGTTCCGGGACCGTGTCCCTGCCTCCGCTGGGCTGGTGCGTGGCCACGGCGCCGGGAATTTCCCCCCGTTGACGCTCTTCCGCCGCCCTCTCCTACAGTTGCGCCATGATCACGCGACCGCGCCGGGGTGCCGCCTTCCTCGCAGCCACCGCACTGACCCGCGCGGCGACGGCGGTCGTGCGCGACCGGGCGCCCGGTGGGCGTGAGCGGTGGGCGCGGACGAACTACGAGGGCAGGACCGTCGAGTTGAGCGCGGGGGCTGCCTCGGCCTTCGTGGCCGCCGTGGGTGCGGCGCGGGTCCACCCGGGCGCCGGGTTCGCCGTACTCGCCGCCGGAGCCTGCGGGGCGTACGACGACTTCGCCGGGGCCGGTGACCCTCGCCGGGGCTTCCGAGCCCATCTGGCGGCGCTGCGGGACGGTCAAGTCAGCAGCGGCATGGTGAAGTTGGCGGGGATCTCCGGTGCCGCGCTGGTGGCCGGGGCGCTGGTGAAGGAGCGGCCCCTCGACCGGGTGCTCGCCGGTGTCGTCGTCGCGGGGGCCGCGCACTTCGTCAACCTCGTGGACGTACGGCCGGGCAGGGCGGCCGGTGCGGTGCTGGCGCTCGGGGTGCCGGGGCTGCTGCGGGGCGGGCCCGGGGCGGAGCCGGCCGCGGTGGCGGCGGGGGCCGCTGCCGCCGTGCTGCCCGGCGATCTGGGGGAGCGCACGATGCTCGGCGACACCGGGGCGCACGCCCTGGGCGCACTTCTCGGCGTGTCCATCGTCGCGAGCAGCGGGCGTGCGGGGCTGCTGGCCCATGCCGTGGCGGTTGTGGCGGCAGCGGTGTGGGGCGATCAAGTGACGGCGGCGGCCAAGCCGTCCGGGTTCCCCAGCGGCCTTTCGCCGTGGCTGCCGTGAGGTTTGTCACGGGGGTCGGCGCGCGGGCTCCATGGGGCGTGCAACGGGCCCTTAGGGCCTGTCGTCAAGTTCCCGCCTGCCCGGCGACGCCTGGCACGCACTCCCCCAAGCTCTGCGAGCAGGGGTGCCCCCGGCGGCGTTGCCGGAGCGCCCACGTGGCTCCTCCCCCAAGCTCTCGGCTTCGCTCGAGCAGGGGGGACCCCGCGAGGGCGCTCCGGCGCCTTGCGATCGCACGCACCAGACGCCGCCGGGCCCGCCCTTCGGGCGGACGACGGGAACTTGACGACAGGCCCTAGGCGTCACGGACAGTCACTCGTACGAGTGAGTCCTCCGGCTCGATGTTCGCATTCGTACGGGTTCTCAGCCGTTCGGAGTTCCCGGAACACCCGTGCGTGCTGGCATCCTTGACGTAGCACGCAGTACACATGCGGAGCGAGCGGCACCGACGCCGAGCGATACGGTCGGTGTGTCGTCCTGTCACCGCCTGAAGCCGAACCGACAGCCGAACCGACAGCCGAACCGAACCAGGAGCCCCGGCCACGTGAGCCACGTGAGCAGCCACCCGTTGCCCGGCGCCGCGCCGCTGCGCACCGTGCAGGTGCTGGGCGGAGGCAACGCCGGAAGCTGCGCACATGTGCGGTCCCTGGCGTCCGGGCTCGTGGCACGGGGCGTGCGGGTCAAGATCGCCGCCCCTGCCGAGACCGAACAGGCCTACGGCTTCACGGGCGTCGGCGCCGAGCATGTGCACGTGCCGCGCAGCAGCGACCCCACGGCCCTGACGGTGCTGCGGGACGCCTGCAAGGAAGCCGACCTGGTCCACGCGCACGGGCTGCACGCCTCCTTCCGCGCCGCCCTCGCCCTCGGCGGCAGGCACACCCCGCTCGTCGTCACCTGGCACCACCGCACGCACGCGGAAGGGGCACGGGCGCATCTGCTGCGGCTGCTGGAGCGACAGGTCGTCAAGTCGGCCACAGTGGTGCTGGGTTCCACCTCCGACCTGGTGGACCGGGCCCGCAGGCGCGGCGCACGCGACGCCCGCCTCGCCGCCGTGGCCCTGCCGGGCAGCCGACGGACCGCCCGCCCCGCCGATGCCGCCGACCCCGACGGTTCCGGCCCCAAGCTGCGCGCCGAACTCGGCGCCACCGAACGGCCGTTGCTCATCTCGGTCGGCCCTCTCGAACCGCACCGGGGCCATGACGTCCTGCTGGACGCCTCACGCGCCTGGTGCCGCCTCGACCCCGTGCCGCTGCTCGTCGTGGCCGGGGAGGGGCCGCTGCGGCCGGTTCTCCAGCGGCAGATCGAGGACGAGGAACTGCCCGTCCGACTCATCGGGCACCGCGACGACCCGGCCGACCTGCTGGCCGCCGCGGACCTGGCGGTGCTGCCGAGCCGCTGGGAGCCCCGCTCCCCGCTCGCCCAGGAGGCCCTGCACGCCCGCGTCCCGCTCGTCGCCACCGCCGTCGGGGGCATCCCCGACCTGGTGGGCGACGCGGCCGAACTCGTCCCGTACGGCAACGCGCGAGCGCTCGCCGACGCCGTCGTACGCCTGCTGGGCGACCCCGGACGCCGCGAACTGCTCCGCGACAAGGGCACCCGGCAGACCGCCGACTGGCCGACCGAGGACGAGACGGTGGCCCAAGTCCTCAGCGTCTACGACGAGTTGACCCTGCCCCGCCTGCTGCCCTGACGGCGCTGCCCGGAGGCCCCACAGGCCCTAGGGCGTGTTTCGAAAGTAGCGCCGACCGCCCGAAGGGCGGGCCCTGCGGCGTCTGGTGCGTGCGATCGCAAGGCGGAGGGTCGCCCTCGTACTGGGGTACGTGGGCGATCCCGACAACACAGCGAGCGTGCGTGCCAGGCGTCGCAGGGCAGGCGGGACTTTCGAAACACGCCCTAAGGGACATGCCTGCGCGCCCTCAGGGCCAGACTCAGGGCCAGAACTGTCTGCGGGTCGTCCAGGTCGGTGCCCAGGAGGTCGGTGATCCGGGCCAGGCGGTTGTAAAGGGTCTGGCGGTTGAGATGGAGCTCACGCGCCGTCTCCGCCTTGCGGCCCGCGTGGGCCAGATAGGTCTCCAGGGTGGGCAGGAGCGGGGGCCTGCCGCGCCGGTCGTGGTCGTGGAGCGGGCCGATCGCCCGGTCCACGAAGGCCGCCAGGTCCGGGTGGTCGCGCAGCCGCCACAGCAGCAGGTCGATGTCGAGGCGCCGGGCGTCGTACCAGGGCCGCTCCGGCAGCCCCTGCGCCGCGGTCGCCGTCTCCGCCGCGTGCCGCAGCCCCGCCGACGCCGCCGTCCAGCCGCCCGCGACGCCGACCACCACGACCGGTGCGGGAGTCCCCGGCCGCCGCATCCCGGCACGCTCCACGCCCGCCCGCAGCGCCGCCGCGACCCGGTCCGCGACCGCCGCCCGGTCCGGCTCCGACCGCAGCCCCACCAGCAGCGGCACCCGCCCCTCCACCGGCCGCACCCCCAGCAGCACCGGGACGCCCACCGACGCCAGCTCCTCCGCCACCGCCCGCGCCAGCACCGCCCAGCCGCCGCCCGGCGAGAGCGGGTCGCCGAGATGCATGACGACCGGCAGCAGAGGCGTGCCGTCGCCCGGCTTGAAACCCAGCACGCGGGCCTGCGCCGGGGCGTCCTCCGCCGTGACACGGCCCTCGGCGAGGTCGGTGAGGAAGTCGCCCCTGCCGCGGGCCGCCAGCTCCTCCTCCTGGCGCGCCTGCATCAGCACCACGGCCAGGATCCCCGCCGCCCGCTCGGCGGCCATCCGGTGCACCGGAGCCAGCGGAGCACACACCGGCAGCAGCACGAGACGTGCCCGCACCGAACCGGCGCCCGCGCCCCCGCCCGGCACATCCACCAGCACCGAGCCCGCGGGCGGCGGCGCGTCCTTGTGCGGGCCGCGCAGCCCCTCCCACACCTGGAGCGGATCCGCACCCTCCGGCCCGGACCCGGCGGCGTACAGAAGGCGGCCGACGGGTGTCTCCAGGAACACCGGGTTGCCGCCGAAGTCCGCCAGGATGCCCAGCACCTGCGGCACCCCGCCCCCGCCGAGCAGGGCCTCGGTGCAGCGCCGGTGCACCTCCTCCGCCCGCTGGAGCAGCGCGTAGTGGCCGTTGACGATCTCGGTGTGGATCTCCTCCGTGACCGCCACGAACGGCACCTCACGGTGCAGCTGGACCAGCGGAAGACCCGTCGCCCGCGCCGTCTCCACCAGGGCCGCGGGCAGCCGGGTGAAACGCGGGCCCAGCTCGATCACCAGGGCCGCGATATTGCGCTCGGCGAGGGTACGGACGAACGCCCGCTGCTCGGCCGGACGCGTCCCCAGGCCGTACCCGGTGGTCAGCAGCAGCTCGCCGCCCTTGAGCAGGGAGGCGATGTTCGGGACCTCGCCCGCGTGCACCCAGCGCACGGAGCGCCCAAGCCGGTCGGCCCCCGCCAGGATCTCCGGGAGCCCGCCGCGCAGCCCGGGCAGTTCCAGCGCCCGCCGTACGGTGATCCCCGTCCCGCCGCCCCGCGCGCCGCCGTCAGTGCCCGAGGCACCCGATCCGCTGTCCATGCACGGACGCTATCCTCGCACCTGCCCGGATGGACATCCCCGGTACGACGGGGGAAACGTAGGCAGGGGCGCGGGCTGCATCGACAGGCGGCTCCGCCGCGTGGGCGCGACCAACCCCCACGCACCCGCAGGCACACGCAGACGGTCACCCCCTCCAAGGGGCGCGGGGAACTGCGCGACCAGCCACGACGAGCCCGCACGTGACCACCGACCGTCAGCGCCGACGCCCGGAACCGTCAGCGCCGACGCCCGGAAGCACAGGCCGCTCAGCCCCCGTACGCGCCGGAGGCGGTCAGCCCCCGTACGCGCCCGAGGCGGTCAGCCCCCGTCCGTACGCGCCCGAGGCGGTCAGCCCCCGTACGCGCCGGAGGCGGTCAGCCCCCGTACGCGCCGGAGGCGGTCAGCCCCCGTACGCGCCGGAGGCGGTCAGCCCCCGTACGCGCCCGAGGCGGTCAGCCGCAGCGCTGTGTCGATCAGCGGAACATGGCTGAAAGCCTGCGGGAAATTGCCCACCTGGCGCTTCAGACGCGGGTCCCACTCCTCGGCCAGCAGCCCCAGGTCGTTGCGGAGCGCCAGCAGCTTCTCGAACAGCCGGCGTGCCTCGTCGACCCGGCCGATCATCGCGAGGTCGTCCGCCATCCAGAACGAACACGCGAGGAAGGCGCCCTCGTCGCCGGAGAGGCCGTCGACGCCCTCGTCGCCGCCCTGGGTCGGGTAGCGCAGGATGAAGCCGTCCGAGGTGGACAGCTCGCGCTGGATGGCCTCGATGGTGCCGATGACCCGCTTGTCGTCCGGCGGCAGGAAGCCCATCTGCGGGATCAGCAGCAGAGAGGCGTCCAGCTCCAGGGAGCCGTAGGACTGCGTGAAGGTGTTGCGCTCCTTGTCGTAACCCTTCTCGCACACGTCCCGGTGGATGTCGTCGCGCAGCTCGCGCCACTGCTCCAGCGGGCCGTGCGCGTCGCCCGACTCGATCAGCTTGATCGTGCGGTCGACCGCGACCCAGGCCATCACCTTGGAGTGCACGAAGTGGCGGCGCGGGCCGCGCACCTCCCAGATGCCCTCGTCGGGCTCGTCCCAGTGCTTCTCCAGGTAGCGGATGAGCTTCAGCTGGAGCAGCGAGGCGTAGTCGTTGCGGGCCAGGCCGGTCATGTGGGCCAGGTGCAGGGCCTCGGTGACCTCGCCGTACACGTCCAGCTGGAGCTGGTGCGCTGCGCCGTTGCCGACCCGGACCGGGGAGGAGTTCTCGTAGCCGGGCAGCCAGTCCAGCTCGGCCTCGCCCAGCTCCCGCTCACCGGCGATGCCGTACATGATCTGGAGGTTCTCGGGGTCGCCGGCGACGGACCGCAGCAGCCACTCGCGCCAGGCGCGGGCCTCTTCGCGGTAGCCGGTGCGCAGCAGCGAGGACAGGGTGATCGCCGCGTCGCGCAGCCAGGTGTAGCGGTAGTCCCAGTTGCGCACGCCGCCGATGTCCTCCGGGAGGGAGGTGGTGGGCGCGGCGACGATGCCGCCGGTCGGGGCGTAGGTGAGGGCCTTCAGGGTGATCAGGGAGCGCACCACGGGCTCGCGGTAGGGGCCGTGGTAGGTGCACTGGGCGACCCAGTCGCGCCAGAACTCCTCGGTGTTCTCCAGGGACTGCTCCGGCTCCGGCAGCGGCGGCGGCTCCTTGTGGGAGGGCTGCCAGGACACCGTGAACGCGATCCGGTCGCCCGGTGCGACGGTGAAGTCCGCGTAGGTCGTCAGGGCCTTGCCGTAGGTCTCGGTGCCCGTGTCGAACCAGACGGAGTCGGGGCCCGCCATCGCGACCGTACGGCCGTTCTGCCGGTGCACCCACGGGACGATACGGCCGTAGGAGAACCGCATGCGCAGCGCGGAGCGCATCGGGACGCGGCCCGAGATGCCCTCCACGATACGGATCAGCTGGGGGGCGCCGTCACGCGGGGGCATGAAGTCGGTCACCCGGACCGTGCCGCGCGGGGTGTCCCACTCGGACTCCAGGATCAGGGAGTCGCCCCGGTAGCCGCGGCGGGTCGCCGTGGGCGGCTCGGCACCCGCCGGATGTGCGGGGCCGAGGCGCCAGAAGCCGTGGTCCTCGGTGCCCAGCAGACCGGCGAAGATGGCGTGCGAGTCGAAGCGGGGAAGGCACAGCCAGTCCACTGTGCCGTCCCGGCAGACCAGCGCGGCAGTCTGCATGTCTCCGATGAGTGCGTAGTCTTCGATGCGCCCGGCCACGTGCATCTCCAGTCGAACGGCCACGTCGCCCCGAATAACCGGGGTGCGTTAGTGCGGTCAAAGGATCGTTGTAATACCTCGTCGAGCGATGAGGCAAAGCAGTCGCCCAGCTCGGGTGCAAAACGACAATTATCGCTCAACGAACTGACGAGCTCTCTTTGTTCCGGTCATTACGGACGGGGGGTGGTGCCGCGTTATCCGGACGGGCTCGGCAGCGAATGTCCGAGCAGGATACGACGCACGTAGACGGTGCGCGTGCCGCTCCGGACAACCTGCGTGGGCCGAACGGGTGAGCAGCGGGTGAAGAAGGCGGACACGGTGTGTGTCCGTGTCGGTGTGTGCGCGGAGCGTGGCCGGAAGCCGGTGGCGTCCGGCGCTGATAGTCTGGTGGCCCGTGGACCGGTGGGCGTAAAACCCCCGAACCGCAGCGACGGCACCCCCGAAATATTTCGGCCCGGCTGCTGTAACCGCACCCCAGACCGCGACCACGGGAGCCCCGCTTTGGCCATGCCGCCCCCTGCATTTCGAAACAGCGCAGCCACGACGACCAAGCACATCTTCGTCACCGGGGGTGTCGCCTCCTCTCTCGGCAAGGGCCTGACGGCCTCCAGCCTCGGCATGCTGCTCAAGGCGCGCGGCCTCAGGGTCGTGATGCAGAAGCTCGATCCGTATCTGAACGTGGACCCGGGCACGATGAACCCCTTCCAGCACGGTGAGGTGTTCGTCACCAACGACGGCGCGGAGACCGATCTGGACATCGGACACTACGAGCGCTTCCTTGACCGCGACTTGGACGGCTCCGCCAACGTCACCACAGGCCAGGTTTATTCGACCGTCATCGCCAAGGAGCGACGGGGCGAGTACCTGGGTGACACGGTGCAGGTCATCCCGCACATCACCAACGAAATCAAGCATCGCATCCGCCGGATGGCCACGGACGAGGTGGACGTGGTCATCACCGAGGTCGGCGGCACCGTCGGCGACATCGAGTCGCTGCCGTTCCTGGAGACCGTCCGCCAGCTGCGGCACGAGGTCGGCCGGGACAACGTGTTCGTGGTGCACATCTCGCTCCTGCCCTACATCGGCCCCTCGGGCGAGCTGAAGACCAAGCCCACCCAGCACTCCGTCGCCGCCCTGCGCAACATCGGCATCCAGCCGGACGCCATCGTGCTGCGCTGCGACCGCGAGGTGCCGACCGCGATCAAGCGCAAGATCTCGCTGATGTGCGACGTCGACGAGGCCGCCGTCGTCGCGTGTCCCGACGCCCGCTCGATCTACGACATCCCGAAGACCGTCCACCGCGAGGGCCTGGACGCCTATGTGGTCCGCAAGCTGGACCTGCCCTTCCGTGACGTGGACTGGACGACCTGGGACGACCTGCTCGACCGGGTCCACAAGCCCGACCATGACATCACCCTCGCCCTGGTCGGCAAGTACATCGACCTGCCCGACGCGTATCTGTCGGTCACCGAGGCGCTGCGCGCGGGCGGCTTCGCCCACCGGGCCCGGGTGCGGATCAAGTGGGTCACCTCGGACGACTGCAAGACCCCGGCGGGCGCCGAGGCGCAGCTCTCCGACGTCGACGGCATCTGTGTCCCCGGCGGCTTCGGCGACCGCGGTGTGCTCGGCAAGGTCGGCGCCATCCGCTACGCCCGCGAGAACCGGATCCCGCTGCTCGGCCTGTGCCTCGGCCTCCAGTGCATCGTGATCGAGGCCGCGCGCAACCTGGCCGGGATCACCGACGCCAACTCCACCGAGTTCGACTCGGGCACCTCCCACCCGGTGATCTCCACCATGGCCGAGCAGCTCGACATCGTGGCCGGGGAGGGCGACATGGGCGGCACCATGCGGCTGGGCATGTACCCGGCCAAGCTGGCCGAGGGGTCCCTGGTGCGCGAGGTCCACGACGGCAAGGAGTACGTCGAGGAACGGCACCGCCACCGCTACGAGGTGAACAACGCCTACCGCGCGGAGCTGGAGAAGAAGGCCGGCATCGTCTTCTCGGGCACCTCGCCGGACGGCAAGCTCGTCGAGTACGTCGAGTACCCGCGCGACGTCCATCCCTATCTGGTCGCCACCCAGGCCCACCCCGAGCTGCGCTCGCGGCCGACCCGTCCGCATCCGCTGTTCGCGGGCCTGGTCAAGGCGGCCGTGGAGCGGCAGCGGGCGGCGGGTGACGGGCGTCCGGTGGCGGGCGAGGAGAAGAATTCCGAGTGACACACCGGTAGTACGGTTGCCGGGGTGCATACCTTCAAAGGTGCGCACCCCGGCTTGTTTCTGCACGTGGAAGGACAGGGTATGACGATCAAGGACACTCCCGAGGAGTGGGAGATCCGGGCGATGGAGACCCCCTTCACGGGTAACAAGACCTCCGTCCGCACGGACGAGGTCGTCATGCCCGACGGGTCCGTCGTACGCCGCGACTACCAGGTGCACCCCGGCTCCGTGGGCGTCCTCGCCCTCGACGAGGAGGACCGGGTCCTGCTGATCCGCCAGTACCGGCACCCCGTGCGCCACAAGCTCTGGGAGGTGCCCGCGGGGCTGCTGGACGTGCCCGGCGAGAACCCGCTGGCCGCCGCGCAGCGTGAGCTGTACGAGGAGGCACACGTCAAGGCCGAGGACTGGCGGGTGCTGACCGACGTCTACACCACCCCCGGCGGCTGCGACGAGTCGGTACGGATCTTCCTGGCCCGCGATCTGTCCTCGGCGGACGGCGAGCGCTTCGAGCCCGAGCATGAGGAGATCGACCTGGAGTACGCGCGGGTGCCGGTGGACGAGCTGGTGCGCGGTGTCCTTGCGGGCGAGCTGCACAACAACTGCCTGGTCGTCGGTGTTCTCTCGCTGGTCGCCGCGCGGGCCGGAGACGGTCTCGACGCCCTGCGGCCGGCGGACGCACCGTGGCCGGCGCGGCCCTTCGCAGCCTGAAGGTGGGTTCGCCCCCGCCGCCCCTTCCGTTCCCGTCCCTGGGGGCTGCGCCCCCATACCCCCGCTTGTCGGCCCTTCGGGCCTCGTCCTCAAACGCCGGACGGGCTGAAATTCAGCCCCTCCGGCGTTTGAGGAGCGGGGGTGCGGGGGCGGAGCCCCCGGGTCGGGACGGGAAGGGGCGGCGGGGGCGAAAAACCCTTCCGGTACGGGCTGCGGCGGTGGTGTGACCATCGGATGATCCGATCGGGGGATGTGGGGCGCGTGGCTGTCGCGCTGCGCGCAGGGTGTTGCAGAGCGTGAACTAGGCTCGACGCGAGTGAGCCGCAGGTGCGGCGAGCGAGCCGAGCAGCAGGCGCGCACCCCCCGGACCGGATGACCGGCCCCCTCCCGTGCGCGCGGTGGGACGGGAGCGTGGCCCGTGACGGATCAGGCGGTGGACACAGTCGGCGCGCGGCGGCCGGAACCCCCTGTGCCGGAGAGTGATTTCCTGGGCCGTACAAGGGAGTTGAAGGACCTGCGCGCCGACATCGCGCGCGCGGGCCTGGACACCCTGGCCGGCCGCAAGGCGCCCCGCGCCCGCGTGCTCCTCATCGCGGGCCGCCCCGGCTCAGGACGTACCGCCCTCGCCGAGGAACTGGTGCGGCAGATCGCCGGTGACTACCCGGACGGTGTGCTGCGCGCCCGGCTGGGCGAACCCGACGGCACCCCCGTCCCCGTCGAGCGCGCCGCCCGCGACCTGCTCACCGCCCTGGAGCTGACCGCGCCCGCCGGAGCCGACGAGGACGAGCTCACCGGGACCCTGCGCGACGCCCTCGCCGAGCGCCGGATGCTGCTCCTGCTGGACGACGCGCCCGGCGCCGACCACGTCGACGCGCTGCTCCCCGACAACGCCGGCTGCCTGGTCGTCGCGGTCGCCGCGGGTCCGCTGACCGGCATCCCGGACGTCCGCCCCTGCACCCTGGGCGGCCTGGACACCAAGTCGGCTCTGGAACTGCTGTCCCGGCGCATCGGCTCGGTGCGCATCACCGTCGACCCGCGCACCGCCGAGGGCCTCGTCGAGCAGTGCCAGGCGCAGCCCACCGCCCTGGTACTGGCCGGCGGCTGGCTCGCGGCCCGCCCCAAGGCGGCCGTCGCCGACCTCGCCAAACGGCTGCACGCCGACCTCGACGAGGAACCTGGCGGCGCGCCCTTCGGCCGGGTCCTGAGGCTCGTCCACGACACCCTGCCCGCCCCCGCCGCCCGGATGCTGCGGCTGCTCTCCCTCGCCCCCTCCGGCCTCGTCGACCCGCACACCGCCTCCGCCCTCGCGGGCTGCTCCGTCGGCACCGCCCGCACCACCCTCGACGAGTTCACCGCCCTCGGCCTGCTGCACGCCGTTCACTCGCCGCTGCCGCAGTACGAGGTCCCCGGCTGCCTGCTGCCCTCCCTGAAGCGGCTCGCGGCGGCCCACGACCGGCCCGGCGAGCTCCAGCTCGCCCGCGCCCGGATGCTGGAGCGCAATGTCCGGCTGCTCCAGTCCTGCCGCGCGATCACCGAGACCGACAGCCCGCACGCCCGCGCCAAGCTGCTCGGCATGCCGCGCTCGCTGCGCTTCCCCACCCCCCGGGCCGCCGCCGACTGGCTCACCCTGCGCAGGCCCGCCCTGCTGGCCGCGGCCCGGCTCGCCGTCGCCGACGGGGAGGTCGACACCCTCGCCAGGCGGCTGATGTCCCAGCTGGTGCGGGCCATGGTCGCCCACTTCGGCACCCAGGCCGCCGCTCCCGACCTGTACGGCATCCACCAGCTGGTGCTGGACGTCGCCGAGCGCCGCGGCCTGCCCCGCGAGAAGGCCGCCGCCCTGCTGAACCTCGCCGACCTGGACGCCCGCACCGGCCGTACGGCACAGGCGCTGCTGCGCTATCGCGCGGCGCTGGACGCCGGACGTGAGGCGAAGGATCCGTATGCGACCGGCCGCGCGATGGAATCCGTGGGCGGCGCCCATCTGGAACTCGGGGACAACGACCGGGCCGCGGACTGGTTCGGCCGCGCCCTCGCCCAGCGGCTCGCCCGGGACGAGCGCGCCGAGGCCGCCCGGCTCTACGGCAGGATCGCCGCCGCCCACACCTACGCGGGCCGCTACGGCGAGGCGCAGCGCAACTGGCGGGCCGCCGTCGCCGGGTACCGCAAGGACTGCGATCTCGCGGCACAGGCGCGGGCGCTGAGCGAGCTGGCCCGGGTGCAGGAGTACGCGGGGCGCCCCGAGGAGTCGCTGCGCACCTGCCAGGAGGCGGCCGAATGGGCCCGGCGTGCCGACGACGTCCGGCTCCAGGCCGCGCTCCAGCTGCGGCTCGCGGACACCCTGGAGCGCCTCGGCGACCCCGCCGCGGCACGGCTGCACCGCCAGGCGGCCGAGCGCATGCTGGGTGAGGAGTTCCCGGAGCTCCAGGAGGACCACGAGAGCGACGAGAACCACGGGAGGGATGAGAACCACGGGAGCGACGAGCACCACGAGGGCCAGGAGAGTCCGAAGAGCCAGAGGCGCCAGAAGCGCCCGGGGAACGAGGCGGGTCGGCAGGACCAGGCGGACCGGCGGGACCTGAAGGCCCAGGAGGCCCAGGAGGACCGGAAGACCGGCTCGCGGCCGGAACACGCTGCTAACACCTGCGAAATCCGTAGTACATCCCCTAAAGATTGATGCAAAGAAAGGCTAGACACGGAGAACGCCTTCATTAGACTGGCTCCGCCGCACCTTCTCCTGCGGTGCATCCCGGTGTGCTCACCCTTGCCCGGTATGCGGTGCAACACCCCAAACCCTCTGAGCCAAGGACCGTGATCGACGTGAAGGTCGGCATCCCCCGCGAGGTCAAGAACAACGAGTTCCGCGTGGCCATCACCCCCGCCGGCGTGCACGAGCTGGTGCGCCACGGCCACCAGGTCGTCATCGAGCGCGCCGCCGGCGTCGGTTCGTCGATCACGGACGACGAGTACGTGGCCGCCGGCGCCGGGATCCTGGAGACGGCCGACGAGGTGTGGGCCACCGCCGACCTGCTGCTGAAGGTCAAGGAGCCCATCGCCGAGGAGTACCACCGCCTCCGCAAGGACCAGACCCTCTTCACGTATCTGCACCTGGCCGCCTCCCGGGAGTGCACCGACGCCCTGGTGGAGTCCGGCACCACGGCGATCGCGTACGAGACCGTCGAGCTGCCGAGCCGGGCGCTGCCGCTGCTCGCCCCGATGTCCGAGGTCGCGGGCCGGCTGGCCCCGCAGGTCGGCGCCTACCACCTGATGCGTCCGGCGGGCGGCCGGGGTGTGCTCCCCGGCGGTGTCCCGGGCGTGCGGGCCGGGCGGGCCGTCGTCATCGGCGGCGGCGTCTCCGGCTGGAACGCCGCGCAGATCGCCGTCGGCATGGGCTTCCATGTGACCCTGCTCGACCGGGACCTGAACAAGCTCAAGGAGGCCGACCGGATCTTCGGCACGAGGATCCAGACCGTCGTCTCCAACACCTACGAGCTGGAGAAGGCCTGCCTGGAGGCCGACCTCGTCATCGGCGCCGTGCTCATCCCGGGCGCCAAGGCCCCCAAGCTGGTCACCAACGAGCTGGTCTCCCGGATGAAGCCGGGAAGTGTCCTTGTCGACATCGCGATCGACCAGGGCGGCTGCTTCGAGGACTCCCGCCCGACCACCCACGCCGAGCCGACCTTCCAGGTCCACGACTCGGTCTTCTACTGCGTCGCCAACATGCCCGGCGCGGTGCCCCACACCTCCACCCACGCGCTGACCAACGCCACGCTGCCGTACATCGTCGAACTCGCGGACAACGGCTGGGTGGAGGCGCTGCGCCGCGACCCCGCGCTGGCCAAGGGTCTCAACACCCATGACGGCAAGGTGGTCTACCGCGAGGTCGCCGAGGCGCACGGCCTGGAGCACATCGAGCTGGAGACCCTGCTCGGCTGACGGCGCTCGGCTGACGGCCGTACCGGGAACGGCCCTTCGCGGGCCGCTCGCAGGATCGATTTCAAGTCACCTTGCGGTCAAGGCGATTCGTCAACACGACTCGTCAACCGCGCTCAACCGGCCGGATCTTGCCCGACAAGGTCCGGCCGGATGTGTGTATGGTCACTTTGCCGCACTCGGTCAACTCGCCTCGAACACGGCTCTTCGGTCGAATCACGCACCGGCGAAACCTGCCGTGCGACGGTCGTACGCCCTTGACAGAGGGATGTTTCAATGCCGACACATCGGGCCGGGTCCGGCGGATTGTGTTGCTGCGGATGCCCGACACGCCATAGAGTCGCCAACCGTCGGCATGGTGTCACGCTGACCTGTCTAGAAGTTTCCTGGTCACCAAGGAGGTAAGACGACTTGTGAATGAGTCGACATTTTCTCCCGGGGGTGGTCAACCAGGAACGCCGGTACGGGCCCAGGGCCCCGCGGGGTTCGAGGCTGTCGGCTCCGTCGCGGTGCGTACCTTCGCGGCCCACCAGAGTCTCGTTCAGGCGACCCGGACAGCACAGAGCATGGATGGTCATCACGTGAACGCCATGGCCGGCGACGGGAGTGGCGCGCCCCGCGACCACTTCGCCGACTACGACGAACTGCCCGACGGGCACTTCTACGACCCCGACGCCGAGTACGAGCCCGACCCGGAGTACGCGGCCACGCTCGCGCCCGACGCGGCCCGCCAGCGCCGTGAGCGCATCGGACCGACCGGACGCCCGCTGCCGTACTTCCCGATCCCGGGCCCGCTCACGGACCACGGACCCGCGAAGATCATCGCGATGTGCAACCAGAAGGGCGGCGTGGGCAAGACCACGTCGACCATCAACCTGGGTGCCGCGCTCGCGGAGTACGGACGCCGTGTGCTGCTCGTGGACTTCGACCCTCAGGGCGCGCTGTCGGTGGGTCTCGGTGTCAACCCGATGGAGCTCGACCTCACCGTCTACAACCTGCTCATGGAGCGGGGCATGTCGGCGGACGAGGTCCTGCTGAAGACAGCGGTCCCCAACATGGACCTGCTGCCCAGCAACATCGACCTGTCGGCCGCCGAGGTCCAGCTGGTCTCCGAGGTCGCGCGCGAGTCCACGCTGCAGCGGGCCCTCAAGCCGCTGATGGACGACTACGACTACATCGTGATCGACTGCCAGCCCTCGCTCGGCCTGCTGACCGTCAACGCGCTGACGGCCGCGCACAAGGTGATAGTCCCCCTCGAGTGCGAGTTCTTCGCGCTGCGCGGTGTCGCGCTGCTCACCGAGACCATCGAGAAGGTCCAGGAGCGGCTCAACCCGGAGCTGGAGCTCGACGGGATCCTCGCCACCATGTACGACTCGCGCACCGTGCACAGCCGTGAGGTGCTCGCACGTGTCGTCGAGGCGTTCGACGACCACGTCTACCACACGGTCATCGGGCGCACGGTCCGCTTCCCGGAGACCACCGTCGCCGGCGAGCCGATCACCACGTACGCCTCCAACTCCGTCGGCGCCGCCGCCTATCGCCAGCTCGCCAGGGAGGTGCTCGCCCGGTGTCACGCCGAGTGAGTCTGCCGGGGGCCGACGAACTGTTCCGTACGACAGGGGGAATGGCGCTCCAGCCGTCCGCTCCCCGGCGCCCGGTCAACGGCGAGGCCCGGGTGCCGGGCCCGGCGGGGGAGAGCGACGCCTCCGCGCCCGCCGAGGCGCCGGACGCGCCGCAGGCCGTACCCGTGCAGGGCGGCGACGGCGAGGGCGCCGAGCATGTGGCGGCGGAGTCCGAAGGGGCCGACACCGCCGAGTCGCGCAGCCGCGCCGCGGAGCGCACCGGGCGCCGCCCGGCACCGCCGGACGCCGCGGCGGCCGCGGCTGCCGCCGAGCAGCCCCGCAAGCGGGGGAGGGCCGCCGCCCGGCGGCCCAGCGGCCGTGAGCGGCACGACGAGAAGATCACCGTGTATGTCTCCGCCGAGGAACTCATGGACCTCGAGCACGCACGCCTGGTGCTGCGCGGTGAGCACGGGCTGGCCGTCGACCGCGGCCGTATCGTCCGCGAGGCGGTCGCCGTCGTCCTCGCCGACCTGGAGAGCCGCGGGGACGCCAGCATCCTCGTACGCCGACTGCGCGGACGGTAGTGCCGCGACAGGCAACGTTCGCCCCGTCGCGACGCCCGGCACGCTCCCCCAAGCTCTTCGAGCAGGGGGGACCCCCGCTCGCCGCACCGGCCGAAGACCCAAGTACGTCCAGTACGAGGGCCTCCGGCCGGCACGCCGAGAGCACGCACCGGACGCCGCTCCTTCACGGGCAAACGTTGCCTGCCGAGGCACTAGCGGTAGCCTGCGGGGGCCATGACCTCGAACGACACCCCCACCCCGCCCCCCGGCCGCAGACGCGCTTTGGGCCGGGGCCCGGGAGCGGCCCCGGCCACGCCTCGTCCCGCACCGTCCCCTGACCCCGCGACGACACCGACCGAGACCCGCGAGCCGGTGTCCCCCCTGATGCACCAGGCGCCCGTGGGGGCGGGGGCGGGTGCCGGGGGTGGCGGCCTGGAGGACTCCCCGGAACCCGAGGCGGATGGTGCCGGGTCGCAGCCGGAGGCCGGGGTCGTTGTGGAGCCGCGTGAGCCCGAGGGGGCGGCGCGTCCTGGGGCGGTGGAACGCGCCGAGGCCCGGGTCGTCGTGGCCGGGCCGCCGGCGGCGGTGGAGGCCGAGGCGGGTGCCGGGAGTCGGGCGGAGTCGCCGGGGGGATCTTCCGCCGTGGGATCCGCAGCGGACGGCGGTGCGTCCGGTGCCGGTTCTGCCGGTGAACCGGACGGTGGCGCTGCGCCGGGTGGCGACACCGCGCCGGATGGCAACGCCGTGCCGGACGGTGACGGTGTCTTCAAGGTGCGGCTCGCGAACTTCGAGGGGCCGTTCGATCTGCTCCTCCAGCTGATCTCCAGGCACAAACTGGACGTCACCGAGGTCGCCCTGTCGAAGGTGACCGACGAGTTCATGGCGTACATCCGGGCCATGGGCGCGGACTGGGATCTCGACGAGACCACCGAGTTCCTGGTGGTCGCCGCCACCCTGCTCGATCTGAAGGCGGCCCGGCTGCTGCCCGCCGCCGAGGTCGAGGACGAGGCCGATCTGGCGCTGCTGGAGGCCCGGGACCTGCTCTTCGCCCGGCTCCTCCAGTACCGCGCCTACAAGCAGATCGCCGAGATCTTCAACCGGCGCCTGGACGAGGAGGCCCGCCGGTACCCCCGTACCGTGGGACTGGAACCGCACCACGCCGAGCTGCTGCCCGAGGTCGTCATCAGCATCGGTCCGGACCGTTTCGCCCAGCTCGCCGTCAAGGCGATGCAGCCCAGACCCAGACCCCAGGTCTACGTCGACCACATCCACGCACCGCTGGTCAGCGTGCAGGAGCAGGCCGCGATCGTCGTGGCGCGGGTCAGGGAGCTGGGCGAGGTGAGCTTCCGGACACTGGTCGAGGACACCGACGACACCCTCACCGTCGTCGCCCGCTTCCTGGCGCTGCTGGAGCTGTACCGGGAGAAGGCGGTCGCCCTCGACCAGGAGATTGCCCTCGGCGAGCTGACCGTGCGCTGGACGGGCGGGGACGGGGACGAGACGCCCACCGTGACGGGCGAGTTCGACCGGCCGCCCGAGGAGCCCAAGGGGCCTGAGGAACGGTCCGGGAAGCAGCAGGGGAGTCAGGAGGAGACGGCATGAGCGGGGAGACCACCGACGCACCGGCCGGACAGCGCGATGTCGCCGGCCTCGACCTCAAGCCTGCCCTGGAGGCCGTCCTGATGGTCGTGGACGAGCCCGCGACCGAGGAGCACCTGGCGAAAATACTCCAGCGGCCCAAGCGGCGGATCGGGGAAGCGCTGCGGGAGCTGGCGGACGAGTACACGGCCCAGGGCCGCGGCTTCGAGCTGCGGCTGGTCGCCGGCGGCTGGCGCTTCTACTCGCGCGCCGAGTACGCCCCGGCCGTCGAGGGCTTCGTGCTCGACGGCCAGCACGCCCGGCTCACCCAGGCCGCGCTGGAGACGCTCGCCGTCGTGGCGTACCGCCAGCCGGTGAGCCGCAGCCGTGTCTCGGCCGTACGAGGGGTCAACTGCGACGGTGTGATGCGCACCCTCCTCCAGCGCGGGCTGATCGAGGAGGCGGGCACGGAACCCGAAACAGGTGCGATCCTGTACAGGACGACGAACTACTTCCTGGAGCGGATGGGCCTGCGCGGTCTGGACGAACTCCCGGAGCTCGCGCCGTTCCTGCCGGAGGCGGAGGCGATCGAGGCCGAGACCCAGGAGGGCGTGCCGTCGTTCGACCCGGACGCGGACGACGACGGTCCGGCGACCACGAGGACCGGTCCGACCACGAGGTCCGGTCCGACCAGCTCGACCAGTACGACGACTACGACCACTACGACGACGGAATTTTGATGCGAAGCAGCGGCAGCGGCAAGAGCGGTGGGCGCGGCAACTACCGCGGTGCCGGCAACAACAGGGACGACCGGCAGGGGCAGGGCCGTCCCCGCAAGCCCCGCCCCGAGGAGCGCCGCTACGACGTGGGCCCCGGCGCCACCCAGGAAGGCCCCAAGTCCGGGCGCGGCGGTGCGGCGCGCGGCGGTGCCAAGGGCGGCCCGAAGCAGCCCGCGGGCGGCGCGGGTGCCGCCGGCGGGCGCGGCCGTACGGCGCCGGGCAGCTCGCGCGAGTACGACGCTCGGGCCGAGGAGCGCAACCGCGAGCGGTACGCGGGCCGCAAGGACGTGAAGCTGCCGAAGACCTTCCCGGGCGCCGAGCAGGAGGGCGAGCGGCTCCAGAAGGTCCTCGCGCGCGCGGGCTACGGCTCCCGGCGTGCCTGCGAGGAGCTGATCGAGCAGGCCAGGGTCGAGATCAACGGCGAGATCGTCACCGAGCAGGGCCGCCGGGTCGACCCCGAGCGCGACGAGGTCAAGGTCGACGGACTGACGGTGGCGACGCAGTCGTACCAGTTCTTCTCGCTCAACAAGCCGGCCGGTGTGGTGTCCACGATGGAAGACCCCGAGGGCCGCCAGTGCCTCGGCGACTACGTCACCAACCGCGAGACCCGGCTCTTCCACGTCGGGCGGCTGGACACCGAGACCGAGGGCGTCATCCTGCTCACCAACCACGGCGAGCTGGCCCACCGGCTGACCCACCCCAAGTACGGCGTGCGCAAGACCTACCTCGCGCACATCGTCGGCCCGATCCCGCGCGACCTGGGCAAGAAGCTCAAGGACGGCATCCAGCTGGAGGACGGGTACGCGCGCGCGGACCACTTCCGGGTCGTCGAGCAGACCGGCAAGAACTACCTGGTCGAGGTGACCCTGCACGAGGGCCGCAAGCACATCGTGCGCCGGATGCTCGCGGAGGCGGGCTTCCCGGTCGACAAGCTGGTGCGCACGGCCTTCGGCCCGATCACCCTGGGCGACCAGAAGTCGGGCTGGCTGCGCCGGCTCTCCAACACGGAGGTCGGGATGCTGATGAACGAGGTCGATCTGTAGACACGCCCTTCTGGCGGGCGTGAGCGGACGCGTGGCGGCCGGTACCGGGTTCTCCGGTACCGGCCGCCGCTGTGTGCGGGGGGAGACGGCTGAGGGGCGGCTGGGGGGCGGCTGGGGGGCGGCTGGGGGCTTGCCGGGCAGTACCGGCTGGATTTATAGTCGTAGCGACTATTGGTCATGATGACCATAAAGCCGGGGAACGTGACGCTGACGGAGGGGACCGGACCACCATGGACGTGGACGGCTACGACAAGTACGCCTACGAGCCCTTCGCCGTCACCGTCGATCTCGCCGTGCTCACCCTGCGCGCGGGCGCGCTGCACGTCCTGCTCGTCGAGCGGGGGCAGGAACCGTACGCCGGGCACTGGGCGCTGCCCGGCGGTTTCCTGCTGCCCGACGAGTCCGCCGAGACGGCCGCCCGGCGCGAACTCGCCGAGGAGACCGGCCTGTCGTACGTCTCCGGCCTCCGTCTCGAACAGCTGCGGACCTACAGCGAACCCGGCCGTGATCCGAGGATGCGGGTGGTGTCCGTCGCGTTCACCGCCCTGCTGCCCGACGCTCCCGAGCCGCGCGGCGGCGGTGACGCGGCGCAGGCCCGCTGGCAGCCGTACGGCTCCGCCGGGCCGCTCGCCTTCGACCACGACCGGATCCTCGCCGACGCCCACGACCGGATCGGCGCCAAACTGGAGTACAGCTGCCTCGCCACCGGCTTCTGCCCGCCCGAGTTCACGCTCGGCGAGCTCCAGCAGGTCTACGAGACCGTGTGGGGCACCGCGCTCGACCGCCCCAACTTCCGCCGCAAGGTGCTCGCCACGCCCGGCTTCGTCGAGCCGGTCCCCGGCGCGGCGCGCCTCACCGGCGGCCGTGGCAAACCGGCCGCGCTCTATCGCGCGGGCACCGCCACCGCGCTCCACCCGCCCCTGCTGCGACCGCACCCGCTCCACCCGCCGAGGGAAGGAAGCCCCGCATGACCACGACCAGTGTCAGAAAGCGCGCCGCCACCGGGTCCCTGCTGGGCCTCGCCCTCGGGGACGCGCTCGGATTCCCGACCGAGTTCAACGACGTGCCGTCGATCCTCGCCAAGTGCGGTCCGTAGCGGGAGATGGAGCTGCCGCAGCGCGCGTTCGTCTCCGACGACACCCAGATGACCCTGGCGGTGGCACGCGCACTGCGTACCGCGATGGGCCGCGGTGTGCTCGCCCCGAAGCGGCTGGAGCGGCCGCTGCGCGAGGAGTTCGTGGACTGGTACCAGTCGCCGGACAACAACCGGGCGCCCGGGAACACCTGTCTGCGCGCCTGCGCGCTGCTGAAGGACGAGAACCGGGCCTGGCAGGACGCCAGTCAGATCCACTCCAAGGGCTGTGGCGCCAACATGCGCGTCGCCCCTATCGGCCTCGTGCCCGGCCTGAGCGCCGAACAGCGCGCGGGCGCCGCCCAGTTGCAGGCGGCGGTGACCCATGGTCACCCGACGGCGCTGGCCGCCTCGGACCTCACCGCGCACGCCGTACGGCTGCTCGCACAGGGCGCGGAGCCCGCGGGGCTGGTCGGGCTGCTGCGCTCGTACGCCCTCGACAACCGCAACCGCTACCACCACACCTGGCTCGGCGACCTGTGGACCCGCGCGCAGGACCCGTCTCCCGAGGTGTTCATCGCCCGCGGCTGGGACGAGTGCCTGACCGTCCTCGACCGCCTCCGCGCCGCCCTGAAGGACCCCTCACCCGAGACCGACCCCTGCCTGGCCACCGGCGCGGGCTGGATAGCGGAGGAGGCCCTGGCGACGGGCCTGCTGTGCTTCCTCCTCTTCGTCGGCGACCCGGTCACCGCCCTCCGCCGCGCCGCCTGCACCTCGGGCGACTCGGACTCGATAGCCTGCCTGACCGGCGCCTTCGCCGGCGCCCACCACGGCGACGACGCCTGGCCTCCGGCCTGGGTGGACCGCATCGAACACCGGGGCGACCTGATGACCTTGGGGGCACTCTGGGACGCGTGAGGCGTCCCGCCGGGAGCGGGGTCACCGTCGGCTGTCTCGGTAGCGCCGGGCGCCGGGCCCGCGGGCCGCTGACCGGCCGGCCGGCTGCCGCGGCTGCCCCGGCGACCCGGCTCGGCGGGCGAGGCGCCGACGGGCCTGGGCCGGGCCGCCAGTGACGCGGGCCGAGTGGGTCCGAGCGGTGACGGACGAGTGGCCCGGCGCGAGTGGTGCGGGCCGCAATGGAAGCTGCCGGGCTCGGCCTTCAGCGGTGCGCCATTCGTCCGTTGCGTCACCGCAGCGACGCGTGTCGCCCGCCCGCTGCGGCAGCCCGCCCGCGCCTCGCCGGTCTACCGGGCACCGCAGGACAGCTGGGCGTACCGGGCAGCCGACGGCGTCGCCGCTTCCCGCCGCCTGCGATCAGCCAGGAGTATGCCCGGTCGCCGGGGTGCCGTCGCTTCCGCCTCGGCCCCTGATCACCCGGCCCCCGATCACAGGTGCCGGGACCGGTGAACGGCGGCGGTCGTCTCACCCGCCGGGCGTGCTGGGGCCGCAGGGCAGGGGCTGGCTAGGCTGAGGGGTGCACAACCGGAGTGTGAGCCGGTGGGGCGGAACGTCCGCGGTGCACACGTATGTCAGCGAGGAGCGGTGTCGTGGCGGTACGAGCGGTCCGGGGGGCCGTGCAGTTGGAGCGGGACGAGGCCGGGCACATGGACGAGCAGGTCGGGGCCCTGCTCACCGAGGTGCTGGAGCGCAACGGGCTCACCGCCGACGACCTGATCAGCGTCTGGTTCACGGCCACCCCCGACCTGCACAGCGACTTCCCGGCGGCCGCCGCCCGCAAGCTCGGCATCGTCGACGTCCCCCTGATCTGCGCCCAGGAGCTCGACATCGAGGGCGCCATGCCCCGGGTCGTACGGATCCTGGCGCACATCGAGTCCGACCGGCCCCGCGCCGACATCGCCCATGTCTACCTCGGCGCCGCGGCCGCCCTGCGCAAGGACATCGCCCAGTGAGAACCGCACTTGTCATCGGCACCGGCCTCATCGGCACCTCCGCAGGGCTCGCCCTGGTCCAGCGGGGCGTCACCGTGCATCTCGCCGACAACGATCCCGAGCAGGCCCGTACGGCCGCCGCGCTGGGCGCGGGGACGGACGAGATGCCCGAGGAGCCCGTCGACCTCGCCGTCGTCGCCGCGCCGCCCGCTCATGTGGCCGCCGTCCTCGCCGACGCGATGCGGCGCGGCGCGGCGCGCGCCTATCTCGACGTGGCCAGCGTCAAGGGCGGGCCGCGCCGCGAGCTGGAGGCGCTGGGCCTCGACCTGTCGTCGTACATCGGCAGCCATCCCATGTCGGGCCGTGAGAAGTCCGGCCCGCTGGCGGCGAACGGCGATCTCTTCGAGGGCCGCCCCTGGGTGCTCACCCCGACCCGTGACACCGACACCGAGGTGCTGAACCTCGCCCTGGAGCTGGTCTCGTACTGCCGCGCCGTGCCCGTGGTGATGGACGCCGACGCCCACGACCGCGCGGTGGCGCTGGTGTCGCACATGCCCCACCTGATCTCCAGCATGGTCGCCGCGCGCCTGGAGAACGCCGAGGAGGCCGCCGTACGGCTGTGCGGGCAGGGCATCCGGGACGTGACAAGGATCGCCGCCTCCGACCCCGCGATGTGGATCGACATTCTGTCCGCCAACCCCGCCCCGGTCGCCGATCTGCTCAGCGACGTTGCCGCCGACCTCGCGGAGACCGTGGAGGCGCTGCGTGCCCTCCAGTCCTCCGACGAGGCCAAGCGGCGCGCGGGCGCCGGGGGCATCGAGGACGTGCTGCGGCGCGGGAACGCCGGACAGGTCAGGGTGCCGGGCAAGCACGGGTCCGCGGCGCGGACGTACGAGGTGGTCGCGGTGCTGATCGACGACCAGCCCGGCCAGCTCGCCCGTATCTTCGCCGACGCGGAGCGGGCCGGGGTCAACATCGAGGACGTGCGCATCGAGCACGCCACGGCGCAGCAGACCGGTCTGGTGCAGCTGACGGTGGAGCCGAAGGCGGCGCCGGTGCTGGCGGCGGCCCTGCGGGAGCGGGGCTGGTCGATCCGGCAGTAGGCCGCAGTACGGGCTGGGGCGGGGCCGAGGGGGCGGGCCGAGGGGGCCGCAGGCCGCTCAGGGCCTGTCCGGCGGATCATGCCGGAGACGCGGGTTGGGCACGCGCATCTGCGGCGTTGTCGTCGGTCGCCGACTCCCCCGAGTTCTCGGCTGCGCTCGAACAGGGGACCCCCGTCGCGTCGACTCCCTCCTCCGCCTTGCAGCTGCACGCACCAACCCCCGCTCACCTGGGCCGATGGGTCCCGTCGGTTTCCTCCGACTTGATCCGCCGGACAGGCCCTCGTGCCGGGCCGGTCCGTGAAGCCAGTAACCTTGTGCAGGGCACCACCGCGGCCCCGCACGCTCCCACCACCCAGCACCAGGAAGGTGTCCCCCCGTGGAAAACGGCGCCGCCCAGCCCGTGATCGTCGCCATCGACGGTCCCTCCGGCACGGGTAAGTCGAGCACGTCCAAGGCCGTTGCCGCGCAGCTGGGTCTGAGCTACCTGGACACCGGCGCCCAGTACCGGGCGATCACCTGGTGGATGGTGAACAACGGGATAGACACCGACGACCCGTCCGCGATCGCCGATGCCGCCGGGAAGCCGGAGATCGTCTCCGGGACCGACCCGGCCGGGCCGACGATCAGCGTCGACGGCCTGGACGTGGCGGGCCCGATCCGCACCCAGGAGGTCACCTCCAAGGTCAGCGCGGTCAGCGCGGTGCCCGAGGTGCGCACCCGGATCACCGAGCTCCAGCGCACCCTGGCCGCCACCGCGGAGCACGGCATCGTGGTCGAGGGCCGCGACATCGGTACGACCGTGCTGCCCGACGCCGACCTCAAGATCTTCCTCACCGCCTCCCCGGAGGCCCGCGCCGCCCGCCGCAGCGGTGAGCTGAAGGGCTCCGACGTACGGACCACCCAGGCGGCGCTGGTCGCACGCGACGCGGCCGACTCCAGCCGTACGACCTCGCCGCTCGCCAAGGCGGACGACGCGGTCGAGGTGGACACCACCGAGCTGACCCTGCCGCAGGTCATCGAGTGCGTCGTCACCCTGGTCGAGGGGAAGCGGGCAGCGAAGTGACCGGAGTTCCATCGCGCGAGGACGCCGCCGGCGTGCCGTCGGAGCGCGGGGCCGAGGTCGGGCGGCGGATAGGCGTCGGCCTGATGTACGGGTTCTGGCGGCCGAGGGTGCTCGGCGCCTGGAAGGTGCCCGCGAGCGGTCCGGTGATCTTCGCCGTCAACCACTCCCACAACATCGACGGCCCGATGGTCATGGGTGTCGCACCCCGCCCGACGCACTTCCTGATCAAGAAGGAAGCGTTCATCGGGCCCCTCGACCCCTTCCTGACCGGCATCGGCCAGGTGAAGGTGGACCGCACGAGCACCGACCGGAACGCGATCACCCGGGCGCTCGGCGTCCTGCAGAACGGCGGAGTGCTCGGCATCTTCCCGGAGGGCACCCGCGGCGAGGGCGACTTCGCCTCCCTGCGCGCCGGACTCGCCTACTTCGCGGTCCGCAGCGGCGCGCCGATAGTGCCGGTCGCGGTGCTGGGGACGGCTGGGCGGGACGGGCGGGGGAATGCTGTGCGGCGCGGACGGTTGATAAAGGGGCTGCCGCCGCTGCGCTCCCGCGTCGACGTCGTCTTCGGCGACCCCTTCGAGGCGGGCGACGGCAGCGGCCGCCGCACCCGCAAGGCGCTGGACGAGGCGACCGAGCGCATCCAGAAGCACCTGACCGCGCACCTGGAAAACGCAAGGCACATCACCGGTCGGTAGCCGACACTGAGTAGTGGCCTCGCCCGGCCCACCCCGGCGGGCGCGCGCCACCGATCACCACGAATGAACGACGAGGTACCTACTTCATGAACGACCACATCGGCTCCGAGGGCTCGCTCGACGAGCACGACCACGGAGCGCTTGGCGACGCCGAGTACGCGGAGTTCATGGAGCTCGCCGCGGAAGAGGGCTTCGACGTCGAGGACGTCGAGGGCGCCATCGAGGCCGCGGGCCACGGCCCGCTGCCGGTGCTCGCCGTCATCGGCCGCCCGAACGTCGGCAAGTCGACACTCGTCAACCGGATCATCGGCCGCCGCGAGGCCGTCGTCGAGGACAAGCCCGGTGTCACCCGCGACCGGGTGACCTACGAGGCCGAGTGGGCGGGCCGCCGCTTCAAGGTCGTCGACACCGGCGGCTGGGAGCAGGACGTCCTCGGCATCGACGCCTCCGTGGCCGCCCAGGCCGAGTACGCCATCGAGGCCTCCGACGCCGTGGTGTTCGTCGTCGACGCCAAGGTCGGCGCGACCGACACCGACGAGGCTGTCGTACGGCTGCTGCGCAAGGCCGGAAAGCCCGTCGTGCTCTGCGCCAACAAGGTCGACGGCCCGAGCGGCGAGGCCGACGCGGCCTACCTCTGGTCCCTCGGCCTCGGCGAGCCCCACCCCGTCTCGGCACTGCACGGCCGCGGCACCGGCGACATGCTGGACTCCGTCCTGGAGGCGCTGCCCGAGGCGCCCGCGCAGACCTTCGGCACCGCCGTCGGCGGACCGCGCCGCATCGCTCTCATCGGCCGCCCCAATGTGGGCAAGTCGTCCCTGCTGAACAAGGTGGCGGGCGAGGAGCGCGTCGTCGTCAACGAGATCGCGGGCACCACCCGGGACCCGGTCGACGAGATGATCGAACTCGGCGGCAAGACCTGGAAGTTCGTCGACACCGCCGGTATCCGCAAGCGGGTCCACCTCCAGCAGGGCGCCGACTACTACGCCTCGCTGCGCACCGCGGCCGCGGTCGAGAAGGCCGAGGTGGCCGTCGTGCTCATCGACGCCGCCGACTCCATCTCGGTGCAGGACCAGCGGATCGTCACCATGGCCGTCGAGGCGGGCCGCGCCCTGGTCCTCGCCTACAACAAGTGGGACACCCTCGACGAGGAGCGCCGCTACTACCTGGAGCGCGAGATCGAGACCGAGCTGGGCCAGGTCGCCTGGGCCCCGCGCGTCAATGTCTCCGCGCACACCGGACGGCACATGGAGAAGCTGGTCCCGGCGATCGAGGCGGCGCTGGCGGGCTGGGAGACCCGGGTGCCGACCGGCCGCCTCAACGCCTTCCTCGGTGAACTGGTCGCGGCCCATCCGCACCCGGTCCGCGGCGGCAAGCAGCCCCGCATTCTCTTCGGCACCCAGGCCGGCACCAAGCCGCCGCGCTTCGTGCTGTTCGCCTCCGGCTTCATCGAGGCGGGTTACCGGCGCTTCATCGAACGCCGGCTGCGCGAGCAGTTCGGCTTCGAGGGCACCCCGATCCACATCTCGGTGCGGGTGCGGGAGAAGCGCGGCACGAAGAAGTAACCGCTACGGCCGCTGCTGGTACGGGTGCAGCGGACACGGGCGTACGGAAGGGGCGGTCCCGGTCGGGAGACGGGGGCCGCCCCTGCTGCGTCTACGCCGTACGCACGCCGTGCGCCGGTACGCCGTACGCCGGATCAGAGTCCGCTGCGCCGGGCTGGCGGCAGAGCGGCGGGCACGTGGTACGTGCCGGTGCCGTGCTGAGGCGGAAGCGTGCCGACCCGCTGCCACTGGGGCTGGGAGGGCGCCGGGGACTGCGCCTCCGCCGGTGTCTGGGCCTGCCCGGGGCGCCCGCCGCCGCGGTGCCGGGCGACGGCCGCCCCGGCGCTGTAGGCGCGGTACGAACCCTGGCCGTACGGCACCGGGTTCTGTCCGCCGCCCCCGAGCGCGGGGAGCCCGAAGGCGACGAAGCCCAGATCCTCCTCGCCGCTGCGGTCGCCCGGCAGGGTGCGGTAGGACTTGACGTACTCGGCGTAGAGCGCGTCGTAGATCGGCGTGGCCGATGGGCCGCCCGAGGGGTCCTGGCCGGAGCGAACGGACCTGACCGGCTGGAAGGACTGGCGGCGGGGGACGTCGTAGAGGTGCACGTATGTCCAAACGACCCCGGCGCCCAGGGGATGCGGTCCGCGAAGCGGCCCCTGGGCCGTGTCCGACAATTCCCGCCGGGCGCGCGACGTCTGGCACGGCACCTCGCCGCATTGTCGGATCACCCGAGTACGTCCAGTACGCGGGCGATCCTCCGCCTTGCGATGCTCCCCCACTGCCCGAAAGGCGTGGGAGGGGCCCCCAGCACCCGACGCCGCGCGCTGATCCGACGCGAATGGTCGGACACGGCCTTGCGGACGCGGGGCCGTGCGCTCCCTGGCCAGGCGGTCAGGTGCCGTGCGCTCCCTCGCGGGGCGGTCACGTACCGGCGAGGGGCAGGGCCGCCCCCACCAGCTTCCCGACCGAGGCCGCCCGGTCCAGGGCGTCCCTCATCAGGTCCTCGCGGGGCTGGCGGCCGATCGAGCCGACCGGGGCCGCGAACAGCAGCACCTGCTGGTGTTTGTTGGCGGCGGCCCGCCAGCCCTCGGTGACCTGCAACGGCTGGTGCGCCTGCCACCAGGCCACCGGGGAGCCGCCGTCGGCGCCCGGCTGGAGCACCGCGTGCAGCTGGCCCATGGCGAGCAGCACCGACCAGCCGTGCAGCACCGGCGGGACCTCGGCGATCTCGGACATCGGCATGAACCCCTGCTCGATCAGCAGCGGCAGGAAGTCGTCACCGGCGGCGGTGGAGCCGGGGCGCACGATGGGCGCGGTCGGCTCGACGACCAGCGCGGGGTGCAACTCCCCGGCGATCAGGACGAGTCCGCTGGTCACTCCCAGCACGGCCTGCTCGGGCGCGGCCTGCTGCTGCGGTACGGCGCCGGGGGAGACGCCGTCGCCGATGGAGCGGACCGCGCCCTGCAACTGCTCCTCGGTGACCTGGACGACCTGCGAGGGCAGACAGCCGGCATGGGCGAAGGCGAGGACGGCGGTCTCGTCCCCGATGAACAGGACGGTGCTGGTGTACTCCTGATCGGAGTCGCCCGGGGTACGGCAGGACGTGCAGTCGTATCTGCCCGGGGCGTTCTCCCCGGCGAGCAGCCGGTCGGCTTCTTCGTCGCCGATCTCGGCGCGTACGGCGTCGCTGACGTCGAGCATGCGCGGCACGGTGGCTCCCTCGGGATGCGTGCGTGGGGACCGGGTGGCTCCCGGCCCGTGAGCCCCGGAGGGTTCCGGGCTCATGACGATGACAACGGGCGACCTGTGGCGGGAGTCACGCCCTCGGCCGAACGGAATCGCAGCATCCGACGCGGAGGGTGACGGGTGCCGCGGAATTCCTCACTCCATGTCAACTCGTCGGCGGTGTAAGGATCTTGACTCGGTGAGACGGGTCACAGCGCCGTCCGGGTGATGGTCGACAAAGTACGAAATGAACGAATGAAGTGGGTGGCCGAAAAAAGCCGTTACTTGCGGTAACAGCTAACTGGCCTGGAATGACAAGGAGTTGGTTGATATCGGGCGGCCCGGCTCCCTAGATTCCTCCGCCGAGTGCATCGAGCACCGCTCGGGTACGTCCGCCCACCGCGCCAGGCACCACTCACGGCACGGGTCCGGCGGACGGGGCCGAGCGCGTCACCCCGCGTCCATGCGCGGCGGGAACGCGCCCGGCTTGGGGGGAACCCGGGTCCGTGGAGAGGGAATTACATGTCCGAATGTGCCGATACCACCCGCAGCACCGCACGCAAGACGCGCACCACGGCGGTCCTCGCCGGAGCGGCCCTGCTCGCTCCGCTCGGGCTGCTGGCCGCGACCGGCAACGCCGCAGCGGCGGACAGCGGGGTGTGGGACCGCATCGCCCAGTGCGAGAGCGGCGGCAACTGGCACATCAACACCGGCAACGGCTACTACGGCGGACTCCAGTTCTCCGCCTCCACCTGGCGGGCGTACGGCGGCACCGCGTACGCCCAGCGGGCCGACCAGGCGTCCAGGGAGCAGCAGATCGCCGTCGCCACCAAGGTCCAGCGCGCCCAGGGCTGGGGCGCGTGGCCGGTCTGCTCGGCCCGGGCCGGAGCGAGTGGCGGGGCCCCCGAGAACGCCTCGGCGACGACGAAGTCGACCGGGAAGAATCCCACCCACAAGAGCACGCGGAAGCACGCGCCGGCCTCGAAGCAACCAAGCACGACGAGCCGTTCGTCGAGCCATGCGTCCGGCCAGTCGTCGAATCGCTCGTCGGATCGTTCGCCGAACCGTGCGCCGAGCCGTGCCACCGGCGACTACACGGTCCGCAAGGGCGACACCCTGAGCGCCATCGCCGCCCGGCACGGGACCACCTGGCAGCGGCTGTACGCCGCCAACAAGGCCGTCATCGGCGGTGATCCCGACCTGATCGTGCCCGGGCAGCAGCTCGAACTCTGAGCGGCTCCCCCCTGCCCGGGACACGGGTCCCCGTCCGGTCCGAGACCGGGCGGGGCCTGCTCATCCGCCGCGCAGCGCGCCCGGGCACCCTGCCTCACCCGCCTCCCCGCCGAACACGACGACCCCGCGCCGCAGTTCGTAGACGAGCACGAGCCGGCTCCTGCCCGGCACCCGCAGCACCGGAGGCAGCCGCTGCTCGGCGAGGACGACACAGGCGTCGAGCCCGGCGAGCAGGTCGTACGTCCGCGCGGCGACCGCCGGGGACATGCCCTGGGCGGGCTCGTCGACGAGCACCACACGCGCGTGTGCCAGCAGCGCGCGCGAGACGGCGAGCATTCGCTGCTCCCCGCCGGAGAGGGTCCCCGCCCGCCGGTCGAGCAGCTCCCCGAGCTGTGGATAGGCGTCCAGAGCGGGCCGGATGCCGCGTCCGTGCCCGGCGAGCCGGAGATTCTCCCGCACACTGAGCGACCCGAACACGGCCTGCCGCTCCGGCACGAGACACACCCCGCGGCGCGCCCGCTCGAACGCCGGCACCCGTGTGATGTCGACCCCGCCCCACACCACGGCACCCCCGACGAGCGGCACACTCCCGGCCAGCGCCCTGAGCACGCTGGTCCGCCCGGCCCCGTTACGCCCCAGCAGCACGGTGACCCCAGGCTCCGGCGCCACGACGGTGACCCCGTGCAGGGCCTCCAACGGCCCGTAGCGCACCCGGGCGTGACGCAGCGAGATGGTGCGGGTCATACGGCACGCTCCGGAGGGCCGTCGGCGAGCGCCCGGGGGCAGGCCGCCGCGGCGCGCTCGTCCGGTCGCGGTACGGGCATGCGGTGGGCGGCGGCAGCCCCGGGGCCGCGTGCCACGGCCGGTGCCGGTGCCGGTACGCGTGCGTGACGCGCGGACGTCGTCATGGTGTGCCCTCCACCGGGTCCAGGAGGTCCAGGACGCGGTCCGGGGGGCCCGAGGCGACGATCCGGCCCGCGTTCATCACGTGGACGACGTCGGCCAGGTCCGCCACCAGGTCCACGTCGTGTTCCACCACCAGCAGAGCCGTGCCGTCGGCTGCGAGGGCCGTCAGGACGCGGGTCAGGGCGGCCACTTCGGCGGTGTCCAGGCCTGCGGCGGGCTCGTCCAGGAGGAGGACACGCGGGGCGGACGCCACGGCGCGGGCCAGTTCCACCCTGCGCAGGGTGCCGGTGGGGAGGCCGTCCGCCGGGAGGTGCCGCAGGGGGCCGTCCAGGGCGAAGAGGCGCAGGGCCTGTTCCGTCGCGCCGGGGTCGTCGGCGCTGCCCTGCTCGGCGCCCACCCGTACGTTCTCGGCCACCGTCATCGACGGGAAGACGGCCAGCTGCTGGAAGGTCCGTGCGATGCCCAGGCGGGTGCGGGCGTGCGCGGGCAGGCGGCTGATGTCCCGGCCCGCGAGCCGTACCTCGCCGTGCGCGGGGCGCAGTGTCCCGGCGAGGCAGTGGAACAGCGTGCTCTTCCCGGCGCCGTTGGGACCGACCACGGCCGTGATCTGCCCGGCCCGGACGTCCAGGTCCACTCCGTCGAGCGCGACGAAGCCCCCGTACCGGGCCCGCAGCCCCCGTACCGTGAGCAGCGCGGCCCCCGGCCGCCGCCTGCGTACCGCACCGAGCCCGCGCGGGCCGGAGCCCGGGAGCGCAGCCCCCGGCGGGGTAGGGGGCGGCACCCCGGAGAACCCGGACACCACGGACACCACGGACGCCCACGCCCCGGGCACCCGCACCCGCCCCACGAGCAGCGCGAGCACCCCGACCACCACCGCCGCCACCCCGCCCCGCGTCCCCGCGTCCAGCCCCACCAGCAGCGCCGCCGCTGCCATCGCGCCCAGTGGACTGTCGGCGCCCAGGACGACGACCGCCGCGAACCACAGAAGGCCGCGCACCGGGTCGTAGGTGTCGGGATCGAAGGCGCGCAGCCCCATGGCGAGCAGCGCCCCGCCGAGCGCGGCCAGGGCGGCGCCCGAGACGAAGGCGAGGAGTTTGAGCGAGGGCACCCGGACGCCCGCCGCGGCGGCGCCCGGCTCGTGGTCGCGCATGGCGGCCAGCGCCCGCCCGGTGCGCCCGGTGCGCAGCGCATGGGCGGCGAGCAGTGCTGCCGCGAGGAGCACCAGCTCCAGCACGTAGTACGCCCGGTCCCCGCCGAACCCCGCCGGTCGGCTCACCGCGAGGTCCCCGGTGGCGTACGGCTGCGCGAACACGAACCGGCTCACCCCCATGCCGACCGCGAAGGTCACGAGGGCCAGTGCCAGCCCGTGGCGGCGGATCGCGGGCCGGCCGGTGAGCAGCCCGAGCGGGGCCACCAGCGCGACCGCGACCGCCAGCGCGGCCAGTTCCGGCAGCCGGGGCAGACCCGGGAAGCGGCCCGCCGCGAGGAGTGCGGTGAACAGCGCGCCCAGCCCCGCGTACGCCGCCTGGCCGAGGGAGATCTGGCCGCCGCGGCCGGTGACGACGACCAGGGACAGCAGGATCACGCCCAGCGCGGGCACCTGGACGGAGGTGTGCAGGTCGGAGCCCGCGAAACCGAGGGGGAGCAGGAACAGCACGGCGGCGACGAGCCAGGCGGCGGGAGGGGTCCGCACGCGCGCGGTGAGCATGCGCGGCGGCGTGTCGCGCGCGCCGATGCCCGGCAGGGCGAGCGCCGCGACCAGGAGCGCGACCGCGAAAAGGTTCGCTCCCACCGCCAGAAGCAACTGTTCGCCCCAGGCGGAGGCCGGGTGAAACCGGGTCAGCTGGCTCTGCGCCACGCCGATCGCGAGCGCCACGCCGACGGCGACGGGCAGGCTCCGCATCCGCGCGGCCACCGCGACCGCGACGACCTCCATCACCAGTAGCGGCAGCCCGTACGGGTCCAGCCGTACATACGGTGCCAGCAGCACCCCTGTCAGCCCCGCCGTGAACGCGCCGAACGCCCAGCCCGCCGCCGCGACCCGGTTGGCGTCGACACCGCCGAGCACGGCCAGCCCCCGGTCGTCGACGACCGCCCGCAGCTCCCGGCCGAACCGGGTCCACCGGGTCACCGCGCCGACCCCGGCGGCGAGCACCAACACCACCGCCAGCTGCCCCCAGGGGTCCGCGGACACCAGGACCGGCGCGTCGTCCCGGGCGCCCTGCCCCCACAGCAGCGCGGCGGCGCCCACCAGCAGCACGAACACACCGATCGACGCCACCAGCGTCCGCGCCGGATCACCGCCCGGCACCGCCAGGGGGCGGAAGACCACCCGCTCCAGGACCACACCGATCGCGGGGGCCAGCACCAGCAGCGTCACCGCCGCCGACGGCCACAGCGGCCAGCCCCACCCGACCACGCACTGCCGCAGCGCGTACGCGCACACCATCGCCATCGCGCCGTGCGCGAAGTTGAGGACTCCGGTGGCCCGGTACGTCACGACCAGGCCGATCCCGGTGAGCGCGGCGGCGGCGCCGACGGAGAGGCCGGCGAGGGTGAGGTCGTAGGTGAGGGAGGACATCAGCCGTCCCCGGAGTCGGGGGAGTCGGGCTCGCAGACGGGGCACGGGCCGAGCTCGCCGCCGGCGAGCAGCCGGCCGTCCACCGGCAGCGCGTCCGCCTTCCCCGCGACCAACGGGCAGTCCGCGCGGTGGTAGAGCGTGCCGCCGGGCACCATCAGTGTCTCTCCACTGACCGCGACCGGCCCCGCCGAGGGCCGCTGCTCCTCGTCCTCCTCTTGAACGGCCGACCCGGCGGCCGCCAGAAGGCCGTACAGCTCCTCCAGACGCGCGGCGGACACCGTGTCCCTGCTGTGCGCGAGCAGCACCGCCCCGGCGACGATCAGTGCGGCGCCGGGTACCGTACCGGACGCGATGTACGGCAACTGCCGTGCCGCGAACCGCTCGCCGGAGACGCCGTACCAGCCGACGACGCACAGCACGGCCCCCGCGGCCAGCGCCACCCAGCCAGCCCAGCCGAACCAGCCGGAGCGGCCGGACCGCAGGACGGGGTGCGCACCGCGCAGTCGGGCTGTCCGCATGTCTGGCTCCCACACGTCGCGTGTCCGGCCGGATTCGAGGCCGGACCCGGAGCCCGGATCCGAGGCCGGATCCGGAGCCCGCCGATGGCTTGCACTATGCCTGCTTCGAGCCGACCCTGAAAGAACCGGGCGTGTGTGGCCCGGAACGACACCCGGTGGTGAGCCAGATGGTTCTCGGGAGCGACCTCAGGCGGGGGAACGCGGGGAACACACGGAGGGGACGCGGCCCACGGGCGGCGGGGCGGGGTACGGCGCTGACGGCAGCGGCGCTTCTGGTGCTCGGCCCGGCCCTGGCGGCCTGCGGAGGCGGCGGCGGTGGCGGTGGCAGCGCGACCCCCACCACCACCGTCCGGACGACCACGAGCACGCCGGCCGGCCCGGCCGCCACGGCGCCCGCCGATCCGGCGGCCGCCACGAAGGAGATCAAGACGAACTGGGCGACGTTCTTCGACCCGGCCTCGTCCACTCAGCAGAAGCTCGCGGTCCTCGAGAACGGCAGCGCGATGGCCCCCGTCCTCCAGGCGTTCGGCAGCGACCAGCGCGGCCGCGAGGTGAAGGCCCAGGTCACGAAGGTCGTGTTCACCAGCCCGACCGGGGCGACCGTGACATACAACCTGATCCTCAACGGCGCCACCGCCCTGCCGGGCGCCTCCGGCTCGTCCGTCCTCCAGGGCGGCACCTGGAAGGTGTCCGTCAAGACGCTGTGTGCGCTGGTCCAGCTGAGCGGCAATGCCTCGGCGACGGCGCTGCCGGGCTGCTGAGACCGCTGCCGCGGTGCTGCTGCTCCTCGCGGGCACGGCCTGCGGCAGCCGCCTTCCCGAGCGGGACTTCGGGCAGGGCACCGCCACGCCCGCGCCCGCGACCGGTGCCGCCGCACCGATCCCCGTCGGCATCATCACCAGCACCACCAGCCCGGTCGGCGGCAACACGTTCACCGGCCCCCGCGACGGCGCCAAGGCCTGGTTCGACCGTCTGAACGCCCGTGGGGGCATCGACGGGCGCCCGGTGCAGGTGCGGCTGTGCGACGACGGCGGCAGCGGCATCGGCAACAACACCTGTGTGCACCAGCTCGTCGACGAGGACAAGGTCGTCGCCCTGGTCGCCACCACCTCGCTGGACTACGCGGGCGCCCCCCAGGTCTCCCGGGCGGGCGTGCCCGACATCGGCGGCCAGCCCATCGGCGCCGCCTACGACACCTGGCCCCACCTCTACGGCATCTACGGCAGCTCGGCGCCCCGCGACGGCACGCCCGGCTGGGACGGCACGCTGTACGGCGGGACCGAGGTCTACCGGTACTTCAAGCGCGAGCACGGCGCGCGCACCGCCGCCGTGGTGTCGTACAACCAGGAGGCCTCGGCCTCCTACGCCCGGTTCGTGGAGCGCGGGCTGCGCGCCGAGGGCTACCGGGTGATCGGCGAGCAGGTCGACTTCGCGCTGCCGAACTTCCGTGCCGTGGCGGCCGACTTGAAGCACCAGCACGCCGACCTCGTCTTCGACGCCATCGACACGCACGGCAACGCGCAGCTGTGCAGGGCGATGGACCAGCTCGGGGTGCGGGTTCTCGCCAAGGTGACCAATGTGCAGAACTGGACCTCCACCGTCCCCGAGGACTACAAGGACTCCCCGCACTGCCGCAACACCCTGTGGGCGACCGGGTCCAGCCGCAACTACGAGGACGTCTCGCAGCCCGCGGTACGGGAGTTCAGGGACGCCACCGGATCGCTCGCCGCCCACTCGCAGTGGCAGCTGGAGGGCTGGGCGGCGGCCGAGTGGTTCACGGACGCCGCGAAGTCCTGTGCCGCGACCGGCATCACGCGCACGTGCGTCGACGCGTACATGGCCCGTGCCCGTCATCTCACCGCGGGCGGGCTGCTGCTGCCGGTCTCCTTCCAGCCGCTGCCGCAGCCGCCGCGGACCCGCAGGACCTGTCTGTCCGTGGCGCGCTGGCAGGACGGCAAGGGGTGGGTCTCGCAGGGCGACATGAACCGCACCTGCTTCGATGTGCCGCAGCTGGGCTACAAGCCGTGACCCGGCCTGCCCGTGGGGCTGTGGGGCACCGGACCCGCGGGCTTGTGAGGGGTCGGACCGCGCGGGGGTTCTGTGTCGGAGCCGTGAATTTCCTCATACGATGTCAGGCCCGGCTGCCCCTCCGGGATTCGGCCGGGAATGGCCTACGGGGGCCGTGCCGTGCGCCACAGCCGGGTGCTTTCCGTGGCCTTATCCGATGAGCCTCGCCGACACACGGGAATTTCGTTCGAATGGCCGCACAAGACGTACGAAACCTCTCATCCGTTGATGGAGTTCGAACGATTCGAGCGTAGTGATCTTGTGACAGAAGTGTGACACCTCGGCAGGACTGGGCCTAACGTTGCGCTATGGCATCCATTCCCACTCCGCCCCCCGAACCCCAGGACGACCCGGCGGCGTACGTCGGTCTCGACGCCCCCGAGGCCGAGCGGCTCGCGCGGGAGCGCGGATGGTCGTCGGTGCGGTCACTGCCGCCGGGGGCGATCATCACCATGGAGTACCGGATCGGGCGGCTGAACTTCGAGGTGGACGGCGGCCGGGTGCGGCGCGCCTGGAAGGGCTGAATCGCCGGACACCGCGGGCGCCGTTGGCGTCGTCGCCGGTCGGTGAGGCGTCCCGGCGGGCATCCGGCCGGAACGGCGAAGGCCCCGGTCCTGACCAGGACCGGGGCCTTCGGCCGCGGGGCTGTGGGTGCGTACCGTCCCCGCAGGCCGTCCCGCAGGCCGTCCCGCGGGACGGGGTCAGCCGCCCGTGACGGGCCGGGCCGCGGCGGTGGCGTTGCCGCGCGTCACCCGCTCCCCGTGCGGGACACGGTCGGTGTGCGGGACACGGTCGGCGTGCGGCGGGCGCCTGCTGCCGGCCGGGGTGACCGGGGAGCGCTCCGACCGGGCCAGATGAGGCCCTGCGGCCAGATGCGGGCCGGCGGCCAGATGGGCCGGGGTCCGGGTCACGCGGGCGCTGGAGCCGACGGGCTCCCGGACCGGGGTGTCGTCCTGGACGGAGCCCAGCGGCGTGTGCAGCACCGTCGGGCCGACCGGGACCGGTGCCGGGAAGGGCAGCGGACGGCGGGCACGCCAGCGGTCGCGCAGCAGGAAGATGCCGGTCTCGGTGCGGGCGACCAGCGGCTCGAACCAGGGCAGCGCCAGCAGGATCAGCAGACCCGCGGCCCAGCCGAGCACCACATCGCTCAGCCAGTGCGTACCGAGGTAGACGGTGGTGAGGCCGACGCCCAGCGAGGTCACCGCGGACACCGCGGACAGCCAGCGGCGGGCGGCCGGGGTGGAGGCCAGATACGCCAGTATTCCCCAGGTCACCACCGCGTTGGCGGTGTGGCCGCTGGGAAATATATCGCCGCCCAGGCCCATCTCGTTCGAGCCGATGGTGATGGCGTAGTGCGGTCCGAGGCGGCCCATGCCGAGCTTGGCGGCGCCGACCGTGATGTTCAGCAGCAGCAGCGAGGTGCCCAGCGTCAGCAGCGGGCGCAGGGTGTGCTGCCGCCAGGAGCGCCAGCCCAGCCAGGCCGCGACCATCACCGCGGTGGGGCCGCGCTGGCCGAGCACCACGTAGTAGTCGAGGAAGGCATGGATCTGCGGCCACTGCTGGTACGGCCGGAAGAACATGACCTGCCAGTCCAGCCGGACGAGCCATGAGGTGGTGACCACGGCCCACACGATGAACAGATAGAACGCCAGGGTGGCCGAGAAGAGCACGACACGGTGCCGGCTCATCTTCGGCATGTCCGCGATCACCGGTCGTTCCGGCTCACGGTCCAGCCTCGCGAACACCCGGTCCAGACGGGTGAGGTTTCGTTCGGTACGCACTCTATCGACGTTACAGCCGGTGCGCTCAGTTCCCTGACGAATCCCCGGCTTTGTGATGACGATGTGATGTGGGTTTGCCCTCAAGGAGACGTTTAATTCCGCCGATTGAGCAATCGCCAAGCCTGTGAGCCGTCAATTCCTTTGATCTGTTCGGGTGCCCGATTTATGACACGTATGAATTCGGTTAACCGAATGCTGGGGTGGAATTTCCCGGCCGCTCATCGGCGTGGCGCGCCCCTCACGGCGGTCCGGAGCCGTTCAGCCAGAACGCCCCGTACACCGCCGCCGCCACCGCGACACCGCCCACCACCAGCGCCGATCTGGAGGTGCGTGCCCGGGCGAGGGCCAGGGCGAGCGGCAGCAGCAGCGGGAACGCGGGCAGCAGCAGCCGCGGTTTCGAGCCGAAGTAGCTCGACGCGCCCAGCGCCAGCGCGATGACGACACCCGTGTGGACCAGCAACGGCAGCGGCTGACCCTGCCGTACACAGACGACGTACAGCCAGATCACCAGTCCGACCCCGGCGATCAGCCCGGCGCCGGCGAGGGCGCCCGGGAGCGACGTGAACTTGTCGGCGACGAACCGGGCGAAGGCGAGGCCCCCGTCGAAGCCGTTGCGCCAGCCCGCCTGGACGTCGAGATAGCCGAGCGGGCCCTTGCCGGTGTGGCGGCCGACCCACAGGACATATCCGACGATACCGAGAGGTGCGAGGAGCATCCCGAGGGCGCGCGACGCCACCGGTGCGCCCCTCTCGGCCGGCTCTAAGGGGCTGAAGGGGGCGTGCGATGCGTCACGCGCCCCGTTCGCGACCCGCGCGTTCCCGTGTCGCCCGAACGAGGTAAGCCCGCCGGTCCACACCGCGGCGACCACGGCCAGCCCGACCGGCCGGGTCAGCCCCGTCAGCAGCGCCAGCACCCCGGCCACCGCCCACTGTTCGGTCAGCACCGCGTACAGCGACCAGGCGGCGAGCGCTGTGAACAGCGACTCGCTGTAGGCCATCGACTGCACGATCCCCACCGGCAGCGCCGCCCACAGCAGCACGGTGCACACCCCCACCCGGGGCCCGTGGAGACGATCGGCGACCGCGAAGATCCCCCAGGCCGCGGCGAGCGACGCGCACAGCGCCACCGCCAGCCCGGCATCGCCGTACGACAGCCCGGCCACCGAGTGCACCAGCCGCTCCAGCCAGGGCAGCAGCGGGAAGAACGCCAGATCGGAGTGGACATCGCCGTTCGGCAGCCGCACCTCGTAGCCGTAACCCCCGCCCGCGACCCGGGCGTACCACAGGGCGTCCCAGCGCGCCGTCAGCAGGGTGTGGGCGCTCTTGCCGCGCGCCGCGCTCCACACGGCCAGCACCAGCAGTCCGAGGGCGCGCACCGACGCGTACCCGAGGAGCGCGGGGGCGGCCCGGCGCAGCGGCCCCGGGCGGGCCGTCGTCTCACGTGTCGCGAGTTCGGTCACCGACCGATTATCGGCGCCGCCGGGAACCGGACCGGTCACCGGGGCGTGGTCAAGGGGGGTCGGAGTGGGGTACACCACACACCTTCTTGCCAGGGTTGAGACGTCCGCCACCTTGGCACGGCGGTCGACTCGCGTACGCTGACGTGTCACTCGCCGTTCGCTGCGCGGGCCGGAGGTCACCGCTCCCTCCTGCCGAGTCGTGGGGAATCCCCGCCCCGCGAGACCGCCGAACACGAGTGTTCAGCTTGGAGGTACGCACATGTCCGGGACGACCACGGCCGCGGCTGCGCCGCGCCGTCGGGCGGCCGGGACCGGTGCCAACCGCTGGGTCGTCCTCGTCGTCCTGTGCGTCAGCCTGCTGCTGGTCGCCCTCGACGCGACCGTGCTGCATGTGGCGGTGCCCGCCGTCACCGAGGACCTGAAGCCCGGCGCGATCGAACTGCTCTGGATCGTCGACGTCTATCCGCTGGTCTGCGCCTCGCTGCTGATCCTCTTCGGCACACTGGGCGACCGGGTGGGCCGCCGCAGAATCCTTCTGCTGGGCTACTGCCTGTTCGGCGTCGCCTCCGCCGTGGCCGCCTTCGCCCATGACGCCGAGGTGCTGATCGGCGCGCGGGCACTGCTCGGCGTCGGCGGCGCGATGATCATGCCCGCGACGCTCTCGATCCTCCGCCAGGTCTTCCCCGACCGGCGTGAACGCGCGGTGGCGATCGGTGTGTGGAGCGCGGTCGCCGCGGTGGGCGCGGCCGTCGGACCGCTGCTCGGCGGCTTTCTCCTGGAGCACTTCTGGTGGGGCTCGGTGTTCCTGGTGAACATCCCCCTGATGCTGGTGAGCGTGCCGGCCGGACGGCTGCTGCTGCCCGAGTCGACCGGCGAGGGCGACGGCCCCTGGGACGTCACCGGCGCGCTGATGGCGGCCGCCGGGCTGTTCGGCGTGGTCCTCGGGGTGAAGCGGCTCGGCGGCGGCGAGGGCCCGACCAGCCTGTTCACGCTCATTCCGCTGCTGCTGGGCGGCCTGCTCCTCGCGGTGTTCGTACGGCGTCAGGGGCGCCGCCCCTACCCGCTGGTGGATCTGCGGATGTTCGCACGCCCCGCCTTCAGCACCTCCGTCGGCTGCATCGTGCTCGCCATGCTGGCGCTGGTCGGGCTGGAACTGATCGCCGCGCAGTATCTCCAGCTCGTGCTCGGGCTCTCCCCGCTCCAGACCGGCCTCAGACTGCTGCCGCTCACTGTCGCGGCGATGGCGGCGGGTCTCGCCGGGGCCCGGCTGCTGCGCCGCTTCGGTCCCCGCCTCATGGTCAGCTTCGGCTTCACCCTCACCGCGGCCGCCGTGATCACGCTGACCGCGATGGGCGGCGCCGACAACGTCGGACTCCTGTTCCTCGGCTTCGTGCTGCTCGGCTTCGGGCTGGAGACGACGCTGTTCGGCGCGTACGAGTCGATGCTCAGCGAGGCGCCCCCCGAACAGGCGGGCGGAGCCGCGGCGATCGGCGAGACCTCCTACCAGCTGGGCGCCGGTATCGGCATCGCCCTGCTGGGCAGCGTGATGAACGCCGCCTACGCGCCCGGTCTCTCGGCCGTGCCCGGTGTCCCGTCCGCCGCTGCGACGGCGGCGGAGCACTCGCTGGGCGAGGCGTACGAGGTGGCCGGGCAGCTCGGGGGCGGCCCGGGAGCCGCGCTGCGCCGTGCCGCCCGGGACTCCTTCGTCCACGGGCTGCATGTGACGCTGCTGGTGAGTGCTGCGCTGTTGCTGATAGGGGCGGCGATGGCGCTGCGGCTGCCCCGGGTGATGCAGTGTGAGGAACTCGAGCAGCGTGCGGAACTTGAGCAGCGTGCGGAACTCGATCAGTATGAGAACGAGGCCCAAGTGAGAACGCTGCCCTCGCCCCGGGAACCCGAGAGGTCGCGGCTGTCGGCATGAACCGCAGGAACCGTATGAACCCCGTGATCCCCCTTGCGGACCGCCGACCGGTGGACCCCGAGCCGGGGCAGGACCGGTGTGCGGTCCTGCCTCAGCTCTGGTTGAAGAAGCCGTCCGCGCGCCGCGCGGACGGGTCGGCACTGATGATCTCGGTGTTCGCGGGCGTCAGCAGGAAGACCCGGGTCGCGACCCGCTCGATCGTGCCGCGCAGCCCGAAGGTCAGCCCCGCCGCGAAGTCGACGACACGCTTGGCGTCGCCGGCGTCCATGGCCGTGAGGTTGACGATGACCGGGACACCGTCCCGGAAGAGCTCGCCGATGGCACGCGCGTCCCGGAAGCTGTCCGGAGTGACCGTGCCGATCCGGCGGCCCGTCTCCTCGGCCGTGTCCGAGGCCACCTTGACACGAGGGTCGGTGACCCAGGCGTCCCCGGTATCGGCCCCCTCGGAGTAGTCGTCGTCGTAGTAGCGCTCGTCGTCGTTGTCGTTGTCGTCAACGAGGCCGAGCCAAGCACTCGCCTTGCGTACCGATCCCATGGACGCCTCCTCTCACAGTGGTCTTTCGTGCTTTCCGCATCCCTATGGTCTCCATGATGCGGACGGCGTGCCATGTGAATAGACGCCGCGCGGGGGGTTTGTGACGGTACTGGTGCACAGCGGATCCGTCGAGAGTCCGCGTCTCCCAAGGGACTTGCCGTGCATGCTTGCTGACTGTGAGTGAAATATGATTCTTCCTGGCGTATGGGTGACGGGCGTCGCGTCCGGGTGAACGGACCGCCCGGTGGGACAGATGAATTCATGGGTACGATTCCCGCCGCTCAACGTCGTACACAGCACGGGGGGAACGTCGTGTTCGGAATCGTCAGGCCCTGCACCCACCGGCTCGGGGAGAGCCTCAAGGCCGAGTGGATGGCGCACTTGTGCGGGCTGTGCCTCGCATTGCGCGGAGATCACGGACAGTTCGCGCGGATCGTCACCAACTATGACGGGCTGCTCATATCGGTGCTGACGGAGGCTCAGGCCGACCGCGGCGCACCGGCGTCGGGGGCCGCGGGCGCCAAGGGCGGCGACTGGCGGCGTACCGCGGGACCCTGTCCGCTGCGCGGGATGCGCGGCGCCTCCGTCGCCCGGGGCGAGGGCGCCCGGCTCGCCGCCGCCGTCTCCCTGGTGCTCGCCTCCGCCAAGCTGCGCGACCATGTCGCCGACGGCGACGGGCTGCTGGCGTGCAGGCCGGTGGCGGCCGCCGCCCGCAGGGTCGCCGCGAACTGGGGCGGCGCGGGCGCCCGCACCGGCGCCGACGTCGGCTTCGACACCGCCGTCCTGGTGGACGCCGTCGACCGGCAGCTCGGCATCGAGACCCTCGCCGGACCCGGCACCCCGGTTCTCACCGTCACCGAGCCGACCGAGACGGCCACCGCCGCAGCCTTCGCGCACACCGCCCGTCTCGCCGGACGCCCCGCCAACGCCGCACCCCTCGCCGAGGCCGGGCGGCTCTTCGGACGGCTCGCCCATCTCCTGGACGCCGTCGAGGACCAGGCCGCCGACGCCGGATCCGGTGCCTGGAACCCGCTCACCGCCACCGGCACCTCCCGCGCCGAGGCCCGCCGGCTCGCCGACGACGCGCTGCACGGCATACGGCTCGCGCTGCGCGAGGCCGAGTTCGCCGACGGCCGTCTCGCCCATCTGCTGCTCGTGCATGAACTGCGCCGCTCCGTCGACCGGGCGTTCGGCACCGAGTCCTGCGGACACACCGGGCATGGCGCCCCGCAGGCCGCCTTTGGCCCGCCGCAGGGACCGTACGCCCCGCAGGGCCCGCAGTCCCCGATGCCGGGCAACCCGTACGGCGACCCGCACGGCAACCCCTTCGGCGGTGAGCCGCCGCGTCCGGACGGGCGGGGCTTCTGGGCCGGGTGCGCGGCGGCGCTCGGGCTGTGCTGCACCTGCAAGGTGTGCTGCGCCGACGAGTTCGAGGGGCCCTGGTCCCGCAGGCGGCGCGAAGGCTGGTGCGGCAACTGTGACGGCTCGTGCTGCGATGTGTGCAACTGCTGCGACTGTGACTGCGACTGTGACTGCTGCGATTGCTTTTCCTGCTGCGACTGCTGACGGAGCGTGAGGCCCTGGGGCTCGCTGCCCCGGCCGGGGGAGTACGGCGTGGTCGGCGTGGTCGGCGTGGTCGGCGCCCAGGGTGGCAGTGTTCGCCCAACCGGCGGTACCCGGGCGCGCTGCGACCGTATGAACGATCAACGCGCGTAGTCTTTCCGCCGTTTGAATGCCGCACGGCCGAAAGGCACCCTTGCGGACGTTGGTCGTGCGGCCGAATACTCCCCCTCAGCGCTTGTCAGGGGCACGGCTTGTCCGGATCCCGGACAATCATGCCGCTGGCTGCGCCTCACGGGCCCCGACCCCACGCGGGCCCCCGAATTCCCTTGGGAGGGAACGAAAAGTGAGGATCAAGCGCACCACCCCCCGGAGCGGTCTCATGAGACGGACCGGGCTTGTCGCCCTGGTCTCCGGATTCATGGCCGCGGCCGCGTTCGCCGCCCCCACCGCGAACGCGAGTGACAACCCGACCTTCAGCACCACCCAGCTCACCAAGGTGAGCGACTCCGTCCTCAAGGCCGACGTCCCCGGGACGGCCTGGGCGGTGGACAGCAAGAGCAACCGTGTCGTCGTCACCGTCGACAGCACGGTCTCCCAGACGGAGATCGCGAAGATCAGGCAGCAGGCGGGCACCGAGTCCGGCGCCCTGACCATCAAGCACACCCCCGGCACCTTCCGGAAGCTGATCACCGGCGGTGACGCGATCTACGGCGGCGCCTACCGCTGCTCGCTCGGCTTCAATGTGCACAGCGGGAGCACGTACTACTTCCTGACCGCGGGACACTGCGGCGAGGTCGCCTCCACCTGGTACAGCAACTCGGGTCACACCACGGTGCTGGGCACGAACGTCAGCTACAGCTTCCCGACGAACGACTTCGCGTTGGTGCGGTACACCAACTCGTCGATCGCCCACCCCAGCGCGGTCGGCAGCCAGTCGATCACCAGTGCGGCCACCCCGAGCGTGGGCACCACGGTCTACCGCCGCGGCTCCACCACCGGCACCCACAGCGGCCGTGTCACCGCGCTCAACGCCACCGTCAACTACGGCAGCGGTGACATCGTCTACGGCATGATCCAGACCACGGTCTGCGCCGAGGGCGGCGACAGCGGCGGCCCGCTGTACGGGGGCACGGTGGCCTACGGTCTGACCTCCGGCGGCAGCGGCGACTGCACCTCCGGCGGCACGACCTTCTTCCAGCCGGTCACCGAGGCGCTGAGCTACTACGGCGTGAGCGTCGGCTGACGCACACCGCTCTTCCGGGCCCCCGCGCGCATCCGGCGCGCGGGGGCCTCCCGCTGCCCGGGGCACGGGAGTTACCGTCGAAGCACGGGAAGACACGCACGTGGCGCCGCAAGAAGAGGTGTACGGCGTATCCTCCCGATCAAGCACACTGCGGACCCTGGGGGCCGAGATGATCGAGGCGCTGGTGGCGTCGGGAGCGGTCCTCGTGACCGCCGGAGCGGTCTACATGGGAGCGGCGGCCCGGGTCGTCAAGCAGTACGAACGGGGTGTGGTCTTCCGGCTCGGGCAACTGCGCTCCCAGGTGCGCGGGCCCGGCTTCACCATGATCGTTCCCTTCGTGGACCGGCTCCAGAAGGTCAATATGCAGATCGTGACGCTGCCGATCCCGGCCCAGGAGGGCATCACCCGGGACAACGTCACGGTTCGGGTGGACGCGGTCGTCTACTTCCGGGTGACCGCGCCGGCCGAGGCGATCGTGCGGGTCCAGGACTACCGGTTCGCGGTCTCGCAGATGGCACAGACATCGCTGCGCTCCATCATCGGCAAGAGCGATCTGGACGATCTGCTCTCCAACCGGGAGAAGCTGAACCAGGGCCTGGAACTGATGATCGACAGCCCGGCCGTGGAGTGGGGCGTCACCATCGACCGCGTCGAGATCAAGGACGTGTCGCTGCCCGAGACCATGAAGCGGTCCATGGCCCGCCAGGCCGAGGCCGACCGGGAGCGGCGGGCCCGGGTCATCAACGCGGACGCGGAACTCCAGGCGTCGAAGAAGCTCGCCGAGGCCGCGAAGCAGATGTCCGAGACCCCGGCCGCGCTTCAGCTGCGGCTGCTCCAGACCATTGTGGCGGTCTCCGCCGAGAAGAACTCCACGCTGGTGCTGCCGTTCCCGGTGGAGCTGCTGCGCTTCCTGGAGCGGGCGGCTCAGCCCCAGCCCCAGCCCCAGCCCCAGGCGCCGCCGCAGGCCGCCGCTCCGGTGCCGCAGCCCGTGCCGCCGGCGGTGCAGCCGTCCGCTCCGCTGCCCGTCGAGCCGGCGCAGGAGCACGCACCGTATGCCCTGCCCCAGCCTGAGAAGGACGGCGAAGAAGCGAGTTCCGGACAGGGCTGAGACGTCCCCTGGATCCCGTGGAGGCGTGTCTTCGAGGCCGGATGGTTCTCGCAGACACGCCTCGCCGCATGCCCTGACCAGGCCACTTGCGGCTGTTGCGGCCCCGCGGGGCGGATTGGCGAAAAAGAAATTCCGGATCAGGGGCATTCGCCGTTGCATCGCAGCCGATGCGGTGCGAATGTATGTCGAACGCGAAGGCCAGAGACGACCGGCGCGGCAGGTCAAGGGCGTAATGTGCCCGGCCTGTCCACGCCCGCGCCTGGCAGGCGCGGGCTTATTCGGGTTTCCGGAACGCAGGCAAAGATCGTCTGACCTGCAGATTTGGGAGTCCCGCCCCGGGGTGAGGGGCTGGGACCTTTTGCGCGGAGTGCCGGGACCTTCTTCCCTCAAGTGGGGTCTTTCTCGCATCGATGATCGATCGCTCATCAGGTCGAATAGAGATGTCAGCGAAGCCCGCGACGAAGGAGGCTGGCCATGCAGGTCGTGGACCAGGTGAACGAGCTGGTGGAGAACGCCAAGAAGGCGCTCCTGCAGTTCGAGTCGTACGACCAGGAGCAGGTCGACCACATCGTCAAGAAGGCGTCCCTTGCGGCGCTCAGTGCGCACGGAGAGCTGGCCCGGCTGGCGGTCGAAGAGACCGGCCGAGGGCTGTTCGAAGACAAGGCCGTCAAGAACATCTTCGCATGCGAGCACGTCACCCACTCGATGCGCAATCTGCGCACCGTGGGCGTGATCAACCGTGACGAATTGACCGGTATTACTGAGATTGCCGAGCCGGTCGGTGTGGTCTGCGCGATGACTCCGGTCACCAACCCCACTTCCACCACGATCTTCAAGGCGCTCATCGCCCTGAAGACCCGCAACCCGATCATCTTCGCCTTCCACCCGAACGCCCAGTCGTGTTCGGCTGAGACCGCTCGCATCGTGCGGGACGCGGCCATTGCGGCCGGTGCGCCCGAGGGTTGTGTGCAGTGGATCGAAGAGCCCTCGATGGATGCCACCCAAGCGCTGATGAAGCACGACGGTGTCTCCACGATTCTCGCCACCGGTGGCAACGCGATGGTGCGTGCCGCGTACTCCTGCGGGAAGCCCGCCCTCGGTGTCGGCGCGGGTAACGTCCCCGCCTATGTCGCCGCGGACGCGGACCTTCGCCGCGCCATCCACGACATCGTCCTGTCGAAGGCCTTCGACCAGGGCATGATCTGCGCCTCCGAGCAGGCGATCATCCTCGACAAGTCGGTCTACTCGGCCGGCATCGCCGAGATGAAGCGCCTCGGCGCCTACGTCGTCACCGCCGCGCAGAAGAAGAAGCTCGAAGACTTCATCTTCGGTGTCACCGCGAACAGCAAGAACTGCGGCGAGGCCAAGCTGAACGCCACGGTCGTCGGCAAGTCCCCCGTCTGGATCGCCGAGCAGGCCGGGTTCACCGTGCCCGCCGACACCGCGATCCTGGTCGCGGAGTGCTCGGAGGTCGGCCCCAACGAGCCGCTGACCCGGGAGAAGCTGTCCCCGGTGCTGGCGTGCCTGAAGGCCACCGACACCGACCACGGTCTGCTGCTGGCGACCCAGATGGTCGAGTTCGACGGTCTCGGTCACTCCGCTGCGATCCACACCGAGAGCGAGGAACTGGCCGAGGAGTTCGGCAAGCGCGTCAAGGCGATCCGTGTGATCGTCAACGCTCCCTCGAGCCTCGGCGGCATCGGTGACGTCTACAACGCCTTCCTGCCTTCGCTGACCCTTGGTTGCGGCTCCTACGGCCACAACTCTGTATCCAACAATGTTACGGCGGTCAACCTCCTCAACATCAAGCGGATCGGACGGCGCAACAACAACATGCAGTGGTACAAGGTCCCGCCGAAGATCTACTTCGAGAAGGGCTCCCTGCGTTACCTGAAGGCGATGCCCGACGTCCACCGGGTCACCGTTGTCACCGACCGCACGATGGAGCAGATCGGCTTCGTCCGCAAGGTCACCGAGATCCTGAACTCGCGTTCCGAGCCGGTCATCCTGCAGTACATCACCGATGTCGAGCCCAACCCGGAGCTCTCCACCGTCCTGCGCGGTGCGGAGGCGATGCGGGAGTTCAAGCCCGACACCATCATCGCCCTCGGCGGTGGTTCGCCGATGGACGCGGCGAAGGTCATGTGGCTGATGTACGAGAAGCCGGAGATCGCGTTCGCGGACACGAAGGAGAAGTTCTTCGACATCCGCAAGCGCGCCTACAAGTTCCCGCAGCTGGGCGAGAAGGCGCAGCTCGTCGCCATCCCGACCACCTCGGGCACCGGCTCGGAGGTCACCCCCTTCGCGGTCATCTCCGACCCCGCGGCCGCCCAGAAGTACCCGCTCGCGGACTACGCGCTCACCCCGCACGTGGCGATCATCGACCCGTCCCTGTCGATGAACCTCCCGCCGGTCGTGACCGCCGACTCCGGCTTCGACGCCCTGACCCACGCCACCGAGGCGTATGTGTCGGTCTACGCGAGCGACTACACCGACGGCCAGTGCCTCCAGGCGATCAAGCTGATCTTCGAGAACCTGGAAGACTGCGTGAAGCTGGGCGCCAAGGCCCCCAAGGCCCGTGAGCGGATGCACAACGCGTCCACCATCGCGGGTATGGCCTTCGCGAACTCCTTCCTCGGTATGGTCCACGCGATGGCGCACACCCTGGGCAACACCTTCCACGTCGCCCACGGCCGCACCAACGCGCTGCTTCTGCCGCACGTGATCCGTCACAACGGCAAGGTCACCCACAAGGCCACCCCGTGGCCGAAGGCCGAGGTCTACCGGGCGCCCGAGCGCTACCAGGACCTCGCCAAGATGCTGGGTCTGCCGGCCTCCACCCCGGAGGAGGGCGTGGAGTCCTACGCCCGGGCGATCGAGGAACTGCGTGAGCGGTGCGGCATCCCGGCCTCCTTCAAGGCACAGGGTGTCGACGAGAAGGCCTTCATCGAGGCCATGCCGCAGCAGGCCATGAACGCCTACGCCGACCAGTGCGCGCCCGCCAACCCGCGGATGCCGATGCTGGAGGACATGCAGGAGATCATGCGGATCGCCTACTACGGCGCCGGCAGCTGACGCTGACCGACTGAGCAGGGCCGACGTCCCGCTCTCAGGCCGGTGCCCGACCTCTTCGGAGGCCGGGCACCGGCTTTTTGCGTGCCCCGGGGCTTTTTCACCGGGGCTTTTTCGCGTGCCCCGGCCGGGCCCCGGCGGATCGCGTTCAGGGCAGGTGGGGCCGACCCCGGCGGGCCGCGTTCACGCAGGTGGGACACGCCACGACGGTCCCCCCTGCGTCGTAGTACATGTGTTCGAGAATGAGGGTATGGTGGGAAAAGGAGAGTAGGGAACTGATGTTCGAGAGCCGGTAGGGGCTCATGAGCGCGGGAGGTGCGTGTGCCGGGTTTCACGCATCTGCACACCGTCTCCGGATACTCACTGCGCTACGGCGCCTCGCACCCGGAGCGGCTGGCCGAGCGTGCCGCCGAACGGGGCATGGACGCCCTCGCCCTCACCGACCGCGACACCCTCGCGGGCACCGTCCGCTTCGCCAAGGCGTGCGCCGGAGCCGGGGTACGGCCGCTGTTCGGAGCAAACCTCGCGGTGGCCGGGCCCGAGCCCGATGCCGGGTCCCTGCGCGGCGGGCGACGCCGTACCCCGGTGCGCGGCGGCGCCTTCGTCGACGAGTCCGCGCCCCGCGTCACCTTCCTCGCCCGGGACGGCGCGGCGGGCTGGGCCGACCTGTGCCGCCTGGTCAGCGCCGCCCACGCCGCCGGATTCCCGGCCGCCGGGCCGCCGGGCACCCCGGACGGGAACGGACCGGCCGGACCCCCGACCGGGGGAGCGTGGTCAGGACCCCCGTTCCCGGCCGCACCGCCGGGACCCATGTCCTCGGGCACCCCGCTGCTGCCCTGGTCCGCCAACCACGCCGACGGCCTCACCGTCCTGCTCGGGCCCGCCTCCGACGTGGGCCGCGCGCTCGCCGCCGGACGCCCGGACCGCGCGGCCCGGCTCCTCGTCCCCTGGCGCGAGATCTACCGCGACGCCCTGCGCCTGGAGGCGGTCTGGCACGGCCGCGAGGGCACCGGGCCCGGCTCCCTGAGGCTGGCCGCCCGCACCGTGGGCTTCGCCGCCGAGCAGCGTGTCCGCCCGGTGCTCAGCAACGCCGTCCGCTACGCCGACCCCGGCCAGGGCCCGGTCGCCGACGTCCTGGACGCCGCGCGCCGGCTGGTCCCGATCGACCCCGCCGGGGAACTCGACCCGGGCGAGGCATGGCTCAAGGACACGGGCGCCATGCTGGCGGCGGCGGAGCGGATCGTCGAGGCCGCCGGTTTCCGGCGCGACACCGCGCACCGGCTGCTGGAACAGACCCGGGCGACGGCCGCCGAGTGCCTGGTCGACCCCGAGGACGACCTCGGCATCGGCACCGTCCACTTCCCCGAGGCCCGCCTCGTCGGCGCCGGGCGACGCACCGCGCAGCGCACGCTGGCCTCACGGGCGGCGGCGGGCATGGTGCGCCGCGGTTACGCCGGGCGGCACGCCTACTGGGAGCGGATGCACCACGAGCTGGACATCATCGCCCACCACGGCTTCGCCTCCTACTTCCTCACGGTCGCCGGGATCGTGGACGACGTGCGGGACATGGGCATCCGGGTCGCCGCGCGCGGCTCCGGCGCGGGCTCGCTGGTCAACCATCTCCTCGGCATCGCCCACGCGGACCCGATCGAGCACGGGCTGCTGATGGAGCGCTTCCTGTCGAAGGAGCGGGTCGTGCTGCCCGACATCGACATCGACGTGGAGTCGGCCCGCCGGCTGGAGGTCTACCGCGCGATCATCGGCCGGTTCGGCACCGAGCGGGTGGCGACGGTCTCGATGCCGGAGACGTACCGGGTGCGCCACGCGATCCGCGACGTCGGCGCGGCGCTGTCCATGGACCCCGCCGACATCGACCGCATCGCCAAGTCCTTCCCGCACATCCGCGCCCGCGACGCCCGTGCCGCGCTCGCGGAACTGCCCGAGCTCCGGGCGCTGGCGGGGGAGTCCGAGCGGGAGAAGGAACGGTACGGCAGGCTGTGGGAGCTGACCGAGGCCCTCGACGCGCTGCCGCGCGGGATCGCCATGCACCCCTGCGGTGTCCTGCTGTCCGACGCCACCCTGCTGTCCCGTACGCCGGTCGTGCCGTCCAGCGGGGAGGGCTTCCCGATGTCGCAGTTCGACAAGGACGACGTGGAGGACCTCGGACTGCTCAAGCTCGATGTGCTCGGGGTGCGGATGCAGTCGGCGATGGCGCACGCGGTCGCCGAGGTGGCGCGCGCCACAGGCACCCGGGTCGACCTGGACGCGGTGGCGCCGGGCGACCCGGCGACGTACCGGCTGATCAAGTCCGCCGAGACACTGGGCTGCTTCCAGATCGAGTCGCCGGGCCAGCGCGATCTGGTCGGACGGCTCCAGCCGGAGACCTTCCACGATCTGGTGGTGGACATCTCGCTGTTCCGGCCGGGCCCGGTCGCCGCCGACATGGTGCGGCCGTTCATCGAGGCACGGCACGGACGGGCGCCGGTCCGCTACCCGCACCCCGATCTGGAGGAACCGCTGCGGGGCACCTACGGGGTGGTCGTCTTCCACGAGCAGATCATCGACATCGTCGCCGTCATGACCCGCTGCGGGCGGGGTGAGGCGGACCGGGTGCGGCGCGGGCTGTCGGACCCGGAGTCCCAGGGGCGCATCAAGGTCTGGTTCGCACAGCGCGCGGCGGAGAACGGCTATGACGCAGAAACGATTCGGCGGACCTGGGAGATCGTCGAGGCGTTCGGCTCGTACGGCTTCTGCAAGGCGCACGCCGTCGCGTTCGCCGTGCCGACGTATCAGTCGGCGTGGCTGAAGGCGCATCACCCCGCCGCCTTCTATGCCGGGCTGCTCACCCATGACCCGGGGATGTATCCGAAGCGGCTGCTGCTGGCGGACGCGCGGCGGCACGGGGTGCCGATCCTGCCGCTGGATGTGAACCGGTCGGCGGTCGCCCATCGCATCGAACTGGTGTCTGAATCACTGTCGGGGTCGCCGTCTGTGGCGAGGCCGGGGTTGCCGTCGGGGGCGCCGTCTGAGCTGCCGTCTGTGGCGAGGTCGGGGTCGCCGTCGGGGTCGCCGGGGAAACCGGGCGCGCCGGCGGTGTGGGGGCTGCGGCTCGCCCTGTCCGACGTCCACGGCATCAGCGAGGCCGAGGCGGCGCGCATCGCGGACGGGCAGCCGTACGCCTCGCTCCTCGACTTCTGGGAACGGGCCCGCCCCAGCCGCCCGCTGGCCCAGCGGCTCGCCCAGGTCGGCGCGCTGGACGCCTTCGGTGCCAACCGGCGTGATCTGCAACTCCATCTGACCGAACTGCACCGGGGAGCCCGGGGCGCGGGCGGCGGTCAGCTCCCGCTCGCCGGGGGTCGCAGGACCGCCCCGGCCGGGCTGCCCGACCTCACGGCGGAGGAACGGCTCAGCGCCGAGCTGGGTGTGCTGTCGATGGACGCCTCGCGCCATCTGATGGACGACCACCGGGCCTTCCTCGACGAACTCGGCGTCGTCCCGGCGCGCCGGCTGCGTGAGGCGCGGCACGGGGAGACGGTGCTGGTCGCGGGTGCCAAGGCGGCCACCCAGACCCCGCCGATCCGGTCCGGCAAGCGGGTCGTCTTCACCACCTTGGACGACGGCACCGGCCTGGTCGATCTGGCCTTCTTCGAGGACTCCCACGACGCCTGCGCCCACACCGTCTTCCACTCCTGGCTGCTGCTGGTGCGCGGAGTGGTGCAGCGGCGCGGTCCGCGCAGCCTCAGCGTGGTCGGCTCGGCCGCCTGGAACCTCGCCGAACTCGTCGAACTGCGCGCCGAGGGCGGGCTGGACGAGGTCGCCGCCCGCCTCGCCGCACCGGCGGAGCCGGCAGGGCGAACGGAGGAGGCAGGCCGGGCGGGACCGGCGGCTGAGAACGAGCCGGAGCCGGGGCCGGAGCCGGGCCGGACGATCCGTATGCCCACGGGGTACGAGATGCACCCCTGGGCCGATCTGCGTCCCGCGGGCGAAGGCCCGGCGGGCGGAAGGAAGTTGTGGCATCAGAGTCCGGGGAGTGCGGGATGACCATCCTCTGCGTACGTTTCCAGCTGCCCGAGCCGGACGGGACGGCCCTGCCGGGGCTGCTCGGGCTGCTGGAGGACTTCACCCCCGTCGTCCAGGCGCTGCCCCCCGACCGGGCGCTGGCCGATCTGCGCGGCGCCGAACGCTACTTCGGCCGTGACGCGGTCGAGCTCGCCTCGGTGATCCGGGTCCGTGCCCTCGCGCTGCACGGCGTCGACTGCGTCATCGGCGCCGGACCCGGCCCGATGCTGGCCCGTATGGCACTGCGCGACGCCCGGCCCGGGATGACCTGCGCGGTGCCCGAAGACCCGGACGCCATCGCGGAGTTCCTCGCCGACCGGCCCGTCGTCGCGCTCCCCGGCGTCGGTACGGCCACCGCCCGCACCCTGTGCGAGTACGGCCTGGACACCCTCGGCAGGGTCGCCGCCGCCCCCCTGGCCACGCTGCAGCGCCTGGTCGGTGCGAGGGCGGGCCGCGAACTGCAGGAGAAGGCCAGAGGCGTCGACCGAGGCCGGGTCGTACCCAACGCCATATCCCGGTCTCTCGCCACCGAACGACCCTTCGACCGCGACGAGTTGTCCCCCGACCGGCACCGCAGAGCACTGCTGTCGGCAGCCGGCGAGCTGGGCGCCCGGCTCCGAGCCCTCGACAAGGTCTGCCGCACCCTGACCCTCACCGTCCGCTACGCCGACCGCTCCTCGACGACCCGCAGCCGCAGCCTCGCCGAACCGACCGCGCACTCCGCCGCGCTGACCAGGACGGCATACGGCCTGTACGAGGCGCTCGGTCTCCAGCGGGCCCGGGTCCGCGCCCTCGCCCTGCGCGCCGAAGGTCTCGGTCCCGCCGAACTGGCCTCCTACCAGCTCACGTTCGACCCGGCCGACGAGAAGATCCGCCGTATCGAGGAGGTCGCGGACCGGGTGCGGGCGAAGTTCGGGCCGCGGGCACTGCTGCCGGGAACCCTGGCGGCGTGAGGCGCCCCGGCCAGGAGCGAGTCGACGCATCGTCAACTGTGCCCGCATAAGCCCCCTTTGCCACCCCCACTACTCCTCATCGCAACTCATCACCGGCTAGCACTGGAAGTTTTTACTGGCCCGTAACTTCACAGTTGGACTACTCGTCCGTAACTTGGCCGAGAGAACAGCATCATCCTCGTGATCCGGATCACAGGGCGTCCTGCCAACGCACCTCCTCGATCCGCAAGGAGATCACCCGATGCTGCCCTGGAAGCGCCTGGTCAGACCCCTGGCCGCACTGCTGCTGACCGCCGCGGTCGCGACCGTCCCCGCAGCCACCGCCACCGCCTCCACCGCGACCTCCACCGCCTCCACCGCTCCGAGCAGTGGCTGGAACGACTACTCCTGCAAGCCGTCCGCCGCGCACCCTCGTCCCGTCGTCCTCGTCCATGGCACCTTCGGGAACGCCGTCGACAACTGGCTGTCCCTCGCCCCCTATCTGGAGGACCGCGGCTACTGCGTCTTCTCCCTGGACTACGGCCAGTTGTCCGGAGTCCCGCTCTTCTACGGCCTCGGCCCCATCGACACGTCGGCCGGACAGCTCCAGACGTTCGTCGACAAGGTGCTCGCTGCGACCGGCGCCGCCAAGACCGACATCGTGGGCCACTCGCAGGGCGGCATGATGCCCCGCTACTACCTCAAGTTCCTGGGCGGCGCCGCCAAGGTGAACGCCCTCGTCGGCGTCGCCCCGGACAACCACGGCACCGACCTCGACGGACTCACCAACCTCCTGCCGTACTTCCCCGGCGCCGAGGACCTGCTCAAGGCCACCACCCCCGGCCTCGCCGACCAGATCACCGGCTCCGCCTTCCTCACCAAGCTCAACGCGGGCGGTGACACCGTCCCAGGAGTGCACTACACGGTCATCGCCACCAAGTACGACGAGGTGGTCACCCCCTGGCGCACCCAGTACCTCAGCGGGTCGGACGTGAAGAACGTCCTGCTCCAGGACCTCTGTCCGCTCGACCTCTCCGAGCATGTGACGATCGGCCTGTTCGACCGTATCGCCTACCACGAGGTGGCCAACGCCCTTGACCCGGCGCACGCCACCGCCACCACCTGCGCATCCGTGTTCAGCTGACCGGCCCGCCGGGGCCTGACCGGCCTGAGCCGCCGCTCAGGCCCCGGCGCCCCCCGTGTCAGCGGCCGCGCCGCCCGCCGCCCGCGGTACCCCGCCGCCGTACCGAGGCGAACAGGGCGGCGGAGCCCAGTGCCAGCGCGGCCGCACCCCCGATCGCGTAGTACGGGGTGGTGGCGTCGCCGCCGGTGTCCGCGAGGCCGATCACGACGCCGTCCGCCTGCGGCCGGTTGGCGTCCGTGGGGTCCGCCGAGGCTGCCGGTGCCGCAGCCGCGGGGGTGGTCGGATCCCCGGTGGGGGAGCCGGCGCCGCTCCCGCCGAAGGTGACGTCCGAGCAGGAGTAGAACGCCTCCGGGCTGTCCGACCGCTGCCAGATCGCGTACAGCACCTGCTTGCCGGAGCGCTCCGGGAGCGTGCCGGGGAAGGTGTAGAAACCGCTGGAGGCGACCGGGTCGATGGCCGTCGCGACGGGATGTCCGAGATCCAGGTCGGCCCAGGAGAGCGGCTTCGACGGGTCGTAGCCGGACTTGGTGATGTACACCTTGAAGGTGCCCTTGTGCGGCGCCGTCACCCGGTACTTGAAGGTGTACGAGCCGCTGTTCACGCTGGTCGCGGGCCAGTCCGTACGGGCCAGGTCGAGCCCCGCGAACTCCTCGTCGTCCGCGCTGCACAGCTTGCCGTCCGGGATCAGTTCCTGGTGCCGCCCGCTCGCGTCGCCGATCCGGATGCCGTTCCAGTCGTAGAGCGCCTGGGTGCCGCCCGCCGCGACCGCCGCCCTGCACGCCGCCGAGCCGGGATTCTCCGGGCCCTCCGCATAACACTGGGCGACCCGGCTGACGGGGTCGCCCATGGTGCCGTGCGGGTGCGCGGGCGTGGCGGCGAGCAGGGTCAGGGCGAGGGGGGCGAGAGCGACTACGCCGATCGCGGCGGCGGTCTCGAGACGCCGAGCAGGCATGCCGAAGCTCCTCGAACGGTCCTTGGGCGGGGTGGGTCAGATGGGGCCACCCCTGCGGCGGATCCCGTGGGGGAGGGATCCGCCGCGGTGGATCCCTGCGGCGGATCCCCGTGGGGGGTGATCCGAACCTAGCCCCAAGAAACCGTGAAATCGCCTGCCGAAGGCGTCGGGAGGAGATCCTTATGGTCCCGTTAAGGGAGTGCTGAGCCTGGCATCAGACAGTGGGCCCGGGCGGGCCGGGAACCGGCCGGACCGGGCCCGTTCAGCCGTCCGGCCACCAGGTGCGTGCGATGTCCTTTCGCACCTCGGGGCGCCCGGCCGGGCGGTCCTCGGGGTCGTCGCCGGTACGGCGGGGGTCGGTCCTCTTCAGGGGCTTCTGCACGGTGATGCGGCGCATGGCTGCCTCCTTCGCGCGTCTGCCGGATTCCGTGGTGTGTGGTGTCACGGAGGCAGACCCTTTTGGGGAGAGTTCCTCATCGGGGGCGGTCTGTCAGTGGTGGCTGTCACGATTCGAGTGTCAGTGGCAGGTGTCACTCTTCGGGAGCTATGACGATGAACCAAGACAATACGGTTCCTCCGGGGGTCATGGGAACAGGGACGGCGGAGATCGACTGGAACGCCGAGGCGGCCGGTTTCGACGACGAGCCGGACCACGGGCTGCGCGACCCCGAGGTGCGCGCCGCCTGGGCCCGGCGGCTGCGCGGCTGGCTGCCCGTCCGTCCCGCCGATCTGCTCGACCTCGGCTGCGGCACCGGCAGCCTGTCGCTCCTCGCCGCCGAACAGGGTCACAGGGTCACCGGCGTGGACCGCTCACCGGCCATGGTGGAGCGGGCCCGCGCCAAGCTGGCCGGACGCGACGCGGCGTTCCTGGTCGGTGACGCGGCGGCGCCGCCGGTGGGGGAGCAGCGCTACGACGTGGTCCTCGTCCGGCATGTGCTGTGGACCCTGCCCGCACCCGACCGCGTCCTGCGCCGCTGGCGGGCCCTGCTGCGCCCCGGCGGACGGCTCGTCCTCATCGAGGGCGTCTGGGGGACGGTCAGCCCCGTCGGCATACCCGCCGACCTGCTCACCGGCCTCCTGGAGCCGCTCGCCGGGGAACTGCGTCTGGAACGGCTGTCGGAGGAGCCGCTGCTGTGGGGCCGGGAGGTGACGGACGAGCGGTACGCGGTGGTGGCGACGGTGTGAGGCCGCCAGGAGCTGCCGGGCCGGGCGGGGCCCGGTCGGCCCGTCGGCCGCTCAGGGGGTGAGGAGAGCATCGAAGCCGCCCTCCACAGCCAGCCGTTCCAGCTCGTCCAGCGCGGCCACGGCCCTCGCCGCGGCCCCCGGGTCGCGCTCCGCCAGGCCGCTCGCCGCGAACTCGTCCTCGTCCAGCCGCCGTACGTCCCTGCCGTCCGCCGACCGCCACAGGTCCAGATCGAGATCCTCGACGACCAGCTCCGTGCCGGTCAGCACGGCGGGCCGGGTGATGTCGCAGTACCAGCCCTTGAGCACGCCCGCCGCGTCCCGGACCTCCTTCACGGAGTACCAGCGGTCCCGCCAGTAGTGCTCAGTGAAGACATCGCCCTGCTCGAAGCGCACGAACCCGAAATCACGGGCCACGTCACCCGCCCACGGTGCGCGCACCGTGACGCGGGTGCCGTCGTCGGAGAGGAGCACCGCCTCGTAACGGATCTTCGTACGGCCGCCCTTGACCAGGGCGACGTCCAGCAGACGTCCTGGTTCAGCCGAGTTCGCGGACATACCGCACCTCCGTCGCGCAGATCTCGTACCCGAACCACTCGTTGATCGCGAGCATCGGGCCGTTGCCGGTGTCGTTGCCGGTGAACGCCTCGGCGAAGCCCGCGGCGCGGGCGCGGTGCAGGGAGTCGTTCTTGGCGAGCTTGGCCAGCCCCCGGCCCCGGAAGGCGCGGGCGGTGCCGGTCATGAGGGTGCTGTAGCGGGTGCCGCCGTCGGTGCGGGCCGCGCTGAACGCCGCGGGGCGGCCGTCGACCAGGACGACGGAGGTCAGTTCCTGGCTCACCAGCGGATGCCGCCAGGTCCAGGTCAGCCAGCTCGCGTAGTCGGACTGCTCGCCGCCGAGATCGCTCGGCTCGTCCGCCACCGTCTCCGTGTCCAGCTCGAACAGCGGGTACGGATCGTCCGCGAAGTCGGCGCCGGAACGCAGTTCGACCCCTGGCGGCAGGTCCTGGAGCGGAGGCAGCGCGCCCTGCGCGAGGTCGAGGCGCAGGAAGTGCGCGGAGCGGCTCGGACGGTAGCCGTGCCCCTCGGCGAAGGCGCGGCCCACCGGCGCGTCCTGCACCCAGGCGTACGACCGCCGCGCCCCGTGGGCCGCCAGATGCTCCTCGGCCACCCGCACCAGCAGCGACCCCGCGCCGTGCCGGGTGCGCCCGGGGTCGACATACACGTTCATGAACCCCTGGTCCGGCTCCCCGACGCCCTGTGCCAGTCCGACCTGGGCCGTACCGGTGATCTCACCGTCCTCCTCGGCCACCAGCAGCATGAAGCGGGCATCGGGATGCGGATGGGTGAGGTCGTAGGCGAGCGACTCGGGGGTGACCAGGAAGTACGGCAGCGCACGGTCCCGGACCCGGGCGAAACCCTCCAGGTCGGACCGTGGCTCCGGGCGCAGCGCACGCACGATCACCGTCATGGACGCGCACGCTACGTCGGGCGGACGGCGAACGCCTCTTATTTTCCGGCCGGTGCGGGACAATGCACCCCGTGAGCCTGAAGATCCACATCGATGACAGCGCCCCGCCGTTCGAGCAGGTGCGCGCGCAGATCTCCGAGCAGGCGCGGTCCGGGGCGCTGCCCGTGGGCCACCGGCTGCCCACGGTGCGGGGCCTCGCCGAGTCGCTGGGCCTCGCCCCGAACACGGTCGCCAAGGCCTACCGCGCACTGGAGACCGACGGGGTGATCGAGACCCGCGGACGCAACGGCACCTTCGTGGCCGCCGCCGGGCAGGCCGCGGAACGGGAGCTCGCGGCGGCCGCGCAGGTGTACGCCGAGCGGGCCAGGCGGCTCGGACTGGACGAACGGTCGGCCCTCGCCGCCGCCCGGGAGGCCCTGCGGGCGGTGTACGGCGGGTAGCGCCTCACTGCGCCCCGTAGCACGGCGGTCCCGGCGCACATGCCCTACGACCCGGTGCCCGCACGCTGCCCCAGGACCTCGTCCGGCGCCCGTGTCACCGTCAGCCCCGCCCGTCGGGCCGTCTCCGCGAAGTGCACCGCGTCCGCCACCGCCGCCCCGCCCGGGTCGTTGTTGAAGTAGGTGAACACCTCGGCCCCCGCCCTCCAGGACGTGGCGATGCGGTCGACCCAGGTCTCCAGGGACCGCCGCCCGTAGCGTGGCCAGGGCTGGGCGCGCCCCTCGTGGAAGCGGACGTACCCCCAGTCGGCGGTGCACCACAGCGGAGTCACCGGGCGGGCGAGCACATCCGCCCAGCACAGCGCCGCACTCCGGGCCTCCAGCACCGCCCGCACCTCGGACGTCCACCAGGAGGCGTGCCGTGGCTCCACCGCGACCCGGGTGCCGCCGGGGAAGCACGCCAGGCAGGCGTCGAGGAGCCCGGGGTCGGCGCGCAGGGTGGGCGGTAGCTGGAGGAGGACCGGGCCGAGCCGGTCGCCGAGACCGGCGGCGTGGCTCATCATCCGGTGCACCGGTTCCGCGGGGTCCTTCAGCCGCTTGATGTGGGTGAGGTACCGGCTCGCCTTGACCGCGACCACGAAGTCACCCGGCACCCGCTCCCGCCACGCGGCGAAGTTCTCCCGCGTCGGCAGCCGGTAGAACGCGTTGTTCAGCTCCACCGTGGCGAAGTGCGCCGCGTACTCCTCCAGCCACAGCCGCTGCGGACACCCGTCCGGGTACAGCACGCCCCGCCAGTCCCGGTACTGCCACCCCGACGTCCCGACGAACAGGGTCATACCCCCATCAAAGCACCGGAGGGACGGCCGGGGCGCACGGATACGCTCCGGTCGCCCCTCCTCTCTGTCCTCCGGCGGCCCGCGCCCTACAGATACAGCCCCTCGTCCGACCCGCCCCGCGGCTCCGGCACCGACGTCGGCGAGGTGCCCCGGCGCAGCGCGTACAGCTCGGCCAGGGTCGACCCGTCGCGCCCGACGCCCTCCTCGGCGCCGAGCCAGCCGACCGACTCCGCCCGGGTCAGCCGTCCGACCTCGATACGGGCCAGACAGCGGCCGGGCCGCACCACGGCGGGGTGCAGCCGCTCCAGATCCTCGTTGGTGGTGACACCGACCAGCACATTGCGGCCCTGGCCGAGCAGCCCGTCGGTCAGGTTCAGCAGCCGGGACAGCGCCTGCCCCGCCGTGTGCTTGGCCTCGCCGCGGATCAGCTCGTCGCAGTCCTCCAGCAGGAGCAGCCGCCAGCGGCCCTTGCCCGCCCCGTCCTCCTCACCGATCGCGATGTCCATCAGATAGCCGACGTCGGAGAACAGCCGCTCCGGGTCCAGCACACAGTCCACCTGGCACCAGTCCCGCCAGGAACGGGCCAGCGTGCGCAGCGCCGAGGTCTTGCCGGTGCCGGGCGGGCCGTGCAGGAGCAGCAGCCGTCCGGCGATGTCCTCGGGAGTCGTCTTCATCAGGTGGTCCATCGCGTCCGCCACCGGCGCCGTGTAGTTGGGGCGGACCTCCTCCCAGGTGCCCGCCGAGATCTGCCGGGTCGTACGGTGCGGGCCGCGCCGCGGGGAGACGTACCAGAACCCCATCGTCACGTTCTCCGGCTGCGGTTCCGGTTCGTCGGCCGCGCCGTCGGTGGCCTGGTCGAGGATCTGCTTGGCCAGTTCGGCGGTGGTCGCTGTGACGGTGATGTCGGCACCCCGGTTCCAGCGGGACACCAGAACGGTCCAGCCGTCCCCCTCCGCGAGGGTGGCGCTGCGGTCGTCGTCCCTGGCCACCCGCAGCACCCGGGCGCCGGACGGCAGCAGATTGACACCGGAGCGCACCCGGTCGATGTTCGCCGCGTGGGAGTACGGCTGCTCGCCCGTCGCGAACCGGCCGAGAAACAGCGCGTCGACGACATCGGACGGGGAGTCGCTGTCGTCGACGTTGAGCCGGAACGGCAGGGCGTCGTAAGGGTTCGCAGACATGCCGTCCATGATCCGGCACCCGGAGCCCCCGTGCACCCGGTTTCCGCACCAGGACACGAAGAGTCCGATCCTCCCGGAACATCCCCTCCGCGCCTTTCGAATCCATCTGTCCGCCTCCGGATGCATGGCCCAGCCGCCACCCCCGCGGTTACTGTTGCCCCCGATGGGACGTCATGGGTGGAACACGGGGGCCCGGTGGTGGCGGCTGACCGCCCTGCTCGGGGTGGGCGTGGCCGCGCTGGCCCTGGTGGTGACGCTGGTCCACACCCTGCCCGGCGGCGGAAGCACGGCCGGCACCACACGTGACGGCGACAAGGTGCACGGCACGCCCGCCACCCCGCCGCACCAGGACGAGCCGTACGTCGGCTGGGGGTTCACCCACACCCAGTACAGCGCCGACGAGGGCAGCGACGCCGCCGGCCGGCGGGTCGAGGGCCTGCTGTCGAAGGCCGGGAGCGTGCCGCAGAACCAGCACATCATGGGCTGGGGCGCCGACAACCCCGAGCCGGTGAAAGGGCGTTACGACTTCGGCGCACTCGACCGCCGTGTCGACTTCATGCGCGCCTCGGGCGGCACGCCCGTCATCACACTGTGCTGCTCACCGGACTGGATGAAGGGCGGCAAGTCCGGCGTCGACAACACCGACTGGAGCCAGGCCGCCCTGGAGACCGCGCCGACCCCGGACCACTACGCGGACTTCGCCGCGCTCGCCGTGACGGTCGCCCGGCGCTACCCCGATGTCACCCACTTCATCGTGTGGAACGAGTTCAAGGGGTTCTGGAACGACGCCCGGGCCCGCTGGGACTACGAGGGCTACACCCGCATGTACAACCTCGTCTACGCGGCGCTGAAGAAAGTGAACCGGAACATCATGGTCGGCGGGCCGTATCTCGACATGGACAGTGTCGACCCGCGCGACCAGAACGCCTCCGCCGACGTCAAGGGCCCCTGGGGCGCCATGGACCAGCGGGTCCTCGACGCCTTCGGCTACTGGAACGAGCACAGGACGGGCGCGGACTTCGTCGTCGTGGACGGCTCCAGCTACACCCGCGACGACGAGATGCTGCCCGACGAGTTCGCCGCCACCGACAAGCTCACCGCCGTCGGTGAGTGGGTACGGCGGCAGACCGACGACCTTCCGCTGTGGTGGGCCGAGTATTACGTCGAGCCCGCCGACGGCAAGGACGAACGCGCCGGCTGGACCGAGGCCCACCGCGTCGCCGTCCAGGCCACCGGGATGATCGCCATGGTCAAGGGCGGCGCGGGCTCCGGCTTCTACTGGAACCCCGAGGACGAGAAGGGCAGCGGCTGCCCCGGTTGCCTCTGGACCCCCACCTACGGCGCGGGCGGCGGCACGGCCCTGCCGATGCTCGGCCTGGTCACCCGCTTCGGCAAGGAGTTCCCGCCCGGCACGCGCTACCGCACCGTGTCCGTCGCCGCTGACGATGTGCCCAATGTGCGGGTCCTGGCGAGCGACCGGACGGTCCTCGTCGTCAACGTCCTCGACCGCACGATCAGCGCGCGGATCGACGGCAAGCGGTTCGACATGGGGGCGTACGAGGTGAAGTGGCTGGCGCGCTGAGCCACCCCGGGCACGCGCTCACCGAAGCCCCCTCACCCCCGCCCCATCGTCAGGAACCGCTGCACCAGTGAGGCGAACAGCACCGCCAGCAGCGGCAGCGAGAACCAGAAGCTGCTCTGGAGCAGTCGCAGCCGCCGTACGCTCGGCCGCATCGCGACCCGTGCCGCCTCCCGCGCCGTCAGCAGCACCAGCAGCGCGACCGCGGCGAGCCCGCCGACCACCGACCACGGGGTCCAGGTCACCCGCGGCCCGATCGGACCCGGATCCGGCTTCGGCACCGCCCCCGCGGGCCGCTCGCTCATCGCGTACACGGTGACGTCGTCGTTGGCGAGGACCTTGCGCAGTTCCGGCCGCCCGTCCAGGTTCCGCACCAGCCGCGTCCCCCAGCCGGCCGGGTAGCCCGCGTCCATGTGCAGATACGTCGCCTGGCTCTCGTCGACCATGAGATACGAGTTCGGGCCCGCGTCCTTGAGCGCCTTGACCAGGCCCGACACCAGCACCGGGTCGGCCGGGGCGAGCGTCGGCACATAGTCGACGCGCTCCATGTCCCGCGCGCCCCACGGCATCGCCGGAGTCACGTCGTTGACGGTGTCGTTGCTCAGCCACAGCAGCCGTACGGTCGGCTTGTCATGGGCGTACACCCAGTCCATGGCGGCGACCTCGCCGGGCCGGATCCGCTCGAAGGTCTCGTTGCCCCAGCGGGCCACCAGGAAGCCGCCCATCAGCAGCAGGCCCGCCAGCAGCGCGGCCAGCGGGGCCAGCCGTCCCAGACCGTGCCGGTCCCTCTCGCGCTCCTCGGGTGTGACACCGCTGCGCGGGAACAGGGCGAGCCCGGCCAGCAGGGCCGCGCCGGGCACGGCGAACATGAAGACGCGCAGCGCCATCTCGCCGCCGTAGGACTGCATACCGAAGCCCAGGAACGGGACGAACGTCAGGACCAGCAGCGACCGTTCGCGGTAACGGTTTCTGCGCCGCCGCCACCAGCCCAGGCAGCCGAACGCCATGACGCCGCCCGCGAGCAGCACCCTGGTGTAGAGGACCAGCTTGTGCGTGGCGTCGCCGCCCTGGATCCGGCCGGAGACGGACGTCTGCACATTGCTGCCGACGCCGCCGACCCCGCCGAACAGGTCGTCGAAGTGCCCCGACCAGTACGGCTCGGCCATGAAACCCAGCCAGGCCGCGGCCAGCACCCCGAACAGCAGCGGCAGACCGCGCAGTTCGCAGCGGCCCGTCAGCACCAGCACGGTCAGGACGCCCAGCATCACGAACGGGGTGAGCTGGTGCGCCGGGACGGTCGCAGCGAACAGGCAGACCAGGACCATCAGCAGCGCCGTCCGCTGCCGCCGGTCGGCCGGCTCGACCTCCATCTCACCGGGCCGCAGCCGCGTCCACAGCACACGCGGGGCCCGGAACCAGACGAGCAGCACCGCCACGAACACCAGATACAGAAGGAAGGTGAAGCCCTGCGGGGAGAAGTAGTCCTGGCCGACCCAGCCGCTCAGCACGAAGATCCAGATCCCGGTCCAGCGGGCCCGCCAGCTCGCCCGCAGCGAGCGGGTGAGCAGGAACATCGGGGCCAGATACAGCAGTTCGATCGTCAGCGGCCACCAGCGGATGACCTCGGTGAAGTCCGTGATCCCGCACGCCCTGCCGATGAACGCGGCCGCCGCGAAGAAGCCCGGCCAGCTCCAGCGGGCGTCCAGGTCGGGCACGGCCGAGCCGGTGCGGTCGATGTAGTCGATGAAGCCCAGGTGCTGCCAGGCGGTCGCGAACCGCGGCTCGGTCTCGATCACCGCGGGCAGCGCGTGCAGCGACACCACGGTCGCCAGCAGCGTCACCAGCAGCAGCGCCCGGTGCTCGTGGCGCCGCCCCAGCAGGGCCGCGAACACCACAACCAGCAGCGCCGCCCCGGCCAGCGTGGGCAGCGGCAGCACGGAGACCAGGCCGAGCCCGCCCATCCGGTCCAGATCGGCCTCGCCGAGGCGCAGCGCGGGCACCCAGTAGAGAAGGAGCGCGGCGACCAGCAGCGCGCCCAGGACCACACCGGCGCGGGTGGGGCGCGCGGGGCGGTCGGGTGCGGGTGGTTCGGACGGGGGTGGCGGGGGGTCCTCGGGGGCGGCGGCTTCCGTCACGGCCGGTACCGGTACGGTCGGTTCGCGTACGGTCGGTTTGCGTTCGGTCGGCCCAGCGGGTGGCCAAGGGGACGGCGACGCCGACGGCTGCCGCTCCTCCACCGGCAGCCCGATCCCCGAAACCCCCCGCCCCAGTGCCCAGGTGTCCTGATCGCGTTCGACGACGACCGGTGTACCGGCGGGCGGAGTGCCCGGCCCCGGGCGCACGTCGGGGCGGCGTTCCTGGTGGTCGAAGTCGACATGGATGCCGAGCCCGAGCGCGAGGGTGTCGCTGTCCAGGGCCCAAGCGGGCCTGCGGCGGCGCGGCACGGCGTCGTCGGCATGCCTGGGCAGCTCGGGCGGCGCCCCCAGGTCGGCGAGGTCGCCGTCGGGCGCGGTGGTCTCGGGGATCTCGGCGGGCGGCCCGGCTCTGACGGTCCGGTAGAGCCTGGGCGCGGCGATGGTCACGATCACCGCGAGGCTGGAGATCTCCGCGACGCCCGCGCCGGTCAGCCCCATGCGGGGGAGCAAAAGCAGTGTCAGGCTCAGCACCAGGAGGCACAGCAGGCCCTGGAGCCAGGCGAGCCCCGCCGTACGGCTCTGTGCGCGCAGCACCGCGAAGTACGTCTCCATGACGACCCTGAGCAGCGCGCCCACCGCGAACCAGCGCAGCAGCGGGGTCGCCGCGTGCGCGTACCCGTCGCCGAAGACGTGCAGGATGAAGGGGGCGCCGAGGAACAGGGCCCCGCACACCGGCAGCATGATGCGGGCCATCCGCCGCAGCGCGGCCCGGGTGTTGGCGGCGAGCCGCGCCGGATCGTGCGAGCCCTCGACGGTCAGGGAGGCGCCCATGTTGATGGCGAGCAGATTGATGGTGCCGCCGATGGTGGTGGTGATGTAGAAGTACGCGTTGTCCTCGGAGCTGACCTGCGAGGCCACGATCACCGGGACCAGATAGACCACGGCGAGCGAGAACAGCGAGCCGGTGTAGTCACCGGCGAGGAAGGTGCCGATCTCCTTGAGCGACGGCGGTCTCGCGTGGTCCCGGGTCGCCTCGATGTGCCGGGGTATCAGACGCCGGAACACCAGCAGGCCGAGCGGGACCGCCGAGGTGGCGATGGCCGCGACCCAGGACACGAAGACCCCGGTGGCGGGGATCGCGGCGGCCAGACCGATCAGCAGCGCCAGCTTCACGGTGGAGAACACCGTGTTGCCGACCGGCACCCAGGGTGCGCTGCGCAGCCCGGTCAGCACACCGTCCTGGAGGGTGAGGACGTTCCAGGCGACCACGGCGACCACGAAGCCGAGCCCGTTCACCGGCCCGTGCAGGAAGCGGTACGACGGCCCCCACGCGTTCAGCGTCAGCAGGAACGCCCCGGCCGCGACGGCCACCACGACCGAACTGCCCGCGTAGGTACGGAAGACGAGGCGCCCGGTGCCGGGTCCGGCGACCGGGATGAAGCGGGCCAGGGCGCCGGTGAGCGTCACCGCGGTGAGCCCGGCGAGGAGCTTCATCGCGGCGATCGCGGCCGACCCCTGGCCGACGGCCGTGTCGGTGTAGTAGCGGGCGGCGATCAGCCAGTAGCCGAGGCCGAGGACGGCGGAGATGCCGGTGTTGAGCATCAGCGCGTAGGCGTTGCGGAAGAGCTGGTTCCCGCCGCCGGGTGCCTGTCCCTGTCCGGGCAGCCGCAGCCGCCGCCCGGACCCGGCCGCCCTGCCGTCGCCCGGCGCGGTGCCGCTCGCACCCGTCGTCGTGCCGGTGCCGGTGCCGATGGTGCTGTCGGTGTTGCTGTCGGTATTGCTCTCGGTGCTGGTCGTCGTGTCAGACACGGGAACCGATGGCCTTCCGGCGGATCTGTCGTGCTCTGCGGACCAGGGCGTACCCCTTGGTGAGGGCGTGGTCCCGGGCGAAGTCCCGGGCGATCGAGCGGCCCTCCACCAGCCGCTCGAACTCCTGGACGGTGGTGGTGCGGCGCACCGTGAGCCGTTGCAGGGCGTACGGCCCCTGCGCGCGGCGGGCCTGACGGTTGCCGACGGCGAGCGCCTGCGCATACCCCGCCTCCCGCACGGCCTGCCGCACCCGGCGGCTGGAGTAGCCGTAGGGATAGGCGAAGGAGACCGGTGCGCGGCCCAGTTCGTCGGCGACGATACGGGTACTGCGCACGAGCTCGTCGCGCAGGGTGCCGTCGTCGAGCTGGTCGAGCTGCGGATGGGTGTGGCTGTGGCCGCCGATCTCCACTCCGGCGGCCGCGAGTTCGCGCACCTGGTCCCAGTCCAGCATGGTGTCGAGGCCGCCGCCCATGTCGTGGGCGCCGCGCAGCCAGCCGGTGGAGACGAACAGGGTGGCCGGGAAGCCGTGCTTGACGAGCGCGGGCAGGGCGTGCCGGTGCACACCCTCGTACCCGTCGTCGAAGGTGATCAGCACCGGCCGCTCCGGCAGCGCCCTGCCGGACCGCCAGCTCGCGGCGAGCGCGGCGGCGTTGACCGGCGTGAACCCCAGATCCCCCAGCACCGCCAGATGCTCAGCGAAGGCCTCCGGCGCGACGGACAGCCCACGGGTGGCGTCGCCCGGCGCGACGGCGACGGAGTGATACATCAGCACGGGCACCGGTCTCTCACCCATGGGACGCCCCCTCGCCCCGGGCAACACCGTCCCGGAACCCGGGTTTCGTCTCGTGCCCCGGGCCGAGCTCGATCTCCGGCACGGAGAACACCGAAAACGCCGTACCGCCGCGCCGGGCCCGTAGCGTGCCGATCGCATAGCCGCCCGCCGCCGAGAGCACCCCGGCGACGATCGCGGCGGCCCGGCCCGCGCCGCCCGGGCGGGCCAGGGCGGCGTCGCGCAGGCCGCGGGCCACTCCGGCAGGGAGGACGCGGGTGGTGTAGCGGCGTTCGGACTCCAGGCCCTTGGCGGTGCCGACGCTCCGGGCGACCAGTGCCTTCGACAGGCCCTCGGCGTAGGTGCGGGTGCGGAAGTAGCGGAAGTGCTCGCGGGCCTCGGGCACCCGGTGGTGGATCACCGCGCGGTCGTCGATGAGGAGGACGGCGTCGGGCCGGGCGCGGGTGAGGCGGATGCACAGTTCCGTCTCCTCGCAGCCCAGTGGCCGCCGGTCGCCGTCGCGTCCGATGCCGGTGGCGAAGCCGCCCGCGGCGTCGAACGCCGTACGGCGGAACGAGGCGTTGCCGCCGAGGACGTTGCGCACCTGTACCCGGCCTGGCGGCAGGCCCTTGTAGGTGCAGCCGACCACCCAGTCGAACTCCTCGGGGAACCAGTGGGGCCGCCGCCGCGACGCCCAGACGGGCATCGTCCGGCCGCCGACGGCCATCACCCGCGGATCGGCGTAGGCCTCGGCGAAGCGGCGCAGCCAGTCGCGTTCGGCGACGGCGTCGTCGTCCAGGAACGCGATGACCTCGCCGTACGAGGCCGCGACGCCGGTGTTGCGGCCGGCGGACAGCCCGCGGGGGCCCGCGTTGGCGAGCATCCGGACCCCGGCTCTCTCCTTGAACTCCCCGGCCAGCCGGTCCAGCAGGGCCCGGTTGTGGTCGACGACCAGGAGCGTCTCCAGCGCGGCCCGTGACTGCGACCGCACCGAGTCGACCGCCGCGAGGATGTCCTCCCAGCGGTCCTCGGTGTAGACGCAGATCACGACGGAGATGTCGGGACCGCTCAAGACACCTGCCCCCGCACCGATTCGAGCAGCGGGGAGCGGTGCTCCTGGCGCCGCAGGTCCCGCCGGTTGGAGCGCTCTCTGAGGATGACCTTCAGCACTCGCAGCCCGTCCCGCACCGCGCGCAGATTGCTGGTGCCGTGGATGCGCAGATACTCGTGGCTGGGTATCTCCTGCACCTTCAGCCCCGCCTTGACGACCCGGATGTTCATCAGGGTCTCCACCTCGAAACCGGTGCAGTCGAGGTCGATCTTGTCCAGGCAGTGCCGCCAGAACGCGTTGTAGCCGTAGCACAGATCGGTGTAGCGGGCGCCGAACTTGCGGTTGACGGCCGTGCACAGCGCCCAGTTGCCGAGCTTGCGGATGAACGTCATGTCGTCGGTGCCGCCGCCGTTGGCGAACCGGGACCCCTTGGCGAAGTCGGCGCCGGACAGCAGCGCGGACACATACGACAGGATCTCGTTGCCGTCGGCGGAGCCGTCCGCGTCGACCATCACGATGATGTCGCCGGAGGCGGCCTCGAACCCGGTGATCAGCGCGTCGCCCTTGCCCTTGCCCTGCTGCCGGACGACTTTGACGTCCGGCCACAGATCGCGGGCGACCTGGACGGTGTCATCGGTGGACCGGCCGTCCACGAGGACGACCTCGTGGATCCAGTCCGGAAGCGTCTTGAAGACGTACGGGAGATTCTCCGCCTCGTTCATGGCGGGGATCACCACACTCACCGGTGGCGCGATGGCCAGGTGAGAGGAGACAGGACGGTACGTCACCGCCCACGGATCCTGCCCCGATGTCGGCGGGCGCAGAACTGAGCTCATGAGTCTGGTCCCTCTCGTCCGGCGGACCGCCCGCCCCTGGGCGGCCCGGCTGTGTGTCCGGTTCGAAAGGGGGGTTCTCACCCATGGCATGACGGAACGACACTCCGTGCATGCCGGGCGAGCTGGCATAGCTGGCCGGCCGCCCATGACGAACGGCAACCGGTCTCGCGGCACGACTCGGCACAAGTGCGGTCACCGAGCACGGCACCCCCCTACCGCGCCCCACGCCGGTTCGCCCTGGCCCTGAGCCCTCCCCTGGAGCCGAATCGTGACGGACCGGTGCGGGTGAGATGTATGACGGTATTGACGATTGAACCCGTATGGCAAGACCTGGAATGAGGCCTCACGTTTTTGTTGGTTTGTACGTTACATAACTTTGGCAGACGTTGTTCCGCCGCGCGAACGGACTTTCCTCATCCGGCCGAGGAACACCGCGGCGAACACGACCGAGCTGAACACGGTCACCGCCACGACACCGCCGCGCACCGACCACCGGTGGACGGCGAGCATGCCCTGGGCGGTCAGCATGTCCACCCCTACCCCGGCGGCGAGCGAGGCGAGTGCGCGGCCGAACGGATCCAGCCCTCGCAGCAGTGTCGCCACGGCCGCCGTCGGCGCCGCGAGCAGGAAGAACAGGGTGAACGGCCCGCGCAGCGGCGACTCGTCGCCGGTGAGCGCGAGCACCGCGCCGACCCCGGCGACACCCGTGGCGGCCCCCGCGAGCAGCGGTGCGAGGTCTCTCCCCGGCCCTGGCCGCGGCCGCTCGGTGCGGTCGGGTGAAGCTGTCCTGATGCCTTTGGTCCGCATGGGCGATTTTGCCCCCTGAAGCGCCGGATGCCGGGCTTCAATGTCGCGCAGGTCCGCGGGAGCAGTCAAGGAGACCTCCGTGGCTCGCGGGATGCCGCCGGTTGACGTTCTGTCACCGTGCCCGCGCCGGAGTGCGCGCTCGCGCCGCTTGTGTGCGCCTCGTGTTCCCCTTTACGCCCCAAAAGTTCTTGGCATGAACACTTCCAGTCAACACGCGTAGCTGCTACCACAGTTGCAGCAGAGATCCTGCTAAAGGGAGGTTCCATGAGACGTTCCCGAATTACCGCATATCTCGGTACGATCCTCCTCGCCATCGGCCTCGCCCTCACCGGGGCCACCTCGGCAAACGCGGCGACCGGTGGGTATGTGGCCCTCGGCGACTCCTACTCCTCGGGAGTCGGCGCGGGCAGCTACATCAGCTCCAGCGGCAGCTGCGACCGAAGCACGAACGCCTACCCCTACCTGTGGAACAGCGCCCACGCACCGTCGTCGTTCAGCTTCCTCGCCTGCTCGGGAGCCACCACCGACGACGTCCTGGCGGGCCAGCTCGGCACGCTCAGCAGCTCGACGAGCCTCGTCTCCATCTCCATCGGAGGCAATGACGCCGGCTTCGCCGACGTCATGACGACCTGCGTGCTGAACTCCGACAGCACCTGCCTCTCCCGGATCAACACCGCGAAGGCGTACGTCGACTCGACCCTGCCCGGCAAGCTCGACACCGTCTACTCAGCGATCAGCGCCAAGGCCCCGTCCGCTCACGTCGTCGTGCTCGGCTATCCGCGCTTCTACAAGCTCGGCACGACCTGCATCGGCCTCTCCGAGACCAAGCGCTCGGCGATCAACAACGCGGCCGACTACGTCGACACCGCCATCGCCAAGGCCGCCGCCAACCACGGCTTCACCTTCGGCGACGTCCGCTCCACCTTCACCGGCCATGAGATCTGCTCCGGCAGCTCGTGGCTGCACAGTCTCGACTGGCTCAACATCGGCGACTCGTACCACCCGACGGCCGCAGGCCAATCGGGTGGTTATCTTCCCGTCCTCACCAGCGCGGCCTAGGACCCGTCCCGCAGACAGGTTCTGATCCGTCGGGGAGAGCCTCTCAGGGACTTTTCGTCACGGAGAGTCCGTCGCGGAGAGTCCGTCACGGAAAGTCCCTCAGGGAGAGACAGAAGCGGAACCGGAGGCCCCGCCCGTCGGGGTCTCCGTCGCACAGGTCACCGAGAACGGCACCGAGTTCGAGGTCGTGTGCACCGGGGAGCGCACCTCCACGCTCAGCGCGTTGTGATAGGTCCCGCCGCTCGTGGAGTACGTCGTCACGATCACCGTGTCCTGCCTGGTCTTCCCGCCCCCCGCCGGGAACGACAGCGTCTTCCACCCCGTGTCCGCGACATCGCCGTTCTTCGACACCCAGCGGTACGACACCTCCGCCGGCAGCCGCCCCACCGTGAACGTCGCCGTGAAGGCGGGCGCCTGCGCGTTCGGCGGCGGACACGCCCCCGAGTAGTCCGTGTTCGAGCCGGTCACCGCGACCTGCACCGACTGCTCCGGCGCGGAACTCGACGCGCCGGTGCTCGCGGACGCGCTCTCGTTCGGGCTCGCCGACCGCTGCGTGGTGGGGGCGTCGCTCGGCGGCGCCGATGTCACCCCGGGGCTGCGGGAGCCCGCTGTGCCGTTCCCGCCACTCCCGCTTCCGTCGTGCAGCAGCGCGTACGTCAGCCCGGCCAGCGCCAGGGCGACCGCGATCAGGCCCGCGACCACGACGATCCCCGCCCGGCGGCCGTGGTCCGGACGGCCGTCGTCCGCGTCCTGGCGTGGCGTCGGAGCCATGGGCCCGGCCGGGCCGCCCGGTGCGGCGTGCACCGGCTGCTGCGGGGTGGCCGTCGTCGGCTCGTACGGTCTCGTCGGCGGGTACGGCGTCATCGGCACCCGGGCCGTCGGCGCGGTCGGCGAGGCGCCCGCCGCCACCATCCGCAGATCCTGCTCGGCCTGCGCCGCCGACAGCCGCAGCGCGGGATCCTTGCGCAGCAGCCCCTCGATCACCGGGGCGAGCGGCCCCGCCCGGCGAGGCGGCGGCAACTCGTCGTCGACGATGGCGCGCAGCGTGCTCAGCGGGGTGTCGTGGCGGAACGGCGAATTGCCCTCGACCGCCGCGTACAGCAGCACACCCAGTGACCACAGGTCGGACTCCGGCCCCGGCGTGCGGCCCAGCGCACGCTCCGGGGCGAGGAACTCGGGCGAGCCGATCACCTCTCCGGTCATGGTGAGCGCGGAGCTGCCCTCGACGGTGGCGATGCCGAAGTCGGTGAGCACGACCCGGCCGTCGTTCGCGAGCAGTACGTTGGCCGGTTTCACATCGCGGTGCAGCACCCCGGCGTCGTGCGCGGCGCGCAACGCGGCCAGCACCTCGGCGCCGATGTGCGCGGCCTGCTGGGGCGGCATGGGGCCCTCGGCGTCCAGCGTGTCGGCGAGCGAGAGCCCGCGCACCAGCTCCATCACGATCCAGGGGCGGCCGTCCTCGGTGGCCACGTCGTACACCGTCACCACATTGCGGTTGGCGACCCTGGCCGCCGCCCACGCCTCCCGCTCCAGCCGGGCGTAGAGCCGCTCCACGTCCGACCGTGGCAGCCCGGCGGGCGCGCGGACCTCCTTGACGGCGACCTCGCGGTGCAGCACCTCGTCCCGGGCCCGCCACACCGTCCCCATGCCGCCCTGGCCCAGCGGGGACAGAAGGCGGTAGCGGCCCGCGATCACTCGTTCACTGCCCGGAGCCTCGGACACCGGCGACCCCCATGACGTCTCGCCATGATTTATCCCCAACGTAGCTCAGCCCAATGCGGATGCCGCACCCCTGAGCACCAAACCGGCCCCGAGTGCCACCACCACGACGGCGGAGCCCAGCGGGGCGGTACGGCGCACCAGGGAAGCAAGCGGGTTGGCCGTCCAGCGGGGGCGCCGCTTCAGGACCCGGCTCATACCGCTGCCCAGCCTGACCACGGCGAACCCGGCAGCGGTCAGCGTCAGGGCGAGCCCCGCGCCGTACGCCACGACCAGCAGCAGCCCGAACCACGCCTGCCCCAGCGCCGCCGCGCCGACCAGCACGACGACCGCGGAGGGACTGGGCACCAGCCCCCCGGCGAACCCGAGCAGGAGGGTGCCGCGGAGGGTGGGGGCGGTGGAGTGGGTGTGGGTGACGCCGTTGTGGGTGTGCTCGATGGTGCTGCTGGTGTGGGGGTGGGCGTGGGTGTGGGGGCGCGGGTGCGCGTGGTCGTGGGGGTGACCGGGGGCGTGTGCGTGGTCGTGGGCGCCGGTGTGCTGGTGGCTGTGGCCGTGGCCACGACCGTGGTCGTGGTCGTGATCGTGGGCGTGCGTGTGCTCGGGGTCCTGCTGCCCGTGGCCGGGATGGGCGTGGTCGGGCTGCCCGTGGTCGTGCGCGGGTGGCGCCGGGTGCGCCCCGTTGCGCAGTGCGCGGCGTACGAGGCTCGCGCCCGCGAACGTCACCAGCACGCCGCTCGCCACGCCCAGCCAGCCGATCACCGAGGGAGCCGCGGCGGAACCGGCGGTGACCAGGAGGCCGAGGGCGATCACGCCGAGGGTGTGGGTGACCGTGACCGACGCGGCGAGCGGCAGCACGTCACGCAGTCCGGCCCGGCCGCCGCGCGCCGCGGCGGTCGCCGCCATCAGGGTCTTGCCGTGGCCCGGCGCGAGCGCGTGCATCGCGCCCAGGCCGATCGCGATCAGCAGGGCGAGGGCGGCGAACCCCGGGGTGAGGTGTTGGCGGGCGACCAGTCCGTCGAGGGCGCGGGTCCAGCGGTCGGCGCCGCGCGGCAGCACGGCGGCCGCGGGCGCGTCGGCGTGGTCGTCACCGTGGTCGGCGAGGGCGGGGCCGCCGGGCCGCACCGTCAGGGCGGCGCTGACGGTGTCGGCGGGGGAGGAGAGCAACTCCTTCGGATAGGTGGTGAGTTCGTGCGACACGGAGGTCTTCGGCACATCGGACGCGGTGAGGGTCGTACGGTCGCCGCGCGCGGTGATCTCCCGCCAGCCGGGGCCCGAGGTGACACCGGCGCTGTGGAAGCGGAGGGCCGTGACGGACCCGGCTGAGCCCTCGGGCAGCGGCGCGGTGAGGCGGCACACCACACGGAGGGTGTCGAGTCCGGCCTGCCCGGGCCGCAGGGCGGCGTGGCTGCGGGAGACGGTGAGGGCGACACGGTGTCCGTCGGCGGTGGCCGTGCTGCTACGGGCGGCCGTCATGCACCGCTGCCGGGCCCAGGCGGTCAGCCCGAGCCGCGTGATGTCCGGCTTGGCCTGGGTCGCGGGGATCTCGGCGAGGTCCTCGACATGGTCGACGCGCAGGGTGCCGGGGGCGGTGACCAGACCGTCGTAGCGGTTGACGGTGAAGTTGCCGAGCGGGTGCGCGCTCGCGGCGGAGGCCGGGACGAGGAGCAGCGCGACGACGGCGGCGAGCAGTGCCGCGGCCGTGAACAGCCGGTTCCGGGGCGTCACTTGGCCGCCTCCAGTGCCGTACGGGCGGCTCGCGCGCCCAGCGGTGAGAAGCCGGGGCTGAGACGGAGGGCCGCTGTGAGGGAGGCGCGGCCGTCGGCCCGGTGGCCGGTGGCCAGCTCGATCGTGCCGCGGTGGTAGAGGAAAGCGGCGTTGTGGTAACCGGTCGCGGTGGCCCGGCGGGCATAGGGCAGGGCCTCGGTGTCACGACCGTTGACGTGCAGGGCCCAGGCGAGGGCGTCCGCGGTGTGCACGGTGTGACGGCGGGCCCACTCGGCGCGGGCGGCACGCAGGGCGGCGGCCCTGTCGCCGTGGTCGGCGGCGGCGAGCGCGGTGTCGAGGTCGGCGTTCACGCCGTTGGCACGGGCGAGGGCGATCCAGGCGTCGACGAGGGCGTACTGGTCGCCTGCCCTGCCCCGGTCACCGGCGCTGCCGCGGTCCTCGTACAGCTCGCCGAGTTCCACGAGCGGTCCGGGCAACGGGTAGCGGGAGACCACCAGTTCCATGTTCTTGACGGCCCCGGTCCGGTCGCCGCTCGCGAACTGGGTGCGGGCGCGGCCCTCCAGAGCGGGGAGGTAGTTCTCGTCGGCGGCGAGGGCACGGGCGTAGTGACCGAGAGCTGTCTTGTACTCGCCCTGGTTCCAGGCGAGTTGGCCGAGCTGAGAGGCGACGTACGCGATGTCGCCGCGCGAGGTCGCGGTGGCCAGCGCCTGCTCCAGCACCCGTCGGGCCGTCCTCACATCGCCGCGAAGTTCGTGGACGTAGGCGTAGCGGGTGAAGACGGGGATGCCGGGGCGGCGGGAGTCGGCGAGGTCGGCGGCCTTCGACGCGTCGCCGTAGCGGCCGAGTTCGACGAGGGCGTCGATACGGGAGCACAGGGCGCGTTCGCTGTAGGGGTTCCGCTTCAGGGCGCGGTCGGCGTAGGTGAGCGCGCCCTTGAAGCCGTGGCGGGCGGCGGCGAGCGCGGCGAGCCCCGCGAGGGCCTGGTCGTCGCCGGGCGCCAGCCGCAGGGAACGCTTCAGTGCCTGTTCGGCCTGCGGGTAGCGCGAGGGGTCGCCCTTGGTCCGTGCCTGCTCGACATAGGCGAGCCCCAGCGTGGCCCAGCCGGCATGGTCCCGGGGCTGCCCGCGCAGATGCGCCTGCAACGAGGCGATACCGGCGTCCAGATCCCCACCGGCGAGCTGCCCCGGCGGGACGGCCTCGGACACGGCTACGGCAGCGGTCCCCCCACCGCCCCCCTCCCCGGCCCCGACCGCGATGGCACCCCCGGTCATCGCGACGGCCAACAACACCGCACAGCCGACGAGTTGCCCGGCCCGCCAGCGCCGCCCGACATCCGCGAACCGTCGCACGGCAGCCACCCGCTCGTCGGGATGCGGGCCGGGGGCGCCGGTGGCGGCGGTGCCGTCGGCGGCGCCGCTCAGCGCCCGCTCCTCGGACGGCTCGCGTCCCTCTGGCTCGCTGTCGTTACCGCGCAGGGACATCGCCCTCTCCTCGCCTGGTCGTTCCGCTGTGCTGTCCATCGGTGCGGTGCATCGGTGCGGTGCATCGGTGTGGTGCATCTGGGTGTGGTGCATCGGTGCCGGTGCCGGTCCCGGCACCGGCGGCGCGGCCCGCAGCGTGGGGGGTTGCTGAGCGGGCCGCGCCTGTCGGTGGGGTGGGCCGGGGTCAGTACGGACGGCTCATACGGCGGCGCCACCAGGCGACGCCCGTGCCGATCAGCAGGATGCCCGCCGCTCCCGAGGCCGCCGAGGCGGCGATGAGCGTCGTGTTCGAGGAACCGGAGGACGAACCGGCCGGCTGGAGCGCGTCGCCCAGCTGGCTGCGCACATCGGCGTTGCCGCTCGTGCCCTTGGCGAGCGGGCCGCGCGAACCGGACTCCGGCTGGGCCAGGTACGGGAAGGACTTCCCGAAGTTCTTGTCGTTGTAATTCACCGCGTCACCGAGGTCGTTCTTGGCACCGACCAGCTCGCCTTCCATCACCTGGAGCGCCTCGTCGACCACGTCGTCGGTGAGCCGGCGGCCGTTCGGGAAGCCCGCGTTGTCGCCGTCGAGGACACCGAGCCGCTTCGGCTTGGCGGTGGGCTTGATCGAGGTGTTGAGCCGCAGCTCCTCCGCCGCTCGTACGCGCGGCGGCTGGTTGAGGCCCTTCACACCCTTGAGGAACACATCGACCAGGTCGTTGCGCGGCTCTGAGGGCGCCTTGATCTTGTAGATCGACTCGATGAGCTTCGGCAGCTCCGGGTTGGTGACGTTCTTGAGGAACTGCGCGTCGTACCAGGGCGAGGACGCGTTGAACCTGTCCTTGTCCTTCTGCGGGTTGACGACCTCGTTGACCAGCGGGTTGCCCAGCCGCGACACCTGCTCGTAGTAGCCCTTGGCGTTACGGCGCTGGGTCGTCGACCAGATGCCCACGACCGGCTGCTTCTTGGACTCGCGGATCATGTCGGTGGGCACCTGGAGGGCGATGGAGTTGACGTTGTAACCCTTGAGGGTGTCCCGGCCGACCTCCGAGAGGTTCCCGCCGTAGAGCAGGTCGAAGACCCGCAGGTCCAGGAAGAACGGGTCGTCGGCCTGGCCGGCGAACGTCGTCGAGCCGCCCGCCAGCTTGTGGACGGCCTGGTCGCGCAGTGTGCCGTAGTCCGGCATCGACGCCTTGCCCACGTTCGACGGCGCGACCGGCACGTTGTCGGCGAGCTTCGTCTTGTACACGACCTTCTGGTTGTGCAGCTTGATCAGGTCGATGTCGTACGTCTGTGTGACGTTGAGGTCGGGGTCGGCGAGGCTGGTGACCGCGCCCGTGTTGTAGAGGAAGGTGTTCTTGTTCTTGACGTGCGTCTTGAACGTGTAGCGGAACAGCAGTTCGCCCTGCGCGTCACCGTTGTTGTCGATGTGGATGTCGTACTGGGCGTCGTCCGCGAACGTGTAGAAGTTCGGACCGCCGGCCGGCTCCTCGAAGGGGATCCAGTCGGCGATGATCGTCGTCGTGTCCGGCTTGTCCGGGCTGACGAACGCGTACACATCGGTGTTGTCGTACTGCGGGGTCCCCGAGATCAGCGGGGCCTCCCGGTGGCTGGAGGCGGAGGCCGCCCCCGGTTCCAGCGTGGCGACGCCGGCGGCCGCGAGCCCCCCGGCGGCCAGCGCACCGCAGATGAGGGTCACGAGGCCACGCCGCGTCGCGCCGCTCCTGGAGTCAGTTGTCATGCCGTCCCGTCCCTGCTGTCCGTTCTCAGTGCCGACTTGCGTCTGACGGACGGGTATACGGAGCGGACCGCCGCGGCGGATTGGTCGACTCGAAAAAATTCTTTCCTGCCCGCCGGACCCGCGTTTTCGGCACGCTGGTCCGTAACTCCGTCCGGAGGTGCGTTCGGTGCGAATGCCTGGTGTGACAGGACGGGGCCCATGCGGGCCTGGAGAGGGGAACCGAGTGGAGGCCGACGACCTGCTCGTCCTCGTGGCGGGGGGTGACCAGAAGGCGTTCGAGGAACTCTACGGACTGGTGTCCGGGCCGGTGTTCGGTCTCGTACGGCGGGTGGTGCGCGACGCCGCCCAGTCCGAGGAGGTCGCCCAGGAGGTCCTCCTCGAACTCTGGCGCTCCGCACCGAAGTTCGACCCGGCCCGGGGCAGTGCGCTGTCCTGGGTCCTCACCCTCGCCCACCGCCGGGCGGTGGACCGGGTGCGCAGCGCCCGCGCGGCCGGCGAACGCGAGCAACGCGAGGCCCGCCGAGCCCACCACCCCGCCTTCGACCAGGTCACCGAGGAGGTCGAGGCGGGTCTGGAACGCGAGTGGGTGCGCCGCTGTCTCGACCGGCTCACCGCCCTCCAGCGCCAGTCCGTGACCCTCGCCTACTACGACGGCTATACGTACCGTGAAGTGGCCGAACGGCTCTCCCTGCCGCTCGGCACGGTCAAGACGCGGATGCGCGACGGACTCACGCGGATGCGCGAATGCCTGGGAGGCGCCGTATGAGCCTGCTCGGCCGACTGATCCGCCGCGAGGATCCGCACTCGCTGGCCGCCCCCTACGCCCTCGACGCCCTGGAACCGGCCGAACGCGTGCGCTTCGAACGACATCTCGCGAACTGCGACCGCTGCGCCGCCGAGGTGCGCGCCCTGTCCGAGGACGCGGCCAGGCTCGCCTGGTCCGCCGCCGTGCCCGCGCCCCCGGCGATGCGCGAGAGGGTGCTCGCCGCGGTCCGCATCACCGCGCAGGAACCCGCCCGGCCCGACCCGGCCCGCGGCACCCGCACCACCCAGCTGCCGCCGCACGTCTGGGGCGCCCAGCCGCCGCCGCGTATTCCGGAGCGCCGCCGTATCCCGGTCTTCGTGCCCTTCGCGACCGCCACGGCCGCCGCCGCGCTGGTGGTCGCCGCGCTCTTCGCCGTACAGGCCGGCCACACCCGGGACCAGCTCGACGCCGAGCGGGACCGGTCGCGCGACATCGCCCGGGTGCTCGCCGCCTCCGACGCGCGCGCCGCCACCGGACGCGACGCCCAGGGCCACACCATCGGGGTGATCGCCTCCGCGTCACAGGGAGACGCCGTCGTCACCCTCAGCGGATACGGCGCACCGCCCAGCGGACGAGTGCGCCAGCTCTGGCTGATGCGCCCCGGCGCACAGCCGCGCTCCCTCGGCCTGTTCAGCTCCGACACGCCCCTGATTGCATCAGGTCTCGTAAGATCGGCCACGTCACTCGCCGTCACCGTGGAACCCGACGGGGGATCGGCACAGCCCACCACACAACCAATTGTCCAACTCGCCTTGAAATCGGTTGGATTCGGAGAGTAATGGTCAATCCCCTTACTGGGTAGGTGAATCATGTGGCCGAGATACACGAGTGCCCCAACGGGACGATAGGGTTAACCTGCCCGGGCCGGGTGGACTCGTACGGGTGGGGAGTGACATGGATCAGATAACAATGCGCAGCAGGGCCAGGGTCCCTGCGATCACCTGCGGTAGCAGTGCGACCAGTTCGCGCCTCGACCGTCATCTGTCAGTGCTGGCCGGACCCGCCGTGCCACAGCGCGAGACGGCCGAGGCCACGTCCCTGATGCTTGAGCTGACCACGCGTGACACCACGCACGCCCGCAGCGACAGGAACGTGCGCGTGCGCCGCGTCTCGCTGTTCGCACCGCTGCGCCGGCTGCGCCGTACGCTGTTCGGCGGCAACTGAGCCTCCGGCAGCCGCACGGCCGCCCGCAGTCGAACCCTGAGGCCCGCGCTCAGGCCACCACACCGTCCCGGCGCAACGCTGCGATCTCGTCGTCCGTCATCCCCACGGCTCGCAGCAGCGCCCCGGTGTGCCGGCCGAGCGCGGGCACATCACCCATCCGTGCCTCGTCCCCGCCCGGCAATGTGATCGGGGGCAGCAACGCCCTCAGCGGCCCCACCGGCGTATCCACCTCCCGCCACCGCTCCCGGGCCGCCAGCTGAGGGTGCGCCGCCACCTCCCGTACGTCCCTCAGCCGTGCGCACGCGAGCTCCGCCGTCTCCAGCCGCGCCACCGCCTCGTCCGCGTCCAGCGCGCCCAGCGCCCGCGCCACCAGCGCGTCCGTACGCTCCCGGTTCGCGACCCGCGCGGCATTCGTCGCGAACTCCGGGTCCGTTGCCAACTCCGGCCTTCCCAGAACCTGTTCGGCGAGCCGGCGCCACTCACGGTCGTTCTGCACCGACAGCAGCACCTTCGCGCCGTCGGCCGTGGGGTACGCGTCGTACGGTGCGATGACCGCGTGCGCGAGCCCCGTGCGCGCCGGGGACGTCCCACCGTGCATCGCATGGTGCAGGGGATGCCCCATCCACTCGGTGAGCGAATCCAGCATCGACACCTCCACCGGCCCGCCCCGCCCGGTTGCCGCACGCCGTACCAGCGCCGCGAGCACACCGGAGAACGCGTACATGGCCGCCGCGATGTCCGCCGCCGGGATCCCCGCCTTGACCGGCTCCTTCGGCGTCCCGGTCACCGACACCAGGCCCGCCTCGCACTGCACCAGCATGTCGTAGGCCCGCTTCTTTGCGTACGGTCCCATCGGGCCGTACCCCGAGATGTCCACGGCGATCAGCCGCGGGTGCGCCGCGCAGAGGGTGGCCGCGTCGAGGCCCAGGCGGGCGGCGGCTCCCTGGGCCAGGTTCTGTACGAACACGTCCGCGCCGGCGATCAGTTGCCGCGCGATCGCCAGGCCGCGGGGGTCCTTGAGGTCCACCGCGAGGGACTCCTTGCCGCGGTTGCACCAGACGAAGTGCGAGGCCATGCCGCCCGCTGCGGTGTCATAGGTTCTTGCGAAGTCGCCGCCGTCCACTCTTTCGAGTTTGATCACTCGGGCGCCCAGATCTGCGAGTTGCCTTGTGGCGAAGGGGGCGGCTACCGCTTGTTCTGCGGTGACTACGGTGATGCCCTCCAAGGGCAGGGGGAGGCTATCCATGGGCGGATCATCCCTTGGGGTGGGGTTGTTGGGGTGGGTGCGGCGCTGTGGGGGCTGGTCGCTCCCCCAAGCTCTCAACTTCGTTCGAGCAGGGAGGTACCCCCATCGCGGCGGAGCCGCATATTGGTACAGCCCCGCGCCCCTTGGGTGGGGATGCTGGCCCTTGGCTTGAAGCCCCCGAAGTCTCCTACAGGAGGGTGAACTGGCCTTCTGGGCCTTCCTCGTGGTGGTTCAGGACTGTGGCGGGTTTGCGGGTCGGGGGTGGGGGCGGGAGGACCGCTGCGTGGTGGAGGGCGGTGGCTGTCATCGGGGTCGGGTCCGGGGGTTCCGTCGTCAGGATCGGGATATCGGACAGCAGGGCCAGGATTGTGATCAGTTCCAGGAGTTCTGAGGTCCAGGGCTGGGGCCAGGTCGTCGGGCGGATCGTCGACAGGGTGTCCGGGGTGGGGTCCGCCGTGCGGGAGGTGAACCAGTGGTCCAGGATCCGTGAGCCGTTCAGCTCGAAGTTCCAGGCCGCCGCCGGGACCGGGGAGATGCGGCCCTCGTCCAGGTACAGGGTCTCCTCCTCGGGGTCGTAGCCCAGGGTGCGGGGGAGCCGTGGGAGCGGGGCGCGGACGTAGGGGCGGCGGCCGCCGGGGAGTCGCGGGCGTTCGCCGTCGCGGCGCAGCAGCCACAGGATCCGGCGGCCCGCCTCGACGCCGCGCGCCCAGCGCTCGGGGTCCGCGGTGAGCGGCACGGTGAGGTCGGGGCGCACGGCGATCAGGATCCAGGCCAGCACGTCGACCGCGTCGGGCTCGGTGCCGAGGCGGCTGCCGAGGTGGGTCAGGAGGCCCGGTGCCAGATTCGGCTCCGCGCCGCCGGGGCGGCGGTACAGGGGGCGTACGCGCCCGGCGCGCAGCATCGGCAGCAGCGAGGTCGCGAGCAGCGGCATCTCGGTCTGCGCCCCCGCCCCTGCACCCGTACCCGCCCCAGCCCCTGCACCCGCCCCGGTCTCCACGACGAACACCTGCCGCTCGTCCGCCACCCGCCACAGCTCCGGCCGGGCGGTGTCGATCAGCCGGTGATCGGGAATCAGCCACTGCTCGTCGAAGGGCGCGAGCAGCACGCGTACCGGCTCGGGGCAGGGACCGGTGGCCCGGATCAGTTTCTCGGTGCCGCTGGGCTGTCCCGGCAACTGGGCGACCGCCGAGTGCGGGGTGCGGGAGCGCGTCGGCTCGAACAGGGCCTCGCGGTCGGGGCCCTCGGCCTTGAGGAGGGCGTCCCAGCGGGCCTTCAGGGACGCCGCGTCGGGGGCCGCCGGCCACCCCCGGCCGAGCCGCGGCGGTGCGACGGACCACGGCATGAGGTCCGCGAGCAGCGGAGCGTCGTCGTGCGTCACGCTGGGCATCGTACGGCCTGCCGCCGACAGCGGTCCGGACGGCGTCGGCCGCGGGTCAGGTCGTCTCCAGCGTGACCGAGAAGGAGAAACGGTCGCCGCGGTAGTGGATGACCGCCACGTCCAGCACACGTCCTGCGGCGTCGTAGGTGATCCCGGTGTAGTGCAGGATCGGGCTGAGCAGCGGGACCCGCAGCAGCCGCGCCGTCTCCGGGTCGGCCAGGCGCGCCTGCACGGTGTCGGTGATACGGCTGATCGCGACGCCGACGACATCGCGCAGCACCTTCGTCATCGGCCAGCGCAGCAGGTCGTCGAGGTCGATACGGGCCGCCAGCTCCGGACGGACCCAGTTGCGGGCGTGGTTGGTCGGCTCGCCGGACTTCTCGTCGCAGCGCAGCCGGTGGTACGTCACCACCTCGGCCAGGTCCGGGAAGTGCTCGGCGAGTTCACCGGGCGGCGGCACGCTGCCTCGCTCCAGCAGTTCGGTGGTCATGCCGGACTGCTGCGCCACGATCGCGTCGACCGACCCCAGCAGCCGTACCGGCGCGGCCGCCCGCGAGCCCGGCTCGATGAACGTCCCGCGCCGCCGGTGCCTGCTGATCAGCCCCTCCTCCTCCAGCTCCTTCAGCGCCTGCCGCATGGTCAGCACGCTCACGCCGTAGTGCCCCGCCAACTGCTCCTCGGTGGGCAGGCGCAGCGGGTCCTGGACGGAGCGGCCGAGTATGGAGGCGCGCAGGGACTGTGACACCTGGTACCAGAGCGGCAGCTTGCGGTTCAGGACGATCGAATCGGGGGCGAAGGAGGTCACGGGCCCATCCGTACCGGGCGGTCGTTCCTCAGTGCAAGGGCCTGAAGTGCCGCTCAAGGCCCCTCCACACCGCGTCGTAGTCCCGCTGGAGGTGTTCCGCGCCCGCCGCCTGTGCGGTGACGGTCAGCGGCCAGCGGGTCTCGAACATGAACGCCAGACCGTCGTCGACCTTCTGCGGCCGCAGCTCGGCGGCGCTCGCCCGCTCGAACGTCTCCCGGTCCGGGCCGTGCGACGACATCATGTTGTGCAGCGAGCCGCCGCCCGGCACGAAGCCGCCCTCACCGGCCGTCTTCGCGTCGTAGGCGCCCTCGACGAGCCCCATGTACTCGCTCATCACGTTCCGGTGGAAGTACGGCGGCCGGAAGGTGTCCTCGCCGACCAGCCAGCGCGGCGCGAACACGACGAAGTCGACCCCCGCGAGCCCCGGTGTGTCGGACGGCGACGTCAGCACCGTGAAGATCGACGGGTCCGGGTGGTCGTACGAGATCGAGCCGATGACGTTGAAACGGCGCAGGTCGTAGACGTACGGCACGAGATTGCCGTGCCAGGCGACCACGTCGAGCGGCGAGTGGCCGTACATCGCCGTCCAGAGGTTGCCGCAGAACTTGGTGACCACCTCCACCGGCCCCTCGACATCCTCGTACGCTGCGATCGGCGCCCGGAAGTCACGGGCGGCGGCGAGGCCGTTGGCGCCGATGGGGCCGAGGTCGGGCAGCCGGAAGGGGGCGCCGTAGTTCTCGCAGACGTATCCCCGGGCGGCGGCGCCGTCGCCGTCGTCCGGCAGCTCCACCCGGAACCGCACCCCGCGCGGGATCAGCGCCACCTCGCCCGGACCGGCGTGCAGCAGCCCGAACTCGGTGCACAGCAGCAGCCCGCCGCGCTCCGGGACGATCAGCAGCTCGCCGTCGGCGTCGCTGAAGACCCGGTCCATGTCCGCGTTCGCGTGATACAGGTGCACGGCGACACCGGTGCGCTGGGCGGCGTCACCGTTGCCGCCGAGCGTCCACAGGCCGCCCAGGAAGTCCGTCCCCGGCGCCGGTTCCGGCAGGGGGTTCCAACGCAGCCGGTTGGGGTCGGGCACCGACTCGGTGAACGGCGCCGTGCGCAGCGTGCCGTTGCCGGTGCGGGTGAACGCCGGGTGGGCGGCCGAGGGGCGGATCCGGTACAGCCACGAGCGCCGGTTGTGCGCCCGCGGCTCGGTGAACGCCGTACCGCTGAGCTGCTCCGCGTACAGCCCGAGGGGCGCGCGCTGGGGCGAGTTGCGCCCATCGGGGAGCGCTCGGGGCACCGCCTCGGAGCTGTGCTCATTGCCGAAACCGGACAGATAGGCCAGCCCCTCGGCGGTCTTCCTTGCGTCCCCGCTCATGCTCGCTCCTTCGCAGCCGTACGTACGTCCTGACGTCCGATCCCCATCCCTCATTCCTATGCATCACCATAGGATTGGGGTGTACGGAGCCGCAAGAGGCACTACGGAGCACGACGGGACGCCCCCCGCCCCCGACGAGCCCCCCACCAGGACTACGACACCCGCCGCGACCTCCTCTTCCAGGAGGACCGGACCAAGACTCCAGGGGGATTTGGCCGCCCGGCCGGTGTCACTAGGCTCGCGGACATGTCGTGGACGCACGGACCTCTCGTCGTGCTCGCGGTCTGTGTCCTGGTGCTGGCCGGATCGGCGGGCTGCGGTTCCGGCGAGGTGCACGGGAGAATGAACGGAGCCTCGCCCTCCCCGGTGGGCAAGCTCCTCGACCGCACTGACGAACAGGGGCGGCACTACCGTCAAGTGGGCAAGGACAACGCGCCGGAGGTCGAGATCGAGGTCGCCCCGGACATCGGCAACAGCTGGGACGTACGGCTGACCGTCCGCCACTTCCGCTTCTCGCCCGCCGGCACCCGCCCCCGGGCGGTTCGGGGCCGCGGCCTCGCCTATCTCTACCTGGACGGTGCCGTCGTCGCCCGCCTGCGCACCGCCCGCCATCGGCTGGCAGCGGGCATCGTCCCGCGCGGCACGCATCATCTCACCGCGCGCCTCTACGCCGACGACGGCACCGTGTGGGCGGTGCACGGCAAGCCGGTGCAGAGCACCGCCGACATCACGGAGTCCGCGACCCAGCAGCCGACGCCGGGGAACGCGGCCACCGGCTCGGGCGGTACGGCGGGTCTCACGGCGGCGGCACCGGTACGGCGCGTACGGCAGCCGGTGCGCAGGGTGGCCGCGGTGGCATGACGCGCATCACAACCGCCCTGACGAGCGCCGACGCCCCCACATGCGCGGCCGTCACGGGTAACTTGACCGACATGCACACTCGTGGGAACGGCATCGTGAAGCCCCTGCCCCCGACTGCCCCGCTGCGGCGCGCGCCCGTACAGAAGCGCAGTGCGGAACGGCTCACCCGGATCCTCGACGCCTGCGCCGACCTCCTCGACGAGGTCGGCTACGAGGCCCTCAGCACCCGCACCGTCGCCGCGCGCGCCGGTGTGCCCATCGGCTCGGTCTACCGCTTCTTCGGCAACAAACGCGCGATGGCCGACGCGCTCGCCCAGCGCAATCTGGAGCGCTACACGGAACGCGTCACGGAGCGGCTGAAGGGGGCGGGCAAGGGCGACTGGCGCGCGGCGATGGACGCCGTGCTGGACGAGTACCTGGCCATGAAACGCACCGCGCCCGGCTTCTCCCTGGTCGACTTCGGCAACCAGATCCCGGTCGGCGACCGCTCCACGGAACCCAACACCCGAGTAGCCGACCGCCTGGGCGACCTCTTGGCCGCCTACCTGAACCGCACCCCCGACGAAGACCTCCGCCGCATGTTCCTGGTAGCAGTGGAAACAGCCGACACCTTGGTCCACCTCTCCTTCCGCGTCTCCCCGGAAGGAGACCCGAAGATCATCCAAGAGACCCGGGAGATCCTACGGGCGTACTTGGCCCGAGTTCTGGACTGAACCACGCGCATGTAGGGGTACGCGGAAACCCCGGCGAGCCTTACAACTGACGCGCAGCTCGCCGACCTGTTTGGGGGCGCGGGGCTGTGCCGATATGCGGCTCCGCCGCGATGGGGGTACCTCCCTGCTCGAACGAAGCTGAGAGCTTGGGGGAGCGACAAGCCACGACGGCGCCGCACCCGCCGAAGTACTTCAGGTGGCACCCTCCCCACCATCCCAACCGGTCGGTATCGTCGCCCCGCAGAGTGCCAAAGTGGCCGCCACCCTGGGGGAGGACCCATGTCCAGCACGACCAGCACCCGCACCGCCCTGCGGATCTGCCCGCTTTGCGAAGCAACCTGCGGCCTGGTCCTGACCATCACGGCTCAAGACGAGGCAGGCGCCCCCGCCAAAGTAGCCACAGCTCGCGGCGACAAGAACGACGTCTTCAGCCACGGCTTCATCTGCCCGAAGGGCGCCGCCTTCCCCACCCTCGACACCGACCCCGACCGCCTGCGCAACCCCCTCCTCCGCAAGGACGGCGAGTTGCGCGAGGCCACTTGGGAAGAGGCCTTCGAAGCCGTAGCCGCAGGAATCCGCCCCATAGCGGCAGCGCACGGCGCCGACGCCATCGCCGTCGTCCTGGGCAACCCCAACGTCCACACCATGGCCGGCGCCCTCTACCCACCCGTCCTGCTGGCAGCCCTCCGCACCCGCAGCGTGTTCACCGCGTCCACGGTCGACCAGATGCCCAAACACGTCTCCAGCGGCCTGCTGTTCGGCGATGCGAACGCCATCCCCGTGCCCGACCTGGACCACACCGACCACCTGCTCCTCATCGGCGCCAACCCCCTGGAATCCAACGGCAGTCTCTGCACCGCCCCCGACTTCCCGGGCAAGCTCAAGGCGATCAAGGCGCGCGGCGGCCGACTCACCGTCGTGGACCCGCGCCGCACCCGTACCGCCCGCCTCGCCGACCGGCACATCGCGATCCGCCCCGGCGCCGACGCGCTGCTGCTCGCGGCGATGGCGAACACCCTGTTCGCCGAGCACCTCACCGATCTCGGCCGGCTCGCCCCCCATGTCCAGGACCTGCCCGAACTCGAGGACGCCCTGCGGGACTTCACCCCGGAAGCGGTGGCCCCGGCCTGCGACGTGGACGCCGCCACCATCCGCACCCTGGCCCGTGAACTGGCCGCCGCCCCCACCGCCGCCGTCTACGCCCGCATCGGCAGCTGCACCGTCCCGCACGGCACGCTCGCGAGCTGGCTGGTGGACGTCCTCAACATCCTCACCGGCAACCTCGACCGCCCCGGCGGCGCCCTCTTCCCGCAGGCGGCCACCGACCGCACCCCCCGCCCCGCGGGCCCCGGCCACGGCTTCCAGCTCGGCCGCTGGCACTCCCGGGTCCGGCAACACCCCGAGGCCAAGGGCGAGTTGCCGATCTCCGTGCTCGCCGAGGAGATCGACACGGCGACCGCCGAGGGCGCACAGGTCCGCGCCCTCATCGCGATCGCCGCCAACCCGGTGCTCTCCGTGCCCGACGGCGCCCGCCTCGACAAGGCCCTGGACTCCCTCGACTTCATGGTGAGCGTCGACCCGTACCTCAACGAGACCTCCCGCCACGCCGATGTCGTCCTGCCCCCGCCGCCGCCCTCACAGAGCCCGCACCACGACTTCGCCCTCAACACCCTCGCCGTACGCAACCAGGTCCGCTACACCCGCCCGGCCATCTCCCCGGAACCCGGCAGGATGGCCGAGTCGGAGATCCTGGCCCGCCTCGTCCTGGCGGTGACCGGCATGGACGGCGCCGACCCCGCCGCCGTGGACGCCATGGTCGTCGACCAGACCCTCGGCAAGGCCGTCCGCGAGCCGCACTCACCCGTCCACGGCCGCGACCCCCGTGACCTGACCGCCCAGCTCACCGGCGAGACCGGCCCCGAACGGCGGCTCGACATGATGCTGCGCCTCGGCCCCTACGGCGACGGCTTCGGCGCACGGCCCGACGGGCTGACCCTTCAGAAGCTGCTCGCCCACCCGCACGGCATCGACCTCGGCCCGCTGGCCCCGCGCCTGCCCCAGCCCCTGAAAACCCGCAGCGGCAGGATCGAGCTGCTTCCCGAACCCATCGCCGCGGACCTTCCGCGCCTGCGCCAGGCCCTGCTCCACCGCCCCGCCGGGCTCGTCCTCGTCGGCCGCCGCCATCTGCGCTCCAACAACAGCTGGATGCACAACGTGCCCGTCCTCACCGGCGGTTCCAACCGCTGCACCCTGCACATCCACCCCGAGGACGCCGAGCGGCTCGGTGTGCGCGACGGCACGGACGTACGGGTGAAGGGCGCCGGGGGAGAGGTGGTCGCGCCCGCCGAGATCACCGACGGCGTCCGGCCCGGAGTGGTGAGCCTGCCGCACGGCTGGGGCCACGACCGCCCCGGCACCCGCCTCACCCACGCCTCCCGCACCCCCGGCGTCAATGTCAACCAGCTCCTCGACGGCAGCCTCCTCGACCCCCTGTCGGGCAACGCGGTCCTCAACGGCGTACCGGTCGAAGTCACCTCACTCGCCACGGCACGGTGACGACGGGGCACCCCCGACAACATGAACGTGAACGTCCGTTTCCGCCTGAAGCGGAGCGGAGCGTCGGATCCTGTCACATCCCTTCCCCCACACGCATACATTCCGTTAACTTCCGTGACCACCGGTCCCGTTGGATCCCGGCGGGACATCCGACCTTGGAGCACCAGCGCCAGTGAGCCCCCGGGGGCACCCGTCATGACACGCGCCATCTCCCTGTACGACGTCAGCAAGACCTACACCCGAGGCGGCCCCCACGTCGTGGACCGGCTGTCCCTGGACATCGCGCCCGGGGAGTTCCTGGTCCTGCTCGGTCCCTCCGGCTGCGGCAAGTCCACCGTGCTCAGGATGATCGCCGGGCTGGAGGAGATCACCGAGGGACGGCTGCTGCTCGACGGGGAGTACGCCAACGATCTGCCCCCGTCCGGGCGGGACATCGCCATGGTGTTCCAGAACTTCGCCCTCTACCCGAACATGACGACCCGCGACAACATCGGCTTCCCGCTGCGCATCGGAAACCCCGGCGGCGACCACCGCGGCCGTGTCGACGCCACCGCCCGCATGCTGGGCATCGACGATCTCCTCGAACGCCTGCCCGGCCAGCTCTCCGGCGGCGAACGCCAGCGCGTCGCGATGGGCCGCGCGATCGCCCGCCACCCCTCGGCCTTCCTGATGGACGAACCGCTGTCCAACCTCGACGCCAAACTCCGCAACCATCTGCGCGCCGAGATCTCCCGGCTCACCCGGGACCTGGGCGTCACCACGGTGTACGTCACCCACGACCAGTCCGAGGCGATGTCGCTCGGCGACCGGGTCGCCGTGCTGCGCGGCGGGCTGCTCCAGCAGGTCGACACCCCGCGCGCCGTCTACGCACTGCCCCGCAACGTCTTCGTCGCCGCCTTCGTCGGCACCCCGCGCATCAACCTGCTGCGCGGCCTGGTGCGCGCCCCGCTCGACGGGGCGATGACCATCAGCCTCGGCAAGCAGTTCCTCCGGCTGCCCGAACCGCTCTCCCTGGACCACCAGTTGCTCCGTGTCCAGCAGGGCCGCGAGGTGATCGTCGGCCTGCGCTCCGAGGCGGTCCGCATCGCCAAGCCCGCAGCGGCGCGCCCGGGGGAGGTGCTGCTCACCGGCCTCGTCGAGCAGGTCGAGTTCCAGGGCCACGAGGTCCTCGTCCATCTCAGCACCGGCTCCCACCCGGCCGTCGTACCGGAGTTGGAGGCCCCGCGTCCGGGACCGCGCCCGCCGCGGCGGCGGCGCCGCGAGACACCGGGCGTGCTGGAGCGCCTCCGGGAGCGTACGGGCGCTTTGCGCGCCGGTCCCGTGATGGTCCTCGACCGGCCGGACACCGACGGCACGGACACGACCGGGACGGCAACGGTGACGTCGGAGGGGAGCCCGGCCGGTGACCTGGTGGTGCGCACCACCCCCGACATCCGGCTCCGGCAGGGCATGCACATCCCGCTGCTCGTCGACGTCGCGCACCTCTTCGTCTTCGACCAGTACGGCGACCGCATCTGCCCGTCCCCGAACCGGCTTCCCGAACTGGACGAGTGACGGCGGGAGGACCCGGTTCCACGGGGCGGACTCCGCTAACCGTGCCCTGCTGCCCGTGCCGTACTACCCGCGCCGTGCTATCCGCGCCGCGCGACCTGCTCGTACTGCTGCGACAGCCCGTCCAGCAGCGCGGTCAGCCCCGTGTCGAAGGCCCGTTCGTCGATTTTCTCCTGCTGCTCGGAGAGGAGATGGGCCTGCCCGAGGTGCGGATAGTCGGCGGGGTCGTAGGCGCTCGCGTCGTCGACGAAGCCCCCGGCGAACGAGCCCAGCGCCGAGCCCATGATGAAGTACCGCATCAGCGCGCCGATGGAGGTGGCGTGGGCGGGCGGCCAGCCGGCCCGGACCATCGCGCCGTAGACGGCGTCGGCGAGGCGCAGCGCGGCGGGGCGGCGCCCGGGGCCGCGGGCCAGGACCGGAACGATGTTCGGATGGTCGCGCAGGGCGGCCCGGTAGGAGACCGCCCAGGCGTGCAGCCCGGTCCGCCAGTCCGAGCCGCCCTCGAACATCGACAGGTCGACCTGAGCGCTGACCGAGTCGGCGACCGCCTCCAGGATCTCGTCCTTGGTGGCGAAGTGGTTGTAGAGCGAGGGCCCGCTCACCCCCAACTCGGCGGCCAGCCGTCGGGTGGAGACCGCCGCCAGGCCCTCCGCGTCCACCAGCTCCCGGGCCGTCTCGACGATGCGGTCGGTGCTCAGCAGGGGCTTGCGCGGGCGTGCCATGGCGCACATAGTAGGGCGGGCAACAGAAACTAGCAGTGCTAATTAAAACGCGGACGGAGGCGGCGCCGTGGCCGACTGGGAACTCGGCGAGGAGCAGCGCGCCGTACAGCGCCTGGCCCGGGACTTCGTGGCGCGCGAGATCGCCCCGCACGCCGCCGCATGGGACCGCGCCGAGAGTGTCGACCGGTCGATCGTGAAGAAACTCGGCGCGGTCGGCTTCCTCGGGCTGACCATCGACGAGGACTACGGCGGCAGCGGCGGCGACCATCTCGCGTACTGCCTGGTCACGGAGGAACTGGGGCGCGGCGACTCCTCGGTGCGCGGCATCGTGTCCGTCTCCCTCGGCCTGGTCGCCAAGACCGTCGCCGGGTGGGGGAGCGAGGAGCAGAAGCGCCGCTGGCTGCCCGGGCTGACCTCCGGCGAATACGTCGGCTGCTTCGGCCTCACCGAGCCGGGCACCGGCTCCGACGCCGGAAATCTGACCACCCGGGCGGTGCGCGACGGCGGGGACTACGTCATCAACGGCACCAAGATGTTCATCACCAACGGCACCTGGGCCGATGTCGTGCTGCTCTTCGCCCGCTCCACCGACGCCCCCGGCCACCGCGGCGTCTCCGCCTTCCTGGTGCCCGCCACCAGCCCCGGACTCACCCGCCGCGCCATCCACGGCAAGCTCGGCCTACGTGGCCAGGCCACCGCCGAACTGGTCCTCCAGGATGTGCGGGTGCCCGCCTCCGCGCTGCTCGGCGAGGAGGGCAAGGGCTTCTCGGTCGCCATGTCGGCACTCGCCAAGGGGCGGATGTCGGTGGCCGCGGGCTGTGTCGGCATAGCGCAGGCGGCGCTCGACGCGGCCGTCGGATACGCGGGCGAGCGCGAGCAGTTCGGCAGGCCCATCGCCCACCACCAGCTGGTGCAGGAGCTGATCAGCGACATAGCCGTCGACGTGGACGCGGCCAGGCTGCTGACCTGGCGGGTCGCCTCACTGATCGACCGTGGCCTGCCGTTCGCCGTGGAGTCCTCCAAGGCCAAGCTCTTCGCCTCCGAGGCGGCCGTCCGTGCCGCGAGCAACGCCCTCCAGGTGTTCGGCGGCTACGGCTACATCGACGAGTACCCGGCGGGCAAACTCCTGCGCGACGCCCGGGTGATGACCCTCTATGAGGGCACCAGCCAGATCCAGAAGCTCCTCATCGGCCGCGCCCTGACCGGGGTCTCGGCTTTCTGACGGCACCGGACCGACCGCCCCCGCCTGACGGCTGCCCGCCGCCTGAGTACCGGTCTGAGTATCCGCACGGATGTGGCGCGGGCCACGTCCGCCGATGCTGGTGCCATGACCGACACCTCCGTCAAGCAGCAGAGCACGGCCGCCTTCTACGGCCAGGCCGTCGCGTCCTTCGCGGTCGCCATGACCGCGACCGCCGTCGGCATCTACCGGCTGAACGCCGACGCCTGGGTGCGGGCGTTCCTGGCGATCGCCGTCCTGTACCTGGTGACCTCCTGCTTCACCCTCGCCAAGGTCATCCGCGACCGGCAGGAGGCGGGCCAGATCGTCAGCCGCGTCGACCAGGCCCGGCTGGAGAAGCTGCTCGCCGAGCACGACCCCTTCGAGAAGCTGTAGCCCATGGAGGGGCTGGAGGGGCTGAGAGGGGCCGCGGCCCGTGGAGCAGCTCTGAAACCACCCATTCTAACCCTCTGAACGGGGACTCTAAGCGCCCGCTCACCTTCGGCGGTATGGTGGGAACTCCTGGACCGAGAGGGGCGAGCGAGCGATGACTACGGCCGAGGAGAGAACCGGCGGCGACCTGGAGCCGTGGGGCGAGGTCACCCCGGAAGCGGCCCGGCGCCTGCTGGTGGCCGCGGTGGAGGCCTTCGCCGAGCGCGGCTACCACGCGACCACCACCCGGGACATCGCGGGCCGCGCCGGGATGAGCCCGGCCGCGCTCTACATCCACTACAAGACCAAAGAGGAACTGCTCCACCGCATCAGCCGCATCGGCCACGACAAGGCGCTGGACATCCTGCGCACCGCGGCACGCCGCGAGGGCAGCGCCGCCGAGCGGCTCGCCGACGCGGTGAGCTCCTTCGTCCGCTGGCACGCAGGGCGGCGCACCACCGCGCGGGTCGTGCAGTACGAACTGGACGCCCTCGGCCCCGAGGCCCGCGCCGAGATCGTCGGGCTGCGCCGCCAGGTCGACGCCGAGGTGCGCGGGATCATCGAGGACGGGATCGCGGCCGGCGAGTTCGACGTGATCGACGTGAAGGGCACGACCCTCGCGGTCCTCTCCCTCTGCATCGACGTGGCCCGCTGGTTCAACATCCAGGGCCCGCGCACCCCGGACGAGGTCGGCGCACTCTATGCCGACCTCGTGCTCAGAATGGTCGGGGCCAAGGAGCCCGCGACGCCCTCCGAGTCGTAGCCGCCCCTCCGACTCGTAGCGGCCCCTCCGAGCCGTAGCAGCGCGTCTCAGACGTAGTAGCGCGATACGGACTCCGCCACGCACACCGGCTTCTCGCCGCCCTCGCGCTCCACGACGAACGCCACGGTCACCTGCACGCCGCCCGTCACCTCCTCGACGCCGGTGATCGTCGCGGTGGACCGGACCCGCGAGCCCACCGGCACGGGCGCGGGGAAACGGACCTTGTTGGAGCCGTAGTTGACGCCCATGGTGACGCCCTCCACCCGCATCAGCTGCGGTCCGAACAGCGGCAGCAGCGACAGGGTGAGATAACCGTGCGCGATCGTCGTCCCGAACGGTCCGGCCGCCGCCTTCCCGGGGTCGACATGTATCCACTGGTGGTCGCCGGTCGCGTCCGCGAACAGATCGATCCGCTTCTGGTCGATCTCCAGCCAGTCGGTGTACTCCAGCTGCTCGCCCACCGCCGCCTTCAGCTCGTCGACGGAGGTGAAGATCCTAGGCTCTGCCATGTACCCGGCCTTTCGGTAACCGTGAACGCCACCCGTAGCGCCCTAAGCAACTGCTTAGCATGGTCGCGCCGTGCAGCCCTGTCAACGAGTAGGTATCACGCTGGGGGCGTTATATTTTGGTTTCTGTAGTAATTCATTACATCGTGCTGGTTTCTTCATAGTTGACAGGTTTCGGTGGGAGGGGTGGGCCTACCGTCCGGGGCATGGAGTTGCTGCGTTTGGCGGTAGCGGCGTCGGGTCGGGGTTCATCCGGACACGTTGCGCCTGTGGGTGAAGGGCGGGAAGGTACCGGTGGTGTGGGTGGGGCGCGAGCGCCGCTTTCACTCAATGGCGGTGGTTGCTCTGGTAGCTGACGGGACCAAGGACATGGCCGGGAGCCGCGAGCGGCGCGAGGCCCTGTGTGTGCGGGTGTCGGGCAGCACCGCCAGGAGTCGTCGCTGGCCGCGCAGGAAGCGGACCGCGTGCCACCGCGAGCGTTCCTCTAGCTGCCGCACACCCCGCCCGGCGCCGGCTGAACCACGGCCCACCCCGGACCCGGACCGGCAGGCCCCCATCCCCATACGCGGCCCTGGCCAAGGCGGCTGCCCGCTTCATGACCGATCACGCGATCGCTGTCGGGGCGAGCGTCATCTACCTCGAAGACCTCCGCGACATGGAAGCCCGCGGCAAGGGCCGCACCCTCAACACGCGCCTCTCCCAGACGGTGCGCGGAGCGATCGTCACCCACGTCCGGCATACCGCTGCCGCCCACGGCATCGCGGTGGTGATCGTGCCACCACGCGGGACATCGAAGTACTGCCCCCGCTGCCTGACCGCCTTCCGCCACCACAAAGCGCCGAACGATGCGCGGGCGGGCTGGGCGTGGGCCACCTGCCCGAACGAAGCCTGCAGGTACAGCACCGGCCGGGACAACGCTGCCTGGCAGCGGATCGGCGCCCGCGGCCTGATCCTCCAGCACACCACTTGCCTCGACCGATCCAGTGGAACCTTTGTGATCCGCAAGGTCGTTGAGGACCTGGACGGGCAAAGCCGGGTCCAGCACCAGACACGGGACCGCACCAAGAGCGGCCCCACGAGGAAAAGCCCTGTGCCCACCAAGCGGCGCAGGGTCCCCGCCCCACCCGGCGCCCCGCCGGGTGGAAAGCGTCCGGCGGGGCGGAACCCCACGCACCCGAAACGCCGCACCCAGCAGTGGTCACGGCAGCAGGGACCGACCACAATCGGCATCCCCACCCGGCACCAGCCGGACGGGGCCAGACTCGGGGCAGGCTTCCACCGCCACGCCCACACCACTCCCATCCGAGGATGGCCATGGCCGAGTCACACGTTTTCCGAGCGGTCCCGAACACCCGGGATCACCCAGGAAAACCAAGCCGATCAGAGACGCTCCGAGGGGTGCCCCAGATCCCCGAGACGATCCACGAGCTCACGGTCGGCCAGCTCGCGGCCCGCAGCGGCGCCGCCGTCTCCGCCCTGCACTTCTACGAGTCCAAGGGCCTGATCACCAGCCGTCGCACCCCGGGCAACCAGCGCCGCTACACCCGTGACACCCTGCGCCGTGTCGCCTTCGTTCGCGCTTCTCAACGCGTGGGCATCCCCCTGGCCACCATCCGAGAGGCCCTCGCCCAGCTCCCCGAGGAACGCACCCCCACCCGAGAGGACTGGGCCCGCCTCTCCGAAGCCTGGCGCTCAGAACTGGACGAACGCATCAACCAGCTCAACCGCCTGAGAAACCACCTTACAGACTGCATCGCCTGCGGCTGCCTCTCCCTGGACACGTGCGTTCTCTCGAACCCGAACGACAAGTTCGGCAAACACGAGGCCGGCTCCCGCCTCTTGGTCGAGGGAAGGGACAACCCCCAAGGAGCGCGAGGCTGAATTGATATGCGGCTCCGCCGCGTGGGTGCGATCAGCCACAACGCACCCGCAGACGTAAGGGCGTAGAGCCATGGCGATCACGGCTCACCGATCCAGCCGATGGCAGGCCGCGTAGCCGGTCGACGGCACCGGTGACCCGCCGAGTCCTGCCCCCGGGGCCAGCCCCCGAGCACGCGGCACGGCCACGGGGCGGGGCCTGGTCGGGCACCTCCGGTAATGGTCGCGCACCGGGCTCCCCGGGCTCGTGCGCGGAGCTAAATGCGCGAGTTGCGCAGCGACTGCCACACAGCGCCGGTCAGCGCCCGTGTCGCCCGCGGGACCGACAGACGCTCGTGCTCGCGGTACAGGGCCCAGTTGTATTGCACCAGCGACAGCTTGTTGGAGGACAACGATCCCGCCTGGTGGGCCCGGTACACCGCAAGCGGCTCAGCCAGGCCCCGGGCGTCAGCACCGTCCCGCATGATCGACAGCCAGAGGGCGTAGTCCTGGCGCTTGCGCATCTCCGGCATCAACCTCGTGCCCAGGACATTGCGGTCGTACATGGCCGTCAAGGCGCCGATGTAGTCCCGGCGCAGCATCGCGCGGTAGTCCACGTGCTCCCGCGCACGGACCACCCGCCCGTTCGGGACCCAGCCGGTGCTCTCGCCGTCGTAGTCGGCATCCATCTTGAAGTACGAGGTGAACGTCAGCGGAGCATCACTTTCCGCGGCGAAGGCGAGCTGTTTCTCTGTCTTCTCCGGAAGCCACATGTCGTCGCTGTCGAGGAAGGCGATGTAGTCCCCGCGGGCCCGCTCGATCGCGAGGTTGCGGGCCCGGCCCGCACCGCCTTGCTCGGGCGCCGACTCCGGCAGGACGCGCTCGTCCTGCTCGGCGAACTCGCGCAGCATGTCCATGGAGCCGTCGGAGGACCGGTCGTCGGTGACCAGCAGCTCCAGGTCGCTGTGGGTCTGCGTGAGCACCGATCGGACGGCTGCGCCGAGGGTGGTTGCCGAGTTGTACACAGGCATCACGACAGACACCAGGGGCACAGCAGATCTCCTTGCCAGATCAGGAACGACGGTCCATTCAAGCATCACAACCGAGTAGGAGCTGACATGCAGATAGTCGTCGCTGGTCAGGGCTATGTGGGGCTCCCGCTGGCCGTACGCGCAGCGGAGGTGGGGCAGCGCGTGATCGGCTACGACGTGGACGCTCACCGGGTCCGGCAGCTCGCCGCCGGCCACTCCTACGTCGAGGACGTGACCTCCGCGCGGCTGCGCACCGTGCTGGACTCCGGGGCGTACTCCGCGACCGCCGACGCGGCCGCGCTGGCCGGTTTCGACATCGCTACCACCGGCCGTCAGCTTCGCGAACTGACGCTCCGCGTCACCGCTCCCTTCAAGACGCATTCGAGAGCCAGATGACCCAGCGAAAATTGCGCACCACGCTGTGCGGCGCCCGTGTTTGCCGCGAAGACGATCTACAACCGCCTTCACATGGGTCGTCAGCCAGGGGGCGCGGGGCTGTACCGATAGGCGGCTCCGCCGCGTGGGCGCGACAAGCCATAACGCACCCGCAGGCATAAGGGCGTAGAGCCACGCCGATCATGCCTCACCGGTCCAGCTGGCGGCAGGCCAACTTACCCAGGGGCGCGGGGAACTGCGCGATCAACCACGACGCGCCGCACATACCCACGCGCCCCCACCCCCGCTGACAAGGCTCACGCCGGTTACGCTCACGCCGACATGAGCAACCGCTCCCGCCTGGCAAAGGCCAACGCCTCCGCAGAAAGAACCGGCCGCGGCACAAGAATCCCGCACTCGAAGCACACCGGTCCCGACGACGGTTCATGATCAAGTTCGTACTTCCACACCAGCCGAGACCCCCCGCACACCGGGCACCCGACCCCCGGCTCCCGCTCCAGCGCGGCGATCAGCCGCCGCAGCACCTCCGCCAGCGGTTCACGGGGATGGACCGCTGGATCGTCGCACCACGCCACCCCGAACCCGCCCCAGGTCAGCCGGTGCCAGTCGTCCACACTGCCCGGGCGGCGCAGCCCGTCGTGCTTCTCCTTCTTACGGCGCTGGGCGAACGACGCCTCGTAGGCGAGCCACACCGCCCGCGCCTCCTCCAGCTCCTCCAGTGCGGCCACGAGCCGCACCGGGTCGGGGGACCGGTCCTCGGGGCCGAACCCGGCCCGCCCGCACAGATGATCCCAGGTCGCCCTGTGCCCATAAGGGGCGAACCGCTCAAGGCATTTGCGCAGCGAGTACCTCCGCAGCGCCAGATCGCACCGCGGATCTCGCACCTGTCTCGCCAGACTCCGGAATCCGGCCATAGCCCTGCACCTCCGTCACACCTGCACCTGTACCTCGGTCACTTCGGCGTCGCCGTACGGCCTGTGTGCGACGTCGCCGGATAGACGTGTCGACAACGCAATCGGCTCCATCCGATTTCCGATGCCGTCCATAAGGCGGCCCGGGTTGACCGTCCCGCACCGACTCTGAAACTTGACGCATGTTCATCTTCCATCTCGGGGATACCGGCGGTAACGTCCCGCCCCATCCCCGTACGGAGGAGCCGCCATGTCACGGCGCACCCCACGTAGCACTCTTGACAGACTGAGAACTCCCGGCAGACTCTCGGGGTTCCTGAAGTCGGTGTCCGCTTGCGCACTGATCGCCGGACTGCTCGTGCCGGTCACCCAGGCGACCGCCGCCCCGGCGGCCGAGGCGGCCACCTCCAACGACTACTGCGGCGGGCAGTGTTCCGACATCCTGCCGCCGGGTGAGAACGGCAACGCCACCCTGGCGCAGATCCTCCTCAACCAGGTCTTCGGCACCCAGCCCGGCCACGCCGAGGACCAGCTCGGCCCCTACGCCAACCTCGCCACCGGCTACTCCGGCCTCACCGACGCGAAGATCAACACCTTCTTCAACGACTCCTCCTTCGGCGTCGCCTCGGACCAGGTCGCCTCCACGGAGAAGCCGGGCGGGCGCACCGACGTGACGATCGTCCGCGACAAGAAGACGGGTGTGCCGCACATCACCGGCACCACCCGCTACGGCACCGAGTACGGCGCGGGCTACGCGGCGGCCGAGGACCGGCTGTGGCTGATGGACGTCTTCCGGCACGTGGGGCGCGGCCAGCTCACCACCTTCGCGGGCGGCGCGGCCGGCAACCAGGGCCTTGAGCAGGAGTTCTACCGCAACGCGCCCTACTCCGAGGCGGACCTCCAGGCCCAGATCGACAACGCCGTCGCCGCAGGCGGCGCCCGCGGCCAGCAGGCCCTGGCCGACGTCAACGCCTATCTCGCCGGGGTCAACGCGTACATCGACGCCTCCGACAGCGGCCGCTACTTCCCCGGCGAGTACGTCCTGACCGGGCACAAGGACTCCATCACCAACGCCGGCACGATCGACCATTTCAAGGTCACCGACATGGTCGCGCTGGCCTCGGTGATCGGTTCGCTGTTCGGCTCCGGCGGGGGCGGCGAGGTCAACAACGCGATATCCCTGCTCGCCGCGCAGGCCAAGTACGGTGTCGCGGACGGCACCAAGGTCTGGGAGTCGTTCCGCGAGCGCAACGATCCCGAGGCCGTCCTCACCGTCCACAACGGCGAGAGCTTCCCCTACGGCACCGCGCCCGCGAGCCCCCAGGGCGAGGCGCTGCCCGACGCGGGTTCGGTGACCCAGGAACCGCTGGTCTACGACCGCACCGGCACCGGGGCGAGCACCAGCGCGACCGCCGCCTCGGCCACCGCCGCCGCGACCACCCTCACCTCCGCCAAGCGCGGTATGTCCAACGCCCTCGTGGTGAGCGGCAAGTACACCGCAAGCGGCCACCCCGTCGCCGTCTTCGGACCGCAGACCGGGTACTTCGCCCCCCAACTCCTCATGCTCCAGGAGATCCAGGGCCCCGGCATCAGCGCCCGCGGCGCCTCCTTCGCGGGCCTGAGCATGTACGTCGAACTCGGCCGCGGCCAGGACTACTCGTGGAGCGCCACGACCTCCGGCCAGGACATCATCGACTCCTACGCCGTCGAGCTGTGCCAGGACGACTACCACTACCTCTACCACGGCACCTGTACGGCCATGGAAAAGATCGAGCAGGCCAACTCCTGGAAGCCGACCACCGCCGACTCCACCGCCGCCGGCTCGTACACCATGCGGGTGTGGCGCACCAAGTACGGCCCCGTCGAGTACCGCGCCACGGTCGGCGGCAAGAAGGTCGCCTACACCACCCTGCGCTCCTCCTACATGCACGAGGCCGACTCGATCATCGGCTTCCAGATGCTCAACGACCCGGACTACATCAAAGGACCGCAGGACTTCCGGTCCGCCGCCCAGCACATCAACTACACGTTCAACTGGTTCTACGCCGACTCCCAGCACACCGCGTACTACAACAGCGGCGACAACCCGGTGCGCGCGAGCGGCGTCGACCCCGAGTTCCCGGTGTGGGGCCAGGCCGCCTACGAGTGGCAGAACTGGAACCCGGCCACCAACACCGCCGACTACACGCCCGCTTCGGCGCACCCCAACTCCGTCGACCAGGACTACTACATCTCCTGGAACAACAAGCAGGCCAAGGACTACACCACCGCCCCCTGGGGCGACGGCTCGGTGCACCGCGGCAATCTGCTGGAGGACCGGGTGAAGAAGCTCGTCGCGGCGGGCGGCGTGACCCGCTCGGCACTGGTGAAGGCCATGGCCGACGCCTCCCTGGAGGACCTGCGCGCCGAGGACGTGCTGCCGAAGCTGCTGAGAGTGGTCAACAGCTCGACTGTCACCGACTCCACGGCCGCGGCGGCCGTCACCAAGCTCCAGACCTGGCTGACCGCGGGCGGCAAGCGCACCGAGACCTCGGCCGGATCGAAGACGTACGCCAACGCCGACGCGATCCGCATCCTCGACGCCTGGTGGCCGCTGCTGGTGAAGGCCGAGTTCCAGCCCGGCCTCGGTTCCGACCTCTATACCGCGCTCACGAACAACCTCCCGATCGACGAGGCGCCGTCGGCCGGACACGGTCCGACCGGCTCCCACGCCGGCAGTTCCTTCCAGTACGGCTGGTGGAGCTACGTCGACAAGGACATCCGGGCGGTGCTCGGCGACTCCGTGCAGGGACCGCTGGCCCAGACGTACTGCGGCGGCGGCAGCCTCAGCTCCTGCCGGGACATCCTCATCAGCACCCTCAAGACCGCCGCCGGTATGACCGCCTCCCAGGTCTACCCCGGCGACGACCAGTGCTCGGCGGGCGACCAGTGGTGCGCCGACGCGATCGTCCAGCGCACCCTGGGCGGCATCAAGCACGGCAAGATCAGCTGGCAGAACCGGCCGACCTTCCAGCAGGTCGTGGAGTACACCTCGCACCGGTGACCCATCCATGAACCATCGGTGAGCCAGGTGACATCCCCGGCGGCGGGGCGGAGACATGCGCCCCGCCGCCACCCAAGGTGAACCGCATGGCGGCCTCACCGGTACATGAGGTACCGCTCGCGGACCGTCCGGAACACCGCCAGTTCCTCCTGCCAGGCCGCGACGACCCCGTCGGTGTCCGCCCCCGCGTCGATCATGGTGCGCACCAGCGTCGACCCGGTGAGCTTGTCGATCCAGTGGTCGGACCGCCAGGCGAAGCCGCTCCACACGCGTCGGGCGGTGACCAGCAGTGCCACACCGGTGCGCACCGGGTCGTACACCTCCCGGTCGTGCACATGGAGTTGTACGCCGCCGACGGTCGTGCCCTGGAACTTGGAGAACGCCGGTGCGAAGTACGCCTCCCTGAAATGCACCCCGGGCAGCCCGAGCGGCTCCAGGGCGCGGGCCCAGCGTCCGTCGATGCCGTCCGCGCCGAGCAGTTCGAACGGCCGTGTTGTGCCGCGTCCCTCCGACAGGTTGGTCCCCTCGAACAGACAGGTCCCCGAGTACACCAGCGCGGTGTCCGGCGTCGGCATGTTCGGGCTCGGCGGCACCCACGGGAGCCCGGAGGCGTCGTAGAACCGCGCCCGCCGCCACCCCGTCATCGGCACCGTCTCCGGTGCCACCCGTCCGGCCAGGAACTCCTTGTCGAAGAGCCGCGCCAGTTCGGCGACCGTCATGCCGTGCGCCTGCGTGATGGGCTGCCGTCCCACGAACGAGGCGAACTCCCGGTGCAGCACCGGGCCGAGGGCGGCCCGTCCGGTGACCGGGTTCGGCCGGTCCAGCACCACGAACCGCTTCCCGGCGAGCGCGGCGGCCTCCATGCAGTCGTAGAGCGTCCAGATGTACGTGTAGAAACGCGCCCCCACGTCCTGGATGTCGAAGACGACCGTGTCCACGCCGGAGGCGGTGAAGATGTCGGCGAGGGGCTGACCGCTCTTCAGATAGGTGTCGTAGACGGGCAGCCCGGTCGCCGGGTCGTCGTAGCGGCCCTCGGAGCCGCCCGCCTGCGCAGTGCCCCGGAAGCCGTGCTCGGGGCCGAAGACGGCAGTGAGGCGGACCCGCTCGTCGGCGTGCATGACGTCGACGATGTGCCGTACGTCCCGCGTGACCCCGGTCGGATTGGTGACCACGCCGACCCGCTGCCCGGCCAGCAGCGCATAGCCGTCGGCGGCCAGCCGCTCGAAGCCGGTGCGCAGAGTGCTGTGCCCGCCGCCCGCCGCCGGTACTGCCGCCGCGGGGGAGGACGACGCGGTGACGGCGGCCATGGCGGCCGTGCCGGTGACGTGGAGCAGACCTCGTCTGGACAGATTCACCCGGTGACCTCCGTACCCTCGCCGCGTCCCCTGGGCCACGCACGCTAGCGCGCGTCGCCGGGCTGCCGGGAGGAGGCGATCCGGCCGCGTCATCGGCCACCCCTTCCACTGCCACATACCGACCGGTTAGTCTGTGGTCAGAAGGAAGTGGACCGCGGCCGTGTCGAAGGGGACCGATGGTGGAAGCCGTGCAGGATGCGGGAGTGGTCGTCACCGGGGCGGGCGGCGGTATCGGGGCCGCGCTGGCCCGCCGGTTCGCCGCGGAGGGCGCCCGCGTCGTCGTCAACGACCTCGACGCCGACCGCGCCAAGGCCGTGGCCGCCGAGATCGGCGCGACCGCCGTACCCGGCGACGCCTCCGCGATCGTCCCCGAGGCCCGCGAGGCGCTCGGCGGCACCATCGACGTCTACTGCGCCAACGCCGGAGTCGCCTTCGACGACGGCGACATCGCCGGCCCGCTCGACGAGCGGGCCTGGGCGCTGTCCTGGGACGTCAACGTCATGGCCCATGTCCGCGCCGCCCAAGCGCTGCTGCCCGGCTGGCTGGAGCGCGGCGCCGGCCGCTTCGTCTCCACCGTCTCCGCGGCCGGACTGCTCACCATGATCGGGGCCCCCTCCTACAGCGTCACCAAGCACGGCGCGCTCGCCTTCGCCGAGTGGCTGTCGCTCACGTACCGCCACCGGGGACTCAAGGTCCACGCGATCTGCCCGCAGGGCGTGCGCACCGACATGCTCGACGCCACCGGCAGCGCAGGCGACCTGGTGCTCAAGCCCACCGCCATCGAACCGGAGGACGTGGCCGAAGCCCTGTTCAAGGGCATCGAGGAGGACCGCTTCCTGATCCTCCCGCACCCCGAGGTGGCCGCCTTCTACCGCGCCAGGGCGGGCGAGAACGACCGCTGGCTGGCCGGTATGAACCACATCCAGCGCACTTGGGAGGAGTCCCGTTGACGCCCTCCGGGTAGCCGACACCCGGCGCCCCGTGTGCCCCGTGCGCCCCCGCGCGGGCACCCACTCCGCCGCTCGTCCCGCCGACCGGCGGCAAAGTGGGAAGATCCTACGGCGGGTCCGCGTTCCCTGACGCGAGAAACGGCCCGCACGACGGCCGGTGCGGCACCGGCAGCGAGGAAAGGCAGGTGGCGGCAGTGCCCAGGACGACGGGCGGCGACGGTACTCCCGTCCCGCAGCGGCTGCTGGCGGCGGCCACCCGGCTCTTCGCCGAGCAGGGCTACGACCGCACCTCGGTCCAGGAGATCGTCGAGGCGGCCGGTGTCACCAAGGGTGCGCTGTACCACTACTTCGGCTCCAAGGACGACCTCCTCCACGAGGTCTACTCCCGTATGCTCCGCATCCAGCAGGAGCGCCTCGACGCCTTCGCCGACGCCGACGAACCGGTCGAGAAACGGCTGCGCGCCGCCGCGGCCGACGTCGTCGTCACGACCATCGAGAACCTCGACGACGCGATGATCTTCTTCCGCTCGATGCACCACCTCAGCCCGGAGAAGAACAAGCAGGTCCGCGCCGAACGCCGGCGCTACCACGAACGCTTCCGCGCCCTGATCGAGGAGGGCCAGGAGACCGGCGTCTTCTCCAAGGCCACCCCGGCCGACCTGGTGGTGGACTACCACTTCGGCTCCGTGCACCATCTGTCGACCTGGTACCGGCCGGAGGGGTCGATGGGGGCGCAGGAGGTCGCGGATCACCTCGCGGATCTGCTGCTCCGGGCGCTGCGGCCGTAGCGCTCCGCTCGGGGCGCCGGGCGGGATGCGGGGGTGGCGCCGGTTCGTGGTCGGCCGCGGGCCGGTGGGGGTTTGTCGTGCCCACGCGGCGGAGCCGCACATCGATAACAGCCCCGCGCCCCTGAGGGCGGGACGGTGTGCGGAGACGGACACGTGCCCCTGGCGATACCGCGTTGCGACACGCCCCGGCCCGTCGCCCCCCGCCACGATGCATGCGCGTGAGGGGCGACCGCCACGGCGGCCGCCCCTCACCCACGTGCACCCCTCACAGGTACTTCTTGATCTCCCGCCGCGCCAGCGACCGCTGATGCACCTCGTCCGGACCGTCGGCGATCATCAGCGTCCGTGCCGTCGCGTACAGCTCCGCCACCAGGAAGTCCTGGCTGACCCCGCCCGCGCCGTGCAACTGGATCGCCCGGTCGAGGATGTCCACCACCGCCCGCGGCGTGGCGATCTTGATGGCCTGGATCTCCGTGTGGGCGCCCCGGTTGCCCGAGGTGTCCATCAGCCAGGCCGTCTTCAGCACCAGCAGCCGCAGCTGCTCCACGGTGACCCGGGCGTCCGCGATCCAGTTGTGCACCACGCCCTGCTGCGCCAGCGCCTTCCCGAACGCCTGACGGCTCAACGCGCGGCGGCACATCAGCTCGATGCCCCGCTCGGCCATGCCGATCAGCCGCATGCAGTGGTGGATACGGCCGGGGCCGAGGCGGGCCTGCGCGATGGCGAAACCGCTGCCCTCCTCGCCGATCAGGTTGGACACCGGCACGCGCGCGTGGTCGAAGACGATCTCTGCGTGGCCGCCGTGGTAGTGGTCCTCGTAGCCGAACACCTTCATCGCGCGCGTGATGGTCACACCCGGCGTGTCGCACGGGACGAGCACCATCGACTGCTGACGGCGGATGTCCGCGCCGTCCGGGTCCGTCTTGCCCATCACGATGAGGATCTTGCAGTTCGGGTCCATCGCCCCCGAGATGTACCACTTGCGCCCGGTGATGACGTACTCGTCGCCGTCCCGCTCGATCAGCGTGGTGATGTTGGTGGCGTCCGAGGAGGCCACTTCCGGCTCGGTCATCGCGAACCCGGAGCGGATCTCGCCCGCCAGCAGCGGCTCCAGCCACTGCTTCTTCTGCTGCTCGTTGCCGAACTGCGCCAGCACCTCCATGTTCCCGGTGTCCGGCGCCGCGCAGTTCGTCACGGTCGGCGCGAGCTGCGGGGAGCGGCCGGTGATCTCGGCCAGCGGGGCGTACTGGAGGTTGGTGAGCCCGGCGCCGTACTCGGCGTCCGGCAGGAACAGGTTCCACAGCCCCTGCCTGCGCGCCTCCGCCTTCAGCTCCTCCACCAGGGCCGGGGTCTCCCACGGCGAGGCCAGCCGTGCGCGCTGCTCCTCGACGGCCGCCTCGGAGGGATACACATACTCGTCCATGAAGGCGAGCAGCTTGGCGCGCAGTTCCTCGGTGCGCGCGTCGAACGCGAAGTCCATGTCCAGTCAGCCTTCCTGAAGGGTGGTCAGACCGTGCTCGATGAAGACGGGGACCAGCTCGCCGATGCGGTCGAAGCCCTGCCCGACGGTCTGGCCCAGTGTGTAGCGGTAGTGGATGCCCTCGAGGATCACGGCGAGCTTGAACCAAGCGAACGCCGTGTACCAGGAGACGGCCGTGACGTCCCGCCCCGAACGGGCGGCGTACCGCTCGATCAGCTCGGCGGGGGACGGATGCCCGGCGGCCTCGGCGGTCGTGAAGACGAAGGGGTCGGCCATGCCGAGCGGTGTGCTGTACATCACCATCAGGCCCAGATCGGTCAGCGGGTCGCCGAGGGTCGACATCTCCCAGTCGAGGACGGCCTGGATGGTGTCGTCGGCTCCGATCAGGACGTTGTCGAGGCGGTAGTCGCCGTGCACGATCGTGGGCGCGGGGGAGACGGGCAGCCGACGGCCGAGCGCCGCGTGCAGCTCGTCGATACCGGCCAGGTCGCGGTTGCGGGAGGCGTCGAGCTGCTTGCCCCAGCGGCGCAGCTGGCGGTCCAGGAACCCCTCGGGGTGGCCGAAGTCCGTGAGGCCCACCTCGCCGGGGTCCACCGCGTGCAGTCCGGTGAGCGTGTCCACCAGGGACAGCACCGCCGCCCGGGCGCGCTCCGGGCCCAGCGCGTCCAGCTGGTCCGCGGTGCGGTACGGGGTGCCCTCGACGAACTCCATCACGTAGAAGGGCGCCCCGAGCACCTCCTCGTCCTCGCACAGCAGCACCGGCCGCGGCACCGGCACCTCGGTCGGGTACAGCGCGCTGATCACCCGGTGCTCGCGCCGCATGTCGTGGGCGGTGGCCAGGACATGGCCGAGCGGGGGCCGCCGTACGACCCAGCGCGCGGTGCCGTCCGAGACGGCGTACGTCAGGTTCGACCGTCCGCCCTCGATCAGCCGGCCGGTGAGGGGACCGTGCACCAGACCGGGCCGCTCCCGCTCGAACAGGCCGTGCAGCCGGTCGAGGTCGAGACCTGGCGGGTGGTCGGGGCTCATGGGCGTCGCTCCTGTGGACGAGTGGCAGGACGCATCTCATGATGCCGACCGGTCGGTATGTCGTCCAGTGGGGGACACGAACGTGACGGAGGACTCAGAGGGCTCAGAGGACGAGGACGGCGGCCCCTGCCGCCATCGCCACCGTGCACAGAACCGCCGCGGTGGCGTGCCGGGGTGCGAGCGCGGCGGGCGGGCGGCCGGCCGTGGCGGACAGGGCGCGGATACGGCGGTGCGCGAGCTGCAGGAAGACCAGCCAGAGCACACAGCACAGGGCGGCCACCGCGAACCCGAGGTCCGTCCCGGCGTGCAGCGCCGTCCGCAGGGCGAGCACGCCGGCCACCGTGCCCGCCAGCGTCGTACGACGCCACGCGAGCCGTGTCCGCTCCGGCTGGAGCCCGGGATCGCGCTCGCCCCCCGCCCCGCCGCTCATCCGCCCCACCCGACGAGCACCACGACGACCATCGCCACGGCGACCACCGCGACCACCACGCCCAGCACCGCAGGGAACCGCGAGACCGGCAGATCCTCGCCGCGCCGCATCGCCCGCTCGCAGCGCACCCAGTGGTCGACGGCCCGCAGTGAGCACAGCACCCCGGACGCGAGCAGCGCGAGCGCCAGCCCCACCCGCCAGGCGCGCGGCAGGTCCGGCAGGAACTGGTCCACCGCGAAGCCGCCGCCGATCAGCGCGAGCGCGGTGCGCAGCCAGGCCAGGAAGGTGCGCTCGTTGGCGAGCGAGAAACGGTAGTCCGGGGTCGTGCCCTCCTTTCGCACCTCCTGGGGTGCGAACCACAGCCGGGCGTTCTTCACGAACTCGATCACGCCCAGGACCCTACCCGGGTGCTCACCCGGCCGACCGGTGTGCTTGCAGCCGTTCCCACGCCGCCCGCCCGTCCGGCGTCCACTCCCACTCCGGCAGCCGCCGCTCCAGTTCGTCCGGTGTCAGGAAGGTGTGCCAGGCGACCTCCTCGACCTGGGGGCTGACCGGCAGATCGCAGCGCACCTCGTACACCGCCGACCACCAGCCGTTCCCGGCCCCGTCCTCGTAGAGGAACTTGAACAGGAACGTGGGCCTCGGCAGCCCGCTCACGCCCAGCTCCTCCTCCGCCTCGCGCAGGGCGGCGTCGTCGTAGGACTCGCCCGCGCCGACGACTCCGCCGACGAACATGTCGTAGTACGACGGGAAGACCAGCTTGGTCGGTGTGCGGCGATGGACGAAGATCCGCCCCTCGGAGTCCCGCGCCAGAATGAAGGCACACCGGTGACGCAGCCCGCGCGCGTACACCTCACCGCGCGGCGACTGCCCGGTGACCTGGTCGTTCTCGTCGACGATGTCGAGGATCTCGTCAGCAGCACTCATGAGCCCATCCAAGCAGGCGAAACACCTGCGGTGGGCTCGGCTCGGTACGGCTCGGCTCGGCTCGGCTCGTACAGCTCAGTAGGTCGGGCGAAGTCCGCTGGTTCGATGTGCCGTCTGTCGCCTGCGGCACCATCGTGGCTGATCGCTCCCCCAAGCTCTCAACTTCGTTCGAGCAGGGAGGTACCCCCATTGCGGCCGAGCCGCAGATCGGTACAGCCCCGCGCCCCTTCAGGGCGCTGCCGAACCCGGCACTTCCAGCGGAGCGCTCAGTGAGGCTGGAGGTCCCGTGCCGGTTCCGGCTCCGCCGTGCCGCGGGGCATCGCCGGGTGCAGGCCGAGGAGGACGATGCCGGTGACGATCGCCGCGAGGCCCGCCGCCTCCCAGGCCAGCGCCCCGGTGTCGGTGTGCAGCCGGTCGCCGAGGAAGCCGACCCCGCAGATGATCCCGGCCAGCGGCTGGGCGGCGGTCAGCGCGGGCAGGGACATGCGCAGCGGCGCCATCTCGAACGCGCTCTGCACCAGGACCAGCCCGGTGACGCCGAGCGCGAGGACACCGTAGAGCTGCCAGCCGGTGAACAGCTCGGCGAGGCCGCCCGCCGTGAACCGCTGCCCGCTGACCCGGGTCAGCGCGTCCTGCACGCCGTAGAGCAGCCCGGCGGCCACCGCCAGCAGCACCGGGTCGGCGACGCTCAGCCGGAAACGTTTGGCGAAAGTGGTGAGGAGCAGCGCGATGCCGAGCATGACGCCGATGATCAGCCAATGGCGCAGCGGGCTGCTGACCGCGCTTCCGCCGCGCGGCTGACCAGCCACGATGAACACGGTCACACCGCCCGCGAGCAGTGCGAGTCCAGCCCAGCCCTGATGGCCGAGCACCTGCCTGGTCTGCCTGCGCGACAGCGCGAGGGCGAACAGCAGATTGGTGGCGAGCAGCGGCTCGACCAGGGAGACCTCGCCCCGGCCCAGCGCCATCGCGCCGAGCACCATGCCGGCCACCATCAGACCGATACCGCCGAGCCAGCGCGGCACCCGCATCAGGTCGAGCAGCAGCCGGGGGGACAGGAAGTCGCTGAGCGGCGCGTGCGAGGCCGCGTTCTGCTGGAGCACGAACCCGAAGCCCAGACAACAGGCCGCGCTCACCGCGAGAACCAGAACCAGAACCGACACGCTGCGTACCTCGATCGTTCCGCCGGGCCACGGGTCGTCGTGGCCGACTGTAGCGTTCCGGTGCTTGGGCTGCCCCGGAAAGTGCCCGGAACGGGGCGGTTGACTCGGGGCCGCCGACCGGCGAATCCTGGGCGGCGGCACGACCCGGATTCCATCGTGCGCTGCCGGGCAGTACCGCGCTATGGCCTGGGCCACACTTGCGACCTGCAGTCGAGTGCAGGGCGGGGATGCGGGGGGGGCGGTGCGGAGGCTCATGGAGTCTCCCGTTCCGCATCCGTCACGAGAGTTGACGCGTTTAACTCCTGACCGGACCTTGACGTGAAGTGTTGCTGAGGATTTGCTGTGTGTGATCAGTTGACCACGACCCTACGACGAGGGCCTGTCCGGCAGATCCCGTCGGAGGAGACCGGCGGTGGCCACCGGCACAGGTCTGCGGCGTGAACCGCCGGACAGACCCCCAGCCCGCGTCGCGTGAGGAAGTCCGCGGTGCCCTCAACCCCGTCCCCGTTAGCCCCTTCAGCGGGACCGCCGGGCCATGGCCGTACAGCGGCGGCCGCGCCCCCGGCCGCACCCCCCGACGCCGCGCCGCGCAAAGCCGACACGCCCGCCGCCGACCCACCCTGTGCCCCACCCTGTGACTCGCCCTTCGACGCCGCCCTCGGTGACGACGAGCTCATCGCCGCCCGTGCCGCCGCGGCCCAGGGGCGCTGGCAGGCCGTCCGCAATCTGCTCGCCCGCACCCGCGACGACTGGGACTCGCGCGGCCACCGCATCACCGTCCTCGCCCGGGAACCCCGCGCCGCCGACTGGGCCCGCTCATGGCAGCTCGCCGAACCCGGCACGCCCGACGCCTCCGTCCTGCTCGCCCTCGCCCTCGTCCGGCGCGCCCTGCGCGGCGAGGAACTTCCCGACGCCGCCCGTGCCGCCTGCGCCGAGGCCGCCGCGCTGCTGCCCGCCGACCCCACCCCCTGGCTCGGCCTGCTGATGCTGGAGCGCGTCCTGGGCGCCGACGACGACGTGCTCCACGCCTTCGCCGAGGTGCACGACCGGTACGCCGACCACCACCACGCCCACCATCTGATGATCGCCCGCCTCGCCGAGCGCCACGCCGGCAACGGCCCCGACCCGCTCCACGAGGTGTACGACTTCGCCGACGGCGCCGCCCTCGCGGCCCCCGCCGACTCACCGCTGGCCCTGCTGCCGGTCGTCGCCCTCGCCGAGCGCTACCGGGTACTGGCCGCCGCCGGCTTCGAGCCCGCCGACCCGGCCGCCTCGGCGCACTGGACCGGTTCACGGGCCCGGCAGATCATGAAGGCCGCCTTCGACTGGTGGCTGGAGTGGGACAACGACGACCATCCGCGCCGCCACGTCGACCTCAACTTCCTCGCCCACGCCACCTGCTGCGAGGGCCAGACCGCCGAGGCGGCCACCCTCTTCCAGCGCATCGGGGAGCACGCCACCCAGGAACCGTGGTCCTACCCGGACCGCGATCCCTACCCCGCCTTCCGCGCCGCGCGCGCCGCCGTCTTCTGACAGCCGAACCCTAGGGCCTGTCGTTTGGATCATGCCGCAGACGCGGGGTCTGGCACGCACGTCTGCGGCGTTGTCGTCGGTCGCCGACTCCCCCGAGTTCTCGGCTGCGCTCGAACAGGGGGGACCCCCGTCGCGTCGACTCCCTCCTCCGCCTTGCAGCCGCACGCACCAGACCCCGCTCCCCGGCACCGGACATGCACCGTCGGCATCCTGCGACCCGATCCAAACGACAGGCCCTAGCCGCCTCCGTCAGAACTCCGTGACTCGGTCAGAACTCCGTGAGAAGTGCTCGCGGAATCCCGCCGGGCTTCCGGGATCCCTGGCCCCGCCGCGGTCCGGAGTGCTCGAATGAAAGGGTGACACCCGAACAGCCCGAGGAACGGCGCGTCCTGCCCCCGACGCCGTCCTCCGAACCGGACACCGGGCCAGCCGCCGCACGCGACGCCGTATCCGATGGCGTACCAGGCGTACCAGGCGTACCAGGTGCATCACGCGCACCAAGAGCCGAGCCCGGCCAAGAACCCGGCCGCCCCATAGGCCGCCGCGTCCTGCTCGGCACCCTCGGTCTCGGCGCCGCCGGCCTGGTTGCCGCGCCCACGCTGCAACGCGCAATGGAGTCCGTCCTCGGCGCGGTGTCCGGCAAGGATCCCACGGGCCTCACCGGCCTGCTCCCGAACGGCGGCGGCTTCCGCTACTACTCCGTCACCGCCTCCGTCCCCCACGAGAACGCCACGGACTACCGTCTCACCGTCGACGGCCTGGTCGACCGCCCCGGGACCTACACCCTGGCCGACCTGCGCGCCCTGCCGCAGACCAGGCTGGTCAAGGACGTCCAGTGCGTCACCGGCTGGCGGGTCCCCGGTACACCCTTCGAGGGGGTGCGGCTGTCGCGGCTGCTGGACGCGGCGGGGGTGCGCCCCTCCGCCAGGGCGGTCCGCTTCACCTGCTTCGACGGCGCCTACAGCGAGAGCCTCACGCTCGACCAGGCCCGCCGCTCCGACGTCCTGGTCGCCCTGCGCATGCAGGACAAGGACATCGGCCACAACCACGGCGGCCCCGTCCGCCTCTATGTCGCCCCCATGTACTTCTACAAGTCCGCCAAGTGGCTCTCCGGCATCACCGTCACCGACAAGGTGAGGCCCGGCTACTGGGAAGAGCGCGGCTACGACGTCGACGCCTGGGTGGGCCGTTCGAACGGGCGGGACGATGACCCTACGAGCTGACTCCCCGGCTCCCTCGGACCCCTCGGCGTCCCCGGGCACCCGGGTGCGCCGCTTCGGCCGTCCCCAGAAGTGGGTGCACCGCACCACGGCCGCGCTGATGGGCGTGTGCGTGGTGACGGCGGCGATCCTCTACATCCCCGAGTTCGCCGTGGCCGTCGGCCGCCGTGAACTGGTGGTCCGGATCCACGAGTGCGCCGGGCTCGCCCTGCCGGTGCCGGTCCTGGTGGGGCTCGTCTCCCGGGCTTTCCGCGCCGACCTGGGCTTCCTCAACCGCTTCGGCCCGCACGACAAGGTGTGGCTGCACGCCGCGCTGGTGCGCGACAAGCGGCACTCCTCGCGTCCGGCGGGCAAGTTCAACGCCGGGCAGAAGATCTACGCCGCGTGGATCTCCGGCGCCGTCCTGGTGATGCTCGGCACCGGGCTGCTGATGTGGTTCACCCATCTCAGCTCCCTGATGTGGCGCACCTCGGCGACCTTTGTGCACGACTGGCTCGCGCTGACCATCGGCATCGTCCTGGCAGGCCACATCGGCATGGCCCTGGGCGACCCGGAGGCACGGCGCGGACTGCGCACGGGGTGGGTGAGCCGGGAGTGGGCCAAGCGGGAGCACCCGTTGTGGCGGCCTTAGCGCCTCGGCGTGCCGTACCACGGCGGTGACGGCGCCCACCCCACACGAGGTGCGCGCCGTCACCGCCGTAGCGAACGGGTCTGATCCACCAGCACTGCGTCCTAGACCACCAGGGACAGCAGCAGCACCAACCCCCCGGCGACCACGGAGATCACGCATTCCATCGCCGACCAGGTCTTCAGGTTCTGGCCGACGCTGAGTCCGAAGTACTCCTTGACCAGCCAGAACCCGGCGTCGTTGACATGGCTGAAGAAGAGGGAGCCCGCGCCGATGGCGAGGACGAGCAGGGCCGTGTGGGTGGTCGACATGTCGGCGGCGAGCGGGGCCACGAGACCGGCGGCGGAGACGGTCGCCACCGTCGCCGAGCCGGTGGCCAGCCGGATCGCCACCGCGATCAGCCAGGCCAGCAGCAGTGCCGGGATCGACCAGTCCTTGGAGATGTCGAGGATCATCCGGCCGACGCCGGACTCGATCAGCGTCTCCTTGAATCCACCGCCCGCGCCGACGATCAGCAGGATGCCCGCGATGGGCGCGAGGCCCTTCTCGACGGTCCGCGCTATTCGGTCCTTGCCGAGCCCTGCCGGGCGGCCGAGGGTGAAGATGCCGACGAGCACGGCCGCCAGCAGGGCGATCAGCGGGGAGCCGATGACGTCGAAGACCCGCTGGGTGGTGTTCGCGGGGTTGTCGATCACGAGGTCGACCAGCGCCTTGGACAGCATCAGGACGACCGGCAGCAGCACGGTGGCCAGCGTGGCGCCGAAGCCGGGCCGGTTCTCAAGTTCGTCGGAGGCGCGCGGCGGCAGCATCCGTTCCGGTACCGGGGCGTCCACCCAGCGGGCGGCGAGCTTCGAGAACAGCGGCCCGGCGATGATCACGGTGGGGACGGCGACGAGCACCCCGAGGGCGAGGGTGACACCGAGGTCGGCCTTGACCGCGTCGATGGCGACCAGCGGGCCGGGGTGCGGCGGGACCAGGCCGTGCATCACGGACAGTCCGGCGAGCGCCGGGATGCCGATGCGCATCAGAGAGTAGTTGCCGCGCTTGGCGACCATCAGGACGACCGGGATCAGCAGCACGATGCCGACCTCGAAGAAAAGCGGCAGACCGATCACCGACGCGATCAGCACCATCACCCACGGCATGGCCCGGCCGCCCGCCTTCGCGATGATGGTGTCGACGATCTCGTCGGCGCCGCCGGAGTCCGCGAGCAGCTTGCCGAGGATCGCGCCGAGGGCAATGAGCACGCCGACGCCCGCGACCGTGGTGCCGAGGCCGGTGGTGAACGCGGTGATCACCTTGTCCAGCGGCGCCCCCGCGAAGGCGCCGAGCGCGAGCGACCCGATGGTCAGCGCGAGGAAGGCGTGGAGCTTGAACTGGGTGATGAGCAGCACGATGACGGCGATGCCCGCCAGCACGGCGATGCCCAACTGGGCATGACCGGCCGAGGTGATGGGCTCGACCGGGTCTGCTGCCAGCAACTCGACGCTGAGTCTGGTCACAGGGGTTCCCTTGCGAGAAGTGGGGAGGGGAGTGGATGCGGGGGGTTGGGATGGAATGAGGTGGGACGGGGTGAAAAGAGGTGTTATGGGGTTTGAGGTCCGGGCAGTTCGCCGAGAGCCCGCATCGCGCGCTCGGTGATTTCCTCGGGTGCGCCGGAGACGTCGACCGAGATCCCCGCCTCGTCCCCCTGGAGCGGCTGGAGCGTGCCGAACTGGGAGTCGAGCAGCGCCGTCGGCATGAAGTGGCCCTGCCGGTGGGCCATCCGGTCCTCGATGAGCCGCCGGTCGCCGGTGAGGTGCACGAAGACCAGTCCGGGAGCCGTGGCGCGCAGCCGGTCGCGGTACGACCGTTTCAGCGCCGAGCAGCTCACCACCCCGCCGAGTCCCGCCCGCCCGTGCGCCCAGCCGCCGATGGCGTCCAGCCAGGGGCGCCGGTCGTCGTCGGTGAGCGGGACGCCGGCCGTCATCCGGTCGATGTTGGCCTGCGGGTGGAAGTCGTCGCCCTCGGCGTACGGAACGCCGAGCCGGGCCGCGAGCAGGGGACCGACGGTGGTCTTCCCGGTGCCCGCGACGCCCATGACCACGACGACATGGGGGGTGTTCATGGCTGCCTCGCTGTCTTCGCCGACCCGTGGTGTCGACGACGATGAAACCGATTAGGTCCGACGAATTCAAGGGCCTGTGATGAATAAGTCAGACTTTTTATGGTGGTGATCCACCCCGTACCCTGAGTGCATGACCACTCCGGGCCGGGGTCTGCACGGCCATGTACTGGACGCCCTCGGTCCCGCGATCACAGCGGGTGACTATCCGCCAGGCAGCGTGCTGCGCACCGACGAACTCGCCCAGCACTTCGAGGTGTCGCGGTCGGTGATGCGCGAGGCGGTCCGCGTCCTGGAGTCGATGCACTTGGTCGAGTCCCGCCGCAGAGTGGGTGTGACGGTCCGTCCGACAGAGGAATGGAACGTCTACGACCCGCAGGTCATCCGCTGGCGTCTGGCGGGCAAGGACCGCCCCCGGCAGTTGCGCTCACTCACCGTGCTGCGCTCGGCGGTCGAGCCGGTGGCCGCGGCGATGGCCGCCCGCAACGCGACGGCGGAGCAGTGCGCCGAACTCACGGAGTGCGCGCTGGGCATGGTGGCTAACTCACGCGGCCACCGCCTGGAGGGCTATCTGATCCACGACGTCGCCTTCCACCGTGTGATCCTCAACGCCTCCGGCAACGAGATGTTCGCCCGCCTCGGGGACGTGGTCGCCGAGGTCCTGTCGGGCCGCACCCACCACGAGGTGATGTTCGAGGACCCCGACCCGGCCGCCGTCACCCTCCATGTCCGGCTGGCCGAGGCGGTACGGGAACGCGACGCGGCCCGGGCCGAACAGCTCACCCGCGAGATCACCGCCGGCGCCCTCCAGGAACTTGACGTACTGGCCCCCTGACCTCCTGGTGCAGGCCGGGAACTCCGATGCAGGGAGCGCCGGTTCAGGTCAAAGGTCACCCCGGGCCAAGGTCACCCCGGGTCAGGACTCCGGGGACTCCGGGGACTCCGGGAACTCCCCGTCCACGTACACCCAGCCCCCGCCGACCCGCTCGAACCGGCTCCGCTCCTGGAGCGCCCCGCCCCGGTAGGACGCCCGGAACGTCACGGTCCCGGCGGAGTGGAAGGCCGACCCGCCGCTCGAACCGAGGATCTCCAGCCCCGTCCAGCGCATCCCGGGATCCAGCTCCAGTCGCTCCGGCCGGGTCCGCGGATGCCAGGTCCGCAGCAGATACGCCACGTCCCCCTTGACGAACGCGCAGTACCGGGACCGCATCAGTGCCTCGGCGGTCGGCGCGGACGCCTGCCCGGAATGGAACCGCCCGCAGCAGGACTCGTAGGGCTGGTCGAGCCCGCAGGGGCAGTGGGCGGCGGCGCGTTTGCTCATGGCGGCCATTGTGCCGTGACCCGCGGCGGCAGGGACGCCGCGGCCGGTGAGCCTCCGCGGCCCGCGAGCCTCCTTGGGCCGGTGAGCCTCCGCGGCCCGCGAGCCTCCTTGGGCCGGTGAGCCTCCGCGGCCCGCGAGCCTCCTTGGGCCGGTGAGCCTCCGCGGCCCGCGAGCCTCCTTGGGCGGTGAGCCTCCGCAGCCCGCGAGCCTCCGTGGGTCGGCGAGCCTCCGCAGCCCGCGAGCCTCCTTGGGTCGGCGAGCCTCCGTCGCGGCCGGGGTCGTTCAGGCCGACTCCGCCGCCACGTCCCCAGGCCCCACGTCCCCAGCCCTCACGCCCCCCGCCGCCACGTCCGCCGCCGCCACGTCCGCCGGCCCCACGGGCATCGGCAGCGGGGGCAGACGGGTGGCGTGGACCCACGCCGCGAACAGGTCGTCCAGGGGCTCCGCGGCGTAGCGGGAGACATGGTCGGCGAAGGCCGCCGTGGTCACCGTGCCGCCCCGGTGCCAGCGGGTCCAGCCCTGGAGCATCCGGAAGAAGGCGTCGTCGCCGAGGGCGCAGCGGATCGCGTGCAGGGTGAGGCCGCCGCGGACGTAGAGACGGTCGTCGAACATGGACCTGCGGCCCGGGTCGGCCAGAGCGAGGTCCTGGGGGAGGGCGGAGAGGGTGCGGTGGGCGGCGCAGGCGTGCTGGTGGGCGGTGCGGCCGCCGGAGCGCTCCGACCACAGCCACTCCGCGTACTTCGCGAAGCCCTCGTTCAGCCAGATGTGCCGCCAGTCCGCGATCGACACGCTGTTGCCGAACCACTGGTGCGCCAGCTCGTGCGCCACCAGCCGCTCCCAGCCCCGCGCCCCGTCCACATGGTTGGCGCCGAACAGCGACAACCCCTGCGCCTCGACCGGGACATCGAGTTCCTCGTCGGTGACGACGACCGCGTACTCGTCGAACGGGTACGGGCCGAAGAGCTCCTGGAACAGCTCCATCATCGCGGGCTGGCGCGCGAAGTCCGTCGAGAAACGGGGCAGCAGATGCGCCGGGATATGGGCGTGCTGCGGCACACCGCCGGGGCCCGGGTCACCGAGCAGGACGGTCTGGTACTTGCCGATCGCGAGGCCCACCAGATAGCTCGACGTGGCCGCCGACTGCTCGTACACCCAGGTCGTCGTGGACGCCCGGGTGGTACGGGTCAGCAGGCGCCCGCCCGCCACCACCGCGTACGCCGACGGCGTCGTCACCGAGATCAGGTACGACGCCTTGTCCGCGGGCCGGTCGTTGCACGGGTACCAGGACGGCGCCCCCACCGGCTGGCTCGCCACCAGCGCCCCGTCCTCCAGTTCCTCCCAGCCGAGCCCGCCCCACGGACTGCTCACCGGCACCGGATTGCCCGACCAGTGCACCTCCACCGTGAACGCCGCCCCCGCCCGCACCGGCTTGGGCGGCCTGATGCGCAGCCTGCCGCCACGGTGCGTGTAGTGCGGCTGACGGCCGTCCACCCGGACCCGGCCGATCCGGAAGTCGGCCAGGTTGAGCTGGAACTCGGTCAGCGCCGAGCGCCCCGCGATGGCGTTGATACGGGCCGTCCCCGACAGCCGGTTGGGCCCCGGACGGTAGTCGAGCGCGAGCTCGTAGCGGTGCACCCGGTAGCGGGCATCGCCGTTGGCCGGAAAGTACGGGTCCGGCCCCGCCGACTGCTGAACGGTCACTGCTGCGTCTGCTCCCTGCCCGGCGCTCTCCCTGCCTGCTGCTCCACCGCCCTCCGGTACCGAGTGTTCCGCGACCCTCAGCGTCGCCATGCCTCGATCGGATTGCCCAGCCAGCGGCTGTCGTCGGGAACGGACTCGGCCGCCATGACGAGCGAAGCGGGGCCCAGCGTCGTACGGGCCCCGACCGTGCTGCCGGGAAGGACGATCCCGCCAGGGCCCAGCGTGGCGCCCTCGCGGAGTACCACAGTATCCGTCCGCAAGATCCGGTCGTGGAAGAGGTGAGTCTGCAGGACGCAACCCCGGTTCACGGTCACGCCGTCCCCCAGGGTCACCAGATCCGTCTCCGGCAGCCAGTAGCTCTCCACCCACACACCCCGGCCGACCCGCGCGCCCAGCGCCCGCAGCCACACCGGCATCACCGGAGTCCCCGGCACCGAACCCGCCAGCCACGGCACCGCCAGCACCTCGACGAACGTGTCCGCCAGCTCGTCACGCCACACGAAACCGCTCCACAGCGGATGCTCACCCTTGCGGTGCCGCCCCACCAGCAGCCACTTCGCCGCCACCGACACCGCGCACGCCGCCGTCCCGGCCGCCAGCAGCACCAGCCCCGACAGCAGCGGCGCCCACACCCCCAGCGCGCACAGCGCCGCCACCGTCAGCCCGGCCAGCGCCGCCGAACACAGCACCGGCACGATCCGGCACGCCTCCACCAGACCCCGCGCCCACAGCAGCTTCACCGGCGGATCGTAGGTACGGCTCTGATCACCGCCGGCCGCGCTGCGCGGCAGCTTCACCGGCGGCAGCCCCAGATACGACGTGCCCTTCTTCGCCTTCTTCGGCGTCGCCGACAGCACCCCCACCAGACCGCCGTCCGGCACGGTCCGGCCCGGCGCCGTCATCCCCGAGTTGCCCAGAAATGCCCGCCGCCCGATCTCCGCGCGCCCGATCCGCACCCAGCCGCCGCCCAGCTCGTACGGCGCCGTCAGCGTGTCGTCGGCCAGGAACGCGCCGTCGCCGACCGTCGTCAGGCTCGGCAGCGCCAGCACCGTCGACACCTCCGCACGCCGCCCGACCCGCATCCCCAGCAGCCGCAGCCACACCGGTGTGACCAGCCCGGCGTACAGCGGGAACAGCGTGTCCCGGGCCCGGTCCATCAGCTGCGTGACCGTCCACGCCTGCCAGCCGACCCGGCTGTGCGTGGGATGCGTACCCTCCCGCAGCCCCACACTCAGCAGCCGCACCCCGGCCACGATCAGCAGCGCGTACACCGCGCCGAACGCCAGCGTCGCGGGCACCAGCGCGTACGCCGCACCCCGCAGCGCCTCCCCGAGCCCGGACCCCGGCCGCACGAACAGCCCGGTCACCAGCAGCGCGGCGACACCCGCCAGCACGGTCAGCGCACCGAGACCGCCGCTGGTGACCCCGTACATCACCCGCCAGTACCTGCCCCGCTGCGGCCGCTCCTTGGGCCAGTTCCGCTTCGCCCGGCCCAGCTTCACCGCGGGCGCCCCCGCCCAGCGCTGCCCCGTCGGGATCTGCCCCGTCACCGCCGAACCCGGCGCCACCTCGGCCCGCTTGCCCACCCGGGCCCCCGGGAACAGCATGCTGCGCGTACCGACCACGGCATGCGCGCCCACCTTCACCGGGCCGATCTCCAGCCGGTCGCCGTCCAGCCACCAGCCCGACAGATCCACCTCCGACTCCACCGCCGCACCCCGGCCCAGCTTGAGCATGCCGGTCACCGGCGGCAGCGAGTGCAGATCCACCCCCGGACCCACCTTCGCGCCCAGCGCCCGCGCATACCGCTCCAGCCAGCCGCCGGTCAGCGCCGTAGCTCCGCTCACCTCTGCCAGCCGCTCCGCCGTCCACAGCCGCAGATGCACCCCGCCGCCGCGCGGATACCGCCCCGGCCGCACTCCGCGCAGCAGCAGCCGCGCGCCGCCCGCACCGAGCGCCAGCCGCCCCGGCGGACTGAAGAACACCACCGCGCCCAGCGCCAGCAGCCACCACGGAGCGGTCGGCAGCCAGCCGTAGCCCGGCAGCAGATTACCGGCGGCGGCCAGCAACACCGTCCAGCGCAGCCCCAGCAGCGTGAACAGCGGCAGCAGAAGCAGCGACTGCACCGCCTGCGCACGCCGCGGCACCGGCGCCACCGTCCGGGTCCCGCCGTCATCGTGCGCCGACTCCTCCAGCCGCCGCGCCAGCTTGCGCAGCACCGGCTGCTGGTAGATGTCCAGCACCGCCGCGCCCGGATACCGGGTCCGCAGCCGCGAAGTGAGCTGCGCGGCGGCCAGACTTCCGCCGCCGATCGCGAAGAAGTCGTCCGACGCCGAACCCACCGGGATGCCCAGCACCTCGGTCCACTGCTCGGCCAGCCACGCCTCCGTGCCGTACAGCCGCTCGGCCGGACCGCCCGTCTCCAGCCACTCCAGTGGCCACGGCAGCGCGGCCCGGTCCACCTTGCCCGAGGTGCGGGTCGGCAGATCCGCGACCGTCGCCAGCAGCGGCACCAGCGCCGCGGGCAGCGCGGCCCGCAGTCGTTCCACGGCCGCCGCCTGGTCCCAGCCGTCCTGCGTGACCACGTATCCGACGAGCAGCTGGTTGCCGCCGCGCGCCGTCCGCACCGCGGCCGCCGCGCCCGCCACTCCCTCCAGCGCCTGGAGCGCCGCGTCGACCTCACCCAGCTCGATCCGCCGCCCGCCCAGCTTGATCTGCTCGTCGGACCGCCCGAGGAACACCAGCCCCTCCGGCTCCGCCTTCACCAGATCACCGCTGCGGTACGCCCGCTCCCAGCCCAGTGATTCCAGCGGCGCGTACTTCTCCGCGTCCTTCTCGGCGTCCAGATACCGGGCGAGCCCCACACCGCCGATCACCAGCTGACCGCTGCCGCCCATCGGCACCGGCTCCCCGGCCTCGTCCACCACGGCCAGCTCCCAGCCGCTGAGCGGCAGCCCGATCCGCACGGGCTCCTCACCGGTCAGCAGCGCCGCACAGGCCACGACGGTCGCCTCCGTCGGCCCGTACGTGTTCCACACCTCGCGCCCCTCGGTCACCAGCCGCCGCGCCAGCTCCGGCGGGCACGCCTCACCGCCGAAGATCAGCAGCCGCACCTCGTCGAGGGTTTCCGGCTCCCACAGCGCCGCCAGCGTCGGCACCGTGGAGACGACGGTGATCTCCTGCTCGACCAGCCACGGCCCCAGATCCGCCCCGCTGCGCACCCGGCTGCGCGGCACGGGCACGAGGCAGGCGCCATAGCGCCAGGCCAGCCACATCTCCTCGCAGGAGGCGTCGAAGGCGACCGACAGCCCCGCCATCACCCGGTCCCCGGGCCCGATCGGATCGTCGGTGAGGAACAGCGCGGCCTCGGCGTCCACGAACGCGGCGGCGCCGCGATGGCTGACGGCGACACCCTTGGGCTTTCCGGTGGAGCCGGAGGTGAAGATGATCCACGCGTCGTGCCCGACTCCGGGGCGGCCGGACGGTGCCCCGGACCCGCCGGCGTACGCGTCGATGCCGTGCCCGGCCCCGACGACGGCCCGCACCCCCGCCTCCCCGAACACCAGCTCCGCCCGTTCGTCCGGGTCCTCCGCGTCGACCGGCACATAGGCGGCACCGGCGGCGAGGACGGCCAGGATCGCGACGTACAGATCCGTGGTGCCGGACGGCACGCGCACACCCACCCGGTCACCGAGCCCCACCCCGGCCCCGGCGAGCCGCAGCCTCAGCCGCTCCACCTCGGCGGCCAGGGCGCGGTAGGTGAGCCGCGTCGTGCCGTCGTCGAGGGCGAGCTCGTCGGGATACGACCGAACGGTCGCGTCGAACACGTCGACGAGCGTGCGGGGGGAGGCGGCAGGCCCCGCGGAGAAGCGCGCGGCGTTGCCGAACTGCGTGCGGATCTCTTCGTCGAGCAGGCCGAGAGCACTGCTCTCGTGGATCGCTGCCATCGGGTCCTCGCGTCTCGTTCCCGGTGCGCCCTGTGCGCTCCGGGGCGCCGGCGGGCCCGCAGGTCTGCCTGGGGTTGTCGCCTCCGGCGCTGTGACAAGCCGGAAATTTTAGTACGACGCTATGTCCGACCCCATGTGTCGGCCACCCGGGGCACCCGTTCGGACACCCACGGTGACCTTACGGCGACGTTCTGACCTGGGGCTCGGGGGATCCGACGAGAGATGGCCCACATCGGGGGCGGGGGCTGCACCCGCTGAAAAATGTGTTGTCAGGGCAGTAGACGTACTCACTTTGCTTTGCAATATTTCGATGGAAAAGCGCAAGAACCTGCGTGGGTGCGGGTGTCGTACCGCGCCACCGCTTTGACCAGGAAAGAGAGAGCCGTACTCGCCGCCCCTCCGGCGCGGCGAGGCCCCCACAGGGAGTGATCCCGTATGACTCGACACAAGCCGAGATCCTGGACGCCGAGATCCTGGACATCGCCTATGCCACCGAGATCCTGGACACGGCGCGCAGCAACCGCTGCGCTCGCCTCCACCGTCATGGTGTTAGGCCTGCCCGTCGTAGGCGCACACGCGGCCGGCGGTCCCAACGCCGCCGCGGACGCCCGGGCCAGGTCCGGCAGCGCCCTCCGCGCCCACCCGGCCGCCGACGTCACCGACGGCGACGCCGACACCTACTGGCAGGCCGGAAAGAAGTCCGCCCAGTGGGTGCAGACCGACCTCGGCCGGACCGAACGCGTCCGCCAGGTCGTACTGCGGCTGCCCGCCGACTGGCAGACCCGCAAGCAGACGCTGGCCCTCCAGGGCAGTGCCGACGGCAAGAGCTTCGCCACGCTCAAGTCGTCGGCCCAGTACGTCTTCAGCCCCGGCAACGGCAACACGGTCAAGATCTCCTTCCCCGCGACCCTCGCCCGGTACGTGCGCGCCGACTTCAGCAAGAACTCGGTCGCCTCCACCGCCCAGCTCGGTGAGATGCAGGTCTTCACGGCCGCCGCCACGACCTCCAACCTCGCCCTGGGCAAGACCTTCACCGAGAGCGGGCACGCCGACGTCTACCCGGCGGCCAACGCCGGTGACGGCAACCGGGCCACCTACTGGGAGAGCACGAACAACGCCTTCCCCCAGTGGCTCAAGGTCGACCTCGGATCGTCGGTCAGGGTGAACCAGGTGATCCTGCGGCTGCCTGGTGGATGGCCGAGCCGCAGTCAGACGCTCAAGATCCAGGGCTCGACCGACAACCAGAACTTCACCGACCTGACGGCCTCGCAGGCGTACCCCTTCGACGGCGGCAACGACCAGTCGGCGACCGTCAGCTTCGACGCCACCACGACGCGCTGGGTGCGTGTGCTGTTCACCGCCAACACCGGCTGGCCCGCAGGACAGTTGTCCGAGCTCGAGGTCTACGGACCGGCCACCGGTGACACCCAGGCACCCAGCGCCCCGACGAACCTGGGCTACACCGAGCCGGCCACCGGCCAGATCAGGCTGACCTGGAACGCGGCCACCGACGACACCGGGGTGACCGGCTACGACGTGTACGCCAACGGCCAGCTGCGGGCGAGCGTCGCCGGTAACGTCCTCACCTACACCGACACCCAGCCGACCGGCAGCGACATCACCTACTACGTCCGTGCCAAGGACGCCGCGGGCAACGTCTCCGCCGACAGCAACAGCGTGACCCGCACCGGAGCGAACGGCGACACCCAGGCGCCCACGGCGCCCGGCAACCTCGCCTACACACAGTCCGGCAACGACGTGAAGCTCACCTGGCAGGCGTCGACCGACAACGTCAAGGTCACCGGCTACGACGTGTACGCGGGCAACCAGCTCCTCAGGTCCGTGGCGGGCGACGTCACGACGTACACCGACACCCCGTCGGCCGCGGCGACGGTCACCTACTACGTGAAGGCCAAGGACGCCGCCGGGAACGTGTCGGCGGCGAGCAACAGCGTCACCCGGCCCGGTTCCGGCTCCGGCTCCGACCTCGCCCAGGGCAAGCCCATCGAGGCCTCCTCCTACACCTTCACCTACGTCGCCGCCAACGCCAACGACGGCCAGACCAGCACCTATTGGGAGAGCGCGAGCGGCGCCTACCCGGCCACCCTCACCACCAGGCTGGGCGCCAACGCCGACCTCAGCCAGGTCGTCGTCAAGCTCAACCCGGACGCGGTCTGGTCCACGCGCACCCAGAACATCCAGGTGCTCGGCCGCGACCAGGACGCGACGGCCTTCACGAGCCTCGCGGCGGCGAAGGACTACACCTTCAACCCGTCCAGTGGCAACACCGTGACGATCCCGGTCTCCGGCGCGGCCGCGGACATCCAGCTCAAGTTCACCGCCAACTCCGGCGCTCCGGGCGCGCAGGTCGCCGAGTTCCAGGTGATCGGCACCCCGGCCGCCAACCCGGACCTCAAGGTCACCGGCGTCACGAACACACCCGCCGCCCCGGTGGAGACGGACGCCGTCAGCCTCTCGGCAACCGTCACCAACAGCGGCACCAAGGCGTCGAAGGCCACCGACCTGAACTTCACGCTCGGCGGTACGAAGGCCGCCACGGCGGACGTCCCGGCCCTCGCGGCCGGCGAGTCGAAGACGGTCACCGCGAGCATCGGCACCCGGGACGCGGGCAGTTACGCGCTCGGCGCCGAGGTGGACCCGTCGAACAAGGTCATCGAGCAGAACGAGGCGAACAACGTCTTCACCCGCTCCGACGCCCTTGTCGTCAAGCCGGTCTCCAGCTCCGACCTGGTCGCCGCACCGGTCGCGTGGACCCCGTCCAGCCCGTCGGCCGCCGATGACGTCAAGTTCACCGTCGCGATCAAGAACCAGGGAACGACGGCCTCGGCCTCGGGCGCCCACGGTGTGACGCTGACGATCCAGGACTCGGGCGGCGCCACCGTCAAGACCCTGACCGGCTCCTACAGCGGCGCCATCGCGGCCGGTCAGACGACCGTACCCGTCAGCCTGGGTTCGTGGACGGCCGTCAACGGCAAGTACACCGTCAAGACCGTCATCGCCGACGACGCCAACGAACTGCCGGTCAAACGCGCCAACAACACCACCACCCAGCCCCTGTTCGTCGGCCGCGGCGCGGACATGCCGTACGACATGTACGAGGCCGAGGACGGCACGGTCGGCGGCGGAGCCAAGGTCGTCGGCCCGAACCGGACCATCGGCGACCTCGCCGGCGAGGCCAGCGGCCGCAAGGCGGTCACCCTCAGCGCGACCGGCCAGTACGTCGAGTGGACCACCCGTGCGGCCACCAACACCCTGGTGACCCGCTTCTCCGTCCCCGACGGCACCGACACGACACTGAACGTCTACGTGGACGGTCAGTTCCTCAAGGCGATCGATCTGACCTCGAAGTACGCCTGGCTGTACGGCAACGAGACCGCGCCCGGCAACTCGCCCGGCTCGGGTGCGCCCCGCCACATCTACGACGAGGCGAACCTGCTGCTCGGCAAGACCGTTCCGGCCGGTTCCACGATCCGGCTCCAGAAGGACGCGGCCAACACCTCCACCTACGCCATCGACTTCATCAACACCGAACAGGCGACCGCGGCTGCCAACCCCGACCCGGCCGCATACGCCGTTCCGGCCGGCTTCTCACACCAGGACGTGCAGAACGCGCTCGACAAGGTCCGCATGGACACGACGGGCAAGCTCGCCGGTGTCTATCTGCCCGCCGGGGACTACGAGACCTCCAGCAAGTTCCAGGTCTACGGCAAGGCGGTCAAGGTCGTCGGAGCCGGACCGTGGTTCACCCGGTTCCACGCGCCTTCCTCGCAGGAGAACACCGACATCGGCTTCCGGGCCGATGCCACCGCCAAGGGCTCGACGTTCGCAGGGTTCGCCTACTTCGGCAACTACACGTCCCGCATCGACGGCCCGGGCAAGGTGTTCGACTTCTCCAACGTCTCCGACATCACCCTCGACAACATCTGGGTCGAGCACATGGTGTGCCTCTACTGGGGCGCCAACACCGACAACATGACCATCCAGAACTCCCGCATCCGGGACATGTTCGCCGACGGCATCAACATGACGAACGGCTCCACGGACAACCACGTCGTCAACAACGACGCCCGGGCCACGGGCGACGACAGCTTCGCCCTCTTCTCGGCGATCGACGCGGGCGGGGCCGACGAGAAGAACAACCTCTACGAGAACCTGACCTCCACCCTCACCTGGCGGGCCGCCGGAATCGCCGTCTACGGCGGCTACAACAACACCTTCCGCAACATCCGTGTCGCCGACACCCTGGTCTACTCCGGCATCACGATCTCCTCGCTGGACTTCGGCTACCCGATGAACGGCTTCGGGACCGAGCCCACGACGATCGAGAACGTCTCTCTGGAAAGGACCGGCGGCCACTTCTGGGGCTCGCAGGTCTTCCCGGCCGTCTGGGCGTTCTCCGCCTCCAAGGTCTTCCAGGGCATCCGCGTCAACGACGTCGACATCGACGACTCCACCTACGGAGGCGTGATGTTCCAGACCAACTACGTCGGCGGTCAGCCGCAGTTCCCGGTGAAGGACACGATCTTCACCGACATCTCCATCACCAACTCCAAGAAGAGCGGGGACGCCTTCGACGCCAAGTCCGGGTTCGGTATCTGGGCCAACGAACTCCCGGAACCCGGCCAGGGCCCCGCCGTCGGTGAAGCCACCTTCCGCAACCTGCGGATGAGCGGCAACGCCCAGGACATCCGCAACACGACCAGCACGTTCAAGATCAACGTCGAGTAGACCACGAGAAGCACCGAACGGCACGGGGTCTCTCTCCAAGGAGCGAGGCCCCGTGCCGTCGTGCTGAGTACAGGTCGGCGGCAACGTGAGAAATTCGCCTCCAAGACGGAGCGAGATTTCTTCGGCTGCACCCAACTCCCAACGGCAGCACGCCTGTTCATGATAGAGTTCCAAGGAATTCGGGGGACGTAACACAAAGCAGAGGAATGGCATGAACAGCAAGAAGATTGCGGCTCGACGTCTTACGGCCGAGCAGGTTTCGGAATTGAGCCTCGGGGACGAGATCTTCGTCTCGGCGCAGACGGAGGGCCTTTCTCTCGATTGCTACGCTCCGGCTTTCCTTACGAAGCCGGGTATGAAGTTCGAGGGAGGGGCTTTCATTGCGAAGACGGTCTTCGGTGAGGAAATCCACGTTCTCCCGGACAACGAGGACGAGCCTGGGATCTATGTACCCGACGAGGCCGGGGAAGAGATCGAGGTTCTCCAGAGCGCTGGAGTCCTTTTGAATCTCGCTCTTTTCGTGCCCGGCGGGGACGAGCAGTCTCTGGAGAAGCTCTACACCGCTGCACGGGAGGCGTTCGGCGCCGGGATCGTCCAGCGCTGGACCGAGGGAGTCGTCCAGGTGGCAGACGTCAAGGTCGACCTGTTCGAGGAGCCGACTCGGGGGCGGAAGGGCGCGAGCGGTATCCGCGACCGCCGTGCCATGGACATCTACCCCAGCCGAGCGCAGTTCATGGAGCCCAGCGACGGCTGGAAGTTCGTCATGGAGCCGCACAAGCAGGTCATCGATGACACCCCCACCATCTGAGCGACTGTGTCCGGTGCGCCGGCAGTAGGGCACGGGCGGTGAACCATTACTGGACATGGCGCCGGGACTCGACCCGACGACTCGGTTCCGCCGGACGGTTCGCAGGAAAGCCCCTCCACCTCGGAGGGGCTTTTCGTGTTTTCCGCTGCCTTGACGCGGTGCGGCGCTACGAGTGGCGCCGCGACGATCGAGCGGCTGCGCTCCGCGCCGACGCCGGCCTCCGAACACAGAACGAGGGCCGCGACCGTAAGGTCGAGGCCCTCGCAGTTCTTGTCTTCGTATCGACAAGCAGTGTGTCCGAGGGGGGACTTGAACCCCCACGCCCGATAAAGGGCACTAGCACCTCAAGCTAGCGCGTCTGCCATTCCGCCACCCGGACAGGGTGTGTGTCGCGCGAGTGCTCCCCGCGGCGACGAAGGAAACATTACCAGGCTTCCGGGGCGACCGATCACGCCCCGTCCCCGGCCTGGTCCGCTCGTGAACGGCGTGTGACGGGCCGGAGCCGTTCTTGGGGCGCGCTGGGCGGCGGAGGGAGGATGAGGAGAGACGACCAGCAGCGACAGCGCGGGAGGAAGCAGCGTGAGCGACACGGACACGACCAGGGGCGTCACCGGCGAGGACGAGGTCGTGGACCTCTGCCGCGAGCTGATCCGCATCGACACCAGCAACTACGGCGACCACTCGGGGCCGGGCGAGCGCAAGGCGGCGGAGTACGTCGCCGAGAAGCTCGCCGAGGTCGGCCTGGAGCCCGAGATCTTCGAATCGCACCCGGGCCGCGCCTCCACCGTGGCCCGTATCGAGGGCACGGACCCCTCCCGGCCCGCCCTGCTCATCCACGGCCACACCGACGTCGTGCCCGCCAACGCCGCGGACTGGACCCACGGCCCGTTCTCCGGCGAGGTCGCCGACGGCTGCGTGTGGGGGCGGGGCGCCGTCGACATGAAGGACATGGACGCCATGACCCTCGCCGTGGTGCGGGACCGGCTGCGCACCGGGCGCAGGCCGTCCCGCGACATCGTCCTCGCCTTCCTCGCCGACGAGGAGGCCGGCGGTACCTGGGGCGCCCGCCACCTCGTCGACCGGCATCCCGGTCTCTTCGAGGGCGTCACCGAGGCGATCAGCGAGGTCGGCGGGTTCTCCTTCACGGTCAGCGAGCAGCGCCGGCTCTATCTGATCCAGACGGCCGAGAAGGGCATGCACTGGATGAGGCTGAAGGTGGCGGGCACCGCCGGGCACGGCTCCATGATCCACCGGGACAACGCGATCACCGAGCTGTCCGAGGCCGTCGCCCGCCTCGGCCGGCACCGCTTCCCGGTCCGGGTCACCAAGACCACCCGCGCCTTCCTCGACGAACTCGGCGACGCCCTCGGTACCGAACTCGACCCCGAGGACATGGAGGCGACCCTCGCCCGGCTCGGCGGCATCGCCAAGCTCATCGGCGCGAGCCTCAGCAACACCGCCAACCCCACGCAGTTGAACGCCGGCTACAAGGTGAACGTCATCCCCGGCGAGGCCACCGCCCATGTCGACGGCCGCTTCCTGCCCGGCCACGAGGAGGAGTTCCTCGCCGACCTCGACGCCGTCCTCGGCCCCAAGGTGATCCGCGAGGACGTGCACGCCGACAAGGCCGTCGAGACCTCCTTCGACGGCGCCCTCGTCGAGGCCATGCAGTCGGCGCTGCTCGCCGAGGACCCGGCCGCCAAGGCGGTCCCCTACATGCTCTCCGCCGGCACCGACGCCAAGTCCTTCGACGACCTCGGTATCCGCGGCTTCGGCTTCGCCCCGCTGAAGCTGCCGCCGGAGCTGGACTTCGCCGGGATGTTCCACGGGGTGGACGAGCGGGTCCCGGTGGACGGGCTGAAGTTCGGGGTCCGGGTGCTCGACCGGTTCATCGACGCGGCGTGAGCGGAAAAGGCAGTCCGCCGGTCGGTTGTCGGGGCGGTCAGGAAATTCGTCCGGGTGTACGGAATGCACTGAGAAGAGTGAATGCGACCATAAGCTAGTAGCTCCATTACTCCCTCCTCGTTACAGCTCATGCGATCCGCGATAGGTGATCGCATTGCCAACTAGGAGGAACAATGATCAAGAAGGTCGTCGCCGCCGCAATCGCCACCGGTGGACTGGTGCTGGCGGGCGCGGGCCTCGCCGTTGCCGACTCGGGCGCTCAGGGTGCCGCCGTGCACTCCCCGGGTGTCGCCTCCGGCAACGTGGTCCAGGTGCCCGTGCACATCCCGGTGAACGTGTGCGGCAACACGATCTCCGCGATCGGCCTGCTGAACCCCGCCTTCGGCAACGCCTGCGTCAACAAGTGACGTCCACCCGCTGAGGGCGGCGTCCGCGTATTCGGCGTAGTCGGTATCTTCCGGGTATTCCGGCCCCGGAGCGCGCGCCATGCGCTCCGGGGCCGTTCCCTTTCTTACGCACCTCTCTTACGCGCCGCCTTTGCGGACGGGTATTCGGTATTCCGTGACAGGAATAGGATTCAGAGGCAGGGATTCAGTAATGCGACAAGGCACCCGCAAGGGCCTGATGACCGTGGCCGCCGCGACAGGCGTCCTCGCCGCCGCGAGCGGCTATGCGCACGCCGACTCCATCGCGAGCGGCTCCACCCACCGCTCACCGGGCGTGCTCTCCGGCAACACCGTGCAGGCTCCGGTGCATGTGCCGGTGAACGTCTGCGGCAACACGATCAGCGTCGGCGGGATTTTCAACCCGGCGGCCGGCAACCGGTGCGGCAACGGGGACAGCGGCTCGTCCGGCGGGTACGGAGACTCCGGAGGCGGCTCCACCGCCGAGGGGCGGGCCGGTGACTCGCCCGGGGTGGCGTCCGGCAACCATGTGCAGGCTCCGATCGATGTGCCGGTGAACGTCTGCGGCAACACCGTGGACATCATCGGCATCGGCAACCCGGCGGCGGGCAACGGCTGCGGGGACAGCGGGGGCGGAAGCGGTAGCGGTAGCGGTGGTGCCGGGGGAGGGGGCGGCGGCGGTACGACTCCGGGTGGCGGAGGCGGCGGTGGAGGCGGCGGTGGAGGCGGCGGTGGGGGTACGACGCCGGGGCAGCCGGGTGGTCCTGGCACGCCGGGGCATCCCGGGCAGCCTGGTCAGCCCGGCGGTCCCGGTCAGCCCGCTCAGCCTGGCGGTCCCGGTGGCCACTCCAGTACGCAGGTCGGCGCCTCCCACGACAACGGAACCGGAACCGGAACCGGAACCGGTGGAAGCGGTGGCAACGGCGAACGCGGCCGGTCCGACGTCACCGGGATGTCCGACACCGCCCTCGGCCAGCTCGCCCACACCGGCAGCGACATGCCGCTCGGCATCGTGCTCCCGACCGGCGCCGGAGCACTGCTGGCGGGCGCCGTTCTGTACCGCAGGGCCCGCGCCGCGCGGTGACCGGAGCGGAAACAGTGCCGAAAACGGAACGGGCCCCATGGGGAGGGGCCCGTTCCGTTCAGTCGCCTCGCATCACCACGTGGCGCGTACCTGACGAATGATCCGTCGGCGCAAACGCACCCTGCGGCTGCCGTCGCGCATGAGGCTCAGTCGGTCCAACTCCCAGTGTCCGTACTCGGCATGGTCCGTCAGTAGACGCGTCGCGTCCTTGCGGGACACCCCGCGCGGTACGTACACGTCGACAAATTCGTATTCCGGCATCGCATCTATTGTGCGGGCTGGGGCCCTGTACGGATAGCGTCTGCACTATGTCTGATGCTGCGCAGCCCACCGCTGCCGAGGTACGCGCCGCCGCTGAGGCGGTCAAGACCGCGCTCGACCGCCATCTGGCCGCGGTCGAACGCAGGTCGGGTGAGGACGACCCGGCCGTCTACGAGGCGTTCAACGAGCTGGCCGCGGCCGCCGAGACGTACGACGAACTGCTCTACGAACGCCATGACGAGGTCACGCCCTTCGAGATCCCCGGCGCGGAGGACACTTTGCCGCCGTACGCGGGTCCCGAGGAGCCGAACGCGTTGAGCGTGCTGATCCGCCGCGACTACGTGGTGGCCGATCAGCAGCGACTGCTGGCGCAGGCCGGGCGGATCGAGGCGGCCGAGAACGTGGGCGGCGTGGGCGAGGACACGGCCGGGACCGTGCACGGGGCGCTGGGCGTCCTGTTCGGTGAGTACGAGCCGGACGAGATCGCCTCCCGGCACAAGGAGTTCGGGCTGGAGGAGGGCGACTCCACGCTGTGGGTGACAGCGGCGGACGAACCGGCTGAGCCGGGCGAGTGGCTGGAGGCGCCGTTCGAGCAGGTCGATCCGCAGCGGGTGGTCTGCCGCTTCGACGTGAGCGCGGTCTTCGACGAGGAGGCGGACGATCTCGACGACGACCTGGACGACGAGATTGAGGACGACCTGGACCTCGACGAGGACGAGGACCTGGAGCCCCTGGACGCGGAGCGCTGAGCGCGCTGGAAGGGCCGCGGTGTGCCGTCTGTCGTCTGCGGCACCGTCGTGGCTGGTCACGCAGTTCCCCGCGCCCCTTCAGAGCGCTGCCGAATCGCAGCGGACTTGGCCCGACCTGCCAGCGGCGGCTGGTCCGGCTCCGGTAACCCGGCCGGGCACCGGCGGCGGGGCCGCACGGCGGACATGGTGCCTGGCAACGGCCGGCCGTCGAGGACATGCCTCTGCGGCCGCCGTCGCCGTTCGGAGGGGTGGCGCGCACGCGGTGGGCGTCGCGCCGGGGCGGCAGCGGCCTGCGCAGGACGCCGGGACCGAGGCGATCCTGCGGGCGGGGCCTGTCGCAGGCGGCGGGCTCGGAGGCCGGTGGGCGAAGGAGCTGCACGTTGCAGCGGACGCCGGCGGCGGGGTGTTTGCCGCTGGTGGGGCGCCCCGCCCTGGGTGTGCCGCCGGGGCGCCTGCGCTCAGTCGGCCGTCGGGATCTGCTGCTTCAGCAGGACCGGCAGGCGGGTGGTGCGGGGCTTGTGCGGGATGTCCGCGACGGCACGGGGGAGTGCCTGTTCCACGCCGTGCACCACGGACAGATGGCGGCTCGCCCGGCTGAACGCCGTGTAGACCCATGGTCTGCTGAGCGCCTGTGCCGCATCGCCGGGCAGCACCACGACCGCCGCCGGCCACCGGGTGCCCACCGCCTGGTGCGCGGTCAGCGCCCACCCGTGCCGTACGGACTGCTCCACCCGCTCCCGTGCCACCACGACGGACCCGCCCGGCACTTCGAGGTGCAGGCCCTCCGCGTCCGCCGACGCCACGCGCCCCCGTACCGTACGTCCCGGCGCGGGGGAGTAGGCGACCAGGTCACCCGGGTCGAAGCCGCCGAACCGCCCCGGGCCGGGGTTGAGCCGCTCCTTCACGGCCGCGTTCAGCGCCCGCGTGCCCGCCGCGCCGCCGTGGCCCGGGGTGACGACCACCGTCTCCCCGGCCGGGATGCCGAAGGCCCTCGGCACGGAGTCCGCGACCAGTTGCACCGTCCGGTGCACCGCCTCGCCCGCGTTCCGCACCGGCACGATGACGACCTCCTTGCCGGGCGCCGCCACCTGCTGGAGCTCGCCGGCACCGATACCGGAGACCAGTTCGCCCAGCGGGCCGGTGTCCGGCACCCGGGACGCGACCAGCGGGCAGACCTTCGCCGCCAGCAGATCCGCGAACACCCGCCCGGGACCGGCCGACCACAGCACCCCGGGATCACCGGCCGCCACCAGACGCACGCCGTCCGGCAGCGACTCGACGAGCAGGGCCGCCGTCTCGACGTCCAGCTGCGGTGCGTCGAGCACGACGAGGAGGTCCAGGTCCAGCGCGCCGTCCGCGTCCCGGCCAGGCCCCTCCGCACCGGCCAGCAGCCCCGCCACCGTGGTGACGGGCGCCGTCGCCTGGGCGGCCCCCTCCGGAGCGCCGGGGCGGGACACCGGGGCCGCCGCGAAGTCCGTCCGGCCGCCCGGCGTGTGGGCGGCGGCCCAGGCGCGCAGTCCGAGCCCCCGTGCCGCGACGACCAGCGCCGCCGGATCGACGACGGACGCCGGGCCACCGGTGTGCAGCACCAGGCCGTGGCCCGCCACCGCACGGATCAGCTCACCGGCGGAACCTCGGGCCCCGGCGGCGGCCCGCTCCCAGCCTTCGGCCGGACCGTCCTCCTTGGGCACCGAGTTGATCAGCCGGGCCAGTCCGTCGGCGAGGCTCTCCTCGGCGAGCGCGTACCGCTCCAGCCCGACCAGCACTCGCACCGGACGCTCCGCAGCGTCCTCCGTGCCCTCCGCGCTCTCCTCGCCCTCTCCGGCCGTGTCCGCGGCCTGCCGGGCCTGCCGGGACTGCGGGGCGGCTGAGGGCTCGTCCAGGGCGTCCTGGAAGACCAGCACCTCGCCGTCGCCGATCACGCCGTTCAGGGCCTCGTCCGGGTCCGGGACACCCAGCTTGGCCAGCGCGGCGGTGAGCGCCGGTGCCTCCAGCGCCGTATGCCCGGCGAGGGCGGCCTGCTCCAGCAGCCAGCCGGTGACCGCCCGGACCCGCCGCTCGTCGTCCGGACCGCACTCCGTGCCCAGCAGGGCCCGCGCGAAGCCGTCGGCCTGCTCGGGCCGTACCCCGGCGACCCGCAGCAGCTGCCAGGGGTCGTCACGCAGCACCGTGTCCGCGCCGTCGCCCAGGCTGGTGGCCGCCTGCGCCGCCAGCGACTCGGGGGCACCGCCCTCGGTGAGCACCTGCCCTACGGCGTCGACGGTCCCCGCGCCGGGCACCGCGGCCGGGGCGGGCGCGGGCTGCGGACGCCGGACCGGTTCGGGGGCGGGACGGCGCGGCGCCGCAGGCTCGGCGAAGACGGTCGCCGCCGGTTTCGCACCGCCCTCCACGGCCCGCACGGCCGCGAGCAGATCGGCCGCCTTGCCGCTCAGCTTGGCCCCGCTCTCGATGGGCCCGTTCCTCTCCGCCTTCCGCCGAGCGATCCGCTCCCGCTCGACCCGCTGCGCCGCCAACTCGGCGTCCGCCTCGGACAACTGCCTGCCCCCGGAGCCCTCTTCCCCGTCACCGCGACGCTCGGCTTCACCGGAAGGCCCGCCCGGCCCGTCGGGCCCATCCTCGGGATCGCCCCGGTCGTCAGGACGCGGACTCCGCCCGATCCCGTCCGCATCCGTGCCGTCGGCGTCCGCGTCCCGCTCGGATCCGCCCGTCTCCGCCTGGTCCGCGCCGCCCTCGCTGGTCCTGGACGTCCCGTGCTCGCGTGCACGCCGGCCGTCGGTGTCCGCGCCGTACCCACTCGCAGGCGTACGCCGCCCGCCTTCCCCGTGGTCCGCTTCCCCCACAGCCCCCACCCCCATGTCGTCCCCGCCCCCGTCGACCGCCCCCGCCCGGACGCCCGCGCCGCCCGCATCGCCCCCCGCGTCCGCCCCCGGCGCCCCCGCGCCCCCGGCACCCGTACCCTTCGCCGTGGCGCCGCCGCGGGCCCCCGCATCCGTGCCCGCCGGACCCGCCGAAGGCCCCGCAGCCCCCGCCCCCTCCCCGCCGGGGCCCTCCGGTCCGGGGTTTCGGGTGGTGTCCGGTTCCGTGGTCACAGCGTGCTCCAGTCGTGATCGGGATAGCGGTGCACGGGCGCCGACACATCGTCGAGAGCCCGGCAGATCTCGTCAGGAAGACTAAGCGCCTCCACTGACAACGCCGCCGTGAGCTGCTGCGCGTTGCGCGGGCCGATGATCGGGGCGGCCACGCCGGGCCGGTCGCGGACCCAGGCGAGAGCCACCTGGAGCGGGGTGACGGCGAGCCCGTCGGCGGCTGTCTGGAGGGCGTCGACGATATGGCTCGCGGTGTCGTCGAGGTACGGCTCGACGAACGGCGCGAGATGCTCCGAGGCGCCACGGGAGTCCGGCGGCACGGCGTTCCGGTACTTGGCCGTCAGCACACCCCGGCCCAGCGGCGACGACGGCAGCAGGCCGATGCCCAGGTCGAGCGCCGCGGGCAGCACCTCGCGCTCCACGCCCCGCTGGAGCAGCGAGTACTCCATCTGGGTGCTGGCCAGCCGGGTCCGCACCCCGGGCGCCGCCAGCTGCCAGGTCGCCGCCTTCGCCAGTTGCCAACCGCAGAAGTTGGAAACCCCCGCGTAGCGCGCCCGGCCGCTGCCGACGGCCAGGTCGACGGCCTGGAGGGTCTCCTCCAGCGGTGTGTCGGGGTCGTAGGCGTGCACGTGCCACACATCGACGTAGTCCGTGCCCAGCCGGGCGAGCGAGGCGTCCAGCGCGGAGAGCAGATGCGCGCGCGAGCCGTTGAAACGGCGGTCGGGGTCCGGGACGCTGCCCGCCTTGGTCGACACGACCAGGTCACGGCGCGGCACCAGCCCGTCGAGCAGCCGGCCCAGCAGATACTCGGACTCCCCGTCGCCGTACACGTCCGCGGTGTCTACGAGCGTCCCGCCCGCCTCCCAGAACGCCTTCAGCATGTCCGCGGCGTCGTGCTCGTCGGTGCCCCGGCCCCAGGTGAGGGTGCCGAGCCCGATACGGGACACACGCAGGCCGGTACGGCCGAGATGCCTCTGCTCCATGAACGCCGAGATTACTGGCCAGAACTGCCGGAACGGGTTGCCTGTGGACAACCGATTTCCGCAGGGGAACGGCCGGAAGCGGCCCGGGCGGCCGGACGGCAGAGGCCGACGGCGGGCGAGGCGGCACGGCCCGACCGTACGGGGACCCTCTGCCCACCGTCGGTGCGCCGCGCTAGGGTCTGCCGCACAGGGACATTACTGACGAGTAAGGGGAGTCGGTCATGCAGCTCGGGATCAACCTCGGCTACTGGGGCGCCGGTATGGACGAGGACAACCTCGCCGTGGCCGAGGAGGCGGACCGCCTCGGGTACGCCGTCTGCTGGGCCGCGGAGGCCTACGGCTCCGACGCGCCCACGGTGCTGTCCTTCGTGGCGGCCCGCACCAGCCGTATCGACGTCGGCTCCGCCATCCTCCAGATCCCCGCCCGACAGCCCGCGATGACCGCGATGACCGCCGCCACCCTCGACTCGCTCTCCGGCGGCCGCTTCCGCCTCGGCCTCGGCGTCTCCGGGCCGCAGGTCTCCGAGGGCTGGTACGGCGTCAAGTTCGACAAACCGCTCGCCCGCACCCGCGAGTACGTCGAGATCGTGCGCAAGGCGATGACACGCGAAAGGCTGACGTACGAGGGCGCGCACTGGACACTGCCGCTGCCCGGCGGCCCCGGCAAACCCCTCAAACTGACCGTGCACCCGCAGCGCGAGCACATCCCCCTCTACATCGCCGCCATCGGGCCGAAGAACCTGGAGCAGACCGGCGAGATCGCCGACGGCGCCCTGCTGATCTTCCCCTCCGCCGAACACCTGGAGGACACCGCGATCACCCCGCTGCGCGCCGGACGCGAGAAGGCCGGCCTGGGCCTCGACGGCTTCGACGTGTGCCCCACCGTGCCGCTCGCCCTCGGCGACGACAAGGACGTCGCCGCGCTCGCCGACACCTTCCGCCCCTACACCGCCCTGTACGTCGGCGGCATGGGCAGCCGCAAGCAGAACTTCTACAACCAGCTCGCCCGGCGCATGGGCTACGAGAAGGAGGCCACCGAGATCCAGGACAAGTACCTGTCCGGCGACAAGAACGGCGCGGCGGCCGCCGTACCGCAGCAGCTCATCGACCAGACCACCCTGCTCGGCTCCGTCGAACGCATCGCCGACCGCATGAAGGCGTACGCGGCGGCGGGCGTCACCACCCTCACCCTCGCCCCGGCGGGCTTCACCCGCGACGAACGGATCGCCGCCGTCCGTGCCGGCACCGAGGCCCTGGAGCGCGCCGGACTCGCCTAGCCCACCGCAGAAGACCGCAGAAGACGGTAGCTCGGGCGACAGCGCCCGCCGGAGGGTTTCCGCGGCCGTGGTGGGGGCTCGGGGGTCTACCCCGCCACGGCCGTCACGGGGAACAACGCGCCCGGGCGCGCCCGGTTACGGCCCGCGCCCGACCCCCCGCGGTACGTCTTTCGGCGGAGTCGCCGAGCGCACCTGTTGCGACACCCCTCTGTCCGCATTTGACTCGTTCTTCACGGAGTGCGGCGGCACGGCGGCACCCGCAGAACCTGCGGAACCTGTGGAACCGGCGAAGAGGTGTTTCATGCTTTCGGCCAAGAGTCTGTTCCAGGAGATCCTCGGCAGCGACGAGTCCTACCGGCTCTTCTGCTCCATCGCGGCCAGCGGCGAGTCGCAGGGCGGCTGGGAGAACGCCCGGATCGCCGCCCTCGTCCCGCCGGACGAACGCGACCTGGCGCCCAAGATCACGCGGCACGGCGCCGACGAGGACAAGCATGGGCGCATCTTCAACGCCCTGCTCCACAAGCGCGGCCTCGAACCCGTGCCCGTCCCGTCCGACACCGACTACACGATGCTCCTGGAACGGCACGGCATCGGCCTCGCCCACGACAAGCTCAGGGCCGACCAGCCGCTCACCGTCGACGACATCGTCGTCTACCTCGCCCACAGCCGCGTCACCGAACAGCGCGCCTCCGAACAGATGCGGCTGCTGCGCAGACACTTCGCCGACCACCCCGACATCGGCCGCGCGGTCAAAATGATCTCCAACGACGAGGACAACCACCTCGCCTACTGCCACGAGGAACTCCTGCGCCTCGCCCGCGCCGGACACGGCCGCGCCATCCAGCGCGCCCTGCGGAAGTGCGCCCTCGCCGAGATCCGGATCTACCGCGACGTCAGCCTCGCCGTCATGGCCCACATGGGCCGCATCCTCGGCTGGCCGAAAGGCAAGTCGCTGGCGCTCGCCGCCGGCATCCACGGCGTGTACGCCTGGGAGCGGCTCGCCGGATGGCACCGCATGGTGTCCCTCACCATGCCGGAACGGCGCGACGCCCTCGGCGGCCCCGCCACCCCGGCCCCCGAGTTCGCCTGACCCGCCCGCCACCGGTACCCGCACAGTCACCCCAGGCCGTCACATCCAGCCGCGCCTCTTGAACAACCGGTACAGCAGCACCTCCAGCACGGCCATCACCAGGATCACCGCCGGGTACGACACCCTCCAGTGCAGCTCCGGCATGTGGTCGAAGTTCATGCCGTAGATCCCCGCGATCATCGTGGGGACCGCGGCCATCGCCGCCCACGCCGAGATCTTCCGCATGTCGTCGTTCTGCCGCACACTCATCTGCGCCAGATGCGCCGACAGGATGTCCGACACCAGCCGGTCCAGGCTGTCCACCGACTCGTTCACCCGCGTGAGATGGTCGGCCACGTCACGGAAGAACGGGCGCGACTTCTCGTGCACGAACGGCACCCCCGTACCGAACGCCGGGCTGCCCGCCAGCCGGGTCAGCGGCACCGTCAGCGGCCCGGTCGCCCGCCGGAACTCCAGGATCTGCCGCTTGAAGGCGTAGATCCTGGCCGCCGTGTGCCGCGCCACGCCGCCCTCCGGGGAGAACACCTCCGACTCCAGCTCGTCCAGGTCCGTCTGGAGCTCCGTCGCCACCTCCACATAGTGGTCCACCACGGCGTCCGCGATCGCGTACAGCACCGCCGTCGGCCCCTTCGCCAGCAGCTCCGGCTCCTGCTCCAGCCGCCGCCGCACGGCACCCAGCGGCGCGCCCTCGCCGTGCCGCACCGTCACCACGAAACCGTCGCCCAGGAACACCATCACCTCGCCGGTGGACACCACGTCGCTGTCCGGCTCGTACGACGCCGGCTTCAGCACCAGGAACAGCGAGTCCTCGAACACCTCCAGCTTCGGCCGCTGGTGTGCCTTCAGGGCGTCCTCGACGGCCAGTGGATGCAGCCCGAACTCGTCCGTGACGTGTGCGAACTCCCGTGCCGACGGCTCGTAGAGGCCGATCCACACGAACCCGCCCGAGGCCCGCGCCTCGTCCAGGGCGTCGGAGAAGTCGTCCGGGCCGGTCGTGCGGTGCCCGTCACGGTAGATGCCACAGTCGACGATCACGGTGCGCATTCTCCCGTCTTCCCCATGCCGCCGCCTCCCGTCCTCCGCACACCGCCGCCCGCCGGCGGCGTACGCCTACCCTGGGCGTCATGCCCACGCTGATCCTCGTCCGGCACGGACGTTCCACCGCCAACACCGACGGAGTGCTCGCCGGATGGACACCCGGCGTCGCCCTCGACGAGCGCGGCGCCGCCCAGGCCGCCGCACTGCCCGCGCGGCTCGCCGGCATCCCTCTCTCCGAAGTGGTCACCAGCCCCCTGCAACGCTGCCAGGAGACCGTACGCCCTCTCCTCGACGCCCGTCCCGGGCTGGGTGCCCACTCCGACGACCGGATCGGCGAGTGCCACTACGGCGACTGGTCGGGCCGCAAGCTCGCCGAGCTCAAGGACGAACCGCTCATGCAGGTGGTGCAGGCGCACCCCTCAGCGGCCGCCTTCCCCGGCGGGGAGTCCATGCGGGCCATGCAGACCCGCGCCGCCGAGGCCGTACGCGAATGGAATGCGCGCGTGGAGCGCGACCACGGCCCGGACGCGGTGTATCTCATGTGTTCGCACGGCGACATCATCAAGTCTCTCGTGGCGGACGCGCTCGGACTCCATCTCGACCTGTTCCAGCGGATCTCCGTGGAACCGTGCTCCGTCACAGCGATCCGCTACACCCGGCTGCGCCCGTTCCTCGTGCGCCTCGGCGACACCGGCGACCTCGCCTCCCTCGCGCCGCGCGAGACGCCCCCCGGTGACGACGCCCAAGTCGGAGGCGATGCGGGCGCAGCGTGATCGTCGCTCGCAGTAGGGTGAAGCGGTCCGCACCCGTCGTGCCCGCGCACGGACGTCACGCACACTCGAACCCCCATGGAGACAGGACGTGTCCCGTCAGGTGTTCCTCTACGACCCGCCGGACCGTTTCGTGGTCGGCACGGTCGGACTGCCCGGACGCCGTACGTTCTTCCTGCAGGCCACCGCCGGCCCCCGGGTGACCAGTGTGGTTCTGGAGAAGACACAGGTCGCAGCGCTCGCCGAACGCATGGACGAACTGCTCGACGAGGTCGTACGGCGCAGCGGCGGAAACGCCGCCGTACCCGCGATGGCGCCCACGGAGATCTCCGACACGGCTCCGCTGGACGTGCCCATCGAGGAGGAGTTCCGCGTCGGCACCATGGCACTCGCCTGGGACGGCGAGGAACAGCGCATGATCGTCGAGGCGCAGGCCCTCGTCGAACTCGACGCCGACTCCGAGGAGGACCTCGCCGAGGCCGAGGAGCGGCTGCTCCAGGACGAGGAGAACGGCCCCCCGATGCTGCGCGTCCGGCTCACCGGCCCCCAGGCCAGGGCCTTCGCCAAACGCGCCCTGGACGTCGTCAACGCCGGACGGCCGCCCTGCCCGCTGTGCAGCCTCCCGCTCGACCCGGAAGGACACGTATGCCCGCGCCAGAACGGATACCGCCGCGGGGCGTGACCGACGGCCCGGACCTCACCGACCTGCTCGTCCGCGGTGAACTGACCGTACGCGGCCGCATCCGCGACGCGTCCAACGCGGCCCTGTACTGCACGGTCGCGCGCGAAGGCCGGGAAGCGGCCTGCGTCTACAAACCCGTCGCCGGGGAGCGGCCGCTGTGGGACTTCCCCGATGGCACGCTCGCCGGGCGCGAGGTCGCCGCCTACGAGGTCTCCCGGGCGACCGGCTGGGACCTCGTCCCGCCCACCGTGCTGCGCGACGGTCCCTACGGCGAGGGCATGGTCCAGCTGTGGATCGACGCCGTGCCCGGCAGCGAACTGCTCGCCCTGGTGGACGGCGAGGAACCGGAGCCGGGCTGGAAGGCCATCGGGTTCGCCGAGGTCGGCGAGGGCAGGACCGCGCTGCTCGTGCACGCCGACGACGAACGGCTGCGCCGGCTCGCCGTCCTGGACGCCGTGATCAACAACGCCGACCGCAAGGGCGGCCACCTCCTGCCCGCCGACGGCGGCCACCTCTACGGCATCGACCACGGCGTCACCTTCAACGTGGAGCCCAAACTCCGCACCCTCCTGTGGGGCTGGGCAGGCGAACCCCTGACCCCGGAAGCCGTCCAGGTCCTCCAGACTCTCTCCGCGTCCCTGACCGACACCGGCCCGTTGACCACCCGCCTGACCCCCCACCTCACCCCAGCCGAAATAACCGCCACCCGCACCCGCACCACCACCCTCCTGACCACCGGCCACCACCCCGAACCCTCCGGCGACTGGCCCGCCATCCCCTGGCCCCCGGTCTGACCCGGCTCCAGTCGCCGGGCAGTCGACCCGCCCTCCGCCGGTCGGGTGCCGCAGGACCGGTGGCGCCCGGCCAGGCGGCTGACGGGCCCGGACCGGGTTGATCAGCACATCGCGAGCACACCGCGGCGTCCCGCGCAAGAGCGCGGTCCCGGCCATGCGGGCCCGGTCCGGTTCGTATACGGAACTTCAGTCCGGTTAGGCTCATGACATGCATGCCTGGCCCGCTTCCGAGGTCCCCGCCCTGCCTGGTCAGGGTCGCGACCTGAGGATCCACGACACCGCGACCGGGGGGCACCTCACCCTGCACCCCGGTCCCGTCGCCCGTATCTACGTCTGCGGCATCACCCCGTACGACGCGACCCACATGGGTCACGCGGCGACCTACAACGCGTTCGACCTCGTCCAGCGCGTGTGGCTCGACACCAAGCGGCAGGTCCACTACGTCCAGAACGTCACCGACGTCGACGACCCCCTCCTGGAGCGGGCCCAGCGCGACAACCTCGACTGGACCGCCCTCGCCGAGAAGGAGACCGCGCTCTTCCGCGAGGACATGACCGCCCTGCGGATGCTGCCGCCGCGGCACTACATCGGCGCCGTCGAGGCGATACCCGGGATCGTGCCCCTGGTCGAGCGGCTGCGTGACCTCGGCGCCGCCTACGAACTCGACGGTGACATCTACTTCTCCGTCGAGTCCGACCCCGACTTCGGCAAGGTGTCCCGCCTGGACGCCGCCGCCATGCGGGCGCTGTCCGCCGAGCGCGGCGGCGACCCCGACCGCCCCGGCAAGAAGAACCCCGTCGACCCGATGCTGTGGATGGCCGCCCGCGACGGCGAGCCCAGCTGGGACGGCGGCTCGCTCGGCCCCGGCCGGCCCGGCTGGCACATCGAGTGCGTCGCCATCGCCCTGGACCACCTCGGCATGACCTTCGACGTGCAGGGCGGCGGCTCCGACCTCGCCTTCCCGCACCACGAGATGGGCGCCTCGCACGCCCAGGTCCTCACCGGGCAGTTCCCCATGGCCAAGGCATACGTCCACGCGGGCATGGTCGCCCTGCACGGCGAGAAGATGTCCAAGTCCAAGGGCAATCTCGTCTTCGTGTCCCGGCTGCGCCACGACGGCGTCGACCCCGCCGCCGTCCGGCTCACCCTGCTGGCCCATCACTACCGCTCCGACTGGGAATGGACCGACCAGGTCCTCCAGGAGGCCGTCTCCCGGCTCGGCCGCTGGCGCGCCGCCGTCTCCCGGCCCGACGGCCCCCCGGCGGACGCCCTCGTCGAGGAACTGCGCGCGGCCCTCGCCGACGACCTGGACGCCCCGGCCGCGCTCGCCGCCGTGGACCGCTGGGCCGCCCTCCAGGAGCAGCAGGGCGGCACCGACACCGGCGCCCCCGGCCTCGTGTCCCGCGCCGTCGACGCCCTCCTCGGCGTCGCCCTGTAGAGCGGTCGCCCTGCAGAGCAGCAGGGAGAGGGCGGCAGACGGGTTCACCCGCCTGCCGCCCTCTCCCTGTCCATCAGGTCGACCGTCCGGCTGTCCGTCCGGTCAGTCCTCCGACGACTCCTCGTCGTCCGGGCCGCCCGGCTTCGGTGGCTTCGGGGGGCGCGTCCGGCCGCTCGGGTTGTCCCGCAGATACGAGGACGGGGACGGGCCGCCCTCGCCGCCCTCGGACGTGCCGTGCCCGGGAGGGCTGACGTCCCGGCGCCGCAGATAGCGTTCGAACTCGCGGGCGATCGCCTCACCGGACGCCTCCGGCAGCTCCGCGGTGTCGCGGGCCTCCTCCAGCGTCTGGACGTACTCGGCGACCTCGCTGTCCTCTGCCGCCAGCTGATCCACCCCGACCTGCCAGGCCCGCGCGTCCTCCGGCAGCTCGCCCAGCGGGATCCGCAGGTCGAGCAGGTCCTCCAGCCGGTTGAGCAGAGCCAGCGTGGCCTTCGGGTTGGGCGGCTGCGACACATAGTGCGGTACGGCAGCCCACAGCGACACCGCCGGGACCCCCGCGTGCGTGCACGCCTCCTGGAGCACACCCACGATGCCCGTGGGGCCCTCGTACTTGGTCTCCTCCAGATCCATACGGCGCGCCAGATCCGTGTCCGACGTGGTCCCGCTGATCGGGACCGGACGGGTGTGCGGGGTGTCGCCGAGCAGGGCGCCCAGGATCACCACCAGCTCCACACCCAGCTCATGGGCGAAACCGAGCAGCTCGTTGCAGAACGAGCGCCACCGCATCGACGGTTCGATGCCCCGCACCAGCACCAGATCGCGCGGCTTCTCGCCGCCGACCCGCACCACCGAGAGCCGGGTCGTCGGCCACGTGATCTTGCGGACGCCGCCGTCCATCCACACCGTGGGCCGGTTCACCTGGAAGTCGTAGTAGTCCTCGGCGTCCAGCGCCGCGAACACCTCGCCCTTCCACTCGTTCTCCAGATGTGCGACCGCGGTGGAGGCGGCGTCGCCGGCATCGTTCCAGCCCTCGAACGCGGCCACCATGACCGGGTCGATCAGCTCGGGAACCCCCTCGAGCTCGATCACCCGCGCCTCCTTCCGACAAGCCCTCACGTACGCCCCAACCTTACGGCGTCCGGCAAGGGCGCTCGCAGCCCTTGCACGGGCGAGTGAACGGATCACTGCCCCGTTCGCCGCAGTCGAACACCCCGTCGGCCGGGCGAGCCGCCCCGGCGGGGCCGGTGAGATCCACAGCCGTCTCACAGACTGCTGCGCAGCCAGTGCTCCACGCTCGCGATGTGCACGGTCGCCCAGGCCCGCGCCGCCTCCGCGTCCCCCTCGCGCAGCGCGGCCAGGATCGCCCGGTGCTCGCGCAGGGTGCCGGAGACCGCGTCCTCCTGCGTCAGACCCCGCCAGATCCGCGCCCGGGTCGTCGGCCCGGACAGCCCGTCGAGCAGCGAGCACAGCACCGAGTTGCCCGAGCTCTGCACGATGCCCCGGTGGAACTCCAGGTCGCCTTCGACCAGTTCCTCCACCGATGGGGCCGGGCCCAGGCGCTCCAACTGCTCGGCCAGCGCGTCCAGCTGAGCCTCGCCGATCCGCGTCGCCGCCATCGCCGTGGCCGCCGGCTCCAGGATGCGCCGCACGGCCAGGAACTCCAGGACGGTGTCGTCGCGGTGGAAGTCCACGACGAAGCTCAGCGCCTCCAGCAGCAACTGCGGATCGAGGCTCGTGACGTAGGTGCCGTCGCCCTGCCGCACGTCCAGGATCCGGATCAGGGAGAGCGCGCGCACCGCTTCCCGCAGCGAGTTGCGCGACAGCCCCAGCTCTGCGGCCAGCTCGCTCTCCTTGGGGAGCCGGTCCCCGGGGCGCAGCGCGCCGCTGACGATCATTTCCTTGATCTTCTCGATCGCCTCGTCGGTGACTGCCATGCCGGCCTCCCCAGGTGCCGCGAGTGCCGCATGCGGTGTGTGCTGCTCGCGTGTCGCTGATACATCCGATGTCTCTGGGTTCATTATGCGGGTCGGACGCAGTCGGCGACACGTGAAACGACGACACGTGAAAGGGGGCCGGCCCCGCCGGATCACCGGCGGGGCCACCCCCTCAGCAGCTCACCTCAGCCCCTCAGGCATCCGGGCGCCCCACGGGCATCCGGGAGCCGACCAGGGGCACGGGCATCCGGGAGCCGACCAGGGGCACGGGCATCCGGGAGCCGACCAGGGGCCGGGATCACTTCCCGTCCAGCACCTCCTGGACCTTGGAGCGGACGTCGTCCGTGTCCAGACCGCGGATCGTGAGCGTCGTACGGCGGCGCAGCACGTCGTCCGCGGTCTCCGCCCACTCGTTGTCCCGCGCCCAGACGACCTGCGCCCAGATCTCCGGCGCGTCGGGGTGCAGCCGCTCGCCCAGCTCGGGTCGCTCGTTGGCCAGCCGGGCGATGTCGAAGGCCAGCGAACCGTAGTGGGTGGCCAGGTGCTGCGCCGTGTCCGCGGCCATCCGCGGGCCCGGCGCCGGGCGGTCCACCAGCAGCCGGTGCGCGACCGCGCGCGGGTTGGCGACACCCGGCAGCGGCAGCTTCTTCGGCAGCGAGGAGATCGGTTCGAAGTCCTCGCCCAGCGGATGGCCGGGCAGCGTCTCCAGCTTCTTCATCACCGTGCGGCCGATGTGCCGGAAGGTGGTCCACTTGCCGCCCGCGACCGAGAGCATCCCGCCCGTGCCCTCGGTCACCACCGTCTCCCGCTTGGCCTTCGCCGTGTCGCCGGGCCCGCCCGGCAGCACCCTCAGGCCCGCGAACGCGTAGGTCATCAGGCTGCGGTCGAGCTGCGCGTCGCGGATGGAGAACGCGGCCTCGTCGAGGATCTGGGCGATGTCCTTCTCGTTGACCGCGACATCCGCCGGGTCACCCTCGTAGACCTCGTCGGTGGTGCCGAGCAGCAGCATGTCCTCCCAGGGCAGGGCGAACGTGATGCGGTACTTGTCGATCGGGGTGGCGAGCGCCGCCCGCCACGGGGAGGTGCGCTTGAGGACCAGGTGCGCGCCCTTCGACAGGCGGATCGACGGCGCGGCCTTCGGCTCCTCCATACGGCGCAGATGGTCGACCCACGGGCCGGTCGCGTTCAGCACGAGCCGGGCGTCCGCCTTGAACTCGTCGCCGGACAGCCGGTCCTTGAGGTCCGCCCCGGTCACCCGGCCCTTGGTGAAGCGCAGGCCGGTGACCTCGGCGTGGTTGAGGACGACCGCGCCCGACTCGACGGCCGCGCGGACCGTCATCAGCGCCATGCGCGCGTCGTTCATCTGGTCGTCGCCGTACACGGCCACGGCCCTGAGGTTCTCGGTGCGCAGCTCCGGCACGTCCTGCGCGGCCTTGGAGGGGCTGAGCAGATGACCGACTCCGTCACCGAACGCGGACAGCGCGGAATAGGCGAACACGCCCGCTCCGAGCTTTGCCGCGCCGTGCGGCCCGCCCTTGTACACCGGGAGGTAGAAGGTGAGCGGGTTCGCCAGGTGCGGGGCCACCTGGCGGGAGACCGCACGGCGCTCGAAGTGGTTCTCCGCCACCAGCTTCACCGCACCGGTCTGCAGATAGCGCAGACCGCCGTGGAGGAGCTTCGAGGAGGCGGAGGAGGTGGCGCCGGCGAAGTCGCCGGCGTCGACCAGGGCCACCCTGAGGCCGGACTGCGCGGCGTGCCAGGCTGTCGATATGCCCAGGATCCCGCCGCCGATCACGAGTAGGTCGTACGTCGCCTTGGAGAGCTGCTCCCGGGTCTCGGCCCGGCTCGGGTTCGAGCCCGAGGCCGGGTGGGTTCCGAGGGCAGGCACGGACTGCAGGGTGGACTGACTGGTCATGTGGGGTTCTTACTCCTCTTCCTCGAGCCAGCCCATGGTCCGATCGACGGCCTTGAGCCATTGCTTGTACTCACGGTTGCGGGTGTCCGCATCCATCCGGGGGGTCCACTCGGCGGCCCTGCGCCAGTTGGCCTTCAGGTCGTCGGTGCTGGTCCAGAAGCCGACGGCGAGACCGGCGGCGTAGGCGGCGCCGAGGCAGGTGGTCTCCGCGACCATCGGGCGCACCACCGGCGCGTCCAGGACGTCGGAGAGTGTCTGCATCAGCAGGTTGTTGGAGGTCATGCCGCCGTCGACCTTGAGGGTCACCAGCTCGTCGCCCGAGTCCTTGACCATGGCGTCGGCGATCTCGCGGGTCTGCCAGGCGGTGGCCTCCAGGACCGCGCGGGCGAGGTGCGCCTTGGTGACGTACCGGGTCAGACCGGCGATCACACCGCGGGCGTCGGAGCGCCAGTGCGGGGCGAACAGACCGGAGAAGGCCGGCACGAAGTAGGCGCCGCCGTTGTCCTCGACGGACAGCGCGAGCGTCTCGATCTCGGGCGCGCTGGAGATGAGGCCCATCTGGTCGCGCATCCACTGCACCAGCGCGCCGGTGATGGCGATGGCGCCCTCCAGGGCGTACACCGTGGGCTGGTCGCCGATCTTGTAGCCGACCGTGGTCAGCAGGCCCGCGTACGAGTTGATGATCTTGTTACCGGTGTTCATCACCATGAAGGTGCCGGTGCCGTACGTGGATTTGGTCTCGCCCTCGGCGAAGCAGGTCTGGCCGAACAGAGCCGCCTGCTGGTCACCGAGCGCGGAGGCGACCGGGATGCCGCCGAGCAGCTCGCCCAGCTTGCCGCCCTTGACCTCTCCGTACACCTCGGCGGAGGAGCGGATCTCGGGGAGGATCTGCATCGGCACGCCGATGGACTCGCAGATCTGCGGGTCCCACGCCATGGTGTGGAGGTTCATGAGGAGGGTGCGGGAGGCGTTGGTGACGTCCGTGACGTGCTGACCGCCGTCGGCACCGCCGGTCAGGTTCCAGATGACCCAGCTGTCCATGGTGCCGAAGAGGATGTCACCGGCCTCGGCGCGCTCCTGGAGCCCCTCGACGTTGTCGAGCAGCCAGCGGGCCTTGGGACCCGAGAAGTAGGACGCCAGCGGCAGACCGGTCTGCCGGCGGAAACGGTCCTGGCCGACGTTGCGGCCGAGTTCCCGGCACAGGGCGTCGGTGCGGGTGTCCTGCCAGACGATGGCGTTGTGGACGGGCTCACCGGTGTTCTTGTCCCACAGCACGGTGGTCTCGCGCTGGTTGGTGATGCCGATGGCCTTGATGTCGTCGCGGGTGATGCCGGCCTTCTCGATGGCGGCGGCCACGACTTCCTGGACGTTGGCCCAGATCTCCAGGGCGTTGTGCTCGACCCAGGCCGGCTTGGGGAAGATCTGCTCGTGCTCCTTCTGGTCGACAGAGACGATGCGTCCGTCGCGGTCGAAGACGATGCAGCGGGACGAGGTGGTGCCCTGGTCGATGGCCGCGATGAACGGCCCCTGGCCGTGGGAGGCGATGCCGGCGGTGTTGGCGTCGGTCATGGTGTGCTCCTGGGGTTCGGTGGATATGGGCGGCGATACGTACGACGCGTGCTGCGAGATGTGCGAAACGGTGTTCGGCTGCTCTTAGGCGAATGCGACGTTGTAGAGACCTGCGGCGAGGGCGCCGCCGATCATCGGACCGACCACCGGGATCCAGGCATAGCTCCAGTCCGAGCCGCCCTTGTTGGGCAGGGGCAGCAGGGCGTGCACGATGCGCGGCCCGAGGTCACGGGCCGGGTTGATCGCGTAGCCCGTCGGACCGCCCAGCGACAGACCGATGGACACGACGACAAGGGCGGTGACCAGGGCGCCCAGGGTGCCCAGGCCCTTGCCGGAGTCGTTGAGGCCCTGTGTGAGGACCGCGATGACCAGGACGAAGGTGCCGATGATCTCCGTGGCCATGTTCTGCACCACGTTGCGGATCTCCGGACCGGTGGAGAAGACGCCCAGGACCGGGCCCGCGCCCTTCTCCTCCGCCTCGACGGCCTTGGACGACGTGGCCTGCGCACCGGGACCGCCGACGATGTCCTTGTCGGTGAGGTGCGCGTGGAACTGGCCGTAGTACGCGATCCAGACGAGGGCCGCGCCGATCATGGCGCCGAGCAGCTGCCCGCCCCAGTAGGTGAAGACGTTGCTCCAGTCCTTGTCCTTGATCGCGATCCCGAGCGTCACCGCCGGGTTCAGATGGGCGCCGGACAGGGGGGCCGACACATAGACCGCCGTGAGGACGGCGAAACCCCACCCGAAGGTGATGGCGAGCCAACCGGAGTTCCGTGCCTTGGAGGCCTTCAGTGTGACCGCGGCGCAGACACCGCCGCCTAGCAGGATGAGTACGGCGGTACCGATGGTCTCGCCGAGGAAGATGTCGGAGCTGGACACCCGCGACTCCTTTGTCCTTCGTCCAGGTAAGCCGAACCCCGGGTCCCTCCGGGGGTTCGCGCCCTCGGGGGTGAGAGCGAAGTTCGGCCCTTGACGTTGTCACACCGTAGCGCGTATTGCCGGTAGGTGTTCGACAATGCCGACCGATGGACGGGAGTCTTGTCCCGGCGTTACATGCGCGTCAAGAGTTCTGTTGGCGAAAATCCGATCGTTACCCCTTCCTGTGACCCGATTTAGCCCCGTGGATCTTGCTGGTCGGGGCCGTGGCGCGGGGGGTCCGGCACCTCCGTACCGGCCGGGTGGTACGCCCGCAATGTCAGGGTACGACTCGGGCCGGAACGCCGCCCGACGTCCCGGCCTGACCCTTTCCGCTGAGGTTGCGTTCGAATCGTGCCCGAAGGTCCCTGAGGCCGTCCGGGGGTGCTCGGGACGGGCGTCCGAGGGGCGTCCGGGCCCCCCGTCCGGGGGCGCTCGGGGCCGCCCATCGAAGGCCGCTGGGATCCGTTGAGATCCGTCCCCTGGTCCCTCCGGGGCGCCCAGAGGTCGCGTCCCGCGTCGTGGTGCGGGGGATCAGGCGTCACGCGTCCCGGTACGAGGCTCCAGGCGATCTACGCCGAGCCGACGGTCCGCGAGGTGTCCTGCTGGGGCGGGCCGACGGTCCACGGGGTGTCCTGCTGGGGCGAGTCGAGCGCCCGGTCGCTGCCGAGCCACCGCCGCCGGCCTGCGGATTCCGGTGACTCGACCGGCTGCACCCGCCCGGCGGGCACCCGGCGGGACGCCGTCCGCTCAGAACCGCCCGGCGCCCAGGTCCCGCGACACCGAGCGGGCGCAGTCCCGCACCGCCGCGATCAGTTCCGGACGCATCTCGCCGTTCCGCTGCACCCGCTCCACTGCGCCCGTGATGGCCACGGCGCCCACCGGCATCCGCCGCCGGTCGTGGATGGGCGCCGAGATCGACGCGACGCCCTCCCAGGTCTCCTCCACGTCGGACGCGTAGCCCCGCGCGCGCGTGATGTCGAGGATGTGCTCGAAGCCGTCCAGATCGCACACCGTGCGGTCCGTGAAGGACTTGCGGTCGGCCTCCTGGGCCTCGCTGTGTGCCACCGGGTCGTAGGCCGCCAGGACCTTGCCCAGGGCGGTCGAGTGCAGCGGCTGCATGGCCCCGATCTCCAGCACCTGGCGGCTGTCGTCGGGGCGGAACACGTGATGGACGATCAGTACCCCGTGCTGGTGCAGCACCCCCAGATAGACGCTCTCCCCGCTGGAGCGGGCGAGGTCGTCCGTCCACACCAGGGCCCGTGCGCGCAGATCATGCACATCGAGGTAGGTGGTGCCCAGCCGCAGCAGCTCGGCGCCCAGCTGATAGCGCCCGGAGGCCTCGTCCTGTTCGACGAAACCCTCCTGCTGGAGGGTGCGCAGGATGCCGTGCGCCGTGCCCTTGGCCAGGCCCAGCGAGGAGGCGATGTCCGACAGGCCCAGGCGGCGCTCGCCGCCTGCGAGCAGCCGCAGCATCGCGGCCGCCCTCTCGAGCGACTGGATGTTCCGTGCCATCGTCTGCTGGCCTCCGTCCCATTCGGTCACAGACGTGGGTAGCGCTGCCGTTGTTCGGCAATGTCGAACACTACCGGTCCATGCCGACCTCCCGCCAACGGTCGGCGCATACCTGTTATGTCACCCGTCAGGAGTACGCCGCCCACAGGGGGTCCCTCCGCCATCCGCGTGCGCCGTCCCCGTGCGTCCTCGGCGTCCGTCCCGTGGACGTGCCGCCCGCCCCGGCCCGGTCCCGGCTACGCTGGCGGCGTGCGCCGTCCTCGGGAAGCCCACGGGAAGCAGCCCGCAGGCACCTTCCGGGGAGACGCAAAGCCGACAGCCGTCGCATCCGAGGGAGCCCCTTCATGGCCTCTGTGCCGCCGACCCCTGCCGCCGACAGCCGGACCCGTGTGTCCGCACTCCGAGAAGCCCTCGCCACCCGCGTGGTGGTGGCCGACGGAGCCATGGGCACCATGCTCCAGGCCCAGGAGCCCACCCTGGAGGACTTCCAGAACCTCGAGGGCTGCAACGAGATCCTCAACCTCACCCGCCCGGACATCGTCCGCTCCGTCCACGAGGAGTACTTCGCCGCCGGCGTCGACTGCGTCGAGACCAACACGTTCGGCGCAAACCACTCCGCCATGGCCGAGTACGACATCGCCGACCGGGTGAACGAGCTGTCGGAGGCGGGGGCCCGGATCGCCCGTGAGGCGGCCGACGCCACCGGCGCCCGCGACGGCCGCCAGCGCTGGGTCCTCGGCTCCATGGGCCCCGGCACCAAACTGCCCACCCTCGGCCACATCGGCTACGGCACCCTGCGCGACGGCTTCCAGGCCAACGCCGAGGGCCTCCTCGCGGGCGGCGCGGACGCCCTCATCGTGGAGACCACCCAGGACCTCCTGCAGACCAAGGCGGCCATCCTCGGCGCCCGCCGCGCCATGGCCGCCACCGGCACCGAGGTCCCCCTGCTGGTCTCCATGGCCTTCGAGACCACCGGCACCATGCTGCTCGGCTCCGAGATCGGCGCCGCGCTCACCGCGCTGGAGCCGCTCGGCATCGACATGATCGGCCTGAACTGCTCGACCGGCCCCGCCGAGATGAGCGAACACCTGCGCTACCTCGCCCGGCACTCCCGCACCCCCCTGCTGTGCATGCCCAACGCGGGACTGCCCGTCCTCACCAAGGACGGCGCCCACTTCCCCCTCGACCCCGAGGGCCTGGCCGACGCCCAGGAGAACTTCGTCCGCGACTACGGCCTCAGCCTCATCGGCGGCTGCTGCGGCACCACCCCCCAGCACCTGGCCCGTCTCGTGGAGCGGCTGCAGGGCGCCGCCCCCGTCGCACGCGACCCCCGCCCCGAACCCGGCGCCGCCTCCCTCTACCAGACCGTCCCCTTCCGCCAGGACACCTCCTACCTGGCCATCGGAGAGCGCACCAACGCCAACGGCTCCAAGAAGTTCCGCGAGGCCATGCTGGACGCCCGCTGGGACGACTGCGTGGAGATGGCCCGCGAGCAGATCCGCGAGGGCGCGCACATGCTCGACCTGTGCGTGGACTACGTAGGCCGCGACGGCGTGGCCGACATGCGGGAACTCGCCGGACGCTTCGCCACCGCCTCCACCCTCCCCGTCGTCCTCGACTCCACCGAGGTCGACGTCATCGAGGCCGGCCTGGAGCGGCTCGGCGGCCGCGCGGTCATCAACTCCGTCAACTACGAGGACGGCGACGGCCCCGACTCCCGCTTCGCGAAGGTCACCCGGCTCGCCCAGGAACACGGCGCCGCGCTGATCGCGCTCACCATCGACGAGGACGGCCAGGCCCGCACCCCCGAGAAGAAGGTCGAGATCGCCGAACGGCTCATCGCCGACCTCACCGGGAACTGGGGCATCCGCGAGGAGGACATCCTCGTCGACACCCTCACCTTCACCATCTGTACCGGCCAGGAGGAGTCCCGCAGGGACGGCCTCGCCACCATCGAGGCGATCCGCGAGCTCAAACGCCGCCACCCCGACGTCCAGACCACCCTCGGCCTGTCGAACATCTCCTTCGGCCTCAACCCCGCCGCCCGCATCCTGCTCAACTCCGTCTTCCTCGACGAATGCGTCAAGGCGGGCCTGGACTCCGCGATCGTCCACGCGTCGAAGATCCTGCCCATCGCCCGCTTCGACGACGAGCAGGTCACCACCGCCCTCGACCTCATCCACGACCGCCGCAGCGAGGGCTACGACCCCCTCCAGAAGCTCATGCAGCTCTTCGAGGGCGCCACCGCCAAGTCCCTCAAGGCCGGCAAGGCCGAGGAACTCGCCGCCCTCCCGCTGGAGGACCGCCTCAAGCGGCGCATCATCGACGGCGAGAAGAACGGCCTAGAGGCCGACCTCGACGAGGCGCTGACCGAGCGCGCGGCCCTCGACATCGTCAACGACACCCTCCTCGACGGCATGAAGACCGTCGGCGAACTCTTCGGCTCCGGACAGATGCAGCTGCCGTTCGTCCTCCAGTCCGCCGAGGTGATGAAGGCCGCCGTCGCCCACCTCGAACCGCACATGGAGAAGACCGACGACGGCGAAGGAGCGGGCAAGGGCACCATCGTGCTCGCCACCGTCCGCGGCGACGTCCACGACATCGGCAAGAACCTCGTCGACATCATCCTGTCCAACAACGGCTACAACGTCGTCAACCTCGGCATCAAACAGCCGGTCTCCGCGATCCTGGAAGCCGCCGACGAGCACCGGGCCGACGTCATCGGCATGTCCGGGCTGCTCGTCAAATCCACGGTGATCATGAAGGAGAACCTGGAGGAGCTCAACCAGCGCGGCCTCGCCGCCACTTACCCGGTCATCCTCGGCGGCGCCGCTCTCACCCGCGCCTACGTCGAACAGGACCTCCACGAGCTGTACGAGGGCGAAGTCCGCTACGCCCGCGACGCGTTCGAGGGCCTGAACCTCATGGACGCCCTCATCGGCGTCAAACGCGGTGTGCCCGGCGCCCAGCTGCCCGAACTGAGGCAGCGCCGCGTCCGCGCCACCGCCGCCACCGAGGTGACGGAGCGTCCGCAGGAGGGGCACGTCCGCTCCGACGTCGCCACCGACAACCCGGTGCCGACCCCGCCCTTCTGGGGCACCCGCATCGTCAAGGGCATCCCGCTCAAGGACTACGCCGGCTGGCTCGACGAGGGCGCCCTGTTCAAGGGCCAGTGGGGCCTCAAGCAGGCCCGCACCGGCGAAGGCCCGACCTACGACCAGCTCGTCGAGAACGAGGGCCGCCCCCGGCTGCGCGGGCTGCTCGACCGCCTCCAGACCGACAACCTCCTCGAAGCCGCCGTCGTGTACGGCTACTTCCCCTGCGCGTCCAAGGACGACGACCTCATCGTCCTCGACGAGCAGGGCAACGAACGCACCCGCTTCACCTTCCCCCGCCAGCGCCGCGGCCGCCGGCTGTGCCTCGCCGACTTCTTCCGGCCCGAGGAGTCCGGCGAGACGGACGTCGTCGGCCTCCAGGTCGTCACCGTCGGCTCCCGCATCGGCGCCGAGACCGCCCGGCTCTTCGAGGGCAACGCCTACCGCGACTACCTCGAACTGCACGGGCTGTCCGTGCAGCTGGCCGAGGCCCTCGCCGAGTACTGGCACGCGCGGGTGCGTTCCGAACTCGGCTTCGCGGCCGAGGACCCGGGCGCCATGGAGGACATGTTCGCCCTGAAGTACCGGGGCGCCCGCTTCTCGCTGGGCTACGGCGCCTGCCCCGACCTGGAGGACCGCGCCAAGATCGCCGCCCTGCTCGAACCCGAGCGCATCGGCGTCCGGCTGTCCGAGGAGTTCCAGCTCCACCCCGAGCAGTCCACCGACGCCATCGTCATCCACCACCCGGAGGCGAAGTACTTCAACGCCCGCTGAGGCCCCGGCAGCGCATCCGGCAGCGTATCCGACCGCTCTCGGAGGCCTCGGAGGCCCGTGAAGGCCGTCGGATGAGGTCTGTCGGTTGCGGTCTGTCGGATGTGGCCTCCGGCACCTCACAAGGCACCTCGTCCGCGCTCGACGTAGACTGGTCGGTCCACAGCAGGCCGGTTCCCCGGTGGGAACCGGCCTGCGCGTCCCTCAAGGAGGTGCGCCCGGATGACCAGTACGGTCCCCGCGCTCAAGACCCTTCCCCAGACCCCTGCCGCCGCCCGCGCCACCACGGCCTCGCAGGCCCCGGGGGCCGGCCTTCAGGGCGTACTCCTCGACATGGACGGCACCCTGGTCGACAGCGAGGGATTCTGGTGGGAGGTCGAGTCCGAGGTGTTCGCCGGTCTCGGGCACACCCTCGACCCGTCCTGGCGTGAAGTCGTGGTCGGCGGGCCCATGGACCGCAGCGCGGGCTTCCTCATCGAGGCCACCGGCGCCGACATCGGCATCCCCGAGATCACCGTGCTGCTCAACGACGGGTTCGAGGACCGGATCGGCCGTGGTGTGCCGCTGATGCCCGGAGCCGCCCGGCTGCTGGCCGAACTCGCCGAGCACGACGTCCCGACGGCCCTGGTCTCCGCCTCGCACCGGCGGGTCATCGACCGCGTCCTGCTCTCCCTGGGCGCCCATCACTTCGCGCTCACCATCGCGGGCGACGAGGTGCCCCGCACCAAGCCGCACCCCGACCCGTATCTGGCCGCGGCGGCCGGTCTCGGCGCCGATCCGGCCCGGTGCGCCGTCGTGGAGGACACCGCCACCGGAGTCGCGGCCGCCGAGGCGGCGGGCTGCCAGGTGATCGCCGTACCGTCCGTCGCCCCCATCGCCCCCGCGCCCGGACGCACCGTCGTGCCCTCCCTGGAACACGTCGACCTCGCCTTCCTGCACGCCCTCATGCCGGGATTCGGCCACCACAGGCGCTAGGGCCCGCCGTCACATTCCCCTCTGCCCGGCGGCGTCTGGCACTCACTCCCCCAAGCTCTGCGAGCAGGGGGTGCCCCCGGCAGCGTTGCCGAACCGCCCACGTGACTCCTCCCCCAAGCTCTCGGCTTCGCTCGAGCAGGGGGGACCCCCGCGAGGGCGCTCCGGCGCCTTGCGATCGCACGCACCAGACGCCGCCGGGCCCGCCCTTCGGGCGGACGACGGGAATGTGACGGCGGGCCCTAGAAGGCCCTGGGGGATTCACAGCTGCACGGCCTGGGTAGACCGGCTCCCGGGCCGAGCGCGCCCGGCCGCCCGGGAGCAGGCCGGGTCCGACAGCGGATGGCCGGATTCCGGTACCTGTCCGGACCCCTGATGATGTGATGTTCCTCACATTCCGGGGGGTCGACAGGGGGCGTGCGATGTGCAGTACACCCCGATTCGGGAGGCGTCGGAGTGCCCTTGTGTCCCGATTGGAGCAAGCGTGCACCAAACCTTCCTCGGCTGCCCTCTCGATGTGTCCCCGGCCCGCTTCGCAGTGTGATGGGCGCCCGGCTCCGGGCACTGTGAAACGGCGTCCGAGCGCCGACTAATCTCATCGCGAGAACATCGCCCTTACCCCCGTGAATCCGCCGCGACACCCATGCATGCCGGTTACACGGATCCGTACAGTCCTGGAGAAACTCGAGCATGAACCGCAAGACTTTGGTGCTGCCGGCCGTCGCCGGGCTCCTCGCTCCAGTTCTCGCCGCCTGCGGCGGATCCGACAGCGGGAGCAACAGCGGCGACCCGATCGCCGTCGGCACCACGGACCGGTTCACGGCCACCAAAGAGGCGCCCGCGCCGCTCGATCCCGCGTACGCCTACGACGTCGGCTCGTGGAACATCCTGCGCCAGACCGTGCAGACCCTGATGATCCAGCCCAAGGGCGACGGCGAGCCGGTACCCGAGGCCGCCCAGAGCTGCGGCTTCACCGACAGCGGCAACGAGCGCTACGCCTGCAAGCTCCGCGACGGCCTGAAGTTCGCCAACGGCGACAGCATCACCGCCGCCGACGTGAAGTTCTCCATCGACCGCGCCATGCGCATCAAGGCGGACAGCGGCGTCTTCGCCCTCCTCTCCACCATCGACACCGTGGAGACCCAGGGCGACCGCGAGGTCATCTTCCACCTCAAGACGGCCGACGCCACCTTCCCCTACAAGCTGTCCACCCCGGTCGCCGGCATCGTCAACCCCAGCGACTACGCCAAGGACAAGCTCCGCGACGGCTTCGACGTCAGCGGCTCCGGCCCCTACACGATGACCAGCAGCATCAAGGACGGCGACCTCACCAGCGCCACCTTCGCGAAGAACCCCAACTACAAGGGCACGCTGAAGGTCAACAACGACAAGGTCGAGCTGCGTACCTTCGCCGACGCCGACGCCATGGGCACCGCGATCGACAAGGGCGACATCGACGTGATGACCCGCACCATGTCGCCGGAGCAGATCAACAAGCTCAGCGCCAAGAGCGACGGCGACGTCGACCTCGTCGAGATGCCGGGCCTCGAGATCCGCTACCTCGCCTTCAACACCAACGCCGACTCCGTCAAGACCAAGGCCGTGCGCGAGGCCATGGCCCAGATCATCGACCGCGGCGAACTGGTCTCCAAGGTCTACGGCTCCCAGGCCGAGCCGCTGTACTCGCTCGTCCCGGCCACCATCACCGGCCACTCCAACTCGTTCTTCAACCAGTACGGCGACCCCAGCGTCACCAAGGCGAAGAGCATCATGACCAAGGCCGCCATCACCACCCCGGTCAAGCTCACCCTGCACTACACGACGGACCACTACGGCTCCGCCACCAAGCAGGAGTTCGAGGTCCTCCAAAAGCAGCTCAACGACAGCGGCCTGTTCGACGTCAGCATCCAGGGCACCGCCTGGTCCCAGTTCCGCCCCGCCGAGCAGAAGGGCGCCTACGACGTCTACGGCATGGGCTGGTTCCCCGACTTCCCCGACGCCGACAACTACATCGCGCCGTTCCTCGACAAGGACAACTTCCTCGGCTCGCCCTACTCCAACTCCGAGATCCGCAACAGCCTGATCCCGGCGTCCCGCCGCGAGGCCGACCGGCTGAGCGCAGCCAAGAGCCTCACCAGCATCCAGGACATCGTCGCCGACGACGTCCCCGTGCTGCCGCTGTGGCAGGGCAAGCAGTACATCGCCGCCCGCACCGACATCACCGGCACCGCCTACGCGCTCAACTCCTCCTCGACGCTCCAGCTGTGGGAGCTCGGCCGCGGCGTGTCCAACTGACCCACCCCGCATCCGAGACGGCAGACCCGGGCGACAGCGACTGACGCCACAGACGAAGGGCGTTCCCACCTCCCAGGAGGCGGGAACGCCCTTCGCCGTTCACCGTCTTGCTTCGCCGTGCCGTCCGCCGACGTCCGTCGACCTTCGCTGCCGTCCGCCGCCCTGTCGTCCGCCGTCGTCCCGGTCCGTCGTACGGGCCTACTGCGCCCCGGGACGCACCAGACCGCTCTCGTAGGCGTACACCGCCGCCTGCACCCGGTCCCGCAGACCCAGCTTCGTCAGCACATGCCCCACATGCGTCTTCACCGTCGTCTCACTGACGAACAGATCCGCCGCGATCTCCGCGTTCGACAACCCCCGCGCCACCAGCTTCAGCACCTCCACCTCACGCTCCGTCAGCGTGTGCAGCGTGTCCGGCACCGGCTCCTCACCCGACGGCAGATGCGTCGCGTACTTGTCCAGCAGCCGCCGTGTGATGCTCGGCGCCAGCATCGCCTCACCCGCCGCCACCACCCGGATCGCCTGCACCAGCTCGTTCGCCGGGGCGTCCTTCAGCAGAAAACCGCTCGCCCCCGCCCGCAGCGCCTCCACCACATACTCGTCGAGATCGAACGTCGTCAGCACCAGCACCTTCGCCGGACCGTCCCTGCCCGGCCCGGTGATCTGCCGCGTCGCCTCCACCCCGTCCATCCGCGGCATACGGATGTCCATCAGCACCACATCGGGCTGCAACGCCCGCACCTGATCGAGAGCCTGCAGACCGTCGCCGGCCTCGCCGACGACCGCGATGTCCTGCTCCGCCTCCAGGATCATCCGGAACCCGGTACGCAGCAGCGGCTGGTCGTCAACCAGTAGGACGCGGATGGCCACCGTAAGTCTCCTTCGCTAGTCCGGCCCCATTCTGCCCTGCCGGACACCCCCCGACGCGCCCGCCCGCAGCGGCAGCGGATACGGCGGGGGAGTGCCCCCGAACTCCGGGCAGTGCGCCTGGTGATCGCACCAGCCGCACAGCTTCGTCGGCCGCGGACGCCACTCACCCGTCTCCGTCGCCACCCGGATCGCCTCCCACAGCGCCAGCAGCTTGCGCTCCACCCGCTCAAGGTCCCCGAGCACCGGGTCGTACGTCAGCACATCCCCGCTCCCCAGATACACCAGCTGCAGCCGCCGCGGCACCACCTGCTTCAGCCGCCACACCACCAGCGCGTAGAACTTCATCTGGAACAGCGCGCCCTCCGCATACTCCGGCCGCGGCGCCTTCCCCGTCTTGTAGTCGACGATCCGCACCTCACCCGTGGGCGCCACATCCACCCGGTCGATGATCCCGCGCAGCCGCAGCCCCGACTCCAGCTCCGCCTCCACGAACAGCTCCCGCTCCGCGGGCTCCAGACGCGTCGGATCCTCCAGCGTGAACCACCGCTCCACCAGCCGCTCCGCCTCCGCCAGCCAGCCCGCCAGCCGCTCACCGCCCGGATCGTCCGCGAACAGCTCCACCAGCTCCGGCCGGGACTCCCTGAGCCGCTCCCACTGGCCCGGCACCAGCGACCTCGCCCGCGGCGCCGTACGCTCCGCCGCCGGAGCATCGAACAGCCGCTCAAGCACCGCATGCACCAAAGTGCCCCGCGTCGCCGCCTCGCTCGGCCGCTCCGGCAGCCGGTCGATCACCCGGAACCGGTACAGCAGCGGACACCGCATGAAGTCACCCGCACGCGACGGCGACAGGGACGCCGGAGCCGCCGCCTCCTTCACCCCCGCCCCGCCGTCCCCTGCCGCGCCGCTCCCTGCCGCACTGTCCCCCGCCCCGCCGTCCCCCGCCCCACCAGGCACGACACCGCCGTCGCACACCTCGTCCACACCCTCGGTACTCGTCTCCATGACCCCAGACCATACGGCCCGCCACCGACAGTCACCCAGCCGCGCCGCACCCCACCGCACCCCACCGCGCGCCCCCGCGGACAACCCATGGGGCAGCCCGCGCGACAGAACGGAGAACACAAGGGGTGCCGGGGCGGAACACACCCCGACGGCCGCATACCATCGACCCCAGACCCTTCCGGCCGGCAGGTACGGGAGACGCTTCGATCGAGGGGACACCGTGGACGTGAGCGGCGGGAGCGGGCAGCCGCGCCCCGGCAACGACGGGGAACGGCCCGGCACCGGTGCACAGCCGGAGGCGACGAACGCCCAGGAACCGGCGGACACCCGCCGCGACCCGGAGCCCGGCACCCCGCCCACCCCGGCCGCCCCGGCCGCCCACAGCCCGGCCGACGACGGCCCGGCCGACGACGAGCACACCCCCGACCAGGCGGACGGCACCCCCGACGAGGCGGACGGCACCCCCGAGACCCCGAAGCCCGCCGACCCCCGACCGGACGCCACCCCCCACCCCGCCCCCGGCGAAGAACCCCCCACCCACACCCCCGCCGCACCCCACACCGGCAAGCACACCGACCACCCCTACGCCCACACCCCCGACGCCCCGCACACCCCCAACGACCCCCGCATCGCCAGAAGCACCCCCCCACCCCGGCCCAAAGAACCCGGCGGCGGCATCCTCATGGGCCGCCCCTTCGGCGTCCCCGTCTACGTCGCACCCAGCTGGTTCCTCGTCGCCGCCCTCATCACCTGGGTCTTCGGCGGCCAGCTCGACCGCGTCCTGCCCGAACTCGGCGCCGCCCGCTACCTCGTCTCCCTCTTCTTCGCCGTCGCCTTCTACGCCTCCGTCCTCATCCACGAACTCGCCCACACCGTCGCAGCCCTCCGCTACAACCTCCCCGTCCGCCGCATCCAGCTCCAGTTCTTCGGCGGCGTCTCCGAGATCGAGAAAGAAGCCGAGACCCCCGGCCGCGAATTCGTCCTCGCCTTCGTCGGCCCCCTCCTCTCCCTCGTCCTCGCCGGAATCTTCTACCTCGCCCTCCAACCCGTCGAACCCGGCACCGTCCCCGGCGTCCTCCTCGCCGGACTCATGATCTCCAACCTCATCGTCGCCGCCTTCAACCTCCTCCCCGGCCTCCCCCTCGACGGCGGCCGCATGCTCCGCGCCGTCGTCTGGAAGATCACCGGCCGCCCCATGAGCGGCACCGTCGCCGCCGCCTGGGTCGGCCGCGCCCTCGCCGTCGCCGTCCTCATCGGCCTCCCCCTCCTCACCCAGGCCGGCGCCCTCGGCAGCACCGCGGAAGACAACGTCGGCATGGACACCGTCACCGACGCACTCCTCGCCGCCATCCTCGCCGCCATCATCTGGACCGGCGCAGGAAACAGCCTCCGCGTCGCCCGCCTGCGCGAACACCTCCCCGAACTCCGCGCCCGCACCCTCACCCGACGCGCCGTGCCCGTCCAGACCGACACCCCCCTCTCCGAGGCCCTCCGCCGCGCCAACGCCGCAGGCGCCCGCGCCCTCGTCGTCGTCGACACCGACGGCAACCCCCTCTCCCTCGTCCGCGAAGCCGCCATCGTCGGCGTACCCCAGCACCGCCGCCCCTGGGTCGACGTCGGCGGACTCGCACAAGACCTCACCGACGGCATGCGCGTCTCCGCCGAACTCGCCGGAGAAGACCTCCTCGAAGCCCTCCGCGCCCACCCCGCCACCGAATACCTCGTCGTCGAGGAAACCGGCGAGATCTACGGCGTCCTCTCCGCAGCCGACGTCGAACGCGCCTTCGTCAAGGCCATGGCCCGCCCCAGCTGAACCCCCACCCCGCCACCGCCCCACATGGTCCCCGGCCCCCACCGAGGCCGGTAGGCTGGTCACATGTCCGAACCGACCGGTGCCGCCCGCAGGCGCGGGCCCTTCAAGGTCGGGGACCAGGTACAGCTGACCGACCCCAAGGGCCGCCACTACACGTTCACGCTCGAAGCCGGGAAGAACTTCCACACCCACAAGGGATCCTTCCCGCACGACGAACTGATCGGCCAACCCGAGGGCAGCGTTGTCCGCACCACCGGCAACGTCGCCTACCTCGCGCTGCGCCCCCTGCTCCCCGACTACGTCCTGTCCATGCCCCGCGGGGCCGCCGTCGTCTACCCCAAGGACGCCGGACAGATCCTCGCCTTCGCCGACATCTTCACCGGCGCCCGCGTCGTCGAAGCCGGCGTCGGCTCCGGCTCGCTCAGCAGCTTCCTGCTGCGCGCCATCGGCGACCAGGGCATGCTCCACAGCTACGAGCGCCGCGCCGACTTCGCCGAGATCGCCCAGCAGAACGTGGAACGCTACTTCGGCGGCCCCCACCCCGCGTGGCAGCTCACCGTCGGCGACCTCCAGGACAACCTCAGCGACACCGACGTCGACCGGGTCATCCTCGACATGCTCGCCCCCTGGGAATGCCTCGAAGCCGTCTCCAAGGCACTCGTCCCCGGTGGCATCCTCTGCTGCTACGTCGCCACCACCACCCAGCTCGCCCGGACCGTCGAATCCATCCGCGAGATCGGCTCCTTCAACGAGCCCACCGCCTGGGAGACGATGATCCGCAACTGGCACATCGAAGGACTCGCCGTCCGCCCCGACCACCGCATGATCGGCCACACCGGCTTCCTGCTCACCGCCCGCCGCCTCGCCGACGGCGTCGAACCCCCCATGCGCCGCCGACGCCCCGCCAAGGGCGCCTACGGCGAGGACTACGCCGGCCCCAACGCCGACGGCGGCACCGCCCGCTGACCGACCCCGCACCCGCCCAACGCACGTCCGGCCCGGCGGAGTTCCCGAGCACGCGAGGGAACTCCGCCGTCCGGCCATCCCCTTGACCCGGCGCCGGCACCAACCTCGCACCACCCCCGCACCGCACCACCGCAGTCGCACACCCCGTGACATGCGCGACAACGCGAAAACAAGTCGCCCGACGCCGCCACCCGCTGTTCCCCAGCCCTGTGACGTGTGGCACGATGCTGGCCACCCCCTCCGCCCCCACGGGCACACCCCTCGCAGGAGACACTCCTCGTGCAGCAATCCGCGGTCCCGGAACTCGCACACACCACCACCCAGCCCATCCACTGGGTCGCGACCGCCACAGCGATCGCCGGTGTCGTCGCTCTCTCCTCCGTCCTCCAGCCAGGACCCGCGACCGCCGCCCAGAAAGACAGCGGCACCCCGCCCAAGTCCGCCGCCACCGCCGCTCCGCCCAGCACCACCGGAGTCCACTGGCCCCTCGACTGCGGCCCCGTCAAAACCGTCGTCGCCAAGAAGGCCACCGGCGACCTCGACGGCGACGGCAACCCCGAGACCGCCGCCGTCGTCCACTGCGACTCCGCCATGGGCACCCCGCCCGACGCCCTCTACGTCCTCACCCGCACCACCGCCGGCGCCACCCGCGTCGTAGCCACCCTCGTCGACCCCAAGGACCGCATCACCGTCACCGACTTCGCCGTCCGCTCCGGCGCCGTCACCGCCACCCTCCTCGGCTACTCCACCTCCAACGTGCCCAGTTGCTGCCCCGACCTCAAGACGCCCGCCAAGTGGCAATGGAAGGACGGCGCGTTCATACGCTCGACACCCAGCCGAGCCCAGACCGTGTGACCCCGGAGACCCCCGGACCGGCTCATGCGAGCACCCCTCACACGAGCCAACCTCGTGTGAGCAAACAGACAACGATCACGACCGGTACGCGGACGATCACTCCACGCCAGCGGCGAACATCTCCGCCCTGTCCGAAATCCGCCGCACATGAATGCACTCGCCCGGACACTCCCGGGCCGCGTCCACCACATCCACCACCAGCGGCAACGGCACCGGCGCCGCCGCACCAGGAGCCTGCAGCAGCTCCTCCCCGGCGCCCCTCACATACGCCACACCGTCGATGTCCAGCTCGAACACCTCCGGCGCGAACTGCACACAGATCCCGTCCCCGGTGCACAGATCCTGGTCGATCCACACCTCCAGAGCCTCGCCGGCCGCCCCCGAATTCCGCTCCACGCCCAATTTCCCTGCCCTTTCCTGCGCCGAGCCGTACCGGGAATCAGGCCAGCTCCGACGGGTGTTGAACACTTCGACACTACCTAAGCCCGCTTCCCAATCATGTTGAGTGGGTATCCCCCTCGCGTGAGGAAGAGCGCAAGGGTGAAGATCGGACACTCCCCGACAGTCTTTGTGATCTAGGGGTTTCAATCGACACCCACCCAGGTAGGGTCTGGAAGCGTCCAGCTCCCATTTGGAGGAGGTGAGGACCGTGGCAGCCCACGACGACGACATGAACCGCGGCATCCGCCCGGGACGAGGGTCCGACGACCCTGCCGGGCAGATCGCCTACCTTGAGCAGGAGATCGCCGTCCTGCGACGCAAGCTCGCCGACTCTCCGCGACACACGAGGATTCTCGAAGAGCGGATCGTCGAGCTGCAGACCAACCTGGCCGGCGTGTCCGCCCAGAACGAACGACTCGCCAACACACTCCGCGAAGCACGCGACCAGATCGTCGCCCTCAAGGAAGAAGTCGACCGGCTCGCCCAGCCGCCCGCCGGCTTCGGCGTCTTCCTCCAGGCCAACGACGACAGCACCGCCGACATCTTCACCGGCGGACGCAAACTCCGCGTCAACGTGAGCCCGAGCGTCGACCTCGACGACCTCAGGCGCGGCCAGGAAGTCATGCTCAACGAGGCCCTCAACGTGGTCGAGGCCATGGAGTACGAGAGCGTCGGCGACATCGTCACCCTCAAGGAGATCCTCGAGGACGGCGAACGAGCCCTCGTGATCGGGCACACCGACGAGGAACGGGTGGTACGGCTCGCCGAGCCGCTGCTGGACGTCACCATCCGCCCCGGCGACGCCCTCCTGCTCGAACCCCGCTCCGGCTACGTCTACGAGATCGTCCCCAAGAGCGAGGTCGAGGAACTCGTCCTCGAAGAAGTCCCCGACATCGGCTACGACCAGATCGGCGGCCTCGGCAACCAGATCGAAGCCATCCGTGACGCCGTAGAGCTCCCCTACCTCTACCCCGACCTGTTCAAGGAGCACGAACTGCGCCCGCCCAAGGGCGTCCTGCTCTACGGACCCCCCGGATGCGGCAAGACCCTCATCGCCAAAGCCGTCGCCAACTCGCTGGCCAAAAAGGTTGCCGAGGTCACCGGCCAGGCCGCCGGCAAGAGCTTCTTCCTCAACATCAAGGGCCCCGAGCTCCTCAACAAGTACGTCGGCGAGACCGAACGCCAGATCCGCCTCGTCTTCCAGCGAGCCCGCGAGAAGGCCAGCGAGGGCACCCCCGTCATCGTCTTCTTCGACGAGATGGAATCCCTCTTCCGCACCCGCGGCTCCGGCGTCAGCTCCGACGTCGAGAACACCATCGTCCCCCAGCTCCTCGCCGAGATCGACGGCGTCGAAGGCCTCCAGAACGTGGTTGTCATCGGCGCCTCCAACCGCGAGGACATGATCGACCCCGCCATCCTGCGCCCCGGCCGCCTCGACGTGAAGATCAAGATCGAGCGCCCCGACGCCGAGGCCGCCAAGGACATCTTCGGCAAGTACCTCACCGAACGCCTCCCGCTGCACGCCGACGACATCGGCGAGCACGGCGGCAGCAAGACCACCACCGTCCAGAGCATGATCCAGACGGCCGTGGAACACATGTACGCCGAATCCGAGGAAAACCGCTTCCTGGAAGTCACCTACGCCAACGGAGACAAGGAAGTCCTCTACTTCAAGGACTTCAACTCCGGCGCCATGATCGAGAACATCGTCGGCCGCGCCAAGAAAATGGCGATCAAGGACTTCCTCGAACACAGCCAGAAGGGCCTCCGCGTCTCCCACCTCCTCCAGGCCTGCGTGGACGAGTTCAAGGAGAACGAAGACCTCCCCAACACCACCAACCCCGACGACTGGGCCCGCATCTCCGGAAAGAAGGGCGAACGGATCGTCTACATCCGCACCCTCATCACCGGAAAGCAGGGCTCCGACACCGGACGCTCCATCGACACGGTGGCCAACACCGGGCAGTACCTGTAAAAGCAAGGGAGGCTGCGGGCGCCCCCACCGGGTGCCCGCAGCCGACTGCTTTTTGGGGCACGCTGGAGCAAGGCAATGACGCAAATGATCTCCCCACCGGGACAGCGGCGTTCTAGGCTCGTCGGTACCGCCGAGTCGCACCGTGCGGGGACGGGCACCGCACACGCACCGGAGCACCGGCGGGACGAGAGCGCCGCCCACGACCGAGGGCGCCGCCGGGCAAGGAGGGCCGCATGACCGTACGGCGAGTAATGGGCATCGAGACCGAGTACGGCATCTCCGTACCCGGCCACCCCAACGCCAATGCCATGCTCACCTCATCCCAGATCGTCAACGCCTACGCGGCGGCGATGCACCGGGCCCGACGAGCCCGCTGGGACTTCGAGGAGGAGAACCCCCTGCGGGACGCCCGGGGCTTCGACCTCGCCCGCGAGGCAGCCGACTCCAGCCAGCTCACCGACGAGGACATCGGCCTCGCCAACGTCATCCTCACCAACGGCGCACGCCTCTACGTCGACCACGCCCACCCCGAGTACAGCGCCCCCGAGGTCACCAACCCCCGCGACGCCGTCCTCTGGGACAAGGCCGGCGAACGCATCATGGCCGAAGCCGCCGAACGCGCCGCCGCGCTCCCCGGCGCCCAGCCCATCCACCTCTACAAGAACAACACCGACAACAAGGGCGCCTCCTACGGCACGCACGAGAACTACCTGATGAAGCGCGAGACCGCCTTCTCCGACATCGTGCGCCACCTCACGCCCTTCTTCGTCTCCCGCCAGGTCGTCACCGGCGCCGGACGCGTCGGCATCGGCCAGGACGGCCACGACCACGGCTTCCAGCTCAGCCAGCGCGCCGACTACTTCGAGGTCGAGGTCGGCCTGGAGACCACCCTCAAACGCCCCATCATCAACACCCGCGACGAACCCCACGCCGACGCCGAGAAATACCGCCGCCTCCACGTGATCATCGGCGACGCCAACCTCTCCGAGATCTCCACCTACCTCAAACTCGGCACCACCGCCCTCGTCCTCTCCATGATCGAGGACGGCTTCATCGCCGTGGACCTCGCCGTCGACCAGCCCGTCCGCACCCTCCACCAGGTCTCCCACGATCCCACCCTCAAGCGCCTCGTCACCCTCCGCAGCGGCCGCACCCTCACCGCCGTCCAGCTCCAGATGGAGTACTACGAACTCGCGCGCAAATACGTCGAGGAACGCCACGGCTCCGACGCCGACGAGCAGACCAAGGACGTCCTGACCCGCTGGGAAGACACCCTCAACCGGCTGGAGAACGACCCCATGAGCCTCGCCGGCGAACTCGACTGGGTCGCCAAACGCGAACTCATGGAGGGCTACCGCCGCCGCGACGGCCTCGGCTGGGACGCCGCCCGTCTCCACCTCGTCGACCTCCAGTACGCCGACGTCCGCGCCGAGAAGGGCCTCTACAACCGTCTGGCGGCCCGCGGACGCATCAAGCGCCTTCTGGACGAGACCGAGGTCGACCGGGCCAGGACGGCGCCCCCCGAGGACACCCGCGCCTACTTCCGCGGCCGCTGCCTGGAGCAGTACGCCGACGACGTCGCGGCCGCCTCCTGGGACTCGGTGATCTTCGACCTCCCGGGCCGCGACTCCCTCCAGCGCGTCCCAACCCTCGAACCGCTTCGCGGAACGCGAAATCACGTCAAGGAACTCCTGGACCGCTGCCGCACCGCGGAAGACCTGGTCAGGGTGCTCTCCGGCGGCTGATCCGGCCCCCGGTGCAGGCGTACCGGGCGGGGTGGAAATCCTCCCGCCCGGGAATCATCGAGGTGGTCCTCGTACGTTGGAGAAACTGCGGGACCTATGTCAGACCCGGCTTGTAGGGTCTGATCACCACCGATCGGCAGGAAAGCCGACCTGCCGACCATGTCGGGCGAAAAAGAGCGGGGTGAGCGGTATGGCTACCAAGGACACCGGCGGCGGACAGCAGAAGGCCACGCGCACGAACGAGGAGACCGAGGAGCAGACCCAGGACGCACAGGCCTCGGACGACCTCAAGGAACGGCACGAGAAGCTGAGCGACGACGTGGACTCGGTTCTTGACGAAATTGACGATGTACTCGAGGAAAACGCAGAGGACTTCGTGCGCTCCTTCGTGCAAAAAGGCGGAGAGTGAAGGTCGTTTCGGGTCTATCGCCTTCGGATCGAAGGTAGCGGGGGTGGCGGGTGGCGAGCGAGCCGAACGTCAAACATTGCGTTGGTTGTGGGCGGGACCTCCCGCTGGAGGCCTTCGTGCGGGACAAGAACCGGCGCGACGGCCTCCAGCCCCGCTGCCGGGAGTGCGTGGCCGTGTACAGCGCCGCGCACTACCGGCGCCGCCAGGAGGCCAAGGGCAAGACGGTCAGGGAGAAGGTGGACGTCCCCGCCGGGTACAAGCAGTGCCGGTCGTGCGGTGAGATCAAGCCGCTCAGCGAATGGCACCGCAATGCCACCGCCTCCGACGGCCTGTCGACCCGATGCAAGGCGTGCCGGGCCGCGGAAGGGCGTGCCGGGCATCTGAAGCGCCAGTACGGCATCACCGAAGCCGAGCGCGACGAGCTGATCGCCTCGCAAGGGGGCGTGTGTTGCATATGTTTGGCTGCTCCGGCCGTTCACGTGGATCACTGCCATGAGACGGGTAGGGTCCGTGGCGTACTGTGCTTCAGCTGCAATGCCGCGCTGGGGCAGTTCAAGGATCGGCCCGACGCCATAAGGCGGGCTGCCGCTTATGTGGAAGGAAACGTGTGGAAGCCAACACTCGTAGCACCGGGCGTCTACCAGCTGCCTTCCTGACGCCTGGGTCGTCCTCGTTCATGGACTTTCTCTCCGACCATCAGCCGGAGCTGCTGCCCGGCAGGCGTCAGCTGCCCCCGACGCAGGGGGTGGTCGAGGCGCCGCACGGGACGACGATCGTGGCGGTGACGTTCCCCGGGGGCGTGGTGCTCGCCGGTGACCGGCGGGCCACGATGGGCAATGTCATCGCGCAGCGGGACATCGAGAAGGTGTTCCCGGCGGACGAGTACTCGGCGGTGGGTATCGCCGGTACGGCGGGTCTGGCCGTGGAGATGGTGAAGCTGTTCCAACTGGAGCTGGAGCACTTCGAGAAGGTCGAGGGCGCGCAGCTGTCGCTGGAGGGCAAGGCGAACCGGCTGTCGACGATGATCCGGGGGAACCTGGGCATGGCGATGCAGGGGCTCGCGGTGGTGCCGTTGTTCGCCGGGTTCGATGTGGACCGTGGGAAGGGGCGGATCTTCTCGTACGACGTGACGGGCGGCCGTTCGGAGGAGCACGGGTTCGCGGCGACGGGTTCGGGTTCGATCTTCGCGCGTGGTGCGATGAAGAAGCTGTTCCGTGAGGATCTGTCGGAGGAGCAGGCGACCACGTTGGTGGTGCAGGCTCTGTACGACGCGGCGGACGACGACTCGGCGACGGGTGGTCCTGATGTGGCGCGCCGGATCTATCCGATCGTCACCGTGATCACGGACGACGGTTTCCGCCGGCTCACCGAGGACGAGTCGTCTCAGATCGCTCGTGCGGTGCTGGCGCGGCGTCTGGAGCAGCCGGACGGTCCGCGGGCGGCGCTGCTGTAGCGGGGCGTCCGGTCTTTTCAAGGTGATTGCAGTGACTTCGACAGAAAGGGACGGTTGACCGGTGTCGACGCCGTTCTATGTATCGCCCCAGCAGGCCATGGCGGACCGTGCGGAGTACGCCCGCAAGGGCATCGCCCGTGGTCGGAGTCTGGTTGTGCTGCAGTTTGCCGACGGCATCGTGTTCGTCGGTGAGAATCCGTCCCGTGCGCTGCACAAGTTCAGTGAGATCTATGACCGGATCGGTTTTGCGGCGGCCGGTAAGTACAACGAGTACGAGAATCTGCGGATCGGTGGTGTGCGGTATGCCGACCTGCGGGGTTACACCTATGACCGTGACGATGTGACGGCGCGGGGTCTGGCGAATGTGTACGCGCAGACCCTGGGCACGATCTTCTCTTCGGCGGCGGAGAAGCCGTACGAGGTGGAGCTGGTCGTGGCGGAGGTGGGGGAGACTCCGGAGGGGGATCAGATCTATCGGTTGCCGCATGACGGGTCGATCGTGGATGAGCACGGTTCGGTCGCGGTGGGCGGTAACGCTGAGCAGATCAGCAGTTATCTGGATCAGCGTCATCGGGACGGGATGTCGCTGGCGGAGGCTCTGAAGCTGGCGGTCCAGGCGTTGTCGCGGGACACCAATGGGACGCAGCGGGAGATTCCGGCGGAGCGTCTTGAGGTGGCGGTGCTGGATCGTACGCGTCCGCAGCAGCGGAAGTTCAGGCGGATCGTGGGTCCGCAGCTTGCGCGGTTGCTGGAGGCGGCCGCGGGGGCGTCTGAGGGGTCGGAGGACTCCGAGGACGGCGCGGAGGACTCGGACGGGAAGTAGCGGCGGCCGGTCCGTCGTGTTCCTGTGTGCCCCGGCTGGTGTTTCCGGCCGGGGCGCAGGTCTGTCGGCAGGGGGCTGTGGTGGGGGCGGGTGGGGCTTCAGGGGGTCTGTGGGGGCGCCGTGGAGCCTCGGACGACGAGTTGGACGGGGATGTCGCCGGCGTCGGGTTCGCGGCCGTCCAGGACGGCGAGGAGGGCGCGCATGCCGTGTTCGCCGAAGAGTTCGGCGTCGAGGTGGACGGTGGTGAGTTCGGGGTCGATGGCGGTGGCGAGGCCGAGGTCGTCGACGCCGGTGATGGAGAGGTCGTCGGGGATGCGCAGGCCGAGGCGGCGGGCGGCTTTGTAGGCGCCGGCGGCGAGTTTGTCGTCGTCACAGACGACGGCGGTGGGGCGGGGGGTTTCGGCGGCGCCGAGGGCGGTCTCGGTGGCGGTGCGGGCGTCGTCGATGGTGATGGGGGCGCGGGTGGTGCGGAGGGTGGTGCCGGGGACGGCGGCAAGGCGCTGGGCGAGTTCTGTGGCGCGGATGTCGAAGGTCCAGGAGGCGATGTCGGCGGCGAGGTGGAGGAAGTGGCGGTGTCCGAGGGTGAGGAGGTGGTCGGCGGTCTGGCGGGTGCCGTCGGCGATGTCGAGGTTGACGGTGGCGGTGCCGAGGCTGGCGGTGGGGTCGCTGTCGAGCATGACGAGGGGGAGTTGGTCGCCGCGGATGGCGGTGAGGGCGTCGGCGGCCATGGAGGAGGCGATGACGCCGTCGAGGGCGGCGGTGGCGGAGGCGAAGGGGTTGCGGGCGGGGCCGATGCCTTCGGGGGAGGGGTAGAGGACGACGCCGAAGCCGTGGTCGGCGGCGATGCGGGCGGCGCCGGTGTAGACGCCGGCGAAGAATTCGGTGGTGAGGGCGGGGACGACGAGGAGGACGGTGCGGGTGTGGCCGAGGCGTAGGTTGCGGGCGGCGAGGTTGGGGCGGTAGCCGATCTGGTGGGCGGCTTCGCGGACGCGTTGGGCGGTGGGTTCGGAGACGCGGCCGCGCCATTTGTCGCCGAGGACGAGGGAGACGGCGGCCTGGGAGACGCCTGCGAGTCGGGCGACGTCGCGGCTGGTCGGGCGCGTGTTTCCTCGTGCCACGGGTGGTCTGCTCTTTCGTCTGGACTGGTGAGTAGCGTTCATGCTACGTATGGCATGGTGGGTTATACGTAAAACTTCGGCGTCCGCCTCGGGCGTCGCCCGGGCATGGGAAGGGCGGATGATGGCCGCGGGTTACCTGGAGATCCTCAGGGCGAGGCATGCCGTGCGGCTGCTGGTGGGCACGTTGGTGGGGCGGCTGCCGAACGCGGTGGCGGCGATCGCGATCGTGTTGTTCGTGCGTGCGGAGGGTGGTTCGTACGGGCTGGCGGGGGTGCTGGCCGCGGTGTACGGGGTGTCGAATGCCGTGGGTCAGCCGGTGCTGGGGCGGCTGGTGGATCTGTACGGGCAGCCGAGGGTCCAGTTGCCCGCGGCGCTGGTGTCGGCCGTGGCGACGACGGTGTTCGCTCTCTCGGGTGTGGGTCCGCTGCCGGTGGCGTATGCGGCGACGGCGGTGGCGGGGTTGTTCGCGCCGCCGCTGGAGGGGGGTCTGCGGGCGCTGTGGCCGTCGGTGCTGGGCGGTGAGGAGGATGTGCAGACGGCGTATGCGCTGGATGCGGTCGCGCAGGAGGTCCTGTTCACGGTGGGCCCGTTGCTGCTGACGCTGGGTGCGTCGTTGTGGTCTGCGCGGGTGGCGCTGATCGCGCTGAGTGCGCTGGGGGTGCTGGGCGCGTTGTCGGTGGTGGTGTCGCCGCCGTCGCGGGCGTGGCGTTCGGCGCCGCGTGAGGCGCACTGGCTGGGTGCGTTGCGTTCGCGGGGTCTGCTGGTGCTGCTGGGGGCGTTCCTGTGTGTGGGGGTGGCGTTGGGGGCGATCACGGTGGCGGCGGTGTCGTATGCGGACGGTCATGGCGGCGATGTGGTGTACGGGTGGCTGATGGCGTCGCTGGGGCTGGGTGCGCTGGTGGGTGGTACGGCGTACGGGGCGCGGCGTTGGTCGGGTGCGCCGGAGCGGCGGCTGAGGGTGCTGGTGGGGTTGCTGGCGGTGTGTTATGTGCCGTTGACGCTGATGCCGGGTCCGGTGGCGATGTCGGGGCTGGCGGCGGTGGCGGGGGTGTTTCTGGCGCCGTCGATCGCGTGTGCGTTCGTGCTGGTGGACCGGCATGCTCCGGTGGGGACGGTGACGGAGGCTTTTTCGTGGTTGGTGACGACGTTCACGGTGGGTGCGTCGTTGGGGACGGGGGTGGCGGGGCCGGTGGTTCAGGCGGGTGGTGCGGTGTGGGGGTTCGCTGTGCCGGGTGCTGCGGGGGCGGCCGGTCTGCTGGTTCTGGTGGCGGGTGGGGGGTTGCTGGGTGTTCCTGGTGGGGGTGGGGTGGTTGCGGGTTCACCGGAAAATGATCCAAATCGTGCCGCCGAACCCCGTTTCAGGTCGGGGGATCGGGCGTAATGTTCAGTCATGGACCGCCGCATTTTCGGGCTGGAGAACGAGTACGGCGTCACGTGTACGTTCAGGGGACAGCGTCGGCTGTCGCCTGACGAGGTGGCTCGGTACCTCTTCCGCCGTGTCGTGTCATGGGGTCGGAGCAGCAATGTCTTTCTGAGGAACGGGGCCCGGCTGTATCTGGACGTGGGGTCACATCCGGAATACGCGACACCGGAATGTGACAATGTGACCGAACTGGTCACGCACGACAAGGCCGGGGAGCGTATTCTCGAGGGGCTTCTGGTGGACGCGGAGCGACGCCTGCACGAGGAGGGAATCGCGGGCGACGTCTACCTTTTCAAGAACAACACGGACTCGGCGGGCAACTCGTACGGTTGCCACGAGAACTATCTGGTGGCGCGGCACGGGGAGTTCTCCCGGCTTGCGGACATCCTGATCCCGTTCCTGGTGACGCGGCAGTTGCTGTGCGGTGCGGGGAAGGTGCTGCAGACGCCGCGTGGTGCGGTGTACTGCGTGAGTCAGCGGGCGGAGCACATCTGGGAGGGTGTGTCGTCGGCGACGACGCGTTCGAGGCCGATCATCAATACGCGTGACGAGCCGCATGCGGATGCGGAGCGGTACCGCCGGCTGCATGTCATCGTGGGCGATTCGAACATGTCCGAGACGACGATGCTGCTGAAAGTCGGTGCGACTGATCTGGTGCTGCGCATGATCGAGGCGGGCACGGTGATGCGGGATCTGACGCTGGAGAACCCGATCCGGGCGATCCGGGAGGTCAGTCATGACATCACGGGCCGTCGTAAGGTGCGGCTGGCCAGCGGCCGGGAGGCGTCGGCGCTGGAGGTGCAGCGGGAGTACTACGAGAAGGCCGTGGACTTCTGTGAGCGCCGGGGGATCCGTACGGGGACGGTGGAGCAGGTCCTGGAGTTGTGGGGCCGGACGCTGGACGCGATCGAGACGGAGGACCTGGACCGGATCGGTACCGAGATCGACTGGGTGATGAAGTACAAGCTCATCGAGCGGTACCGGGCGAAGCACAACATGACGATGTCGCATCCTCGGGTGGCGCAGATAGACCTCGCGTATCACGACATCCACCGGCGTCGTGGTCTGTACTACCTGATGGAGCGCAAGGGTCAGGCGGCGCGGATCTGCAACGATCTGAGGATTTTCGAGGGGAAGTCGGTTCCGCCGCAGACGACGCGGGCGCGCCTCAGGGGTGATTTCATCCGGCGGGCGCAGGAGCAGCGCCGGGACTTCACGGTGGACTGGGTGCATCTGAAGCTGAACGATCAGGCGCAGCGGACGGTGCTGTGCAAGGATCCGTTCCGTTCGGTGGACGACCGGGTGGAGAAGCTGATCGCCGGTATGTGAGGGGTACGTCGGCGGTGACGCCGGAACGCAACGCGGGCGTCGTACGTTTTCGGTACGGCGCCCTTCTCACGTCGTAGAGTTTGCGCTCACCCATTCACAAGATCGATCGATTACGAGGCCTGATCGTGCGCCGTCGCTCTCTTCTTCTTGCCGCTGTTCCTGCTGGGCTGGTTGTTGTCGCCGGGTGTGGTGACGGGAAGTCCGGATCGAGCAAGGCGACTGCGTCGCCGTCGGCTTCGGCGACGTCGGCCGCGCCGCCTCCGAAGATCGTGGAGGGGCCGCTTCCGGCGATCACGGCGGGTGTGAAGTTCAATGAGAAGCCGACGGTGGCGAAGGGGCCGGGGGAGCCGTCGAAGCAGTTGGCGGTGAAGACGGTGATCGCGGGTGGTGGTCGTTCGATCGCGGAGAACGACTATGTGCAGGTGAATTATCTGGGGCAGGTGTGGGACACGGCGAAGGTGTTCAACAACACGTACGACCGTAAGACCGCGTATCTGACCCAGTTGGCGCAGGGCACGATCATCGACGGCTGGCGGTATGCGCTGGTGGGGAAGAAGGTGGGCAGCCGGGTGCTGTTCTCGGTGCCGCCCACGTGGGCTTACGGGACGTCGGGCTATGCCCAGGTGGGGATCAAGGGGACGGACACGCTGGTGTTCGTGGCGGATGTGCAGGCGGCGTTCAACGCGCGGAGTTCGGCGAAGGGCAAGGTGGTCGCGCAGAGCGACGCGAAACTGCCGAAGGTGGGCACGAACACGGACGGCACGGCGCCGTCGATCGACATCCCGAAGACCGGTGCGCCGAAGGACCTGGTGGCGACCTACATCATCGAGGGTGACGGTCCGGTGGTGAAGGAGACCAGTACGGTGCTGGTGCAGTACAAGGGTGTGCTGTGGGACGGGGGGACGGTGTTCGACTCGTCGTATGCGCGGGGGGCGCTGACGTCGTTCTCGTTGGACCGGGTCGTGAAGGGCTGGGCGAAGGGTCTGGCGGGAAAGAAGGTGGGCAGCCGGGTGCTGATCGTGGTGCCGCCGAGCCTGGGGTACGGGAACAATCCGCCGTCGAACAGCGGGATCAAGAAGGACTCGACGATGGTGTTCTCGGTCGATGTCCTGGCGGCGATGTGAGGTGGGGGATGTAAGACTGGTCCTCTGTTGCCTTTCCGTGGACTAGCAGGAGCTGAAAGACGTGAACATGGAGAAGCCCGAGATCGACTTCCCCGGTGGCGAGCCCCCGGCGGACCTTGAGATCAAGGACATCTGGGAGGGTGACGGGCCGGTGGCCCAGGCGGGCCAGACGGTCACCGTGCACTATGTGGGTGTCGCCTTCAGTACGGGTGAGGAGTTCGACGCCAGCTGGAACCGGGGCACGCCGTTCCGTTTCCCGCTGGGTGCGGGCCGTGTCATCAAGGGCTGGGACCAGGGTGTGCAGGGCATGAAGGTCGGCGGGCGCCGCCAGCTGACCATTCCGGCGCATCTCGCCTACGGCAACCAGAGCCCGACGCCGGCGATCCAGCCGGGGGAGACTCTGATCTTCGTGGTCGACCTGGTGGCCGTCTGACCGCCGCGCGGCCCGGCCCGTAGCGGGTGTTGGGGGTCCGTGCCCTTCGGGGTGCGGGCCCTCCGCTTTTGCCGGGGCGCGGGGGAGCGGTACGGTCATCGGTCGTAAGCACCATAGGGAAGGCGAAGGGCGTCGATGGCCATTGCCAAGGCCGAGCGGCTGATGAACCTGGCGCTGTGTCTGCTGGGGACGAGGCGGCCGCTCAGCAAGCGTGAGCTGCGCGAGTCCATCGAGGCCTACATGGAGGCTTTCGGACCGGAGCGGGGCGGTCCCGGGTCCGACGACTCGTTCAACCGGATGTTCGAACGCGACAAGGACGATCTGCGCGAGCTGGGCCTGGTCATCGAGACGGTCGAGAACCTGGACGGCGACGTCGGCTATCTCGCCCGCCGTGACAGCAACCGGCTGCCGCCGATCGCCCTGGACGCCGAGGAGGCCGCCGCGCTGGGTCTTGCCGCGAAGGTGTGGCAGCAGGCCCGGCTGGCCGGTGCGGCCAGCGGCGCGTTGCAGAAGCTGCGCGCGGCGGGGCTTCCCGAGGAAGTCGACCCGTACGAGGTGCACGTTGCGCTGGAGCCGCGGATCCCGGTGCACGAGGCGGCGTTCGAGCCGTTGATGCTGGCCTGCCGCGACCGCCGTTCCGTGGTCTTCGACTACCGCAAGGCGAACGCGGCGGAGCCCGGGCCGCGGCATGTGGAGCCGTGGGCGCTGGAGTGCTGGCGCGGCCACTGGTATCTGGCGGGCTGGGACCGCGACCGGGGTGCGGAGCGGGTGTTCAGGCTGTCGCGGATCGCCGGCAAGGTGCGCTCGCGTGCCTCCCGGTTCACGGCGCCGGTGCCCGATGTCGTCACGGTCCGGGAGACGGTGGCGCGGTGGGCGGGGGAGATCACCGACCGCAGCGCCCGGATCCGGATGCGCAAGGGTGCCGGTTACCCCCTTCGGGCGAAAGCCACCGCTGTGCGGGAACTGGGGGACGGCTGGGACGAGTTGGATGTTCCGTACGGGCACGGTCTGGACGCCTGGCTGGTGGAGTTCGGTCCGGATGTGATTGTTGTGGAGCCCGCCGAGCTGCGGGACGACGTGGTGGACCGGCTGCGCGCGGTGGCCGGGGCCTGAGCCAGGGGGAGCGGACGAGACTGTGGCAGGCAAACCGGTCAGGCCAGCGAACGCCATCGACCAGACCCGGCGGATGCTGTCGTTGGTGACATATCTGCGGGAGCGGCCGGGGGCCCGTATCGAGGACGTGGCGCGCGCCTTCGGGATCACCGAGGACGAGCTGGTCGGCGACCTCGATGTGCTGCCCATGTGCGGCACCAGCTTCCGCGGCGGTGATCTCCTCGACATCGACACGGACGGTGAGCGCATCTGGTGGCACAACCCGTCCGCCCTGGAGGCGGAGGCGGCGGAGCCGCTGCGGATGGCCGCCGACGAGGCGACCGCCCTGCTGGTGGCGGCGCGCGCGGTGGCGACGCTGCCGGGCCTCAGGGAGAGCGACCGGCAGGCGCTGTTGCGCGCCACCGCCAAGGTGGAGGCGGCGGCGGGGGAGGCGGCCGGGGCCAGTTCCCGGCTGTCGGTGACGTTCGAGTCGGAGGGCGGAGTGTTCGCCGATGTGGACCGGGCGATCTCCGAGCGCCGTCGGCTGTGGATCCGCTACTACTCCCCGGCCCGTGACGAGGTCACCGAGCGGGAGATCGACCCGATCCGGCTGGTGAGCGTCGGGCACACCTATGTGGAGGCGTGGTGCTACCGCTCGGAGGCGCGGCGTACGTTCCGGCTGGACCGGGTCGCGGAGATCCGGGTGCTGGACGAGGCGTCGGCGCCGCCGGAGATCGAGCTGCGGGATCTGTCGCAGGCGCTGGTGCAGCCCGCGGCGGAGGACCCGGAGGTCGTCGTGGAGGTCGGTCCGGGCGGCCGCTGGGTCGCCGAGTACTACCCGCACGACAGCGCGGATGAGCTTCCCGAAGGCGGGCTGCGTATCACTCTTCGCACCCCCGACCCGGCGTCGCTGAGGCGTCTGGCGCTGCGGCTGGGCCGGGACGGGCGGATCGTGTCCCCGCCGGAGCTGGCCGCCAGCGCCCGGGACGCGGCCCGCGCGGCGCTCGCCGCGTATGAGCCGGACGGCGCGTCCGGCACGCCGGGGGGTGTCCGTGGCGGTGGCCACGGGGTCCACGACAGGCTGTACGACAGACAGGAGCGGGGACTTTGAGCGAGTCGGCGACGTCTGGTGTGGCAGGTGTGGCGGGTGTGCCCGGGGCGACCGCGGTGCGGGGCCTGTCGGTGGCGGCGGCGTTCGCCGGGATGAGAGCCGTCTCGCCGGTCGTCTTCAGGGCGGGCTGCCCGGAGTGCCGGGGCCGCTTCGAACTCGCCGCGAGCGCTCTGCTGCTGGCCGTGGGAGCCACCAGCCGCACCACCTTCTACTCCTTCACCTGCCCGGAGTGCGGATCCGCGGTGCGCAAGCCGGCGGGCGAGCGGATCGTCGAACTTCTCATCGGCGGCGGCGTCAGGACCCTGCGCCTGCACTCGGCCGTCTAGCCGCAGCCCCGGGTGCCGTTAGGCTCGGGGCATGTTCTGGCCGATGTTCGCGGTGGCCCTGGGGTTCCTGGGTCTCGCCGTCCTGGGTGTGCTGGCCGTCCGGGTGTTCGTGGAGGCACGGCGCCTGGGCCGACAGGTGTCCGAGTCCGCGCGCCGTATCAACCGTGCCGCCGAGGACCTGGAGCGGGCCGCGGTGAGCGCGGCGCGGACTGTGGACTCGCTGTGACCGATCACTGTGCATGACCTGTGAGTTCCAGGCGGGGCGTGTCATGGGCCGCCGTGCTCTGTCTCCCCGCCCGACCGGCGGGTACGCTGCTGGTCGTGGTGCGGAGATCGAGGCCCGTATCGCTGACCGGGCGTACGCACAGGGATTGCCTCACGTTTACCCCTGAGCGTTACGATCGCTGCTGACACGGCAGTTCATACCTATGTCCGACCGGTCGGACAGGCCCACCCAGCCGCCTCGGTGAGAAGGTAAAGACTTATGTTCGGAAGGCTCGGAGCCCCCGAGATCATTCTCATCCTCGTCGTCATCATCCTGCTGTTCGGCGCGAAGAAGCTTCCGGACATGGCCCGCTCGCTCGGCAAGTCCGCGCGCATCCTCAAGAGCGAGGCCAAGGCGATGAAGGAAGAGAGCAGCAGTGCCACGCCCGCCCCGGCGCCCGGCACCGGCGAGCAGCCCCCCGCCCAGCGCACCATCCAGGCGGCCCCCGGCGACGTGAACAGCGCCCGCCCGGTCAACGAGCCGACGGACACCACCCAGCGCTGACGCAGGGCCGGACGCCCCCGGCCCGCCGCACGAGATGAGGACGTGGGTTGCTCAAGTCTGCCCGCAAGCAGGAGAAGGATCCCGAGGGGCGGATGCCTCTCGCGGATCACCTTCGTGAGCTCCGCAACCGGCTCGCGAAGGCCATGCTGGCCGTCGTCGTCGTGACGACCGTCGCCGCCTTCTTCTACAACGACATCATCAACTTCCTGACGCAGCCGATCCTCGACTCGGTCGGCTGCGCGAAGAGCTTCGAGGAACTGGCCCAGTCGACGTCCAAGTCGCAGCCCTGCGCGCGGATCACCATCAACGGCCTCCTCGCCCCCTTCACGCTGGCCCTCCAGGTGTCCCTGATGGCCGGCGTCGTGTTCGCCTCACCGGTCTGGCTCTACCAGCTCTGGGCGTTCGTCGCACCCGGCCTGCACCGCCACGAGAAGAAGTACGCCTACGCGTTCGTGGGCACCGGCGTCCCGCTGTTCCTCGGCGGCGCCTTCTTCGCGTACAAGGTGATGCCCACCACCGCGAAGGTGCTGATGGGCTTCACCCCGCACGGCGTCGACAACCTGCTGCCGCTCGACGACCTGCTCCAGCTCGTCACCCGCATGGTGATCGTCTTCGGGCTGTCCTTCGAACTGCCGCTGCTGCTGGTCATGCTCAATCTCACCGGAGTGCTCAGCGGCCGGCGGATGCTCGGCTGGTGGCGCGGCATGATCCTCGGCATCACCGTCTTCGCGGCCGTCGCCACGCCCAGCACGGACCCGCTGTCCATGCTGGCGCTCGCCGGACCGATCTGGGTGCTGTACTTCGGCGCAGGCGGCTTCTCGCTGCTCAACGACCGGCGCAGGCGCCGCCGCGACCTGTCGGGCCCCGACGACGACGAGGCCTCCGATCTGGACCTCACCCCCGACGACATCGGCGAGATCGAGACCGTCTCCGCGAGCCGCGCCCTGCCCGAGCAGACGTCCACGGACCGCGTCAACGGCTACGACGACGTCACCTGATCAGCCCGGCACCAGATGCCCGCGTCCCCTCCGGGGCGCGGGCATCTCGCGTTCGTGCTGTGGTCCGTCCCATCTTCCGGATAATGATCGTCCTGTTGTCGGTGGGGCCCGGTACGCTCGAAAGCACGATGACAGAGGACCTCTCACCGGCCGAGCGGTATGCGGCAGCACGCACGCGCGCTGCCGAGCAGGCCACCGCACTCGCGTCCTTCCGCGAGATGTACGACTTCGGCCTCGACCCCTTCCAGATCGAGGCCTGCCGGGCACTTGAGGCGGGCAAGGGCGTACTGGTCGCCGCACCCACCGGCTCGGGCAAGACGATCGTGGGCGAGTTCGCCGTCCACCTCGCCCTGCGGCAGGGCAAGAAGTGCTTCTACACGACACCCATCAAGGCGCTGTCGAACCAGAAGTACACCGATCTGTGCCGCCGTTACGGCACCGCCGAGGTCGGTCTCCTCACCGGCGACAACAGCGTCAACCCCGACGCCCCGGTGGTCGTGATGACCACCGAGGTGCTGCGGAACATGCTGTACGCGGGCTCCCGGACCCTGCTCGGACTGGGCTATGTGGTCATGGACGAGGTGCACTACCTCTCCGACCGCTTCCGCGGCGCCGTATGGGAAGAGGTGATCATCCACCTGCCCGAGTCGGTGACCCTGGTCTCCCTGTCCGCGACCGTGTCCAACGCCGAGGAGTTCGGCGACTGGCTCGACACCGTCCGCGGCGACACCCAGGTCATCGTCTCCGAGCACCGGCCCGTGCCGCTGTTCCAGCACGTCCTGGCCGGGCGCCGGATGTACGACCTGTTCGAGGAGGGCGAGGGCAGCAAGAAGGCCGTCAACCCCGACCTGACCCGGCTGGCCCGTATGGAGGCGAGCCGCCCCTCGTACCAGGACCGCAGACGCGGCCGCGGCCTGCGCGAGGCGGACCGGGAGCGGGAGCGCAGACAGCGCTCCCGCGTGTGGACGCCCAGCCGTCCCGAGGTCATCGAACGGCTCGACGCGGCGGGCCTGCTGCCCGCCATCACCTTCATCTTCAGCCGCGCCGCCTGCGAGGCCGCCGTCCAGCAGTGCCTCTACGCCGGGCTGCGCCTGAACGACGAGGACGCCCGCGCCCAGGTCCGCACCCTCGTCGAGGAACGCACCGCGTCCATCCCCGCCGAGGACCTCCATGTCCTCGGCTACTACGAATGGCTGGAGGGCCTCGAACGCGGCATCGCCGCCCACCACGCGGGCATGCTGCCGACGTTCAAGGAGGTCGTCGAGGAACTCTTCGTACGCGGCCTGGTCAAGGCCGTGTTCGCCACCGAGACCCTCGCGCTCGGCATCAACATGCCCGCCCGCTCCGTGGTGCTGGAGAAACTCGTCAAGTGGAACGGCGAGCAGCACGCCGACATCACCCCCGGCGAGTACACCCAGCTCACCGGCCGGGCCGGCCGCCGCGGCATCGACGTCGAGGGCCATGCCGTGGTGCTGTGGCAGCGCGGCATGAGCCCCGAGCACCTCGCCGGACTCGCCGGCACCCGCACCTATCCGCTGCGCTCCAGCTTCAAGCCGTCGTACAACATGGCGGTCAACCTGGTCGAGCAGTTCGGCCGGCACCGCTCGCGTGAACTCCTGGAGACCTCCTTCGCACAGTTCCAGGCCGACAAGTCGGTCGTCGGGATCTCCCGGCAGGTGCAGCGCAACGAGGAGGGCCTGGCCGGCTACAAGGAGTCCATGACCTGCCACCTCGGCGACTTCGACGAGTACGCCGCGCTGCGCCGCGAACTCAAGGACCGCGAGACCGAACTGGCCCGCCAGGGAGTCGCCCAGCGCCGTGCGGAGGCCGCCGTCGCCTTGGAGAAGCTCAAACCGGGCGACGTCATCCACGTGCCCACCGGCAAGTACGCCGGGCTGGCCCTGGTGCTGGACCCCGGGCTGCCCGCGGGCCGCTCCAACGGCCACCGCGGCGTCGAGTACCACGACGGCCCGCGCCCGCTCGTCCTCACCGCCGAACGGCAGGTCAAACGCCTCGCGTCCATCGACTTCCCGGTGCCCGTCGAGCCGCTGGAGCGGATGCGCATCCCCCAGTCCTTCAACCCGCGCTCCCCGCAGTCCCGCCGCGACCTAGCCACCGCACTGCGCACGAAGGCCGGGCACATCCCGCCCGAGCGGCAGCGCAAACGGCGCTCCCAGGCCGCCGACGACCGCGAGATCGCCCGGCTGCGCACCGCGATCCGCGCCCACCCCTGCCACGGCTGCAACGACCGTGAGGACCACGCCCGCTGGGCCGAGCGCCACCACCGGCTGCTGCGCGACACCTCCCAGCTGGAGCGGCGCATCGAGGGGCGCACCAACACCATCGCCCGCACCTTCGACCGTATCGTCGCCCTCCTCACCGAACTCGACTATCTGCGAGCCGACGACGTCACCGAGCACGGCAGACGCCTCGCGCGGCTCTACGGCGAACTCGACCTGCTCGCCAGCGAATGCCTGCGCGCCGGCGTCTGGGAGGGCCTCTCGCCCTCCGAACTCGCCGCCTGTGTCTCCGCGCTGGTCTACGAGTCCCGGGTCGCCGACGACGCCATGGCGCCCAAGGTGCCCTCCGGCCGGGCCAAGGCCGCGCTCGGCGAGATGGTCCGCATCTGGGGACGCCTCGACGGGCTGGAGGAGGAGTTCCGTATCAAGCAGTCCGAGGGTGTCGGACAGCGCGAACCGGACCTCGGGTTCGCCTGGGCCGCGTACATGTGGGCTGAGGGCAAGGGGCTCGACGAGGTGCTGCGCGAGGCGGAGATGCCGGCGGGGGACTTTGTGCGGTGGTGCAAGCAGGTGATCGATGTGCTGGGGCAGATTTCCTCCGCGCCGTCTCCTGCGGAGGGCTCTGGCGTGGCTCGGGTTGCGCGTAAGGCGGTTGATCAGTTGCTGCGGGGCGTGGTGGCTTACTCGTCTGTGGGGTGACCTGTCGTCTGGTGGGTGCGGGTTGACTGTGGCTGGTCGCTCCCCCAAGTTCTCAACTCCGTTCGAACAGGGAGGTACCCCCATCGCGGCGGAGCCGCATATCGATACAGCCCCGCGCCCCTGAGGCAAGTTGCCCACCCGGCGATTCACTATGACCGCCAACTGACGTCACCGTTCACTCGTCGCGGTGACGGTTTTTCGCATGCCCGTACGCCGTGACGGCTTGTGTGCGAATGATGTCTGAGTGTGTAAATGGGGGAGACGGTACTCCTGTTCCGTGGTCCGGTTCAGGTGGTTGCCGAATATGACATGGCGATGATCCTGCCGGACTATGCTCGCCCGCAGCGCACCGAGTTGGGCGTAATTCGTGCGCTTGTTCCCGAATCTTCGAGCTCCCCCGATTCCCTGCCGATTCGTCCAGAGGGCTTACCAGGTGAACGCTCACTTCCCTTATGCGCGCATGCTGTTGCTGCCCGCGACACTGGCGGCCGCGGTGACCGGGAGCGCCGCCGTCTTGGCGCCGCAGGCCGGAACAGCCGTCGCCTGGTGCGGCGGTACCGCGACCCTCTTCGTGCTCGCCGCTGCCGCCCAGGCCGTGCGCCGCACCCGTGAACTGCATCGACTGCGGGCCCGGCACACCCGGGAGACAGCGCAGCTCGAACACCGCATCGCCGCCCATGAAACCGAAGTCGCCCGGCTCGCCGCCGAGATCATGCCGACCGCCCTGCTGCGGCTGCGCGCCGGCGAGTCCCCGCAGGAGGTGATGCGCCACACCGTCGACGCCCACCCCCAGTGGCGTCTGCTCCCCGACTCCCAGCGCGCCCTGCTGCGCACCGTGCTCGACATCGTCGACACCGAGGAGGCGCTGCGCGACTCCTCCCAGCGCTCCTTCGTCAGCATCGCCCGCCGCGTCCAGGCCATCGTGCACCAACAGGCCAAGGAACTCAGGGAGATGGAGGAGGACCACGGCCGCAACCCCGAGGTCTTCGACGACCTCCTGCGGATCGACCACGGCACCGCGCTGATCGGCCGCCTCGCCGACTCCATCTCCGTGCTCGGCGGCGGACGCCCCGGCCGCCAGTGGCCGCTGCCCGTCCCCCTCTACAGCGTGCTGCGCGGCGCCATGTCCCGCATCCTCGACTACCGCCGGGTCGAGCTGCACTCCATCGCCCAGGTCAACATCAGGGGCATCCACGTCGAACCCGTCATCCACGCAGCCGCCGAACTCCTCGACAACGCCACCCGCTACTCGCCCCCGCAGACCAAGGTGCACGTCACGGCCGTAGAGGTGCAGACCGGCGTCGCCATCGAGATCGAGGACGCCGGCGTCAGCCTCAGCGAGGAGGCCCGCGCCCGCGCCGAGGGCATGCTGGAACGCGCCAGGACCGGGTTCGACATGCAGGACCTCGGCGAGAGCCCGCGCCTCGGCCTCGCCGTCGTCGGACGGCTGTGCGCGGCGTACGACATGCAGGTCTCGCTGCGGGCCTCCGCCTACGGCGGGGTGCGCGCCGTGATGATCGTGCCCGCCGCCATGCTCACCGCCGATCCCGCACCCGCCCTCGCCCACGGCATCGGCGTCACCGCCGCGCCCCGGACCGAGCTCGGCGCCCTGGCGGGCCCCGCGCGCCCGCCCAAGAAGCGCCGCCCCACCAGCCCGCGCATCCCGGCCGCGGGCACCCCGGAGGACGACGTCCCCGAGGTCAGCGAGTGGACCGACAAGGGGCTCCCGCAGCGTCGTAGCCGGGTCAGGACACCGCTGGGCAGCCGGTCCGCCGAGCACGCCGCACGCCCCGCGCCCGCGCCGGCCGCCGCCCCCGTGGCATCGGCGGGACCGTCCGCGAGGCCGGCGGCGCAGGGCCCCGAACCCGGCCTGTGGGTCGAGGCGTTCATGAGCGGACTCAGACGCGGCACCGACGCCGCCGCACCCAGCCAGCCCACCACCAGCGAGCCGGCCCGCAGCGAGGCCGACGACGAGGGGGACCCCAAGTGATCCAGCAGCGTGCCAACTTCGACTGGATGCTCAAGGATCTCGCCGACGGCGTACCGGGTATCGAGATGATCGTGGTGCTCTCCGCCGACGGACTGCGCATCGCCCGCCACGGCGGTGACCCGGACGCGGCCGACCGGGTGGCCGCCGCCTGCGCCGGACTCCAGAGCCTGGCCGGTGCCGTCGCCACCGAGATCCCCGCCAGCGACGGCCGGATGCGCATGGTCATCATCGAGATCGACGGCGGCTACTTCTATCTGATGGCCGCGGGCCCCAACGCCTACCTGGCCGTACTGTCCGACGTGGTCGCCGAGCCCGGTCTGATGAGCAATCGCATGCGCGACCTCGTGGTACGGATCGGCGCCCATCTGACCAGTCCGCCGCGTGGCGACGGGCAGACCGTATGACGCCTCCGCAACGCCTAAGGCGCCACCCTCAGCAGGAACCGCCGCCGACGGGCCCCGGGCACGGCGACGCGAAGAACCCGGAACGGCTCTATGTGCTCACCGGCGCCGCCGAGGGCGAACGCGCCGCACTCGACCTGGTCACCTTGATCGTGGCCGGCCCCGGCGACCCGCCGCCGACCCTCGCTCCCGAACAGTCGGCGCTGATCGGGCTGTGCGCCGCCCCCCTGTCCGTGGCCGAACTGTCGGCCTATCTCGACCTGCCGTTCAGCGTGGTGACCGTGCTGCTCACCGAGTTGCTCACGGCCGGACTGGTCCAGGCACGCGCCCCGATCGTCCGCCAGGCACTTCCCGACCGGTCCCTCCTCGAAGCGGTGATGCATGGACTTCAACGCCTCTGAAAGCTCCGACGGCCCGGGCCCAGGCGCGCGTTCCGGACCCGGCCCCGGCTGGCGCTCCGTCCCCTTGGCTGCCCCCTCGCCCGTCCCCGGTACCGGCCCCCGCGCCGGGGACCATCTCCCGCACTCCGCACAGGCCGCGGTGAAGATCGTGATCGTGGGCGGTTTCGGGGTCGGCAAGACCACCATGGTCGGCTCCGTCAGCGAGATCAGACCGCTGACGACCGAGGAGACCATGACCCAGGCCGGTATCGGCGTCGACGACGACTACGGCTCCGACACCAAGACCGCCACCACCGTGGCCATGGACTTCGGCCGCATCAGCATCTCCGCCCGGCTGGTCCTCTATCTCTTCGGCACCCCCGGCCAGGAACGCTTCTGGTTCCTGTGGAACGGCCTGTTCGAGGGCGCGCTCGGCGCCGTCGTCCTCGTCGACACCCGCCGTCTCGAGGTCAGCTTCGACGTCATCGGGCGCTTGGAGGAACGCGGCGTGCCCTTCGTCGTCGCCGTCAACTCCTTCCCCGACGCGCCCCGTCACCCCATCGCCGATCTGCGCGCGGCGCTCGATCTGGCCGAGGAGATCCCCATCGTGGAGTGCGACGCGCGCCGGCGCGCCTCCAGCCGGGACGTCCTGATCACCCTGACGCGCTTCCTGCACTCGCTCGCCCTGACCGGCGCGCTCACCTGATCCCCGTATCCGCCCGCACCCCCCACCCCTCCAACCCCCCACCCGCAGCGACCTGTTCCCCTCTGCTCCGGAGCGACCACAGTGACGCCTGAACCCCGATTCCCGGCCGGTACCGACGCCTCCAGGCCCGGCCCGCCCCCCGGCTGCCCCGCGCACGGCGGCGGACCCCGTCGCCTCTACGGCCCCGAGGCGCACGACCTCGGAAGCGTCTACGAGCACCTGCGAGTCGAACACGGCCCCGTGGCCCCTGCGTTGCTCCACGACGACGTGCCCGTCTGGGTCGTCCTCGGCCACGCCGAGAACCTGCACATGGTGCGCACCCCCTCCCAGTACTGCCGTGACAGCCGTATCTGGACCCCGCTCAAGGAGGGCAGGGTCAAGCCCGACCACCCGCTCATGCCGTTCATCGCCTGGGAGCCCATCTGCTCCTACGCCGAGGGCGACGAGCATCTGCGGCTGCGCGGCGCGGTCACCGCCGCCCTGGCGACCATCGACCACCGCGGTGTCCGCCGCCACATCAACCGCTACACCCAGCGCCTGGTCAACACCTTCTGCGAGCAGGGCCGCGCCGATCTCGTCGGCCAGTTCGCCGAGCACCTCCCGATGGCCGTGATGTGCGAACTGCTCGGCCTGCCCGAGGAGTACAACGACCGCATGGTGGAGGCCGCCCGCGACATGCTCAAGGGCACCGACACCGCCATCGCCAGCCACGCCTACGTCATGGAGGCGCTAGGGAAGCTCACCGAACGGCGGCGCGCACGGCCGGAGGAGGACCTGGCGAGCCGGCTCGTCGAACACCCGGCGCAGCTCACCGACGACGAGGTCACCAAACACCTCTGGGTCGTCCTCATGGCGGCCTACGAGGCCACCGTCAACCTCATCTCCAACGTGCTGCGCATGGTCCTCACCGACCCGCGCTTCCGCGCTCAGCTCAACGGCGGCCAGATGACGGTGCCGGAGGCCGTGGAGCAGACCCTGTGGGACGAACCGCCGTTCAGTACCGTGTTCGCCTACTTCGCCAAGCAGGACACGGAGTTGGGCGGGCAGCGCATCCGCAGGGGCGACGGGCTGCTGTTCGGCATCGCGCCGGGCAACGTCGACCCGCGCATCCGGCCCGACCTGGCCGCCGGGATGCAGGGCAACCGCTCCCATCTGGCGTTCGGCGGCGGCCCCCACGAGTGTCCCGGCCAGGACATCGGCCGCGCCATCGCCGACACCGGGGTCGACGCGCTGCTCATGCGGCTGCCGGATGTCGAACTCGACGGCGACGAGTCCGGGTTGCGGTGGACCGAGGCCATCTCCTCACGCCATCTGGTGGAACTCCCCGTACGGTTCGAACCCCGGCCGCAGCAGGAGGTGACGGCGAAACCCGGCCTCGCCGCGATCCCGCCGCAGCGCGGCAGCTGGCAGATCGGCACCCCCGTGCCGACGGCCGACCCCGCAGGGCCGCAGCCCAAGCGGCAGCCCCAACCGCAACACCAGTCCCAGCCTGAGCCCCGACCGCAGCCCGAGCCGCAGCCGGTGGCCGCCGGACCCGTGCCGCCCGTCCCGGGACCCGCGCCTCACCGGCGTGCCTGGCGGCGCCTGCTGGCGTGGTGGCGCGGCCGTTGACCGGCCCTGAGCGTCCCTTGATCGGCAGCTGACGGGAGGGCGTCCCGAGGGGGCTCCGGTGATGTCCGCGGTCATCCCCCGGCGGCCCACTCCTCGTACCGCTCCCACGCCAGCAGGGACCGCCCGCTGGTGAACCGGTGCTCCACCCCTGTGACCGGATCGGTGAACTCCAGCCCGCGCGCCAGCAGTTGCAGCGGGCGGCGGAAGTCGCCGGCCGGTCCGGGGCCGGTCACCACCGGGTAGAGGGGGTCGCCGAGGATCGGTATGCCGAGGGCGTTCATATGCACCCTCAGCTGATGGGTCTGCCCGGTGCCGGGCACCAGCCGGTACCGGGCGAGCCCGTCCGCCCGGTACTCGGCGAGTTCCACGCGGCTCACCGCGTTGGGCTCGCCCTCGACCTCGCGCGCGGCCAGCACCCCGCGCTCCTTCACGATCCTGCTGCGCACCGTGCGGGGCAGGGCGAGGTCCGGGTCGTAGGGGGCGACGGCCTCGTACTCCTTGTGCACCCGCCGGTCCCGGAACAGCGTCTGGTAGGCGCCGCGCTCCTCGGGCCGCACGGTGAACAGCACCAGTCCCGCCGTCAGCCGGTCGAGCCGGTGCGCAGCGCCGAGCGCCGGAAGGCCCAGCTCCCGCCGCAGCCGGGCCGTCGCGGTCTCGGTGACATGGCTGCCGCGCGGGACGGTCGCCAGGAAGTGCGGCTTGTCCGCGACGACGATGTGCTCGTCGCGGTGGACCACCTCGATATCGAACGGCACCCGCGGTTCCGCGGCCCGCTCGCGGTGGAACCACACGTACATCCCCGGCACGAACGCCGCGTCGGGCGCCACCGGCCGCCCGTCGGCCCCCACCATGAGCCCCGCGTCCAGCATCCGCTCCACGACCCCGGGCCCCGCCCCCGACAGCCGCTCGACCAGATGCTCGCGCACCGTGTCCCACGGACCCTCGGCGGGCAGCCGCACCCGCACCGCGTCGATCCCGTCGCGCTGCGGGAGCGGTGAGGGCGGGGTGCGCGTCTTCCGTCTCATCGCGGCAAGGGTAGGCGTTCGGGCACATCTTGCGGGAACGGCCAACGGCGGCTTGCGGGAAGGGGCAATGGCGGTTTGCAGGAACGGACAACGGCGGCTTGCAGGAACGGACAACGGCGGCCCGGAACGCGATACATCGTGTGTATTGACGGCGTGCGGTGGATCGCGATATGTTCGGCTACGGATATTCGGGAGCGAGGCCGCAGGCCGTCGCCGACAGTTCGGGGACGGTCCGGGGACGGGGTGAAGGTCATGGCGTCGATGAAGCGCCGCAAGCTGAGCAATCCGCTGGCGCTGGCCGTGATGGTCACCCTGTGGCAGAAGCCGATGCATCCCTACGAGATCGCCCAGACCCTGCGCCGTCAGGGCAAGGACACCAGTACGAAGATCAACTACGGCTCCCTCTACACGGTCGTGCAGAACCTCGAGAAGCACGGCTTCGTCGAGATAACCGACATAGAACGGCAGGGCAACCGCCCCGAACGCACCGTCTACGGGCTCACCGAGTCGGGACGCCTGGAGGCCGCCGAGTGGCTCTCGGACCTGCTGGCCGTCCCGGTCAAGGAGTACCCGATCTTCGAGACCGCGCTGTCGCTGATCGGCGCACTCTACCCCGACGAGGTGGCCCGACTCCTCGAGGAACGGCTGTCGAATCTGGAGGTGGCGGCGGCGAGCGGACGCGGCGCGCTGGAGAAGCTGTCCCAGCGCGTGCCGCGGCTGTTCCTCGTCGAGACCGAGTACCAGGTGCACATGGTCGAGGCGCAGGCCGAGTGGGTCCGCGGACTGATCGAGGAGATCAGAAAGGGCACCCTGGCGGGCGTCGAGGAATGGCGCCGCTTCCACGAGACAGGGGAACTGCCACCGGAATTCAGGTGACCGAGAACCGAGAAAACTGAGCAAACCGAGAAGAAGGACCCCGACCGGGCTGTTCCAGCAGCCCTGCCGGGGTCCCGAACCCCGGACCGACCACGCCGTGCGGCGCGGCCAGGCGATCGAGGTGCGGCACACCCAGGATAGCCCGGCGCTCTTCGCACGGATCGGTCCACTCGACCGCACCATCGGAGAGACACAGCCATGAAACCCATGAACGCCACGAACGCCCTGAACGCCACGGGCAGAGACACCCGCGCGCCCGCCGTGCGGGCGCGTCAGCTGGTCAAGACCTATCCCGGTGATGTCACCGCCCTCAGCAACATGGACATCACCGTCGAACCCGGCACCGTCTTCGGGCTCCTCGGCCCCAACGGTGCCGGGAAGTCCACCACCGTCAAGATCCTCACCACCCTTGCCCGCCCCGATTCGGGCACCGCCACCGTCGCCGGGCACGACGTACTGCGCCACCCCGACCGGGTGCGCCGCGCCATCGGTGTCGTCGCCCAGGGCTCCGGCGCCGACCCGGTCGCCACCGGCCGCGAGAACCTCCAGCTCCAGGGCAGGCTCTACGGCATGAGGGGCGCCGTTCTCGACCGCCGCGTCGACGAGCTGCTCGACCGCTTCTCCCTCACCGACGCCGCGCGCCGCCAGGTCAAGGGCTACTCCGGCGGTATGCGGCGGCGCCTGGACGTCGCCCTCGGCCTGGTGCACCGGCCCGAGGTGCTGTTCCTCGACGAGCCGACCACCGGACTCGACCCGGAGGCCCGCACCGCGATGTGGGACGAGATCGGCCGCCTGGCCGGTGAGGAGGGCCTGACCATTCTGCTTACCACCCACTATCTGGAGGAGGCCGACCGGCTCGCCGAGCGCATCGCGATCGTCGACCGCGGCCGTGTCGTCGTCGAGGGCACGCCCGACGCCCTCAAGGGCGAACTGCGCGGCGACGCGGTCCATGTGGAACTGCGCGAGCCGGTCGGAGAAGCCGGGCGTGAGCTGCTGAGCGGCGCCCTCACCGGACTGCCGGGCGTGCACGAGGTGCTGATCGACGGACGCCGTATCAGCGCCCGAGCCGACGACGGCGCCGCCGCCGTCCCCGCGCTGCTCGGTGCGCTGGAGCGCGCCGGGGCCGGTGTCGCCTCCGCGACCGTCGCCCGGCCCTCTCTCGACGACGTCTACCTCCGCCACGCGGGCCGCCGTTACTCCGAGGCCGGCACCGGCGCCGCGGACACCGACGGGGTCCTCGCCCTCGCCGGAGGTGCGCGATGAGCACCGCCGTCACCCAGACCTGGTACATGACCCGACGTCAGCTCATGGTGTTCGCGCGCCAGCCCGCGTACGCGATCGTCACCCTGGTCCAGCCGGTGATCTGGCTGTTCCTGTTCGGCAGCCTCTTCAAGAAGGTCGTCGAGCTCGGCGGCTTCGGCACCACGTCCTATCTCGACTATCTGGTGCCGGGCGTGGTCGTGATGAGCGCGCTCAGCTCCAACATGTGGGCCGGCATGGGCACCTTGGAGGAGATCCAGCGCGGCACCCTCGACCGCTTCCTGACCACCCCGGTCAGCAGAGCGGCCCTGATGAACGGCAATGTCGTCAACAACGGCCTGGTCACCGCACTCCAGTCGGTCGTCATCGTGCTGCTCGGCCTGCTGGGCGGCGCGGACTACGCCGGTGGCGTGGCCGGTGTCGCGGTCCTGGTCCTCGCCGCCGTGCTGCTCGGCACGATCTTCGGAGCGCTGTCCAACACGCTCGGGATGCTGGTGCGCGAGCGGGAATCGATCATCGGCATCAACACCTTTCTGCTGCTGCCGCTGACCTTCCTGTCCAGCGCCTTCATGGCGTCCGCGCAGATGCCCTCCTGGATCCGGCACGTCGCCGACTTCAACCCGCTCGACTGGGCCATGGTCGCGGGCCGCTCCGCGCTCTCCGGACACCCGGACTGGGGCGATGTGTTCAGCCGGGCCGGGGGACTGCTGGCGCTCGCGGTGGCCGCGGTGTGGCTGTCCATACGGACGTTCCGGTCCTACCAGCGGTCGGTGTGAGCGAGGGGGTGACCATGCCGGAGCGGCGGTGCCCTGTGACGGGCCCCGCCGCTCCCGGTCGGCTTCCGGTCGGCTCGCGTTCAGCTCAGGGACGGTTCAGGCGGCCGTGGCCGTGCCCTCCTGCCCAGCCCCCTCCTGCCCGTCGCCCTCCTGCTCGGCTTCGATCCGCGCGTTCCACTCCCGCTTCGACGCCTGCCAGCCGTCCTCGTCGTGGCCGAGGCGCCAGTAACCGGAGATCGACAGATCCTCGCGCGGCACCTGCAGTTCGACTCTCAGCAGCCGCCGCAAATCCTTCACGAACCCGGCCTCGCCGTGCACGAAGGCGTGCATCCGGCCCGCCGGGAACTCCAGTGCCCGTACGGCCGCCGCCAGCGCCTCGCCGACCGGCCGGTCGCCGCGGTGCAGCCAGACGACCTCCACGTCGGAGTCGAACTTCTGCTCCTCCTCGGGCCCGGAGACCTCGACGAAGGCACGGGCGGTGGCACCGGCGGGCAGCGCCTCCAGGGAACGGGCGATCGCGGGCAGCGCGCTCTCGTCACCGGCCAGCAGATGCCAGTCCGCGTCCGGGTCGGGGGCGTAGGCGCCGCCCGGGCCCATGAACCGCACGGTGTCACCGGGGCGTGCCCGCACCGCCCAGGGCCCCGCCAGACCCTCGTCACCGTGGATCACGAAGTCCAGCGTCAGCTCCAGATGCTCCGGATCCCAGGCGCGTACCGTGTACGTCCGGGTCACCGGCCACTGCTCGCGCGGGAACTCGGCCCGGATCCGCTCCAGGTCGAAGGGCTCCGGGTAGACGGCGCCACCGGTCGGGAACAGCAGCTTGACGTAGTGATCGGTGCAGGTGTCCGCCGCGAATCCGGTCAGCCCCGGACCACCGAGCACCACACGCTGCATGTGCGGGGACAGCCGCTCGGTCCGGACGACCTGCGCGGAATGGGGCTTGCGCGGCTTCCGCGCCGGGCGCACTGCCATGAGGCCTCCCAAGTGTTCCCTTGCTTAGGTTTACCTAAGCTAGCACCCCTCGCTTTGTGCGCGACAAGAGCAACGCCGAGCGCTCCGCTGAGGGCGCTGCGGGCGAGCCGAGGTGTGCCTCGCGTGAAGGCCGACACCTGCTGTGGCGGGCGGCTGATGATGGGCGGACGAGGGGGCTGCTGTGCGCCGCCTGCCTGCGGTTGGCGTGCCGCACCCCGCCCGGGTCTGTCGGCCGATGACCCAGGGCTTGTACCGGCTGGCCCATGCCCCCGAGCCCGGCCCTGCCGCACGCGGCAGCCGGCCCTGCCGCACGCGGCAGGCGTCACGCCGTCAGTGTCGTCAGCAGGCGGCGCAGAGGGCTGCCCAGGCCCCAGCGGGTCGACAGGGCGTCCAGGGCTGCCGGGTCGCGCGGGGTGCGGGGGAGAGCCGTGCTGATGTCGGGGAGCGGGACGTCGTCCGCCACCCGTACCACCTTCGGGGCCACCGCGACGTACGGCCGGGCCTCCTGCAGACGCCCCCGCTGGGACGGGGTGAGTTTCGCCTTCGGGTCGTCGAGCGCGGCCATGATGCCGGGCACGTCGCCGAACTCGGTGAGCAGCTTGGCGGCCGTCTTCTCGCCGATGCCGGGCACGCCGGGCAGGCCGTCGCTCGGGTCGCCGCGCAGCAGCGCCAGGTCCGCGTACCCCCGCCCGTCGACGCCGTACTTCTCGCGCAGCACCGCCTCGTCGGTCAGTTGGAGCGTGCCGACGCCCTTGAGCGGGTAGAGCACCCGCACCCCGCGCCTGTCGTCGACCAGCTGGTACAGATCGCGGTCGCCGGTGACGATGTCGACCGGGCCCTTCGCGTGCGCGGTGAAGGCGCCGATCACGTCGTCCGCCTCGTACCCGGCGACGCCCACCCGGGCGATGCCGATCGCGTCGAGGACCGCCTCGATCACCGGGACCTGCGGCGACAGGGTGTCCGGCACCTGCTCCTCGTCCGGCCCCGCCGTGTGCTCGACGGCGACGCGGTGCGCCTTGTACGACGGGATGAGGTCGACCCGCCACTGCGGGCGCCAGTCGGCGTCCATGCACGCCACCAGGTCGCTCGGCCGGTGGTCCCTGACCAGGCGGTCGATGAACTCCAGCAGCCCGCGCACGGCGTTCACCGGGGTGCCGTCCGGGGCCTGCACGGACTCCGGGACGCCGAAGTAGGCACGGAAGTAGAGCGAGGCGGTGTCGAGAAGCATGAGTCGTCCGGTCACGTCTCGCATCATGCCGCACGGCACCGACAGCCACCCGGCGGTGAGAGCCGACGGCTGGGTCATGGCCGATCTCAAGGCGTACTGTCATGAGCAGTTACGAAGCTTGCCGACAAGAACCTGGTCATCGGTACGAAAAGGATCCAGCCAATCACGGAGCGTCATGCTCTCGCCGAGGGCGCACAGCGGGTCGGCGTGGAACCGACGGTGCCGTACCAGAGCGGGAACACCCCGGGCACGCTTGAGCACGGCACGTGAGGGCAGCGCAGGAACGGCCCGCGGGTGTCGGCCCCGGTGGCCCTGGCCTCGGGCGCGTCGACGGCGCGGGGGCGCATCCACCGCAGCGCCGGTCGTCCCGAGGGGGCGTACGGCGTCGTTGTGCAGCGGGTTCGCCGACGAGGCAAAGTGGGTCCCGGGCGGGTGCGGTGCGCCGGGTGACTGGCGCGAACCGTGAGGGTCACGGCCACGTCGCGTGACGGCGATGTGACGGGCGCATGAAACGGTTTGCCGAACATGCGTAGGGTGCAGAGAACTCATCAGGAGACTTGCGCGCCGGGCACGGCGCACGGATGACGGACCGAAATGACGGACCGGCGACGGACCGACAACGGACGGACGAGCGAAGGAGGGAGCCGGAGCGATGGGCGACCACAAAGAACAGCAGCCCCTGCGGGTGGGCGCGGCCGTCCGGAGGCGGCGACGCGCTCTGGAGCTCACCCTCGCCGTCGTGGCCGAGCGCAGCGGCCTGTCGGTCCCGTTCCTGAGCCAGATCGAGAACGACAAGGCGCGCCCCAGCCGGAGCAGCCTGGAGAAGGTCGCCGACGCCCTGCGCACCACGGCGGTCGAACTCCTCGCGGCCGCCGACCCGGCGTGCAGCGTGGACGTCGTACGGGCGGACGGGACCGAGCCGCTGTTCGAGCGGCGGGTGCGTTCCCTGGTGCGCGGTCACCATCAGCTGCACGCCTCCGAGTTCACCGGCGACCATGATGCCGGCCGCGAATTCCAGCACCGCAACGACGAGTTGATGTACGTCGCGGACGGTGCCGTGGAGATCGAGGCGGAAGGCCGCGCATACCGGCTCGGCCGTGGCGACACGCTGTATCTGACCGGCGGGGTACGGCACCGCTGGCGGGCGACGGTCCCGGACACCCGGGTCGTCGTGGTCGCCGTCGCGGAGCACATCGAGGCGGTCCAGGACCGCGCGCGCTGACCGCCGGCCACCCGCTGACGTGCCGATGCGTGTCGTCTCCCTCGTCCCGTCCCTCACCGAGGCGGTCGCCGAGACCGTCCCGGGGGTCCTGGTCGCCGCCACCGACTGGTGCACCCACCCGGCGCGACTCGCCGTCCCGCGCATCGGCGGCACCAAGAACCCGAAGATCACGGAGATCCTGGCCTTAGGGCCTGTCGTCACATTCCCGCCTGCCCGGCGGCGTCTGGCACGCACTCCCCCAAGCTCTGTGTGCAGGGGGTGCCCCCGGCGGCGTTGCCGAACCGCCCACGTGGCTCCTCCCCCAAGCTCTCGGCTTCGCTCGAGCAGGGGGGACCCCCGCGAGGGCGCTACGGCGCCTTGCGATCGCACGCGCCCCCAAGTTCTCGGCTTCGCTCGAACAGGGGGGACCCCCGTGACGCCGCCGGGCCCGCCCTTCGGGCGGACGACGGGAATGTGACGACAGGCCCTGGCCCCCGACCTGGTCCTCGCCAACGAGGAGGAGAACCGCGCCCCCGACCTCGACGCTCTGCGCGCCGCGGGCGTCGGGGTGCTGCTGACCGAGGTGCGGGACGTACCGCGGGCGCTGAGCGAGCCGGCGCGGCTGCTGACGGCGTGCGGTGCCCGGAGCCGCCCGCGCCGGCTCGACGAGGCGGAGGTGGCCTGGGCGGCCCCAGCGGTGCTCGAACCCCGGGTGACGGCTGTCGTGCCGGTGTGGCGGCGCCCCTGGATGGTGCTGGGCCGCGACACGTTCGCCGGTGATGTCCTGGCCCGCCTGGGCGTCGCCCACCCCTACGCCGCGCACCCCGCCCGCTACCCGCGCGTCCCCCTCGCCGAGCTGTGCGCCGCGGCTCCCGACCTGGTCGTCCTGCCGGACGAGCCCTACCGCTTCAGCCCGGCCGACGGCCCGGAGGCGTTCCCCGGACTGCCGTGCGCGCTGGTCAGCGGACGGCACCTGACGTGGTACGGGCCGTCGCTTGCCGAGGCAGCGAAGGTGCTGGGCGCGGCCCTGCGAGCAGCGCTCCGCTGAGCACACCGCGCGCGGTGTGCAGGGCGGCGACGGCCCAGGCGGCCACCAGGAGGCCGTAGAGCAGGGTGGCGAGCCAGGCGTAGGCGGTGAGCCCGGTGTGCCGGGCCAGGGACTCGGCGCCGGTGACACAGGTCCCCACCGGGAAGGTGAAGGCCCACCAGGTCATCGCGAACCGCATCCCCGCGCGCCGGGCACGCACCACATGAGCGGCGGTGAGCGCGATCCACAGCACGGCGAAGCCCATCACGGGGACGCCGTAGAGCACGGCGAACACCGCGAAGCCCCGCGCGTACGGTGCCGCCAACAGCCCGGGCGCCGCGTCCGCGAACTTTCCGGCGGCCGTGACGGACTGGCCGAACGGGCCCAGCACCAGGCACAGCGTCGGGGTCAGCGCGAGGGGCAGCGGACCGCCGGTGACCAGCCGTCCGAACACCACCGGCAGCACGGCCAGCGTCGCCAGCAGACTCATCCCGAACATCGAGAACGACGCGTACAGCAGCGTCTCCCTCGGCTGCCCCGGCGGCAGATACGGCAGCAGCAGCGGCCCGAGCGCCGCAGGCACCATCGGCGCGACCAGCGGCAACAGCCACACGGGGCTGACCTGCTCGGGTGTGATCCGGTGGCGCACGGTCATGAGGTACGGCACCGCGACCGCGGCCACCAGCCCCACGGCCGTACCGGCGGTGAAGAGCACGGCGTCCAGCAGTACGGCGGCGTCGGTGCCGATCCAGTCCCGCCCGACGACGAGCGTGGCGCCGCCGGCGGCCACCAGGCCCATCGACAGACAGCCGTAGAACGGGGCCATGGCCGGGTCGAGGAGATGGGCGCGGGCCTGGTCACGGTGGTGGCGCCAGTGCAGTGTCCGGGCGGTCAGCAGGACGGTGAGCAGCACCAGGTCCAGTGCCCAGATGCCGGTGAGCACGGTCCGCAGCCCCGGGAGCGTGAAGGGCAGCCCGGCCCCGCCGGTGGCGACGATGGCGGTGCCCATGACAGCGGCGTACCAGTTGGGCCCGAGATGACGGACGGCCGGGGCGCGGAGGGCGGACGGGGACGGGGGAGGGACGGCGGTGACCACGGGACCACCGTCCCCCGGGACGGGCCGAGCGACCAGGGACTCCGTGTCTATCAGGTCATAAGCTGCACTTATGGGCGAGACGTACACCGGCGGGTTCCCATCGGCAGGCCGCCCCCTGGCGCACCGCGTGCCGGATCTGGGCGCGCTGGAGCTGCTGCTGGCGGTGGCACGGCTGGGCAGTCTGGGCGCGGCGGCACGGGAGCTGGGTATCACCCAGCCCGCGGCCAGCAGCCGTGTCCGCGCCATGGAACGGGACCTCGGTCTGGCCCTGGTGGACCGCTCGCCGCGCGGTTCCCGGCTCACCGACGCCGGTCTGCTGGTCGCGGACTGGGCGCGGCGGATCACCGAGGCCGCGGAGGCGTTCGACGCGGGTGTGCAGGCGCTGCGGGACGGGCGGGACTCGCGGCTGCGGGTGGCGGCGAGTATGACGATCGCCGAGTATCTGCTGCCGGGCTGGCTGCTCGCCCTGCGCGCACAGCGGCCCGGTACCGCGGTGTCCCTGCTCGCGGGAAACTCGGCAGTGGTCGCCCGGCGGCTGCTGTCGGGGGAGGCGGACCTCGGCTTCGTGGAGGGCGTGGGGGTGCCGCGCGGCCTCGACTCCGCGGTCATCGCGCACGACCGTCTCGTCGTGGTGACCGCACCGTCCCACCCGTGGGCGCGCCGACGGCGCCCGGTGCCGGCCGCGGAGCTGGCGGCGACCCCGCTGATCCTGCGCGAACCGGGCTCCGGCACCCGCCAGGTCCTCGACAGGGCCCTCGGCGGCCTGGCCGCACCCCTGATCGAGCTGTCCTCCACGACGGCGGTCAAGTCCTCCGCGGTGAGCGGCGCGGGCCCTACGGTCCTGAGCGAGCTCGCGGTGGGCGATGAGCTGTCCCTGCGCCGCCTGGTCCGCATCCCGGTGGCGGACGCCGCCCTCTCCCGCGACCTGCGGGCGGTATGGCCGACGGGCCACCGCCCGGTGGGACCGGCACGGGAACTGCTGTCGCTGACGCGGGAGTAGGGGCGGCCGGGCCTGCCGCAGGCTGTGTTGCCGGAGCGCCCCGTGTCATGTGGCCGTGCCGTGAGGGTGCTCCGGCGCTTCGCCGTCGTGCCTGCCCGTGGCCGGGGGTATCAGCCGGGCGTCGGGACCCCGCCGGGGGCGTAGGCAGTGTCGCCCGAGTGCTCGCGTCATGTGGCCGTGCCGTGAGGGTGCTCCGGCGCTTCGCCGTCGTGCCTGCCCGTGGCCGGGGGTATCAGCCGGGCGTCGGGACCCCGCCGGGGGCGTAGGCAGTGTCGCCCGAGTGCTCGCGTCATGTGGTCGCGCCGTGAGGGTGCTCCGGCGCTTCGCCGTCGCATCTGCACGAGGCCGTGCACACAAGCCGGGCTCCCCGCCCGGGGACCAACGCCCCCCGGAGGCCCACACCCCCCGGAGGCCTACGCGCCGCCGCTCGCCGCCCTGACCAGCGCGCCCATCACGCGCAGGTCGTCGGCCATCTCCGGGTGCCACTGGACGCCCAGGACCCAGCCGTCGGCGGGTGGGAGCTCGATCGCCTCCACGGTGCCGTCCGCAGCGTGGGCCGACGCCAGCAGGCCCCTGCCGGGGCGGTCCACGCACTGGTGGTGGAACGTCGGTACGGACGCCTCCTCTGGGACGATGTCGCCGTACAGCGTGCCCGGGACCGGTTTGACCGGGTGGCTGCCGAACACCCCGGGCAGCTCGGCGTGCCCGTCGAGGTGCTGGACGAGGGTGCCGCCGAGGGCCACGTTCAGCAGCTGCATGCCCCGGCAGATCCCGAGCAGCGGGAGGCGGGCGGCCAGTGCCGCCTCGATCAGCGCGAGTTCCCAGGCGTCCCGGGGACGGTCCGGCGGGCCGGTGCGGTCCTCGGGCTCGGCGCCGTAGTGCACCGGCTCCACGTCCGGGCCGCCCGCGATCACCAGTCCGTCGAGCCGCGCCACCGCCGACGCCGCGTACTCCGGCGCGTCCGGCGGCAGCAGGGCGGCGAGGCCGCCCGCCCGCTGGACCAGCCGCGGATACCCGGCAGGGAGCAGTGCCGCCTCCAGCTCCCACACGCCCCAGCGCGCCTCGGCCTCGAGATATGTACTGACGCCGATGAGCGGCCGCTTGCCTGTCATACGTTCGTTCCTGCCTGTCGTGCACTGTGCCGCTGTGCCGCTGTGCGTTGTGCGCTGTGCGCTGTGTCGTCGTGCGTTCGTGCCTGATCCGATGTCTGTGAGGCGACGGCGGACGCCGTCTGCGCTCGTGTGCGTCGTGCCGGGCGGCCGGTTTACGTCAGGAAGCCGCGCAGCAGGGCCGCCGTGCCCGAACAGTGTTCCCGCATCATCTCCCGGGCGCCGTCCGCGTCGCCGTCCAGGACCGCCTCCACCAGGGCGGCGTGCTGGCGCTGCGAATGTTCCAGGTTGCGGACCAGGAGCGGGATGCAGTCCAGCAGCTCGTTCACCGTCGCCCGTACCGCCGCGTACTGCGCGGTCAGCGTCGGGGAGCCGCACAGCTCGGCGAGGGTGAGATGGAGCAGGGTGTCCACGCGGCGGTACTCGGCGAGCGGGGCGTCCTGGGTGCGGGCCAGCGCCTCGCGCAGAAGGGCCGCCTGCTCGTCTCTCAGCCCGTACGTCGCGCACAGGTCCGCCGCGCCCACCTCCAGCACCTCCCGGAGGCGCAGTACGTCCTCCACGTCCACCTCGGTGATCCGCCGCCGCAGCTCGTCCGCACCGCCCGAACCCGCCCCCGTACCGGTTCGCGACAGCACGAACGTGCCGCCGTAGCGCCCGCGCCGCGACTCGACCAGACCCTGGTCCTGGAGCACCTTCAGCACCTCGCGCAGCGTCACCCGGCTGATCCCCAGCCGCTCCGCCAGTTCCCGTTCCGCCGGCAGCCGTTCGCCGCCCGGCACCAGACCCAGCCGCACGACCTGGAGGATCTGCTCCAGCGCCTCCTCGAAGCCGTTGCCCGCCCGCACCGGCCGCAGCACCGGCGCCAGCCGGTCGCCCCCGACGTCACCCGTGTCCCCCGACATGTCGCCGCGCCCCCTTCCCAAGCAATGGTTCTGACGCATACCTTATGGCTCCCGGCTCACCCGCAGTAGCCGAAGGAGGCCATTCCGTGGCTGACCGCACACCCCCGCTGAGCGTCGAGGAACTGCACGCCCTCGTCGCCAGCGGTGAGATCGACACCGTCGTCCTGGCCTTCCCCGACATGCAGGGCAGACTCCAGGGCAAAAGGTTCGCCGCGCGCTTCTTCCTCGACGAGGTCCTCCACCACGGCACCGAGGGCTGCACCTACCTGCTCGCCGTGGACGCCGACATGAACACCGTCGACGGCTACGCCATGTCCTCCTGGGACCGCGGCTACGGCGACCTCGCCATGCGTCCCGACCTGACCACCCTGCGCCGGGTGCCCTGGCACCCCGGCACCGCGCTGCTCATCGCCGACCTCGCCTGGGACGACGGCAGCCCGGTCGTCGCCGCGCCCCGCCAGATCCTGCGCCGCCAGCTGGAGCGGCTCGCCGCGCACGGCTGGAGCGCGCAGGTCGGCACCGAGCTGGAGTTCATCGTCTTCAAGGACACCTACGAGCAGGCGTGGGACGCCGGTTACCGGGGACTGACCCCGGTCAACCAGTACAACGTCGACTACTCCATCCTCGGCACCGGCCGGATCGAGCCCCTGCTGCGCCGCATCCGCAACGAGATGACGGGCGCCGGACTCACCGTCGAGTCCGCCAAGGGCGAGTGCAACCCCGGGCAGCACGAGATCGTCTTCCGCTACGACGAGGCCCTCGTCACCTGTGACCAGCACGCCGTCTACAAGACCGGCGCCAAGGAGATCGCCGCGCAGGAGGGCGTGTCCCTCACCTTCATGGCCAAGTACGACGAGCGCGAGGGCAACTCCTGCCACATCCATCTCTCCCTCGCCGACGCCGACGGCACCAGTGTGATGCCGGGCGACGGCGAGGGCGGCATGTCGGACGTCATGCGCCACTTCCTCGCCGGGCAGCTCGCCGCGCTGCGTGACTTCGTGCTGCTCTACGCCCCGCACATCAACTCCTACAAGCGGTTCCAGCCCGGCTCGTTCGCGCCGACCGCCGTCGCCTGGGGCCGAGACAACCGCACCTGCGCCCTGCGCGTCGTCGGTCACGGCCGCTCCCTGCGCTTCGAGAACCGGCTGCCCGGCGGCGACGTCAACCCGCACCTGGCCGTCGCCGGGCTTGTCGCGGCCGGGCTGTACGGCATCGAGCAGCGGCTGGAACTGCCCGAACCCTGCCCGGGCAACGCCTACACCGCCGACTACGACCAGGTGCCCACCACTCTGCGCGAGGCCGCCGAGCTCTGGGAGAACAGCCCGATCGCCAAGGCCGCCTTCGGCGACGAGGTCGTCGCCCACTACCGCAACATGGCCCGCGTGGAACTCGACGCCTTCGACGCCGCCATCACCGACTGGGAGCTGCGCCGCTCCTTCGAACGCATGTGAGGGTCACATCCTTGTCCGCTCAGTCCCGTGACATCGGTCGACCCCCAGGTCGGACCGCCCCCGAACCCGAACCCGGGCCCGAACTCGAGCCCCAGCCTGAGCCCGAACCCCATTCCGTGCTCCAGGTGCTGAACCCCGCCACCGAGGAGGTCGTCGCGACCGTCCCGGCGGCGAGCGCGGCCGACGTGGACGCCGCCGTCGTACGGGCCGCGCGGGCCCAGCAGGTGTGGGCGTCGCTGGCACCCGCCGAACGGGCCGGAGCGCTGCGCCGGTTCGCCGTGGTCGTCGACGAACACCGCGAGGAACTCGCCCGGTCGGAGGTGCTGGAAGCCGGACACACCATCGGCAACGCCCGCTGGGAGGCGGGCAACGTCCGCGATCTGCTCGACTACTCGGCCGGGGGAGTGGAACGGTTGACGGGACGTCAGATCCCGGTGCCCGGCGGCCTTGACGTCACCCTCCTCGAACCCCTCGGTATGGTGGGCGTGATCGCCCCCTGGAACTTCCCCATGCCGATCGCCGCCTGGGCCACCGCCCCGGCGCTCGCCGCGGGCAACGCCGTCCTCCTCAAACCCGCCGAGGCCACCCCGCTCACCGCCCTGCGCCTGGCCGAACTCGCCCTCGCCGCGGGGCTTCCGGAGCATCTGTTCCAGGTCCTGCCCGGCCACGGCCCCGTCACCGGCAACGCCCTCGTCGAGCACCCCGGCGTCGCGAAGATCGTCTTCACCGGGTCGGCGGCGGTGGGCAAGCAAGTCCTCGCCAAGGGGGCCGCGCACCTCAAGCGTGTCACCCTCGAACTCGGTGGCAAGAGCCCCAACATCGTCTTCGCCGACGCCGACCTGGAAGCCGCCGCGTCCGCCGCCCCGCTGTCCTTCCTCGACAACTCCGGCCAGGACTGCTGCGCCCGCACCCGCATCCTCGTCCAGCGCAGTGTGTACGACCGTTTCCTCGAACTCCTCGCCCCCGCCGTCGAGTCGGTGCTGGTCGGTGACCCGGCCGATGAGCGCACCCAGATGGGCCCGCTGATCTCCGCGGCCCAACTCGCCCGCGTACGCTCCTACGTCCCCGACGACGCCGAGGGCATCCGCGGCAAGGCCCCCGAGGGACCCGGCTTCTGGTACCCGCCCACCGTCCTCACCGGCGTCGACCCGCGCTCCCGGGTGGCCGTCGAGGAGGTCTTCGGACCGGTCGCCGTCGTCCTGCCCTTCGACGACGAGGCAGACGCCGTACGGCTCGCCAACGCCACCGACTACGGCCTCTCCGGGTCCATCTGGACCCGTGACGTGGGTCGTGCCCTGCGGGTCTCGCAGGCCGTCCGGGCAGGCAATCTGTCGGTCAACTCCCACTCCAGCGTGCGCTACTGGACCCCCTTCGGGGGCTTCAAGCAGTCCGGCATCGGGCGCGAGCTCGGACCGGACGCCCTGACCGCCTTCACCGAGACCAAGAACGTCTTCATCAGCACGGAGGGCCCCGCACAGTGACCGCACAGACCCCCGACCCCGCCGCCCCGGCCGCCGACCTGGCCCCTGCTTCGGTCACTGCGTCGGCCCAAGTGCCGGTCTGCCGACGCCTGGTGGGCCGTACCGCCGTCGTCACCGGAGCGGGCAGCGGCATCGGTCTCGCCACCACGCGCAGGCTCGCCGCCGAGGGCGCGCACGTCGTGTGCGCCGACGTCGACGAGGTGCGCGGCAAGGCGGCCGCACAGGAGACCGGCGGCCTCTTCGTGAAGACCGACGTCACCGACCCCGAGCAGGTCGAGGCCCTGTTCAAGGCGGCCCACGACACCTACGGCAGCGTGGATGTCGCCTTCAACAACGCCGGTATTTCCCCGCCCGACGACGACTCCATCCTGGAGACCGGCCTGGAGGCCTGGAAACGCGTCCAGGAGGTCAACCTCACCTCCGTCTACCTGTGCTGCAAGGCCGCCCTCCTCTATATGCGGCGCCAGGGCAAGGGGTCCATCATCAACACCGCGTCCTTCGTGGCCCGGATGGGCGCGGCGACCTCGCAGATCTCGTACACCGCGTCCAAGGGCGGGGTACTGGCCATGTCCCGTGAACTCGGCGTGCAGTTCGCCCGGGAGGGCATCCGCGTCAACGCGCTGTGCCCGGGCCCGGTCGACACCCCGCTTCTCCGGGAGCTGTTCGCCAAGGACCCCGAGCGGGCGGCCCGCCGTCTGGTGCACATCCCGGCCGGACGGTTCGCCCGGGCCGAGGAGATCGCCGCCGCGGTCGCCTTCCTGGCCAGCGACGACTCCTCCTTCGTCAACGCCACCGACTTCCTCGTCGACGGCGGGATCTCGGGGGCGTACGTCACACCGCTGTAGCCGGGGCGGGAACCCGCGGTGGGACGGCACGGCGTGGACCGGACACCGGCCCGTCGAGCTGAGAGTCGAGCTGAGAGCGGCGGGCGGGCCCCGCCGGTGTGTCCGGCGAGACCCGCCCCTGTGCGCACAGACCCGAGTGCTCGGAGACCCGAGTGCTCAGAGAAACGTATGGCCCTCGCCTCGGTACGTGGGCACGGTGGCCGTCACCACGCCGTCGCCCGCGACGAGATGGAGCCCGTCGAAGCGCTCGCACAGCTCACCGGCCTTGGCGTGCCGGAACCACACCCTGTCGCCGATCAGCAGATCGTCGGCGGGCGCGCCCAGCAGCGGCGTCTGCACCTCGCCGGGCCCCTCCTGGGCGTCGTAGCGCAACCCCTCCGGCAGGTACGGCACCGGGAGCCGGTCGGGCCCGGCGGCACCGGAGGCCGGGTAGCCGCCGCCGAGCACCGTGACGACGCCGACACCCGGGCGACGTACCACGGGCATGGCGAACAAGGCGGCCGGACGGCCCGTGAACGACGTGTAGTTGTCGAACAGCCGCGGTACGTACAGCCCCGAACCCGCGGCTATCTCGGTGACGGCGTCCTCGGCGGCCGTGTGCTGCACGCTGCCCGTGCCGCCGCCGTTGACGAACTCCAGCTCCGGCACGACGGCCCGCACGGCCGCGACCGCCGCCGCGCGCCGCTCGGCCAGCTCACGCCGGGCCGCGGCCTGCATCAGCCTGATGGCGCGCGAGCGCAGCGGCCGCCCGGAGACGGCGTCCCCGACGCCCGCGATATGGCCCTCGTACGCCATGATCCCGACCAGCCTGAAACCGGGCCGCCGGGCGATGGCCCGTGCCATGTCGGCGACCTGGGCGGGGGCGTGCAGCGGGGAACGCAGCGCACCGACCCGCACCCGGCCGCCGAGCAGTTTGAACGAGGTGTCCAGTTCGAGGCAGACCCGCACCACCTCACGGCCGCCCGCGCGGGAGGCGTCGATGAGGTCGAGCTGGGCGGGGTCGTCGACCATGACGGTCACGGTGGCGGCCAGCTTCGGATCACCGGCCAGTTCCGCGAATCCGGTGCGGTCGGCCGAGGGGTAGGCGAGCAGGATGTCGTCGAAACCGGAGCGTGCCAGCCACAGGGACTCGGCCAGCGTGAACGACATCACACCCGCGAAGCCGTCCTTCGCGAGGACCCGTTCCAACAGGGTCCGGCAGCGTACGGACTTGCTGGCCACTCGGATCGGCTTGCCTCCGGCGCGGCGGACCAGATCGTCCGCGTTGGCGTCGAAGGCGTCCAGGTCGACGATCGCGAGAGGGGCGTCCAGATGGGCGGTGGCCCGGTCGTAACGGGCCCGGTCGGCGGCGCGCGCAGTCATGAACGAAGCCTGCCAGACGGGATTACCGCAGGGTAGGGGGACGTTCCGGGCAGATGCCCCGGGCTTTCGGACTGGTTCCCGTTCGAGCGGGGCCAGCCCGTAGAGTGACGCGAACGTGCGGAGGAACGGCGCCGGTCGAACGACCGCGGCCGGGATGGTGTTCCGTCCGTACGGGTATGCGTTTGTCCGGGACGACACGGTTGTACCGGGCCGGGACCCCTGAACCATGGACGACGGGGCCCGATCGAGTACGAGGAACGGCCCGCGCACGAGGAAACGGGGGGTGCATGAGCACGGAAGCGCAGCGCGCCCCCTCCCGGGGTGACGGGTCCGCTCCGCGGGGGATGACGGGGGACGAGCCGGGGGACTCCGGGGCGGGTACGAGTGCCGAGCGGTCCGGGGCGGGTTCGGGTACGGCTGTGAACGGTGGCGGTGCCGCCGGGCGGGTCGGCGACGGGGCGAACGGCGGGAGCCGGGCGGGTGCCGGTGCGGCTGGGAACGGTGACGGGACGCCCGCGCGGGCCGGTGATGCGACGGCGCGCGGGAATCAGCCGGGCGCCGGTGCGCCGCTGGGCCGCCGCTTCGACCCGTGGGTCCGGCGGGTGCCGGGCGGCGCCACGGCGGAACCGGAGAGCGCTCCCGAGGACACCGCCCGCCCGCAGAACGGCCCCCGCGCCCGCCACCGTGCGAACAACGGGTCCCTCGAGGGGGGCTCGGCGGATTCAGGTGCGAGCGCGTCGACGGCCGATGGCACGCGCCCCGGCGCGGACCCGGTGGTGTCCGGCCCGGGTGACACGGCGGGTTCTCCCGGCTATGCCTCGGGCCCCGGTCGTGCCGCTGCTGCTGCGAACGGGGCGCCTATGGGACCCTCCTCGCGAGCCTCCGCCCTCCCGCCCAGGTTTCCCGGGCTGCGGCCCTTCGCCCCCCAGGTGACCGGGCCCGCGTCGCCGCCTCCACCGCCGGCTTCGGCCCGCTTCCCGGACACACCGCCGACGGCGGGCCGCGACGCGCGCGCCGACAACACCACCGCGCCCGCCACCGCCCCGCCCCGCCAGGACCACCTGCCCACGACACCGGTCGGCCGTACCGAACCGTCCACCGGCCTGTCACCGGAGATCACCGCTCGCCTGCGCCAGATGCGCGTCGCCGACGCCGGGACGACGCCACCGGCGGACCAACCCCGCCCGGACACGGGCGAATCCCCGTCGGGAGACCGCCCCGGCACGGCACCGCCGAGGCCGACGAGCCACCCCGGTACCCCCAACAGACCCGGCCCGACAGCGAACACCCCGGCGAGCGCCGCCCCTTCGCCCGCTTCTGCCCAGCCCCGGCCGGGCGCCGACACCTCCAACGGCCCCGATGCGCCCCGGCGCACGGCGGGGAGGCCCGGCGACTCCGTCCCGGCCGCCCGTCCTGGGAGCGGTCCGGAGGGCGCGCCGCCGTCGACACCGCCGAGTTCCCCCGGCCGCACCCCGTCCGGTGCCGGATCGGTGGGCGGTGCTTCGGTGCCCCCGCGTGTTCCGGACCCGGGGCGGGTTCCTCCTGCTTCGTCAGGGGCGCCCGGTGGTGGATCGTCCGCCCGACCGGCCGCCCGACCGGTCGCCGGATCCGCGGCCCGGCCGGGTGATGGTGCTGTGCCGGTCCCGCCTGTTCCGCCGCATGCCCCGGGGCGGGCCTCGTCGGGTGCCGGATCGGTGGGCGGTGCTTCGGCGCCTCCTCGTGTCCCCGCGCCGGGCCAGGTTCCTCCCGCCTCGTCAGGGACGCCCGGCGGCCCCGGAACCGCGGCCCGGCCGGGTAACGGCACCGCGCCGCTCCCGCCCGTGCCGCCGCATGCCCCCGGACGGGACTCGTCCGCCAGCAGCCCGGCAGCCGCGACCCCCGCCCCCCGCTTCACCCCCGCCCCGGCCGCCGTCACCCCCGACCCCGCCCTGTCCTGGAGTGCCGCCCAGCCTCCCGTCGTGCCCCCCGATGTCGTGCGGCCGTTCGTGTCGTTCGGGTTGCCCGAGGGGTACGACGGGCAGGGGCGGCCCAGGCCGATCGGGGAGCGGATGCGGAGTCGTACCGTCGCTGCCGCTGCCTGTGTCGTGCTCGGGATCGGGCTGATCGGCGGCGCGGTGACCGGGAGTTGGCTCACCGGAGACTCCGAGGGCGCCCGGAGCCGGGACACCTTCGCCACCGCCGCCGAACTCTGGCACAGCGTCCCCGTCGACCGGCTGTTCCCGCCCACCCTCCAGGGCACCGGCGCCGGACCCGGCGGCGCCGACCGCACCTGGACCCGTATCGCCGTCGCCCCCGACAGCACCTGCGCCGACGCCTTCGACCCCCTGCTGCACAAGGCCCTCGCCCCCGCTGGCTGCCGTCGGCTGCTGCGGGCCACCTACACCGACGCGACCCAGAGCTTCGTCACCACCGTGGGCCTCATGTTCACCCAGGCCGACGCCACCGCCATGACCTCCCTCGCCGCCCGCTTCAAGAGCGAGGGCCTCGGCCGCCGCAGCGACCTCATGCCCCGCCCCTATGCCGCGAAGGGCACCGCCGCCGAGGACTTCGGCGACCACCAGCGGGCCTCCTGGACGGTCTCCGTGCTCACCGACGCCCCCGTCGTCGTCTTCTCCGTCTCCGGCTGGGCCGACGGCCGCGGAGTCGACGCACCCGAACCCGCCGCGTCCGCCCAGCAGCAGTCCGGCGCGACCACCGCCCCCGCACAAGCGGGGCTGGACAACGAGGCCCAGGGCGTGGCCGACCGGATCGAGCGGGGGCTGCGCAAGACCGTGAGTTCGCCGACAGCGGCCGCGACCGCGACGTCGGAGGACCCGTCATGAGCCGTCTGCGCGGGGCCGCCGTGAGTCTCGGGCTCGCCCTCTCCCTGACTCTTGTCCCCGTCGCCACCGCGCACGCCGACGGCATCCGCGCCCAGCAGTGGGGGCTGTCCGCCATGCACACCGAGCAGGCCTGGCGGACCACCAAGGGCAAGGGCGTCACCGTCGCCGTTCTCGACACCGGTGTCGAGGCCGACCATCCCGATCTCGACGGCAATGTCCTTCAGGCGAAGGACATGATCGGCTTCGGTGCCCGGGAGGGCGACCGGTCCTGGGCCCGGCACGGCACCGCCATGGCCGGGATCATCGCCGGGCACGGACACGGGCCCGACGACTCCGAGGGCGTCATGGGCATCGCGCCGGAGGCGAAGATCCTGCCCGTCCGGGTGATCCTGGAGGACGGCGATTCCGCCCGCTCCCGCGCCCGCAGCACCCGTGGCAACGCCCTCGCCGACGGCATCCGCTGGGCCGCGGACCACGGCGCCGACGTCATCAACCTCTCCCTCGGCGACGACTCCGCCTCCGCCCACCCCGAACCCTCGGAGGACGAGGCCGTCCAGTACGCCCTCGAGAAGGGCGTCGTGGTGGTCGCCTCCGCGGGCAACGGCGGCAAGAAGGGCGACCATGTCTCCTACCCCGCCGCCTACCCCGGCGTGATCGCCGCCACCGCCGTCGACCGGTACGGCACCCGCGCCGACTTCTCCACCCGCCGCTGGTACGCCGCGGTCAGCGCGCCCGGCGTCGACATCGTCATCGCCGACCCCGACCACAAGTATTACGAGGGCTGGGGCACCAGCGCCGCCTCCGCCTTCGTCTCCGGCGCGGCGGCGCTCGTCAAGGCCGCCCACCCCGGTCTGTCCCCGGCCCAGATCAAGAAGCTCCTGGAGGACACCGCCCGCGACGCCCCCGTCGGCGGCCGGGACGACTCCCGGGGCTTCGGCTTCATCGACCCCGCCGCCGCCCTCAAGGCCGCCGTCCGTCTCAAACCGGCCGGCCTGCACTCGGCCGACTACGGTCGGCGGTACTTCGGCTCCGGACCCGACCCGGAACCGGCCGGTGACGACGCCGCCGGCTGGGCCGGCCTCGGCGCGGGCGGCCTCGGTGCGGTGCTCCTCGCCGGCGCGGTGGTGGTGTGGCGCGGGCGGCGGCGCGGTGCGGCGGCGCCCGCGGGCCGCTGAAGCGCCCTCAAACCGCCCTCAAACCGCAGTCAATTCGCCGTCAATTCGTCGTCAATTCGTCGCGGCCCCCGAGGCCGACTCGGACGCCGCCGCCAACGACGACGATGCCGACGCCGACCCCCCGTCCCCCGTGAACGCCCCCACCGCCGCCTTCGCCGCCGCCTCGACCAGCGAGATGCCCTTCGCCTGCGTGGTGCTCCCCTTGGACAGGACGGCCACCAGATAGTCGGTGTCGCCCGCCGTCACCCGGCCGATGCTGTTGACGTCCCACAGACCCGTCGTGCTGCGCGCCAGCCAGCCGTTCTTCAGCGCCCACGCCGAACCGTCCGCTGCGGCCGACACCCCCCATTGCTGATCGACCTCGATGGTCTTCATCAGCCCCGCCATGTACGCCCGCGAGGCGGCACTCAGCTTCGAGTCGTCACCGTCCCCGAACACCTGCTGGAGCAGCGTCAGTTGGTCGGCCGCCGTGGTCTGCGTCAGACCCCACAGCATGCCGTCGCCGCCCTCGGTGTCCGTGAGCCCGAACCGCTTGTTCGCCGCGTCCAGCCCGTCCGCCTTTCCGATGGTCCGCCACAGCGCCGACGCCGATTCGTTGTCGCTGTTCTCGATCATCGCGGTGGCGTACGACTTCTCGGTCGCCGTCAACTGCCGCCCCGCGTCCTGTGCCTGGAGCAGCACCGTGGCCAGGATGTCGACCTTGACGATGCTCGCCGTGTCGAACGCGGCGTCCCCGTACGCCGCGCTGTGCCCGGAGTCCAGGTCGAGGACGGCCGCCGACACCTTCTGGTCACCGGTCAGCGCAACTCCGTCCAGCGCGTCCGACAGCAACGCGTCGTAGTCCACGGCCGGTCGGGACACTGCTTCCACGGATGCCTCCACGCTCCCCGACGCCGAGGCGGACGGCGCCGTGGACGAGGCTACGACGCCGGAGCCGGAGTGCGCCTGCGCCTTGACATACACCGTTCCCGCCGCCGTGACGCCGACCACGGCCACCGAGGCGAGCGTGAGCAGGAGGAGAGGACGGCGCCGGGACGACGGACGGGCACGGCGGCTGCGCCCACGGGCTCGGGCTCTGGAAGACATGCCGCGATGCTGGGCGCGCCGACTGTGCGCACCGTTAGACGGACGTTAGAGGTATGTCAGGGAAGCCTGAGAAAGCCATGAGTGCGGTGACCGCCGTGTTGCGGGGGCCGGACGAATGCGGCGGGAGCGCCCGGATAGGGTCGGTGACCGTGGCGAAGACGAACATCCCCGACCCCGCTTACTCCGACGACGACGGCTCCGCCGAGCCCCGACTGGCCGCGGCCCTCGCGGCATGGGCCGAGGACCGCACCGCTCTGGAGCCCGTCCTGGCGGCACTCGAAGGCACGCGGCTGCTCGTGCCGGTCGTCGCCGTGCTCGGGGAGGTGGAGGAGGACGAGAAGGGGTTGCGCCGGGAGAAGACCAGCGAGATGGCGGTACCGACGCTGAAGGCCGGCGGCCGTACCGCGCTGCCCGCGTTCACCTCCACGGACTCGCTGGCCCGCTGGGACCCCGAGGCCCGCCCCGTCGCCGTGCCCCTGCACCAGGCGCTGCGTGCCGCCGCGCACGAGAAGGCCGACACGGTGGTCCTCGACATGGCCGGGCCGGTGCCCTTCGAACTGACCGGGCCCGTACTGCTCGCGCTCGCTGAGGGACGTACGACCGCGGACCCGCTCGCCGACCCGGCCGTCACCGGCGCCGTGCGCGCCGCGGTGGCCGCCGTACCCGACGTGCTGCGCGCACACCTCGGCCCGGGGGAGGCGGACGGCACCCTGGCGCTGGTCCTCGACCCCGCCGCCGTACCCGCCGAAGCCGTCCGCGCGGTCGCCGCCCGGATGGCCGCCGACGAGACGCTGCGGGCCCGCCTGGTGCGCGGCCTCGACCTGGCCGTCCTTCCGGCCGGTGCGACCACGCCCCCGGGCGAGCCCCTGTTCGTACGTGAACTCGTACGCGAGTGAGAACTCGTACGCGAGTGAGAATGCGTACGCGGATGAGAAGTGACCGGGCAGACGTGACCGGGCAGACGTGACCGGGCGGAGGGAAGAGCGCGTCAGACGTACAGCGCGCCCGTGTACTTCTCGCCCGGTCCCTTGCCCGGCTCGTCCGCGACGATCGACGCCTCGCGGAACGCCAGTTGGAGGGACTTGAGGCCGTCGCGCAGCGGGGCCGCGTGGAAGGAGCTGATCTCGGTCGCGCTCGCGTCCAGCAGACCGGCGAGCGCTGTCACCAGCTTGCGGGCCTCGTCCAGGTCCTTGTACTTCTCGCCCTCCTCGGACAGCCCGAGCTTCACGGCGGCGGCGCTCATCAGATTGACGGCGACCGTCACGATCACCTCGACCGCGGGGACCTCGGCGATGTCACGGGCCAGGGCATCGAAGTCGGGGTCCTCGACCGGGTTGCCCGGGACGGTGCCGGCCGGGCCGCCGGAGGTGGTGTCGGCGGCGGTGCCGAGGGGCTCCTCGGCGGGGGTGGTCTCAGCTGCGGTGTCACTCATGCCCCACACCCTAGGCGCAGCCCCGCGGGCTCCCACACCGAGGGCTTCCCCGGCCGGTCCGCCGGGCGGGGAACGGGCCCGGACACCTCCCGTTCGCCCTGACGCGAGGTTGCTGCTAACCTTGTGTGACGACCGGCCGGACGCCCATGAGAAGTGCGGCGCTCGGCCCACAAGTGGAGGCTCCGAACTCCCACCCGACCGCCCTCCGGGACGGCGGGTCATCCGGTCAGGCGGCGACCATCGTTCCGTACGGACGATGGAGCCGTCCGATAGTGCGCCCCGCGATCATTGTGGCGGTGTTCCGGTAGTGCTTGGAGCCCCGCATGTGATCGTCCGGGGCATTTTTTCTGCTTCGGCGCGGTTAGGTCTGTCTGAATCAGACGTGAACGCGGCAGTCGGCCAGGCCGCCGCGTGGTGCTAACCGAGGAGGATCCATCAGCGCCGAGCCCCGCATCAACGACCGGATTCGCGTTCCCGAGGTGCGACTTGTCGGTCCCAGTGGCGAGCAGGTCGGCATCGTGCCGCTCGCGAAGGCACTGGAGCTTGCCCAGGAGTACGACCTCGACCTCGTCGAGGTGGCGGCGAACGCCCGTCCGCCCGTGTGCAAGCTCATGGACTACGGGAAGTTCAAGTACGAGTCGGCCATGAAGGCCCGTGAGGCGCGCAAGAACCAGGCGCACACGGTCATCAAGGAGATGAAGCTCCGGCCGAAGATCGACCCGCACGACTATGACACCAAGAAGGGTCACGTCGTCCGGTTCCTCAAGCAGGGCGACAAGGTCAAGATCACGATCATGTTCCGTGGTCGCGAGCAGTCCCGGCCCGAGCTGGGCTACCGGCTGCTGCAGCGGCTCGCGGAGGACGTCCAGGACCTCGGTTTCGTGGAGTCGAACCCGAAGCAGGACGGCCGCAACATGATCATGGTCCTCGGTCCGCACAAGAAGAAGACCGAGGCGATGGCCGAGGCCCGCCAGGCGCAGGAGGCCCGCAAGGCCGAGGCGAAGGCCCACCCGGGCCGCTCGCAGAACGCCGCGGAGACCGACACTGACGTCACCGACAGCGATGTGGACGTCGAGGCCCCTGCCGAGGCTCCTGCTGAGGCGTGACCCCGGAGGACATCAGTCCTCAGGATGTAACCGAAACAAGAGCGACGTTCCACCGTGCCCGGTTTTTCGCGACCGGGCACCGGAGCGCCACCGACGAGGAGAGAACGGCGCTATGCCGAAGAACAAGTCGCACAGCGGTGCCAGCAAGCGCTTCAAGGTCACCGGTTCCGGCAAGGTGCTCCGTGAGCGCGCAGGCAAGCGCCACCTGCTCGAGCACAAGTCGTCCCGCCTGACGCGTCGCCTCACCGGCAACGCCGAGATGGCTCCGGCCGACGCCAAGAAGATCAAGAAGCTTCTCGGCAAGTGACGGAGCGGCGCCGCCCGATCGCACCGATCACCTGGCGCCGTACGTCTGGACCGGGACCCATTCGATTCCGGGCCGCGTGAGTCCCACCGCGGCCCCGCTACAAGGAGTAAAAAGTGGCACGCGTCAAGCGGGCAGTCAACGCCCACAAGAAGCGCCGGGCGATCCTCGAGCAGGCCTCCGGCTACCGCGGTCAGCGTTCGCGTCTGTACCGCAAGGCCAAGGAGCAGGTCACCCACTCGCTGGTCTACAACTACAACGACCGCAAGAAGCGCAAGGGTGACTTCCGCCAGCTGTGGATCCAGCGCATCAACGCCGCTGCCCGCGCCAACGGCATCACGTACAACCGCTTCATCCAGGGTCTCAAGGCCGCGAACGTCGAGGTCGACCGCAAGATCCTCGCGGAGCTCGCCGTCAACGACGCGAGTGCGTTCGCCACGCTTGTCGAGGTCGCCCAGAAGGCGCTTCCGGCGGACGTGAACGCGCCCAAGGCCGCGTGACGCTGCGCTGGCTTTAGGCCGACGTGACCTCTAGGACCCGCAGGCTTGAGCTTGCGGGTCCTGTTGTTGCCGCCTGTGCCTGCGCGGGTCTGTGCGCGGCTGCGGGTGCGTTGTGGCTGGTCGCGCAGTTCCCCGCGCCCCTGGGGGGTTGTGGTCCTGCGGGCTGGAAGGTGCCGTGGGGTCGCCGCCCGGGGCGAGGTGCGGGTCTGTGCGCGGCTGCGGGTGCGTTGTGGCTGGTCGCGCAGTTCCCCGCGCCCCTGGGGGGTTGTGGTCCTGCGGGCTGGAAGGTGCCGTGGGGTCGCCGCCCGGGGCGAGGTGCGGGTCTGTGCGCGGCTGCGGGTGCGTTGTGGCTGGTCGCGCAGTTCCCCGCGCCCCTGGGGGGTTGCGGTTGCGCAGGCTGGAAGGTGCCGTGCGTTCCGCTGCCCAGGCCGAGGTGCGGTCCCGGAGCCTGGAACGTGCTGTTTATTGAGATTTCCCGAAGGTGAGGAAGATGCCCTCCGTCAGCCCCGAGCCGATTTCTCCCCGGTCCGGCCGGGTTGCCGCCGCGCGGCGGCTTGCCAGGCGGAACTTCCGGGGCAGGGACCGGCTGTTCCTCGCGGAGGGGCCGCAGGCCGTGCGGGAGGCCGCTGTGCACCGTAGCGGTGGACGGCCGGTGCTCGTCGAGCTGTTCGCCACCGCCGAGGCCATGGAGCGGTACGCCGACATCGTCGCCGCCGCGCGTGCCGCGGACGCCCGGGTGCATCTCGCCCCCGAGGAGGTTGTCGCCGACATCTCGACCACCGTCACCCCGCAGGGGCTCGTCGGGGTGTGCCGGTTCGTCGACACCCCCTTCGAGGAGGTGCTGGCGGCCCGGCCCCGGCTGGTCGCCGTCCTCGCCCATGTCCGCGACCCCGGCAACGCGGGAACCGTGCTGCGCTGCGCGGACGCCGCCGGCGCCGACGCCGTGATCCTCACCGACGCGTCCGTCGACCTCTACAACCCCAAGGCCGTCCGCGCCTCCGTCGGCTCGCTGTTCCATCTGCCCGTCGCCGTCGGCGTGCCTGTGGAGCGGGCCGTGGCCGGGCTGCGGGACGCCGGGGTGCGGGTCCTCGCCGCCGACGGCGCCGGGGACCGCGATCTCGACGCGGAACTCGACAAGGGCACCATGGGCGGCCCCACCGCGTGGGTGTTCGGCAACGAGGCATGGGGCCTGCCGGAGGAGACCCGCGCCCTCACGGACGCCGTGGTGCGCGTCCCGATCCACGGGAAGGCCGAGAGCCTGAACCTCGCGACGGCCGCCGCCGTATGTCTCTACGCATCGGCCCGTGCACAGCGCGCCCCCGGAGGGTGCCGCTCCGTCACCGGAAACTAAGGGCCTGTCGGCAAATTCCCGTCTGCCCGGCGGCGTCTGGCACGCACTCCCCCAAGCTCTGCGAGCAGGGGGTACCCCCGGCGGCGTTGCCGAATCGCCCACGTGGCTCCTCCCCCAAGCTCTCGGCTTCGCTCGAGCAGGGGGACCCCCGCGAGGGCGCTCCGGCGCCTTGCGATCGCACGCACCAGACGCCGCAGGGCCCGCCCTTCGGGCGGACGACGGGAATTTGCCGACAGGCCCTAGTAGGGTGACCTGCCCGGGACCCTCATAGGAAGGGCTGGGTACGGGGATGGGTGTGGGCACGAGCAGTGCGTCGGGGGCACGGGACGTGCCGCGCCCGGCGGTGCCCGGCCGGCAGTCCGGCGCCGATCCGGCCGGACGTGGCGCCGACCCCGTCGGGCTCGGCATCGGCCCCGACGACCTGCCCGACGGGCTGGTCGTCGCCGACGAGCACGGGCGGGTGATCTGCTTCAACACCGCCGCCGAACGCATCACCACGCTGACCGCCCAGGAAGCCCTCGGACAGCGGCTGGAGAAGGCGCTGCCCCTCGAGGACCTGGAGGGCCGCCGCTGGTGGCAGCTCACCGACCCCTACGGCGGCCTCGCCATCCGGGTGCGTCAGCCCGAGCGCAATCTGCTGCTGCCCGGCGGCCGCGAGGTCCTGGTGTCCGTCCGCTACGTCAGGACCCGGCCCACCGGACCCGTGCACCGCGTCGTCGTCTCGCTGCGCGACACCGAGGCCCGCCGCCGCACCGAACGCAGCCACGCCGAACTGATCGCCACCGTCGCCCATGAACTGCGCTCCCCGCTGACCTCCGTCAAGGGCTTCACGGCGACGCTACTTGCCAAGTGGGAACGGTTCACCGACGACCAGAAGCGGCTGATGCTGGAGACCGTCGACGCCGATGCCAACCGCGTCACCCGGCTCATCGCCGAGCTGCTGGACATATCCCGCATAGACTCCGGGCGGCTGGAGGTGCGCCGCCAGCTCGTCGACATGGGCGCCGCCGTCGGACGGCACATCCAGGCGTACGTCGCCGCGGGCCAGCCCGCCGACCGCTTCCTGCTGCGCATCGAGCAGCCGCTGCCGCCGCTGTGGGCCGACCCGGACAAGATCGACCAGGTGCTGAGCAACCTCCTGGAAAATGCGGTGCGTCACGGCGAGGGAACCGTCACCATTGACGTCACGCCCGCCGAGTCCCCCCGCGAAGGGGAGGACGGCGAGAACACCGCCACGTCGGTCACGGTGAGCGACGAGGGCGCCGGCATCCCGGAGGAGTCCATGAACCGCGTCTTCACCCGCTTCTGGCGGGGCAGCAAACGCGGTGGCACGGGCCTCGGGCTCTATATCGTCAAGGGTATCGTCGAGGCCCACGGCGGCGTGATCACGGTCGGCCGCGCTCCCGGCGGGGGCGCAGAGTTCCGATTTACGTTGCCCGTGGCGACCCCGGCCCACCTGGCCTGAGCGGACCCACGGGCGCGTTCGCTCACCTCCACCCCGTTAGACTCGGCCTTTGGCACCTTTGTGTCTCCCGAGGACGACAGACCGACGACAGACCCTTGAGCCGGTCACGGGGACCTTCAGCCAGCCAATCGGAAGCACGGGAAGAGATGTCGGCACCGAATAAGTCGTACGACCCTGTCGAGGTCGAGGCGTTGAAACCGGAAGAGATCGAGCGCATGCGGGACGAGGCGCTCGCCGCCTTCGCCGCCGCGGACTCCCTCGACGCGCTCCAGGAGGCCAAGGTCGCCCATACCGGCGGGACCTCCCCGCTGGCCCTCGCCAACCGCGAGATCGGCGCCCTGCCCCCGCATGCCAAGGCGGACGCGGGCAAACGCGTCGGCCAGGCCCGCGGAGCCGTCAACAAGGGCCTCGCCGCCCGCCAGGCCGAGCTGGAGGCCGAGCGCGATGCCCGCGTCCTGGTCGAGGAGTCGGTGGACGTCACCCTGCCGTACGACCGCGTACCGGCCGGCGCCCGCCACCCCCTGACCACTCTGTCGGAGCGCATCGAGGACGTCTTCGTGGCCATGGGCTACGAGGTCGCCGAGGGCCCGCAGGTCGAGGCCGAGTGGTTCAACTTCGACGCCCTCAACATCGGCCCCGACCACCCTGCGCGCGGGGAGGCGGACACCTTCTTCGTCGAGGGCCCGTCCGCCGGCGCCTCGGGCTCCGGCTCGGCCGACTCCGGCTCCGGTGTCGTGCTGCGCACCCACACCTCGCCCGTGCAGATCCGCTCCCTGCTGGAGCGCGAGCTGCCGGTCTACGTCATCTGTCCCGGCCGCGTGTACCGCACCGACGAGCTGGACGCCACCCACACCCCGGTCTTCCACCAGGTCGAACTGCTCGCCGTGGACGAGGGCCTGACCATGGCCGACCTCAAGGGCACCCTCGACCACATGGTCCAGTCGCTGTTCGGCGAGGGCATGAAGACCCGGCTGCGGCCCAACTTCTTCCCGTTCACCGAGCCGTCCGCCGAGATGGACATGGTGTGCTACGTCTGCCGCGGCGAGTCCGTCGGCAACCCCGACCGGCCCTGCCGCACCTGCTCCTCCGAGGGCTGGATCGAACTCGGCGGCTGCGGCATGGTCAACCCGCGGGTGCTGACCGCCTGCGGTGTCGACCCGGAGAAGTACAGCGGCTTCGCCTTCGGGTTCGGCATCGAGCGGATGCTGATGTTCCGCCACAACGTCGAGGACATGCGAGACATGGTCGAAGGTGACGTCCGGTTCACCCGGCCGTTCGGGATGGAGATCTGATGCGGGTCCCGCTTTCCTGGCTGCGGGAGTACGTCGACCTGCCGGCGACTCAGACCGGGCGTGACGTGCAGGCCAAGCTGATTTCGGCCGGCCTGGAGGTCGAGACCGTCGAGCATCTCGGCGCCGACCTCAAGGGCCCGCTGGTGGTGGGCCAGGTGCTGACCGTCGAGGAACTGGAGGGCTTCAAGAAGCCGATCCGCTTCTGCACCGTCGACGTCGGCACGGCCAACGGCACCGGTGAGCCCCAGGAGATCGTCTGCGGCGCCCGCAACTTCGTCGCGGGCGACAAGGTCGTCGTCGTACTGCCCGGCGCGGTGCTGCCCGGCGGCTTCGCGATCGCCGCGCGCAAGACCTACGGCAAGACCTCCCACGGCATGATCTGCTCCACCGACGAGCTGGGCATGGGCGACGACGGCACGCACGGCATCATCGTGCTGCCGCCCGAGACCGAGGTCGGCAGGAACGCGATCGAGCTGCTGGAACTGGTCGACGAGGTCCTCGACATCGCCGTCACCGCCAACCGCGGCGACTGCCTGTCCATCCGCGGCGTCGCCCGCGAGACCGCCATCGCCTACGGTCTGCCGCTGCGCGACCCCGCGCTGATCGACGTACCCGTGCCGAACGCCTTCGGCCACCCCGTCCAGGTGTCCGAGCCGCTCGGCTGCGACCGCTTCACCGCCCGCACCGTCACCGGCCTCGACCCCGAGGCACGCTCCCCGATCTGGCTCCAGCGCCGCCTCCAGAAGGTCGGCATGCGTCCGATCTCGCTCGCCGTCGACATCACCAACTACGTGATGATGGAGCTCGGCCAGCCACTGCACGCCTACGACCGCAACCTGGTCCAGGGCACCATCGGGGTGCGCCGCGCGGCCGAGGGCGAGAAGCTCGTCACCCTCGACGGCACCGAGCGGGGGCTGCACGCCGAGGACCTTGTCATCACCGACGACCGGGGCCCCATCGGCCTCGCCGGGGTGATGGGCGGCGCCGACACCGAGATCGCCGATCACGAGGACACGGAGACGGCGACCACCGAGGTCGTCGTCGAGGCCGCGCACTTCGACGCCGTGTCCGTCGCGCGCACGGCTCGCCGCCACAAGCTGTCCTCCGAGGCGTCCCGCCGCTTCGAGCGGGGCGTCGACCCGCAGGCCGCCTCCGCTGCCGCCCAGCGCACCGTCGACCTGCTCGTCCTCCTCGCGGGCGGCACCGCCGACGCGGGCGTCACCGAGATCGTCACGCCGTCCGCGCCACACACCCTCAAGGCCGCCGCCGACCACCCCGACAAGGTCGCGGGCGTCGTCTACGGCCGTGAGACCGTCGTACGGCGGCTCCAGGAGATCGGCTGCGACGTGTACGGGCAGGACGAACTGACCGTCACCGTGCCGTCCTGGCGGCCCGACCTCGTCGAACCCAACGACCTGGCCGAAGAGGTCATCCGCCTGGAGGGCTACGAGAACCTGCCCGCCACGCTGCCCAAGCCCCCCTCGGGCCGCGGACTCACCCACCGCCAGCGGCTGCACCGCCGCGTCGGCCGCGCCCTCGCCGGAGCGGGCTATGTCGAGGCGCCGACCTACCCGTTCCTCGGCGAGCAGGTCTTCGACCAGCTCGGCCTGGCGGCCGACGACCCGGCCCGCCGCGTCGTCAAGCTGGTCAACCCGCTGAACGACGAGGAGCCCGCGCTGCGTACGACGCTGCTGCCGGGCCTGCTCGGCGCGCTGCGCCGCAACGACGGCCGCGGCACCCACGACCTCGCGCTCTTCGAGACCGGTCTGGTCTTCCTGCCGCGCGAGGAGCGCACGGTCGCCGCGAACCTGCCCGTCGACCGGCGTCCCACCGATGAGGAACTCGCCGAGCTGAACGCCGCGCTGCCCGAGCAGCCGCGCCATGTCGCCGTCGTCCTCGCGGGCGCCCGCGAGCAGGCCGGCTGGTGGGGCAAGGGCCGCCCGGGCGACTGGGCCGACGCCGTCGAGGCGGCGCGCACCGTCGCCCGCGAGGCCGGGGCCGAACTCGTCGTCCGCAAGGGCCAGTACGGGCCCTGGCACCCCGGCCGCTGCGCCGAACTGGCCGTCGCCACCGGCGACGGCGAGCGGATCGTGGGCCACGCGGGCGAGCTGCACCCGCGCGTCCTGAAGGCCCTGGGCCTGCCCGCGCGCACCTGCGCGATGGAGCTGGACCTGGACGCCCTGGAGCAGGTCGGCGACGGGGTTCCCCAGGCGCCGGGGATCTCCTCCTTCCCGATGGCCACCCAGGACGTCGCCCTGGTCGTCGACGACACCGTGCCGCACGCGGACGTCGAGGCCGCGCTGCGCGAGGGTGCCGGTGAACTCCTGGAGTCCATCCGCCTGTTCGACGTGTACGTCAACGCCGAGCAACTCGGCGACGGCAGGAAGTCGCTGGCCTACGCGCTGCGCTTCCGCGCCGCCGACCGCACTCTGAAGGTCGATGAGGCGACAGCGGCCCGCGATGCCGCGGTCGCCCTCGCCGGTGAGCGCACGGGAGCGGTGCTGCGCGGCGCGTGATCCCGCCCGGCCCGGAAGAGGGCCGGTCCGAGCCCCCGTATTCCGCACGGGCGGCCCGGACCGGCCCTCTCCGCTTCTCACCTGCATAAATGCGCGTGACCGGGGACGAATCACTCCTTCGGGTGAGAAGCGCCGATCACCCCTCCTTCGGGTGGTCTGGATCGACAGAATCGGACCGGCCTCTCGGGGCTCGTCTCGGCTGTCCGGGCCTACATGGGGGGCCAACGGCATGATCCGCATCAGGGCTGGGAATCCCCGCAGAGCCCGAACCCGCAGAACTCTCACCGTCAGGGTGTTGTCTGCCATGACCTCGTCCGGCGGGACCCCGGGCGATCGGTCGACGTCCGGCGGGACCCCGGGCGATCGGTCGACGTCCGGCAGGTCCTCGTCAGGCAGGTCGTGGCCCGGCAGATCTTCGTCAGGCAGGTCGTGGCCCGGCAGGTCCTCGTCCGGCAGGTTCTCGCCCGGTGGGGCCCTGTCCGGTACGGCGGCTTCCGGTACGGCCGCGTCCGGTGCGGCGTCGTCCCGCGGTGCCCACCGCCGTCCGCTGTGCCGTGCGGTGACGCTCGGACTGCCCACGCTGTGGGCCGCGACCGCGCTCACCTACAAGCTCACCAGCCCGCTCTCCCAGCGGCATCTGTTCTGCGCCCGCCTGCTCACCAGCGCGGTCTTCTTCGCCGTAGGCAGCGTCCTGATCGTGCGCACCCATCGCGGGATGCAGCGTGAACTGCGGCAGATCCACCGTGTCGCGGGTGCCGCGCAGAGCGCGCTGCTGCCGCCGCTGCCCGCCGGCATCGACGGGCTGAGCTTCGCCACCGCCCGGCTGTCCGCCGAGCGCGGGGCGTCCGTCGGCGGCGATCTCTACGAGGCGATCGGCACCGAGTACGGGGTGCGCGTCGTGATGGGCGACGTCCGGGGCCACGGGCTCGCCGCTCTCGGCACGGTCGCCGCCGTTCTCGGCAGCTTCCGCGAGGCCGCCCACGACGAGCCCGAACTCGGCGGCGTACTGCGCAGGTTGGACCGCGCGCTGGAACGCCACCTCGGCGGACGCGCCCGCGCCGAGGCCCCCGCGACCGGTGAGACGACCGCAGAGACGGCCGGAGAGACGACCTGCGCAGCACAGGCCGAAGTCTCCGCCGGGGTCGAGGACTTCGTCACCGTCCTGCTCCTGGAGATCCGCCGCGACGGCGAGACCCGCGCCCTCAACTGCGGTCACCCCTGGCCGTATCTGCTCGCGGAGCACCGCGTCGAACCGCTCACCGAGGCCGAACCCCTGCCTCCGCTCGGCCTGTTCCCGCTGCCCGCCGACCTGACCGCCGTCAAGTGCCCGCATCTGCTGCCCGGCGAGGCACTGTTCCTGCACACGGACGGTGTCGAGGACGCCCGGGACGCTCATGGCCGGTTCTTTCCGCTCCCCGCCGCCCTCACCGCGGCCGTGAGCACCGGACCGCTCTCCCCGCAGTCCGTCCTGCGCACGGTGTTCACCCGGCTGCTGCGCCACACCGGCACCAGCCCCGCCGACGACGCCGCCCTGCTCGTCCTGCACCGGGACCATAGCCGCACCCCCGGACTGCCGCTCCCGCCGACCGGTGAACCCGCCGGTCACCGGGCACATCGCGGCACGTGATCCCTGGGGCGCGGCGGTGCGCCGTCCGCCCGCCGCGGGTCGGGCAGGCGGCCGGGCGGACGGCGCGGGCACGGGCCGCCGCACTGTACGAGGGGGAGCCGGCGGCCCGGCCTTCTCTTTCGAGGTGTTTCAGTCAACCGGGTGGAAACTCTCCGCGACAGTGCGCACACCCTGCGGATTGGCGCACTCCGTTCACACCCCGTGTGAACCCGGACGCACTAGTCTTCTGACGCACCGAGGTCACCGGGGGGCCACAGATGCAGCCCAACACTCTGCTGGACGCGATCCTGGACGAGGCGGGTATCTCGCACGCGGGACTCGCCGCCCACGTCAACCAGGCGGGAAGGGCGCGCGGGCTCGCGCTGCGCTACGAACACACCGCCGTCGCACGGTGGCTGAAGGGACAGCGGCCCCGCGGCCAGGTGCCCGACCTGATCTGCGAAGTGCTTGCCACGCGGCTGCACCGGCCCGTCACCCTCGACGACATCGGCCTCGGTGTCCCCGGCGAACCCGCCGTCCCGCACAGCACCTCGCTGTCCGGCTTCGTCGAGCGGGCCACCGCCCTGTGGCGCTCCGACGAACAGCAGCGCCCGCACATCCTCGGCGCCCCCGCCGTCACCGGCACGCCCGCCGTGATGCCGGTGTGGGAGTGGGAGAACCCGCCCGAGGACGTCGATGTCTCCCGCGGCGGACGCCACCGCGTCACCCCCGCCGACCTCGACATGCTGCGCGCCGCCCGCACCCACTACGAGCAGATGTACCGCAAGGCCGGCGGGGTGGCGACCCGCGGCCGGATCGTCGGCTTCCTGAACGCCGAGGCCGCCCCGCTGCTGCGCGGCGGCTACACCGATGCGACGGGCCGTCAACTGCACCGCGCCACCGGCGGATTGGTCGCCATCGCCGGGATCTGTGCCTATGACTCCGACGCGCACGGCCTCGCCCAGCGCTACTTCCACCAGGCGCTCAGACTCGCAAAGGCCAGCGGGGACCGGGGACTCGGCGCCTATGTGATCGCCCTGCTGGTCAACCAGTCGCTGTTCATGCGGGAGTTCCGGCAGGCCGTCGCCTTCGCCGAGGCCGCGCTGCGCGCCGCGGGCAGACACATCACCCCAGCCCTTGCCTCCGACCTCTACGCCATGCAGGCCAAGGCGTACGCCCACCTCGGCGACGGCACCAGCGCCCTGTCCTGCATCCGGCGTGCCGAGGAGGCCGCCGAACGCATCATGCGCGGCCACGAACCCGACGAGACCGGCTATGTCCAGCCGGGCCTGGTCAACGTCCAGGTGGCGGAGGCGCTGCTCAGCCTCGGCGAGCTGGCGGCCGCGGAGGAGCACGCCGCCGCGGCCGTGGACAACCCGGCCCACGACCGGGGGCGGGTGCACCGGCTGGCCATGCTCAGCACCGTCGAGCTGCGGCAGGGCAACGCCGACAAGGCCGTGGCCACCGCGGTGCTGATGGCCGAGGCGGCCCGCGGGATGGAGTCGCAGCGGCTGCGGGACCGACTCCGCGCGGTGCGCGACCACCTGGTGCGCAGCGGCGGCGCGGGCACCTCGGAGGCCGCCGAGCTCATCGACGGCGCGCTGCGCGTACCGCTGTAGAGGCCGCGGAGGGCGGGGGCGGCCGCGGGGTTCCAGGAGGTGCCGGAACGGCGCTCAGGGCGCCCTGCCGCGCGCCGCACCCGGACCGCCGTGCGCCCGCCGTCACGCCTGCTGCCTCTCAGCCGCTGCTGCGATATTGCCACTTACCCGTCGGAAGGTGGCAGAACCGTGCAGTGGACGAAAAAGAACGAGCAAACCGTGTACGCGAATCGCTGGTTCAGCGTCAATCTCGCCGATGTCGAGCTGCCGGACGGCCGACATCTCGACCACTTCCTGATCCGGATGCGGCCGGTCGCCGTGGCCACGGTGGTGAACGAGGCCAACGAGGTCCTGCTGCTGTGGCGCCATCGCTTCATCACCGACAGCTGGGGCTGGGAACTCGCGGCGGGCGTCGTCGAGGACGGCGAGGACATCGCCGCCGCGGCCGCCCGGGAGCTGGAGGAGGAGACCGGCTGGCGGCCGGGAACCCTGCGGCATCTGATGACCGTGGAGCCTTCCAACGGTCTCACCGACGCGCGGCACCACATCTACTGGTCGGACGAGGGCGACTACGTCGGACACCCCGTGGACGACTTCGAGTCGGACCGCCGTGAGTGGGTCCCGCTCAAGCTCGTCCCCGACATGGTCGCCCGCGGCGAGGTCCCGGCCGCCAACATGGCGGCGGCGTTACTGCTGCTGCACCACCTCAGGCTCGGCCAGGACACCGTGCCCCGGACCGGGACCTGAACTTCTGGGCCCTGTCTGACACGCCCGAGGCCGAGAGGGCCTAACGGCCGAGGGCCTGCCAGACGGTCACGGCCAGTGCGCCCAGCGCCGTGAGGGCCGCGATCGAGGGCAGCGGCCAGCGCGAGTGCTCCAGCGTGACGATCCTGCTGCTCAGCTCGTCCAGCTCCTTGGCGGTCGCCTCGGTGCGGTGGCTGAGCAGTGCGAGTCCGCCTTCGACACGGGCGTAGGCCACGTCGAGGCGGCGTCGTAACTCCGCGACTTCTCCATGAACGACGGGATGCTCGGGATCGGCGGTCACATTCCGCTCCTTTCCGTAGTCGTCTCACATCCCTTGCATGCACATGGTGAGTCAACCCCCCTGGTGGGCGCGTGGGGAGGGTGTGCGCCGGGCATATGCGGGCCCAGCGTGCACACGGAGTGTGAATACCGCGGGTCCGGCACCGCGTGGCGGTGCCGGACCCGGACGGACGGCAAAGGGGGCAGGGGACGGCGGCGGGGTCAGGCGTACGTGTAGAAGCCGGAGCCCGTCTTGCGGCCGAGGCGTCCGGCGTCCACCATCCGCTGGAGCAGCGGGGGAGCGGCGTAGAGCGGCTCCTTGAACTCGTCGTACATGCTCCTTGCCACCGAGGCGACCGTGTCCAGCCCGATCAGGTCGGACAGCTTCAGCGGGCCCATCGGGTGGGCGCAGCCGAGTTCCATGCCGTTGTCGATGTCCTCGCGGCTGGCGATGCCCGACTCGAACATCCGGATCGCGGAGAGCAGATAGGGGATCAGCAGCGCGTTGACCACGAAGCCGGAGCGGTCCTGGGCGCGGATGGCGTGCTTGCCCAGCAGCTTCTCGGCGAACATCTGGGCCCGCCCGGTGGTGGCCTCGGAGGTGGTGAGCGCCGGGATCAGCTCGACGAGCTGCTGCACCGGGGCCGGGTTGAAGAAGTGGATGCCGATGACATGGTCCGGCCGTGAGGTGGCGACCGCCAGCTTCACCAGCGGGATGGAGGAGGTGTTGGAGGCGAGGATGGCGTCAGTGCGGGTCACCACCTGGTCGAGCACCTGGAAGATCTCGGTCTTGACCTGCTCGTTCTCCACGACGGCCTCGATCACCAGATCGCGGTCGGCGAACTCGCCGAGGTCGGTGGTGAACGTCAGCCGCGCCTGTGTGGACGCCTGCTCCTCCTCGGTGATCTTGCCGCGCTCGGCGGCCTTGGCCAGCGAGCCCAGCAGCCTGGTCCGGCCGATCTCCAGGGCCTCACCGGTGGTCTCGGCGACCTTGACGTCCAGGCCGGCGCGGGCGGCGACCTCGGCGATGCCGGCCCCCATCTGGCCGCAGCCCACGACTCCGACGCGCTCGATGTCGGTCACATCGTCCCTCTCGGTTCCGTGCGGACCGCCTCCGGGGCGGCACACCCGCGTGCCTGATCTACGGCGGGAACAGGTGCTCCGTGGTGCGGCGCCCTGCTCCGGACGAGCAGGTTACCCCGTAGTATCGATGATCGATCGGGCGGGGTGAAGGGTGTCCGGGCAGGGGAGCAGGACACGAGCGGGCGTGACGGGGCCACGGCGGTACACGCGACGACAGGCACCAGGACATGCGTCGACGCCGGCCACCGTCGGTGGCGGCCGGCGACGACGTCGCGCTGAACCTGGTGCCGCGACAGGCAACGTTCGCCCCGTCGCGACGCCCGGCACGCACTCTCGCCGCACCGGACACAAGCCCAAGTACGTCCAGTACGAGGGCTTGCACCCGGCACGCCGAGAGCACGCACCGGACGCCGCTCCTTCACGGGCGAACGTTGCCTGCCACGGCACTAGGACGTCAGGCGTGGATCAGTGCTGTTGGCGCAGTTCCTTGTGGTGGCGGATCTCGGAGTCGGGGCCGGGGGAGCACACGGCCTCATGGCCGTCCTCGAACCGGACGCGGTACGGGGGAGTGCCCGACTCGCCCATCACTTCGACGATCTCGGCGACCTTGTCGTGTTGGCCGACCACCCTGCCGTGCTGCACAAGCTGGTCGCCCACGGTTGCACGCATCTGAACGGCCTCCTCACCGAGTGCGGGAGCAGCGGTCCGTGGCCCCGAGTCTACGGCGCTCGGCACGGCCGTAAGAGGGCCAGAGGGCCCACTCGGTCTCACGCCCGCCGCGTCACCGCGACGCGCACGAGCATCGCCGCGGCCGTCGGCGGGGCGGCCACCGTCAGGTGCTCGCCCAGCAGCAGCACCGACCACACCAGTGTGAGCAGCGGCTGGGACGACTGCAACCGACTGCTGCGGAAACCGCTCGACAGCTCCGGGCCCGGGCGGTGAGGATCCCGCCATGGACAACACCCCCGGCACCCCCGATACCCGGGACACCCCGGACACCCCGGCCTCCGCCGTCCCCGCACCTGCCCTCGCCGACGGCTACGAGATCTCCGCCGACCCCGCCCGCATCGACGCCGAGCGCGTCCACCGCTGGCTGTCCACCGACGCGTACTGGGCGATCGGCCGGCCCCGCGAGAAGCAGGACCGGGCCATCGCAGGGTCGCTCAACTTCGGGGTGTACGAGCTGGTTTCGGGGGACCAGTTGGCCTATGCCCGGGTGGTGACCGACCGGACCACCTTCGCCTGGCTGTGCGACGTGTACGTCGACCCGGCCGCGCGCGGCAAGGGCATCGGCACGGCGCTCGTCGGAGCCGTACGCGAATATCTGCGTCCGGACGGGCTGCGGCGCATCATGCTCGCCACCGATGACGCCCACGGCGTCTACGAGAAGCTCGGCTTCGCGCCGCTCGCCCGCCCCGAGCGCTGGATGGCGCTCCTTTTCGAGTGACTTGTCCGTCATGGCCTGCCCGTGCGGTGAGATCCCGCGCACCCTGGGTGACCTCACACCGGAGGCCCTTGACCTGTGCACTGCCGCGGCTCACCATCGCGGCATGTCACTTCGGGTCACGTTCGTCGCGGCCGCCCGCAGCTCGCCGCCGCTCGCCGAGCGCTTCGACGACGATCGGCCGCTCGACCAGGCTGGCTGGGACGAGGTGCAGCGTGTCGCCCGGGATCTGCTGCCGCTCGCCGCCGCCGAACTGCGCTACTGCTCGCCGACCCCGCGCAGCCGTGCCACCGGCGACGCACTCGGCTACGCCCCGCTCGTGCAACTCGCGCTGCGCGACTGCGACATGGGCCGCTGGCGCGGGCTCACTCTCGGTGAGGCGATGGCCCGTGAACCGGCCATGGTGGACGCCTGGCTCGCCGATCCGCGCTCCACACCGCACGGCGGTGAGTCGCTGCTGACGTTCATCTCCCGGGTGGGCGGCTGGCTCGACACCCGGCCGATCGAGGACGGCGGTTGCATCGTCGCCGTCGCCGAGCCCTCCGTGATCCGTGCCGCGCTGGTGTACGCGCTGAAGGCGCCGCCGTCGACGTACTGGAGCATCGATGTGCGCCCCCTGGCGGCGACGACCGTCGCCGGGTTCGCGGGCCGCTGGTTCCTGCACCTCGACGGTGCGCCGGGCCGGACCGTGCGGATGTGAGCGGCGCGGGTGCGCTCGCCGGTCACAACCGGGTCCAAGGACTCGTCGTGGCGCGTGTGTAGTCCGTTGTGAGGACGAGGTCCTTCGCGGGGCCGCCGACCCGCCACACCGTCCGCCAGTGGTCGCGGTCCCGGACGGTGAACTCGCCCCGGTAGAGGTCGGCGGCGCAGGGATGGTCGGCGACGTACCGTCCCGTGGTCAGGTCCAGGCCGTGGAAGGGCCGCCCGTCGGCGAACCGGACGTCGGCCGTGCCCAGCGCGGTGCCCGGCAGGAACCGCAGGGTGCGCTCGGCGGGCCGTGTCACGCCCTGCCAGGTGAAACTCCCGGACTCCTCGTGCAGCAGCCCGCCCCCTGGGAGGGCGCTGAAGACCGTGGTCCCCTCGAAACGCCCCTCGTCGTCGCTCGCCAGATCCCGTACGGAGCGCTCCACGTGCCAGCGCCCCGCCAGGTGCGCCAGGACGTCCGCCACGGGCCAGTAGCGGGCCGCACCGCTCATTCCCGCTCCTGTCCGGGACGTTCCAGCCCCCGCCCGAGCCGTTCCCGCCCGGCCCGTTCCCGCCCCCGCCCGGGCCGCAGCCGGTCGGGTGACCCGGTGGGCACCTTGCGGTCGGCCTGAGCCTGGATCTCGTAGTGCGACTGATGGCTGGTGGCGCGGAACGCCTCCTCGTACGCGGCCAGCGCGGCGCTCACCCCTCCGCCGCCCGAGCCCCGCCGGCGTATCCAGCGCGCCAGCAGGGTGAGGGCACGCAGGACGACGGCCCACGAGCCGAACACGACCAGGTACGGCAACAGCGCATCCATGGGCCGAGCTTACGCATCCCAGATGCCTGGTTCACGCCCGTCCCATTGACGCGGCCATGTCTCAACTCTATCTTGCCGTTGTTCGAAGTGCTGATCGTCGTCCGAGATCTCGAACGGACGACTGGAACGATCCCGTACGACCCCGGCGAAGCCCGCGATCACCTCGCCCGGGCATCGAAACCGATCATCCAGAGCCGCGGAGTATCCATGCCACGCACCACCCGCACCCGCCTACGACCTGCCCTCGGAGCAAGCGCTTTCCTGCTGGCAGCGACCGTCGTCCAGGCCCCCTTGAACCCCGCTCACGCCGCCGAACCGGTCACGGCGACCGCCGCCGCCGACGTGACCGACTACTCGATCACCGTCGACCCCACCACCACAGGCGCGAAGATCTCCAGATCGATGTACGGCGTCTTCTTCGAGGACATCAACCGCGCCGCCGACGGCGGTCTGTACGCCGAACTGGTGCAGAACCGGTCCTTCGAGTACTCCACCGACGACAACAAGGCGTACACCCCGCTGACCGCCTGGACGGTCACCGGAACCGCCGATGTCACGAACGACTCCGGCCGCCTGAACGCCCGCAACCGCAACTACCTCTCCCTGAGCGCGGATTCATCGGTCACCAACACCGGTTACAACACCGGGATCGCGGTCGAGCAGGGCAAGACGTACGACTTCTCGGTGTGGGCGAGGGCCACGGACGGCGCCGCGCTCACCGTGAGCCTCCAGGACACCGACGGCACGCTCGCCGCCGTACGGCAGGTGGCCGTGCGCGGCGGATGGGCCAAGTACAAGGCGTCGTTCACCGCGACACGCACCTCCGCCAAGGGTCGGCTGACCGTCGCCTCCTCGGCCCCGGCCGCGCTCGACATGGTGTCCCTGTTCCCGCGCGACACCTACCGGCACGAGTCCAACGGCCTGCACAAGGACCTCGCCGAGAAGATCGCCGCCCTGCACCCCGGCTTCGTGCGCTTCCCCGGCGGCTGCCTGGTCAACACCGGCTCCATGCAGGACTACAGCGAGACGTCCGGCTGGCAGCGCAAGCGGTCGTACCAGTGGAAGGACACCATCGGCCCCGTCGAGACCCGGGCCACCAACTCCAACTTCTGGGGCTACAACCAGAGTTACGGCCTCGGCTACTACGAGTACTTCCGCCTCGCCGAGGACATCGGCGCCATGCCGCTGCCCGTCGTCCCGGCGCTGGTGACCGGCTGCGGCCAGAACAAGGCGGTCGACGACGACGCCCTGCTCAAGCGGCACATCCAGGACACCCTCGACCTCATCGAGTTCGCCAACGGCCCGGTCACCTCCACCTGGGGCCACAAGCGCGCCGAGATGGGCCACCCCAGGCCCTTCCACCTCACCCATATCGAGGTCGGCAACGAGGAGAACCTGCCCAAGGAGTTCTTCGCCCGCTTCGAGCAGTTCCGCGCCGCCATCCAGGCGAAGTACCCCAACGTGACGGTGATCTCCAACTCCGGCCCGGACGACACCGGTTCGACGTTCGACACCGCCTGGCAGCTCAACCGGGACGCCAAGGTCGACATGGTCGACGAGCACTACTACAACAGCACCCGCTGGTTCCTCCAGAACAACGACCGCTACGACAGCTACGACCGCACCGGCCCCAAGGTCTTCCTCGGCGAGTACGCCTCCCAGGGCAACACCTTCAAGAACGCCCTCGCCGAGGCGGCGTACATGACGGGCCTGGAACGCAACGCGGACGTCGTACAACTCGCCTCCTATGCACCGCTGTTCGCCAACGAGGACTATGTGCAGTGGCGTCCCGACCTGGTCTGGTTCAACAACCACGCCTCGTGGGGCTCGGCGAACTACGAGGTCCAGAAGCTGTTCATGAACAACACCGGCACCCGTGTCGTCCCCTCCACGGCCACCGGCACCCCCTCCGTGACCGGCCCGATCACCGGTGCCGTCGGCCTGTCCACCTGGAACACCAGCGCCGCCTACGACGACGTACAGGTCACCGCCGCCGACGGAACCTCGCTGCTCACCGACGACTTCTCCGGTGACCCGGCACAGTGGACGCACACCGGCACCGGGAGCTGGAGCGTCCAGGACGGCCAGTACGTCCAGAGCGACACCGCCGCCGAGAACACCATGGTCTCCGCCGGCGACACCGCCTGGCAGAACTACGACCTGCATGCGAAGGCGACCAAGAAGTCAGGGAAGGAAGGCTTCCTGATCGCGTTCGGTGTCAAGGACACCGGCAACTACTACTGGTGGAACCTGGGCGGCTGGAACAACACCCAGTCCGCCGTCGAACAGGCCGTGGACGGCGGCAAGTCGACGCTGGTCTCCAAGGCCGGGTCGATCGAGACCGGCCGCACCTACGACATCGACGTCAAGGTGCGCGGCCGCCAGGCCACCCTCTATCTCGACGGCACCCAGTGGGGCAGCTTCACCGACGACCGTCCCGCCGAGCCCTTCCGGCAGGTCGTCACCCGGGACGCGAAGACCGGTGACCTCGTCGTCAAGGTCGTCAACGCCCAGGACTCGGCAGCCCGTACCGCCGTCGACCTGGGCGGTGCCCGCGTGGCCTCCCGGGCCCGGGTGACGACGCTGACGGCGGCACCGGACGCGGTCAACACCGAGACCACCACGTCCGTCACCCCCGTCACCTCCGTCCTCGAAGGAGTCGCCGACCACTTCACCTACACGTTCCCGGCGAACTCCGTCACGTTCCTGAGGATCAGGCAGAGGTAGCCGGATCGATCCGAGGATCCGCCGTCCGACGGCCGGTCCTCGGATCTCCCGCCGTCCGACGGCGCGGGCTACTGCTCCACCGGCAGCAGCCCGCGCTCGGCGAACACCTTCCGGGCCACCGCGGTCGCGTTCAGAGCCCGGGGGAAACCGCAGTACGCGGCCGACTGGAGCAGCGCCTCGACGATCTGCCCCGGCGTGAGCCCCACGCTCAGCGCCCCGCCGACATGCACCTCGAGCTGCGCCTCGCAGCCGCCCAGCGCGGTCAGCATGCCCAGGGTCACCAATTGCCGGTCGCGCGGCGCGAGCCCGGGCCGGGCGTATATCTCCCCGAAGCCGTAGGCCACTATCTGGTGCCCCAGCTCCGGGCTGATGTCCGCCAGCGACTCGACGGCCCGCTGCCCCGCCTCACCGCTGACACTCTTCAGCACCTCCAGCCCCCGGGCGAAGCGCTCCTCACGGGTGGTGCTCTCACTCATCACGAACCGTCCGTTCCCGCCCGCCGTATTCGCGGCAGCCGTTCGTAGGGTGGGGATCTCTGCCGACGCTAGAGGCTGGAGTGCACTCCAGGTCAACCCGCACCACCCCGCATGCGCGCTCCAGGACCCGCGGTTCGTGCTCGGCCGTTGGTCCGGGTTGTCAGCTCCTAGCCGTCGTCACCGGTGCTCCTGTCCCGTCCCCGACGCCTGTTCCTCTCGGAGCGGCGCACCGCCTCACCTGCGGCGAGTGTCACGGCCGCAACGGCACGGACCCAGCGCGGCCCGCCGCGCTCCGCCCACACCACACACACGCACCCGCCGACAACGAGCGCCAGGACGCCGAGCAGCAGAACGATCATGTTCCCCCACCTTTGTGTTCATCCGTTCGATCCTGCTGATCGTCTCAGGCCGACAGGTCTCTCGTCTCTCGTCAGAGGCAGCTTCACGGACCACGTCCGGTCTGGGTGCTGCCTCCGCGAGCTGCACGCACGATTGCATAAACGTGCAGCGAAACGTATAGTCATGCCATCCAGGAGGAGGAGATCCATGGTGGTACGTGCGGCGGTGGCCGGAGCGAGCGGGTATGCGGGCGGTGAACTGCTGCGCCTGCTCCTGACGCACCCCGACGTCGAGATCGGCGCCCTCACCGGGAACTCCAACGCCGGACAGCGGCTCGGCGCGCTCCAGCCGCATCTGCTGCCGCTGGCCGGACGGGAGCTGGAGGCGACCACCGCCGAGGTGCTCGCCGGGCACGACGTGGTGTTCCTCGCCCTGCCCCACGGGCAGTCTGCCGCCGTCGCCGAACAGCTCGGACCCGACGTCCTCGTCGTCGACATGGGCGCCGACTTCCGGCTGAAGGACCCGGCCGACTGGGAGCGCTTCTACGGCTCCCCGCACGCCGGTACCTGGCCCTACGGCCTTCCCGAACTGCCGGGCGCCCGCGCCGCGCTGGAGGGGTCCAAGCGCATCGCGGTGCCCGGTTGCTACCCGACCGCAGTCTCCCTCGCCCTGTTCCCGGCGTACCGGGCGGGCCTCGCCGAACCGGAGGCGGTGATCGTCGCCGCCTCCGGCACCTCCGGCGCGGGCAAGGCGCCCAAACCGCATCTGCTCGGCAGCGAGGTCATGGGGTCCATGTCGCCGTACGGCGTCGGCGGCGGCCACCGGCACACCCCCGAGATGATCCAGAACCTCAGTGCCGCCGCGGGCGGGCCCGTCGCCGTGTCCTTCACGCCGACCCTCGCCCCGATGCCCCGCGGCATCCTCGCCACCTGCAGCGCCAAGGCGCAGCCGGGTACGACCGCGGACGCCGTCCGGGCCGTCTACGAGAAGGCGTACGCCGACGAGCCGTTCGTGCATCTGCTCCCCGAGGGGCAGTGGCCCGCCACGGCGTCCGTCCAGGGTTCCAACGCAGTTCAGGTGCAGGTCGCGCTGGACGCCGCGACGCACCGCATCATCGCGATCAGCGCCATCGACAACCTGACCAAGGGCACTGCGGGCGGTGCCGTCCAGAGCATGAACATCGCCCTGGGCCTCGACGAGACCACCGGCCTGTCCGCCGTCGGGCTCGCGCCGTGAGCGGCGCGGCACCGGCGGTGTACGAGACATGGGCGGCCGGAGCGCCGGGGGCCCGGACGAACAAGGAGAAGCAGTGAGCGTCACGGCAGCCAAGGGATTCACGGCGGCGGGTATCGCCGCCGGGATCAAGGAGAACGGCAACCCCGACCTGGCCCTCGTGGTCAACACCGGGCCGCGCCGCGCCGCCGCGGGCGTCTTCACCTCCAACCGAGTCAAGGCCGCCCCCGTGCTGTGGTCCGAACAGGTCCTCAAGACCGGTGAGTTGTCCGCGGTCGTCCTCAACTCCGGCGGGGCCAACGCCTGTACGGGTCCCAAGGGCTTCCAGGACGCCCACGCCACCGCCGAGAAGGCCGCCGACGTCCTCGGCACGGGCGCCAGCGAGGTCGCCGTCTGCTCCACCGGGCTCATCGGCGTGCTGCTCCCGATGGACAAGCTGCTGCCGGGAATCGAGACCGCCGCCGCCCAACTCTCCGAGTACGGAGGCGAGAAGGCCGCCATCGCCATCAAGACCACCGACACCGTGCACAAGACGAGCGTCGTGACCGGGGACGGCTGGACGGTCGGCGGCATGGCCAAGGGCGCGGGCATGCTCGCCCCCGGCCTCGCCACCATGCTCGTCGTCCTCACCACCGACGCCGACGCCGACAGCGCCGTACTCGACCGGGCGCTGCGCGAGGCCACCCGCACCACCTTCGACCGCGTCGACTCCGACGGCTGCATGTCCACCAACGACACCGTGCTGCTGCTCGCCTCCGGCGCCTCCGAAATCACCCCCGACTACGCCGAGTTCGCGGAGGCCGTGCGCGCCGTCTGCGACGACCTCGGCCAGCAGCTCATCCGGGACGCCGAGGGCGCCAGCAAGGACATCAAGGTCGAGGTGATCAACGCCGCGACCGAGGACGACGCTGTCGAGGTGGGCCGCTCCATCGCCCGCAACAACCTCCTCAAGTGCGCCGTCCACGGCGAGGACCCCAACTGGGGCCGTGTCCTGTCCGCCATCGGCACCACACAGGCCGCCTTCGAGCCCGACCGGCTGGGCGTCGCCATCAACGGCGTCTGGGTGTGCAAGAACGGCGGCGTGGGCGAGGACCGAGAGAAGGTCGACATGCGCTACCGCGAGGTCCACATCTTGGCGGACCTCGCGGCAGGCAATGAGTCTGCGACGATCTGGACCAACGACCTCACGGCCGAATATGTCCACGAGAACAGCGCGTACTCGTCTTGACGTGCCCGCTTGGTTGTCGCGGGTCCTCGCCGTCGCCGACGAGGGTTCCTGTTTCATCGGCGACCGCTCGCCCCGGACGAGTCCGGGATGAGTCTTACATCGCCTCCGCAGGCCAACACCGCCCGCCCGGCGGCTGATCCGAAATTCTTCCGAAAGTCGGCTATGACGGTCAATCACTCAGAAGAGCGAAAGTTCCCGACCCGCAAGCACACCGCGCTCCCCAAGGCGCAGATCCTCATCGAGGCGCTGCCCTGGCTGGTCCGGCACAATGGGAAGACCGTCGTCATCAAGTTCGGCGGCAACGCCATGGTCGACGAGGAGCTGAAGGCCGCGTTCGCGCAGGACGTGGTGTTCCTGCACCACGCCGGGCTCAGGCCCGTCGTCGTGCACGGCGGCGGCCCCCAGATCAGCGCCGCCCTCGACCGGCACGGCATCGTCAGCGAGTTCAAGGCGGGCCTCAGGGTCACCACCGAGGACGCCATGGACGTCGTACGGATGGTGCTGGCCGGGCAGGTGCAGCGCGAACTGGTCGGGCTGCTCAACCGGCACGGCCCGCTCGCCGTCGGCCTCACCGGTGAGGACGCGCACACCATCTCCGCAACCCGCCATCTGCCCGAGATCGACGGCGAACCGGTCGACATCGGCCGCGTCGGCGAGATCACCGCCATCGACACCGGCGCGATCGAGGCACTGCTGGCCGACGGCCGCATCCCGGTCGTCTCGTCGATCGCACGCAGCGAGGACGACGGACATGTCTACAACGTCAATGCTGATACGGCTGCTGCGGCACTCGCTGCGGCGCTGGGTGCCGAGACCCTCATGGTCCTCACCGACGTGGAGGGCCTCTACGAGGACTGGCCGGACTCCGACGAGGTGATCAGCCGCCTCACCGCCGCCCAGCTGGAGAAACTGCTGCCGGACCTGTCCTCCGGCATGGTCCCGAAGATGGAGGGCTGTCTGCACGCCGTCCGGGGCGGGGTGCAGACCGCCCGGGTCATCGACGGCCGGGTGCAGCACTCGATCCTGCTGGAGATCTTCACCGACGAGGGCATCGGCACCATGGTCGTGCCCGACGAGACCGACGAGACCGACGAGACCGACGAGAACGAGGGGGATACGGAATGACCGGGACGACGGGGTCCGGGAACGCGGCGCTCACCCAGCGGTGGCAGGGCGCGCTGATGAACAACTACGGCACCCCCCGGCTGCCCCTGGTGCGCGGCGCGGGCGCCCGGCTGTGGGACGCCGACGGCACGGAGTACACCGATTTCGTCGGCGGTATCGCGGTCAACGCCCTCGGCCACGGCCACCCGGCCGTCGTCGAGGCGGTGACCCGGCAGATCTCATCCCTCGGCCATGTCTCCAACCTGTACGTCGCCGAGCCGCCCGTCGCCCTCGCCGAACGGCTCCTCCAGCTCTTCGGCCGGGACGGCAGGGTCTTCTTCTGCAACTCCGGCGCCGAGGCCAACGAGGGCGCCTTCAAGATCGGCCGGCTGACCGGGCGGCCGCACATGGTCGCCACCGAGGGCGGCTTCCACGGCCGTACGATGGGCGCCCTCGCGCTCACCGGCCAGCCCGGAAAACAGGACGGCTTCCACCCGCTGCCGGGTGATGTCACTCACGTCCCCTACGGCGACGCGCAGGCGCTGGCCGCCGCCGTGACCGAGGACACCGCCCTTGTGATCATCGAGCCGATCCAGGGCGAGAACGGTGTCGTCGTCCCGCCGCCCGGCTATCTCAAGGCGGCCCGCGCCATCACCGCCGCCACCGGGGCGCTGCTCGTGCTCGACGAGGTGCAGACCGGCGTCGGCCGCACCGGGCACTGGTTCGAGTACCAGGCCCATGACGGTGTACTGCCCGATGTCGTCACCCTGGCCAAGGGACTTGGCGGCGGCCTGCCGCTCGGCGCGACCGTCGCCTTCGGCCGGGCCGCCGAGCTGCTGAAGCCCGGCCAGCACGGGACGACCTTCGGCGGAAACCCCGTCGCCTGCGCCGCCGGACTTGCGGTGCTGGACACCATCGCGGGCGAGGGACTGCTCGACAACGTCAAGCGGCAGAGCGAAAAACTCCGCGAGGGCGTCGAGTCGCTGGGTCATCCTATGATCGGTCATGTCCGGGGTGCGGGCCTGCTCCTAGGTATCGTGCTCACCGGGCCGTATGCACCGCGGGTGCAGCAGGCGGCCCAGGAGGCCGGGTTCCTGGTGAACGCGCCCGCCCCCGACGTCGTACGGCTGATGCCGCCGCTGAACATCGGGGACGCGGAGGTGGACGCGTTCCTCGCAGCGCTGCCAGGCATCCTCGACGAGGCCGACGGGACGGATGATCCGGAGAGATGAGACGACGATGAGCCAGGCGCAGGACCAGGGGCACGCAGGAGTCGGCGGGCCGGTGCCGCAGACCCGTACCGCCCGCCACGGGCGGATCGTGGACATCCTCAACCGGCAGCCGGTGCGCTCGCAGAGCCAGCTGGCGAAGCTGCTCGCCGACGACGGGCTGCATGTCACGCAGGCGACGCTGTCCCGGGACCTCGACGAGCTGAACGCCGTGAAGATCCGTGACAACGACGGTGACCTGATCTACGCGGTGCCCAGTGAGGGCGGGTTCCGCACGCCTCGCGCTCCGCTGGGGGAGTCGGCGAAGGAGGAGCGGATGCGGCGGCTGTCGCAGGAGCTGCTGATCTCCGCCGAGGCCTCCGCGAACCTCGTCGTCCTGCGGACGCCGCCCGGTGCGGCCCAGTTCCTCGCCTCGTCGATCGACCAGGCGGAGCTTCAGGACATCCTGGGGACGATCGCCGGTGACGATACGTTGCTGCTGATCTCGCGGGACCCCGAGGGCGGGCAGGCTCTGGCGGACCACCTCCTCCGCCTGGCCCAGAACGGCCATTAGCCTGCGGCTCGCTGCGCGTTGCCGGGTGCGCCTGCCCTGTCCGTCGCCGGGTGCGGGCACGTCGTGGCTGGTCGCGCAGTTCCCCGCGCCCCTTGGGGTGGCTGGTGCCGGTTCTTCGGCTGCGGGGGCGTCGTGGCTGGTCGCGCAGTTCCCCGCGCCCCTGCGGAGCTGCAGTCACCGCCCGCCCCAGCCTGCGCGGCAGTCGTGCCGACCCAGCCTGCGGGCAGTCGTGCCGCTGCGGGGGTCCCCCCCTGCTCGAAGAGCTTGGGGGAGGCACGGGTGGGCGCAGGCGGCACCCTGGCAGCGCCGGTAAGCGTCTCCGCCCCCCGACCCGCACCAGGTCACCCCAGCCGCGCCGCCAAACCTCCCGTACACCGCACCTCGTCGCCCGCGGTGATCAGCAGTGCCTCCACCCCCGGCAGGGACTCCAGCCAGGTCAGCCCCTCCCGCGACCCCATCGCGAACGCAGCCGTCGCCCAGCAGTCGACGAACGTCAGCCGCGGCCCCACCACGGTCACCGCCACCAGATCCGTCACCGCGGATTTCCCCGTCCGGGGATCCACGATGTGCGCACCCCGCTCCGCCGTACCGGACGTGGCGACCGCCAGCTCGTCCACCCCCGCCGCCGAGATCACCGCCGCAAGACCGCCCGGGCGCAGGGGATCGGAGATCCCCACCCGCCACGGCCGATGCGGCTCCGGCGCGCCGATCATCTGCACATCGCCGCCGCCGTTCACACTCACCCCGGCCACCCCCACCGCGGCGATCAGCCGGGCCGCACGCTCCGCGGCCCAGCCCTTCACGATGCCGGTCGGGTCCGGGGTGCCCCGGTAGCGCGTGCTGAACCAGCCGTCGCTCGTCCGCTCCGCCTCCGCCGCCAGCTCGAACACCTCGGCGACCTCGGGATCGCACTCCTCCAGGGTCAGCTCACCGCGCGCGAGACGGGAGATCTGACTGCCGTCGCGATAGGTGCTGAACACCTCGTTGACCCGGTGCAGCCCGGCCACCGCCTCGGCCAGCGCTTCCCGTACGGCCCCGGGCTCTCCGCCGCGCACGTCGAAGGAGAAGACCGTGCCCATGACCTCCTCGGCGTGCCGCAGCGCGACCGGCGCATCCTGCGATTCCGCCACGGGGTCAGCCACCGGCCTGATCCAGTGCCGACTGGAGGGACTGCTTGTAACCGCTGCTGGTGTACGTCGCGCCTGACACGGAGTCGATGGTAGCGCTGCCCGCCGCCACCGCTTCCTGGTTGAGCTTGGGTACCGACAGCGCGGTCTTCTGGTCGCTGAGTCCGCCCTTGGGTGCCTGGACCGCCTCGGCCTTGGTGATCTTCCCGTTGACGACGGTGATCCGGACCTGCACCGGCCCGTACTGCGTCTGCGCCACCTGCCCGGTGACCGTCTTCGCCGTCTGCGCCGCCCCACCGGACGAGCCGGATGAGCCGGATGAAGCGGAAGAACCAGACCCCCCGCCGGTCTTCACCTGGTCCAGCGCCGACTGCAACGACTTCTTGTACCCCCCGCTGGTGTACGTGGCCCCTGACACCGAGTCGATGGCCGCACTTCCCGCCGCCACCGCCTCCTGGTTGAGCTTGGGCACCGCCAGCGCGGTCTTCTGGTCGCTGAGTCCGCCCTTGGGCGCCTGGACCGCCTCCGCCTTGGTGATCTTCCCGTTCGCCACCGTGATCCGGACCTGCACCGGCCCGTACTCGGTCTGCGCCACCTGCCCGGTCACCGTCCTGGCCTGAGCCGACCCCGATGACCCCGATGAACCCGCGGACGAACCGGCAGACGCGCTCGCCTTCTTCATCTTGTCCAGCGCCGACTGCAAAGACTTCTTGTACCCCGCGCTGGTGTACGTCGCCCCGGACACGGAGTCGATGGACGCGCTCTGTGCCGTGACCGTCTCCTGGTTGAGCTTGGGCACCGAGAGCGCGGTCTTCTGGTCGCTGGTCCCGCCCTTGGGGGCCTGGACGGCCTCCGCCTTGGTGATCTTCCCGTTCGCCGCGGTGAGGCGGACCTGTACCGGGCCGTACTGGGTCTGGGCCGCATCGCCGGTGAACGCGCCGGTACCGGCCGAGGTGCCGCCCTGCGGCGACTCCTGCCCCGCCGCCGAGGCGGAGGCCGCACCGCCTGCCGCGGCGGCGGACGCCGGGTCCGTCGCCGGCTTCAGCGACAGCAGCAGCACGACGCCGGAGACGGTCGCGGCGCCGGCCAGTACGACCCGCCGGATGGGGTGGCTCTTCCTCATCGTTCCTGGGCTCCTGTCCCGTCGCTCACATCTCGAACGACTCGTGATGGATGCGGCGGGCGGGAACCCCCGCGCCGCGCAGTGCTTCGTAGACCGACTGCGCGAAACCGGCCGGCCCGCACATGAAGACGTCGTGGCGCTCGATCTCGGGGATCTTGCGCTGGAGGTTCTCCGCGGAGATGTCCGGGCGTTCACCGTCCGGGCTGTTGACCGCGTACATCAGCCGGGCCCCGCGCTCCTTGGCGATGGCCGCCAGCTCGTCCCACAGGGCCAGATCCTGGGTGCTGTTGGCCCGGTAGAGCAGGGTCAGGTCACCGGCGGAGCCGGGCAGCGTCTCGAACAGCGCCCGCATCGGTGTGATGCCGACACCGCCCGCGACCAGCAGCACCTTGCCGCGGCTGCGGCGGGACGCGGTCATCGCGCCGTAGGGGCCCTCGGCCCACACCCGGGTACCGGGACGCAGCTCGCGCAGCCGGCTGCTGTGGTCGCCGATCGCCTTGACCGTGATGCGCAGCATGTCCGGGCGGGGCGCGGCCGAGAGTGAGTACGGGTGGGAGCTGAAGCGCATCCCCGGGGCGAGGAACCGCCAGCGGAAGAACTGCCCCGCCTCGGCGCCCATCCGGTGCAGCTTGCGGCCCCCGATGAGCACCGACACGATGCCGGGGGTCTCCTCGATGACCGCCTCGACATGCATCCGGTGACGCAGGTTCAGCCGGATCGGGGTGAAGATGCGGTACCAGATCACCAGCAGGGTGACGGCGCCGTACAGGCCGTACCAGAAGGTCTTCGCCATGGGTTCCACGGCGAAGTCGTTACCGGTGGTGATCTGGTGCCAGAACGTCAGGAACACCGCCGCGTAGGTCATCAGATGCACGTGGTACCAGGTGTCGTACGGCATCCTGCGGCGCACCACACCGACCGAGGTCAGCCCGATGAGGACGAACAGGCCGGTGCCGACGGCCGCCTTGCCCATGTCCGGCAGCTGGTTGATCGAGTCGATCGTCTGCTGGACGATGTCCGAGAGCGACTTGCCCGCCTGGAGCGCATAGCCCCACATGGTGAGGAAGACGTGCGCGACGATCAGGCTGAGCGTGTAGCGGCCGCTCATCGCGTGCCAGCGGGCCACCCGGTCGGAGCCCACCCGCCGCTCCAGCGCGGGCACCCGGGCCATCTGGAGCACGACCAGCGCCATCAGATAGCCCGCCAGCAGACCGGTGATCCGGCCCGCGTTGAGGATCTTCCCGCTGGTGTCCGCGATGGATGGGGTGTTGTGCCACCACAGCCACAGCACGGCCGCCGCGCCCGCCCATACGGCGAGCAGCAGCGGGACGGCCGGGGAGCGGCGCGGGCGGATGCGGCGCATCGTCTGGCGGCGGGCGGCACGGCCGCCTGCGAGCGTGGTGGTCACGGTTCCTCCGTGGGACTCGGCCCTTGGCCCACAGATACGTGCCGTGCCCGCCGAGCGTTCAGCGCCCCGCGCCGCCTTCCGCTGTCAACTCCCCTTGCTCACAGGCCCGCCGAGTCCAGTGCCGACTGGAGGGACTGCTTGTAGCCGTCGCTGGTGTACGTCGCCCCTGACACATTGTCGATGTTCGCGCTCTGCGCGCTGAGCGCCTCGCTGCGCAACTGGGGGATGGCGTAGGAGTTGATCTCCTGGTCGCGCGGGTTGTCCGAGGGGTAGGACAGCGCGGTCACGTCGGTGATCTTGCCGCTCTTCACGGTGATCCGGACCTGGACCGGGCCCCAGCGGGTCTGCACCGTGTCACCGGTGTATTTCTTGCTGCCGCTGGTCGACGAGCTGCCGCTGGAGCTGCCGCTGGAGCTTCCCGAACTGTTGGACGGGTCGGGGGCCGCCGACGAACTGCTCTGCGGCGCGGACGACGACGAGGAGCCGACGGCTATGCCCTCACTGGCGTGCGGCTTCAGCGACAGCAGCATCACCATGCCGGACACGGTGGCGGCGCTCGCCAGCACGACACGGCGCAGGGTGCGGTTCTTCTTCAACGCGTGCACAACAGCCTCACAGCTCGAACGACTCGTGGTGGATACAGCGGTCCGGCACGCCCGCGGCGTGCAGCGCCTCGTACAGGTTCTGGGCGAAGGCGTGCGGACCGCAGATGTACACGTCGTGCTCGGCCAGATCGGGGAAGGTCGCCAGCAGCGACCTGCCGGACAGATCGGGGCGCTTGCCGCGTCCGTCGTTCAGGGCGTACATCACCTTCGCCCCGCGCCAGCGCGCGACGGCCTCCAGCTCCGCGCCCAGCGCCAGGTCCGCGGCGCTGTGCGCCCGGTAGAGCAGGGTGACCTCGCCCGGCAGCGTCTCGAACAGCGCCCGCATCGGGGAGATACCGACACCGGCGGCGATCAGCAGCGACTTGTACGAGCTCTGCCGGTCGGCGGTCATCGCGCCGTACGGGCCCTCCGCCCACACGCGGGTGCCCGGCCGCAGCAGCGACACGGCGGCGCTGTGGTCGCCGAGCGCCTTGACGGTGACGCGCAGCAGATCCTTGCGGGGCGGCGCGGACAGCGAGTACGGCGTCGACGTCCAGGCCAGGCCCTGGCTGAGGAACCGCCAGCGGAAGAACTGCCCGGACTCCGCGCCCATCTCGTCCAGATGCCGGCCCCGCATCACGACCGAGTACACACCCGGCGACTCCTTGTGGACCGACTCCACCTGCAGCCGGTGACGCAGGTTCAGCCGCACCGGGGTGAGGATCCGGTACCACAGGACCAGGGCGGCGACGCCGAGGTACAGCGCGTACCAGGCGGCGGTGGCGACGGGGTGGCCGTTGAAGTCGTTGCCCAGGACGAGCTGGTGGCTGAAGGCCAGGAAGACCGCGGCGTAGGTGAGGAGATGGACGTAGTACCAGAACTCGTAGCTGAGCTTGCGGCGCGCGGCCCGCATGGACGTGATGCCGACCGCGAACAGGATGATCGTGCCGATCGTGGTCTTGAGCATCTCCGGATAGTCGGTGACCACCGTCACGGTCTCGTGCCACAGGGTGGCGTGGTCCTGGGCGGCGTACCCGAGGAGGATCAGCGTGACATGCGCGACCAGCAGACAGATCGTGTAGCGGCCCGCCATCGCGTGCCAGCGCGCCACCCGGTCGGAGCCTATCCGCCGTTCCAGCAGCGGCACCCGGGCCATCAGACCCACCAGCACCGCGCAGGCGTATCCGGTCAGCAGACCGGCCATCCGCCCGGCCCCGGTCAGCCAGCCGGCCGCCCCGACCACCGAATCGGTGTTCACCCACCACATACCGACCACGGCCGCCGCGCCCGCCCACAGCACGGCGAGCAGCGGGACCGCGGGGGAGCTGCGGGGCCCGGTTGTCACAGGTGGTGCCGTCCTCCGCTCGTACACGGCGGTCATGGGCTGGGTCCTTTCCTCGGTCAGGTCTGCAACTGTGGCGCCGCTACTTCTGAGGTTTCTCTGAGCCGGGGTCGGGCCTCGGGCCTGTCGTGACATTCCAGTGACATTCCAGGGGGCGCGCGACGCCTGCACGGCCTTTCGTCGCGTCGCCGGATCACCCGGGTACGTCTCGGTACGCCGGTCGTCCGCGGCCTCCCGAGTCACCGCACCGGACGCCGCTTCTGAGGTTTCTCTGAGCCGGGGCCCGGCCCCAGGCCTGTCGTGACATTCCAGTGACATTCCAGGGGGCACGCGACGCCTGCACGACCTTTCGCTGGGTCGCCGGATCACCCGGGTACCTCCCGGTACGTCGGCCGTCCGCCACGTCCCGAGCCACCGCACCGGACGCCGCGCGCCGATCCGGCGCCCATGCCGGACTCGCACCCGCGGACGGACCGGCCCCCGCGGACGGACCGGCCCCAGAGGACTCAGAGGGAACTCAGAGCGTTCCGAGACGCTTCGTCGGCGCGCGAGGGAGCATCCTGGTAGGGCCATGAACACCACCCGCTCCGGAAGACCCGCCCTCACCCGCCCCGACGGCTCCGCCCTGCGCGTCCTCGTCGTCGACGACGACCCCGACCTCGCCGAGGTCCTCTCCGGCGCCCTGCGCTACGAGGGCTGGGAGGTCCGCACGGCGGGCGACGGCGCCGCCGCCCTCGCCGAGGCGCGCGAGCTGCTCCCCGACGCCGTCGTCCTCGACGTGATGCTCCCCGACACCGACGGCTTCGCCGTGCTGCGCACCCTGCACTCCGTGAAGCCCGATGTGTGCGTGCTCTTCCTCACGGCCCGCGACGCCGTGGAGGACCGCATCGCCGGCATCACCGCGGGCGGCGACGACTACGTCACCAAACCCTTCAGCCTGGAGGAGGTCGTCGCCCGGCTGCGCGGGCTGCTGCGCCGCGCCGGCATGGCACGGCAGCAGGAGGAGGGCCCGCGGATGGTCGTGGGCGACCTCGTCATGGACGAGGAGGCCCGCGAGGTCACCCGCGGCAGCGAGCTGATCGAGCTGTCGCCCACCGAGTTCGAACTCCTGCGCTTCCTGATGCGCAACCCGCGGCGCGTGCTCAGCAAGGCGCAGATCCTCGACCGGGTGTGGTCCTACGACTTCGGCGGCCAGGCCCATGTCGTGGAGCTGTACATCTCCTATCTGCGCAAGAAGGTGGACGCGGGCCGCGAACCCATGATCCACACGGTGCGCGGAGCGGGATACGTGCTCAAGCCGGTGAGCCGGTGAAGGCGGCGGCACGGGCCGTCGGACGCCGCATACGGAAGGTGCCCGGGGCCGTCGCGAGCGGGGCGTCGAAGCTGCCCCGGCCGCGCACCCTGCGGGCCAGACTGATCGCCGGGCTCGTCGTGCTGCTCGCCATCAGCTGCGCCGCGGTCGGCGGGGCCGCGGTGCTGGAACTCGGCGGGTTCCTCACCAGCCGGCTCGACCAGCAGCTGACCGAGGTCGGTACCCGGCTCCCGGCCAGCCTGGAGCACAAGCAGCCGCGCAACGACCACGACGGCGACGAGCACGGCGACACCCGCCGCCAGGGCACGGGCACCTTCGGCGCCCGGGTGGTCGGCGACACCGTCACCCACGCGGCCGTCGTGCCCTCCGGACGCGACTCGGCGTATCTGCGCAACGTGCCCCTCACCGAGCGGGACCGCAGACAGCTCGTCGCCGTCCCCGCCGACGGCCGGGGCCACAGCGTGGAACTCTCCAGCCTGGACTCCTACCGAGTCATGGCCACCCAGGGCCGCGACGGCGACGTCCTGATCACCGGTCTGCCCCTCGAACCGGTCGAGGCCGCCGTGCACCGCCTGCTGCTGGTCGCCGCGATCGTCTTCGGCGCCGCCCTCGCCATCACCGGCGTCGCGGGCGCCCTGTGGGTACGGCTGTCCCTGCGCCCGCTCCAGCGGGTCGCGGCGACCGCCACCCGGGTCAGCGAACTTCCGCTGGCCAGCGGCGAGGTCGCGCTGCCCTCCCGCGCCCCCGGGGCCGACCCCCGCACCGAGGTGGGGCAGGTGGCGGGCGCCTTCAACCGGATGCTCGGGCATGTCGAGGACGCGCTGACCAAACGGCACGCCTCCGAGGAACGGCTGCGCCGCTTCGCCGCCGACGCCAGCCACGAGCTGCGCACCCCTGTCGCCTCGGTGCGCGGCCACGCCGAACTCGCCCTGCTGCACCCCGGCCAGGTGCCGCCCAAGGTGAACCGGGCCCTGGAGCGCATCGCCGCCGAGTCCGCCCGGATGGGTGAGATGGTCGACGAGATGCTGCTGCTGGCCCGACTCGACGCCGGGCGCCCCCTGGAACGCCTCCCCGTCGACCTCACCCGGCTCGTCCTGGACGCGGTGACCGACGCGCGCGCCGCGGGCCCCGGGCACCGCTGGGCGCTGGAGCTGGCCGAGGAGCCGGTGACCGTCACCGGCGACGCGCACCGCCTCCAGCAGGTGCTGGCCAACCTGCTGGCCAACGCCCGGCTGCACACGCCCGCCGGGACCACGGTGACGGCGGCTCTGGAGATCGAGGGCAGGACCGTCGCCCTCACCGTGCACGACGACGGGCCCGGCGTCCCGGAGGACGTGCAGCCCGGCGTGTTCGAGCGCTTCACCCGTGCCGACCGCCGCCGCACGGAGGCGTCCGGCGGCGGCGCGGGCCTCGGCCTGTCGATCGTGGCGGCGGTGACGGAGGCCCACGGCGGCAGCGTGGGCCTGGAGAGCAAGCCGGGCTCGACGACGTTCACGGTACGGCTGCCGGTGGCCGACACGGGGCCAAGCTCCTAGGGGTGCTGGTGGGCGCCTCGTAGGCGCTGAGCGGCCCCGGCGAAGTCGACTGCGGTTCGGCAACTCCCCAGGGGCGCGGGGAACTGCGCGACCAGCCACAACGGACCCGCAGACGATCGACGGCCGACAGCCCATCGCGGCACTTCCCGCGGAGCACTCAGTACCGGAGGATCGCCGTCGCCCCGCCCCTCGTGCCGATGGCGATGTGCGGGGCGCGTGCCGGGTCGGCCCACGCCAGGATGCGGCGCATCGCCGTCTTCGGCACCGACACACAACCGGCCGTCGCCCCGCGCCCGTTGACGTGCAGGAAGATCCCCGCGCCCCGGCCGCGCACCGGGTGGTCGTAGTTGAAGCCGATGACCAGCGCGTGCGCGTACTGCGCCGGATAGGTGACGAGGTGCTCCGCCTCGGAGGCCCGGCAGTCGGAGGGGCGGGGCTCCCTCCAGCGGTTGTAGGAGCGGGAGCCGTTGTCCTGGCACCACCAGGAGTTCTGGTGGACCCGCCGGTAGAGGTGGGCGGTGCCGGGCGGCGGCGCCTCGATGCCGAAGGCGAACGGAAGGCCGTACAGCCCGGTCGGTGTGGTGTTCGTGCCCTGGGCGCGCGAGTCGCCCTCGACGAGGCCGTTCGCCCCGAACCGCGCCGCGGCGGAGCCGGCCCGCGTCCAGCGGCCGTCGCGCAGGTCCCACCAGGTGACGGTGCCGGTCCTGGCGCGCGTCCCGGACGCCTCGGCGGTGATCAGCTGGCTGCCGCCGCCGGTGTCCGCGAGCAGGGCGGGCAGCGGAAGCGGCGGCCCGCCCCGCGGTGCGCCCGGTGACCCGCCCGCGGGCGCCGCGGCGAGCGTGAGCAGGGACAGGGAGGCAAGGGCGGCAAGGGCAGCGGGACGTGGGGCACCGGGTTGCATGCTTCAGAAGCTAGACGGAGGCAGCGGCAACGGCAGCCCGGGTAGTCCGTCCAGGCTCGTCGCCACGTGCTCCTTCTTGGTGAAGTACTCGCTGAGCGAGGCGTCGTCCTCGCGCGCGAACCGCTTGCCGTGCAGGTCGCGGTCCTCGTCGTACGTCATGAAGGGCACCGCGTACCCGCAGGTGTCCCGGACGAGTTCGGCCATGACGACGATGACGGCCCGCAGGCCGTGCTGGGCGGGGTCGATGCCGGGGAAGCGGCTGAGGAGCTCCGGGAAGCGCGGGTCGTCGCGGAAGACCGGCTCGCCCCGGCCGTGGACGCGCACGATGTTCGGCGGGCCCTCGAAGGCGCACCACATCAGGGTGATCCGCCCGTTCTCCCGCAGATGGGCGATCGTCTCGGCGTTCGACCCGGCGAAATCCAGGTAGGCCACGGTGTGTTCGTCCAGCACGGTGAAGGAGCCGCGCAGGCCCTTGGGGGAGAGGTTGACGGTGCCGTCGCCGGACAGCGGGGCGGTCGCGGTGAAGAAGAGGGGCTGCGACTCGATGAACGTACGGAGTCTGCCCTCGATGCGTTCGTAGGTCTTTCCCATGTCACCGGATTATCGGCGGCTTTCGTTCGGCTGTCTAAGAGCTTTTGCGGCGAGCGCTGGCTACGGCATCCACCGCGGCCGCCCCGGCCGGCGCTCGAGCGGGGCGGCCGCGGCTGCCTGTCACGTCACTTGGTGAGCGTGCAGGCGGCCAGGGAGTCCAGGCCGGTGGGCTTGGTGGAGGTGCGGCCGATGGAGATGGCGATGCGGTCGATGGTGGAGATCCGCTTGTCCTTGAGGGGGCCGAGGATGGCGTTGTTGACGAAGTTGGGTCCGCCTTGGCCCACGGTGTTCTTGAGGCGGGTGTTGGCTTCCTGGATCTGGGTGTTGAGCAGGGTGAGGTTGCGGGTGACCTCGGCCTGCGCGGAGGCCGGGATCGCGGGCAGCTTCGACGCCACGTCGGGGCAGGTGATGGTGCCGACGGCGCTCGCCGCGGTCGAGCCGCTGCCGGTGTTGCTGCCCGTGTTGCTACCCGCCTGCTGGGTGGCCGTCGCGCTGGGCGTCGCCGTGGCTGTGGCCGTGCTGGTGCCCGTGCTGCCGCTGCCGGCAGCGGTGCCGCCGGAGTTGAGCGTGCAGGCGGCCAGGGAGTCCAGGCCGGTGGGCTTGGTGGAGGTGCGGCCGATGGAGATGGCGATGCGGTCGATGGTGGAGATCCGCTTGTCCTTGAGGGGGCCGAGGATGGCGTTGTTGACGAAGTTGGGTCCGCCTTGGCCGACGGTGTTCTTCAGGCGGGTGTTGGCTTCCTGGATCTGGGTGTTGAGCAGGGTGAGGTTGCGGGTGACCTCGGCCTGCGCGGAGGCCGGGATCGCGGGCAGCTTCGACGCCACATCGGGGCAGGTGATCGTGCCGGGGTCCGCCAGGGTGCGGGCGTTCCGGGCGGCGGCACCGGTCTTGGACGACTCCCCGGCGAGGGCGGAACCGGCGATCACCGCGCCGGAGAGCACCACGGCGGCGGCGCCGCCGATCATCACGACGCGACGCTTGTTGTACTTCGGAAGTGCCCTGGACATGCGGAAGCCTCACTAGGGTCAGGGGTGATCGACAGAACCGGCGCCGTGGTTCGGTGGGGAGTACGGGAAAGCGGTTGCAGTTGTTCAAGGACGTTTCAGATTGGTTGTGTGCACGACGAGACGGCGGCCCGGTGACACCCGACGGGCCTCTCGAATTGACGAATCATGCAGACCTCTGCATACTCATGCAGGTCAATCCCGGTTTAGTGCAGTGCGGCACCGGACAGGTGCGGACAGGGTGAGGAGCGGCACAGGTGAGCAGCAACAGCGGTGGTGACGTACGGCTCTGGGGCGGCCGTTTCGCCGACGGTCCCGCCGAGGCCCTGGCCAAGCTGTCCGCGTCCGTCCACTTCGACTGGCGTCTCGCGCCCTACGACATCGCCGGCTCGCGCGCCCACGCCCGGGTGCTGCACAAGGCGGGACTGCTCACCGAGGACGAGCTGACCCGGATGCTCGGCGGGCTCGACCGGCTGGAGGCCGACGTCGCCTCCGGCGCGTTCACCGGCACCATCGCCGACGAGGACGTGCACACCGCCCTCGAACGCGGCGTCCTGGAACTCCTCGGCCCCGACCTCGGCGGCAAGCTGCGCGCGGGCCGTTCCCGCAACGACCAGATCGCCACCCTCTTCCGGATGTATCTGCGCGACCACGCCCGGATCGTCGGCGGTCTGATCGCCGAGCTCCAAGACGCGCTGATCGGCCTCGCCGAGGCCCACCCGGACGTCGCCATGCCGGGCCGCACCCACCTCCAGCACGCCCAGCCGGTGCTCTTCGCCCACCATGTGCTGGCCCACGCCCAGGCCCTGTCCCGGGACGCCGAGCGGCTGCGCCAGTGGGACGAGCGGACCGCGGTCTCCCCGTACGGCTCCGGCGCCCTGGCCGGTTCCTCCCTGGGCCTGGACCCAGAGGCGGTCGCCGCGGACCTCGGCTTCGAGCGCGGCAGCGTCGGCAACTCCATCGACGGCACGGCCTCGCGCGACTTCGTCGCCGAGTTCGCCTTCATCACGGCGATGATCGGCGTCGACCTCTCACGGATCGCCGAGGAGATCATCATCTGGAACACGAAGGAGTTCTCCTTCGTGACCCTGCACGACGCGTTCTCCACCGGCTCGTCGATCATGCCGCAGAAGAAGAACCCGGACATCGCCGAGCTGGCGCGCGGCAAGTCCGGCCGCCTCATCGGCAATCTGACCGGTCTGATGGCCACGCTGAAGGCCCTGCCGCTCGCCTACAACCGCGACCTCCAGGAGGACAAGGAGCCGGTCTTCGACTCCTGCGACCAGCTGGAGGTCCTGCTCCCCGCCTTCACCGGCATGATCGCCACGCTCACCGTGCACCGCGAGCGCATGGAGCAACTGGCCCCGGCCGGTTTCTCCCTCGCCACCGACATCGCCGAGTGGCTGGTCAAGCAGGGCGTGCCGTTCCGTGTCGCGCACGAGGTCGCGGGCGAGTGCGTGAAGGCCGCCGAGGCCGAGGGGAAGGAGCTCGACGAACTCACCGACGAGCAGTTCGCCAAGATCAGCGTCCATCTCACCCCCGAGGTGCGCTCTGTCCTGAACGTCCCCGGTGCCCTCGCCTCCCGCTCCGCCCGCGGTGGTACGGCGCCCAGCGCGGTCGCCGTCCAGCTCACCGAGATCAAGGCGGACGTGGCCGCCCAGCACGACTGGGCCGGCGCCCGCAAGTGACGCGTACGGCCTGAGAAGCGGCCGACCGGGGCGGTGACGGCATCCGTACGGCACCGCCCCTGGCCGTCGGGCCCTGAGCACGGGTTACGTTGGTGGCGAAGCCGTACCGGAGCAGAACGAACGGAGCCCCGTGATGCCCCTCGTCCGTCTGGCCTCAGTGACGACCGCCACCGGCCATATCGGCCTCGGTCTCGCCGCCGTCGGCCGTCCCGGCTACATCAACCTCGGCCGGGACCGGGACCTGCCGCCCGACCGCAGCGTCGGCGCCCTGCGCGAGCGCACCCACGATCTCCTCGACGCCGCCTATGCCCAGGGCGTGCGCTACTTCGACGTCGCCCGCTCCTACGGCCGCTCCGAGGAGTTCCTCGCCGACTGGCTGCACACCCGCCCCGAGGCCGACGACGTCGTCATCGGAAGCAAGTGGGGCTACACCTACACCGCGGGCTGGTCCGCCGACGCCGAGACACACGAGGTCAAGGACCACAGCCTCGCCACCTACGAGCGCCAGCGCGCCGAGACCGACGCCCTGCTCGGCGCCCGCCTCGACCTCTACCAGATCCACTCCCTGACCCCCGACAGCCCCGCCCTCACCGACAAGGAGCTGCACGCCAGGCTGGCGGAGGCCGCCGAACAGGGCGTCACCGTCGGCTTCTCCACCAGCGGCCCCGCCCAGGCCGACACCATCCGCAGCGCCCTGGAGCTGACCGTCGACGGCCGCCCTCTCTTCGGCACCGTCCAGTGCACCTACAACCTCCTGGAGACCTCGGCCGGGCCTGCCCTCGCCGAGGCCCATGAGGCCGGGCTCACCGTGATCGTCAAGGAGGGCATGGCCAACGGCCGCCTCGCCGAGCCCAGCGCCCCGGAGATCCTGAAGACCGTGGCGTCGGAGACCTCCATGGGCTGCGACGCCGTGGCCCTCGCCGTGATCATGCGCCGCCCCTGGGCCGGTGTCGTCCTCTCTGGCGCCGCGACCACCAACCAGCTCGGCTCCAACCTCCACGCCGCCGCCGTCGACCTCGACCAGGGCCAGCTCGCCCGCCTGGCCACGCTGGAGGAGGACCCGGGGGAGTACTGGGACCAGCGCGGACAGCTGCCGTGGCACTAGAGCACGGAGAGCAGTAGAGCACCAGGGCACTGGACGAACACCACCAGCCGTGAGACACAGACGCCTAGGATGAGACAATCATGTCTCATATGGGTTATGGTCGTCTCATGGCCGTCGACCGTGACCATGTGCTGCGCACCGCCGCAGCCCTCCTGACCCGCAAAGCGACCTCCACCATGGACGAGGTCGCCAAGGCGGCCGGCATCAGCCGTGCCACGCTGCACCGTCACTTCGCCGGGCGGGACGCCCTGGTACGGGCGCTGGAGTCGCTCGGCATCGAGGAGTGCGAGCGAGTGCTGGACGCGGCCCGCCTCGACGAGGGCCCGGCCCCCGACGCCGTACGGCGGCTGGTCGCCGGGATCGAACCGGCGGCCGGACTCCTCGCCTTCCTCTACACCGAGAACCAATTGTTCGAGGGCGAGGAGCAGAACGCGGGCTGGACCAGGATCGACGACCGTATCGCCGCGCTGTTCCGGCGCGGCCAGGCCGACGGCGCCTTCCGGATCGACCTGACCCCCGCATGGCTCACCGAGGCCCTGTACGGCCTGCTCGCCTCCGGCGCCTGGGCCGTGGCCGAGGGGCGCGTGGCCCGCAACGACTTCACGCGCATGATCACCGAGCTGCTCCTGGGCGGCGCACTGCGCACCCGTCCGGCGCACTGAGACGCACCCACCGAGACGCACTGAACTGAGAGGAATCATGACCAGCACCCTGCGGCCGGCGGACACGACAGGGACGGCACCGCGTCCGGGCCGCTGGCTCGCGCTGTCCGTCCTCGTCCTCGCCGTGCTGCTGGTGGCGGTCGACGCGACCGTCCTCGGTCTCGCGACCCCGTACATCAGCGAGGACTTGAAGCCCTCCGGCACCCAACTCCTGTGGATCGGCGACGTCTACTCCTTCGTCATCGCCGGTCTGCTCGTCTCCATGGGCAGCCTCGGCGACCGCATCGGCCGCAAGCGGATCCTGCTCGGCGGCGCCACGGCGTTCGGCGCGATATCCGTGCTCGACGCGTATGCGACGAGCCCGGAGACGATGATCCTGGCGCGGGCGCTGCTCGGTGTCGCGGGCGCGACCCTGATGCCCGCCACCCTCGCCCTGATCCGCAATCTCTTCCACGACCCGCACGAACGCAGCCTCGCGATCGGCATCTGGGGCGCCACGGCATCCGCGGGCACCGCGATCGGCCCCATCGCGGGAGGCTTCCTGCTCGAACACTTCTGGTGGGGCTCGGTCTTCCTGATCAACCTGCCCGTGATGGTGGTCCTGGTCCTGGTCGGCATCCGCACCCTGCCCGAGTCCCGCGACCCGCGCCCCGGCCCGTGGGACATGATCAGCGTCGTACTGTCGCTGGTCGGGGTGATCGGCGTGGTCTACGCGGTCAAGGAGGCCGCGGCACACGGCGTCACCTGGCCCACCGCGGCCGTCGGCACCCTGGGCGCGGCGGCGCTCTACGGCTTCGTACGCCGCCAACTCACGCTTCCCGCACCGCTGCTGGACATACGGCTGTTCAGGAACCGCGGTTTCAGCGCCGCCGTGCTGGCCGACCTGCTGACCGTGCTCGGTATGTCGGGGCTGGTGTTTTTCCTGTCGCAGTATCTGCAACTCGTCCAGGACAGGCCCCCGTTCGAGGCGGGGCTGGCCGAACTGCCCGCGGCGGCGGGTGCGGTGGCGGCGGGCCTGGTCGCGGGGCGTGCGGCACGGCGCTTCTCGGTACGGGCCGTGGTGTCCGGCGGCCTCGCGGCGGTCGGCCTCGCCCTGGCCGCCCTGGCGACGATCGACCGCTCCACCGGCTACCCGGTGCTGGGCGCCGCGCTCCTGGTCGTCGGCATCGGCGCGGGCTTCTCCTTCACGGTGACCTCGGACGTCATCCTGTCCAGCGTGCCCAAGGAACAGGCGGGCGCGGCATCGGCGGTCTCCGAGACGGCCTACGAACTCGGCGCCGCCCTGGGCATCGCCCTGCTCGGCACGATCGTGACCAGCGTCTACCGCACCTTCCCGGCCCCACCGACCGCACCGCCGGCGGCCCGCGAGTCCCTGGGCGCGGCAACGCAGGCAGCCCGGTCCCTCCCCGCCGACACGGCAGCCCAACTCCTCACCGCGGCCCGCCAGTCCTTCACAGAGGGCCTGACCCTGGCCTCAGCAGCAGGAGCAGCAGTACTCCTGGTAACAGCAGCAACAGCCTGGCGCTTGCTCAAGAACCAGCACCTGGAGGACCTGGAGGAACCGGAGACCCCTGAAGGCCTCCGGTAACGGGAAAGCTCCGGGCAAGCATCCCAACCTCAGGGGCGCGGGGCTGTATCGATATGCGGCTCCGCCGCGTGGCGCGAGCAACCACGACGCACCCGCACTCGAAAGATCACCGCACCCGGCAGAACCCGCGAAACAGGCTCACGCCGCTTTCGCCTTGGTGGCATAGACATCCACATACTCCTGCCCAGACAACCGCATGACCTCAGTCATCACCGAGTCCGTGACGGCCCGCAGCACATACCGATCCCGATCCATCCCCTCGTACCGCGAGAACTCCATCGCCTCCCCGAACCGCACCCGCACCCGCACCCGGCTGAACCGAGGCATACCGGAACCCCCCGGCTGGATCTTGTCCGTGCCGATCATGGCGAAAGGCACGACAGGCGCCCCCGTCATCATCGTCAGCCGAGCGATACCCGTGCGCCCCCGGTACAGGCGCCCGTCGGGCGACCGAGTGCCCTCGGGGTAGATCCCGAAGACCTTGCCCTCCTCCAGCACCCGCCGCCCGGTCATCAGCGCGGCGACCCCGCCCTTGCCGCCGTCGCGGTCGACGGGGATCATGCCGACGCCGGTGAAGAACCAGGCCATCAGCCGGCCCTTGACGCCCTTGCCGGTGACGTACTCGTCCTTGCCGATGAAGAACACCTGACGGTCACAGACCAGCGGAAGGATCATCGAGTCGATGAAGGTGAGGTGGTTGCCGGCCAGGATGACGGGTCCTTCGGCGGGGATGTGCTCCACACCCTCCACCTGAGGGCGGAACATCAGGCGCATGATCGGTCCGAGCACTGCCTTGATGAGCCTGAAGCGGGACAACATGCCCTCCGGTGTCCTATGAAGCCGAGGCGAATCGTATGAGTCTGTGCAGGTGAGGACGATACTGCGGCTTCAGTCCTTGCGCACATCGGCTGCACGGGGTTCACCGAGGTCTTACGGACTGTTGACACTCGTCTTGCTGCGATGACGCACCGAAACCGCACCGTGACCCACCGGTGACGATGTGACACATGTCGCGCCCCGCACCCCCGCATCCGCCCCACGCACCCGCTGTCCTCCGCTGTACTCCCCGAGTTGGGCCCGTGCTCTCCCGCCCGTCATGCCCACCCCCCTACGATCGCCCCGCACCGACGGCGCCCCGCAGGACGGGGGCGCCGGCCCCAGACGCCCGGCGGACGGCAGGAGAGCACGCATGGACACGCAGCAGCCGGACAACACGCACGCCGAGCACGATCCGGGTGACGCGAACGAGCCGTACGGACCGGTGAACGGCACCGGCCGCCGTTCCCTGCTCGGCGCCGCGGTGCTCGGCGCGGGCGGCGCGGTCCTCGGGCTCGCCGGCACCGCGAGAGCCGGCGAGGCCAAGCCGGCGGGTCACGGCCGCGGTCTCAAGAGCCTCCCCGTGCCGACGATCATCGGTCACCGCGGCGCCAGCGGCTACCGCCCCGAGCACACCTTCGGCTCGTACAACCTGGCCCTCGACCTGGGCGCCGACGTCGTCGAGGCCGGTGATCTCGTCCCGACCAAGGACGGCCATCTGGTCTGCCGTCACGAGCCGGAGATCGGCGGCACCACGGACGTCGCCGACCACCCCGAGTTCGCCGCCCGGAAGACCACCAAGGTCCTGGACGGCGTTCCCGCGACCGGCTGGTTCACCGAGGACTTCACGCTCGCCGAACTGAAGACGCTGCGCGCCGTCGAGCGCATCCCGGCCAACCGGCCGCACAACACCCTGTACAGCGGCCGCTGGGAGATCCCCACCTTCGAGGAGGTGCTGCGCTGGCAGGACGAGCAGACCCGCAGGCGCGGCAGGCAGGTGTGGATCTACCCCGAGACCAAGCACCCCACGTACTTCCGCAAGCTTGGCCTGGGGCTCGAGGAGCGGGTCGCCAAGCTGCTGCACAAGTACGGCAAGGACAGGTGGAACTCGCCGGTGATCCTCCAGTCCTTCGAACCGAGCAGCATCCAGCGTCTCGACACCCTTGTCGGCAACCCCCTCGTGGTCCTGCTGTCCGCCGCGAGCAGCCGCCCCTGGGACTTCGTGGAGGCGGGCGACGCGCGCACCGTCGCCGACCTGATCACGCCCAAGGGCCTCAGGGAGATCGCCGGTTACGCGCAGGGCATCGGCCCGACCCTGGACCTGGTCATCCCGAAGAACGCCGACGGCACCCTGGCCGCGCCCACCACGCTGGTCGCCGACGCCCACAAGGTGGGCCTGGTGCTGCACCCGTACACCATGCGCAACGAGAACCCCTTCCTGCCCGCGGAGTTCCGCCGGGGCACGGCCGCGGACGCGTACGGCGACCCGTTCGGCGCGTTCAGGGCGTACTTCGCGACCGGGATCGACGGCGTCTTCACCGACAACGCGGACACCGGAGTGCTTGCCCGCGCGGACTTCCTCGGCGGCTGAGCCGTTCGCTCCCGTACACAGCACAACTCCTCGTCCCGCGCGAGATGGCACACCCGTCGGCTATGTCACACGCATGTTCACGGGTGGAATGTGTGAGATGTCCGTGAGGCCCGACAGGTCCGCTGTCGGCGGCGGTTGCCGGGCCTCCACCCCGGGGATAGGAGTGTTTGAACAAGCTGATCAGGTGAACGGGAGGCGTGCGCGCATGGGCATGAGCGTGACCATCTCGGGGGCGACCGAGCGAGACGCGGAGCAGATCTTCAGGCTCCAGTACCTGTGCTTCCAGAGCGAGGCGGCACTGTACGGCAACTACCACATGTACCCCCTCGTGCAGAGCCTCGACTCCGTCCGTCACGAGCTCGCGGAAGACTGCGTCATCGTGGCGCGGCTCGGCGACGAAGTGGTCGGCTCGGTGCACGGCTCGGTGACGGAGGACGGCGCCGCCGTCATCAACAAACTCTGTGTCCACCCCCGACTCCAGGGCCACGGCATGGGCGCCCGCCTGCTGCACGCGGCCGAGGTGGCGCTGGCGGCGGATCACGGCGCGAAGCGGTTCCGGCTGGAGGCCGGTCACCGCAGCGAGGGCAATCTGCGGCTGTACCGCAGCGTCGGCTACGAGCGCGTGGGCACCGCCAAGGGCCACGACGGCGTACCGATGATCGTCCTGGAGAAACCGGCCGAGACGTACGCCGCCACCGCCTGACCCCCGTCGCTCGACCCCGCCGCTACGGCGCCCAGGGCCTGTCGTTTGGATCAGGCCGCAGACGCGGGGTCTGGCACGCACGTCTGCGGCGTTGTCGTCGGTCGCCGACGCTCCGCGTCGACTCCCTCCTCCGCCTTGCAGCCGCACGCACCAGACCCCGCTGCCCGGTGCTGGACAGGCACCGTCGGTATCCCGCGACCTGATCCAAACGACAGGCCCTAGGTGCGGGACCTCCGCAGCCAGTACAGCGCCGAGACCGGGAGCAGCACCGGGATGAAGACGTACCCCGCGCCGTAGAAGGACCACACGGTCGAGTCCGGGAACGCCGAGGGCTCGACCAGGGTCCACGTTCCGACGACCAGCACGCCCGCGAGTTCGGCGGCGCAGCACAACTGCGCCGCCCTGCGGGCCGTCTCGCCGCCGCGGACCAGCGAGTACGTGATGAAGCCGTAGACCACGCCCGCGACCGCGGAGAGCGTGTAGGCGAGCGGGGCCCTGGAGAAGTCGGTGGCGATCTGGAACACCGAGCGCGACACCGCGCCGACCACCATCACGCCGTAGAGCCAGACCAGCAGCATGCCCGGCCCGCTGATCAAGCGGGTCCTCGTCGGCTTGTCCTGCTTGTCCTGAGTGGCGGTCAACTCACCCTCCCCAGATGTCGTAGAGCCGTACCTCCAGCACGGCCAGGACCACGCCCCCGGCGGCGACCGTCACCGAGCCCCAGCGGGTGCGCTCCGCCAGCGACATGAATCCCGCGGCCGGCACGCACGCGAACGCCCCCAGCAGATACGCCACGAAGATCGTCGTGCCCTGTTCCGGTTTCTCGCCCTGCGCCAGCAGCACGATCCCGGTCACCAACTGGACCAGCGCCAGCACCGAGACCACGGCCATGCCGATGAAGTGCCAGTCCTTCGTCGGCTGGTCGCGATGGGCCGCCCAGCCGCACCACGCGGCGAGCAGCAGCGCGGCGACACCGGTGACCAGCGTCAGGGCATTGAGCATGGGGCGACTTTATTACGGGCTGTGTGCCGTCCTCGCGGCGGGTCACGGGCGGTGTGCCGTGTCTGAGGCCGGTCACGGGCGGTGTGCTGCGGGCCGCCGCGGGCCTGCGTGCCGTTCCCGTGCGTGGTGTTGACCACAGCGGGGGCACAGGGCGGAGGGCCACAGAGCCGGGGCGGGAGGGCCGTTCGGGCCCGTCAGCACTGGTCAAGGGCGGGTACGGCGGGTGCCCCGCGCGCATCCGGCGGCCGTCCATGGCTGTCCGGAATGTGGACAGTGGCGGATTCCCGGCACCGTATGTCTGCTTTACTGATCGCATGACCACGACGAGCTGCCGCAGCACTGCGACCGAGGCGACCATGACGCCCGGTGCTCGTTGTATGTGTCGAATGTGCGCCTTCTAGAGGGCCCCCGCACCGCCTCTGAGTCTCGCGCCCCGAAGCGAGCCCGCCCCGGTACGTCCTGACACGGCCCCGCCGCGTCCGTGACCGCTGCCGCACCGGCGCACACGTTCTCCCCGACGCCATCGCCCACGGCGAGCGACGTGCCGCGCCCCGAAGCCTGCAGCCGTGCGCCCGGGCACACCCGCGCCAGCGCACTCGACAGTGACGGAAACCCACGTGATCACCACAACGGGCCTCACCAAGGTCTACCGCTCCCGCGGCCGGGAGGTCACCGCCCTCGACGGCGTCGACCTGCACGTCCGTGAAGGCGAGGTGTACGGCGTCATCGGCCAGTCCGGCGCCGGGAAGTCCTCGCTCATCCGCTGCGTCAACCTGCTGGAACGTCCCACCGCCGGGACGGTGACCGTCGACGGACGCGACCTCACCGCCCTCGCCGGGCGCGGGCCGCGCGCCGGAAAGGAGCTGCGGCGGGCGCGCAGCCGGATCGGCATGGTCTTCCAGCACTTCAACCTGCTGTCCACCCGCACCGTGCAGGACAACGTCGAACTGCCGCTGGAGATCCTCGGCACCTCCGGCAAGGAGCGCTCTCGCAAGGCGCTCGAACTGCTCGACCTGGTCGGACTCGCCGACAAGGCCAGGGCGTACCCCGCCCAGTTGTCCGGCGGCCAGAAGCAGCGCGTCGGCATCGCCCGCGCCCTGGCCGGCGACCCGAAGGTGCTGCTCTCCGACGAGGCGACCAGCGCCCTCGACCCGGAGACCACCCGCTCCATCCTCCAGCTGCTGCGCGACCTCAACCGGCAACTCGGCCTGACCGTCCTGCTCATCACCCACGAGATGGACGTGGTCAAGACCGTGTGCGACTCGGCCGCCCTCATGGAGGACGGACACATCGTCGAGTCCGGCACCGTCAGCGAACTCCTCGCCACCCCCGGCTCCCAACTGGCCGCAGCCCTCTTCCCGGTGCGCGGCACGGGCACCGGGGACGAGCACACCGTCGTCGACGTCACCTTCCACGGCGAGGCCGCCACCCGGCCCGTCATCTCCCGCCTGTCGCGCACCTACAACATCGACATCTCGATCCTCGGCGCCGCCATCGACACCGTCGGCGGCCTCCAGATCGGCCGGATGCGCATCGAACTGCCCGGCCGCTACGAGGACAACGTGGTGCCCATCGGGTTCCTGCGCGAGCAGGGCCTCCAGATCGATGTCGTCGACGGTGCGGCCCAGGCGCCCGCGCCGGTGAAGGAAGAGGCCAAGTGATGGGGACCGACTGGTCGGAGATGCAGCCCCTGCTGTCGCAGGCGTGTTGGGACACCCTCTACATGGTGGGCTGGTCCACCCTCATCGCGGTCGTCTGCGGACTCCCGCTCGGCATCCTGCTGGTCCTCACCGACCGCGGCGGACTGCTCCAGAACGTCCTGGCGAACAAGGTGATCGGGCAGATCGTGAACATCGCCCGCTCCATGCCGTTCATCATCCTGATGGTCGCGCTGATGTCCTTCACCCGCTGGGTCACCGGCACGACCATCGGCCGCGAGGCCGCCATCGTGCCGCTCGCCATCGGGGCCATCCCCTTCTTCGCGCGCCTGGTCGAGACGGCTGTCCGCGAAGTGGACGGCGGGCTCGTCGAGGCCGTGCAGGCGATGGGCGGCAACACCTGGACGGTGGTGCGCAAGGTCCTCGTCCCCGAGGCCCTGCCCTCCCTCATCTCCAGCACCACGACCACCATCGTCGCGCTGATCGGCTACTCCGCCATGGCCGGCACCGTCGGCGCGGGCGGACTCGGCGACATCGCCATCCGCTACGGCTACCAGCGCTTCGAGACCCAGCTGATGTGGATCACGGTGGGGATCCTCGCCGTCGTCATCTCAGTCATCCAGTTCGCCGGCGACTTCGCCGCCCGTTCCCTGCACCGCCGAGGCGGCCACTCCGGCCCGGCGCCGAAGCTCCGCCTGCTGAAGGCGAAGGAGCCAGCGGCCGCCGACGTCACCGAGGTCGCCTGACCTCCACCCCCGAAATGTCCCCGTACACCCATCACGGGGTCGCACCACCCTTAAGGAAAGGCACTTTTCGTGCGTAACACCGCCAAGATCACCACCGCCGTCCTCGCCGCCGGAGCCCTCACCTTCGGGCTCACCGCCTGCGGCTCGGGCAAGGACTCCTCCGGCTCCTCCGACTACAGCGGCCCGCTCGTCGTCGCCGCCAGCCCCACCCCGCACGCCGAGATCCTGAACTACATCAAGAAGAATCTCGCGGCGAAGGCCGGCCTCGACCTGGAGGTCAAGGAGTTCCAGGACTACATCGTGCCCAACACGGCGACCGAGGACGGCTCGGTGGATGCCAACTACTTCCAGAACAAGCCGTACCTCGACGACTTCAACAAGAAGCGCGGCACCCACATCGTGCCCGTGGTCACGGTGCATCTGGAGCCGCTCGGCCTCTACTCCCACAAGGTCAAGAGCGCCGACGCGCTGAAGAGCGGTGCGACCGTCGCGGTCCCCAACGACGCCGTCAACGAGGCCCGCGCCCTGAAGCTGCTCGCCGACAACGGGCTCATCACCCTCAAGTCCGGCGCCGGCAACGAGGCGACCCCCCAGGACATCGCCAAGAACCCCAAGGGCCTGAAGTTCAAGGAGGTCGAGGCGGCCCAGACCGCGCGCTCCCTGGACGACGTGGACGCCGCCGTCATCAACGGCAACTACGCCATCTCCGCGGGCCTCAAGCCCGCCAAGGACGCCCTTGTCCTGGAGTCCGCCAAGAACAACCCCTACGGCAACTTCCTCGCCGTCAAGAAGGGCAACGAGAAGGACCCGCGGGTGAAGAAGCTCGCTAAGCTCCTCACCTCGCCCGAGGTCAAGAAGTTCATCGAGGACAAGTACCAGGGCTCGGTCATCGCGTCCTTCTGACGGCCGCGCACCGTCCGGCATCCTCGCGCAGTCCGGCGTCCGCGTGCCGCCCGGCACCCGCTCGCCGTCCGGGCACCTGCGTCCGGCCACGCACGGGGTCCGCTCATTCACCTTGAGTGGACCCCGTCGTGCCGTTCAGTGGTTTCATGCTGCATGCTGGGCAGTTCGCAAGCCCCCCAGGATTTCCGAAGGTTACGGAGCGGCGCATGACGAGCACCTTCCCCGACATCTCCATCAGCACGGAGCGGTTGGTGCTGCGTCCCCTCGACGAGGACGACGTGCGCGCGCTGTCCGAGATGATGAACGACGAGCAGGTCGGCGCCTGGACCGACCTGCCCCAGCCGTTCTCCGAGGACCAGGCCCGCGCCTGGATCACCGAACAGGCCCCCGCCGAACGCACCGCGGGACACGGACTCGACCTCGCCGTCGCCGAGTTCCTCACCCAGCGCCTCGTCGGGGTCGTCCGGCTCACCAGAACCAACTGGCGGGTCCTCGCGACCGAACTGACGTGCATCGTCGCCCCCTGGGCGCGCGGCGAGGGCTACGCCTCCGAGGCCGCCCTCGCCACCGCCCAGTGGCTGTTCGGCGCCCAGCGTTTCGAACGCGTCGAACTGCGCACCGCCGCCGACAACGCCGCCGCCCAGCAGGTCGCCCAGAAGATCGGCTGCGTCAGCGAGGGCGTTCTCCGCAACGCCTGCATAGCCCATGTCCGAGCCGACGACGGCACCTGGTCCGACGTCCGCACCGACTTCATCGTCTGGAGCCTGCTCCCCGAGGACCTCGAAGGCGTGGAGCAACTCACCGACACCGGCGGATTCGTCTCGTACGCCGACTGGAACTGAACGCCCGGCGCGCGACCGGCGCCGCCGCATCCGCCCCCGCCGACCAGGTACGCTCACCAAGCCCGCCTCTCCGGCACCATCCGCCGGACAGCCCCGAGTCGCGGGCCGCCCCCGAGACCCGCGCGAAACCTGGAGACTGACGACGATGGCCGACCGGGTCACGGTGATCGGCTGGGACGGCTCACCGCTGAACGGGGCGGCACGCGCCGCCCTCGGCGCCGCCACCCTGGTTGCGGGCGCCCCCCACCATCTGGCGCTCCCCGAGGTGCCGCACACGGCCGAGCGCATCCGGCTGGGCAGCCTCGCCCTCGCCGCCCGCGCCCTCGCGGGCCACCGCGGCACCGCGGTCGTCCTCGCGGACGGCGACCCCGGCTTCTTCGGCGTCGTACGGACCCTGCGCGCACCCGAGTTCGGCCTGGAGGTCGAGGTCGTCCCCGCCGTCTCCTCCGTCGCCGCCGCCTTCGCCCGCGCCGGGATGCCCTGGGACGACGCCCAGGTGGTCGTCGCCCACCGGCGCACCCTGCGCCGCGCGGTCAATGTGTGCCGCGCCCACCCCAAGGTCGCCGTCCTCACCTCGCCCGGCGCCGGACCCGCCGAACTCGGGCTGCTCCTCGACGGGGTGCACCGCACCTTCGTCATCTGCGAGGAACTCGGCACGGAGCGTGAGCAGGTCACCGTCGTCACCTCCGACAAGGCCCCCGACCACAGCTGGCGGGACCCCAACGTCGTCATCGTCGTCGGCGGCACCGGGGGCGGCCCGGCCGCCGCGGGCGAGGGCGGCTGGATCAACGGGCGCGACCCGGGCGCCGGACCGCGCGGCTGGACCCAGCCCGCCGAGGCCTACGGCGGCACGCTCGGCGAGGGCGAGACGGAACCGCTGCGCGCCGCCCAACTCGCCCGGCTCGGCCCGCGCGTCGGGGACCTCGTCTGGGACATCGGCTGCGGCAGCGGCGCCTTCGCCACCGAGGCCGCGCGCGGCGGCGCCGCCGTCATCGCCGTCGACCGGGACGCGGAGGCCTGCGCCCGCACCGAGGCGGCGGCCCGCCGCTTCGGCGTCCAGCTCCAGGTGGTGCGCGGCACCGCGCCGCACGTCCTGGAGAACCTGCCCGAACCGGACGTCGTCCGGGTCGGCGGCGGGGGAGCGGCCGTGGTGGCCGCCGTGGCCGACCGCCGCCCGCAGCGCGTCGTCGCCCACGCCGCCACCCGCGACGAGGCCGAGCTCCTCGGCCGTGACCTGACCGAGCGCGGCTACCGGGTCGAGTGCTCGCTCCTCCAGTCCGTGGCACTCGACACCCGCGCCTGGACGGAGAAGGAACGGAGCGTCGCCTTCCTGCTGAGCGGCGAACTGGGACGGCGCGAACCGCCGCGATGAGCGCGCCGTCCGGTTGCCGGATGCTTCTTCCGGATTGCGCCCCCGTGATCCTGTTGTCGTACTGCGCGCGGTAGGCTGGCCGATCGTTGCACCGCTCGTGTGGCCCGGAACTTCGTTCGTCAATGTCCGGAAAACACGCTCCTTTTGGGGTCGGCAGTGGTACGGCGGAAACCGGAGGACACGCGACGTGGCGGGTCCGCGGCGGGCTGTGGCGCAGTCCACAACGGGCTGTCGCGGATCGAGGTGTCACGACGGCCGGCACGCCACGACAATGCCTCCGAATGGCTTTGTCGCCTTTTGGGGGCGGGTTGTTCGTGCCGCTGGGCACGCCCGCTCGTTCTTCTCCACGGGGCGGTCGGTGCGCCGTTCCCGGTAGCAGGTCGTTGGAGCACTAAACCGATGGGCGAGGGGTACGCATGACGGACACCGGCCAGGTCCCGGGCGACGGGCAGCCGGAGAGCGCAGGCATGGTGGAACAGCCGGGCGTCCCCGCGCACGCTGCGTACACCTACCTCTCCGAGACCACCGCCGAGGACGAAGAGCTGCTGCTGCCGGGTGCCCAGGGCGCATGGGGCAACGAGGTGGCGCCGCCCGCCCCGGAACCGGTCGTGGAGACCGTCCTGGAGCCGGGCGCGCACGAGACCGGCGGCCGTGACACCGGCTTCGTCGACGTCAGCGCCGTCCGCACGCCCACCCCGGCGCACGGTATGCCCGTCCCGCCCGTCACCCCGCGCCGCCCGCTGCATCTGGGCCCGCCGATGCCCAGCACCTCCGCCAGCCCGGTCCGCTCCCTCGCCGACCGCGGCCCGGCGGGGGCACCGGCGCGCCACCGGGCGCCCGGACCGGGGCCCGCGCAGGCGGGCCCGGAGTACCTGGACGCCGCACATCCGGGGGCGTCCCAGGGCGGGCCGCAGGGTGCGGTGCCATGGGGCGCTCCGGCGGCGGGCACCCACGCGGCTCATGCGGCACCCGGGCAGACGCCTGCCGGGGCACAGGCGACGCCCAGCGTCTCCGCGGTGCCGGTGGTCCCGTCGGTTCCGTCGGCCGCGGCGGCCGCTGCGGCGGTGTCGGCGGCTTCGGTTGCTTCGATCGCTTCGGCTCCGGAGGGGCCTGCCGTGGCGGGCGCCCCGGTTTCCGGGGTGGCGCAGGCCGAGGCTGCGGGGCCGGTCGAGGCGGCTGTGGGTCCTGTGGGTCCTGTGGGTCCTGTGGGCCCGGTCGAGGTTGTGGGTGCGGTTGAGGCCGCGGCTCCGGTTGAGGCTGTGGCTCCGGTTGAGGCTGTGGGGGTGGCCGAGGCGGCTGTGGCTCCGGTTGAAGTCGTGGGTCAGGTCGAGGTCGTGGCTCAGGTTGATTCAGTGGCCCCGGTGGTCGAGGCCGTGGTGCAGGCGGAGCCCGGGGGGCAGACCGGGGAAGCGGTCGCGCCGGGTGCCGAGCCGGTGGCCGAGACCGTGCATGGTGTGCCTGCCGAGCCCGGTGCGCCCGTCGAGCTCGGTGCGCCCGTCGAGCCCGCGGCACCGGGTGCCGCCGAGGCCACGATGGCTCGCCTTGTGACCGAGGCGGCGGGTGCCGTGGGTGCGCCGGTCGCCCAGGTCCAGGACCCCGGTACGGCTGCGCAGGGTGCGCAGGGCATTCCGGCCGCTGCTCCGGTTCCGGCCCGGCCGGAGGGGGGCTACGGCGTTCCCGGCGCCCCTGTGGCCGACGTCGCGTACGGCGGTGGTGCGGAGGCCGCGCCGGGCGCGGTGAGCGGGCCCGCGCCGGTGCCGGTGCAGTCCGGTGACACGGGGACGGGAGCCGTTGCGGTGCCTCCGGGGGCGGTGCCGGTGGGGCCGGACGGTGTGGTGGGCGCCGAGTTCGGTGCCGGTGACACGCTAGGGGGCGTTCCGGTCGCGCCGGTGGCCGAGGGCGCGGAGAGCGGGCAGGTCCAGGAGGCCGCCGCCGTGCAGCAGCAGGCCGTGTCGCCCGTTCCGGCGGCCGAGGTGACGTACCTCTACGAGACCGCGCTGCCCGTCGACCCCGGCCAGGCCCCCGAGGCGGCGCCGGTGGCCCCGGAGGCCGTGCAGGAGCCGGTGGCGGAAGCCCCGGCGGCCCCCCAGTTCGCGCCGCCCGTCGAGGCGGCCCAGGCGCCGGAGGCGTACGCCCCTGTGGCCCCGGAGGCGGCCCCCGTCGCGCCGGAGCAGCAGCTCGCGCCCGCCGCCGAGGAGACGCCCGTACCCGAACTCGTACCGGACCCGCAGCCCCCGGCCGAGGACCCGGCCGTACAGGCGACCGCCCCCGACCCGCAGCCCGCACCAGCCCCCGAGCAGGAGCCCGCCGCCCCCGTCGTGGACGACCCCCAGACCCTGCCCGCTGCCGCTGCCGCTGCCGCTGCCGCCCCCGACCCAGCCGACCCGTCGACCGGACAGGGCCCGGAGCAGGTTGCGCCCCCCGCCGAGGCCCCGCTCCCTGGTGGTGTCCCCCTGCAGCCCCAGCCGGGCCAGCCGCTGGGCGAGTTCGTGCCGGTCGAGGGCACCGTGCCGACGACCCCGCACCTCGCCCCCACCCCGCCGCAGCCGATCATTCTGCCCGCGGACGAGGAGCGGACGCCGGAACCGGCCGCCACCGTACCGGCCCCGCGCACCGCGGAGCCCGACACCGACCCGGCGGGCGGGCACGAGGACGTCATCGACATCCCGGCCCCCGCGCAGGAGCAGCCGCAGGAGGCACCGCAGGCGGAGCCCCACCAGCCTCATGAGGCCCACGAGGCCCAGGAGGAGGTCCAGGGCGAACCCGAGGTGGAGGCGGAACCCGTGCCGGAGGCAGAAGCGCTGCGCCCGGTCGGACCGGCCGCGCCCGCCTACGACGAGGCCGAGCGCGAGGCCGTGCTGAAGGTCATGCGGGAGCGCCGCGACATCCGCAACGGCTTCCGCAGCGACCCGATCCCGCACGAGGTGCTGCTGCGCGTGCTGGAGGCGGCCCACACGGCGCCCTCGGTCGGCCACTCGCAGCCGTGGGACTTCGTGGTCATCCGGTCCGCCGAGACCCGCCGCACCATGCACGAACTGGCGATGCGCCAGCGTGACGCGTACGCGAAATCACTGCCGAAGGGCAGAGCGAAGCAGTTCAAGGAACTGAAGATCGAGGCCATCCTCGACACCCCGGTGAACATCGTCGTCACCGCCGACCCGACCCGCGGCGGCCGCCACACCCTGGGCCGCCACACCCAGCCGCAGATGGCGCCGTACTCCGCCGCACTGGCGGTGGAGAACCTGTGGCTCGCCGCCCGCGCCGAGGGCCTCGGGGTCGGCTGGGTCAGCTTCTTCGACGAGCGGGAGATGGTCCGCGCCCTCGGACTGCCCGAGCATCTGGAGGCCATCGCCTACCTCTGCGTGGGCTACGTCGACGAGTTCCCGGACGAGCCCGAGCTGATGCAGACGGGCTGGTCGAAGCGCCGTCCGCTGTCCTGGGTGGTGCACGAGGAGACGTACGGCCGCCGGGCGCTGCCCGGTGAGGAGCCGCACGATCTGCTCGCCGAGACGGTCGCCGGGATCCGTCCGCTGGACGCCAAGGCGCTCGGCGAGGCGTGGGAGCGGCAGAAGCGCATGACCAAGCCGGCCGGGGCGCTGGGGATGCTGGAGATCATCTCCGCCCAGCTCGCGGGTCTGTCCCGGCAGTGCCCGCCGCCGATCCCGGAGCCCGCGGCTGTCGCGATCTTCGCGGGTGACCACGGGGTGCACGCCCAGGGCGTCACGTCCTGGCCGCAGGAGGTCACCGCACAGATGGTGGCCAACTTCCTCGGCGGGGGAGCAGTCTGCAACGCCTTCGCGAGCCAGGTGGGCGCGGAGGTGTGCGTCATCGACGTCGGTGTGGCCGCCGATCTGCCCGCGACACCAGGGCTGCTGCCCCGGAAGGTGCGGGCGGGGACGTCGGACATGACGACCGGCCCGGCGATGACGCGCGAGGAGGCCAAGCTGGCCATCGAGGTCGGCATCGAGACCGCGCGGGACCTGGTGGCGGCGGGCAACAAGACGCTGCTCACCGGTGAGATGGGCATCGCCAACACCACGGCGTCCGCCGCGCTGATCGCGGTCTACACGGGTGCCGACGCCGCCGAGGTCACCGGCCGGGGCACCGGCATCAACGACGAGACGCTGGCCCGCAAGACAGAGGTCGTCCGGCGTGCCGTCGAACTGCACCAGCCGGACCCGGCGGACCCCATCGGCGTCCTCGCGGCGGTGGGCGGCTTCGAGCACGCGGCGATGGTCGGCCTGCTGCTCGGCGGCGCCTCCCTGCGTACGCCGGTGATCCTGGACGGCGTCAGCGCGGGTGCCGCGGCGCTCGTCGCCCGCGCGATCGCCCCGGAGGTCCTGGCGGCCTGCATCGCGGGCCACCGCAGCGCCGAACCGGGCCACGTGGCCGCCCTCAACAAACTGGGCCTGCGCCCCCTGGTCGACCTCGACCTCCGCCTCGGCGAGGGCACCGGCGCCCTCCTGGCCCTCCCCCTGGTCCAGAGCACAGCCCGAGCGATGCACGAGGTGGCCACGTTCGACTCGGCGGGCGTGACGGAGAAGTAGCCCCGGCCGGTGGTGGGGGCTGGGCGGGGCGGGGGCGGCCCGACGGGTTTGTTCGCCCCCGCCGCCCTTTCCCGTTTCCACTCCTGGGGGCTCCGCCCCCAGCCCCCCGCCCGGCCCTGAACGGGCCTGGTCCTCAATCGCCGGCCAGGCTGGGACAGACACCGCCCACCCGGCCTGCACGTGCTCCGGCCCGCCGATCAACGGGCTCGCACCAACCCCCTGAGGGGCGCGGGGCTGTGTCGATGTGCGGCTCCGCCGCGTGGGCGCGACAAGCCACGACGGCGCCGCACCCAGCCCGCCAGTGCTCCGGCCCGCCGATCACTGGGGCTCGCCCAACCCCCCTGAGGGGCGCGGGGAACTGCGCGAGAAACCACGACGGCGCCGCACCCGTACACCCCCAAAACGGCGGCCAGCCGTACCGCACACGCCAGACCCCCACCGCCCCAAGTAAAATCCGCACGTCAGAGCTGGCTCGCCGAAAACCCTGCCAAACCGCAAGGGCAACGCACCCGCCGAAAAGAGGAGCCGCACCTCCATGGCCGAACACCCCGCCTACCCCGTGGGCCTCCGTCTCTCCGGTCGCCGGGTGGTGGTCGTCGGAGGGGGACAGGTCGCCCAGCGACGCCTGCCGGCACTCGTCGCGGCAGGCGCCGACGTGCGCCTTGTCTCCCCGGAGGCGACACCGTCCGTGGAGGCGATGGGGGACGCCGGTGAGATCGCCTGGGAGAAACGTCCCTACGCCGACGGCGACCTGGCAGACGCCTGGTACGCGCTGATCGCCACCTCCGACCCCGCCGTCAACGCCGCCGCCTCCGCCGAGGCCGAGCGGCACCGCGTGTGGTGCGTCCGGGCCGACGACGCCGACGCGGCCACCGCGTGGACCCCGGCCACCGGACACAGCGCGGGCGTCACCGTCGCCGTGCTCACCACCGACGCGAGCGGTCGCGACCCCCGGCACACCGCAGCCGTACGGGACGCGGTCGTCGAGGGACTGCGGGACGGCACCCTCGTCGCGCCCCACCACCGCACCCGCACAACCGGAGTCGCCCTGGTCGGCGGCGGTCCCGGTGACCCTGACCTGATCACGGTCCGGGGCCGCCGGCTGCTCGCCGAAGCCGACGTCGTCATCGCCGACCGCCTCGGCCCGCGCGACCTGCTCGCCGAACTGCCGCCGCATGTCCAGGTGATCGACGCGGCGAAGATCCCGTTCGGTCGCTTCATGGCCCAGGAGGCCATCAACAACGCCCTGATCGAGCACGCCAAGCAGGGCAAGTCGGTGGTGCGCCTGAAGGGCGGCGACCCATATGTCTTCGGGCGCGGTATGGAGGAGGTGCTGGCGCTCGCCGAGGCCGGCATCCCGTGCACGGTCGTTCCCGGCATCTCCAGCTCGATCTCGGTGCCCGGCGCGGCCGGGATACCCGTCACCCACCGGGGTGTCGCCCATGAGTTCACCGTGGTCAGCGGCCATGTCGCCCCCGACGACGAGCGCTCCCTGGTGGACTGGGAATCCCTCGCCAAGCTGACCGGCACCCTCGTGATCCTCATGGGCGTCGACAAGATCGGCAAGATCGCCGAAACGCTCGTCGCGCACGGCAAGTCCCCCGACACCGCTGTCGCGCTGGTCCAGGAGGGCACCACGGCCGCGCAGCGCCGGGTCGACGCGACCCTCGCCACGGTCGCCCGGGCCGTCGTCACCGAGGATGTACGGCCCCCGGCGGTCATCGTCGTCGGCCAGGTCGTCGCCGTGGGCCCGCCGCCGGTGGCGTAACCGCCGGTAACACAATCCGTTCCCAGCCGTTGGCACCGTACTCAGTTCAAGGCAGTATCACCCTGTGGCCGATCTCATCACCGTCGAGAACCCGAACGACCCGCGTCTCACCGACTACACGGGCCTGACCGACGTAGAGCTGCGACGCAAGCGCGAGCCCGCCGAGGGCCTGTTCATCGCCGAGGGCGAGAAGGTCATCAGACGGGCCAAGGAAGCCGGTTACGAGATGCGCTCGATGCTGCTCTCGGCCAAGTGGATCGACGTCATGCGCGACGTCATCGACGAACTCCCCGCCCCGGTCTACGCGGTGAGCCCCGAGCTTGCCGAGCAGGTCACCGGCTACCACGTGCACCGTGGCGCCCTCGCCTCGATGCAGCGCAAGCCCCTCCCGACGGCGGCCGAGCTGCTTGCGCCGCCTGCGCGTCCGCAGAAGGGTGCAGGCCAGCGCGTTGCCATCTTCGAGGACATAGTCGATCACGCGAATCTGGGGGCTGCCTTCCGCAACGCGGCCGCACTGGGCGTGGACGCCGTCTTCCTCACGCCGCGCTGCGCCGACCCCCTGTACCGGCGGGCCGTGAAGGTGTCGATGGGCGCTGTCTTCCACGTCCCCTGGACCCGGCTGACCTCTTGGCCGAAGGATGTCGAGATCTTCCGCGAGCACGGCTTCGTGACCGCTGCACTGTGCCTCAACGAGAAGTCGATCACGATCGACGAACTGGCCGCCCGCCGCTACGAGAAGCTGGTCCTGATGCTCGGCACCGAAGGTGACGGACTGTCGGTCGACGCCCTGCGCGCGGCTGATGAATGGGTCCGGATCCCGATGTCCGCAGGGGTGGACTCCCTCAACGTCGCCGCGGCCTCAGCCGTGGCCTTCTACGCGACGAGGCCGCAGTAGCCCCGTCGACAGCAGCCCCGTCGACAGTGGTCCCGTCGACGGGTCGCTTCCACCACTGGCCGTCCTGCACGACGGCATCCGCTCACGGCGCGGTCAGCGCCTCCGTCGGCGAGAGCCGCGATGCCTGGACGGCCGGATAGAGCCCGGCGACCGCGCCGATCAGGAGGGTCGAGACGAGACCGCCGGCCATCGCCCAGGCCGGGACCGTGGTCGGCCAGGACCGGGCGGCGGCGTATCCCGCGGTCACCCCGATGCCGAGCACTACGCCGCCCACCCCGCCCAGCGTGGACAGCAGCAGAGACTCGGCGAGGAACTGCAGCCGGATCTGGCCGCGGCTCGCGCCGAGCGAGCGGCGCAGGCCGATCTCCGGGCGGCGTTCCAGCACGGAGATGACCATGGTGTTCGCCACCCCGATGCCGCCGACGAGCAGGGCGACGGCGCCGAGCCCGAGGAGCAGGGCGCCCAGCGTCCGGTCGGTGGCGCGCTGCGCGGCGAGCGCGTCCGAGGGCCGGGAGACGCGCACCTCGTTGGGTGCCTCGGGGTTGGTGGTGGCGGCGAGCACGGAGCGTACGGCCTCCACGGACGACTCGGCGGACCGGACGTAGACGAAGGTCGGGTGCCCGTCGAACCCCAGATAGCGCTGAGCGGCCGGCCAGCCGACCAGCGCCGCCGTGTCCAACTCCTTGGCCAGCGGTACGGGATCGAGGATCCCGGCGACGCCGAACCACTCGCCGCCCAGCCAGATCCGCACCCCCGGCGTGCGCACGTCCAGCCGCCGTGCGGCCTTCGCTCCGAGGACGACCGCCGGATAGCGGGCGGTCGCGTCGTTCAGCCAGGTGCCGGCGGTGACCTGGCCGCCGAGGGTGCGCAGCAGGCCGGAGCGCGTCGCCAGGACCTCGATGCTGCCGGTCTGGCCGCTGGGGACATGGTCGTTGCGGTACACATGCGCGTCGATCATGCCGACCTCGGAGACGGAACGGACCGGGGCGATCCGGTCGATCATCCGGACCGACGCCTTGGGCAGCCGGGCGTCGGCGCCGTACATGGTGGTGCCGGGGCTGACGGTGAGCAGGTTGGTGCCCAGCCGGTTCAGGGCGCGGTCGAGGTCGGCACGGCTGGAGGCTGAGATGCCGACGACCGCGAGCATGGCCGCGATCCCGATCGCGATGCCGACGGCGGAGAGGAAGACCCGCAGCGGCCGGGCGCGCAGACCGGAAGCGCCGATCCGGGCGACGTCGGCGGGGCGCAGCCGGGCGTGGGACGGTGGGGTGAGTGCTTGTCGCCCTTGCGGTCTGCGAGGTGTGCTCATCATGACGCGCCGCCTTTCGCGCCGGGCGCGGGTGCCGCCGCGCCGTCCGTCAGCAGGCCGTCGCGTACCTGCACCTGACGGGGCAGAGCCGCGGCGATCTCCCGGTCGTGGGTGATGATGACGACCGTCGTACCGCCCGCTCGCAGGTCCCGCAGCACGTCCATCAACCCGGCGCCGGTTGCGGTGTCCAGGTTGCCGGTGGGCTCGTCGGCCAGCAGCAGGGCGGGTTCGCCGACGACCGCGCGGGCGATCGCCACCCGCTGCCGCTCGCCGCCGGACAACTGGTGCGGCAGATGGCCGAGCCGGTGGCCGAGGCCCACCCGGGTCAGTGCGGCCTCGGCGGCTGCGCGGCGCTCGCGCAGCGTCACACCGGCGTAGAGGAGCCCGTCCGCGACATTGTCCAGGACCGGAACCCCCACCGCGAGGTGGAACTGCTGGAAGACGAAGCCGATCCGCTCGGCCCGCAGCGCCGATAACTGACGGTCCGTCAGGCACGATACATCGTGCCCGTCGATACGCACCGTGCCGGACGAGGGCTGATCGAGAGTGCCGATGATGTGCAGCATCGTGGACTTGCCGGAGCCGGACGGGCCGACGATGCCGAGCAGTTCGCCGTAACCGATGTCGAGGTCGACGCCGCGCAGTGCGGTGACGCCGCCGGGGTAGGTCTTGGACACGCCGCGCAGTTCGGCCACATTCGCCACGGTGTCCGCCGTGGGGCTCGTCACGGAACTCATTCCGGCATCCCCACGGTCGCACCGGCGCTGATCCCCGGGCCGCGTACCTCGACCAGGCCCTCGGCGAAGAGCCCGGTCCGAACGGGCACGATGCGCGTACGAGGTCCGGTGCCGGCACCGGAGTTCTCGACGACCTCAAGGCCGTAGCCGCCCTCCGCGAGCGCGAGCAGCGCCACCACCGGGACGGCCAGGACGTTCTCGCGCCGTTCGGCCGTATACCGGATGTCGACCGTTCCCGGGTCCGTCCCACTCAGCGCGTTCTGCTTGGCGATGGTGATGGTGACCGTGACGGTGTCGTCCCGGGATCCGGACCCGCTCCCGCTTCCGCTTCCACTTCCGGACCCGGACCCGGACCCGCTCCCGGACCCTGACCCGCCGTCCGAGCCCTGCCCGCCCGACGTCCCGCCCGAAGATCCCCCCGATCCCCCCGAATCCCCCGATCCCTCCGTCTGCCCATCACCCACTGCCGCCACCGTCCCCTCCAGCGACGCACCGCTCGGCAGTTTGACCTGCACCTTCGTCCCTCTGACTGCCCAGCCGGCGTCGGTGGTCTGGACGTCGGCCGTAACGACCTTGGTGGTGCTGGTGCAGGTGAGCACCTGGGCGCCCGCCGACGCGCCGAGGCGGACAGAATGCTGCGCGACACGCACCTGGCCAGGACCGTAGATCACCTGGTCCACGCCGACCGAACCGGTTCTGGGCAGCCCCAGGTCGCGCTGCCAGCGCTTCACCGCGGCGGCGGTGAACTTGGTGAACTCCTCGTCCACGGTGAAGCCGGTGTAGCCGAGCGCCCGCAGATTGCTCTCGAACTGGAGCACGTCCGCGCCCTTGGCGCCCTTTGCGAGCGCGCGGTACATCGGCAGCGCTCCGTAGAGCAGCAGCACCGGTCTGTCGTCGGCGCGCAGCAGCGTACCGCCGCGCCCGACGAGGCTTCCGACCGGCGGCAGCCAGGTCACCGTGCCCGTCGCCCTAGAGACGATGGGGGCGGCGGCGCCGTAGTCCAGCCGACCGGACAGGCTCGTCTCGTCGGTGAGGGTGCGACGTACGACGTGGGCGGTGGCGGCGGGCATGTCGCGGGGTGGAGCGGCACCGGGCTTCCCGCCGCCGAAACCGAGGGCCGCCGTCGTGACCGTCGCGACGGCCACCACCACCGTCCCGCCGACCAGGATTCGCGTACGAGGGTTGCGCCGTCCGACTGCCGTCATCCGCCGTTCACCGACCCACCGCCGGTCCGCGGCAGGAGGTTGCGGCAGGCTTCGAGTGCCTTGCGCGCCTTCGGGTCGGTCTTGATCCGCTTGGCGAGGGCGGTGCTCAGCTCGGACTCGCCGGTCTGCGGGTTCGGGTCCGGGTAGGCCGACAGGCCGTGTTCGCGGACACAGGCCGCGTACCGGCCGCGTTTGTCGATGTCCTCGGGCGACAGCATGGGCGGCGCGGAGGCGGCGGGCTGCAGCGTGCGGCACTTCTCGGTCGCCGACTTGATCTTCTCGATCGAGGTCTTCTCCTTGTCGACCTCGGCCGTGCCCTGGGACGTCTCCCTCATCACCACGCCCTGGCCGCGTAGGCACGCGGCGTACTTCTGGGCCTGGTCGTCGTCGCTCTGCGAGCGGCCGGCACCGTCCGACTTCTTGGCGGTGGCCACCCGGGGCCCGTCGTCGGACCCGCTGCAGCCGACGACCCCGAGGAAGAGGGCGAGCAGCGGTGCGGCGGTGAGTGATCCCGCGTGGCGCACGCGGTTCATGCTGTGTCCGGTCATATCAGATGTCCCCCGTGTTTTCGGTACTTGCGGTACTTGCGGTAGAGAGGACATCTGACGGCCTGTAAATCCACTGTCAGGACTGGTGCTTATGGGCGTCTTATACATGCTCGGCCAATATTGCCCGGGACTGAGGGGGAGGTGGGCTGCCGTGCGCGTACTCGTTGTCGAGGACGAGGAATTGCTCGCCGAGGCGATCGCGGAAGGACTGCGGCGGGAATCGCTGGCGGTGGACGTCGCCTACGACGGCGCCGCGGCTCTGGACCGGCTGGGCGTCAACGACTACGACGTTCTCGTGCTGGACCGGGACCTGCCTCGGGTGCACGGCGACGAGGTGTGTCGCGCGGTGGTCGAGAAGGGCTACGACACCCGGATCCTGATGCTGACCGTGGCCGGCGAGGTCGCCGACCGGATCGCCGGGCTCTCCCTCGGCGCCGACGACTACTTGCCGAAGCCGTTCGCCTTCGGCGAGTTGGTCGCCCGTGTCCGGGCACTGGGGCGGCGGGCCCGCCCCGCCTCCCCACCGGTGCTCACGCGCGCCGGAATCTCGCTGCACCCGGGGCCCAGGGAGGTCTACCGGGACGGGCGGTACGTGGGGCTGTCGCGCAAGGAGTTCGCCGTACTGGAAGAGCTGCTGCGCGGGGAAGGCAGCGTGGTCAGCACCGAGCAGCTGCTGGAGAAGGCCTGGGACGAGAACATCGACCCGTTCACGAATGTCGTACGTGTCACGGTGATGACTCTGCGCCGCAAGCTCGGCCCGCCGCAGGTCGTGCAGACCGTTCCGGGCATCGGATACCAGATCCCGTGAACGGTTCCCTGAGCGGTTCCGGCCGCCGCAGGAACCCAGGTGTGGCCCGGGGCGTGGTGGATCCGCCGAAGCGGACCATCCGCGTCCGGCTGACCCTGCTGTACGGCGGGCTGGTGATGCTCTCCGGCGTCACGCTGTTGCTGGTCACGTACGTCATGCTGGATCGGATCATCGCCACCCAGCCGATCGACATCTCGTCCGTGTACCCGCCTCCCGGGGTATCCGCCACCGCTCCCGCGAAGGTGCCGGACGCCGCCCCGTCTTCACGTACCGGCGTGGGCAACGCACCTGGTTCCGTGCCGAGTGGTCCTGCGTCGAGCGGCGGTTCGTCGGGGAGCTCAGGGAACGAGGACCTGACCGCGTACAAGGAGCAGGTGCGCGCGGCCGCACAGCAGCTCCGCGCCGACTTCCGGAAGCGGACGCTCAAACCGCTCCTCGTCGGCGGCTCGGTGGCCCTCGGCCTGTTCGCAGCCGGCGGACTGCTGATCGGCTGGCTGGTCTCCGGCCGCACCCTGCGCCCCATCAGCCGGATCACGGCAACCGCCCGACGGGTCGCGGACCGCAGCCTGCACGAGCGGATCGGGCTGACCGGTCCACACGACGAACTGCGCGAACTCGCCGACACCTTCGACGACATGCTGGGCCGGCTGGACGCCGCCTTCGAAGGGCAGCAGCGCTTCGTGGCGAACGCCTCCCACGAACTGAAGACCCCGCTGGCGATCAACCGAACGCTGCTGGAGGTGGCGATGGGCCGACCCGGCGCCCCGCCTCAGATCGCCCAGCTCGGCGAGAACCTGCTGGCGGTGAATGCCCGCCACGAGCGGCTGATCGACGGGCTGCTCACCCTGGCGCGGTCCCAGCACGCGGTGGCCGATCCCGTGCCGGTCGATCTGACCGCGGTGGTGCGCCGGGTGGCGGACCTGGCCCAGCCGGATGCCCGGCGAGCCGGGGTGACGCTGACTCTGGAGGCAGCCCCGGCACCGGTGGAGGGGGATCCGGTGCTGCTGGAGCGCCTGGCGCAGAACCTGGTGCAGAACGCCCTCCGGTACAACATCGACGGCGGGTGGGTACGCGTGGTCTGCGGCGGCCACGGCGACGACACCGTCCGCCTCACGGTGGACAACAGCGGGCCCGAGGTGGCGCCGTACGAGGTCCCCGCGCTCTTCGAACCGTTCCGAAGGCTCGACGACCGGGTCGGATCAGCGCAGGGCACGGGCCTGGGCCTGTCCATCGTGCGTTCGGTGGCCCGCGCGCACGGCGGCGAGGCGAGCGCCGTGCCGCGTACCGGAGGAGGGCTTACGGTCCGGGTCGCGCTGCCCGAACAGTCTCTCGATGATGACCGAAAAAAATAGAACTGAAACAGTGGATTTTGTGGATCTATTACTTTTTCTGGCGCGGCCTTTATCCCTGTCTGTAGCCTGAATTGGGGTCCCTTCTGAGGTGTCGCGGGGGCCCGGTGGCTTTGGGTGCAGCCCCGACCCGGTTGTGGACCCCAAGGAACCGAAGAACCGGGGGAAGAATGAACGTTTCTCAGGGGTGTCAGAGCTGTGCACTCGTTCGGTTGCATTGCACCAAGTGGCAGGCCGACGAAGTGTCCGTGCTCAAAAGAGTCGAGTTGCTGAGCGCACGCGAGTGGGATGTGTTCCGGTTGTTGTCCACGGGATCGTCCAACCGTGACGTGTCCCGCGCTCTTTGCATCACCGAGCGTACAGTCAAGGCCCATATTGCCAGCATCGTGGCAAAGCTTGGGGTCGCCGGGCGATTTCAGGCCGGACTGGTGTCCTACGTCTACCACGTGCAGAACTGTCCCAACGGCCAATAGCTGCCCACTGCACGATCTGGTGCCATTGCTATACCTGGCACTCCTGGACGGGACGGAGTAACGCCAGCAAGGCTCGAATCCTGGAGGAACAATCGTGCGAACGACATTCATGCGGCAGCTCCGCCGCGCCGCCGCGACCGGTGCGGTGATCGCCGCACTCGGCGGAATCGGAATGGCGAGTGCCGGACCGGCGTCCGCCGCCACCGGCAAGAACGGCGTCGTCGAGGTCGGCGAGCTGGGGCTCTACTACCTCGCCAACTACGGGACGCCGGTCATCGACCTGTACTTCTCCGACTCCGACCTCAGCAACGACAACTTCCCCGGCACCACGATCCACGCCGACAACAACACCGAGTCGGACTGGAACCGCGACACCTACACCTGGTGGGTGTGCACCGGCTACAACTACAGCGGGTCCTGCGGATTCATTTCGCCGGGCGGGTACGGCAACCTGAACGCGACCTACAAGAACACGGTGTCCTCGGCGTACTTCAGCTGACGCTGATCCCGCCGCCGAACTGAGGCGGCACCGCCGCACAGCAGGAAACACCGCACGAGGTCGGGTGTCCTGCCCATTGCAGCTGGGCAGGACACCCGACTGTTTGTTCCGAACAGACCATCGCGGAGTTCACGATGCCTTTCCACCTTCGCAGACCACTCGTAAGATCGGTGTTAGGGCGGGCCGGGCCGGCAGTGTCCGCCCTTCTCGTACTCACCGCGATCAGTTCCTGCTCTCCCGACTCGAAGAACGAGAACAATTCCGAACCGGCGGTTCGGGACATTCCCCGGATCGTCGCCGCCGCGGATCTCCGGCTCCCGCTCCAGGACTATCTGCTCACCGCCCGCCAACTGCGTGAGCTGGACCGGGCCCGGGTCGTCCTGATCGACCGGTGCATGCGAAAGTACGGATTCGGCTATTCGGTCAAGCAGCCCGCCGCTGACTACGGGCCGCGCAGCGCCACCGAACGGCGATACGGGATCACCGACGCGTCGGACGCCGTCGCATACGGCTACGGGCTGGGCAAGCGCGACCCCGCCCTGCAGAAACCCCCCGCACAACCGAGACTCGGCGTCGACGCGCAGACCGTTCTGTTCGGCAAGGGAAGATCCAGGATCAAGGGGCGCAAGGTTCCCGACGGCGGCTGCGTGGCCCAGGCCGACCAGTCCCTGGGCACCGCCGCGCCCGCGGGAACGGACCCGGGCCTGGCCCAGCAACTGTCGTTCCAGTCCTTCGACCGGTCGAAGTCCGATTCCCGGGTGAGAAAATCGATCCGGGCATGGTCCGGCTGCATGGCTGACAGCGGATACGACTACACCGAGCCCCTCGCCCCGCTGGCCGATCCGGGTCTCACCGGCAGTACGAGCGCCCGGACGATCGACACCGCCACGACCGACATCCGGTGCAAGAAGAACACCAACCTGGTGGGCGTCTGGTTCTCGGTCGAGTCCGCCTACCAGAAGCAGCTGATCGCCCAGAACTCCGGGCAGTTGACGACCCTCAAGCAGGCGAACGGCGCCCGCCTCCGGGCCGCCGCCGCGCTGACCGCCGGCGACTGACAGGAGACTTGGGATGCGCCGTCCGCCCACGGCAGTCCCGACACCGACACCGACACCGACACCGGAAGCGTGCCCTCCGCCTACGCCCCGGACTCCAGTTGCTGCTCCTGGCGCTGCGGCGCGTGGTCGTCGCCGAGGCCGTGCGCCGGGCCGGAGCAGCCCTGGGCGACCGCGATACCGAGGGCGACCAGCAACGTCACCACCACGAAGACGACCAGCCGCTGTCTGAGCAACCGGGGATTGGCGGGCCGCAGCCCGGTCCCGGTGCCGCGCGGGCGCCCGGCACCGCTGCGCGGCCCCGTACGGCTGCCGGTACCCCCGCGCGTACCGCTCCCGTTCCCGCCGCCGCTGCCGCGCGGAGCCGGGGTCGGCCGGGAGCCGCCCGGCCGGGACGGCACACTGCCGCGCGGCACCGGATTGCTCCGCGAGGACGAGCCCGTACCACCCCGCGAGGACGAGGACCCCGTACCTCCCCGAGAGGACGAAGATCCGGTACCGCCCCGCGACGACGGCCCGGTGCCCTGCGGACGCCGCTGCACCCGCTGGGTCTCCGGATAGGTGTCGTCGATCAGCCGGCCGGTCGGGCGGTCCGCCTCCGCCGAGCGCGGCGCGGGCGGCCGTACCTCGGCGAAGTCCTGCGCCTCGCGGGCGGCGATCTCCTTGAGCCGCAGGGAGAGCTGGAGCGTGCTCGGACGCTCCTCGGGGTTCTTCGCGAGACACGCGGCGACCAGCGGGGCCAGCGCGTCGGGCACCCCGTGCAGCTGAGGCTCCTCGTGCACCACGCGGTACAGCATCACCTCGGAACTGCCGTGCCCGAAGGGCGAGTCGCCGGTACAGGCGTAGGCGAGGGTGGCGCCGAGGGCGAAGACATCCGTCGCCGGGGTGACGGCAGCGCCCCGCACCTGCTCGGGCGCGAGGAAGCCGGGCGAGCCGACCGCCGTGCCGACATGCGTCAGCGTGGAGGCACCGGTGGCCCAGGCGATGCCGAAGTCGATGATCCGCGGCCCCTTGGGGGACAGCAGGATGTTGGAGGGCTTCAGGTCCCGGTGCACGACCCCGGCCTCATGGACCGCGACCAGCCCCTCCGACAGGGCGGCCCCGATCGAGGCGACCTCCGCGGCGGGCAGCGAGCCCTCGTCGTTGACCTTGTCGTGCAGCGAGGGGCCGGGTACGTACTGTGTGGCGAACCACGGACGGTCCGTCTCCAGGTCCGCGGCGACGAGCCGCGCGGTGCAGCCGCCGCGGATGCGCCGGGCCGCCGAGACCTCGCGGGCGAACCGCGACCGGAACTCCTGGTCCTCCGCGAGATCCGGCCGGATGACCTTCAGCGCGACCCGCTGGCCCTTCTTGTCGGAGCCCAGGTAGACGACGCCCATTCCGCCCGCGCCGAGCCGTCTGTGCAGCCTGAACGAGCCGACGACGCGCGGGTCCTCGCGCCTCAGGCGCATCATCGCCATGTTCATCCCCGCTGCCCGGTCCGTATGACGTGCCACAGCTTACGTTTCCACGGCCGCCCGCGGGCATAGGCCGCGCCCTCTCGTCCCGATCGATTGTCAGTGCCGGATGGGAGACTTGAAGAGTGGTCAGCAAGCGTGCGAACGGGCGGGCCTTGACCTGCCCGTGATCTCAACCAGTCGACGCGGAAGGGGGATTGGACCCGTGAAGGGTGACCGCGTGGAGATAGTCGTGGACGCGGGTGACACGACGCGTACATACGAGGTGGTGGCGAGCCGAGCGGGCCGCCGGGTGGAGACGGCGGTACGCCGGGGCGTGGTCGAAGTGAGCGAAGTCACCCGCAGCGGCACAGTCGTGCGCACCGCGCGTTTCATGGCGAACCGGGTCCTGGCCCTGGTGGAGCAGCCCGTGCCCCGTGCGGACAGCTCGGAAAAGCAGGGACACACGGGGCAGCGGCTCAGGGAAGACCCCGAGACCTAGGACCCCGTCTCCACCCAGGGGAGTACACAGCGGGTGACGGCTCATCCTCCGGGAGAACCGTCAATGGGTACGAAGGCATGACGACCTGCGGGGATCCCGCGCCTAGATTTGAGGTCAAGCGGCGGGTGCAGCACTCGTCCCCCGAGGTCAGACACCCGCCGCTGCCAAAAAACGAAGGACACACCGAGATCGGTCAGGAGAGGGACCATGGCCTTCACGGCACCGCGGACCATGCTCCACCCGCAGGGACGCACCGCGTTCCGCCCCAGCCGTCAGGGCCGCCGCCACCCCCTGGTGGCGACGCTCATGGCCCTCCCCCTGGCGGCCCTGCTCCTCGTCGTCTTCGACGGCTGGGAGACAGTGGCCACACAGGCGTCGTCCGTGGGTGTGATGCTGGGGCGCTGAGAGGCGACCCCAGGCCCGGAAGAGCGGTCCGGGCGGGGACATCCACCCATGAAACCCCGTGGGGACGGGGGTGCGGCGGACGGCAAAAATGCCGGCGCAGCTGGGGAGCTGCGCCGGCATTGCCGTACCCGGACGCGGATGCGCTGCCCACAGGCCACCGCCAACCCCGCCCACCTCGCAACCGCAGTCCCGCCCCCAGTACCGCAGGCCACCGCGCCCCCGCCACCGCGAACCGCCGCGCTTGCGCCGCCGCGCCTGCGTCACCGCGCCCCTGCCACCGCGAACCGCCGCGCCCGCGTCACCGCGTCACCACGCCTGCGTAACCGCGCCTGCGTAACCGCGCCCGCCGTGCCCGCGTACCCGCGGGCAGTCGTGCCGCACGGGCGGCACGGGTGGGCGCGGGCGGCACCCCGCCAGCGCCGGGCTGCGCAACCCCGGCCTGAGCCCCGACCCCGGCACCCCGCCAAGCGCCGGGCTGCGCAACCCCGGCCCGCGCCCCAGCCCCGGCACCGCGACGACGCCGGTAGTAAACACCTGCCGGGACCGCAGACCCCGCCAGAACGCCCCCGTCCCCACCCCGCCGTAAGCTCCTCGCCAGAGCCGTACCCGTACGAACCCAGAACCCAGAAACCAGGGGGAGACTAATGACCGCAGACCTGCTCCCCGCGCTCGCAGAGCAGGCCAGGGCCGCGGCCCACGCACAACCCGGCGGCTGCGGCACCGCCGGTACCGCCGGCACCTGCGGCGCAACCCTCACACTCGCCGACCGCCCCGACGCCACAGTCGTCCGGCACACCACCACCGTCGCGAAGGCCCACGCCCCCCACACCGACCCCGCCGACCTGACCCTGCGCCTCACCGTCGCCGCACGACTCCCGCACGTGCTGCTCGCCCCGCTCGGCACCACCCCGGCCGCGATCGACGACAGACTGCTGACCTTCTGGCCGTACGGCACCCCCGTGCCCCCGGACGACCCGGACGCCGCACCCTGGGAGGCCGCGGCCACCCTCCTCGCCCACCTGCACCGCACCCCCGTGACCACGCCCCTGCCCCCGATGCGCGGCCCGGCGAAGGCGGCGCGGGCGATCGCGCGGCTCAGGGCGGCGGGACCGCATCCCGCGACCGCCCCTGTGCTGCGCGCCTGGGCCGCCCTGCCCGCCTGGGCCCGCGCCGAGGCGCCCATGCCGGACACCGCCACCCTCTGCCACGGCGATCTGCACCTCGGCCAGCTCGTGCGCCACCCCGTCCCGGACGGCCCGTGGCGGCTGATCGACGTCGACGACCTCGGCACCGGCGTGGCTGCCTGGGACCTGGCCCGCCCGGCCGCCTGGTACGCCTGCGGGCTGCTCCCGCCCGACGAGTGGACCCGCTTCCTGACCGCCTACCGCGCCGCCGGCGGTCCCGCCGTACCCGCGGACGGTGATCCATGGCCCGCCCTGGACGTGGCAGCCCGCGCCCTCACCGTGCAGACCGCCGCCCTGGCCGTCGCCAAGGCGGTCGCGGCGGGACGCGTACCGGACGAGGTGGAGCAGTGCGTGATCGACGCATGTGACCGGATGGGGGCTCATCCGCCCCAGCGCAACAGCGCTTTCCGCGAGTAGGGTGCAACCGACCGCGGGCCGGACGGAGTCTGTCCTGGGTGAACGAAGCTGCGGCGAACGAAGCAGCACCGAACGGCGAGGAGTTGAGGCCGACCATGCAGTGTCCGAAGTGCCATGCACCGATGCACACGTACAACCGCAATGGCATCCAGATCGAGCAGTGCAGCGGCTGCCGCGGCATCTTCCTGGACTACGGCGAGCTCGAGGCGCTGACGCGTGTCGAGTCCCAGTGGTCCCAGCCCGCCCCGCCGCCGCCCGCCCCGCAGGCGTACCCGGCCCCGCCCGCCCCCGCCTGGGGCGCCCCGCACGGCGGCCACGGTGGCCACTACGGCGGTCACCACCGGCACAAGAGCTTCGGGCACATGCTGTTCTCCAGCTGAGCTGGCAGTTCTCCCGCTGAGCCGGCTGAGCCAGCGGGAGACAATACGACGAACGAAGCCCCGGCCATCCGGCCGGGGCTTCGTCTCGTACATCCACTGTGGACGATACTGGGATTGAACCAGTGACCTCTTCCGTGTCAGGGAAGCGCTCTCCCGCTGAGCTAATCGTCCTCGGTACTGCGGTGATGCGGTACTGCTGTACTGCGTGCGCGATACTGGGATTGAACCAGTGACCTCTTCCGTGTCAGGGAAGCGCTCTCCCGCTGAGCTAATCGCGCGGGTGCCCCAAGGGCCGGGATCCGCGTGGGCCGGAGCCCTCGTGGACCAGTGGACGATACTGGGATTGAACCAGTGACCTCTTCCGTGTCAGGGAAGCGCTCTCCCGCTGAGCTAATCGTCCTTGGAGGTGGAGACGGGATTTGAACCCGTGTAGACGGCTTTGCAGGCCGTTGCCTCGCCTCTCGGCCACTCCACCAGGAGTGCAGGGGACCAGGACCCCCCGACTTCCTTCGAGCGGACGACGAGGCTCGAACTCGCGACCTCAACCTTGGCAAGGTTGCGCTCTACCAACTGAGCTACGTCCGCCTGTCGGCACGGTCCGCTGAGGCGTCCCGGCGACGTGTTGAACTCTAGCGGATTCCCGGTCCAGTACAAAAACGCGTTTGTGCAGCGTGCTGCGCCCCATCCGACGGAAGTGCACCGGACGCCGCGGCCGCGTCAGGGCCGGCGCATGGCTGGCGAACCGGAAGAACCCGTGACCAGCACACCCTCCGGACGCGGCGACGTCACCCGGACGACACCCGCCTAGACTCGGCAGCGTGCTGCGCCCGCCACCTCTCGCCCGCTTCGGCAGCCGCGTCGCCACCGGCCTCCTCGACGTCACCGGTGACCCCGCGGCCCTGGACTCCACCGGGTTCTGGGCCGTCTGCGCCGACTTCGAGGGCAGGCTGACCTGCGCCCGTTTCCGGGACGTGCGCGAGGAGCCGGTGCCGACCCCTGTTCCCGGCGCCTGGCGCGGCCCCGCGGCCGGCAACTGGACGTCCTCCCTGGACCGCGATGCCTACACCGCGGGCGTCCGGCGGGTGCGCGAGCACATCGCGGCCGGCGACGTTTACCAGGCCAACCTCTGCCGTGTTCTCTCCACCCCCGTCGGCCCTGGCGCCGACGTGGACGCCCTCACCGCGCTGCTGGCCCGCGGCAACCCGGCGCCGTACGCAGGAACGATCCGGCTTCCCGAGCACGGCGTGGAGATCGCCACCGCGTCCCCCGAACTCTTCCTGCGCCGCGACGGCCGGGTCGTCGAGTCCGGGCCCATCAAGGGCACCGGACGCACCGAGGCGGACCTCCTGCCCAAGGACCACGCCGAGAACGTCATGATCGTGGACCTCGTCCGCAACGACATCGGGCGCGTCTGCGCCACCGGCACCGTCACCGTCCCCGACCTGTGCGCCGTGGAGAAGCACCCCGGCCTGGTCCACCTGGTCTCCACGGTCCGCGGCGAACTGCGCCGCGACGCTGGCTGGCCGGAGCTGCTGGCCGCCGCCTTCCCGCCCGGCTCGGTCACCGGCGCCCCCAAGTCCAGCGCCCTGCGGATCATCGCCGCCCTGGAGACCGCGCCACGTGGCCCCTACTGCGGCGCCGTCGGCTGGGTCGACGCCGACCGTGACACCGCCGAGCTGGCCGTCGGGATCCGCACCTTCTGGATCGACCGCGCCGCGGGGCTGCTGAGGTTCGGCACCGGTGCCGGCATCACCTGGGGCTCCGACCCGGAAGCGGAGTGGCGGGAGACCGAACTGAAGGCGTCCCGGCTGCTCGCGATAGCGTCGGGGACGTACGAGGTCGAAGGAGGGACCCTCACGTGAAGATATGGCTCGACGGTGGGCTGGAGGACATCGAGTCCGCCCGTGTCTCCGTCTTCGACCACGGACTGACCGTGGGCGACGGCATCTTCGAGACGGTCAAGGCGGTGCACGGCGATCCGTTCGCGCTCACCCGCCATCTGGACCGGCTCACCAAGTCGGCGCGCGGCCTGGGGCTGCCGGACCCGGACCTCGACGAGGTGCGCCGCGCCTGCGCCGCCGTCCTCGACGCCAACCCGGCCGCGCTCGGGCGGCTGCGCATCACCTACACCGGTGGCCACGGCCCCCTCGGCTCGGACCGCGGCGACCACGGCCCGACCCTGGTGGTCGCCCTCGGCGAGACCGGCCGCCGTCCCGACAGCACGGCCGTCGTCACCGTCCCGTGGGTGCGCAACGAGCGCGGCGCCGTCACCGGACTCAAGACCACGTCGTACGCCGAGAACGTCGTCGCCCTCGCCCGCGCGCACCAGCACGGGGCCTCCGAGGCGCTGTTCGGCAACACGGTCGGCGAGCTCTGCGAGGGCACCGGGTCCAACGTCTTCGTCGTCCTCGACGGTGAGATCCACACCCCGCCGCTCGCCTCCGGCTGCCTCGCCGGGATCACCCGCGCGCTGACCCTGGAGTGGACGGGCGCCAAGGAGACCGATCTGCCGCTGGACGTCCTGGAGCGCGCCGACGAGGTCTTCCTGACCTCCACCCTGCGCGACATCCAGGCCGTGCACCGCGTCGACGACCGCGAACTGACCGATGCCCCGGGCCCGGTGACCGCCAAGGCGATGCGAATTTTCGACGAGCGGTCGGGGGAGGACCTCGACCCGTAGACGGCCGCGCCACGGCATCGCCGTGGCACCGCAGGGGTCACGGCTCGCCCGTCTCCGCTCCCGGCCCCCTGAATCCGGAGAATCCACAGGATCCACAGGATCTGCAGAATCCGGAGAATCAGGATGACGGGTGGCCGGGACACGGGTAGAACACCCGTGATGACCACGACCCTGCGGCCCGTCGAGCCGCTCCAGGACCATGCGGACGGGACGCGCTCGCGCCGCTACCGGGTGTGCGTGAACGGTCGCCCGGTCGGCGGGATCGTGGTGTCCACGCACCCCGGTTCCGGCCCGGCCGTGGCCCGTTTTGCGGAGCTGGGCATCGACGAGGCGGACCGCGGGCGGGGCCGGGGCACAGTGGCCGCGCTCGCGGCCGAGGAGATCGCCCGCAGTTGGGGCTGCGGCCGTGCCGAGGTGTCCGTGCCCGGCGACGCGGCGGCCGCGCTCCGGCTCGCCACGGCACTGGGGTACGTGGTGCGCAGCCGCAGCCTCACGAAACGGCTGGCCGGCACCCCGGCACCGCTGCCGCCCGGCAGCGTCGTACGGCCCATGACGGAGGCCGAGTTCGGCCCGTGGCGGGCGGGGGTGCGGGAGCGGTACGCGCGCAGCATGACGGCCGGCGGTGTGTCCGAGGCGCAGGCGCACGCCAAGTGGGACGCGGGCCAGGACGTGTTCCTGCCGGACGGAATCGCCACCGAGAACACCCGCCTCACAGTGCTGGAGCACGAGGGGAGCCCGGTCGGCACGCTCTGGCTCGGACTGTGGCCGCGGACGGCGTTCGTCCTCGACGTCGAGACCCGCCCGGAGCACCGGGGCCGGGGCCACGGCCGCACCCTGATGCTGCTGGCCGAGACCCAGGCGGCGGACGCTGGCCGCGACACCCTCGGCCTCCACGTGTTCGCCGGCAACGCCCCGGCCGAACGGCTCTACGCGTCACTGGGGTACGAGGCGGAGGCGTACCACCTGTACAAGTACCTGTAGCTCTGCCGAAGGCCGTGGGTCGCCGCAGGGGAGACCCGGGTCTCAGGCCCCTTCTGCCAGCAGCTGGTCCGCGATCTCCGTGATCCGCTCGCGCAGCCCCTCCTGGCTCTTGCCGCCGTCCAGACGCTCCCCGCCGATGACATACGTGGGCGTGCCGGTCACCCCGATCGCCTTGCCCTCGGCCTCGTCGGCGTCGACGGCCAGGATGTGCCGTCCGTCGATCAGGGCCGTGTCGAACTCCTCGGCATCCAAGCCGAGTTCACCCGCCACGTCGACCAGGAAGGGCTCGCCGAGGCTGCTCAGCTCCTCGACCCTGCCGAGCACCGCCTCCACGTACGGCCAGCCCTGCCCCTGCTCCAGCGCCTCCTCGGCGGCCTGCGCGGCGGCGAAGGCGTGCTGGTGCTTCTCCAGCGGGAAGTGCCGCAGCCGCAGCTCCAGACGATCGCCGTACCGCTCGCGCAGCGCGCGCAGATCGGTCAGGGCACTGCGGCAGTCCGGGCACTGGAGTTCGCACCACACGTCCAGGACGGCCACGGCGGAGGGGGCGGGGGAGGAGTCGCTCATGACCGCCAGTCTTCCAGGCCGGAACCGGTACGGCCCAATCAGGATCTTCCCCGGGGCCTCCTCCGCGATCTCCGGCAGGGCCTCTGCAGGGATCGCCCCCGGGCCTCTCCCGGGATCTCCGAAAGGATCTCTGCCGGGACCTCGTCCGCGGTCTTCGTCCGAGGCCATTGCCGAAGCCATCGCCGAAGTCATCGCCGAGGCGGTCGCTGAGGCCTCGGTCCGTGCTGGCCCAGGGTCGCCCAGGGCCGCCCCGGGCTTCGGGGTGGAGACGACCCCGAGACGACCCCGAGATCTCCCTGATGTCGGGCTGGACCGTGGCATCGGGGCGACAGGACGGTGCAGGATGGAAGGGACGAACTGCCCCTGCCCAGAACTGCCGGGAGGACCGGATGATTGCCGAGACCGTCTGTTCCGCCGTGTCCGCGGCCGGCCTAGGCATCGCGGTGGTCACCGCCTACCGCAAGCGCTATCTGGCGGCTGCCCGGATCGCTGCCTACTCCCTGATCCCGATCGGTCTGGTGATGACCGGTGTGGTCGGCTGGGTGGCCGACACAGCCTTCAGCCCGACGGCCTGGGCGGGATTCGTCCTGCTCGGCGGTTCCTGGCTCCTGTTCGCGACCACTCGCGCGGTGGAGCGCCGCCGCGGTGGCACCCGCCAGGAGCGCAGAGCGGCCCGCGCCGCCCAGCAGTCGGGGGCGGTCGCCCCGGCCTCCTCCTCGCCCGCGATCGGCCCGGCCACCCGCACCACCCAGACCACCCGCAAGACCGGTCGCTCGGCCGCCGCACCGCCCGCCACCGGCGCCGACGACTTCAGTGACATCGAGGCCATCCTCAAGAAGCACGGCATATGACCGTCCCGAGGCCCGCGATGTACCCGGTGCTGTGACGCTTGCACTGCGGCGCCCGCCGACCGATGCGATCCAATGCGGTGATCCACTGCGGTGATCCTGTGGTGATCCCGGGGTGATCCATTGAAACGACACAGAACGTCGACAGCGTGCACCAAACGTTCACTACGCGACGGCATCCGATCCGGACAATGCGGAATTACGTGAACTACCGCGCATAGCGGGCGTGTTGATCGCGAACGCGGTCTCCGCTGGTCCATCATCGCGGCGAGATGCTGGACATGGAACAGAGTGAGGCCGCGCCGCCGAAGGACGAGCCCCGCGGGTGCCTCTTCGCCCTCTCCCAGCCACCGCTGATGATTTTCCTGGCGGTGATCGGGAGCCTGCTCCTCATGGCTGCGCTGCACGACCTGCTGTGGCTATGAGCCGTACACGCCAGCCCCGGTGTCACCCGCCGGGCTGGCGTCGGCATCGCATCCCGGCGGAACCCGGGAAGGAGGGCTCAGCCCGCGGCTTCCTTGCGCCGGGCCCGGTACGCGGCCACATGCAGCCGGTTTCCGCAGGTGCGGCTGTCGCAGTACCGCCGCGAGCGGTTGCGGGAGAGATCGACGAAGGCGCGCCGGCAGTCGGGTGCCTCGCAGCGGCGCAGACGCTCCTGCTCCCCGGTCACGACGAAGAAGGCCAGCGCCATCCCGCAGTCCGCGGCGAGATGGTCGGCGACGGAGGCGCCGGGTGCGAAGTAGTGCACATGCCAGTCGTAGCCGTCGTGGTCCGTCAGCCGTGGGGTGGTGCCCGCGGCGGCGACCAGCTCGTTGATCAGCCCGGCCGCCGCGCGTGGGTCCGGGGCCGCGAAGACCGCGGCGAACCGTCCGCGCACCTTCCGCACCCCGGACAGGTCGAACTCCGACAGCCTTCCCACATCGCTGATGTCGTGTTTGCGCACAAACGCCTCGAGGGCCGCGACATCCGCGAGCCCGTCCGGCGCCGAGGTGTCCTCCGGCGCGGTGTTCACCAGATCCACCACAGTGTCGAGGGCGCACCGGGTGTCATGGGTGATCAGCACGTTTCGCTCCCTGGCCTGGGGGGTCGGGCAGGCCGCCCGCCGATGCTGGCCGATGGTAGTGCGTTCCCACCCGACGCTACCCCGGCAGCAACGGTTCCGGCACGCTCCGTGGCCCCCCTCGAGGCTTTCCTGGGATGCGAACCGGCGCCGCCCCACAGGGCAGCGCCGGATTGCGTACCGTATGCGATTGTCCTGGCCCGAGCCGTCTCCCCGAGTCGACGGCGCCGGGCGGCTTCGAGGTGTCTCGACCTAGCTCTCCGCCAGGATGTGGGACAGCTCCTGGTCAAGATCGAAGTGCCGGTGTTCCGTGCCGGGCGGCACGGCGGCGTCAGTCCGCTTCAGAAAGGACTCCAGGGCCCGCGCCGGGGCCTCGAGCAGGGCCTCGCCCTCCGGGGAGCTCAGGGCGATGCACACGACGCCCTGACCGTGGCTGCGGGACGGCCAGACGCGAACGTCACCCGTGCCCGTCGGACGATGAAGCCCCTCGGCGAGAAGGTCGCGGGCGAACACCCACTCGACGGTCTCCTCGGCTCCGGTGTGGAAGGTGGCGTGCACGGCGTAGGGGTCGGCCGTGTCGTACCGCAGGCCTGCGGGGACAGGCAGGGAGGACTCGCTCGACACAACGAGGCGCAGGTGCAGCTCGCAGCTGACCGTGGTGTTCATAAGCGCCAGGGCCTTTCGCTCAGTGTGCGCTCGGGGATTCGCACGTCGGCGAAATCGACATGCCACCTACGGTGCCGTTGTAAACCCCTCTGAGTGTTTTGCGTGTCTTTACGTAACTCTTCCGGCCGACGACCTGTGTGGGGAGGTACGACCATTCCGGTGACTGGTTTCATTACGGTAAAGTTTGGCCGTATGAATACGGGGAGTGACGGGCAGGGCGAGGCGGCCGTGGCGGCCGGCGAGACGGGGCAGGACGAGCCCCGCGACGCCCGCTCCGAGCGACCGCTCGGCTCCCGGGCGCCGCACTTCGTCAGGGCCCGCCGGACGCTGCATCTGAGCTGGCAGGTGGGCGTCTTCGTGGTCGGCCTGGCGGTCGTGGGCCTCGGGGTCGTGCTGCTGCCGCTGCCGGGCCCCGGCTGGGTCGTGATCTTCGCCGGCATGGCCGTCTGGGCGACCGAGTTCGTCTGGGCGCAGCTGGTGCTCCGCTGGACGAAACGCAAGGTCACCGAGGCGGCGCAGAAGGCGCTCGACCCCCGGGTGCGGCGGCGCAATCTCGTCCTGACGTCGGTCGGCCTGGTGATCGCGGGCACACTGGCCGGGATCTATCTGTGGAAGTTCGGTTTCGCGATGCCCTGGAACATCAACGATCAGTGAGGATCCTCGAGGGCGGATGAGGATCCCCAGGGGTCAGTGAGGATCCCGTGGGGGCGGTGGGGACGGGTGGGGGCCGATGACCGGTCCGCGGGTCGTCTCGCGCCCGCTTCCGCGCCCGCTCCGCCGCCGTTCCCGCAGCGGGTTCGGGGGCACCCGGTGACATGGGATAATGTACGTCCTGCGCCGGGGCGATTAGCTCAGTGGGAGAGCGCTTCGTTCACACCGAAGAGGTCACTGGTTCGAACCCAGTATCGCCCACCCGGAACCGCGGCCCGTCTGCTCTCGAGCAGGCGGGCCGCGGTCGTGTCCGCCCCGCCCGCCACAGCCGCCGCACTCGGCCGTCCTGGCCCCGGGCCGGTGGTGTCCGGGTGTCTTTCGGTCGCCGCCTCCCGCTGTTCGGCCCGTCGGCCGTACCCGCCCCCACCTGCGGCGTCCCCCAACTCACCCTCGTGCGGCCGCTGTTGGCGCCTCATCCGACCACAAGAAAATCCTGTCCGAATCATTGACGCACCCCCTGCCCCTTCGTAACTTGTGGCAGCAAGCGCTTACTTGAAACGATTCATGCAAGCGGCAGCGACGCTGCGGGGAGGTTCGACGGTGGGAACCAGCAGGAGTGTCGAAAGGCGGACGGTCCTCAAGGCGGCCGGGGCCACGGCGGCCGCGCTCGGCCTCGGCGCGACCACGGGCTGCGGCGGAGACGGCGGTTCCGGGAACGGCACGGTGACGATCCGTTACTCGTGGTGGGGTGCCGAGGAACGGGCCAAGAAGATCAACCAGACCATCGGGCTCTTCGAGAAGAAGTATCCCGCCATCAAGGTCAAAACCGACTTCCAGACGTATCAATCGTTCTGGGAGAAGTTCCAGACGCAGGCCGCCGGCGGAAATCCACCGGACGTTTTCCAGAATGCCGTCGGATTTCTTCGGAAGTACGACAAGAGAGGCATTCTGCTCGACCTCAACTCCCAGGTGAAGGCTGGCAATCTGAGCCTGGATCACTTCCGCGCCGGTGTCACGAAGGTCGGCGAGGTCGACGGGAAGCAACTCGGTGTCCCGGTCGGTTCGAACACGATGGCGCTGGTCATCGACAAGAAGGTGTTCGCGAAGGCGGGCGTGGCGCCGCAGCAGGGCTGGACGTGGGACGAGTACTTCAAGGCGCTGAAGACGATCCGCGACAAGACCGGGGTCCCCGGGGACACCGGCTACTTCACCATCATGTACCTCTACGACCTCTACCTCCGCCAGAACGGCAAGGCGTTCTTCACCAAGGACGGGCTCGGCTTCGACAAGGCCGATCTGACGGAGTGGTGGCAGGACGGCTTCAGCCGCGTCAAGGCGGGCCTGGTCACCGACCCCAAGACGGTCTCCCAGGACCTGCCGAAGTCCTCGCTCTCCGCGCGCCACGGCGCCTCCGAGTTCACCTGGGACAACTTCACCGTCCGCTACTCCTCGGAGGGCGACAGCACCTACGGCCTCGCGCCGATCCCCACCACCGACGGCACCCACACCGGCCAGTACCTCGCCTCGCTGATGCTGAGCGCCTCGGCCCACACCTCCCACCCCGCTCAGGTCGCGAAGTTCATCGACTTCATGGTCCACGACCCCGAGGTCGGCACGATCATGGGCTACGACCGCGGCATCCTCGCGGGCACCGAGCAGTACGACGCGTTCAAGCCGACCGACGCCGTCAACAAGGAGATCGCGCAGTACGAGGCCGACACCCAGAAGGCCGGGATCCTCGGCACGATCACCCCGCACCCGTCCGGCGCCGACACCATCGAGGCCGCGTTCCTGCGCCTGGGAGGCGACCTCGGCCAGGGCAGGACCAAGGTCGCGGACGCCGTGAAGCAGTTCTTCACCGAGTCCGACGCCGCGTTCCAGGCATGACCGCCCGCCCGGTCCGCCCAGCCCCTCCAGACTGACAGCCCGCCAGCCTGACCAGCCCGATGGGAACCTCCGTGACGCTCGTCAAGGACTCCGCACCAGCCCGGCAGGCAAGCCCCGCCGCCCCCGCCACCCGCGGGCGGCGGGGCCGCCGGGAGAACCTCGCCGGCTATCTCTTCATGTCCCCGTGGATCGCGGGCTTCCTGCTCCTGACCGCGGGCCCCATGGTCGCCTCGCTCTACTTCGCCTTCACCGACTACAACCTCTTCAACAGCCCCAAGTGGGTCGGCCTCGACAACTTCACCAAGATGTTCGACGACCCGCGCTGGCAGAAGTCGGTGCAGGTCACCGCCAAGTACGTGGTCATCGGCACACCGCTGAAACTGCTCCTCGCGCTCGGCGTCGCCCTGCTGCTCGCCCAGAGCCGCCGCGGCCAGGCCTTCTACCGGGCCGCCTTCTACGCCCCCTCGCTCATCGGCGCCAGCGTCTCCGTCGGCTTCGTCTGGCGGTCGATCTTCTCCGACGGCGCCGTCGTGGACCGCACCCAGTCCTTCCTCGGCTTCCACGTCGGCGGCTGGGTCGGCAACGCCGACTGGATCCTGTACAGCCTGGTCGCGCTGACCGTCTGGCAGTTCGGGGCGCCGATGGTGATCTTCCTCGCCGGGCTCAAACAAGTGCCGCAGGAGCTCTACGAGGCCGCCGAGATGGACGGCGCCGGGCCCCTGCGCAAGTTCTGGAACATCACCCTGCCGATGATCTCCCCGGTGCTGTTCTTCAACGTGCTGCTGGAGACCATCCACTCGTTCCAGATCTTCGGCTCGGCGTACGTCATCTCCAACACGTACTGCGGCCCGGCCGACGCCACGCTCGTCTACACCTGCTACCTCTACCAGCAGGGCTTCAAGAACTCCCAGATGGGATTCGCCGCCGCGATGGCCTGGATGCTGCTGCTCGCGGTGGCCCTGGTGACGGCCGTCCTCTTCTGGTCCCAGAAGAAGTGGGTCCACTACGAGGAGGACGCCCGGTGAGCGCTGCGACCACCCCCAAACCCCTGGCCGCCGACCGGAGACCCCTGGCCACCGTCCTGGGCCGCAGACGGGCGGGCTCGCTCGCCTGGCACCTCGGCGCCCTGCTGATCCTCGCGGTGATCCTCTACCCCGTCGCCTGGGTGATCGGCGCGTCCTTCAAACCCAGCAAGGACATCATCAACAGCCTCCAGCTGTTCCCGGGTCACCCCATCCTCGACAACTTCAAGGGCCTCGCCGACGGCATAGCGGACATCGAGATCTGGACCTTCTTCCAGAACTCCCTCTTCTACGCCCTCGGTGCCGTCGCCGGCGTCCTGATCTCCTGCTCCCTGACGGCGTACGCCTTCGCCCGGATCCGGTTTGCCGGGCGGAACCTGCTGTTCAGTCTGATGATCGGCACGCTACTGCTGCCCTACCACGTGCTGCTCATCCCGCAGTACGTGATGTTCCAGAAACTGCACTGGATCAACACCTACGCGCCGCTGCTGATCGGCAAGTACCTCGCGACGGAGGCCTTCTTCGTCTTCCTGATGGTCCAGTTCATGCGCGGACTGCCCCGCGAACTCGACGAGGCCGCCCGGCTCGACGGCTGCGGGCATCTGCGCATCTACTGGTCGATCGTGCTGCCGCTGTGCCGCCCCGCGCTCATCACCAGCGCGATCTTCACCTTCATCAACGCCTGGAACGACTTCATGGGCCCGCTGATCTACCTCAACGAGCCTGGCAAGTACACCGTCTCGCTCGGCCTGATGATGTTCCGCGACTCCGACGGCGTGGCCGCCAACTACGGCGGCATGATCGCCATGTCGCTGGTCGCGCTGCTGCCGGTGCTGCTGTTCTTCCTCGCCTTCCAGCGGTACCTGATCGACGGCATGGCGACCTCCGGACTGAAGGGCTGAGGCCATGGCCGACGTACGGGTCAGGGCACGCCGGGAGTCCGCCTTCGCGGAGGGGTTCGGCGTCTTCGCCGAGTGCCTGCTCACCGGGGTGTGGATCGCGGTGGCCTCCCTGGGAGTCGTCACCTACCCGGCCGCCCTCGCCGCCGGTGCCCGGCACCTGAGGCGCCGTACGGCCCACGAGGGCGGCGGCCTGCGGGAGTTCGCCCGGGACTTCCGGGCCGCGCTGCGCGGCGGATGGATCGCCGGGGCCGTCGGGTGGGCCGCGGTGGCCGTGCTCCGGGTGGACGTCCAGGCCGTGCGCGCCGGGCTGCCCGGTGGTCCGTTCGTCGGTGCCCTGGGGCTGTTCGCACTGATCGGCCTCGCCGTCGCCGGACTGCGTGCGGCCGCGGTCTGGACACCGGGGGACACCTGGCGCGCCCTGCTCGCGGACGCGGGACGCCGTACGGTGCTCGACCCCGCCGGATCCTTCCTGCTCGTCGGCGGAGCGGTCCTCGTCGCGTGCTCCGCTCTGGTCATCGCGCCGCTCGCGGTACCCGTACTGGGGGCCGTCGCGGCGGCGGCCGTCGCCGTGGAGGAACGCTACCGGCACCGCTGACCGGCACCTCTGACCGGCGGTGCCTTCGACGACCAGGGTCGGCGCCTCAGCGCAGTACCCGACCATGTCATGCCCCTGACCGCCCTGCCCTGACCTGCTTGCCCCGCTCCGACCTGACCGCTCTGCCCTGGTCCCTCTGCCCTGACCACCCCGCACTCGCACGGAAAGGAAAGGACATGTCCCCCATCCCCCGCAGGTCCCTCCTCAAAGCGGCGGCCGTCGCCGGAGCCGCCGCCCAGTTCAGCTGGGCACTGGCACCGCAGGACGCCCAGGCCGCGCCGAGAGCCGGGGCCGCCGACGCGGACCCGGTGACCCTCGACTGGCTGGAGGACGGCGGTCTCGGCGCGGCGCCCGGCTCCACCGTCGGCGTGCCCTGGCCGATGGGCGCGTTCCCGGCGGACCAGGAATTCGCGCTCACCGACGAGGACGGCACGGCCGTACCCGTGCAGTCCTGGCCGCTCGCCCAGTGGCCCGACGGCTCCCTCAAGTGGACCGCGCACGCCGTCTCCTCGGGCGGCGGAAAGCTCACCCTCACGGCGGGCACGCCCGAGGCTCCCGGCAAGAAGGTCACCGTCGACAGGAGCGGTGGCACCATCGACGTGTCGACCGGCGTCATCACAGCCAGGATCGGCAAGGACGGCGCCACGATCGTCAAGTCGGTCAGCCGCGGGTCGACGGAGATCGCGAAGAACGGCCGGCTCGTCCTCATCCGCCAGCCCGGGATCGAGGACGAGGACCAGGGCACGGTGAAGACCGAGCGGTTCGAGGGCGCGATATCCGACGTCACCGTCGAACAGGACGGCCCGGTCCGCGCCGTCGTCCGCGTCGACGGCAAGCACCGCAGAGGAAGCCGCAGCTGGCTGCCGTTCTCCGTCCGCCTCTACTTCTACGCGGGTGCCGACTCCTTCCGCATGGTGCACACCATCACTTACGACGGCACCCAGGAACCCGGCAAGGCGAGCGGCGACTTCATCCGCGGCCTCGGCGTCCGCTTCACCGTCCCGCTGCGCGACGCCGCCTACGACCGGCACATCCGCATCGGCGGCGAGGGCACCGGACTGCTGCGCGAGGCCGTCCAGGGCATCACCGGACTGCGCCGCGACCCGGGCGCGGCCGTGCAGGCGGCGCAGTACGCGGGCCGGAAGCTGCCCGATCCGGCCACCTGGGACCAGCGCGTCACCACCCGCCTCCAGTACATCCCCCACTGGGGCGACTACACCCTCGCCCAGCTCTCCGCCGACGGCTTCACGCTGCGCAAGCGCACCAGGAAGGGCTACGGCTGGATCGGCGCCGGAGGCGGCGGGCGGGCCTCCGGGTTCGGCTACGTCGGCGGAGCGAGCGGTGGATTCTCCTTCGGCCTGCGGGACTTCTGGGAGAAGCACCCGGCCCAGCTCGACATCCGCGACGCCCACACCGACGCCGCCGAGGTCACCCTCTGGCTCTGGTCGCCCGAGGCCCAGCCCATGGACCTGCGCTTCTACCACGACGGCATGGGCCAGGACACCTACGCCGAACAGCTGGAAGGCCTCAACATCACCTACGAGGACTACGAACCCGGCTTCGGCACCCCCTACGGCATCGCCCGCACCTCCGAACTCCTCTTCTGGGCCAACGAGTCGACCCCGAGCGCCGAGACCCTCGCCGAACAGGTCGCCGCCGTACGCGTCCTGCCCCAGCTCGCCGCCCCGCCCGCCCAGCTGATCAAGGCCAAGGTCTTCGGCCCCGGCCTGTACTCCGAGCCCGACCGCTCCACCCCGGCCAAGGCGAAGATCGAGGACCACCTCGACTTCCTCTTCACCTACTACAAGGACCAGGTGGAGATGCGCCGCTGGTACGGCTTCTGGGACTACGGCGACATCATGCACACCTACGACACCGTCAGACACGTCTGGCGCTACGACATCGGCGGCTACGCCTGGGACAACTCCGAGCTCTCGCCCGACCTGTGGCTCTGGTACGCCTATCTGCGCTCCGGCCGCGCCGACATCTTCCGCTTCGCCGAGGCGATGACCCGGCACACCGGCGAGGTCGACGTCTACCACCTCGGCCAGTGGGCGGGCCTCGGCACCCGGCACGGCGTGCAGCACTACGCCGACAGCGCCAAGCAGCAGCGCATCGCCAACACCACCTACCGGCGCTTCTACTACTTCCTCACCGGCGACGAACGCGTCGGCGACCTCATGCACGCCAACGTCGACTCCGACGAGACCTTCCTCGCCCTCGACCCCCTGCGCAAGATCCGCACCGACCCGTACACCCCGGACCGGCACGCCCTGTCGATCGGCTTCGGCACCGACTGGAGCGGCCTGGTGTCCGCCTGGCTCACCGAGTGGGAGCGCAGAGGACCCAAGTGGGAGAAGGCCAGGGCACGTGTCCTGTCCACCATGGAGACCATCGCCGCCCAGCCAAACGGCTTCGTCCAGGGCAGCGGCCTGTACGACCTCGACACCGGGAAGTTCGCCGTCGCGGCCACCCCGGTGGTGTCCGTGTCCCACCTGTCCGCCGTCTTCGGCCTGAACGAACTGTGCGCCGAACTGATCCACCTGGTCGACATGCCGGCCTTCACGTCGGCCTACCTCGACTACTGCCGGTACTTCAACGCCACCAAGGCCGAGCAGGCGGCCCGCTACGGCACCAACTTCGGCACCCTCCTGCTCTTCCAGGGCCACGCACGCCTCGATGCCTACGCCGCCGTACAGACCGGCGACACGGCGCTCGCCACACGCGCGTGGACGAAGTTCTACTCCTCCGACGGCTACACCGAGTCGGCATCCTGGAAGACCGAGAACCTGACCGGCCCGCTCACCCTGGTCCCCGGCAGCGAGGCGAGCTGGGTCTCCACCAACGACACCGCCCTCTACGGCCTCGCCGCGATCGAGATCCTGGCCCTTCTCGGCGACCGGATGCCGTCGTAGGAAGCGGTTTGTAGGAAGCCCGCGGAGCCCTGTATTGTTCAGTCCGTTCCCGGGCGATTAGCTCAGTGGGAGAGCGCTTCGTTCACACCGAAGAGGCCACTGGTTCGAACCCAGTATCGCCCACCGGGAAAAGGCCGGTCCGCAAAGGCGGACCGGCCTTTGCGCACACCAAACCCCGGCGTGACACAAACGCCCCGAGCCAATCCAGCCAGGGCACAACCATCTCCCTCAGGGGCGCGGGGAACTGCGCGACAAGCCACAACGCACCCGCCCCCGACACGCAGGCGCAGCCAGCAGCACCCCAGACCGCCGAAAGCGGGCCGCTCAGGCCACCGCTCAGGCCGCTGCAGCCAGCCCCGGCCGCACAGGCCAAGACGTGTCGACAACCTCAGGCGCCCCGCTACGAGCGAACCACGCCTGAAGCCCCCGCGCCTGCGCGGCATGCCACTCGCACTGCAGCGCATGCAACTCCGCAGGAGACAGCCGCTCCAGCCGCGCAGCGAACCGCCGCCCCACCGCCCGCACCACCTCCAGCGCGGCCAAGGCATCCGCGGAGGCGTCATGCGCCCCCTCCAGCGTCACGCCGTAGTGCTCGCACAAGTCGGTGAGCGTGCGCCGCCCCTTGCGGTAGCGGTCGAGGTGCTTGTCCAGGACCCGGGGGTCGAGCACCGTCAGCGGCGCCGACCCGAACCACGCGTCGAGCGACGAGGCGCGATGGCGGCGCAGCTCGCGGTCGAGGAGGGTCAGATCGAACGGCGCGTTCATCACGACCACCGGGAGCCCCGCCGTGGCCTGTTCGGCGAGCACCTGCGCTATCTCGTGGACCACCGGCGCCGGCCAGCGGCCGTTGCGCTGGAGGTGATCCTCCGTCAGCCCGTGGACTGCCGTTGCCGCTTCGGGCACCGGCACGCCCGGGTTCACCAGCCAGCGGACCGCCCGGGGCCGGGCGCCCGGGGTGTCCTGGACGACGACGGCGGCCGACACGATCCGGTCGGTCTCGACGTCGACGCCCGTGGTCTCCGTGTCGAAGGCCGCCAGGGGCCCCTCGTACCAGCACGTCATGCCACCACAACTCCTCGTTCACCCATGGCAGCTGACATTCCGTCTTCTGCCCGTTTGGTGATACCCGGGCCGTTTGCGCGGTACGCCGGAAGGACACAACACGAATGCGGGTCTTTGCAGTTCAGCGGCCCGCTGCGGGTAATTCACACGGCATCACGGAAGGCTGCTCGGTCATGGCGATAGCGCAGCCCGAGCGGGGCGGGCTGCTGCCCGAACGCACGGGCCCCCGGCGCGGCACGCTCGCCACCACCGCCTGCATGGAGACACTGCAGGTGGGTTATCTGCACGCGGTCGCCGCGGCGGCGGGCTGCTCGTTGTCGCAGCCCTTCCCGGACAACGGCATCGACTGGCACGTGAGTCACAGCGCGCCCGGCCACACCGTCGACGACGAGGTGACCATCAAGGTGCAGCTGAAGGCCACGTACCAGATCGCCCCCAACCCCCCGGGACACTCCTTCTCCTTCACCCTCGACAACGACCATCTGCGCAAACTCGCCCGGACCCCGGTCTCCGTGCACAAGATCCTCGTCGTGATGCTCGTGCCGCGCTCCCAGGACGACTGGCTGCGCGCCAGCCACGACCGCCTCGACCTGCGGCACTGCTGCTACTGGGTCAACCTGGCCGGGCACCCGGTCACCGGCCGGACCCGCACCACCGTGCGGGTACCGACCACCCGGATCTTCGACGACCGCGCGCTGTGCGAGATCATGACGCGGGTCGGGACGGGAGGCCGACCATGACGCACCGCCCCCTCGACGAGCCCCTGAGGGAGGTCCGTCCGCACCCGGCCGACCCCTCCTGGCACCGTCGGCCCGAGCCCGCCGACGTCGATCCCGCCGTGCTCGGCGCCCTGCTGCACCGGCACGGCTGGCAGCGCCGTGGCGGCGCCCCCGGGCGCTACGGCCGCTGGACCCCGCCCGGCCCCGGGGGCGGCGGGACCAGCCTGCTCGTACCGGAGAGCCGCTCCTTCCCCGACAGCGACGACCTGCTCGGTGAGGCGCTCGTCGCCCTCGCCCGCAGCGACACACCCTCCGCGCGCGAGGTGCTGATCGGCCTCACCGTCCCCAGTGACGAGATCCGCTGGTGGCGGGACGCACCCGGAGGCCCCGCCGGGGCCTCCCCGTGGACCGCCGAGGAACAGTTGCGCACGGCTGCCCGCCAGTTGCTGCTCGCGGGCGCGCTCGCCACGCGCGCGTGTGCCGGCTACCACGGCGCCCGGCACCGCCGCCCGGCCGCCGCGCTCCTGGAGCACGTCCTCGTCGGCACCGCCTCCGGCGGCCGCCGCCTCACCGCCTTCGTGCCCGTCGACACCGGGCGGCCCCTCGCCGCACGGCTCCACCAGGCCCTGTACGCCACCCGGGAGGCCATCGACTACCAGCGGGCCACCGGCGGCATGGACGCCTTCGACGGCGCCGTCGAGGCGGGCGTCAGCCGAGAGCTCACCGAGGCTCTCGTCGCTCTGGTGCGTGGCACGGAGGGCGCCCGGATCGCCCTCGAATGGGCCCCGGCCGCCGGGGTCCCCGAGGGCTGCGCCGCCACCGCCGAGCCCGTCGAGTTCTCGCCCGGCGACCTGCCCGCGCTGCGTGAGGCCGGAGCCCGCTATCTGCGCGAGGAACCCTCGGTGTCCGTCCGGATCACCGGTACCGTCGTCCGGCTGCGCAGGTCCGGGCCGCGCGGCCCGGGCAGCGTCCGGCTGCGGGTGATCGGCGGAGCCGAGGTGCCGCACGTCCGGCTGACCCTGGACGAGGACGACTACCGCACCGCGGGCCACGCCCACCTCGCCGGACTGCCGGTGCGGGTGCACGGGCGGCTGGAGAGCAGGGGCGGTTTCCGCAGACTGACGGGAGCCCGGGACGTCGCACCGGTGCAGGTGGACGAGGCCGAGCGGGACCGGCTGATGAAGTTCCTCCAGGAGAGCCCGGACTTCTTCGAGGACGGCTGCGAGGGAGAATGATTTCGCGGTCGGGGGTACGGGGTCGGTACGATTCCGTCCTGCGCGCGCTCTTGGTATGGCGCCGCACCACCCAGCAGTCAGGAGAGACCGGTGTCAGAAGTCCGTGTGATCATCCAACGCGATTCCGAGCGGGAAGAGCGCGTGGTGACGACGGGCACTACGGCCGCCGACCTCTTCGCCGGCGAGCGCTCGGTGATCGCCGCGCGGGTGGCCGGAGAGCTCAAGGACCTCGCCTACGAGGTCAAGGACGGCGAGACCGTCGAGGGTGTCGAGATCACCTCCGAGGACGGCCTGAACATCCTGCGCCACTCCACCGCGCACGTCATGGCGCAGGCCGTGCAGGAGATCTTCCCCGAGGCCAAGCTGGGCATCGGCCCGCCGATCAAGGACGGCTTCTACTACGACTTCGACGTCGCCCGGCCGTTCACGCCCGAGGATCTCAAGGCCGTCGAGAAGAAGATGCAGGAGATCCAGAAGCGGGGGCAGCGGTTCTCCCGCCGCGCTGTCACCGACGAGGCGGCCCGCGAGGAGCTCGCCGACGAGCCGTACAAGCTGGAGTTGATCGGTCTCAAGGGCTCCGCGTCCACCGAGGACGGCGCGAACGTCGAGGTCGGCGCGGGCGAGCTGACCATCTACGACAACCTGGACGCCAAGACCGGCGAGCTGTGCTGGAAGGACCTCTGCCGCGGTCCCCACCTGCCCTCGACCCGCCTCATCCCGGCGTTCAAACTGATGCGCAATGCGGCCGCCTACTGGCGCGGCAGCGAGAAAAATCCCATGCTCCAGCGCATCTACGGCACCGCCTGGCCGACCAAGGACGAGCTGAAGGCGTACCTCGACTTCCTCGTCGAGGCCGAGAAGCGCGACCACCGCAAGCTCGGTGCCGAACTGGACCTGTTCTCCATCCCCGAGCAGATCGGCTCCGGCCTCGCCGTCTTCCACCCTCGCGGCGGCATCGTCCGCCGGGTCATGGAGGACTACTCGCGTCGCCGCCACGAGGAGGAGGGCTACGAGTTCGTCTACACCCCGCACGCCACGAAGGGGAAGCTCTTCGAGACGTCCGGACACCTCGACTGGTACGCCGACGGCATGTACCCGCCCATGCAGCTCGACGAGGGCGTGGACTACTACCTGAAGCCCATGAACTGCCCGATGCACAACCTGATCTTCGACGCGCGCGGTCGCTCGTACCGTGAACTGCCGCTGCGTCTCTTCGAGTTCGGGACCGTGTACCGGTACGAGAAGTCCGGCGTGGTGCACGGCCTGACCCGCGCCCGCGGCTTCACCCAGGACGATGCGCACATCTACTGCACCCGCGAGCAGATGGCGGACGAGCTCGACAAGACGCTCACCTTCGTGCTCGACCTGCTGCGCGACTACGGTCTGACCGACTTCTACCTGGAACTGTCCACCAAGGACGAGACCAAGTTCGTCGGCTCCGACGAGGCTTGGGAGGAGGCCACCCGGACCCTCCGCGAGGTCGCCGAGAAGCAGGGCCTGCCGCTGGTCCCCGACCCGGGCGGCGCCGCCTTCTACGGCCCGAAGATCTCCGTCCAGACGCGCGACGCCATCGGCCGCACCTGGCAGATGTCCACGGTCCAGCTCGACTTCAACCTGCCGGAGCGCTTCGACCTGGAGTACACGGCGGCCGACGGCAGCAAGCGGCGTCCGGTCATGATCCACCGCGCGCTGTTCGGCTCGATCGAGCGATTTTTCGCGGTCCTGCTGGAGCACTACGCGGGCGCCTTCCCGGCGTGGCTGGCTCCGGTCCAGGCGATCGGCATCCCGATCGGCGACGGACATGTCGAGTATTTGCAGAGGTTCGCCGCCGCGGCGAAGAAGCGGGGCCTGCGCGTCGAGGTGGACGCGTCGTCCGACCGTATGCAGAAAAAGATCAGGACCGCGCAGAAGCAGAAGATCCCGTTCATGATCATCGTCGGTGACGAGGACATGAACGCGGGAACGGTGTCCTTCCGCTACCGCGACGGGTCGCAGGAGAACGGCATCCCGTTCGACGAGGCCATCGCGAAGATCGTGAAGGTCGTCGAGGAGCGGACGCAGGTCTGATCGCGCCGTAGCCACCGGCCGGCCGTAGCCACCGGCTGCAGCCCCCGGGGAGTTCACCTGACGCTGACTCTGTCGGGGATCTTGAGGATCCCCGGCGGGGCAGCATGATCAACGGGCATGCTCGGCTCTGTTCAAGGACCGATGCAGTTGTCGAGGTGCCCGTTGTCGCTTCACGCCCGTTCTGGTGAGCAAGTCCCTTCTCTGACCATGCAGATGGCGCGGGCGAGCAACCCGAGCGGTACAACGGCGATGTGGGTGAGAGACCGCCTGGGCGGGCTGTGGCGTGACGAGGACTTCGCCGACTGGTACCCCCGCGACGGCCGCCCAGGGCTCTCGCCCGCCCAGCTGGCCACCGTCTGTGTGCTCCAGTTCCTGCTCGGTCTGTCGGACCGGCAGGCGGCCGAAGCGGTTCGCTGCCGCATCGATTTCAAATACGCGCTGGCCATGGAACTGGACGATCCCGGCTTCCACCACAGCGTGCTGGCCGACTTCCGCGACCGTCTCACCGAGGACGGCCGAGCCGACCGTCTCCTCGACCTCGCGCTCGAACGCCTGAAGGAGGCCGGTCTCGTTCGCGAACGCACCACCCAGCGCACGGACTCCACCCACGTCCTGGCCGCGGTGCGCGACCTGACCCGGCTGGAACTGGTCACCGAGGCCGTCCGCGCCGCGCTGGAAGAGCTGGCCGGCACCGCTGATCACCTGCTGGCCGGCCTGGTGGACGAGGAGTGGGGGCGCCGCTACGGCCGTCCGGTCCGTCTGGGCAAGAACCCCACCCGCCCCAAGACCAGAATCCTCGCCACCGGAGGCGACGCCGTCCGGCTGATCGAGCACCTCGGGCAGCACGGGCCGGAACGCCTGTCAGGGCCCCGCGTCCAGGCCCTGCGGCAGATCATGGTGCAGAACTACTACCGTGACGGGGCCGGGCGCCTGCGCTGGCGCACCGTGGAGGACGGCGGGCTGCCGCCCTCGTCCGTCGCGGTCGTCTCGCCCTACGATCCGACGGCCCGCTACGCGCGCCGCGGACACGTCACCCGTTGGAAGGGGTTCGTCGCGCATCTCACCGAGACCTGCGATCCCGACGGCGTCAACGTGATCACGGATGTGGCCACCACCGATGCCACCGGCTACGACGCGAAGGCTCTGCCCGGCATCCACACCCGGCTCAAGCGCCGCGGGCTGCTGCCCGCCGAGCATCTGGTCGACGGCGGCTACACCTCCCTGGTCCATCTGGAACAGGCAGCCCGCGAACACCAGGTCACGGTCACCGGACCACTGCCGGTCAACACCACCCGCCAGAACCGCAGGAACAACGGGTTCGGCCGCGACGACTTCCACATCGACTTCGACCGTCGGCAGGTCACCTGCCCGCAGGGCGAGACCAGCGCGGGCTGGCACGGCCCCTACCCGACTTCCTCGCCCACGGCGGCACCTCTGATCGTGGCCCGGTTCACCAAGAGCCAGTGCCGGCCCTGCCCGGTCCGCACCCGCTGCACGACCACCGCCGACAGCGCCCGGAGCGTGGGCTTCCCCCCGCGAGAACTCCGTGACCTGCAACTCCGAGTCCGTGCCGAGCAGCAGACACCCGAATGGCAGGCTCGCTACGCGGTCCGCTCCGGAGTGGAAGGCACCATCAACGAGCTCGCCCACGGACACGGCATGCGCCACTGCCGCTACCGGGGACAGCACAAAGCCCACTTACAGCACGTGTTCACAGCCATCGCTGCAAACATCGAGCGCCTCAGCCGACGGCCGCCGACCGGAGAAGCGCCTCCGTCCCGACGGCCGACCGCCTTCCAGAACTACCTGGACCAGCACGGGATCCCCCGGCCGAGGTCTTGGCGGTCCGCCAGAGACTGAGCAGACCGCCAAGATCCCCGACAGAGTCAGCGTCAGTTCACCTCCCCGGGGGCTGCATGTCGTCCTCCCGCGCGAACACCTGGAGCAGCCACGACGAGAACGACCCCGTGACCGCGCCGAGCAGCGCCAGCCCGCCGCCCATCACGCCGACCGCGATCACCCGGCCCCACTTTGTGACGGGCGTGGCATCGCCGTAGCCGACCGTCGTGAGCGTGGCGCAGGCCCACCACAGGGAGTCGCCGAAGGTCACGATGGTCGCGCCGGGCGCCCCCCGCTCCTGCTGGTAGACGGCCAGCGCCCCGGTGAAGCCCAGCAGCGTCGTCGACAGCCCGGCGTAGGCGATCACCCGCGCGTACAGCGGGAGCCGTGGCTTCCCCTGCCTGTGCTGCACACGCTCGTACAGCTTCACGAACCGCAGCGGACGCAGCAGCGGCAGGATCACGACGACGGTGTCCACCGGATGTCTCCGCACGAACCGCCGCCCCATGCCGCTCAGCCGCCAGCGCACCGCGTAGTCCACCCAGAACACCGCCCAGCAGGCCAGCAGCACCGCCAGCCACGTGTGCCGCCAGGCGTCCCCGAGACCGACGGCCAGCACCAGCACCGTGTACGAGGCGAGGAAGAGCGCCGACGCCAGGGCGAGAGGGCCCTCGGTGCGCCTCTCCCAGCGTTCCGTGCGGTCCGCGGCCACGGCGCCGGTCGTGCGGCTGTCGTCGTCCACGCGCCCAGCTTGACCCTCGATCCCGGTCCGGGAACCCCGGCGACACGCCGCGAACGGGCGAAGCCATATGCTGCCTTGCATGACGAGTGAGCCGGAACAGCAGATCGGAGTGGGTACCCAGGACGCGTTCCAGCGCCTGTGGACGCCCCATCGGATGGCCTACATCCAGGGTGAGAACAAGCCGACCGGACCAGGCTCCGGCGACGGCTGCCCCTTCTGCTCGATACCGGCCAAGTCCGACGAGGACGGTCTGATCGTCCGGCGCGGTGAGCAGGTCTACGCGGTGCTGAACCTGTACCCGTACAACGGCGGCCACCTCATGACGGTGCCGTACCGCCACGTCGCCGACTACCCCGACCTGACGAGTGCGGAGACCGCCGAACTCGCGGAACTGACCAAGCAGGCGATGACCGCCCTGCGCACCGCCTCGGGCGCCCAGGGCTTCAACATCGGCATGAACCAGGGCGGGGTGGCCGGCGCGGGCATCGCGGCCCACCTCCACCAGCACATCGTCCCGCGCTGGGGCGGCGACACGAACTTCATGCCGGTGGTGGGCCACACCAGGGTGCTGCCCCAGCTCCTTGCAGACACCCGCACCATGCTGGCGGCGGCCTGGCCGGAAGCCTGACCTATGAGGCCGACGCCGAGATGATCAGCCCGTCCGGCGTTTGAGGACGAGGCCCGGTCAGGGCCGAAGGGGGGCCTGGGGGCACAGCCCCCAGGCCATCCACCCGCACCGATGACCCGCCGAACCGCCGGAGGCATCACGCGTCATACAAGTCGGCCTTCTTGGGCGTAACATCCTGCACCGCCCCGCTCAGCGCCGAGGACCGCGACCCGAACTTCGTCGTGTCCACGCCGTTGTCGTTGAGCACCCGGATCGCCGCCGAGTGCACCACCCGCAGCACCGGAGTCGCCGCCCGCAGCGCGTCGTCGGCCATGAAGCGGTGCCGCCACGGCTGGTCCGCCCACGCGTGCCGCAGCCCGAACGGCTCGGGCAGGGCCAGCGAGCCGCCGAGCCAGTTCAGTGCCGGCGGATACCAGGTGAGCGGCGCCCGCACGGCGAGCCGTACCACCTCGTCGCTGTTGACCAGGGGCAGCTTGATCGACCGTGACTCCCACGGCTTGAAGGTCTTCTGGACGCTCTTCGTGGGTGCCGAGGGCTTCCCCATGAACACCCCGTTCACCGGCCCCAGCGCATGCCCCGTGACCTCGATGCGCAGCGTCTCGTGCAGCACCGTCACGGTGATCATCATGGTGAGGATCAGCTGTCCGTCCCAGAGCACCCACTGCACCCCGAGGTAGTGCCGGTCGCCCGCGCCGAACTGCTGGTTGTTGCAGATCTCCTGCACGGCGTGCGGCTTGACCTGGTACGCCTCCACGTCGGTGCCGTCGGGACGGGACACCGCGCCCGCGTTCTCGCCGACCGGGGTGACGATCCAGTGCTTTATGGACGGCCTGGGGAAGCCGCCGGTGTGCAGGGGGCCGCGGGTGAGCCTGCCGAGCTGGTCGTGGATCGCGCGTATCACGTCCCAGCTGCGGAACGGGTGGATCTCCTTGGTGGGGTCGGCGGGCACCAGGTCCTCGGCGAGCTGCCAGCTGCCCCAGCGGGTGCCCATGCCGAGTATGCCCTTGGGACCGGCGTAGAAGGCGGAGTTGGACTGCTGCTCCGCGCTGAGCTTGGCCAGCGACTGGCGTAGTTGCTCGGCCGCGTTCTCGCCGGGGCTGCTGGGCACCGCCTCGGGCACCTTGGCGCCGATGCCGCTGCCGGAGAGCAGGCCGTCCCAGCGGGCCCGCAGATCCTTCGCGGTGCCCTCGCAGATCCGCTTGGCCGTGAACCAGCCGATCACCGGCATCGCCACGCACAGCCGCGCGTACCACGCCCAGAACCCGGTGAACGGCATCTTGATCAGGAAGAGCACGGCGAGGACGCCGACCCCGACGAGCAGGGCGGTGGCGAGCGCGGAGGAGCGCTTGTTGGTGCTCTTCTCGACCATGGCCCGGGCCTGGAAGACCCCCAGCCAGACCGCGAGGCCGGGCAGGAAGGCCAGTCCGCACAGTGCCATCACGGCCGTCAGCTTGTTGTCGCGTTCGCGGCGGATGCGGTTGGCGGCCAGACAGTGCTCGACGACGACCTGCGGCTCCACCCCGAAGGCCTGGATGAGCGCCTTGCGGCCGCTGCCCAGCATCCGGTCGACCACCGCGCGCGAGTACGCCTCCCCGAGATTGGGGCGGAAGATCGAGGCCCAGGGCCGGCCGTCTTTGACGGTGGACTGGTGCCACTCGTTGTCGGCCTTCTTTATCTCCTCCATGGGGTTGTCCCGGTAGGCGGCCGAGGCCAGCGCATAGGTGGGCGTCTGTCCCTCGTCGCCGGTACGCGGCACCTGCGGACCGAAGAAGTCCGCGTACCCGCCGTCAGTGCTCATTCCGCCCCCCATCGCCACAGCCCCGCTTCTGCGGCCTTCCCGACTTCCTTGCTCCGCACACCTGTTGATCAGGTGATGAGCGTATCCGTCCGTGGTGACCGTTCGTCGGCCAACGGCCGAACGCCCCTGTCTCCGCGCCCTTTTCACTTCCCCTGCGCCGCCGCACACCCGAGTGCTACCAGGGCGCGGGGATGCGCACACGCCCGACTGCTACCGGCCGCAGGAGTGCGCACACACACCGGTGCCGGGAGCCGGGACCATATACAGCGACAGCGGTCCGCGAACTCCCGGCACCAAAGGGGCGGTTACGAGGATTCCTCGGCCTCCGCACGGATCTTCTCCGCGACCTGCTGCGGCATCGGCTCGTGCCGCGCGTAGGAGCGGTTGAAGCGGGCCGTGCCGTGCGACAGCGAGCGCAGGTCGACCGAGTACCGGCCGATCTCGATCTCCGGCACCTCGGCCCGGATCAGGGTGCGCCCGCCGTTGGTCTGCTCGGTGCCGAGCACCCGGCCGCGGCGGCCGGAGAGGTCGCTCATCACGGCGCCCACATAGTCGTCGCCGACCAGCACCGTCACCTCGGCCACCGGCTCCAGCAGATGGATCTTCGCGTCGCCCGCGGCCTCCCGCAGGGCGAGTGCGCCCGCCGTCTGGAACGCGGCGTCGGAGGAGTCCACCGAGTGCGCCTTGCCGTCGAGCAGGGTGATCCGCACATCGACCAGCGGATAGCCGGCGGCCACGCCCTTGAGGGCCTGGGCCCGTACGCCCTTCTCCACGGACGGGATGAACTGCCGCGGCACCGCGCCGCCGACGACCTTGTCCACGAACTCGATGCCCGAACCGCCGGGCAGCGGCTCCACCTCGATCTCGCAGATGGCGAACTGCCCGTGCCCGCCGGACTGCTTGACATGCCGCCCGCGCCCGGCCGACTTGGCGGCGAAGGTCTCCCGCAGGGACACCTTGTACGGCACGACGTCGACCTGGACGCCGTAGCGGCTGCGCAGCCGCTCCAGCGCTACGTCCGCGTGGGCCTCACCCAGACACCACAGCACCACCTGGTGGGTGTCCTGGTTCTGTTCGAGACGCATCGTCGGGTCCTCGGCGACCAGCCGGCCGAGGCCCTGGGAGAGCTTGTCCTCGTCCGGCTTGCTGTGTGCCTGGATGGCCAGCGGCAGCAGGGGGTCGGGCATGTCCCACGGTTCCATCAGCAGCGGGTCGTCCTTGGCCGACAGTGTGTCCCCGGTCTCGGCGCGGCCCAGCTTCGCCACCGACGCCAGATCGCCCGCGATCACATGGGTGACCGGCCGCTGCTGTTTGCCGAACGGCGTGGAAAGGGCCCCGATGCGCTCGTCGACGTCGTGGTCCTCGTGCCCGCGGTCGGCGAGCCCGTGACCGGAGACGTGGACGGTCTCGTCGGGGTGCAGGGTGCCGGAGAACACCCGGACCAGGGAGACCCGGCCGACATAGGGGTCGGACGAGGTCTTCACGACCTCGGCGACCAGCGGCCCGTCCGGGTCGCAGAGCTTCAGCTCGCGCGACTCCCCGCCAGGTGTGGTGACCTGCGGCGCCTCGCGTTCCAGCGGCGTCGGGAACCCGCCTGTGATCAGTTCGAGCAGCTCGACCGTGCCGAGCCCCTGCTTCGCCCCTTCGGCGGCGGGGGCGGCGGCCAGCACCGGGAAGAACACCCCGCGCGCCACGGCCCGCTCCAGGTCCTCGACCAGCGTCTTGACGTCGACCGGTTCACCGCCGAGATAGCGGTCCATGAGGGTCTCGTCCTCGCTCTCCGAGATGATCCCCTCGATGAGTCGGTCGCGCGCCCCGGCGATCCGCTCCAGCTGCTCGCCCTCCGGCTCGGACTCGGCGCGCTCCCCGGAGACGTAGTCGTACAGCTTCTGCGACAGCAGGCCGGTCAGCCCGGTCACCGGTGCGTGTCCGTCGGCGCCCTGCGGGCCGTACAGCGGCAGATACAGGGGCAGTACGGCGTCGGGGTCGTCCCCGCCGAACGCCTCGGCGCAGACCCGGGTCATCTCCTCGAAGTCCGCGCGGGCCGCCTCCAGATGGGTGATGACGATGGCCCGCGGCATCCCGACGGCCGCGCACTCCTCCCACACCATCCGGGTCGAGCCGTCCACGCCGTCGGAGGCCGAGACGACGAAAAGGGCCGCGTCCGCCGCGCGCAGACCGGCCCTCAACTCCCCGACGAAGTCCGCGTAGCCGGGGGTGTCGAGAAGGTTGATCTTGAACCCGTCCCATTCGACGGGCACCAGGGAGAGCTGCACCGAACGCTGCTGCCGGTGCTCGATCTCGTCGTAGTCGGAGACGGTGCCGCCGTCCTCCACACGGCCCGCCCGGTTGACGGCGCCCGCGGTGAGCGCGAGAGCCTCCACCAGAGTCGTCTTGCCCGAACCGGAGTGGCCGACCAGCACCACATTCCGTACGGACGCGGGATGGTCGGCCGCCGTAGCCCTGCCGGCGGCCCCGGGGTGTGATTGAGCCTTGTCGCCCATGGCCTTTGCCTCCCTGTTCGGTGAGGTCACAGTGGGCGCGGGCACGACGGTTCCTGCCCCGGACCAGGTCCGGGAGGTGCCCCAGCGACGGCGGCTCCGGCGACGCCCGCGGTTCTTCGAGCTTTCCACTCCCGTCACTGGCCGTCCATACGACGGACGCGATCGTGCCACCCGGCCCGTGGAAGGGGCCGCAAGACTGGGCCGGACGGCCCGCGACAGGCCTGTGACCTCGCCGCCTTCCGTCCGGGACACATGGCCCGGGTGCCCGCCCGTCGCACGCCCGCGCGCGTGGCTACGATGGGCCAGCCGGTGGCCAGTGGGGCCGCTCGGCCATACGACCGTCGGGAAGGCCATGCTGAACAAGTACGCGCGTGCATTCTTTACGCGTGTCCTCACTCCGTTCGCCGCGTTTCTGATCCGCAGGGGCGTCAGCCCCGACACGGTCACGCTCCTCGGCACCGCCGGCGTGGTCGCGGGCGCGCTGGTCTTCTACCCCCGGGGCGAGTTCTTCTGGGGCACCGTCGTGATCACGCTGTTCGTGTTCTCCGACCTCGTCGACGGCAACATGGCGCGCCAGCTCGGCCGCTCCAGCCGCTGGGGCGCCTTCCTGGACTCCACGCTCGACCGGGTGGCCGACGGCGCGATCTTCGGGGGCTTCGCCCTGTGGTACGCGGGCGGCGGCAACGACAACGTGCTGTGCGCCGTGTCGATCTTCTGCCTGGCGAGCGGCCAGGTGGTGTCGTACACCAAGGCGCGCGGCGAGTCGATCGGGCTGCCGGTGGCCGTCAACGGGCTCGTGGAGCGTGCCGAGCGCCTGGTGGTGTCGCTGGTCGCGGCCGGTTTCGCCGGGCTGCACAAGTTCGGTGTGCCCGGTATCCAGTATCTGCTGCCCGTCGCCCTGTGGATCGTGGCCGTCGGCAGTCTGATCACGCTCGTCCAGCGTGTCGTCACGGTGCGCCGCGAGTCCGCGGAGGCCGAGGAGGCCGCGCGGGAGAAGGCGTCCCAGGGGAGCGAGGCCGACCGGTGAGCGCTCGTGAGCGCCTGACCGACGCTCTGTACGGGCTCGGCTGGACCACCGTCAAGAAGCTCCCCGAGGCCGCCGCGGCACGGCTGGGCCGTACCGTCGCCGACATCACCTGGAAGCAGCGCGGCAAGGGCGTCCTGCGGCTCGAGGCCAACTACGCGCGCGTGCTGCCGGACGCGGGGCCCGAGCGGCTCGCCGAGCTCTCGCGCGCGGGCATGCGCTCGTACCTGCGCTACTGGATGGAGTCCTTCCGGCTGCCCGCCTGGAGCACCGAGCGCATAAGGACCGGCTTCGCGCCCGAGGACGTCCAGTACCTCACCGACGGCCTCGCCACGGGCAACGGCGTCATCCTGGCGCTGCCCCACATGGCCAACTGGGACCTCGCGGGCGCGTGGGTCACCACCGAGCTGGACACGCCGTTCACGACCGTCCAGGAGCGCCTGAAGCCCGAGTCGCTCTACGACCGCTTCGTCGCCTACCGCGAGAGCCTCGGCATGCATGTCCTGCCGCACAGCGGCGGCTCCGCCTTCGGCACCCTCGCGCGGCGGCTGCGGGACGGCGGTCTGGTCTGCCTGGTCGCCGACCGCGATCTGTCCGCCTCCGGCGTCGAGGTCTCCTTCTTCGGCGAGCCGACCCGGATGCCGGCGGGTCCGGCGCTGCTGGCCCAGCAGACCGGCGCCCTGCTGCTGCCGGTGACACTCTGGTACGACGAGTCGCCTGTCATGCAGGGCCGTGTGCATCCCCCGATCGAGGTACCCGCGTCAGGTACCCGCGCGGAGAAGACGTCTGTCATGACACAGGCGCTGGCCGATGCCTTCGCCTCGGGCATCGCCGACCATCCGGAGGACTGGCACATGCTGCAACGGCTGTGGCTGAAGGACCTCGATCCCGCGAAGGCCCCGCCCGGCGGCGGCGCCCCCGGCGTGACGGGCGCGCAGGCTCCCGGCACCCGGACCGCCGGGGAGAGCGCACCGGCCTCCGAGAAGGGCGCGCCGTGAGGATCGGCATCGTCTGCCCGTACTCCTGGGACGTGCCGGGCGGCGTCCAATTCCACATCCGCGATCTCGCCGAATACTTCATCCGCCTCGGCCACGAGGTGTCCGTCCTCGCCCCGGCCGACGACGACACACCGCTGCCGCCCTACGTCGTCTCGGCCGGCCGCGCCGTCCCGGTGCCGTACAACGGCTCGGTGGCCCGCCTCAACTTCGGCCTGCTGAGCGCCGCGCGGGTGCGCCGCTGGCTGCACGAGGGCCGTTTCGACGTCGTCCACATCCACGAGCCCACCTCGCCCTCGCTCGGCCTGCTCACCTGCTGGGCGGCCCAGGGGCCGATGGTCGCCACGTTCCACACCTCGAACCCGCGCTCCAAGGCGATGATCGCCGCGTACTCGATCCTCCAGGCCGCCCTGGAGAAGATCAGCGCGCGCATCGCCGTCAGCGAGTACGCCCGCCGCACCCTCGTCGAGCACCTCGGCGGCGACGCCGTGGTCATCCCCAACGGCGTCGACGTCGACTTCTTCGCCAAGGCGGAGCCCAGGCCCGAGTGGCAGGGGGACACGATCGGCTTCATCGGCCGTATCGACGAGCCCCGCAAGGGCCTCCCGGTGCTGATGAAGGCCCTCCCGAAGATCCTCGCCGCCCGCCCGCAGACCCGGCTGCTCGTTGCCGGGCGCGGCGACGGCGAGGAGGCGGTGGCGGGCCTGCCCGGGGAACTGCGCTCCCGAGTGGAGTTCCTCGGCATGATCAGCGACGAGGACAAGGCACGCTTCCTGCGCAGCATCGATCTCTACGTCGCCCCCAACACCGGCGGCGAGAGCTTCGGCATCATCCTCGTCGAGGCGATGTCCGCGGGCGCCCCCGTCCTCGCCTCCGACCTCGACGCCTTCGCCCAGGTCCTCGACCAGGGCGCGGCCGGCGAACTCTTCGCCACCGAGAACGCCGACGCCCTGGCCGAGGCCGCGGTCCGCCTCCTGGAGGACCCCGCCCGCAGAACCCGCCTCCGCGAACACGGCAGCGCTCATGTCCGCCGCTTCGACTGGTCGACGGTGGGGGCGGACATCCTGTCGGTCTACGAGACGGTCACGACAGGGACGGCAGCGGTGGCGGCGGACGAGCGGGCGACGGGGCTGAGGGCGCGGCTGGGGTTGGCGCGGGACTGAGCTCCTGCGGCGCTTGATGAGTGAGGGCGGCTTCTCAGCCGGCCCGCGCTGCTTCCACTCAGCCTGTCCGGGGCCGCGATACAAGGCCACCGTCCGCCGGGGCGGACCGAGAACACCGGCCAACCCCCGCGGAGCGTAACGTTGCGGCCCGTGACCGCAACCCTCATCTGGATCCTCGCAGTACTCTTCGCGATCGCCCTGTACCTCAGCTGGACAGCCGGCCGCCTCGACCGCCTCCACTCCCGCATCGACGCGGCCCGCGCGGCCCTCGACGCACAGTTGCTGCGCCGCGCGTCCGTCGCCCAGGAGCTGGCGACGTCCGGGGTGCTGGACCCGGCCGCCTCGATCGTGCTGTACGAGTCCGCGCACGCCGCCCGGCAGGCCGAGGAGGAGCAGCGGGAGGTCGCGGAGAGCGAGCTGAGCCAGGCGCTGCGGGTCGTCTTCGCGGAGCCGCAGCAGATGGAGGCCGTACGCGAGGCCCCCGGCGGGGAGGAGGCGGCCCGCGAACTGGCGGAAGCCGTACGGCGGGTTCCGATGGCCCGGCGCTTCCACAACGACGCGGTCGGCGCCGCCCGCCGACTGCGCCAGCACCGCAAGGTCCGCTGGTTCCGCCTGGCGGGCCACGCGCCGTTCCCGATGGCGTTCGAGATGGACGACGAGCCCCCGACGGCACTGGTGGCCCGAGCGGCGTAGGCCATACTCCCGTCGGCCCCGGCACCCGGGGCCGGGCCCGGCCCCCGAAACGCACCCCCTGACCAGCCCTTTCCCGCTCCGGACCCGAAAAAGAAGCCACCGCCTCCCCATTGGCCCTTGCAGTGGACTGGTCCACTCACGTTTCCTCGGTGACTGCATAAGCCCTCTTCCCGAGTGAGGTCATCCGTGTCCAGCACGCTCTCCGAAGGTCAGACTCCCGAGACCGGCACCGCGCGCGTGAAGCGCGGTATGGCCGAGCAGCTCAAGGGGGGCGTGATCATGGACGTCGTCACGCCCGAGCAGGCGAAGATCGCCGAGGACGCGGGCGCCGTCGCCGTCATGGCTCTGGAGCGGGTCCCGGCCGACATCCGCAAGGACGGCGGTGTGGCCCGGATGTCCGACCCCGACATGATCGAGGGCATCATCGAAGCCGTCTCGATCCCGGTCATGGCCAAGTCCCGCATCGGCCACTTCGTCGAGGCCCAGGTGCTCCAGTCCCTCGGCGTCGACTACATCGACGAGTCCGAGGTGCTCACCCCGGCCGACGAGGTGAACCACTCCGACAAGTGGGCCTTCACGACCCCGTTCGTGTGCGGTGCCACCAACCTGGGCGAGGCCCTGCGCCGGATCGCCGAGGGCGCCGCGATGATCCGCTCCAAGGGGGAGGCCGGCACCGGCAACGTCGTCGAGGCGGTCCGCCATCTGCGCCAGATCAAGAACGAGATCGCCCGTCTGCGTGGCTACGACAGCCATGAGCTGTTCGCCGCAGCCAAGGAGCTGCGTGCCCCGTACGAGCTGGTCAAGGAGGTCGCCGAGCTCGGCAAGCTCCCGGTGGTGCTGTTCTCCGCGGGCGGTGTGGCCACCCCGGCCGACGCCGCGCTGATGCGCCAGCTCGGCGCCGAGGGCGTCTTCGTCGGCTCCGGCATCTTCAAGTCCGGCGACCCGGCCAAGCGCGCCGCCGCCATCGTCAAGGCGACCACGTTCTACGACGACCCGAAGATCATCGCGGACGCGTCCCGCAACCTCGGCGAGGCCATGGTCGGCATCAACTGCGACACCCTCCCCGAGTCCGAGCGCTACGCCAACCGCGGCTGGTAGTCGTTCATGCCCAACGAAGCCCCTGTCGTCGGCGTCCTGGCCCTCCAGGGCGACGTCCGGGAGCACCTCGTCGCCCTGGCCGCGGCCGACGCCGTGGCCAGGCCGGTGCGGCGCCCCGAGGAACTCGCCGAGGTGGACGGTCTGGTCGTCCCCGGCGGCGAGTCCACCACCATCTCCAAACTGGCCGTCCTGTTCGGCGTGATGGAGCCCCTCCGCGCGCGCGTGCGGGACGGCATGCCCGTCTACGGCACCTGTGCGGGCATGATCATGCTCGCTGACAAGATCCTCGACCCGCGCTCGGGCCAGGAGACCGTCGGCGGCATCGACATGATCGTGCGCCGCAACGCCTTCGGCCGCCAGAACGAGTCCTTCGAGGCGGCGGTCGACGTCAGCGGCATCGGCGGCGATCCTGTAGAGGGCGTCTTCATCCGCGCCCCCTGGGTCGAGTCCGTCGGCGCCGGCGCAGAGGTCCTCGCCGAGTACCACGGCCACATCGTCGCGGTCCGCCAGGGCAACGCGCTCGCCACGTCGTTCCATCCGGAACTGACCGGCGACCACCGCGTGCACGCCCTGTTCGTCGACATGGTGCGCGCGTACCGGACGGCGGAGTCCTTGTAGGATCGCTGGCGTTCAGGCAGAGATGGGTAACGCGAAGGAGACAGGCAGATGTCCGGCCACTCTAAATGGGCCACGACGAAGCACAAGAAGGCCGTGATCGATGCCAAGCGCGGCAAGCTCTTCGCGAAGCTGATCAAGAACATCGAGGTCGCGGCGCGGATGGGCGGCGTGGACGTCGAGGGCAACCCGACGCTCTACGACGCCGTCCAGAAGGCCAAGAAGCAGTCGGTTCCCAACAAGAACATCGACTCCGCGATCAAGCGCGGCGGCGGTCTCGAGGCCGGCGGCGCCGACTACGAGACGATCATGTACGAGGGCTACGGCCCGAACGGTGTCGCGGTGCTCATCGAGTGCCTGACCGACAACCGCAACCGCGCCGCCTCCGACGTGCGCGTCGCCATGACCCGCAACGGCGGCTCCATGGCCGACCCGGGCTCGGTGTCGTACATGTTCACCCGCAAGGGTGTCGTCATCGTCCCCAAGGGCGAACTCGCCGAGGACGACGTCCTGACTGCCGTCCTCGACGCGGGCGCCGAGGAGGTCAACGACCTCGGCGAGTCCTTCGAGGTGATCAGCGAGGCCACCGACCTGGTCGCGGTCCGCAGCGCCCTCCAGGACAACGGCATCGACTACGACTCCGCCGAGTCGAGCTTCGTCCCCTCCGTCCAGGTCGAGCTGGACGAGGACGGCGCCAAGAAGATCTTCAAGCTGATCGACGCGCTCGAGGACAGCGACGACGTGCAGAACGTCTTCGCCAACTTCGACGTCAGCGACGAGGTCATGGAGAAGGTCGACGCGTAATGCCGCCGCGGCTGCATGACGCCGTACGGAACGCAAGGATCGCACGGGCCGACGGGACGAACCCGTCGGCCCGTCGTCGTGCCCGGCACCGACCCCCGCGGCGGGGCCGTCCGGCCTCGCGTGCCCTGCGTTGTCGGTGGCACCGGATAGCCTGCACAAACAGGTGACCGAAAGGGAGGGCTCGGGGGTGCTTGTACTCGGGGTGGACCCCGGACTGACCCGCTGCGGTGTCGGTGTCGTCGAGGGCGTCGCCGGGCGGCCACTGACCATGCGCGCGGTCGGCGTCGTCCGCACACCGGTCGACGCGGAACTGGGCCGCCGCCTCGTCGCCATTGAGCAGGGCATCGAGCGCTGGCTCGACGAGCACCGGCCCGAAGTCGTCGCCGTGGAGCGGGTGTTCAGCCAGCACAATGTGCGCACCGTGATGGGCACCGCCCAGGCCAGCGCCGTTGCCATGCTGTGCGCCGCCCGGCGTGGCATCCCCGTCGCCCTGCACACCCCCAGCGAGGTCAAGGCCGCCGTCACCGGTACCGGACGGGCCGACAAGGCGCAGGTCGGCGCCATGGTCACCCGGCTGCTGCGGCTCGACGCGCCCCCGAAACCCGCCGACGCGGCCGACGCCCTGGCACTCGCCATCTGCCACATCTGGCGCGCCCCCGCACAGAACCGCCTCCAGCAAGCCGTCGCCCTGCACACCGCCTCGCGCACCGCCGCGGGCCCGGCTCCCACAAACAGCACATCGAAAGGCCGTACCGCATGATCGCCTTCGTGAGCGGCACGGTCGCCGCACTCGCTCCCGACGCAGCGGTCGTCGAGGTCGGCGGGGTCGGCATGGCCGTGCAATGCGCCCCGAACACGCTCTCCACGCTGCGCGTCGGGGAGCACGCCAGGCTCGCCACCTCCCTGGTCGTGCGCGAGGACTCGCTGACCCTGTACGGCTTCGCGGACGACGACGAGCGCCAGGTCTTCGTGCTCCTCCAGACCGCCAGCGGCGTCGGCCCCCGCCTCGCCCAGGCCATGCTCGCCGTGCACAGCCCGGACGCCCTGCGCCGGGCGGTCGCCACCGGTGACGAGAAGGCGCTGACCGCGGTCCCCGGCATCGGCAAGAAGGGCGCCCAGAAGCTGCTCCTCGAACTGAAGGACCGCCTCGGCGAGCCCGTCGGCGCTCCCGCCGCCGGTGCTTCGCGGACCAGCACCGGCTGGCGTGACCAGTTGCACTCCGCCCTGGTCGGCCTGGGATACGCCCCGCGCGAGGCCGAGGAGGCCGTCGCCGCCGTGGCCCCGCAGGCCGAGTCCGCCGCAGGCACTCCGCAGGTGGGCGCCCTGCTCAGAGCCGCCCTCCAGACCCTCAACCGCGCACGCTGACCCGAGGACGCCCGGCCGGGCCCGCCCGACGGACGCGCCACCGCGAGGAGAACCGCAGTGAACTGGGACGACACGACCGACACCGCCGCAGACCCGGAGCGGCTCGTCGGTGCGTCCGCCGACCGCGAGGACCAGGCCGTCGAGGCCGCCCTGCGTCCCAAGGACCTCGACGAGTTCATCGGCCAGGAGAAGGTCCGCGAACAGCTCGACCTCGTACTGCGCGCCGCACGCGCCCGCGGCGCCACCGCCGACCATGTCCTGCTGTCCGGCGCCCCGGGCCTCGGCAAGACCACCCTCTCCATGATCATCGCGGCCGAGATGGGCGCCCCCATCCGCATCACCAGCGGCCCCGCCATCCAGCACGCGGGAGACCTCGCAGCGATCCTCTCCTCCCTCCAGGAGGGCGAGGTCCTCTTCCTCGACGAGATCCACCGCATGTCCCGGCCCGCCGAGGAGATGCTCTACATGGCGATGGAGGACTTCCGGGTCGACGTCATCGTCGGCAAGGGCCCCGGCGCCACCGCCATCCCCCTCGAACTGCCGCCGTTCACCCTGGTCGGCGCCACCACCCGGGCGGGCCTGCTGCCGCCCCCGCTGCGCGACCGTTTCGGCTTCACCGCCCACATGGAGTTCTACGAGCCGACCGAACTCGAACGTGTGGTGCACCGCTCGGCCGGACTGCTCGATGTGGAGATCGACCCCGACGGCGCCGCCGAGATCGCCGGACGCTCCCGCGGCACGCCCCGTATCGCCAACCGACTGCTGCGCCGGGTGCGTGACTACGCCCAGGTCAAGGCGGACGGACTGATCACCCGCGAGATCGCCGGGGCCGCCCTCAAGGTCTACGAGGTCGACGCCCGCGGCCTCGACCGGCTCGACCGCGCGGTGCTCCATGCCCTGCTCAAGCTGTTCGGCGGCGGACCCGTCGGCCTGTCCACCCTCGCCGTCGCGGTGGGGGAGGAGCGGGAGACCGTCGAGGAGGTGGCCGAGCCCTTCCTCGTACGTGAGGGACTTCTCGCCCGCACCCCGCGCGGCCGGATCGCCACCCCCGCGGCATGGGCGCACCTGGGCCTCACGCCGCCCGGCGCGTCGAATACGGGAAACGGACAACAGGACCTGTTCGGGGCGTGACGGCGGTGACAGTGGCCTCACCAGGAACCCAGGTGGGATGCTGAGCGTTGTTCCCTGCGCGCGGACTCGCTTAGACTCCGCCGATGCCGCCTTCGCGGGCAGCACCCACCACCCCCATCACCCAGGCCGTGACCGCCGCGGTCGTGCGAAGGAAATCCCGTCCCGTGAATATCTTGACCCTCCTTCCGTTCATCGTGCTCATCGGTGCCATGGTCCTGATGACCCGCTCGTCCAAGCGGAAGCAGCAGCAGGCCGTGGACATGCGCAACCAGATGCAGCCCGGCAGTGGTGTCCGCACCATCGGAGGCATGTACGCGACGGTCAAGGAGGTCAACGAGGAGACCGTCCTCCTCGACGCCGGCCCGGGGGTGGAACTGCTCTTCGCGAAGAACGCGATCGGCAGTGTGCTGAGCGACGACGAGTACAACCGCATCGTGCACGGCATCGAGCACGACCTCAGGTCCGACGCCGATGTCGTCCCCGATGACGCCTCCTCCCTCACCGAGACCGACGAGTCCTCCGACGACGCTGCCGCCGCCCCTGCCGACAAGGCCGTCGACCTCGGTAAGAAGGACACGGCCGAGGAGCCGTCCGACGACGCCGAGACCGCTGAGCCCGCGGACGTGAAGACGGACGACGAGCTGAAGAAGACCGACGGGGAGTCCGAGGCGAAGTAGCCGCTTCCCGGGTGTGCCGGGCCGCCGCGCCCGAGCATCCCGGGAGGTGCTGATCTCGCACGGCATCCCGACACCAGTCATGGCCGCCGGCACGCCCACCGGCGCGAGGCGGCCCGAGAGGGAGTACGAGAAGGTGGCAGCACCTAAGAAGGGCCGGAGCACGAGTGCCCAGAGCAAGCCGGGGCGCTCGCTGGCCCTCATTCTGATCGCCATGGTGGCGCTCACCGGAGGCATGTTCGCCTCCGGACACAAGACTCCGCGTCTCGGCATCGACCTGGCCGGCGGTACGAGCATCACGCTGCGGGCGGTCGCCGAGGCGGGCCAGGGGTCCGCGATCAACAAGACCAATATGAACACCGCGGTCGACATCATGGAGCGCCGCGTCAACGGTCTTGGTGTGTCGGAGGCGGAGGTCCAGACCCAGGGCGACAAGAACATCATCGTCAACATCCCCAAGGGCACGAACTCCAAGCAGGCCCGGGACCAGGTCGGCACCACCGCGAAGCTGTACTTCCGCCCCGTCCTGGCCACCGAGGTGTCCGCCGGCGCCGCGACGGCCACCCCGTCGCCCAGCTCCTCGTCCTCGGGGTCCTCCGGAAAGTCCACCAGTAAGGCGACGGACAAGGCGACCGACAAGTCCTCCTCGTCCCCCTCGGCGAGCGCCACGACCCAGGGCCGCTCCGTCACCGACGGCCTGAAGGCCGATGCCACGCCCTCCGGCTCGGCGACCGCCTCCTCCTCGGCCAGTGCGAAGGCGTCCTCGAGCGCCTCCCCGTCGGCGAGCAGCAGCTCCGCCGCGAGCGCCGCCGCGGCCGCGCTCCAGGCCCAGTACTCGGCGCTGGACTGCAGCAAGTCCGCCGACCGCGCCAAGGCGGGCAAGGGCGCCAAGCCGACCGACACGACCGTCGCCTGCGGCAAGAACTCGTCGGGCGTGTGGCAGAAGTACATCCTCGGCCCCGTCAAGGTGGACGGCACCGACGTCAAGAAGGCGCAGGCCGTCTACAACACGCAGAGCGCCGCCGGCTGGACCGTCACCATGGAGTTCACCGGCAAGGGCAGCAAGAAGTTCGCCGACATCACCAGCCAGCTCGCGCAGAACCAGTCGCCGCAGAACGAGTTCGCCATCGTCCTGGACGGCGAGGTCGTCTCCAACCCCTACGTCAGGACCGCGCTGACCGGCGGCACTGCGGAGATCTCCGGCAGCTTCGACCAGACGGAGGCGCAGAGCCTCGCCAACATGCTGTCCTACGGCGCGCTGCCGCTGACCTTCCACGAGGACAGCGTCACCACGGTCACCGCCGCGCTCGGCGGTGAGCAGTTGCGGGCCGGACTCATCGCGGGCGCCATCGGCCTCGCGCTGGTCGTCGTCTACCTCCTGGTCTTCTACCGCGGCCTGTCGATCATCGCCATCCCGTCGCTGCTGGTATCCGCGATCCTTACCTACGTGATCATGGCGCTGCTCGGCCCGGCCATCGGCTTCGCGCTCAACCTGCCCGCCGTCTGCGGTGCCATCGTCGCCATCGGTATCACCGCGGACTCGTTCATCGTGTTCTTCGAACGCATTCGTGACGAGATCCGCGAGGGCCGCTCGCTGCGCCCCGCCGTCGAGCGGGCCTGGCCGCGCGCCCGGCGCACCATCCTGGTCTCCGACTTCGTGTCCTTCCTCGCCGCGGCGGTGCTGTTCATCGTCACCGTCGGCAAGGTCCAGGGCTTCGCGTTCACGCTCGGCCTGACCACCGTGCTCGACGTGGTGGTGGTCTTCCTCTTCACCAAGCCGCTGATGACGCTCCTCGCGCGCCGCAAGTTCTTCGCGAACGGCAGCAAGTGGTCCGGTCTCGACCCGAAGGCTCTGGGTGCGAAGCCCCCGCTGCGCTCCACCCGCCGCCCCAACCGTCCTGCCGGCCCCGTCGACACGAAGGAGGCGTGAGATGTCGAAGCTCGGCAGCCTCGGCGCCCGACTCCACCATGGTGAGGTCGCCTACGACTTCATCGGCCACCGCAAGATCTGGTACGGCGTCTCCATCCTGATCACCATCACGGCCATCCTCGGCCTGGCGGTGCGGGGCCTGAACATGGGCATCGAGTTCCAGGGCGGGGCGGTCTTCACCACACCGAAGGGCATGAGTGCCTCGGTGACGAAGGCCGAGAACTACGCGAAGGACGCGTCCGGCCACGACGCGACCGTCCAGAAGCTCGGCGACGGCAGCCTGCGCATCCAGATCGCCGGCATCGACACCGACAAGTCCGACGCCATCAAGGACAAGCTGGCCTCGGACCTGAAGGTCGACACCGAGAAGATCAACGCCGACCTGGTCGGCCCCAGCTGGGGCGAGCAGATCGCCAACAAGGCCTGGGAGGGCCTGGCGATCTTCATGGTCCTGGTCGTGATCTATCTGGCGATCGCCTTCGAGTGGCGGATGGCCCTGGCCGCGCTCGTCGCCCTGATCCACGACCTCACGATCACCACCGGTATCTACGCCCTCGTCGGCTTCGAGGTCACGCCGGGCACCGTGATCGGTCTGCTGACCATCCTCGGTTACTCGCTCTACGACACGGTCGTCGTCTTCGACAGCCTCAAGGAGCAGACCCGGGACATCACCAAGCAGACCCGCTGGACCTACAGCGACGTGGCCAACCGCTCAATCAACAGCACCCTGATGCGGTCCATCAACACCACGGCGGTCGCCCTGCTGCCCGTCGGCGCCCTGCTGTTCATCGGCGGCGGCTTCCTCGGCGCGGGCATGCTCAACGACATCTCCCTGTCGCTGTTCGTCGGCCTCGCCGCCGGTGCATACTCCTCGATCTTCATCGCCACGCCGCTCGTCGCCGACCTCAAGGAGCGTGAGCCGGAGATGAAGGCGCTCAAGCGGCGGGTGCTCGCCAAGCGCGCCCAGGCCGCGGCCGAGGACGAGATGGCCGAGGCTCGGGACGCTGCCGACCCGCTCGGTGCCGACCCCGACTCCGAGGACGCCGCCCCCGCCGTCGTGGGCCCGCGCCACCAGCCCGCCTCCCGCGGCCGTGGCGGCCGCGGCCGATCCTCCGGGAAGCGCCGATGACCGGTATCGAAGAGCTGCTCCTGAGCCGGATCCGCGATGTCGCGGACTATCCCGAGCCGGGTGTGATGTTCAAGGACATCACTCCGTTGCTGGCGGACCCGGCAGCGTTCAGCGCGCTCACGGACGCGCTTGCCGAGGTGGCCACCCGCGAGGAGGCCACCAAGATCGTCGGCCTGGAGGCCCGCGGCTTCATCCTCGGCGCCCCGGTCGCCGTCCGCGCCGGTCTCGGCTTCATTCCGGTCCGCAAGGCGGGCAAGCTCCCCGGCGCCACCCTCGGCCAGGCCTACGACCTGGAGTACGGCTCTGCCGAGATCGAGGTGCACGCCGAGGACCTGAGCACGGGCGACCGTGTCCTGGTCGTCGACGACGTCCTCGCCACCGGCGGCACCGCCGAGGCGTCCGTCCAGCTCATCCGGCGCGCGGGCGCACAGGTCGCCGGTGTGGCGGTCCTCATGGAACTGGGCTTCCTGGGCGGCCGCGCCCGCCTGGAACCGTCCCTGAACGGCGCCCCCCTGGAGGCACTCCTCCAGATCTGACCGGATGAGCAACGCCCTGCGCCCGGCCCGTACTCACGCGCCGGGCGCAGCCGTACCCACCGCACGAACACCCCGGCGCCGCCGTGCATCACGCCCACGCCATCCCGCCGACCCCGCAAGCTGCACCTCGGAGACCGTGTCGCCCGTGCATGAGGACGCGCTGGACGTGCGGCCCCGGCCTGGGCGTGACGGCTCCCGTCGAGGCCCGGGGCGAACGGACCGCGGCCGACGGAGCGCCGGGTCCATGGCGTGCCTCGGGCATGGTGGTGGTTCGTATCAGGTGCCGCAGGGCTCGTCCGCGCCGAGTCGGATTCCCGGCGAAGGCCCGGGGCGGCCGAGGCACGCGGTCGCGGTGGCGTCGCCGCACGTTCAGGGCACCCTGGGTCGTGCCTGGTGCGGGACGGGTTCCCGGGGCAGAACACCGGCCACGGAAAGAGCCGTAGGAGGCGTTTAGGGAGCTGTGCCGGGGAAGGCGAGGAATCCTGGGGTGGTCCCAGATGTTCCTCCGGTGTACAGGCCCCACATCGGTCTGAAGGCGATGCCCGGGCGCGGGATCGCTACCATGGGGTCTCCGGAGCCTGACCGGGGGACCCGGATCGCGCACGAGGAGTCCTCTTGCCAGACGAGGCCCAGCATCTGACCGCCGCCAAGCCCGAGTCGCCCTCGGTGCAGGCGGCGCAGCCCGCGCAGCCCACGCGTCACGACACCCGTGGGACGGCCGAGCACGCCCAGTCCGCGCCCGTCGACAGGCCCGCCGAGCAGCCGCGTCCCAAGCCCGCCCCGCCCGAGGACCGCTCCGCGCCCGCGCCCCGCCCCGCGGCCGGGCAGCCCTCCCGCGCCGGCTCCTCCAACCGCGTGCGGGCCCGCCTCGCCCGCCTCGGTGTCCAGCGCGCCAACCCCTACAACCCGGTCCTGGAGCCGCTGCTGCGGATAGTGCGCAGCAACGACCCCAAGATCGAGACCGCGGTCCTGCGCCAGATCGAGAGCGCCTACCAGGTCGCCGAACGCTGGCACCGCGGCCAGAAGCGCAAGAGCGGCGATCCGTACATCACGCACCCGCTCGCCGTCACCACCATCCTCGCCGAGCTGGGCATGGACCCGGCCACCCTGATGGCCGGCCTGCTGCACGACACCGTCGAGGACACCGAGTACGGCCTCGACGACCTGCGCCGCGACTTCGGCGACGTGGTCGCCCTGCTGGTCGACGGCGTGACCAAGCTGGACAAGGTCAAGTTCGGTGAGGCCGCGCAGGCCGAGACCGTGCGCAAGATGGTCGTGGCGATGGCCAAGGACCCGCGCGTCCTGGTCATCAAGCTCGCCGACCGGCTGCACAACATGCGCACCATGCGCTACCTCAAGCGCGAGAAGCAGGAGAAGAAGGCGCGCGAGACCCTGGAGATCTACGCGCCGCTCGCCCACCGCCTCGGCATGAACACCATCAAGTGGGAACTGGAGGACCTCGCCTTCGCGATCCTCTACCCCAAGATGTACGACGAGATCGTACGGCTGGTGGCCGAGCGGGCACCGAAGCGTGACGAGTATCTGGCCATAGTGACCGACGAGGTCCAGGCCGACCTGCGCGCCGCCCGCATCAAGGCGACCGTCACCGGCCGCCCCAAGCACTACTACAGCGTCTACCAGAAGATGATCGTCCGCGGCCGGGACTTCGCGGAGATCTACGACCTGGTGGGCATCCGCGTCCTGGTGGACACCGTCCGCGACTGCTATGCGGCCCTGGGCACCGTGCACGCCCGCTGGAACCCGGTTCCGGGGCGGTTCAAGGACTACATCGCGATGCCCAAGTTCAACATGTACCAGTCGCTGCACACGACGGTCATCGGCCCCAGCGGCAAGCCGGTCGAACTCCAGATCCGCACGTTCGACATGCACCGCCGCGCCGAGTACGGCATCGCCGCGCACTGGAAGTACAAGCAGGACGCCGTCGCCGGTGCCTCCAAGGTGCGTACGGACGCGCCGCGGCCGGCCGGGAAGGCCGGCAAGGACGCGGCCGCCATCAACGACATGGCGTGGCTGCGGCAGCTGCTCGACTGGCAGAAGGAAACCGAGGACCCCGGCGAGTTCCTGGAGTCCCTGCGCTTCGACCTGTCCCGCAACGAGGTCTTCGTCTTCACCCCCAAGGGTGATGTCATAGCGCTCCCGGCCGGGGCCACCCCGGTCGACTTCGCGTACGCCGTCCATACGGAGGTCGGCCACCGCACGATAGGAGCACGGGTCAACGGCAGGCTCGTGCCGCTGGAGTCGACCCTCGACAACGGCGATCTGGTGGAGGTCTTCACCTCCAAGGCGCCCGGTGCGGGACCCTCCCGGGACTGGCTCGGCTTCGTCAAGTCGCCGCGCGCCCGCAACAAGATCCGCGCCTGGTTCTCCAAGGAGCGCCGCGACGAGGCGATCGAGCAGGGCAAGGACGCCATCGCGCGTGCGATGCGCAAACAGAACCTGCCGATCCAGCGCATCCTGACCGGTGACTCGCTGGTCACCCTGGCGCACGAGATGCGCTACCCCGACATCTCCTCCCTGTACGCGGCGATCGGCGAGGGCCATGTGGCCGCGCAGAACGTCGTACAGAAGCTGGTGCAGGCCCTCGGCGGCGAGGAGGCGGCCAGCGAGGAGATCGACGAGACGGTCCCGCCGTCCCGCTCCCGCAGCCGCAAGCGGCGCAGCAGCCAGGACCCCGGCGTGGTGGTCAAGGGCGTCGACGACGTCTGGGTCAAGCTGGCACGCTGCTGCACACCCGTGCCCGGCGACCCGATCATCGGATTCGTCACCCGGGGCAGCGGAGTATCGGTTCACCGCAGCGACTGCGTGAACGTGGAGTCGCTGTCCCGTGAGCCGGAGCGGATCCTGGAGGTCGAGTGGGCGCCCACCCAGTCGTCGGTCTTCCTGGTCGCCATCCAGGTCGAGGCGCTGGACCGCTCCCGGCTGCTGTCGGACGTCACACGCGTCCTGTCCGACCAGCACGTCAACATCCTCTCCGCGGCCGTCCAGACCTCCCGCGACCGCGTCGCCACCTCCCGCTTCACCTTCGAGATGGGCGACCCCAAACACCTGGGGCACGTCCTGAAGGCCGTACGGGGCGTGGAGGGCGTCTACGACGTCTACCGGGTCACCTCGGCCCGCCAGCGCTGAACGGCAGCCGCCCGGCTGCCTGTCCTCGCGCTGACCGCCCCAGGCAGGGGGCCGGTGCACGTCGGCGTGCCGCCCGGAAGCGCAGACGCGGCGCGAACCAGGGCGCACCTGGCACACCGGACGGCGTACGGCGGCCCGTCGGGTCCGGCGCGACCGGCGGCGCGTACCGCCCGCGGTGGCGGCCTCCACCAGCCGCAGCGGTCCGGCGGGGGTACGCGCCACCTGCTGGGACCGCGATGGCGGGCCCACCGTACGCTGGGACCGCGACGGCGTGCCCACTGCCCGCTTGGACCGCGATGGCGGGCCCACCGCACGCTGGGACCGCGACGGCGTGCCCACTGCCCGCTTGGACCGCGACGGCGGGTCGCCGCCAGCCACGCGGGCGATGGCCGGGCGCGGCCCCGGTGGCCTCGGTGACCGGACCGCAGGTGTGCACCGCGGGCGGGGGACGGTCCCGCGCGACGTCGTAGCCGCAGGGCTGGCGGGAAGCCGGTGGACTCCGCGAGCGTCCTACAACGAAGACGACGAAGACGACGAAACGGCGGCGCCCCTCCCACCGTCACCGGGGGAGGGGCGCCGCCGTTCCTGTCCGCTGAGTCGGACCGGCCGGGGTGATGATCAGCCGCCGAACTCCTGGAGACCCTTCAGCGCCTGGTCCAGCAGCGCCTGACGGCCCTCGAGCTCACGCTCCAGCTTGTCCGCCCGCGCCGTGTTGCCCTGCGCGCGCGCCTGCTCGATCTGGCCCCGCAGCTTGTCCACGGCCGCCTGGAGCTGACCGGTCAGGCCCTCGGCACGCGCACGCGCCTCCGGGTTCGTCCGGCGCCACTCGGTCTCCTCGGCGTCCTGGAGGGCCCGCTCCACCGTGTGCATCCGGCCCTCCACGCGCGGCCGGGAGTCCCGCGGCACATGGCCGATGGCCTCCCAGCGCTCGTTGATGGAGCGGAACGCCGCACGGGCGGACTTCAGGTCCGAGACCGGCAGCAGACGCTCGGCCTCCTGGGCGAGCTCCTCCTTCAGCTTCAGGTTCTCCGACTGCTCCGCGTCACGCTCGGCGAAGACCGAGCTGCGGGCGGCGAAGAACACGTCCTGGGCGCCGCGGAAGCGGTTCCACAGGTCGTCCTCGTGCTCGCGCTGGGCGCGGCCCGCGGCCTTCCACTCCGTCATCAGCTCGCGGTAGCGGGCCGCGGTGGGCCCCCAGTCCGTCGAGTCCGACAGCGCCTCGGCCTCCGCGACCAGCCGCTCCTTGGCCTGGCGGGCGTCCTCACGCAGCGCGTCCAGCTGCGCGAAGTGCGCCTTGCGGCGCTTGGAGAACGCCGACCGGGCGTGCGAGAAGCGGTGCCACAGCTCGTCGTCCGACTTGCGGTCCAGCCGGGGCAGCCCCTTCCAGGTGTCCACCAGCGACCGCAGCCGCTCACCGGCGGCCCGCCACTGGTCGGACTGCGCCAGCTCCTCCGCCTCGACGACCAGCGCCTCCTTGGAGTGCCGCGCCTCGTCGGACTGCTTGGCGCGCTGCTGCTTGCGCTCCTCGCGGCGTTCCTCGACGCTCGCGATGAGCTTGTCCAGCCGGGCCCGCAACGCGTCCAGATCGCCCACCGCGTGGTGCGCGTCGATCTGCTCGCGCAGATGGCCGATGGCGGTCTGGGCGTCCTTCGCCGACAGATCGGTGGTCTGCACTCGCTTCTCGAGGAGGCCGATCTCCACGACCAGGCCCTCGTACTTGCGCTCGAAATAGGCCAGCGCCTCATCGGGGGAGCCGGCCTGCCAAGAACCGACGACCTGCTCACCGTCGGCCGTACGCACGTACACGGTCCCCGTCTCGTCGACGCGGCCCCACGGGTCGCTGCTCACAGCGCCTCCTCCACATGATGCCTGCGGGAGGTTCGTTCGCCCCCGGGCATCGTCCACAGTTTCGTCACGGCCAACATAGGCGACCAGCGGCTTCCCTGTCCGCATCCCGCGCGACCGAAATTGCCCTGGCTGCCGCCCTGCACGTCACGATTTTGTGACCGTGGCCTTGTTGATCACGACCGTGGCGTTCGGAGCACCGTCGCCCTGGCCGGTGTTCTCGCCCGCCGCGGCGATCTTCTTCAGCACCTTCATGCCGGAGGCGGAGACGGTGCCGAAAGGGGTGTAGTTCGCGGGCAGTTGGCTGTCCTTGAAGACGAGGAAGAACTGGCTGCCACCGGTGTGACGCCCCTTGTTCGTCGATGCGTTGTACTGGTTCGCCATCGCGACGGTACCCGCCGGGTAGGTCTCGTTCTTGAGGCTCTTGTCCTTGAGATTCTCGTCGGGAATGGTGTAGCCGGGGCCGCCCGCCCCGGTGCCCTTCGGGTCGCCGCACTGCAGGACATAGATGCCCGCAGTGGTGAGCCGGTGGCACTTGGTGTGGTCGAAGAAGCCCTTGCCCGCGAGGAAGTCGAACGAGTTCACGGTGTGCGGGGCCGCGGAAGCCTTCAGGGCGATGTCGATGTCGCCGCAGGTCGTCGCCAGCTTCATCGTGTAGTCCGCCGACTTGTCGATGGTGACCGTCGGCTCCTTCTTCCAGCTCAGGTTCTTGACCGACCCCTTGGCGGCCTTCTCGCAGGGATCCGGTGCCTTGCTGGTGGCGGAGGCGCTCGGGGTGACGTCCGCGCCGGCGTTCGCCTTGTCGTCGTTCTTCATGACCCCGGTCGTGTACAGCGCGACACTGCCGATGACCACCACCGCCAGCACCGAGGCGATCACCGAGTTGCGCATCTTCGCCTTGCGCCGCGCGTCGGTGCGCCGCTGCTGCTGCCGCAAGAACTTCTCCCGGGCGAGCTGACGCCGCCGCTGCTCCTGGCTGACCACCGGGCTGTCTCCTCAACGTCTCGTGTGCCGACCGGTACGGATGCGTCTCGTGGGTCGACCCTGTCGTAGCCCCGTACGGTATATGGGTTCGCTGAGGAATCGGCAGCGCCGGTAGGCTCTGAGCACGGCCGTCGTGGTCGCAAGGGCCGCCCGTATCGACACAACGAAGGACGATCGTGCTGATTGCCGGGTTCCCCGCAGGCGCCTGGGGGACGAACTGTTATCTCGTCGCACCCGCCGCGGGCGAGGAGTGCGTCATCATCGACCCGGGCCACCAGGCCGCGCAGGGAGTCGAGGACGCGCTGAGAAAACACCGGCTCAAGCCCGTCGCCGTCGTCCTCACCCACGGCCACATCGACCACGTCGCCTCGGTCGTCCCGGTGTGCGGCGCGCACGACGTACCGGCGTGGATCCACCCCGCCGACCGCTACATGATGAGCGACCCGGAGAAGGCGCTCGGCCGCGCCTTCGGGATGCCGCTGATGGGCGAGCTGACCGTGGGGGAGCCCGACGACGTCAAGGAGCTGACCGACGGCGCGAAGCTGGCGCTGGCCGGCCTGGAGTTCACCGTCGCGCATGCGCCCGGCCATACCAAGGGGTCGGTGACCTTCGGCCTGCCCGAGGCGGCGGACATCCCGCCGGTGCTGTTCTCGGGCGACCTGCTGTTCGCCGGCTCCATCGGACGCACCGACCTGCCCGGCGGCGACATGGCCGAGCTGCTCGAGTCGCTGGCCCGCGTGTGCCTGCCGCTCGACGACTCGACCGTGGTGCTGTCCGGCCACGGCTCCCAGACGACCATCGGCCGTGAGCGCGCCACCAACCCGTTTCTGCGGCAGGTGGCCTCCGGCCAGGGAGCGGGACCCGCTCCCCGACGAGGAATGTGACGAGACTCTCCGTGAGCACCTTCAAGGCCCCCAAGGGCACGTACGACCTGATCCCGCCGGACTCCGCGAAGTACCTCGCCGTCCGTGAAGCCATCGCCGCCCCGCTGCGCAACTCCGGCTACGGCTACATCGAGACGCCGGGCTTCGAGAGCGTCGACCTCTTCGCGCGCGGTGTCGGCGAGTCGACCGACATCGTGACCAAGGAGATGTACACCTTCGAGACCAAGGGCGGCGACCGTCTCGCCCTGCGCCCCGAGGGCACCGCCTCCGTGCTGCGCGCGGCCCTGGAGGCCAATCTGCACAAGTCGGGCAACCTGCCGGTCAAGCTCTGGTACTCCGGCTCGTACTACCGCTACGAGCGCCCCCAGAAGGGCCGTTACCGCCACTTCTCCCAGGTCGGCGCCGAGGCGATCGGCGCCGAGGACCCCGCCCTGGACGCCGAGCTGATCATCCTGGCCGACCAGGCGTACCGCTCGCTGGGCCTGCGGCAGTTCCGCATCGTGCTCAACAGCCTGGGCGACCGGGAGTGCCGGCCGGTCTACCGCGCCGCCCTCCAGGACTTCCTGCGCGGTCTCGACCTCGACGAGGACACCCGCGCGCGTGTCGACATCAACCCGCTGCGCGTCCTCGACGACAAGCGGGAGTCGGTGCAGAAGCAGCTCACGGGCGTGCCCCTGCTGCGCGACTACCTGTGCGACGCCTGCAAGGCGTACCACGAGGAGGTCCGCGAGCTGATCACCGCGGCGGGCGTGGCCTTCGAGGACGACCCGAAGCTGGTGCGCGGCCTGGACTACTACACCCGGACCACCTTCGAGTTCGTCCACGACGGTCTCGGCTCCCAGTCCGCGGTGGGCGGCGGCGGCCGCTACGACGGCCTGTCGGAGATGATCGGCGGCCCCGCGCTGCCGTCCGTAGGCTGGGCGCTCGGCGTCGACCGCACGGTCCTCGCCCTGGAGGCGGAGGGCGTCGAGCTCGCCCTCCCGGCGACCACCAGCGTCTTTGCGGTGCCGCTCGGTGAGGAGGCCCGCCGGGTGCTGTTCGCCAAGGTGACCGAGCTGCGCAAGGCAGGCATCGCCGCCGACTTCTCCTACGGCGCCAAGGGCCTGAAGGCCGCGATGAAGGCCGCCAACCGCTCAGGCGCCCGCTTCGCCCTTGTGCTGGGCGAGCGCGACCTCGCCGAGGGCGTCGTCCAGCTCAAGGACATGGACTCGGGCGAGCAGGTGGCGGTCGGTGTCGGCGAGATCGTGGCGGAGCTGAGATCCAGGCTCGGCTGAAGCACGCGCGCGTGAAGGCGCCGGGCACCCTTCGGGGGTGCCCGGCGCCTTCGCCGTCCCTGGACGGCCTCGCACGTCAACTTCGCGGACGGCGGTTCGTCCTCACGAAGGATCCGGAGAACGCGCGGTGCAAGAGCCACGCGCGCGTGCCCGGCCCCGGGAACGGCCCGCCCGGGCAGTCGGACTCACCCCCCGACGGCGCTCGTCGATCACACCCCCGCAGCCCCGCGGCCCCCGCGCTGACCTGCTGGTTCTCAGCCTCTCGCCCCGAAGCCCCGACGGCTCCACTCCGTACCCGCGCGGCCCCACGGCCACCGCTCCGGGCGCTGTACGGAACCGGCCGTCCCGGCCCGACAGGGCCCGAGTTCTCACCCGCAGCGAACGGTGCGCTTACACAGGCGTGCGGCACAATGACCGTGCCCTGAGATAGTCCAACTCTCAAGTGACGGACGGCGTGATGAGTGAGACGACAGTGAAAGACGCCTCCACCGACCCCGCGCCGGAGCGCCACGGGCAGACGGCGCGCACGGTGGGCGGCAGCCGCGCCTTCGCCCTGCTTCTTCTGATCACCGGGGCGGCAGGGCTGCTCGCCTCCTGGGTCATCACGATCGACAAGTTCAAGATCCTTGAGGCCAAGGCCGAGGGGAAGACCTTCACCCCCGGATGCAGCATCAACCCCGTGGTGTCCTGCGGCAGCGTCATGCAGAGCAAGCAGGCCTCCGTCTTCGGCTTCCCCAACCCGATGCTCGGCCTGGTCGCCTACGGCATCGTGATCTGCGTCGGCGTCAGCCTGCTCACCCGCGCCCGCTTCCCGCGCTGGTACTGGCTCACCTTCAACGCGGGCACTTTCTTCGGCGTCGCCTTCTGCAGCTGGCTCCAGTTCCAGTCCCTGTACCGGATCAACGCGCTGTGCCTGTGGTGCTCGCTGGCCTGGGTCGCGACGATCGTCATGTTCTGGTACGTGACGTCGTTCAACGTCCGGGGCGGCCTGCTGCCCGCCCCGAGCTGGCTGAAGGGCTTCTTCGGCGAGTTCACCTGGGTGCTGCCCGTCCTGCACGTCGGCGTGATCGGGATGCTGATCCTCACGCGCTGGTGGGACTTCTGGACCAGCTGAACCGGCCGGTCAGGCCGGTCACGGGGCCGGGCGGGATTGTCAGTGCGGTGATTTAGGGTTTCAGCGTGGAACCCGACCTCTTCACCGCAGCGGCGGAAGAACGCCAGGAGAAGGAACCGGCAGCGAGCCCCCTGGCGGTGCGGATGCGCCCGCGCACGCTCGACGAGGTCGTGGGCCAGCAGCATCTCCTCAAGTCGGGCTCCCCGCTGCGCCGTCTGGTCGGCGAGGCCTCCGGCGGCCCGGCCGGGCCCTCCTCGGTGATCCTCTGGGGCCCGCCCGGCACCGGGAAGACCACGCTCGCGTATGTCGTCTCCAAGGCCACCGACAAGCGCTTCGTCGAACTGTCGGCGATCACCGCGGGCGTCAAGGAGGTCCGCGCGGTCATCGACGGCGCCCGCCGCGCCGCCGGCGGCTTCGGCAAGGAGACCGTCCTCTTCCTCGACGAGATCCACCGGTTCAGCAAGGCCCAGCAGGACTCCCTGCTGCCCGCCGTGGAGAACCGGTGGGTCACCCTGATCGCGGCGACCACCGAGAACCCGTACTTCTCGGTGATCTCCCCGCTGCTGTCCCGCTCCCTGCTGCTCACCCTCGAACCCCTCACCGACGACGACGTGCGCGGACTGCTCCGCCGCGCCGCCGCCGACGAACGCGGTCTCAGGAGCGCCGTCACCCTCCCCGAGGACACCGAGGCGCATCTGCTGCGCATCGCGGGCGGCGATGCCCGGCGCGCGCTCACCGCCCTGGAGGCCGCTGCCGGGGCCGCTCTCGACAAGGGTGAGGCGGCGATCTCCCTCACCACGCTGGAGGAGACCGTCGACCGCGCGGCGGTGAAGTACGACCGTGACGGTGACCAGCACTACGACGTCGCCAGCGCCCTCATCAAGTCCATCCGGGGCTCCGACGTCGATGCCGCGCTGCACTACCTGGCCCGCATGATCGAGGCCGGCGAGGACCCCCGTTTCATCGCCCGCCGGCTGATGATCTCCGCCAGCGAGGACATCGGCCTCGCCGATCCGAACGCCCTGCCCATCGCCGTCGCCGCCGCCCAGGCCGTCGCCATGATCGGCTTCCCCGAGGCCGCCCTCACCCTCAGCCACGCCACCATCGCCCTCGCCCTGGCGCCCAAGTCCAATGCCGCGACCACCGCGATAGGCGCCGCGCGGGAGGACGTACGCAAGGGGCTGGCCGGTCCGGTGCCCCCGCATCTGCGCGACGGCCACTACAAGGGCGCCGCCGAGCTCGGCCACGCCCAGGGCTACGTCTATCCCCACGACCGACCCGAGGGCATCGCCCCGCAGCAGTACGCGCCGGACGCCCTCAAGGACCGCGAGTACTACACCCCGACCCGGCACGGAGCCGAGGCGCGCTACGCCGACGCGGTGGAGTGGACCCGCAAGCACCTCGGTCGCAGGCGGTCATGAGCACCCTGTAGAATTCCGCGAAGTGCTGCGTCCCGTGTCCGGACCCCGCGAGGGGGACCCGGCGCCACCAGAACGGGACATCCAGCCGGAGACCCCGGTCCGCCGGGCCTCCAGGAGCGTCGCGCACCGTCGAACGGTGTCGCGGGCAGCCCACCACCACCCGGAGTCCCGGGACCGGCCGGTGGGCCGTTCGCGTGCTGCACGTATGTGCCCAGACCAGGGGAGCGGCTGCCCACCAGGCTCAGCAGGACAGGGCCCGGCGGGTTTCCCCGGCTGCGGATGCGACCTCCCCTAACCCTGGTGAAGCCGAATCCGTACAGAAATATGAGGTGTTTGGTTCATGGCGAACCAGTCCCGCCCCAAGGTCAAGAAGTCGCGTGCCCTCGGTATCGCGCTGACCCCGAAGGCCGTCAAGTACTTCGAGGCCCGCCCCTACCCGCCGGGTGAGCACGGCCGTGGCCGCAAGCAGAACTCGGACTACAAGGTCCGTCTGCTGGAGAAGCAGCGTCTGCGCGCGCAGTACGACATCTCCGAGCGCCAGCTGGTCCGCGCCTACGAGCGTGCCTCCAAGGTTCAGGGCAAGACCGGTGAGGCCCTGATCATCGACCTCGAGCGCCGTCTCGACGCGCTGGTCCTGCGTGCGGGCATCGCCCGCACGATCTACCAGGCCCGTCAGATGGTCGTCCACGGCCACATCGAGGTCAACGGCAAGAAGGTCGACAGGCCGTCGTACCAGGTCCGTCCGGACGACGTCGTCCAGGTGCGCGAGCGCAGCCGCGACAAGACGCTGTTCCAGATCTCCCGCGAGGGTGGTTTCGCCGCGGACGGCGAGACCCCGCGCTACCTCCAGGTGAACCTGAAGGCCCTGGCCTTCCGCCTGGACCGCGACCCGAACCGCAAGGAGATCCCGGTGATCTGCGACGAGCAGCTCGTCGTCGAGTACTACGCCCGCTGATCAGGCGGACGACGTACGACCAGCGGTACCCCGGCCCGCCGGCTCCCCACCCTCGCGGTGGGGGTCGGCGGGCCTCCGCGTTCACCGGGGAGTTCACCGGGGACAGCCCCGGTCGGCGCGGGTGCTCCGGGCAGCCGTGGGACCACTGCGCCACCGTCGTCCGGCCCGCCGTAATGCGGTACGGGACGCGACCCCCGGCGCGATAGGCTCGCCTCACGACTTTTCGATGTGAGGCACGTTTGAGGGAGCGGGTGCACATTTTGTCCGGTGGAGAGGTGGCCGGCATCCTGGTGGCCGTCTTCTGGGCGATCCTGGTCTCCTTCCTCGCCGTGGCCCTGGCGAGGCTGGCCCAGACGCTCAAGGCGACCACCAAGCTCGTCGCGGACGTGACCGACCAGGCCGTCCCGTTGCTCGCCGACGCCTCCACGGCCGTGCGCTCCGCCCAGACCCAGATCGACCGGGTCGACGCGATCGCGTCCGACGTCCAGGAGGTCACGTCGAACGCCTCCGCGCTGTCCACGACCGTCGCGTCCACCTTCGGCGGCCCCCTCGTCAAAGTCGCGGCCTTCGGCTACGGCGTACGCCGGGCCATCGGCGGTCGCAAGGACGACGCGCCCGCCCCGGCGCCCCGGCGCACCGTCGTGGTGGGCCGCACCCTCCCGGCGAGCCGGCGGGAGAGGCGCGCCGCCCGCGGAAAGAAGGACTGAGCGAAGCGATGTTCCGCCGTACGTTCTGGTTCACCACGGGCGTAGCCGCCGGTGTCTGGGCCACCACCAAGGTCAACCGCAAGCTGAAGCAGCTCACCCCCGAGAGCCTCGCCGCGACCGCGGCCAACAAGGCCGTCGAGGCGGGCCACCGGCTCAAGGACCGCGCCGTCGGCTTCGCGCTCGACGTCCGCGACAACATGGCGCAGCGCGAGGCCGAACTCGAGGACGCCCTGGGCATCCACGAGAACCCGGAACTCCCCGCACCGCGGCGCTACACCGCCATCGAGAACCAGAACCGCCCCGAGTACGTCACCGACCAGATGTATCTGCCGTACCCGACCAACCGGAATGAGGACCACTGATGGAGTCGGCCGAGATCCGCCGCCGCTGGCTGAGCTTCTTCGAGGAGCGCGGGCACACCGTCGTCCCTTCGGCGTCGCTCATCGCGGACGACCCGACTCTGCTCCTGGTCAACGCGGGCATGGTGCCCTTCAAGCCGTATTTCCTCGGTGAGGTCAAGCCGAGCTTCCCGCGCGCCACGAGCGTGCAGAAGTGCGTGCGCACCCCTGACATCGAAGAGGTCGGCAAGACCACACGGCACGGCACGTTCTTCCAGATGTGCGGCAACTTCTCCTTCGGCGACTACTTCAAGGAAGGCGCCATCAAGCTCGCCTGGGAGCTGCTCACCGCGCCTCAGGACAAGGGTGGCTACGGCCTGGAGCCCGACCGTCTGTGGATCACCGTCTACAAGGACGACGACGAGGCCGAGCAGATCTGGCACGAGGTCGTCGGTGTGCCCAAGGAGCGCATCCAGCGCCTGGGCATGAAGGACAACTTCTGGTCCATGGGCGTCCCCGGCCCCTGCGGCCCCTGCTCCGAGATCAACTACGACCGTGGTCCCGAGTTCGGCGCCGAGGGCGGCCCCGCCGTCAACGACGAGCGGTACGTGGAGATCTGGAACCTCGTCTTCATGCAGTACGAGCGTGGCCAGGGCACCTCGAAGGAGGACTTCGAGATTCTCGGCGATCTGCCGAGCAAGAACATCGACACCGGCCTCGGCCTTGAGCGGCTCGCCATGATTCTGCAGGGCGTGCAGAACATGTACGAGATCGACACCTCCATCGCCGTCATCAAGAAGGCCACGGAGCTGACCGGTGTGGCCTACGGCGATGCCCACGAGTCGGACGTCTCCCTGCGTGTGGTCACCGACCACATCCGCACCGCTGTGATGCTCATCGGTGACGGCGTCACGCCGGGCAACGAGGGCCGCGGCTATGTGCTGCGCCGCATCATGCGCCGCGCCATCCGCAACATGCGGCTGCTCGGCGCCACCGGGCCGGTCGTCAAGGACCTGATCGACGTCGTCGTCCGGATGATGGGTCAGCAGTACCCCGAGCTGGTCACCGACCGCGAGCGCATCGAGAAGGTCGCCCTCGCCGAGGAGGCCCGCTTCCTCAAGACCCTCAACGCCGGTACGAACGTGCTGGACGGCGCCGTCGCCGAGGTCAAGGCCGCCGGTTCGGGCGTGCTGCCCGGCGACAAGGCGTTCCTGCTGCACGACACCTGGGGCTTCCCGATCGACCTCACCCTGGAGATGGCCGCCGAGCAGGGGCTGTCCGTGGACGAGGACGGCTTCCGCCGGCTGATGAAGGAACAGCGGGAGCGCGCCAAGGCCGACGCCCAGGCCAAGAAGACCGGCCACGCGAACCTCGGCGCCTACCGCGAGATCGCCGACGCCGCCGGCGTGACGGACTTCATCGGCTACGCCGACACCGAGGGCGAGTCCACGGTCGTGGGCATCCTGGTCGACGGACTGCCGTCGCCCGCCGCCACCGAGGGCGACGAGGTGGAGATCGTCCTGGACCGCACCCCGTTCTACGCCGAGGGCGGCGGCCAGACCGGCGACACCGGCCGTATCAAGGCGGACTCCGGCGCGGTCATCGAGATCCGCGACACCCAGAAGCCGGTGCCGGGCGTCTATGTCCACAAGGGTGTCGTCCAGGTGGGCGAGATCACCGTCGGCGCCAAGGCCCACGCCTCGATCGACAACCACCGCCGCAAGGCGATCGCCCGCGCCCACTCGGCCACCCACCTCACCCACCAGGCGCTGCGCGACGCCCTCGGTCCCACGGCCGCCCAGGCCGGTTCCGAGAACCAGCCCGGCCGCTTCCGCTTCGACTTCGGCTCCCCGTCCGCCGTACCGACGGCCGTGATGACCGATGTCGAGCAGAAGATCAACGAGGTGCTCGCCCGCGATCTGGACGTGCGCGCCGATGTGATGGGCATCGACGAGGCCAAGAAGCAGGGCGCCATCGCCGAGTTCGGCGAGAAGTACGGCGAGCGCGTGCGTGTCGTCACCATCGGCGACTTCTCCAAGGAGCTGTGCGGCGGTACCCACGTCCACAACACCGCCCAGCTCGGTCTGGTGAAGCTGCTCGGCGAGTCGTCCATCGGCTCGGGCGTGCGCCGTATCGAGGCCCTGGTCGGTGTGGACGCCTACCGCTTCCTCGCCCGGGAGCACACGGTCGTGGCGCAGCTCCAGGAACTGGTCAAGGGCCGTTCGGAGGAGCTGCCGGAGAAGATCTCCGCCATGCTCGGCAAGCTGAAGGACGCCGAGAAGGAGATCGAGAAGTTCCGCGCGGAGAAGGTCCTCCAGGCCGCCGCCGGTCTTGCCGAGTCCGCCAAGGACGTGCAGGGCGTCGCGCTGGTCACCGGCCAGGTCCCGGACGGCACCACGCCGGACGACCTGCGCAGGCTGGTCCTCGATGTGCGCGGCCGTATCCAGGGCGGGCGGGCCGCCGTGGTGGCGCTGTTCACCGTCAACAACGGCAAGCCGTTCACGGTCATCGCCACCAACGACGCCGCCCGCGACCGCGGCCTCAAGGCCGGTGACCTGGTCCGCGCTGCCGCCAAGTCGCTCGGCGGCGGCGGTGGCGGCAAGCCGGACGTCGCCCAGGGCGGCGGCCAGAACCCGGCCGCGATCGGTGACGCCGTGGACGCCGTCGAGCGGCTCGTGGCGGAAACGGCCAAGTGAGCGGAAGCGGCCAGGAGAACGGAAGCGGCCAAGTGATGCGCAGGGGACGTCGAATCGCGTTCGACGTCGGTGACGCCCGGATCGGGGTCGCCTCGTGCGATCCCGATGGGATCTTGGCCACACCGGTGGAGACCGTCCCGGGGCGTGATGTCCCGGCGGCCCACCGGCGGCTGCGGCAACTGGTCGAGGAGTACGAGCCGATCGAGGTCGTCGTCGGGCTCCCGCGCTCCCTCGGGGGCGGTGAGGGCCCGGCCGCGATCAAGGTCAGGGCTTTCGCACAGGAGCTGGCCAGGGGCATTGCACCGGTGCCCGTGCGGCTCGTGGACGAGCGGATGACCACGGTCACGGCGGGTCAGGGGCTGCGCGCCTCCGGGGTGAAGGCGAAGAAGGGACGGTCTGTCATCGACCAGGCCGCCGCTGTGATCATCCTTCAGCAGGCCCTCGATTCCGAACGAGTGTCAGGTAACGCACCCGGCGAGGGCGTCGAAGTGGTCATCTGATCGCGATACGGTAACGTTCCGCGCGATGCGATGGCGTTCGAACAGCCACCGCACAGCAAGAGGCGGAACGGCATCCGGCCCAGGGGCCGCGTGCGCGCCGCCTCGCGGCTCCAGGAGATCGATGAGTGAGTATGGCCGGGGCCCAGGCCCCGAACCGTGGCATCCGGAGGACCCGTTGTACGGGGACGGCGGATGGGGCGGGCAGCAGGCCGGTACGGCCCAGCAGCCCCCGTACGGCGGCCTGCCGCAGAGCTATCCCCAGGAGCCCCAGCAGCAGGTCCAGTACGACGAGTGGGGCCGTCCGGTCGGCTACCAGCAGCAGTTCCCGAACCAGTACGACCAGAACCACTACGGCGTCCCGCAGGACCAGCAGCAGTACGCGGGCAATGTTCCCCATGTTCCGCCCCAGCAGTACCAGCAGGGCGGCTGGGACGGCCACGGAACCCACGCGCACGTCCCCTACGCCGCCGACCCGGGCGACCCCTACGGCCAGCAGCCCGCCGCGTACGGCGCCGAGCAGCCCGACCAGTACGGCACCCCCGACGCCTACCCGCCCCCGCAGCACCGCCAGCCGGCCGTGGTTCCCGAGCCCGCACCGGAGCCGGAACCCGAGACCGACTGGGACCCGGGCCCCGACCAGGGCGAGCACGCCTTCTTCGCGGGCGGCGGCTACGGGGACGATGACGACGACGAGTACGACGACCCGGACGCCGACGACCCCAAGGGCCGCAGGGGCCGTGGCAAGAGCGCGGGCAGGAACAAACGCGAGGGCAAGAAGAAGCGCCGCAACGGCTGCGCCTGCCTGGTCGTGGTCGTGGTCTTCGGCGGCGGTCTGGTCGGAGTCGGCACGTACGGCTACCACTATTACCAAAATCGTTTCGGCGCCTCGCCGGACTACGCGGGCAGCGGCAACGGACAGATGGTCACCGTGGTCATTCCCAAAGGCGCCTTCGGCTCGACGATCGGGCAGAAGCTGGAGGACGCAGGGGTCGTCAAGAGCGTCGACGCTTTCGTGACCGCGCAGAACGGCAATCCCAGGGGAAAGTTCATCCAGGACGGCGTCTACACGCTCCAGAAGGAGATGTCGGCGGCCAGTGCGGTCGAGCTGATGCTCAGTCCGAAGAGCAAGGACAACCTGGTCATCGCCGAGGGCCGGCGCAACGCGGCGATCTACGCCCTGATCGACCAGCGCCTCAAGGTGCCCGACGGCACCACGGAGAGCGTCGCGAAGAAGGACTACAAGAGCCTCGGGCTGCCCGACTGGGCACTGAACCATGCGGACCTCAAGGACCCGCTGGAAGGCTTCCTCTACCCCTCCAGCTACGCCGTCACCAAGGGCCAGAAGCCCGAGGCCGTCCTCAAGGGCATGGTGTCCCGGGCCAACGACAGGTACCGGGCGATGGGCCTGGAGAAGAAGGCCGACGCACTCGGCCTCGACAGCCCCTGGCAACTGCTTACCGTGGCCAGCCTGGTGCAGGCCGAGGGCAAGACGCACGACGACTTCCGCAAGATGGCCGAGGTCGTCTACAACCGTCTCAAGCCCACCAACCACGAGACCAACCAAGAGCTCCAGTTCGACTCGACCTTCAACTATCTGAAGGGCCAGAGCAACGTCAACATCGGCGAGACCGAGATCAACAGCAACAAGGACCCGTACAACACCTACACCCGTAAGGGCCTGCCGCCCGGACCGATCAGCAACCCCGGCGACCAGGCGCTCGCGGCGGCGCTGGCCCCGACCCACGACGGCTGGATGTACTTCGTGGCGACCGACGGCCAGAACAAGACCGAGTTCGCCACGACCTACGAGGAATTCAAGAAGCTCAAGGCCAAGTTCAATGCCAGCTCCGGTAACTGACGCCCGCCGTGCCGCCGTGCTCGGGTCGCCGATCGCGCACTCCCTCTCCCCGGTGCTGCACCGCGCCGCCTATGACGCGCTGGGGCTCACCGAGTGGTCGTACGACCGCTTCGAGGTGGACGAGGCGTCCCTGCCCGCCTTCTTCGAGACGCTCGGGCCCGAATGGGCAGGGCTGTCGCTGACCATGCCGCTGAAACGGGCCGTCATCCCGCTGCTCGACGAGATCAGCGAGACGGCCGCCTCCGTCGACGCGGTCAACACCGTCGTGTTCACCGAGGACGGCCGCCGGGTCGGCGACAACACCGACATCCCCGGCATGATCGCCGCGCTGCGCGAGCACGGCATCGAGCAGGTCGGCTCGGCGGCGGTGCTCGGCGCCGGGGCCACCGCCTCCTCCGCGCTCGCCGCGCTCGCCCGGATCTGCACCGGCGAGGTCGTCGCCTACGTGCGCAGCGCGGACCGCGCCGCCGAGATGCGGCGCTGGGGCGAGCGGCTCGATGTGGAGGTCCGTACGGCCGACTGGTCCGAGGCGGCGGAGGCGCTGAGCTTCCCGCTGGTGATCGCGACCACCCCGGCGGGCACCACCGACGCGCTCACCGGCGCCGTACCGGAACGGCCCGCGACGCTCTTCGACGTCCTCTACGAGCCCTGGCCCACCGGACTCGCCGCCCGCTGGTCCATGTTCGGCGGCGCCGTCGTCGGCGGGCTCGACCTGCTGGTGCACCAGGCCGTCCTCCAGGTCGAGCAGATGACCGGCCGTGCCCCCGCGCCCCTCGACGTGATGCGCAGGGCGGGCGAGAAGGCCCTCGCGGGGCGCTGACGCCCCGGTTCCCCGGCCGTCCGCGCCTTTCCTCCGGTCCGTCCTCCAGCCCGTCCGCTTTCTGGACCGACCCCCGGACGGGGGAGTGGACGTGGGAGGATCGGAGACGGCGGGCCGGTGCCGCGCAGCCGGTCGCGCCAGCCGCAGGTCGAGGCGCGAGCATGAGGAGCACCGTTGAGCAGGTTGCGTTGGCTGACGGCGGGAGAGTCCCACGGACCCGCACTGGTGGCGACACTGGAGGGACTGCCCGCCGGTGTGCCGGTCACCACGGAGCTGGTGGCGGACCATCTGGCCAGGCGCCGGCTCGGCTACGGCCGCGGTGCCCGTATGAAGTTCGAGCGTGACGAGGTCACGTTGCTGGGCGGCGTCCGGCACGGCCTGACGATGGGCTCCCCGGTGGCGGTCATGGTGGGCAACACCGAGTGGCCGAAGTGGGAGCAGGTCATGGCGGCCGACCCGGTCGACCCCGAGGTGCTGGCCAGCCTCGCCCGCAACGCCCCGCTGACCCGGCCCCGGCCCGGCCACGCCGACCTGGCCGGTATGCAGAAGTACGGCTTCGACGAGGCCCGGCCCATCCTGGAGCGGGCCTCCGCCCGGGAGACCGCGGCCCGGGTGGCGCTCGGCGCGATCGCGCGGTCGTATCTGAAGGAGACCGCGGGCATCGAGATCGTCTCGCACGTCGTCGAGCTGGCCTCCGCCAAGGCGCCCTACGGCGTCTACCCCACCCCGGCCGACGTCGAGCGGCTCGACGCAGACCCGGTGCGCTGCCTGGACGCTGACGCGTCGAAGGCGATGGTCGCGGAGATCGACCAGGCCCACAAGGACGGCGACACCCTCGGCGGTGTCGTCGAGGTCCTGGCCTACGGCGTCCCGGTCGGGCTCGGCTCGCATGTGCACTGGGACCGGCGGCTGGACGCCCGGCTCGCCGCCGCGCTCATGGGCATCCAGGCCATCAAGGGCGTCGAGGTCGGCGACGGTTTCGGCCTGGCCCGGGTGCCCGGCTCCAAGGCGCACGACGAGATCGTCCCCGGCGAGGACGGCATCAAGCGCGCGTCGGGCCGCTCCGGCGGCACCGAGGGCGGTCTGAGCACCGGCGAGCTGCTGCGGGTGCGGGCCGCGATGAAGCCGATCGCGACCGTGCCGAAGGCCCTGCGGACCGTGGACGTGGTCACCGGCGAGCCCGCCCAGGCGCACCACCAGCGCTCCGACGTGTGCGCCGTGCCGGCCGCCGGGATCGTCGCCGAGGCGATGGTCGCGCTGGTCCTCGCGGACGCCGTGGCGGAGAAGTTCGGCGGCGACTCCGTGACCGAGACCCGCCGTAACGTCGGCTCGTACCTCGAGAACCTGGCGATCCGGTGAGCGGCCCGCAGGTGGTGCTGGTCGGCCCCATGGGCGTCGGCAAGTCCACCGTCGGCCGGCTGCTCGCCGAGCGGCTGGGGACCGGCTTCCGGGACACCGACGACGACATCGTGGCCGAGCAGGGCCGCACCATCGCCGAGATCTTCCTGGACGAGGGCGAGCCCGCCTTCCGGGCCTTCGAGAAGCAGGCTGTGACCCGCGCGCTCACCGAGCACCCCGGCGTGCTCGCGCTGGGCGGCGGCGCGATCCTCGATGCCGACACCCGCGCACTGCTCGCCGCGCACCGCGTGGTGTACCTCTCGATGGACATCGAGGAGGCCGTGAAGCGCACCGGCCTCAACGTGGCGCGCCCGCTGCTCACCCTCAACCCGCGCAAGCAGTGGCGCGAACTGATGGAGGCACGGCGGCACCTCTATGAGGATGTCGCCACCGCGGTCGTCGCGACCGACGGCCGCACCCCCGAAGAGGTCACCCGAGCAGCGCTGGACGCACTGGAGTTGAAGGAAGCATGAGCGAGACGGTGACGCGGATCCAGGTCGGTGGGTCGGCGGGCAGCGAGCCGTACGAGGTCCTGGTCGGCCGTCAGCTTCTGGGCGAACTCCCCGGACTGATCGGACCCAGGGCCAAGCGGGTCGCCGTGATCCACCCCGAGGCGCTCGCCGAGACCGGGGAGGCGCTGCGCGCCGACCTCGCCGGACAGGGCTACGAGGCGGTCGCCATCCAGGTGCCCAACGCCGAGGAGGCCAAGACCGCCGAGGTCGCCGCCTACTGCTGGAAGGTGCTCGGCCAGTCCGGGTTCACCCGCTCCGACGCCGTCGTCGGTGTAGGCGGCGGAGCCACCACCGACCTGGCCGGTTTCGTGGCCGCGACCTGGCTGCGCGGGGTGCGCTGGATCGCGGTTCCCACCACCGTCCTCGCCATGGTGGACGCCGCGGTCGGCGGCAAGACCGGCATCAACACCGCCGAGGGCAAGAACCTCGTCGGCGCCTTCCACCCCCCGGCCGGTGTGCTGTGCGACCTGGCCGCGCTGGAGTCGCTGCCGGTCAACGACTATGTCTCCGGGCTCGCCGAGATCATCAAGGCCGGTTTCATCTCCGACCCTGTGATCCTGGACCTCATCGAGTCCGACCCGCAGGCCGCCCGCACCCCGGCCGGACCGCACACCGCGGAGCTGATCGAGCGGTCGATCCGGGTCAAGGCCGAGGTGGTCTCCGCCGACCTCAGGGAGTCGGGCCTGCGCGAGATCCTCAACTACGGCCACACCCTGGCCCACGCCATCGAGAAGAACGAGCGCTACACGTGGCGGCACGGAGCCGCGGTCGCCGTCGGCATGCACTTCGCCGCCGAACTCGGCCGCCTCGCCGGGCGGTTGGACGACGCGACCGCCGACCGCCACCGCACCGTCCTCGAAGCGGTGGGCCTCCCGCTGCACTACCGCCACGACCAGTGGCCCAAGCTGGTCCAGACGATGAAGGTCGACAAGAAGTCCCGCGGCGACCTCCTGCGCTTCATCGTCCTGGACGGCCTGGCCAAACCGACGGTCCTGGAGGGCCCGGACCCGGCGGTACTGCTGGCCGCGTACGGCGAGGTGGGGGAGTAGGGCGCCTGCGGGGCGGGGGCGGCTCCGGACGGCCGGAGGGCCCGGGTCCGAAGAGGGCAGGGCCACCCGTGTCGGCCAGACGGATGCCGTAATCCCGGCCCCGGGTGGTCGGAACCGTCAGGCTGCGGCGGCGGTGGGTGCGGATTCGGGTCCCTGCGGATCGCAGCACACTACGGTCCTGGGCGGGCTCCGGTGGGTCAGAGCCGTGAGGCCCGTGTGGCTGAGGTTTTGAGGGGCCGGGGCCGCTGGCCCGGTACGGCTACGGGGGTGCGGGCTTCGGACAGTTGGGGCCGCCGGGCTCAAGCGGCAAGGAGTTTGTGTCGGGCCGCTGCGGACGTCGGCACAGTGTGTGTCCTGGGCGGGCTCCGGTGGGTCAGAGCCGTGAGGCATTTGTGGCCGGGGTTCCGAGGGGCGGGGCTGTCGGCCCGGCGCGGCTACGGGGGTGCGGGCTCAGGACAGTTGGGGCCGTCGGGCCCAGGCGGCCGGCGTCCGGCCATCGGGCTGCTGCGGCCTGAGCACCGTGCGGCCGGGGGTGGGTTCCGGGCCGCCGGAGCCGTTCGGGCGGTTTGGGGGCTGGGCGTTGGCCTTCATGCGGTTGGGGCGGTGAGCTCCCGGGGGGCCGGGGTTCCCCGCGGAGGGTGTGTCGGGCGGGTACGGCTGGGCGGTGCAGCCCACGCAGGCGGCGCGCTGAGGCTCGTACACCCGAGGCAGTACGCCCCCGAAGATCCCGTTCGGCAGGTTCGTCGGGCCGTATCGGGCACTTCGAGGGGCCCATGGCCGTTTCACCAAACGGCGGTGTGGGACGGTACCGTTCGGTAGCGAGCGGGGTCCTGGTTCGGGTTCCGCAGCCGGGCCCACCGCCGGTGGACCGAGCCCCAGAAGAACGAGACGGAGTGGCACCGGATGCAGGACGCCGTGGGTTCTCCGCTGCCGCCGCCCCATCAGCCGGGGCACGGAGCGGCCGCCGGCTGGCCGCACGGCGCACACCACCCCGGCCAGCAGCACCCGGGCGGTCACCCGGGTCCCGTGCCTCCGCCGCCCCCGCCCCAGGCCCCGGCACCCCGCTTCACCGGCGTCCCCTCGGGCCCCGTGCCGTCCGCCCCCCACCCCCAGATCCCGCACCCCCAGATCCCGCATCCCCCCGCGCCGCACCGTGTACCGGCCCCGCCGCACCGCGACGCCACCGGCCATGTACCGCTGCCGCCCGGCGGCCCGGTCGCCATGCCCAGCGCGCCCCCGGCCACCGCCACCCCCGATCCGACCACCACGACCCTCGCCGTCCTGCTCATCGGCCCCGCCGGTGCGGGCAAGACGAGCGTCGCCAAGTTCTGGGCGGAGCACCGCCGCGTGCCCACCGCGCACATCAGCCTCGACGACGTCCGCGAATGGGTCCGCTCCGGTTTCGCCGACCCCCAGTCCGGCTGGAACGACAACTCGGAGGCGCAGTACCGCCTGGCCCGCCGCACCTGCGGCTTCGCCGCGCGCAACTTCCTCGCCAACGGCATCTCGTGCATCCTCGACGACGCGGTCTTCCCGGACCGCCCGGTCGTCGGCCTCGGCGGCTGGAAGCGCCATGTCGGCCCCGGGCTGCTGCCCGTCGTGCTGCTCCCCGGCCTGGAGGTCGTCCTGGAGCGCAACGCCGAGCGCTCCGGCAACCGCCGCCTCACCGACGAGGAGGTCGCCCGGATCCACGGCCGGATGGCCGGCTGGTACGGCTCGGGCCTGCCGATCATCGACAACTCCCAGCTCGACGTGCCCGCCACCGCCCGGGTGCTGGACGAGGTGCTGGCCCGCTCGATCGCGAGCCCGCCCGCCTGGTAGCGGCACCGCCCGCCCGCCTGGTTGCCGCACCACCCGCCGTCTGTGCCGCCCCGTTCCCCGGCCGTCACCCGCACAACCACCCCAACCGGCACAAAACGCCCACCGCTCCTAGGCTCGTCTCATGTCCGAGGTGTACGCGGGCCGCCGGGCTCGCCTGAGGGAACGCTGCCACGCGGCCGGCAGCGCGTCCGTGCTGATCTCCCGTCCCGCCAATGTGCGCTATCTCGCGGGCGCGGCCCCGTGCGGCGGCGTCCTGCTGCTCGGCCCCCACGACGACACCCTGCTGTGCCCCCGCACCCCGGACGAACGCGCCGGGGACGGCCGCCCCGACGAGGCGGTCCGCGTCCAGGTCCTGCCGTCGCCCGGCGGCGACCCCGCGGTGGCGGGCGCCGATCTCGCGGCGGCCCTCGGCACCGACGGTCTCGCCGTCGAGGAGCACCACCTCACCGTCGACCGGTACCGCGCGATCCGCTCGGTCGCCCCCCGGCTGCGCCTGGCCGACCTGGGCGGAATGGTCGAACACCTCAGGGTGGTGAAGGACGAGGAGGAGATCTCCTGTCTGCGCATCGGCGCCGAGATCGCCGACCAGGCGCTCGGCGAACTGCTGGAGTCGATCCTCGTCGGCCGCACCGAGCGCCATCTCGCCCTGGAACTGGAACGCCGGCTCGTCGACCACGGCGCCGACGGCCCCGCCTTCGCCACCTCCGTGGCCACCGGGCCCAACGCCGGCCGCCCCGGCCACCGGCCCACCGACCGGCGGGTCGAGGAGGGCGACTTCCTGTCCGTCTGCCTCGGCGCGGCCTACCGCGGCTACCGCAGCGAGATCGGCCGCACCTTCGTCATCGGCACCACGCCCGCCGACTGGCAGATCGAGCTGTACGACCTGGTCTTCGCCGCCCAGCGCGCCGGACGCGAGAGCCTGGTCCCCGGCGTCGCCTGCCGCGATGTCGACCAGGCCGCACGGCAGGTGCTGCGCTCCGCCGGGCACATCGAGGGCCTGGCGCCACACACCGGGCACGGGGTCGGACTCGAAATCGACGAGGACCCGCAGCTTGCCCCCGCAGCCATGGGTAAACTGGACGCTTGCGTGCCGGTCACCGTCGAACCGGGGGTCCACCTCCCGGGCCGGGGTGGTGTCCGGATCGATGACACGCTCGTCGTGCGCCCCGAGGCGGACGGCGGACCCGAGCTACTCACCATCACGACCAAGGAGCTGCTCGCACTCTAGGCCCTGTCGTCAAATTCCCGTCTGCCGCGCGACGCCTGGCACGCACGCTCGCTGCGTTGCCGAATCGCCCACGTGGCTCCGCCACGAGGGCGCTCCGGCGCCTTGCGATCGCACGCACCAGACGCCGCGTGGCCCGCCCTCCGGGCGGACGACGGGAATTTGACGACAGGACCTGGCAAGGTGCGTGCCCCGGGGTCGTCCACGTCAGTCCAGGAGATTCCGCAACCGTGGCTTCCACGAACGACCTCAAGAACGGCCTGGTGCTCAAGCTCGAAGGCGGCCAGCTCTGGTCCGTCGTCGAGTTCCAGCACGTCAAGCCCGGCAAGGGCCCGGCCTTCGTGCGCACCAAGCTCAAGAACGTGCTCTCCGGCAAGGTCGTCGACAAGACCTTCAACGCCGGTGTCAAGGTCGAGACGGCCACCGTCGACAAGCGGGACATGCAGTTCTCGTACAAGGACGGCGAGTACTTCGTCTTCATGGACATGGAGACGTACGACCAGCTGCACATCGACCCGAAGGCCGTCGGTGACGCCGCCAACTTCCTGATCGAGGGCTTCACGGCCGTCGTCGCCCAGCACGAGAACGAGGTGCTGTTCGTCGAGCTGCCCGCCGCGGTCGAGCTGACCATCGCGGAGACCGAGCCGGGCCTCCAGGGCGACCGCTCCACCGGTGGTACCAAGCCCGCCACGCTGGAGACCGGCTACCAGATCCAGGTCCCGCTCTTCATCACCACCGGTGAGAAGATCAAGGTCGACACCCGTACCAGCGACTACCTCGGCCGGGTGAACAGCTAACCGTGGCTGCCCGCAACACGGCCCGCAAGCGTGCCTTCCAGATCCTCTTCGAGGGCGACCAGCGCGGAGCCGACGTCCTGACGGTCCTCGCGGACTGGATCCGGCTCTCCCGGACGGACGACCGGCAGCCACCGGTGAGCGAGTACACGATGCAACTCGTCGAGGGCTACGCGGTACACGCGAACCGCATCGACGAGCTGATCGCGCAGTACTCGGTCGGCTGGACGCTCGACCGGATGCCGGTCGTCGACCGCAACATCCTGCGGCTCGGGGCCTATGAGCTGATCTGGGTCGACGGGACGCCGGACGCCGTCGTCCTCGACGAGATGGTGCAGCTGGCGAAGGAGTTCTCCACGGAGGAGTCGCCGTCGTTCGTCAACGGCCTGCTCGCCCGTCTGAAGGACCTCAAGCCCTCGCTGCGCCGGGACTGACCCGGCGACCGACTCCGCTGTGTGACGTTCCTCACGTGGCCCGCCGGCGGGAGTGAGCCGCGTCGCATCACGGAGGGCATACGCAAACCGCCGGGGTGGCCGGAAACCGAATCGGTTTCCGGCCACCCCGGCGGTACGTTTCTGCGTCCCCGGCCGGGCGGCCGGGGCGGTCAGCCCTCCTCGTGGCTCGCGACCGCGCGGCGTGCGTCCGCGTCCAGCACTCCCCAACTGATCAGCTGCTCGGTGAGGACCGAGGGCGACTGGTCGTAGATGACGGCCAGGGTGCGCAGGTCGTCCTGGCGGATCGACAGCACCTTGCCGTTGTAGTCACCGCGCTGGGACTGGATCGTCGCCGCGTAGCGCTGGAGCGGGCCCGCCTTCTCGACCGGCACATGGGCCAGCCGCTCCAGGTCCAGAACCAGCTTCGGCGGCGGCTCGGCGGCCCCTCCGGGGGTGGTGCCAGGCAGCAGCTCCTGCACCGGAACGCCGTAGAAATCCGCCAGTTCGGCAAGACGCTGCACGGTGACGGCGCGGTCCCCGCGCTCGTACGAACCGACCACGACGGCCTTCCAACGACCCTGGGACTTCTCCTCGACACCGTGGAGGGAAAGGCCCTGCTGGGTGCGGATGGCCCGGAGCTTGGCCCCGAGCTGTTTGGCGTATTCGCTGGACATAAGGCTCCCGGACACTGTCGACGCGGCTGGCCGTGTTTCCAGTCCGCGCGGCTGGTAACTCAGTGTGAGGTTACGCAGCGTGACTCCGCTGCGTCAAGCCGAACGGGCCACACCGACGCTTCCGTGGCAGTGATGACCGGTTGCGCCAAGGGGGTGAACCGCGCTCCCACCTGGGGCTGCTACCGTGGGCGGCGCACATCCGGCGTCCTTTAACGTCCGTCCAGTGAGGCGGAGAAGGAGGTCCGTCCCCATGGACGAACAGTACGAGCAGTCCGAACAGACCCAGCAGGACGATCAGGCCGCCGCGCCCGACGCCCGGCCGGTCCTCGAAGCCCCCGACATCGCGCGGGTGCTCACCCGCATCGCCCACGAGATCGTCGAACGCGCCAAGGGCGCCGACGACGTGGTGCTCCTCGGCATCCCGACCCGCGGCGTCTTCCTCGCCCAGCGGCTCGCCGCCAAGCTCGAACAGGTCACCGGACAGAAGATCCCGGTGGGCTCCCTCGACATCACCATGTACCGCGACGATCTGCGGATGCAGCCGCCGCGCGCGCTGGCCCGCACGGACATCCCCGCCGACGGCATCGACGGCCGCCTGGTCGTCCTCGTCGACGACGTGCTCTTCTCGGGCCGCACCATCCGCGCCGCCCTCGACGCCCTGAACGACATCGGGCGCCCCCGCGCGGTCCAGCTCGCGGTCCTCGTCGACCGGGGCCACCGCGAACTGCCCATCCGGGCCGACTACGTCGGCAAGAACCTCCCCACGTCGCTGCGGGAGACGGTCAAGGTCCTGCTCGACGAGGAGGACGGCCGCGACACCGTGCTGCTCGGCGCCAAGCGGACCGCCCAGGGCGCCCGCCGCCCGTAGCCGCAGCACCCCGGCTCACGCCCCCAGAGACGTGCCCGCGCGCTCCCGCGCGCCCGCATGCCCGCACGGCGCCCCGGGACGCGGCACAGCGCCCCCTGACGCCTGCCCGGCCGCCTCTGCCGGGGCCTCGCCGCGCCCTGCCCTCCCGCGGGGCACGCCCGGCCCCCCCCGTTCCCCCTGAAACGCCCAGCCACGGAGCCTGAAAGATGCAGCGTCATCTCATCTCGGCCGCCGATCTCACCCGCGACGACGCCGTCCTGATCCTCGACACCGCCGAGGAGATGGCCCGGGTCGCGGACCGGCCCATCAAGAAACTGCCGACCCTGCGCGGCCGTACCGTCGTCAACCTCTTCTTCGAGGACTCCACGCGCACCCGGATCTCCTTCGAGGCCGCCGAGAAGCGCCTGTCCGCCGATGTGATCAACTTCTCCGCCAAGGGATCGAGCGTGTCCAAGGGCGAGTCCCTCAAGGACACCGCCCAGACCCTGGAGGCGATGGGCGTCGACGCCGTCGTCATCCGGCACGGCGCCTCCGGAGCCCCCTACCGCCTCGCCAACTCCGGCTGGATCGACGCCGCCGTCATCAATGCCGGCGACGGCACCCACCAGCACCCCACCCAGTCCCTCCTGGACGCCTTCACCATGCGCCGCCGGCTGGTCGGCCGGGAGGCCGGACTCGGCCACGACCTGTCCGGCAGGCGCATCACGATCGTCGGCGACATCCTGCACAGCCGCGTCGCCCGCTCCAACGTCGACCTGCTGCACACCCTGGGCGCCGAGGTCACCCTGGTCGCCCCGCCCACCCTCGTCCCGGTCGGCGTCGAGACCTGGCCCTGCGAGGTGTCGTACGACCTCGACAGCACGCTTCCCAAGTCCGACGCGGTGATGATGCTGCGCGTCCAGCGCGAGCGCATGAACGCCGCCTTCTTCCCCACCGAGCGCGAGTACTCCCGGCGCTACGGCCTCGACGCCGACCGCATGGCGAAGATGCCCGAGCACGCCATCGTGATGCACCCCGGCCCGATGGTGCGCGGCATGGAGATCACCGCCGAGGTCGCCGACTCCGAGCGCTGCACCGTCGTCGAGCAGGTCGCCAACGGCGTCTCCATCCGGATGGCCGTGCTGTACCTGCTGCTCGGTGGCATGGAACCTGCCGTCACCCACACCCGCGTCACCGAGGAGAAGTAACCCCCATGAGCAAGATCCTGATCCGTGGTGCGCAGGTGCTCGGCGGCGAGCCGCAGGACGTCCTCATCGACGGCGCCGTGATCGCGGCCGTGGGCGGCGCGCTGTCCGCGAAGGACACCGAGGGCGCCGAGGTCGTCGAGGCCGGTGGCAAGGTGCTGCTGCCGGGCCTCGTCGATCTGCACACCCATCTGCGCGAGCCCGGCCGCGAGGACTCCGAGACCGTCCTCACCGGCACGCGCGCGGCTGCGAGCGGCGGCTTCACGGCCGTCTTCGCCATGGCCAACACCTTCCCCGTGGCCGACACCGCGGGTGTGGTCGAGCAGGTCTACCGGCTCGGTCAGGAGGGCGGCTACTGCGACGTCCAGCCCATCGGCGCCGTCACCGTCGGCCTGGAGGGCAGGAAGCTCGCCGAGCTGGGCGCCATGCACGAGTCGGCGGCCGGGGTCACCGTCTTCTCCGACGACGGCAAGTGCGTCCACGACGCCGTCATCATGCGGCGCGCCCTGGAGTACGTGAAGGCGTTCGGCGGTGTCGTCGCCCAGCACGCGCAGGAGCCCCGGCTCACCGAGGGCGCCCAGATGAACGAGGGCGTCGTCTCCGCGGAGCTGGGCCTGGGCGGCTGGCCGGCCGTCGCCGAGGAGTCGATCGTCGCGCGCGACGTGCTGCTCGCCGAGCATGTCGGCTCCCGGGTGCACATCTGCCACCTCTCCACCGCCGGGTCCGTCGAGATCGTCCGCTGGGCCAAGTCCCGCGGCATCGACGTCACTGCCGAGGTCACCCCGCACCACCTGCTCCTCACCGACGAACTGGTGCGCAGCTACAACCCGGTCTACAAGGTCAACCCGCCGCTGCGCACCGAGCGCGATGTGCACGCCCTGCGCGAGGCGCTCGCCGACGGCACGATCGACATCGTCGCCACCGACCACGCCCCCCACCCGCACGAGGACAAGGACTGCGAGTGGGCCGCCGCCGCGATGGGCATGGTGGGGCTGGAGACCGCGCTGTCGGTGGTCCAGGAGACCATGGTGGACAGCGGGCTCCTCAGCTGGGCCGAGGTGGCCGACCGCATGTCCTTCGCGCCCGCCAGGATCGGCCGGGCCAAGGGCCACGGCCGCCCCGTCTCGGCAGGTGAGCCCGCCAACCTCACGCTCGTCGACACGGCATACCGTGGCGGGGTCGATCCCGCGGGCTTCGCCTCGCGCAGCCGCAACACTCCGTACGAGGGGCGTGAGCTGCCGGGCCGTGTGACCCACACGTGGCTCCGGGGCAAGGCCACGCTCTTCGACGGGAAACTCACGTGACAGCTGGAACCCCGCTCGCCGCCGACCTCCTCGCCGCCGCGAAGAAGTCGGCGGAGGTCACCGACTGGGCCGCCCGCATCGGGTGGCTCGTCGGCCTCGTCCTCTTCGTCGCCCTCGTCTGGTGGCTGATGCGCGAGGGCTGGAAATGGCGCGCGACCCTCCAGGGCGACCTGCCCGAGTTGCCCACGGTGCCGGAGGACCCCGGCCCGGCGAGACTGAGCATGAGCGGCCGCTACCACGGCTCCACCACCGCCGGGCAGTGGCTGGACCGCATCGTGGCGCGCGGCCTGGGCACCCGCAGCAGGGCCGAGCTCACCCTCACCGACGCGGGCCTCGACGTCGTACGCCCCGGGGCGGCCGACTTCTTCGTCCCAGCCGCCGCGCTGCGCGGTGCCCGGCTCGACAAGGGCATCGCGGGCAAGGTCCTCACCGAGGGCGGACTCCTCGTGGTGACCTGGGCGCACGGCGACCGGCTGATCGACTCCGGGTTCCGCTCCGACCGGTCGGCCGAGCACACCGAGTGGGTCGGCACGCTGAACGAGATGATCAACAAGACGGAAGGCGCACGATGACAACCTCCACCCGGGGAGCCTCCAGGGTTCCCGCCGTGCTCGTCCTGGAGGACGGCCGTACCTTCCGCGGCCGCGCCTACGGGGCCGTGGGGGTGACCTTCGGCGAGGCTGTGTTCTCGACCGGGATGACCGGCTACCAGGAGACCCTCACCGACCCGTCGTACCACCGCCAGGTCGTCGTGATGACCGCCCCGCACATCGGCAACACCGGCGTCAACGACGAGGACCCCGAGTCGCAGCGCATCTGGGTTGCCGGCTATGTCGTGCGCGACCCCGCGCGCGTGCCCTCCAGTTGGCGGGCCCGGCGCTCGCTGGACGAGGAACTGCGCCACCAGGGCGTCGTCGGGATCTCCGGCATCGACACGCGCGCGCTGACCCGCCATCTGCGCGAGCGCGGCGCCATGCGCGTGGGCATCTTCTCCGGCAACGCGCTGCCCGACGAGGGCACCATGCTCGCCGAGGTCCGCCAGGCCCCCGAGATGACCGGCGCCGACCTGTCCGCCGAGGTCGCCACGAAGGAGGCGTACGTCGTCCCGGCCGTCGGGGAGAAGCGGTTCACCGTCGCCGCCGTCGACCTCGGCATCAAGGGCATGACCCCGCACCGTATGGCCGAACGCGGCATAGAGGTGCACGTCCTGCCCGCCACCGCGACCGTCGAGGACGTCTACGCGGTGCACCCGGACGGTGTGTTCTTCTCCAACGGCCCCGGCGACCCCGCCACCGCCGACCACCCGGTCTCCGTCATGCAGGCCGTCCTGGAGCGCGGCACGCCCCTGTTCGGCATCTGCTTCGGCAACCAGATCCTCGGCCGCGCCCTCGGCTTCGGCACCTACAAGCTGAAGTACGGCCACCGCGGCATCAACCAGCCCGTGCAGGACCGTACGACGGGCAAGGTCGAGGTCACCGCGCACAACCACGGCTTCGCCGTCGACGCCCCCCTCGACAAGGTCTCCGACACGCCGTACGGCCGCGCCGAGGTCTCCCACGTCTGCCTCAATGACGACGTGGTGGAGGGCCTCAGGCTCCTGGACCGCCCGGCGTTCAGCGTCCAGTACCACCCCGAAGCGGCCGCGGGCCCGCACGACGCCGCCTACCTGTTCGACCGCTTCACATCTCTGATGGAGGGCCAGCGTGCCTAAGCGCACCGATATCCAGTCCGTCCTGGTCATCGGCTCCGGCCCGATCGTCATCGGCCAGGCCGCCGAGTTCGACTACTCCGGCACCCAGGCGTGCCGTGTTCTGAAGTCCGAGGGCCTGCGCGTCGTCCTGGTGAACTCCAACCCGGCGACGATCATGACCGATCCGGAGATCGCCGACGCCACCTATGTCGAGCCGATCACCCCCGAGATCGTCGAGAAGATCATCGCCAAGGAGCGGCCCGACGCCCTGCTGCCCACCCTGGGCGGCCAGACGGCGCTCAACACGGCGATCCGGCTCCACGAGAACGGTGTCCTCGCCGAGTACGGCGTCGAGCTGATCGGCGCCAATGTGGAGGCGATCCACAAGGGCGAGGACCGCGACCAGTTCAAGCTCGTCGTCGAGGCGGTCCGCGAGAAGACCGGCCACGGCGAGTCCGCACGCTCGGTCATCTGCCACACCATGGACGACGTCCTTGCGGGCGTGGCGCATCTGGGCGGCTACCCGGTCGTCGTACGACCCTCCTTCACCATGGGCGGCGCAGGCTCCGGCTTCGCCCACGACGAGGACGAACTGCGCCGTATCGCGGGCCAGGGCCTCGCCCTGTCGCCGACCACCGAGGTGCTCCTGGAGGAGTCCATCCTCGGCTGGAAGGAGTACGAGCTGGAGCTGATGCGCGACAAGCACGACAACGTCGTGGTCGTCTGCTCCATCGAGAACTTCGACCCGATGGGCGTGCACACCGGCGACTCGATCACCGTCGCCCCGGCGATGACGCTGACCGACCGCGAGTACCAGATCCTGCGCGACATCGGCATCGCCGTCATCCGCGAGGTCGGCGTCGACACCGGCGGCTGCAACATCCAGTTCGCGGTGGACCCCGAGGACGGCCGGGTCATCGTCATCGAGATGAACCCGCGCGTGTCGCGGTCCTCGGCCCTGGCCTCCAAGGCGACCGGCTTCCCGATCGCCAAGATCGCAGCCAAGCTCGCCGTCGGCTACACGCTCGACGAGATCCCCAACGACATCACCCGCGAGACCCCCGCCTCCTTCGAACCGACGCTCGACTATGTGGTCGTCAAGGCGCCCCGCTTCGCGTTCGAGAAGTTCCCGCAGGCCGACTCGACGCTGACCACCACCATGAAGTCCGTCGGCGAGGCCATGGCCATCGGCCGCAACTTCACCGAAGCCTTCCAGAAGGCGCTGCGCTCCCTGGAGAAGAAGGGCAGCCAGTTCCTCTTCGGCGGTGAGCCCGGCTCCGCCGGGAACAAGGACGAGCTGCTGCGCGAGGCCGCCCGCCCCACCGACGGCCGGGTCAACACCGTCATGCAGGCCATCCGCGCGGGCGCCACCCAGGAGGAGATCCACGAGGCCACCAGGATCGACCCCTGGTTCGTCGACCAGCTCTTCCTGATCAAGGAGATCGCCGACGAACTCGCCGCGTCGCCCGAGCTGACCCCCGAGCTGCTGTCCGAGGCCAAGCGGCACGGCTTCTCCGACCAGCAGATCGCCCGGATCCGCGGGCTGCGCGAGGACGTGGTGCGCGAGGTGCGCCACGCGCTGGGCATCCGCCCGGTCTACAAGACGGTCGACACCTGCGCCGCCGAGTTCGCCGCGAGCACGCCGTACTTCTACTCCTCCTACGACGAGGAGAGCGAGGTCGCGCCGCGCGAGAAGCCCGCCGTGATCATCCTGGGCTCCGGGCCCAACCGCATCGGCCAGGGCATCGAGTTCGACTACTCGTGCGTCCACGCCTCCTTCGCGCTGAGCGACGCGGGCTACGAGACGGTGATGGTCAACTGCAACCCGGAGACCGTCTCCACCGACTACGACACCTCCGACCGGCTGTACTTCGAGCCGCTGACACTGGAGGACGTGCTGGAGATCGTCCACGCCGAGACCCAGGCAGGGCCGGTCGCGGGCGTCCTCGTCCAGCTCGGCGGCCAGACGCCGTTGGGCCTCGCCCAGGCCCTCAAGGACAACGGGGTGCCGATCGTGGGCACATCCCCGGAGGCCATCCACGCCGCCGAGGACCGCGGCGCCTTCGGGCGCGTCCTCGCCGAGGCGGGCCTGCCCGCGCCCAAGCACGGCACCGCCACCACCTTCGCCGAGGCCAAGGCCATCGCCGACGAGATCGGCTACCCGGTCCTGGTCCGGCCGTCGTACGTGCTCGGCGGGCGCGGCATGGAGATCGTCTACGACGAGACCCGCCTCGCCGTCTACATCGCCGAGTCGACCGAGATCAGCCCCTCCCGGCCGGTCCTCGTCGACCGGTTCCTCGACGACGCCATCGAGATCGACGTCGACGCCCTCTACGACGGCCGGGAGCTCTACCTCGGCGGCGTCATGGAGCACATCGAGGAGGCCGGCATCCACTCCGGCGACTCCGCCTGCGCCCTGCCCCCGATCACCCTCGGCGGCTACGACATCAAGCGGCTGAGGGCCTCCACGGAGGCCATCGCCCGCGGTGTCGGCGTGCACGGTCTGATCAACATCCAGTTCGCCCTGGCGGGTGACATCCTCTACGTCCTGGAGGCCAACCCGCGCGCGTCCCGCACGGTGCCCTTCACCTCCAAGGCGACCGCCGTGCCGCTCGCCAAGGCCGCCGCACGCATCTCGCTCGGCGCGACCATCGCAGAGCTGCGCGCCGAGGGACTGCTCCCGGCCCGGGGTGACGGCGGCGAACTGCCGCTCGACGCGCCGATCTCCGTCAAGGAGGCCGTCATGCCGTGGACGCGCTTCCGCGACATCCACGGCCGCGGCGTCGACACCGTCCTCGGCCCGGAGATGCGCTCCACCGGCGAGGTCATGGGCATCGACTCCGTCTTCGGCACCGCGTACGCCAAATCGCAGGCCGGCGCCTACGGCCCGCTGCCCACCAAGGGCCGTGCGTTCATCTCGGTCGCCAACCGCGACAAGCGCTCGATGATCTTCCCGGCCCGTGAGCTCGTCGCCCACGGCTTCGAACTGCTCGCGACCTCCGGCACGGCTGAGGTCCTCAAGCGCAACGGCATCCACGCGACCGTCGTGCGCAAGCTGTCCGACGGCCCGGGACCGGCCGGTGAGAAGACGATCGTCCAGCTGATCCACGAGGGCGAGATCGACCTGATCGTCAACACGCCGTTCGGCACCGGCGGCCGTCTCGACGGCTACGAGATCCGGACGGCGGCCGTGGCGCGTTCGGTGCCCTGCCTGACCACGGTGCAGGCCCTCGCGGCGGCCGTCCAGGGCATCGACGCCCTCAACCACGGCGACGTGGGCGTCCGCTCCCTCCAGGAACACGCCGAACATCTGACCGCGGCCCGCGACTGACGGCTGGGAAGGGGGACACCGGGAAACGGTGTCCCCCTTCCCATGAGCCCCCTGAGCCTTCGCGTCCCAAGAGCCTTCTAGGACACCACCATGTACAGACTCTTCTTCCACCTGGTCTTCAAGCACATGGACCCGGAAGTGGCGCACCACCGCGCCTTCCGCTGGATCCGCCTCGCGGCGCGTGTACCGGTGCTGCGAACCTTCCTCGCCGCCGCCCTCGCGCCCCGCCACCGGGAACTGCGCACCGAGGCGCTCGGGCTGCGCATGCACGGCCCCTTCGGGCTCGCCGCCGGTTTCGACAAGGACGCCGTCGCGATCGACGGGATGGCGATGCTGGGCTTCGACCATGTCGAGATCGGCACCGTGACCGGCGAGGCCCAGCCGGGCAACCCGAAGAAGCGGCTGTTCCGCCTGGTGCCCGACCGGGCGCTGATCAACCGCATGGGCTTCAACAACGACGGCTCCCTGCGAGTCGCCGCCCGGCTGGCCTCCCGTGAGCCGGTGTTCAAGGCCGTGGTGGGCGTCAACATCGGCAAGACCAAGACCGTCCCCGAGGCGGACGCGGTCGCCGACTACGTGAAGTCGGCCGAGCGCCTGGCGCCGTACGCCGACTACCTCGTCGTGAACGTCTCGTCCCCGAACACCCCAGGCCTGCGCAACCTCCAGGCCACCGAGGCGCTGCGCCCGCTGCTGACCGCCGTCCGCGAGGCCGCCGACCGCACCGCCGCCCACCGCAGGGTGCCGCTGCTGGTGAAGATCGCCCCGGACCTCGCCGACGAGGACGTCGACGCCGTCGCCGACCTCGCCGTCGAACTCGGCCTGGACGGCATCATCGCCACCAACACCACCATCGCGCGCGAGGGACTCGGCCTGACGTCCTCGCCGTCGGTGGTGAGGGAGACCGGCGGGCTGTCCGGCGCACCCCTCAAGGAGCGTTCCCTGGAGGTGCTGAGGCGCCTCTACGCGCGCGTGGGCGACCGGATCACCCTGGTGGGCGTCGGCGGCGTGGAGACCGCCGAGGACGCCTGGCAGCGCATCCTCGCGGGCGCCACGCTCGTCCAGGGCTACACCGCCTTCATCTACGAGGGCCCCTTCTGGGCCCGCGCCATCCACAAGGGCCTCGCCGCACGCCTGCGCACCAGCCCGTACGCCACCCTCGCCGACGCGGTCGGCGCCGACGTCAGGAAGCCCGCATGACCGCCCTCGAACCCTTCGGCGCGCGGTTGCGCCGGGCCCTGGACGAGCGTGGCCCGCTGTGCGTCGGCATCGACCCGCACGCCTCGCTGCTCGCCCAGTGGGACCTCGCGGACGACGTCGCCGGGCTGGAGCGCTTCAGCCGCACCGTGGTCGAGGCGACGGCCGAGAGGGTCGCCGTCCTCAAGCCGCAGAGCGCCTTCTTCGAGCGGTTCGGCTCACGCGGCTGGGCCGTGCTGGAACGGACCGTCCAGGACGCCCGGGCGGCCGGTGCCCTGGTCGTCATGGACGCCAAGCGCGGCGACATCGGCTCCACCATGGCCGGGTACGCCGAGGCGTTCCTGCGCCCCGGCGCCCCGCTGTTCTCGGACGCACTCACCGTCTCCCCGTACCTCGGCTACGGCTCGCTCAGCCCGGCGGTCGCGCTGGCCCGGGAGAGCGGCACCGGCCTGTTCGTGCTGGCGCTGACCTCCAACCCGGAGGGCGGCGAGGTGCAGCACGCGGTGCGCGCCGACGGGCGCACGGTGGGGGCGACGATGCTGGCCCACCTGGCTGCCGAGAACACGGGGGAGACCCCGATGGGCTCCTTCGGGGCCGTCGTCGGCGCCACGCTGGGTGATCTGTCGTCGTACGACCTGGAGATCAACGGTCCGCTCCTCGCGCCCGGTGTCGGCGCCCAGGGAGCCACTCCGGCCGATCTTCCGAGGGTGTTCGGCGCCGCGCTGCCCCAGGTGGTGCCGAACGTCAGCAGGGGTGTGCTGCGGCACGGGCCCGGTGTCGTCGCGCTGCGTGACGCCGCGGATCGTTTCGCGGAGGAGATCCGGCTCGCCCGGGCGGCGGCCTGAGCCTGGTGGGCGCCTGTTCGGGCCGATCGGAGGACGGATTCCTTGGCCCCGGAGTCAGAATACATCCTCAAATCATGGGCAATTTGTCCAAAATGTCGGGCCTGGCGCAGGCTGACCAGGACTTTTCCGCTGTTCTCGCTGACTCCGGCGCACTTGACCGCTAGTCTCCGAGCAGTGGAGACACCTCCCGTGCCCTCCAGGCAGCGGGGGAGGGCAAGCGTGTTGCTCGTGGCTCCCCAGGTGTGGGGCGACTAGGTTCCTCACCGGTCCGTATCCGACAGTTCGACATCCGAGGTGACGTAGGCGTGGCTCTTCCGCCCCTTACCCCTGAACAGCGCGCAGCCGCGCTCGAAAAGGCCGCCGCGGCTCGCCGGGAGCGGGCCGAGGTCAAGAATCGACTCAAGCACTCCGGCGCCTCCCTGCACGAGGTCATCAAGCAGGGCCAGGAAAACGACGTCATCGGCAAGATGAAGGTCTCCGCCCTGCTCGAGTCGCTGCCGGGCGTGGGCAAGGTCCGCGCCAAGCAGATCATGGAGCGACTCGGCATCTCCGAGAGCCGCCGGGTACGCGGCCTCGGCTCCAACCAGATCGCTTCCCTGGAGCGTGAGTTCGGCAGCACGGGCTCCTGAGTCCGGGTGCCCGGGACGTCAGTCCCGGGCATGCCGCGATTGCTGGAATAATCGCGGCATGGCTGCAACACCCCGGGGGACGACCCCCGTACCTCCGGACGCACGTCCGCGGCTGACCGTGCTCTCCGGCCCCTCCGGGGTCGGCAAGAGCACGGTCGTCGCCCATATGCGCAAGGCTCACCCCGAGGTGTGGCTCTCGGTGTCGGCGACGACCCGAAAGCCCCGCCCCGGCGAGCGGCACGGAGTTCACTACTTCTTCGTCACCGACGACGAGATGGACAAGCTCATCGCCAACGGGGAACTGCTGGAGTGGGCCGAGTTCGCGGGCAACCGCTACGGCACGCCGCGAGCGGCCGTGCTGGAGCACCTGGAGGCCGGCGTGCCGGTCCTCCTGGAGATCGACCTCCAGGGCGCCCGGCAGGTCCGCGAGACCATGCCGGAGGGCCGTCTGGTGTTCCTGGCACCTCCCTCCTGGGAGGAGCTGGTACGCCGGCTCACCGGCCGCGGCACCGAGGCGCCCGAGGTCATCGAGCGGCGTCTCGACGCCGCGAGGGTCGAGCTGGCGGCCGAGCCGGAGTTCGACATGACGCTGGTCAACACCTCCGTCGAGGACGTGGCGCGCGAGCTGCTAGCCTTGGTGGACGTTGTGTGATGGTGACTCCTGCGCCGGTCCTCCGAGGAACCGGGCCTCGGCTCCACCGGGCCCTGTTTCCATGGGGCCCAGTCTCCAGGGGGCCTTGCCTCTACGGGGGCGGCGGCGGACCACCGGGTCACACCGACTGATTCTTTCCCATCCATCGGAAGGTAGAGCGTGTCCTCTTCCATCACCGCGCCCGAGGGCATCATCAACCCCCCGATCGACGAGCTCCTCGAGGCCACCGACTCGAAGTACAGCCTCGTGATCTACGCGGCCAAGCGGGCCCGCCAGATCAACGCGTACTACTCGCAGCTCGGCGAGGGCCTCCTCGAGTACGTCGGTCCGCTCGTAGACACCCATGTCCACGAGAAGCCGCTCTCGATCGCCCTGCGCGAGATCAACGCGGGTCTGCTGACGTCCGAGGCCATCGAGGGCCCGGCGTAGCAGTTCCGGCACGACGTCCGGCGGCGTGAGTCCGTCGGCGAGGTCGGCGGTTCGAGTCCGGCGGGGTTGGTGCCGTGTCGTGAATGCGGCACAGCGTCGGTCATACTTTCGTACCGCGCATGAGTTTTCCACAGGCCCGACAGCACCATGTCGGGCCTGTGGTGTGTGATGGGGACGTGCGCCCGTCATCCGGCGCACGGGAGCCGAGACCGGGAGAGACGGTGGACAAGCCGAAGGTCGTACTGGGCGTCAGTGGCGGCATCGCCGCGTACAAGGCCTGTGAGCTGCTCAGAAGGTTCACCGAGTCGGGCCATGACGTGCGGGTCGTGCCCACCGCCGCCGCCCTGCACTTCGTCGGCGCCGCCACCTGGTCCGCCCTGTCCGGCAACCCCGTCGCCACCGAGGTCTGGGACGACGTCCAAGAGGTCCCCCACGTCCGCATCGGCCAGCACGCCGATCTGGTCGTCGTCGCCCCGGCCACCGCCGACATACTGGCCAAGGCCGCCCACGGCCTCGCCGACGACCTCCTGACCAACACCCTGCTCACCGCCCGTTGCCCGGTCGTCTTCGCTCCCGCCATGCACACCGAGATGTGGGAGCACCCGGCGACCAGAGAGAACGTGGCCACGCTGCGACGGCGCGGCGCCCTCGTGATCGAACCGGCCGTCGGCCGCCTCACCGGCGTCGACACCGGCAAGGGACGGCTGCCCGACCCGGCCGAGATGTTCGAGGTCTGCCGCCGGGTGCTCGTCCGCGGTGTCACCGAGCCGGACCTCGCCGGGCGGCATGTCGTGGTCAGCGCCGGAGGCACCCGTGAACCCCTCGACCCGGTGCGTTTCCTCGGCAACCGCTCCTCCGGCAAGCAGGGCTACGCCCTCGCCCGCACCGCGGCCGCCCGTGGCGCCCGGGTGACGCTGGTCGCGGCCAACACCGGGCTGCCGGACCCGGCGGGGGTGGATGTCGTCCCGGTGGAGACGGCGGTGCAACTGCGCGAGGCGGTGCTGAAGGCCGCCGCGGACGCCGACGCGGTCGTGATGGCGGCCGCCGTCGCCGACTTCCGCCCGGCGGTCTACGCGGCCGGGAAGATCAAGAAGAAGGACGGGCAGGACCCGGAGCCGATCGTGCTCGTACGGAATCCGGACATTCTCGCGGAGATCTCCGCCGACCGCGCCCGCCCCGGACAGGTGGTCGTCGGCTTCGCCGCCGAGACGGACGACGTGCTCGCCAACGGCCGCGTCAAACTCGCCCGGAAGGGCTGTGACCTCCTCGTGGTCAACGAGGTGGGTGAGCGCAAGACGTTCGGCTCCGAGGAGAACGAGGCCGTCGTGCTTGGCGCCGACGGCACCGAGACCCAGGTGCCCCACGGACCGAAGGAGGCCCTGGCCGAAACCGTGTGGGACCTGGTGGCACAGCGTCTGCGGTGAACGGCTGTTGCGCTGCGTTACCCTCCCGTACACCGTAGATTCGGGCGTGGCTACCCTGGCGAACCGGCCCGGGGAGCGGGCAGAATGCCCGTGCCGCAGGTCACGGCGTTCCCGAGAGGTGAGACGCCGAGGCCGGTGGCAGAGTGCGACCGATAAACTGTTCTCGGACGACGCCGGGTGCAGCCCCGTCCGTCCACCCATGATCAGACAGCAGCCGCTGCAACCACAGGGAGCGTTGTGTCCCGTCGCCTGTTCACCTCGGAGTCCGTGACCGAAGGTCACCCCGACAAGATCGCTGACCAGATCAGCGACACCATTCTCGACGCGCTCCTGCGGGAGGACCCGACCTCCCGGGTCGCCGTGGAGACGCTGATCACGACCGGTCTGGTGCATGTGGCCGGCGAGGTCACCACGAAGGCCTACGCCGACATCGCCACGCTGGTCCGCAACAAGATCCTCGAGATCGGCTACGACTCCTCCAAGAAGGGCTTCGACGGCGCCTCCTGCGGTGTCTCGGTGTCCATCGGCGCTCAGTCGCCGGACATCGCCCAGGGCGTCGACAGCGCGTACGAAAAGCGGGTCGAGGGCGACGACGACGAACTCGACAAGCAGGGCGCGGGCGACCAGGGCCTGATGTTCGGCTACGCGACGGACGAGACGCCGACGCTGATGCCGCTGCCGATCTTCCTCGCGCACCGGCTTGCCGCCCGCCTCACCGAGGTCCGCAAGAACGGCACCATCCCCTACCTGCGGCCCGACGGCAAGACGCAGGTCACCATCGAGTACGACGGCGACAAGGCCGTCCGCCTCGACACCGTGGTCGTCTCCTCGCAGCACGCCTCCGACATCGACCTGGAGTCCCTGCTCGCTCCCGACATCCGCGAGTTCGTCGTCGAGCCGGAGCTGAAGGCCCTGCTGGACGAGGGCATCAAGCTGGAGACCGAGGGCTACCGGCTGCTGGTCAACCCGACCGGCCGTTTCGAGATCGGCGGCCCGATGGGCGACGCGGGTCTGACCGGCCGCAAGATCATCATCGACACGTACGGCGGCATGGCCCGCCACGGCGGCGGTGCCTTCTCGGGCAAGGACCCGTCCAAGGTGGACCGCTCGGCGGCGTACGCGATGCGCTGGGTCGCCAAGAACGTGGTCGCCGCGGGCCTCGCCGCCCGCTGCGAGGTCCAGGTCGCCTACGCCATCGGCAAGGCCGAGCCCGTCGGCCTGTTCATCGAGACCTTCGGCACCCACAAGATCGAGACCGAGAAGATCGAGAAGGCGATCGACGAGGTCTTCGACCTCCGTCCCGCCGCGATCATCCGCGACCTCGACCTGCTGCGCCCGATCTACGCCCAGACCGCCGCCTACGGCCACTTCGGCCGTGAGCTGGCCGACTTCACCTGGGAGCGCACGGACCGCGTGGACGCCCTGCGCAAGGCCGTCGGCTTGTAAGGACGGTCAGGACCGCGGGCGCTTCACTCAGCCGCTCGCGGGACTCTGCGGGACTCTTACGGGGCCCGGTGCTCCCTGCGGGGGCGCCGGGCCCCGTCGGCTTGTCAGTGCGGTTTGGTAGGAATGCAGACATGAGCGGCCGGAACGGGATGTCGGGCGGCGGCGGGGAAGGTGCGCCGCCCGAGCAGCTCGCCCTCATCCGGGAGAGCGTGCGCAAGGCCCGGGAACCGCGGGCCAAACCCAGGACCTGGCGGAACGCCGAGCTGGCCGAACGGCTGCCGGTCGCCCGGGTCCTCGTGGACAAGGGAGTGCTCCACCTCGACCGGTACTTCGACTACGCCGTCCCGGCCGCGCTGGACGCCGACGCGCAGCCCGGGGTGCGGGTGCGGGTGCGGTTCGGCGCCGGACGGCACAGGGTGCGCGACGGCCGGCGTGAGGGCGGCGGACTGATCGACGGGTTCCTCGTCGAGCGCCGCGCCGAGAGCGACTACGCCGGTCCGCTCGCCGCGCTCGCCCAGGTCGTCTCACCCGAGCGGGTGCTCAGCGAGGAACTGCTCGGCCTGGCCCGCGCCGTCGCCGACCGCTACGCGGGCAGCCTGGCCGACGTCCTCCAACTGGCCGTACCGCCGCGCAGCGCCAGGGCCGAGCAGCGGGAGTCGCCCGCGCCGCTGCCCACGCCCCCGCGACCGGCGCCGGGATCCTGGGCCCGCTACGAGCACGGCCCGGCGTTCCTGGACGCGCTGGCCTCGGGTGGTGCACCCCGGGCCGTCTGGAACGCGCTGCCGGGAGCGCTGTGGAGCGCCGAGGCGGCCACCGCGGTCGCCGCGACCCTCGCCTCCGGCCGCGGCGCGCTCGTCGTCGTCCCCGACGGGCGGACCGCCGCCCGGGTGGACGCCGCCCTCACCGCGCTGCTCGGCGAGGGGCGGCACGCCCTGCTCACCGCCGACGCCGGGCCCGAGAAGCGCTACCGGCAGTGGCTCGCCGTACGACGCGGCTCCGTCCGGGCCGTGGTGGGCACACGGGCCGCGATGTTCGCTCCGGTGCACGACCTCGGCCTGGTCGCCCTCTGGGACGACGGGGACGACAGCCACAGCGAGCAGCACGCGCCGCAACCGCATGCCCGTGAGGTGCTGCTGCTGCGCGCCTCGCTCGACAAGTGCGCGTTCCTGCTGGGCAGCTGGAGCTGCACCGTCGAGGCCGCCCAACTGGTGGAGAGCGGCTGGGCGCGCCCCCTGGTCGCCGCCCGGGAGCAGGTACGGGCCGCCGCACCGCTGGTACGGACCGTCGGCGACGAGGACGTGGCGCGTGACGAGGCCGCCCGCGCCGCCCGGCTGCCCAGCCTCGCCTGGCAGGTGGCCCGCGACGGGCTGCGGCACGGGCCGGTGCTGGTGCAGGTGCCCCGGCGCGGCTATGTGCCGCGGACGGCCTGCGCGCAGTGCCGTACCGCGGCCCGCTGCCGGCACTGCGCGGGACCCCTGGAGGCACGCGACGGTGGGGCGCTCGGCTGCGGCTGGTGCGGGCGCGCGGAGGACGACTGGCACTGCCCGGAGTGCGGTGCGCGGCGGCTGCGGGCGCAGATCGTCGGGGCGCGGCGGACCGCGGAGGAACTGGGGCGGGCCTTTCCCGCCGTACCGGTGCGCACCTCGGGGCGTGAGCATGTGCTCGACACCGTGCCGGGCACCCCCGCACTCGTCGTCAGCACACCGGGCGCCGAACCCGTCGCCGAGGGCGGCTACGCGGCGGCGCTGCTGCTGGACGGCTGGGCGATGCTGACCCGACCCGATCTGCGTGCCGGTGAGGACGCGCTGGGCCGCTGGATCTCGGCGGCCTCGCTGGTGCGGGAGCAGCCGGCGGGCGGCACGGTCGTCGTGGTCGCCGAGCCGACGCTGCGCCCGGTGCAGGCGCTGGTGCGCTGGGACCCCGTCGGCCACGCGCTGCGCGAACTGGCCGAGCGGGCCGAACTGGGCTTCCCCCCGGTCTCCCGGATGGCCGCCGTCTCCGGTCCGCCCGAGGCACTGGCGGACTTCCTGACGGCCGCCCAACTGCCGCCCGACGCCGAGCTACTGGGCCCCGTACCGCTGCCGCCCGCCCCCGTCGCCGGCCCCCGCCGCACCGGAGGACCGCCTCCCGGCGAGCACTGGGACCGAGTCCTGATCCGTGTCCCCCCGGGCAGCGGAACGGCCCTGGCCACCGCCCTGAAGACCGCTCAGGCCGCCCGGACGGCCCGCGGCAGCGGCGAGACGCCGGTACGGGTACGGATCGATCCGCCGGACATCGGGTGAGCGGGGCAGGAGCCGGGCGACGCTCGGCAACCGCTGCGGTTCGGGACTGAGTTCGTCGGCTCGGGGCTGAGTTCGCCGAACGGAGACGGGATCACGCCGGCACACAGATGCGCCCTCCCGGTCGTGCGGAACCGGAAGGGCGGGGGATCCCGGGGTGGTTGGCGGGGTGTCAGCCGTTGCGGGGGCCGGGGAAGGGGGCCGGACGGGGTTCGTCGCGGAGGGTGGGGCTGCCCGCGGTGGGCTGGGTCGGCATGGTGCGGGCCGCGGGAACCGTCGGCACCGTGGGGAGATGGGTGGTCACATTGACCGTGCGGGGGCCCGACGGCTCGGTGGACCGCTCCGCCTCGGCCGCCGCCTGGGTCCCGGTCCGGCGCGCGCCGTAACGGCGGTGTACCGCCTGCTTGGTGACCCCGAGCGCGGAGCCCACCGCGTCCCACGAGAAGCCGAGCGAGCGGTCGAAATCCACTGCGGCCGTGACCAGGGTCTCGACACTGTCCCGCAGTTCCTGGGCGAGACGGACCGTCGGGGCGGGGGCGCGTCCGTAGACGACGAAGCCCGTGGTGGGGCCGGAGCGGCGCGGGCGGTAGACGTTGCCCAGTTGGGCGGTGAGCGTGCGCAGCGCGTCCACCTGCCGGCGGACCCGCTCGATGTCCCGCACCAGCAGGTGCAGGCTGGCCCGGGCCTGGGCGTCGTGGGTTGCGTGGTCGGCCATGAACAAGCCTCTCGAACCGGCGTTGAAAGGAATCGGGCCGCGAAGGCGGTCCTGTGGGGGTGGGCGGGGTCAACTCTTTCTTTCTGTGGTCAACTCTTTCTTGACCAACGCACAGGAGCCCCGCTGGTCACGGTGTGGGGGCGTGTACGTACATGCGTACGCCGGTGTTCCCGCCCGCGCACCACCTGTCGCACCACCCGGGGGACAGGTGTCCGTACCGCCGTGGGGACGGGCCGCGCGATCGGTGATCGTCCGTGCGGGGCCATAGACTTGGGGGCTGCCCACCGTCGTCACCGCCCGAGAGGCCCCAGCCCGCTCATGAAGCTCGTCTTCGCCGGTACCCCCGAGGTAGCCGTTCCCGCCCTGGAAGCCCTGATCGCCTCCGGGCGCCACGAGGTCGCCGCCGTGGTCACGCGCCCCGACGCGCCGGCCGGCCGGGGCCGCAGGCTGGTCGCCTCTCCGGTGGCCGAGCGAGCCGAGGAGGAGGGGATCGAGGTGCTGAAGCCGGGCAGGCCGCGTGACCCGGAGTTCCTGGAGCGGCTCGCGGCGATCGCCCCCGACTGCTGCCCCGTCGTCGCCTACGGCGCTCTGCTGCCCCGCGTCGCCCTCGACATCCCGGTGCACGGCTGGGTCAATCTGCACTTCTCGCTGCTGCCCGCCTGGCGCGGCGCCGCCCCCGTGCAGCACTCCCTGATGTCGGGCGACGAGATCACCGGCGCCTCCACCTTCCTCATCGAGGAGGGCTTGGACTCGGGACCCGTCTACGGCACCGTCACCGAGGCGATCCGCCCCACCGACACCAGCGGCGACCTGCTGACCCGTCTCGCCCTCGCCGGTGCCGGACTGCTGGCGGCCACGATGGACGGCATCCAGGACGGCACCCTGAAGGCCGTCCCGCAGCCCGCCGACGGCGTCACCCTCGCCCCGAAGATCACCGTCGAGGACGCCCGGATCGACTGGACGACCCCGGCGCTGCGCGTCGACCGGGTGGTGCGCGGCTGCACCCCGGCGCCCGGCGCCTGGACAGTCTTCCGCGGCGAGCGGCTCAAGCTCGTCCAGGCCACGCCTGTGCCCGGCCGGACCGGCCTCGCGCCCGGACAGCTCGCGGTCACCAAGCACAGCGTCCACGTGGGCACCGGTTCCTACGCCGTCGAGCTGCTGTGGGTGCAGCCCCAGGGCAAGAAGCCGATGCGCGCCGCCGACTGGGCCCGCGGTGTGCGGATCGCCGAGGGCGAGCGGCTCGGCGGCTGACGAACGGCGCGCGACACCGTACAGCGGTGGCCGTGCACCGGGTGTCCGTACAACGGCCCGCACAGCGGGTGGCCGTACGGGCACGGTGCGGGACCCGCGGCCGGTGACCGTACGGCCACGCGGCGCGCCGTACGGTGGGTAACCGCACGTCGGGCGCGGCCCCTTCCTCGCTGTCCGCAGACCGCGCGCCGGGTGGCACGGCGACCGGTGCGACGTAGGCTTGGGGCGAACCCGCACTGACATCCGGAGCACCTTTTTCGTGAACGACCAGCCCCGCAGGCCCAGCAAGCCCGGCAAACCCTACCGCCGGCCGCAGAAGGACCCCGTCCGCATCCTCGCCTTCGACGCCCTGCGGGCGGTGGACGAACGGGACGCGTACGCCAACCTCGTACTGCCGCCGCTGCTGCGCAAGGCACGGGAGAAGGGCGGCTTCGACGGCCGGGACGCGGCGCTGGCCACCGAGCTCGTCTACGGGACGCTGCGGAGGCAGGGGACGTACGACGCGATCATCGCCTCCTGTGTGGACCGGCCGCTGCGGGAGGTCGACCCGCCGGTGCTCGATGTGCTCAGCCTGGGTGTGCACCAACTGCTGGGCACCCGCATCCCGAGCCACGCCGCAGTCTCCGCCACCGTCGAGCTCGCCCGCGTGGTCCTCGGCGACGGACGCGCGAAGTTCGTCAATGCGGTACTGCGCAAGGTCGCTCAGCACGACTTGGACGCCTGGCTGGACAAGGTCGCGCCGCCGTACGACGACGACCCCGAGGACCATCTCTCCGTCGTGCACTCGCACCCCCGCTGGATCGTCTCCGCGCTGTGGGACGCCCTGGGCGGCGGACGCAACGGCATCGAGGACCTCCTGGAGGCGGACAACGAGCGGCCCGAGGTGACCCTGGTCGCCCGTCCCGGCCGCGTAGACCCCGAGGAACTCCTGCGCGAGGACGCCGCGGTGCCCGGCCGCTGGTCGCCGTACGCCGTGCGGCTCACCGAGGGCGGCGAGCCCGGCGCCGTGGACGCCGTACGGGAGGGGCGCGCGGGTGTCCAGGACGAGGGCAGCCAGCTCGTCGCGATCGCCCTGGCCGACGCACCGCTCGACGGGCCCGACAAGGCATGGCTCGACGGCTGCGCCGGACCCGGTGGCAAGGCCGCCCTCCTCGGCGCCCTCGCCGCGGAGCGCGGCGCCGTGCTCCTCGCTTCCGAGAAGCAGCCGCACCGGGCGGGGCTCGTCGCCAAGGCCCTGCACGGCAACCCCGGGCCCTACCAGGTGATCGCCGCCGACGGCATGCGCCCGCCATGGCGGCCCGGCGTCTTCGACCGGGTGCTGATGGACGTGCCCTGCACCGGTCTCGGCGCCCTGCGCAGGCGCCCCGAGGCACGCTGGCGGCGCCGTCCCGAGGACCTCGAAGGATTCGCGCCCATCCAGCGCGGACTGCTGCGCAGCGCCCTCGACGCCGTGCGAGTGGGCGGCGTGGTCGGCTACGCCACCTGCTCGCCCCATCTCGCCGAGACCCGCGCGGTCGTCGACGACGTGCTCAAGCAGTACCCCGGGGCCGAACTGATCGACGCCCGCCCGCTGCTGCCCGGCGTACCGGCGATCGGAGACGGCCCGGACGTCCAGCTGTGGCCGCATCTGCACGGCACCGACGCCATGTATCTGGCGCTGATCAGACGGACGGCCTGAGCCCGTGGAAGGGACGGCCTGAGCCCAGGGTCGGCCTGAGCCCAGGGTCGGCCTGAGTCCAGTACGGGTGACCGGCGCGACGGGGCGACTCGGCGCGCCCCTCAGCTCCCTGGCTGCCGCACGCCCGCCCCCGGTTCCTGCGTCGGCACCGCCGCTCGTTCGTCCGCGCCGTCGCGGTGGGACAGACGGTGCGGCCACCACACCTTCTTGCCCACGTCGAGGAAGAGCGACGTGACCAGCACGGACCGCACCACAAGGGTGTCCAGCAGCACACCGAGGGCGACCGCGAAGCCGATCTCGGCGAAGCCCACCATGGGCAGGGTGCCGAGCGCGGCGAAGGTGCCCGCGAGGACCAGGCCCGCCGAGGTGATCACCGCGCCCGTCGCGGCGAGGCCGGTCACCACCCCCTTCCGCGTGCCCTGCCGGACCGCCTCCTCGCGGATGCGGGTGGTCAGGAAGATGTTGTAGTCGATGCCCAGCGCCACCAGGAACACGAAGACGAACAGCGGGAACGCCACGTCCTCGCCCGCGTAGTCGAAGAGGTACCGGAAGGCCAGGGCGCTCAGGCCCAGGGCGCTCGCCAGCGACAGCACCACCGTGCCGACCAGCAGCAGCGGCGCCACCACGGCGCGCAGCAGGGCACCGAGGACGAGCAGGACGACGGTCAGGACCAGCGGGATGACCACGTAGTTGTCATGGGCCTGGGCGTTCTCCATGTCCAGCAGGGCGGCCGTGCCTCCGCCGACCTCGGCGTCGGCCCCGGGCACGGCGTGCACCGCCGTCCGCACCCGCTCGACGGTCCCCTTGGCGGCGGAGCTGTCGGACGGGGCGCGCATGGTGGCCTCCACCAGCACCTTGCCGTCGTAGAGCGGAGCCGTGCCGGGGGGTATGCCGATGCTGGTCGGCACGACACCCCTGTCGGCGGCGACCGTACGGCCCACCTGCACGGCCTGCGCCCGGTTCATGACGATCACCAGCGGATCGCCGGTGCCTGCCGGGAAGTACCTCGCGGACACCTGCTGGCCGACGATCGAGTCGGGTTTGTCGGTGAACGCGTCGGCATTGGGGATGCCGTCGGCGCGCAGTTGGATCAGGCCGAGGGAGAGCACAGCGAGCACACCCGCCGTGAGGACCCACACCATGCGCGGACGACGGGAGAAGCGCCGGCCCATCCGGGCCCACACCCCGCTCTTGGTCGGGTCGGCGGAGCCGAAGTGGGGGATCGCGGGCCAGAAGATCCAGCGCCCGAAGAGCAGCAGCAGCGCCGGGAACAGCGTCAGCATCGCCGCCAGTGCCACGGTGACGCCGATGGCGGCGACCGGGCCGAGGCCGCGTGTGGAGTTCATCTGCGCGGCGAGCAGCACCAGCATGCTCAGCACCACCGTCGCCCCGGAGGCCAGTACGGCCGGGCCCGCGCGGTTCATCGCCAGCACCATCGCCTCGTGCCGGTCCTCGTGACGGCGCAGTTCTTCCCGGTAGCGGGCGACCAGCAGCAGTGCGTAGTCGGTGCCCGCGCCGAAGACGAGCACGGTCAGGATGCCGGCGCTCTGACCGTTCACGGTCAGCCCGGCATGCCGGGCCAGCAGATAGATCAACGCCTGTGCGGTGAACAGTGCGGCGATCACGCCGAGCAGCGGCACGAACAGCAGGGTGGGGCTGCGGTAGGTGATCAGCAGCATCACGATCACCACGGCCATCGCGGAGAACAGCAGCGTGGAGTCGATGCCCTTGAACGCCTTGGCGGAGTCGGCCGCGGTGCCGCCGGGCCCGGTGATGTGCACGGCCAGACCGTGGTTGCCGTGTCCGACCACGGCGCGCATGGAGTCGACGGCGGGCTCGATGCGCTGCCAGCCGGAGGCGTTCATGGTGATGGGGACGGAGATCTGGGCGGCCCGCGGTGCCACCCGCCGGTCGAAGAAGGGCCCCTGGGTCTGCGCGCCGCGCACCCCGTGGGCGCGCAAGGTCCGCAGCTCGGCCGCGTCGTGCGTGATCTGTGCCCGGTCCGCCGCGGTGAGCCCGCCGGGGCGGGCGTAGACGACGACGGCGGGGATCTGCTCCGGCCGGAACTTCTCCGAGAGATTCAGGACCTGGGTGGACTCGGCGCTCTTGGGCAGCCAGGACTGGGCGTCGTTGTCCTGTGCGTCGCTGAGCTTCATCCCGAGCGGTGCGGCGATCACCAGGATCACCAGCCACAGGGCGACCACCACCCACTTGGAGCGCCGCCCGCACACGAACCCGATGGCGTTCCGCTTCCACGTCTCAAGATGCCGCATCGCCGCTACCCCCGTGGCGGTCCCTGGTGCAACCCGACCGACCAGCATGACACGGGGGCCGGGGTCGGGTCATGGGCTGAACGTCCCAGGTCCGGACCAGGGGGAAGAAACCCTTCCGGGCATGGCAGGCTTGGGGCATGGCCGTGCAGATCAACCCCAGCATCCTGTCCGCCGACTTCGCTCGTCTTGCCGACGAGGCGAAGGCGGTCGAAGGAGCCGACTGGCTCCATGTCGACGTGATGGACAACCATTTCGTCCCGAACCTCACGCTCGGAGTGCCGGTCGTAGAGTCCCTGGCCCGTGCGACGGACACTCCGCTGGACTGTCATCTGATGATCGCGGACGCCGATCGCTGGGCGCCCCAGTACGTCGAGGCGGGTGCCTCCTCCGTCACGTTCCACATCGAGGCGGCCGCCGCACCCGTGCGGCTCGCCCGAGAGATCCGCGCCAAGGGCGCCAGGGCCTCGATGGCTCTCAAGCCGGCCACGCCGATCGAGCCGTACGAGGATCTGCTCCCCGAGCTGGACATGTTGCTGATCATGACCGTCGAGCCGGGCTTCGGCGGCCAGGCGTTCCTCGACATCATGCTTCCGAAGATCCGGCGGACCCGCGAGTTGATCAGCAAGCACGGTCTTGAGCTGTGGCTGCAGGTCGACGGAGGAGTTTCGGCGTCGACGATCGAGCGATGCGCGGACGCTGGAGCCGACGTCTTCGTCGCCGGCTCCGCCGTGTACGGCGCGAACGACCCGGCCAAGGCCGTGAGCGCCCTGCGCAGGCAGGCGGAGGAGGCCACGTCCAGGGCCTCGTGGTCATGCGTCCACTGAGCCACAGCTACGTGAACGACGGCCATCAAGGCAGTTCAAGCGCGTCGGATCTGCAAGGATGAACGACGTATCCAGAGTGTGAACAGCAGTGAGGAGATGGCCGTGTCGGGTATGTCGGCGGGCCGGTCAGCCATGCGGATGGGACCCGCTGAGCTGGTGCAGGCGGCGGCCATGGCCCGCCGCTTCTACCTCGAGGGCAAATCCAAGATCCAGATCGCCGAGGAGTTCGGCGTCAGCCGCTTCAAGGTGGCCCGGGTCCTGGAGACCGCCCTCGAACGGGATCTCGTACGCATCGAGATCCGCGTCCCGGCCGAGCTGGACGCAGAGCGCTCCGACGCGCTCCGCGCCCGCTACGGCCTCAGGCACGCGGTCGTGGTCGAGTCCCCGGCCGAGGCGGAGGAGACCCCCGACCCGGAGAACCTGGGCGAGGTCGCGGCCGACCTCCTCGGCGAACTGGTCAGCGAGGGAGATGTCCTCGGTCTGGCCTGGGGCCGGTCCACCATCCACATGGCGGCGGCCCTCGACCGGCTGCCGCCGTGCACGGTGGTGCAGCTGACGGGCGTCTACGATGCCGGGACCGCAGAGCGCGGCTCGGTCGAGGCCGTACGCCGGGCCGCCCAGGTGTCGGGCGGCGACGCCCACCCCATCTACGCGCCGATGCTGCTGCCGGACGCGGCCACCGCGGCCGCGCTGCGCAACCAGACCGGGATCGCCCGCGCCTTCGAGTACTTCGACAAGGTCACGGTCGCCTGTGTCTCCATCGGCTCCTGGGAGGCGGGCATCTCGACGGTGCACGACATGCTCAGCGACGAGGAGCGGGCGCACTACGCCTCGCTCGGCGTCGCGGCCGAGATGTCCGCGCACCTCTTCGACGGGCAGGGCCGCCGGGTCGGCCGGGATCTGGGGGAGCGCTGCATCACGGTCAAGGCCGACCAGCTGCGCCGTGTCCCCGAGGTCGTGGCGATAGCGGGCGGGCAGCGCAAGGCGGCCGCGATCGACGCCGTGCTGCGCTCCGGGCTCGTCACCAGCCTGGTCACGGACACCTCGGCCGCGGACTATCTGATGACGGCGGGGCACGCGCCGAAGCCGGCGCTCAACCGGGCGGATCCGGACGGGCACTGACCGGCACCGACCGGCAGTGACCGGCGGCGACGGTCCCGGCGGGCCCTGACAGGTCCTGCGGGCCGTCGGGTCCTGTCGACTGTCGGGTCCTGGTCGGCTGTCGGGTCCTGGTCCGATCGCGTGGGGGACGCACCGGGGGTGGCGGAGGGCCGCCCCGGGTTACGCCGAGGTGTGTCCCCCGACGCGCACCTGGGTACCCCCTCACCCCAGCACCCCACCACGCGACCACCCCTCCCGGACGGAGCCGAGATGACCGAGTACGTCGTCACGCTGGACCTCGACGGCGTCGAGAACCGGGCGGGGCTCATGGACCGCTGCGCCCGCGCCCTGGCACTGCCGGACTGGTTCGGCCGCAACTGGGACGCCCTGCTCGACTCCCTCGCCGACCCCGGCGTCTGGCCCGACGAAGCGGCTCGGCGGGGGCTGCTGGTCGTCGTACGCAACTGGCGGCCGTACGCGGAGGCGCGTCCCGAGGAGTGGCGGACCGCCCAGGAGGTGTTCGGCGATGCGGTGGACCGGGAGCCGGGGCTGTCGGTGGCGCTGGCCCTCGGCGGCGATCACTGAGTCTCTCGGGGGCGGCCACTGAGTCTTCGGTGATTCTTCGTCTCCGGTGAGCCTTCCGAGAGGCTCGTCGGAGGTTCCTCCCAACGGGCTCTCGCCCCCGCTGGACGTTTCTCCCGGGCATTGCCCCGGTGCCGGCATGGGACAATGAAGTACGTGCTCTTACCCCTGGCTGACCTGTCCCGGGGCCGCCTCTGATCGACTGGGATGTGCAGCACGTGCGTTTCCTCAACGACATCCAGCCCGCCTACGACCTGACGTACGACGACGTCTTCATGGTGCCGAGCCGCTCCGCGGTCGGCTCGCGGCAGGGTGTGGACCTCAGCTCGCCGGACGGCACGGGCACCACCATCCCGCTGGTCGTCGCCAACATGACCGCCATCGCCGGCCGCCGCATGGCCGAGACCGTGGCCCGGCGCGGCGGCCTCGTGGTCATCCCGCAGGACATCCCGATCGACGTCGTCACCGAGGTCGTCTCCTGGGTGAAGAGCCGCCACCTCGTCCTGGACACCCCGATCGTGCTCGCCCCGCACCAGACCGTCGCCGACGCGCTGTCCCTGCTGCCCAAGCGGGCGCACAACGCCGGTGTCGTGGTCGACGAGAACCACCGCCCCGTCGGCGTCGTCACCGACCGGGACCTGAGCGGTGTCGACCGCTTCACCCAGCTCGAGGTCGTCATGTCGCGCGACCTGGTGCTCCTCGACGCGGACATCGACCCGCGCGAGGCGTTCAACCGCCTCGACGCCGCCAACCGCCGCTACGCCCCCGCCGTGGACGCCGACGGCAGGCTCGCCGGCATCCTCACCCGCAAGGGCGCGCTGCGCGCCACCCTCTACACCCCGGCGACCGACCCGCGCGGCAAGCTGCGCATCGCCGCCGCCGTCGGCATCAACGGCGACGTCGCGGGCAAGGCCAAGCAGCTCCTCGACGCGGGCGTCGACACGCTCGTCATCGACACCGCGCACGGCCACCAGGAGTCGATGATCGCCGCCGTCCGGCTGGTGCGCGCCCTCGACCCGCAGGTGCCGATCGCCGCGGGCAACATCGTGTCCGCCGTGGGCGTCCGGGACCTGATCGAGGCCGGTGCGGACATCGTCAAGGTGGGGGTCGGCCCCGGCGCCATGTGCACCACCCGCATGATGACCGGCGTGGGCCGCCCGCAGTTCTCCGCCGTCCTGGAGTGTGCCGCCGAGGCGCGCAGGCACGGCAAGCACGTCTGGGCCGACGGCGGGGTGCGTCACCCGCGCGATGTGGCGATGGCGCTTGCCGCGGGTGCGTCCAATGTGATGATCGGTTCCTGGTTCGCGGGTACCTACGAGTCGCCCGGCGACCTTCAGCAGGACGCCGACGGCCGCCTCTACAAGGAGTCCTTCGGCATGGCGTCCGCGCGTGCGGTGCGCAACCGCACGTCGGACGAGTCTTCGTACGACCGGGCCCGCAAGTCGCTGTTCGAGGAGGGCATCTCCACCTCCCGGATGTACCTCGACCCGGCCCGGCCGGGCGTCGAGGACCTGATCGACTCGATCATCGCAGGCGTCCGCTCGTCCTGCACCTACGCCGGTGCGGGCTCCCTCGCCGAGTTCGCCGAGCGGGCCGTCGTCGGCATCCAGAGCGCCGCCGGGTACGCGGAGGGCAAGCCCCTTCACGCCAGCTGGAGTTAGGGCTCGTCGTCGGGCTCATCGGCGGGAGCAGCGCCGGGTCCGGCGTACGGCTGGGCCCGGCGGCCCGGGCTGTCCCGCGCCGCTGCTCCTCGGCGTCCTCCGGCGGGCCAGGGGTCGCGGGCCAGGCGTCGTACACAATGAATCATCGCGAAAAAAGGGCTGGTCGACGCAATGATCAGGGGACCCTTGCGCACCGTCTTCGCCTTGTCCGGCCCGGTCCGGCGATCTACGGTCGTGGTTGCCCCAGAAGCACCCTTCGTCCCGGTGAGGAACATCCATGCGCACCGCCCTCCTGCAGAGCTCAGGCCGTCCCGGCTCCATCGTCGAGAACCTCAGGGTGCTCGACGATGCCGCGGGCCGAGCCGCCGCCGCGGGTGCCGGGCTGCTGGTCGCGCCGGAGCTCTTCCTGACCGGGTATGCCATCGGGGACGCCGTCGCGGGCCTCGCCGAACCGGCGAGCGGCGACAGCGCGCACGCCGTGGCCGAGACGGCCGCCCGGCACGGTCTTGCGATCGCCTACGGCTACCCCGAGCGCGACGGCGCCGCGGTCTACGACTCCGCCCAGTTGATCTCCGCCGACGGCACCCGTCTCGTCAACCACCGCAAGACCCACCTCTACGGCGACTTCGAGCGCGACCACTTCACCGCGGGCGACCAGACCGTCGCCCAGACCGAGCTGGACGGGCTGCGGGTCGGCGTCATGATCTGCTACGACGTCGAGTTCCCGGAGAACGTACGCGCCCACGCGCTCGCCGGGACCGATCTGCTCATCGTCCCGACCGCGCAGATGCACCCGTTCCAGTTCGTCGCCGAGTCGATGGTCCCGGTGCGGGCCTTCGAGAACCAGATGTATCTCGCCTACGTCAACCGGGCCGGGCAGGAGGGGGAGTTCGAGTTCGTCGGACTGTCCACCCTGGCCGGGCCGGACGGGGTGGCCCACGTCCGCGGCGGCCGGGGCGAGGAACTTCTCCTCGCCGAGGTCGACCCCGCCGCGCTGGCCGCCTCCCGCGCGGCGAACCCGTACCTCAAGGACCGCCGTCCGGGGCTGTACGGCTCCCTCATCTGACGCCCTGGTGCGGCAGCGGGGTGAGCAGCATGCGGCCCGCGAATCCCACGGCGTGGTCGAGGCGTTCGGTGAACTCCTCGGCCACGTCCGGCGTCCTGCGCAGCGCCCACAGCGCCCGTGCCGCCGACCAGGTGGCGGACCTGGCCCGCTCCAGGCTCCACGAGCCGAGCAGATGGGTCAGCGGATCGGCGAGCTGGAGCAGGTCGGGGCCCGGCATCAGCTCCTCGCGGATGTGCTCCTCCAGCGCCACCAGGAGATCGCCCACCCGGTCGAACTCGTCCTCCAGCTCGGCGGGTTCACAGCCGAGCGTGTGACAGGCGTCCACCACCGCAAGCGCCAGGTCGTGCCCGATGTGCGCGTTGATGCCCGCGAGCGCGAACTGCAGCGGCCGTACGCCGGGATGGCGGCGCAGTTGGAACAGCGGCCACCAGCAGGCCGGCGTGCGCCGGTCCTCGGCGACCGCGTCCACGGCGGCCAGATACCGCTGCGCGAACCGTACGTCCAGCGCGATCGCGGCCCGCGCGTCGCTGAACCGGCCCGCCTCGACACCCCGGTCGACGGCCTCGGTCACGGCGAGATAGACCCGGTTGAACACGGCCACGCCGTCCCTCGCGGGAAGAGCCGCGTCCAGAGCGCGCATCCGGTCCAGGACGTCGCCCACGGACGTGGTGAGCTGTTGCGAGTGCACCATGCGTGCAGGGTCCCAGCCGGGGGCGGGGCGCGTGGCCCGGTGGCGTCAGCTTCGCCGGAACGAGGGAATGTGCGGGGCGGGCGCGGGCCGCGCTGCGCGGCTCGCTGCCTGGGGTGTACCGCCCAGGCGTGCGAGTGCCGTCCGTCGTGCGGGAGGCGGGCGGTCCGTCCGGCGGAAAGCTTCGCCGGGGAGGCCGGCGGCGCAAGGGGCCGGCGGGCGCGCCCGTGGTGCCGCACGGCGCCGTCGCGCGGCTGACCAGCATCTTCGAGGGGGCTGCGGACAGGCCCGCCGAGCCGCCGCCTAGGGTGGAGGCGTCCCGTTCCGCACCACCCCGTCGCACAGGAGCCCCGTCCGTGACCGCCGAAGCACCGCTCGCCCCCGCCCTCTCCCACGGCCGGCTGATACCCGTCACCGTCCACTTCGACGACCTCGACGCCCTCGGCCTGCTGCACAACGCCCGCTACCCGTTGATGGTCGAGCGCGCCTGGACAGAGCTGTTGCGGGAGTACGGCATCCGCTTCGAGGGCGACTGGGCCGCCGCCGGCGACGCCTGCAACGCGGTCAAGGAACTGCGGATCACCTACGAGACCCCGTTCACCCGGCCCGGTGGCTACGCCGTCCACCTCTGGCTGGAACGGCTCGGCACCACCGGGCTGACCTACGGCTTCCGGTTCTGCTCCGCGGACGGCGCGGTGACCTACGCCCACGGCACCCGGGTGCTGGTCCGGCTGGACGCCGACACGCTGCGCCCTGCGCCGTGGAGCGACGCGTTCAGGGCCGCGGGTCGGCGACTGCTGCGGCCGGCTGACTGAACCGCTGCCGGTCCCGTTCCCCGGCGCGCAGCACACCCGCGAACACCACCAGGCCGCCCGCCAGCACGGTGACCAGGACGAACGACACCATGAGGCTGCTCGCCTGGGCGATCCCGCCGATCAGGCTCGGCGCGATCAGGCCCGAGGTGTAGGTGATGGTCGCGACGCCCGCGATGGCCTGGCTCGGGTTGGGCCCGGCGTGGCCCGCCGCCGCGAAGCACAGCGGCACCACGATCGCGATGCCCAGCCCCAGCAGCCCGAACCCGGCCATCGCCACCGCGGGGTATCCGCCGATCACCACCAGCACCCCGCCCAGGACCGCGAGCACACCGCCGCCGCGCACCGCGCGCACCGCGCCGAAGCGGTTCACCGCCGTGTCCCCGGCGAGCCGCGCCACCGCCATGGTGAGCATGAAACCGGTCGTGCACGCGGCCGCGAGCCCCGCCGAGGTGTCCAGCTGGTCGCGCAGATAGACCGCCGACCAGTCCATGCTCGCGCCCTCCGCGAACACCGCGCAGAACCCGACCGCACCGATCAGCAGCGCCGAGCGCGGCGGCAGCGTGAACCGCGGCGGCGGCTCCTCGTCCTCGGCGGGCTTGAGGTCGAGCACCCAGGAGCAGGCCACCAGCCCGAGCAGGGTGAGGGTGGCGGACGCCAGGGCATGGTGCAGCCGGGCGTCCGCACCCAGATGCGCGGCGAGCGTCCCGGCCGCCGAACCGGTCAGGGCGCCCGCGCTCCACATGCCGTGCAACCCCGACATGATCGACTTGCCGAGCCGCCGCTCCACCTCGACGCCGAGCGCGTTCATCGCGACGTCGGCCATGCCCGCGCTCGCGCCGTAGACGAACATCGCCAGACACAGGGTGATCATGTTCGGGGCGAGCGACGGCAGGATCAGCGACAGCGTCCACATCGCCAGCAGTCCGCGCAGCGCGGTGCGGCTGCCGAACCGGTGGGTGATCCACCCCGCCAGCGGCATCGCGCAGGCCGCGCCGAACGCCGTGAACGCCAGCGCGAACCCCAGCAGTCCGGGGCTGACCCCCGTGTGGTCCTGGATCCACGGCACCCGCGTGGCGAACGACCCGGTCACGGCGCCGTGCACCGCGAACACGGCCGCGATCGCGTACCACCCCCGCCTCACCTCGCGCTGTCCGTCGTCCATCCGACTCATCATCCGGCCCCTCCCGAAGGGTGTCGCCACGCTGCGCCGACGTAAACTATCAGGAACCCTGCCTGATAGATAGCGATATCCGAGGCCCCCTCCGCCAGTGGTTTGCAGTTCCAACCCTGCGACCGCCAGTCCGTTACTTCGTTACTCCGTCAGTCCGTTAGTCCGCCAGTCCGCCAGTCCGCCAGTCCGCCAGTCCGCCAGTCCGCCAGTCCGCCAGTCCGCCAGTCCGCCAGTCCGCCAGTCCGCCAGTCCATCAGTCCGTTACTCCGTCAGTCCGTCTCCGGCCGTTCGACCGTCCGACCGGTCCCGCCGATCTGGGAGGATTCCCGGCATGCCCGCATCCCCGAGCACCGCCCGGGCCATCAACGACCGTCTCGCGCTGCGCCACTTGCAGCAGGAGGGCCCGTTGACGGCGGGGCAGCTGAAACAGCTGACCGGACTGTCCCGGCCGACCGTCGCCGATCTCGTCGAACGCCTCACCGTCTCCGGACTGATCGCGGTGGTCGGCGAGTCCGGCACCCAACGGCGCGGTCCCAACGCCCGGCTCTACGGCATCGTCGGCGACCGCGCCCACCTCGCCGCCCTCGATGTGCGCATGGAGGGCGTCTCCGTGATCGTCTCCGACCTGGTGGGGCGGGTGCTCACGGAGGCGGCGGTGCCGATCGGCGGTGACATGGGCACCGGAGCGGCCGTGGAGCAGGCGGTCGCGCTCGTGGAGCGGGCGGTGAAGGAGGCGGGCACGCCGGCGGAGCCCCCGCCGGGAGGCGAGCGGGAGTGGGGCATGCTGCACACCGTCGGCATCGGCGCGCCCGGGCTGATCGACCCGGTGAGCGGGGAGCTGCGGGACTCCTCCGGGCTGCCCGAGTGGCACCGGCGGCTGGTGGCGGTGCTCCAGGAGCGGTTCCCGCAGGCGCGCGTCACCGTCGAGAACGAGACCAACCTCGCCGCCGTGGCCGAGCAGCGCGAGGGTGCCGCCGCCGACCGCGACACCTTTGTGCTGCTGTGGCTCGGGCACGGCACCGGCGCCGCTGTCGTCCTCGACGGCACCCTGCGCCGGGGGGCCTCCGGCGGTACCGGTGAGATCGGGTTCCTGCCGGTGCCGGGCACTGCCGTGCTGCCGTCGGCGAAGGACTGCGTGGGCGGCTTCCACTCGCTGGCCGGGGCCGCGGCGATCGCCGAGCTGGCCGCCTCGCACCGCGTGGCCGGGCGGCCGACGGGGCATGAACCCGCGGCTGCCGCCCTGGTGAGAACGGCGGTCGCCGACCCCGGTGCCGCGGGCCCCGACCGCTTCCTCGACGCTCTCGCCGATCGCCTCGCCATCGGCGCCGCGTCGGTCGTCGCGGTGCTCGATCCGGGGTGCGTGGTGCTCGGCGGCGAGGTGGGGCAGGCGGGCGGAAGCGAACTGGCCTCGCGGGTGGCGTCCCGGCTGCGCCGGATGTCTCCGCTGCCGACGGAGGTGCGGGCCGGGGCACTGGGGGGTGCGGCGGTGCTCCGCGGTGCGCTGCTGACGGCACGTGACCGGGCGCAGGACGCGCTGTTCGCGCCGCCGGAACGGTAGGCCTGGCCGGCCGGTGGTATCCCGGTGGTAGCGGTGCGGGCCGGGGGAGCGGGGGATCTCGCCCCCGCCGCCCCTACCCGTTCCCGTCCCCAGGGGCTGCGCCCCTCGGACCCCGCCCGGGGCTGCGCCCCTCGGACCCCGTCAGGGGCTGCGCCCCTGGAACCCCACGAGAGGCTGCGCCCTTCGGACCCGGCCCGGGACTCCGCCCCTCGGACCCCGCCGCCGGGGTGTGCCGCTTGGGTCCGCCGGGGTGTGCCGCTTGGGACTCGCCAGGGGCTCCGGCACTGTTGCCTCGCCGGGGGCTGCACCCCCGGCGCTGTGTCAGATGCTGCGCCCCCCGGGCTGCCGTTCAGTCAATTGGCGTCCCACGTAGCCCAGTTTGTCCGGGTTGACCACCGACTGGACCTGGGCGATGGTGCCGTTGCGCCATTCGAGGGTGATGGCCGCGGTCAGGGTGCCGTTTCTCCAGGCCAGGAGGGCCTGTGTGCCGTTGATCTCGGCTGCGGTGAAGTTCAGGCCTGCCATGAACTGCGCGGCGCCGCCTGCCAGGAAGCGGGCGATCTTGTCGCCGCCCTCGATCGGATGGAGGGCAGCGGTGACCTTGCCGCCGCCGTCGCTCCACCACACCGCATCGGCCGCCAGCAGTTTCTCCAGGCCGGCCAGGTCTCCGTCCTGTGCCGCCGTGAGGAACGAGGCGATCAACTCGTCCCGTTGTGCGGGTGCCGGGTCGAAACGGGACTCTCCCTCGTCGACCCGCTTCACCGCACGCCGGTAGATCTGGCGGGTGTTGGCCTCCGTCAGGTCCAGCACCCCCGCGATCTCCCGGTGGCCGTAGCCGAACGCCTCGCGCAGTACGTACACCGCCCGCTCGGCCGGGGTGAGCCGCTCCAGGAGCAGCAGCATCGCCGTGGACACCGCCTCCCGCTGCTCCGCCGACTCCAGTGGCCCGAGGGTGCCGTCCGAGGTGACGACCGGCTCCGGGAGCCACGATCCGACGTACCGTTCGCGGCGTGCGCGGGCCGACGTCAGGTGGGTGAGGCAGAGGTTGGTGACGACCTTGGCCAGCCAGGCGGCCGGATGCTCGATGCCGTCCCGGTCCGCGCCGCTGAAGCGCAGATACGCGTCCTGGACCGTGTCCTCGGCCTCGTGCGCGGAGCCGAGCATCCGGTAGGCCAGGCCGAACAGCCGGGGGCGGTGACGTTCGAACTCGTCGGCGGGCGCGGTCGTCATGTCTCCACCCTGCCAGAGCGGGGCGACGGCGGCTCGGGGGGAGGGGAGGGCCCGGCGGCGGGCAAGGGCCGTCGTCACCACCGCCGGGCCCGCTTGCGGAACTTCCCTCCGGGCAGTCGCCCCGACAGTAGGTGGCCGATGCAACGGCCGTCAACAGGTCTGGACCAATCTCAAGGCCTTTTGTGAGGAGGGGAGTTGATGCACCGGTGGGGTGTACCGCCCCTTGGCGGGTGCGGGTCGGGTGTCAGTTGTGAGCCAGGCCACAGGGGTCCCCTGTCCGGTCGGCGAGCGGGCGTGGCACACTGGCCCTGTACCAGAAGCAGCGCACTCCGGGGTCGGTGAAACTCCGAACCGGCGGTTACAGTCCGCGACCCGTCCGCTTCCAGCGGCCGGTTGACCAGGTGAAATTCCTGGACCGACGGTTAAAGTCCGGATGGGAGGCAGTGCGCGGCGGGCGGGCATGCGTGCACGCCGCCGTCTGGGCCCGTCCGTGCGGACGGAGCCCTTCCGGCGTCGTACCCGGTGTGCCGGTCCGTCCTTCTGTCGTTCGTCGACAGTCCCCGGAGTCCGTGCCCGAAGAGGCAGGAGGACCCGGGAAGTGTTCACCGGAATCGTCGAAGAGCTGGGCGAGGTCACCGCCGTCGAGAATCTCGGCGACGCCTCCCGCTTCCGGCTCCGCGGCCCCGTCGTCACCCAGGGCGCACAGCACGGCGACTCCATCGCCGTGAACGGTGTCTGTCTCACGGTCGTCGAGCACGAGGGCGACGAGTTCACCGCCGACGTCATGGCGGAGACCCTCAAGCGCTCCAGCCTCGGCGCCCTGACCGTCGGCTCCCGGGTCAACCTCGAACGGCCCGTGGCGGTCGGCGCGCGCCTCGGCGGGCACATCGTGCAGGGCCACGTCGACGGCACCGGCACCGTCCTGGAGCGCACGCCCTCCGAGAACTGGGAACTGGTCACCGTCTCCCTCCCCGCCGGCCTCACGCGCTACGTCGTGGAGAAGGGCTCCATCACCGTCGACGGCATCAGCCTCACCGTCGTCGACGCGGGCGAGGACAGCTTCTCCGTCAGCCTCATCCCGACCACCCTCGCGCTGACCACCCTCGGCCAGAAGCAGCCCGGCGACCCGGTCAACCTGGAGGTGGACATCGTCGCCAAGTACGTCGAGCGGCTCACGGCCCACCAGGGAGCCGACCGGTGAACGCGCTGAACTCGGAGGCCTTCACCCTCCTCGGCCAGCACATCATCTGGTCCGACATGATCGGCAACATCCTCGGCCTCGTCGCCCTCGCCCTCGGCTGGCGGCGCGTCCTGTGGACCTGGCCGGTCCAGCTCCTCTCCGGTCTCGTCCTCTTCGCCGCCTTCTACGGCCATCTCACCGGCAGCGCGGGCAAGCAGACCGTCGTCATGTCCGTGGCGCTGTACGGCTGGTGGCAGTGGAACCGCGGCAAGGGGCAGGACGGGGACGGCCGTATCACCGTCCGCTTCGCGAGCTGGCCCGAGCGGGCCGCGATGGCCGCCGCTGCCGCCGCCGGCACGGTCGGCGTGGCCCTGCTGTTCACCGCCTATCCCACCCTGTCCTGGGACCCCTGGCCGGACGCGTACATCTTCGTCGGCACGGTCGTCGCGATGTACGCCCAGGCCAAGGGCATGGTCGAGTTCTGGTTCGCCTGGCTGCTCGTCGACCTCGTCGGCGTCCCCCTGAACTTCGCCAACGGCTACGCCTTCTCCGGCTTCGTCTACGTCATCTACGGCGCACTCGTCCTGTGGGGCATGCGCGACTGGTGGCTGCGCTCCCGCACGAGCCCGCAGCCCGTCCTGGAAGGAGCGCCGGCATGACCGCCGTGTCCGTACTGCTCAGTGACGACCTCGATCGAGGGGGTGACTGGTCGCTCGACTCCGTCGAACAGGCCGTCGCCGACATCGCCGCCGGACGGCCCGTCGTGGTCGTCGACGACGAGGACCGGGAGAACGAGGGCGACCTCGTCGTCGCCGCCGAGAAGATCACGCCCGAGATAGTCGCGTTCATGATGAGCGAGTGCCGTGGCCTGATCTGCGCCCCCATGGAGGGCGACGAGCTCGACCGGCTCGAACTGCCGCAGATGGTCCAGGACAACACCGAGTCGATGAAGACCGCGTTCACGGTGTCCGTGGACGCCTCGGCCGAGCACGGGGTGACCACCGGCATCAGCGCCGCCGACCGCGCCACCACCCTCCAACTGCTGGCGAGCGGCACCGCCGGGCCCGGCGACCTGGTCCGCCCCGGCCATGTCTTCCCGCTGCGCGCCCGGCCCGGCGGTGTGCTCGTCCGCGACGGGCACACCGAGGCCGCCGTGGACCTCGCCCGCCTCGCGGGACTGCGTCCGGCGGGGGCGATCGTGGAGATCGCCGGTGAGGACGGCCGGATGCTGCGGCTGCCCGACCTGATCCCGTTCGCCCGCAAGCACGGGCTGACGATCATCTCCATCGAGGGCCTCATCGCCTACCGCCGCACCCGCGAACTCGCTGCCCTGCCCGAGCAGACGGCGCCCGGACACCTCGCGGAGGGGGACGCCGCAGCAGCCCTGGCAGCCGTGGAAACCGTAGCGGCCGTGGCGCCGCAACCCGCCCCCGAACCGGCGCCGACGCCGCTGGTCCGCCGGGCCGCCGAGGTCCATCTGCCCACCCGGTACGGCACGTTCACCGCCTACGGCTACCGCTCTGCCGCCGACGGGGTCGAGCATGTCGCCCTCGTCCACGGCGACATCGGTGACGGCGAGGACGTCCTGGTCCGCGTGCACTCCGAATGCCTCACCGGTGACGTCTTCCACTCCCTGCGCTGCGACTGCGGCCCCCAGCTGGAGGCGTCCCTGGCCCGGATCCGGGAGGAGGGCAGGGGAGCGGTGGTCTATCTGCGCGGTCATGAGGGGCGCGGTATCGGCCTGGTGTCCAAGCTGCTGGCGTACGAGCTCCAGGAGCGCGGGCGTGACACCCTCGACGCCAATCTCGAACTCGGCCTGCCCGCCGATGCCCGGGACTACGGCGCGGGTGCACGGATCCTCGCGGACCTCGGTGTGCGCAGCATGCGGCTGATGACCAACAACCCCGACAAGACCGACGCCATGCTGCGGCACGGCCTCAAGGTCACCGGCCGTGAGCCGATGCCCGTGCAGGCGGGCGAGCACAACCTCCGCTATCTGCGCACCAAGCGGGACCGGATGGGCCACGACCTGCCCTGGCTGGACACGCCCGCTGTGTCCGCCTGCGGCAACCAGTAAGCACAGCCAGCACAGCAGAGCACAGCGCAGCGCGCCGCCCCGGTGCGGCGACCGGCGAGAACAGCACACCGAGGAGAGACAGAAACGTGAGCGGCAAGGGCGCACCCGAACTGACCGTGCAGGGAGTCGGCGATCTGCGGGTCGCCGTCGTGGCGGCGCAGTGGCACGAGAAGGTGATGGACGGTCTGATCGACGGCGCCCTGCGCGCCCTGCGCGACCTGGGGATAGACGAGCCGACCCTGCTGCGGGTCCCCGGGAGCTGGGAGCTCCCGGTGGTCGCCAAGGTCCTCGCGGGCCGGGGCTACGACGCGATCGTCGCCCTCGGCGTCGTCATCCGCGGCGGTACCCCCCACTTCGACTATGTGTGCCAGGGCGTCACCCAGGGACTCACCCAGGTGGCGGTGGACACCGGCGTCCCTGTCGGCTTCGGTCTGCTGACCTGTGACACGGAGGAGCAGGCCCTGGACCGGGCCGGTCTCGCGGGCTCCAACGAGGACAAGGGCCACGAAGCGGTGACCGCCGCTGTCGCCACCGCGGCCACTCTCCGCTCAGTATCCGAACCATGGCGTTAGCACGACCGGCCTACAAGTAGAGTGGGCGGCACTATGTCCAAGAAGACGTTCGAGGAGCTCTTCACCGAGCTCCAGCAGAAGGCCGCCCACGGCGATCCTGCCACCTCCCGCACTGCGGAACTGGTCGGCAAGGGCGTCCATGCCATCGGCAAGAAGGTCGTCGAGGAGGCCGCCGAGGTCTGGATGGCCGCCGAGTACGAGGGCAAGGAGGCGGCCGCCGAGGAGATCTCGCAGCTGCTGTACCACGTCCAGGTGATGATGGTCGCCCGCGGAATCTCCCTGGACGACGTCTACGCCCACCTGTAGGAACCCGTTCCGGACAGACCTCTGGTCCTCTGATCCTCTGGTCCTCCGTTCCGGGCATCCCGCCGCACACCCCCACACAAAACCCGCCGATTCACTCGAAGGAAGCCGACCTCATGCTGCGCATCGCCGTCCCCAACAAGGGTTCCCTCTCAGGCCCTGCGGCGGAGATGCTGCATGAGGCCGGCTACCGGCAGCGCAGGGAGTCCAAGGAACTGCGGATCGTCGACCCGGTCAACGAGGTGGAGTTCTTCTACCTCCGCCCCCGCGACATCGCGATCTACGTCTCGTCCGGCCGCCTCGACATCGGCATCACCGGCCGTGACCTGCTGGTCGACTCCGGCGCCAACGCCGAGGAGATCCTCCCGCTCGGCTTCGCCCGTTCCACCTTCCGCTTCGCCGCCAAGCCCGGCGAGGCGAGCGGCATGACGGACCTCGACGGCAAGACGGTCGCCACGTCCTACGAGGGCATCGTCGCCAAGCACCTCGCCGACAACGGCGTCGACGCCTCCGTCGTCCACCTCGACGGCGCCGTCGAGACCGCGATCGAGCTGGGCGTCGCCGAGATCATCGCCGACGTCGTCGAGACCGGCACCTCGCTGCGCAATGCCGGCCTGGAGGTCTTCGGCGAGCCGATCATGAAGTCCGAGGCGATCGTCATCCGCCGCACCGGGGCGGACGCCGAGGAATCCAAGGTCCAGCAGTTCCTGCGCCGCCTCCAGGGCGTCCTGGTGGCCCGGACGTACGTGATGATGGACTACGACTGCCGGGTCGAGCAGCTGGAGAAGGCCGTCGCGCTCACCCCCGGTCTGGAGTCCCCGACGGTCTCCCCGCTGCACAACGAGGGCTGGGTCGCCGTCCGCGCCATGGTCCCCGCCAAGGACGCGCAGCGCATCATGGACGACCTCTACGACCTCGGCGCGCGGGCCATCCTCACCACGGCCATCCACGCCTGCCGGCTCTGAGGCCCGCCCGCCATGGCAGACCTTCCGGATCCCCCGAGTCCGTCGCCGCTCCCACCGCTGCCCGTCACCTTCCGGCCGGGCCGCACCCGCATCGTGCTGCTCTCCGCCGCCGCGGCGCTCTTCGTCGTCATCACACTCGTGGCGCTGCTGCTGGAGCAGCTCGGCCCGGGCGAGCGGCTCAGCTTCGTGTTCACCGCGGCGCTGCTCAGCGGTGTGCTGCTTCTGCTGGCCCGGCCGAAGGTCGTCGCCGACGAGGCGGGGGTCACCGTGGTCAACATCGCCAGCCGGCGGCGGCTGGAGTGGGCGGAGATCCTCCAGGTGAATCTGCGCCCCGGCGACCCCTGGGTGTTCCTCAACCTCAGCGACGGCACCAGCCTGCCCGCCCTCGGTATCCAGCCGGGCATCGCCAGGCAGCGGGCCATCGCGGACGCGCGTACCCTGCGGGCGCTCACCGAGGCCCGGTCGGTGGCACCACCGGGGCCGGACCAGAGCTGACCGGAGGCCGACTCTGCCGCATTTGCGCATGTCTTGATTAGTCTGTTGACGGAGCCGCTTTCGCTGCGCCTCCGCCCCTGCTGTGCCGCCCGGCGCACAGGGGTTCCTGCTACCCGAGGAGTGACCCTCACCGGCGATGGACGGATCGTCCTGTAGTACCTGCGCCGCCCCCTCCCGACATAGCGCGGACCGCAGCCGCGCTCACACGGAAGGGGTGGCCTCATGACCATCCCCCTGCTGCTGCTCGCAGCGGCCTTCGTGCTGATTCTCGCCAACGGCTTCTTCGTGGCCGCCGAGTTCGGGCTGGTGACGGTCGAGCGCCCGGAGGCCGAGAAGGCCGCCGCCGACGGCGACCGGCGGGCCCTCACGGTCGTCGAGTCGCTGAAGGAGCTGTCCTTCCAGCTCTCCGGCACCCAGCTCGGCATCACCATCACCTCCCTGGTCGTCGGCATGCTCGCCGAACCGGCCCTGGCCGGGCTGCTGCGCGGTCCCTTCGCCGCGACCGGCATGCCCGGGGGCGCCGTCTCCGGTGTCGCCGTGGTCGTCGGCATGCTGCTGGCCTCCGCCCTCCAGATGGTGGTCGGGGAACTCGTGCCCAAGAACTGGGCGGTTTCCCGGCCGCTCCAGGTCGCGCGGTTCGTCGCGGGACCGCAGCACCTCTTCTCCCGTCTGTTCCGCCCGGTGATCGCCGCGCTCAACACGGTCGCCAACCGGCTGGTCCGCGCCCTCGGTGTCGAGCCCGCCGAGGAGCTGGCCTCCGCGCGCACCCCCGGCGAGCTGGTGTCCCTGGCCCGCCACTCGGCGCGGGCCGGCGCCCTCGAACAGGACACGGCCGACCTGTTCGTGCGCACGCTGTCGCTCGGCGATCTGACCGCGCAGCACGTCATGACCCCGCGCGTGAAGGTCAGCGCGCTCCAGTCCTCCGCGACCGCCGAGGACGTCGTCAATCTGACCCGCGCCACCGGCCTGTCCCGCTTCCCGGTCTACCGGGAGAAGATCGACGAGATCGTCGGCATGGTCCATCTCAAGGACGCGCTGGCTATCCCGGTGCACGACCGGCTGCGCACGCCCGTCGGCCGGATCGCCATGCAGCCCGTGCTGGTCCCCGAGACCCTGCCGGTCCAGCCGCTGCTGGCCCTGCTGCGCAACGAACAGCCCATCGCCGTCGTCGTCGACGAGTACGGCGGCACCGCCGGTGTGGTCACCCTGGAGGACATCGTCGAGGAGATCGTCGGCGAGGTGCGCGACGAGCACGACGGACAGGACCTGCCCGAACTGGCCGCCGCCCCGGCCGAGGACGGCCGACCCGCCTGGGAGGCCGACGGCAGCTGCCGCGTCGACATCCTCCAGCGGATAGGTCTCGACGTGCCCGAGGGGCCGTACGAGACCGTGGCCGGCCTGGTCGCCGATCTGCTCGGCCGGATCCCCGTCCCCGGCGACCGGGCCGAACTGCCCGGCTGGCGGCTGTCGGTGCGCCAGGTCGGGCACTACCGCGCCGAACGGGTCCGTCTGGTACGCACCGGCGTGGTGGCGGAGGTCGTCCGATGAGCGTGCTCCAACTGGTCTTCGCCGCACTGCTGGTGCTGGCCAACGGTTTCTTCGTCGGCGCCGAGTTCGCCCTCGTCTCCGTCCGCCGCAGCCAGATCGAACCCCTCGGCACGGCCCGCGCCCGCCAGGTGCTCCACGGCCTCGAACGGCTGCCCCAGATGATGGCCGCCGCCCAGTTCGGCATCACCGTCTGCTCGCTGACCCTGGGCGCGGTCGCCGAACCCACGGTCGCGCATCTGCTGGAGCCGGTGTTCGAGTGGATCCGCCTTCCGCACGGTGTCGTCCACCCCCTGGGCTATGTCATCGCACTCGCCGGGGTGGTCTTCTTCCACCTCGTGATCGGCGAGATGGTCCCGAAGAACCTCGCCATGGCCGCCCCCGAGAAGGCCGCGCTGTGGCTCGGCCCGGGCCTGGTCGCGTTCGCCCGCGTGTGCCGGCCGATCACGGTCGCGCTCGGCGCCTGCGCCCGGGGCATCCTGCGGCTGTTCGGGGTCGAGCCCAAGGACGAGGTCGAGGCCGTCGTCACCAGCGAGCAGCTCAACCGGCTGCTGGAGGACTCCGGCCAGGCCGGCCTCCTCGACCCGGAGGAACAGGAGCGTCTGGAGGACGCCCTGGAACTGGGCTCCCGCCCCGTCACCGATGTGCTGCTGCGCCGGGAGTCCCTGGTGACGGTGCCGCCGTCGGTCACGCCGGGCCAGATCGTCGCGCTCACCGCCCGCACCGGGTACTCCCGCTTCCCGGTCGCCGCGGACACCGGCGCCTTCATGGGCTACCTGCACGTCAAGGACGTCCTCGACCTGGAGAACTCCGACCGCGCCGTGCCGCAGCAGATCTGGCGCCCGATGACCACGCTCAGACCCGAACTCCCCCTGGACGACGCCTTGACGGTGATGCGCCGGGCGGCCACCCATCTGGCCCAGGTCGCGGACGCGTCGGGGCGGGTGCTGGGCCTGGTCGCCCTGGAGGACGTCCTGGAACTCCTGGTCGGCGAGGTGAAGGACCCCGCCCACCGGGACACCCCGCCCCCACCCCCGAAACTCGCCGAACCCCGTATCTCGGACGACCCGGAGGAGGCCCAGGCCCTGGCCAGCTGAGCGTCGGCCCCGGGGCCGGGGCGGCGGCGCGTGGGGCTCACTCCCGGGCAGACCGTCGAGGTCGTCGGCCCAGGGCCCGGGGCCGACGACCCCCGTCGGGCCACAGGGGCTCAGGGGGCCGTCGGCCCGTGGGCTCACGGGGCCGACGGGTCGTGCGGGGCCCTGCCTGACAGGACCTCGCCGTAGGCCTGCATCAGGTCCGGGAGGCGGAGGGTCGCCAGGTCGTCGCGGGAGAGGGCGCCCGGGTAGGTGGACAGGCGGAGGTCGCGGTAGGCGCAGCTCTTCTCGTACAGGGTGCGCAGAAAACGGCCGTTGCCGAGTTCGTCGATCCAGCCCATCTCCACCACGTGCCCCGCGATGGAGCGAAGCTCCTCCAGGGCCTCCTCGTCCCATGCGTCACCGTTCTCCGCGGCCAGCACCTCGCCGATCGCCGTGAGTTCGAGGGGGCGGTACGAGGGGAAGTCCACGCGGGTGGTGAAGCGGGAGGACAGACCGGGGTTGGCGGCCAGCAGCCGGTCCATGCCCTCCGGATAGCCGGCCAGGATCACCACCAGGTGGTCCCGGTTGTCCTCGGCCCGCTTCAGCAGCACCTGGAGCGCCTCGTCGCCGTACGCGTCGCCCTTGCCGTAGCCGGAGTTGGACAGCGAGTACGCCTCGTCGACGAACAGGACGCCGCCGATCGCCGAGTCGATCAGCTCGTTGGCCTTCACGGCGGTCTGGCCGAGGTACTCGCCGACCAGATCGGCGCGCTGGGCCTCCACGAGATGGTCGCCGCCGAGCAGCCCGAGGGCGTAGAAGACCCGGCCCAGGATGCGGGCGACGGTGGTCTTGCCGGTGCCGGAGGGGCCGGAGAAGACGAAGTGCCGTTTGGGTGGCTGTACCGGCAGCCCCTGACCGGCGCGCAGCCGCGCCATGTTCAGCTGCGCCGACAGCGCCTTGACCTGGCGCTTGACCGGTTCCAGGCCGACCATCCGCTCCAGTTCGGCGAGCGCCTCCTCCAGCAGGGCAGGGTCGGTGGGGCCGGTGGGAAGCCCCGAGGGCGAGCCGGACGACTTCTCGCGCACCGCGGGGTCCATCACCGGCGGCAGCGGACCGGTCGGCGGCAGATCGGTCTCCGGGAACCGCAGATCGCGGCCCTCGGTGCCGAACAGCGGATCGAACCCGTCGGGGCCGTCGACGCTGTCCTGCCCGGCCCCGGTGAGGGTGATCGCGGCGAGGTCGCCCACCTCGTCGTACCCGTCGGCCTCGGCTATCGCCGCCAGCCGGGCCGAGGTGTCCATGAAGGCCGGGTCGACCCGGTGCACCGCCCGGTAGAGAGGGAGCGCGGCGGCCGAGCGCCCGGTGCCCTCGTGTGCCCTGGCCAGCCAGTACCGCAGCTCCTTGCGCTGCGGCTGCTCGCTGCGGCAGCGCATCAGCGCCGCCGCGAGCAGCGGCTCGGCCTGCCCGTACATCTCCAGCCGCACCCGTGCCATACCGCCGAACAGCCCCGCCTCGATACCGAGCATGGTGTCGTCGGCCAGCGGATCCGTGTGCCGGATCAACTGCTCCCAGTCCTTGACCAGATAGGCGCGGCAGGCGTGCAGAAAGCGGACCTGGTGATCGGTGTCCACCGGCGGCAGCCCGGCGAGCGCCCGGTCCAGCTCCGGCACATGGCGGCCGTCCAGCCAGTGGGAGGCGTGGGCGAGCAGCAGATCGCGCGGGCTCTCCAGCACCGGCTGCACCCACCAGCCCAGCCAGTACCAGGAGTTGAGGGCACGCCGGTGCCGTGCGCGCTGCTCCCCGAAACGGTCCCGGTGCCGGTGCATCCTCAGCAGCGCGGTCGTCGTCTCGACGCGCAGCGCATGGAGCCCGAGCCATCCGTCGGCCATCCCGGGGTCCATCCGCACCGCGGCCCGGAACTCCTCCTCCGCCTGCGGATAGGCGCCCATGGTGTAGGCGTCCACGCCCCGCAGCCAGGCGAGGTCGGCCGGGGCCTCGGAGCCCTGCGTGCCGAAGTCCATCGCGTCCCCCACAAACCGTGCCCCCGCCTGCCCAAGGGGTGTCCCCTCGCCACCGGGCGGACGCCCGACGGCCGACTCGGCCGACTCGGGTGAACCGCTGTGCCGCGGACCGGAGTTGCCAGGTGCGCGAAGCAGCAGCCCGAAGGTCGCACCGAGGGCATCGTACCCGCGGCGCGGCGGGTGACCGAAGGGTGCCGCACGGGCCGTTCGTCGAGGACAGGCCGCAGATCGGGCGGACGGCGCAGCGACAAAACGGTGACCCAGGGTGAGCGACTTGCAGCGCACGGCACTCGTGAAACCGCCCGCGGGCAAGACGAAGCCCCCGATCACGGGGGAACAACCGGGGGCTTCGCGACTGAAGGCGACCGTACTTGGTCGCACATTGAGAACGTAAGACCTGTACGGCCCCCCGGTCAAGCACAGTTGGAGCACTCGACCGAGTTCCTCCGCCCGTCGCCGCGGGGCTTCAGCGCACCGCCGACGGCCCGTCACCGAGGGTGACCGTACGGTCCGGTCCCGTGCTCCCACCCGGGCCGCGCAGCACCTCGTACCCCTGAGGTGACTCCCGTACCAGCCCGTCGGCGAACGTCCGCGACGGATCCTCGGCGAAATGCCGCCGCTCCGCCTCGATCCATCCGTCCCAGAACTCCCGCTGCCCCGCCCCGTCCCGCAGGCGCCCCCGCGCCCAGGACTCCGCCCGGGGTAGATCCATCCACAGCAGCATCGCCAGCCGTGGCCGCAGCGCCCGGCGTCCGGCTCCGACGCCCTCGACCAGGACCACCGGCGCGGGCGGCAGTGCACACGGCGGCCCGAAACGCCGGGTGCGCCAGTCGTAGGGCGCGTACGCCGCACTCTCGCCGCGGCTCAGCGGGACGATCACCTGGGCCAGCAGCCGGTCCGTCCAGGCGAACAGTTCGTCGTGGCTGGCGATGTCGTCGAGATGCAGCACCGGCGCCCCGCCGAGCGCGGTGGCCAGCCGGGCGCCGAACGTCGACTTCCCGGACCCGGCGTGCCCGTCGACACCGACGAGACGGACCGGTCCGCAGGACGGGGGGAGGGCGCGCAGCCGCGGGGCGAGATCGTGCACCGTCATCGGGAACATTTTAGTCCGCCCCCAGGGCGTGTCTGACAATTCCCGCCGGGCGCGCGACGTCTGGCACGGCACCTCGCCGCGTTGTCGGATCACCCGAGTACGTCCAGTACGCGGGCGATCCTCCGCCTTGCGATGCACCGCACCAGACGCCGCGCGCTGATCCGACGCGAATTGTCAGACACGCCCCAGCCGCTCGCGGGCCAGGTCATCGCACCGGTCCACTCCAGTGGTCGAGACCAATATTGGTGGGCGCCGCGCGATCCGGGGTGCTGGCAGGACAGGCGCGGCTGCGGTCATAGTGGGCCGGACAGCGTTCAACTGATCCAACGGACCTGCCCGACTCGGACACACATCTGGGGGTCTTCCGCCCATGAGCAGAGCCGAACAGCCGTCCCGCAGAACGGTCCTGACCGCCGCAGTCGTCGCCGCAGTGGCGGGCGGCGCGGGCCCGGCGTCCGCCGCGACCGATCCCGGCGCCGGCGCGCACTTCGGGGGCGCCCCGGCGAAGCCGGCCACCGGCACCCCGGCCCGCCCGATCGACTACCGGGCCTGGACCACGTACGCCGACTGGCACTCGGGCACGGCGAAAGGCGTGCGCGCCCACGCCGGCACCCGCCCCGGCGTCACGATCGCCACCCCGGCCGGCACCACCGACTACACCGACCCGCACAGCGGCACCACCGCGAGCTGGGAGTACGCCACCTGGACCTCCCCGGTCCACCGGCTCACCGCCCCCGCGACCGAGGCGGTCGCCTCCTGGAACGCCGACACCCCGCCCGGCACCTGGCTCCAGACCGAACTGCGCGGCACCTACTCCGACGGCACCGAGACCCCGTGGTACGTGATGGGCCGCTGGGCGGCGGGCGACCAGGACATCAGACGGACCTCCGTGGACGACCAGACGGACGGCAGGAGCACCATCTGGACCGACACCTTCGCCGTCGACGACGCCACGACCGGGCTGCGCCTCGCGTCGTACCGGCTGCGCCTGACCCTCTACCGCAAGCCGGGCACCCGGCTCACCCCCACGGTGTGGCGGCTCGGCACGATGGGCTCCGACATCCCCGACCGCTTCACGGTCCCCGCCACCACACCCGGCCCCGCCCGGGAACTGGTGGTTCCGCGCTACTCGCAGGAGATCCACAAGGGCCAGTACCCCGAGTACGACAACGGCGGCGAGGCCTGGTGCAGCCCCACCTCCTCGCAGATGATCATCGAGTACTGGGGCGGCCGCCTCACCCCGGAACAACTGTCCTGGGTCGATCCGTCCTACGCCGACCCGCAGGTCGACCACGCGGCCCGTCACGCCTACGACTTCCAGTACCAGGGCTGCGGCAACTGGCCGTTCAACGCGGCCTACGCCGCGACCTTCGAGGGCCTCCAGAGCGTGGTCACCCGGCTCGCCTCGCTCACCGACCTGGAGACCCTGATCGAGGCCGGGATCCCGGCGATCACCTCCCAGTCCTTCCTCAAGGACGAGCTGACCGGCGCCGGTTACGGCACCTCCGGCCATCTGATGACGGTGATCGGCTTCACCGCGGACGGCGACGTGATCGCCAACGACCCGGCCTCCCCGAGCGACGACGCGGTACGACGCGTCTACGCCCGGCGCGAGTTTGAAAACATCTGGTTGAGGACCAAGCGCTACAACGCCTCCGGCAAGGTCGTCTCCGGCACCGGCGGAGTCTGCTACCTCTACTTCCCGGCACGTCCGACACCCCGCCAACGCCAGGCCCTCGCGGCGGTCGGCGTCCGCTGAACCACGCCGCCGGCGGCCCCCACAGCGCGCGCCGGGGGCCGCCGGCCTGTGAGCAACGGCTGCGTCCGATCACCTTCCGGACCGCCGTCCGCGACGGCCAGCCCGCACCTGATGTCCGCGGCCCGACGTCCATGAACCGCCGTACGGAGAACTGACCTTGTGGCGGACCCTGCCGATGGAATGACCTGACATACTGCGGATGTCCCGCCGCCGTTGAGACCAGGGTCCGCATTGAACATGAGTGAACAGTCCGGTACCGCAACCCGTCCCAGGGCCCGCGGGACCGAGCGCTCGCTGGCTCGCCGCGCCGAACTCATCGCCATCGGGCGGAAGTTGTTCGCCGACCGGCCCTACGACGCCCTCTCGATGGACGACATAGCCCGGCATGCGCGGGTCGCCAAGGGCCTCATCTACTACTACTTCCAGTCCAAGCGCGGCTATTACCTCGCGATCATCCATGACTCCGTCGCCGTGCTGGTCTCGTTCGCCGGGAGCGGCCACGAACTCCCGCCCCTGGAACGCCTGCAGCGCACCATCGACGGCTATCTGCGCTACGCCGAGAACAATCAGGCCGCCTTCCGCACCATCGTCAGCGGTGGTGTCGGCTTCGACACCGAGGTACAGGACGTCCGGGACGGTGTGCGCGAGGCGATCGTCGACACCCTCGCCGAGGGCTCCTACGGCCGTACCGACGTCCCGCCGCTGACCCGTATGGGTCTGCTCGCCTGGGTGTGCAGCGTCGAGGGTGCCACCCTCGACTGGATCGCCCGCCCCGAACTGCCCCGCGAGACCATGTGCGCCCTGCTCGTCAGGACCCTGGGCGGCGCCCTGCGCGCCATCGAAGAGCTGGAGCCGTCGTGCCCGGCCCCGGCTCCCGCCCGCCGCGACGCCTGAGACGGGACGGGCGGTGATCCACCGCCGCAAAGCGGGCATACTCATGGCACAACCGCTGGTCGGTCGGACGCCTCCGCGGCCCCGACCCGGTCCGCGACCCCGACCCGGTCAGCGGCCCCGACCCGGTCAGCGGCCCGGAGACGTCCGTCACCGTCCGCCCGCCCGGACCGCGGCGAGACCGTCTCCCGCTGCTCAGCCACCGGTCCGCAGGCGGGTCCGGCAGGGAGGAGAGTGCCGCCATGCCCGACCGTGCCACGACGCCCGACCGTACCGTCATGCCCGACTGCGCCGCACCACCCGTGGACCGCACCCTGCCCACCGACGAGGCCCGCGACCTCATCGCACTCGTCCGCGACATCGCCCGCCGCGAGATCGCCCCCGGCGCCGCCGCCCAGGAGGAAGCCGGGTACTTCCCCCGCGAACTGTTCACGTTCCTGTCCGGGGCCGGACTCCTCGGTCTGCCGTACGACACCCGGTACGGCGGTGGCGGCCAGCCGTACGAGGTCTACCTCCAGGTGCTGGAGGAACTCGCCGCGGCCCGTCTCACCGTCGGGCTCGGCATCAGCGTGCACACCCTCGCCTGCCACGCCCTCGCCGAGTACGGCACCGAGGAGCAGCGGGCCGCACGGCTTCCCGCGATGCTCGGCGGCGGGCTGCTGGGCGCCTACTGCCTCTCCGAACCGGCCTCCGGCTCCGACGCGGCGGCCCTGCGCACCCGTGCGGTGCGGGAGGACGACGGCTGGACGATCACCGGCACCAAGGCGTGGATCACGCACGGCGGCATCGCCGACTTCTGCACCGTCATGGCCCGTACGGGTGAGGAGGGGCCGCGCGGCATCACCGCGTTCCTTGTTCCCGGCGACGCCGAGGGACTGCACCCCGCGCCACCGGAGCGGAAGATGGGCCTCAAGGGCTCGCCCACCGCGCAGCTCCACTTCGACGCGGTCCATGTGCCCGACGCCGGGCGCATCGGCGACGAGGGCCAGGGCTTCGCGATCGCCCTGGCGTCGCTCGACTCCGGACGGCTCGGCATCGCGGCCTGCGCGACCGGTCTGGCCCAGGCCGCGCTCGACGAGGCGGTCCGATTCGCCACCGGGCGGCAGCAGTTCGGCCGGCCCATCGCCGGTTTCCAGGGCCTGCGCTTCATGCTGGCCGACATGGCGACCCAGATCGAGGCGGGCCGCGCGCTGTACCTCGCGGCGGCACGGCTGCGCGACACGGGACGCCCGTTCGCCCGGCAGGCCGCCATGGCCAAGCTGCACTGCACCGACACGGCGATGCGGGTCACCACCGACGCCGTCCAGATCCTGGGCGGATACGGCTACACCGCCGACTTCCCCGTCGAGCGCTATATGCGCGAGGCCAAGGCACTTCAGATCGTCGAGGGCACCAATCAGATCCAGCGGACGGTCGTCGCCCGCCACCTGTTGGGCCCGGACCCCGGCTGACTTCCGTGTGAGCAGCTTGAATTGACGTACCGTCGAACGGCTGTCGCCACAGGACGGTCAATAGGTGTGGCGCACGGTGGTCTGCCGGGGAGAGTCGAGCGAAGTCCTCAGGCGGCCTGGCGGCGCATCGCCGGTACGCGCATCGGGCGTGAGCCCGGGCCGCCGACGTGAGAGAAGGGCTGCGTACGCCAGTCGAGGCCCTGAGGAAGCGTCAGTACGACGGCCGTGCCCTGCTCCTGGGGCTCGAAGGACTCGTCCGCGGAACGGGCGTCGGAGGCCGTGCGGCCGGTGCCGGCACAGACCGTCAGACCGAACGGGTTCCACGGCGAGGCGCACAGCGCGTGCTCGGGGAGGATCTCCTCGCCCGACAGCAGCGCGATGGACTGCGCGCAGTCCGGGCAGATCACCCGGAAGGTCTCGAACGTGTCGTAGTCATCGGCCTCCTCGCCGTCGAGGACGTGAAGTTCGACGCCCTCCGGTTCGGGCTCGACGACCAGTTGCTGCCGCTTGGACGTGGAACGACCAGGGCGCTTAAGACTCTGCATGGGTTACTCCCCCTCGGGCTGGGCCGTGAAGGCGCTGCGGCCTCGACCACAGCAAGCATTTCCCTGTGGATCTCCGCGGTAATCGCGAGACGGTCACGGAGAGCGTATGGATGCTGTGGCCTTCGTCACATGCCGCTGGTGGCCGCCTCCGCCGACCGCCTTTGCCGGGTTCCCGGCCGCTGAGGAGATGCTGAGGAGATCAGCCGCACTGTAGGTTCTTGCGCCATGGAGGAGCTGGACCGACAGATTGTGCAGCTGCTCGTCAAGGACGGGCGGATGAGTTACACCGACCTCGGCAAGGCCACGGGTCTGTCGACGTCGGCCGTGCACCAGCGGGTGCGCCGGCTGGAGCAGCGCGGTGTCATCCGCGGATACGCCGCGGTGGTCGACCCGGAGGCCGTGGGGCTGCCGATGACCGCCTTCATCTCGGTGAAACCGTTCGACCCCAGCGCCCCCGACGACATCGCGGACCGCCTGGCCGGCATCCCCGAGATCGAGGCGTGCCACAGCGTGGCGGGCGACGAGAACTACATCCTCAAGGTACGCGTGGCCACCCCGCACGAACTGGAGGAGATCCTGTCCCGGGTACGCACCCTGGCAGGCGTCTCGACCCGCACCACGGTCGTCCTCTCCACCCCGTACGAGGCCCGACCGCCGCGCATCTGACCCGGCAGCGGTGCCAGGCGTGCGCCCCACGGCGCTTGGGGTGAGGCGAGGCGAGCCGCGCGGGGCGGGGCCGCGGGACTGCCCCCTACGCGCGGGCGCGCGCTCCCGGCTCCCGCGAGCTTTTCGGGCCTTCCTGGCCCTCGGGTCGTGTCTGTGCCGCCCTACTGTGCCGCGCGTGCAGCGCGTGCCGTGTCTGACCTGGCGGCCGTGTTCTGCGGGCCTGCGTGCCTGCGTCCTGCGTGCCTGGGGCAGTGCTTCGAGTGCGTCGGGGTGCCGGCCTGCGGGGCAGGGCGCAGCGGGAGGGGCGCGGGGCCGTTTCCCGCCTGGGGGTGCGCCCGCGGGCGGCTTTGCGATCCGGTCCGAACTGGTGGTCGTCTGCGCCCCCTACACCGGCCTGGGCCGTGCCGCGTCTGACCCGGCGGCCGAGTCTGCGTGCCTGGGGCGGTCCTCCGGGCACGGCGGGACGGCGACCCGTATGCGGGGTGCCGCCGACGAGCCGTGCGGCTGTCGCCCAGGAGCGGGTGCGCCGCGCTTCCGGGTCCCACGAGCTGAGGTCGTCCCCTCCCGCTCCTGCGAGGCCCACCCCTGTCCGGCTCATCGGCTGCCGCGGCCCGCGCACCCCCGGTCACTCCTCGCGCGCGGCGGCGTGTGCCCACCCCTGTGCCGGGCCCCGGGGGTGAGGCGCGAGACTGTCAGCCATGAGCGAGCGCATTCCCGAGCCGGCTGAGGCTTCCGCGTCGGCGACCGTCCTTCTTCGTCGCGGTGAGGTCCACAGTCCCGCCGATCCCTTCGCCACCGCGATGGTCGTCGAGCGCGGGCAGGTCGCCTGGGTCGGCTCCGAGGGGGCGGCCGACGCGTTCGCCGACGGGGTCGACGAGGTGATCGACCTCGACGGCGCGCTCGTCACCCCGGCGTTCACCGACTCCCACGTGCACACCACCGCCACCGGCCTCGCCCTCACCGGCCTCGACCTGTCCGATGCTCCCTCGCTGGAGGCGGCACTGGCCCGGGTGCGGGACTTCGCCGCCGCCCGCCCCGGTGACCGGGTCCTGCTCGGACACGGCTGGGACGCCGCCCGCTGGCCCGGCGGCCGTCCGCCGACCCGCGCCGAGCTCGACGAGGCGACCGGCGGACGGCCGCTGTACCTGTCCCGCATCGACGTCCACTCTGCGGTCGTGACCACCGCACTGCTCGACCTGTGCCCCGGCGTCGAGGCGGCGGACGGCGGCCCCCTCACCAAGGACGCCCACCACGCCGTACGGGCCGCGGCGCTGGCGGCCCTGACGCCCGCCCAGCGCGGCGAGGCCCAGCGCGCGGCCCTCGCCCGCGCCGCCGCCCTCGGCATCGGGTCCGTCCACGAGTGCGGCGGCCCGCACATCTCCTCCGAGGACGACTTCACCGGACTGCTCCGGCTGGCCACCGAGCAGCCCGGCCCGCGCGTCGTCGGCTACTGGGCCGAGCAGGGCGACGAAGGAGTGGCCCGCGCCCGCGAACTGGGCGCCGCGGGCGCGGCGGGCGACCTCTTCGTCGACGGCGCCCTCGGCTCCCACACAGCCTGTCTGCACCGGCCGTACGCCGACGCCGACCACACCGGCACCGCCTACCTCGACGCGACCGCCGTCGCCACGCATGTCGTCGCCTGCACCGAGGCGGGCCTCCAGGCGGGCTTCCACGCCATCGGCGACGCCGCGGTGACCGTCGTCGTCGAGGGGGTGCGCGCCGCCGCCGAGAAGACCGGCCTCGACCGCGTCCGCGCCGCCCGCCACCGGGTCGAGCACGCCGAGATGCTGAGCCCCGACACCATCGCCGCCTTCGCCGAACTGGGCCTCACCGCCTCCGTGCAGCCCGCCTTCGACGCGCTGTGGGGCGGCGACGACGGCATGTACACCCAGCGGCTCGGCGCCGAACGGGCCCGTACGCTCAACCCCTTCGCGGCCCTGCTGCGCGCGGGCGTCCCGCTCGCCTTCGGCTCCGACAGCCCCGTCACGCCCCTCGACCCGTGGGGCACGGTCCGCGCCGCCGCCTTCCACCGCACGCCCGAGCACCGGATCTCGGTGCGCGCCGCGTTCACCGCGCACACCCGCGGCGGCTGGCGGGCGGTCGGGCAGGACGGTGCCGGCGCCCTGGTGCCGGGCGCACCGGCCGACTACGCCGTCTGGGACACGGGCGAGCTTGTCGTCCAGGCCCCGGACGACCGTGTCGCCCGCTGGTCCACCGACCCCCGCTCCGGCACCCCCGGCCTGCCCGATCTGACCCCCGGCCGTGACCTGCCGGTCTGCCTGCGCACCGTGGTCGGCGGCCGGACCGTGTTCGTACGCCCGGGCGAGTGATCTCCCGGGGCGGCGCGGCGGCGCCCGCCGCCCGCCGCCCCGACGCGCGACCTGCGCATCCTCCGCGCTGACCAGGCGATCCATCGGAACGGCGCAGGTCGGACGACTATTGACAGCCGACGGCAGAGGGCGGGTAGGTTCGGCCGAGTCCACCACCGGACGCCCGACCGGGGAACCTCCGCGCACACGTCGCGGCGCCGCTGGGTCAGGGACGGTGCGCCGCACGGGGCGTGCCGCCACTGGGAGCCAGGCTCAGCGCAGGCGCCACGGCGAGGGACGTTCCGGCCGGCCGGGGAGGTGCGACCCGGGTGGGGCCCGGACGCTCAGTAGACAACGGCTTCAGGTCGACCCGCAGCCGGCGGGTCCCAGGTCGGCCCGAAGGGCGCCGGGCCCCCTCCGCCGCCTTGCGGCGGCCCCTAGGGCACGCCTAGCACTGGCAGGCGGACAAACGGCCTTGATTCAGCCATAAACGTCCCCTTACCCCACTCTTGTGGAATCGACACCGCGCGTACGAACGTCCTGACCCGTCCGCGCAGGCTGCGGCCACTATGGTGGACCCCTGCGTACGACATGAAGGGGCAGCAGTGAACGACGGCGACGGGACTCACGGGGCACCGGCCCAGGCGAGGCGGTTCGGCCCGCTCGGTACGGCCTTGGTGATCATCCCCACCTACAACGAGGCGGAGAACATCAAGAGCATCGTCCGCCGGGTGCGGCAGTCCGTTCCCGAGGCGCATGTCCTCGTGGCCGACGACAACAGCCCCGACGGCACCGGCAAGCTCGCCGACGAGCTGGCCGCCGAGGACAACAACGTCCAGGTGCTGCACCGCAAGGGCAAGGAGGGCCTCGGCGCCGCCTACCTCGCGGGCTTCCGCTGGGGCCTGGCCCACGGCTACGGCGTGCTCGTCGAGATGGACGCCGACGGCTCCCATCAGCCCGAGGAACTGCCCCGGCTGCTGACCGCGCTCAAGAACGCCGACCTCGTCCTCGGCTCCCGCTGGGTGACGGGCGGCCGGGTGGTCAACTGGCCCAAGTCCCGAGAGTTCATCTCCCGCGGCGGCAGCCTCTACTCCCGCCTCGCCCTCGATCTGCCGCTGCGCGACATCACCGGCGGCTACCGGGCCTTCCGGAGCGAGACCCTGGAGGGCCTCGGCCTCGACGCGGTCGCCTCGCAGGGCTACTGCTTCCAGGTCGACCTGGCACGCCGCGCCGTCAAGGCCGGGTACCACGTCGTCGAGGTGCCCATCACCTTCGTGGAGCGCGAGTTCGGCGATTCCAAGATGAGTCGCGACATCCTCGTCGAGGCGCTGTGGCGGGTCACCTCCTGGGGCGTGCGGGAGCGGGTCGGGAAGATCACCGGCCGCGACAAGCGGGCGTAGGGCCTGACCGGCGGATCAAGCCGGAGGAAGCCGACGACACCGTGGGGGAGCGTGCGGCTGCCAGGCGGAGGGAGACTCGGCGAGCGATGACAAAGCGGCTGTGGGTGCCCCCTGCTCGAAGAGCTTGGGGGTGGGGGTGCCCCCTCTGCTCGCAGACCTCCGGGGAGTGCCGGTCTCCGCGTCTCCGGCATGATCCGCCGGACAGGCCCTCCGGGCAGGCCGACGCGACCCCGGCGGCCCGCGCGCCAGTACGACCCGATCGGGCCCGTACGCTCCCGGCTTATCCCTGCTTATCCCGTACTGAGCCGGGCCCATGCACACTGGAGGCATGACGACTGGCGTTCCGACCTCTTCCACCCCCACCCGGCCCCGGCGCTCCCGGACGCGCAGATTCCTGCCGCTGGCCGTCGCCGCTTGGCTGGTGCTGGAGATCTGGCTGCTGACCCTGGTGGCCGGCGCGACCAGCGGGCTGGTGGTCTTCCTGCTGCTGCTCGCCGGGATCGTGGTGGGTTCAGCGGTCGTCAAGCATGCGGGACGGCGCGCCTTCCGCAACCTCAACGAGGCCCTGCAGCGCGGCGGCTCCCCGTCGCAGGGCGGCGGCAACGGTCTGATGATGCTCGGCGGTCTGCTGCTGATCCTGCCCGGCCTGATCTCGGACGCCGTGGGACTTCTGCTGCTGGTCCCGCCGGTCCAGAAGGCGCTGGGCCGCTACACGGAGCGCGCCGTCGAGCGCCGACTGCGCGCGGCCGGAGCGGGCAGCTTCGGCGACGCCTTCCAGCAGGCCCGTATCCACCGCCCCGACGGCAAGGTCGTCCAGGGCGAGGTCATACGGGACGATTCGGCGGACCCGGCCCGCGGCGGCGAGCCGGGCGGCGGCCCCTGGGAGCAGCGCCCGCCACTGACCAGCTGAGTTCCGCTACGCCCCGCTGCCGGCCGGGTGTTCTGCGGCGTTCGTCACACCGGGACGCGATCAGCCGCGACACGATCTCCCGGGACATGATCACCCGGCACGCCCGGCACGCCCGGCACGCCCGGCACGCCCGGCACGCCCGGCACGCCCGGCACGCCCGGCACGCCCGGCACGCCCGGCACGCCCGGCACACCCGGGCGCACAGCACACCCGGCGCACCACCCACCGGCACACAACCGCGGGCGCCGTACGTGGAGAAGATCTCACGTACGGCGCCCGCGATTGTTCAGGTATGTGCTGTCCGACGGCTCAGCCCCCGCATGGGCTATGCGGACTTGCGGCTGTCCCGGGGATGAACGGCGATGTTCATCGCGCCGGAGCGGAGAACGGCAAGACGTTCCTCGAGGACCTCTTCGAGTTCCTCACGGGTGCGCCGCTCCATCAGCATGTCCCAGTGCGTACGCGCGGGCTTGGCCTTCTTTTCTTCCGGGCCGTCGCCATCGACGAGGAGTGCCGGGGCCCCGCAGACCTTGCACTCCCACTCCGGCGGGATCTCCGCCTCGATCGAGAAGGGCATCTCGAAGCGGTGCCCCTTCTCGCATGCGTACTCCACGGCCTGGCGCGGAGCCAGGTCGATACCGCGGTCCGTCTCGTAGCTGGTCACCACGAGGCGCGTGCCGCGAAGAGCTCGCTCACTCATGAATTCGTGCCTCCCGGGCTTGTCGCCCACAGGACAGGTGTCGCTGTCGTCGTCATCCGGTCAACGTCCGGTCGGCGGTAAAGATTCCCGTTCAGGGTGATGCGTCGCCGTCGTAGCCGCCCCTTGTTGTACCCACCGGCGCCCGGTTTGTCACATCTGCTAGCAGATGTCACCCAGCGTTTCGGCACCTTTGACGCGCAGTAACGGTACGCCTGGCAGGCCAAACGCGTACACTACCGCCCTTTGCCGTCCAGCGCTAAATAATCTCCGGAACGGGATTTCCCGCCTCCGTGATCGCCCGCCGTACCGGCACTCGCAGCAGCAGCACGAACCCGATGACGAAGAACACCACCAGCGAGACGATCGCCGAGCGGTAGCTCCCGGTCAGCTGGTACGTGACCCCGAACAGCAGCGGACCGAGCCAGCTCATGCCGCGGTCGCTCATCTCGTACGCCGAGAAGTACTCGGCCTCCCTGCCGGGCGGGACGAGATGGGAGAACAGGGAGCGTGACAGGGCCTGGCTGCCGCCGAGCACCAGCCCGATCCCGCCGGCCAGCACGAAGAACCACACCGGCGCCTTCGCCGGCAGTAAGTACCCGGCGGCCAGTGTGAGCGTCCATGCGACCAGCGAGCACAGGATCGTGCGCCTGGCGCCGTGGACCCGGGCGAGCCGCCCCATGCCGAGCGCGCCCGCCACCGCCAGCACCTGGACCATCAGCACGGCGACGATCAGCGTCGACTGGCCGAGCCCCAGCTCCTCGGAGCCGTACACCGACGCCTGGGAGATCACCGTCTGGATGCCGTCGTTGTAGATGAGGTAGGCCAGCAGAAAGCCCAGGGTGAGCGGCTTGCCGCGCATGTCGCGCACCGTCGCGGCGAGCTGCCGCCAGCCGTGCGCGGCGGGCGCCGCGCCCGCCGACGCGGTACGGCGGTCCCGCAGCCGCTTCAGCGGCACGAGGGTGAAGGCACCCCACCACAGGCCCGCCGACGCCAGGCAGACACGGACGGCCGCCGACTCGGACAGCCCGAAGGAGTCGTGCGCGGAGAACAGCACCAGGTTCACGACCAGCATCAGCGAACCGGACGCGTAGCCGAAGGCCCAGCCGCGCGACGAGACCGTGTCGCGCTCCTCGGGCGGGGCGATCTGCGGCAGGAACGAGTTGTAGAGGACCATCGACACGGCCACGGACGCGTTCGCCACGATCAGCAGCAGCCCGCCCAGCAGATAGCGGTCGCCGTCCAGGAAGAACAGCCCTGTCGTCGCGAACGCCCCCGTGTAGGCGGACACCGCGAGCAGCGGCTTCCTGCGGCCCGTCCGGTCGGCCGCGGCACCCGCGACCGGCATCACCAGGATCGCCAGCACCACGGACGCCGAGACGCAGTACGCGAAGAACGAACCGGCCCGCAGCGGCACGCCCAGCGGATGCACATACCCGTCGGCGTCCGCCGCGTGCCGGGCGACCGCCGTGAGATAGGGGCCGAGGAACACGGTGAGCACGCTCGTCGAATAGACGGAGCAGGCCCAGTCGTAGAAGTACCAGCCGTGCTGTTCACGGCGCCGCTCGGCGGCCTCGTCGGCCGCCTGAGCCCGCACGGTGCCGATGCTCACCCGTGCCCTCGCTTCCCCGTCGGTGCTGTACGAAGGCGCCGGTCCCGTTCGGCACCGGGCTCAGGCCCAGACGCCCCGGTCCTGCATGACCTTGCGCAACGTGTCGATGTGATCGGTCATGATGCCATCGACACCCAGGTCCAGGAGCCGGTGCATCCGATCGGGTTCATTGACCGTCCACACGTGGACGTGAAGCCCGCGCGCATGTGCGGTCCGCACGAAAGCGCGGTCGACCACCGGGATCCCCGACTGCGACTCGGGCACCTGCGCGGCCACCGCGGACCGGCGCACCGCGACCGGCAGACCCCAGGACCTGAGCCGCAGACTCAGCACCCCTCGGGTGCCGTACGACGTCGCCAGGCGTGGCCCCGCCAGCCGCTGCGCACGCACCACCCGCGCTTCGGAGAACGAGCCCACGCAGACCCGGTCCCAGGCGTCGGCGCGCTCCAGCAGATCGAGCAGCGGCCGCAGCGCCGGCTCCGCCTTGACGTCGACGTTCCAGCGCACCCCGGGGAACATCTCCAGCAGTTCCTCGAACAGCGGCACCGGCTCCCGGCCCGCCACCCGCGCCTCACGCACCGCGTCCCACGGCAGCTCGGCGATCCGGCCCGCGCCGTCGGTCACCCGGTCCAGCGTCGGGTCGTGCAGGGCGACCAGGCGGCCGTCCGCCGTCGCGTGGACATCGGTCTCCATGTACCGGTAGCCCAGGCCCACCGCACGGCGGAACTGCGCCGCGGTGTTCTCCAGGCCGTCGGCGGCCCCGCCGCGGTGGGCGAAGGGGATGGGCCCCGGATGGTCGAGATACGGGTGGCGGGGATGGTTGCCGGGCCGGTCGTTGCGCGAGGTCACCGGGGCAGTATGGCCCGCCGCGGTGTCCCGGTGGCAACGACCGTGCTGCCGTCGGATGCCGCCGGGACGGCGAACATCCGCAGGAACAGCTGGGCGAGCGGGCCGATCGACACCGCGTAGAGCAGGGTGCCGACGCCGATCGTGCCGCCCAGGGCGAAGCCGGTGACCACGACAGCCACCTCGACCGCCGTGCGCATCAGACGGATCGAGCGGCCCGTGCACCGGTGCAGACCGGTCATCAGACCGTCACGCGGGCCCGGGCCGAACCGCGCGGAGATGTAGAGGCCCGTCGCCACCCCGTTGAGGACGACGCCCGCGGCCAGCAGCGCGATCCGCGCCGCGAGTTCCCGCACCTCCGGCAGCAGGGCCAGTGTGCCGTCCATGGCGAGGCCCACTACGAAGACATTGGACACCGTGCCCATCCCCGGCCGCTGGCGCAGCGGGATCCACAGCAGCAGCACCGCCGCGCCCACGACGATCGACACCGTGCCGATCGTCAGACCGGTCAGCTCGGCCAGCCCCTGGTGCAGAACGTTCCAGGGCTCCAGCCCCAGCCCCGCCCCGACCAGCAGCGCGGAACTGGCGCCGTAGAGCGTGAGACCGGTGTACAGCTGGACCAGCCGTCGCCCGAGACGGTACGGGATCGACGGCCGGCGTGGGATCGGCAGACGGCGTTGGACCGACAAGGGGCACCCCCGGTGGTGGATGTGGACCGACCCGTGTCACTCTGTGGCCGGGTGGTGGAGGCCATCCATGGCCAATTCGGGGAAGGTGGACTGATCTGCATGGCGCAGTGGACCTCGGCGGTGGGGGCCGCGCCGCTCGCACGGCTGCTCAACTCCCAGCAGGACCGCCCGGCCGGGCCTGGCAGCCGCCGCCCGCCCGCCTACCGTGCCCTCGCCGACGGCATCCGGCTGCTGGTCCTCGAAGGACGCGTTCCCGTGGCTGCCCGGCTGCCCGCCGAGCGCGAACTGGCCACGGCCCTGAGGGTCAGCCGCACCACGGTCGCCGCCGCCTACGAGGTGCTGCGCGCCGACGGCTTCCTGGAGTCGCGGCGCGGCGCGGGCAGCTGGACCGCCGTACCCGCCGGCAACCCCATCCCCGCGCGCGGCCTCGAACCCCTGCCGCCCGAGGCCCTCGGCTCGATGATCGACCTCGGCAGCGCCGCGCTGCCCGCGCCCGAACCATGGCTCACCCGCGCCGTCCAGGGCGCCCTGGAAGAACTCCCGCCCTACGCACACACCCACGGCGACTACCCGGCCGGGCTCCCGGCGCTGCGCTCCATGCTCGCCGAGCGCTACAGCGCGTGCGGGATCCCCACGATGCCCGAACAGATCATGGTGACGACCGGCGCGATGGGCGCCATGGACGCCATCTGTCACCTCTTCGGGGGACGCGGCGAGCGGATCGCCGTCGAGTCGCCCTCCTACGCCAACATCCTCCAGCTGATGCGGGAGGCGGGCGCCCGGCTGGTACCGGTCGCGATGGCCGACGGCCTGGCCGGCTGGGACCTGGACCGCTGGCGGCAGGTGCTGCGCGACGCCGCGCCCCGTATCGCCTACGTGGTCGCCGACTTCCACAACCCCACCGGCGCCCTCGCCGACGACGACCAGCGGCGGCGGCTGGTGGACGCGGCGCGCTCGGCAGGCACCGTGCTCGTCGCCGACGAGACGATGACCGAGCTGTGGCTCGACGACCACGTCGAGATGCCGCGGCCGGTGTGCGGCTTCGACCCCGCCGGATCCACCGTGATCACCGTGGGGTCGGCGAGCAAGGCGTTCTGGGCGGGCATGCGCATCGGCTGGGTACGTGCCGCCCCCGACGTCATCCGCAGCCTGGTCGCCGCGCGCGCGTACGCCGACCTCGGGACGCCGGTGCTCGAGCAGCTGGCCGTCAACTGGCTGTTCACCACGGGCGGCTGGGAGAAGGCCGTGGATCTGCGGCGCGAGGAGGCCCGCGGCAACCGCGACGCGCTGGTCGCGGCGGTCCGGCGCGAGCTGCCCGACTGGGAGTTCGAGGTGCCCTCGGGCGGCCTCGTCCTGTGGGCCCGCGCCGGCGGCCTCTCCGGCTCCCGCATCGCCGAGGCGGGCGAACGCGTAGGCGTACGCGTCCCCTCGGGCCCCCGCTTCGGCGTCGACGGCGCGTTCGAGGGCTATGTCCGGCTGCCGTTCACGGTGGCGGGCGCCGTGGCCGACGAGGCGGCGACCCGCCTGGGCATGGCAGCGCGCCTGGTGGCCGCGGGGACGGCCCTGGGCACGGAGGCACTGCGCACGTTCGTGGCGTAGCGGTTTCCGCCCCCGTACCCCCGCTGGGCTGATCTTCAGCCCGTCCGGCGTTTGAGGACGAGGCCCGAAGGGCCGAAAGGGGGGTCTGGGGGCCCAGCCCCCAGGGACGGGAACGGGAAGGGGCGGCGGGGGCGAAAAACCCGGCTACGGCCTCTCCGCCACCATCGCCTCGACCACCCCCACCGCCCCCACCGGCTCCGCCTCCGCCCCGGCAACGGCAGGCTCCGCCCCGATAGGCTCCGCCTTCCGCAGATCCGGCTTGGCATCCGCCGGAGTCGACCGAGCCGGCAGCAGCGCCAGCACCGCCTCCCGCTCGGCGGCATCGGCAGAGTCGTCGTAAGGATCCGGCGTAGCCGGGACCTGGAGCCGCAGGACGCCCCCCGTGCCCAGCCGCGCGTATCCGCGCCCCGGCGGCACAAGGGCCGGCGGAGTCGTGTGCGGCGGAGCCCCGAGCACCGCCTCCAGCTGCGCAGCCGACGCGGGCCCGAGGACAACCCGCGCGCGCGTGTGCTGCCGTACGGCGTCGCTCAGAGCGTCCGCACTGTCGAACTGCTCGGCCACCACCACCGTGACATTGGCCGCCCGCCCGTGTCGAAGGGGCACCTGGAGCAGGGCCTGCGGATCCTTGCGGCCGTCCGCGGCGGCCAGATGGGTGAAGACGCTCGGCCGATCGAGGACGATCCACAGGGGACGCCGGGTGTCCTCCGGCGGCGGATCGCCCGCCTGCCGGGCCCGGTTGGCCGCGATCAGCCGCCGTTCCGTCTCGGTGGCCGCCCATTCCAGACCGGCCAGCACCCCGGCGAGCCCGCTCTCGACGGCCAGGACGCCGTCCCGGCCGGTCAGGCACGCGTACTCGCCGGTGGCGCCGCCCTCGGCGATCAGCACGTCACCGTGCCGCAGTGCCTGGAGGATCACGGAGCGCAGCAGGGTCGAGGTGCCGCTGCCCGGCTGGCCCACGGCCAGCAGATGCGGCTCGGTGGAGCGGACACCGGTGCGCCAGACGACCGGCGGCACGTCGCGCTGCTCCGCCCCGTGCATGAGGGGGAGCGTGCGCTGGACCTGGGACGGGTCGGTGAGGCCCAGGACCGTCTCACCGGGCGCCGTGACGAAGTGCTGGGCGGTGATGTCGGTGGGGAGCGGGACGAGGACGGTGACGGTCAGCTGGTTGGCCTCCTCGTCCCAGACGAAGCGGTACTCGCGCTCACGGCCGGACTTCGCCGTGAGCAGGTGTTCGACACGGACACGGGCCTCGGGCTCGCCGTCCGGGAAGTACGCCGGATAGCGGACGACGAGGTGGGACACCCGGCCCGCCACGTCGAACTCGTAGACGGGGAAGACCTTCTCCCACTCCCCGCCGTGCGCGTAGAGCGGTGCCGGGTCCTCAGCCATGGAGAAGCACGGGACCAGGGCCTCGTACAGCGAGCGGAGCCGTTCCGCCCGGGAGGTGTCGGCGCCGTCGGGGCCCGCGGTGCGGTCACGGCCCTGCCACGCGGCCACCGCCATCAGGGCGACGGCGACGAGCGGCGGGCCGTAGGGCACGAGGGCCACGACCAGCACCACCGAGGCCACCAGGAACAGCAGTGGCCCGCGCCGGTCCTTGGGGGTCGCGGCCCACTTGCGCCGCCCGGCCGAGGCCAGCCGGCGCAGACCACGCGTAATGGTGATCAGCGGGTGGAGGACGTCGGTGGCACTGTCGGCCGCCGTCCGGGCCAGCTCCCGGCCGCGGGCGAGCTGCGCGCCGCCGGTGCTCAGGATGCGGGGTAGTGGGCGCCGGGCCACTGCTGACTCCTGGAGAGGTGCGTAGGGACGGACGGGACGGGCGGTGTCAGAACCTGATGCCGCCGAGCAGGCTCGCCAGGCTCTCGCCGCCGGCCTTGATGCTGGGGGCGATGGCCGTGCTCGAGAGGTAGAAACCGAACAGAGCCGTGATCACGGCGTGCGAGCCCTTGAGCCCGTCCTTGCGGAAGAAGAGAAAGACGACGATGCCGAGCAGGATGACGCCTGAGATGGAGAGGATCATGGGGGTTTCTCCTGGTGTCGAAGGGGACAGTCACCATGAGTACTTCCAGGATCACAGGATGTATCCATACGATAAAAGGTGCAAATGGATGATTTCGGCTGCATTTCCCTCGTTCGGCGGAGCCTGAGCGGCCGCTTTCACCGGCGGCACGAACCAGTACCCTGGCGACTCACAAGTAGTGGAGAGGCGGACCCGTCGATGAGTGAAGCCCCCGGCCCCGAGGTCGTGGAGCTCGCGACCAAGATCTTCGGCCTGGCGCGGCAGGGACGCACCGAGTCGCTCGTCGCTTACGTGGACGCGGGCGTACCCGCCGATCTCACCAACGACCGGGGCGACACCCTGGTGATGCTCGCCGCCTATCACGGCCACGCCGGTACGGTGCGCGCGCTGCTCGCGCGCGGGGCCGCGCCGGACCGGATCAACGACCGGGGCCAGACCCCGCTCGCCGGGGCCGTCTTCAAGGGCGAGAGGGAAGTGATCGAGGCACTTGTGGAAGGCGGTGCCGACCCGGCCGAAGGCACTCCCTCGGCCGTCGACGCCGCCCGGACGTTCGCCCGGACGGAACTGCTGGAATTGTTCGGTACACGCTGATCCGAACGCTCTGACCAGCGACAACGAGAAAAACGGGGGAGGCGGTAAAAGGCCGCCGGAAATACGGTCGCGGCAGGAGAAACCCGCGAGTCATCATGACGTCGTGATTCATGGACGCGATGGCTGGGCAGATGTTGCCGCACCACGCGGACCGTGATGCGGCCCGCATGGGCCACCGACGAGAGGCAGAGGAAGATGGTCTACAGCAAGCAAGAGACGGCGGGCGCCCCGACGTGTTGTCACGCGGCCAGGTAATGCGTGTTCCCCGGTTGCGTCGACGCTTGATGTGAGGCTGTTTCCCATGTTCGATCCGGTCATAGCGCCCAGCGGAACGCTGCTCGGCCTGCTCCAGCGGGGCCGCGGCGACGGCACGCTGCACGCGCTCACCGCACCGCGCGCTGAGGCGCTCGCGGCGCTGAACCACTGTGTGCTGAGCGACCCCCGCCACGACTGGCAGGTGGAGAACCGCTCGCTCTACTACGCCCGCCTCTACCTCGACCTGGGCGGCGGCCTCGAAGCCGTCGAGGCCCACCTCTTCGACCCGGAGGACCTGCTCGACACCGAGGAGTCACGCACCGGCCTCGCCCTCGCCGTCCTCGGACACCTCGCCTCGTACGGCAGGCGCGACGCGCTCGACCTGCTGCGCCGGTATGCCGCCACCGGCTCCAACTGGGCCTGGGCCCTCGACGAGCTCGCCCTCAGGGACGACGACGCCGGCCTGCGCGCCCTGGCCGCCCCCGTCCTGGCCCGCTTCCCGGCCGGCACCGAGGGCGACAGCGAGCTGGCAGCCGCCGTACGGGACGCCTTCGAGCCGCGGCCCTGGCGGCTGTGGGCCGAGGATCCCCGCGAACCGATCGCCACGCGCGTGCGTGCCGCCCAGGAGACCGGCTGCTTCGACCGCTGGCAGCGCCAGCTGAGCCCGTCCGGCCCCCGCCCCGGCTGGAGCGTGCGGGCCGTCCTCGAATGGGCCCAGCAGGGTGTCGAACGCGGCGCCGCGCTCCATGTCCCCGCCGCCCGCTGCCTCACCGCCGTGGCAGGCCCCGACGACCGCCCGGAGATCCTGCGGGCCGCCCAGGACGGCACCGAGGGCGCCCGCTGCACCGCCCTGCGCTATCTGGCCGACGGCAACGACCCGGCCGCCCTCGACCTGATCGAGGCAGCGGCGGTCGGCGGCACCGCACCCGTCGTGGAGGCCGCCGTCGGCGCCTTCGAACGCATGCGCAGTGTCGCCGCCGTCGACCGGGCCCGCCGCTGGGCCCGGCGGCCCGACCCGCTCGGCGCCGCCGCCGGACGGATGCTCGCCTGCCGCGGCGGCACCCGGGACAGCGACCAGGTCCTCGCCGCCCTGCGCGAGGCCGTCCGGGGCGAGGGGCCCGACGCCCCGACCCTGTGGACCCTCGTCGACGGCACCGGACGGCTCGGCATCGCCTGCGCCGCACCCGTGCTGCGCCACATCTACCGCGAGACCGCCTCCTCCCATCTGCGCGGACGCGCCGCACGCGCGCTGGCCGCCACCGACCCCTCCTTCGCCACCGGCTTCGCCGTCGAGTGCCTGTGGGACTGCGAGGAGACCACCCGCGAACTCGCCGCCCGGCACGCCGAGACCGGCGACGCCCGAGTGGTCGAACGACTACGGCGGCTGGCCGCCGACCCCGCCGAGGAGGACGAGGTACAGACCGCCGTGCGAAGCCGCATCGGGCCGCCGGACACGGCGGCGGGGTGAGGGGGCGTACCCCGGCGGTCACTGAGGGCGTACGGCGCGTGCCGCGTGCCGAGGCGCCGCTCGTACCAGGGCGGCCCGGGGCCCGAAACGTTCTTCGGGCTGGTGCACGGACAAGGACGGACGCGGCTGTCCGCCCGGCACATGAACGAGGGGTGACCCAGGGGACAGGCGGGCGTGGACACCGTCTGACCTGCTCGGGTGTGCACTGCAACGCTCATGGGACGTTCCCCGTCCGGAAAGATCCACGTTGACGCGGCCACGTCCGGCACGGCGACAACACGGGTATGCGTGTCGTCATCGTGACCGAATCCTTTCCCCCCGACGTGAACGGCGTGGCCCACTGCGCGCTCCAGACCGCCCGACACCTCGTCGATCGCGGTCACGCTCCGCTCGTCGTCGCCCCGGCCGCCTCCGCCCGGCTCACCATCGTGCCGGAACAGAACAGCGGCCCCCACCGCTCCGGGCCCGACGCCTCGGCGCAGTGCCCCGTGGTCCGTGTCCCCTCCCTGCCGCTCCCCGGCTATCCCCAGGTCCGCGTCGCCCTCCCCAGCCGACGCGTCGCCGCGGCGCTCACCGAGCACCGCGCCGACCTGGTCCACCTGGCAAGCCCCTTCATCCTCGGCGTGCGCGGCATGGCCAAGGCCGCCCGCCTCGGCATCCCCGCCCTCGCCGTCTACCAGACCGACCTCGCCGGATACGCCCGCACCTACATGGGCGCCGGTGAGGCGGCCGCCTGGCGGCGCATCCGCTCCGTGCACGCCGCCGCCGACCGCACCCTCGCTCCGTCCACCGCGGCGCTCGCCGACCTGGAGGCGCACGGCGTCCCCCGGGTCGCCCTGTGGCCGCGCGGAGTGGACACCTACCGCTTCCGCCCCGACAGACGGGACGATGCGCTGCGCCGCCGGCTCGCCCCGAACGGTGAGCTGATCGTCGGCTACGTCGGCCGGCTCGCCCCCGAGAAGCAGGTCGAGCTGCTGGCCGGCGTCTGCGGTCTCGACGGCGTCCGGGTCGTGGTGGTCGGCGACGGCCCCAGCCAGGCCCAGCTGACCGAGGCCTTGCCCGGCGCGGTCTTCCTCGGCCGCCGCACCGGCGAGGAACTCGGCCGGATCTTCGCCTCGCTCGACGTCTTCGTGCACACCGGCCCCTTCGAGACCTTCTGCCAGACCGTGCAGGAGGCCATGGCCAGCGGCGTGCCCGTCGTCGCGCCCGCCGCGGGCGGCCCGCTCGACCTGGTCGACCACGGACGCACCGGCTTCCTCGTCCCGCCGCGCGACGCGATCGCCGTCCGCGACGCGGTGCGCGCCCTGGCCGCCGACACCGCGCTGCGGCACTCGTTCGGCAGGGCCGCCCGCACCACCGTCGAGGGCCGCACCTGGGCGGCTGTCGGCGACCAGCTCATCGCCCACTACGAGGACGTCCTCAGCGCCCGCAGGGCGGTGGTGGCGGCATGACCGGCACGAGAACCGAGGGGCTGCGCATCGTCCGGCTCGCCAACTTCGTCGCCCCCTCCTCCGGCGGACTGCGCACCGCGCTGCGCGAGCTGGGCAAGGGCTTCCGGGCGGCGGGCCACCAGCCCGTGCTCGTCGTTCCCGGCGAGCGCCGCACCGACCAGGAGACCGAGCAGGGCCGCGTGATCACCCTCCCCGGCCCGCTGCTGCCCGGCACCGGCGGCTACCGCGTCCTCACCGACAGGCGGCGCGTCGCCGCCCTGCTGGAGGACCTCGCCCCGGACCGTCTGGAGGTCTCCGACCGCACCACACTGCGCTGGACCGGCCGCTGGGCCCGGCGCGCCCGGGTCCCCGCCGTCATGGTGTCCCACGAGACCGCCGACGGCGTGCTGCGCACCTGGGGACTGTCCGAGAACCTCTCGCGGCGTGCCGCCGACTCCCTCAACACCCGTACGGCGCACACCTACTCGCGGGTCGTGTGCACCACCGAGTTCGCCGCCAGGGAGTTCGTGCGCATCGGCGCCCGCAATGTCGTACGCGCCCCGCTCGGCGTGGACCTGGTTCAGCGTCACCCGGCGCTGTACGACGCCGGACTGCGCGCGGCGCACGCGCGCGAGGACGAGGCCCTGCTGGTGATGTGCTCACGGCTGTCCGTGGAGAAGCGGCCCGGCACCGCCCTCGACGCCCTGGACGCACTGCTGCGCGGCGGACGCCGGGCCGTGCTCGTGGTCGCGGGCGACGGACCGCTCCGGCCGCGGCTGGAGCAGCGGGCGCGGGAGCGCGGGCTGCCGGTGACCTTTCTCGGGCATGTCTCCGACCGCGAACTCCTCGGGGCGCTCCAGGCGTCCGCCGACATGTGCCTGGCGCCCGGTCCCGCCGAGACCTTCGGGCTGGCCGCGCTGGAGGCCATGGCGTGCGGCACACCCGTGGTGGCCAGCGCGTCGTCCGCCCTTCCGGAGATCATCGGCTCCGCCGGTGCCACGGCCGCCGACCACGGGGCCGCCTTCGCCGACGCCGTGGAGGGGCTGCTCGAACGCCCCGAGCACGAGCGCCGCGAGACGGCGCGCGCGCGTGCGGAGTGCTTCGGGTGGGACACGGCGGTGGACGCCTTCCTCGCGGCACACGAGGCGGCGGTGCCGGTGCGGGGGGCTGCGGGGTCGGGGAAGGCTTTGGGTTCGGGTTCGGGTCCGGCATCCGCCGATGGCGCGTCGAGCCCTTCGCGTGCTTCCGTGTCTGCTGCTGCCGTGCCTTCGACGTCGTCCGTGCCTTCCGCGCCGGAGGGCGTGACATGAGACCCGTCCGCTTCGTGGCGCTCGGGGACTCCCTGACCGAGGGCATGGGCGATCCGTTCGACGGCGGGTGGCGCGGCTGGGCCGCACTGCTCGCCGACGGGATCGCCGAGCCGCCCGTGGAGTTCACCAACCTCGCGATCAGCGGGGCCCAGACCCGCGATGTGCTCGAACGGCAGACCCCCGCCGGGCTGGAGCTCCGGCCCGACCTGGTGTCCGTCGTGATCGGCGTCAACGACACACTGCGCTGCACCTTCGACATCCACGCCGTGGCGGCACGCCTCGACGAGGTCTGCGCGGCCTTCACCGCCCGCGGCGCCGTCGTGCTCACCGCCTGTCTGCCCGACCCCGGCACGATACTCGGGCTCCCCGGCGCTCTCGCCCGCCCGCTGGCTCGGCGGCAGCGGGCCGTCAACACGGTCGTGCACGCGCTGTCCGAGCGCTACGGCGCCGTCCATCTGCATGCCGCCGAGGAGGACTGGATCACCGACCGCGCCATGTGGAGCGCGGACCGGCTGCACCCCAGTGAGCGGGGGCACCGGCAGCTCGCCGTCCGCTGCCACGCGCTGCTCACCGAGGCCGGGCTCGCCACCGGCCCCGCGCCCTCGCCCGAGCCGGAGTTCCCCGTGCCCACCAGGTCGGCGAGCCTGTGGTGGCTGGCCACCGCCGGTACCGCCTGGGTGGCCCGGCGCTGCACCGACCTGCTCCCGCAGCTCCTCCGGCTCGCCGTCGACGAGATGCGCCACCGGGCCCGGGGCACCGGTGCCCGCCTTGACCTCAGTGCCTCGCACGCGGTGTCCGCGGCTCTGGCGGCCTTGCCGGTCGTGCCGGTCGTGCCGGTCGTGGAGCGGCCGGACACCTATGGGCCGGACGCGGCATTCGGGTCCGGTGCGGCGTTCGGGACGGAGGCGGCGTAGCGAGCGGGAGGCCCGGGGCGCGGCCGGGCGGGCATCTCAGCGGTGGCCCACGGCCATGAAACGGACCGGCGTGCCCGGTGCTGCCTGGGCGGCCGCAGGGAGGTCGGCGGGGCGTACGACGGCGATCACCGGGTAGCCCCCGGTCGTCGGATGATCGGCCAGGAAGACCACGGGGCGTCCGTCGGGCGGCACCTGGACCGCACCCAGGACCATTCCTTCGCTCGGCAGCTCGCCGGTCACCGCCCGGGCCAGGACCGGGCCCTCGGTGCGCAGACCGATGCGGCTGCTCGCGGCGGACACGCTGAAGGGGCACGTGGTGAGGGTCCGTAAGGCGGAGGGCGTGAACCAGTCGTCGCGCGGCCCGAGGGTCACCCCGAGCACCAGTTCCGTGGGCGGCCCGGGCTGCGGCGCGATGTCCACGCGCGCGGGGGGACCGGTCGGGCGGCCCAGGGGGAGTACCGCGCCGTCCGTGAGCGGGGCCGGGCCGAGTCCCGACAGCAGATCCGTGGAACGGCTGCCCAGGACCGGCCCGACGGCCACCCCGCCCGAGACGGCGACGTAGCTCCGTACCCCGCGTACCGCGGCCCCCACCTCGAGCACGGCCCCTGCCGGGACCACGACCGGCGCCCCCCACCCGGCCGGGCGGCCGTCCACCGCGACAGGGCACGGCGCGCCCGCGACCGCCGCGACGACCGCAGAACGCGGCCGTACGGCGCAGCCGTTGACGGTCGTCTCCAGGACGGCGGCCCCGGGCGGGTTGCCGACCAGGCGGTTGACGAGCACGGCGGCCGATGCGTCGAGCGCGCCCGACCGGGGCACCCCCAGGTGTGCGTGGCCCGGCCGGCCCAGATCCTGCACGGTGGTGAGCGCTCCGGCGCGTACGACGGCGAGTGCGCGGTCCGTCATACGGCCGCCACCGGGACGAACCGGACCCGGGTGCCCGGCGCGAGCAGCGCGGCCGGTACGCGCGCGTGGTCCCACAGCACCGTCTCCGTCGTGCCGATCAGCTGCCAGCCGCCCGGCGAGGAACGCGGGTACACGCCGGTGTACGGCCCGGCGAGCGCCACCGCACCGGCGGGGACCGAGGTGCGCGGTGTGGCGCGGCGCGGGACGGCGTAGCGCGAGGGCAGCCCGGTCAGATAGCCGAAACCCGGCGCGAAGCCGCAGAACGCGACACGGAACTCGGCGGCCGTGTGGATGCGGGCCGCCTCCTGTTCGGACACGTCCCAGTGAGCGGCTACGTCGCCGAGGTCGGGGCCGTCGTAGCGGACCGGGATGTCGATGACATCGCCGCCCGGCGGGGGCGCGGACGGCACCTCCCAGACGGTCAGTTCGGACTTCAGACGTTCGGGGTCGGCGGTGCCGTCGATCAGGACGGTGCGCGCAGCCGGGACGATCTCACGGGCCGACAGCAGCCCGCGCGCGCGACGGCGCAGCAGTTCCGCGTGCAGGGCCTGGGCCTCGTCGCCCGAGGCGACCTCGACGAGCAGGGCGGCTTTGCCGACCGGCAGCACCCTCATGCGAAGGCCTCCACCCGCACACCCGACCGCTCCAGCGTGTCCCGGACACGGCGCGCCAGCTCCACTGCCCCGGGCGTGTCGCCGTGCAGACATAGGGAACGCGCGCGTATCTCGATGTCCTCCCCGGCGCCGGATGCGACGGTGCCGCAGCGGGCCAGCCGCAGCGACCGCTCCACGACGGTGTCCGGCTCGCTCAGCACCGCCCCGTCCCGGTCGCGCGGCACTAGAGTGCCCGCCGCGGTGTAGGCGCGGTCCGCGAAGGCCTCCGTGACCGTCGGCAGGCCCGCCTCGGCGGCGAGTTCCAGCAGGCTCGAGCCCGGCAGGCCCAGCACGGGCAGGGCGGCGTCGGCGAGGAGGACACCGCCGACCACCGCCCCGGCCTGCTCCTCGTCGTGCACCACGCGGTTGTAGAGCGCGCCGTGCGGTTTGACGTACGCCACGCGCGTGCCCGCGGCGCGGGCGAAGACCTCCAGAGCGCCGATCTGGTAGGCGACCTCGGCCGCCAGCTCGGCGGGCGGCACGTCCATGGCGCGCCGCCCGAACCCCGCCAGGTCCCGGTAGGAGACCTGGGCGCCGATCCGTACGCCCCGCTCGGCCGCCAGCTCGCACACCTGCCGCATGGTGGCCGCGTCCCCGGCGTGGAAGCCGCAGGCCACGTTGGCGCTGGTGACGACGGACAGCAGCTGTTCGTCGTCGGTCAGCCGCCAGCGGCCGAAGCCCTCGCCGAGGTCGGCGTTGAGGTCGATCGAGGTCATGGATCTCCGTGTCTTTCTGATCGGTCGTCAGATTGTCCGGCAGGTCGCCCGACGGATCGACTGACGGATCGACTGACGGATCGTCGGACCGCGCTGTCTGTCAGATCACGCGGTACTGCTCGTCGCGGGCGTCGGTCAGGAACATCTGGCCCGGTGCGTGGGTGATGGCGAAGGGCGGCCGGGAGGCCGTCACCACGGCCTGCGGGGTGACCCCGCAGGCCCAGAACACCGGTATGTCGTCCGGCTCGGCGGCCACCGGGTCACCGAAGTCGGGGCGGGCGAGGTCCGCGATGCCGAGGCCCGAGGGGTCCCCGCAGTGCACGGGCCCGCCGTGCACCGCCGGGAGCAGGCTGCTCTCCCGGATCGCGGCCGCCAGACGCTCCGGAGGCACCGGCCGCATCGACACCACCAGGGGACCGTGCAGCCGTCCGGCCGGGCGGCACGGGCGGTCGGTCACGTACATCGGGACGTTGCGTCCCTGCTCGACGTGGCGGATCGGTACACCGGCCTCCGCCAGCGCCCGCTCGAAGGTGAAGCTGCACCCGAGGAGGAACGACACCAGGTCGCCCCGCCAGTGCGCGCGCACATCGGTCGGCTGCTCGACCAACTCGCCGTCCTGCCACACCCGGTAGCGCGGCAGATCGGTGCGCAGATCGGCGCCGTCGGCGAGGACGCTGGTCCAGGACCCGGCGTCGGTCACGTCGAGGACGGGACACGGCTTGGGGTTGCGCTGGCAGAACAGCAGCATGTCGTACGCCCAGTCGGCGGGGACCGCGATCAGGTTGACCTGGGTGTGGCCCGCGGCCACCCCGGCCGTGGGGCCCGTCAGCCCCTGGCGGAAGAGTGCCCGCGCGGTTCTCGGGTGCCACGCGGGCGCGTGCTCGTCCACGAGGACCACGGGAGCGTCCTGCGCCAGAGACGACGGGCGGCTGTGCGTCCGGCTCACCGCAGCTCCTTCCCGCGCGTCTCCGGCAGCCCCAGCAGCGCCAGCGCCGCGAGCCCGTAGCCGACCGCGCCGAAGACCAGTGCGCCGCCCACGCCCCAGCTGTCGGCGAGGAAGCCGACCGCCGTGGGGAAGACCGCGCCCACCGCCCGGCCGGTGTTGTAGGTGAAGCCCTGCCCGGTGCCGCGCACCGCCGTCGGGTAGAGCTCGCTCAGGTACGAGCCGAAGCCGCTGAAGATCGCCGACATGCAGAAGCCCAGCGGGAAACCGAGCACCAGCAGCAGGGTGTCGGCGCCTGACGGGATGTTGGCGTATGCCACCACGCAGACCGCCGAGAGCAGCGCGAACAGCCAGATGTTGCGGCGGCGGCCGAGCCGGTCGGTGAGATGACCGCCGGTCAGATAGCCGAGGAAGGCGCCGGAGATCAGGAAGGTCAGATAGCCGCCGGTGCCGACGACCGACAGGCCCCGCTCGGTCCTGAGGTATGTCGGCACCCAGGTCGCCAGGGTGTAGTAGCCGCCCTGGACACCGGTCGACAGCAGGCCCGCGAAGACCGTGGTGCGCAGCAGGCCGGGGGCGCCGTCGGTGCCGGGCCGGAAGATGGCCGCGAACGAGCCCTTGCCGGGGTGGTGCTCCCGGGTGGCGACCGCCTGCGGGGCGTCGTGCACCCGGCGCCGCAGCCACACCACCAGCAGCGCGGGCAGGGCGCCCGTCCAGAACATCACACGCCATGCGAAGTCGTCGCGGACGAAGGAGAAGACCAGCGTGTAGACGACCGCGGCGAGCGCCCAGCCCACCGCCCACGAGCTCTGGACCGCGCCGAGGGTACGGCCCCGGTGCCGGGCGCTCGCGTACTCGGCGACCAGGATCGCGCCGACCGCCCACTCGCCCCCGAAGCCGAGGCCCTGGAGGGCGCGGAACACCAGCAGCATCTCGTAGTTCGGCGCGAAGCCGCAGGCCACGGTGAAGACGGCGTACGTGCTCACCGTGATCATCAGTGCCCTGACGCGGCCGACCCGGTCCGCGATCACCCCGGCCGCGGCCCCGCCGATCGCGGAGACCACCAGCGTGACGGTGGTGAACAGACCGGTCTGGCCGCTGTCCAGGCCGAAGTACGCCGCCAGCGCGACCATGCTCAGCGGCAGCGTGAAGTAGTCGTAGGAGTCCAGGGCGTAGCCGCCGAATGCGCCGGCGAAGGCGCGGCGGCCGCGCGGACCGAGGGCGTGCAGCCAGCCGAACGCGCGGTCGTCGGCGGCGCGTTCACCCGGGCCCGGCCGGGTGCGGGAGGGCAGGGCCTGCGGTGGAGGGGTCGAGCTCATGGGCACCTCGCAGTGGGAGGACGGAGAGTGCGGTGCTGAGCCGTGCCGTGCGGGTGGTGCTGAGCCTGCGGGGCTGTGCGGGGTGATGCGGTGCGGGTGCGTGCCGTGAGGAGCACCGTAGGGGATCGTTCAACGATCCTTCAATGCCCATGTTGTCTCGTCCTTGTGACTGCGGTTCAATTCCGGGCATGGCAGAGCAGCTGACGGAACTGGCCGACGACCGTGCCCTCCTGGGCCGTACGAGCACCGCCGAACGGGTCTCGGACATCCTCAGAAGCCGTATCGCCGAGGGGTATTTCCCGCCGGGCACACGACTGTCGGAGGACAGCATCGGCGGCGCGCTCGGTGTCTCCCGCAACACGCTCCGCGAGGCGTTCCGCCTGCTCACCCATGAGCGTCTGCTCGTCCACGAGCTCAACAGGGGCGTGTTCGTGCGCGTCCTGACCGTGGAGGACGTCGAGGACATCTACCGCACCCGCGCCCTGGTCGAGTGCGCCGTCGTACGCGGCCTCGGCGAGCCCCCGTACGCGCTGGACGGCCTCGCCGCGGCCGTCACGGCGGGGCAGCTGGCGACCGTCGAGAATGACTGGAAAGGACTGGGCACCGCCAACATCCACTTCCACCGGGAGCTGGTCGCCCTCGCAGGCAGCGCTCGCACCGACGAGCTGATGCGCAGCGTCTTCGCCGAACTGCGCCTTGCCTTCCACGTCGTCGACGACCCGCGGCGGCTGCACGAGCCGTACCTGGACCGTAATCGCCAGATCCTCTACGCCCTCCAGGCGGGCGACCGGAACGAGGCCGAAAAGCAGCTGTCGGTCTACCTCGCGGACTCTCTGCGCCGGGTGGTCGAGGTGTACCGGCGGCGCGTGGGCGACGACGGGTAGGACACGCCCGACAAGGCGGCGAGCCACGGCCCGGCAAGGCGGCGGGACCCCCGGTAAGGCGGCGGCCGGGCCGGACGGGGGCCGTCTGTGCCGTTTGGGACGTTGTCAGACCGAGGACCTAGTCTGTGCACCGTGACTTCGCCTGCGACGACGGACCGTGTTCCGCCCCAGCTCAGCGCGGGGCCGCGCCCGGCACCGGGCCCGGCCGCCGACGAGGGACTGGCGCGGCGCCTGCGCGCGCTCGCCTGCACCGCACCGCTGCACGACCTCGACGCCCGCAAGGCCAACCTCGCAGGCGAGTACTCGGTCTACGGCATGGCCGAGGTCGCCCTCGCGGCCATCGACCTCGTCACACTGAACATGGACTTCGACACCGGCGCCGACCACGACCAGATAGTGGCCAGGCTCATCCCGCGCATCGCCGCACAGGCCCCGCGGCGGCCCGTCACCGAGCACGAGCGGGTGGCGCGCTGGGTGCTGGAGAACCTGATCAACGTCGGCAGCGTCGACCGCGGCTTCCGCGCCGTGTACGGCACCTTCGCGCCGGACGGCACCTATGTGCGCCGCGACTACGACTTCAAGCTGGTCGAGGAGGTCCCGGGACCGGGCGGCACCGTCTACCTCCGTACGACGGACGAGGCGGTCAACGTCCTCGTCGGCGCCCTCGACACCGACGTCACCAGCGCGCAGATCGCCGCCGAGGTCAAGCTCGAGGTGCTGATCAGCCGGGGCAGGCTCGCCGACGCACAGCTGGCCGCGGAACAGGCCCGGTACCGGACCGTGCAGTACTCGGAGACCCTGCGCCGCGCCCTGGACGCGACCCGGCGCAATGTGCGGGCCGTGGACTGGCTGAACGCCGTGCCCGACATGATCACCGAGGCCCTCGACCACGTCGCAGACCGCTACCGCCACGAGAACGCGATCCTCACCAACATCCGCAAAGCACGCGACGAGACCGAGGACCCCGAGCACAAGCGGCGCGCCGCCGAACTCGTCGACATCGTCAAGGACTGCATCCGGCGCCACACCCAGCTCCAGTCGCGTCTGCTGGAGGCGGGCCCCCTGTTCCGCGCCGAGCAGGACCGGCAGGCCTTCGCCACCCCGACGGCCACCTCGGGTACCGACGTCTACGGACATCTCTTCGCCCCCGTCATGCCGCTGTCCCTGGAGCAGGCGGTCCGGGCCACCGACGCGTTCTTCGCCCACGGCACAGGACTGCGCACACCAGTGTCCGTGCGGGTCGGCGATCTCGTCGACATCCTGCTGACGCCGCCGCTGGAGCGGGAGCACCTGGGCGCCGAGATGCCCGAGCCCGACCTCATCGCCACACCCGACGACAGCCGCTTCAGCGAGGAGCAGCTCGCCGCCGCCACCGAACTGCTCGACCTGCCGCCCGACGCCCCGCGCCGGTTGTCGGGACTGCTCGCCGAGGCCCGCCGCCGCGACCCCGACCTGCCCTATCTGGTGGCCCTCCTGGCCGTCCACGCGGCCAGCCCCGCCGTGGGCACCGCCTACCGGCAGGGCGAGGAGAAGCTGCTGTTCGCCGTGGACGACGGGACGGAACTCGACGATCCCGAGTTCGGCGGGGCCGACCTCATAGTGGGAACGGCCCTGCTGGACGCCGCGGGAATGGCGGCGGACCGCACCGAAGCGGCATGAGACCCGACGAGCAACACCGCACCGAGGAGCACCCACCGTGACCGAGCACGTCGACAGGACCGAGCACGACGCCGTCGCCGCCGCGACAGCCGCCGTCACGCCCGCCGACGCGGCCGACGCGGCCCGCCTCGTCTCTTTCGGGCTCCAGCCCAAGCTCCAGCCCGCGCGCGACCAGGAGTACGCGGAACTGCTGCGCCGCTACCGGGAGGACCCGCCGTTCGCCCGGCTGGCCGACGCCGTGGCCACCGGTCTCGGCCTGGTCGTCCTGGAGGTGTCCCCGCGCGCGGGCATGGCCGTCACCGCCGCCGAGGACTCGGTGTTCGCCGTCCGCATGGGCGACTACGCGCGCCGCACCTCCGCCGACGGCTCGGACCGCTTCCTGCACGGCCTCGCCCACCTGGCCGTCGCCACCCTCGCCTTCCCCAGACCCGAGGACCTGGCCGACGACGGCTACATCGGCCGGATCAGCGTCAACGGCGTCGACACCTTCGTACGGCAGGCCTGCCGCCGGCTGGAGGAGAGGGCTGCCGAGCAGGGCGAGAACACCGACCCGGCCACCGAGACACCCGGACTGGAAGCAGCCTGGCGGGTGTGGGCCAGACGCAGCGCGGCCGGCGCCACCAAGGACGCCCGCAGACTCGCCGGCTCCACGACCGGCATCGTCGGCAAGGCCGTCGCGTTCCTCACCGACTCCGGCTTCCTCCAGCGCACCGGCGACGACCACGGCGGCACCTACCGCACCACGGCCCGCTACCAGCTCCAGGTGCGCGACATGGCGGGCGGCGCCGCCATGGCCGAACTGCTGGAGCTGGGCGTCGTCCCGGTCACCGACGGCACCCCCACGCTGCTGCCCGCCGAGCACACGGACGATCTGGACCTGGTGGCCGACGCCGGGCTCCCCTTCCACTCCTGAGGCCCGCCGGCCCCCACGGGAGCCCCCGGCTCCCGAACCACCGCACTGTTCCCCTCACAGAGACTTACGACGAGAGTCCGCCATGTACGAGCTGTCCCGGGTCCGCCTCTACTCCATCGGGCCCGCCGGCGCACGCTATGCCGACACCGTGCTCGACCTGCGCGGTGTGGGCGCGCCCGTGCCCGATCCCGCGCCCATCCAGGCGGAGTTCTTCGAGGAGGAGCCCGTCGGCCCGCGGCGTCGCCCCGCACCGGCCGGTGTGCTCTTCCTGGAGAACGGCGGCGGCAAGTCCGTCCTCCTCAAGCTGATCTTCTCCGTGATGCTGCCGGGCCACCGCAACACCCTCGGCGGCGCCAGCTCCGGCGTACTGCGCAAATTCCTGCTCGCCGACGACTGCGGGCACGTGGCCCTCGAATGGCAGCACACCCTCACCGGCGAATGCGTCGTCGTCGGCAAGGTCAGCGAATGGCGCGGCCGCCAGGTCTCCAACGACCCGCGCAAGTTCGCCGAGGCCTGGTACTCCTTCCGGCCCGGCCCCGGGCTCAGCCTCGACAACCTGCCCGTAGCCGAGTCCACCGCCGTACGGCCGCCCGCCGAGGGCCAGTCCGGCGCGCAGGGCCGCCGCCGCACCATGAAGGGCTTCCGGGACTCCCTCACCGAGGCGGGCAAGGCATACCCGCACCTCGAAGTGCACTGGGAGGAGATCCACGACCGCTGGATCGAGCACCTCGGCGACCTCGGACTCGACCCCGAACTCTTCCGCTACCAGCGGGAGATGAATGCCGACGAGGGCGAGGCCGCCGGCCTGTTCGCGGTCAAGAAGGACTCCGACTTCACCGACCTGCTGCTGCGCGCCGTCACCGACACCCGCGACACCGACGGCCTCGCGGACCTCGTCGGCGGCTTCGGCAACAAGCTGGGACGACGCTCCGAACTCATCGCCGAACGCGACTTCACCGCCGGCTCGGTCGACCTCCTCGGGCGCATCGTCGACGCCGCCGAGGCCCGCGCCCGCGCCCGCGACATCCACGCCGGGGCGGAACGCCGCACCCGCACCCAGGCCCGCCGCCTGTCCGCACGCGCCGTGCGGGAACGGATGCGCGCCACCGACCTCGCCCAGCGTGTCACCGCCGCCGCATACGCCGTCACCCACTCCGAGGGCGCCCGCGAGCGCAGCGCCCTGATCGCCGCCGAACTCGCCTACCGCCACGCCTCCCTGGCACTCGCCGCGGCCGAGAAGTCCGCCACCGCCCAGAAACGCGAACTCGCCGACGCCCGTACCCTGCACTCCGCCTGGCAGGCCGCCGAGACCGTGCTGCGCCACCGCGCCGCCGCCGACCGCGTCGCCCGCGTGTCCGCCGCCATCCAGGAGGCCGAACGGGACGCCGCACCCGCGCTCGCCGCCCGCGCCAAGGCCGCCGCCGACCTCGTACGGGCCCTGCACACGGCCGCCCGGAGCGCCGAAGCCCTCGCCAACGAGGGCGAGGAACGGTCCGCCGCGCTCCAGGAGGCCGGCGAGGCCGCCCACCGGGACTCCACCGCCGCCGCCACCGAGGCCCAGCGAGCCCGCAGCGAGGCCGGCCATCTGCGCCAGCGCCTCACCGAGGTCGAGCAGGAGACCGCCGAGGCGGTCCGCGCGGGCTGGCTCGACGACAGCGCGCCCGACGCCGACCCCGCCCGCGCCGCCCTCGCCGCGAGCGACGCCGAGAAGACCGCCGTCGCCGCCTGGGACACCGCGCGCGAGGCGGCCCGCCGGGCCACGGAGCACGCGCGGGAGGCCGCCTCCGCCGAGTCCCGCGCCGAACTCACCGCGGCCCGCGCCGCCGACGCCGCGACCGCCGCCCGGCGGACCCACGACGCCGAACGCCGGCTCGCCGAGACCCTCGCGGCCGAGGAACGGCTCGCCGAACTGCTGAGCCTGACCGACGGCCCCGCCCGCCTCGTGCCACAGCCCCGCCACGAGAACGGCACCGGCCCGGCGGACCCCGCGCCCGGCGCCGCGCTCACCCCGGAGGACCTCGACCGCTACGCGGACGAACTACGCGAACTGCTCGACAACGCCGTGTCCGCCGCCGAACGCCACCTCTTCGAACTGCGCACCGCCGCCGCCGACGACGCCCGCATCCTCGGCGCCCTCGGCGACGGCGGGCTGCTGCCGCCCGGCCCCGACGTGCTGGCCACCGTCGAGTACCTCGGCGAACTCGGCATCCCCGCCCTCCCCGGCTGGCGCTACCTCGCCCAGGCCGTCGACCCCGTCGACCACGCGCGCGTGCTGGCCGCACGCCCCGAGCTCGTCGACGGCGTGATCATCACCGACCCCGGCAGCCACGCACGCGCCCGCGAGGCCCTCGCCGACGCCGCGCTGCTGCCCCGCTCCGCCGTCGCCGTCGGCACCGCCGCCGCCCTGCTCGCCCCCACACCGGCCGACAACGCGACCCCCGGCGACGTCTTCCTCGTACCGCCCAACCCGGCCATGCACGACGAGCACGCCGCCGACGAGGAACGCCAGGCCCTGCGCGTCCGGGCGACCGAACGCGACGAGGAGATCCGCGCCCTGGCGGCCCGGCTCGCCAAGGACCGCGACATCGCCGCACGTCTCGCCTCCTGGCGCACCGGCTGCCCCGCCGGACGCCTCACCGAACTCGCCCGCGCCGCCGCGGAGGCCCGCGCCTTCGCCGACGAGTCCGAGGCCGACCTCGCCGAGGCCCGCACCGCACACGCCGAGGCCGCCGAGGCCGCCGCCGAGGCGCTCCAGGTCCGCGACGAACGGCAGGAGGCCGCCCAGCGGGCCCGCCGCTCCGCCGATGCCCTCGCCGGACTCGCCTTCCGACTGCGCGAACGCTCCGCCTGGCAGGCCAGACTCCGCGAACTCGCCGACGAGGCCGCCGAGTCGGAGGCCCGAGCCCAGAGCTGCCTGGAACGCGCCCGCGCCGCCGACGAGGACCGCCGCGCCGCCCAGCGCGCCGCAGACGACGCCCGCCGCACCGCCCGCGCGCTGCGCGCCGAGCGCTCCGAGATCGCGGGCGCCCCCGACGACGTACCGGACACCGGCCCGGACGCCGCCAAGGCGTCCCTGCCCGCCCTGCGCGAGGCATACCGGGCCGCCTCCCAGGTGTACGAGAAGGTCGGCGTCGGCGCCGACCTGCGCGCCGAACAGGCCCGCGCCGAGAGCGACGAGAGCGCCGCCCGCGCCGAACTCGACCGCCTCAGCAACAAGGTCCGCACCCGCGCCGAGCACCTCCTCGCATCACCCGACGGCGCCGACGGACCCTCCCGGCAGGCCGCCGCCGCCCGCGCCGAGGAACTCGTACAGCTCCTGGAGACCCGCATGTCGACCGCGAGCGAGCAGCTCGGCCGACTGCGCGGCGAGGCCGAGCGGCACGCCCCCGCGGACGGCGAGGCGCACACCGAACTGCCCGAGGAACTGCTCCCGCGCCACGCCGAGCACGCCCAGGCCCTGCTGCGCACCGCGACCTCCGAACTCGCCTCCCGTACCGAGGCCCTCGCCCAGGCCCGCGAGGCCCACGCCGGACTCCTCGACGCCCACCGCGGCGCCGAGGACGCGGCGGGCGGCTTCGACGAGACCGCCGCCATGCTCCGCGACCTGCTGCGCGAACACCTCGCGGACGACGAGCAGGAGGAACCCGAGCCTTACCCCGGCAGCATCGAGGAGGCCAGGCACTCGGCCGCCGAGGCCCGCCGCTCGCTGCGCGGCTGCGCCGCCGACCTCTCCGCCGCCGAGTCCGCCGTACGCGAGGCCGGCGACGTACTCGTGCGGCACGCCAACTCCAGCCGCTACGAGCAGGTCCGCACCCCCGCCCGCCAGCAGATCCGTGAGCTGCCGGCCTCCGCGCTGCCCGAGCACGCCCGGAAATGGGCCGACGCCTTCGCACCGCGGCTGCGCGTCCTCACCGACGAGCTGGCCCAGCTGGAGCGCAACCGCGACTCGATCGTCGACCGGCTGCGCGGACTGGTCGAGTCGGCCCTGGCCACCCTGCGCTCGGCCCAGCGGCTCTCCCGTCTGCCCGAAGGGCTCGGGGAGTGGTCAGGGCAGGAATTCCTGCGCATCCGCTTCGAGGAACCCGACCAGGCCACCCTCACCGAACGGCTCGGCGAAGTCATCGACGAGGCCACCCGAGCCGCCGTGAAGAAGAACTCCGACCTGCGCCGCGACGGCATGTCCCTGCTGCTGCGCGGCGTGGCCGCCGCGCTCCAGCCCAAGGGCATCGCCGTCGAGATCCTCAAGCCCGACGCCGTCCTGCGTGCCGAGCGCGTGCCCGTCGGTCAGATGGGCGACGTCTTCTCCGGCGGTCAGCTGCTCACCGCCGCCATCGCCCTCTACTGCACGATGGCCGCGCTCCGCTCGAACGACCGGGGCCGTGAAAGGCACCGGCACGCCGGCACGCTCTTCCTCGACAACCCGATCGGCCGCGCCAACGCCACCTACCTGCTGGAGCTCCAGCGGGCCGTGTCCGATGCTCTCGGGGTGCAACTCCTGTACACGACCGGTCTGTTCGACACCACCGCACTGGCCGAGTTCCCGCTGGTCATCCGGCTGCGCAACGACGCCGACCTGCGCGCCGGTCTGAAGTACATCAGCGTGGAGGAGCATCTGCGGCCGGGACTGCCCCAGCAGACCCAGGCCGGGGAAGCTGTGCACAGCGAGATCACGGCGACCCGGATGTTCAAGCGGCCCACATCGACGAGCGGTTGACCCGCCTTCAGGTGGTCGGTGCCCAGCCGAACAGCGCGGTCGGGCCGGACCACCGGGCCGACTGGTGGGGCCGGTGGTCCGGTCGGCCCCACCGGGACCGCCGGACCAACCGCTTGACCGACCGTCCGGCCAACCGCCGGACCGACCGGTGGGCCGGGGCCGTAGCGCCGACCCGACCGTGCGGTCCCGGGTCGTCCCGCGACGGCCCGTCAGGAGTGCGAGAGCTGGCCGGTGCCGCTCCGGCTCCGTATTCGCTTCTGGGCCCGCCCGGCGGCCCGAGCCTGCCGCCGGGCCGCGCGCCGCTCGCGCCGCAGCGCCCGCGCGGTGCTGCTGGGTTCCGACACCACGCCGTAGCGCTGGTTCCACACCTGGCGTGTCACCCATACGTCCACCGCGCCCCAGGTGGCCACCACGGTGCTGGCCACACTGCTGATCACCATCGGGAACGCCAGCCAGGACTCCGCCATGGTGCACAGGAAGGCGATCAACGCCTGGATCAGCGTCACGGAGATGATGAGCACGGCCCGCACCGCCGCCGTCCGCACCGGATCGGGCAGCCTGCGCCGCCGCGCGGGTTCCTCGACCCACAACGGCCGGTAGCGCAGCTGCTCCTGCCCCTGGCCGTCCCAGGTGACGCGTGTCGCCACCGGAACGTCGTGCTCCGGAGCCGTGTCGCGCCGCAGCGCCGTCGAGCGTGCCTCCGCACCGTCCTCGAGCGCTTCGTGCCGCTCCGCTGTGCCCATCACCGTGTCACTCCCCACCGCCGGCAGACTCCTCGCCCCGGGGCCCGAAGGCTCCGGCTCCCCAGTGGCTGCCCGGCTTGCGCTGATTTACGCCACCCGGATGCGGGATGCGGCTCCTGTGGCCGATTCCGCCCCCATTTCCCGAAGAGAAGGACGATCGGCACCGTCCGATGATTCCCACTTGAGGAAAAAATCCGGCCAAGACATGGGACGAGCCCGGCCGGACACCTCCTGAAGTCCCCCAGGAATGCGGGCGGGAATCTGCCGCGATGCCCTGACAACTCCTCATATACGGGAGAGACGGACGAGGTTGCGTGCGCGGACCGGCCTTCGAGTTACGCCTGAGTCGGTAGTAGGCTCGCGCCGTTTGTTGACGCACATGTGTACCCCCTTCGGGACGGGGGACGAGCTGGGGGAGGCCATGCGCTTTCGCGGGAAGTCGATCCGCCGGAAGATCGTGGCGCTGCTTCTCGTGCCGCTGGTGTCTCTCACCGTGATCTGGGGCTTCGCCACGGTGCTCACAGGCCGGCAGGTGGCCCGGCTCTTCGACGTGTCCACCCACACGGAGAAGATCGGTTACCCCACCGAGGACGCCGTCCGCGCCCTCCAGCAGGAACGCCGTCAGACCCTCGTCTACCTGGCCGACCCGAGGGCGGCCGACGCGCTCACCGCGCTGCGCCGCACCCGGACCGCCACCGACGAGGCGATCGCGAAGACGCGGAAGAACGCCAAGGACCCGGACGTCCGCGAGGGACTCGGCACGGAGGACGGCGAACAGCTCACCGCCGTCCTCGACGCCTTCGACGATGTCGGCTCCCTGCGCCGCAGCATCGAGCAGGGCACGGTCAACCGGACCCAGGCCTTCGACCTCTACAACCACCTCGTCGACCCCTGCTACGCCCTGCTCGCCACCCTCGACGGCATCGACGACATCGCGATGGACGAACAGGCCCGCGCCCTCGTCAACGTCACCCGCGCCCGCGAACTGCTCTCGCGCGAGGACGCCCTGCTCGGCTCGTCCCTGGTGGTCGGCACCCTCACCCGTGCCGAGACCCGTGAGATCTCCGACCTGGTCGCCCAGCGCACCCTGATGTACGACATCAGCCTGCCGCTGCTGCCCGCCGCGGAGCGCGAACGCTACGAGCGCTTCTGGAAGAGCGCGACGACCGCGCCCCTGCGGGCCGCCGAGCAGAAGGCCGTCACCATCGCCTCCGGTACTCCCGAAGGGGTTACCGCCAAGAGCTGGGACGACGCCGCGGGCACCGTCCTCGGCGAACTGCGCACTCTCGACGACCAGGTGGGTGACCGCTACCAGGACCGTGTCCGCCCCGTTGCCGTCGGCTACATCGTCGAGGCGGCCGTCGCCGGCGCCCTCGGGCTCGTCGCGCTGCTCGCCTCGGTCGTCCTGTCGGTGCGCGTCGGACGTGCACTCATCCGCGACCTGCGGCAGCTGCGCCTGGACGCCCACGAGGCGTCCGGCGTACGGCTGCCCGGCGTGATGCGCCGGCTGTCCGCGGGCGAACAGGTCGACGTGGAGACCGAGGTCCCGCGCCTGCCCTACGACAAGACCGAGATCGGCGAGGTCGGCCAGGCACTCAACACCCTTCAGCGCGCCGCTGTCGAGGCCGCCGTCAAACAGGCCGAACTCCGCGCCGGTGTCTCCGAGGTCTTCGTCAACCTCGCCCGCCGCAGCCAGGTGCTGCTGCACAAGCAGCTCACTCTCCTCGACACCATGGAGCGCAGGACCGAGGACACCGACGAGCTCGCCGACCTGTTCAGGCTCGACCACCTCACCACCCGTATGCGCCGCCATGCCGAGGGCCTGGTCATCCTCTCCGGAGCCGCGCCCTCCCGGCAGTGGCGCAAACCCATCCAGCTCATGGACGTGGTGCGCGCCGCCGTCGCCGAGGTCGAGGACTACGAGCGCATCGAGGTCCGCAGGCTGCCGCGCGTCGCCGTCACCGGTCCGGCCGTCGCCGACCTCACCCATCTCGTGGCCGAACTCCTCGAGAACGCCACCGTGTTCTCCCCGCCCCACACCGCCGTCCAGGTCCTGGGCGAACGCGTCGCCAACGGGTTCACCCTGGAGATCCACGACCGGGGCCTCGGCATGGCGGTCGAGGCACTGCTCGACGCCAACCTCCGGCTCGCCGAGACACCCGAGTTCGAGCTCTCCGACACCGACCGGCTCGGCCTGTTCGTGGTCAGCCGGCTCGCGCAGCGCCAGAACGTCCGCGTCTCCCTCCAGCCCTCCCCGTACGGCGGTACCACCGCCGTGGTCTTCATCCCCGATGTGCTGCTCACGGACGACGTGCCCGACACCGACGGCACCGGCTTCCGTATCGACCGGACCCGGCCTGCCACGGACGGTCAGCGGGACGACGGCCGCCGGAGCCTCTCCCACCACATGCCCGCGAGGCTGCCCGGGGTTCCCGCCGCGCTGCTGGGCGGCCCCGTCGAACTCGAGGCCCCCGTCGGTCTGGACCGCCTCGACGGTTTCCCGGGCGTGCTCGACGACGACGGGGGTGACCGCGGCGGACTGTTCCGCCAGCGCCGCTCCCTCGCCCGTACCGACGACGACGTCACCCTCCGCGCCGTCGAGCAGAACCGGCCGGGCGACGTCGGCACGGAGGGGAACGCCGCCGATCACAGCGCTGCACCCGTGCCGCTGCCCCGGCGCCGTACGCCCAAGCTGGTCAGCTCGCACGGGCGGCCCGTGGGGGAGCAGCAGCGCTCCCGGCACGCCGAGCCCGAGGGACACGCCACGGGAGGTGCCCGGAAGTCCGGCCCGGAACCGGCTTCGGATGTGCTGCCCAGGCGCCGCGCCACCGCACCGGCCCACCACCCCGGCGAACCGGCCGGGCCGTCGGCCGACGGTGCCGCCGATGTGTCCGAGGCCCCTGCACTGCCCCGGCGCACCCGGCAGGCCGCCACCGCACCCGGTGGCCCGGACGACACCCCCGCCACCGGCCCGGCAGCCTCGGAGACCGGCTCGGCGGCCCTGCCCAAGCGCGTACGCCAGGCCAACCTGGCCCCGCAACTGAAGCAGGACAGCAGATGGCGAGCCGAGAACCCGGAGGAACCCGTCGAGCGTGACGCCGACGAGGTACGCCGGCGTATGGGCTCGCTCCAGCGCGGCTGGCAGCGCGGCCGCGAGGAGAACGCCGCGGGTGACGACGCCCGGGGCGGCACAGCACAAGGAACGACAAAGGGGGACGGTCGATGACCGCACCGAAGACGACCGGCCACACCGAGGCTGACAAGGGCGGCCTGAACTGGCTTCTCGACGACCTGGTGGACCGCGTCGCCAGCATCCGCAAGGCCCTCGTGCTCTCCGGCGACGGCCTGGCCACCGGGGTTTCCAAGGACCTGACCAGAGAGGACAGCGAACACCTCGCCGCCGTCGCCTCCGGGTTCCACAGCCTCGCCAAGGGGGTGGGCCGGCACTTCGAGGCCGGCAACGTACGGCAGACCATCGTCGAGCTCGACGACGCCTTCCTGTTCGTGACCTCCGCCGGCGACGGCAGCTGCCTTGCCGTCCTCTCCGACTCCGAATCCGACGTCGGCCAGGTCGCTTACGAGATGACACTGCTGGTCAAGCGGGTCGGCGTACATCTGGGCGCCGCTCCGCGCACCGATCTGCCCTCGGGCGGGTAGTGGGATGGCATGAGCGGAGACGGTCAGGGAAGAAGCCATTGGTTCGACGACGAGGCCGGACCGGTGGTCCGTCCGTACGCCATGACACGGGGCCGCACCAGTCATGCGGCCCAGCACCGCCTCGATCTGATCGCGCTGGTCGTCATGGAGCCGGAAGCCGACGACGGCGGCTGGGACCCCACCCTGTCCCCGGAGCACGTGGACATCGTCGAGCTCTGCCGCGACACGCCCCAGTCGGTCGCAGAGCTCTCCGCGGAACTCGACCTGCCGGTCGGTGTGGTCCGCGTGCTCGTCGGAGACCTCGTGGACGGTGAACTCGTCCATGTGAACCGACCGGTACCGCCGGCCGAGCTGCCCGACGAGAGTATTCTGCGCGACGTGATCAACGGCCTCCGGGCCCTGTGAGCGGCGCGGATGCGGAGTGGAACGTGACAGGCTGGCAGTTCTGGGTCGACCGAGGCGGCACCTTCACCGACATCGTGGCGCGACGTCCTGACGGCCGCCTGCTGACGCACAAGCTGCTGTCGGACAACCCCGCGCGCTACGCCGACGCGGCCGTCGCGGGCGTCCGGGAACTTCTGGACGGCTCGGCGGACCCCGTCGAAGCAGTCCGCATGGGCACCACCGTCGCCACCAACGCCCTGCTGGAACGCAAGGGCGAACGCACTCTCCTCGTCGTCACCCGAGGCTTCCGCGACGCGCTGCGCATCGCCTACCAGAACCGCCCCGGTATCTTCGCCCGGCGCATCGAACTGCCCGGGCTGCTCTACGAACGCGTCGTCGAGGTCGACGAACGGATCACCGCGGACGGCACGGTCCTCACCGCCCCCGACCTCGACGCCCTCACCGGCCGCCTCCAGGAGGCCTTCGACGCCGGGATCCGGGCTGTCGCCGTCGTCTGCATGCACAGCCACCTCCACCCCGCCCACGAGCGAGCCGTCGGCGAACTCGCCGCGCGTGTCGGCTTCCCGCAGGTCTCGCTGTCCAGCGAGGTCAGCCCGCTGATGAAACTCGTCCCGCGCGGGGACACCGCCGTCGTCGACGCCTACCTCTCGCCCGTGCTGCGCCGCTACGTCCAGCACGTCGCCGACGAACTCCGCGGCGTGCGGCTGATGTTCATGCAGTCCAACGGCGGGCTCGCCGAGGCCGGGCAGTTCCGCGGCAAGGACGCCGTGCTGTCCGGGCCGGCCGGCGGCATCGTCGGCATGGCCCGCATGTCGCAACTCGCCGGCTTCCAGCGCGTCATCGGCTTCGACATGGGCGGCACCTCCACCGATGTCTCCCACTTCGCGGGTGAGTACGAACGCGTCTTCACCACACAGATCGCGGGCGTCCGGCTGCGCGCGCCCATGCTGGACATCCACACCGTCGCGGCCGGTGGCGGCTCCGTCCTCCACTTCGACGGATCCCGCTACCGCGTGGGCCCCGACTCCGCGGGCGCCGACCCCGGACCCGCCTGCTACCGAGGCGGCGGTCCCCTCGCCGTCACCGACGCCAACGTCATGCTCGGGCGGATCCAGCCCGCCCACTTCCCCAAGGTGTTCGGCCCCGACGGCGACCAGCCCCTCGACGACGTGCTCGTCCGCGACCGGTTCACCACCCTCGCACACGAGATCAGCGAGCGGACCGGAGACGACCGCACCCCCGAACAGGTCGCCGAGGGTTACCTGCAGATCGCCGTGGCCAATATCGCCAACGCGGTCAAACGCATCTCGGTCCAGAAGGGCCACGACGTCACCCGCTACGCTCTCACCACCTTCGGTGGCGCGGGCGGCCAGCACGCCTGCATGGTCGCCGACTCGCTCGGTATCCGCACCGTGCTCGTGCCGCCCATGGCCGGAGTCCTGTCTGCGCTCGGCATCGGTCTCGCCGACACCACCGCCATGCGGGAACAGTCCGTCGAGACCCCGCTGGAACCGGCCGCCATGCCTGCCGTCCTCAAGACCGCCGACGACCTCGAGGGCGCCGCCCGCGCCGAACTCCTCGCCGAGGATGTCCGGGAAGACCGCATCACGGTCGCCCGCCGCGCCCAGCTGCGGTACGACGGCACAGACACCACGCTCACCGTCGACCTCACCGAACCCGACGCCATGCGCCGCGCGTTCGAAGAACGCCATCGCGTCACCTACTCCTTCGTCCTCGACCGCCCGGTCGTCGTCGAAGCCCTCTCCGTCGAGGCCACAGGCATCACGGAACCCCCCGATCTCTCGGCCCTCGCCGCGCACGCCGACCGCACCGCCGAAGCCGCCGCCCCGGCCACCGTCCGGCTGCACACCGGCGGTGCCTGGCGCGACGTACCCCTGCACCGTCGAGCGGACCTGACGCCCGGCGAGACCGTCACCGGCCCCGCGATCATCACGGAGTCCGGTGCCACCACCGTGGTCGACGACGGTTGGCGGGCCGCGACGACCGACGGCGGGCATCTGGTCATGGAACGCGCGATGGTCACGCAGAGTTCCGATCTGGACACAGAATCCGATCCGGTCCTGCTCGAGGTCTTCAACAACCTCTTCATGTCCATCGCCGAACAGATGGGCGCCCGCCTGGAGTCCACGGCCCAGTCCGTCAACATCAAGGAACGCCTGGACTTCTCCTGCGCCCTCTTCGATCCGGATGGAAACCTGGTGGCCAACGCCCCCCACATCCCCGTCCACCTGGGCTCGATGGGCACCAGTGTGAAAGAGGTCATCAGACGGCGCGGCGACTCCATGCGACCGGGCGACACCTACGCCGTCAACGACCCCTACCACGGAGGCACACACCTCCCCGACGTCACCGTCATCACCCCCGTCTTCGACACACAGGGTGAGCGGATCCTCTTCTACGTCGCCTCCCGCGGCCACCACGCCGAGATCGGCGGCATCGCTCCCGGTTCCATGCCCGCCGACAGCCGGACCATCGACGAGGAGGGCGTCCTCTTCGACAACTGGCTGCTCGCCCAGCACGGCCGCTTCCGCGAGGAGGAGACCCTGCGCCTGCTCACCGAGGCGCACCACCCCTCCCGCAACCCGCGCACCAACCTCGCCGACCTGCGCGCCCAGATCGCCGCCAACCAGAAGGGTGTCGACGAGGTCGGCCGCATGATCGAGGACTTCGGCCTCGATGTCGTCCAGGCCTATATGCGGCACGTCCAGGACAACGCCGAGGAAGCCGTACGACGCGTTGTCGAAGCCCTCGACGACGGCGAGTACGCCTACGAGACGGACTCCGGCGCCGTCATCCGCGTCCGTGTGGGTGTGGACCGCGAGGCGCGGTCCGCCACCATCGACTTCACCGGCACCTCCGCCCAATCGGCCACCAACTTCAACGCCCCCTTCTCGGTGGTCAACGCGGCCGTCCTGTACGTCTTCCGCACCCTGGTCGCCGACGACATCCCGCTCAACGACGGATGTCTGCGCCCCCTGGAGATCATCGTGCCGCAGGGCTCGATGCTGGCGCCCGAGCCCCCGGCCGCCGTCGTCGCCGGTAACGTGGAGACCTCCCAGGCCATCACCGGCGCCCTCTACGCGGCGCTCCGCGTCCAGGCCGAGGGCTCCGGGACCATGAACAACGTGACCTTCGGCAACGAACGGCACCAATACTATGAGACCGTCGCATCCGGTTCGGGCGCGGGCGACGGCTTTCCCGGTGCCAGCGTCGTCCAGACCCACATGACCAACTCCCGGCTCACCGACCCCGAAGTCCTGGAGTGGCGCCTTCCCGTGCTGCTCGACGAGTTCGCGGTCCGCGCGGGCAGTGGCGGGGCCGGACGATGGCGCGGCGGGGACGGAGCGGTGCGCCGCATCCGCTTCCGCGAGCCGATGACTGTTTCCACACTCTCCCAGCACCGCCGCGTCCCGCCCTACGGCATGATGGGCGGCGCCCCCGGAGCGCTGGGCGCCAACCGGGTGGAACACGCCGACGGTTCGGTCGAGCAGCTTGCCGGCAGCGACTCGGCACACGTCGGTCCCGGCGACGTACTCGTCATCGAGACCCCAGGCGGCGGAGGCTACGGACCGGCCCCGACCGACCCCCATCCAGCAGGAGAAGAGACCGATGATCTTCGGCCGTTCTGAGCGCGGCAAGCCCCCGGTCGAGCCCGTCACGCTCAAGATCCTCGTGGCGGGCGGCTTCGGCGTGGGCAAGACCACGCTCGTCGGCGCGGTCAGTGAGATCAGGCCGCTGCGCACCGAGGAGCTGCTCACCGAGGCGGGACGTCCGTTCGACGACGTCCGCGGCGTGGAGCGCAAGAACACCACCACCGTGGCCATGGACTTCGGCCGTATCACCCTGCGCGAGGACCTGGTCCTGTATCTGTTCGGCACGCCCGGGCAGGAGCGGTTCTGGTTCATGTGGGACGAACTGTCCGAGGGGGCCCTCGGCGCGGTCGTGCTCGCCGACACCCGCCGCCTTGCGGAGTGCTTCGCCGCGGTCGACTACTTCGAACGCCGCTCCATCCCCTTCCTCGTCGGCGTCAACTGCTTCGAGGGCGCGGCCCGCTACCCCGTCGAGGACGTGCGCCAAGCCCTCGACCTCGACCCCGATGTGCCTGTGATCCTTTGCGACGCGCGCGACCGCGAGTCCGTCAAGGAGGTTCTCGTCGGGGTGGTCCAGCACGCGATGTCGTACGGCGCCAACCGTCAGAGCGTCACCACCTGACCCCGGACACGACCTCGGCCCGGCTGGGAACCGCGCCGCACGCCACGGCCAAGCCGTCTCCGCCGCGTCACCGCACCGCTATCACCGAGGAGCCGTGCCCGAACAGGCCCTGGTTCGCCGTGATCCCCACACGCGCGCCGTCGACCTGACGGTCGCCCGACTGCTGCCTCAGCTGCCAGGTCAGCTCGCAGACCTGGGCTATCGCCTGGGCGGGAACCGCTTCCCCGAACGAGGCGAGTCCTCCGCTCACATTGACGGGTATACGGCCCCCGAGGGCCGTGTCGCCCTGTCGCAGCAGCTTGGCGCCCTCGCCCTCGGCGCACAGCCCCAGATCCTCGTACCACTGCAGCTCCAGCGCGGTGGACAGGTCATACACCTCGGCCAGCGACAGGTCCTCCGGCCCGATGCCCGCCTCCTCGTAGGCCGCCCGGGCTATCGAGGCGCGGAACGTCTCACCCGGAGGCTCCACCGCCGCCGCGGAATCCGTGGCGATGTCCGGCAGGTCCAGCACCGTGCCGGGGAAACGCGGGGTCACCGTGGAGACCGCGCGGATCCGCACCGGATGCGCCGCGCCGTGCCGCCGGGCGAACTCCATGCCGGACAGCACCAGGGCGGCGCCTCCGTCCGAGGTCGCGCAGATGTCCAGCAGCCGCAGCGGATCGGCGACCACTGCGGAGGCGGCGACCTCCTCGCTGCTGACCCGTTTGCGGTAGCGCGCGTTCGGATTGAGCGCCCCCATAGCGGCGTTCTTCACCTTGACCTGGGCGAAGTCCTCCGGCGTGTCCCCGTGTGCTGCCATCCGCCGCCGGGCGTACAACCCGAAGTACGCCGGATTCGTGGCGCCCAGCAGCCGGAAGCGGAGCCAATCCGGATCGTCGGGCCGCTCCCCACCCGCCGGCCGGAAGAAACCCTTGGGCGCCGCGTCGGCCCCCACCACGAGCACCACGTCAGCCAGCCCCGCGAGGATCTGCGCCCGAGCCGTGCCGATGGCCTGGGCCCCCGACGCGCAAGCCGCGTACACACTGGTCACCCGGGCCCCCTGCCACCCCAGGGCCTTCGCGAATGTCGCCCCCGCCACATACCCGGGATAGCCGCCGCGCACCGTGTCCGCGCCCACGACCGAGCCGACGTCCCGCCACCGGACGCCGGCGTCCGCGAGGGCCGCTCGGGCCGCCGCCGCCCCGTACTCGGCGAAGCCGCGCCCCCACTTGCCCCACGGGTGCAGCCCCACGCCGAGCACCGCCACGTCGGCCGTCATGCCGTCACCCCCTTGGGCCGCCAGTGCCATGTTGTCCAGACCGTCTCGCCGTCCTCGCAGAGCACCCCGGGAACGGCCTCCACCTCCATACCCACCGCCAGGTCGGCGACGGTGACGCCGGGAGCGGCCTGCCCCAGCACCACCATCCGCTCGGACTCCAGCTCCACCGCGATCAACGCGAACGGCTCCCACGGAAGTTCCGGATTGCTCACATAGGGTGACGGCGGCCGGTACCGTGCGTCCGTGTAGGACCAGACGCGGCCGCCGCGGGAGAGCGGGATCTCCTCGAGGTCGCCGCCCGGGCACCGCGGATTGCGGCAGTGCACGTCCTCGCGCGGGAAGAAGACCGAGGCGCACGCCGAACAGCGGGTGCCCAGAAGCCGGAAGGCGTCGCCCTCCCCGGTGAACCAGCCGGCCACGGCCGGTCTGCGTGTACGTGACAACATCCCTCCACGGCAGTCCATCTGACGATTCGTCAGAAAGTCTGGCATGGGCGACCGGAATTGGGCAGGGCGCGGGGCGAACCGACTGAGCCCCCACGGCGTCGTGACAACGGAAGGGACGGCCGGGGCCGACGGGGGTGGCTCCGGCCGTCCCTGCAAACAATTCCGGCCACCCGCCGGACCCGCTCCCGCGCCCCGGACCACACGCCCCACCACACGGTTCCGCCGCCTGCCCAGGCCGTTCCACCACGGTTTCGGGCCACCCCGCAAGACGCCGCGCCCGTGATCGGATACAGTCCGCGACGTGTCCGAAATTCAGCCTTCCACCGTCAACTCCGCGCCCGGCTCGCACTGTTCGAGCTGCGGATCGCCCTACGGAGAGGGCGTCTCCGGCTGGCCGCGTACCTGCCCCGCCTGCGGCACCGCGGCCTACCGCAACCCGCTGCCGGTCGCGATCGCTCTCCAGCCCGTGTACGACACCAAAGGCACCGCCCTGGTCGTCATCACCCGGACCATCGCCCCCGCGCGCGGGCGCACCGCACTGCCCGGCGGCTACATCGACGACCGCGAGGACTGGCGGCATGCCGTCGTCCGCGAACTCAGGGAGGAGACGGGCATCGACGCGCCGAGCCACGACGTACGTCTCGTCGACGCCATGAGCTCGCCCGACGGCCATCTGCTGCTCTTCGGCCTGCTTCCCGAACGCCCCGCCGCCGGGCTGCCGGAATCCGCTGTCACGGACGAGACAGAAGGCTGGCACCTGCTGCGCAGACCGGAGGAACTGGCCTTCCCACTGCACACTCTCGCCGTGCGGGCCTGGTTCGGCGGCCGCTACGTCTGAGCCGGCCGCTCGCCCAGCCCCCGTATGCGTACCGGGTACGGTGGCTCACCGGCGCGCTCCTCCTGCTCCCGCGTGACCACCACCCGCTGCCCCTGCCAGCGGACGGCATACCGCTCGATCTCCGGCTCCTCCCACCCCTCGGCCGGGTCCGGCACGACCAGCCCGCCTCCGGTGCGCCCCCGGACCGGCGCCCAGACCTCCAGCTCCAGTCCGCCGTCGCTGCCCCGCACAGGTATGACAGCACCCGCGCGGGCCAGCACCGGGATCCGCGCCAACGGCGCGTCGACCAGGACCTGGCCCGGCCCCTCGTACACCCGCTCCGTCACCGTGTCGTACCAGCGCCCTGGCGGCAGCTGCACCGCGCGCCGATCGGTGCCCGGGGTGAGCACCGGCGCCACCAGCAGGCAGTCGCCCAGCAGGAACGTGTCCTCGCAGTCACGCAGCACGCGGTCCTCCGGCGCACCCCACCACAACGGCCGCACATAGGGCGCCCCGGTGCGCCGCGCGAGATGCGCCAGCGTCATGAAGTACGGCAGCAGTCTGCGACGCTCGACGAGCGCCACGCGCGCGTGCGCGAGCACCTCCGGGCCGAACTCCCAGGGCTCCCGGCGTCCCGCCCGCAGACTCGCGTGCGTGCGGAACAGCGGCAGCCACGCACCGAGCTGGAACCACCGCAGGAAGAGCTCCGGCGACGGACTGCCGTCGAAACCCCCGACATCCGGCCCCGAATACGGCACCCCGCACAATCCCAGCCCCATCACCAGCGACAACGAGGCCCGCAGCCCCCGCCAGCCGGTCGCCACATCACCGGACCACGTACCCCCGTAGCGCTGCATCCCGGCCCAGCCGGACCGTGAGAACAGAAACGGCCGCTCACCGGGAGCCAGCTCCCGCAGCCCCTCGTAGGCGGCCCTGGCCATGCACAGGGCGTACACGTTGTGCGCCTCGCGATGGTCGCCGCCGACCCCCTCCAAGGCGTGCCGGGCCGAACGCGGCAAGGTCGACTCGCCGAACGCCGTGAAGGACGTCGGCTCGTTCATATCGTGCCAGAACCCGGCGAATCCCTGGCCCAGCCGTTCCTGGTACAGCCCGCCCCACCATGCCCGCACGCGCGCGTGCGTGAAGTCCGGGAAGACCGACTCCCCGGCCCACACCACGCCCCGCACCAGCCTCCCCGACCTGTCCCGCACGAAGGCGTCCGCATCCGCGCCGCTGTCGTACACGGCATTGCCCGGCGCCGCCTTCACCGCCGGATCGACGATCGACACCAGCCGGATCCCCTCGCGGCGCAATTCCTCGGCCAGCACAGGCAGCTTGGCGAAGTGCTCCTGGTCGACCGTGAACACCTGGTGCTCGTCGTAGTGATCGATGTCCAGATGAACGGCGTCCAGGGGCAGCCCGTGCTCCCGGTACCCGGCGACGATCCGGCGCACCTCCTGCCGGCTGCCGAAACCCCAGCGCGCGTGATGGTGACCCAGCGCCCACGCGGGCGGCAGCGCCGGCGCGCCGGTGAGTGATGCCCAGGCGAGCAGCACGCGTGCGGGAGTGCCCACGATCACCCAGCAGCGCAGCGGACCGCCGTCCATCCTCAGCTCGCACGCCCCTGCCCGGTCGTGCCCGGAACCGGCGCCCTCCTCGCCCTCCCGGAGCGTCAGAGTGCCGTCCCAGGACGTGTCGTGGAACGCCAGATGTGTCGCAGCGTCGGCCACCACCAGCTGCACAGGCATGGTGATGTACAGCGGATCGTCCCCGGGCCCGAACGGATGCCCCGGATCCGTGTTCCACAGCCGGTATGTGCCGTCACGCAGCCGCGGCCCCGAGGCGCGCCCGCCCAGACCGAAGAAGCGGGCGTCGGCCGCGACCTGTGAACGCTGCATCCAGCGTGCGTCGCCCCCGCCCTCCGGCTCCCACCAGCGCGGCGGCAGATCGCGCCGCAGACTCACCCCGCCCGGCGTGGCGACCTCCACCGCGCCGAGCCGGGAGACCGTCACCGTCGCCCGCTCAGCCACCACCCGCCAGCCGCCGTCCTTGTCCGGCTCCAGGACCGCTCGGGGATCCGGCTCCGGGCAGCGCCCCGCGAGCGCGTACGACGGCTCCGGCTCCGCCCCGTCCCAGCCCCAGAACACGGCCCCGTTGACGGCCACCAGGATGCGCAGCTCGGAGCGGCTGAAACGGATGACACCGCCCCCCGGCCCGGGCACCGCCTCACGGACGGGTCCCGGCACCCGCGCACGCTCGGCACCCCTCGGCGGCAGCCCGGCCGCGTCGGCACGCCGCCTGCGCCACGCCGCCCGCACGGCGCGCAACCCCAGCGCGGCCCCCGCCGAACCAACCGTCCTCACCGATCGCACCAGGTCATGACCGTCCATGTTGATCACCCTGCCACCGATCGGCCCACGCGCGCTTGTCGTTCAACTGCCGTTCACCTGCACTGGGAGCACATATTCATGACACGGACCAAGCCGACCGCGCCCTGGTGCGGTCGGCGATCACATGGCATCGTCCCTGTCACCGTGTCACGCTCACAGCCCGGGAGTCGCCGCATGCCGACCGTGAACCCCCAGCCCCTGTGGCAGCCCGATCCCGAACGGATCGCCCAGGCACGGATCACCGGCTTCCAGGCATGGGCGGCCGAGCACCACGGCGCGCCCGCCGAAGGCGGTTACGCCGCGCTGCACCGCTGGTCCGTCGACCAGTTGGACACCTTCTGGAAGGCCGTCACGCAGTACTTCGACGTACGGTTCTCGACGCCCTACGAGCGCGTGCTGGGCAACCGCACCATGCCCGGCGCCGAGTGGTTTCCCGGCGCGACCCTGAACTACGCCGAGCACGCCCTGCGGGCGGCACAGACCCGCGCGGACGAACCCGCATTGCTGTGCGTGGACGAGACCCACGAGCCACGGCCCGTGACCTGGTCCGAACTGACCCGCCAGGTAGGCTCCCTGGCCGCAGAACTCCGCGCCCTCGGAGTACGCCCAGGCGACCGCGTCAGCGGCTACCTCCCCAACATCCCGCAGGCCGTCGTCGCCCTCCTGGCCACGGCCGCCGTGGGCGGCGTGTGGACCTCCTGCGCACCCGATTTCGGCGCCCGCAGCGTCCTGGACCGTTTCCAGCAGGTCGAACCCGTCGTCCTGTTCACCGTCGACGGATACCGCTACGGCGGCAAGGAGCACGACCGGCGGGAGACGGTCACGGAACTGCGCCGTGAACTGCCCACTCTGCGCGCCGTCGTCCACATCCCCCTCCTCGGCACCGAGACGCCCGACGGTGCTCTGGAATGGTCCGCGCTGACCGCCGCCGACACGGCACCCGTCTTCGAACCGGTCACCTTCGACCACCCTTTGTGGGTGCTCTACTCCTCGGGTACGACCGGCCTCCCCAAGGCCATCGTGCAGTCGCAGGGCGGCATCCTCGTCGAACACCTCAAACAGCTCGGACTCCACTGCGACCTCGGCCCCCGGGACCGCTTCTTCTGGTACACCTCGACCGGCTGGATGATGTGGAACTTCCTCGTCTCCGGCCTGCTCACCGGCACCACGGTCGTCCTCTACGACGGCAGCCCCGGCCATCCGGACACCGGCGCCCAGTGGCGGGTCGCGGAGCGCACCGGCGCCACCCTCTACGGAACCTCGGCCGCGTACGTCATGGCCTGCCGCAAGGCCGGTGTGCGCCCCTCGCACGACTTCGACCTCTCGCGGGTGAAATGCGTCGCCACCACAGGCTCGCCCCTGCCGCCCGACGGGTTCCGCTGGCTGCACGACGAGGTCCGCGACGATCTGTGGATCGCCTCCGTCAGCGGAGGCACCGATGTCTGCTCCTGCTTCGCCGGAGGCGTGCCGACACTCCCCGTCCACATCGGCGAGCTCCAGACGACCTGCCTCGGCACCGACCTCCAGTCGTGGGACCCGGACGGCCGCCCCCTCGTCGACGAGGTCGGTGAGCTCGTGGTCACCAACCCCATGCCGTCCATGCCGATCTACTTCTGGAACGACCCCGACGGCAGCCGCTATCACGACAGCTACTTCGACACCTACCCCGGCGTCTGGCGCCACGGCGACTGGATCACGGTCACCTCCCGCGGCTCGGTCGTCATCCACGGACGCTCCGACTCCACCCTGAACCGCCAGGGCGTCCGCATGGGGTCCGCCGACATCTACGAGGCGGTCGAACGGCTCCCCGAGATCAGGGAGTCCCTCGTCATCGGCATTGAACAGCCCGACGGCGGCTACTGGATGCCCCTGTTCGTCCACCTCGCCCCCGGAGCCGTCCTCGACGACGCGCTCCTCGGCCGCATCAGGCAGACCATCCGCGAACAGCTCTCTCCGCGCCATGTACCCGACGAGATCATCGAAGTGCCCGGTATTCCGCACACCCTCACCGGCAAGCGCATCGAGGTCCCGGTCAAGCGCCTGTTGCAGGGCACCGCGATCGAGAAGGCGGTCAACCCTGGGTCCATCGACAACCTCGACGTGCTGCGCTTCTACGAGGAGCTGGCCCGCAAACGCGCCTGACAAGCCCCGGAAAGCCTCTGACCTGCACGAACAGGTGCAAAGAAGCCCGGCCGACTCCCGTTGTCAGTGCTGCCGGTTACTGTGAGTGAGCATTGATCGACTGCGCACAGGGGGAACACATGGCCTACACCGAGCACGAGCATCTGCGACGAGTCCTGCGCCGCGAGATCGCCGGCACCATCGGAGTGCTCACGGACGAGCACGACTTCCGCGCCATGCGGCACTACCGCAGCTTCGTCTTCGACGACCACATCACCTACCTCAAACAACTGGAGGACCTGCTCAAGGCCCGAGCCGCACAAGGCAGCCACACCACACTCACACTGTTCGACCCCGGGGCGTACGCCGCGTACTGCGCCGAGTCCGGCCTGAACCCCGACATCGCCGCGAGCCGCAGCCGCTTCACGGCCGAACTCGCCACCACCGGCCCCGCCATCCCCTACGACGGCCGCCCCCTCGCCGAACTCGTCCCGGACCTGGTCGACCGCTCCATCCGCCGGACCACCTGGGAGCACGCGAGCATCCTGCTGACGCGCCTCGGCCCCTGCGCCGGCTGCGGCGAGGACATCGGCCACGAGGCCTTCCGGTACGCCTCGGAGCTGCTCGTCCGCGTCCTCAACACGGCCAGGCCCGGCCACCGGCATCTGGTGTGCAGCGTCTCGGGCACACCGGAGACGCTCATCTCCGTGCTCCACGCCGATACGGACCCGGCGGGTACCACGGAGCTGGACGAGACAGAAGCCCTGGAATTCACCACCGTGCTGGCCCTGGGCATCGCCGTGGACAACCCCGGCGGCCTCGTCATGCGCATCACCACGCCCGGCGCCACCGACCTGGTCTACGGCTGGCGGCTACGCGACGGCGGCCTGGAACCCCTGACCGCGGGCGAGGTCTTCGACGCCTACTGCACCGACGGCGACTCCGGCGACCTCATCGCCCCCGAGTCCGGCGTCGACTACTGCGTACCCCCCGGCCTCTGGACGGACGACGAGCCGCCCGGACACGTCCACTGACGCACCAGGGGCGCCCCACCGAACGGTGGAGCGCCCCTGGAGAACGAACCGCACGAGCCGACCGGCGCGGGGCCGGACCGGCTCTACGCGCTACTCGCCGGACAGCACCGACTGAGCCGCCTGACGCGCATCCGCGGCGCTGTCCGCGGCCCGTGCTGCGGCCGCGGCACGTTCGCACTGCGCCAGGGTGTGCTGGGCGAGAGCGGCGCGGACGTAGGGAAGCGACGCGGCACCCATGGAGAGGGAGGTGACCCCCAGACCGGTCAGCACACACGCCAGCAGCGGGTCGGACGCGGCCTCGCCGCAGACACCGCAGCTCTTGCCCTCGGCCTTCGCCGCCTCGGCGGAGAGCGCCACCAGGTCGAGCAGCGCGGGCTGCCACGGGTCCTGGAGGCGGGACACCGCACCCACCTGACGGTCGGCGGCGAAGGTGTACTGCGCAAGGTCGTTCGTGCCCAGGGACACGAACTCGACCTCCTGGAGGATCGAGCGCGCACGGAGAGCGGCCGACGGGATCTCCACCATCGCGCCGAACTTCGCATGCAGTCCGGCCTCGCGGCACGCGTCGGCGAATGCCTTGGCGTCGGCGCGGTCCGCGACCATCGGCGCCATGACCTCGAGGTGCACCGGCAGACCCTCGGCGGCCTTGGCGAGCGCGGTCAGCTGGGTGCGCAGCACCTCGGGGTGGTCGAGCAGCGTCCGCAGACCGCGCACGCCGAGCGCCGGGTTCGGCTCGTCCGCGGGGGTCAGGAAGTCCAGCGGCTTGTCCGCACCCGCGTCGAGCACACGCACCACGACACGGCCCTCGGGGAATGCCTCGAGCACCTGACGATAGGACTCGACCTGCTTCTCCTCGGACGGCGCGTTCTTGCTGTCGTCCAGGAAGAGGAACTCGGTCCGGAACAGGCCGACGCCCTCGGCACCGGCCTCGACCGCGGCCGGCACATCCGAAGGACCGCCGATGTTGGCCAGCAGCGGGATCTTGTGACCGTCGGACGTGACACCAGGGCCCGTCGACGAGGCGAGCGCCGCCTTGCGCTCGGCAGCGGCGGCCTCCAGCGCGGCCTTCTTCTCCTCGCTGGGCTCCACGAAGATCTCGCCGGTGCTGCCGTCCACAGCAATCACCGTACCCTCGGCGAGCTCACCGACGCCCGGCAGCGCGACCACGGCCGGCACGCCGAGCGCCCGCGCCAGGATGGCGCTGTGGCTCGTGGGCCCGCCCTCCTCGGTGACAAAACCGAGGACGAGCGTCGGGTCCAGCAGCGCGGTGTCGGCGGGCGCGAGGTCACGTGCGACCAGCACGTACGGCTCGTCGCTGTCCGGCACACCGGGCATCGGCACACCGAGCAGCCGCGCGACGATGCGGTTGCGCACATCGTCGAGGTCGGCGACCCGACCGGCGAGATACTCACCGGCGCTCGCCAGCAGGTCCCGGTATGCGGCGAACGCGTCGTAGACGGCGCGCTCGGCCGTGCTGCCGACGGCGATCCGCCGGTCCACGTCCGCGATCAGCTCGGGGTCCTGGGCCATCATGGCCTGCGCCTCGAGCACTGCCTGGGCCTCGCCGCCCGCCAGGTTGCCGCGCGCCATCAGGTCGGCGGCCACAGCCTCCACGGCCTGACGGGCGCGCCCCTGCTCACGCTCCGCTTCCTCCGTAGGGATCTGCGTGGTGGGCGGTTCCAGCACCGCAGTTCCCATGTGGCGAACCTCGCCGATCGCCACACCGTGGCTCACGCCGACGCCTCGCAGCGTTGTGTCCATCTCACCTGTCTCCGAATAGGTGCGGCGGGTCCCGCCGCCGCGGTGGTTCTCTTACTGGCCGTCGATGAGACGGCGTTGGCCTGTGAGCCAGATCAATGCAGGTAAAGATCAGCAGGCTGCGGTCACTGCCAGGTGAAGAGGGAGTCGCCCGCCTTCACGTCGCCCTCCTCACGGAGTTCGCCGAGCGAGTCGGCGGTTGCCTCGAGCGCCACGACCGGGCACACCGGGGACTTGCCGGCGGCCTCGACGGCGGCCGGGTTCCAGCGCACCACGCTCTGTCCGCGGGTGACGGTGTCGCCCTTGCTCACCAGTAGTTCGAAACCCTCGCCATTCAGCTGCACGGTGTCGATGCCGAGGTGGGTGAGCACGCCGTGGCCTTCGGAGTCGACGACGACGAAGGCGTGCGGGTGAAGGGAGACGATGATGCCGTCCACGGGTGCGACAGCCTCGGAGGGCTCACGCACGGGGTCGATCGCCGTGCCCGGGCCGACCATGGCGCCGGAGAACACGGGGTCCGGCACGCCGGCCAGTCCGACGGCGCGACCTGCGAGCGGGGACGTCACGGTGGTCATGGGAAGCCTCCCGGTATGGGGTTGAATCTTGGGCCATCACTGCTTGTCCCGGACGGCGCGCTGTGCAGCAGCGTAAGTCATACGAGCACACAGAGCCCCATCCGTGGTCTAGACCACTAGCCTAATCGATTTGCAAGGGCTCTGGCGCCACGTGTAGAGTCGTACCTCCGCTCGGGGGTGGGCAGCGCGATCAGCGTGTTCAATCGAGCGGCATCCAACTTGTCAGATCCTAATCTCCATATCGCCTTCTGCGTGTCCGCAGAACGGTGGTCGGAGGGCCGGAAAAACACTGATAGTGTTGGAAACACCGAAGGGAAGCCCGGAGGAAAGCCCGAGAGGGTGAGTACAAAGGAAGCGTCCGTTCCTTGAGAACTCAACAGCGTGCCAAAAGTCAACGCCAGATATGTTGATACCCCGTCTCCGGCCGGATCTCCGGTCGGGACGTGGTTCCTTTGAAGAAAAATACAGCGAGGACGCTGTGTACGAGGGGACTATTCCTCCTCTCGTACCGCTCCCGTGAAAAGCATTCACGGAGAGTTTGATCCTGGCTCAGGACGAACGCTGGCGGCGTGCTTAACACATGCAAGTCGAACGATGAACCACTTCGGTGGGGATTAGTGGCGAACGGGTGAGTAACACGTGGGCAATCTGCCCTGCACTCTGGGACAAGCCCTGGAAACGGGGTCTAATACCGGATACGACCTGCCGAGGCATCTCGGCGGGTGGAAAGCTCCGGCGGTGCAGGATGAGCCCGCGGCCTATCAGCTTGTTGGTGAGGTAGTGGCTCACCAAGGCGACGACGGGTAGCCGGCCTGAGAGGGCGACCGGCCACACTGGGACTGAGACACGGCCCAGACTCCTACGGGAGGCAGCAGTGGGGAATATTGCACAATGGGCGAAAGCCTGATGCAGCGACGCCGCGTGAGGGATGACGGCCTTCGGGTTGTAAACCTCTTTCAGCAGGGAAGAAGCGAAAGTGACGGTACCTGCAGAAGAAGCGCCGGCTAACTACGTGCCAGCAGCCGCGGTAATACGTAGGGCGCAAGCGTTGTCCGGAATTATTGGGCGTAAAGAGCTCGTAGGCGGCTTGTCGCGTCGGTTGTGAAAGCCCGGGGCTCAACCCCGGGTCTGCAGTCGATACGGGCAGGCTAGAGTGTGGTAGGGGAGATCGGAATTCCTGGTGTAGCGGTGAAATGCGCAGATATCAGGAGGAACACCGGTGGCGAAGGCGGATCTCTGGGCCATTACTGACGCTGAGGAGCGAAAGCGTGGGGAGCGAACAGGATTAGATACCCTGGTAGTCCACGCCGTAAACGGTGGGAACTAGGTGTTGGCGACATTCCACGTCGTCGGTGCCGCAGCTAACGCATTAAGTTCCCCGCCTGGGGAGTACGGCCGCAAGGCTAAAACTCAAAGGAATTGACGGGGGCCCGCACAAGCAGCGGAGCATGTGGCTTAATTCGACGCAACGCGAAGAACCTTACCAAGGCTTGACATACGCCGGAAAACCCTGGAGACAGGGTCCCCCTTGTGGTCGGTGTACAGGTGGTGCATGGCTGTCGTCAGCTCGTGTCGTGAGATGTTGGGTTAAGTCCCGCAACGAGCGCAACCCTTGTTCTGTGTTGCCAGCATGCCCTTCGGGGTGATGGGGACTCACAGGAGACTGCCGGGGTCAACTCGGAGGAAGGTGGGGACGACGTCAAGTCATCATGCCCCTTATGTCTTGGGCTGCACACGTGCTACAATGGCAGGTACAATGAGCTGCGATGCCGTGAGGCTGAGCGAATCTCAAAAAGCCTGTCTCAGTTCGGATTGGGGTCTGCAACTCGACCCCATGAAGTCGGAGTTGCTAGTAATCGCAGATCAGCATTGCTGCGGTGAATACGTTCCCGGGCCTTGTACACACCGCCCGTCACGTCACGAAAGTCGGTAACACCCGAAGCCGGTGGCCCAACCCCTTGTGGGAGGGAGCTGTCGAAGGTGGGACTGGCGATTGGGACGAAGTCGTAACAAGGTAGCCGTACCGGAAGGTGCGGCTGGATCACCTCCTTTCTAAGGAGCATCTAGCTGCCGCAAGGCAGCCAGAGCCACTACGCCGGCGAATGTCCGGCGGTGGTCAGCTCATGGGTGGAACGTTGACTACTCGGCACACCTGGACCTCAGTGTCTTCCCAGTACTGCTTCGGCGTGGAACGGAACGATGAGAGGGCGGGGGTGTCGGGCACGCTGTTGGGTGTCTGAGGGAATGAACTCCCTCGATGCCGGCCCCAGTGAACTCGTGCTTCGGTGCGGGGTGATGGGTGGCTGGTCGTTGTTTGAGAACTGCACAGTGGACGCGAGCATCTGTGGCCAAGTTTTTAAGGGCGCACGGTGGATGCCTTGGCACCAGGAACCGATGAAGGACGTGGGAGGCCACGATAGTCCCCGGGGAGTCGTCAACCAGGCTTTGATCCGGGGGTTTCCGAATGGGGAAACCCGGCAGTCGTCATGGGCTGTCACCCGCTGCTGAACACATAGGCAGTGTGGAGGGAACGAGGGGAAGTGAAACATCTCAGTACCCTCAGGAAGAGAAAACAACCGTGATTCCGGGAGTAGTGGCGAGCGAAACCGGATGAGGCCAAACCGTATGCGTGTGAGACCCGGCAGGGGTTGCGCATGCGGGGTTGTGGGATCTCTCTTCTGCTGCCTGCCGGCAGCAGGACGAGTCAGAAACCGTTGATGTAGGCGAAGGACATGCGAAAGGTCCGGCGTAGAGGGTAAGACCCCCGTAGCTGAAACGTCAGCGGCTCGTTTGAGAGACACCCAAGTAGCACGGGGCCCGAGAAATCCCGTGTGAATCTGGCGGGACCACCCGCTAAGCCTAAATATTCCCTGGTGACCGATAGCGGATAGTACCGTGAGGGAATGGTGAAAAGTACCCCGGGAGGGGAGTGAAATAGTACCTGAAACCGTGTGCCTACAAGCCGTGGGAGCGTCGGAGTGTGCTTGCACACTCTCGTGACTGCGTGCCTTTTGAAGAATGAGCCTGCGAGTTTGCGGTGTGTTGCGAGGTTAACCCGGGTGGGGTAGCCGTAGCGAAAGCGAGTCCGAACAGGGCGTTCAGTAGCATGCTCAAGACCCGAAGCGGAGTGATCTAGCCATGGGCAGGTTGAAGCGGAGGTAAGACTTCGTGGAGGACCGAACCCACCAGGGTTGAAAACCTGGGGGATGACCTGTGGTTAGGGGTGAAAGGCCAATCAAACTCCGTGATAGCTGGTTCTCCCCGAAATGCATTTAGGTGCAGCGTCGTGTGTTTCTTGCCGGAGGTAGAGCACTGGATAGGCGATGGGCCCTACCGGGTTACTGACCTTAGCCAAACTCCGAATGCCGGTAAGTGAGAGCACGGCAGTGAGACTGTGGGGGATAAGCTCCATGGTCGAGAGGGAAACAGCCCAGAGCATCGACTAAGGCCCCTAAGCGTACGCTAAGTGGGAAAGGATGTGGAGTCGCAGAGACAACCAGGAGGTTGGCTTAGAAGCAGCCACCCTTGAAAGAGTGCGTAATAGCTCACTGGTCTAGTGATTCCGCGCCGACAATGTAGCGGGGCTCAAGCGTACCGCCGAAGTCGTGTCATTGCAGTACATACTCCCAACGGAGACTGTGATGGGTAGGGGAGCGTCGTCTGCCGGGTGAAGCAGCCGCGGAAGCGAGTTGTGGACGGTTGACGAGTGAGAATGCAGGCATGAGTAGCGATTCACACGTGAGAAACGTGTGCGCCGATTGACCAAGGGTTCCTGGGTCAAGCTGATCTGCCCAGGGTAAGTCGGGACCTAAGGCGAGGCCGACAGGCGTAGTCGATGGATAACCGGTTGATATTCCGGTACCCGCTGTGACGCGAAAAGCATCGAATCCGGTGATGCTAAGCCCGTGAAGCCGTTCCCTTTCGGTTTACCGTTGGGGAAAGTGGTGGAGCCGGTGATCCGAGCTGGTAGTAGGTGAGCGATGGGGTGACGCAGGAAGGTAGTCCATCCCGGGCGGTGGTTGTCCCGGGGTAAGGGTGTAGGACGAGTGGTAGGTAAATCCGCCGCTCATGTGTCTGAGACCTGATGCCGAGCCGATTGTGGTGAAGTGGATGATCCTATGCTGTCGAGAAAAGCCTCTAGCGAGTTTCATGGCGGCCCGTACCCTAAACCGACTCAGGTGGTCTGGTAGAGAATACCGAGGCGTTCGGGTGAACTATGGTTAAGGAACTCGGCAAAATGCCCCCGTAACTTCGGGAGAAGGGGGGCCACGCCTGGTGAGGGGATTTTCTCCCTGAGCTGGGGGTGGCCGCAGAGACCAGCGAGAAGCGACTGTTTACTAAAAACACAGGTCCGTGCGAAGCCGTAAGGCGATGTATACGGACTGACGCCTGCCCGGTGCTGGAACGTTAAGGGGACCGGTTAGCTCCATTTCGGTGGGGCGAAGCTGAGAACTTAAGCGCCAGTAAACGGCGGTGGTAACTATAACCATCCTAAGGTAGCGAAATTCCTTGTCGGGTAAGTTCCGACCTGCACGAATGGCGTAACGACTTCTCGACTGTCTCAACCATAGGCCCGGTGAAATTGCACTACGAGTAAAGATGCTCGTTTCGCGCAGCAGGACGGAAAGACCCCGGGACCTTTACTACAGTTTGATATTGGTGTTCGGTTCGGCTTGTGTAGGATAGCTGGGAGACTGTGAAACTGCCACGCCAGTGGTGGTGGAGTCGTCGTTGAAATACCAGTCTGGTCGTGCTGGATGTCTAACCTGGGTCCGTGATCCGGATCAGGGACAGTGTCTGATGGGTAGTTTAACTGGGGCGGTTGCCTCCTAAAGAGTAACGGAGGCGCCCAAAGGTTCCCTCAGCCTGGTTGGCAATCAGGTGTTGAGTGTAAGTGCACAAGGGAGCTTGACTGTGAGACCGACGGGTCGAGCAGGGACGAAAGTCGGGACTAGTGATCCGGCGGTGGCTTGTGGAAGCGCCGTCGCTCAACGGATAAAAGGTACCCCGGGGATAACAGGCTGATCTTCCCCAAGAGTCCATATCGACGGGATGGTTTGGCACCTCGATGTCGGCTCGTCGCATCCTGGGGCTGGAGTCGGTCCCAAGGGTTGGGCTGTTCGCCCATTAAAGCGGTACGCGAGCTGGGTTTAGAACGTCGTGAGACAGTTCGGTCCCTATCCGCTGCGCGCGCAGGAGTCTTGAGAAGGGCTGTCCCTAGTACGAGAGGACCGGGACGGACGAACCTCTGGTGTGCCAGTTGTTCTGCCAAGGGCATGGCTGGTTGGCTACGTTCGGGAGGGATAACCGCTGAAAGCATCTAAGCGGGAAGCCTGCTTCGAGATGAGGACTCCCACCCACTTGATGGGGTAAGGCTCCCAGTAGACGACTGGGTTGATAGGCCGGATCTGGAAGCCAGGTAACTGGTGGAGGTGACCGGTACTAATAGGCCGAGGGCTTGTCCTCAGTTGCTCGCGTCCACTGTGTTGGTTCTGAAACCACGAACAGCCCCACGTGCTTTATTGCGTGGTGCGGCTGGACAGTTTCATAGTGTTTCGGTGGTCATAGCGTGAGGGAAACGCCCGGTTACATTCCGAACCCGGAAGCTAAGCCTCACAGCGCCGATGGTACTGCAGGGGGGACCCTGTGGGAGAGTAGGACACCGCCGAACTCCTTTTACAGCTCTGGCTCTCGGGCGCCTCGCCCGGGAGCCAGAGCTTTTTTGTGTTGAGGTAGGGTCGGGGAGCATCGTTGGTTCGTTTCCCTCAGGAGGCCCCCGGGTGGAGGTCCAGGAGACCCGTGTCCAGACGGACCGGGTCCTCACCATCCCGAATATCCTCAGCATGGCTCGCCTGGCCGGCGTGCCGCTCTTCCTGTGGCTGATCCTGAGGCCGGAGTTCGGGGGCCCGCAGAGCGACGGCTGGGCGCTGCTGGTGCTGGCCCTGAGCGGAGTCAGCGACTACCTGGACGGCAAGCTCGCGCGTCGCTGGAACCAGATCAGCAGCCTCGGCAGGCTCTTGGACCCCGCGGCAGACCGGCTCTATGTTCTCTCGACTCTGCTCGGCCTGACCTGGCGGGGGATTCTGCCGCTGTGGTTGACCGCTGTACTGCTGGCGCGCGAACTGGTCCTGCTGGTGATGGTGGGCATCCTCAGACGCCATGGGTATCCCCCGCCGCAGGTGAACTTCCTCGGGAAGGCGGCTACGTTCAACCTGATGTACGCCTTCCCGCTGCTTCTGCTCAGTGACGGCAGCCGCTGGATCGCGTCACTCGCTGCGATTTTCGGATGGGCGTTCGCAGGTTGGGGTACAACGCTCTACTGGTGGGCAGGAGTCCTCTATGTAGTGCAGGTCCGCCGCCTGGTCCGTGCGGACGCCATGGCCGATTGAGCTCGCTGATTGTCCGGGCGTAGTGGCTCGATGGCCCGCCGCGGAAAAGTGCGGGACAATCTGGACGGGTGAAGTCGGCTAGACCGTCGTCTCTTAGAGGAGGACGCTTCCGACATGAAGGCCGTCGTGATGGCCGGTGGCGAAGGCACACGCCTTCGCCCTATGACCTCGAGCATGCCCAAGCCACTCCTACCGGTTGCCAACCGGCCGATCATGGAGCATGTGCTGAGGCTGCTCAAAAGGCATGGGCTCAACGAGACGGTCGTCACCGTCCAGTTCCTCGCCTCACTGGTGAAGAACTACTTCGGTGACGGCGAGGAGCTCGGTATGGAGCTCACCTATGCCAACGAGGAGAAGCCACTCGGTACCGCCGGTAGCGTCAAGAACGCGGAAGAGGCGTTGAAGGACGATGCCTTCCTCGTCATTTCCGGTGATGCTCTGACCGACTTCGACCTCACCGAGCTGATCAATTTCCACAAGGAGAAGGGCGCGCTGGTCACGGTCTGTCTGACCCGGGTGCCCAATCCGCTGGAATTCGGCATCACCATCGTGGACGAAGAGGGCCGTGTCGAGCGGTTCCTCGAGAAACCCACATGGGGTCAGGTCTTCTCCGACACGGTGAACACGGGCATCTATGTCATGGAGCCCGAGGTCTTCGACTACGTCGAGGCCGATGTGCCCGTCGACTGGTCCGGCGACGTCTTCCCGCAGCTGATGAAGGAAGGCAAGCCCATCTACGGCTACATCGCCGAAGGCTACTGGGAGGACGTCGGCACGCACGAGAGCTATGTGAAGGCCCAGGCCGACGTACTCGAGGGAAAGGTCGACGTCGAACTCGACGGATTCGAGATCTCCCCCGGGGTCTGGGTCGCGGAGGGTGCCGAGGTACATCCCGACGCCGTTCTGCGCGGACCGCTCTATATCGGCGACTACGCCAAGGTGGAAGCCGGCGCCGAAATCCGTGAGCACACTGTGGTCGGCTCCAACGTCGTCGTGAAGAGCGGCGCCTTCCTGCACCGGGCCGTCGTGCACGACAACGTATATGTCGGGCAGCACAGCAATCTGCGCGGCTGCGTGGTGGGGAAGAACACCGACATCATGCGGGCGGCGCGTATCGAGGACGGCGCGGTCATCGGCGACGAGTGCCTCATCGGTGAAGAATCGATCGTTCAGGGAAATGTCCGGGTGTATCCCTTCAAGACGATCGAGGCCGGTGCCTTCGTCAACACCTCGGTCATCTGGGAATCACGGGGTCAGGCGCATCTGTTCGGCGCCCGGGGCGTGTCCGGAATCCTGAATGTGGAGATCACGCCCGAACTCGCCGTGCGCCTCGCAGGCGCCTATGCGACCACCTTGAAGAAGGGCACGACGGTCACCACGGCCCGTGACCACTCCCGTGGTGCCCGTGCGCTCAAGCGGGCCGTCATCTCCGCGCTCCAGGCCAGCGCCATCGACGTACGCGACCTGGAGAACGTACCGCTGCCCGTGGCACGGCAGCAGACCGCGCGGGGCAGCGCCGGCGGCATCATGATCCGGACCACTCCCGGTGTGCCGGACTCCGTGGACATCATGTTCTTCGACGGACAGGGCGCCGATCTCTCGCAGGGCAGCCAGCGCAAGCTGGACCGTGTGTTCGCCCGTCAGGAGTACCGGCGCGCGTTCCCCGGTGAGATAGGCGACCTGCACTTCCCGGCCAGTGTCTTCGACTCGTACACCGGCTCGCTGCTGCGGAACGTCGACACGACCGGGATCGCGGAATCCGGCCTCAAAGTGGTCGTGGACGCCTCCAACGGTTCGGCGGGACTCGTACTGCCCAGCCTGCTGGGCAAGCTGGGTGTGGACTCGCTGACCATCAACCCCGGTCTCGACGAGTCCCGGCCCACGGAGACGGTCGACATGCGGCGCTCCGGGCTGGTGCGGCTCGGCGAGATCGTGGCGTCCTCCGGTGCCGCGTTCGGTGTGCGGTTCGACCCGGTGGGCGAGCGGCTGTCCCTGGTGGACGAGAAGGGCCGCATCATCGAGGACGACCGGGCGCTGCTCGTGATGCTCGACCTCGTCGCGGCGGAGCGGCGCAGCGGGCGTGTGGCGCTGCCGGTCACCACGACGCGTATCGCCGAGCAGGTGGCCGCCTATCACGGGACCCAGGTCGAATGGACGACCACGTCGCCGGACGACCTCACCCGGGTCGGCGGTGAGGAAGGGACCATCTTCGGGGGCGACGGCAAGGGCGGTTTCATCGTCCCCGAGTTCAGCAGCGTCTACGACGGCACGGCGGCGTTCGTACGCCTCATCGGCCTGGTGGCGCGCACACAGCTGACGCTGAGCCAGATCGATGCCCGCATCCCGCGCGCACACGTCCTGAAACGCGATCTCGCGACCCCGTGGGCGGTCAAGGGCCTGGTGATGCGGCGCGTCGTCGAAGAGGCCGGAGACCGCTTCGTGGACACCACGGACGGGGTACGGGTCGTGGAGAGCGACGGGCGCTGGATCATGGTGCTGCCCGACCCGGCCGAGGCGGTCACGCATCTGTGGGCGGAGGGGCCCGACGACGCCTCCGCGCAGGCCCTGCTGGACGAGTGGGCGGCGATCGTGGACAGCGCCGGGCGCTGAAACGGGTACCACACGCGCGTGCCGGACAAGTCTCCCCAAGGGGGCCTGTCCGGCATGCGGGCAGGGCCATTCGGAGGTATTGCTCGCGACGTGCGACGATGTGCGGCATGCCGCAGCAACCGCCCGTTCGGAGCACAGTCCCGCGGCGGCCGTCGCGTCCGGACGCCTCCATGTCGTTGCTCACCAACGTCATGGACCACAGCCTCGACGAGGGGTACGCCGAGGCTGCCGCCCGCAGGCGTATGGCGGGCACGAGCGGTATGCCGAAGACGCTCAGGGCGAAACTCGGCCTCGCCGGAGGCCTGGTCCTCGCGGCGATGGTGGTCACCGTGGGGGCGGCGCAGGCGCGGGTGGCGGCACCGGTCGTCGCCAAGGAGCGCCAGGAGCTCATCGACCGCATCGACCGGGAGACCAAGGCCGCGGACAAGCTGGAGTCCGGCGTGGACGACCTGCGCGACGACGTGAGCGCCCGCCAGCGGGCCGCGCTGCGGCAGACCGGGGGCAGCGACCGGGCCGATCTCGTGGGCGTCCTGTCGGGCGCCACAGCCGTGCACGGGCCGGGTGTGAAGCTGGTCGTCGACGACGCCAAGGAAGCCTCCTCGGGGGGCAACGGCGATCCGCGCGAGACCTCCGACTTCTCCGACACGGGGCGGGTGCGCGACCGTGACATGCAGCGCGTCGTCAACGGGCTGTGGCAGTCGGGGGCCGAGGCCGTCTCCATCAACGGGCAGCGGCTGACCGCCCTGTCCGCGATCAGAGCCGCCGGCGACGCGATACTCGTCGACAACAAGCCGCTGGTGCCGCCCTACACGGTCCTGGCGGTGGGGGACGGGGACAAGCTGAGCACCGGCTTCCAGAACAGCAGCGACGGGGTGTATCTGCACACGCTGGAACAGACCTACGGCATCCGGGCCACCATCTCCACCGAGAGCGCCCTCCGGCTGCCCGCCGCACCGAGTGTGATCGTACGTACCGCACAGCCGAGCACTGAGAAGGGCACAACGTGATCGCCGTACTGGGCCTCGTCGTGGGAGTCGTGGCCGGCCTCTTGGTCCGGCCCGAAATTCCGGCGGTGGTCGAGCCTTATCTGCCGATCGCCGTCGTGGCGGCGCTGGACGCCGTCTTCGGAGGTCTGCGGGCCATGCTCGACGGCATCTTCGACGACAAGGTCTTCGTGGTGTCGTTCCTGTCGAACGTGGTGGTGGCAGCGCTGATCGTGTTCCTGGGCGACAAGCTGGGGGTCGGCGCCCAGTTGTCCACCGGAGTCGTGGTCGTGCTCGGTATACGGATCTTCTCCAATGCCGCGGCGATCCGGCGGCACGTGTTCCGGGCGTGAGACGATGACTGAACGCCAGGAGATGCCTGAGAACAGGCTGAGCAAGGAACTGCCCGAAGAGGTGCCCGTGACGGCACCCGGGCCGCAGCCGGCCGACCGGCCCGCGGCCGGAGAGTCGTTCATACCTGCCGCCGCCCCGGCGCTGACCGGCCGTCAGCGGCTGGTGCAGGGGCTGTGGCCGCCCCGGGTCACCCGGGCCCAACTCATCGTCGCCCTCCTGCTGTTCGGCCTCGGCTTCGGCCTGGCCGTCCAGGTCGCCTCGAACAGCGACAGCGACAGCGCCCTGCGCGGCGCACGCCAGGAGGATCTTGTTCGCATCCTCGATGAACTCGACGACCGCACTCAGCGTCTTGAGGACGAGAAGCAGGGTCTCGAGAAGCAGCGGGACGAGCTGGCGAACAGCTCGGACCAGGCCGAGGAGGCCCGCAGACAGACGGTTGAGAAAGAGAGACAACTCGGCATCCTCGCGGGCACCGTGGCCGCGCAGGGGCCCGGCATCACGATGACCATCGACGACACGAAGGGGACGGTCGAGGCGGACATGTTGCTCGACGCGATCCAGGAGTTGCGCGCGGCCGGCGCGGAGGCGATCCAAGTGAACGGCGTCCGCGTCGTCGCGAACACCTATGTCACGGATTCCGGCAAGAGTGTCGACGTCGACGGGAACAAGATCAACGCGCCCTATCGTTTCAAGGTCATCGGCAAGCCGCAGGACCTGGAGCCGGCGCTCAACATCCCCGGAGGCGTGGTGCAGACTCTTGAGAAGGAGCAGGCCACCGTGACCGTCGAGAGGTCGGGCAAGATCGTCGTTGATGCCTTGCGGGCTGCGAAGCAGCCTGACTACGCTCGGTCGTCCTCCCGGTGAACCGGGGGTGCATGAGGGGCGTCGTGCCGGGGCATGAGGTTGCCCGGGGTCGGCGCACCGAAGAGGGGCCGCGTGGTGGAAACTGTCTGGTGGACATGGACGTTGTAAGAGTGTCCGGGTCGGCCGGTGTATGCAATCAGGGTTCGTCCTGCCCCACGGGCGGGTCTGTTTCGGTCAAGGGGAATCGCCCGTGAAGTTGTTTGCGAAGTTGTTCGGCAAGAGCGCGCGAGAAGGCAGCGACAACGCGACTGCTCGTCATCGTGCCCAGCCCCAGGCGGAGGGCCAGCGTCCGCTGTTCCGGGACCAGGTGGCTGGTCCGGGTGATGACATTTCCCGAGGTCAGGGCGCGTCGTCTGTTGACCCTGCCCAGTCCGGCGGCATAGGTTTCGGGCAACCGTCAACCTCAAGTACGGGTGGAGGGTTTGCAGCCGGCCCGTACGCGTCCAATGCCCCGGCGGGGCAGGAGGATCCGTCCATGTCGTTGGTGTGTACGAGGTGCGGCAACCGCAATGCGGACCATGCCCGCTTCTGCTCCAACTGCGGTGCCCCGCTGCGCCCCGGCGCAGTGGCGGAGCGCGCGTCCGAGACGACCTCGACGATCTCCATCTCCGGCATCGAGGCGTACGACGCCGAGACCACCGGTCAGACGCAGATGCCGACGCTGTCGCCCGAGGCCCAGGCGGCCGTCGACGCGCTGCCGTTCGGCTCGGCCCTGCTGGTGGTGCGCCGCGGCCCCAACTCGGGCAGCCGCTTCCTGCTGGATGGCGAGCTGACCACGGCGGGGCGTCACCCGCAGAGCGACATCTTCCTGGACGACGTGACGGTCTCGCGTCGGCATGTGGAGTTCCGGCGCAGTCCCGACGGCGCGTTCTCGGTGGCCGACGTGGGCAGTCTCAACGGCACCTACGTCAACCGCGAGCGGATCGACGAGGTCGCTCTGTCGAACGGTGACGAGGTGCAGATCGGCAAGTACCGGCTGGTCTTCTACGCGAGCCGGCCGGGCTTCTGACCTCCTCCGGACGCCCTCCGGAGTACCCCCAGGGAAGGTCCATGCTTCAAACACCGAGCGGCGGTGCCGGGCACGGTACCGCCGCCACGGACAATGGGCTGATGAGCATCGGCGCGGTGCTGACCGCGCTGCGCGCCGAGTTTCCCGAAGTCACCATCTCCAAGATCCGGTTCCTGGAGTCCGAAGGGCTCATCGAGCCGCGCCGTACTCCGTCCGGCTACCGCAAGTTCAGCGCACAGGACGTCGAACGGCTCGGGCATGTGCTGAGGATGCAGCGGGACCACTATCTCCCGCTCAAGGTGATCCGCGAGCACCTGGACGCCATGGAGCGCGGCGAGGCCGTACAGCTGCCGTTGGTGGGCAGACAGCGCGACGGCGGGTCCGGCCCGCCGACCGTGGAGGAGCCGACGGCGGTGCGGATCGGGCGGGACGCACTGCTCGCCGCCGCCGGGATCGACGAGCACGTCCTGAAGGAGTGGGAGTCGTACGGCCTCATCGCCCCGCTGCCGGACGGGGTGTACGACGCCGAGGCGGTCACCGTCGCCTCGCTGGTGGCCGAGCTGGGCCGGTTCGGGATCGAGCCGCGTCATCTGAGGGTGATGAAGGCGGCCGCCGACCGTGAGGCGGGCCTGGTCGACCAGGTGGTGGCCCCGCTCAGGCGCCACCGCAATCCCCAGACCAGGGCCCATGCCGAGGCCCGTGCGAAGGAACTGGCCTCGCTCACCGTGAAGCTGCATACGGCCCTGGTGCAGACCGCGCTGGGCGTCCGGCTGCCCTGAGGCGGGCCGTCACCCGGGAGGGGAGCGGATCGGCCACCTGTTCCCGGCCCGACTACCCAAACGTCCCGGGCACGGCCTAGGGTTGCTGTGTGAACGAGCTCGATGTCGTAGGTGTCCGGGTCGAAATGCCCTCCAACCAACCGATCGTGCTCCTGCGCGAAGTGGGAGGCGACCGCTACCTCCCCATCTGGATCGGTCCGGGGGAGGCGACCGCGATCGCCTTCGCCCAGCAGGGCATGGCGCCCGCCCGGCCGCTGACCCACGACCTGTTCAAGGACGTGCTGGAGGCCGTGGGCCAGGAGCTCACCGAGGTTCGCATCACCGACCTGCGTGAGGGCGTCTTCTACGCCGAGCTGGTTTTCGCGAGCGGGGTGGAGGTGAGCGCGCGTCCGTCGGACGCCATAGCGCTGGCCCTGCGCACCGGGACGCCGATCTACGGCAGCGACACGGTGCTCGACGACGCCGGGATCGCGATTCCCGACGAGCAGGAGGACGAGGTCGAGAAGTTCCGCGAGTTCCTCGACCAGATCTCGCCTGAGGACTTCGGCACCAGCAGCCAGTGAGCCACCGGTACCCGGCCTGACTTGCGGTCCGTGTCGGCTCGGCAGACGCTTGGTCACCACGGGGTTTGCGGCCTGTGCCGATGTCGGATGAGATACTCGTGCGACTGACCGCGAGCACATTCGGCTAGCCTTTCCCCGCGGCGGGGTGCGGGAAACCACTCGTAGGGTGATTATCACTCGGCGTGCCGAGTGTGGCGATCGTTGACGCACCCCTGGTGACTGCCTACCGTCGAGAAGGCAGGTCGAGGACGGAGGTCGGCGTGAGAAGCAGCGGCGGCGGTGCGGCTGGGGGCGTCCCCGGAGCCAGTTACGGGGGGAGCGGTCCGTGCCCTTCCCCCAGCTCGCAGCTCCGACCGGGCGTGGGATACGCCCAGCCGGGCGGCGCGGCCGGTCACGTCCAGCAGCGGCCGGCAGCCGTGCCGAACGGCGGAGGGGCGACGGCCATGGCGTCCGAGCAGATCGGCTACCGCGGTCCTACGGCGTGCGCCGCCGCGGGGATCACCTACCGGCAACTGGACTACTGGGCGCGCACCGGGCTCGTCGAGCCGAGCGTGCGTCCCGCCTACGGCTCGGGCACCCAGCGCCTGTACAGCTTCCGGGACGTCGTCGTCCTGAAGATCGTGAAGCGTTTTCTGGACACGGGCGTCTCGTTGCAGAACATCCGTGCGGCCGTGCGGCACCTCAGAGAATGCGATGCGCGTGACCTGGAGTGCATGACGCTGATGTGCGACGGTGCCACCGTGTACGAGTGCACCTCGCCCGACGAGGTGCACGCCCTGCTCCAGGGCGGCCAGGGCATTTTCGGGATCGCCGTCGGAGTGGTGTGGCGGGACGTGGAGAACGCTCTCTCTCAGCTGCACGGCGAGCGCATCGACACGGGCGAGACCCTGATCGGGCCGAACCCGGCGGACGAACTGGCGCGGCGCCGCAACCGGGCGGTCTGAGCACGCGGCAGCGGTCGTCACACGGCCCTCAGCGCGTCGCCGACAGGAGCGTCCGGCCCGGTCACTGACCCGGCTGACGGCGTTCTCGTGGCCGACGGGAGGGGCTCGGCGGGGCATTGTCAGTGGCGTAGGGCAGCATCGGAGATGTGAGAGCCGCGCCCACCATCCTGCATCTCGACATGGATGCCTTCTTCGCCTCCGCGGAGCAGGCGTCCAAGCCGAGCCTGCGCGGGAAGGCCGTCGTCGTGGGCGGGCTCGGGCCCCGTGGCGTGGTCGCCACAGCCTCGTACGAGGCACGGGTCTTCGGGGTGCACTCGGCGATGCCCATGGCCCAGGCGCGCCGGCTCGCCCCGAACGCCGCCTATCTGGTGCCCCGCTTCGGCCTCTACCGGGCCATCAGCGGCCAGGTGATGGAGCTGCTGCACTCCCTGTCGCCGCTGGTGGAGCCGCTGAGCCTGGACGAGGCGTTCGTGGACCTGGAGGCCGGGGGAGTGGCCTGGGACGCCGAGTCGGCCCACCTGACCGGGGCGAGGCTGCGCGCCGACATCCGGGCGGTCACGGGCCTGACGGGGTCGGTCGGCCTCGCCGCCTCCAAGATGCTCGCCAAGATCGCCTCCGAGCAGGCCAAGCCCGACGGCCTCGTACTGATCGAGCCGGGCACCGAGCGCGCCCTGCTCGGTCCCATGCCGGTGCGGACCCTGCCGGGGGTCGGCCCGGCCACGGGCGACCACCTGCGGCGGGCCGGGATCACCACCGTCGAGGAGATCGCCGAGGCGGGCGAGGACGAGCTGGTACGGCTGCTGGGCAAGGCCCACGGGCACGCACTGCATGCCATGGCGCTGGCGCACGACGAGCGGCCCGTGGTGGCCGAGCGGGAGACCAAGTCGGTGTCGGTGGAGGACACGTACGACGTGGACATCCACGACCGCGTACGGGTCGGCACGGAGGTGCGGAGGCTGGCCGACCGCTGTGTTCGGAGACTGCGCGCCTCCGGCCTGTCCGGGCGCACGATCGTACTGAAGGTGAGGCGATACGACTTTTCCACCCTGACCCGCTCCGAGACACTGCGCGGGCCCACCGACGACCCGGCGGTCGTGCGCGAGGCCGCCGCACGGCTGCTGGACTCCGTGGACACGACGGGCGGGGTCCGGCTGCTCGGGGTGGGCGTCAGCGGGCTCGCCGACTACACCCAGGAGGACCTCTTCGCCCAGGCCGCCGAGGCGGCGGAGGACACCGCTGCGGAGGAGGAGACCACCGACCGGGCGGCGGAGGCACGGCCCTCGCCAGAGCCGGGGGAGCGGCGCTGGCCCGCGGGACACGACGTGCGCCACACCGAGTACGGGCACGGATGGGTACAGGGCAGCGGCCTCGGACGGGTCACCGTACGGTTCGAGACCCCCGCCTCGGAACCCGGCAGGGTACGGACTTTCCGGGTCGAGGACCCGGACCTGGAGCCGGCGGATCCGCTGCCGCTGGTGACACGAAGACCCGGGCAGGACCCCACGGCATCGGTGCGGGGTCCTGCCGCGGCGGACGACAGCCCCGCCGATTCCGGGGAAACCCATGCACTTTCGGGAGCGAGGCCCACCGCTCATCGAGGGAACGGCTCCGGTACGGCACACCCGGCCACAGGCTCCCGCTCCTAGGGTGTGTCTGACAATTCGCGTCGGATCAGCGCGTGGCGTCTGGTGCGGTGCATCGCAAGGAGGAGGATCGCCCGCGTACTGGACGTACTCGGGTGATCCGACAACGCGGCGAGGTGCCGTGCCAGGCGTCGCGCGCCCGGCGGGAATGGTCAGACACGCCCTAGGGCGTGTTTCGAAAGTCCCGCCTGCCCTGCGACGCCTGGCACGCACGCTCGCTGTGTTGTCGGGATCGCCCACGTACGCCCAGTACGAGGGCGACCCTCCGCCTTGCGATCGCACGCACCAGACGCCGCAGGGCCCGCCCTTCGGGCGGCCGGCGCTACTTTCGAAACACGCCCTAGTAGGGCCTGTCCGGCGGATCGAGTCGGAAGAAACCGACGGTACCCATCGCCCCCCGTGTCTCCGGCATGATCCGCCGGACAGGCCCTACGCGTCCTCCTGCCCCGCGAGTCTGCCGAAGTCGTGGTCGGGGACCGGTGGAGCAGGGGTCACATCGAGGCCGTAGTGGTGGTAGAGCTGGAGTTCCTGTTCCGGGGAGAGATGACGGCCGACGCCGAAATCGGGCGCGTCCTTGATCAGGCTGCGGTCGAAGGGGACGTGGAGGGTGCCTTCGACCAGTTCGCTGGGCTCCAGAGGGACGAAAGCGTCCCGGGAGAACAGGCCGGTGCGTATGGCGGCCCATTCCGGCACGCCCGTCGCGTCGTCGAGGTACACCTCGTCCACAGTGCCGATCTTGGTGCCGCTGCGGTCGAACGCCCTGCGGCCGATCAGGCTGCGCGGATCGATGTCGGTTCGCACGGTCCCTCCACTTGGTCGCATGGGTCGCATGGGCAGCAACTCATTCGCGGTCACTACATCACTACAAAAGGCCACATCCGGGGCGGCGGCCACTCGAAGTACCCTCCGCGGGCCCCGCTGGTACGCTGACAGCGGCTGCTGACCCCGTGCGGGAGAGTCCTCCGGAGTCACCGGGGGCGCCGAAGGAGCAAATCCTCCCCGGAATCTCTCAGGCCCACGTACCGTGCGGACGAGGTCACTCTGGAAAGCAGGGCGGGTGCCGACGGGCCTCCGCTCTCACCGACGGTGAAAACCGGGAGCGCTCGGGCGGCCCGGTGAAGCTCTCAGGTTGAGATGACAGAGGGGGAGGCCGTCCGGGGACCCATGCCTGTGGTACCCCCCGAAGGTCGCGTCAGACCAGGAGGCCTCCGCAATGACCGCCCACCGCATCCCGCTCTCCGAGCTCGAACAGGGCATCCCCTTCGAACAGCGCCACATCGGTCCCGGCCACGAGGCACGGGCCAAGATGCTCGCGCAGGTCGGCTACGCCTCGCTGGACGAGCTCACCGCCGCCGCCGTACCCGACGTGATCAAGAGCACCGCCGTGCTCGATCTGCCGTCCGCCCGCACCGAGGCCGAGGTGCTGGCCGAGCTGCGCGCGCTGGCCGACCGCAACCAGGTCCTCGACTCGATGATCGGACTCGGGTACTACGGCACATTCACCCCGCCGGTGATCCTGCGCAACGTCATGGAAAACCCGGCCTGGTACACCGCGTACACGCCCTACCAGCCGGAGATCTCGCAGGGCCGCCTGGAGGCGCTGCTGAACTTCCAGACCATGGTCGCCGATCTCACCGGACTGCCGACCTCCGGTGCCTCCCTCCTCGACGAGGGCACCGCCGCCGCCGAGGCCATGGCGCTGTCGCGCCGCATGGGCAAGAACAAGAAGGGCCTCTTCCTGGTCGACGCGGACGCCCTTCCGCAGACCATCGCCGTGATCGAGACGCGCGCGGAGCCGACGGGCGTCGACGTCGTCGTCGCGGACCTCACCGACGGCATCCCGGCCGCCGTCGCCGGACGTGAGATCAACGGCGTGCTGATCCAGTACCCCGGCGCCTCCGGGGCCGTACGCGACATCAGGCCCGTCGTCGAGCAGGCGCACGAGCTGGGCGCCGTGGTGACGGTCGCCGCCGACCTGCTCGCCCTGACGCTGCTGAAGCCGCCCGGCGAACTCGGCGCGGACATCGCCGTCGGCACGACCCAGCGTTTCGGCGTGCCGATGGGCTTCGGCGGGCCGCATGCCGGCTACATGGCGGTGCGTGAGACCTACGCACGCAGCCTGCCCGGCCGCCTGGTCGGCGTCTCCGTGGACGCCGACGGTCACAAGGCCTACCGACTCGCCCTCCAGACCCGCGAGCAGCACATCCGCCGCGAGAAGGCGACCAGCAACATCTGCACCGCCCAGGTGCTGCTCGCCGTGATGGCCGGCATGTACGCCGTCTACCACGGGCCGGAAGGACTGACGGGCATCGCCCGGCGCACTCATCGCTACGCCACGATCCTCGCGGCCGGACTCGAGGCGGCCGGGATCGAGATCGTCCACGGCGCCTACTTCGACACCCTCACCGCCCGGACCGAGGGCCGCGCGGCCGAGATCGTCGCCGCCGCACGGGAACGCGGGGTCAACCTGCACCTCGTCGACGCCGACCACGTCTCCCTGTCCTGCGACGAGACCACCACCCGCGCCCAGCTGGGCGCCGTATGGGCGGCGTTCGGCGTCACGGACGACATCGAGGCACTGGACACGACCGCGCAGGACACGCTTCCGCAGGCGCTGCTGCGCACCGACGCCTTCCTCTCCCACCCCGTCTTCCATCAGTACCGGTCCGAGACCGCCATGCTGCGCTACCTGCGCAGGCTCGCCGACCGCGACTACGCGCTCGACCGCGGCATGATCCCGCTCGGCTCCTGCACCATGAAGCTCAACGCGACCACCGAGATGGAGCCCGTCACCTGGCCCGAGTTCGGCGCTCTGCATCCGTTCGCCCCAGCCGAGCAGGCCGGCGGTTACCTCACGCTCATCCAGGAGCTGGAGGAACGCCTCGCCGAGGTCACGGGCTACGACAAGGTGTCCCTTCAGCCCAACGCAGGGTCGCAGGGCGAGCTGTCCGGCCTGCTCGCCGTACGCGGCTACCACCGCGCCAACGGCGACGAGCGGCGCACCGTCTGCCTCATCCCGTCCTCCGCGCACGGCACCAACGCCGCCAGCGCCGTGATGGCGGGCATGAAGGTCGTCGTGGTGAAGACCGCCGAGGACGGCGGGATCGACGTCGCGGACCTCCGCGCCAAGATCGAGCAGCACCGCGACGAACTCGCCGTACTCATGATCACCTATCCGTCGACGCACGGTGTGTTCGAGGAACACGTCGCCGACATCTGCGCGCAGGTCCACGAGGCGGGCGGCCAGGTGTACGTCGACGGCGCCAACCTCAACGCCCTGGTGGGCCTGGCCAGGCCCGGCCACTTCGGCGGCGACGTCTCCCACCTCAACCTGCACAAGACCTTCTGCATCCCGCACGGCGGCGGCGGTCCCGGCGTCGGCCCGATCGGTGTGCGCGCACACCTCGCGCCGTACCTGCCCAACCACCCGCTGCAGCCCGCCGCGGGCCCGGAGACGGGTGTCGGACCGGTCTCGGCGGCCCCGTGGGGCTCCGCGGGCATCCTGCCGATCTCCTGGGCGTACATCCGTCTCATGGGGGGCGAGGGCCTCAGGCGTGCCACCCAGATGGCGGTGCTCTCCGCCAACTACATCGCCAAGCGCCTCGAACCGCACTACCCGGTGCTCTACACCGGCCCCGGCGGCCTGGTCGCCCACGAGTGCATCATCGACCTGCGGCCGCTCACCAAGGCGACCGGGGTGACCGTGGACGACGTGGCCAAGCGCCTGATCGACTACGGCTTCCACGCGCCGACGATGTCGTTCCCGGTGGCCGGCACGCTGATGATCGAGCCGACCGAGTCCGAGGACCTTGGCGAGCTCGACCGGTTCTGCGAGGCGATGATCGCCATTCGACGGGAGATCGAGAAGACCGCCTCCGGCGCGTGGCCCGCCGACGACAACCCGCTGCGCGGCGCCCCGCACACCGCGGCCGCCCTGAGCGGGGAGTGGGAGCATGCCTACAGCCGTGGGGAGGCAGTCTTCCCGGCCGGCGTCTCGGCCGCGGACAAGTACTGGCCGCCGGTGCGCCGCATAGACCAGGCGTTCGGCGACCGGAACCTGGTCTGCTCGTGCCCGCCCCCGGAGGCGTACCAGGACTGAGCCGGGCTACGAAACGGGAGGGCCCTCTGCCGGCCTGAGGGCCGGGCGAGGGTCCTCCCGTGCTGTGTGTCACGCCGTCGCCAGTGCCACCTCGGTCGACTTGATCAGGGCTACGACGGGCATCCCGGCAGCGAGGCCGAGTTCGTCGGCGGCCTCCTTGGTGATCGCGGCGGTGAGTTCCGCGCCGCCGACATCCACCTTGACGGCGGCCATGGCGGAACCGGCGGCGACGCCGGTGATCCTGCCGGGCAACTGGTTGCGGATCGACAGACCCTGGACCGGCGCGGTCGCGAGAGACACCTCTGTCGACTTCACCAGAGCGCGCACGGCCGAGCCCGCGCCGAGACCCAGGTCCTCCGCTGCGTCCAGCGTGATCGCCGCGGTGAGATCCCGGCCGCTGTCCAGCCGGACGCTGACTGTGGCCATGGCCTCGCCGGGGGTGACGGCGGTGACGGTGCCGGGCAGCTGGTTGCGGATGCTCAGGCTCATGCGGTGCCTCACTGGGTGAGTCGGTGGGGGGAATGCCCACCGTAGCCCGGACAGGGCGTCATGCCGGGTATGCGTGCGTCTGGGTCGCCTTGACCGTCGCCCAGAGGGCCACCCCCGGGTGAAGACCGAGCTCGGCGGTGGCGACGGTGGTGAGGTCGGCGGCGAGCGGGAGTTCACCGGTCAGGTTGGCGCGGATCTGGTCGCCGTGCTTCTCCAGGGTCGTCACCTCGCAGCGCCACAGATTGCGGGCGCTGGAGCCGGAGGGCCGGTCCCGGTAGAGGGTGACGGCGCCCGGCGGGAACGCCACGAAGACCTCGCCGGAGAGTTCCTCGGTGGTGGTGATCGCAGGACCCGCGTCGAGCCGGACCGAGTGGCCGCTCTCGGCCCGGCCCCGGTACAGGTTCAGCCCGACCAACTGGGCGACGTAGTCCGTACGCGGATGGCGCGCGATATGGGTGGGGGAGCCCTCCTGCACCACCTGGCCGTTCTCGATCACCACGAGCCGGTCGGCCAGCACCATGGCGTCGAGCGGATCGTGGGTGACCAGCACGGCCACGGCCTCGAACTCGGCGAGATGATGCCGCAGCTGCGAGCGGACCTCCAGCCGGGTCCGGGCGTCCAGGGCGGCGAGGGGCTCGTCCAGGAGCAGCAGCCGGGGCTGTACGGCCAGCGCCCGGGCCAGGGCGACCCGCTGGGCCTGGCCACCGGACAGCCCGCGCGGCTTGGCAGCCGCGTGGTCGGCGAGACCCATGCGCTCCAGCCACTCGGCGGCCACGGCACGCGCCTCGGCCCTGGTCGCGCCGTGGCAGCGCGGTCCGAACGCCACGTTGTCGAGGGCCGAGAGATGCGGGAAGAGCAGATAGTCCTGGAAGACCACACCGACCGGGCGGAACTCGGGCGGCGTCCGCTCCAGCCCGGCGCCGTCCAGGCGCAGGTGGCCTCCGGTGAGCGGGACCAGACCGGCCAGGGCGCGCAGCGCGGTGGTCTTGCCCGCGCCGTTCGGGCCCAGCAGGGCTACGACATCGCCGGGCGCCGCGGTCAGCGCGACGTCGAGACGGAAGGAACCGCGGTCGACGACGAGGCGGGCGTCCAGTCCCTCGCCGTGCGCCGTACCGGCGGAGCCCGCGGCACTGGCACCGTGGGGTGCCTTGGCGGACATGGTGTCGTCGAGTTCGGTCATGAAGGCATCGTCCAGCATCGTCGAAGTGTTGATCGCGGGGGCCGACGCGGTACACGCCGGTCCAACTGGAGGGGACTGGCCCGGGCGTGGCCCTGGGCGTGACGTCATATCGATCCGGCGGTCCTACGACCGTAACGGACCGCGTCCGTCGTTGTCCGGGCCGGCCGGTACGCGGCCGTCATGACGCCGTGATCCAGCGGTCCCTCAGCCCCGCCAGCACAGTGATCGACACGGCCAGCAGGACCAGGCTGAGCGAGATCGCGGCCTCCGGATCGTTCTGGAGTGCCAGATAGACGGCCAGCGGCATCGTCTGCGTACGGCCGGGGAAGTTCCCGGCGAAGGTGATCGTCGCGCCGAACTCGCCCAGCGCCCGCGCCCAGGCCAGCACCGCGCCCGCCGCCACGCCCGGCGCGATCAGCGGCAGGGTGACCCGGCGGAACGCGGTGAAGCGGGAGGCGCCCAGCGTCGTGGCCGCCTCCTCGTAGCGGGGGTCGGAGGCGCGCAGGGTGCCCTCGACGCTGATGACGAGGAACGGCATCGCCACGAACGCCTCCGCGACCACCACGCCCGCCGTGGTGAACGGCAGCGTGATCCCGAACCAGGTGTCCAGCCACCGTCCGACGACCCCGTTGCGGCCGAGCGCCATCAGCAGCGCCACACCGCCCACCACCGGGGGCAGCACGAGCGGCAGCGTCACCAGGGCCCGGACGAGACCGCGCCCCGGGAAGTCGACCCTGGCCAGCAGCCAGGCCAGCGGCACACCGAGCACCAGGCTGACGGCGGTCGCTGCGGTGGCGCTGACCAGGGACAGCCGCAGCGCCTGCCACACCTCGGTGCTGCTCAACTGACCGGGCAACGTGCTCCACGGGGCCCGCACCAGCAGAGCGACCAGCGGCAGCAGGAGGAATGCGAGACCCGCCAGCGCGGGAAGCAGCAGCGCCACCGGCACCCCCCGTCGGCCCGCGCCGCCGCGCCGCCGCCGCGGCCCACCATCGAGGGTGTCGGCTGCGGCGGCGGAGGTGTCGAGCCGGGTCACGGCTTGAGGAACCCGGCGTCGACGAGCACCTTCTGGCCCTCGGCGGACTGGACGAGGGCGATGAACGCCTTGGCCGCCGCGGCGTTGGGGGCGTTCTTGAGCAGGGCGATGGGGTAGGCGTTGACGGCCTTGGCCGATTCGGGGAACTCCACGCCCTCCACCTTGTCACCCGCCGCCTTCACATCGGTCTTGTAGACGATCGCGGCGTCTGCTTCCTTCAGCTCCACCTTGGTCAGGGCGCTCTTGACGTCCTGTTCGTACGACGCCGGGGTCAGCTTGAGACCGCTGGCGTCGAGGGCCTTCTGGGCGGCGGCGCCGCACGGCACCGTCTTGTCGCACAGGACGACCTTCAGGCCGGACTTGGTGAGGTCCTTCAGGGAGCTCACCTTGTCGGGGTTGCCCGGCAGGGTGGCGATCTCCAGCTGGTTGCGGACGAACGTGGCGGGGGTGGTGGCCGTGTCCTTCTTGTCCGTCACGATCGCCATCGTCTTGGGGCTGGCGGCGGCGAACACGTCCGCCGGGGCGCCTCCGGTGATGCTCGCGGCAAGGGTGTCGCTGCCGCCGAAGCTGAAGGTGACCTTGGTGCCGGGATGCGCGTTCTCGAACTCCTTGCCCAGCGTGGTGAAGCTCTCCTTGAGGGAGGCCGCGGCGAAGACGGTCACCGTGCCGGACAGCTTCGGGAAGGCGGACGAGGAGGAGTCGGACTTGGTTTCGGAGGAGGAGTCGGAGTTGGACGAGGAGCAGGCGGTGAGAGCCAGGAGCGCTACGGCGCTCACGCCGGCCACGTGGAGGGACCGGCGGGGGCGACGCGCGGAGCGGGTGATCACGGGATGTACTCCTCTAAGTCTTCGAATGAAGGCTGTCAAGCCCATCTACGGCCGAATGGCAGCCGTGCGCTGATGATACTCACGCATCTACCAGCTGTGATCCCCCCGGGGGGTCGCATTCGCGGTGGATCTTGGCGTCAAAGGTTCGCATGTGCGTTTGGGTGAGTGCAGCGCCCGGGTAAGGAGAGCCGCGGGAGGTGGTGGCACGTGACGCAGGTCGAGTTCGCCCTGACCGGGGACGTCGCCCGTCCGGTCCGGCTGGTGGTCTCCGATCTGCTGGCCTGGCCCCAGCAGCGGGTGAAGGTCGCCTTCGACTGTCTGACCAGCGGTGTGCAGCACCACGGCTTCGCCGGACCCCTGCTGCACGATGTGCTGTGCGACGCCGGACCCGGTTTCGACCCCGCCCGCCGCAAGGACCGGGCCCGCTTCCTGATCGCCGTGACAGGTGCCGACGGGCATCGCGCCCTGCTGTCATGGGCCGAGATCGACCCCGATTTCGCCCATGCACCGGTGCTGCTCGCCGTCGGCATCGACGACACACCGCTCGACCAGGACGGACCTCAGCTGGTGCTGCCGCAGGACCGCTGCGGGGCGCGGTACGTCAGCAGGGTCAATGCGATCCGGGTCGACGGCGGGTACGGCGTCCCGGTGTGAGCCTCTGCCGCCGCGGACGCGGGAGCGGGTGTGGGGGTGCCGAGAGTGCCGGGAGTGCCGGGAGTGCCGGGAGTGCCGGGAGTGCCGGGAGTGCCGGGAGTGACGGCAGTGCGTGGGCCGGTTGCCGTCTGCCGCAGGGAAGCCCGGCTTCAGATCCGGTCGATGTGCACGTTGGTCGACTTCACCCGGGCCGTGGCCTCCATGCCCACCTCCAGGCCCAGCTCCTCCACCGCCTCGCGGGTCAGCAGGGAGACGAGACGGTGCGGGCCCGCCTGGATCTCGACCTGCGCTGCGACATCGCCCAGCTTGATCGCGGTGACGATCCCGGGAAAGGCGTTGCGGACCGAGGTGTACGAGGTCTCCTCCTCGCCGGTTCCCGACCGGGCCAGCTCCACGGAGAACGAGGCGAGGTCGCGCCCTTCGATCAGGCGACGCCCCGACTCGTCGCGATGGGTCTCGACCCGGCCGGCGTCCGCCCAGCGGCGCGCGGTGTCGGGGCTGACGCCGAGCAGCCGTGCCGCCTGACCGATCGTGTAGGAGTGCATGCCGGTCACCATAGGCGCAAAAGAGCGTGCAACCCGAACGGGGGATTGGCTGCCGGGTGTATCGCGATATAGCTTTATCCCGTGGAGCGAGTCGGGGGTGACGGCATGTCGGGTGACCTGGTGGGCACGGCCGAGGCTGAGGGGGTGCGGGCCTCGCACGCGGATCGGGACGGTGTGGTGGAGGTGCTGCGCGTCGCCGCGGGTGATGGCCGGCTGACGGCGGACGAACTGGACGAGCGCCTGGAGGCCGCCATGACCGCGCGGACGCTCGGGGATCTGGCCGTTCTCACGGCTGATCTGCCGTCGGCCGAGGGCGCGGCGGAGGCCAAGGATGTGGTGCGCATCTGCCAGCAGGGCGCCTCGGTGCTGCGCGGTGACGGCTGGGTGGTGCCGAGGCGGCTGGAGATCGAGTCGGAGTGGGGCGATGTCACGCTCGACTTCACCCGGGCGATGATCAGTCACGATGCGCTGGTCGTCGACCTGGACATGCGGGGCGGCACCCTGACACTGGTCACCCGGCCGGGGATCGTGTTCGACACCGACGATCTGGAGCTCGGCTATGCCAAGGTCAAGGCACGTCCGGTTGGTGATCACGGGACACCCGTGGACCTCCGGGTGCGGATATCCGGTGAGATCCGTTTCGGCAGAGTGGTGACGCGTCCCGCGCGGCGCGGGTTCCTCGGGCGGTCCAGGCGGAGCTGAGCGCGGGCGGCGGGCACGGTCGGCTGCTGTTCCCGCGGGCGCCGTGCCCCGGGCCTCCGGTCAGCCGACGTGCACGCGCGGGCGGAGGCGCCGGTTGCGTTCGGCTTCGCGCAGGACCTCGCGGGTGACCGGGGCGACCTCGCCCTGGCCGAAGAGGAAGAAGCGCAGGAAGTTGGCGAAGGGGTTGCCCTCGGTCCACTCGAAGTAGATGTGCGGGGTGCCGCCGGTCAGCTCACGCACGTGCAGCAGCAAGGCGGCGAGGGCGTTGGGGATCGAGGACGACTCCATCGTCAGTACCCGGTAGCGGTCGTGCAGCACCTTGCCGTGCACATTCAGGCCCGCTTCGAACTCGGACGGGTCTGCGACCGTCACCTCGACAAAGATGAAGTCGTCGTATGCCGTGAACTCGTTGTCGGCCCGGATCTGCTCGATCTTGTCGCGATATTCGGCCATGTTCCGTTTGTCGGGCTCGTTGGCGATGAAACGGATCTTGCGGCTGGCGATGTCCCGGACGTACCGCTCCGCCAGCTCGTCCAGGGTCACACTGGTCACGCGCAGTTCGAAGGACCGGGCCAGCCTGGACATCAGGGAGAGCAGGATGATGCCGGCGATGAAACAGGCGCCGATCTTCACACCGTCGGGGCGCTCGATGACGTTCGCGACGGTGACATAGAGGAGGATCACAGAGATCACCGAGAAGCCGATGACCGCGTGGTGCTGGCGGGACTTGCGGGCGGCGATGGTCACGGCGATGGCCGCGGAGGACATCAGGACCAGGACGCCGGTGGCGTAGGCGCCGCCCTGGGCGTCCACGCTGGCGTCGAAGATCCAGGTGACCAGGAAGGCGACCAGGGTGAAGACGATGACCATCGGGCGTACGGCGCGGGCCCAGTGGGGGGCCATGCCGTAGCGGGGCAGGTAGCGCGGCATGAGGTTGAGCAGTCCGGCCATGGCGGAGGCGCCGGCGAACCACAGGATGGCGATGGTCGACGCGTCGTAGACCGTGCCGAAGGCGTTGCCGAGGTACTCGTGCGCGAGATACGCCAGCGCACGGCCGTTGGCCCGACCGCCGGCCTTGAACTCGTTCTCCGGGATCAGCACGGTGGTGATGAAGCTCGTCGCGATCAGGAACACGCTCATGATCAGCGCGGCGGTCGTCAGCAGCTTCCTGGTGTCCCGGATACGGCCCTTCGGCTGCTCCTCGGTGTCGGCCGGGTCCCCCTGGACGTGCGGCATCACCGCTACGCCCGTCTCGAAACCGGACAGGCCCAGGGCCAGCTTCGGGAAGACGAGCAGGGACAGTCCGATCATGACGAAAATGTTGCCGTGCTCCGCGGTGAGGGCGCTGGTCCAGTCGGTGACCAGATGGCCTGCGGTGAGCACATGCCACAGACCGGTGACCACGACCACGGCGTTCAGGGCCAGATAGACGCCGACCAGAACGACCGCGACGCCGATCGCCTCCAGGAAACCCTTGAGGAACACGGCCCCGAGCAGCGCGATCAGGAACAGCGTGATGATCAGCTGATGGCCGTGCAGCGTACTGGTCAGATGAGGGTTCTCCACGAGGTGGGTGGAGGCGTCGGCGGCGGAGAGGGTGATGGTGATGAGGAAGTCGGTGGCGGCGAAGCCCAGCAGGGTCAGGACGAACAGCTTGCCCTTCCAGAAGGAGAGCAGCCGCTCCAGCATCGCGATCGAGCCCTCGCCGTGCGGGCTCTCCTCGGCCACGCGCCGGTACACGGGCAGGGCACCTGCGAGTGTGACGACGACCAGGACGACGGTCGCGATGGGGGAGAGCAGACCGGCCGCCAGGGCGGCGATACCGGGCTGATAGCCGAGGGTGGAGAAGTAGTCGACGCCGGTCAGGCACATCACCCGCCACCACCGCTGGCCCCGGTGCGGGGGCTCCGGCTCGGCCTCCGGCGCCTGCTGCACTCCCTTGCCCATGTCGGACAGGCCCTCCAGCAGCCAGTCCCTCAGACGACTGTGGGGGAGTTCGGACGTGGCCATGGATGTGCTCCTGAAGTGCGGCTGAGCGTGGGGATTCGGCCATCACCGGACGGCGAACTCAGCGTATGCAGAGAGTGACGCATGGGCCCATGGATGTGGGGGGTGGTGGGCGTCAATCTTCCGTTAAGACTCGCCTGGCCTGCGATGTCGGTATGCCGGACCGCCGTCTGCACCGTGCCCGCCGGGGCGGTCGGTGACGCGTGGGCTCTGGCGGGCGGCCGCCAACGACTGCCAAAGCATCAGATTGTGAACGGTGCATGGTGGCTGTTCCGTAATATTCGCCATGACTGGCGAAACTTTCGGTTTGGAGGGTGGCTGCTGCGTATGAGGACCTATGACAACCCGGTGATCCCGGGTTTCCACCCAGATCCCAGTGTGTGCCGGGTCGGGGAGGACTACTACTTGGTCTGTTCGAGCTTCGAGTACGTCCCCGGTGTGCCCCTGTTCCACAGCCGTGACCTGGTGCACTGGCGGCAGCTCGGCCATGTGCTCGACCGGTCCGGGCAACTGGAGATCGGTGACGACGTCCCGGCCTCCGGCGGGATCTACGCGCCGACGATCCGTCATCACGACGGCCGCTTCCATGTGATCACGACCGATGTGGGCGGGATGGGCACCTTCCTGGTCACGGCGGAACGTCCCGAGGGCCCCTGGTCGGACCCGATCCTGATCGACCTGCCCGGAATCGACCCCGACCTCGCCTGGGACGAGGACGGCACCTGCTGGTGTGCCATGGCCGGGGTGGGTCTGGCGCGCATCGATCCCGGGACCGGGAAGGTGCTGGAGGGACCGTTGCCTGTGTGGTCGGGGAGCGGGCTGCGGGATCCCGAGGCGCCGCACCTCTACCGGATCGGTGAGTGGTGGTACCTGGTGGTGGCCGAGGGCGGCACGGCTCTTGGCCACGGCGTGTCGATCGCCCGGGCTCGTTCGCCGCGCGGGCCCTATGAGCCGGCTCCGGCCAACCCGATTCTCACCCATGGCGGCACATCCCGGCCCGTCCAGTGCACCGGCCACGCGGACCTGGTCCAGGCGGCCGACGGCAGCTGGTGGATGGTGCTGCTCGGGACGCGTCCGGGCGGCTACTTCCCCGAGTACCACGTGCTGGGCCGGGAGACGTTCCTGGTCCCGGTGGAGTGGGTGGACGGCTGGCCGGTCGCGGGGCCGGTCGAGCTGCGGCACCCGGCGCCGGCGGTATGGCACCCCTTCGCGCCCGAACCGGCCCGGGACGACTTCGACGCCCCCCTCCTCGCGCCGCACTGGATATCGCCGCGTTCCCGGCCGAACGGTTCCTGGTCACTGGCGGAACGGCCGGGGCGGCTGACCCTGCGGGCGACCGGGGACAGTCTGGACCGCCCCGGTCACACCTTCGTCGGCCGTCGGCAGCAGCACGCCGACTGCCGGATCACGGCCCTGCTGGAACCCGGTGCCGGCCGGGCGGGGCTGTCCGTCCGTCTCGACGAGGCCCATCACTACGACCTGGAGGTCGGCGGCGGCACGGTGAGCGTCGTGGCACGGATCGGCCCGCTGCGGCAGCGCGTCGCGGAGCACCTCGTGCCACCCGGCCCCCTGACCCTCGCCGTGGACATCCGCACCGACGGCGTGGTCCCGCCCACGGTGACCGCGGGCGGGCAGCAGGCGCCTGGTATCAGGGCGGGCGGCCCCGACACGCTCGCGTTCTCGGTCGGGGGCCCGGAAGGACAGGTGCCGCTGGCCGAGCTGGACGGGCGGTATCTGTCCACCCAGGTCGCAGGGGGCTTCACCGGGCGGGTGATCGGCATGTACGTCACCGAGGGCAGCGCGGCGTTCGACTGGTACGCCTATGAGCCGAAACTTTCGGAGCAGCGAGGAGATCAGCGAGAAGAGGGGTGAGGAAGGAGCGAGAAGGGGTGGATGGCTGCGGAGTCGTAATCCTGGGCGCGAAGCGCTCCGCTGGAAGTGCCGCGATGTGCCGTCTGTGGTCTGCGGCACAAGTGTGGCTGGTCGCGCAGTTCCCCGCGCCCCCTCAGGGCGCTGCCGAACCGCAGCGGACTCCGCCTGACCTGCCCGCCCCCGCTCACCGGGTTGACAGGTGCCGTCGGTTTCCTCCCACTTGATCCGCCGGACAGGCTCCGGTCGTGCCGCGCGCATTCCGTCGTGACATATCCGCGCGGAGTGATCGAGTTCTCGTCCGGCTACGAGGAGTAGCCGCCCCCGGACACCTGTCGGGGCCGGTTCGCGCGGCGGCGCGGTCCGGCCCCAGATGGTCGCCGGGCGGTCCGGTGCACCCGCCCGGGTGGTGCTCAGGCGGCTGTCATCACCTGTCCCGCACCGAGCGGGCGGTGCGGGGCGATGATCTGGCCGTCGGGCAGAAGCTCACCGGTGTCCTCGAAGAGCACGACGCCGTTGCACAGCAGGCTCCAGCCCTGCTCCGGGTGGTGCGCCACGAGACGGGCGCCTTCCCGGTCGGCGGAGTCTGCTGTCGGACACGGTGGCTGGTGCTGGCACATTGGCGGGATCTCTCGCTCTGTTGTGGTCATCTCAGTCCCCCCGTTGCGATAAGTCGGTCGCAATCCAGTGTTGCCCTCCGAGCGGTATTCCGCAGCGATTTCGCGGCACCGCTTCTCACAGGTTGAGGACGCGTCACCCGTGCGGTCGGTTCATCACAACCACGCTGTCACTTCGGGTGGTTCACCGTGGTCGGATGGGGCTAGTCCTTGCGGGCGGTCGTGTCTTCGGGGCTCGGAGGAGCGGTCAATTGCTCGGACGAGCGGAATGCTTCCGGAAAATGCCGTTGTGCCCCGCCGCCCGAAAAACGGGACGACGGGGCACAGGAAAGAGTACGTCAGGCCGGTGAACCGAGGAGCGGCGCGGGGGTCACCCGAAGGGTGAGAACGGGAAGCAACTCGGCGACCCGGTGTGGACGGTGCGCCGCGATACCGGGCGGTGCCGGGGCAAGAGGGACGAGAAGGTCGGTGGCGGCGGGGTGACCCTCGGCGCCGTCGGCGGTGAAGTCGCCGTGCAGCCACAGCGTGAGCATGTAGAGGCCGGGCACGGACAGCAGGCGGGGCTGGTAGGACTGCTGCATGGTCTCGGCCTGGCTCAGCGCACGCTCGGTGGAGGCGATGTAGGGACCCTCGAAGAAATGGGAGAAGGCCCATCCGTCGGGGGTCAGCCGGGTTTCCGCCGCGGCCACCGCGCGGTCGCCGGAGCGGATCACGAAGCGCCACCCGGCCAGCCGCGTGGCGGACACTCCCGCCGGGGTGATCTGGTCCAGCACATGGACGGGCAGCGGGAGTTCGGGAGTGGCAGTGTCCTGCGCGGTGCGCAGGGCGGGGGTACGGGCCTCATGGACGGCGGTGGGGGAACCGAGGGCCGTGAGGACGGTGCGCAGGGCGGGTGCGGGAGCCGGAGGGACATGCAGCGGCATGGTGGTCGCCTCTCAGGAGACAGGCGCGGTGGCGCGAGGGCGGGGGCGGACGGCGCTGTCAGCTCATGGGGGGTCGGCAAGGTGGGCCAGGGGCCGGTGAACGGGGGCAAGGAACGTGGGTACACGACAGACCTGCCGCACATCATCTCGACGGCAGGTCCAGGACCTTGGGCGCCAACCTTCTGCCTTGTTCGGAAGTTTATATGAGCGTTGCTCAGACAGTGTTTCGGCTAGCTGTTTTCCATGTGAAGAACAAGGATCCATTCGGCCGTTCAATCGCGGGTATTCATCCCGATTTCGCGCCCGCCCCGTCGCGCTGACCTCGGATTACGCCGCTGCGTCGGTCGGCCCGTTCTCGTCGGTGTTTTTCACGAGTTCCCACCGGCATCCGAAGACGCCCGCGCCCCATGCCGTATGAATGTGCCGCGGGCCACACCGACCAGAGTAGCGGTGCGCGGGCCCGGTTGGAGGCGTTATGCATCGGCCCAGCGGGGCATCATCACATCTGACCCGGGACACCGGCGGCCGAAGCGTCGGCCCGCCCATCCGAGGAGGGAAGCTTCGATGGGGGAGAAGGTCGTGGCGGGGCAGTTCGACCTTTCCGACCGCCAGCGCTACCGCGTCAAACTGCGGCGGTGCCTGACGGGACTGGAGCGGCTGCTGGAGCAGCAGCGGTTCGACCGCCCCAAGAACTTCATGGGCCTGGAGATCGAACTCAATCTCGCGGGCTCCGACGGCATGCCGAAGATGCTGAATGGGGAAGTTCTCAAGCGAATCGCCAGCCGCGATTTCCAAACAGAACTCGCCATGTTCAATCTCGAAGTGAACATAGCTCCACACCGATTGGGTGGCAGGGTATTCGACCGGCTTGCCGAAGAACTCCGTACGTCCCTGGCATATGCGCACCGCAAAGCGGGGGAAGTGGATGCCGGAATCGTGATGATCGGCATTCTGCCCACCCTCGGCCCGGACGATCTGGTGTCGTCGAACCTCTCCGACGTGGACCGCTACACCCTTCTCAACAACCAGATCGTGGCGGCCCGCGGCGAGGACTTCACCCTCGACATCGACGGGGTGGAACGGCTGAGCTGCACCTCGAAGTCCATCGTCCCGGAGGCCGCCTGCACCTCTGTGCAGCTCCACCTCCAGGTCACCCCGGCCCGTTTCGCCGATGTGTGGAACGCCGCGCAGGTGGCCGCCGCGGCACAGATCGCCGTCGGCGCCAACTCGCCGTTCCTGTTCGGCCGTGAGCTGTGGCGCGAGTCCCGCCCGCCGCTGTTCCAGCAGTCCACGGACACCCGCCCGCCCGAGCTCCAGGCCCAGGGCGTGCGGCCGCGCACCTGGTTCGGCGAGCGGTGGATCTCCTCGGCGTACGAATTGTTCGAGGAGAACCTGCGCTTCTTCCCGGCCCTGCTGCCGATCTGCGACGACGAGGACCCGCTGAAGGTACTGGAGTCGGGCGGTGTCCCCAAGCTCGCCGAACTGGTCCTGCACAACGGCACGGTGTACCGCTGGAACCGCCCGGTCTACGGCATCGCCGACGGTGTCCCCCACCTGCGGGTGGAGAACCGTGTCCTGCCGGCCGGCCCCACGGTCACCGACGTGATCGCCAACGCGGCCTTCTACTACGGTCTGGTCCGCTCCCTCGCCGAGGAGTCACGGCCGGTGTGGACCCGGATGCCCTTCGAGACGGCCGCCGACAACTTCGACGCGGCGTGCCGGTACGGCATCGACGCCCGTTTCCAGTGGCCGCGCCGCGGCCGCTACGGCGGTACGGCCGAGGTGGAGGCCGTGACCCTGGTGCGGGACGAACTGCTGCCGCTCGCCGAGGCGGGCCTGGACGCCTGGGGCGTCGAACCCACCGACCGGGACCTGTATCTGGGCGTGATCGAGGAGCGCTGCCGCCGCCGCTCAAACGGCGCGAGCTGGCAGGTTGCGACCTTCCACCGCGCCCTGGAACAGGGCCTCGACCGCCCCACCGCCCTGGCTGCCACCACCCGCCGCTACAGTGAGCTGATGCACCTCGGGGAACCGGTGCACACCTGGCCGGTGGGCCTGCCGGAGCCCGTGCCGCTCGGCTGAGCCACCGGCGCCCGCCTCCCGGCGGCCCCGCCCATGATCTCCGTGACTGCTTCCGGGAGACCTTCCGGGGTGAAGATGGGGGTGCGGGCGGGACTAGTCAACTGGAGGCAGGTGTGCAGGTGGAGCCGGGGCCGGTGGCCGATCACTCTCCGCTGGAGCGGCCCTCTCGGCGGATCTTCCGCGACGAGACACTCCTGGTCCTGGGGGTCTCCCTCGGGGCCAGCGGAGTATCGGCCCTGATCAGCTTTATCGGTTCCGTCACCAAACCGGGCGGGCTCAAGGAGCAGGCGGCCACCCTCAATGCCTCTGCGGCTCCTGGCCGCCCCTGGCTGGACCTCGCCTGGCAGTTGTTCGGGATCACCACGGCGCTGGTCCCCGTCGCGCTCGTCGCGCACTTTCTGCTGCGCGAGGGGAAGAGCCTGCGCACCCTGGGCTTCGACCGCACCCGGCCCTGGTCCGACCTCGGCCGCGGAGCCGCTGTCGCGGCCGTGATCGGCAGCACCGGAATCGCCTTCTACCTGGCCGCCCGCGGCCTCGGCTTCAACCTCACGGTGGTCCCCGAGGCGCTGCCCTCCGTCTGGTGGAAGTACCCGGTGCTGATCATGTCTGCGATGCAGAACGCGATCCTCGAAGAGGTCATCGTGGTCGGCTATCTGCTGCGCCGGCTGAACCAACTGGGGTGGACACCGGGCACCGCGCTCGTGGCCAGTGCCGTGCTGCGCGGCTCGTACCACCTCTACCAGGGCATCGGCGGCTTCCTCGGCAATATGGCGATGGGCGTGGTGTTCGTGTATCTCTACCGGCGCTGGGGCCGGGTCGGCCCGCTGGTGGTGGCGCACTCCCTGCTCGACATCGGGGCGTTCGTCGGATATGCGCTGCTCGCGGGCAGGGTGGGCTGGCTGCCTACGGCGTGAGCAACTCGCCGTCGATGACGGTGACCGCGCTGCCGGTGAGCAGGGTGCGTTCGCCGCGCAGCCCGGTGCGCACCAGGCCGCCGCGCGCGGACGCCTGAAGGCCGGTGAGATCGGGGCAGCCGAGGCGCTCGGACCAGTACGGGGCGAGCGCGGTGTGCGCGCTGCCGGTGACCGGGTCCTCGTCGATGCCGACGTTCGGGAAGAAGCACCGGGAGACGAAGTCGTGGCCGCGCTCCGGGTGTGCGGCGCGGGCGGTGGTGATGAGTCCGCGCGAGGAGTAGGCGCCGAGCGCCCTGTGGTCCGGGGCGAGCGCGAGCACGGCCGTCTCGTCGGCGAGCTCCAGCAGCAGGTCGCCCACATCGGGGCCGGTGTCGAAGGCCGCGACCGGCTCGGCGCCGAGTGCGTCGGCGACCCCGGCCGGGACCTCCACCGGGGTCAGCCGGGCGGTGGGGAAGTCCAGGGTGATCGACCCGTCCTCGCCCGGCACGGCACCGAGCACTCCGCTGAGCGTGGCGAACCGCACCGGGCCCTGGTGAGCTTCGGTGGTCCGCAGGACGTGCGCCGTGGCCAGTGTGGCGTGGCCGCACATCCTGACCTCCTCGACCGGGGTGAACCAGCGCAGCGCCCAATCGGCCTCGCCGCCCTCCGGCAGCGGGTGCGCGAACGCCGTCTCGGCGTGGTTGACCTCGCGGGCCACGTCCTGGAGCCATGAGTCGGCAGGGAAGGCGTCCAGGAGCAGCACTCCCGCCGGGTTGCCGCTGAACGGGCGGTCGGTGAAGGCGTCGACGATTCGAATCCGCATGCCGGAGACGCTAGCGGGGCCGCGGAGGGGCCGACCAAGGCCAATCGGGGGGTGTTGGCATCAATTCGCCCGGGCGGGCGGGCTGGTGGGGCGGCGGTCGGGCCCCTGGTGCGGAAGAACGCACGCGGAACGAGCGTCCTGTGTCGACGGAGTCACTCTTTCGGACACCCGGGGCCGGTGGCCCCGGCCTGCGCGGCGGCTGCCGCCTCCAGCAGGGACCAGCCGTCGATCTCCACCACCCGCCGCCCCTCCGGCTGCCACCCGCGGGTCGACGCCGCATCGAGCAGGGCTCGGACGGCGCCTGGTTCGTGCAGGTTCAGGGAGGCACCCCGGACGTACCCCACGTCTCCAGAGCCCAGGGGAGCCCCGCCCGGGACGTACCGGCCCGGGCCCGCGGTGAAGACGATGCGCAGGGGGCCGCCGGTGCCGGCCGGCTGCGGGTGCAGCGTGAGGGTCTCGCGGCATGACCGGTTGCCGCTGTCCGCCACGCTGTGGCTGTGACGGAGCGTCCACAGATATGCGCGCCCGTCGGCGATCAGCCGACGGGGCTTCTTGGGATGGCGGGGCACGGAGTCGAGGGTACGCGGTCTCATCCACAAGTCCCTGGCGGTGACCCGGACTTCGACGAGACGAACAGGATCTCGCCAAGCTTCGGTGAGACCCGTATCGGACCCGTCCGGGTCCGATGAGACAGGACAGAGCGGCATGTCGGAAGGGGGTTGTCATCGAAAGGTTTCCGATATATCGTTGACGCATCGCGACAGATCAACGATGGAATGGAGTGATGGCGATGCACAACCACGGATTCGAGCACGGGCATCGGCACGAGGGCCCCTGCGGGCGTGACCAGGGCGGCTTCGAGGGACGGCGCGCGGCCTTCGGTCCCTTCGGACCGGGCGGTCCCGGCTTCGGTGGACCGGGTTTCGGCGGCGGACCGGGCCCCTGGGGTCCCCGGGGCCGTGGCGGCCCCAGGGGCAGGGCCCGGCGCGGTGACGTACGGGCATCGATCCTGGCCCTCCTGAAGGACCGGCCGATGCACGGCTACGAGATGATTCAGGAGATCGCCGAACGCAGCGGCGGCGCGTGGAAGCCGAGCCCCGGCTCGGTCTACCCGACGCTCCAACTGCTGGAGGACGAGGGCCTGATCGCCAGTGAGACGGATGGCGGCAAGAAGCTGTTCGCGCTCACCGAGGCGGGCCGCGCCGTGGCCGACGAGGGTCCCGAGGCGCCCTGGGAAGAGGCCTCGCGCGGGGTCGACTGGGAGGCGCTGAACGACATCCGCCAGGCCGGTTTCGGTCTGATGGAGGCCTTCGGGCAGGTCTGGAAGACCGGCAGCAAGGAGCAGCGCGCGAAGGCGGTCGCTGTGATCAACGAGGCCCGCAAGAAGCTGTACCTGATCCTCGCGGACGACGATGTGGCGGACGAGGAGCCGGAGGACTGACGGCCGAGAGGCCGACGAGGCCCAGGGTTTCGGCGTTTTGACTGTTCTGCGGCGTGTGGGGCGCCCCTGCGGAGGTTTCCGCGGGGCGCCTCCGTCTTTCTCACTCGCTCCCGGTGCCGGCTTCAGGTCACCAAGCCGGCCAGTTTGCGGAGTGACTCGTTCAGTGCGGCCGTCGCGGAGTCCTTGAGCTTGCCCGCCATCAGCGACACGGCCGCGCCCGTGAACTCGCCGTCGATGCGGACGGTCGTGGCCGCGTCACCGTCGGGTGTGAGGGTGTAACGCGTGGCCACATTCACGGCCATTGGGCCCTTGCCGCGGATCGCCAGCACGCGGGCGGGCTCCAGTTCCTCGACGGTCCAGTCGACCTCCGCCGGGAAGCCCATGAGCTTCATGTTCTCCTGGAACGTCCCGCCCACTTCGAGGGTCTCCGGGGCGCCCTTGGGGAAGCTGGTGTGCGTGGCGTTCCACTCCCCGTACACGGACCAGTCCGTGAGCTTCGCCCAGACCTTCTCCGGCGGAGCCGCCAGACGTGACTCCGCACTGACTTCGGCCATGCGACCACCTCTTCGTGTCGGGCTGACGTGTTGCGGAAAGTAGCTGCAGGGCCTGCAATGTTCAATACTGATGAACTGTCAGATATGGGCACGGTGTCGGGCGGTGCTGCGAGGCGGTGCATGTGTCCGGGGGTAACAGGGTCTGATGTCCTCCGCAAGGAGGAGATTTCGGCCGACGGAGTCCACTCTCCGTGGGACGCGAAGATGCTTCCCCCCGTGGATGACGCGGGCCGGAGAAGCTGATGAGGTGAGTGGCGTGCAACCCCGTAATCCCCGGCAGTCGGCCGACGTCCCGGCCGTACGACGTCCGGAAGACGATGCCAGGCTCAGCGCCGGGCTGGCGGCGGTGGTGGCCGGTGCGCGTCGCAGAGCTTTGCGGGACGGGGACCGGCACATCGACACGGCCCATCTGCTGCACACCTTGCTGGAGTCCGACCCCGAGGTGCGCGCCGTGTTCGGCGACGGTCCGCGGACCGTCCGGCTCCTCGGATATCTGGTCCAGCGCTCCATCGGCTACGGCCTGCGGTGGCAGGGAGTCGTCGAGGACTCCGGTCCGCTGCCCGAACCGGCGCCGGGGGACGTCCCGGGCATGGTCGGAAGGGGCGGTGTGAGCCTCGGCAAGGAGCTGGACGGGCTCTCGCCGCTGGCCTCGGGGGCGCTGGAACACGCCTGTGCGCTCGCTGCGCGCCGGGGCGGCGATCTGGTCCGCGGCACCGATCTGCTCGCGGCGATCGTCGCGGATCCGCTGGCGCGTGCCGTGGAGGTGCTGGCGCGGGCCGGGATCGACGCGGGCGAGCTCGTCGTACGCCTGCGCGCGGAGGTGCGCGTCGGGAGTCCGGACGGGCAGGACGAGAGCCTGGGTGCATGGGGCGACGGTGATCGACTCGGTGGCATCGGGGGACGGGTGGAGGGGTCCAGCCGCTGAGACAGGTGTCATTGGGGGTGACGCTCCTGTCGTCGCCTGCCATCATGAGCCGGTGCATACGACAGGGAGCACGTCAGGGAGCGGTCACGGCGGGCGCGGCAAGGGTGTCGGGCTCGGGCTCGCGTTGGGATCCGCCCTCGCCTTCGGCGGGTCGGGCGTCGCGGCCAAGCCGCTGATCGAGGCGGGTCTCGATCCGCTGCACGTGGTGTGGCTGCGGGTCGCGGGTGCCGCGCTGGTGATGCTGCCGGTGGCCGTGCGGCACCGTGCGCTTCCGCGGCGGCGTCCCGCACTGATCGCCGGCTTCGGACTGCTCGCGGTCGCGGGCGTCCAGGCCTGCTACTTCGCCGCGATATCCCGGGTGCCGGTGGGCGTCGCGCTGCTGGTGGAGTACCTTGCTCCGGCCCTGGTGCTGGGCTGGGTGCGGTTCGTGCAGCGGCGGCCGGTCTCGCGGGCCGCGGCGCTCGGTGTCGTCCTGGCCGCGGGCGGTCTGGCCTGTGTTGTCGAGGTGTGGTCCGGCCTCGGCTTCGACGCGCTCGGGCTGCTGTTCGCGCTCTGCGCGGCCTGCTGCCAGGTCGGCTACTTCGTCCTGTCCGACCAGGGCAGCGAGGCCGGAGCCGAGGCCCCGGACCCGCTCGGTGTGATCGCCTACGGCCTGCTGGTCGGCGCCGTCGTGCTCACCGCCGTGGCCCGGCCCTGGGAGATGGACTGGGCGGTGCTCGGGGGGACGGTGCGGATGAACGGGAGCCCGGTGCCGGCGGTGGTGCTGCTGGGGTGGATCGTGCTGGTCGCCACCGTGCTGGCGTATGTCACCGGGGTGGTGTCCGTACGGCGGCTCTCGCCGCCGGTGGCGGGGGTGGTGGCGTGTCTGGAGGCCGTGGTCGCCACGGTGCTGGCGTGGGTGCTGCTGGGGGAGCATCTTTCTGCTCCGCAGGTGGTCGGGGGTGCGGTGGTTCTTCTGGGGGCGTTCATCGCCCAGTCGGCTACACCGGGGAGGGGAGCGGGGGAGGTCTTGGCCGGCGGTGAGGTGGAGCGGGAGCTCAGTCGGCCGGGGGTGGTTTGAGGGGGTGTCGCGCCCACGCGGCGGAGCCGCATATCGGCAGAGCCCCGCGTCTCCCTGCGGGGTGCGGGGTGCGGGGCCGGTGCCGGGTGCGGGTCCGTCGTGGTTGTTCGCGCCCACGCGGCGGAGCCGCATATTGACAGAGCCCAGCGCCCCTGGGGGAGTTGGGGTAGTAGTGCGGGTGCGGGTGCGTTTGGGCCGGTCGCGCCCACGCGGCGGAGCCGCATATTGACAGAGCCCAGCGCCCCTGGGGGAGTTGGGGTAGTAGTGCGGGTGCGGGTGCGTTTGGGCCGGTCGCGCCCACGCGGCGGAGCCGCATATCGACAGAGCCTCGCGCCCCTTCAGGGCGTCTCAGCCACCCTCCGTTCCGAGACGGCTCGGCGTCACAGCGCTGACAAGTAGCCCGGCACTTCCGTACCCGGCTTCAGGTTCGCCTCCGCAAGCGGGGTGCCGTAGGTCCGTGTCACAGGGATCACGCCGGCCCAGTGCGGCAGGGCGAGGTCCTCGGGGTCGTCGTTGGCGCCACCTGTGCGGAGTTTGGCGGAGACCTCGGTGAGGTCCAGGGTGATGACCGCGGTGGCCGCCAGTTCCTTCTTGTCGGCGGGGCGGGAGTCCGCCGCGCGGCCCGGGACGACTTGGTCGACCAGGGCGTCCAGGGCCAGCCGCTTCTCCTCCGGGTCGGTGACCTGGCGGGCGGTGCCGTGGACCACCACGGAGCGGTAGTTGATCGAGTGGTGGAAGGCGGAGCGGGCCAGTACCAGGCCGTCCACATGGGTCACCGTCAGGCACACCGGGAGCCCCGGGTCGGTCCGGCCGGTCATCCGCAGCGGGCGTGAGCCGGTCGAACCGTGGAGGTAGAGCCGCTCGCCGACCCGGGTGTACAGCGTCGGCAGCACCACCGGCGCGCCGTCGCGGACGAAGCCGAGGTGGCAGACATAGCCCTCGTCGAGTATCGAGTGCACCAACTCCCTGTCGTACGACGCCCGGTCCGCGGAGCGGGTGGGGACGGTGCGGTCGGTCGGGGCGTAGGAGGGCGGCTGCGAGGCAGGCGGCATCTGGTATCTCCGGTGGCGAGGATCATTGTACTAGTGCATAATGTGTTTTGTGCTAGGAGAGTATCGGATCCAAGGCCGTCGCGCAGCAGACATTGCGGCCGGTATCGAGCGCGCCGTGGGGGACGGGGAGCTGTCGCCCGGGCAACTGCTGCCCCCGATGCGAGAGTTGGCCGAACAGCTCGGGGTGAATCCCAACACCGTTGCCGCCGCCTATCGCACCCTTCGTGAGCGCGGGGTCATCGAGACCGCGGGGCGTCGCGGCAGCCGGGTACGGCCCAGACCGGCGACGACGGGCCGTGAGCAGGCGCATCTCGATGTGCCGCCCGGGGTGCGCGATCTCTCCGACGGCAATCCCGACCCCGAGCTGCTGCCGGACCTCGCACCCGCCCTGGCCGCGGCGGCCGGACAGGGCGACCGGCGCAAGGTGCTCTACGGCGATGAGCCGGTGGAGCCCGAGCTGGCCCGCCTCGCACGGGCCGGGTTCGATGCCGACGGTGTGCCGGACGGCCCCGTCACCGTGGTCTCCGGCGCGCTGGACGCCGTGGAGCGTGTTCTCGCCGCCCATCTCAAGCAGGGTGACACGGTCGCCGTCGAGGACCCCGGCTGGGGCCGGACCCTGGACCTCATGCCCGCGCTCGGACTGCGCACCACGCCCGTCGGCGTCGACGACGCGGGACCGCTCGCCGACGACGTACGCCGGGTCCTGGCCGCCGGGGCGCGCGCACTGATCGTCACGGACAGGGCGCAGAACCCGGTCGGCGCGTCGGTGAGCGCCGAGCGCGCGCAAGCCCTGCGCGCCGTGCTCCGGGAACATCCGCAGACCGTGCTGATCGAGGACGACCACGGCCACGGGATCGTCGATCTGCCGCTGCATCCGCTGGCCGGCGTCACCCGGCACTGGGCGTTCGTCCGCTCGGTGGCCAAGGCGTACGGCCCCGATCTCCGGCTGGCCCTGCTCACCGGTGACACCGTCACCGTCGACCGGGTGCGCGGACGGCATCGGCTCGGGCCCGGCTGGGTGAGCCTGCTGCTCCAGCGGGCCGTCGTCCGGCTGTGGGCGGACGGCACGGTGGACGGGGCGCAGGTCGCCGCCGCCTACCGGGCGCGGCGCGAACTGATGATCGGCGCGCTCGCCGGGCACGGCATCGAGGCGCACGGCGTCAGCGGCATGAACGTATGGGTGCCCGTCCCCGACGAGACCGGCGTCGTCGCACGGCTGCTGCACGCGGGCTGGGCCGTCGCTCCCGGCGCCTGTTTCCGGATGAGCGCGCCGCCCGGCATCCGGATCACCGTCTCCACGCTGGGTGCGGAGGAGGCCGGACCCCTGGCGGACGCGGTCGCCGCCGCCCTGGGCCCGGCCCCGGCACGGAGTTACGTGTGAAACCCCTCATCGGGCGCGCCACCGACGCTCTCAGGACGTCCTCAGCACGTCCCTACGACGTCCTCACGACGTCCTCACGACGTCCTCGGGCGCGCCTGGGTCAGAGCCGCCCCCGCGAGGATGATCAGCGCGCCGACCGGAGTCGACCAGGTCAGGGACTCGCCGAGGACCACGACGCCCGCGGCCGTGGCGATGACCGGGACGAAGTAGGTGACCATCTGCGCGGTCGTCGGGCCGACCTCGGCGACCAGACCGTACTGGAGGAGGAACGCCAGGCCCGTACCGAGCGCGCCCAGGGTGGCGATCGCCAGCAGGGGCAGCACGGCGAAGTGGGCCGGGAGCGTGGTGAACAGCGGTGTCACGACGGCGAGCTGGAGTGTGGCCAGCAGCAACTGGGCGCCGGTGAGGGAGACATGGGAGTCGGACGAGCCGGCCAGGGTGCGGCGGACGTAGATCCAGCCGACCGGGTAGCTGAGCGAGGCGGTCAGGGCCATCGCGGTGCCCCTGGCATCCAGCCCGCTGAAGCCCTGCCAGGCGCCCAGGACCGTCAGGACGCCGAGGAAGCCCAGGCCCAGACCGGCCACCCGGACCCGGGTCGGCCGGTCCTCGGAGAGCGCGACCAGGGACAGTGCCATGCCCCACAGAGGCGAGGTCGCGTTGCAGATCCCGGCCAGGGTCGAGGGGACCGTCAGCTCCGCGTAGGCGAACAGCGAGAAGGGGAGCGCGTTGAGCAGGAACGCGGCGACCGTCAGATGCCCCCAGGTGCGGGCGCCGCGCGGCAGCCGTTCCCGCTTCACCGCCATCACGCCCGCCAGCACCGCCGTACCGAACGCCAGCCGCCCGAGGGTGATCTGGAAGGGTGCGTAGCCCGTCGTGCCGACCTTGATGAGGAGGAAGCTGAAGCCCCAGATCAGCGACAGTGCGCCGAAACGGAGACGCCAGCCCAGACGGGCGCGGAGCGGAGGACGGGAGCGGTTCCGGCGGGCGGGCGGCGCGGAGGAGCGGTTGTCGGCGACGGTGGTCATGAGAGCAACCATGCGGTACACGACCTCGTAGCACAATCGAGAATTCCCACCGGATATCTCGTAGTATCGCTTACATGTTGAACCTGGAGCGCCTGCGCACCCTCGACGCCCTCGCCCGGCACGGCTCGGTCAGCGGGGCCGCCGAAGGACTGCATGTCACCACGTCGGCCGTGTCCCAGCAGATGGCCAAGCTGGAGCGCGAGGTCGGGCAGCAGCTGCTCGCCAGGAACGGCCGCGGAGTGCGGCTCACCGACGCCGGGCGGCTGCTCGCTGAGCACGCGGCGCGGATCCTGTCCCAGGTGGAGGTGGCCCAGGCCGATCTGGAGGCGCAGCAGGGACGGGTCGCGGGCGAGCTGCGTCTCGCGGCGTTCCCCACGGCCGCGCGCGGGCTGCTGCCGGTGGCGCTCGGCGCGCTGCGGGCCGCGCATCCCGCGCTGCGGGTGCGGTCGCGGGAGCTGGAACCGTCGTCCGGCGTGGACGCGGTGGTGCGGGGCGACATCGATCTGGCCGTCGTCATGGACTGGTACAACAAACCGCTGCCCGTGCCGGGCGGGCTCGCCCACGCCGCGCTGCTCGAAGATCCCGTGGATGTCGCGATGCCCGAAGGACATCCGCTCGCCGACCGGAGCGAGGTGGACCTGGAGGACTTCGCGGGCGACGAGTGGATCGCCTGGCCGGAGGGCGAGTTCTGCCACGAGTGGCTGCTCTACACGCTGCGCGCCAAGGGCATAGCGCCCCGCATCTCCCACTGCGCGGGCGAGCACCACACCCAGCTCGCCTTCGTCGCCCACGGACTGGGCGTCTGCGTGGCGCCACGGCTGGGCCGGGACCCGATGCCGGCGGGGGTACGCGCGGTACCCGTACGGCACCGGGCCCACCGCAGGATCTACGCCGTCTGGCGTGCCGACGCCGACCGCCGCCCGTCCATCCGCGCGGCGGTCGAGGCACTGGGCAAGGCGGTGGCCGCCGTCGGCTGACCGGCCGGACCGGTGAACCGCCCTACAGCGCGCCCAGCTTGCGGAAGTCCCAGGAGACGGTCTTCTCCGGCTTCAGCCGCACCCAGGCGTGCCTGCCGTCGTGCGGCATCTCCTCGAGGCCGAAGTTCTTGCGGGCGAACAGCGTCTCCGGGACGTCGAGTTCGGCGCACAGCTCCCCGGTGCGCGGACTCTCGCCCACGAACTCGACGGCGCCCGACAGCTCCACGCCGCGCAGCTGGTCGTACTCCTCGCCCGAGTCCACCACGACCGCGACCCGCGGGTCCCGGCACAGGTCCGCCCACCGCTTGCTGCGCACCACCGAGTACAGCCACAGCGACGTGCCGTCCCAGGCGAACCACAGCGCGCTCACATGCGGAGCGCCGCTCGCGGACACGGTGGCGACACGGCAGGTGCGCTGTGCGGTGAGGAACTCGTCCAGCTCACCGGGCGTCATCATGATCTTCCGGCCCCGGCGCTGAGTGACGGTCATACGGCCCCCTTCTTCTCCCACGTCGTGCCAGAGGCGACACCGGCGGTGCGGCCTCCCGCCCGTCCGTGTGATCCTCGTGATCCTCTGACATCACGTCAGAAAAGAATGGAGCGTCTTCCGTCTCTACGCAATGGTGGCTAGTCTCACCGCCCCGCACCGTCGGCGGAAGGGGCGCCTGTGACGTCGCGCGATCAGCTGGGGGAACTGCTCGACCCCGTGAGCACCGTCCTGCTCACCGTGGAGTGCCAGGAAGGAGTCGTCGGCCAGGACAGCGCGCTGCCCGAACTCGCCGAGGAAGCCCGCAGGTCCGGGGCGCTCGGCAACGTGGCCCGGCTGGTCGCCGCCGCGCACACGGGCGGGGTCCAGGTGATCCATGCGGTTGCCGAACGCCGCCCGGACGGCCGGGGCGCGAGCCGCAACGCGCGCCTGTTCCGCGCAGCCGAACGCCTGCCCGTACGCCAGTTGACCGGGACGGCGGCGGTGCGGGTCGCGGCCCCGATCGAGGTCGCCGGCGAGGACATCGTCGTACGACGGCTGCACGGGCTGTCGCCGCTGCACGGCACCGACGTCGATGCCCTGCTGCGCAACCTCGGCTGCCGGACCCTGATCGTCACCGGCGTCTCGGCCAACGTGGCCGTCCCCAACGCCGTGTTCGACGCCGTGAACCTCGGCTACACCGCCGTGGTCCCCCGGGACGCCATCGCGGGAGTGCCCTCGGAGTACACCCCCGCGGTGATCAGCCACACCCTCGCCCTGGTCGCCACGGTCGCGACCACCGACGAGGTGCTGGCCTGCCTCGGCAAGGCGCGTGGAGCGCCTTCCTGACGGTACGTCGGATCAGGCGAGGGTGATCGAGTCCCCGCTCACCGTGATCTTCTCCTCGGCCAGCCCCTGAGTGGCCGGACCCTTCTTGACGCTGCCGTCGGTCGCTGAGAACTGGCTGTTGTGGCACGGGCAGACGATCACGCCGTCGGCGACGCTGCCCACCGCGCAGCCCCGGTGCGGGCACTTGGAGGAGAACGCCTTGAACGTGCCCGCGGTCGGCTGGGTGACCACCACCCCCTGGTCCTTGAAGATCTTGCCGCCCCCTTGGGGAATGTCGGCGGTCTTCGCCAGGGCGGTGCCACCGCCCGCCGCGGCGCTGCCCGTGTCGCCCGAGCCGCCGCTGCTCGCGTCGGACCCGGCCTGGGTGTCCGAGCTGCTGGAGGAGCTGTCGTCGTTGGAGGAGCACGCGGTCAGCGCGACGGCGACTCCCGCCGCGCCGACCGCCGCCACGACGGTGCGGCGGGTCGGTGCTCCCGCGGGGCTGAGCGATTCGCTGGTCATGCTGACGTTCCCTTCGGATGGCATGGCTCGTGGTTCTGCCAGGAGATACGGCCGGTGGGCTTCACCTGTTCACCGGCCGGTCGCAGTCCGGACAATGTCGAGAGCTTGACGGCTTCTTGTTCAGGCAGGCGTAAAACCACGCTGTCGTTTCCCTGTCGCCGCCCCCGACCGGCAGGGCAGGGCCCATCCGGGCTGGACCCGCCCCGTCGCGCAGGCCGTCCCGCTCGCCTGTGATCGTCCCCGGTGACCTGGGGTGATGGCCAAGGAAGCCGCCGCGACCCGCCGGCTCGCGCCGCTGCGTGAGGGCGGCTCGCTGCCGGGCTCGTCGAGGCCGACGACTTCGGGTCAAGAGGGCGTCAATTCCCTATGGTTCGAGCGGTGTTGCACCGGAAACCGTTGACATGGCTATGCGGGGACAGGAGGCTGTCGGCGTTCTCACGCACGTTGGCCCTCCGCCGAGATCGATGCCGTCCGGGAAGGTGTACGTCGTCTGGCGGGACTGCCGCTTCCGCGCGAGCGGGGGCTCCTGCACCTCCGACGACCTCGTGATGGCGACGACCACCAACGGCATCACCTGGCCGCCGGCGCCACCGCCGTCACCACCGCCACGGCACGTGACAACGCCTTCTCGGCACGCCTGGCCGTGATCGCCTACGCGCAGTGGCTGGCGTGTCTGTGACAGGTTCTGGTCAAAGACTTGTCCAAATGCTGGACGTCCTCGCCTGCTCATGATCGGGTCTCCTGCGACGGCTGTATGACCACCCGTTATCGGAGGTACGGTGTCAGCACCAACCCGTAAGAGACGATGGTTCACGATCTGCGCCATCACCGCCTCGGCCGCACTCGTCGCGATGCCCGCGGGCGCCGCGTCCGGCAAGACGAAGAGCCCTTTCGGAGCGCGCACCCTCGCGCAACTCGCCGCCGAACGCACGCGGTCCGTGGGGGCCATGAGCCCCAGCCTGAACGGGCAGGGCGAGGACGACGGCAATGAGGCGGACGAGATCGCCGAGGGCGCGGACCAGTACGCCGAGGCGCGCACCTCGCCCGGCATCGTCGCCCCCGGCGCGTACGGCGCCGCCTGGACGAGCCTGACCGACCTGCCTAGGACCAAGGGAAGTTGGCGCAAGGTCACCGACCTGCCGTACAACTCCGACGACTCCCGCTACCGGGACATCGACTCCAACTCCAGCGGCGGCTCCGGCAATGTCACCGGTCGCATGGCCGCGATCGCCGCCGACGACGACGGTTATGTGTACGCGGGCAGCGCGGGCGGCGGCGTATGGCGGTCCGGGCGAGGGGGCGGGCACTGGCAGCCGATCAGCGACAAGCTGCCCTCGCAGTCCACCGGCGCGCTCGCGCTGGACGCCGGCGGGCGGCTGTGGCTCGGCACCGGCGAGGCGACCACCAACGCGGACGCGTATCTCGGCAGCGGCATCTACGTCCTGTCCCACCCGCACCACGGCACCTTCTCCTCCCGCAGCCGGGTCGGCGGCGCCGAGCTGGAGTCCACCACCGTCCACCAGCTGCGCTTCGGCGGCGGCAAGGTGTGGGCGGCGACCAGCGAGGGCGTGTGGAGTCACGCCACGAAGACGCTGAAGGGCGCCTGGAAGCTGGAGTTCGCGCCCAACCCGGACTATCTGCCGGGGGGTTCACTCGCGAGCGACCCGTCGGCCGCGTACAAGAACATCGCCAACGACATCGCGATCGACCCGAAAGACCCGTCCAAGGTGATCCTGGCGGTCGGCTGGCGCAGCGGTGACGACTACAACGGCTTCTACACCAAGGACGCCGGCGGCGCCTGGACCCGGATCAGCAGCGGCTTCGGCGACCTGCCGACCGACGCGGACAACGTCGGCAACGTCACCTTCGCCCGCTCCACCGACGGTTCGCGCTACTACGCCATCGACCAGTCGCCGGAGCAGCTGAACACCAATCCGGACAGCGGCCTGGAAGGCATCTACAGCGCCACGTCGCCGTTCGGCCCCTGGACGAAGACCGCCGACTACAAGCAACTGGCCGCCGACGGCTCGGCACTGACCTCCAGCGGCTACATGCCCGGCGTGCAGGCCTGGTACAACCAGTTCCTGACCGTGGACCCGAGCGACCCGAAGCATGTGTACGCCGGGCTTGAGGAGGTCTTCGAGACCAAGGACTCCGGCTCCACCTGGTCGACCGTCGGGCCGTACTGGAACTTCGGCTTCTCCTGCTGGTCCATCGACCCGGCCAAGCAGACCGGTGACTGCAACCAGACCACCCACTCCGACCAGCACGGCGTGGCGATCGGCCGCTACCACGGCAAGAGCTTCGTGTACATCGGCAACGACGGCGGCGTCTACAAGCGCCCGGTCGCCGGCTCCCAGGACGCCTCCGGCCATGCCACCGACTGGACCTCCCTCAATGACGGCACCATCGATACCCTCCAGTACTACTCGGTGGGCATCGGCAAGGACCTGACCTACGGCGGTGTCTCGGTCACCGGCGGCCTGCAGGACAACGGCCAGTCCGTCCGGCGCGGCAACGACACCGTGATGGGCTCCAACTTCGGCGGTGACGGCGGCGATACCCTCACCGACCCCGCCAACGGCTGCAACATCGCGGAGGAGTACGTCTACCTTGCGATCCAGGTGACCCAGAACTGCGCTGTGAACGACGGCAGTTGGGTCACCGACGCCACCAAGGCCACGTCGTACAACGTCGCCCCGGCCGACAACGCCACCGGCGAGGCACGCTTCATCGCGCCGCTCGCGGCCGACATGAAGAGCGCGTCGACATGGATCGCGGGCGGCCGGCACGTGTGGGTGCAGACCCACGGCTACGCCATCCGCAGCGGCGACGAGTGGAAGAGCGTGTACGACCTCGGCACCGGCCACACGGCGACCGCTGTCGCGGCCTCGGGCGGGAAGGTCTACGTCGGCTGGTGCGGCCCCTGCAACAACCAGGGCTTCACCCGCGGCATCTCGGTCGGCAACGCGGACGGCACCGGCTGGCACGACATCTCCCTGCCTGTCGACGGGACGGTGCCCAACCGGTACCTCAGCGGCTTCGCCGTCGACCCGAAGAACGCCGACCACGTCTTCCTCCAGGTCAACGGCTTCTCACGGCACTGGACCGAGGGCCCCGGCGCCGGCGTCGGCCACGTCTTCGAGTCCACCGACAGCGGCACGACCTGGAAGGACATCTCGGCGAACCTGCCCGACGTGCCGACCGACTCCGCGGTCGTCACGCCGAACGGCGGCCTCGCCGTCGCCACCGACCTGGGTGTCGTCTACCGCGCCCCGGGCCACACCGACTGGCGGCGCGTCGGGGACCTCCCGGCCGTCGCCGTGCTCCAGCTGAAGCTGAGCCCCGACGGCAGCACCCTGTACGCGGCGACCCACGGCCGTGGCATCTACACCATCAAGGTGCGCGACTGCGGTTGAACCATCAAGGTGCGCGACTGGGGCTGACCCGCACCGCGTGTCGGCCAGAGGGGTGGCCCCCGCTCTCCGGGGTCACCCCTCCTGCGTGTACCAGGTCACTTTGACGTCCAGCGTGAATGCGACCCGCGCCGCACCCGCCACATCCGGCGCCTTCGCCAGTGCGGTGACGTAGGCGCTGCCGCCCCGGGTGCCCGCGGAGCGCAGCGTGGCGTGGGCGGTGCCGTCCGCGTCCAGTCGCCGGCCGGACACCAGGACGAAGACCGGCGCGGAACTCCGCACGGCCGTCCATCGTTTGTCGTCGGCCCGCGGCTTCAAGGTGAGGGAGACCACCGTCCCCGGTCGTATGCACAGCTGCCGCCGGACAGGGTCACCCGGTGCGACGGTGACCTCCGTCCGCCCCGCGGCACAGCGGCCTGCCGAGGGGGAGGGGGTGACCGCCGACTCGGACGACGGACGGTTCGCCGCCGATCCGCCTCCGCCTGAGGTGCTGCACGCGGACAGGACAAGTACCGCGGTGATCGCGCATGCTTCGGCCCACCACCGCATAGCCGTACCTCCCGGCCCGTCCGTGTGTCCACCAGCATGCTCCGCCATGAGCAGAATGCACTCGCGCTGCCGTCGCTACCAGGTGACGGGCAACTCGTGCAGGCCGTAGATCACGGCGTCGTATTTGAACTTGGCGTCCTGCACCGGGACGGCTGCTCGAAGCGTGGGGATGCGGCGGAAGAGAGTCGGATAGATCACCTGCAGTTCCATGCGGGCCAGTGGCTGGCCCACGCAGTGGTGGGTGCCGCCGCCGAATGCCTGGTGCCGGCGTGCGTTGCGGGTGATGTCGAGCCGCCCGGGGTCGGGGAACACCTTGGGGTCGCGGTTGGCCAACTCGCCCAGCAGGATGACGCCTTCACCGGCCGAGATGGTCTGTCCGGCGACCTCGATGTCCTCCAGCGCCGTGCGGCGGCGTCCCAGGTGCACGATCGAGAGGTATCGCAGCAGTTCCTCCACCGCGTCGACGACGACCTGCGGGTCTTCGGCATCCCGGATCGCCGCAAGCTGCACGGGGTGCTGAAGCAGCGTCAGTGTGCCGAGGCTGATCATGTTGGCGGTCGTCTCGTGTCCGCCGAGCAGAAGCAGCACTCCCATCGTCGCGGCCTCCCGGGCCGTGAGCTCGCCGTTGGTGACCTGCTCACCGAGACGGGAGATCAGGTCCTCGGACGGCTGGGCGATCTTCTGGGACACCAGGTCATCCAGATACTCCGTCAGAGCCGTGTGTGCTGCTCCGCGCTCGGCTCCGGTGGCCGTGGCGGAGACCAGGACCTTGCTGTTGGTCTGGAAGAACTCGTGGTCTGCATAAGGGACTCCGAGCATCTGGGAGATCACCAGGGACGGCAGGGGCAGGGCGAGTGCCTGGACGAGGTCAGCGGGCTTGGGGCCGGTCAGTATCCGGTCGATGAATTCGTCGGTCATCTGCTGGACGGCAGGCCGCATGGCCTCGACGCGCTTGATGGTGAAGGTGCCGCTGATCATGCGGCGCAGCCGGAGGTGTTCGGGATCGTCCATGCCGACGAAGCTGAGGTCGAGGCTGCCGCCATGGCTGTGCTGCGGGTCGATGGGGCTGGGGAAGTTCGGTGCGGCGAAATTCACGCTCAGCCGCGGATCCGCCAGCAGCGCCTTCTGCTCGGCGTGCCCGGTCACGGCCCAGGGCGTCGAGCCTCCCCAGGAACGCACCTTCGTGAGGGGCCCGTGGCCGGCCAGCGCCCGCAGTTGCGGTGAGGGAGCGAAGGGGCAGTCCGCGGACCGTACCGGGGGGAAGTCGGGAATGCTCTGGCCTGCTTCGTCGGAGATGGTCACCGAGAACTCCTGGGGTGGGGGGTGGGGTGGCTACGGGGTGACGGGCTGGGGAGCATGCGTGTATCGGGCTGCCACCGATGCACGGTGGAGGCGGGTCTGCTTCGGCATGTTCCAGCCGACCACGCCTTGCGGCCCGGTGCTGGTGCTGTAGCGGGCGACGAACCGCCCGTTGTCCGCATCGCCCTCGACGATCTCGGCCCGGGCGTCGGCCGTGATGAGGCCGTAGACCTGGAGCTTGGCATCGAACTGGTCGGTCCAGAAGTACGGCACCGGCCTGTACGGGCGGCCGGTGCCGAGAATGTCCGCGGCGACGGCGAGCGCCTGCTCGGAGGCGTTGGTCCTGTTCTCCAGCCGGATATGGCGCCCCAGCCCTTCGTGGTACCAGCGCGCCACATCTCCCACGGCCCAGACTCCCGGAGCCGCACGGCAGCAGGCGTCGCACACCACTCCGTCGTCCAGGTCCAGGGTGCTGTCCTCGAGCCAGCGGGTGGCCGGCCGGCAGCCGACCGCGGTCACCACGACGTCCGCTTCCAGCTCCGATCCGTCGCTCAACCGCACTCCGGTCACCCTGCCCGCCCGGGTACAGAGGCTGTCCGGTGTCACGTTGCTGCGCAGCTCGACACCGTTGCGGGCGTGCAGTCGGGCAAGGTGTGAGGCCACCAGAGGGCCGAGTTGCCCGGTGAGGGGCGCGGGCTGGGGGCCGACCAGGGTCACGTGGAGGCTCATCGCTCGCGCGGTTGCCGCGGTCTCCGCTCCCAGGACCCCGTCTCCGATCACGGCCACGCGGCGCGCGCGGAGCAGTTCCGCGCGCAGGGCGAGGGCATCGCCCAGGTCGCGTAAGACGTGGGTGCCGCCCACACCCTGCTGGATGGGCAACTCGCCTGCGTCGGCGCCCGTCGCGATGACGATCGCGTCCGCGGTGAGGGTGCGGCCGGCCGCCGTGGTCACCTGACGCGGCTCGCAGTCGAGGGCGACGGCCGGATCGCCGAGGTCGAACCGGGCGTGGAGAGACGTGAGTTGTTCTGCGGAACGCAACTGTGCACGCTCGGGCTCCCAGGCGCCGCTCAGCACCTGCTTCGACAGCGGAGGCCGGTCGTAGGGGAGTTCGGGTTCGGCGCCCAGGAGGGTGATGGCTCCGGTGTAGCCCTTGCGGCGGAGAGCTTCCGCGGTGGCCAGACCGCCGGCCGAAGCTCCGACGACGAGCACGCTGCTGACCTCGCTCACGACTCGTCCAGGTGAATGCAGGACGCCGGGCATACGGCGGCCGCTTCGCGGACCTGCTCGTGCCGGTCGGCGGCAGGGTCCTCGTCGAGCAGGATGACGATGCCGTCATCGTCGCGCTGGTCGAAGACCTCCGGCGCGATCAGGACGCACTGCCCCGCGCCGCAGCATTTGTCTTCCTCGACTGTGATCTTCATGGCGTTCTCCTGCTGAGTGGGGGATGGGCAGAGGGACGGTGAGGAGGTGAGGAGGTGAGGAGGTGAGGAGGTGAGGAGGTGAGGAGGTGAGGAGGTGGGGCGCGGTTGCCGGACACGGGCAGGGGTGTGCTCGCGGTCCCGCCGGACGGGTGCGGGTACGCGCGGGACGGAGCTCGGTCAGCGTGCGCTCGGGTCGTAAAGGCCGGACTGTGCCAGGAGCGTTGTGGGTGCTGCGGGTGCTGCCGGTGCCGGTGCCGGTGCCGCGGCCTTGCCGGTGAGGGCGGCAGAGCTCATTTCTCCGGTGTGGTGGGAGCGGTCAGCAGCCCCACCAGCGCATCCTCCAGGGCCTGCGCCGTGCTCTGCCATGACGTGTTCGGCTCGGCAGTTCCGGCTGCCAGCGTGCGCTCCCGCTCCGCACAGGTATGCGTGATCAGATCCCGTGCCATGTCGCCCCGCACGCGGCGTACGTGCGCGGGGGTGGTCTCCTCCAGGCACCTCCCCAGTTCCTGCAGCGTGTGCCGCAAGCTCTCGCGGGTGAGGGACTCGTCGGTGACCAGAGCCCGCATGAGTGGATCTGTCAGTACCTGGACGGCGAATCGTGCCTGCCAGGAGGGCTGGTCGAGTGAGCCGAGATGTTCGGTCACGGGCCGGACCAGACAGCGCACCCAGTCCCGCACGTCGTCACTGTGCCCGACGGCCTCGACGTGGCGCCGGCGGATCTTGTCGATCCGCTGTCCGTGCTGGGCCATGATGGCGCGCATCAGCGCCGTTCTGCTGCCGAAGTGATAGCTGACCACCGTGGTGTTGCCCTGCCCGGCTGCCTCGCCGATCTGCCGGTTGGAGACCATGGCCAGCCCGTGTTCGGCGTAGAGCCGTTCCGCAGCGGCCATGATCGCGGCCCGCGTCGCGGTACTGCGTGCCCTCATCCCGCCTCCTCGGCTCACTCGCTACTGAACCGCATCCCCTCTATTAATTCAACCGACTGACTTAAATTGCGGGGACCATGCCGATCAGCCCTGTGATCATGCGGAAGATGTGTCCTATGTCGCACCTCCGTAGCGACCTGCACCCGCCGTGCCCGGTGCTAAGGTGACACCTGATCGATCTCGATCGCAGGATTGTTACTCTCCGAGGACGTCACCGTCATCGCTGCATGCGATGCCACGGCGGCGTCCGTTTGAGGGGAGGCAAGGCCTGGGAAGCGCCCGTTGGCGCGACCCGGGCCTTTTTTGTTGCCCGGATCCGGGCGTGAGAGATCGCAGACCGATGCAAGACGGCAGAACAGGGATGCAGGGACGCATCATGAACACACCGGCACAGGGGCCCGAGGCGCTGGCGGAGCAGATCCTCCGCGGCGTAGGCGGACCCGAGAACATCGAGAGCCTCACGCACTGCGCGACGCGGCTGCGCTTCCAGCTCCATGACGGGAAGAAGGTCGACCAGGCCGCCCTCGACGCCCTCAGCGGCGTCATGGGCACCGTGCCGCAGTCCGGCGACCGCTTCCAGATCGTGATCGGCGGAGCCGTTGCGGGCGTCTACTCCGACATCATGAATCTGCCGTCGATGCGCGGCGGCGGCACGCCCCGCCCGCAGTCCGACGCCGACGTCAAGGCCGCGATCCGGGCCAAGGGCCGCGGTCGCTTCGCCTGGCTCGACAACTTCTTCGAGTACCTCTCCGACTCGTTCCGCCCGCTCCTGGGCGTGCTGCTCGGGGCCTCGCTGATCATCGCGATCGCCTCGATGCTCGACGCCTTCGGCCTGGTCGACTTCCGTGCCGCGAACAAGTCCGCCACCTGGGTGTTCGTCGACGCGATGTGGCGCTCGGTGCTGTACTTCCTGCCGATCATGGTCGCGTACAACGCAGCCAAGAAGCTGAAGGTCGACCCGTGGCTCGGCGCCACGGTGATGGCCGCGATCATGACCCCGAACTTCAGCGGCATGATCGGGTCCAAGACCCCCGGCGTCGAGACCCACATCAACCACACGCTGGGCACCACGGAGTCCGTGGCGCACGTCTTCGGGCTGCCGATGCAGCTCAACGACTACGGCGGCCAGGTGTTCGTGCCGCTGCTGATGGTCGCCCTGCTCGCCGTGGTCTACAAGGGCCTGAAGCGGATCTTCCCCGAGAACGTGCAGATGGTCTTCGTGCCGTTCTTCAGCATGCTGATCATGATCCCGCTCACCGCCTTCCTCATCGGCCCGCTGGGCATCTGGGCCGGCAACGGCCTCGGCACGGGTCTGTCCTGGCTGAACAGCAACGCCCCGATCGTCTTCGCGATCGTCATCCCGATGCTGTACCCGTTCCTGGTGCCGCTGGGTCTGCACTGGCCGCTGAACGCGCTCATGCTCGTGAACATCAACACCCTCGGGTACGACTTCATCCAGGGCCCCATGGGCACGTGGAACTTCGCCTGCTTCGGCGCGACCGCCGGTGTCCTGCTGCTGTCGATCCGGCACCGTGAGAAGGACATGCGCCAGACCGCCACCGGTGCTCTCGCCGCGGGTCTGCTCGGCGGTATCTCCGAGCCGTCGCTGTACGGCATCCACCTGCGCTTCAAGCGGATCTACCCGCGCATGCTCGTGGGCTGCCTCGTCGGTGGTGTGGTCATCGGCCTCCTGGGCGGCGTGAACACCAATGCCTTCGCCTTCACCTCCGTGCTGACCATCCCGGTCTTCAACCCGATGATCAAGTACATCATCGCGATCTCGGCGGCCTTCATCACCTCGATGGCGCTCGTGGTCTTCTCCGACTACCGCACCAAGGAGGAGCGCGCCGAGGCCAACGCCGAGCGCGACGCCGCCGAGGCCGCGGCCCGCGGCGAGGCGGCAGTGCCCGCCGCCCGCGCCGAGGTCGCTGAGCGCGAGCTCGTCGCAGTCGGCGCCACCGCGGCTGCCGCTGCCACCGTCGGCTCCGCCGCGGTGTCCGCCGGCGCGGCCGGTGTGTCCGCCGGTGCCGGGAAGAGCACTGAGCTCGCGGCGCCGGTCGCGGGTCGTGTGGTCGGCCTCGGCGAGATCGAGGACCCGGTCTTCTCCTCCCGTGCGCTCGGTGAGGGCGTCGGCATCGAGCCCGCCGACGGCCACGTCGTCGCCCCGGTCGCCGGTGAGCTGATCACCGTCGCCAACACCGGCCACGCCTTCGGAATCCGCACCGCGGACGGTATCGAGGTGCTCATCCACATCGGTATCGACACGGTGCAGATGAAGGGCGACGGCTTCGAGGTGCGCGTCGCGGTCGGCCAGCAGGTCGCTGTCGGCGACCACCTCGCCGAGGTCGACCTCGACGCCGTGCGCGCCGCGGGGCACCCGACCGTCACGCTCATGACCGTCCTCAACACCGCGAACGTCGCCTCGGTCGAGCCGCACGCGGGGCAGGACGTCGCCGTCGGCGCCCCGGTGGTGACCGTGCGGCGGTGATGACCCGCCATTGACGCGGCGCGCGCACGCGGCCCCTTGAGGGAGGCGTGCGCGCGCCGTGTCGGTTCAAGAGAGGATGGGACATGGACAGAAAGGAGGGCCGGCAGTGAAGGCGCTGCGCGTCCTCAACAACAACGTGGTCCTCGCGCGCGACGAGAAGGGCCAAGAGGTCATCCTCACCGGGCTCGGCATCGGCTTCGGCGCTCGCCAGGGCAAGCGCGTCGACGACGCGCTGATCGAGCGCGTCTTCGTCCCGGCCGACGGCCGCGACCCCGACCATCTGGCCGAGGCCCTCGCCCTCATCAGCGAGGAGGTCCTGCGGGCCGTCGTGATCGCCCTCAGCGAGGTCGGCATCGAGCGACGCGACTCCACTCGCCCCACCCTCGCCATCGCCGTCGCCGACCACGTCGCCGGCGCGCTGGACCGGGCCGCGCGAGGCATCACCATCGAGTATCCGCTGCGCGCCGAGGTACAGACCCTCTACGCCACCGAGTACGCCCAGGCGCAGCTCCTGCTGCAGGCGATCAACGAACGCGTGAACCCGAAACTGGACCCCTCCGAGGCGACCGCGCTCGCGTTGCACCTGGTCAACGCAGGCTTCGTCTCGGGCGACCTGTCGTTCACCTACACGATGACCGGGGTCATCCAGCAGATGCTCGCCGTCGTACGGGAGCGGTACGGGCTGGACGTCTCCCACGAGTCCATGAGCGCGGCGAGGTTCATCACCCACGTGCGCTACCTCTTCGTACGGGTCCAGCAGCATCAGCAGCTCAAGGGCCAGGAGTCCACGCTCGGCAAGGGCATCCGCGACCACTACCCGGAGGCGACCCACACCGCGCAGCAGCTGGCGACAGTTATCGAGCTGCGTCTGGGAGAGCATCTGACCGAGGACGAGGTCTCTTACCTCGCGCTCCACGTGGCCCGCATGACCATGGAGGCCGACGGCACCGCCGCGTGAGACCGGGACGCAGAGCGAGACCGCCTGCGGCCGATGCCCTGGGCGGCAGGGTGTCGGCGGCGACGTCCCGTTCCGGACTCAGGAAAGTGCGTGGTGACATCGGCACGTCGGCTCGGGCGTTCCTCGCCCGCGATCACCCTTCGTTAGCCTTGGAAGATGTTGAAAGAGGTGATCGCGACCCGCTACATCACGCCGCTGCGTGAGGGCGGTTCGCTGCCGGGGCTCGTCGAGGCGGACGACCTCGGTGTCTACGTCATGAAGTTCACCGGTGCGGGACAGGGCCGCAAGACACTGGTCGCCGAAGTGCTGTGCGGGGAGCTGGCCAGACGGCTCGGGTTCCGGGTGCCGCGCCTGGTGACCGTGGGCCTCGATCCGGTGCTGGGACTCGGTGAGCCCGACCCGGAGGTGCAGGAACTGCTGCGCTCCAGCGGCGGCACCAATCTCGGCATGGACTTCCTCTCCGGAGCCCTCGGCTTCGACCCCCTCGCCTTCCCGGTGAGCCGCGCGGAGGCCGGGCGGATCGTCTGGTTCGACGCGCTGATCAACAACGTCGACCGGTCCTGGCGCAATCCCAACCTGCTGGTGCGGCGCGGTGAACTCTGGCTCATCGACCACGGCGCCACCATGATCTGGCACCACAACTGGCCCGGCGCCGAGACCTCCGCCGCCCGCCCCTACGACGCCTCCGACCACGCCCTCGCCCGCTTCGCCCCGGATGTCGCCTCCGCCGCCGCGGACCTCGCGCCCCTGGTCACAGCGCAGCTCCTGGCGGAGGTCACGGCGGAGATCCCCGACGTCTGGCTGCACGGCGAGCCCGGGTTCGACACCCCCGACGAGCTCCGGCATGCCTACGCCCGGCCCCTGCTCGCCCGCGCCGCCCTCGTCCACGAACGCATCACCGGCATCGCATCCACCGCGGACGCAGGTCACCGGTCCACCACCGGAGGGAAGACATGACCGAGCACCACCTCCACATCGCCGGACATGTGGCCGAGCGCCACATCACCCGGGCGGGCCAGGGCGGCGACCGGGACGTGTTCGAGTACGCCCTGCTGCGCGTCGTGCCCCGTGTGGAGCGCGGGGAGTGCATCAACGCCGGAGTGCTGGTCTACTGCCGTGCCCGCTCCTACCTCGGCGCCCGCACCCATCTCGACGAGGCCAGGCTGCTGGCCCTCGACCCGGACGCGGACACCGCGGGCGTCCGGGCCGCCCTGGCCGGTGTGGAGAGCGTGTGCACCGGCGGCGACATGGCGGGCCAGGCCGGACTCGACGACGCCGGGCGGCGGTTCCGCTGGCTGATCGCGCCCCGCTCCACGATCGTGCAGCCGGGTCCCGTGCACACCGGGCTCACCACCGACCCGGCCGCCGAGACCGAACGGCTGCTCGCTCTCCTCGTCAGGTGATGAATCACACCCGCCGTGCACCCCGTTGACACCGAGTGCCAGGACTTCTAGCGTCTCGTGTGCCGAAGGTACTAAGCGGTCGCTCACTGTCGGGCGTACCGTGGGAGCCGCGGACCAGATCTGCCGACAAGGCTTTCTCGAGGGCGAGGAGAATTCAGCGATGACCACCACTGAGCAGCGGGTCGCCGTAGTCACCGGCGCTGCGCGCGGTATCGGTGCAGCCACCGCCGTACGACTGGCCGCCGAGGGCAGGGCGGTCGCGGTGATCGATCTCGACGAGGCCGCCTGCAAGGACACGGTGGAGAAGATCACCGCGGCCGGTGGCCGGGCCCTCGCGATCGGTGCCGACGTCTCCGACGAGGCGCAGGTGGAGGCGGCGATCGCCCGGGTCGCCGAGGAACTCGGCGCGCCGACGATCCTCGTCAACAACGCGGGCGTGCTGCGCGACAACCTGCTGTTCAAGATGAGCGCCGCGGACTGGGACACGGTCCTGAACGTGCATCTGCGCGGCTCGTTCCTGATGACCAAGGCCGTCCAGAAGCACATGGTCGACGCGGGCTTCGGCCGGATCGTGAACCTCTCGTCGTCCTCGGCGCTCGGCAACCGCGGCCAGGCCAACTACTCGGCCGCCAAGTCCGGCCTCCAGGGCTTCACCAAGACCCTCGCCATCGAGCTGGGCAAGTTCGGCATCACCGCCAACGCCGTCGCCCCCGGCTTCATCGCCACCGACATGACCGCCGCGACCGCCGCGCGCGTCGGCATGGGCTTCGAGGAGTTCAAGGCCGCGGCCGCCACCCAGATCCCGGTGCAGCGCGTGGGCGAGCCCGACGACATCGCCGACGCGATCGCCTTCTTCACCGGCGAGAGCGCCGGATTCGTCTCCGGCCAGGTGCTGTACGTTGCGGGCGGGCCCCTCAACTAGGGCCTGTCCGGCGGATCATGCCGCAGACGGCCGGACCGCCGGTCGATCGGGCCGGCGGGCGGCCCGGCCGGCCGGGCTGACTGCCGACCGGCCGGGCCGGCTGCCGACCGGCCGGGCTGACTGCCGACCGGCCAGGCGACGTGCGGCCGATCCGGCCGATCCGGTCGGACTGCCGGTCGACCGTTCGGATCGGCTGGCCGTATCGGCCGGCACCTGCCACCGATCCACACACCGTCCCACAGACCGATCAAGGAAACCGGAACATGACTTCGCAACTCCCCGAGCTCTCCGGCAAGGCCGCTCTGGTCACCGGCGCCAGTCGCGGTATCGGCTACGGCGTCGCCGAGGCGCTGGTGGCCCGGGGTGACCGGGTGTGCATCACCGGGCGCAACGAGGAGGCTCTCAAGGAGGCCGTCGAAAGGCTGGGCTCCGAGCGGGTCATCGGCGTCGCCGGCAAGGCGCACGATCTGGAGCACCAGACTGAGGCCGTCGGGCGCGCCATGGAGGCGTTCGGGCGCGTCGACTTCCTGGTCAACAACGCCGGGACCAACCCGGTGTTCGGGCCGATGGCCGACCTCGACCTGAACGTGGCCCGCAAGGTGTTCGAGACCAATGTGATCTCCGCGCTCGGCTTCGCCCAGAAGACCTGGCACGCCTGGCAGAAGGACAACGGCGGCGCCATCGTCAACATAGCCTCCATCGCCGGTCTCTCGCCCTCGCCCTTCATCGGCGCCTACGGCGTCAGCAAGGCCGCGATGATCAACCTGACCCAGCAGCTGGCGCACGAGTTCGCGCCCCGGGTGCGGGTCAACGCGATCGCCCCGGCCGTCGTCAAGACGAAGTTCGCCCAGGCCCTGTACGAAGGGCGCGAGGAGGAGGCGGCCGCCTCCTACCCGCTGGGCAGGCTCGGGGTGCCCGCCGACATCGGCGGCGCCGCCGCGTTCCTCACCTCCACGCAGTCCGACTGGATCACCGGGCAGACGCTGGTCGTCGACGGCGGCATCTTCCTCAACGCCGGCGTGGGCTGATTCCGGACCCTGTCCGACCCGGAGTTCCGGACATTGCGAACGTGACCTACGGGTTCACGAGGGTGCCGCTCCCCTGACGGGGACGGCGCCCTCGTCGTCGTACGGGAGGGGTCCACGAGACACACGGCCGGATGACAACGTCGTCATGAACCACCTGATCAAGGCCGGTTCACAAACCCTCGCGAACCAGGTTCACCATCCGTCACGCTGCGGTAGGGTCTGCCGACCCTTGGTGACGGCGGATCGAGGAGCGTGCGCGTGTACAGACGGAACCGAGGCCTCCGGCGAGCGGCGCTCATCGCGTCCATGTCGCTCCTGGTGGCCGGATGCGGGGTGTTCTCCACGCAGAGGTCCGGCAGCTCCGGGCCCATCGTGGTGGGCACCACCAGCGCGCCCAGCACACTGGACCCCGCCGCCTCCTGGGACGGCTCCTGGGAGCTGTTCCGCAACATCTACCAGACGCTGCTCGCCTATCCCGTCGGTGCGACCACGCCCCGGCCCGACGCCGCCGACAGCTGCAGGTTCACCGACAGCTCCGACACCACGTACCGCTGTGTACTGCGCGTCGGCCTGACCTTCTCCGACGGCGACCCGCTCGACGCGCAGGCCGTCAAGCGATCGATCGAGCGCATACGCGCCGTCAACGCCCCCACCGGACCCGCCGGGCTGCTCGGCAGCCTCGACCGGGTGCAGGCCCTGGGCGAGCGCGAGGTGGTCTTCCGTCTCGGCAGGCCCGACGCCACCTTCCCGTTCGTGCTCGCCACCCCGGCCATGTCGATCGTCGACCCCGACGACTACCCGGCGCACTCCCTCCGCAAGGACGGCGGCGCGCGCGGCTCCGGGCCCTACAAGCTTCAGTCGTACGAGGAGGGCAAGCAGGCCCGGCTCATCCGCAACGAGCACTACAAGGGGTTCGCCCGCAGACAGAACGACGCCGTCACCATCCGCTACTTCCAGGACTCGGCCGCCATGGTCAAGGCCCTGCGCGACGGGCACATCGACGTCACCTACCGCGGCCTCGCCGCCGACGGCATCGTCGCCCTCCAGGACGAGGGCCCCGGCTCCGGGCTCCAACTCGTCGAGGGCAGCGGCACCGACATCAGCTACCTGGTGTTCAACCCCAAGGACCCCTGGGCCGCGAAGCCCGCCGTCCGCAAGGCCGTCGCCCAGATCGTGGACCGTTCGGCGATCGCCCACAAGGTCTACAAGGACACCGTGGACCCCCTGTACTCCATGGTCCCCTCGGGCCTCACCGGCCACACCGCCGTGTTCGGCGACGCCTTCGGCGACCCCAGCACCGATAAGGCCCGCACCCTCCTCGCCGCGGCGGGCATCCACAAGCGGGTCCCGCTCACCCTCTGGTTCACCACCGACCGCTACGGCTCCGCGACCGCGGCGGAGTTCGCCGAGCTCAAACGGCAGCTCGACGGCTCCGGGCTGTTCACCGTCACCCTCCGGAGCCGTCCCTGGAAGACGTACGTGGCCGGGTACGAGAAGGGCGAGTATCCGGTGTTCGGGCGCGGCTGGTCCCCCGACTTCCCCGACGCGGACAACTTCATCGCCCCGTTCGTCGGCGCGCGCAACGCCCTCGGTACGCCGTACCCGGCGCGGGAGATCACCGACGTGCTGCTGCCGAAGTCCCGGCGGGAGGGCGACCGGGCCGCCGTGGTCAAGCAGTTCCAGCGGGCCCAGCAGATCCTGGCCGACGACGTGCGGCTGCTGCCGCTGTGGCAGGGCAGACAGTACGTCGGCGCCAGCGACGACATCTCGGGCGGCGAACAGGCTCTCGACCCGTCGACGATCATGATGATGTGGGTCCTGCACCGCAAGACGAGCTGGTAGGCCGAGGCCGTCGGCAGCGCACGGCTTCACCCGTCCGGGGGCCGATTGTCAGTGGGCGCCTGTAGGTTCTGGATCCATGGGGACCTCGCCGCGACGGACCCCGGACCGGACCTGCGCCGGACCTTCGAAGTGACCGAACATCGTAAGGACGTTGACGTGACCGACCTCGCCATGCTGCCCGAGTCCTGGCGCTCCGTGCTGGGCGACGAACTGCAGCAGCCCTACTTCAAGGAGCTCACCGAGTTCGTCGAGGAGGAGCGGGCGAACGGCCCCGTCTATCCGCCGCGCGAGGAGGTCTTCGCCGCGCTGGAGGCCACGCCGTACGACAAGGTGAAGGTCCTGGTCCTCGGCCAGGACCCCTATCACGGCGAGGGCCAGGGTCACGGCCTGTGCTTCTCGGTCCGCCCCGGCGTCAAGGTCCCGCCGTCGCTGCGCAACATCTACAAGGAGATGAAGGAGGAACTGGGCACGCCGATCCCGGACAACGGCTATCTGATGCCGTGGGCCGAGCAGGGCGTCCTGCTGCTCAACGCGGTGCTCACGGTCCGCTCCGGCGAGGCCAACTCGCACAAGGGCCGCGGCTGGGAGAAGTTCACCGACGCGGTGATCCGCGCGGTGGCAGGCCGCCCCGACCCCGCGGTGTTCGTGCTGTGGGGCAACTACGCCCAGAAGAAGCTCCCGCTGATCGACGAGACCCGGCACGTCGTGGTGAAGGGCGCCCACCCTTCGCCGCTGTCCGCCAAGAAGTTCTTCGGCTCCCGCCCCTTCACCCAGATCAGCGCGGCGGTGGCCGAGCAGGGTCACGACCCGATCGACTGGACCATCCCCGACCTGGGCTGACCGGCGCCGGCGGCAATGCGGCCGGGAGTACTTCCTGCACCGCACCGGACGCCGCGCGCTGATCCGACGCGAAGTGTCGGACACGCCCTACTGTCGGAGGGCACAGCGGACGAGGGCGCGGAGGGTGCGGTGGCGGAGCGACAGGGGCATGCGGCGCCGGACGCCGTGCTCACGCGGATCGGGCAGGTCGTCATGCTGCACCACGCCGGGGACCGCGAGGAGGCACGGGACCGGCTGCTGGCCCTGTGGGGCGAACTCGGCGAGCACGGGGACGCCCTGCACCGGTGCACCCTGGCCCACTACCTGGCCGACACCCACGACGACCCGGCCGACGAACTGGCGTGGGACCTGCGGGCGTTGTCGGCGGCGGAGGAACTCACCGAGGCCTCCGCCGCCGACCTCCCGGCCCTGCTCGCCGTGCGCGCCGTGCGCGCCCTCACCCCGGCCCTCCACCTCGACCTCGCGGCGGACTATGCGAGGCTGGGCCGCCCCGAGGCAGCGCGCAGCCATCTGCGCAGGGCCCGCCGCGCCGCCGACGCCCTCGCCCACGACGGCTACGGCTACGGCGACGGGGTCCGGGCGGAGATCAGCCGACTGGAGCTGACGCTGGGGGAGGGGCCGTAGCAACGGACCGAGGAGGCACCGGACCGGCGAGGTGCCGGTTCACGGCACGGCGTCCTCACGGCTTGTACGCCCGCTCGCAGACGGTCGACTCGGGGCTGTCCGGGCGCCATCCGCCGTACTTCCTGCCCAGCGCGCACACATCGGTGTTCCTGCGCACGGTGCGGGAGATCCCGGACGCGTCGGGAACCGTGGGGACGTCCACCGGGGGCCGCGGCGCAGGGTGTGGCCGTGAGTCCGGGAGTGTGTGGCGGTGGACGGGTGCGGGAGCCGCGGTGGCCCCGTCCGGGTGCCCTTCGCCGGGGCTGGCCCGCCGTGAGGGTCCGGTCACCTCCAGAGCCTCCCGGGCCGGGGCCTGCACGGCCCGGGGCCGGGTGGAGCCGTCCGGCCCCGGCGCCGAGAGCGGGGAGGGGGCCGCCGACGGCCCGGGCACGGCAGGGCGCTGGACGGTCATACAGCCGGAGAGAGCCGCTGCGGCCACGGTGACCAGGAGCGCTGCGGTGGTCGTCGTTCGATGCACCCGCGTCACTCTGCTGGTTCGGCGGCCCGGCAGGGAACACCCGGCCGCTCCGACGTGCTCCATGCCGGGGACGTCGTAACCTCTTCGAGCGAAGAGGCGGCCCAGGGTTGACGCCGCGTCAGTCCCCGGTGGACCCGTCGATCCGCTCACGGAGCAGATCGGCGTGCCCGTTGTGGCGGGCGTACTCCTCGATCATGTGGGTGAGGATCCAGCGCAGGCTGAACGGCTCGTCGGAGAACCTGCTGCGGCCCTTGGAGAGCTCGTCGAGCGCTAAGCCGGCCGCGTTGCTCCGGGCGACCTGTATCTCCGCCTGCCACGTGGCGTTCGCCTCCGCCCAGGTGTCGGCCTCGGTGAGGTGGAACTCACCGTCCGGGTCCTCCTTGCTCCAGTAGATCGGGCCGGGGTCGTCGGCCACGAGCACCTTGCGGAACCAGTTCCTCTCCACGTCCGCCATGTGCCGCACCAGTCCCAACAGCGACAGTTCGGACGGCGGGACGGAGGCGGTCCTGAGCTGTTCGTCGGTCAGCCCCTCGCATTTCCAGGCCAGCGTCCGGCGGTGGTACTCCAGCCAGCCCTCCAGCATGGCGCGCTCGCCGGCGTCCTGGGCGGGTTCGTTGCGGTCGGTTGTCATGCCCGGAATCCTCTCCCGGGGTGCCGACATCCGCCAGGGGGCGGGTCCGCCGGCCCCCGTATGCTGCCGGAAGGCAATGTCAGGCAACCGCAAGGAGCGCCCGTGAAGGTCGGCTGCATCGGACTCGGCGACATCGCGCAGAAGGCATATCTGCCGGTTCTGGCAGTCCAGCCCGGCGTCGAACTCCATGTGCAGACCCGCACCGCGGCGACCCTCACCCGGGTCGCCGACGGTCTGCACCTCCCGTCCGGGCAGCGGCACGCCGACCTCGACCACCTGATCGCCCAGGACCTGGACGCCGCCTTCGTGCACGCGCCCACGCCGGTGCACCCCGAGATCGTCGCCAGGCTGCTGGAGGCGGGTGTCCCCACCTACGTCGACAAGCCGCTCGCCTACCGCCTCGACGAGTCCGAACGGCTCGTCGCCCTCGCCGAACAGCAGGGCGTGTCCCTCGCGGTCGGCTTCAACCGGCGCTACGCCCCCGGGTACGCACAGTGCGCCGACCATCCGCGTGAGCTGATCCTCATGCAGAAGAACCGCGTCGGGCTGCCCGAGGAGCCCCGCCTGATGATCCTCGACGACTTCATCCATGTCGTGGACACCCTGCGCTTCCTGGTGCCCGGCCCGGTCGACGACGTCACCGTGCGCGCCCGCGTCCAGGACGGCCTGCTGCACCATGTCGTCCTCCAGCTCGCCGGCGACGGCTTCACCGCGCTCGGCGTGATGAACCGGCTCAACGGCTCGACCGAGGAGATCCTGGAGGTCTCCGGGCAGGACACCAAGCGCCAGGTCCTCAACCTCGCCGAGGTGATCGACCACAAGGGCCAGCCCACCGTGCGGCGGCGCGGCGACTGGGTGCCGGTGGCCCGGCAGCGCGGCATCGAGCAGGCGGTCCTCGCCTTCCTCGGCGCCGTACGGGACGGGAAGGTGCTCAGCGCCCGGGATGCGCTGGCGACTCACGAACTGTGCGAGCGGGTGGTACGTGCGGTTCAGGAGCGGTCCGGCGCGGCCTGACCGCCCGGAAGCCCTCCGTGGCGCACATCGCCAGCAGCACCAGCAGCGCGCCGTGCACCGGCCAGTCGCCGAAGCGGACGTACGGTGTGATCCCGTGCGCGAGCGGCACCTCGTACACCTGGGCCGTGCTCGCGCCGGTGCCGAGCCAGGGGCCGATGCGCTCGCCGCGCGGGCCGTAGACGGCGGAGACGCCGGTCAGAGTGGCGTGCACCATCGGGCGGCCGGTCTCCGCGGCCCGCAGCGCGCCGAGCGAGGCGTGCTGCTCGGGGGCCCAGCTGTGCTGGAAGGTCGATGTCGCGGACTGGCCGACCAGTACATCGGCGCCGTCCGCGGCGAGGTGGCGGCTCATGTCGGGGAACGCGGTCTCGAAGCAGATCAGCGGACCGATGCGCAGCCCGTGCCCGACGTTCATCACCACCTGCTCGGTGCCGCGCTGCCGGTTCTCGCCCGCCGCCTTGCCCACCGAGGTCGCCCAGCCGAGCAGGGAGCGCGCCGGTATGTACTCGCCGAACGGGACGAGCCGCATCTTGTCGTACCGGTCGCCGGTCAGCCCGTGGGGGCCGACCAGGATCGCGCTCTTGTAGATGCCGGGCCGGTCGGAGCGCCGGGCGTCCACGTTGACCAGGATGTCTGCCTTCGTGTCGCGCGACAGCGCGGTGATCCGCCTGGCCAGGTCGGGTCGCTGGCCCAGGTCGAAGCCGACGCTGCTCTCGCCCCAGACGATCAGGTCGATGTGCTGCCCGACGAGTTGCCGGGTGAGCTGCTCCTCGCGGTCGAAACGCCGGTCGGGGCCGTCGGTGCCTCCGATCAGGCCGGGCTGGACGACGGCTATGCGGACCCTGCCGTCCACGTCGGGGCGCGGTGCCCACACCCAGGCCACCGAGGTCGCGGCGGCCGTGGCGAGCAGTGAGGCCAGGGCGGGCACACGGGCCGCCCGCACCGATATCAGCAGGGTGACGGCCACATTGACGGCGACCACCAGGAAGCTCAGCAGCCACACTCCGCCGATCGACGCGAGCCGCAGCGCCGGTTCCACCTGCCACTGACTGGCGCCGAGCATGCCCCACGGCCCGCCGAGCCCCTGCCAGGACCGCACCAGCTCGACCGCCAGCCAGCCCGACGGCAGCACCAGGAACGCGGCCGCGGCCCGGGCCCGGGACGGCACTCCGCTCAGCAGCCGCCGCACCAGCCAGCCCCAGGGCACCCACAGCGCACCGAGGATTCCGGCGATCAGGAAGATGAACACATGCAGGCTCGGCAGCAGCCAGTGGTGCACGGCCACCATGTAGCCGAGCCCTCCGCACCAGCCGTCGTAGGCCGCCCGCTTCCCGGTCGGCGCGGAGCGCGCGAGCAGCATCCACGGCACCAGGGCGACATAGGCGAACCACCACAGGGACGGCGCCGGGAAGGCGAGCACGGGCAGCGCACCGGCGAGCGCGGCGACGACGCAGCGGCGCCAGGGGGAGGTGAGCCAGTGATCCAAGGTCTTCATACGGCGGCTCCCTACCCAGCGGGTGGCTCCAGTGTGCGCGCCCGGAGCCGATCTCCGACAGGGGGCCATCGGCCCCGGTGATCATCCCCGCCCGTGCTCACCCGCCGGTGGACGGGCCGGGCAACTGCCGCCACTTCTCCTGGACGACGACGTCCGTCAGCCGCCAGCCCTCCGCGGTCCGCACCAGCCCGAACGAGTAGCGCCCGCCGCAGACGAAGTCCGGGGCGGTGGAGGCGCCGGGCGTCTCCCGGCCGCCGCTGCTGAAACGCATGGGGTTGAGGTAGTCGGCCTGCACCTGAGCCATGTCGCCGGTGTCCTGTGCCAGGACCCCGAACCGCAGCCGCCGGTTGACGATCAGATGCTGCCGCATGGGGAAGATCCGCAGGCTCTCGGCGAGCCAGTCGGCGACCCGGCCGGCGTCCCCCTCGATACCGCCCGCCGAGCGGTAGTCGGCCCGGCCGTCCGGGGCGAACAGCGCGCGGTACGCCGTCCAGTCGCCGTCGTCCACCGCCACCGCGTACTCGGTGATCAGCCCGTCCACGGCCAGCCGGTCCAGCACGGTGGCGAGTTCCACACGCTGTGTCATCGGGTCAGTGTTGGGCACGGGGCGCGCGGAGCCAAGAGCCGTGCGACGACCTGACGGCTGGAAGAAGACGACAGGGCGGCCGGACGACCGAGACAGCAGGACGAACGAGACGTCATGCGGGGCACGGCGGGACGGGCGGACCCCGGTACGTCGTCGCCGACGGGTTGTCGCCGCGCGCCGCGTCAGGCCGCCTCGATGATCTCGCCGCGAATGGCCGCGGCCCACCTCACGACCAGCAGCTCGTACTCGGCGCGCTCCTGCGCGGACAGCCTGCCGCCCGCGCGCAGCCACAGCGCGCGGATCTGCTCGTTCAACTCGGCAGCAGAGCGCACGGAACCAGGGGCCACGGAATCGGGGGACATGCCGCCAAGCGTAGGCGAGGGCACTGACGCTGCGCTACCGGGCAGCTACGCAACCCGTATGGAGTTGGTCACGGGTACGGCTGGACACGGGCGCAACTGCCGTGCCGAACAGCCGATTTGGCGGAGTGTCGGACGCGGTGCCGGGTCAGCCCGCCGACTCGGCCGCGTGCGGGCTGAGCACGCCCGTCGCCACCAGTCCGATGATCGCGATGCCGAGGGCGACGCGGTACCAGACGAACGGCATGAAACTCTTGCTGGAGATCCACTTCATGAACCAGGTGATCACCGCGAATCCCGACGCGAACGCGATCCCCGTCGCGAACAGTGTCGGCCCCCAGTCCACGTGGTCGGTCTCCAGCGCGTCCTTGACCTCGAACACCCCGGAGCCCAGCACCGCCGGGATGGCCAGGAGGAAGGAGTAGCGGGCCGCGGCCTCGCGCCGGTAGCCCATGAACAGACCGCCGCTGATGGTGGCGCCGGAACGGGAGACGCCCGGGACGAGGGCGCAGGCCTGGCAGAGGCCGTAGATCAGGCCCTCCTTGACGCTCATGTCCTCCAGCGATTTGCGCTGCTTGGGCGCGCGGTGCCGGCCGCCCTTCTCGTCCCGCGCCGCCAGCCGGTCGGCGACGCCGATCACCACGCCGATCACGATCAGCGTGGTCGCGGTGACCCGCAGATCGCGGAACGGCCCCTCGATCTGGTCCTTGAGGGTCACGCCGAGCAGGCCGATGGGTATCGAGCCTGCGATCACCAGCCAGCCCATCCGGGCGTCGTGGTCGCCCCGCATCGTCTTGTTCACCAGGGAACGGGCCCAGGCTGACACGATCCGGCCGATGTCCTTGCGGAAGTAGATCAGTGTGGCGGTCTCCGTGCCGATCTGGGTGATCGCCGTGAAGGCCGCGCCCGGGTCCTTCCAGCCGGAGAACGCGGCGGTCAGCCGCAGATGGGCACTGGAGGAGACAGGCAGGAACTCGGTCAGCCCCTGGACCAGCCCGAGGATGAGGGATTCGAACCAAGACATGGAGTGGCGGCGTCCAAGCGCTGATGGTGGGAGGGCAAGGCCAAACGGGCACACCCGCACCGCGGTTCGCGGTGATCAGGTGTGCGAAGCGCCAGCCTAGCGCCCCGCTGTGACATGCGTGTCACGGGCCTTTCTTGGCCGCTCATTGACCGTTCCTTGACCATCTGGGCCACCTGGCTCTGGCCGGTCGGGAGCGGGGGTGATTGGGTGTTGACCGGCCGTCGTACCGGCTCGTACGTTGCGGCGCAGGAGAAAGCGCTTGCTAACCCGCTGGGGGGTTGATCACCTCATGTCGCCGTCCACCGTCCCGCCGGGCAACTCCCGGCCCCCGTCGGCTCCGTTCGCCGGCCGCCGCATCCGGGCGGCCGTCGTCGGCACCGGCGCCATCGCGCGCGGCTCCCATCTGCCCGCGTTCGCCCGGCTGGCCGAGGAGGGCGAGGCCGAGGTGGTCGCCGCCGTCGACGTGGACGCCGGCTCCGTCGAGGCGTTCTGCGCGGAGGGCGGCGTTCCGCACGGCTATACCGACCTCGACCGGATGCTCCGCGAACAGCGGCCCGACCTGGTCACCATCTGCACCCCGCCCACCCTGCACCGCGAACAGACCCTCGCCGCGCTGCACGCCGGGGCGTGGGTGTGGTGCGAGAAACCACCGGTGCCCTCGCTCGCCGACTACGCCGCCGTGGAGGCCGCCGAGGGCACCGACGGCGGCCCCTACGCCTCGATCGTCTTCCAGCACCGCTTCGGCTCGGGCGCCCGGCACATCCGGCGGCTGCTCGCCGAGCGGGCCATGGGACGGCCGCTGGTCGCGCACTGCCAGACCACCTGGTACCGGGACAGCGCGTATTACGCCGTGCCCTGGCGGGGCCGCTGGGACACCGAGGGCGGGGGGCCCGCCATGGGCCACGGCATCCACCAGATGGATCTGCTGCTGGATCTGCTCGGCCCGTGGCACGAGGTGCGCGCCATGGCCGGGCGGCTGGTCCACGACGTGGAGACCGAGGACGTCTCCACCGCCCTGGTGCGCTTCGAGAACGGCGCGCTCGCGACGGTGGTCAACAGCGTGCTCAGCCCCGCCGAGGTCAGTCGCATCCGCATCGACTGCGAGCAGGCCACCGTGGAACTCACGCACCTGTACGGCCATGCCAACGCCGACTGGCGCATCACCCCGGCGCCCGACGTGCCCGGCGAACACGCCGCGGAGTGGGTGCACTTCGGGCCGGACGTGCCCAGCTCTCATCTGGCGCAGCTGCGTGAGCTGGTCGCGAGCATGCGCGCGGGACGGCGGCCCCGTGCCAGCGGCGCCGACGGGCGCACCAGCCTGGAACTGATCAGCGCGCTCTACAAGTCGGCGTTCACGGACACCACGGTGCGGGCGGGCGAGATCGGTCCCGGGGACCCGTACCACACGGCGCTGCACGGTGGGGCGCCGGGCTGGGCGCCCGGCGGGGCGGAGCCGGATCCCGCCGGCCGGGCCGGCCGGGCCGGTACCGAGCGGACCGGCCAGGCCGGTACCGAGTGGGACGCCGCACGGGAGGTCTCCGCATGACCGGTCCGCGCATCGTCCACGCCCACGGCGACCGGGTCACGCTGATCGACCGGGCCTCCGGCATCGAACTGCTCAGCTACGTCTACGCCCCCGAGGCAGCGTGGGAGGCGCCGAAGCCGTACATCCACCCGATGCGCACCCTGTCCGGCGGCATCGTCACCGGCTACCGGCCCAACGACCACCGCTGGCACAAGGGCCTGTCGCTCACCGCCTCGCATCTGTCGGGGGCGAACCTGTGGGGCGGCAACACCTATGTGCACGGCAAGGGGTACCTCGCACTTCCCGAGCGGGTCGGCTGCATGGCACACGTCTCCTTCGACGAGGTCGGCTCCGACGGGGAACGGGCGCTGATCGCCGAGCGGTTGACCTGGCACCCGCACGACGGGGACCTGTGGGCCGACGAGCTGCGGCGCATCGAGGTGCACGACGTCGACCCGGACGCCGGTTCCTGGGCGCTGACCTGGACGAGCGCCGTCACCAACCTCCGTGACGTTCCCCTGCGGTTCGGCAGCCCGACCACCGCGGGGCGTGAACTGGCCGGCTACACCGGCCTGTTCTGGCGCGGCCCGCGCGCCTTCCGGGACGGCCGCGTCATCGGCCCCGACAGCGAGGGCCCCGGCATGATGGGCACCCAGGCCCCGTGGCTCGCCTACTGCGGCGAGCACGACGGCACCGACGGCCATGCGACGCTGATCTTCGCGCACGCCCCCGAGAACGACCATTCCGGCGCGGACGGCACCCATCCCGCGCACTGGTTCGTGCGCAGCGACCCGTTCGCGGGGGTGGCCCCGTCCTGGTCCTTCCACACCGAACTGGCCCTCGCCCCCGGCGCCACCCTCACCCGCCGCTACCGGGTGGCGGTGGCGGACGGGGCATGGGGGCGCGAGGAGATCACCAAGTATCTGGAGGAACACCCATGGTGATCAGACCCAGACCACCGTACGGGCTGCCGGGCGCGGTGGCCGTCTCCCATCTGCGGGTCTACGACTGGCCCGCCGCCGACGGCCTGCGCGGCGGAACGCCCCATGTGCATCTGGTGTGCTCGGAGGCGTACGTCGTCACGGGCGGCCGGGGCGCGGTACAGACCCTCACCGCGTCCGGGTACGGCGTGACGACTCTCGAACCCGGTACGGTCGCCTGGTTCACGCCGGGCACGATCCACCGGCTCGTCAACCAGGGTGGCCTGCGCATCACCGTGCTGATGCAGAACGGCGGACTCCCGGAGGCCGGGGACGCCGTACTCACCCTGCCGCCGGAGCATCTGACCGACCCGGCGACCTACGCCGCGGCCACCACGATCCCGCCCGACGCGCCCGAGGCGGAACAGGAACGCGCCGCCCGCGCCCGGCGCGATCTGGCGCTGGAGGGCTACCGCGCCCTGTGCGACGCGGACGGCCCGGAACCGCTGGCCGCCTTCCACCGGGCCGCCGCCGCACTGGTCCGGCCGAGGCTGGCCGACTGGCGCGAGCGCTGGCGGACCGGCGTGGTGGCCGCCGCCGAGGCGACCGGCGACCAACTCGCCCATCTGGCGTGGGACGACGTCTCCCATCTCGCCGACGCCGCCGTACACGCCGAACAGCCGCTGGAGCACGGCCGATTCGGGATGTGCGGGTGGCTCGACGTGTATCCGAGGGTGCGTCCGGGGGCGCGTACGGGTGGCGGGGGAGAGGCCGGCGGTTAGCCTGAGTCAGGGCTCACCCGCCCGCTCTGCCTGCTCCGCGCGCTCCGCTGGAGGCCGTCCGATGAAGTACGTCGTGTTCTACGAGTCGGCCGAGGGCGTGTCCGAGAAGGCGGCCGCCCACTTCGCGGCCCACCAGGCCTACTACCGGGGCTTCGCCGAGCGGGGCGAACTGCTTCTCATCGGCCCGTTCACCGACGCGCAGAAGGACGGCGCGATGTCGGTGTTCACCACCCGGGAGGCCGCCGAGGCGTTCGTGGCGGGCGACCCGTTCGTGGCGCACGGAGTGGTGAAGTCCTGGCGTGTGGTGGAGTGGCAGGAAGCACTCACCTGACCGGGACGCTCATCCGAACGGGCCGGACGGGGCCGGGCTGGCACCGCCCGCTCGTGCGTTCGGGCCGGCGCACGCGTCACGCGGCCGTGGGCCCCGCGACCGTCCAGCCCGGGGTCTGCGGGTGGGCGGTGAGGTCGTCGTGCCGCACCGCCGCACCGCAGGCGGTGCAGGTGACGACCGGGACCAGCTCGTTCCCGCAGGTGTGCACGACCACCATGGGACGGTCGCCGTCCTCGCGCAGATGCCGGTCGCCCCACTCCATCAAGGTCATCAGCACCGGCTCCAGTTCGAGCCCGGCCTGTGTCGGCCCGTACTCGAAGCGCTGCGGGCGCTCGCTGTAGGCCCGCTTGGCCAGGATCCCGGCGTCGACCAGCCGGCGCAGCCGGGTGGCGAGGATGTCGCGGGGGGCGCCGGTGTTGCGCACCAGCTGATCGAAACGGCCGTTGCCCAGGCACACCTCCCGCAGGATCAGCAGCGAGTACTTCTCACCGACGAGCGCCAGGGCATCGGCGATCGAACAGGGGCGTGCGTCTTTGCGGGCGGCCATGGGCTCAGTGTAAACAGGGTTTGATTTTCCAATGCATGGGTGGTTGCTGTGGTCACTGTGCGAATCTCCAGCTCACTCCCGTCGGCGCCGCCTGCCGCCACACCGCCCCCTACCGGACGGCCGCCCGCAGATGATGCCGCTTGCGCCAGGCCACCAGAACCCCCGCGAGGGCCGGCAGGGCGATGCAGGCCATGGCGATCAGGAACGCCGGAGACGTGGGCGCGGAGGCGCGGGCACCGGCGACGGCGTAGGCGGCGGTGTTGGGCACCGACCCGAGCGCGGTGGCCAGTACGAAGGGGACCCAGCCCATCCGGGAGACGGCGGCGCAGTAGTTGGCGGCCCAGAACGGCACCCCGGGAAACAGCCGGGCGGCCAGCATGGACCGGAAGCCGTGCCGGCTGAGCTGCCCGTCGGCCGCCTTCAGCCACCGCCCGCGCAGCAGCGGCCGCAGCGCGTCCTGCCCGAGTATCCGCCCCAGCCCGAAGGCCAGCCCGGCGCCGAGGACCGTGCCCGCCAGCGCCGTACCGAGCCCGAGCTGGGAGCCGAACAGGGCACCGGCGGCGAGGTTCAGCAGCGGACGCGGCACGAACGCCACGGTGCACAGCCCGTACGCCCCCGCGAACACCAGCGCCGCGGCGAACCCGCCGAGCTGCGGTGGCCACCCCTCGGCCAGCATTCTCTGCGGCTGGAACAGCACTACGAGCGAGGCGGCCGCGCCGAGCAGCACGACGAGCAGTGACAACCGGGCCCACGGCGAGAGCAGCGCTCTCGCCCACCGGGCCGCGAGACCTGCCGGAACGACGGACGGTACGGGCACAGGCGAAGCGACGAAGAGTTCCGTGGCGACGGCATGGGGAGAGGCCGTGCCGGTGCCCCCAGAGCGGGTGGGTGCATCGAGCATTCCGCGACAGTAGCCCACGGATGTGTGTGATCGCCGTACGGTACGTCTCATCGGCGTCACAGACACGGGCCTGCGGCCCCGGCGGTCCCGGCGGCCGGCGGAGCGGCTGCGCGGGTGTGCGGGAGCCCGCGGAGATCGCCGTAAGGTTCGTGCCATGACGGTTGCAGGGCCGGGGAGCGGGACCGATGTGCCGGTCAGCGGGCTCGCCGACGAGGTGATGGAACGGCTGGTGGCGGTGTTCGAGGCGGCCGCCGATCCCGGCAGGGCCGTGGCCATGCGGTCGTACATGAAGGACGTGGCGCCCTTTCTCGGGCTCACCACTCCGGTGCGGCGGATGCTGTCCCGTACCGTGCTGGCCGGAATGCCGCGGCCCGGTGAGACGGATTGCACAGCACTCGCCCTGCGCTGCTGGGCGCTGCCCGAGCGCGAGTACCAGTACTTCGCCGTCGATCTGCTGCGCCGCCACGCCGCGCGCTGCTCCTCCGCGTTCCTGCCGGTCGTACGGCGTCTCGTCACCACCGTGCCCTGGTGGGACACGGTCGATCCGCTTGCCGCGCATGTGGTCGGGCCGCTGGTCGCCGCCGATCCGCGGCTGGTCGCGGACATGGACCGGTGGATCGTCGACGACGATCTGTGGCTGGCCCGTGCGGCGCTGCTGCATCAGCTCCGGTACAAGGAACAGACCGACTCCGAGCGCCTGTTCACTTACTGCGTACGGCAGTCGGGGCACACCGACTTCTTCATCCGCAAGGCGATCGGGTGGTGCCTGCGGGAGTACGCCAAGACCGACCCGGACTCGGTACGCGCCTTTCTCAACCGGGAGCGCGGGCGGTTCGCCCCGCTGACGGTGCGGGAGGCGCTGAAGAACATCGGGAGTTGACGGGACGTCGGCCCAAGGCCCCGCGGGCGGAAAACCATTCGACGGTTCTCCGGCCGTCCGTCATGATCGGGGCATGTTCCGGCTCGCCTTCCTCCTCGCAGCATCCGCGCTCACCGCGGATGCCCCGAAGGCTGCCGCTCTCTTGAACCTCGCCGCAGTCGACGGCGTCCGAAGCTGACCCTCCCCGGATCGTCCGGCGGACCCCGCAAGGGGAGGGTCGGCAAGTCCTTGGGGTCCCCGTCCCGGCCGCGACTGTGACGCCGCCGGGGCCGTCACCGAGCACCATCGAAGAGGCTTCGAGGTACAGCCATGCCCAAGACCGCCTACGTGCGCACCAAGCCGCATCTGAACATCGGCACCATGGGCCACGTCGACCACGGCAAGACCACGCTCACCGCCGCCATCACGAAGGTCCTCGCCGAGCGCGGCAGCGGCGCGAGCACCCGCTACGTCCCGTTCGACCGCATCGACCGCGCCCCGGAGGAGGCGGCGCGCGGCATCACCATCAACATCGCGCACGTCGAGTACGAGACAGACACCCGGCACTACGCGCACGTGGACATGCCGGGCCACGCCGACTACATCAAGAACATGGTCACCGGCGCCGCGCAGCTCGACGGGGCGATCCTCGTCGTCTCCGCGCTCGACGGGATCATGCCGCAGACCGCCGAGCACGTCCTGCTCGCCCGGCAGGTGGGCGTGGACCACATCGTCGTCGCCCTCAACAAGGCCGACGCCGGTGACGAGGAGCTGACCGACCTCGTCGAGCTGGAGGTCCGCGAACTGCTCACCGCGAACGGCTACGGCGGCGACGCCGCGCCCGTCGTACGGGTGTCCGGGCTCAAGGCCCTCGAAGGGGACCCGCGTTGGACGGCGTCCGTCGAGGCGCTCCTCGACGCCGTTGACACCTATGTGCCCCTGCCCGAGCGGTACGTGGACGCGCCGTTCCTGCTGCCGGTGGAGAACGTGCTCACCATCACCGGCCGCGGCACGGTCGTCACGGGCGCCGTCGAGCGGGGCACCGTGCGGGTCGGGGACCGGGTGGAGGTGCTCGGCGCCGACATCGACACCGTCGTCACCGGTCTCGAGACCTTCGGCAAGCCGATGGACGAGGCCCAGGCGGGGGACAACGTCGCGCTGCTGCTGCGCGGTGTCCCGCGCGACGCGGTGCGCCGCGGGCATGTCGTGGCCGCGCCGGGGAGCGTGGTGCCCAGCAGTCGGTTCACGGCCAGGGTGTATGTGCTGTCCGGGCGCGAGGGCGGGCGTACGACGCCGCTGTCGAGCGGGTACCGGCCGCAGTTCTACATCCGTACGGCGGATGTCGTCGGGGATGTCGACCTCGGTGAGGTGGCCGTGGCCCGGCCGGGGGAGACGGTGAGTATGAGCGTGGAGCTCGGGCGGGCGGTGCCGTTGGAGCCGGGGCTCGGGTTTGCCATTCGGGAGGGGGGACGGACGGTGGGTGCGGGAACGGTCACCACCGTGTGCTGACGGCTGACGGCTGACGGCTGGGCTGGGTTCGCCGGGGGAACTGCGTGGCTGGTGTTGTGCGGCGGCTTGCTGCCGTCCGGGGCTGGTCGCGCAGTTCCCCGCGCCCCTGGGGGTGTCCGGTCCGGTGCTGGGAGGCGCGGGCCTCTGGTGGTCGCGCCCTCGGCGCGGAGCCGCATGTCGATACGGCCCCGCGCTCCCTGGGGAGTTGGCCTGCTCGGCGTTCGCAAGGCGCCGTTGCTGTCTGTTCGCCGCACCCTGCGTCCGCTCGCACCGGCACAATGGTGGTGTGAGTGATGCCTTGCCTGTTGTCCGGGACACCGAGTTCGGGGTTGTGAAGTTGATGCCCGACATCGATCGGGAGCGGGCCTGGTTGCTCACTGTCGACGGGGCGCCGCAGTCGTATGTCGATCTGGACGCGCCCGAGCATCTGGAGTTCGAGTACGCGCGGCGGCTCGGGCATGTGCTGGACGGACTGGCGGAGCCGGGGCGGGCGCTGGACGTGCTGCATCTCGGCGGGGGTGCGCTCACTCTGCCGCGCTATGTCGCGGTGACCCGGCCCGGTTCCCGGCAGGACGTCGTCGACGCCGACCGGGGGCTGCTGGAACTGGTGGCCGAGCATCTGCCGCTGCCCGACGGCGCCGGGATCGCCCTGCACCCTGCCGATGCCCGCGCCTGGCTGGAGGCCGCTCCGGACGACTGCGCCGACGTGGTCGTCGCCGACGTCTTCGGCGGCTCCCGGGTTCCCGCCCACCTCACGACGCTCTCCTACGCCCGCGAGGCCGAACGCGTCCTGCGGGCCGACGGCGTCTATCTCGCCAATCTGGCGGACGGCGCGCCGTTCGCCTTTCTGCGTTCCCAACTCGCCACGTTCGGCGCCGTGTTCGGGGAGTTGGCGCTGATAGCCGAGCCGGGGGTGCTGCGCGGGCGGCGGTTCGGCAACGCGGTGCTCGTCGCCGCCCACCGTCCGCTGGACCTCGGTGTCCTGGCCCGGCGCACCGCCGCCGACGCCTTCCCCGCGCGGGTCGAACACGGCGACCGGCTGCAGGAGTTCATCGCCGGGGCGCGACCGGTCACGGACGAGGACGCCGTACCGTCGCCGGAGCCCCCGGAGGGAGCCTTCGGCATCGGCTGACCCACCGGGGGCGGACGTCTGTCACCCGCCCGTGGGCTCGCCGTTGAGGCGCACCGTGCTGAGAATCTTCATGATGGTCGCCCTCGGGACCTCCTTGGAGACACCCTTGGCGCCGTAGAAGTTCCACGACACGAAGTCGTCGGCCGAGTTCTTGAAGCCGAACGTGACGGCCTTGCCGTCGCTCGCGCACTTGCCCTTGGCGGGCGTGCCCTTGGACTCGGCCCACGCGATGCTGCCCTTGATGCCCGACGCGGTGGTGTAGGGCTGGGCCTTCTTGTCGACCGTGATGCTCTTCTTGTCCGGCTGGGTGTAACCGCCGTAGACCCACCAGGCCACCGTGTTCACCGCGACCTCGTCGGTGTTCTTGGCGCCGTTGGCACCCTTGGAACCGGCCGCGGCCAGTGCCGTGTTCTCCGAGCGGCCGTCCTTGTCGTCGTCGGAGGTGCACCACTTGGACTGGTACTGCGCCGCGCCCGACATGATGACCAGGGGCTTCAGGTCGTCCGACTTCTCGTCCTCGAAACCGATGGATGTGCCGGGGGACAGCACCTCCCACTCGGCAGGCACGTCGAAGGCGATGCCCCACTTCGGGTTGACGGCGACCTTCCAGCCCGCGACCGTCGGCTTCAGGGTCTCGGTCCCGCGCGGATTGTCGTCCGAACCGGACGGTCCGGAAGCGGACACAGTGGGGTTCGCGGACGACGACGCCGTGGACGACCCGCTCGCGTTGCCGGAACTGCTGCCGTCGGCCTTGTCGTCGCCCTTGCCGCCCAGCACCAGGAAGCCGGTCACGCCCGCCGCCACGACCACGGCCAAGGCCGCCCCGATCGCGATCCACTTGGTACGGCCACCGCCCCCACCGCTCTGCGGCGGACCGCCCGCCGCAGGCGTTCCGACCGGCGTCGGAGCACCCCACTGCGGCTGCTGAGGCTGCTGCGCATAGGGGTTGGGCTGCTGGTAGCCGGGCTGCTGATAGGGATTCGGCTGCTGGTAACCCGGCTGCTGATACGGGTTCTGCTGCGGATTGTTCTGCGGGTTCTGCTCGCCCCCGGGCGGCTGCTGTCCTGGCCACATGGCCAGTAACCCTAGTGCCCGCTGTGACACGGTTGGGTCACCGTCCCTTGTCAGGGACGTACCGAGTCCGATGGCGGGGCAGCTCTGGTCAGATGTGGCTACTCGCTAGTAACATCACCGTCCATGAGCGCAGATCAGATGTCGATCGGCGAGCTTCTCGCCGCCACGGTGCCGATGGTCCGCACCCTGAACCTCGCGTACCTGGAGACCACTCCGGAGAAGGCCGTACTGGCCCTGCCGGACCAGAGCGAGTACCGCAACCACGTCGGCGGACCGCACGCCGGGGCCATGTTCACGCTGGGCGAGTCGGCGAGCGGCGCCATCGTGCTCGCGGCCTTCGGAGACCAGCTCTCCCGCGCCGTCCCGCTGCCCGTCACCGCCGAGATCGCGTTCAAGAAGATCGCCCTCGGCCCGGTCACGGCGACGGCGACCCTGGGCCGCCCGGCCCCCGAGGTCGTCGCCGAACTCGACGCGGGCCGGCGGCCCGAGTTCCCGGTCACGGTCGCCATCCAGCGCGAGGACGGCGCGGTCACGGGCGAGATGACGGTGGTCTGGACCCTGCGCCCCAACAGCTGACAGCAGTCGGCCCCGGTGCGGCGGACCCGGCGCCCGCGCCCTCCTAGGGCCTGTCGTTTGGATCATGCCGCAGACGCGGGGTCTGGCACGCACGTCTGCGGCGTTGTCGTCGGTCGCCGACTCCCCCGAGTTCTCGGCTGCGCTCGAACAGGGGGGACCCCCGTCGCGTCGACTCCCTCCTCCGCCTTGCAGCCGTACGCACCAGACCCCGCTGCCCGGGACTGGACAGCCACCGTCGGCATCCTGCGACTTGATCCAAACGACAGACCCTAGGCCACCAGCCACCGTCCGCCCGTACCGGCGTCGTCCAGACCCGCCACGAACTGCTTCAGCCACGTCACGAACTCCGGGCCCAGGTCCGGGCGTTCGCAGGCGAGGCGGACCACCGTGCGGAGGTATTCGGCCTTGTCGCCGGTGTCGTAGCGGCGGCCCCGGAAGACCACCCCGTGGACGGTGCCGGACGCGGCCAGTTGCTGGAGGGCGTCGGTCAGCTGGATCTCGCCGCCGCGGCCGGGTGGGGTGCGCTCCAGGACGTCGAAGACGGCCGGGTCGAGGACATAGCGGCCGATCACGGCGTAACGGCTGGGGGCCGTCTCCCGCGAGGGCTTCTCCACCAGGCCCGTCACCCGGAGCAGACCGTCCTCGTCCGTCGGTTCCACCGCCGCGCAGCCGTAGAGGTGGATCTGGTCCGGGTCCACCTCCATCAACGCGATCACGCTGCCCGCGTACCGGTCCCGCACGTCCAGCATCTCGGTGAGCAGGCTCTCGCGCGGGTCGATCAGATCGTCGCCCAGCAGCACCGCGAAGGGCTGGTCGCCGACGTGGTGGCGGGCGCACAGCACCGCGTGTCCCAGGCCCAGCGGATCGCCCTGCCTTATGTGGTGGATGTCGGCCAGCCGGGCCGGGTCGCGCACCGCGTCCAGCCGTACCGTGTCGCCCTTGGCCGCCAGCACCTGCTCCAGTTCCAGCGCGTGGTCGAAGTGATCCTCGATCGCCCGCTTGTGGCGCCCGGTGACCATCAGCACATCGTCGAGTCCGGCGGCGGCCGCCTCCTCCACGACGTACTGGATCGCCGGTTTGTCGACCACCGGCAGCATCTCCTTCGGGGTCGCCTTCGTCGCGGGCAGGAACCGGGTGCCCAGGCCCGCGGCGGGGATGACCGCCTTGCGGACCGACCGGTGCGCGGTGGGGCCTGTGGGGGAAGAGTGGGGGGCGTTCATGCGGGACATGATCGTGCTCCCGGCTTGGAGCGGGCCGAGGAGAACGTGTCAGGTTCCTGTGGGTCGGGGGCGGGGTCGGGGGGCGAGACCGAGGCCGAGGTTGAGGTCGGGGTCGAGGTCGAAGCTGAGGTCGAGGTCGCGGTCAGCGTCGGATCGGGATCGGGCCGTGTCGGGAAGGGCCCGCGGGCCGTTCGCCGGGCTCGGGGAGCCGGGAAGCCGGTGAGCGAACAGGTACCCTTCCTGTGTGCGCCCTGCCGCCTCGTCGCACCGTCCGGTGCCCTGTGCGGCGCACACCCGGAAAGCTGGGTCGCGAACGGGAGGAACCGGCGTTGCACGTCCAGGAGTGGCTCGACACTGTGCCCCCGGCCGCCGTCTACGCCGTCGTGGCCCTGGTCATCGGCATGGAGAGCCTCGGCATTCCGCTGCCCGGTGAGATCATCCTCGTCTCGGCGGCCCTGATGTCCTCGCAGCACGCGGGCATCAACCCCATCGTGCTCGGCGCTTGCGCCACCCTCGGCGCCGTGGTCGGCGACTCCATCGGCTACGCGATCGGCCGCAAGGGCGGCAGACCTCTGCTCGCCTGGCTCGGCGCTAAATTCCCGCGCCACTTCGGAGAGGCGCATGTCGCCACCGCCGAGCGGTCCTTCGAGAAGTGGGGCATGTGGGCCGTCTTCTTCGGCCGCTTCATCGCCCTGCTGCGCATCTTCGCCGGTCCGCTCGCGGGCGTGCTGCGCATGCCGTACTGGAAGTTCCTGATCGCCAACGTCCTCGGCGGTGTCATCTGGGCGGGCGGCACCACGGCCGTCATCTACTACGTCGGTGTCGTCGCCGAGTCCTGGCTCAAGCGCTTCTCGTGGCTGGGCCTGGTGGCGGCGGTGCTGTTCGGGCTCGGGTCCTTCTTGGTCGTACGGCGCAAGGCGAAGAAGACGCAGAAGGAGCAGGCGGCGCAGCCGGGCGTCCTGGACGCCGAGCCCGAGCCGGTGACCGCCGCGGAGTGATTCCGCAGGCGATGGCCGTGAAGTGATTCCGCAGGCGATGGCCGTGAAATGACTCCGCAGGCGACGGCCGCGGAGTGATTCCGGAGGCCGTGGCGCGGGCCCACCGGTCCGGCGGCCCGCGGCTGCTACCGCCGCTGTTCGTGCACCTCCCGGTGCGCCTTGCCCAGGTGCGCGTACATCGTGCCGTTCAGCGTGATGCCCTCGCGCTCCTCCGGCGTCAGTTGCCGCTTCACCTTCGCGGGGACCCCCGCGACCAGCGACCCCGGCGGCACCGTCATCCCCTGCGGGACCAGCGCCTGGGCGGCGACCAGGGAACCCGCTCCGATCACCGCCCCGTTGAGCACCGTCGCGCCCATGCCGACCAGGCAGTCGTCCTCGACGGTCGCGCCGTGCACCACCGCGTTGTGGCCCACCGAGACCCGCTCGCCGATCGTCACCGGGAAACCGGGGTCGGCGTGCAGAGTGCAGTTGTCCTGGATGTTGCTGTCCGCCCCGACGGCTATCCGCTCGACGTCGCCGCGCAGCACCGCGCCGTACCAGACGCTCGCCCCTGCCCCGAGGGTCACCTCGCCGATCACCGAGGCGGTCGGCGCCACGAAGGCCGTGCCGTCGATGCGCGGCTCTCGGCCGCCGACCCCCGTGATCAGCGCGCGGTGCGTCGTCATCTACGTCTCCCTACCGTCGGCCGTCGGTGGCCGGCTCCGGCCACTCCCGCACCGTACCCGTCCGGTGGGGCGAAGATCACAGGTGTCCGGCCTCCTGGCTCCCGCCGCCCGCTGAGTACGGTGTGCGGGTGCCCAGAAGCAGGAACACGTTCTCGTCGTGGCGGCGCCGCCTCGCGCAGCGCGTCGTCCACGCGGGCTGGGCCTGGGCGCAGCGCACCGGCTCCGTCACCGCCGAGCACCCCGGGCGGTTCCGCTTCGGCGCGCTCGGCCCCGCCACCCGGCTGGCCTTTCCGCTGGGCACGGTCTTCGGCGAGCCGTGGATCCATGTCGGCTCGCACTGCATCATCGGCGAGCAGGTCACCCTCACCGCGGGCCTGATGCCCGACCTCGACCTGGGCCCCGACCCCATCCTGCGCATCGGCGACGGCGTGGTCCTCGGCCGCGGCAGCCATGTCATCGCGGACACGACCGTCACCATCGGCAACGACTGCTACTTCGGGCCGTACGTCTACGTCACCTCCACCAACCACTCCTACGACGACCCCGACCAGCCCATCGGCAAGCAGTGGCCGCGGATGGAGCCGGTGGTCATCGGCCCGGGCTGCTGGATCGGCACCGGAGCGGTGATCCTGCCGGGGGCGCGGATCGGCCGGAACGTGGTGGTGGCCGCCGGCGCCGTGGTCCGGGGCACGGTCCCCGACCATGCGGTGGTGGCCGGGGCGCCCGCCCGCATCGTACGCCGCTGGACGCCCGTCGAGGGCTGGCAGCCCCCGCTGCGCACCCCCGCGCCGGTGCCCATCCCCGAGGGCACCACTCCCGGTCAGCTGAGGGCTCTCGCTGGCCTGGACGAGGCGGCGGTTGCCCGTCTGGACGGCCTGGACGAGGCGGCGGTCGCCCGTTTGGACGAACTGGACGAGGCCGCGGTCGCGCGTCTGGACGAACTGAACGGACTGGACGGACTGGACGGACTGGACGGACTGGACGCCCAGAGTCTCACCGACGGCTGACCCCGCCCGTCGCACGCCGCTGACCCCGCCCGTCGCACGCCGCTGACCCCGCCCGTCGCACGCCGCTGACCCCCGCCCGTCGAACAGGGCTTCCGCCGCCCGTCACCCGGGGCCTCACCCCGTCGCGAGCAGCACCGTCCCCACCAGCGCCAGCCCCGCGCCCGCCGCCTGGATCATGCGCAGCCGTTCGCTGAGGAAGCCCCGGGCCGCCAGCGCCGTCACCACCGGGTACAGCGAGGCCAGCACCGCCGCCACGGTGACCGGGCCGTGCTGCGCCGCGAGGGCGTAGGTGCCGTTCGCCGCTACATCGGCCAGTCCCACGAACGCCAGCGCCGGGAGTGAGCCCCACGGGAAGCCGTCCGCCGGAAGTGCCGCCCCGCCGCGCGCGGCGGAGACGCCGAGGGCGGCGCCGCCCGCCAGCACGTTCACCACGCGCTGTACGAACAACGCCAGGAACAGGCCCGTGACGTTCGTCGACGCCGACGCGATCAGCAGGAACACCGAGCCGAAACACAGCGCCGCGACCAGCGTCAGGGCGATGGCCCGGCGCTGCACCGGGGCGCCCCTCAGTTGCGGGCCGCCCGCCAGCACCACCCCGGTGACGGCGACCGTGATACCCGCGACCTGCCAGGGCCCCGGCCGCTCGCCCATCAGCAGGCCCACACCGATCGGAACGGCGACGCTGAGGGTGGCCAGCGGCGAGACCACGCCCATCGGGCCGAGTGCCAGTGCCTCGTAGAAGCAGATCATCGCCAGCGGCCCGATCAGCCCGGCCGCCACCGCGAACCACAGCCGCGGGCCCGCCTCGCTCCAGCCGCCGGTTGCTACCACGATCGCGCCCAGGACGGCCATGGCGATCGTCTGGGAGACGACGACCACCGTCAGCGCCGGGACACGACGGGTCAGCAGCCCGCCGCCGAAGTCGGCCAGGCCCCAGAGGAGACTGGTGGCCAGGGCGAAGAACACGGTCACGGCTCGCCTCGCAGTACAGTTTGGTGAACGATCGGGTCCACCCCACCGTAGTGCGATGAAGTGGACTCTGTCATCCAGAATATTGCACTACCGGGATGGGCGACGTCCCCTCCGGGAACTCCAGAACCGCTGGGACCGTCTGTCCAGCCAAGACACCCACCAAGCCCCCCCGCCAAGCTCCCCCGCCAAGACCATCAGGCCCACCGCCTGGCCCACCGAGACCACGGACGGAACGTGTCGGACCTCGATCTGCTGACCCAGTCCCTGGCGCGCAACGTGAAACGCTGGCGCGCCGAACGGGGCTTCACGCTCGACGCGCTCGCCGGACGCGCCGGGGTCAGCCGCGGCATGCTCATCCAGATCGAGCAGGCCCGCACCAACCCCAGCATCGGCACCGTCGTCAAGATCGGTGACGCGCTCGGCGTCAGCATCACCACCCTGCTGGACTACGAACAGGGCCCGTCGGTCCGCGTGGTCCCCGCCGACCAGGCCGTGCGGCTGTGGCACACCGACGCGGGCAGCTACAACCGCCTGCTCGCCGGCACCGAGGCCCCCGGCCCGCTGGAGATGTGGGACTGGCGGCTGATGCCGGGCGACCGCAGCCCCTCCGACCCGCACCCCACCGGGACGGTCGAGATGGTGCATGTCACGGCGGGGGAGCTGACCCTCACGGTCGACGGCATCGAGTACCGCGTCCCGACGGGTGCCAGCGCCTCCTTCGAAGCCGACACGCCGCACACCTACGCCAACGGCGGTGACGAGCCGATGGAGATGGTCATGGCCGTCTCGGTGCCGCCGATCCGCTGAGCCGGCCTCCCTCCCCGCAGGCCTGTCCGGTCGCCGAGATGCCCGACCGGGCGGCGGCGCACGGCTGTTAGCGTGCGGTCATGCGCGCACCCATCGGAGACTTCGACATCGTCCGCCCCGCCCCCGACTGCCTCGACGAGCTCGTCGCGCCGGTCGCCGACGCCGTGCGCGGTTGGTCCGGCAGCGTGGCAGCCGACCAGATCATCTATGTCGAGACCGACCCGCGCTGGGCCGACACCGCCGTCTTCGTGGGTCACTACGGCCGCGAGCTGCTGGAGCAGTCGGCCAACTGTGTGGTTGTCGCGGGCAAGCGGGGCGGCGAGATCACCCTCGCGGCGTGCGTCGTGCTGTCCACCACCCGGGTCGACGTCAACGGCACGGTGCGTCGCCAACTGGGGGTCCGCAAGGCGTCGTTCGCCCCGATGGACACGGCGACGGGGGAGACCGGCATGGAGTACGGCGGCATCACACCGGTCGGACTGCCCGCCCACTGGCCCCTGCTGGTGGACTCCGCCGTCGTGGATCTGCCCTGGGTCCTCGTGGGCAGCGGCCGCCGCACCGGCAAGCTCCTCGTCCCCGGCAAGGCGTTCGCCGAACTGCCGGGCGCGGTCGTCCTGGAGGGCCTCGGGGTGGCCTGAGCCCCTCCAAGATCGCGGACGGCGCCCCTCCAGGGACCGCGGACGGCGGGTGGGCTCAGCCCAGGCGGGGAATCTCGATCGCCGGGCAGCGGTCCATGACCATGTCCAGCCCCGCCGCTCGGGTGCGCTCGTACGCCGCCTCGTCGACGACCCCGAGCTGGAACCACACTGCTTTCGCGCCCTTGGCGACGGCCTCGTCGGCGATCGCACCGGCCAGGTCGCTGTTGACGAACACATCGACCACGTCGACGTCGAAGGGGATGTCCGCGAGCGAGGCGTACCCCTGCTCGCCGTGCACCGTCTCCGCCTTGGGGTGCACGGGCACGATGCGCTTGCCGTAGCGCTGGAGGACGTCGGCGACGCCGTGCGCCGCACGCCGCTCGTTGTTCGACAGACCCACGACCGCCCAGGTGTCACCGAGCTCGGTAAGGATCTTGCGGATCGTCGCTGCTTCGCCGTGCACCGCCGGCCTCCTTGGCCTGGAAAAGAGTTCTCGGAGAAGTTCCCGCAAGGATTCGCGCAGGGGCTCCTCGTGGGGGCAACAGCGCAGGGTATACGGTGATTCCCCGGTGCGGGAAAGGGGTGTCCGATGCCCGGGTCCGAGGCTCTTCGGCGTGATCCAGGACATGGTGTCCCGAATCGTCGCGAGTTGCCTGCGTCCGGCCCGCCGCGCGCCTACGCTCGCCCCGTGCTGCGCATCACCGACGCCCGCACGGGCGACACCGTCGATCCCGTCCCGGCCCGCCGCGGTCTCACGCGGATCGAGGTCCACACCGAGGACTTCACCACCACGGCCCTGCGAGTGTTCCTCGTCGCCGACCTCCTGCTGCGTGCCCTGGAGATCGGCGGTACCCCCGTCTGGGCGCTGCTCAGCGGCGACCGGAACCAGGCCGAGCTGCGTGCCGCGGGCGCCGCCCTGGGCATCCGCCCCCTGGAGGACAGCCGTGACCTCGGCGCGGGCCTCGGCGAGGCACAGGTCGTCCATGTGACCGCCGCCGATGACACCGGACGCCTTCCGGACGCGGACGGCGTGGTGATCGCCGTGGCCCCGGTCACGCCCGCCGGTCCGGCGCCCGTGAACCCGGCGGGCGACGCCGACCCCGCCGTACTCCGCCTCGCCCTGCTCTCCCGGCGCCACGCCGACTCCCTGCACGTCGGCAAGGCGGCCCTCGACGCGGCCCGTGACGCCCTCGCCCACCGGCGCCGTGCGGTCGCCGACTGGGCGCGGCGGCCCTCGCGGCCGGTCCCCGAGGAGGTGCGCGCCCAGCTGAGACGGGCCTGGGAGGACGACCTGGACATCCCGGCCGTCCTGGAGGTCCTGCGAGCCGTGGCGGACCGGCCCGATCTGGCGGACGGCGCCCGTTTCGAGACGTACGCCTACGCCGACCGGCTCCTCGGTCTCGACCTCACCCGTGACCTGGGATCCCCGGCATGACCGCGCGCGCCGGAGCGGGACCGCTGCGCCGTCTGGTCGTCCTGCGGCACGCCAAGTCGGCCTGGCCGGTGGGCGTCCCCGACCACCGCCGCCCGCTCGCGCCGCGCGGCCGACGGGACGCGCCCGCCGCGGGCCGCGTCCTGGCCGAGGGCGACTGCCTGCCCGACCTCGTCCTGTGCTCCACGGCCGAACGGGCCCGCGAGACCTGGCAACTGGTGTCCGCCCAGTGGGGCACCCCGCCCCCGGTGCGCCACGACCCGCGGCTCTACGCCGCCGGGGTCCAGGAACTGCTGGCGGTGGTGCGGGAGACACCACCGGAGGTGGAGACCCTGCTGCTGGTCGGGCACAACCCCGGGCTGGAGGAACTGATCCTCGAACTGGCCGGGGACGGTCTCGACGACGCCCTGGACCAGGTGCACACGAAGTTCCCGACCTCGGCGATCGCCGTCCTGGCCTGGCACGGCACCGGCTGGCGGGCCCTTGCCCCGGGCACCGCCCTGCTCACGGATGTGGCGGTGCCGCGGGGGAGGAAGAAGCGCGGCTGAGCCGCTTCCAGCCGAACCCGTGCGGCTGGATCCGCCCAGCCGAATCCCTGGGGCCGGACCTCTCCGGCCTAACCTCTCCCGGCCGAACCCCTCGGGTTCGACTGCTCCCGGCCGCGCGCCTCCGGCTGGCGGGCCCTTGCCACTGGCACCGCCCTGCTCACGGATGTGGCGGTGCCGCGGGGGAGGAAGAAGCGCGGCTGAGCCGCTTCCGGCCGAACCCGTGTGGCCGAACCCTGGGGCCGACCCCCTCCGGCTCGACTGCTCCCGCCCGCGACCACACGGCCGCACCCCGTCCCCCTGTGCCTGCCGGACCGCGCCGCCCGCGCCGGCCGCGCCGCCCGGCTCACCCCACGTGCACCCGAGGCCGCCGTTCCACATCCGGCTCCGCGCGGCGCAGCACCTCCCGGGTGACCGGGGCGACCTCGCCGTCCCCGAACACCAGGAAGCGGATCAGATGGCTGACGGGGGCGCCCTCCGTCCAGTTGAAGTAGGCGTGCGGCACCTCGCCGGTGCGCTCGCGCAGGGCGAGCAGCACCGCCGCGATGGTGTTCGGCACGGTCGGCCCCTCCACCCGCAGCCGCCGCACGCCGTGCTTCTCGTCGCCGTGCACGGTGACATCGGCGGTGAAGTCGGAGGAGTCCCGCACGAACACCTCGAGGAACAGCACGGGCCCGCCGTCGGGGATGTGGGTGTGCTCGCGCTGGCTGTACTCCTTGGCGCGGTACTCCACGGTGCTGTGCTCCTGGGGCTCGTTCGCGATCAGCCGCAGCGGGCCGTGAGCGGCGGCCTCCGCCACATACCCCGTCGCCGCCTCGTCGAAGACCACCTGCCCCGCCCGCAGTTCGAACGCGCGGCGCACCCGTGAACCGAGCGACGTGGCCATGATCGCCACGATGAAGATCGTCGCGATCTTGATGCCGTCGGGCCGCTCCACGACGTTGGCGACGAGCGTGTAGGCGAACACGGCCGTGATGACACCGAAGCCGATCGCCGCGCCCCGCCGTCCGCGCCGGTGCACGGCGACCGCGGAGGCGAACGCCGCGGACAGCATCAGCACCAGCACCCCGGTCGCATAGGCGCCGCTCTGCGCGTCGACGTTCGCGTCGAACCACACGGTGATGAACACGGCGGCCACCATGAAGACGAGTACCAGCGGCCGTACCGCCCGTGTCCACTCCGGGGCCATTCCGTAGCGGGGCAGATAGCGCGGGACTAGGTTGAGCAGACCGGCGAGCGCGGAGGCGCCCGCGAACCAGAGGATCGCGATGGTCGAGATGTCGTAGACCGTGCCGAACACCTCGCCCAGATGCTGGTGTGCCAGATAGGCGAGGGCGCGGCCGTTGGCGGGGCCGCCGCTCTTGAACGCGTCCTGCGGGATCAGGATCGTCGTCGCCAGGCTGGACAGCAGCAGGAAGCCGCTCATGATCACGGCGGCGGTGGTCAGCAGTCTGCGGGTCTCGCGGACACGGCCCGCCGGATTGCCGTACGTGTCCGACGGATCGCCCTTGACCTGCGGCATCACCGCCACGCCCGTCTCGAATCCGGACATGCCGAGCGCCAGCTTCGGGAACACCAGCAGAGCGACCGCGATCATCGCGAGCGGTGAGGAGTGCTCGGCGGTCAGCGCATCCGTCCAGTCGCCGATCTTCACCGGGTGACCCAGCACGTCCCACAGGGACACGGCCAGCACGACCAGGTTGAGGGTGAGGTAGGCGCCTACGAGTGCCACCGCGATGCCCATGGCCTCCCGGAAACCCTTGAGGAAGACCGCGCCGAGCAGGGCGACCAGCACCAGGGTGATCCAGAGGTTCTCGCCGTGCAGCCAGTGCGGGGCGAATGGATTCTCCACGACGTGCGCGGCCGCGTCCGCCGCCGACAGGGTGATCGTGATCATGAAGTCGGTGGCCGCGAAGCCCAGCAGCACCAGGACCAGGATCTTCCCCGCCCACCACGGCAGCAGCCGCTCCAGCATGGCGATCGAGCCCTCGCCGTGCGGGCTCTCGTGCGCCACACGGCGGTAGACCGGCAGTGCGCCGAGCAGGGTGAGCGCGATCAGCACCAGGGTTGCGAGCGGGGACAGCAGCCCGGCCGCGAGCGCCGCGATGCCCGGCTGGTAGCCGAGGGTCGAGAAGTAGTCGACACCGGTGAGACACATCACACGCCACCACGAGTGGCCCTCGTGCTCGGTCTTCGGCGTGCCGTGCGGACCGGGGTGGTGCGCCGACTGCTCGCTGAGGCCCTCCAGCAGCCATGCCCGCCAGCGGGGCGGGGTGCCGGAGGGCTCCGGATCACCGGGTCCGCCGGTGTCTTTCCCGTCGACCTGAGTGCCGGTCATGCCGCTTTCTCCCTGTATTTCCTGTGCCTCGCGGACACTTCTGCCTTCGAAAGAACGAGCCCGGCGTCCGGGCACAAAGAGCGAGTATCCCTCACATCGTCCCCTCGTACCCGTGACCAGGTGCTTTCGTACCCCCCGCCCGCCAGCTGTGGCCCCTGCCCAGGACCGGGCCATCACCGCCGGGCCATCACCGCCGGGACGCCCCCGACCACGGACTAGTCTGGCCCGATGCAGGACGAGTACCGCACCGTCGCCCGGGCCGGTGTCCACGAGACCGAGGTGAACCGCTCCCGCTTCCTGTGCGCGCTCGCCCCCGCGGCCACCGAACGTGAGGCCCAGGACTTCATCGCAGCCGTCCGCAAGGAGCACGCCGACGCCACGCACAACTGCTGGGCCTACGTCATCGGTGCCGACGCCGGAGTCCAGAAGGCGAGCGACGACGGCGAACCCGGCGGCACGGCCGGTGTTCCGATGCTCCAGATGCTGCTGCGCCGGAACATGCGCTACACCGTCGCCGTCGTCACCCGCTACTTCGGCGGTGTCAAGCTCGGCGCGGGCGGTCTCATCAGGGCCTACGGCGGCGCGGTCGGCGAGGCCGTAGACCATCTTGGCACTCTCACCCGCCAGCGGTTCCGGCTGGCCACCGTCACCGTCGACCACATGCGTGCGGGCAAGGTGCAGAACGACCTGCGCGCCACCGGGCGCACGGTGCGCGACGTGCGGTACGGGGAGGCCGTCACCATCGAGATCGGGCTGCCGGACGCGGAGGTGGACGCCTTCCGCGCCTGGCTGGCCGACGCGACCGCGGGCACGGCGGGGTTCGAGCTGGGCGGAGAGGCATACGGGGACGCCTGACAGGGCGTGGCCGAGCATCCGCGCGGCCCGGTGGGTCCTGCTGCCCGGTGTGGTGATGCGTGTCAGGCTTGTGCTGTAAGTCCCTGTTGTCGTTGTCCGAGGTGGCGGCTTGTCTGCTCATCGGCCATGACCGTCGCCGAGGCGAACGCCGTCAATGATCGGAAGGGCGGTGCACGATGAGCGTCAAGCCTGTTCCCGAGGGTTATCCGCGTGTCACGCCGTACATCTGTGTGGACGGAGCGGCGGCCGCGATCGACTTCTATGTCTCCGTGCTCGGCGCACGCGAGCGGATGAGGATGGAGGCGCCCGGCGGCAAGATCGGCCACGCCGAGCTGGAACTGGGCGATTCGGTTGTCATGCTGTCGGACGAGTTCCCGGACATGGGATTCCGTGGGCCGAAGTCGGTGGGCGGTACACCGGTGACTCTGTACGTGTACGTGCACGATGCGGACGCGGTCTTCACCGAGGCCCTCGCCAAGGGCGCCGCAGAGCTGGAGGCGGTCAAGACCCAGTTCTACGGCGACCGGACCGGACGGTTCGAGGACCCCTTCGGCCACCGGTGGAACGTCGCCACACATGTGGAGGACGTCCCGCCGGAGGAAATGGAGAAGCGGGCCAAGGAGGCCATGCAGTCCATGCAGGGCGGTGGCTGAGCCGTTCGTCGACGTCGTCGACGAAGGAAGCTCAGCTCTCGGCCGGGGCGAGTACCACGAAGTCGGCGTTCGACGGGTCGAGACAGACGGCGAGTCGGCCGACCCCCTCCATGTCCTGCGGTCCCATCTGCACGCTGCCGCCGGTCTCGGTGACCTTGGCGACCGCGGCGTCGCAGTCGGTGACATTGAAGACCGGGTGCCAGTACGGCCGTCCGTTCGTCAGGGCGAGGTTCTCCGCGGGGAGCTCCATGAGACCGCCGTGCATGCGTTCCTCGGGAAGCCCGGCGGGGGTGATGAGGGAGTAGGTGCCGCCGCCGGGCATCGGCATGTCGCTGAACTGCCAGCCGAGGACTCCGCCGTAGAACTCCTTCGCGGCCGTGGCGTCGCTGGTGTACAGCTCGGTCCAGGACAGTGAGCCCGGCTGGTCCACCAGGTCGACGCCCTTGTTCGTGCCCGGCTGCCAGACCGCGAACTGGCCGCCCAGCGGGTCGCTGTACTGCGCCATCCGGCCCCACTCGTCGAGGTCCATCGGTGCCACCCGCACGGTGCCGCCCGCGCGCTCCACCGCCTGGGTGGTGGCGTCCGCGTCGGCGACGCTGTAATAGATCATCCAGGCCGAGCGTGCGCCCTCCTCGGTGAGCTTCCCGAGCCCGGCGACGACCTTGCCGTCCTTCCGGAACATCCCGCCTTCCATGTCCTCCCCGCCCTCTCCCGCACCCATGGGCTCGTAGTCCCATCCGAGCACCGCGCTGTAGAAGGACGCGGCGGCGGGGACGTCGGGAGCGCCGAGGTCGAGCCAACAGGGGGAGCCGGTGACGAAGTCCGTGGTGATCATGGCGATGATTCCCTTCTGCGGATCCCGTACCCATCCAGCGTGGCACCGGGCGATGGCCGTCGCGCGTCGGCCGCCCGCCATGAGGCCGGGTGGTGGGAGGGAGGGGGCAGCGGGAGAGAGGACCTTCCATCGACAGGCCACCGTCAGGCCTCGTCAGGCCATCGCCATGCCACCGCCAGGGGTGATCCGAGGAGATGGGCGGATCAGGGGGTGATATGCGTTAGCGTGGCGGATGTTGACAGCGGGCCCCGTGCTGGTTCGTGATGGTTCGCGGTGATTCTCGAGGCGCAGTTGGGGTGTATGTGCAGTTCAGGGCGGTTTCATGAAATTGCTGCACACTTCCGACTGGCATCTGGGCCGGGCGTTCCACAGGGTGGACATGCTCGGCGCCCAGGCCGAGTTCATCGGCCATCTCGTGCGCATCGTGCGCGAGCGTGAGGTGGACGCGGTGCTCGTGTCGGGAGACGTGTACGACCGCGCAGTGCCCTCGCTCGCCGCGGTCGAGCTGTTCGACGACGCCCTGCACCGGCTCGCCGCGCTCGGTGTGCCCACGGTGATGATCTCCGGCAACCACGACTCGGCCCGCCGTCTCGGTGTCGGCGCCGGACTCATGGGGCGCGCGGGCATCCATCTGCGCACCGACCCGGCCGCCTGCGGGACGCCCGTCGTGCTCCGCGACACGTTCGGGGACGTCGCCCTGTACGGCCTGCCCTATCTCGAACCGGCGCTCGTGAGGGACGGGTTCGGCGTGGACAAGCCGGGCCACGAGGCGGTGCTGGCGGCCGCGATGGAACGGGTCCGCGCGGACCTCGCGGCACGCGCGCGCGGGACACGTTCCGTGGTGCTGGCGCACGCCTTCGTCACCGGTGGCGAACCCAGCGACAGCGAGCGGGACATCACCGTCGGCGGGGTGGCCGCCGTACCGGCGGGCGTGTTCGACGGAGTGGACTACGCGGCGCTGGGGCATCTGCACGGCTGCCAGACCATCACCGAGCGGGTGCGCTACTCGGGTTCACCGCTGCCGTACTCCTTCTCGGAGGCCGGGCACCGCAAGAGCATGTGGCTGGTCGACCTCGGCGCGGACGGGCAGGTCGGCGCCGAGCGCGTCGACTGCCCCGTGCCGAGGCCGCTCGCCAGGATCCGCGGCATGCTGGAGGACCTGCTGGCCGACCCGGCGCTGGCCCGGCACCGGGAGTCCTGGGTGGAGGCCACGCTCACCGACCCGGTCCGGCCCAGCGAGCCCATGGCCCGCCTCACCGAGCGGTTCCCGCACGCCCTCAGCCTGGTCTTCGCCCCCGAGCGCGCCGACGACGAGCCGGGCATGTCGTACGCGCGCCGCCTCTCGGGACGCAGCGACCAGGAGATCGCCGAGGACTTCGTCGCCCATGTCCGCGGCGCGGGCCCGGACGGCGCCGAACGGGGCGTCCTGCGCGACGCGTTCGACGCCGTGCGCGCCGACGATGCGGTACGGGAGGTCGCCCGGTGAGGCTGCACCGTCTCGACCTCACGGCCTTCGGCCCGTTCGGCGGCTCCCAGTCGGTCGACTTCGACGCACTCGCCGCCGAGGGCCTGTTCCTGCTGCACGGCCCGACCGGCGCCGGAAAGACCTCCGTGCTGGACGCCGTGTGCTACGCGCTCTACGGCGCCGTGCCCGGCGCCCGGCAGAGCGGCCAGGGCGTCAACCTGCGCAGCGACCACGCCGACGGCACCACCCGCACCGAGGCCCGTCTGGAGTTCACCGTCGCCGGACGACGCCTGGAGGTGACCCGGCAGCCGCCCTGGGAGCGCCCCAGGAAGAGGGGCCGTCCCGGCACCATCGTCGAGAAGGCGCAGAGCGGGCTGCGCGAGTACGACGCCGGATCCGGCACCTGGAAGGACCGCAGCCGCTCCCACCAGGAGATCGGCGAGGAGATCACCCAGCTGCTCGGCATGAGCCGCGAGCAGTTCTGCCAGGTCGTGCTGCTGCCCCAGGGCGACTTCGCGCGCTTCCTGCGCGCCGACGCCGAGGCCCGCGGCAGACTGCTCGGCCGCCTCTTCGACACCCAGCGCTTCGCCGACGTCGAGAAGCGCCTCGCCGAACGGCGCCGCACCGCCGAGGCCAAGGTGCGTGACGGGGACGCCGCCCTGCTCGCCGACGCGCACCGCATGCAGCAGGAGGCGGGCGACTCCATGGTCCTGCCGGACCTCGCGCCCGGCGACCCCGGCCTCACCGAAGCCGTCCTGACCGCGGCCGCCGTCGCCCGCAGCACCGCCCGTGAACAGCTGACGGTCGCCCACTGCCGTCTCGCCGCGGCCGAGTCCGCCCAGGCCGCCGCCGACCATGCCCTGCACGACGTACGCGAACTGGCGCGCCTCCAGGCCCGGTTCGCCGAGGCCCGGGAGCGGGCCGCCCGGCTGGAGGACCGGGCCGACGCCCACCTGCAGGACCGCGCCCGGATGGAGCGGGCGCGCAAGGCCGAGGCGGTGGCCCCCGCCCTGGAGCTGCGCCTGGACGCGGAAGCCCGGCACCGGCACGCCGCCGACGCCGACACACGCGCGCGTGCCCAACTCCCGCCGTCGGCCGCCGACTCCGGCGCCGCGGGCCTGGCCACCGCCGCAGGACGGGTCGCCAAGGAACTCGGCGGCCTGGAATCCGCCCGCCGCGCAGAGCAGCGGCTGACCGCGCTGCTCGCCGAGCGCGCCGGACTCGACCGGCAGGAACGCGCCGACGAGGACGTCCTCCAGGAGGCCGACGCCTGGCTCGCCGGGTGGGACACGGCCCGTACGGCCCTCCAGGCCCGCGTGGACTCCGCCCAGGAGGCCGCCACCCGCGCCGAACAACTCGCAGTGCGCCGCGACCCGGTACGGCAGCGGCTCGCCGCCGCCCGGCTGCGCGACCAGCTCGGCAGGGACACCGAGGCCGCGCAGGACTGCGCCCGCGCCTCCGCAGACCGGGCCCTGCGCGCGCACGCCCACTGGCTGGACCTCAGGGAACAGCGCCTGGGCGGCATCGCCGCCGAACTCGCCGCAGGCCTTGTCCCGGGTGAACCCTGCGCGGTGTGCGGTGGCACCGAACACCCCGCGCCCGCCCGCAAGGTCGACGGACACGTCGACCGCGAGGCCGAGGAACAGGCCCTCGCCGCCCACCGGCGCTTCGAGGAACGGCGGGCGGAGGACGAACGCCGCCTCAGCGACGTACGCGAGGCCCTGGCCGCCGCCACCGCCGAGGCGGGCGACACCCCCACCGACCGGCTCGCCGCCGAGGCCGAAGACCTGGAACGGCAGTACGCGCGAGCCCGACGCGACGCCTCCGTCCTGCACGCCGCCCACGAGGACCTGCGCCGCGCCGAACAGGAGCGTGAGCAGCGCCTCGCCGACCGTCAGCAGGCGGCCGTCCGGGCCGCCTCCCGCCTGGCCCGCCGCGACGGACTCGACCGCGAGAAGACCGAGCTGGAGGAGGAACTGGCGCAGGCCCGGGGCACCGCCGACAGCGTGGCCGCCCGAGCCGTCGAGCTGGAGCGCCAGGCGGCGTTGCTCATCGAGGCGGCCGACGCCGCCCGCGCCGCCGACGACACCGCCCAGCACCTCAAGGACGCCGACGCCCGGCTCGCGGACGCCGCGTTCCGCGCCGGGTTCGACACCCCGCAGGCCGCGGCCGCCGCCCTCCTCGACGACACCGCCCACCGCGACCTCCAACGGCGCCTGGACGCCTGGCAGGACGAGGAGGCCGCCGTACGCGCCGTACTCGCCGAGGACGGCACGGCCACCGCCGCCCGGCAGCCGCCCGCCGACCTCACCGGAGCCGAGGCGGTGGCCGCTGCCGCGGTCCGACGGCTGCGGGACGCCGCCTCCGCGCGCGACGCCGCCGCCCGCCGCTGCACCGAACTCGACCGGCTCGCCGCGCGCGCCGCCGCCGGCGTACGGACCCTGGCACCGCTGCGCGCCGAGTACGACCGGGTGGCCCGCCTCGCGGCGCTCACCGCGGGCACCGCCGCCGACAACGAGCGCAAGATGCGCCTGGAGTCGTATGTGCTGGCCGCCCGTCTGGAACAGGTGGCCGCCGCCGCCACCGCGCGGCTGAGCCGTATGTCGTCCGGCCGCTACACCCTCGTGCACTCCGACGGCCGCTCAGGACGTGGCCGCAGCGGGCTGGGACTGCATGTCGTGGACGCCTGGACGGGCCGCGAGCGCGACACCGCGACCCTCTCCGGCGGCGAGACCTTCTTCGCCTCCCTCGCCCTCGCCCTCGGCCTCGCGGACGTGGTCACCGACGAGGCGGGCGGGGTCCGGCTCGACACCCTCTTCATCGACGAGGGCTTCGGCAGCCTCGACGACGAGACCCTGGACGAGGTCCTGGACGTCCTCGACTCCCTGCGGGAGCGCGACCGCAGCGTCGGCATCGTCAGCCATGTGCCGGACCTGCGGCGCCGTATCCACGCCCAGCTGGAGGTGGTCAAGGGCAGATCCGGCTCGACACTGCGCCGGCGCGGCACCGGCCAGTGACCGGTGCCGCGGCCGGGCGCGGCGGCTAGGGCCTGACTCTGTCGGGGATCTTGAGGATCCCCGGCGGGGCAGCATGATCAACGGGCATGCTCGGCTCTGTTCAAGGACCGATGCAGTTGTCGAGGTGCCCGTTGTCGCTTCACGCCCGTTCTGGTGAGCAAGTCCCTTCTCTGACCATGCAGATGGCGCGGGCGAGCAACCCGAGCGGTACAACGGCGATGTGGGTGAGAGACCGCCTGGGCGGGCTGTGGCGTGACGAGGACTTCGCCGACTGGTACCCCCGCGACGGCCGCCCAGGGCTCTCGCCCGCCCAGCTGGCCACCGTCTGTGTGCTCCAGTTCCTGCTCGGTCTGTCGGACCGGCAGGCGGCCGAAGCGGTTCGCTGCCGCATCGATTTCAAATACGCGCTGGCCATGGAACTGGACGATCCCGGCTTCCACCACAGCGTGCTGGCCGACTTCCGCGACCGTCTCACCGAGGACGGCCGAGCCGACCGTCTCCTCGACCTCGCGCTCGAACGCCTGAAGGAGGCCGGTCTCGTTCGCGAACGCACCACCCAGCGCACGGACTCCACCCACGTCCTGGCCGCGGTGCGCGACCTGACCCGGCTGGAACTGGTCACCGAGGCCGTCCGCGCCGCGCTGGAAGAGCTGGCCGGCACCGCTGATCACCTGCTGGCCGGCCTGGTGGACGAGGAGTGGGGGCGCCGCTACGGCCGTCCGGTCCGTCTGGGCAAGAACCCCACCCGCCCCAAGACCAGAATCCTCGCCACCGGAGGCGACGCCGTCCGGCTGATCGAGCACCTCGGGCAGCACGGGCCGGAACGCCTGTCAGGGCCCCGCGTCCAGGCCCTGCGGCAGATCATGGTGCAGAACTACTACCGTGACGGGGCCGGGCGCCTGCGCTGGCGCACCGTGGAGGACGGCGGGCTGCCGCCCTCGTCCGTCGCGGTCGTCTCGCCCTACGATCCGACGGCCCGCTACGCGCGCCGCGGACACGTCACCCGTTGGAAGGGGTTCGTCGCGCATCTCACCGAGACCTGCGATCCCGACGGCGTCAACGTGATCACGGATGTGGCCACCACCGATGCCACCGGCTACGACGCGAAGGCTCTGCCCGGCATCCACACCCGGCTCAAGCGCCGCGGGCTGCTGCCCGCCGAGCATCTGGTCGACGGCGGCTACACCTCCCTGGTCCATCTGGAACAGGCAGCCCGCGAACACCAGGTCACGGTCACCGGACCACTGCCGGTCAACACCACCCGCCAGAACCGCAGGAACAACGGGTTCGGCCGCGACGACTTCCACATCGACTTCGACCGTCGGCAGGTCACCTGCCCGCAGGGCGAGACCAGCGCGGGCTGGCACGGCCCCTACCCGACTTCCTCGCCCACGGCGGCACCTCTGATCGTGGCCCGGTTCACCAAGAGCCAGTGCCGGCCCTGCCCGGTCCGCACCCGCTGCACGACCACCGCCGACAGCGCCCGGAGCGTGGGCTTCCCCCCGCGAGAACTCCGTGACCTGCAACTCCGAGTCCGTGCCGAGCAGCAGACACCCGAATGGCAGGCTCGCTACGCGGTCCGCTCCGGAGTGGAAGGCACCATCAACGAGCTCGCCCACGGACACGGCATGCGCCACTGCCGCTACCGGGGACAGCACAAAGCCCACTTACAGCACGTGTTCACAGCCATCGCTGCAAACATCGAGCGCCTCAGCCGACGGCCGCCGACCGGAGAAGCGCCTCCGTCCCGACGGCCGACCGCCTTCCAGAACTACCTGGACCAGCACGGGATCCCCCGGCCGAGGTCTTGGCGGTCCGCCAGAGACTGAGCAGACCGCCAAGATCCCCGACAGAGTCAGGCCCTACAACCGGGACAGCTCGTCCACGAGGTCGTCGAGTCCGAGGGAGCCCTGGGACAGCGCCGCCATGTGCCACGCCTTGAGGTCGAAGGCGTCGCCGTGCCGCGCGCGGGCCTTCTCACGGCCCAGCAGCCAGGCCCGCTCGCCCAGCTTGTAGCCGATGGCCTGGCCCGGGATCGTCAGATAGCGGGTCAGCTCGCTCTCCACGAAGTCCGCCGGACGGCTGCTGTGCGCGCCGAAGAACTCCTGCGCCAGCCCCGGCGTCCAGCGCTCACCGGGGTGGAACGGCGAGTGCGCCGGGATCTCCAGCTCCAGATGCATGCCGATGTCCACGATGACCCGTGCCGCCCGCATCATCTGCGCGTCGAGATAGCCGAGCCGCTGCTCCGGGTCCGTGAGGAAGCCCAACTCGTCCATCAGCCGCTCCGCGTACAGCGCCCAGCCCTCCGCGTTGGCGCTCACCTCGCCGACTGTGGCCTGGTAACGGGACAGGTCCTGCGCGACATGCGTCCACTGGGCCAGCTGGAGATGGTGGCCGGGGACACCCTCGTGGTACCAGGTCGACACCAGGTCGTACACCGGGAACCGGGTCAGGCCCATCGTCGGCAGCCACGTACGGCCGGGACGGGAGAAGTCCTCCGACGGCGCGGTGTAGTACGGCGCCGCCGCGCCGCCGGGCGGAGCGATGCGGGACTCCACGCGCCGCACCCGCTCGGCGAGTTCGAAGTGCGTGCCGTCCAGTTCCTCGATCGCCCTGTCCATCAGGCCCTGGAGCCAGTCGCGGACCTCGTCGACGCCCTCGATGTGCCGCCCGTACTCGTCGAGATGAGCCAGCGCCACCCACGGCGTGGCGGCGCCCGGCAGGATCTTCTCGGCCTCCCGCTTCATCTCGCCGAGGAGACGGTGATACTCGTCCCAGCCGTACGCGTACGCCTCGTCCAGGTCGAGATCGGTGCCGTTGTAGTAGCGCGACCAGCGCGCGTACCGCTCCCGGCCCACCGTGTCCGGGGCGCCCTCGATCGCCGGCGCGTACACGTCGCGCATCCAGTCCCGCAGCTCCACCACGGATGCCGTGGCTGCCCGGGACGCCTCGTCGAGCTCGCCGCGCAGCGCGTCCGGGCACGCCGACGCGAAGTCCTCGAACCAGCCGCGCCCGTTGCCGTCCGTGTCCGACCACTCGGTGAGCTGGCCGACGAACGTGGCGGTCGGGCGCGGACCGGCGTACAGCTTGCGGTCGAGTCCCAGGCTCAGCGACTCCCGGTACCCGGCGAACGTGGCGGGCACGGCGCGCAGCCGTTCGGCGATCGCCGCCCAGTCCTCCTCGGTCCGGTTCGGCGTCAACGTGAACACGTCGCGCACATGGTGGGGCGGGGTGTCCAGATTGCCGACCGAGCGCAGACCCTCGTCCGCGTCGTGCACCGCCAGTTTGGCGGTCAGCCGCTCGCGCAGCAGACGGCCGCAGCGCCGTTCGATGCCGCTGTCCGCGCCGGGCAGCCGCTCCGCCTCGTCGAGCCGTGCGAGTGTGGTGCGCGCCAGTTCCGCCACGGCCTCCTGACCCGCGGGCGAGGTGTCGGGCAGTCGGCTGGAACTCTCCGGCACGCCCAGAAACGTACCGGTGACCGGATCGAGGGCGATGAGCGCGTCGACGTAGGCGTCGGCGACCTGACGGGGCATCGGGCTCGTGGCATCAGACATGCGGCCATCCTCGTACGGCCGTGATGCCCGCGTCACCCGGATTCCGCTGTGGGCGTGCCCGGGCCGCCGCCGGCGTTCGCGCCCGGCGGGAGGAGCGGCCCGCAGTCCCACTGCTGGAAGATCAGCCGGGTCTCGACCCGTGCCACCTCGCGCCGCGCCGTGAACTCGTCCAGCACCAGCCGCTGGAGATCCGCCATGTCGGCCACGGCCACATGGACGAGATGGTCGTCGGGGCCGGTCAGATGGAACACCGTCCGCGACTCCGGCAGCGCCCGGATCCGCTCCACGAACGGCCCCACCAACTCCCGCCGGTGCGGCCTGACCTGCACCGACAGCAGTGCCTGAAGTCCCCGGCCCAGCTTCGCCGGATCGAGGCGCAGCTGATGACCGAGGATCACCCCCGACCGGCGCAGCCGGGCCACCCGGTCCAGACAGGTCGACGGTGCCACCCCGACCTGCGCCGCGAGATCGCGGTAGGTGGTCCGGGCGTCGTTCTGCAGCAGCCGCAGCAGATGCAGATCCACCGGATCCAGTACGACAGACTCGGTCATGAGCCGAACGTAGCACGGTGTTCTCGTACAACAGCCCGACGTCTGTTCACCCTTCCGTGCATGGACACAGCGCAGCATGCCGTGCACAGGGCACTGGAGACCGAGGCCGTCCACGCCGGCCGTGACGACCTCGCACGGCAGGGCCTGCACGCCCCGCCGATCGACCTGTCCACGACCTACCCCTCCTACGACAGCCGCCACGAGGCCGCCCGGATCGACGCCTTCGCGGCCGACGGCGCCGAACCCGAGGGCCCGCCGGTCTACGGGCGGCTCGGCAATCCCACCGTCGCCCGCTTCGAGACCGCCCTTGCCCGGCTGGAGGGCACCGAGGCCGCCGTCGCCTTCGCCAGCGGAATGGCCGCCCTGACCGCCGTCCTCCTGGCCCGCGGCGCGGCCGGGCTGCGGCACGTGGTCGCCGTACGGCCGCTGTACGGGTGCAGCAACCATCTGCTGACCGCCGGACTGCTCGGCACCGAGGTGACCTGGACCGACCCGGCCGGGATCGCGGATGTGCTGCGCCCGGGCACCGGTCTGGTGATCGTCGAGACACCGGCCAATCCGACCCTCGCCGAGGTCGACCTGCGGGCGATCGCCCACGACTGCGGCTCGGTGCCGCTGCTCGCCGACAACACCTTCGCCACACCGGTGCTGCAACGCCCGGCGGAGCAGGGGGCGCGGCTGGTGCTGCACAGCGCCACCAAGTACCTCGGCGGGCACGGCGACGTGATGGCGGGCGTGGTGGCCTGTGACGAGCAGTCCGCCCGCGCCCTGCGGCGGATCCGCTTCGCCACCGGCGCTGTGCTGCACCCGCTGGCCGGCTATCTGCTGCTGCGCGGCCTGGCCACGCTCCCCGTCCGGGTGCGCGGCGCGTCCGCGACCGCCGCGGAACTCGCCCGCCGTCTCGCCTCCGACCCGCGCGTCGCCCGTGTCCGCTATCCGCGCATCGGCGGCGCGATGATCGCCTTCGAGGTACACGGTGATCCCCATGAGGTGATCTCCCGGGTCCGGCTGATCACCCCGGCGGTCAGCCTGGGCAGCGTCGACACCCTCATCCAGCACCCGGCGTCCATCAGCCATCGCATCGTCGACGCGGCGGACCGCCGCGGCGCGGGCGTCGACGACCGGCTGCTGCGGCTGTCGGTGGGGCTGGAGGACGTGGACGACCTGTGGGCGGACCTGGACACGGCGCTGGTCGCCGAACCGGCCCGTGCCGCGGTGCTGCCGATGCCCAGGGTCTGAGACGACCGGGCGGTCCGCCAGGCCACCGTCGGACCGTCCGGTCCCTATGTCCCTGTAGGTCGTCAGTCCGATCCTTGTACGTCGTCAGTCCGAGGGCGCCACTCTCGCAGGGCGTCAGTCCCGCAGGGCGTACCGGCCGAACCGCTCCGCCCGCGCCGCGACCGGAATCGCGTCGAGCCGGGCGGTGACGACCAGGGTGCCCTCCTCGACCTGGTAGTCGAGCGGGAGCCCCAGGCCGCGCATCGCGGCGACCATGCCGGTGTTCGACGCCTGGGTCACGGCGTACACGCTCTCGCAGTCCGCCTCGACCGCCATGGCCACCAGACGGTCCAGCAGTTCGCCGCCGATGCCGCGCCGCTGCCACTCGTCCTCGACGAGGAGAGCGGCCTCCGTCTCGTCGCCGTCCCACAGCAGATGGCCGAGGCCGACGATGCGCCCTGAGGCCGTTCGCGCGGCGAGGGTACGGCCGAAGCGGGGGCTGAGCAGGTGGTTGAGATAGCGGTCCGCGTCGGCGACCGGGCCGTGGTAGCGCAGGCCGAGCGTGCGCGCCGAGCACCGCTCGTGCATGGCCTTCGCCGCGGCCAGGTCGTCCAGGCCGGCGCGGCGCACGGTGATGTCGTCGCCCTGCGGCAACGTCAGCACGTCCTGGCCGCGCGGGATACGCATGCCGAGCCTGGCGTCCAGTTCCACCAGCGCGCGGGCGCGCGCGAACTCGGCCGGGGTGAACGGCAGATGAGGCCGCTCCACGGTGATCACTCCGCCTTCCGGTGCCCGCAGTCGCATCACGGTGTCTTCGAGCACGCCCTCGGGGGGTGCCTCGGCGGCACCCGGGACACCGGACACCGGTCGCGCGGGCAGCGAACGGATGGTGCAGCGTCCCAGCAACTGCCGCAACGCGAGCGGCAGTTCCGCGGCGTCGAGGGCGGTGCGGGTGGCGAGACCGAGGATCCGGGTAGGGGCGTCCACCAGATCGTGGGCGTCGGCCCGCTCGATCCAGGTGTCCGCGCCACCGGCCGAGGATACCGTGCGGGTGATCTCCGCCGTGTCGAGTACGGCGGGGGCCCGCAGCAGGAACTCGTCGACGGTGCCGACGGTCAGCGGATGCGTCTGGAGGCTCAGGATGTCGACCTCGCGGTCGGCGAGCGCGGCGCACAGGGCGGCCAGCGAGCCCGGCCGGTCCTCGACCGTGGTCCGCATCCGCCAGAGCGTCGCCGGACCGGGAGTGGTGTCGGCAGTGCCCGTGCCTGCGCCGGTGGTGCGGGTGTCGTTCATGGGCGGCGCATGACCGTGGCGCCGTGTCCACCGTGTGCGCAGGCCTGTGAAGAGGCCGGCGAGCCCGGCCGGTCCGGTCCGGTGGCCGGGCTCGCGGCGGCCGTTGTCCGCGTGTGTCACATCAGACATGTCTCGATTCATGCAGCCACTGTGAACGAAGGGTGTTGCGTGATCACAAACGCATTGTGACTGATGGGTTAAGCATGCTTATGGCTGATTTGTTGTTCTTTCCTGCACTTGTTTGGCGGTTTACTGCCCGATCAGACCGGGCTGGAGCACCTTGGTGAACAGCACCGTGCCGTCCTGCTCCCGCAGCCGTACCGTCAGTTCGCCGCTGTCGCCGTCGATGTCGACCTCGCCGAAGAACTGATAGCCCCCGGCCGGCGAGACGTTGGAGGCGGTCGGCGCCTTCACGAACACCCGTTCAGGACCGAACGTGCCGTCCAGGGCGTTGGCGGGGAAGGCCCCGGCGTTCAGCGGACCCGAGACGAACTCCCAGAACGGCTCGAAGTCCGTGAACGCCGCGTGTGAGGGCTGGTAGTGCTGTGCCGAGGTGTGATGCACATCGGCCGTCAGCCACACGGTGCCGGTGATCCGCCCGTGCTTGATGTACCGCAGCAGCTCGGCGATCTGGAGCTCACGGCCGAGCGGCGCACCCGGGTCGCCCTGCGACACGGCCTCGAAGTCGGGCTTGCCCTCGGTCGTGTCGGGCACCACGAGACCGAGCGGCATGTCGGCGGCGATCACCTTCCACACCGCTCGCGAGCGAGACAGCTCACGCTTGAGCCACTCCAGTTGCTCGGCACCCAGGATGCCCTGCGGGTCGGTGGTCTGGTCGTCTGGGGAGTTGGCGTTGCGGTAGGTGCGCATGTCCAGGACGAACAGGTCGAGCAGCGGCCCGTGCCGCAGCACCCGCTGCACCCGCCCCTCCTTGGCGCCCGGCCGCAGCGTGGAGAGGGGGACATACTCGCCGAACGCCCGCCGTGCCCGGGCCGCCAGCACGTCGACGCTCTTCTCCGTGTACCTGGTGTCGGTGCTCGCGATCACCTCACCGGGGTACCAGTTGTTGCGCACCTCGTGGTCGTCCCACTGGATCACCGACGGGACCTGGGCGTTGAACCGGCGCAGGTTGGCGTCGAGCAGGTTGTAGCGGAAGGCGCCGCGGAATTCGGCCATGGTCTCGGCCACCTTGGACTTCTCCTCGGTGGTGATGTTGCGCCAGAGGCTGCCGTCGGGCAGCGCCTGGGTGGCCGAGATCGGGCCGTCGGCGTAGATGTTGTCGCCGCTGCACAGGAAGAAGTCCGGGTCCAGCTTCTCCATCGCCCGGTAGATGGTGTAGCCGCCGAAGTCCGGGTTGATGCCCCAGCCCTGGCCGGCCAGATCACCCGACCACAGGAAGCGCACACCCTTGCGGCGCTGGGCGGGGACGGTGCGGAAGGTGCCGGTGACCGGCTCGCCGGTACGGCGCGGGTCGTCCGGGTCGGCGAGCAGCACCCGGTAGTGGATCTGCTCGCCGGACGGCAGACCGTGCAGCCGGGTGGTGCCGGTGAAGTCCGTGCCCGCGCCGAGCAGCGGGCCGTGCCATCTGCGGGCACCTCGGAACGACTCCGTGGCCGCGGTCTCCACGATCATCCGCGCCGGGCGGTCCGAACGCACCCACACCAGACCGGAGCCGGCGGTGATGTCGCCCGCCTGCACACCCCAGTCGGCCGAGGGGCGCCCGGAACGGGCGAACGCCGGTGCCGCGCCGAGCGCGCCGGGCAGGGTCAGGGCCGCAGAGGCGGCGAGGGAGCCACGCAGGACGCCGCGACGCCCTGGGAACGGACGGTGAGTCATGGATGCGCCTCCAGGAACGGGTTCCGGCCGGTGTGCACAGCCACACCTACTGGGGCGCCGCAGCGCACACGGAAACCCGGAGTGAACAACTCGGCGCACGGAGTGGGAGTCGGGGTTCCGGAACAAGGGGCTGCCGGGGTACGGCTGCGGCCGTGCGGTCCGTGGCGTCGTACGGTGCGCCGTGCTCGATGGCGCGCAGGACCTACGGCGTGTCGTGCCTACGCGTGCAGGGCTTACGGCATGCCGTGCCCGCGGCGTGCGGGGCGTACGGCGTTCGGACCGCCCCGCGCCGGTCGGCGGGCGTCGCGGTCGGCAGGAGCGCGCCGCCGGTTCAGCGGCTGCCGTCGAGGATGACGCGGGCGACGAGCGCGGGGTCGTCGTTCATCGGGCAGTGGCCGCAGCCGGGCAGCCGCACCAGACGGGCCCGCGGGATGATGTGCTTGGCGCGCACACCCTGGCGGCGCACCAGCAGCAGATCCCGGGTCCCCCAGGCCACGGTGACGGGGATGCCGGGGATGTCGTCGGTCCACTGCACGGTCGCGCCCGCGCGCAGCGTCCGCTCGAACCCGGTGGCGTTCGCCAGCGCCAGCGTCTCGGCGACCACCGCCTCCGGTGCGCGGCGGCCCGGGCGGGCGTAGATGGTGCTGGTGAGCAGCGTACGGCCGGCCGCCGAGCGCGAGAGCTGTTCCACCAGCGGCAGTGGCAGCCGCCGCGAGATGTGGCGCATCGCGAGCAGCACACCGAAGGCGTAGCGCCGCTCGGCCTCGGACCAGAACCCGGCGGGCGACAGCGCCGTGACGGACCGTACGAGCTTCTCGCGGCCGAGCTCCAGGGCCAGCAGCCCGCCGAGCGAGTTGCCCGCCACATGGGGCCGCGCGACACCCAGTTCCCCGCACAGCCCCGCCAGCGCGGCGTTCACCGTCGGCAGATCGTGGGCCAGTGCCTCCGGCAGCGCGGGGGAGTCGCCGAAGCCCGGCAGGTCCACGGCGATCACGTCGCGCTCGGTGGCGAGGATGTCGACCACCGGGTCCCACGCCTGCCGGTGATGACCGATCCCGTGCAGCAGGAGCAGCGGCTCGCCGCGGCCCACGCGCGTGTACGACATCGTCACGGGCTGCGGGCCGAGCGGGGAGGGGACCTCGTAGGACACGGTGGCGGAGGACACGGTGGCCAAGGACATGGGGGCTGCTCCTCGTCTGGGACTCGCGGACGGGCGCCGACGCGGCGACGGACAGCGGCGCGGTGCGCACGCCGGATAGACAGCTTGTCAGCAATTACTACCGACGGGTAGCCCCCTGATGGTGCCCGACGCCGTGCGCCCCGGCCGCCCGACACGCCGCCGACGCACCGTGGCATGCCGTGACACGCCGTACGACATGCCGTGACACGCCGACGAGCGCACTGTCCGGTACCTGCTGTCCAGGACGTGCTGTTACGAACGCCTCATGAACGCTCTGTTGCCCGGCGCCTGTGGGCCCCCTGTGGGAACGAGGATTGGTATTGACCAAGTTTGGGCGCCGTCTTATGGTCGCAGAGAAGTGCAACAACCTTTAATAAACAAGGGCGCTTAAACGCCGCCGGAACACGGCTATTGCGGAGGACAGGGTGGGGACCACGCAACTGGAACCGGTGCCGGAGCCGAAATACTGGCATCTGAAGACCGTGCTCAGCCAGGCACTGGAGACCGAGTTCGCCGTGGGCGAGATCCTGCCCAACGAGCGCGACCTGGCCGCCCGTTTCGGCGTCGCCCGGGCCACGCTCCGCCAGGCGCTCGAGCAGTTGGAACTGGAGGGCCGGCTCCAGCGCCGCAGAGGCGTCGGCACGACCGTCGCCCCGCCGCGCGTCGGCGTGGCGGTCGGCACCGATCTGCATGCCTGGCCCGGCGCCGCGGGCGACGCCTGGCAGCCCGTGGACTGCGTCACCGCCGTACCGCCCGCCGCCGTGACCGCCGCGCTGGAAACGGCCGCGGACGAGGCCGTTCACACGGTGCGCCGCTCCCGTACGACGCACGGTCAGCCGGTCGCCGCCGAACTGCTGTACATCCCCGCGGCGTCCGTCCCCGACCTCTCCGGGATCGACGCGCCGTCCGGGGCGGCCCGCGCGCGTGCCGTGCTGCGCGAACTCCAGCACCTGCCGCTGGAGGGCCAGGACCGCGCCGTGGAACTGGGCTCGGCCCGCGCGGACGACGCCAGGGAGCTCGACCGGCTCCCCGGGTCGCCCGTCCTCGTCGTCACGACCCGGTTCTTCGCCCGGGGCCGCACCGCCGCGCTCTCGCTCGCGACCTACCGCGCGGACACCTGCCGGCTCACCTTCGGCGCTTCGGGCGGCGTGGAGATCCACGAGAGCCCGGAGCGTCAGGCGTCCTGACGGGTCCGGCTCGTCGCGCATCGATCGCGCCCGCGTACCGCGCCCCGGAACTCCTCCGGGGCGCGGCGCGTTCTCATGACAGACGCAGGGCCGCGCGCCTCACTGGCGGGCCGTCACCGCCGTGCCCTCCACCGCGAACAGCTGCTCCTCCACATGGTCGAGGGCGAGCCGCAGCGCGCCGGTCGCCACTGCCGCCTCGCCCAGCAGGGAGAGGGTGACCTTCGGCGGGCGCAGGCAGTAGCGCGCGAGTTCGCGGCGCAGCGGCTCCAGGACACCGTCCAGGCCCGCCGCCCAGCCGCCGATGACGACCAGTTCGGGGTCGAGGGCGAGCACCAGCGCGGCCACGTCGTGCACGAGCCGCAGGATGAACCGGTCGACGGCCGCCCGGGCCCGCTGGTCGCCCTTCTTCGCCAGGGCGAACACCTCGGCGACCGCCTGCTCGTCCAGCGGGTGCAGCGGCTCGTCGGTGGTGGACAGCAGCGTCTCCGGTGTGACCTCCCGGCCCAGCAGATGCAGAGCCCCGATCTCGCCGGCGGCCCCGCCGAAGCCGCGGTGCAGCCGTCCGCCGATCAGCGAACCGGCGCCCGGGCTCAGCCCGGCCAGCACCATCACCACGTCGTCGGAGTCGGTGGCGGAGCCCTTCCAGTGCTCGGCGAGGGCGGCCGCGTTGGCGTCGTTCTCGACCAGCACCGGGCAGCGGAAGGAACGGCTCAGCCGCTCGCCGAGGTGCAGCCCGGTCCACTGCGGCAGCGCGGTGCTCAGGCGTACGGTCCCGTCCGCCTCGATGATCCCGGGCGTGCCGACGCCCACCGCGCGCAGCGATCCGCGCGCGACCCCCGCCCGCCGCAGCAGCTCGGCGACGGCGCCGCGCAGCCGCTCCAGCCGCTCGTCGGCCTCGGCCGTCTCGTCGACCTCCCTCGCCTGGGAGCCGAGCACCCGCCCGTCGAGGTCGGCGAGGAGCGCGGCGACCCGGTGCGGGCCGATCTCCAGGCCCAGCAGATGACCTGCCTCGGCACGGAACCGGAACCGCCGCGCGGGCCGCCCCTGCCGCCGTACGGCGCTCTCGTCGGCCGCCTGCTCGACCACCAGGCCGGCCTCGATCAGTCCCTCGACCACTCCCTCGACGGTCGGCCGGGACAGCCCGGTCACCCTGGTGATCTCCGTCAGCGTCGCGCGGTCCGCGGCACGCAGCGCGTGCAGCACCACCGCGGAATTGATCCTTCGCAGCAGCGAGGGATCCCCGCCGGTCAGCCGCCCCAAGGTCCGTCCTCCCAGCTCGTGCGCGTGTTGGCCGGATCGTACTCGGCGCGGTGGGGCACCGGCGAGTGCAGGGCGCACACAGCCGTGGCACGGGGGCGGCGCGGGCCGGACGCCACGGGGGGTGCGGGCGGGCGGGGCTGACGCCTCACCAATTGTCAGTGGTGGCCGCTTTACTGGATCACATGGACATCGCGAAGCAGCTCGCCACCATCGACCTGCTGTGCGGGCGGCACTTTCCGGCGGAGCCGGGCAGGACGGAGACGGGCAGGGGAGGACCCGGCTATCTGATAGCAGAGTTGACGACGAGCGGCGACTTTCGGGAGGACGGCGGGAGCGCACGGGAGGAGGCGGAGGCACAGTTCGAGGCGGAACGGGACGGCCTCAGCGAGCGTCTCGCGGCACGCTGGGGGCCGCCCCATGTGATCAGCTTGTACAGCGCGTTCGAACGGACCACGCTCAGCGAGGGCGTCGACGAGCCCTGGGCCTCGCTCAGCGCGCACGTACGGGACGTCCACGTCTGGCACCTGACGGGCACGGACCGCTGGATCGCCCTGGGCATATCCCAGTGGGACCGCGAGCTGCCCTTCCAGCTCCTCGCCGTGATCACGGAGACGGCGCCGGTCTGACCCGTCACAGACCGGCCGACTGGTCCGTGACGGGTCAGACTCAGACGGAACCGCTCTCCGTCCCCCTCGCGACCGTCCGCAGCCGACCGAACTCCTCCGCCATGGTCGCGGCCGTCCAGTGGGCGTTCAGCCCGCTCGGATTCGGCAGCACCCACACCCGCGTGTCCCCGAACATCCGCTCCTGCGGCCCCACCTGGGCCAACCGCTCACCGAAGGCGGCCCGGTAGGCGGTGACACCCACCACCGCCAGCCAGCGCGGCCTGAGCCGGGCCGTCTTCAGCGCCAGCAGGCGCCCGCCCTCCCGGTACTCCTCGGCGGTCAGCTCGCCGCCCTGGCCGTCGCCCGCGCCACGACATTGGTGATGCCGAGCCCGTACGACAGCAACTCCCGCTGCTCGGCGGGCTTCAGCAGCCGGGGAGTGAAACCGGACAGGTGCAGCACCGGCCAGAAGCGGTTGCCGGGGCGGGCGAAGTGGTGGCCCGTCGCGGCGGTCATCAGGCCGGGGTTGATGCCGCTGAACAGCACATCGAAACCGTCCGCGACCAGGTCCGGGACGAGCAGGTCCCGGGCGGCCTCCAGTTCGGCAGGGGTGAAACGCCGGACCAGACTCAGAGGATCGCCCCTGGTGTGTAGCCGGCGGCGGCCGGGTGGTGCTTCACGATCTCCTCGACGCGGGCGACGACGGCACCGACCTGGCCGGCCGCGGCGCCGGTGAAGGACAGCTTGTCGGCCATCAGCGCGTCGAGGTTGCCGCGGTCGAGCGGGAGGCGCTCGTCGGCGGCCAGCTTGTCGAGCAGGTCGTTGCGCTCGGCGCCCTGCTCGCGCATGGCCAGGGCGGTGGCGACGGCGTTCTCCTTGATGGCCTCGTGGGCCACCTCCCGGCCGACCCCGGCCCGTACGGCGCCCATCAGCACCTTGGTGGTGGCGAGGAACGGCAGATAGCGGTCCAGCTCACGGGCGACGACCGCCGGGAACGCGCCGAACTCGTCGAGCACCGTCAGGAACGTCTCCAGCAGGCCGTCCAGCGCGAAGAACGCGTCGGGCAGGGCCACCCGGCGCACCACGGAGCAGGACACGTCGCCCTCGTTCCACTGGTCGCCCGCCAGCTCGCCGGTCATGGAGGCGTAGCCGCGCAGGATCACCATGAGCCCGTTGACGCGCTCGCAGGAGCGGGTGTTCATCTTGTGCGGCATCGCGGACGAGCCGACCTGACCGGGCTTGAATCCTTCCGTCACCAGCTCGTGCCCCGCCATCAGCCGGATCGTCTTCGCCAGCGAGGACGGCGCCGCCGCCAGCTGCACCAGCGCGGTGACGACCTCGTAGTCCAGCGAACGCGGGTACACCTGCCCGACCGAGGTGAACGCCTGCGAGAAGCCCAGATGCCTGGCGATGCGCTGCTCCAGCTCGGCCAGCCGGACCGCGTCACCACCGAGCAGGTCCAGCATGTCCTGCGCCGTGCCGACCGGGCCCTTGATGCCGCGCAGCGGATAGCGGCCCAGCAGCTCCTCGACCCGGCCGAAGCCCACGAGCAGTTCGTCGGCGGCGGTCGCGAAGCGCTTGCCGAGGGTGGTGGCCTGCGCGGCCACGTTGTGCGACCGGCCGGCCATCACCAGCTCGGCGTACTCCCCGGCCAGCTTCCCGAGCCGGGCGAGCACCGCCACCGTCCGGTCGCGCATCAGCTCCAGCGACAGCCGGATCTGGAGCTGCTCCACGTTCTCGGTCAGATCGCGCGAGGTCATCCCCTTGTGCACGTGCTCGTGCCCCGCGAGGTCGTTGAACTCCTCGATACGGGCCTTCACATCGTGCCGGGTGACCTTCTCGCGCTCGGCGATGGAGGCCAGGTCGACGGTGTCGAGGACGCGCTCGTAATCGGCGATCGCCGCGTCCGGCACCTCGATCCCGAGGTCCTTCTGGGCCCGCAGCACAGCGAGCCAGAGCTGCCGCTCCAGCCGCACCTTGTGCTCGGGCGACCAGAGCACGGCCAGCTCGGTCGAGGCGTAGCGTCCGGCGAGGACGTTCGGAATACGGGGCTTGGCGGGCGCAGAAGTCACGTGTACGGATTCTACTGGCGATTCCTGCAGCCCAACGCGCCGGGAAGTCTCATCAAATCCTACGAGACCCACACCACACCTCCAGCCCCCCGTCCAGCCCGCATCGATCGATGCCGCCGAGCAGGAGATCCAGCCACACCCCCAGCCCCGGTTCGCCGGGGTCCAGGGGCGGAGCCCCTGGGGACGGGAAAGGGTAGGGGTGGCGGGGGCGAAATCCTCCCCGGGGCGGCCACCCCGGAACGCGAACAAACCGCCCCCACGCGAACGGGCAAGGCCAGCCATGTACAGCCGCCGCCCCCCTCCCTACCCCGCCGGCGCCTCGTACGGCACCAACTCCGGCCGCTTCGCCGGGCGCCCGTCCCCCGACGAGCGGCCGGTGAGACGGCGGCCGATCCACGGCAGCAGATACTGCCGCGTGAAGCTGGCATCGGCCAGACGACGCGCGACCCAGCCGGGAGGCGCCGTCGCCGGCACAGGGGTCCGCCAGTCGGGGTCCTCCGGCTCGTGGCCCAGGGCCTGCCACACTGCCTCCGCCACCCTCCGGTGCCCGTCCGCCGTGAGGTGCAGCCGGTCCACGTCCCACATGCGCGGGTCGGCCAGCGACGGCGCCCCGTACAGATCGACCACGACCGCCCCGTGCCGCCCGGCCAGCTCGTCGACGCAGTCGAACAGTTCCTCCATACGCGGCCGGAACCGTTCCAGGACCGGCCCCTGGCGCCCGGGGCTGCGCATCAGCACCAGCTGACCGCAGGCCGGGGCCAGCCGCTCCACCGCCTCGGTGAGCAGGCCCTTGACCTGCCCCATGTCGCACTTGGGACGCAGCGTGTCGTTGAGACCGCCGACCAGCGTGATCACATCGGGCCGCATGGCCGCCGCGACCTCGACCTGCTCGTCGACGATCTGCCTGATCAGCTTGCCGCGCACCGCCAGGTTGGCGTAGCGGAAACCGGGTGTGCGGGCGGCCATCCGCGCCGCGAGGAGATCGGCCCAGCCGCGGTAGGAACCGTCCGGCAACCGGTCCGACATGCCCTCGGTGAAGGAGTCGCCGACCGCGACGAGGCTGGAGTGCATGGAATTCGTCTGCATGGCGTCAGCGATGGTATCCCGATTCCATACCCGCCGGTCGGTCTGTCTCCCGTCCCCGGCTCCGCCCCCGGCCCGGGCAGGGCAGGGCAGGGCCCGGCGGCCGCCCACGCCGTACGCCCCGTACGCGCCGCACGCCGTACGCCCCGCAAGCCCACCCCGCCCTCACACCGGCTGCCCGAACAGCTCCCGCAGCACATCGGCCATGGTCACCAGACCCGCCAGCCGTCCGTCCTCGTTCTGCACGGCCGCCAGATGCGTGCGGGAGCCGCGCATCGCGGTGAGCACATCGTCGAGCGGCGCGGACTCGCGCACCCGAGCGATGGGCCGTATGTCGCTCATCGGGAACGGCGTGTCCCGCAGCACCTGGTCCAGCGCGTCCTTGACGTGCAGATACCCGACGATGCGCCGCTCCGCGTCGACCACGGGGAAGCGGGAGAAACCGGTCTCGGCCGACAATGCCTCCAACTGCTCCGGCGTGATGCCGATGTCCACGCTCGAGACACGCTCCCGTGGCAGCATCACCTCGCGCACGGGCCGCCGCCCCAGTTCCAGGGCGTCGTGCAGCCGCTCCCGGGCCCGCTCGTCGATCAGCCCCGCCTCCCCGGAGTCCCTCACCAGCCGGGCCAGCTCGTCGTCCGAGAACGTCGCCGTGACCTCGCCCTTGACCTCGACACGCACCATCCTGAGCAGGGCGTTCGCGAAGGCGTTCACCGTGAAGATCACCGGGCGCAGCGCACGGGCCAGGGTGACCAGCGGCGGGCCGACCAGCAGGGCGCTGCGCACCGGTTCGGCGAGCACGACGTTCTTCGGCACCATCTCGCCCAGCAGCATGTGCAGATACGTCGCCAGGGTCAGCGCGATCACGAAGGACACCGCGTGCCCGGCGCCCGTGGACACACCGGCCGCGTGGAACACCGGCTCCAGCAGATGCTCGATCGCCGGTTCCGCGACCACGCCGAGGACCAGTGTGCACAGGGTGATGCCGAGCTGGGCGGCGGCCAGCAGCGCGGACACGTGCTCCAGGCCCCACAGCACGCTGCGCGCCCGGCGTCCGCCGTCCGGCGCGTCCTCGGCGTACTGCTCGATCTGCGCGCGCCGTACGGAGATCAGGGCGAACTCGGCGCCCACGAAGAAGGCGTTGACGACCAGCGAAGCAAGACCGATCAGGAGCTGGACGAGAGTCATCGCTTCTCCTCCGGCCCGGTGTCCGCGGTGAGCGGCGCGTGCATCAGGACGCGGGCGGCCCGGCGCCCTGTGGCGTCCATGACGTCGAGATGCCACCCGGTGACCTCGACGCTGTCGCCGACCACGGGTATGCGTCCGAGCAGGGTCGCGACGAGCCCGGCGAGCGTCTCGTACGGCCCGTGCGGCGCCCTGAGCCCGACGCGGGCGAGCTGGTCGGTGCGGGCGGCGCCGTCGGCCGAGTAGAGCGCGCGCCCTTCGTCGTCGACCCCGGCGAGCACCAGGTCGGGTGTCTCGTGCGGGTCGTGCTCGTCGTGCACCTCGCCGACGACCTCCTCGACGATGTCCTCCAGGGTGGCGACCCCCGCGGTGCCGCCGTACTCGTCGATGACGACAGCCATGGTGCGCTTGCCGGAGAGCCGGTCGAGCAGCCGGTCGACGGTGAGCGACTCCGGGACCAGCAGCGGCTCACGCATCAGCTCGGCGACCGGTACCCGGGCGCGCCGCGACGCGGGTACCGCGAGGACGTCCTTGATGTGCGCGGTGCCGACGACCGAGTCCAGGTTGCCCCGGTAGACCGGGAACCGTGACAGACCGGTCGCCCGGGTCACGTTCGCCACGTCCTCGCAGGTGGCCTGGGCGTCGAGGGCGATGACCTGGACACGCGGTGTCATCACGTTCTCCGCTGTCAGATCGGCCAGGTTCAGCGTCCGCACGAACCGCTCGGCGGTGTCGGCCTCCAGGGCGCCCGCCAACGCTGAGTGCCGGGCCAGCGCCGCCAGTTCCTGCGGCCCGCGCGCGGACGCCAGCTCCTCGGAGGGCTCCACGCCGAAGCGCCGTACGACACGGTTGGCCGACCTGTTGAGATGGCTGATGAAGGGCCGGAACGCGGCGGTGAACCAGCGCTGGGCGTTGCCGACCGTCCTGGCCACCGCCAGCGGGGAGGAGATCGCCCAGTTCTTGGGCACCAGCTCGCCGACCACCATCAGGAACACCGTGGACAGTGCCGTCCCCACGACCAGACCGACCGAGGTCGCGGCCGATCCGGATATGCCGAGCGACTCCAGGGGTCCGGCGAGCAGCGCCGCGATCGACGGCTCGGCGAGCATACCGACGACCAGGTTGGTGACCGTGATGCCGAGCTGCGCCCCGGACAGCTGGAACGTGAGGTTCCGAACGGCCTTCAGAGCGCCGGCCGCGCCGCGTTCACCCCGCTCCACGGCCCGTTCGAGCGCGCCGCGCTCGACCGTCGTCAGCGAGAACTCCGCGGCGACGAAGGCGCCGCAGGCCAGGGACAGCAGCACCGCCACGAAGAGCAGGAGCACCTCGGTCATGGGTTCACCCCTGTCCCATGGTCGGGCAGGGCGGGACGCAGCGCGCGATGTCGGGTATTCGGAGGTTCGCCCATGGGTGGACGTTCACACCTTTCATCAAGAGGCCGGGGACCCCCCAATGGTAAAGGGTGAGCAAAGTCGCCTGCAGGGGGCTGTGGTGGGCCTCCGCTTGGCGCGTCGTGGGCCTCGGCCGGCCGGCGGTTCGACCCGGCGTCGAGCTGGTCCGGTGCACTGCAGTGGCCGACACTGGGGGTTGTGCACAGCTATGGGCGGTATTGCCCTGTCGCGAAGGGTGTGGAGATCCTCGGGGATCGGTGGACCCTGCTCATCGTGCGGGAGATGCTGTTCGATGTCTGCCGGTTCAATGACCTGGAACGTTGCCTGCCCGGTATTTCCCGCTCGGTGCTCGCGCAGCGGCTTCGCCACCTGGAACGTGCCGGGCTCCTGACGCGACACGTCGGCGCATCGGGGCGGTCGGTCGAGTACCGGCTCACTGCGGCGGGGTGGGCACTGCGGCCGGTGGTCCATGCGATCGGGGAGTGGGCGGCGGCGTACGCGTCCGCCGATCCGCGTCCGGAGGAACCGGACGCGGACCTGCTCATGCGGTGGATCAGCCGGCACCTCAACGCGGAGGCGCTGCCGGCATCCCGCGTCGTGATCCAGTTCGACTTCACAGCTCCGCGGCAGTGCCGCTTTTGGCTGGTGCTGGAACCGCAGGCCCCGTCGATCTGCTTGGAGGAGCCCGGCTTCGATGTCGACGTGCGGGTCACGTGCAGCACCGAGGTGCTGTACCGGATCTACCTCGGCAAGATCTCGCTCGGCGCGGCGATGCGCGCAGACGATCTGCAGCTCGCCGGCACGCGGCCGCTGCTACGGGCGTTCCCGAACTGGTTCGCCTGGTCGAGGTTTGCTTCCGCGGTGCGGGCACCCGACACCGGAGGACGACCGCACGCCGGGGCTCATGTGTGAGCGACGGTCGTCAGCACCGAGCATGGGGCTGTTCGGAGTTTTCAGGAATCGCCGTCAACGCCGAGAACGGCGGCCCACGTCAGGCGGGCGAAACCGGCCCGCACAGCGGGTGCGCTGCTCATGCCGCCCACGTGAACGCCGCCGCGTGCCCGTTGTGCCCGGCCAGGTCGAGATCGAGGCCGAACGCACGGATGCGGGCCACATTGGACTTCGCGATCGTGACCACCGGATCAGGTGTGATCGTCATCCCGTGCAGCGTGGCCACTTCGCTCGCGCCGTCCAGCAGGAAGTCCTCCACCTCGATCTCCACCGAGTCGCCGATCGTCACGCGGTGGACGCGGTCCTCCGACGAGAATGTGATCGGGGCGCTCTCCACTCCGACGATCTCTCCCACCAAAGGGGCCAGCGCCGACGGCGGCCCGCCGAGCGACCCACCGAATACCGCTTGCAGCTTCTCGGCCTGCTGCGCCGACGCGGCCTGATCGACGATCAAGCCGGCCCGCCAGTTGCCCAGCGACATCTGCCCCGGCGCGTCGGCCACCAACGCCACGGTGAGACCGTTCACGTCGACGCCTTCCACCTCTCCGCGGTCGACGTGGAACACCAGCGTCACCTGGCAGCGCTCCGTGTCGGCCGGAAGCGCCATTGCCGAGACGGTGCACGGGCACACCACATCGCACGGGCACGCCTCGAAGTACCTGCCTTCAAGATGCCATGTCATCGCTTTCTCCTTCCTCGACGGGGCCTCACACGGCGGCGGAGGCGTCGGCAGGTGTGTGTTCGCCGACGACACCCCCAGCTTGATCCGAACGTATGCCCGGGCGGCATGAGGGGGAAGTTCGACATTCGAACCGCAGCCCCGATGACCGCGCCCCTGGCCAAGAAACGGACCGACCCGTCGAATCCCGGCTGCTCACAAACATCGCCTACAGCGGTTTGATCCAGCGTCGCCAGTGGCCCTCGCGGTGGTAGCCGGTGGCGGCCCAGGCCTGGTGGGCTCGTTCGTTTGCTTCCAGGACCATGGCGTCGACCCGTCGTCCGCCCAGGGCGGCGAAGCGTTGTTCCGCGGCTCCGAGCAGGGCGGTGGCGATGCCCTGCCGTCGGTGGTCGGGGTGTACGGCCAGTCGGTAGGCGGAGCATCGCCATCCGTCGAAGCCGGCTATGACGGTTCCGGTGAGGAGGCCGTCGCGCTCTGCGAGGAGCAGGGCTTCGGGGTCTCGTGCGATGAGCCGGGCGACTCCGTCGTGGTCGTCGCTGATGCTCGTTCCTTCCGCGGCTTCACGCCAGAACTTCAGCACGGCGTCGATGTCGGAGGGGGCGGCAGGGCGGATGCGCAGTTCGGCCATGGGACGAGGCAACCAGCGGAACACCCCACCGGGCCAGCGGATTTCACCAGACGGACACCGCTAGTGCCGTGGCAGGCAGCGTTTGCCCGTGAAGGAGCGGCGTCCGGTGCGTGCTCTCGGCGTGCCGGCCGGAGGCCCTCGTACTGGACGTACTTGGGTCTTCGGCCGGTGCGGCGAGCGGGGGTCCCCCCTGCTCGAAGAGCTTGGGGGAGCGTGCCGGGCGTCGCGACGGGGCGAACGTTGCCTGTCGCGGCACTAGCCGACGGGCGGCCGGGCGGGCTGTACCGCCGGGTCGCAGCCCAGGCCGTACAGCCCCCGTCGGACCGCCTCACTCGTGCGCGATCGCCGCCAGCACGTTCATCCGGGACGCCCGCAGCGCGGGCAGCAGGGCCGCGACCACGCCCACGACCGCCGAGCCGACCACGACAGCCACGATCGTGCCCCACGGGATCGCCAGGGCCTTCATGCCCTTGAGGGCCAGCACCTGCTGGATGCACACCCCCCACACCAGACCGAGCCCGAGCCCCAGCACCGCGCCGAACACCGCGATCACCACCGACTCCAGCCGGATCATCCGCCGCAGCTGCCGCCGGGCGAGCCCGATGGCGCGCAGCAGCCCGATCTCCCGGGTGCGCTCCACCACCGACAGCGCCAGGGTGTTGACGACACCGAGCACCGCGATGACGATCGCCAGGCCGAGCAGCGCGTACACCAGATACAGCAGCACCGCGATCTGGTCGTGCACCAGCTTCTTGTAGTCGGCCTGGTCACGCACCTGGACCTGCGGATACGCGTCCAGTGTGTGCTTCAGCCGGCCGCGCAACTGGTCGGCACTGGTGCCGGGGGAGCGGTTGACGTACAGCGCGGAGTCCTGGCCGCCGGGGACGTACTTCTCGACCGTGGCGATGCCGAAGAACAGCCCGCCCTGCATGCCGAATCCGTCGGAGTTGCCCTGGTCGGTGAGTGCGCCGACCTTCAGCGTCGTGGTGCGGTTGCCCTGGAACTCGACGGGGAGCACGCTGCCGATCCGCACGTCGTGCCTCTTCGCGAAGCCGACGTCCATGGCGAGGTTCCCGGGCGTCAGCGCGGCCGCGGTGTTGCCCGCCGCGTACTTCACATGGGCGACGTCGTCCACCCCGTTGCCGTATCCGGACGTCGTGGTCTCCACCCGCTTGCCGTCCGGCAGCCGGACCGCGAGCGGCGCGAACCGCTGCCGTACGACGAGACCGACGCCCGGCGTGGCCCTCACCTTGCCGGTGACCTCCGGCGAGAACGGCAGGAAGTTGCCGTTCTGCACGACGAAGTCCGCGCCGAGCGTCTTGTCGATCTGCTCGTCGAACGACCGTGTCATGGAGGCGCTGGCCACCGACATCCCGCCGACCAGGGCGAGTCCGACCATCAGCGCCGACGCGGTGGCGCCCGTACGGCGCGGATTGCGCAGGGCGTTGCGCTGGCTCATCCGGCCGACCGAGCCGAACAGGGCGGGGAAGGCACCGCCCAGTACCCGGATCACCGGGCGCACCAGCAGCGGTCCCGCGATGACGGTCGCGATCAGGGTCAGGACCACGCCCAGGCCCAGCAGAGACGCCGAGGAGGCGGCCTTCGAGGAGGCGGCGCACCCGGCGAGCGCGGCGACGCCGAGCGCCCCGACGATCCCTCCGGCGATCGCGCGCACCCGCAGCGGCCGCCCCACACCGGCCACATCGGCGTCCGCGAGGGCTGCCATCGGGGACACTACGGCCGCGCGGCGCGCGGGGAGATAGGCCGCGACGAAGGTGACGCCCACACCGACGACGTACGCCACGACGGGCGTCCCCCAGCCGACCACCATCTCGGTGGTCTTCAGGTTCATGCCGAACGCGCTCATCAGCCTGATCAGCCCGGCCGCCAGCCCGATCCCGGCCGCGAGGCCCAGCGTCGAGCCGACCAGGCCCAGCAGGATCGCCTCGGTGAGCACGGAGCGGCGCACCTGCCGCCGGTCGGCGCCCAGGGCGCGCAGCAGCCCCAGTTCGCGGGTGCGCTGCGCGATCAGCATGGAGAACGTGTTGACGATCAGGAAGATGCCGACCAGGACCGCGATCCCGGCGAAGCCGAGCATCACGTACTTGATGACGTCGAGGAAGCCGCCGAGCTGTGCCGCCGAGGACTTGGCCTGCTCGTGCGCGGTCTTGACGTCGTAGGTGTTCGTGCCGATCACGTCGGTGACACGGCGCTTGAGGACGGTGTCGTCCACACCCTTCGCGGCGTCCACCGAGATGCCGGTGGCCTTGGCCGCCGAGCCGAGCAGTCCGGTCTGCGCGGTCGGGGTGTCCAGGAAGATCAGGGCGGCGCCGGGGTTGGTGGTGGTGAAGGTGGCGATGCCGACGATCTTCACGTCGAAGGTGCCGGGCTGTGCCTGCACCGACAGGTTGTCACCGATCTTCAGATGCTTGCGGTCGGCGGTTTCCGAGTCGAGGAGCGCCTCGGCGGGGCCGTGCGGGGCGTGCCCGGAGGTCAGCTTCACCGGGCTGCGATCGGTGACGTACCAGTTGGTGACGATGGTGGGGGCGCCGGTGGTCGGGCCGACCGGCTGGTGGTCGCTGTCGACGACCGCGATCTGCTGGGTGGCCGCGTCGATGTGTGCCGCGGCGACGCCGTCGATGTTCCGCACCTTCGCGGCGAGGGAGGCGGGAATGGTCGGGGTCGCGCCGGTCGGCACGGACGACTTGAGGTCCTGCTTCGGCTCGATCGTCACATCGGCCGAGGTGGAGGCGAAGAGCCGGTCGAAGGTGCGGGTGACCGTGTCGGAGAAGATCAGACTGCCCGCGACGAACGCCACGGACAGGACGACGGCCAGCGCGGACAGCAGCAGCCGCCCCTTGTGTGCCAGGAAGCTGCGCAGCGTCGCCCTGAGCACAGGGTCACTCCCCTTCCGGGGCGGCGACTGGCTCGGAGACCTCGGCGGCGGCCTCGCCGTCCCGCCCGGTCCTCGTGCCGCCGTCGCCGTCACCGTCGCTGTCGGGCGAGGACGGCACGGCACGCTCGCCCTGTGGCACGGTCCATGCCGGACGGCCGGTCTCGGACTGGCGGTCGCCGCGGATCGCGTCGAACCGCTTCAGGCGCTCCAGGACGGCGTCGGCCGTGGGGTGCTCCATCTCGTCCACGATCCGTCCGTCCGCGAGGAACAGCACCAGATCGGAGTGGGCCGCCGCGCCCGGGTCGTGCGTCACCATGACGACGGTCTGCCCGAGGCTGTCGACCGACTCGCGCAGGAAGCTCAGCACCTCCAGACCGGCGCGCGAGTCGAGGTTGCCGGTCGGCTCGTCGGCGAAGATCAGCTCGGGCCGGGAGGCCAGTGCCCGCGCGCACGCGACACGCTGCTGCTGGCCGCCGGACAGCTGCGCGGGACGGTGCTTGAGCCGGTCGCGAAGCCCCAGGGTGTCGATGACCTGGTCGAGCCACTTCTCGTCGGGCTTCTGGCCCGCGATGTCCATCGGAAGGGTGATGTTCTCGAGCGCGTTGAGGGTCGGGATCAGATTGAACGACTGGAAGACGAAACCGATACGGTCCCGGCGCAGCCGGGTCAGCTCACGGTCCTTGAGGCCGGTGATCTCGGTGTCGCCGAGCCACACCTGACCGGCGGACACCGTGTCGAGTCCCGCCAGGCAGTGCATCAGCGTGGACTTCCCCGAACCCGACGGCCCCATCACGGCGGTGAAGCGGCCGCGCACGATGTCCACGTCCACCGAGTCCAGGGCGAGCACCGTCGTCTCGCCCGTGCCGTACGCCTTGGTCAGACTGCGGGCGCGGGCTGCCGTCCCGTCGGCCGCGGACCGGCCGGGGACGTGCTCCGCAGCAGTTGTGGACAAGACCGCCTCCTAGCGCTATCCCGGGAGCCACGGCAGTTACCGGCGTCATGACTCCTTTGTCCCGGCCGAGCCTAGTGTGACCCGGTCCTCGGCCGGTATCCCCCCTGTGGTCGAGATCGTCTCCACCCGCAGGTCGGGCCCCTGACGCCGGTGTAAGGGGCATGCTCCATCCAGGGGTGGAGGCCGGGGCGGAGCCGGGGTACGGAGCGATGCCGGACCTTGCCGGTGCTAGCGCTTCGGCGCTAGCTTCGAGTCATGGCGAAGACCCAGCTGAACGTGCGCGTGGACGAGGACACCGCCCGCGCGGCCCGCGAACGCGCCCTGGCCCGCGGCATGAGCGTCAACCGCTATATCGAGGAACTCGTCAGACAGGACACCGGCGAGGCGGGCCACACCTTCGTGGAGGCGGCCGCCGACTTCATGAAGCGGTACGAGTCCGTGTTCGCCGAGGAGTTCGGGACGGACCCGGCCCCCGGTGCCGCCCGGGACGACCGAGAAGGCCACCGCTGATCCCTTGAACGACCTCAGCATCGACCTCGCCTGGCTCCTGATGCTCGCCGAGCAGCGCACCCCCGGCGACCCGCAGGTCACCGACTGGGGCGCGCTCGTCGCCGCCGTCGCCCGCCACCGCGCCGAGATATTCGACGTCCCCGTCTACGACACCCCGTACGCCCGGGCCGCCTCGCTGCTCCAACTGCTCATCCATGTCCCGGCGCTCGAGCGGTCCAACGCCCTGTTCGCCTGCGCCGTCGCCCACGCCTACCTGGTGGCCAGCGGCATCAAGGTCGCCGCCTCGCCCGAGCAGGTGCGCGATCTCGCCCGGCTGGTCAAGAGCGGTGAGGCATCGGTGCACGACATCGCGGGACGGCTGCGCCACTGGGCGCCGTGACGGGCCAGGGATGATCAGCCGCCGTCGGCGGGCTTCCGGTCCGCGGGCCGCCACGCCGTGCCCTGCACGCAGTACGACGAGGGCAGCCGGGGCCCCCGCTCCGGCAGCAGCAACCGCCGGTACGGGCCCAGCTCGAAACCGGCGTCACGGACCGCGGCCACGGTGTCCCGGCTGACATGGCAGCCGCCGAACAGCAGCGGCCACCCCGCCAGGTCCAGCGTCCGCTGGGTCCGCCGCATCACCGGCCCGCCACCGAGCCCGTGCTCCAGGAACCGCAGCTCACCACCCGGCCGCAGTACCCGCCGTACCTCACGGAGCGCCCGTTCCACGTCCCGCACGCTGCACAGCACCAACGACAGCACCGCCGCGTCGAAGGCCTCGCTCTTGACCGGCAGTGCCTCCGCCACCCCCGGCACCACGTCCACCGGAACCCCGGCCCGAGCGGCCGCGTCCATCGCCAACTGCCGCAGTGTGCGCTCGGGTTCGATGGCCACCACCTCGGACACGGTGCCCGGGAAGTGCGCGAAGTTCAGCCCGTTCCCCGCACCGATCTCGACGACCCGCCCGGAGAGCCCCGCCAGCAGCCGTCGGCGATACGGTGCGACCTTCGGCTCCCCGGCCACACTGAACCGGGCGTAGAAACGGGCGAAGACAGGATGATGGACGGCGTCTTGGTGCACTGGCGACGGCATGACGGACCTCCTGAGCGCTGACTGCTACCGAGATTGTCCCAAGGACGGCATGGGCCCGTCGCCCGGCGACGCGAGCCTGCGCACGGCGACGGGAGCCTGCACGGCGCGACCGGTTCCGCGGAACGGACACGCGCCCGCATCCGGCCAGCCGATGTCCTGCGACGCGTGCGGGCGCCTGCCCCCCGAACGTCGGCGGCGCGTCCGGGGGTGGAACGTCTGCGTCGCGACGGGAGCCTGCGCACGGCGGCCGGTTCCGCGGAAGAGGCGCCCGCCGGGATCCTGTCGGCCGATGCCCTGCGACGCGTGTCGGCGTCCGTCACCCGAACGCCGACGGCGCCTCCCGGGCGCGGAACCTCTCCGCGTCCCACGAGCCGTGCAGGCGGGGGGCCAGCCAGGTCGGTGCCGCCGTGCGGAACGCCGCCGGGGGGAGGGTGCCGGCGGAGGCGGGGAGAGCGCCGAGGAGGGGGGCTCCCGCCACCTCCGGGAGGTCCAGGACGTTGCAGCGGGCCGCCAGGTCGGGGGCGGTCGGCCAGCTCCCGATCACGACGCCCAGCAGCTCGATCTCCCGGGACCGCAGCTCCCGCGCCGTCAGCTCCGTCGTGTTCAGCGTGCCCAGCCCTGCCGGGGCCACCACCAGCACCGGAGCACCCAGCAGCCGGGCCGCGTCGGCCAGCGTGCCGCCCGCCGCGTCGAACCGCACCAGCAGTCCGCCCGCGCCCTCCACCAGGACCAGATCGTGCTCGGCCGCCAGCTTCTGCGCCGCCTCGGCCACCTGGTAAGGCCGCACCGGTGCCAGCCCCGCCCGGCGCGCTGCCGTACCGGGCGCCAACGGCTCCGGATAGCGGGCCAGTTCGGCCGGTGTCACGGCTCCCGCGAGCCGGGCGACCTCCTCGGCGTCCCCGCGCTCCCCGGGCCGTACCCCCGTCTGGGCCGCCTTCAGCACGGCCACGGAACGGCCCGCCGCCAGGGCCACGGCGGCGACCGCGGCCGTGGTGACCGTCTTGCCGATCTCCGTGCCCGTACCCGTGATCACCAGGACCGGCATGTCATCCCTCCCGCGCCGCCGCGCACACCGCGCGGGCGATCCGCGCCACGTCCTCGTCACCCGTGACGTACGGCGGCATCGTGTAGACCAGATCGCGGAACGGCCGCAGCCACACACCCTCGCGCACCGCGGCCCGCGTCGCCGCCGCCACGTCGACGTCATGGTCCAGCTGGACCACCCCGATCGCACCGAGAACCCGTACGTCCTTCACCCCGTCGAGCGCGTCCGCCCCGGCCAGCCCCGCCCGCAGCCCCGCCTCCACGCGCCGGACCTCGGCCCGCCAGTCCTGGCCGAGCAGCAGCCCGACCGAGGCGCAGGCCACGGCCGCCGCCAGCGGATTGCCCATGAACGTCGGCCCGTGCGCCAGTACGGGCACCTCGCCGCGGGAGATCCCGTCGGCCACCCGCGCGGTGCACAGCGCCGCCGCCATGGTCAGATAGCCGCCGGTCAGCGCCTTGCCGACACACATCACATCCGGTGTCACCGCCGCGTGGTCGGCCGCGAACAGCGCGCCCGTGCGGCCGAACCCGGTCGCGATCTCGTCGAACACCAGCAGCACGTCGTGCGCGTCGCACGCCTCCCGCAGCACCCGCAGATACTCCGGGGAGTGGAACCGCATCCCGCCCGCGCCCTGCACCACCGGCTCCACGATCACCGCGGCCAGCTCGCCGGCGTGCCGCGCGATCAGCTCGCGCAGCTGGTCGGCGTACGACTCCTGGTAATCGGCGGGCGGTGCGTCGGCGAACAGCTGACGCGGCAGTAGCCCGCTCCACAGCTCGTGCATCCCGCCCTCGGGATCGCACACCGACATCGGATGCCAGGTGTCGCCGTGATACCCGCCGCGCCAGGTCAGCAGCCGCCGCTTGGCCGGGCGGCCCAGCGAACGCCAGTACTGGAGACACATCTTGACGGCGACCTCGACCGACACCGAACCCGAGTCGGCCAGGAACACATGCTCCAGCCCCTCGGGTGACATATCGACAAGGAGTTTCGCCAGCCGGACGGCGGGCTCATGGGTGAGCCCGCCGAACATCACATGGCTCATCCGCCCCAACTGCTCGCGGACGGCGTCGTTCAGTACGGGGTGGTTGTAGCCGTGGATCGCCGACCACCACGACGACATGCCGTCGACCAGCTCGCCCGAGCCGTCCGCGAGCCTCAGCCGCACCCCGCTCGCCGACTCGACGACCAGCGGCTCCACCCGGCCAGGCATCGGGCCGTACGGATGCCACACATGCCGTCGGTCGAGCGAGAGCAGTTCGGGAACGCCCAGTACGCCCAGGTCAGGCATTGGGCGCGAGATCCGTTCCGGCACCGCGGCGGCGTACGGCGACCAGGTCGGGGCGCGGCTCGTCCGCCGCGTGTGCCGGTGCGGGCACGCCCGTAGCGGCGGCCGTACCGCACACCCCGCCACCCTCGTGCGACCCGCACCCGCCGCCCTCGTGAGACCCGCAGCCACCGCTGTCATGGGACCCGCACCCGGCCTCCTCGCCCTCGTGCGACCCGCACCCGGCCCCCTCGCCCTCATGGGCCCCGCAGCCGCCGCTCCCGCCACCGGCCCGGTGCTGAGGCAGTGTCACCTGGTCGGCGCCCTCCACCTCGAACCCGGCGTCCGCGATCATCTCCAGGTCGGCGAGGCCCGCCTGGCCCTCGCTGGTGAGGTAGTCGCCCAGGAAGATCGAGTTCGCCAGATGCAGCGCCAGCGGCTGCAGGGTGCGCAGATGGACCTCACGGCCGCCCGCGATGCGCACCTCGATGTCCGGGCACACGAACCGCACCATCGCCAGGATCCGCAGACAGCGCTGCGGGGTGAGGCTCCACTCCTTCGCCAGCGGGGTGCCCTCGAACGGGATCAGGAAGTTCACCGGCACCGAGTCCGGATCCAGCTCGCGCAGCGCGAGGACCACGTCGACCAGGTCCTCGTCGCTCTCGCCCATCCCCGCGATCAGCCCCGAGCAGGCGGAGAGACCCGCGGAGTGCGCCTTGCGCACGGTGTCCACCCGGTCGGCGTAGGTGTGCGTCGTGGTGATGTCGCCGTACGTCGCCTCGGACGTGTTGAGGTTGTGGTTGTAGGCGTCCGCACCGGCCTCGCGCAGCCGCTCGGCCTGGCCGTCGGACAGCAGACCCAGACAGGCGCAGACCTCGACGCCCTCGTTCTGGTCCTTGATCGCCCTGATGGTCTCGGAGACCCGGTCCACGTCCCGGTCCGTCGGACCCCGTCCGCTCGCCACCAGGCACACCCGCTTGGCGCCCCCGGCGAGCCCCGCGGCGGCGGCCTCGGACGCCTCCCCGGGCTTGAGCCAGCCGTACTTCAGGATGCCCGCGGTGGAACCGAGCCGCTGCGAGCAGTAGGAGCAGTCCTCCGGGCACAGGCCGGACTTGAGGTTGACGAGGTAGTTGAGTTTCACCCGTCGGCCGAACCAGTGACGGCGCACCTTGCCCGCCGCGGTCACCACATCGAGCAGGTCGTCGTCGGAAGTGGCGAGGACGGCAAGTGCTTCCCCGCGGGTCGGCGGCTCGCGCCGAAGCCCCTTGTCCACCAGCGTGTTCAGCAGGTCCATGAGGTCCGATCCTGTCCTACCCGACCGCCCCGGGCCAAGGAGAGTTCGGACAACAGTCGGCGTTCGACGTGTGGGTATTGCCACATCCTGGGCGGCGGGTCGTCCGGCTAGTGTCTGTCCGCTACCTACAAAATCCCCGGAGGCACCCATGGCGTTCGGCTGGATCGACGAGCAGGCGCTGCTGCGCCGTCGCGCCGGGCTGGTACGGACCCTGCAGCCCCGCCCCGCCGACTCCCCGCTGCTCGATCTCGCGGGCAACGACTATCTGGGCCTGGCGCACCATCCGGAGGTCGCCGAGGGGGCCGCGGCGGCGGCCCGCACCTGGGGCGGCGGCTCCACCGGGTCCCGGCTGGTCACCGGGACGACCGAGCTGCACACCGAGCTGGAACGCGAACTGGCCGGCTTCTGCGGCTTCGAGGCGGCCCTGGTGTTCTCCTCCGGATACGCGGCCAACCTCGCCGCCGTCGCCACGCTCGCCCCGCACGGCTCGCTCATCGTCTCCGACGCGGGCAACCACGCCTCGCTGATCGACGGCTGCCGGCTGGCCAGGGGCACCACCCAGGTCGTCCCGCACGGCGACGCGCAGGCCGTACGCAAGGCGCTGGCCGGGCACGACGGCGACGCGGTCGTGGTGTCCGACACGGTGTTCTCCGTCGACGGGGACGCCGCCCCGCTCGCCGCCTATGCCGCGGCCTGCCGGGCGTACGGCGCCGGTTTGGTCGTCGACGACGCGCACGGCCTGGGAGTCCTGGGCGACGGCGGACGGGGCGCGCCGCACGCGGCGGGGCTCGCGGGCGCCGACGACGTCGTCACCACGGTGACGCTGTCCAAGTCGCTCGGCAGCCAGGGCGGTGCCGTGCTCGGCCCGGCCCGGGTGGTCGACCATCTGGTCAATGCCGCACGAACGTTCATCTTCGACACCGGACTCGCCCCCGCGGCGGCCGGTGCCGCCCTCGCCGCCCTGCGGCTGCTCGGCCGTGAACCGGAGCGCGCGGCACGCGTCCGCGCCGTGGCGGGTGGGCTGCACGCACGGCTGACCGCCGCGGGCCTGGAAGCGGTACGTCCCGACGCCGCGGTGGTCTCCGTGCGCGCGCCGTCCCCGGAGGGGGCCGTGCGATGGGCGGCCGCATGCCGTACGGCGGGCCTGAGCGTGGGGTGCTTCCGGCCTCCTTCCGTTCCCGACGGCATCTCACGGCTCAGGCTGACCGCCCGCGCGGACCTTTCCGAGGCTCAGCTCGATCACGCCGTACGGGTGATCGTGGCCGCACGGCCGGAACACGACCATGAGTCGGCGTGACACGGCCGTGCGGTGTCCGAGCGGGTGCTGACCTGCGAACTGGCTGCTGAGCAGTGAACTGGCTACTGACCTGCGACTGGCTGCTGACCCTGTGAACTAGCGGATCGCGGTGAGGAAGCCCGTCCAGCTCTCGGGGGAGAAGAGCAGGGCGGGTCCGGCCGGGTCCTTGGAGTCACGGACGGCGAGCAGCCCGGCCCGTGGGCCGGAGCGCGGTGCGGCCGTCTCGACGCAGTTGTTCGCTCCCGTGCTGTGACTGCTGCGCAGCCATCGCACGCCGGTCAGGGTGGTGCTGGAGGGTACGTTCCGAGGCAGTGCGGTCATGGTGCCTCCCTACGCGCCGTCATGGATCGCGGCGATGTAATCCAACGAGTCCTCGGGGGAAAGGGCGTGGATCTGGAGGGTGTTGAAGGCCTCTGAGTAGGCCCGGAGGTCTTCCTTCCCCTCGAGATAGAGGCTACTCGTCAAATGGTCGAGAACAACCACGTCCAGATCGGATGTGCTCGGAAATGAGAAAATAACGAAAGGCCCGGTGATGCCGATATGCGCCCCCGCCGCGAACGGCAGTACCTGGAGCCGGACTTGGGGCAGCCGGGCCGCCGCGAGCAGCCTTTCCAGCTGACGTTCCATCACCCCGGGAGCGCCGACCTCCCGGTGCAGCACCGCCTCGTCCAGGACCGCGCTCAGCTCCAGCGGCGGCTGCGACCGCAGCACGTCCTGCCTGGCCAGCCGCACCTGGACCAGGGTCTCCAGCCGTTCGTCGAGTTCGTCGGGCCCGCCGCCCACGGAGGCCCGGGTCACCTCACGCGCGTACTCCGGAGTCTGGAGCAGACCGGGCACGACCGAGGTCTCCAGCGTCCGCATCCGGCTCGCCTGCGACTCCAGGCTGATGAAATCCCGGTACGCGGGCGGCAGCACCTCCCGGTAGGCGTGCCACCAGCGGTGTCTCTCGCCTATGTGGTCGGAGCCCGCCAGCACCAGCAGCAGCTCCCGCAGTTGCGGATCCTCCACCCGGTAGGCGTCCAGCAGTAATCTCACATCGTCCGGTTTCACGCCGCTCGCGCCGGTCTCGATACGGCTCACTTTCGACTGGTGCCAGCCCACCAGCCGGGCCGCCTCACCGCTCGTGAGACGCGCGTCGCTGCGCAGTGCGCGCAGTTCCGCGCCCAGTTTCCGGCGGCGCACCGCGGGACCGTGCTGCATGGGCTACTCCCTACTCCTTACGAGCCGCCCGAATACGCTCTGCCGTCGCAGAGTTCACCGCATCGAGCGACAGATATATGCAGATCTTGGTGGATCGCCACCCGCGAGAGACGCGGAAATGGCAGTCTGGCGATGAAGCACCAGTCCGGGACCGTACTCGAACCGTCCGCGCCTTGCCGGATGTCGGACTGCGGTCCCGTGGGAAAGGGACGGCGTCGCCATGGCAGACCATCAGGAAGCATCCGTCACTCTGCCGAGCGATCCCGCCTCGGTCTCCGCGGCCCGCACCTTTGTGCTCAGTACCCTCGCCGAATGGGGTATGCCCGCGGACACGGACGACGCGGACACCATCCGTCTCATCGTCTCCGAACTCGCCACCAACGCCGTGCAGCACACTTTCGGGCAGTCGCCCACCTTCACGGTGGAGATCGAGCTCGACCGGGACGAAACGCTGCGGGTCGGCGTCACTGACAGTCACCCGCGCTTTCCGAAACGGCTGCCGGCCGCCGTCCAGCAGGACAACGGCCGCGGCATGGTCATCATCCGCTGGCTGACCGCCGAGTGCGGCGGCAGACTGCGCTTCCGGCCGACCGGGGAGGGCGGGAAGACGGTGTTCGTCGAGCTGCCCTGGACGGGGCCGACGCGGCCTGCCGAGGGACGTGCGGTTCCGGGCCGTCCTGTGTCGGCGGCGGGGCAGCAGGAGCCGTAGCGGGGCGTGGGCGGGGCGCCAGGAGCCGTAGCGGCGCGGCGGGGCGGGGCGGGGCGGGCAGGACGGCAGGAGTCGTAGCAGCCGGCTGGCGGCCGGGTGGCCCGGTGACGGGGTGGCCGCGCGAGCGGGCGCTGAGAGCCGTAGGAGCCCGTGGGACGGCCCAGGGGCAGCGGAAAGGGCCCGGGGGCTCGATGGAAGCCCCAGGACGTCGCGTGAGGCGCCAGGAGGGCGCAGCCGGGTTCCCGGGGCGGTGACGGCGGGTCAGGACGCCGGCACCGCCCCGGCGCCGGGTCAGCTGATCCGGCCGTACCAGACGCTCTTCGTCCAGATCTTCTGGAGCTTCACCACGTCCCCGGTCTTCGGGGCGTGCCAGATCTTCCCCTTCCCGGCGTAGATGCCGACGTGGTACACGCTGGAGCCGGAGTGGAAGAACACCAGGTCCCCGGCCTTGCGGCTCCTGGCGGAGATGTGATGCGACTTGTTGTACTGCGCGGCCGCCGTACGGGGCAGTTTCTTGCCCGCCTTCTTGAACGAGTACAGCGTCAGCCCGGAGCAGTCGAACCGCCTCGGCCCCGTGGCGCCCCACTGGTACGGGGAGCCCTTCTTGGAGGCCGCGATCTGGAGTGCCTTCGACGCGAGCGTCGCGGCCGAGGCGTCCGGGGCGACCCCCGGGACCACGACCGAACCGCCCACGGCGGCAATGGCGAAGGCCGAGGCCGTACCGGCCCTGGCCATGAGCGACGGGACACGATTGAGCGCAGTCATGCGCAACCCTTCGTCAGCCGCCTGTGAAGGATGACCTGTCGGATTCGGGCTGGCGAAGTTGCCCGGCCGCGTTGCCGCGGCTTCACCCCAAGGGCTGCTCGGACCGGTCATGGCGTGACCGTCCCGGCGACCCGGCTTGCTCGGGTCCTCCACTCCTGCCGATCCACTCCTGTCGACCGGTCATCCAGGCGGCGGCAGGACTCGGCGTCCGCCCGGACCGCCCCGCCGCTGTGGCGGGGGCTTGTCGTCAGACAGGGATCTTCACCCACGGATGTCTGAAAATCCCAATGGAATCGGGGATTTGTGTTGTTACTCACCACTCACCCGTTCGGGTGGACAGCGGGGTGTTCGAGTAGACATCGAGGGGGTGTGACGAGTCCCGGACCTGCGCCGGAAGGCGCCATTCCGGCTTTGGTCCACGCGCGTTGCGCAACCGGAGTGGGCCCGGAAAGGGGGATGAAGCTACACCGATCAGCGGTAACTCATCTGGTCCGTTGCCGCCCTCGCCCGGACGCTCCCGGCGGAGGTGAGTGATCCGGCCGCCCGTCCGTCCTCCCGGCGGTACGTCAACTCGCGCAGTCGGGCGGCACCGTGACGCGCATGGCGCGTCGCTCGCCGTCCAGTACCCGCAGCGCCCGCGCCAGGGTCGGCGCGTGCAGCTCCGTCTCGCCGCGACGGTGCATCAGCTCCAGCGCGTCCCGCAGCGCGGCCGCCTTCGCCACCAGAGCCTGGGCGGCGCGCAGCCCCCGGTAGGTGTCTCCGTGGTGAGCCGGGTTGATCCGGCCCAGCAGGTCGACCACCTCCAGATAACGGTCGATCAGCTCGCCCTCGGCGCGTGTCAGCGCGGGCAGCGGCGGCAGCTCGGGAGGCAGCACCGGCACCTCACCTCGCCCCGGGAGCGCCGGGCGTGCCGGAACCGCCGGAACCGCCGGAGCCACCTGTGATGCCGGGGGCGGTCCGTGCCGTGCCGCGGCCGGAGACGATCCGGTCCACCAAGCCGTACTCCACCGCGGCGCGGGCGTCCAGGATCCTGTCGCGTTCGATGTCCTCGCTCACCTGTTCCCGGCCACGCCCGGTGTGCCGTACGAGCATCTCCTCCAGGAGTTCGCGGGTGCGCATCAGCTCCTCGGCCCGGACCAGGAGATCACTCGTCCGCCCCTCCACGGGCTCGGGCAGCTCCGGCTGACGGAGCACCACACGCGCCCCCGGCAGCACGGCACGCTTGCCCGGTGTGCCGGCGGCCAGCAGTACCGCGGCGGCCGAACCGGCCTGTCCCAGGCAGGTGGTCGCCACGTCGCAGCCGAGGTACCGCATGGTGTCGTAGATCGCAGCCATCGCGCTGAACGAGCCTCCGGGGGAGTTGATGTAGAGCTCGATCTCCCGGTCGGGGTTCTGGTACTCGAGGTGGATGAGCTGTGCCATCACATCGTTCGCCGACGTGTCGTCGACGGGTGCCCCGAGGAGGACGATCCGCTCCTCCAGCAGTTTGGCGTACGGATCCAGCGTTCTGCGGCCGAAACCCGTGTGTTCGGTGAACTCGGGCAGTACATGGCGCGCGGACGGTACGAGCATGGCCCCTCCTGGGGTGGTCTCGGTAAAAAATGTACAGGACGTACGGATTGGAGGGAGGGGTTTTGGCGACGTTCGGCCAGGACGGCGGCGACACGGCCTCCGTAAGCTGGAGCCATGGCCTACGAGATTCCGGTGACGCAAGCCAGGGCTGAGCTCGCCGACCTGATCAACCGGGTGGTGTACGGCGGCGAGCGCGTCGTCGTGACACGGCACGGCAAGCCCCTCGTCGCCCTCGTCTCCGCCGCCGACCTGGAGCGGCTCGAGCAGCTTGAGGAGATCGAGGAGATCGAGGGGATCGACGAGGCGCGGGAGCGGGCGGAGGAGCAGGTGATCAGCTCGGTCTCCCGGGTCCGCGAGGTCGCCTCCGCTCCCCGTGAACAGCACCGGTTCGGGATCACCGCGGAGCATCGGGGTTCCGCGTCGTCGTAGGCGGCGGCTCGGACGCGCGCGGACGGGCGTGCGCGCGGACAGCGTAAGGCCGTGCGCTCCCGTCCCTACAGCGGGGGCGCACGGCCGGTTCCGAGGTCGCCGGTGGGTCAGGCCGCCGTGCCGAGCTCGTCGGTGGGTCAGGCCGCCGCCGTGCCGAGCTCGCCTTCGGTCACCGGGTCGCCCGTCTGCCGCTGCGTCCGCAGCGCGGGCCCGAGCAGGACCGCGCCCAGACCGAGCGCCGCCCACCAGATGAGGGTCAGCAGCGGGCCGGTGGCCGCGGCGCCGTCGAAGTAGGACACCGAGCGCAGCAAGCTCGCCCCCGCGCCCGGCGGCAGCCACTGGCCGATCACACCGGCGGGCTTCGGCAGCATCTCCGGCGCCGAGGACGCCCCGGAGAACGGGTTGCCCACCAGCATCACCAGGCCCGCGACGATCCCCATCCCGGCCCGGCCCAGCAGCGCCGCGAGACCGGCGACGGCCGCTCCCACCGCCAGTGTGGCGAGGGCGAACACCCCGGCCTCGGCCCACCAGCCGCCCGTGACGACACCGAGCCAGCTGTCCGCGAGCGTCGCCGCCGCCACGCCGACCAGGGCGGACGCGCCGAGCAGCGCCGCCGTGGCACGGACACCGCGCAGACCGAGCAGGGTCACGGCCGAGCCCGTCGCGATACCGGCCAGGGCCAGTGGCAGCACGCTCGCCGTGAGCGCGGCACCCCGGGGGTCGGCCGCGGGGGCGGCGACCACATCGACGGTGGTGACGGTGGTGACCGGGGCGGCGCTCGCCGATGTCGATGCCGTGGTCGGCTCGGCCACGGCCTGCCGCAGCAACTGGGCGACCACGGGGCTCGCGGCGGACGCGGTCAGCAGCTTCGGACCCTGCGGGGTGACGACCAGCGCGCCGTACACGGTCCGGTCCTCGATGGCGCTCCGGGCGGCTGCCTCGTCGGTGTAACGGTGGATCTCGAAGGCACCCGGGTTGTGCGCCAGTCGCTTCTCCAGCTGGGCCGTCGCGGCGGCGGGACCGGCCACGCCGAGCGGCAGATCGCGGGGTGCGGTGCGGGCGGCGGGCCAGGCGAAGGCCCAGAGGGCGACGGCCGCGAGCACCGGGACGAGGACCACGACGGCAAGCAGACGGCGGGTGGTGCCCCGGGCGGTGGCCCGGGTGGGTGTGACGGTCGGGGTGGCGGGAGCCGTGGGAGGGCCGGCCGCCGGGGTGGGGGCGGTGGCTGCGGGGCCATGGCCAGTGGCGGCGTCGGGACCGGGGCTGATGTCGGTGCCGCTGCCGGGGCCGGTGCTCGGGGTGGATGTGGTGGACATGGTTCCCCCTTGGTGCGGTGCGTCGTGCTGCATACGGTGAAGGGTGCGCCCATAAAAGAAGGATCGTTCGTTTTTGTTTGCCGCTCGCCACCGTGCGCCTCGGCGCGGCGGCTTGTCAAGAAGGAATGTTCGTTTTACGTTTCAGGGCATGGCCCGTGTATCCCAGGCACACCTGGACGCCCGCCGCCGTCAGATCCTCGACGGCGCCGCCCTCTGCTTCGCCCGCAACGGCTTCCACGCCTCGTCCATGCAGGACGTGCTCAAGGAGGTCGACCTCTCCGCCGGGGCCGTCTACCGCTACTTCAGCGGCAAGGACGAGCTGATCAGGGCGATCGTCGACGAGGTGCTGGAAGTGCTGCGGAAGGTCTACGGGGAGGCGGCCGTGGAGACTCCGCCGCCGCTGCCCGACGTCCTGCTCTCCCGCGCCCTGGCCACTATGCGGGAGGTCAGGCCGGGGGTGCTGGACGGCGGGACGTGGGCTTTCCCCCGGCTGGTCATCCAGGTGTGGACCGAGGTGCAGCGCAACGCGGATCTGGCCGCGCAGGTGCACGTCGGCTACGACGCGGTGCGGGCCTCCTGGGAGCGCGTTGTGATGAGCTACAAAGCGGCCGGTCTGATCCCCCGGACGGCCGACGCCGACGCCATGGCGCGGGTGATGATCGCGCTGGCCCAGGGGTACGTGGCGCAGAGTGCCGTGCTGGCGGACATGTCCGACGAGACGCTGGTGAACGGGCTGCGGGCGCTGATGAGCATGCGGGACCCGAGTTCCTGACTCCGCCGAGGCGTGATCGCTGCCTTAACGCGCCGGAAATCCGGTCCAACTAGCCTGCCGATCCACGCCATCAGGGACGTCGCCCCGGGGCTGCGGAACCGGACCCCGCACGGTCCGGGCGAGGACGGTGAGGTGGGACGTGCAACTGACCCCGCACGAGCAGGAGCGGCTGCTGATCCACGTCGCGGCCGACGTGGCCGAGAGGCGCAGGGCCCGCGGACTGAGGCTGAACCATCCCGAGGCGGTCGCGCTGATCACCTCGCACATCCTCGAAGGCGCCCGGGACGGCCGCAGCGTCGCGGAACTCATGGCCTCCGGGCGCAAACTGCTGACCCGTGACGACGTCATGGCGGGTGTGCCCGAGATGATCCACGATGTCCAGGTCGAGGCGACCTTCCCGGACGGCACCAAGCTCGTCACCGTCCACGACCCGATCGTCTGACGGGAGGCCGCCATGATTCCCGGAGAGGTTCTTTTCGCCGACGGCCCGATCGTCTACAACGAGGGCCGCGAGGTCACCCGGCTCACCGTGCTCAACGCCGCCGACCGGCCGGTCCAGGTCGGCTCCCACTACCACTTCGCCGAGGCCAACCCCGGCCTGGAGTTCGACCGCGCCGCGGCGCGCGGCAAGCGGCTGAACGTCGCCGCGGGCACCGCCGTGCGCTTCGAGCCCGGTATCCCCGTCGAGGTGGAACTCGTACCGCTCGGCGGCGCCCGTGTGGTGCCGGGGCTGCGCGGGGAGACCGGAGGTGCTCTCGATGGCTGAGATCTCGCGTGCCGCGTACGCCGATCTGTTCGGCCCCACCACCGGGGACCGGATCCGGCTCGCCGACACCGATCTGCTGATCGAGATCGAGGAGGACCGCTGCGGCGGCCCCGGACTCGCCGGTGACGAGGCGGTGTTCGGCGGCGGCAAGGTCATCCGCGAGTCCATGGGCCAGGCGCGCGCCACACGTGCTGAAGGCACCCCGGACACCGTTGTCACCGGTGCGGTGATCGTCGACCACTGGGGCGTCGTCAAGGCCGATGTCGGCATCCGCGACGGCCGGATCACCGGTATCGGCAAGGCCGGCAACCCCGACACCATGGACGGTGTCCACCCCGACCTGGTGATCGGCCCGGAGACCGAGGTCATCGCGGGCAACGGGCGCATCCTCACGGCGGGCGCGATCGACGCGCACGTCCACTTCATCTGCCCGCAGATCGCCGACGAGGCCCTGTCGGCGGGCATCACGACCCTCGTCGGCGGCGGCACCGGACCGGCCGAGGGTTCCAAGGCCACCACCGTCACCCCCGGCCCCTGGCATCTGGCCCGGATGCTGGCGGCGATGGAGCAGTACCCGCTGAATGTCGGGTTCCTCGGCAAGGGCAACACCGTCTCCCACCAGGCGATGCTCTCCCAGATCCGTGGCGGCGCCGTCGGCCTCAAGCTGCACGAGGACTGGGGCTCCACCCCCGCCGTGATCGATGCCTCGCTGACCGTCGCCGACCGCACCGGCATCCAGGTCGCCATCCACACGGACACCCTCAACGAGGCGGGGTTCGTGGGCGACACGCTCGCCGCGATCGCCGGGCGCGGAATCCACGCCTACCACACCGAGGGGGCGGGCGGCGGGCACGCGCCGGACATCATGACCGTCGTCTCCGAGCCGTATGTGCTGCCCAGTTCGACCAACCCGACCAGGCCGTTCACCGTCAACACCGCCGAGGAACACCTCGACATGCTGATGGTGTGCCACCACCTCAACCCGGCCGTCCCGGAGGATCTGGCGTTCGCCGAGTCCCGTATCCGGCCGTCCACCATCGGCGCGGAGGACATCCTCCACGACCTCGGCGCCATCTCGATCATCTCGTCCGACTCCCAGGCCATGGGCAGGGTCGGCGAGGTCGTCCTGCGGACCTGGCAGTCGGCCCATGTGATGAAGCTCCGCCGCGGTGCCCTGCCGGGCGACGGCCCCGCGGACAATCACCGGGTGCGGCGCTACGTCGCCAAGTACACGATCAACCCGGCGCTCGCGCAGGGCCTTGCCCACGAGGTCGGCTCCGTGGAGACCGGCAAACTCGCCGACCTCGTGCTGTGGGAACCGGCGTTCTTCGGCGTCAGACCGCACCTTGTCATCAAAGGCGGGCAGATCGCGTACGCCCAGATGGGCGACGCCAACGCCTCGATCCCGACGCCGCAGCCGATCCTGCCGCGTCCGATGTACGGCGCGATCGGGCGTGCGCCCGCCGACAATTCAGTCAACTTCGTCGCCCCGCTCGCAATCGAGGACGGGCTGCCGGAGCGGCTGGAGCTCGGGAAACGGTTCGTGGCCATCGAGTCGACACGGGGCGTGACCAAGGCGGACATGCGGGAGAACGACGCGCGGCCGTCGGTGCGGGTGGATCCCGACAGTTTTGCCGTGCATATCGACGGGGAGCTGGTGGAGGCCACGCCTGCGGTGGAACTGCCCATGGCTCAGCGGTACTTCCTCTTCTGAGCGGGCGGTGGGGGCAGCGGTATGGCAGCGATAGGGCAGGGGTTCGGGTGATGGCGCGATGACTCGGGCGGCGTTGCTCGTCCTCGCGGACGGTCGTTTCCCCGCCGGAGGGCATGCGCACTCCTGCGGGGCGGAGGCCGCTGTGCGCGCCGGGCGGATCACGGGGGCGGCGAGTCTGGAGGACTTCTGCCGGGGGCGGTTGCATACGGCGGGGCTTGTTGCTGCGGCGGTGGCCGCGGGGGCTGCGCTTGAGGTGTCCGTGCGGGAGCTGGATGCGGCGGTGGATGCACGGACGCCGTCTCCGGTGCTGCGGGGGGTTTCGCGGCGGCTGGGGCGGCAGTTGATGCGGGCTGGTAGGGCGACGTGGCCGTCGGGTGAACTCGATGCCGTGGCGCGGGAGTTTCCCAAGGGGGCGCACCAGTGTGTGGTGTGGGGGCTCGTCGCCCGGGCGGCGGGGTTGGGGGCGGGAGATGCGGCGTACTGCGCTGCGTACGAGTGTGTGAGCGGGGCTGTGTCGGCGGTTGTGCGGCTGCTGAGTCTTGATCCGTTCGAGGGGACGGGGGTGTTGGCTCGGCTGGCGGTGGAGGTGGACCGGGTGGTGGATCAGGCCGTTGGGGTGGCGGGGGCCGTGGTGGGGGAGGGGGTGGATGTGCTTCCGGCTCTGGGGGCGCCGCTGCTGGAGATCGGGGCGGAGGTGCATGCGGGGTGGGAGGTGCGGTTGTTTGCGTCCTAGGGCGTGTTTCGAAAGTAGCGCCGGCCGCCCGAAGGGCGGGCCCTGCGGCGTCTGGTGCGTGCGATCGCAAGGCGGAGGGTCGCCCTCGTACTGGGCGTACGTGGGCGATCCCGACAACACAGCGAGCGTGCGTGCCAGGCGTCGCAGGGCAGGCGGGACTTTCGAAACACGCCCTAGGGGGATTTCGCCCCCGCCGCCCCCACCCGTTCCCGTCCCCAGGGGCCTCGCCCCTTCGACCCCACCAGGGGCTCTGCCCCGGGACCCCGGGGGGTTGAGAAGTGGGGGCCTCTTCCGTGGGCCCCGAGGGGCTCCGCCCCTACCCGTTCCCGTCCCCAGGGGCTTCGCCCCTATATCCCGTCAAGTCGTCAGGAGTTGTTCATGCATCTTGGGCATTCTCATTCGGCTCCTTCCGGGGCTGCGGTCGGTGCTGATGCTCGGCGGCCCGGTGGGGGGTTGCGGGGGTTGCGGGTGGGGGTCGGGGGGCCTGTGGGGTCCGGGAAGACCGCTACCGTGGCTGCGCTGTGCCGGGTGTTGCGGGACGAGTTGTCCCTCGGTGTCGTCACCAATGACATCTACACGCGTGAGGACGCCGAATTCCTGCTGCGGGAGGCCGTGTTGCCGCCGGAGCGGATCGTCGCCGTCGAGACCGGGGCCTGTCCGCACACCGCGATCCGGGACGACATCTCCGCCAACCTCGAAGCTGTGGAGGAGTTGGAGGACGAGGTCGGCCCGCTGGACCTCGTGCTGGTCGAGTCCGGTGGGGACAATCTCACCGCGACCTTCTCCAAGGGGCTCGTCGACGCGCAGATCTTTGTGATCGACGTGGCCGGCGGGGACGACATCCCGCGCAAGGGCGGGCCCGGGGTCACCACCGCCGATCTGCTCGTGGTCAACAAGACCGACCTCGCGCCGTACGTCGGCTCCGATCTCGGGCGGATGGCGGCCGACGCCAGGACGGCGCGGGGTGAACTGCCCGTCGTCTTCCAGTCGCTCAGGAGTGAGGCGGGGGTGGCGGACGTCGCCGAGTGGGTGCGGGCACGGGTGGCCGCGTGGACGACCGTATGACGGGAGGGGCGGGACGCGGCGGGGTCCTGGGTGTGGCACGGATCGTCGCCCGGGGGGACGGGCGGGGCCGGACCGTGCTGCCCGTGCTGGAGGGCGGGGGGCCGCTCGCGGTGCGGCGGACGCGGGGGAGCGGTGACGAGGCCCGGGTCATGCTCGTCGGCGCGATGAGCGGGCCGCACGGCGGCGACCGGTTCAGCGTGGCCGCCGAGGTCGACGGTGGCGGGCGGCTGCGGGTCGGGTCGGCCGCCGCCACCATCGCGCTGCCCGGCCAGGACAAGGACGCGGCCGAGTACGACGTACGGCTCCGGGTCGCCGACGGCTGCGAACTGCGCTGGCTGCCCGAGCCGTTGATCTCCGCGGGCGGGAGCGAGCTGCGGGTGCGGATGCGGGTCGAACTCGGCGCCTCGGCGCGGCTGGTGCTGCGGGAGGAGCAGGTGCTCGGGCGGGTGGGGGAGGAACCGGGGCGGCTCAGCAGCCGGGTCACGGTGCGGGTGGGAAGTCGTACGGTGCTGGATCAAGAGCTGGACTGCGGGACCGGCGCGCCGGGCGGCTGGGCTGGGCCCGCCGTACTCGGCGGATGCCGCGCCGTCGGGCAACTTGTCGTCGTACGACCGGAGTTCGGAAACACGCCGGTGGAGGCGCGGGTGCTCGGGGACCGGGCCGCGGTCATGCCGCTCGCCGGGCCCGCCGCGCTGGTCGGTGCCGTCGCACCGGACGGGCTGCGGCTGCGCAGGGTGCTGGACGAGGCACTGGCACTGCTCGGCTGAGCCACCGCTCAGCGGGACCGTGAATTCCGGTTATCGGATTGGTAAAGAAGGTCAACTGCCCCTGTTCTCGGGCGCCTTGCAACAGCGAGGATCCCCCGTGACCATTCGTCACCATGTTGGGGGAGGAACCCACTTGAGGGACTACAGACCGAAGAGCCGGATATTCGCGCTCGGTTCGGCCGGAACACTGGTGACCGCGACCCTGATCGCCGGCGCCGTCGCGGCGCCCACCGCGAGCGCGAGCGCCGGACACGGACAGGACCGCGAGGCCCGCGGCGCCGCCGTCGCCGCCACCCGCGCCGAGAAGGCCGGGATCGACTGGCAGGACTGCCCCGCCGACTGGGGGCTCGAGAAGCCGATCCAGTGCGGCTGGGTCACCGTCCCGCTCGACTACGCCAAGCCGGACGGCAAGCAGATCAAGCTCGCCGTCGACCACATCGCCAGCACGGGCACCAAGGAGGAGCGCCAGGGCGCGCTCGTCTACAACCCCGGCGGCCCCGGCGGTTCGGGCCTGCGTTTCCCGCGCCGTGTCACCACCAAGAACCCGCTGTGGGTCAATACCTCGAAGGCGTACGACTTCGTGGGCTTCGACCCGCGCGGTGTCGGCCACTCGGCCGCCATCTCCTGCATCGACCCGCAGGAGTTCGTGAAGGCGCCCAAGGCGGACCCGGTGCCCGACACCGAGGCCGACAAGCTCGCCCAGCGCAAGCTCGCCCGCGAGTACGCCAAGGGCTGCGCCGAGCGCAGCGGCAAGGCGGTGCTGGCGCAGATGACCACGCCGAACACGGTGCGCGACCTCGACGTCATCCGTGCCGCGCTCGGTGAGAAGAAGCTCAACTACCTCGGCGTCTCCTACGGCACCTACATCGGCGCCGTCTACGGCACGATGTTCCCCGGCCATCTGCGCCGGATGATCGTGGACAGCGTCGTCAACCCGTCCCGGGAGAAGATCTGGTACCAGGCCAACCTGGACCAGGACGTCGCCTTCGAGGGCCGCTGGAAGGACTGGGAGGACTGGGTCGCCGCCAACGACGCCGCCTTCCACCTCGGCACCACCCGCGCCGCCGTGCAGGCCAAGTGGCTCGAGCTGCGTGCCACGGCCAAGAAGAACCCCATCGGCGGGGTCGTCGGCCCGAACGAGCTGATCGGCTTCTTCCAGAGCGCCCCGTACTACGACTCCTCGTGGGTGCCGGTCGCCACGGTGTTCGGCCAGTACTTCGCCGGGAACACCCAGGCCCTGGTGGACGCGGCCGGTCCCGATCTGTCGGACACCGCGGGCAACATCACCACGGAGAACGGCAACGCGGTCTACACGGCCGTCGAGTGCACCGACGCCAAGTGGCCCACCAACTGGCGGAAGTGGGACCGCGACAACACGCGGCTCAACAAGGACTACCCGTTCATGACATGGGCCAACGCATGGCTCAACCTGCCGTGCGCCACCTGGCCGGTCAAGCAGCAGACGCCGGTGGAGGTCAAGACAGGCAAGGGCCTGCCGCCCGTCCTGATCGTCCAGTCCACCCGTGACGCCGCCACCCCGTACGACGGCGCCGTCGAACTGCACAAGCGGTTCAAGGGCTCGCGCCTCATCACCGAGAAGGACGCCGGTTCCCACGGTGTGACCGGGCTGGTCAACCCCTGCATCAACAGCCGTGTCGACAGCTACCTGCTCACCGGGCAGCTCGACTCCGCCGACGTGACCTGCACGCCGCACGCCACGCCGAAGCCGTAACCGCCGTCTTCACGGTGACCGGTGCGGCCCTGCGCGGCACCGGTGCACGGCGAGGGGTGGCCGGGGGATTCTCCGGCCACCCCTTTCCCGCCGGGGTCGACTTCCCGCCGGGGTCGACTTTCCCTCCGGGGCCGGCGTCAACTGAGCGGCGCCCGCGGGAACCTGCGCTCCTTCTCGCCCTTCGACGCCGTCTCCTCGGCCTTGACGACGGCCGCGTACCGGTCGACGTACTCCTGGTCCGAGAGCGTGAGGATCGCGTACATGATCTCGTCGACGATGGCGCGCAGCACCGCCTTCTCGTGCTCCATGCCCGCGTAACGGGAGAAGTCGAGCGGCTTGCCGAAGCGGATCAGCACCGGACGCAGGCTCGGGACGACCTGGCCGGGCGGCTGTGCCTCGAAGGTGCCGATCATCGCGCACGGAATGACCGGCACCTGGGCCCTCAGCGCCATGACGGCGACGCCGACCTTGCCCTTGTAGAGCCGGCCGTCGTGCGAACGGGTGCCCTCGGGGTAGATGCCGAGCAGTTCACCCTTGCGCAGTACCCCGAGCCCCTCCCAGATCGCCGCCTGGCCCGCCTCCTTGCCGGAGCGGTCGACCGGTATCTGCCCCACGCTGCGGAAGAAGGCCGCCGTGAGGCGCCCCTTGACGCCCCGGCCCGTGAAGTACTCGGCCTTCGCGAGGAACGTGATGCGCCGTTTGAGGATCGCGGGCATCAGGAAGTGGTCCGAGAAGGACAGATGGTTGCCGGCGATGATGGCCGGACCGTCCGACGGCACATGCTCCAGGCCCTCGATCCGGGGGCGGAACAGCAGCCTCAACAGGGGCCCCAAGAGCACATATTTGAGTACGTAGTAGAACAAGGGGTCGCTCCTCACTCTGGCCGGATCGGCTCAACCGCCGCGTTCTAGCAGGTCACCCGGCGCGCGGTGGGGTGCAGTGTAGGCGCAGGTGCGAGCCGCCGGAACCGGTGGAGGTGCCGGTCGAGGGCCGGTGGCGTGCGCTGCTCGGGCTGCCGGTCCCATCAGGCAGATGCTGACACAGGCCGAGCGAATCTTCATGCGAGTGAACGTTCGTTCGCGGTGCATGCGCGGGTCCGAGCCATCCTCGCCCGCGAGCCGGCCCGGGCCCTCGCGAACGGGCCTGAGCTGGCCATCCCCGCGAACGGGCCGCGAACCCCGGGCGCCCTCACGTCGACCGGCTCGGGCTGTGCCGAGGCCTCAACATGAAACGGGCCGCCGACTTCCGTCGGCGGCCCGTCCAGAGTGTCGCTCACGCCCCCTGTGTGAGCACCCCCTCCAGCGTTCCCAGCGCGGACTGCAGTTCCTCGGCGGTGACGGTCAGCGGCGGGGCCAGCCGGATCGTCGAGCCATGGGTGTCCTTGACCAGGACGCCCGCCGCCATCAGCCGCTCGCTGATCTCACGCCCGGTGCCGATCGCCGGGTCGATGTCCACGCCCGCCCACAGGCCCCGCGAGCGGAATCCGATGACGCCGACGCCCTTGCCGGCCAGCTCGGTCAGCCCGTCCCGCAGGACCGTGCCCAGCTCGGCCGCCCGGTGCTGGAACTCGCCGGTCTCCAGCAGCTCGACGACCGCCGTGCCGACCGCCGCCGCCAGCGGGTTGCCGCCGAACGTCGAGCCGTGCTCGCCCGGCCGCAGCACACCCATGACGTCCCGGCGCCCGACAACCGCCGACACCGGCACGATGCCGCCGCCCAGCGCCTTGCCGAGCAGCACCAGATCCGGCACCACGTCCTCGTGCTCCACGGCGAGCGTGCGCCCGGTCCGCCCGAGCCCCGACTGGATCTCGTCGGCGACGAACAGGCACCCGGCCCGCCGGGTCAGCTCGCGCACCCCGGCCAGATAGCCCTCGTCCGGGACGATCACGCCGGCCTCGCCCTGGATGGGCTCGATCAGCACCGCCGCCGTCGTCTCGTCGACGGCGGCCTCCATCGCGGCCAGGTCGTTGTAGGGGACGACCTTGAAGCCGGGAGTGAAGGGCCCGAAGCCGGTACGGGCGGTCTCGTCGGTGGAGAAGCTGACGATCGTCGTCGTACGGCCGTGGAAGTTGTCCGCCGCGACCACGATGGTGGCCCGGTCGGCGGGGACGCCCTTCACCTCGTAGGCCCACTTGCGGGCGATCTTGATGCCGCTCTCCACCGCCTCAGCGCCGGTGTTCATCGGCAGCATCACGTCCTGGCCGGTCAGCGCCACCAGGCGCTCCGCGAAGACGGCCAGCTGGTCGTTGTAGAAGGCCCGCGAGGTGAGGGTGAGCCGGTCGAGCTGGCGGTGCGCGGCGTCGATCAGCGCCGGGTGGCGGTGACCGAAGTTGAGGGCCGAGTAACCGGCCAGCATGTCGAGGTAGCGGCGGCCCTCGACGTCCTCCACCCAGGCGCCCTCGGCACGGGCGACGACCACCGGGAGCGGATGGTAGTTGTGCGCGAGGACCGGCTCCTCGGCACGGATCAGCTCGGCGGACGTACGGGTAACGGCGGGTGCGGTCATCAGCGGATCTCCTGGGTGCAGCACTTGATACCGCCGCCTGCCTTGTGGAATTCGGACAGGTCGACGGGGACTGGGACGTAGCCGTGGTCGGTGAGACGGGCGGCGAGCGCCTCGGCCTGCGGCGCGATGAACACGTGGCGGCCGTCGGAGACGGAGTTCAGGCCCCACGCCAGCGCGTCGTCGCGGGTGGCCTCCACGGCGTCCGGGTACAGCCGCCGTAACACGTCACGGCTGCCGGACGAGAACGCCTCGGGGTAGTACACGATGTTGTTGTCGTGACCAGTCTCCTCGCCGTCGTCGAGGACGAACAGCGCCGTGTCGAGATGGTAGAAGTACGGGTCGACCAGCGTCAGGCTGATCACCGGGTGCCCGAAGAACTCCTGCGCCTCGCGGTGGGCCTCACGGGTCGTACGGAAGCCGTGGCCCCCCAGCAGATAGCGGCCCGTCCAGACGAGGTCGCCCTCGCCCTCGGACACCGCCCCCGGCCGGTGCACGTCGTAGCCGGCGCCGCGGAACCAGGAGTCGTAGTGGTCGGACTCGGCGCGCCGCTCGGGCGCGTGGAAGAGGGAGCCGAAGACCCGGCCGCCGACGACGACCGCGGAGTTCGCGGCGAAGACCATGTCCGGCAGCCCCGGGACCGGCTCGACGGCGTCGACGCTGTGGCCGTGGGTGCGGTAGGCGCGGATCAGCGACTGCCACTGCTCCTGGGCCAGATCGACGTCGACGCGCACGTCGGGATGCATCCAGGGATTGATCGCATAGTGGACGGCGAAGTGTCTGGGTTCACAGACGAGGAAGCGCCTGGGGCGCGGCACACGGGTGTCGGGCACAGAGGGATTCCTCCGCTTTCCTGCGGATGTCGGGCGAGGGTTGACACCAAGGTAGGAAATGACCTAGCCGCGCGACAAGCAAAGAATCATGCGCACCGACGCAGGAACGCTGCTTGTTCAGCCCATTTGACGCACGTCTGGTGCGGGCTGGCTGGTGCCGGCCTCCAGACTCTCCGGGAGCAGATGGGACAGGACCATCACGCTGATCGTCTTCCGGATGAACGGTTCTCTGCGGATCCGCTCCAGCACCTCCTCGAAATGCTCCACGTCCCGCGCCCGTACATGCAGCAGCGCGTCCGCGCCGCCGGTCACCGTCATCGCGGCGGTGATCTCCGGATGGTTGCGGACCACCTCCGCCAGCCGCCGCGGCGGGGCCGCGCCCTCGCAGTACACCTCGACGTACGCCTCGGTCCGCCAGCCCAGCGCGGACGGCCGCACCGTCGCCGTGAACCCGGTGATCACGCCGGTCTCGCGCAGCCGGTCCACCCGCCGCTTGACCGCGGTCGCCGACAGCCCGATCTCCGTGCCGATCTCGGCGAAACTGCTCCTCGCATTCGCCATCAGCGCGGTGACGATCTTTCTGTCGAGCTCGTCGAACGGGGTGTTCCTGCTGTTCATGGGCGCACTTTATCCAGCACGGTCAAGCGCGCGGCCAACCCAGCGGTCCGCCGCGCAGTGCGCGCGGTCAACCGTGCGGTCCGCCGCGCAGTGCGCCGCGCCGTACATGCCGTCCGGCCGGAATGGTCACGCCGGATACATGTGCAGCCGTCCGGATCGCCCCTAGACTCCACGTTCATGCTGCGCGCCCTCGCCGTCGACGACGAATGCCCCTCCCTGGAGGAGCTGCTGTTCCTGCTGAACGCGGACCCGCGCGTCAGCAGCGCCGAGGGCGCGAGCGACGCCACGGAGGCGCTGCGCCGCATCACCCGCGCCCTGGAGTCGGGACCCGACGGACCCGAGGCCATCGACGTGGTCTTCCTCGACGTCCAGATGCCCGGCCTGGACGGCCTGGAGATGGCCCGGCTGCTCACCGGCTTCGCCCGCCCGCCGCTGGTCGTCTTCGTCACCGCCCACGAGGACTTCGCCGTACGCGCTTTCGACCTGGAGGCCGTCGACTACGTCCTCAAACCGGTCCGCAAGGAACGCCTCGCCGAAGCCGTCCGCCGCGCCGACGAACTGCGCGGCGCCGCACCGCGGATACCCGTCCACGAACCCGACCCCGACCACATACCGGTCGAGCTCGGCGGCGTCACCCGCTTCGTCGCCGTCGACGACATCACCCATGTCGAGGCCCGCGGCGACTACGCCCGCCTCCACACCGACAAGGGCAGCCATCTCGTCCGCATCCCGCTCTCCGCCCTGGAGGAGCGCTGGCGCCCCCGCGGCTTCGTCCGCATCCACCGCCGCCATCTGGTCGCCCTGCGCCACATCGGCGAGCTCCGCCTCGACGCGGGCACTGTCAGCGTCGTCGTCGGCACCGAGGAACTCCAGGTCAGCCGCCGCCACGCACGCCACCTCAGGGACCTGCTGATGCGCCGGACCACCGGATAGGGAGGAGGCCCCAGTGGACCCCACGGAGCGCCGCGTCGTCGTCACCGGACCGCCCCGCCGAGCCCGCCGGGCCTCCGGCTACCGGCCGCGCACCGAGATCGACGAGCAGACCACCCTCGGCCACACCTACGTCCGCTCCCTCATGCGCAGCCAGCTGCGCGCCGCCCTCACCGGTGTCGCGGTCCTCGCGCTGCTCGTCGGCCCGCTCCCGCTGGTGTTCGCGGTCACCCCGCACTCCGCCCGCCTCGAATGGGCCGTCCTGGGCTTCGCCCTGTACGCGCCGATGGTGCTGCTCGCCCGCTGGTACGTACGCCGCGCCGAACGCAACGAGCGGGACTTCGTGCGGCTCGTGGAAGACCGCTGACGCCCGTGAACTCCAGCTACGCCGTCCCCGCCGTCGCCCTCGTCGTCGTCGCCACCGTGCTCGTCGGCGCCTTCGGGCTGCGCATATCCCGTACCACCTCCGACTTCTACGTCGCCTCCCGCACGGTCGGCCCCCGCCTCAACGCCGCCGCCATCAGCGGCGAGTACCTCTCCGCGGCGTCCTTCCTCGGCATAGCGGGACTCGTCCTGGTCCAGGGCCCCGACATGCTCTGGTACCCGGTCGGCTACACCGCCGGCTATCTGGTACTGCTCCTGTTCGTCGCCGCCCCGCTGCGCCGCTCCGGCGCCTACACCCTGCCCGACTTCGCCGAGGCCCGGCTCGCCTCGCAGACGGTGCGGCGGCTCGCCGGTGCCCTCGTCGTCGGCATCGGCTGGCTCTATCTGCTGCCCCAGCTCCAGGGCGCCGGGCTGACCCTCACCGTGCTCACCGGCGCCCCCGACTGGCTCGGCGGGGTCATCGTCGCCGTCGTGGTGGTCGCCACGGTGGCCGCGGGCGGTATGCGCAGCATCACCTTCGTGCAGGCCTTCCAGTACTGGCTCAAGCTCACCGCGCTCCTCGTGCCCGCCCTCTTCCTCGTCCTCGCCTGGCAGAGCGACTCAGCCCCCCGCCACGTCTTCGAGGAACCGGCCGCCTTCCGCGAGCCGCGCACCGTCCGGGTCGCCGACACCCTCGACCTGCGGCTCGACCGCCCGCTGACGGTCACCGTGAGCGGCACCGTCGACGGCCGCCCGCGCACCGCAGCCCCGGTCCGCCTCCCCGTCGGCACCCACCGCATCGCCGCCGGGACCCGGCTGACCTTTGCCGCGGGCGACCCCGTCCCCGCCGCCGACCGCGGCGGCAGCGGCGGCATGTCGCCCTCGCTCGCCGAGAGCCGCCAGGAACGCCCGCTGTACGCGACGTACGGGCTGATCCTCGCCACCTTCCTCGGCACCATGGGCCTGCCGCACGTCGTCGTCCGCTTCTACACCAGCCCGCACGGCGTCGCCGCGCGCCGCACCACCGTCGCCGTGCTCGCCCTGATCGGCGGCTTCTATCTGCTGCCCCCGGTCTACGGCGCCCTCGGCAGGCTCTACACCCCCGAACTGACCCTCACCGGCGACGCGGACGCCGCCGTACTGCTGCTGCCCGACCGGATGATCGGCGGGGTGGGCGGCGATCTGCTGGGCGCGCTGATCGCCGGAGGAGCCTTCGCCGCGTTCCTCTCCACCGCCTCCGGGTTGACCATGGCGGTCGCCGGGGTCCTCACCCAGGACGTCCTCCCGTCCCGCGGCGTACGGCACTTCCGGCTCGGCACCGTCCTCGCCATGGCCGTCCCGCTCGCCGCCGCGGTCCTGGTGGGCGCCCTGCCCGTCGCGGACTCCGTCGGGCTCGCGTTCGCCGTCTCGGCGTCCTCCTTCTGCCCGCTGCTCGTCCTCGGCATCTGGTGGCGTCGGCTCACCCCGCCCGGCGCGGCCGCCGGGATGCTGGTGGGCGGCGGCTCCGCGTTCGCCGCCGTCACCGCCACCATGGCGGGCTTCCCGGGCACCGGCACCCTGCACGCCCTGCTGGCCTGGCCCGCCCTCTGGTCCGTCCCGCTGGCCTTCCTCACCATGATCCTCGTCTCCCTCTCCACCCCGGGCCGCGTCCCCGCGGGCACGGCTGCGATCCTGGCGCGGTTCCATCTGCCGGAGGAGCTGCTGGGGGAGGAACAGCGGGCGGAGGTGAGAGTGTGAGCGGGCCGGTGGCTGCGGCCGTTCGGGCCCGGACGCAGTTGCGGGCGGAGGTGATGACGACGTGAGCGGGTTTCTGGCGGGGCTGCTCGTGGCCGTGCTGCCGTTGCTCGCCGCCGGGTTCTGGCTGGGGCGGCACACCGCGCGGCCGGAGAGTCTCGGCGGGCTCGGGACACCCGTCGAGCACGCCACCTTCCAGACCCTGCACACCGCCTCCCTCGCCGCGCCCGCGCTGCGGGCCGGGCTCACCGAGGAGACCGCCCGCAAATCGGCCCGCCGGCTGCGCACCCTGCTGGGCACCGACGCGCTGTGCCTGACCGACGACAGGGAGGTCCTGGCCTGGGACGGCGTCGGCGGCCATCACCGCGCCGAGATCATGCAACGGCTCGCCGGACCCCTGGAGAGCGGCCGCGGCGAGGCGTTCCGGCTGCACTGCGACCTCCCGGACTGCCCCGTCCGCTGGGCCGTCGTGGCCCCGCTCACCGTCGACGAGCGGGTGCACGGCGCCCTCGTCGCCTGCGCGCCGCGCGAGTCCGCCGTCCTGGTACGGGCGGCGGGCGAGGTGGCCCGCTGGGTCTCGGTACAGCTGGAACTCGCCGACCTCGACCGCTCCCGCACCCGGCTCATCGAGGCCGAGATCAGGGCGCTGCGCGCGCAGATCTCCCCGCACTTCATCTTCAACTCGCTCGCCGTGATCGCCTCGTTCGTGCGCACCGATCCCGAGCGTGCCCGCGAACTGCTCCTGGAGTTCGCCGACTTCACCCGCTACTCGTTCCGCAGGCACGGCGACTTCACCACCCTCGCCGACGAACTCCACGCCATCGACCACTATCTGGCCCTCGTGCGGGCACGCTTCGGCGACCGCCTCTCCGTCATCCTCCAGATAGCACCCGAGGTGCTCCCCGTCGCGCTGCCGTTCCTGTGTCTCCAGCCGCTCGTCGAGAACGCCGTCAAGCACGGCCTGGAGGGCAAGTCCGACAAGTGCCACATCACCATCACCGCCCAGGACGCCGGTGCCGAGGCCCTCGTCGTGATCGAGGACGACGGTGCGGGCATGGACCCCGAGCTGCTGCGCCGTATCCTCGCGGGCGGCGGCAGCCCCTCCGGCGGCATCGGCCTCTCCAATGTCGACGACCGGTTGCGGCAGGTCTACGGCGACGGCCACGGCCTCGTCATCGAGACCGCGCTCGGGGCCGGGATGAAGATCACCATCAGGCTGCCGAAATACCAGCCCGGGGTGCACTCCGCGGGCCGGATCGCCGGACAGTGAGCCGGTGAGCCGGGCAGTGAGGGGGTCCCGGACCGGTAGTGCTGGCCCCCGGCCCGGCCCTCACAGGGAGCGCATGGCGATCATACCGAGGGTGATCAGACCCAGCACGACCCAGCCGAACCACAGCCAGCCGTTGCTGCCGAGCGCCACCGTGTAGGCCGTCACCACGACGAGTCCGCCGACGGTGAGCACCCCCATGGTCTTTGTGGAACTGTCCGTGGAACCGGGCATCGCGACACCCTCCTCCTGGTCGGTTCCCTTCCATGGTGCCCCGGAACAGAGCCCTTCGTATCGTGCTGTCCCGGCCAGTGACGGCTGAGGACGGCCGGAAACCGCTCAGCGGCCCTGCGCGTTCAGCGACGCCAAGTAGGCGTTGTACGCCTCGAGTTCCTTGTCGCCGTCCCGGTCCGCGGCCCGGTCCTTGCGCTTGGCCTGGCGCTGCTCGGAGCCGTGCCACTGGAACAGCAGCGCGATCAGCACCACCACCGTCGGGATCTCGCTGAACGCCCACGCGATACCGCCGGCCGAGGTCTGGTCGGAGAGCGCGTCGACACCGAGCGAGGCGGCCGGGTGCTGGAACGTCTCGACCATCGGGGTCGTCGCCATCATCAGCGCGATCCCGAAGAACGCGTGGAACGGCATCCCCGCGAACAGCTCCAGCATCCGCATCAGATACCCGGGCCGGTTCGGTCCCGGGTCGACGCCGATGATCGGCCAGAAGAAGACCGTGCCCACCGCGAAGAAGTGCACCATCATCGCGATGTGCCCGGCCCGCGACCCCATCAGGAAGTCGAACAGCGGGGTGAAGTACAGCGCGTACAGGCTCGCGATGAACATCGGGATCGTGAACAGCGGATGCGTGATGAACCGCATGTAGTGGCTGTGCAGCAGCATCAGCAGCAGCTCGCGCGGCCCCTTGCGGCCCCTGGGGGCGACCGGCAGCGCACGCAGCGCCAGGGTCATCGGGGCGCCGAGCAGCACCAGGATCGGCGACAGCATGCTGATGATCATGTGCTGCACCATGTGCACGCTGAACATGACCATCCCGTAGTCGTTCAGCGCGGTGCACATCATCAGCCCGACGGTCAGCACCCCGGTGAAGAAGGACACCGTACGGGCCGCCGACCACGTGTCACCGCGGCGCCGCAGCCGCACCACGCCCCAGCCGTACAGGACGAGTGCCAGCACACAGGCCACCAGGAAGAACGGGTCCGCCGACCACTGGAGCCCGCGCCCCAGCGTGAACGGCGGCAGATCCATGGTCATCCCGTGCCCGCTGTGGTCCATCCACCGGCTCCTGCTCCATGGGGTCGTACGTGTTCGGTCCGCACCAGACTAGAACCGCCCCCGGTCGGCATCGTGACCGGGGGCGGTGCGAGGCTCAGCGGGCCGTCACAGCACCCACTCCGCCTCCTCGTAGCGCTCCATCGGAACGGTCTTCAGTGTCTCCACGGCCTGCGCGAGCGGCACCATCACGATGCGGTTGGCCTGCAGCGCCGTCATCTTGCCGAACTCGCGGCGGTGCACCGCCTGGACGGCGTGCCAGCCGAAGCGGGTGGCGAGCACCCGGTCGTACGCGGTCGGGGTGCCGCCCCGCTGGACATGCCCGAGGATGACCGGCCGTGCCTCCTTGCCCAGGCGCGTCTCCAGCTCGACGGAGAGCTGGCGCGCTATCCCGGCGAAGCGCTCATGGCCGTAGATGTCCGTGCCGCCCTCCTCGAAGGCCATGGTGCCGGGCCGCGGCTTGGCACCCTCGGCGGCGACGACGATGGCGAACCGCTTGCCCGCCTCGAACCGCTCGCCGACCCTGCGGGTCAGCTCCTCGATGTCGAAGGGGCGTTCCGGTACGACGACGGCGTGGGCGCCGGCCGCCATGCCGGAGTGCAGCGCGATCCAGCCGGTGTGGCGGCCCATGACCTCCACGACCAGCACCCGCTGATGCGACTCGGCGGTGGTCTTCAGCCGGTCCAGCGCTTCCGTGGCGACCCCGACGGCGGTGTCGAAGCCGAAGGTCACGTCGGTGACCGCGATGTCGTTGTCGATGGTCTTGGGTACGCCCACGACGGGCAGCCCGCTGTCGGACATCAGCCGGGCCGCCTTGAGCGTGCCCTCGCCGCCGATGGGGATGATCGCGTCCAGTCCGAGTTCCTCGACATGCCCCCGGGCCCGCTCCACACCGTCCCGCAGATGGGAGGGCTGGACCCGGGACGAGCCGAGGACGGTGCCGCCGCGGGCGAGGATGCCGCTGACCGCGTCGAGGTCGAGCTTGAGATAGTCGCACTCCAGGAGGCCCTTCCAGCCGTCCCGGAAGCCGATGACTTCGTCGCCGTGGTCCACGACGGCACGATGTACCACAGACCGGATGACGGCGTTGAGGCCGGGGCAGTCGCCGCCGGAGGTGAGGACACCGATGCGCATAGCCCGAAACACCTTCTCGACGTGGGCCGGGAACCGGACCGCTTCGTCCGGTTCTGTCCCGGCTAGCCTAGCGGCGGGCGGGGGGCCCTCCACACCGGGCGTCCGCCTGTTGGACGCGCCCACTCAGGTGAGCGGACGGACCATCAGACGGGCCCGGGGAGGACGGTGCCGCAGGCTGCCAGAAGGTTCCTGCAGGGGTTCTCGAGCCTGTCCGCGCCCAGGCGGGCAGCGGACGGACGTCACCCCCTCGGGCGCGGCTGAGCAGGCCGGGCGAAGTCCGCTGCGGTCCGGCAGCGCCCGAAGGGGCGCGGGGCCTGTATCGATATGCGGCTCCGCCGCGACGGGGGTACCTCCCTGCTCGAACGAAGTTGAGAGCTTGGGGGAGCGACCAGCCACGATCGAGCCGCAGAAAACAGACGACAGACAGGAACATCGCGGCACTCCCAGCGGAGCGCTCAGGCTCAGGCAGGCTGCTGGGCGGCCGTGATGCGCTCGTTGCGCAGCGCCTCGTACCAGCGGTCGTCGATCGGCGGCAGCGCGTTCACATCGAGTGCCAGCTTCAGCAGCAGGTCGGCGATCAGCGGGTTGCGGGCGAGGACGGGACCGTGCATGTAGGTGCCGAACACGGTCTCGTTGTACGCGCCCTCCGTACCGTCCCCCGTGCCGTTGCCGCGGCCCAGCTTGACCGTGGCGAGGGGGCGGGCCGTGGGGCCGAGCTGGGTGACGCCCTGGTGGTTCTCGAAGCCGGTGAGCTGGGGCAGCCCGAGGCGCGGGTCGATGTCCCCGAGGACGTCGCCGACGCACCGCTCGCCCTCGCCGCGCACCGTCTTGACGTCGAGCAGCCCGAGGCCGGGCTCGCGCTGTCCGAGGTCGTTGATGAACTCGTGGCCGAGGATCTGGTAGCCCGCGCAGACGGAGAACACGATCGCGCCGTTCTCCACGGCCCGGTACAGATGCCCGTCACGGCGCAGCCGCTCCGCCGCGAGCCGCTGCGGCCGGTCCTCGCCGCCGCCGATCAGGTAGATGTCTCCGGACGTCGGGATCGGCTGGTCGCTGCGCACGTCGAGCCGCGCCACGTCCAGACCTCGCTGCCGCGCACGGCGTTCCACGACGAGGGCATTGCCCTGATCGCCGTAGGTGCTGAGCAGATCAGGGTAGATCCACACCAGCCGAAGTTGATTGTCGCTCATCAAGTGATGTTCCTTCGGGGTCAGTTGCCGACGCGACGGCGCAGGTCCTGGAACGCGGTGTAGTTGGCGATGACCTCGATCCGGCCCGGCGGGGCCTGCTGCACCGCCTGGTCGAGGGTGTCGCAGACCTGGAAGTGCTGGTTCGCCACCTCCAGCCGGACCGCGAGGTCCAGCCTGCGGTCGCCGACCACGAAGATCGGGTGGCCGGTCAGACGCGTGTAGTCGACGTCCCAGAGCCAGGAGGTGTCGGTGCCGTCCGCGCCGCGGGCGTTGACCGAGAGGATCACCGGGGTGGGCGGCGGGTCGATCAGGGAGAACGTCTCCAGCCAGCCCGCCGGGTTCTTCGCCAGCAGCAGCCGCAGATCGCGGTCCATGAAGCGGACGACGTCGTAGCGTCCGGCGACGGCCTGCACCTGGTACATCCGCTCCAGGGCGACCTGCGGCGGCACACCGAAGACGGCGGCGACGGCCGCGGAGCTGGCTGCGTTGGCCTTGTTGGCGCGGCCGGGCAGCTGGAGGTGGATCGGCCAGGCCGAGCCGTGCGGATCGAGGACATGGTCGCCGGAGAGCGCCCAGCTCGGCGTGGGGCGGCGGAAGCCGCACTCGCCGCAGAACCAGTCGTCGCCCGGACGCTGCATCACACCGCCGCAGGACGGGCAGGACCAGGCGTCGTCCTTCCACATCTGCCCGGCGGCCACCCAGACCACGCTCGGCGAGGACGAGGCGGCCCACACCACCAGCGGGTCGTCGCAGTTGGCGACGACGACGGCCTTGGTGCCGGCCAGGCCCTCGCGCCAGTTCTCGGCGAGCATGCGGGTCTCGGCGGCCCGGTCGAGCTGGTCGCGCGAGAGGTTGAGCAGCGCGATGCACTTGGGGTCGGTGTCCCGGGCGACTCCGGCGAGGTACTTCTCGTCGACCTCGATGACGGCGAACTTGGCGTCCGAACCGCCCGCCAGGGCCGAGGTGATGCCGGCCGGCATGTTGGCGCCGAGGGCGTTGGACACGACCTGGCCCGCGGCGCGCAGCGCCTCCGCGATCAGCCGGGTGGTGGTGGTCTTGCCGTTGGTGGCGGAGACCAGCACACAGTCCAGGTGCTGGGCGAGCCGTCCGAGGAGATCGGGGTCGAGTTTCAGTGCCACCCGGCCGCCGATCACCGATCCGCTGCCGCGTCCGGCGGCACGCGACGCCGCTGCGACCGCCTTGCCCGCGGTCACTGCCAGCTTGGCCCGCGGCGTGAGCGGGTCCGAGTTGCCTGACATCAGTTCTCGATCCTCCTTGCGTACGCGCCGTGCCTCTGCCTGACGGCAACGTTGGTGGTCAGCCTATCGAGATACATTCGCACGCCCGAAACGCGCAGGGCCGCGACGCCCGTGCGACATGTGCGTGTCATACAGGACCGTACCCTTGCGCCATGCGACACGGCTCGATCCCGGGCGCCCGCGGGCGCGTACGGCCCCTCACCCTGCTCGGCGACGACGCCCTGCGCGCCCCCTGCGAGGACGTCACGGACTTCGGTCCCGACCTCGCGGCCCTTGTGGAGGACCTGTTCGCCACGATGTACGCCTCGGAGGGCGTGGGCCTGGCCGCGAACCAGATCGGTGTCCCGCTCAGGGTGTTCGTGTTCGACTGCCCGGACGACGATGACGTGCGTCACCTCGGCCACCTGGTCAACCCGCGGTTCGTCGAGGCCGACGGCGTGGTCATCAGGGGGCCGGAGGGCTGTCTGTCCCTGCCGGGCCTGGAAGCGGGGACGGAGCGCTACGACCACGCCCTCGTCGAAGGATTCAGGGCGACCGGCGAGCCGGTCACCGTGCACGGCACGGGCTTCTTCGCCCGCTGTCTCCAGCACGAGTGCGACCATCTGGAGGGCCGGGTCTACGCCGACCGTGTCACGGGCTGGCGGCGGCACCGCCTGATGCGCCAGGCGGCGCGCGCCTCCTGGCACCGGTGAGTCCGCGCCACGGGCGCTGAGCTGCGGCTGTGTCAGAATCCCGGGCCGCCGATCCGGTCACCGGCCGCCGCGAGACGGCCCCACAGCAGGTCCGCGAGGCTCCTCACCAGCTCCGCGCGGGAGCAGGGGCGTTCGCCGAGCCACCAGTCACCGGCCGCCTGCATCATGCCGACGATCCCGTGCCCCCACACCCGTGCCACCCGCTCGCTGTCCGGTCCGAGGTCCACCCGCTCCTCGATCACCTGCGCCAGGTCCTCGCCCATCCTGCGCAGCAGGGGCGCGCTGTGTTTGCCGACGTCGAAGCCCTGGTCGTTCTGGGAGCCCTCCGCCGGATGCATCAGGAAGCGGTAGACCTGGGGCCGGGCCTCGATCGCGGACAGGTAGGCGTCGAGGGTGGCCTCCACGCGCTCACGCCGTTCCGCCGGGGCGTCCAGCGCCTCCCTCAGCGAATCGAGGAGTGCGTCCGTGTGCCGCTTGGCGAGCGCGGCGTAGAGCCCGCCCTTGTCGCCGAAGTGCCGGTAGAGGATCGGCTTGGTGATGCCCGCCTCCGCGGCGATGGCGTTCATCGACGCCTGCGGACCCTCGCGCAGCACCACTCTGTCGGCGGCCTCCAGCAGTTCGCGCCGTCGGCGGTCGGCGGACCGCTGTTGCTCGGTCCGCTGCGTGGTGTCCATGTTCTCTCCCCACCCGTGCTGATTCGGTGACGCCTGCGAAAACTAACACTGACCGGGGGTCCCGCATCGAACTGGATGCCGATGCGACGTCAGGAGTTGACTTTTCCTACCGACCGGTAACAGACTCGTGTTACCGCAAGTAACAGGCGCTGCCGCCGCTGGAGGGGACATGGCCGAGTTCACCATGGAGCTCAACGACGAACAGAAGGAGGTCCGGGACTGGCTGCACGGCTTCGCCGCCGATGTCATCCGTCCCGCGGCCGCCGAATGGGACGAGCGTGAGGAGACTCCCTGGCCGGTCATCCAGGAAGCCGCGAAGGTCGGCATCTACTCCCTCGACTTCTACGCCCAGCAGTACTTCGACCCCACCGGCCTCGGCATCCCCATGGCCATGGAGGAGCTGTTCTGGGGCGACGCCGGCATCGCCCTGTCCATCGTCGGCACGGGCCTCGCCGCGGTCGGCGTCCTCGCCAACGGCACCGAGGAGCAGATCGGCACCTGGATCCCGCAGATGTACGGCGACGCCGACGACGTCAAGGTCGCCGCGTTCTGCTCCTCCGAGCCCGACGCCGGCTCCGACGTGGCCGCCATGCGCACCCGTGCCGTCTACGACGAGGCCAAGGACGAGTGGGTGATCAACGGCACCAAGACCTGGGCGACCAACGGCGGCATCGCAGGCGTCCATGTGGTCGTCGCCGTCGTCGACCCGGAGCTCGGCTCCAAAGGCCACGCCTCCTTCATCGTCCCGCCCGGCACCCCGGGCCTGACCCAGGGCCAGAAGTTCAAGAAGCACGGCATCCGCGCCTCGCACACCGCCGAGGTGGTCCTCGACGGCGTCCGCGTGCCCGGCTCCTGCCTGCTCGGCGGCAAGGCGAAGCTGGACGAGCGGCTGGCCCGGGCCCGCGAACGGGCCAAGTCCGGTGGTGACCGCGTGAAGAACGCGGCGATGGCCACCTTCGAGGCGTCCCGTCCGGCCGTCGGCGCCATGGCCGTCGGCACCGCGCGCGCCGCGTACGAGGTCGCCCTCGACTACGCAATGACACGCGAGCAGTTCGGCCGCCCGATCATCGACAACCAGGGCGTCGCCTTCCAGCTCGCCGACATGCGCACCCGGATCGACGCCGCCCGCCTCCTGGTGTGGCGCGCCTCCTGGATGGCCGTCAACGGCAGGCCGTTCACCGCGGCCGAGGGCTCGATGTCCAAGCTGTTCGCCAGCGAGACCGCCAAGGAGGTCACCGCGCAGGCCGTCCAGATCCTCGGCGGCAACGGCTACACCCGCGAGTACCCGGTGGAGCGGATGCACCGCGACTCGGCCATCTACACCATCTTCGAGGGCACCAGCGAGATCCAGCGCCTGGTCATCGCCCGCACCCTGTCGGGGATGCCTATCCGGTAGGGGTGGGCCCGGTGATCGGTGCCGGACCGCTGCGCGGTGTCCGGCGCCGGGCCCTTGCATGCCCTCCGGGCTGGGGGAGCACCGTAGGACGGAGGCAGCAGCGCGCCGGTCCGTCGCCATCCGGCTGCCCCGGGCCTCACTGCGCCGGTCCGTCGCCGTGCGGGTCCCCGGGGCTCGTGCGAGGGTCGGAGCAGGCCCCGTGCACGGCTGGCGAAGGACGCGCCGGGGCCGTACGACACGTCAGTGCGACCCGGGCAGCGACCCGCGCACACCCACGGAGGACCCCATGGCGCGCACGGCCAGGGAACTGCTCGACGGCTTCACGCGCGGCCTCGCCCCCGACCCGCACGCCAACCCCCTCGTCCCGCTGATCGCACGGGGCGAGGCGGACCGCGCGACACTCGCCGCGCTCGGCCTCGAACAGGGCTGGGTGATCCCGGCCGACCGCCGCGCCTTCCTCCACCTGGCCCAGCGTGCCGCCGCCCTGCCGGAAGCCGCCGGGTTCTTCACACTGCTGGCCGAGGGCGAGGCGCTGGCCCTGGACCGGCTCGCGGCCTACGCGGCGGCCTGCGGCGCCGACGAACGGCAGGCCGCCGCTTACGAACCCCGGCCCGGCTGCCAGGCGTACCCCGGCGGTGTCGCCTGGCTCGCCCTCAACGCCGCTCCCGCCGACGCCGTACTCGCCCTGACGGCCAACTTCTCGGCATGGGGCGGCTACTGCGCGACGATCGCCGAAGCGCTGCGCGCCCGCTACGGCTTCCCCGACGAGGCGTGCGCCTTCTTCGACTTCTTCGCCGAGCCCGCCCCGGAACTGGACCGCCGCGCCGAGGCCGCCGTCCGGGAGGGACTGGACACCGGAGTCCTGGACGAACGCCTCGCGACGACGTACGGCCGGCTGCTCCAGAGCTACGAGGCCGGTTTCTGGGCGGCGTTGGCCCAGGGTGCCTGAGCGAGGCCGGGCAGCCCGAGCAGGGCTGCTGCTTGAACCGGGCTGCTGCCTGAACAGGGCTGCGGCTCAGGGCGCCCCGCTGCTGTGCGCGATGCACGCCACGTCGATCCGGTCGGCCAGCTTGGCGAGCTCGATGGTGAGCGCGGCCACCGTGTCCTCGTCGAGCCCCCGCTCGCCGTCCTCCACCAGCCGCAGCCAGCGTCCGCCGACCGTGCGGAGCAGCTTGCTCACATCGGCGGCGGCCACCCGCAGGGCACCGCGGTCGTCGACGATCAGAGGCAGAGTCACTTCGCGGTTCACGAAGGGGATCGTAGCCGCGCAACCCCTACGCACCGTGCCAAACCGTCGTGATGTTGCAGAACTCGCGGATTCCGTGCCCGGACAGCTCACGCCCGTACCCGGACCGCTTGACCCCGCCGAACGGGAACGCCGGATGCGACGCGGTCATCCCGTTGACGAACACCCCGCCCGCCTCCAGGTCGCGTACGAACCGGTCCACTTCGGCCTCGTCCCGGGTCCAGACGTTCGAACTCAGCCCGAACGGCGAGTCGTTGGCGATCAGCACCGCCTCGTCGAGATCGCCCGCCCGGTACAGCGTGGCCACCGGACCGAACGCCTCCTCGCGGTGGATGCGCATCTCGCGGGTGATGCCGGCGAGGACAGTCGGCGGATAGAACCAGCCCTGTCCGTCCGGCCGTTCACCGCCGCACAGCACCTTCGCGCCGCTGCGCCTCGCGTCGTCGACCAGCTCCTCCAGATCGGCCCGCCCCTGCTCGGTGGAGAGCGGCCCGACCTCGGTGTCCTCGGCCATCGGGTCACCGGTCCTCAGCTCCCGCATCCTCGCGGTGAACCGCTCGGCGAAGGCGTCGTAGACGTCGGTGTGCACGATGAACCGCTTGGCGGCGATGCACGACTGACCGTTGTTCTGCACCCGCGCGGTCACCGCGGTCGCGGCGGCCCGGTCGAGATCGGCGGACGGCATCACGACGAACGGGTCGCTGCCGCCCAGTTCCAGCACCGTCTTCTTGACCATCGCCCCGGCGGTGGCCGCCACCGCACGGCCTGCGGGCTCGCTGCCCGTCAGGGTCGCCGCCCTGACACGCTCGTCGCGCAGAATGCCGTCGACGGCGCCCGCATCGATCAGCAGCGTCTGGAAACAGCCCTCCGTGAAGCCCGCGCGGTGGAACAGGTCCTCCAGATACAGCGCGGTCTGCGGGACGTTGGACGCGTGCTTGAGCAGACCGACATTGCCCGCCATCAGCGCCGGGGCGGCGAAACGGATCACCTGCCACAGCGGGAAGTTCCACGGCATCACCGCGAGCACCGGGCCGAGCGGCCGGTAGCGCACCCGGACCCTGGAGGCGCCCGAGTCCCGCACATCGGACTCGGCGGGCTCCTCGTCGGCCAGCAGTTCCTCGGAGTGGGCGGCGTACCAGCGCATCGCCTTCGCGCACTTCGCCGCCTCCGCCCGGGCCTGCTTCACGGGCTTGCCCATTTCGGTGGTCATGGTCCGCCCGATGTCCTCCCCGTCCTCGTCCAGCAGGTCGGCGGCCCTGCCGAGGAGACGTGCGCGCTCGGCGAATGACGACGTCCGGTATGTACGGAACGTGGCCTCGGCGAGCTGGAGCCTGCGCTCGATCTCCTCCTCGCCCATGGGCTCGTACGTCTTCAGCGTCTCGCCGTTCGCCGGGTTCACCGTTGCGATGGGCATGACCGACCTCCCTGAGAGCGGACCTGATCCGACCTTCCCGCGCGGACGTGACGACCGCAACGGCACGAACCGTCCCACTGGGCTGTGTCTCGGCTTCGTCTCGGCTATGTCTGCTTCCCCATGTGTTCCGCCAGGCGGTCCAGAAACGCGGTCTGGGCCTTCACGATCACCTCACGGGCGTCGTCGAGACCGAACCACGCCACCCGGTCCAGCTCGGGGAACTCCTGGATCCGCCCCGATCGCGGCGGCCACTCCATGCTGAAGGTGCCGGGCACGGCCGACGCGGGGTCCAGGTCCGCCTCGACCGCCCACACCGTGACGACCTTGCCGCCCGTCTGCCTGACCTCGCCCAGCGGTACGGCGTCCCCGTCGGGCGGCGGCAGGCCGAGTTCCTCGCGGAACTCACGGCGGGCGGCGTCCCAGGCGGTCTCACCGTGCTCGTACTCGCCCTTCGGGACGCTCCACGCCCCGGCGTCCTTCTTCGCGAAGTAGGGGCCGCCCATATGGCCGAGGAGGACCTCGGGGCCGGTGTGTCCGTCGCCGGTCTGTCCATCGCGGGTGCGTCCGTCGCGTGTGCGCCGGAACAGGAGCAGCCCGGCGCTGCGCTTGTGCGGCTCCCGGGGCGGGGTCGGGCCGGACGCGGCACCCGGCTGTTCCGGTTCCGTCACGGCCGTACCTCCGGGTGCGCGGCCAGCAGGGTCTGCACGGTGTCCGCCTCCTCGGGGCGTTTGTCCTCGCGGTAGCGGACCACACGCGCGAAGCGCAGCGTGACGCCCGCCGGATAGCGCGTGGAGCGCTGGAGACCGTCGTAGGCGATCTCCACGACGAGTTCGGGCCGTACGGTGACCACATGGCCGTCGTCCTCGACGGCCAGCGCCAGCAGCCGCTCGGTCTGCCAGGCCAGTGTCGCGTCGGTCAGCCCCTTGAAGGTCTTGCCGAGCATCGCGAAGGAGCCGTCCGGTCCGCGCGCGCCGAGGTGCAGGTTGGAGAGCCTGCCGGTGCGGCGGCCGTGGCCCCATTCGGCGGCCAGGACGACCAGGTCGAGGGTGTGCACGGGTTTGACCTTCAGCCAGGAGGCGCCGCGCCGGCCCGCGCTGTAGGCCGCGTCGAGCGCCTTGACCACGACGCCCTCGTGCCCTCGCTCCAGTGTCTCGGCGAGGAACGCCTCCGCCGCCGCGATGTCCTGCGGCCCCGCCACCAGCGCCCGACGCACCCGCATCGGCTCGGGCACCAGCAGGGCCAGCCGCGCGTGCCGCTCGGTCAGCGGCAGGTCGAGCAGATCGCGGTCGCCGACGGACAGGGCGTCGAAGAACACCGGGGCGACCGGGACCGCCTCGGCGGCCGTCGCCACGTCCACCCGGGAGCCGACCCGCGCCGCCGTCTCCTGGAAGGACCGGGGCCGCCCGTCCGGCCCGAAGGACAGCACCTCGCCGTCCAGCACGAACCGCTCACCCGGCAACTCCAGCGCGACGGAGGTCAGTTCGGGCAGCCGGCCGGTGATGTCGTCGAGTGTGCGGGTGTAGACGCGGACCGTGTCGCCGTCCCGGTGCAGTTGGACGCGGATGCCGTCCAGCTTCTCCTCGACCGCGCACGCGCCCAGTTTCTCCACCGCCTCGGCCACCGAGGAGGCGGTGTGCGCCAGCATCGGCAGGACCGGGCGGCCCACGGTCAGCCGGAAACGGGCCAGCGTCGCGGGGCCCTCCGCCAGCAGGGCCTGCGCCACCGGCGCCGGCGACCCGGCCAGCATCACCGCCCGCCGTACGTCCGCGGACGGCGCTCCGGTGGCCTCGGCCAGGCCCTCCACGGCGACCGCGTCCAGCGCGCCCTGCCGCACCTCGCCGGTGATCAGCCCGAACAGGAACCGCTGCTCCCCTTCGGTGGCGGCGCCCATCAACTCACCGACCAGCCGGGCCCGTTCTGCTTGCGAACCGGGTCCGGAGACCTTGCCGAGCGCGGTGAGCCGGGCGTCCGTCTCGCGCACGGTCAGGGTCGCGTCGGCCGCGGGCGCGACGCGCCGGGCGAGCACCTTCCAGCCGATGCCGAGCCGTCCCTGCGGCAGCCGTCCGGCCAGATAGGGGATGACGATCGGCACGTCGTCCGGCTCCGCGTCCCGGAACAGCTCCGCGAGCAGGGCGGTCTTGCGGGACCGCGCCGAGGTGGCGGCGACCTCCTGGGAGACGCGGGCGAGCCGGGCCAGCAGCATGCAGCCATGGTGCAACGGCGGCGGCCGGAGCACACCCGCGCGGGGGCGTGCGGGTCCGGTCCGGTGGTCGGGGTGCCGGTCGCCCAGGTGCTGCCGGATTGACAAATGGGTTTGCCGATCCTGCAATACGAGGATGAGTACCACCGAAGATGTCCTCGCCGACGTGGGTCCCCGGCTGCGCCGTATCCGCAAGGAGCGTGAGGTGACCCTGGCCGCGCTGTCTGAGGCGACCGGTATCTCCGTCAGCACCCTCTCGCGCCTGGAGTCCGGGCTGCGCAGGCCCAGCCTGGAGCTGCTGCTGCCGATCGCCCAGGCCCATCAGGTGCCGCTCGACGAACTGGTCGGCGCGCCCCCGGTCGGCGACCCGCGGGTGCGGGCCAAGCCGGTCGTGCGGCACGGGCGCACCTATGTGCCGCTGACCCGGCAGCCCGGCGGCCTCCAAGCGTTCAAGATCCTTGTACCGCGCGGCCAGACCGACCCCGACCCGCGTGCCCACGAGGGCTACGAATGGCTGTACGTCCTCGCCGGGCGGCTGCGGCTGGTCCTCGGCGAGCACGACGTGGTGCTGATGCCGGGGGAGGCGGCCGAGTTCGACACCCGGGTGCCGCACTGGTTCGGGTCGACGGGGGAGGGGCCGGTGGAGTTCCTGAGCCTGTTCGGGCCGCAGGGGGAGCGGATGCATGTACGGGCGCGGCCCAGCCGGTCATAACCTCCGACGGGCCGCTCATGACCTCCGCCGGGCCGCTCATGACCTCCGACCGGCCGCGGGACCGTCGCCCGCTGCCCAGGACCCGGTGGACTCTTCCCCGGTAGGCTGTTCCCTGCTAGCAAGCGACCGCTTAGTATGCGAGGGAACCCGGTCAGACGAAGCAGTCCCGTGGAGGCACCGCATGCAGGCATGGCAAGTGCACGAGAACGGTGAGCCGAGCGAGGTGATGCGGCTTGAGGCCACGCCGGTGCCCACGCCCGGCGACGGCCAGGTCCTGCTGAAGGTGCGCGCCGCGAACATCAACTTCCCCGATGTGCTGATGTGCCGCGGCCAGTACCAGGTGCGCCCGCCGCTGCCCTTCACCCCGGGCGTGGAGATCTGCGGCGAGACCGAGGACGGCCGCCGTGTCATCGCCACCCCGGCCCTGCCGTACGGCGGTCTCGCCGAGTACGCCGTCGCGGACGCCGCCGCCCTGCTGTCCGCGCCCGACGCACTGGACGACGCCGAGGCTGCCGCCCTTCACATCGGCTACCAGACGGGCTGGTTCGGCCTGCACCGCCGGGCCGGGCTGGAGGCCGGCGAGACCCTCCTCGTTCACGCCGCCGCGGGCGGGGTCGGCAGCGCCGCCGTGCAGCTCGGCAAGGAGGCCGGAGCCAATGTCATCGGCGTGGTCGGCGGCGCCGACAAGGCGGCCGCGGCCCGGGAACTGGGCTGCGACGTGGTGATCGACCGGCGCACCGAGGACGTCGTCGCCGCCGTGAAGCAGGCCACCGGCGGCCGGGGCGCCGACGTGGTCTACGACCCGGTCGGCGGCGAGGCCTACACCCAGTCCGCCAAGGCCGTCGCGTTCGAGGGCCGCATCGTGGTCGTCGGCTTCGCCAGTGGCACCATCCCCGCGCCCGCCCTCAACCACGCCCTGGTGAAGAACTACTCGATCCTCGGTCTGCACTGGGGCCTCTACAACACCAAGAATCCCAAGCTGGTCCAGCACTGCCACGAACAGCTCACCGACCTGGCCGCCCGAGGTGTGATCAAGCCGCTGGTCAGCGAGCGCGTGCCGCTGGCCGGGGCCGCGGCGGCCGTGCAGCGCGTCGCCGACGGTGCCAGCACCGGCCGGATCGCCGTCCTGCCCGCCGCGGAGAACGGAGCCGCAGCATGACCGACGCCCCCGAACTGCGCCGCCGCACCGCCGAGCTGCTGGCCGCCCATCCGCCCGCCACGACCGGCCGCCTCGACTTCCTCAGGGCACGCTTCGACGCCGGACTCGCCTGGGTGCACTACCCGGAGGGCCTCGGAGGCCTCGGCGCCCCCCGCTCCCTCCAGGCCGTCGTGGACGCCGAACTGGCCGCCGCCGGCGCCCCCGACAACGACCCGCGCCGCATCGGCATCGGCCTCGGCATGGCCGCGCCGACCCTTCTGCGCTACGGCACCGAGGAACAGAAGCGCCGCTTTCTGCGGCCCCTGTGGACCGGTGAGGAGGTCTGGTGCCAGCTCTTCAGCGAGCCCGGCGCCGGATCCGACCTGGCCGCCCTCGGCACCCGAGCCGTCCGCGACGACGCGGGGGACTGGGCGGTCGACGGACAGAAGGTGTGGACCTCCAGCGCCCACGTCGCCCGCTGGGCCATCCTCATCGCCCGCACCGACCCGGACGTCCCCAAGCACGCCGGCATCACCTACTTCGTCTGCGACATGACCGACCCCGGCGTCGAGGTCCGGCCGCTGCGCCAGATCACCGGCGAGGCCGAGTTCAACGAGGTGTTCCTCACCGGCGTCCGCATCCCCGACGACCGCCGCCTCGGCGATGTCGGCGACGGCTGGCGGGTCGCCCAGACCACCCTCATGAACGAACGCGTATCCATCGGCGGTATGCGGCTGCCCCGCGAGGGCGGCATGATCGGCCCGGTCACGAAGACCTGGCGCGAACGCCCCGAACTGCGCACCCACGACCTCCACCAGCGCCTCCTGCGGCTGTGGGCCGAGTCCGAGGTCGCCCGCCTCTCTGCCGAACGGCTGCGCCAGCAGCTCGCCGCGGGCCAGCCCGGCCACGAGGGCTCCGCCATGAAACTCGGCTTCGCCCGCCTCAACCAGGAGATCAGCGGCCTGGAGGTCGAACTCCTCGGCGCCGAGGGCCTCCTGTACGACGACTGGACCATGCGCCGCCCGGAACTCGTGGACTTCACCGGCCGCGACGCCGGATACCGCTACCTCCGCTCCAAGGGCAACAGCATCGAGGGCGGCACCAGCGAGATCCTGCTGAACATCGTCGCCGAGCGGGTCCTCGGTCTGCCCGCCGAGCCGCGCACGGACAAGGACGTCGCCTGGAAGGACCTCGCCCGATGACGGATCTGCTGTACTCCGAGGAGGAAGAGGCGCTGCGCGCCGCCGTCCGTGACCTCCTCACGGACCACTGCGACCCGCACGATGTCATCGCCCGCACCGAGTCGGACACCCCGTACGACCCCGCCCTCTGGAAGGCCCTCACCGAGGGCATGGGCCTCGCCGGACTCCTGGTGCCCGAGGACAAGGGCGGCCAGGGCGCCACACACCGGGAAGCCGCCGTCGTCCTGGAGGAACTGGGCCGGGCCGTCGCGCCGGTGCCCTATCTGACCAGTGCCGTCGTGGCCACCGAGGCCCTGCTGGCCTGCGGTGGCGACGAACTGCTCGGCGCTCTCGCCTCCGGCCGCACCATCGGCGCGCTCGCCGTCGGACTCCACCTCGCCCCGGGTGCTCCCTTCCCCGCTGTACGGGTCGAGGACGGGCGCCTGCACGGCGAACTGTCCGGCATCGCGGACGCGGCTGCCGCCGACGTCCTGCTGGTGCCCGCCACGGACGGCGCGCTGTACGCCGTCGACAGAGCCGACGCCGATGTGACCCCACAGGTCTCCCTCGACCTGACCCGGCCCCTGGCCCGCGTGGTCCTCGACTCGGCCCCGGGCCGCCGCCTCGGCGCCGCCGGACCCGCCGTACGGCAGGCCCTGCGCGCCGCTGCCGGCCTGCTCGCCTCCGAGCAACTCGGCCTCGCCGACCGGTCGCTGACCGAGACCGTCCGGTATCTGAAGGAGCGCAAGCAGTTCAACCGTCCCGTCGGAGGCTTCCAGGCGCTCAAGCACCGGCTCGCCCAGCTCTGGCTCGAGGTCGTCAACCTCCGCGCAGCCGCCCGGGCCGCAGCCGACGCGCTGGCCACCGGCCAGGACACCGACGTGACCGTCGCCGTGGCCCAGGCGTACGCGGCCCCCGTCGCCGTGCACGCCGCCGAGGAGGCCCTGCAACTCCACGGCGGCATCGGCATGACCTGGGAACACCCCGCCCATCTGTATCTCAAGCGCGCCAAGGCCGACTCGATCGCCTACGGCACGGCAGGCGCCCACCGCACGGCGCTGGCCGCCCTGGTCGACCTCCAGGCACCCTGACCCGGCCGGCCGAGCTCTCCCGCGGAAGCCCGCCCCACCGGGGGCGGGCTTCCGCACGCCCATGCCCCTCGCACCCCTCGTCCTCCTTGGCTGTTTCGCACCGTCGTAGGGTCCAGGACGTGCTCCGATGAAGTGAACAAGGAACGGCAGTCCGGCCAACTCCCCTCTCACTCGGACTACTTGGGCCCGCATCGTACGCATACTCCCTTCGGTCCCCACGGCCTACAGGGAGGCAGAGCATGGCCCTCACCACCCGTCGCAGAGCCCTCACCGCCTTCGGCGCCGCCCTCTCGGGCACGGTCTTCCTGCCCGCGGTACGCGCCTCCGCGGGCGTCATGCACCACGGCAGGAAACCGCTCTGGCGCGCCCACGCCCACAACGACTACGAGCACCCCCGTCCTCTCCTCGACGCCCTCGACCACCGCTTCGGCAGCGTCGAGGCCGACATCTTCCTCGTCGGCGATCAGCTCCTCATCGGGCACGACGTGAGTGAGCTGGACCCGTCCCGCACCCTCGAGTCGCTCTATCTCGACCCGCTGGCCGCCCGGGTCGAGGCCAACCACGGCTCCGTCTACCGCGGTCGGCACCGGCCCCTGCAACTCCTGATCGACATCAAGACCGAGGGGTCCTCGACGTATCTCGAACTCGACCGTCATCTCGCCCGCTACCCGCACCTGTTCACCTCCCTCTCCCACGGCCGGGTGCACCCCGGTCCCGTCACCGCCGTCATCTCCGGCGACCGCGCCGCCCGTGCCCCAATGGAGGCCCAGACCTTCCGCCGTGCCTTCTACGACGGGCGCCTCGCCGACCTCGGCACCGCGGCACCCGCCTCCTTCGTCCCGCTGATCTCCGACAACTGGACGCTCGCCTTCAGCTGGCTGGGCGAGGGCGCCTTCCCCGACGCCGAACGGCAGAAGCTGCACGGCATCATCCGCACCGCCCACGCCCACAGCCAGAAGGTCCGCTTCTGGGCCACCCCGGACATCCCGGGTCCTGCCCGGGACGCCCTGTGGAGCGAACTGCTCGCCGCCGGACTCGACTACTTCAACACCGACGACCTCGACGGCCTGGAGGCCTTCCTCGACTTCCACCACGCCGCCGGATAGCACCCGCCAGGTCCGGCCGACGAGGACACCACTCGTTCGGCGGACACGTCAGCTGCCCGGACGAACCCTCCGCTACGCCACACTTGCGGCCGAACGCCGCGAAGCGGACGTGGCGTGGCGGAGGAGGTTCGCGATGGCGATTTCGATCTCTCTGGTGCTCCTGCTGCTGCTCCTGGCGGTGATCTTTCTGCGCAACGGCGGGCTGAAGCCCTCCCACGCCCTGGTCTGCATGCTGCTCGGCTTTCTCCTGGCCGGATCCAGCATGGCGCCGACCATCGGCCAGGGACTCACCACGACTGCCGACCTGGTGAGCAGCCTGCGGCCGTGAGCCCCGCCGGTCCGGCCGCCGTCAGCGCGCGGAGAACACCCCGATCCCGTTGGGCACCGGCCGCTGCGCGCCGCCCGACGGATGGTTGCGCACCGACACGGCCGCTGCCCCCGGCTCCCGGGCGACCAGCGTCGACGACCCGCCGCCGTCCAGGCTGAAGCCGTCGGCCGAGCCCAGCGACTTCAGGGCGGCGGCGACCTCGGCGACGGTCAGACCGGCGCGGTACTCCGGCCGACCGTCCAGCGCGAGCAGCAGCAGCCGTCGTCCGCCGTTCGCGATGCCCACCGCCGTGCGCACCGCCGAGGAGACACCGTCGAGGCCGGGCAACGGCTTCCCGTGCCTGAGAACCGGGTAGCCGCCGATGGCGAAGCGGTACGCGATCCTGGACGCCGATGCCACCAGACGGTGCCGTACCGTCACATGCTCGCCGGTGGACAGCTTCCGCAGCCACTGCGCCCCCGCCTCACGCCCCACCAGGACCGTGGTGCCGGATGCGATGGCGCCGCTGCCCGGGGTGTCCGACGCCGACACCACGCGGTCCCGGCGGACCGTCACCTCGTAGGTGTCGGTGCTGCAGGGCGCCGCCCGGTTCGTGTCCGTGCCGCAGGTGGCGCGAACCCGGGAGACTCTGCCCCAGCGCGAGGTGAACGCTCCGACCGAACCGACCGGCAGGGCGAACTGGTTGAGCCCGCCCAGGCGCAGCCGGCCCCCCGGAGCACTGATCCAGCCCTCCAGCGACAGGCTGTCCAGCCGGCCCCGGCGGTCCGTGCCGACGCCGAGCACGTCCTCGGTGCCGGTGCCCGGCGGCAGCGCGGGACCGAAGCGCTGGCCGTCCGGAACTGCCGCCTTGAGCACCCGCCCGCCCGCGATCGCTGGGCCGTCGCTCGCGCCCGTGGCCTCCACACCGGGATGCTGGGTCTCGGTGATGTCGAAGAAGTCACCGTTGATCCCCGCGACGGCGCCCGCCGAGTCGGCCAGCGCGGAGACGGTGGCGCGGGCGGCCACCGCTCCGGGGTGGAGCAGATCGAGCCGCACATGCCGGTTGCGCAGGTCCACGCTCAGCACATGGGCGTGTGCCGTGCCCTTGGCCGCCGGGATGTCGAACTGCTCGTACGTCACCCCCGGCGCGATCTCGGTGCCCGCCGTGACGGCTCCGGCCGGTGCCGCCCCAGTCAGGGCCGCGCCGGTCACCACACCGAACACCGTGAGGACCGCCAGCATCGTTCTGCCTGCCGCAGAGCACTTCTGATGACGCGTCACAGAATCTCCCTGAGATTTCGTCAACTGTCACAGGACTCAGGGGAAGTGCACCAGGGTGCGGTTGCGTGCAGGGAAGACAGTGCGCCAATCACGCGCCAACGGCTCAGGAATCGCACTCCTTCGGGTGCTTCGGAGAACGTCTGACGGATTGCCGCCCCGTCCGATGCCGGCGCCCGCTCAGGCGAAGTTGACCAGCCTTATATAGCGCACCCAGTCCCAGTTGGGACCCGGATCCGTGTGGTCGGTGCCCGGCACCTCGTAGTGGCCGAGGATGTGCGCCCGGTCCTTCGGGATGCCGTAGGTGTCGCAGATCGTGGCGGTGAGCAGTGCGGACTGCTCGTACAACGCGTCGGTGAAATAGGAGGGCTGATCGACCCAGCCCTCGTGCTCGATGCCGATGCTGCGCGTGTTGTAGTCCCAGTTCCCGGCGTGCCAGGCCACGTCGTTCTCACGGACGCACTGGGCGACATGTCCGTCGGCCGACCGCACCAGGTAGTGGGCGGAGACCTGCTTCTGCGGGTTCTGGAAGATCGACAGAGTGCTCGAATAGGTCTCCTGGGTGACGTGGATGATCACATAGTCGAGGGGATAGGAGCCGGGACGGCTGGATTCGGTGTAGTTGGACGTGCTCGCCGGCTGCCACTCGGCGAGCGGATAGTCGACGGCCTGGGACTGCGCGTCGGCCCGCGCGTCCGGAAGCAGCGCGTACGGGACGGCGGCGAGGGCGGCCGCCTTCAGGAGCCGTCGCCTGCTCGGCAACGGGCGTGGCCTGTCCATTGTCGATCGATGACCTTTCTGGGGTGGGGGGTTCGGGGATGTCGTCGCACATAGGGAAAACGCTCATGCCCGGGCAGAAGTTGCGAACGGGTGTACGTCCGATCCGGTGAATCCGTGGAGCGGGTACCGGCCCTGGCCCGTCTTCCTGGGACCCGCGGGAGCCGTCCGGCCGGAGGTGAGTCCGTCACCTCGCGATGTGGCGGGGCCTCATGCGCATCACGGTACGACGCCCGCGGGCCGGGCAGAAGGGCATGGCGTGGCCCGGTGGACGGCTGGGGATGTGTGGAAAACTCCATCACCGGAACGAGTGAACTCGGCTATGTTTCAAGCGTGTTCGGCCGTGATTCACGCTCCCCGCATCGGGTCCGGCCGGTACGTGCCTCGGCACCCGCGGATACCCCGGCTGCGCGGTGGGCCAGGTGAGAACCTGAGATCCCCTCGGCTCCCACCGCCGTCGGCTCGCTTTCCCAGGGGCCTCAGCCTCGTTCCGCCACCACCGCCGGATCGTCCAGCACGCCACGCACCACGGAGTGGGCAGCGCCCAGCAGCGGTCCCTCGGGCCCCAGGCGCGACACCGACACCGGGCATGCGGGTCCCGCCGTCCGCCGCGCGAGTTCGGCCTCCAGCGACGGAAGCAGCCACGGTGCGACCCCGGCCAGTTCACCACCGAGCACCACGATCTCCGGGTCGAGCAGGTTGACCGCCCCGGTCAGCGCGATCCCGAGCGCCGTACCGGCGTCGCGCAGGGCCCGCCGTACGGCCTCGTCGCCCTCGGTGGCACGGCCGGCGAGCAACCCGACCCGGTCGTCGCCCGGTTCGAGACCGGCGGCGCGCAGCACGGCCTCCTCACCGGCGTACTGCTCCAGGCAGCCGCGCCCGCCGCAGGCGCACACCGGGCCCTCCGGCCAGACGGGCACATGTCCCAGCTCGCCCGCGAAGCCGCGCGTCCCGCGCAGCAGCCGGCCGTCCACCACGACTGCGCCGCCGATGCCGATCTCCGCCGACACATGCAGGAAGTCGTGCGGAGTGCTCTCGCCCAGCCAGAGTTCGGCGAGGGCGCCGAAGTTGGCCTCGTTGTCCACGACGAGCGGATATTCGGCGGGCAGCAGGGCGCTCAGATCGGTGTGGTGCCATTCGAGGTTCGGGGCACGCACGACCGTACGGGCGTCACCGGCCACCAGACCCGGCACGGCCACCGCGAGGCCTGCGGGCCACAGGCCCTCGCGTTCGGCGTCGGCGACGACGCGTCGTATCAGCGTGTCGAGTTCGCCGATGACCGGTTCGGGAGCGCGTCCGCGGTTGACGACGCGCCGCACCGCCCGAGCCCGTACCTCGCCGCGCAGGTCGACCGCGTACACCGCCAGGTGGTCCACCCCGACCTCCGCGCCGATCCCGGCCGGGCCGTGCCCGCTGACGGCGAGCGCGGACCCCGGACGGCCCACCCGGCCGGGCCGCTCGGGGCCCAGTTCCTCCAGCAGCCCCGAGCGGATCAGCTCGTCCACCAGCGTCGAGACCGCCGCCCGCGTCAGACCGATGTGCGAGGCCACGGCGGCCCGGGACAGCGGTCCCTCGGCGCTGACGGTGTGCATCACCCGGGCGAGATTGCGGCGGCGCATGCCCTGCTGGGTGTCGGGCAGCGCGCGGCCGGGCCCGGCCGGGTGGGTCTCGTGCAGCGGTGCGGTCATGCCTCCGTCAGTCCTCGTCGATGGTCTTCGTGCGGTCCGGTCCGCCCCGGCGGCTGCCTCGTCAGCGGGGCTCCGGGCCGCGGTCCAGGAGCGGGGCCGCGTCGGAGAGTACCCCGGAGATCCGGGCCAGCGTCTCGTCGTCCCGTTCCACGGCGTCCAGGACCGGGCCCGCGGTGGTGTTCCAGCGGCGGGCGACCGCCGCCGGGTCCTCGCCGGTCAGCAGTCCTGCCGCCTGCGCCGCCGCACCGAGGGCGACCAGTTCCTTCACCTCGGGCACCTGGACCGGGCGGCCCGACAGCCGCCGTACGGTCTGCTGCCAGGCGGTGCCCCGGGCGCCCCCGCCGATCAGCAGCAGCGGCTCGGAGCGGTCCGCGTCCTCGTCCAGGACCAGGTCGAGGGCGCCGAGCAGCGAGTGGACGGCGCCGTCGTAGGCCGCCTGGAGGAGCTGCCCGGCCGTCGTGTCGTGGCGCAGGCCGTGCAGCAGTCCTGAGGCGTGCGGCAGGTTCGGGGTGCGCTCGCCGTCCAGGTAGGGCAGCAGGGTGACCGAGGTGCCGGGCTCGACGGCTTCGCGGTCCAGCCCGAGCAGGGCCGCGAGCCTGTCGACGGCGAGCGTGCAGTTCAGGGTGCAGGCCAGCGGCAGCCAGTCGCCGTGTGCGTCGGCGAAGCCCGCGACCGTGCCCGTCGGATCGGCGGGGCGGTGCTTCGTCACCGCGTAGACCGTGCCCGAGGTGCCGAGGCTCAGCACCGGGGTGCCCGGGCGCAGCCCCAGGCCCAGCGCGGCAGCGGCGTTGTCGCCGGTGCCGGGGGCGACCAGGGTGCCCTTGGCGAACGGCAGATCGTGGCTGTCGCGGACGGTCCCGGCGACCTCGCCGGGCCGCACCACCCGGGGCAGCAGCGCCGGGTCGAGGCCGACGTGCCGCAGGATCTCCTCGGCGTACTCCTCGGTCCCGGACGCCCACCAGCCGGTGCCGGAGGCGTCGCCGCGGTCCGTGGTGCCCAGGCCGGTGAGCCGCTCGGTGAGGTAGTCGTGCGGCAGCCGTACCGCCGCGGTCGCCCGGACCGCGTCCGGCTCGTGCTCCGCCAGCCAGGCCCACTTCGTGACCGTGAACGACGCGCCGGGCACGCTGCCCGTACGGTCCGCCCATGCCTTGGGCCCGCCCAGTTCCTCGATCAGACGGCGGGCCTGCGGGGCGGAGCGCACGTCGTTCCACAGCAGGGCGGGCCGGACCGGCTCGCCCTGCTCGTCCAGCGTCACCAGGCCGTGCTGCTGGCCGCCGATCGACACGGCGGCCGCCTCGCGTGCCGCGTCACCGCACTGGCCCAGTGCCTCGCACAGGGCGTCCCACCACTGGCGGGGATCGCTCTCGCGGCCCGCCCCGGAGGTGACGGTGTGCGGCGCCTGGCCGCCGGCCACGACCTGCCCGGTGGCCGCGTCGACGACCAGCGCCTTGGTGGACTGGGTGGATGTGTCCACGCCGACGACGAGCGGACCCTCGGCTGCTGACATCGGGCTCTCCCTGCTTCTTCGTTTCTTCGTTCTTTTCCGCGGCTCTGTGGCATCTACCTGCTGTTTTCCAGGATGCCCGGACGCCACAGGCTCGGACACCTCATCTCTTCGGGACCAGGGTCCCTTCACAGAGATGCGTCGGCATACTAATTTGTAAACCGCCCTGACGAAATAGTCGCAAGCAAGGAGCCGCGGCATGAACTACCAGCCCACCCCCGAGGACAGGTTCACCTTCGGCCTGTGGACCGTCGGCTGGCAGGGAAGGGACCCCTTCGGCGACGCCACCCGCCCCGCCCTCGACCCGGTCGAGTCGGTGCAGCGCCTGGCCGAACTCGGCGCCTACGGCGTGACCTTCCACGACGACGATCTGATCCCCTTCGGGTCCTCCGACACCGAGCGCGAGGCGCACATCAAGCGCTTCCGCCAGGCCCTCGAGACCACCGGCATGACCGTGCCGATGGCCACCACCAACCTCTTCACCCACCCCGTCTTCAAGGACGGCGCGTTCACCGCCAACGACCGCGACGTGCGCCGCTACGCGCTGCGCAAGACGATCCGCAACATCGACCTCGCCGCGGAGCTCGGCGCCAAGATCTATGTCGCCTGGGGCGGCCGTGAGGGCGCTGAGTCCGGTGCCGCCAAGGACGTGCGCGTGGCGCTGGACCGTATGAAGGAGGCCTTCGACCTTCTCGGCGAATACGTCACCTCCCAGGGCTACGACCTGCGCTTCGCCATCGAGCCCAAGCCGAACGAGCCGCGCGGCGACATCCTGCTGCCCACCGTCGGCCACGCCCTGGCGTTCATCGAGCGCCTCGAGCGGCCCGAGCTGTACGGCGTCAACCCCGAGGTCGGCCACGAGCAGATGGCAGGTCTCAACTTCCCGCACGGCATCGCCCAGGCGCTGTGGGCGGGCAAGCTCTTCCACATCGACCTCAACGGCCAGTCCGGCATCAAGTACGACCAGGACCTGCGTTTCGGCGCCGGCGACCTGCGTGCCGCCTTCTGGCTCGTCGACCTGCTGGAGAGCGCCGGCTACAGCGGCCCGCGGCACTTCGACTTCAAGCCGCCGCGGACCGAGGACTTCGACGGCGTCTGGGCGTCCGCCGCGGGCTGCATGCGCAACTACCTGATGCTGAAGGAGCGCGCCGCCGCCTTCCGCGCCGACCCGGAGGTCCAGGAGGCGCTGCACGCCTCGCGCCTGGACCAGCTGGCCCAGCCGACGGCCGCGGACGGCCTGGAGGCGCTGCTCGCCGACCGCGCGGCGTTCGAGGAGTTCGACATCGAGGCCGCTGCCGTGCGCGGTATGGCCTTCGAGCGTCTCGATCAGCTGGCCATGGACCACCTGCTCGGCGCCCGGGGCTGACGCATGCGCGTGCGCGCGCGTGGCTGTCGACGACCGTCACGCGCGCGTACCCGGAATCACCACATCATCGGACCGGCCCCGCGCGGGGCCGGTCCCGGCGTTCTCCGATTGCCCCGAAACCGTGCCGACCCTGGCACGAGCGGGTATCAACCTCCCTGTGGGGGTCGCGTGTTGGCTGCCGTGCGGAGATCCTTGACGGTATGACCCTGCCGCCCGTACCGCCTCAGCCGCCCGGGCCACCAGGTGCCAGGCGGCGTCCGAGTCCGCTGTTCCTCGCGCTGGCGGTACTGGTCGCCGTGGCGGCCGTCGCCGCCGTGTTGCTCATGGCGTCGGCGGGTGGCGGATCCTCGGACCGCAAGCCGCCCGCCGAGAGCGACGGCGGCACCGGCTCGTCGTCGGCGCCCTCCCTGGGCCTGCCGTCGACGCTGCCGACCGAGCTCCCCACCGCACTGCCCTCCAGGCTGCCGAGCAAGCTGCCGACTGCGCTCCCCAGCGCACTGCCCAGCGATCTGGAGTCGCTGGTCCCGTTCGTGCTGGGCGGAGGGCGCCCCTGAAGGGCGCCCGCGCGGGCAGGCGGTCAGATGCCGTGCGGCAGCCGCACGTACGTCACCGTCGTCTCGATCCCGCTGTCGACCAGCCTGCCCTGCGCGTCGAACGCGCCCGCGCCGTCCGTCATGCCGAAGTCGTTGTCGTTGATCACAGCGAGCGTGTCGTGATCCACGCGCGCGACGCCCTCGATCTTCCCCGGCACGCCGGTGACCGTGCCCAGATCGACGACCAGCCGCTTGCCGAGCACCGGCACACCCGCTGCCGCCGGGTCGGCGAGCTGCTCCAGGGACGGGGACGTGGTGTCGTCGTCCCAGGGACCACCGAGAATGTTCGCCCTGCGGTCCAGACGCACCAGCTGGAGCCGGGCCGCCTTGTCCGTGCGCTCCTCCACCAGCAGCCGGTCACCGCCCACGGCGACCACCGACGACATCTTGAGCTCGGAGGTGTCGTCCTCGCCGGGGTCGACCACATCCACCGGGTCGAAGCGGTAGACGTACTCGGCCGTGACGGCCTGCTTGCACGGCGAGAAGCGCATCAGCCGGGTGGTGCGCGAGGCGTCCCCGGCGTTCCCGTCCGGCAGCGACAGCGGGCTCTGCAGCGCGATCACCAGATCCCCGGAGGGCAGCTGAGCCAGGCCCTCGAACCCGCGGTTGATCTTCCGGTGCAGGAAGACGGACGGCAGCGCCTCCACCACCGGGTAGCCGGTGCCGGTGAGGTTCAGCCCCTTGGGCACAAAACGCGTGAGCACCTTCCCGTGCGCAGAGACGTGGATCAGCGAGGGACCGTACTCGTCGACCAGCCAGAAGCTCCCGTCCGCGGCCCGCACGATGCCCTCGGTGTCCAGCCCGTCCGGGTCGTACGACAGCGGCGTCTTGGCGTCGTAGGAGTACGGCGCCTCGTCGCGGCCCGCCTGGTTCGGCAGTCCGGTGACGGCCTTGCCGGACGCGGTGGTGATCGGAATGGCGTCGATCACCCGCACGGTGTCGCCGGACACCCGGATCTTCACGATCGCCGGGTCGAAGCCCGGCACCGGGAACGTGCGGCGCTTCTTGCCGTCCACCTTGATCTGGCCGTTGGGCCCGCGGTCGGTGACCGTCCAGAACTCGCCCTTGCGTCCCGCCGGGTAGATGTCGCTGCCGATCCCGCCGAGGTCGACCCCCCGGTCGTCGGCCACGGTCCCGGGGAGCAGCGCATTGCTGAACGTGCCCAGCGGGATGTCGCCGAGTGTCGCCCGGCGGGTGACGGAAGCGCTCTCGCCGGTGCTGCCCTTCCCGGCGCCGGACGCCGGAGCGGCGGCCACCAGGGCTGCCAGCACTGCGAGGGGAACGCCCGCCGCGACGGTACGGTGGACGCGGCGCCAGCCGGTGGCGTGCGGGGACATCTGGCCTCCTGTGCTCAAATTCGCTGACAGCGGCCAGAGTTGGCTCCCGTCCGGAACGCCGTGCGACAGTCGGGTGAACACCTGGCGTCACCCGCTCGTCGGGTCGTCCCGTCCGCCGGTGGCCCGTCTCTACCAGTAACAGTGGCCCGTCTCTACCAGTAGGGGACGGACCTCAGGGTTCAATCAGGGGCGCGACCCGGAACCGCTGGGGGCACGGGGCCGTTCTCACATCAGAGAGCGGCAGTGGCCGCGAAGGAGGCGACACTCATGTCGAAGAACGCGAAGATCGCCGCAGGGGGTGTGGCGGTCGGTCTGATCCTGCTCATCTGGCTGCCCTGGTGGGCCGCGCTGCTGATCGTCCTGGGAGTCCCGGCAGTCGCGTACCTCACCCTGGACCCCTCCCAGCGCCGCAGGCTGCGCCGCGCCGCCCGCAAGGAACTCGGCCGCTGAGCCACGCGGCCCCGGCACGGCCCCGGTACACGGGCGACGGGACACATGGTGCGGTGCCCGCCCGTGCCGGGGTCAACTGGGGCGCACGGCCAGCTTGTCAAGAGCCTCCAGAAGCCCTGGCAGCTGCGGGCCCCGGCCCACCGGCAGCACCTCGCCTGGCTCGTCGTCGAGGAGGACGAACGCGATGTCGTCGGTCCTGGCCACCATCGACCAGCCGGGACCGTCGGCCCGCAGCGTCCGGGCGTCCCCCGGGGCGAAGGACGAGCGGACCCTGCCCAGAGGCGGAGGGGAGTCCACATAGGCTCGTGCCTCGGCCAGGACACGTCGGACACCTATGTGGCCGTGCGGCACACCACCCTGGCTGTCGCTGTCGCTGTCGCTGTCGCTGTCGGTACCGGTGTCGCTGTCTTGGCCATCACCGTCCTGCGGGCCGGTGTCCGGCGCCCCGGACGGATCTTCCGGCGTCGTGGACGCGGGTTCGGGCTCCGGCTGTCGGAACAGGTCGTCGTCGATCTGCTCCCGCCACACCGCCCACTGGAGCGCGATCTCGTCGGCACCCAGCCGACGCTGTGCGGGGCCCCAGGTGCCGGTGTCCGGCGGGGACAGCACGGGCCCGTCCGTGAGCTCGGGGCCGGGATCGTGCGGGGCCGGGACACCGGGGGCCGCGACGGCCACGGCGAGGGGCCAGCCGGGCAGGGCGGTGACGACCGTGCGTTCGCCGGGGGACAGGTCGTACTCCATGCCGCAGTCCCATGACGCGATGGCGACGGCGACCAGCGACACGTCGTCGACGACCACCGTCCAGCGCGCACCGTCGCCGTCCTGGCCGATCACCAGGCCGTACCCGTCCGCCAGCGGCGCCAGCCCGAGTGCCGTGCATGCCTCCGGATAGTCGTCACCGAGCACGCTCGGGAACTGCGCGGGCGTCAGCAGCACCGCCGTGAGCACATAGAGCGCGTCGTCGGCGGCGGCCACGGCGGCGTCCTCGTCCGTCCCGGCCATCCCAGCCTCCCCACTGGTTTCGTCCAACCGCGCGCACCCTAATGCGGGGCCGACGCGGTTGTCACGACTCCTCGGCACACCCGGAACTGCGGTCCTCGGCTTTTTGCCCGCCGTGGGCGAAATGACCCTGCGGTGGCGGGCCGGTCGGCCGCCGTATGAGCCCCGCGCCGCTGTCCCCCGGGCTCAGCCCTCGCGGACGGCGAGCGCCAGAAACCGGTCGTCCTCGTCGGTGTACGACGTCATGCGCCACCCCGAACCGGTGAGCAGCGGACGCAGATTCGCCTCGGCGCGGAGGTCGTCCGGGGTGAGACGGCGCCCCTGGCGGGCGGCGAGCGCGGCCCGGCCGACGGGGTGGAACAGCGCCAGCCTGCCGCCGGGACGTACCACTCGGCACAGTTCCCCCAGGTTCTCGGCGGGATGCGCCAGATGCGCGATGAGGCCCGCCGCGAACACGGCGTCCAGCGAGCCGGAGCGCAGCGGCAGCGCGGCGACATCGGCCAGTACCAGCCACCCCTCGCGATCCCGCCCGGCCCCTACGGCGGCCTCGAGCATGGCCGGTGTCAGATCCGCTCCGACGACCACTCCCGTGCTCCCCACAGCGGCCCGCAGCGGCGGCAGAGCACGCCCGGTACCGCAGCCCGCGTCGAGCACGCGGTCGCCCTCGCGCAGCCCGAGATCTGCGACCGCGGCGGCGTAGGCCGGGCCGTCGTCGGGGAAACGGCTGTCCCAGTGGGCCGCGCGGGCGCCGAAGAACTCCTGCACTTTCGTGTGGTCCTCGCTCATACGACGCATGATTCCGCACCAGGGCCGAGGACGCTCCCGTCCCGCATACCAGACGGACGTGATCGTGCCGGTTGTGCACCGCTTCGGACAGCCGGGCGGCTCAAGTCGGCCGGACCGGGCAAAGACCGGTCGAATCCCCCGGTGACGGACCCGCCTTGCCATGCTGCTGGCTTCGCCCGCACGCACACCTGGGAGAAGTGGCCATGATCTTCGTCGAGCACTCCGGCACCGCGGGCGACGAGTCCCCGCTGGCCCTGAAGATATTGGTCGCCGGTGGATTCGGCGTGGGCAAGACCACGCTGGTGGGCACGGTCAGCGAGATCAGGCCGCTGCGGACCGAGGAAGCGCTGAGCGTGGCGGGCCGGTCGGTGGACGTCACCGACGGCGTCGGCCAGAAGCTCACCACGACCGTCGCGCTCGACTTCGGGCGCATCACCATCCGGACCGGGCTCTCCCTCTACCTGTTCGGTACTCCCGGCCAGGAGCGCTTCTGGTTCCTGTGGGACGAACTGTCGCGTGGTGCCCTCGGCGCCGTGGTCCTCGCAGACACCCGCCGCCTCCAGGACTGCTTCGCGGCGGTCGACTACTTCGAGGACCGGTGTGTCCCGTTCGTGGTGGCCGTCAACCGCTTCACCGGGACCCGTGGCTATTCGCCGGACGAAGTCTCCCAGGCGCTCGGTCTCGACCGGGACATCCCCGTGGTCCAGTGCGACGCCCGTGACCGGGCCTCGGGGAAGGAGGTGCTGATCCGCCTCGTCGAGTACGCCGGGCGGGTGCACACCGCCCGGCTGCTCGCGTCGGTGAGCTGACGGAACGTCCCGCACACATCGGCTGACGCGGTGTCCGGCGTGACTGCCCCTCAGTCCGAGATGTTCTTCAGCGCCGTCACTTTGCCCACGGTGACGCGGACCAGGAGTTCGCCCGGGACGCCGTTGCGGGCGCCGAACTCCTCGGCGCGCTCCGCACCCATGTACCGGGCCCCGATACGGGTGGCCCAGCGGCGCAGTTCGTCCAGGTCCGCCGAGATCCGGGCCCGGCCCTCCAGCAGCACGAAGCCGTACGGCGGCCGGTCGTCGTCCACGCACAGCGCGACCCGGCCGTCCAGGGCGAGATTGCGCCCCTTCACGCTGTTTTCGGCCGTGTTGAACACGACCTCGTCGCCGTCCAGCACGAACCAGATCGGCGTCACATGCGGGCTCCCGTCGGCCCGGACGGTCGAGAGCTTGCCGGTGCGGGTGCCGTACGAGACGAAAGCCCGCCACTCGTCGTCGGTCATCTTCTGTGCCATATGCCCATCCTCCTTGTCCGGGCGCCCGAGGTGGGGAAGGCTGGCCAGGAGCTCCCCCGTGCCGGGGGGAGACATCTCACGGGGAGAGCGGACCATGGCACAGAACCAGAAACTCGGCTGGCTGCTGGACGATCTGACCGCACGCGTCGAACATGTACGGCATGCGCTGGTGCTGTCCAACGACGGACTCGTCACGGGTGCGAGCACGGGGCTGCGCCGCGACGACGCCGAACACCTCGCTGCCGTCGCGTCGGGACTGCACAGCCTGGCCAAAGGCTCCGGCCGCCACTTCGGCGCGGGCCGGGTACGCCAGACGATGATCGAGTATGACGACGCCGTCCTGTTCGTCACCGCCGCGGGCACCGCCAGCTGCCTGTGTGTGCTCAGCGGCGCGGAGGTCGACATCGGGCAGATCGCCTACGAGATGACACTGCTCGTCAACCGCGTCGGCGAACACCTCGACGTGGACGCGCGCCAGCCGGAGAACGTCCCCTCAGCGGACTTCTGACTGACCTGCGGGTTCATCTGTCACGGCGGAGTTGTCCACAGGCTCGCCACGGATCTCGCGAATGCGGCTACGGTTTTTCCCGAGGCCGGCGCGTACAGCGCGGGCCACTCACTCCACGGGGGAGACCGACCATGATCGGCGAGACTGTCGCAGCACGTCCTCATCACGCGTACCCACCGGGCCGTGCGGCCCGGGAACTCGGGCTCAAGCGCAGCGAGTTCGATCTCGGGGTCCACCTCGGGCGGATCCGCACGGTGCCCGACGAAGGAGGCGGGGGCCGCCGCGTGCCCCGAGCCGAGATCGACCGCCTGCTTTCGGCGGACGGCTTCCCGGGGGAACTGCGTGACAGCGTCCGGGCCATGGGCACCGCGCAGGCCGCGGCCGTCATGGAGGTGACGCCGGGGCGCTTCACCCGCCTGGCTCGCCTGGGCATGGTGGCGCCGGTGACGTTCTATCCGAACCGCTACCGTGCCGTGGTCTGGCTGTATCTCGCCGACGAACTGAGGCAGTTCACCGACCGTCAAGAGGCCGGACCGCTGCTCACTGGTCGGCTGCCTGGACGGCTGCGGGACCAGCTGACCGGGGGCGTCGACCTGCGGCCACGCAACTGGCGGGCACGCCACCTCGGATTTCTGCTGCGGCAGGCGGACGGTCCCTGGCAGCGTGCCGGTGCTCTGGCGGCCCTCCTCGACCCGGTGCAGCTCTCGGAGTTCGTCCAGGATCCGGGTGAACTCGCCCGGTTGCACCGGCTGCGCCCGGAACCGCCCGCCCATGGCGCACCCGGATCGCCCGCCGCGCAGCTCTCCGAGCGGCTCATGACGGCGGACGCCCCGGACGAGATCGAATGGCTGCGGGCCGACCTGGCCCAGGCCCTGCACGAGGCCCGCGCGCACCGGCTCGCACAACGGCCCGTATTCCGGCCGGTCCCGTCGATGCCGCCGGCTGCCACGCCCGCGCCGACCGGACCGGGACGGCGACAGGAGACGGCCAAGGGGCCGCAGCAGCGGTCGGAGCGGCGTCCGCGGTGCGCACGGGGACTGCTGGGTCGGCTGCGTCGCAGAAGCCCCCGCCACGCGAGGCCGTGACCCGGACCGGAGGGCAGGAGGAGCAAGGTGTGACCAGCCCGGCCGGGTGCCCTTACACCCTTCTGAACAGGCCTTCCTGGACCACCGACACCAGCAGCCGCCCCCGCAGATCGTAGATCCGGCCACGGGCCAGCCCCCGGCCGCCCGTCGCGATCGGCGACTCCTGGTCGTACAGCAGCCACTCGTCCGCGCGGAACGGGCGGTGGAACCACATGGCGTGGTCCAGCGACGCCATGTCGAAGTTCCTCGGGCCCCACAGCGGTTCGACCGGGATGCGGACCGCGTCGAGAAGGGTCATGTCGCTGGCGTAGGTCAGCGCGCAGGTGTGCACGAGCGGGTCGTCGCCCAGCGGGCCGACCGCGCGCAGCCACACCGCGCTGCGCGGCTCGGCGCCCTTGACGTCCTCAGCGCTCCAGCGCAGCCCGTCCACGTACCGGATGTCGAAGGGCTGACGGCGCGCCATGCGCTCCAACTGCTCCGGGAGCTCGCCCAGATGCTCCCGGATCTCCTCCGTGACCGTCGGCAGGGACTCCGGGGCCGGCACCTGACGGGCCGGCGGCAACTGGTGTTCGAACGGCCCTTCCTCGGGCTTGTGAAAGGAGGCGGTGAGATTGAAGATCGTGCGGCCCTGCTGCACCGCGGCGACCCGGCGAGTCGTGAAAGACCGGCCGTCCCGCACCCGTTCGACCTGGTACACGATCGGCACACCAGGGCGGCCGGGACGCAGGAAGTACGCGTGCAGGGAGTGCACCGGGCGTTCGCCGTCCGTGGTGCGCCCGGCGGCGACCAGCGCCTGTCCGGCCACCTGCCCGCCGAAGACCCGTTGCAGAGATTCGTGCGGGCTGCGGCCACGGAAGATGTCGACCTCGATCCGCTCGAGGTCGAGGAGGTCGACAAGTCTCTCGGCCGGGTTCGTCATGGGAGGGGGTCTCCTCGGCTCACAGCTGGCCGACATCGGTGATGCGGACGACGGCGCGGCCCTCGGCGTCGGACGCCGTGAGGTCGATCTCCGCGCTGATGCCCCAGTCATGATCGTCGTTCGGGTCGTCGAAGATCTGACGGACGCGCCACAGAGCGTTCTGCGGCTCCTCCTGGATCACGAGCAGCTTCGGGCCGCGGGCGTCGGGGCCGGTACCCAGGTCCTCGTACTCCTCCCAGTACTTGTCCATCGCCTCCTCCCAGGCCGCCGTGTCCCAGCCGGACTCGCCATCCATCTCGCCCAGTTCGTCCAGCTGGTCGAGAGCGGCGAGCTCGACGCGGCGGAACATGGCGTTGCGCACCAGGACGCGGAAGGCGCGGGCGTTGGCGGTCACCGGCTTGACCTGGTCGGCCCTCTCCTGTGCCTCCTCGGCCGTCATCTCCTCCGGGTTGGCCAGTTGTTCCCATTCGTCCAGCAGGCTCGAGTCGACCTGGCGCACCGTCTCACCGAGCCACTCGATCAGGTCCTGGAGGTCCTCGGACTTGAGGTCGTCGGGGACGGTGTGGTCGAGCGCCTTGTAGGCACTGGCGAGGTAGCGCAGCACGATGCCCTCGGTACGGGCCAGCTCGTACAACGACACCAGCTCCGTGAACGACAGCGCCCGTTCGTACATGTCGCGGATGACGGACTTCGGCGAGAGCGGGTGGTCACCGACCCACGGGTGGCTCCTGCGGTAGGTGTGGTACGCGTGGAAGAGCAGTTCCTCCAGCGGCTTCGGGTAGGTGACGTCCTGAAGACGCGCCATGCGCTCCTCGTACTCGACGCCGTCCGCCTTCATCGCGGCCACCGCCTCGCCGCGCGCCTTGTTCTGCTGGGCGACGAGGATCTGCCGCGGATCGTCGAGCGTCGACTCCACGACCGACACCATGTCCAGGGCGTACGACGGCGATTCGGGGTCCAGCAGCTCGAAGGCGGCGAGCGCGAACGTGGAGAGCGGCTGGTTGAGCGCGAAGTCCTGCTGGAGGTCGACGGTGAGACGGACGATACGTCCCTCGGCGTCGGGCTCGTCGAGCTTCTCGACGATGCCGCCGTCCAGCAGCGAGCGGTAGATCGCGATGGCCCGCCGGATGTGCCGCAGTTGCTGCTTCCGGGGTTCGTGGTTGTCCTCCAGCAGCCGGCGCATCGCCTCGAAGGCGTTGCCGGGGCGGGCGATGACCGACAGGAGCATCATGTGTGTCACCCGGAACCGGGAGGTCAGCGGCTCCGGGTCGGAGGCGATCAGCTTCTCGAAGGAGTTCTCCGTCCACCCGACGAAACCCTCGGGGGCCTTCTTGCGGACCACCTTGCGGCGCTTCTTCGGGTCGTCGCCCGCCTTGGCGAGCGCCTTCTCGTTCTCGATGACGTGCTCGGGCCCCTGCGCGACGACGAAGCCGGCCGTGTCGAAACCGGCCCGTCCGGCCCGCCCTGCGATCTGGTGGAACTCACGGGCCCGCAGCGTGCGGACACGGCTGCCGTCGTACTTGGTCAGCGCGGTGAACAGCACCGTCCGGATGGGCACGTTGACGCCCACGCCGAGCGTGTCCGTCCCGCAGATCACCTTCAGCAGACCGGCCTGCGCGAGCTTCTCCACCAGCCGCCGGTACTTCGGCAGCATCCCGGCGTGGTGCACACCGATGCCGTGCCGTACGTAACGGGACAGATTGCGGCCGAACTTGGTGGTGAAGCGGAAGTTGCCGATCAGTTCGGCGATCTGGTCCTTCTCCTCACGCGAGCACATGTTGATGCTCATCAGGGCCTGTGCCCGCTCCACGGCTTGCGCCTGGGTGAAGTGCACGATGTAGACGGGGGCCTGCCGCGTCTCCAGCAGATCGGTGAGCGTCTCCGTCAGCGGGGTGAGCCGGTACTCGTAGGACAGCGGCACAGGGCGGGTCGCCGAGCGGACGACCGAGGTGGGGCGGCCGGTGCGGCGGGCGAGGTCCTTCTCGAAGAAGGAGACGTCGCCGAGGGTGGCCGACATCAGGACGAACTGCGCCTGCGGCAGTTCGAGCAGCGGGATCTGCCAGGCCCAGCCGCGGTCGGGCTCGGCGTAGAAATGGAACTCGTCCATCACGACCTGGCCGACGTCCGCGTCCTTGCCGTCACGCAGCGCGATCGACGCCAGCACCTCGGCGGTGCAGCAGATGACGGGGGCGTCGGCGTTCACGGACGCGTCGCCGGTGAGCATGCCGACGTTCTCGGTGCCGAACAGCTTGCACAGTTCGAAGAACTTCTCCGACACCAGCGCCTTGATCGGAGCCGTGTAGAAGGTGACCTCGTCGCGGGCCAGCGCCGCGAAGTGTGCCCCCGCGGCGATCAGGCTCTTGCCCGAGCCGGTGGGCGTCGACACGATCACGTTCGCGCCCGAGACCGCCTCGATCAGCGCCTCCTCCTGATGGGGGTAGAGCGTGAGCCCCCGCTCCTGTGCCCACGACTCGAAGGCTTCGTAGAGGGCGTCGGGGTCGGCGGTCGGCGGCAACTGATCGATGAGGGTCACGCCCCCATCTTGCCTGCCGTCCTCCCCCGGAGGGGAATCGGATGTCCGTACGACGATCATGGCGGGTACGCTGTGCCGCCGACACAGCATCGGCGCACCTGGTCAACTGGACAGCGGTACACGAGGAATAGGGCGGGCAACGGCCATGATGGGACCAGCACACTCACTGTCGGGGGCCGCGGCCTGGCTCGGGGTCGGAGCGGCGGCCGCAGCAGCCGGTCACACGATGCCCTGGCCGGTCCTCCTGGTCGGCGCGCTGATATGCGCCGGTGCCGCCCTCGCCCCGGACCTCGACCACAAGGCCGCCACGATCTCCCGTGCTTTCGGACCCGTGTCGAACTGGATGTGCGAGGTCGTGGACAAACTGTCCTACGCCGTCTACAAGTCGACCCGCAAGCCGGGCGACCCGCGCCGCTCGGGCGGCCACCGCACCCTCACACACACCTGGGTGTGGGCGGCAGCGACCGGAGCGATCTGCTCAGGAGCGGCGATCGCCGGTGGCCGGTGGGCGGTGCTGGCGATCCTCTTCGTGCACATGGTGCTCGCCATCGAGGGCCTGCTGTGGCGGGCGGCCCGCGGCTCCAGCAGCGACGTGCTGGTGTGGCTGCTGGCCGCGACCAGCGCATGGATCCTCGCGGGCGTCCTGGACAAGCCGGGGAACGGCTCGGACTGGCTGTTCTCCCAGCCCGGCCAGGAGTACCTGTGGCTGGGCCTGCCGGTGTGCCTGGGCGCGCTGGTGCACTGCATCGGGGACGCGCTGACCGTCTCCGGCTGCCCGATCCTGTGGCCGATACCGCTGGGCCGCAGGCGCTGGTACCCGATCGGACCGCCCAAGGGGATGCGGTTCCGGGCCGGAAGCTGGGTCGAGATCAAGGTACTGATGCCGGTGTTCATGGTGCTCGGCGGCCTGGGCTGTGTGGCCGCGCTCAACGTGATCTGACCGGGGCGGCTCACGCTCCGCGGCACACGGGCAACCGCACCCCGGACGGGTCTGCCAGGGCCCTTCGGACGCAATCCGCCGTGGTGCCGGCGCCCGGTGCGGGCGGCCACATGCCCGTCCTGGCCTCCCGCCTGCCCACCGCCGCCGCGGATCCCGGTACGGGCGGGACGCGGTCAGCCATAGAGGGAGTCGTCGTCCACGATGTGCATCGCGGCCTCCTCGGCGGAAGCGGCCGCGCCGTCGATGCCCACGTCCGTCGCGATCAGCGCGCTCTCCTCGTCCTCGTGGGCCCCCTCGTCGGGGGCCACCAGGCGGCCGGAGCGCGCCGCGCCCACCTCGTTGTCCAGGGCCTCGCCGTCGGTGCCCGCGCAGTCGCCGATGCCGTCGCCGTCGGGCGCGGCCGGATCCGGCAACTCCTCGGCGAGACGCTGGTCGAGACTCTCGCCCCGGTACCGCTCGGCAGCCGTCACTCCGCGGTGCTCCACGGCCCACGGGCGCTCGGGCGGGGACCAGCCGCGGTCGAGAGGATCACCGACCCCGTCGTTCTCCAGGGTGTCCTCCACGTCGAGCAGTCCCGAGTCCTCCCGGATCTCGGTTCCGTCGGGCTGGTATACGTCGTCTCCCCATCCGTCGACGCTGTTCACGGGTACCTCCAGGTGGTGGAGACGGGGCCGCCGTCACCGCGGCCCGCGGCGGGCCCGCCGGTTCCCGGGGCACCGGCCGCCCGCTTCGCCGGACCACCCGGCCCGCAGGCACTTCCCGAGCCGGTGCCGCTCTCCAGCCTTCCACCCCGGTTCACCCCGGCGCAACGCCACGGCGCAAGGCCTGCGACGGTTCGTGACCGCCGGACCCGCCGCCCGGCCCCGCGGCACCGCGCCGCGATCGGTCGGCCACCCGCTGCGGCACCCCGGCCCACCGGAGCCCCGAGCCACCGCCTGCCGGTCGGGCGGGTCGGGCGGGCCGACGGGCCGACGCGGTGCACCCCGTCCCGTCACCCGGCGGACGCCCCCGCTCACCCGTGCCAGGACCGCCACAGCGCCGCGTACGCGCCGTCCGCGTCGACCAGTTCCTGGTGGCTGCCCAGTTCGCTGATACGGCCGTTCTCGACCACGGCGATGACATCGGCGTCGTGCGCGGTGTGCAGACGGTGGGCGATGGCGACCACGGTGCGGCCGTCGAGGACGCGGGCGAGGGACCGCTCCAGATGGCGGGCCGCGCGCGGGTCGAGCAGCGAGGTCGCCTCGTCCAGGACCAGCGTGTGCGGGTCCGCCAGCACCAGGCGGGCCAGCGCGATCTGCTGGGCCTGGGCCGGCGTGAGTGTGCGGCCGCCCGAGCCCACCTCGGTGTCGAGGCCGTCGTCCAGCGCCCGCGCCCAGCCGTCAGCGTCGACCGCGCCCAGCGCCGCCCACAGCTCGGCGTCGGTGGCGTCCGCGCGGGCCAGCAGCAGGTTGTCGCGCAGGGATCCCACGAAGACGTGATGCTCCTGATTGACCAGGGCGACGTGCGAGCGGACGCGTTCCGCGGGCATCCGGGACAACTCGGCGCCGCCGAGGGTGACCCGGCCGTCCCGGGGCGCGTAGATCCCGGCGAGCAGCCGCCCGAGGGTGGACTTGCCGGCGCCCGACGGGCCGACGAGGGCCAGCCGGGTGCCGGGTGCCACCTCGAGGGTCACCCTGCGCAGCACATCCACGCCCTCGCGGTAGCCGAAGTGCACCCTGTCCGCGTGCACCCGCCGTCCTTCCGGCGCCAGCCCGGCGTCACCGGGCTCCGGCTCGATGTCCCGGACACCGACCAGACGGGCCAGCGACACCTGCGCGACCTGCAGTTCGTCGTACCAGCGCAGGATCAGGTTCACCGGGTCGACAAGCATCTGCGCGATCAGCGCGCCCGTCGTCAGCTGGCCGACCCCGATCCAGCCCTGAAGCACGAACACCCCACCGAGCATGAGGACGGACAGGAGGACCGTCGTATGGGTGAGATTGACGACGGGGAAGAGGACCGACCGCAGCCACAGGGTGTAGCGCTCCCAGGCGGTCCACTCCTTGACCCGCCGCTCCGACAGCTCGACACGACGGCGCCCGAGGCGGTGGGCCTCGACGGTGCGCCCGGCGTCCACGGTCTCGGCGAGTGCGGCGGCCACCGCCGCGTACCCGGCGGCCTCGGAGCGGTAGGCGGACGGGGCGCGCCGGAAGTACCAGCGGCAGCCGATCGCCAGCAGCGGTGCCGCCAGCAGTACCGCGGCGCCCAGCGGCGGGGCCGTGACCACCAGCCCGCCCAGCAGCAGGGCGGCCCACATCACGCCGATCGTCAGCTGGGGCACGGCCTCGCGCATGGCGTTGGCCAGCCGGTCGATGTCCGTGGTGATGCGGGAGAGCAGGTCACCGGTGCCCGCGCGTTCCAGGACACCCGGCGGCAGCCCGACCGAGCGCACCAGGAAGTCCTCGCGCAGGTCCGCCAGCATGCGCTCGCCGAGCATCGCGCCCCGCAGCCGCATCTGCCGTACGAACACGGCCTGGACGGCCAGGGCAGCCGCGAACAGCGTCACCGTCGGCCCCAGCCGCAGCTCGCGCCCGTGGTCCGACACCCGCTCGACGAGGTCGCCGAGCAGCCACGGGCCGACCATCGAGGCGAGCACCGCGGCGGTGTTGACCGCGATGAGGATCAGGAAGGCACGGCGGTGCCTGCGCAGCAGCTCGGCCACATAGGCGCGCACGGTCGTGGGGGCGCCGACGGGCAGCGTGGTCGCGGTCGTCGGGGCAGCGGGGTCGTACGCCGGTGGCGCGACGCCGATCATGCGCTCTCCTCGATCTCTTCGAGCCGTTCGATCTCTTCGAGCTCGTCCAGCTGTTCCGACCTGTCGAGCTTCTCCAGCTTCTCCAACTCGTCCAGCGCCTTCAGCGCACCCGCAGCCGTCCCGTCGGCGGTCTCGGTCTCCCGGGTCACCACCGCCCGGTACCAGGGCTCGGTGCGGATCAGCTCGCGGTGCACCCCGACCGCCCTGACCTCACCCGCGTGCACCAGCACCACACGGTCGGCGCGGTCCAGGAGGAGCGGCGAGGAGGTGAACACCACCGTCGTACGCCCCGACCGCAGCCGCCGTACGCCTTCGGCCACGCGGGCCTCGGTGTGGGAGTCCACGGCGGAGGTCGGCTCGTCGAGGACGAGGACCTCCGGGTCCGTGAGCAGGGAGCGGGCCAGCGCGAGCCGCTGGCGCTGGCCGCCCGACAGGGACCGCCCGCGCTCGGTGATCCGGGTGCCCAACGGGTCCGCGGCGTCCAGCGACCCCTCGACGAGAGCCGTCAGGACGTCCTCGCACTGTGCGGCCGCCAGTGCGTTGCCGGTGCTGACGTCGCCCGAGGCGGGCACGTCGAGGAGCTCGCGCAGCGAACCCGAGAGCAGCACCGGGTCCTTGTCCTGGACCAGGACCGCCGTGCGGGCGATGTCCAGCGGAAGCCCGTCCAGCGGGACACCGCCCAGCATGACCGACGGGCCGTTCTCGGCCGGATGCCCGCCCAGCCGCTCCGCGAGCCGTCCCGCCGCGTCCGGGTCGCCGCACACCACCGCGGTCAGCCGTCCGGCAGGTGCCAGGAGACCGGTGAGGGGGTCGTACAGGTCGCCGGACGGCACCTCCGTCTCCCGCGCGCCCCCGTTGTCCGTGGTGCGTTCGAGCGACAGGACGCGTGCGGCACGCCGGGCCGAGGGGCGGGAGAAGGAATAGGCCATCGCAATCTCTTCGAAATGTCTCAGCGGATAGGTGAGGACCATGACGGAGCTGTAGACGGTGACCAGTTCGCCGACGGTGATCCGGCCCTCGCGGGCCAGCCGGACGCCGTACCAGACGACGGCGATCAGCAGCAGTCCCGGCATCAGCACCTGGATCGCGGAGATCAGCGACCACATCCGGGCGCTGCGCACCGCGGCGTGGCGGACCTCCTGGGAGGCGCGGCGGTAGCGGTCGAGGAAGAGTTCCTCGCCGCCGATGCCGCGCAGCACCCGCAGCCCGGCCACGGTGTCCGAGGCCAGTTCGGTGGCGCGGCCCGCCTTCTCGCGCTGGAAGTCGGCCCGCCGGGTCGCGCGGGGCAGCAGCGGCAGCACCGCGAGGGCCATCAGGGGCAGGCCAGCGGCGACGACCACGCCGAGGGCGGGCTGGTAGAAGAGCAGTGCGACACAGACCACCACGACGGTCAGGGCGGCGGCGGTGAAGCGGGAGACGGCCTCCACGAACCAGCCGATCTTCTCGACGTCACCGGTGGAGACGGCCACCACCTCACCGGCCGCGACCCGCCGGGTCAGCGTGGAGCCGAGGTGGGCGGCCTTGCGGGCCAGCAACTGCTGGACGCGGGCGGCGGCCGTGATCCAGTTGGTGACCGCGGCCCGGTGCAGAAAGGTGTCGCCCAGCGCGATCGCCGCGCCGCACAGCACCATGAGGCCGCCGGTCAGGGCGAGCCGGGTGCCCGAACGGTCCACCACGGCCTGGACGGCCAGGCCCACGCAGAACGGGAGGCCGGAGACGGCGACGAAGTGCAGCAGCCCCCAGGCCAGCGACTTGAACTGGCCGCCCAGCTGGCTCCGGCCCAGCCACCACAGGAACCGGGGACCCGAGCGTGCGTCCGGCACACCCGGGTCGGGAAACGGTAGGTCTTGGATCTGCATGACGTCCCAACGGCTCGTCGTGTCAGGGGCGGAAGGCAGGCAGGCGGGAGCGGGGAGGAGGCGGGAGGGAACGGAGGATCGACGCCACCAGGCGGGCGTCGGCAAGCTGACAGGTTGGCGCTGTGGCGGCGTCGAAATCAAACGGTTTTCCGCGGCGGCGCACGGATCCGGCAGGCCGCGCACGGGCCGGGACCTCCGGATCACCCCATCATCCGGAGTGAGAGGGCGCCGCGGACCGGGGCGGCGCGGTGAACAGTGGCGTGCGGCGGGCGCGTCGGAGGGCCGGGAGGACGGGGCAGGAGCCGATCCGGGGACCCGGAACGGCCCGTGCGCCCGGCGCGTGCGTGGTGCGCGGTTCAGCAGATGCGGGCGACGTCCCCGTCCATCAGCGTGTTGAGCAGGCCGCCCAATACCTCGCGCTGCTCGTCGGTCAGCGGTGCCAGGATCTCCTCCACCGCGGACCGGCGCGCCCCGCGCAGTTCGCGCAGCGCCTTGCGGCCGTCGTCGGTGATCTCGATCCGGATGACCCGGCGGTTGGTCGGGTCGGGGACCCGGCGGACCTTGCCGTTGGCCTCCAGGCCGTCGACCAGCGTGGTCACCGCCCGGGGCACCACCTCCAGGCGCTCGGCGAGGTCTGCCATGCGGGGCGGCGAACCGTAGTGCGCGAGGGTGCGCAGCAGCCGTGACTGGGCCGGGGTGATGCCCAGGTCGCGCTGTTCCAGATGGCGCTTCTGGATGCGGTGCACCCGGCGGGTGAGCCGCAGCAGTTGCTCCGCGAGCAGGGCGTCGGGATCCGGGGAGGTCATGCGGGAACAATAACAGGATGCCGTTCATTGTGAGTATAGGTAACAATGAGCTACGATCCGCCAGTCACCGCCAGTCACCGCCGGCCGGACCGCCGACGCCGGCCAGGAGCCGGTCCGGCCCAGGTCCGGGGCCGGCGCCCACTCACCTCCGTAGGAGCCCATGCACCCCGACCACCAGCTCTCCTGGACCCCGCCCGCCGATGCCAAGGAACAACCCCGGCAGGTGCGGCGCATCCTCAGACTCTTCCGTCCCTACCGCGGCCGGCTCGCGCTGGTCGGCGTCCTCGTGGGCGCCGCCTCGCTGGTCTCGGTCGCCACGCCCTTCCTGCTGAAGGCCACCCTCGACACCGCCATCCCCGAGCGGCGCACCGGGCTGCTGAGCCTGCTCGCGCTCGGCATGATCCTCAGCGCCGTGCTGAACAGCATCTTCGGCGTGCTGCAGACGCTGATCTCCACGACCGTCGGCCAGCGCGTCATGCACGACCTGCGCACCGCGGTCTACGGCCGCCTCCAGCGGATGTCGCTCGCGTTCTTCACCCGCACCCGCACCGGCGAGGTCCAGTCCCGCATCGCCAACGACATCGGCGGCATGCAGGCCACCGTCACCTCCACCGCCACCTCGCTGGTCTCCAACCTCACCAGTGTGGTCGCCACGATCATCGCCATGATCGCTCTGGACTGGCGGCTGACCGTGGTCTCTCTGCTCCTGCTGCCCGTCTTCGTGTGGATCAGCCGCCGCGTGGGCAACGAGCGCAAGCGGATCACCACCCAGCGCCAGAAGCAGATGGCCGCCATGGCCGCCACGGTCACCGAGTCCCTCTCGGTCAGCGGAATCCTGCTCGGCCGCACGATGGGCCGCGCCGAGTCGCTGACGACGGCCTTCGCCGACGAGTCGGAGCGCCTGGTCGACCTGGAGGTCAGGTCGAACATGGCCGGCCGCTGGCGCATGGCCGTCATCACGATCGTCATGGCCGCCATGCCCGCCGTCATCTACTGGACCGCCGGGATGGCCCTCCAGTTCGGCGGCCCCCAGGCGTCCATCGGCACGATCGTCGCCTTCGTCTCGCTCCAGCAGGGCCTGTTCCGGCCCACCGTCAGCCTGCTGGCGACCGGCGTCCAGATACAGACCTCGCTCGCGCTCTTCCAGCGCATCTTCGAGTACCTCGACCTGCCGGTCGACATCACCGAGCGAGAGAACCCGGTCCACCTCGACCGGATCAAGGGCGAGGTGCGCTTCGAGAACGTCGACTTCCGCTACGACGGCAAGAGCGGGCCGATTCTCGACGGCGTCGACATCACCGTTCCGGCGGGCGGCAGCCTTGCGGTCGTCGGCCCGACCGGCGCCGGGAAGTCGACCCTCGGCTATCTCGTGCCCCGGCTCTACGACGTGACGGGCGGCCGGGTCACCCTCGACGGAGTCGATGTGCGCGACCTCGACTTCGACACGCTCGCGCGTGCGGTGGGCGTCGTCTCCCAGGAGACGTACCTCTTCCACGCCTCCGTCGCCGACAACCTCCGCTTCGCCAAGCCCGACGCCACCGACGACGAACTGCACGCGGCGGCGAAGGCAGCCCAGATCCACGACCACATAGCCTCGCTGCCCGACGGCTACGACACGGTCGTCGGTGAGCGCGGCCACCGCTTCTCCGGCGGCGAGAAGCAGCGCCTGGCGATCGCCCGCACCATCCTGCGCGACCCGCCCGTCCTCATCCTCGACGAGGCGACCAGCGCCCTGGACACCCGCACCGAGCTCGCCGTGCAGGAGGCCATCGACGCACTGTCCGCCAACCGGACCACACTCACCATCGCGCACCGGCTGTCCACGATCCGCGGCGCCGACCAGATCGTGGTCCTCGACTCCGGGCACACGGTCGAACGGGGCACCCACGAGGATCTGCTCGACCTCGACGGGCGATACGCGGCGCTGGTCCGCAGGGATGCGCGACTGGAACCGACAAGCTGACGATATGCCAGGTTTGTGGCGATATGCGGGTTAACGTGCCCGCATGCAGATGAACACTCCGCCACGGAGCACGATCCGACTGACGCGCCGGGGCCGTCTCGTCCTCGTCGCGACCGGGGCCGTCATGGCCGGCACCGCCGTGGCGGTGCCGCTGCTGACGTCCGGCGGCGACGGCGACACCCGGCCCACCACTCTGGTGATCCCGGAGGGCTGGCGCGCGAGCCGCATCTACCAGGCCGTCGACACGGCCCTCGCCCTGCCGCCGGGCAGCACACGGAAGTCGCTCGCCAAGGTCCGCCTCAAGCTGCCGGACGATGCCGAGGGCAACCCCGAGGGCTACCTCTTCCCGGCGACGTACCGCCTCCCGAAGGACGTCCGGATGACGACCCCGGAAGCAGTGCTGTCGGCCATGGTCGGCACGGCGAACCGCAGGTTCAACGGAGCCCCGGTCGCCGCGGGCGCACAGCGCAACGCCCTGAACGTCTACCAGGCCGTCACCATCGCCAGCATTGTGCAGGCCGAGGCCGCGACCCAGGCCGACATGGGGAAGGTCGCCCGGGTCGTCTTCAACCGGCTCGCCAGGGGGATGCCGCTCCAGATGGACTCCACCCTCAACTACGCCCTCGACCGCAGCACGCTGAAGACCACGACACGCGACACCAAGCTCGACAGCCCCTACAACTCCTACCAGCGCATGGGGCTGCCGCCCACACCCATCGACAACCCGGGCGAGGACGCGATGCGCGCCGCGATCAACCCGCCGCCGGGCAACTGGCTGTACTTCGTCACGGTCAGACCGGGCGACACCCGCTTCACCGCAGATTTCACTCAGCACCAGCGCAATGTCGCCGAGTTCAACGCCGCGCAGCGCAACACGAGTCCGACACCGACCGGATGACGGGACGGGGCATCAGGCGGCGACGGGCTGATCGGCCAGCAGCTTCCTGATGTCCCGTACGGCCGCGCGGCCCGCGCGGTTGGCGCCGATCGTGCTGGCCGACGGCCCGTAGCCGACGAGATGGATACGCGGGTCGGCCACCGCCCGCGTCCCCTCGACCCTGATACCGCCGCCCGGCTCGCGCAGTCGCAGCGGCTTCAGATGGTCGATCGCGGCGCGGAAACCGGTCGCCCACAGGATGACGTCGGCGTCGACGCGCCGACCGTCGTCCCACTCGACACCGGTGGGCGTGATCCGGTCGAACATCGGCAGCCGGTCCAGCACCCCGTCGGCCAGCCCCTGCCGGACCGCGTCGTTGAGCGGCAGGCCGGTGACCGAGACCACGCTCCTGGGCGGCAGCCCGTGGCGCACCCGCTCCTCGACCAGGGCCACCGCGGCGCGCCCCACGTTCTCGTCGAAGGGCCCTTCCCGGAAGACCGGTGGCCGCCGGGTGACCCAGGTGGTGGCGGCCGCGTACGGGGCGATCTCCAGCAGATGCTGGGTCCCGGAGGCGCCCCCGCCCACCACGACCACCCGCAGCCCGGCGAACGCCTGCGGCCCCGGGTACTGCGCGGTGTGCACATGGCGTCCGCGGAAGGTCTCCTGGCCCGGGTAGCGCGGCCAGAACGGCCGGTCCCAGGTACCGGTGGCGTTGATCACCGCCCGCGCCGACCAGGTACCCCCTGAGGTCTCCACCGACAACCGCCCGTCCTCACCGTCCCGCACCGCCCGCACGTCCACGGGGCGCCGTACCCGCAGCCCGAAGGCGCGCTCGTAGGCGTCGAAGTACCGGGAGACGACCTCGGACGACGGCCGCCGAGTGTCGGGGCCGGTGAGTTCCATGCCCGGCAGCGAGTGCATCCCGTGCACCTTGCCGTACGTCAGCGACGGCCACCGGAACTGCCATGCGCCGCCGGGGCCGGGGGAGTGGTCCAGCACCACGAAGTCGCGGTCCGGCACGAAGCCGGTGCGCCGCAGGTGATAGGCGGCGGACAGTCCAGCCTGCCCGGCACCGATGACGGCCACGTCGACCTCACGAGTGTTGTTCACGCATCAACCAACCGTGCCGAAGCCGGGGATCTTCCCGCGCCACGCGACGGCCCGGTGGCCGCGGGGCGCCGCCGGTCGGCCGCACCGCGCGCGGCCGGGCCGATGGATCAGGGCGCCGATGAGTGAGGATGAGGACATGCCAGATGTGTTCACCACCCGAGTCCTGAACATCGCCTCCGGCTCGCGGGAGGCCGTCGTCGACCTCACCCACGACTGCGAGGCGTTCCTGCGTGAGGCGGCCGGGGGCCGCGACGGACTGCTCAACATCTTCGTCCCGCACGCCACCGCGGGCGTCGCCGTCATCGAGACCGGCGCGGGCAGCGACGACGACCTCCTCGCCGCCCTGCACACCCTGCTGCCCGCCGACGACCGCTGGCAGCACCGCCACGGCAGCCCCGGCCACGGCCGCGACCACGTCCTGCCCGCCATCGTCCCGCCGCACGCGACACTCCCGGTCGTGGGCGGGCGGCTGGAGCTGGGGACATGGCAGTCGGTGTGCCTGGTGGACACCAACAGGGACAACCCCCGTCGCCAGGTGCGCCTGTCGTTCCTCGGATAGGCCCGCTCAAGGCCGCCCGTTCGCTGCGGTGGGGAAGGCGGGGCCGGTTCAGAGCGGCTTGCGCCACACCGAGATGTGTTTCGTGGAGTCCTGGGTGAAGGGTGATCCGTCCCAGTCCGCGACGCGCCGTTCCGGTTCGAGTCCCGCGATCCGCGCCATCAGGTCGAGTTCGGAAGGCCACGTGTACCGCTGCCGGCAACTGTCGCGGCGGTAGCGGCCGTCCTCGCCGTCGCGGGTGAAGTGGTGCGAGACGAGCAGTTGCCCGACCATGTCGAGGGTGTCGAAGCCGAGATGCCGCTCCGACACGTCGAACGGCACCGCGACCTGACCGGGCGGCAGGAACCGCAGGGGCGGCACGCCCAGCTCGATCACGAACTTGCCGCCCGGCGCGAGATGACGCGCCGCGTTACGGAAGCACTCGACCTGCTCGTCCTGGGTGAGCAGGTTCGAGATCGTGTTGTAGACGACATAGACCAGGGCGAACTCGCCGGGGACGACGGCCGTCGCCATGTCTCCGATGACGACCGGCAGGGTGTCCTCGTCGGCCTTCCGCCGCAGGACGGCCACCATGTGCTCCGACAACTCGATGCCCGCCACGGGCACCCCGCGTTCCCGCAGCGGAACGCCCACCCGCCCGGTGCCGATGGCTAACTCCAGCGCCCGGCCGTCCCCGGCCAGTCCGGCGAGGAAATCGAGGGTCGGCCCGAGCACGGCGGGCGGGGAGTGCTCGGTCTCCTCGGCGTCGTAGCGCTCGGCGGTCTCACGGTCCCACAGGTCGCTGCTCGTCATGGGCGGCCACTCTGCCCGGCCGGGCCGCCCGATGTCGACGGATTATCACCGCCTCCCCATGGAACCGGGGGCCATCGCACCCGGAGCGGTCCCGCCCCACGCCGCCGCGCACAGCGCCCGTTCGACCTCGGCGGTGTAGCACGCGGCGGCCAGCCAGGCCCGCGTGAACCGGGCGGTGTCGGCCGCGAGGAGCCGTCCGAAGACGTCCCGCGAGCGGTCCGCGGCGGCGGCCAGGAGCTCGTCGAGCAGGTCCCCTGCGGTGGCCAGCCCGACCGCGCGCAGCCGTCGGCCGTCCCCTGACCCGGCGCCCGGGAAGGCCAGCACACGGCGCCCTCCGGAGACGGCCTGCCGGACACGGCGGCGCAGCAGATGCAGCGGGGCCTCGTCCAGCGGGCCCGTCGGCACGGCAGGCGCCGCCGTCGGCACGGGCAGGTCGGCGCGCAGCAGCCGGTCGAAGCCCAGGTCGACCGGCGTGTCGGGGGCATCGGGGCGGGTGGTGGCCAGCAGCAGGGCCCGGGGGAGCGGCGCCCGGGTGAGCCGGGCGACGACACGCAGCCGGGTCCCGGGGGTGGCCGCGAGGAGACGGAGGTTGTCGCGGAACGGCAGCGCGGGGTCGTCGTGCGCGGCCGCGAGCCGCACGGCCACACCACCGCAGTCCGCGAGCAGACACTCGCCCGCCGCCTCCCGCACCGTTCCGGTGAGGGTGACGGTGAGGAACAGCAGGTCGTGTCCTTCCCCGTCGAGGGCGCGGGCCACCTGGTCGGCGACCGGCACCGCCCACAGACCCTCCAGCGGCGCGGCGCTCCAGACGGTGCCGGACGCCCGGACCGCCCGTACGCCCGCCCCCGCACCGAGCCGTCCCGACGGCGACACCGTGGCACCGGACACGGCCAGTCCCGCCCGGGACAGCTCACGATGGGTCAGCGCCGTGTCTCCCATCCGCACGGTGCGGTCCACCGCGCCCACGGCACGGGCGGCGCCGCCCGGAGCCACGTCGGAGACCGTATAGAGGCGGCCCTCCGCGTCGGCGGTCCAGGTGACGGCGCCCGCGTGACCGGTGGCCGTCAGGACGGGTTCGGAGAACAGGCCGTACAGCCGCAGCGAGCCGTCCGGGGTGTACGGCTGCCGTGCGGAGCCCCGCAGGCCGGCCAGTTCCGGGCCGGTGGCGTGTGGCAGGCGGTGGGCGGTGCGCAGGGTGTCGCCGACCGAGGCCACCAGGTCGTCCAGACGGTGCGCCGGGTCGGCCGAGCGGGCCGCGCGCAGCCCGGTGACCACCGAGACGGCGGACGCGGCGGCCCGGGGCAGGCTGGCGAGGCGCGCGGTGTGCGCGGCGCGCAGCAGCTCCGCCTGGAGCACGGCCCCGGCGCCGTCCACACCCGCCTCCAGCACGGCTGCCGTGGCGTCGTACACCGCCTGCGCGGCGATGCGCTGCTCGGCTGTGACCGATCGAGGCGCCTCGACGGGCACAGGGGCCGGGTCCTCTGCACTGTGGGTCGGCTCCCCGGGAGCGTCGGCCAGAGCGTCCGCGACCGGTGCCGCCGAGGCCGCCGCCGCCCGGTGCAGACAGTCGGGGGCGAGCAGACAGCCGCAGCGGATCGCGTCCGCGCTCGTCACGACGCCGCCGGGCGCGTGCAGTTCGAGGCCGGTCGTGTCGTCCACGGCGATGCGTACGGTCTCGCCGTCCCGGACGACCGGACGGGCCGCCAGTTTGGCCACGCCCCCGTCGAGCCGCTTGCGCAGCCGTGGGGACAGCGCCGCCACCAGGGCCGCGGTGACGGACGGCGCGACCGGAGGCAGATCCGTGCTCATGCGATCTTCTCCCCTACCCAGCGGGCGAGTTCGAGCGGACTGAGGGCGGCGACCGGCATACCCGCGGCGACGAGCTGTCCGGCCACACCCGTGGAGTAGCGGGGGCGCCCCGCGTCGTCGAGACTGGCGCAGCCCAGGACATGGCAGCCCGCCCCGACCAGCGCGCGGACCTCGGTGAGCAGCCCGCCGAGCGGGTAGCCCTCCTCGAAGTCGCTGATCACCACGACGAGCGTGCGCGACGGCACGGTGACCAGCTCCCGGGCGTGCCGCAGGCCCGCCGCGATGTGCGTGCCACCGCCCACTCTGACCTCCAGCAGCAGGGACAACGGGTCCTCGACCTGGTCCGTGAGGTCGATGACCTCGGTGGAGAAGGCCAGGAAGTGCGTCGACAGGGTCGGCACCCCGGCCAGCACCGAGGCTGTGAGAGCCGCCCAGATGGTGGACGCTTCCATGGACCCCGACACATCGGTGACCAGCACCAGCCGCCACTCCGCGGTGCGCGTGGCGCGGCTGCGGAAGACCGGCCGTTCCGGGATCACCCGGACCGTTCCATCGGCGTCGCGCCGCGCGGTGGCCAGATTGGCCCGCAGGGTGCGCGCCAGGTCGAGACCACCGCCCGGACGGCGGCTGGGGCGCGGCAGGACCGTGCCGTGCAGTGCGGGCCGCAGCCGGGTGGCCAGCTGCCGGGTGAGCGCTTCGACCAGCCGGCGGACCAGCGGGCGCAGCACGGTCAGCCTGGCCTCGGGCAGTCCGCCCGCGTGCCGGAGCACGGTCCGCAGCAGGTCCACGGAGGGCCGTACGCTGCCGGGGTCCAGCTCGGCGAGGACATCCGTACGGCCCGATGCCGCGGCGGCCGCCAGCACCTCCTCGCGGATACCCGGCCCGAACAGAGCCGCCAGCTCCTGCGACCACTCCCGCACCCCGGGATACGGCGCCTCCCGCCCCGCGCCACCACCGCTCAGGTCGCCCCTGCTGCCCTCGCCCCGGCCGCTGCCGTACAGCTCGTCCAGGGCGGTGGCCAGGGCGGCCGCCGACCTGGGCAGCCGGTCGGTCCGGCGGCCCAGCACCAGACGCCAGCGGTCGGCGGGCGCCAGCAGCCGGTCCTCGGACGGGCCGGGCACCGGCTTTTCGACGGCGGCTTCTGCGCCCTCCTGCGCAGTGCCCTGCGACGGCGGCAGCAGCCCCAGTGTCTCCAGTGCGGCCCGGGCCGCGAGGTCCGCGCCGGTCCACACGGCGAGCGCGACGGGGTCGAGGCCTCCGGTGTCGCCGACACGGTCGGCGCCGAGGCGTTCCTCCACGGTGCCGAGCAGCCGGTCGCGGGCCGCCGGGCTCAGCGTGTCGAAACCGCCGCGCAACGCGGGCAGCCGGTCCAGGAAGTCACGGTCCGGCAGCTCCGACACCCGCTCCAGCAGCGGTTCCAGCGCGGGCGCCGCCGCCTCCAGGAGCGGGCCCGCGGCGGTCAGCAGCCCGGTGAGCCGGGCGGTGAGCGCGATGCGGGACTCGGGTCCGGTGGCCGAGTCGAGCCACGCGGCGGCCCTGCGGCCCAGCGCCTCGGCGTCCTCGTGCCCGAGCAGCACCCGTACCGCTCCCGCGGCGCCGCGCATCAGCGGGGAGCCGTCGTACGCCAGCCGGGCGAGTGCGTCCGTGAGCCGGACACCGCCCAGCAGGTCGGCCCGGTGGGCGAGTTCGAGCAGGGCGTGGGCGTCGGCCGGCTCCTCCGAGCCCGTCAGCCCGTCCACCTGCCGCACCACCGCCGACGTCAGCAACTCGGCCACCGCCGCCGCCCGGGCCGTACGGCCGTCGTCGGCGCCGAGACCGGCGATGTGCCCGGCCCGCACCCGGTCCAGCAGGGCCAGGCACGCGAGGAGTTCCGGCAGAGTGCCGCAGGACGGCAGCACCTCGGCGGTCTCCGTGAGCCGCTCGTCGGCCAGTGCGGGCAGACCGCACCGCGCCGCCTGCCCGAGGCCCTGGAGGGTCTGCGCGGCGGTGGGCCCGCCCTCGTCCCGCTCCGTGCGCCACCGCTCCCGCAGCACGCCCTCGGCGGCCTGGGCGGGGGTGACCCCACGGATCCCGGCCGCGGTGAGCATGGCCGCGGTGGCGGGCGTCCAGCGCACCTCCCAGCGCGAGGTCAGCGCCTCGGCGCCGCCCGTCCCGGTGACCTCCCTGGCCTCCGCGTACGGCACCCCGCACACCGTCAGCCGGCGCATCAGCAGCTCGCGGCGCCGGTCGAGGGGGGAGCGCAACGGGTCGAGCCGCAGCTCCCTGGCCGTGCCGGGGGCGCCCGCCTCCGGACCCGGCAGGCCCAGCTCGGCCAGCTCCGCCTCCACGGCCGGGGCGAGACCGCTGCGCGGGGTGCCGGGCGCGGGACGACCGGCGCGTGTGCCGACGAGCACCCGCTCCATCGCCCGCGCCACGGCCCGGCCGCGGCCGTACGGCTCGCCCTGCGCCAGCACCGTCTGGACCGCCTCGACCAGTTCGCCCCGGCCCGCCGCGGGCAGCCCGCGCAGCCGCGCTAGGTCTCCCGCGAGCCGGGTGATCTCCCGGGCGTCGGCCGGTCCCGACGGATGGCCCAGGGCCCGCAGCTCCGCGCACACTCGCACCGCGGCGCGGGTCAGCGCCGTCTCCAGCGCGGCCGGGTCGCCCGCCGCGTCGAGCACCATGTGCTGCCACTCCGGGTCCCGGATACCGGCGGGATACCCGGACCGCTCGTCCAGAAGCGCGTAGGCGTACGGGATCAGCGACGTCGTCCACACGGCAGGCTCGCCCGGGGTCTCCACAGCTCCGGGCTCCGCCCCGCTGTCGTACGTGTCGCCGAGCGCTCCGGTCAGCGCCGGGGCATGGAAGGCCCCCACGACCACAGCGGCCCGCTCGCCGTTCGAGGTGGCCTCGGCGAGCCGCGCCCGCATCCACCGCTCACGCCGCAGATCCAGCTCCGGCACCCCGCCGGAGGCCACCGTGTCCGTGCGCAGCGCCCACCCGGTGAGCAGCGCGGCCCGTCTCAGTGCCTCGGGCGGCGACCCCGGTGCCGCGGCCTCGACCAGCCGGTCCCACAGATCGTCCCCCGGACGCCCGGTGACCCGCTCCCGCAACGCCGCAGCCAGCCACGGCCCGCCCCCGGCGGCATCCCCCGACTCCCGTGCCACGACGCCGACTTCACACCCGCCGGATTCCTGCGCACCGGCATCGGCATCGTCCCCGTCCGGCCCCGGCGCCGTGTGGGCGGGCGCGTGCTCGCCGGGTTCGTGCCCTTCGGAGCGGTGCTCCCGGCCGTCCGACTCCTGCGGCCGGGTGCCGCATTCGCGCGGGTCCATCTCCTGTGCCGGGGTGTCGGCTGATTCCTGTGCCGTGACGCCGACCGCACGGCCAGTCGGCTCGTGCGGGCCGGAGCCGGATGCACCCCCATCGGGTTGCTGCGCCCCGGAACCGGGCACGCGTGCGCCCGGCAACCGTGCCCCGGACCCGCGCTCACCCTCCTCCCCGGCCCCCGCCGACCCCCGCCGACCCCCACTCCAGGCGCGGTCGGCGAGCGGCAGATCGCAGGTGTGGACCGGTACGCCGTGCCCGGCCGCCCAGCGGATCGCCGCCAGTTCCGGGGAGAAATCGGCGAACGGGTAGAACGCCGGGCCGAAGGAACCCTCGCCCGCGTCGGCCGGGGCGGCCGCAAGGGCGACCGGGGCCCGGGTCTCCTCGTGGGCGAGCCACGGCAGCCACTCCTCCAGCTCGGCGGGAAGCTCCACGAGCAGGACGTCCGGCTTCGCCTCGTCCAGCAGCGCCGGTACGGCGGCGGCCAGCGACGGGGCGTGATGCCGTACGCCGATCAGATACGGCCCCGCCGGATCGGTGAGCGCGGCGACGGCCGCCTCGGGGGTGCCCAGGGAAGCGGGCGGAGCGGGGGTGGCGCCGGGCGGGACGCCGGCGCCGTTGGCAGCGGTCATGGTGGTCAGCCCTCCAGGACCGTGCGCAGGTCCCACAAGGTGCGCCAGGTGGCGGAGCCCTCCTCGGCACGGCGCCGCACGGGACCGTCCCAGTAGCCGCGCAGCCGGGCCGCGTCCGCCGGGTCGTCCTTGCGGACCACACCCAGCAGATGGCCGGGCAGAAGACCCAGGACATCCCGGTCTCCGGGGAAGTACGCCGCGGCGAGCCCCAGCGCGCCCGCGACCGACACCGCCTCCGCGGTGGACATCACGGTGGACGGCCGCTCCACCTCCCAGCCCTCCGCCGACCGGCCCTCCCGCAGATCACGGAACGCGGTGACCAGGGCCTCCAGGACGGCGTCGTCGACCCGGAAGGCCGCCCCGGCACGCTCCACAGCGGCCCGCGCCTGGCTGCGCACCAGCGCGGTCTCCGCCTCCAGGTCCGGGATCGGGCCGACCGTCTCGAAGTTGAAGCGCCGCTTGAGCGCGGCGGACATCTCCGAGACGCCCTTGTCGCGCAGGTTGGCCGTGGCGATGAGGTTGAAACCGGGTGCGGAGTGCGCGAGGGCGTCGTCGGTGCCGGCCAGTTCGGGCACGGCGATACGCCGCTCGGACAGCAACGACACCAGCGAGTCCTGCACCTCGGGCAGACAGCGGGTGACCTCCTCGACACGGGCGATACCGCCCCGCCGCATGGCGGTCAGCACCGGCGAGGGCACCAGCGCCGTGGTACTCGGGCCCTGCGCCAGCAGCAGCGCGTAGTTCCAGCCGTACTTGAGCTGGTCCTCCGTGGTGCCCGCGGTGCCCTGCACGACCAGCCCGCTGGTGCCGCACACCGCGGCGGACAGAAGCTCGGAGAGCATGGACTTGGCGGTGCCGGGCTCACCGACGAGCAGCAGGCCGCGCTCACCGGCGAGCGTGACGACACACCGCTCGACCAGGGCGCGGTCGCCGACGAACTTGCCCTCGACCGTCAGCCGGCGCGGCACCCCGTCGGGCACCTCGGCGCCGTCGGGCAGCCGCAGCGCGCGGCCGCCGCTGCCCATCACGAAGGTGACGACCGCGCGCGGAGTGAGCCGCCAGGCGGGCGGCCGCGGCCCGTCGTCGTACGCGGCGAGAAAGGCCAGTTCAGCGGCGAACCGCTCCTCGGGCGGGACGATCTGACGGGCCGGGGGGTTGGAGAGAGTGCTGGTCATCGCTTGCTGCGGCCCTTCCGGGTGGCGCCGGTGGTGAGTTCTTCGTAGGCGGGCGCGTCGCCCGAGCGCACCCGGTCCCAGGCGCGGGCGAACAGGTCGGGCACCGCGACCGGCGGCACCGTGCGCGTCCGGTCGTGGACCGGGTAGAGCCCCTGTTTCCACAGCTCCACCGGCAGCGCGGGCGCCTTGAGGTCGAGCCAGCCGCAGGGCAGGAAGAGGCTGCGCCCGGCACGTGCCCGCTTGGCCTCGACGACCAGTCCGGACGCGGCGAGTGCGGCGCGCGCCTTTTTCATGCGGGTGGGCTTCCAGCCCGTCCATTGGGCGCAGTTGCGGTCCGTGGGGTCGGGAAGCGCCAGCAGCATCAGATAGAGCGCCGCCGCGTCCTCGCTCAGTCCCTGAGCGGCGGCGACCTCGGTGACCAGGCCGGGGACACTGAGGGCCGGGTCCTGGGCGTGCCCGGTGAAGGTGCCGTCCTCGGCCGCGAGGGCGCCTTCCAGGTCCTTCCCGAGGACTGCCCGCAGCGCCCGCAGTCCGCCGCTGCGGGCGGGGCCGACGATGCCTTCGAGGAGCCCGAACACCGCGTCGTCCGGCCCGGTGAGCGCGGCCGGACGGAGCAGCACGGTCTCCATGTCGGAGTACCAGTGGCGCAGCACGAGGGCGTCACCGGCGTGCGTGTTGCCCTGCGTGTCGGCGCCGCCCGTGGCGGGCAGCCCGTACGCCGTGCGCAGTTCGGAGGCCGTCGAGCGGCTCCGGTCGGACCACTCGATGTCGAGATCGAGCAGCAGCTCCGGGTCGGCCATGCGGCGCCGCAGCGCCTCCAGACCGGCCGGCAGCGCGGTGCGCAGGGAGTGCCCGTGGGGCAGGGTGTAGGCGAGCGCGGCCAGTGCCTCGACGGCGCCGGTCAGATCGGACCGGGAGGGCACGGCGGCGGGGTCCTCCGCGACCAGGTTGCCGTCCTTGTCGGGGCGTTGGACCGTGGTGCGGCTCAGCCACGGGGTGCGCGCCGGGTTGAGCACGGCCTCGGCGGCGGCGACGGACGCCCCGGTGAGTGAGGCGGCCATGTCCTCGGGCAGCCGCACCAGGGAGCCGAGCCGCTCGGCCCACACCCGTCCCGCGGCCGCCGTGTCCGCACCGGCCGTCCACAGGTCGGCGGCGTCCGCGGGCAGCAGCGCCCCGACGAGCGCGGCCCGGTCCTCAGGGTCGAGCGCCGCCAGCATCCCTTCCGCCAGCTCCCGCTGACGGGGCTTCAGCCCGATCGTCGCGAGTTCCGCGGCGCCCGGCTGGTGCGGACGGCCGATGAGCAGCAGCGCCGCCTGCGCCGGGCCCACCCCGCCGTTCGTGGCGGCGGTGAGCGCGGCGGGCGCGTCGGGCCGCCAGGGGGCGGCGCCCTTGTCCCGGATCAGCCGGGTGACGGCGGCGAGCCCGCCCGCAGGGAACGCGGCCGTGCGCCGGGTCTCGGACTCCAGGGTGAAGTGGGCTATCGCGCCGAACCCGCCCGACGGATCGTGGTCCAGAGCGAGCCAGTGGATGCGCTCCTGCGCTGCGACGTACGTCTGGCGGCCCAGCACGATCATCGTGCGCCCGCCGCGGCGCAGCACCTGACCGGCCCGGTCCTGCTTGATGTGCGGCTCGCTGAGCACGATCTCGCGCAGCGCGCCCTCCGGCGCGGCCAGCGGTCCCTCGGCGATCGCCTCGAACAGCAGGAGCAGCGCCTCCCGTTCGGCTTCCGGGACGTCGGGTGCGGTGGCCCGGTAGGCAAGCGGCCTGAGCACGGACAGTGTGGGCGGCCACCGCATGCTGATGGCGGGGACGGTGTACTCGTCGCTGACCCAGGCGTCGCCGAGCGCGGCAAGCCTCCCCGCGCCGGGCAGCGGCCTGCCATCCGCGGGCTGCCCGGACAGCACGTGGTTGACGGCGCGGATCTGGCGCAGCGCGTTCCACTGCCGGCCGCCGCCCCACCAGCCCGCGTGGTGGGCGAGACCGGTGGTGGCCTGCCGCAGCGTGGCGTCGTCACCGTGCTCGGGGCTGTAGTCGGCGAACATGCCGTGGGTGCGGCGGCGGTCGGTTCGCTCCGTCTCGGCGGGCCCGGCGGGCGGCGCCACGAACTCGGCGGCCGACGCGAGAAGACGCAGCGCCTCCCGCACGAGGGCGGCGACCCCCGCGCGGATCCGCTCGTCGGTGAGCTCCGGCATCGCCCCGGACACGGCGAGCCGGACGACCTCCTCCGCGGGCGGGACGCCCGGCTCGTCCGTGTCCTCGGCGGAGCCGTCGCCACCGGCATCGGCGAGCTTCGCCTGATGTTCGGCCAGGGCGGCGGCCGTGGCCTCCAGGACCTCGGTCACCCGCTCGTCCGTCAGCCCGCGCAGGACGGCGGAGATCCGCTCGTCGCGCGGCCGCAGCGCGTGCCAGAAGGCGAGCGGCGGCACCAGCCGGGTGCCCGCGGCGAAGCCGCCCCCCGCCTCGCCCGGTGTCACCCGGCCGAGTTCACCGGCGGCGGAGGTGTCGTCGGGCGTGAACAGCGCGACCTGCCGGCCGAACCGGACGGTGACGGGCTCGGCGCCCCCGGGCAGCCGCAGCGCGCCGAGCGGAACGCCGTGCCGGTGGTCCCGGTCCCGCGCCAGCACGACCGTGCGGCCGTCCGGGGTACCGCAGGTCGTCGCCCCGTGGAACTCCTCGCCCTCCCTGCGCACCCAGCGGCCCAGGACCGTCCCGTCGGTGCCGAACGGGCTGTTCTCCAGACCCGGCTGAAGGGGCAGCACCTCGCAGTGGTCCTGGACCAGGGCCGCGTCCTCGCGGACCGCCGATCCCAGGAACGCGGGCAGTGAGGCCCGGCCGTGCGTGCCGGTGGCCGGGTCGTACTCGAGCCACACCTGCCGCCGGCCCTGCTTGCCCTGGCGCCAGTAGCCGGTGCCGTCACCGAGGACGGTCCGGCTGGGCGGCAGCACCGTGTCCCCGGCGTGCAGGGTGCGCCCGCCGGTGGCACGGCCGCCGCCGGGCAGCGGGATCGAGGGGGTGGTGACACCGCCGCCGTACCAGTACGGCAACTGCTCGCCCCCTACGGTGAACACCTGCGCGGGCCGGCTGGACCAGTAACCGGACTGCTGTCTGCCGTCGCGCCACACCACCAGCAGGTCCCCGTCGACGTAACGGAAGTGTGCGTGCGGGTGGTCACCCGGACCGCCGGGCAGCCGCAGGTCGTGCACGAGCAGCACAGCGTCCGGACCGACCACGACCGCCTTGTGCCGCCGCGAGACGATCAGCGCGGGCCATGCCTCGGTGACGGTCACCGAGGCGTCCTCGCCCGGCTTCGTCTCCGTGTCGAGCAGCCGCAGCGCCTCGTCGAGCGCGGGCCAGCCCAGCTCGTCGGCGATGCCGGAGCGCAGCGTACGGCCCAGCAGCGGCGCGAGCTCGTGCTCGGCGACCCGGGCCACCGCCGCCGGGTTGACCTGCGCCGCCACCGCACGGAACGCCTTCATCCGGGAGAGCGCCGTGCGTGCCCCGGGGAGCCCCGCCGCTCGGGTGAAATCCCCGGCCCGCTCGTCCAGCCACTCGCGCAGGACGTCACCGAGCGCGGGCAGCGCGGTCAGGGCGGTCAGCAGCTTCGGATTCGTGCGGTGGCCCAGGTCGTCCAGGGCCCGGTGCAGCAGGGGCCGCAGCCGGGGATCGGCGGCCACGCCGGCCAGGTCGCGCCGCCCGGGGCGGGTGTCGTTCAGCCACCGTTCGAGGGGCAGGTCGCCGCCGCCCTCCGGCACCGTGAGCGGCACGCCCTCGGCGGCGGTGAGGTCCAGCAGGTCGAGCTCGGCGCCCGTGTACCAGCGGCCGGAGAAGAGGTCCACGGGGTGGCCGTCCGCCCGCAGCTTCGGGGCCATCCGCGCCACGAGGGCGAGCGTCGCCTCCGAGCGCGCGGACAGCGCACTGCCGTACTTGCGGTGGACGGACCAGCAGCTCAGCCAGTTCGCCGCGTCGACCTCCTGCCCGGCCGGCAGATCATCGCCGGTCAGCAGCCGGTCGGCGCCGGTCTCCGCCAGCAGGGCCAGCCAGAACTCGTCGTCCTCGACGCGATGGCCCAGCCCGGACGGCATGATCTCCAGCAGCCGCGCCCGGACTGCCGGTTCACGCTCGGCGAGGACGGTGAGCGTGGCACGGTAGGCCGTCCAGAACGACCCCGGGGCCCGGACGACGGCGGGCGAGGCGATCAGTTCGGCCAGCAGTGCGCACTCCTCGGTCACCCGGTCCAGACCGGCGGCCTTGAGCAGCGCCCGCGCGTCCTGCGGCAGTGAGGCGTACGGCGCCATCCCGGCCGCGCAGCGCTCCACGGTCAGCTGCCGGAACTGCGCCCACGCCGCGGCGGGTTCGAGCCTCAGCGCCAGGTCCTTCACATACTCCTTCAGCGCCTTGACGGTGAGCGCCCCGGCGAAGGCGAACTCCAGGAACACCGCCCTCTGACGTTCCTCGTCCACGGTGAGGGCGTGCACCCGTTCGGCCGCACGGGCCTTGCCGAAGAACGCCGCCGCGTACGTCGTGTTCTTCTGCTGGAGGAAGATCCGGGCGGCCTCCTCGTAGAAGGTGGGCAGGAAGTGCGGCACGGCACGGCCCAGGCGTTCGCCGAGCTCCTCGAAGCCGTCCTTGGCGGCTCCCGGCCGGGACCAGGCCATTCGGGCGAGCCGTTCGACGTCCTGGACGAGGGCCAGTGCGTGGTGGCCGTTCGCCGGGTCGTTGACCAGCGCCCAGGCCGGGAATCCGAGGGTCTCCTTGCGGATCTGCCCCACCTCGGGCGCCTCCGGTTCGCGGGCCAGCCCGAGGTAGCCCAGGGCGAGGTCCTCGGCCTCGCCGAGAGTGCCCGGCACCAGCCGGACCACCCGCCGGCCGTCCAGGGCCGGGTGCGTGTACGTGCGGGCGGTGACGGTGTCCGCGTCCTCGCGGTCGGTCGAGCCCGGGGGCAGAACCGCGCCCGCGTCGAGCAGCGCGGCGGCCGTGGTGTCGTCGTACGTGGTCATGCCGCCCGCTCCTCGTCCTCGATGTCGCGCCCGGCGTACAGCGCGGCCGCCATGCGCATCCCCTCAGACCAGGCCACCGGCCCGATCGTGCCGAGCGTCAGTGCCCGGCCCCTGACGTCCGCCCACATCAGCGCGCCGGTCTCGGTCTCCTCGTAGCCGTCGTAGTCGCCGACCCAGACGCGGGCCTCGACCGTGCGGCCGTCCTCCACCACCGGGCAGACGGCGTGTCCGCCGCGCACCCGGTAGCCGAGCTGGCTCGCCCTGCCGTGCAGGAAGCGCAGCTGCTTGAACGAACCGCCCGCGTACTCGGCGACCTCGGTGGCCTCCGCGTCGAGCGTGGCGGGCCGGTGCCACACCTCGCGGAACAACTGCCGCGCGTTCTGCTCGACGCCGAGCTCCACGGCGAACTCCCGCAGTTCCTCCAGGTCGTCGAGGAGCACGGGGTGCGGCAGCCGGACCAGGCCGGGGCTGATGCGTACGGTGTCGCCGTCCAGGTCGACGAGACCGAGCCCGCGCTCGGGATCGGCGTCCCGAAGGAACCCGGCGACCTCTCCGTCCTCCCCGGTGACGACCAGGTCACGCAGCGCGGACTGCCATGCGGGGTCCGGCCACACCCGGGTGACGACCGCGAGCGGCACCGGCAGCGAGCGCACCATCCACCGCTCCACATCGGCCAGGCACTCGCGTTCGTGCCGCTCGAGCCACTGGGTGAGCTGACGCAGTCCCACCACCGCGGGATCGTCCGCCAGTTTCTTCGGTACGGACTTCAGCAGCCTGCCCGCGCCGTTGCGGCACACCACCTTGCCGTCGTCGAGGGCGACCTCGTAGTCGCCGGCCGACACCCACCCCATTTGTGCCTCCCCGCACTGCTTTGACGCATTGCTTTGATCAAGTGACGGGAACTGTAGAGGACCCCACTGACAACGGGTCCTCGGAAGGGTGAACACGTCGTCCCCACAAGGACGTACAGGCGCCGGGGGACTCTCGAAATCCCAGGTCGGAGACATGAAGAGGCCCGGGACACCGTACGGCGTCCCGGGCCTCGAGTCGGCGGCGAGGAGAGCGTGAGGACTAGATTCAAGGAGGTTGGAGAAGGAAGCCCCCTCATGGCCTCGCTGTTGATCCGACGTTAGCAGTCAGGCGGGGATCAGGTCGCGCAGATTTTCCGGGGTGAAGACCCTGGACTGCGGGTGCAGCCCCTCGGGACGCTCCAGACCGATGTACGTGACCGGCTCCTCGGGCACCGACGCGCCGTCCCAGAGCGCGGACTCGACAGCGCCCCCGGTCATCAGACCGACGAGATAGCGGACCGTCAGATGATCCCGCTCGGTGATACCCCGCAGCAGCGTCGCCACCGACACCCGGTTCCCCTCGACCTGATTGGCCGTCGGGTGCCCCTTCAGATACAGATGCAGCCACTCGGCCTGCCACCGCCCGCCCGCCCCGCGCCGGAACGCCAGCGGCAGCGCCACCCGGCCCGGACCGCGCAGCTCCGATTTCATGCGCACGGTACGCGGCTCGAACGGACGGCCTCGCTGCTCGGTCTCGCGCAGCATGAACCCGAAGAAGGACTCCGCGACCTCCTCGAAGCCCTCACCCGAGTAGATGTCGACCTGCGGCACGATGAACGCGCCGCGCACCTTGCCGAGCCGCAGCTCGATGAACTCCGAAGCCCCGTCCGGCGCGTCGGTGATGTCGCCGGAGTGCACACCGCCGACATCGGAGAGGCTGGTGTACGACAGCCACGACACCGTCCGGTACCCGGCGTCCAGCATCAGTGCGGACAGGTCGAAGTCGGTCCGTTCGCTCGTCTGCCGCCAGTACACGAAGAACCGCAGCAGTTCGCCGTCCACCGGGGTGACGGAGCCGCGCGGCAGCACCCCGAGCCCGGCCGAGACCGCCTTGCCGGAGAGCGGAAGCGCCACGTCCAGGACGTCCGGGTCCACCAGCAGGCGCCCGGTGACGGGGAGCCGGCGGAGCACCTCGGCGTCGAGTGCGCCGATCAGCCGCTCCCGCTCCGCCCCCGGTATCCGGGGGCGCACGTCGGGGGTGACCCAGGCGCGGCCGAGGCGATTGACGAACACCCGGCGGGGCACGGAAGGGTGCCCGGCCCGGCGAGCCGGCTTCAGGTGGCGGACGGACGTCCGGCCACGGAAGGCGGCAGCACCGTGGCCGTGCACGGCCGTCCCGCCCCGGTTGTGGAGGTGCTCGCGCACCGACAGCACGACCCGGCCGGACACGGAGGGGGCGACCGCCTCGACGGCGGCCACCACGGCGTCCCGATCCTCCTGCGTGCGCGCCGTGCGCAGCAGCCGGTCCAGGGCGCGCAGCAGTCTGCCGGGAGCGGACCTCAGGAGTTCCGCCGCCCCGGACACATCGCGCGCCGCGAGCAGTTCCTCCACCCGGCTCTCCAACGACCGGGCGGTCTTCTCGCCGCGGGCCACGGCGAACACCTCGGCGGCATGCGGCCATCGCGGGTACTCGTGCGGGTGCAGGCGCTCCCCGAGCCGCTTCCACGGCTCCCGGTGGGCATGGACGTCGGCGAGCTTGGCCGGTGCCGCGGCGACCACCGCGTCGAGGCCCGCCAGCAGGGCGCGCCGCACCGGGCGGGGCAGTGTGCCGAACCGGGTCGGCTCCTGGAGGGTCACATCGCCGCCCGAGACCGCGCACGCCAGCCGCAGTACGTCGGTGACGGTGTCCAGCAGCAGGTCCTTCTCCAGATACAGCCGGGCCAGGTTGACGACGGCGAGGTTCTCCCGCACCGGGACCGACTCGGGCTGCGGGCCCTCGGCGCAGTGCTCGGCGAGGGAGAGCAGATCGCGCAGTCCGTCCTCGCCGAGCGGAGTGGTGCTTCCTGCGAGGGCCAGATAGAGCGCGGTGACCTCGGTGTCCAGGTCGGCGCCGAGATGCAGCACGGTCATACGGTCGCCCGCCGCAGCGATCAGCTCGTCGTACGTGTGCTGATAGGTGCCGTAGGACGGCAGCGTGAGCAGGTCGAGCACGCCGGCTCGCAGCCCGGCCAGGACGGTGTCGCGGGACGACGCGTCGGCCAGGGCCTCGGCGAGGCAGCTCGTCCAGAAGTCGAACGTAGCAGGCACATTGGCGGGGAAATCGACGAAGTACACGTTGTGCCGCACATGGTCGCCGGCCATTTCACGGACGGTGCGCAGGGTGCGTACCGCGGTGTCGACGACCGTGCCCTCGGACAGCCCGGACAGCCGGGCCAGCAGTTCGGCCGAGAGTTTGAAGCCCACCGACATCAGCGCGGCGTCGAACTGCCGTGCCGCGACATCGCCTTGCCCCGACGGCCCGGAGGGCGCGGGAACACGGCGGGTGTGACGGACGATCAGCGGTTCGAGGCGGTTGCTCATTCCGGCATGATCCCGACAACGGGTGGATCGACGCATGTGGTTTTTCCGGGTGCCACCGGGCGTCACTGGATGCCACCGGGCGTCACGGTGCGCCCTGGGGAGTTACGAGTGCTACGGCGTGGACGGGCGTGGGCACCAGCCCGAGCTGCTGGGCACGCAGCACCGTGCTGATGCGGTCGCGGGTGCCGAGCTTGCGGTAGATGTTCTCGACGTGCTTGTGCACAGTACGGTCCGAGATCCCCAGGCGGCGGCCCATCGCGGTGGCGGTCAGGGCGTCGGTGAGCAGGAGCAGAACGGCGGTCTCCCGGGGCGTCAGGGCGCAGTCCGCGGCCACCGCCTCCGGGGCCGCCCCGGCGGGGCTCCGGCCCGTCCGCAGCCGCCGCAGCAACTGCCGCTGTTCCTCGACCGCGGCGAGCAGCGGCTGAAGGCGTCCGGCGATCCTGATGTGGTCCTCGGTGAAGTCAACCCCCGAGCGGTGGACCATGCAGCCGGTGACGGGCGCGCGCGAGCCGGGCACGGGGATGCCGAGGATGTGATCGGCGTCGAGGGCCTCGCCCAGCAGACGTGCGGTACGGCTGCCGGACCAAGCGCGGCCGGCCACCTGGCGTGCTGTCACCGGTGCCCGGTCGCGGCGCGCCGCGTAGTGCCCGGCGAAGGGGTAACCCGCGCGCAGGACCCCCATCCCCTCGCCGCCGAGCCGTTCGACCTCCGCGGCGACGCCGGGTGACGCGCCGACGGTGCCCTGGCGCTCGTCCCAGTCGTCCAGTTTGTAGACCAGGCTGCCGCCCCCGCACACACCCGGCAGGACCTCGGCGACCAGCGGCCACAGGTGCTCCGGGTCCCGTTCGTGCAGCGCTGCGACGGCCACTGACAGCATCCGTTCGTAGGGGTCACCCACGTCCTGTCACCGTCCGTCCCTGCACACGCCGTGCCCGGGCGCCGACAGCCCGTCCGTGTTCGTGCTGCCCACAGCGCGCCCGCGTACGCAGTTGTACGCATATCGCGTGCCCTTGTCCCTGACCCAGACTGCAATCAGGCCCGGGGGCGTGCTCGGACATGCCCTGGACCGTCGGGTTCCGCGCGGGCCGCCGACACGGGGGAGCGGCGGCCCGCACGGCGCCACGACCACGCGCGCGTGCGGCCGGACCGACCGGATCGAGCACTGCGCGCGCGTGCGGCCGATGACCACGCGCGTGCGGACGACAGAGGCGAACGGTCAGGCTCGCGCCCTGCCGCCCTTCGCGTCCTTCTCCGCCTTCACAGCCCTCTCGGCCTTTGCAGCCTTCTCGGCTTCTTCTGCGTTCTTCTGCTTGACGCGTGCGGTCTCCTTACGCACCTCGGCCTGTGTGGCCTGCTCCTTCTCCAGCCACTCCGGGCGCTCGTTCCTGAGGGCCTCGATCTGCTCGGTGGTCAGTGCCTCCGTGATCCCGCCGCGGGCGAGACCGGCGATGGACACGCCCAGCCTGGCCGCCACGACCGGGCGGGGGTGCGGTCCGGTGCGTCGCAGTTCGCGCAGCCACTCCGGGGGATCGGTCTGGAGCCCGTTCAGTTCGGTGCGCGAGACCACGCCCTCCTGGAACTCGGCGGGGGTGGCGGGGAGGTACACGCCCAGCTTCTTCGCCGCCGTGGCGGGCTTCATCGTCTGGGCGGTCTGGTGCGACTTCATGGTGTCCAGACTATCCGCAACGCCGTCCGGGCCCTTCGCACCACCGGTCGCCCACGGGCCGTCCGCACCACCGGCCGCCTGCATGCCGGCCGACCACGGCAGTGAGCCCGCCCGGGCCGGGCAACTGACCGGGGTCGTGAACACGCCGGGTAACCTGGCGGGATGACCAGTTCGGCGGCCTCCCCCTTCTTCCGGCTCGCGTACGTCCCCGGTACGACCCCCGGCAAGTGGGTGCGGATCTGGACCGAGCGTTTCCCCGACGTCCCCCTCGACCTGGTCGCCGTGCCGGCCGCCGAGGCGTGCGACGTGCTGCGCGGCGGCGGGGCGGACGCAGCGATCGTGAGGCTGCCGGTCGACCGTACGGTCTTCAGCGCGATCCCCCTCTACACCGAGACCACCGTGGTCGTGGTCCCCAAGGACCATGTGGTGACCGCCGCGGACGAGGTCACCGTGGCCGACCTGGCCGACGACGTGGTCCTCCACCCCCTGGACGACGTGTTCGACTGGGAGCGCCCGCCCGGCCTGCCCGCCTTCGAGCGCCCCGCCACCACCGCCGACGCCGTCGAACTGGTCGCGGCCGGGGTGGGCCTGCTGGTCGTTCCCCAGTCGCTGGCCCGGCTCCACCACCGCCGCGATCTCACCTACCGGCCGGTGACCGACGCCCCCCAGTCGGGCGTCGCCCTGTCCTGGCCCGAGGCCGCGACGACCGACCTGGTGGACGACTTCATCGGCGTGGTCCGTGGCCGCACCGTCAACAGCACCCGGGGGCGGGCGGCTGCCGCCCAGGCCACCGGGGGGCGTGAGAAGCCCGCTGCCGCGAAGCCCGCCGGAAAGTCGAAGCAGGCGCACCAGCCGAGGTCCGGGGGGCGGAAGCCGTCGGGGGCCAAGCGGGGCAGGCCACGCCGCGGTTCGTAGGCGTCGAAAGGGGCGTCGTAGGTGTACTCCGCCCGTGGCGGCGCGGCGCCGCCGCGGGTCAGTTGCGGACCGTGCGGGCCAGCGACTTCACCAGCGGCAGCATCCGGTACGGGACGCGCTCGCGCAGGGCCACCTGGGTGCGGGTGCGGACCACTCCGGGCACGTTGATCAGTTTCTGGAGCACATCCTCCAGGTGCGCGTTGTCGCGTGCCACGACCCGGGTGAGCAGATCGCCGCCACCCGTGATCGAGTGCGCCTCCACGATCTCCGGTACGGCCGCCAGAGCGTCGCCTACGTCGTCCAGATGGCCCTGGGCGACCTCGACGTGCACGAACGCCAGCACCGGGTGGCCGAGCGCGGCGGGGGCCAGCGTCGGCGCCGTGCCGGTGATCACACCGTCCCGCTCCAGACGGTCGAGCCGGGCCTGGAGGGTGCCCCTGGCGACGCCGAGGACCCGGGCGTACTCCCGCACGCTGGTGCGCGGCTGCTCCAGCAGCAGACGCAGAATGCGGGTGTCGAACTCGTCCACGGCCATGACGATCCGGTGCCTTCCTGGCTGGATGATCTTCACCGACTCTACCAACGGCCACGCGCCGCGCCGACCGTACGAAATGCCCTCCGGGAGCCGCCGACAGGGCCACCCAGGACTGTGCCCGGACTTTGCCACGCCAGTGGCTCCGCCAATCGGGCGCTGTCTGGGCCACTGAGCCCGGCGACCCGGTCGTGGCCCGGTCGATGGCGCCCGCGAACTTTACGGCGCCTTTCCGTTCAGCGCGCCCGGAACACTGCTCTCGTCGGGCCGGGCGCCCTGCCCGAGCGGCCGTTCGACAGAGATCGACGGCAGTGTCGGCGAGTTTCCCGGCTTGGTCTAGACCTCCGTGGGGTGGCTGCTAGCGTCACCCCGACGGTGCGGGCTCCGGACCGGACGCGTGCCGTGTCCGGTCCGACGAGGGCTTTGTCCGCACCCCTTGCGGACCGAAAGGGGACGGCATTGGCGGGCGGCGGTACGGGGCGGGCGTTCATCGGGTCGTTCACGGCGGCGGGCGGCCCGGGTGTCGTCGCGGCCGCCGTCGATCCGGACAGCGGTGCGCTGCGCCTGCTGGGCAGTGCGGACGGTGTGCCCGATCCGTCGTATCTGGCCCTCGCCCCGGGCGGGGACATGCTCTACGCGGTGAGCGAGACGTCCGAGGGCACGGTGGCCGCGTACCGCGTCACCGGTGGCGCACCCCGGCTCACCGGGCGCCCGGTGCCCGTCGGCGGCGGGCCCACCCACCTCAGCCTCTTCGACGGGCACGTACTGACCGCCAACTACGGCTGCGGCAGCGTCACCGCCGTGCCCGTCGGCGCCGACGGCACCCTCGCGCCCGTCCCGTCCGGACGGCTGCGCCACACCGGCTCGGGGCTGCACACCCCGCGGCAGCGCGGTCCGCACGCCCACCACGTGCAGCCCGATCCCAGTGGCCGCTGGGTCGTCAGCGTCGATCTCGGCACCGATTCCGTACGGGTGTGCACGCTGGCGAGCGGGGCCCTCGCCCTGCACCGGGAGTTCGCCCTGCGCCCCGGCTCCGGACCCCGCCATCTGGCCTTTCACCCGAACGGCCGGTATGCGTACGTGGTCAACGAGCTGACCCCGACCGTCACCGTGTGCCGCTGGGACGCCGTGAGCGGCGCGCTGCAGCCCCTGACCGAGACATCGGTGCTGCCGGGGGCTCCGGTCGGTGACGCCTATCCGTCGGGCATCGTCGTCTCGTCCGACGGCCGCTTCGTGTGGACCGCCACGCGCGGCGCGGACGTGCTGTCGGTGTTCGACGTGGCGGGGGAGGGGGAGGCCCGGGGAGAGGACCTGCGGCTGGTCGCCACGGAGCCCTGCGGGGGCCGCTGGCCGCGTGCGCTCGCCGCGTCGGGCGGCTTCCTGTACGCCGCCAACGAGCGCTCCGGCGACGTGACCTGGTTCGCGGTCGACCCGCACACCGGGATTCCCCGCCGCGGCGGTTCGGTCCGCGTGACCGCGGCGTCGTGCGTGGTCTTCGGCTGAACTTCGGCTGAAACACACCGGAGCCTTGCGCTCCGCGCTACGGCCCGTGCCATGGCTCGCGCTGAGCGGGGCCCACCGCTCGCGCTGACGCGGCCCACGGCCCGTCCGGGCGCCGCCTGCGGGCGGCTCGGGTACAGCGGGTGCACGGGTCGGCGAGGTGCACCAGCGCTTCGCCACACGGTCGTGCCAGTCTTCCGTGCCGGTCGGCGTCTTGAATGGCCCGCGGGAGCGGTCTGCGGGATTGCGTCGGACGGGTCCATATGCCGACCCCGGGCGGTCCCTGGGCGGCCTCCGCACGGCCGCCCCTACGGTGGTCCCCGTGGGGCCGTGCGGTCGGGCACGCCAGGCACTGCGAAGGGCCCGTCCCCCAACCGTGGGGGCGGGCCCTTCGCAGGGTTCCGTCCTGTCGTCCTGCCAGGTCCGGTGTGGCCGCCGTCAGTGGGTCGGCGTGCCCTGGGGCTGGGCGATGCCCAGGGCCGACGTGTACTTGGCCAGGGCGAGCTTGCCGATCGCCGGGTACGGGCCGAGGGGCTCGGCCGTGGCGCAGTCCACCTCCGCGGCCGCCGCCTCCAGCAGACCCGGCTCGATCTCGGGGCCGATCAGGTACGGCGCCAGGGCCAGCTGCTGCGAGCCCGAGTTGCGCAGTTGCTCGGCGACGGAGGAGATCGAACCGTCCTCGTCCAGGGCCGCCGCCATCACCGGCACGGCCAGGCGCGCGGCGAGCAACATGCCGGTGATCCCGGCGGCCTGCACCGCCTCGTCGCCGCCGACGGACGCCAGGATGATGCCGTCCGCGGCGGTCGCCACGGTGAACAGACGGGCGCGGTCGGCGCGGGCCAGACCGGCCTCGGACAGCCGGACGTGCAGCGCCTCGGCGAGCAGCGGGTGCGGCCCGAGGACATCGGTCAGCTCGGCCGCGATACGGCTGTCCATGACGGCCTGTCGGACCCGGCGCAGCAGCGCGTTGTCCGGTCCGGCGAGCAGCGGCACGACCACGGCGACGGGGCCCTCGGGCTCCTTCACGGCCACACCGGCGGCGACGGCACGCTCGTAGCGGGCGGTGCGCTCCTCGGCGGCGTGCGTCAGGATGGCCTGGAGCGTGGGGTACTCCGCATCGTCACCGTCGAGGTAGGCGATGCGCGCGTCCAGGCCGGGCAGCTCGGAGCGGGCGATGCTCACGACCTCCTCGGCGAGGCCACGTGTGGTGGCGCTGGGCGCGCCTGGCACCGCGAGGACGAGCGCGGGCGCGCCCTCGGGAGCCACCAGCGGTTCGGGGCGGCGGTGCCGTCCGGGCTGGCGGGGTCGCGGCATTCGTACTGGCAGGCCGGACGCGGGCCCAGTGGGGGAGCTCATGGCGCCGCATGTTACTGGTTTCCTGGGCTTCTCTGTTCGGGGAGGGGTCAGGTGAGCGGTATCCGTCCTGTTTTGTCTGATGAGTTACGCACGGATCAGGAACTGATCGGCATACGATTCCGGTCTGCCGGGTCGCGACACCACTGCCCGGTCAATCCCTCTTTACGGTGATTTCCTGCGTGGTGATGACGTTCAGCATGTTCTCGTCCATCGGCAGCGCGAGCGTGCCGGACGCCAGGTCGCCCGCGATACGCACCGCGCCGTGCAGCGCGTCGCCCTCCGCCGCGACCCGCCGCGCGTGCGGCAGCCGCAGGGCCAGTGCCTCCCCCAGCGGCACGAGGAGAGCCTCGCCCAGCTTGACCAGACCGCCGGTGACGGCCAGTCGGGGCGTGCCGTCGTCAGGGCACACCGCGGCGGCCGAGTCGGCGATGTGACGGGCCGCCATGCGCAGGATGCCGGCCGCGACCGGGTCGCCCGGGGCGGCCCCGGCCACCTCGGGCGCGAACGACGCCAGTACGGCGGCACGGTCGGGGCGCGGATACAGCTTCCCGGGCAGCCCCGACACCGGCCCGAACCGCTCCTCGGCGCGCGCCAGCAGCACGGCGGAGCCGCCGTCCCGCCCGTCGTGGGCGCGCAGCGCCGCCTCGAGACCGGCCCGGCCGATCCACGCCCCGCCGCCGCAGTCGCCCAGCAGATGACCCCAGCCGTCCGCACGCCGCCAGCGCGTCATGTCGGTGCCGACCGCGATCAGCCCTGTGCCCGCCGCGACCACGGCACCCGGCCGCGGCCCGAGGGCGCCCGCGTACGCCGTCACGGCGTCGGCAGCGAGCGCCAGCGTCCGCACCCCGAACTCCCGCGCCAGGGCGCCGGGCAGCTCGGCTCGCAGGGCGTCGCCCAGGCTCGCGAGCCCGGCGGCGCCGACAACGGCCGCGGCCACCCGGGTGACCCCGTTCTCGGCGGCCAACTCCCGCACCATGGGCACCAGTTGTCGCATCAGATGCCCGGCGTCGATGCCCCGCTCCCCGGTGCGCACCGGCACCGCCGACTCACGCAGGCCCAGCGGCCCGCTCCCCGTGCCGTCGCCGACGGCGACCCGCAGTCCCGAGCCGCCCGAGTCGACGGCGAGGAAGCTGCGGTCGCCCGGCGCGGCGGTCATGGCAGGCGCCAGTCCACCGGCTGTCCGCCCTGCCGGACCAGCAGGTCGTTGGCCCTGCTGAACGGCCGGGAACCGAAGAACCCGCGGTCGGCCGAGTACGGCGACGGATGCGCGGACTCCACCGACGGCAGATCGCCGAGCAGCGGACGCAGATTGCGCGCGTCATTGCCCCACAGGATCGACACCAGCGGCTTCCCGCGCGCCGCCAGCGCCCGTATCGCCTGCTCGGTGACCTCCTCCCAGCCCTTGCCCCGGTGCGCGCCCGGCTTGCGCGGCGCGGTGGTCAGCGCCCTGTTGAGCAGCAGCACCCCCTGCCGGGTCCAGGGCGTGAGGTCGCCGTTCGAGGGCTGGCCCAGCCCCAGATCGGTGTTCAGCTCCCGGAAGATGTTGATCAGACTGCCGGGCAGCGGACGCACCTCCGGCGCCACCGAGAACGACAGCCCTACCGCGTGTGCGGGAGTTTCGGGATCTGTGTATCGGGTGCGAAGGGCGGGCCGAGGATGATGACGGTGGCGGAGTGGCTTGAGCACTGGGCGGAACAAGCTCCCCTCCTCCTTGGTGACCGGCTGCGTGATCTGCTGGACCGGTTGGAAGATCTCGATGGGGAGGAAGAGTAGCGCCTGTGGGACGGTCTTGGTGCGGGGAGTCCCCGTGTGTTCGGGGCGTCTGTGTGTGGCAGTAGAGTGACGCGGCGTGGCGCCACGACCTTTGCATGAACTTGTTGAGCCGGGCTGGGCGAAGGCCCTTGAGCCGGTGGCCGGACGTATCGCGGCGATGGGGGACTTCCTGCGGGCGGAGATAGCGGCGGGCCGTACGTATCTGCCGTCCGGCGCGAACGTCCTGAGGGCGTTTCAGCAGCCCTTCGACGACGTCCGTATCCTGATCGTCGGTCAGGATCCCTATCCGACACCGGGGATGGCGATCGGGCTGAGTTTCGCGGTGTCTCCCGAGGTGCGGTCGCTGCCGGGGAGCCTGGAGAACATCTTCCGGGAGCTGAACACCGATCTGGGGCTGCCGAGGCCGTCGAACGGTGATCTGACGCCGTGGACACAGCAGGGTGTGCTGTTGCTGAACAGGGCGTTGACGACGGCTCCTCGTAAGCCGGCGGCGCATCGGGGCAAGGGCTGGGAGGAGGTCACCGAGCAGGCGATCCGGGCGCTGGCCGGGCGGGGGAAGCCGCTGGTGTCGATCCTGTGGGGGCGTGACGCGCGCAATCTGCGGCCGTTGCTGGGGGATCTTCCGGCGATCGAGTCGGCTCATCCGTCTCCGATGTCGGCGGACCGGGGGTTCTTCGGTTCCCGTCCGTTCAGCAGGGCTAACGACCTGCTGCTGCGGCAGGGCGCGCAGCCGGTGGACTGGCAACTGCCGTAGGTCACTTCCCCCGCTGCGTTCGTAACTCCGCGGTCAAGTGCCAGCAGGTTCTTCGTCTGCTGGTGGTACAGGATTTCCGCGCTCATGACCTGTGTGAATGCGCGGGTTATCCAGGGGGTGGCAGAGTCTGGTCCGCCTATGGTCCGGATCTTGGTCGTGAGTCGGAGCAGGCCGGAGGTCGGGGCGGAGGGAGAGCTGGTAGACGGTTTTGACGGTGGTGCTGATGAAGCTTCCGGCTCACGAGGCGTGGGGCCTGCGACTGTGGCTCTGGTGTGCCTGGCGCGTCCGAGACCTGGGGAGGGCCCGCCGCTCTCGCACGGGAGCGGCGGGGCCGGAGGTGCATTGCGCGGTCAGTGCAGTGCGCTGACCTCGGTTGCCGACAGTGTGCGCGGGTAGACGTGGACGTCGGCGACGGAGCCGGGGAAGGCCAGATAGGGGGTTGTGGCGGAGGCGCTGTTGACGCAGCCGCCGATGGTCAGGGGCATGGAGGAGTCGTACTGGGGGCTGAGGTTGGTGGCGGTCCCCACCAGTGTGCCGTTCTGGTAGAGGGCCATGCTGCCGGTGCTGGAGTCCCCGGCGACCGGTGCCCGGAAAGTGGCGACCAAGTGGGTCCAGGTGCCGATCGGGCCGGTGTTGGCGTCTCCTTCCGCGGTGGGGAAGTCGGAATTCTCGTCGTTGGTGGTGCTGGTCTGGAACATCCAGGCGCCGCTGGGTCTGTCGTAGGAGAGGTAGAAGGCTTGGTGTTGGGTGGTGCCCTGGCAGACGGCGGTGGTGCCGAGTGCTGAGTTGATCTTGACCCAGGCTGAGACGGTGTAGTTGCCGAGTGTGTTGACCGCGCTCTGTTTGCTCTTGAGGAAGCCCGGACCAGCTACGCCGATTCCTCGATGACCAGGTGCGCTCGGAAGACCGCCGTGTCCTGGAGCTGGTACGCGCGATCGAGACCCACGCACTGGCGCTGCGAGACGTGCCGGCCGTGGATCTGGTCGCCGAGATCGGCGCAGCGGCCCCGGCCATCGCGCTGCCGATGGAACGGCCGCTGTATACGCCACTGGTCAAGACACCGATCGACAGCACCGGCATCGAAGCGGGGGACGAGGAGTTCGCCGCCGACGCGCTGTTCGAGACGGTCTACGTCGATCCCGCCCGGCTCACGGCCGCGGTCCACGACGCCCTCGGCGCCCGCACGCAGGTGTCCTTGGCCGAGACGCTGCGTGAGCATCCCCTGGAGCAGGGGCTCGCCGAGCTGGTCGCCTACTTCGCGCTGCCCGACGACGGGTTCGCCACGGTCTTCGACGACCACCGCCAAGAAGAGATCACGTGGATCGGCGAGGACGACGTCCAGCAGGTCGCCACCGTGCCCGTCGTTACCTTCGCCCGCATCAACCCCGGCATCGCCTGGGCCATTGACCAGAAGGAGGAGGGGCGATGACGACGCCTTCCACTCCCGCCCCCCAGCTGTACACCCTCTCCCTGCCGGTCAACCAGCTGCTCAAGGGTCCGGTCTTCCGTGACCACCACGAGCGGGCTTGGGACGCGCTGGGGTACCTGAGTGCTCGGGTGAAGGACTACCTCGAGGTCATGGGGCTGCGCGTGGTGGTCGACGAAATGGAGGGCTACGCCTTCCTGCAGTCGATGCCCGACGACGAGGACGCTGTCCGGGACCCGCGCATGGCGCCGCCGCGGTTCATTCCGCGCCGTTCACTGTCCTACCCCGTCAGCCTGCTGATCGTGCTGCTGCGCAAGCGGCTCGCGGAGTTCGACGCCGGCGCCGACGGCACCCGCCTCATGATCACCCGGGACGAGATCGTCGAGATGATCCGCACGTTCCTCCCGGCCGGCAGTAACGAGGCACGCCTGGTCGACCAGATCGACGGCCACATCAACAAGGCGGTGGATCTGCAGTTCCTGCGCCGCGCCCGCGGACAGGAGCAGCTGTTCGAGGTACAGCGGATCATCAAAGCCTTCGTCGACGGACAGTGGCTCGCCGATTTCGAGATCAACCTGGCCCAGTACGCGGCCTCCCACATCGTTCAGGAGAAGACGCAGTGATCCCCGTTCAGTCTGGCCCTGCCGACCCGCCCGTCCCAGCCACCTTCGCCGCGGCCGGGTTTCGGCTGGAGCGCCTGGAACCATCGGTGTGCTGGAGCGTGCTCTCGCCGGCTACCGGGCTACGTTCGGCCCCGGCCATCCGTACACGATCTCGGTGGACAACCGGCTGCGCAGCTGGCGAGACCAGCGCAGAAGGAGCTGGTGGAGGCCCGGCCTGTCCGCGCCGGCCGGACCGGCGGAGGGAGCGGCGACATGATCGGCATCACGGCGGTTGGCTGGAACCCGTCGAGCGCGCCGCGCTCGACCAGGGAGTGACCGTACGGCGCGGCCAGGGGCCACACCCTGTGTGTGACCGCCGTCCCCGCGGTGCACCGCCAGCTCCTTGCCCACTGCCAGCCGCTCGACGGCGCCCAGCGTCCCGACGGTCCCGGCTCAGCGCAAGGCCCGGCGCGAGTAGGAGAACCAGGTCGATGGCCACCCATCGTGGACGGGTCCGGCTGATGCCCGCGGCACTGCCGTCGCTGCCGACTGCTTGACATTGAAGTCAAACAGTCGTTTGAGTTCTCTTGTGAGCCCAGAGAAGACGGACCTTCGCCGTGAGGCCGGGCGGCGAACGCGCGACGATCTGCTGGCGGCCGCCCTTGAGCTACTCGCACAACGCGGACAGGAGGGCGTGACCCTCCGCGAGATCACCCAGAACGCCGGAGCCAACGTCGCCGCGGTGAGTTACCACTTCGGATCACTGAAGGCTCTGTGCGAGGTGACGATCGAGCACGCGTTGGAGCGGTACCTGGACGCTCAGATCCGGGAACTCGATGCCCTGGGCGGCGCCGCGACGCTGAGCGAGCTGGCCGAGGCGTTCGCGCGGCCGATGGTGAGTGCGCTCGCGGCCGGTGGGCGGGATCTGGCGGTGATACGGATCGTGGCGCGGGTGGGGATCGAGCCGCCCGAGGGGTGGGAGCGGCTGGCCGGGAAGTTCGAGCTGGCCCGACGGCAGGCGGTGCGGGTGCTGGCGGTGAACCTTCCCGACATCGACAGGCACGAGCTCGACTTCCGGATCCGCTGCGCGGCCGGGATGCTGAACTGGCTCGCGCTGGCACCCGTCGGGGCCGAGTTGGCCACAGAGCCTGCTGACCGCATCGAGCGCATGCTCATCCCGGTGGTCGCCGGCGCCTTCCGAGGGGCCCGATAAGCACCTGACGTGCGCGAATGCGCCGCGCCGACCCTACTTGCGACTGGATTCGGTCGCCTGCTTGACAGGACGGCCGAGTCGCGCCCTACAATTTCAATCAAAGGTTTGAATGGATTCTCTCGTACGGGAGGGCACCATGAGCACCGACGCGGAAGCCGTGGTTCGAGCGGCGTACCGAGCAGCCGAGGGCAGCGTCCTGGATGTGCAGGGCTTCATGGACCTGTTCGCCGAGGACGGCGTCTTCAACAACATCGTCGCCGGCGAGAGCTACCGCGGTGAGCACCTCGGCGACCTCGTCGCCTTCATGGGGGCGCTCGCCCCCGACGTGCACCGCGAACTGCACCGGTTCCACGTCACGGGTGATGTCGTCGCCGTCGAGCTGACGATCCGGGGCACCTTCACCGGCCCCTTCGAGACACCCGCTGGCACCATCCGCCCCACCGGCGCCACGCTCTACATCCCCACGGCCGACTTCTGGTACGTCGAGAACGGCAGGATCAAGGAGTTCAACTGCTACGTCGGCCTCAGCGTCATGCTCGCCCAGCTCGGCGTGCAGCCCGACTTCGCCGCCGCCGTCACCGCTTCGGCCACCGTCCCGGGCTGACCGAACCGGCTCCGGGCACCACAAGCAACCACGAAGAGGCAGGCCCACCATGCCCACCATCGGCATCATCCTCGGCAGCACCCGGCCCAACCGCGTCGGCGACCAGGTGGCCCGCTGGGTCCTGGAACACGCCTCGCGTCGGACCGACGCGAGCTTCGAGCTGCTCGACCTGCGCGAGCACCCCCTCCCCCACCTCGACGAACCGATGCCACCGTCCCTCGGCCAGTACCAGCACGAACCCACCCGGCGCTGGGCCGCGACGATCGCCGCGTACGACGGATTCGTCATCGTCACCCCCGAGTACAACCACGGTATCCCCGGCGTCCTGAAGAACGCCCTGGACCACCTCTACGCCGAGTGGAACAACAAGGTCCTCGGCCTGGTCTCCTACGGCGTCGCGGGCGGCGTACGCTCCGCCGAGCAGCTGCGCCTGGTCGCCGCGGAACTCCAGATGGCCGACGTACGCCAACAGGTCACGCTCTCGCTGCACACCGACTTCGAGAACTTCAGCGTCTTCAAGCCCGGCGGCCACCACCTGCCTTCGCTGGACGCGATGCTCGACCAGGTCATCGCCTGGACCACGGCGCTCGCCCCGCTGCGAACGGCTCCGGTCGGCGCGCCCTGACCCACCCGGCCGCGTGGAGCCGCAGACCTGCGCACAGCGACCGACCGATCCACACGACGGGACTCACCATGACCGGATCCCCCGCCGAGCTGATGCGAGTCAACCTGCTCGAGGTGTTCAACGAACCCGACCCGGACCGCAGGGCCGCGGTCATCGCCGAGAACTACGCCGAAGACGTGGTGTGGCACGAACCGGACCGCGTCAACCACGGGCGCACGGACTTCGTGCGCCGCGCCACGGAGTTGCTCGCCGAAAACCCGGACTGGGTCTTTCGGCCCGCCGGCACCGCGTCGGAACTCGACGACATCGGCCACCTCGGCTTCCAGTGGGGCCCCTCCGACGGCCCGCTACCGGTGGTCAGCGGCATGGACATCGCCCGCACCAGCGACGGCGTCATCATCGAGCTCTACACGATCATCACGGAGATCCGTTCGGAGTAGCCCCGGTCCCGCAGGATCCACCGAAGCACCGCCCCACTCAGTCGGCGCTCGCAAGCAACGGCAGGTGGCCGACCGGAGCCGGATGGAACGTCATGCGGCGCGCGCCGGACGACGAGCGCCCGGCGTATCCACCGGTCCCCGGAATGCCGAGCCTGCCCGCCCTGCACGCGACAACCGGCTGCTGGGGGAGTAACCGGGCCTGGACATCGCCGACGACGATACGGTGCCGGAGGTGGCCAGCACCGGCTGGTGGCCGAGACGAGGGCTCAGGAGGTCTCCAGGTGCCGCACCGTGGCTAGCCCAGACACCAGCCGCAAAGTAGCCGGGGGATCACGTGCTCACCGCCGTGGCGGCCTGCCCGTCGTGTTCGCGGAGCATCCGCATGACGGTAGCGGGCGAGGGGTGCTGGCCCTTCTTCGCGCCGGTGGTGATGACGAGCCGCTTGGCGATGTCGCGCAGGCTCATCTGCTGGTCACGTAGGTGCAGGGCCATAGACAGCATGTCCTCGTCGGTCACGCCCGCCCCGCCGATGGTCTTGCCTCGCTTGCAGGCGGACTCATGCCCTTCGAGGGTGCGGTCGCGGATGTACTCGCGCTCCATCCCGGACATGGCCGCGGGCGCGGTGAACACGATTCCGGAGGGGTCGTGCGAGCCCTTCAGCTCCCCGGTCAGGAACTCCAGGCCGACGTCGCTCGCCTTCAGTTCCTAGTATGGCGAGCTCGATGCCGCGGCCGAGCCGGTTGTGCTCGTGGACGACGAGGGTCACGGCGACGCCGGAGGAGCGAATCTCCCTGGCGAGCTTCACGGCGGCCCCCAGTTCGGGGCGGCGGGTGGCGCGGGTGGAGATCTTCTCCGAGAAGACCCGGGTTGCCCCCACCGCCGTGAGGGAGTCGAGCTGGGAGTCGAGGGACTGGCGGGCGGTCGACGCGCGGGCGTTAGCCGATGCGGACGTGCCCGACCGGTTCGACGCCGGCGCTGGCCGGCCGGGGCAGCTCCGTCCACACCGCGCCCGGCTTGCGTACGGCGGGGGTCGGCACGCTGAGCGTCTTGGCGAGCTGGGGCACGAGTCGGAAGCGGGCGGTGTGGTACTGGATCGCCACCTTGCCCTTGCCGGTCCGGCACGGGGAGCCCGCGGGGGCGGCTGTGTCATCGTGCTGCTGCGGTCGGAGGCCGCGGTCCTGCTGGGCGGCGTGCGCGGCCGATCGCCGTTCACGAGCCGGGATGGGTGGTCAGCAGTCGTGTGTGTTGTTCGTTCCCTCTGTCGCCAGGTTCCGGGTGGTTCTCCGTGGTGTCGGCGGAAGGCTGCGGCGAATGCGAAGGGCGAGCCGTAGCCGATGGTGTCGGCGATCTGGGCCAGGCTGAGGTCGTCGGCGCGCAGGTGGTCGCGGGCGAGGGTCATGCGCCATTCGGTCAGATACTGCACGGGGGCTTGGCCGAGTGCGTCCCGGAACGCCCGCGCGAATGCGGCGCGGGACAGGCCGCTGATCGCGGCGAGTTCAGGGACTGTCCACGGGTGGGCCGCGTTCTCGTGCATGGCTTGCAGCGCGGCGCCCAGCCGAGGGTCCGCGGATGCCCGGTACCAGCGCGGTGCGGTCGCGCTGCGGCGGAAGTCGCTGCGGATAGCCAGGACGAGCAGCAAGTCCAGGAGGCGGTCCAGGACGATCTGCTGGGCGAGTTCGCTGCGGACCAGCTCCCGGGACAGCAACGTGATCACGTCCCGCAGCGGGTCGTCGTCGGCTGCCGAGAGGGTCATCACCTGGGGCAGGGCGTTGAGCAGCCCGGCGCCGACATCTCCGGAGAACTGGTAGGCGCCGCACAGGAACACGGTGGCCTGAGGGTTGTCCCCGGGGGCCATCTGGGCGTGGCGTGCCCGGAACTCCTCCGGCTCCAGGCATGCGGTGCCCGGCTCGTGCCCGATGTAGTGGTCCGGTCCGCCGCGCACCAGCGTGACGGTTCCCGGTATCAGCTCCACAGTGCTGCCGGGGGTGTCCAGCCAGAGATAGCCCCGGCCGCGGACCACTGTGTGCACCGACAGCTGTATCGAACCGCCCAGCCGCAGTCCCCACGGTGGTTCGGCGACCGTCCGTGCGAACACCGCGCCGACGGCGCGCGCCCGCACCAGGTGGTCGGTCAGCAAGTCCACGGGACCAGCTTGACCAGCACGAGCAGCCAGGGTCAAGACACGAGAGCATCGCGTAAAAAGACGAGCGAATCACGCATGGTTTGTCTCGCCCAGGGCCGCAAGCATGGAGTCATGAACAATGAAGCCTCCACCACGCTCATCCTGGGCGGCACCGGCCGGACCGGTTCGCTGCTGGCCGACGCGCTCGTCCGGCGGGGAAGCGCCACCCGTACCGCGGCGCGAAGCGGAGCGGACGTCCGGTTCGACTGGGACGACCCGGCCACCCACGCGGCGGCCCTGGCCGGCGCCGACCGCCTCTACCTGGTCACACCCACGATGCGCGTGAGCTACGCAGACCAGGTCGGCGCGTTCCTGGACCTCGCCGAGGCGGCCGGCGTGCTGCACGTCACCTACCTCAGCGTCTACAACGCCGACCAGGCCCCGCCCCAGATCGACATCGCGGCCGTCGAGGCCGATCTGGCTTCCCGCAGCACCATCACGTACTCGGTCCTGCGCCCTGCGTGGGTGATGCAGAACTTCGCCGACGGCCACATCCCGGTCATCGACGGAGTGATCACCGTCCCGAGCGCCAGCAACACGGAAGCCTTCGTCGACGCGGCCGACATCGCAGCGGTCGCGGCCGAAACACTGCTGGACCCCGAAACCCACGCCGGCGCCACCTATTCGCTCACCGGCCCGCAGGCCCTCACCTTCGGTGACGTCGCGGACGTCCTTGCCGCTGTGAGCGGCCGCCCCGTCGCCTACCGCGACATCGACCAGGAGACGTGGATCAACGGCGCGGTCGCCGCGGGCGTCCCCGCCGACTACGCGGCGATGATGCGCTGGCTCACCGACGCCATCGTCACCGGCAACGGCTCCACGCCCACCGGCGACATCGAGAAGGTCACCGGCCAGCAGGCCACCCCCTTCCGCGCGTTCGCCGAGCGCGACGCCCACACGTGGACCCCGGAGGCGAAGTGAGCAAGACCGTCAGCGACGACACGCCACTGGTCGGGGCGAACAGCCCCTTCTTCCGCATCATCAAGGAAGGGCTGGACGGCCTGGTCGACGGTGAGGACTTCTACGACCTGCTGACCGAGGACGTGGTCTTCGAGTACGTGATCACCGTGCCCGGGTACCCCCGGCGGATCGAGGGACGCGAAGGGATCATTGACCTGTACCGCGACTACGGCGACTACATGCAGCTGGACGGTGCGGACAACATCCGCGTGCACCGGGACCGTGAGACCTCGGTGGTCGTCCTGGAGTACGAAGTCCACGGTACGTCCGTCCTGACGGGGCGGCCCTACGACAACCGCTTCGTCTCCGTCGTGACCATTCAGGACCGCAAGGTGACACACTGGCGCGACTACCTGGACCCCATCGCCGTCTTCGACGCCCAGGGATGGCCCCAGGGCCATCGCCCGTAAGGGCAGTGACCCCACCGAGGCTGCCGTCCCCCAGGCTCTCGGCTTCCTGAAGGCGCCCGAGAGAGCCGGTCGAAGTACGTGCAGGACAGGCAACGGGCCGGTTCCCGGCGAACGACATGTGACGGTACATGACCGCCTGGCGGTGAGTGGGGTTACGTGGCCGGGAATAGTGATGTTGCTGGTGCGGCGGGGCAGCTGTGGCGTCGTGCCCGCCGCCGCGCTCGCCGTCATTTCGAACTTCGAACGGAGCCGCTATGTCCGCCCACCCGCAGATCTCACCGCAGGAAGCCGCTGATCGCCTGGCCATCCGAGAGCTGGTCGACGCCTACGCGCACTGCGCCGACCGCCGCGACGCGAAGGGCCAGATCGCGCTGTTCACCGAAGACACCCGCTTCCTCGTCTTCATGGACGCCACCGCGGCCGAGCCCACACAGGAACTCCATGGCCGCGACTCCCTTGCCCCGGTGTTCGACAACCTGAACTCCTACCAGGCCACCACCCATTTCAACGGCCAGAGCACCATCGCCCTCGACGGCGACCGGGCCACCGGCGAAGGCTACTGCCTCGCCCACCACATCTCCCGCGACGAGCCCCCGCAGCGCACGATCATGATCGCTGCCATCCGTTACCTCGACCAGTTCGTCAAGCGCGACGGCAACTGGTACTTCGCGGAACGTCGCCTCCTGTCCGGTCAGCACACCTAGGGCTTGAGGACGATCTTGCCGTGGGTATGGCGGCGTTCGAGCTCGCTGTAGGCCTCGCGGACTTGCGACAGGGGGTAGATGTTCGCGATCGGCACCTCGAGGTGTCCCTCGGCGGTCAGGTCGGCAAGCACGGCGAGCACCTTCGCGCCCGCACCGGCCGCTGTCCCCCCGTCAGTCTTCACCCCGTACCTCTCGGCGGCCGCGAAGTCGGCGATGGTGTCGATCCGCTCGGTCGTGACGCCGAGGCCGAGGGCCAGCTCGACGTACCCGTCGCCGTAGGTGTCGATGAACGCGTCCACGCCGCTGGGCGCGGCGGCCCTGATCCGCTCCGCGACGCCGTCACCGTACGCGACCGGGATTACGCCGCGGCTCTTCAGCCACTCGTGGTTGCTTTCGCTCGCCAGACCAATGACCGTGGCCCCGGTCCGGCGCGCGAGCTGGACGGCGAGCGAGCCGACCCCGCCGGCGGCACCGGAGATGACGACGGTCTCGCCCTCCTTGGGGTCGACGGCGTGTACCGCACCCCACGCGGTTACGCCGACGACATACAGCCCGCCTGCCACCTCCCAGGAGATCTTCTCCGGCTTGCGCGTGAGGTCACCGGCCTCGACCAGGACCAGCTCGGCGTGGGAGGCCCGCTTGTTGCTGAACCCGATCACCTCGTCGCCGGGCGAGAATCCGGCGACCCCGGCGCCGACCTCCTCGATGACCCCGGCGAGGTCGCTGCCCTGCCCGGACGGGAACGTCGACGGGAACATCTGCGCCAACGCCCCCGTGCGGATGACCGCCTCACTGATGTTGATGCCGGCCGCCTTCACACGGACGAGGACCTGTACGTCCCCGGGCGTCGGGCGTTCCACTTCGTCGACCCGAAGGACGTCGATCCCGCCGAACTCGTCGTACCTGACCGCCTTTGGCATGTTCTCTCTCCTTCGACTCGTTGGGGCCTTGGCCTCGGTGAACGGGCGGGGTTAGGGGTGTGGGCTACGCTCGTCGAAGTTCGAGCACAGGAATGGTGCGGACTCCAGCAGTTTGGTGTGCGTAACCGGCAAAGCCTGGGTAGCGCCGCGCTTGCTCGGCGTAGATGCGGTCGCGTTCGGCGCCGGTCAATTCGCGGACGGTCACCTGGTATGTCTCAGTTCCGCGTTCGACGCTACCGACACCGACGGCGATCAAGTTGCGGTACCAGTCCGGGTTGGTGGGCGCTCCGCCCTTGGTTGCGAAGACGTAGATGATGTCCGACTCGGTCTCGTGCGGGAGGTACATCATCGGGGTGACGTACTCCCGCCCGCTCTTGCGGCCGCGGTGATGCGCCAGGACCAGCGGAGCGCCCTCGAAGACCCCGCCGACCCTGCCCTCGTTCGCTCGGAACTCCGCGATGGTCTTCGCGTTCCAGTCGAGCGCCTCTGTCATGTCGGACTCCTATCTGGGAGGTGGGCTACTGCGAGCGTTACCACCAGGAAGGTGAGGAAGCATCGCCGGATTGAGGTGATTCGCACGGCCGGGGGCTATCCGATGCGGCGCACGTGCCACGGGCCGAGGGCGAACGACCCGGCGGAGGCGATGGGAGGCCTGTGTTCGGACATGGCCGCTCCAGCCGGAGTGTCTGCGGGGTCTGACCCGTGGTGCGCCGGTGGCGGGTCTGCTCAGCCACGCAAGGTCTTCATGGCCGTGGACCAGGCCTCGATCTCCTCGAACAGTTTGGTGGCCCCGGCGTCGTGGTGTGCGGCGGGCTTGAACAGGGAGAACTCCTCGAAGTCGGTGAACAGCGAGAAGCACAGCTGCTGGCGGACGTGGGCGAGCTGGACCTCGCTGGCAATGGTGCGCAGGTGCTCGGCCGCGCGGACGCCGCCGACGGTGCCGTAGGAGACGAAGGCGGCGGCTTTGTTGTTCCACTCCGCGTAGGCGAAGTCGATGGCGTTCTTCAGCACGGCGGGGATCGAGTGGTTGTATTCGGGGGTGACGAAGACGTAGCCGTCGAACGCGGCGACCTTGGCAGCCCACGCCTTGGTGTGCTCGCCCTGGTACTGGCCCATGGACGGCGGCAGCGGCTCGTCCATGAAGGGCAGCGGCCAGTCGGCGAGGTCGATCAGCTCGTACTCGGCGCCGGTGCGCGCCCCCGCACGGTCGACGACCCAGTCGGCCACCTGCTTGCCGTTGCGGCCGGGACGGGTGGAGCCGAGGATGACGGCGATCTTGAGGGTGCTCATGAGGTTCAGTCCTTCCGCGGCGGTCCCGTTACGCGCGGCCGCCGTCGACGCGACGGGCCCGGATGCTCGCGGTCAGCCGCAGGCGTCGCGCGGCCATGCCCTTGAGTTTGGTGACGCCGTGGGCGTAGCGGTCGACGGTCGCGGTGGCCTCCACCGCGATCTCCTCCCCGTCGACTTCGGCCTTCGCGACCGTGAAGGTGACCGGTGCGCGGACGCCGTGCGCGGTCAGGTGTCCCTGAAGCGTCCAGGCGCCGGTCGCGTCCTGTTCGGCAGCGGTCGAGGTGAAGGCGATGTCCGGGTAGGTGGCGGTGTCCAGCAGCGTCTTGGACAGCACCTGGCGGTCCCGCTTCTCGTTGCCGGTGTCGAAACTGGCCGCGTCCGCGACGGCGTCCACGCGGGTCGCGGTCAGCGGTTCGGCGAGGGCGACGGTGCCGCCGCGTAGCTGGAAGCTGCCGCGGACCGTGCCGAGCCCGAACATGTGCTTGGTGGTGAAGGTGATCTGCGAGCGCGGGACGTCGATGTCATACCGGCCCGGCGTCGGGGCTTTGATGGTCATCATGGTCTCCTGTGGTTGATCCTTCATGGCTGCGGGGACTTCGGTACGGCACCGGTCACCAGACCTTCATGCCGCCGTCGACGACCAGGTCGATGCCGGTGATGTAGGAGCTCTCGTCGGACGCGAGGAACAGCGCGACGTCGGCCACCTCCTCGGGGCGGCCGAACCGGCCGAGGAGTGTGCGGCTGGTCATCTGGCGGGCCCACTCGCCGTCGGCCAGGTCTCCTCGGGTGGCGTTGCTCTCGATCAGGCCCGGCGAGATCGAGTTGACGCGGATTCCGTGCTGGCTTCCCTCCAGGGCTAGTTGACGAGTCATGCCGATGACCGCGGCCTTGTTCGTCGTGTGGGACAGCGACGGCAGTAGTTTGAAGCTGAGGGAGCCGTTCAGGGAGGCCATGTTCACCACCACGCCGCGACTGGCCTTCAAGAGCGGCCAGGCCGCGCGGGTGAGGTAGAAGACCAGGTCGACCTCGTTCCGGCGGGTGCTGTCCCAGTCCTCGTCGGTGACCTCCTCGATCCAGGCGAAGCGGCTGCGGGCGGCGAGGTTGAACAGCACGTCGATCCGGCCGTACTCACCCACCGCGAAATCGACGAGCCGTGCGCACTCGGCGGGATCGGACAGAGGGCACGGCTGCAGCGACACCATCGAGCCGCCCGCCGCCCGGACCAGCTCGGCCGTCTCCTGCGCCCGTTCGACCGCCACGTCGCAACCGACGACGAGCGCGCCCTCCCGGGCGAAGACCAGCGCGGTGGCGCGTCCCATGCTGCCGCCCGTGCCGGTGACGACGCAGACCTTTCCTGCCAGACGACCCGTCATCTCAGTGACCCTTCTTCCTTGGCAGCCGCCGCGGTGAGCTGCTCCGCCTCCGCGACGCCCACCTGGTCCGTCAGCCTCGGCACCTCGTCGAAGTACCGGTTGATGACCTCGCGAGCGGGAACTGCCCGCGCCGAGGCCCAGGCGAGTGCCTTCGGGACGGCGGGGTCGACGACGTCGCCGGGCACCCTGGGGATGCCCTCCGGCAGTTCCTCGAGACCCGTCCGCGTTGTGGTCGACCTCCACCACGGTGAACCAGGCGTCGGCCAGCCTCAGCGCGACCGCCCGGCCGAGGACACCGCCCGTTCCGGCCACCAACGCCACTCGATCACTCATCGTCTGCTCCGTTCGTCCCCGGCGGTCCAGCTCGGAGGAGGCCGCGGTGTCAGACTCGCGCCGAGGCAGGTGAGCGCTCATCACCGGAACCTGGTGATTCGTCGTCGTTGACATGCCACCCAAGCGGCTGAGACCGAGTGGATGGTGCCGCCGACCACCGGCAAGCGAGCGCGAACGCCCCGCTATGAGCTGAAAGGGAGACCTGGCCGGTGGCGGCTCGTCGATCGGGACGACCTGGTGGCTGCACATGCGGAACCATGGCGCACTTGGCGTTCTCGTCGAAGGTCACTGTCCAGAGGTTCGCGAAGGTACCTCTTGCGGCGGCGGCCGGTGACGAGTGCGGTCTTGCTGGTGACCTGGCCTATCACCGCTCGGCGGTTTCCCAGGGGTAGTCGGGGAAGTCGATCGGCTAGTCCTGACCGAAGTCGGCGCAGCGGCCCACCGGTTCCCAAGCGGCAGCCTCGGAGAGCTGGCGGCGGGAGTAGTCCTGGGCCATCTGGACGGCTCCGGCGCCGATGACGAAGTGGGAGGGCAGAGCGGGGCCGCTTGACCAGGCGGACCAGGATCTCGCCGGCGCGGTCGGGGTCGCCCCGGCGGCGCCCTGCTCACCGGCTATGCGGCCGTCCGGTCGGCCCGACGATACCCCAGGGACAGCACCCGACCCGGCATGACCCGCACATCGGCCGCGCCGCCCTCCAGGGCCCGCACCATGGTCGCCACCGGGCACTGCCGTCCTTGGTCTACGGGCGTCCTGGGTGGTGGCCTTGGGCCGCCTGTTCGGCCGACGGCCAGCTCCGTGGTTGAAGGGCCGGTGGCTGTCCTTGAGTGGCGATCTAGCATTGAGAAGCAAGGCTTCATTTCCGGGCCAGCGCCGCAGCGGCGGGGGAGGCCGACATGGCGTTCGACACGACTGGTTTCGAGCCGGCAGACGACTCCCGCTACATACCGATCTCCGAGCACGGTCTGATCGGCGATCTTCGTACCGCCGCCCTGGTCGGCACGAACGGCACCATCGACTGGTACTGCTGTCCGCGCTTCGATTCGCCCAGTGTGTTCGGGGCCATCCTCGACGCCGACCGGGGCGGGGCGTTCGAGTTGGCCGCCGATGTCCCGACCCGCACCCGGCAGTTCTACTTCCCCGACACGAACGTGCTGATCACGCGGTTCTTCTCCGCCGACGGGGTGGCGGAGATCCAGGACTTCATGCCCGTGGCCGACGAGTCGTCCCCGTCGTTCTCATCCAAGTCGCCCGAGGCGGCCCGGCACCGGCTGATCCGGCGGGTGGTCTGCGTCCGGGGAGCCCTCCCGTTCCGGGCGCGCATCGGCCCCGCGCTTCGGCTACGGCGCCGAAGAGCACACCGCGCACCTGGAAGGCCCGGTCGCGGTGTTCCGCTCTCCGTCGCTGACCCTCGCGCTGACCGCCACCGCACGGCTGGAGAGCGACGGGGTGGACGCGTGGTCGCACTTAAAGCTCCTCGAGGGCGAGTCCCACGTCTTCGCCCTCGACCAGATCGGCGACGACGTCCCGGCCCGTTCGTGCCCGCGCGCCGAGGCGCAGGAGCAGGCCGAGGCGACCGTGCGGTTCTGGCGCCACTGGCTGGCCGGGTCGCGCTACCACGGGCGGTGGCGGGAGATGGTGCACCGCTCGACGCTGGTGCTGAAGCTGCTCACCTACGTGCCGACCGGCGCGATCGTGGCCGCGCCGACCACGAGCCTGCCCGAGCAGGTCGGCGGCGAACGCAACTGGGACTACCGGTACGTGTGGGTCCGCGACGCCGCCTTCTGCGTATACGCCCTGCTGCGCCTTGGGTTCACTTCGGAGGCTGAGGCGTTCATCGGGTTCCTCTGCGAACGCATGAGAGGCGGCGCTGCGACCGGCCCGTTGCAGATGATGTACGGCATCGACGGGCGCAGTGAGCTGCCCGAGTTCGAACTGCCCCATCTGGAGGGCCACCTGGGCTCCGCACCGGTCCGGGTTGGCAACGCCGCCACCGGTCAGCTCCAGCTGGACATCTACGGCGCCATGATCGACTCCGTCTACCTGTCCGACAAGTGGGGGCAGCCGATCAGCAGCGCCGACTGGGAGGAGGTCGGCGCGGTGGCGGACTGGCTCTGCGAGCACTGGGGCCAGCCTGACGAGGGAATCTGGGAGACCCGCGCGGGCCGCAGGGACTTCGTGTACTCGCGGCTGATGTGCTGGGTGGCGCTGGAACGGGCGATGCGGATGGCGAACCGGCGCGGCCTCCCCGCAGATCTGCCCCGCTGGCGGCAGTCCCGCGACGCGATCTACCGGCAGGTCATGACCCGCGGCTGGTCGACCGAGCGGGAGGCGTTCGTCCAGTCACTGAACGGCAGTGAGCTGGACTCCTCGCTGCTGATGATGCCGATGGCCAAGTTCGTCTCGCCCACCGACCCCAGGTGGCTCTCCACCCTGGACGCGCTCACCGCGGACCTGGTCTCCGACTCGCTGGTCTACCGCTACGACCCGACCACCACTCCGGACGGCCTGCACGGCTCGGAGGGCACCTTCTCGATCTGCTCCTTCTGGTATGTGGAGGCACTGACCCGTGCGGGCCGACTGGAGGAGGCCCGGCTCGCCTTCGAGAAGATGCTCACCTACGCCAACCACCTCGGTCTCTTCGCCGAGGAGATCGGCCCAACCGGCGAACGGCTCGGCAACTTCCCCCAGGCGTTCACCCACCTCTCGCTGATCAGCGCCGCCTTCAACCTCGACCGTGCGCTCGGCTGACGCAGCGTCACCACCGCCCGGACCGCAGCGCTCGACACGTCATTTCGGGTCGACGACTGGAGACGGCGGTGCTGCCGGACACGGTCGGCTGGCACGTCGGGGCGCGGCACCCGCGCCGTGGGCAGGGGCCAGCCAGCTCCGCGGAACCGGTCTTCCGCAGGCAGTGCGCCGGGCCGATCACGCCTGGGTCAGCTGGCGCCGGTCCCGGGCGCTGCGTCGGGAGGGCCGTCAGCGTGAGCCGCGGTGACCTGGTTCTGATGAGGTGCGTTCTGGGTGAGCTTTCGGATCTCGAGGAGGTCCAGGCCGAGCGCCTCGATCTCGGCCAGCACGCCGTACAGCGCCGATCGGTCCAGCAGGCCGGTGAGCACGGTGTGTCCGCCGTGCTGCTGCGGCGCCAGGGCTGGGAACGCCGACAGCACGGTGGCGCCGAGGTGTCCCTTGATCCGGATCAGGTACGGGACGGGTGCCGAGTCCATGACGTCATGGTCACGGGCGGGAAGGTGACCCCGCATCACCGGGATCCGGTGACCTGCACCGGGGCTGGCTAGCGCGTATGGCGAGGGGCCAGCAGTCGGAGTTCCCGGGCGCGCTGCACGGCCGAGGACCGGTCACGGACCTGGAGCTTGGCGTAGATGCTGCGCAGGTGCGTGCTGACGGTGTTCAGCGAGACGGACAGTTCGCCGGCGATCTCAGGCCGGGACAGGTTCGTCGGCAGATATCGCAGTACCCTGAGCTCGCCCGGGCTGAGCTCCTCAGCCGGCGGCAACGCGGACTGCTCGGTGGCCGCCGGGGATGAGCCGTGCAGGACATCCAGGATGTCGGCGAGCAGCGCGCCATGCGCTGTCTGGTGCCGGGGCAGTTCCTCCAGCAACTCTCGGGAGCCCGTCATGGCGAATGGCAGGACCAGCCGGTCGGACTCCGCCAGGGCCAGCGCGCGTTCCGCCGCCTGGTTCGCCGCGCGCTGGTCACCGAGCTCACGATGGGCGAGCCCGGCGAGCAGGTGCGCCTCGACGACCGTGACGTAACCGAGGACTGGCGCCGTGTCATTGAGAACCTCGTGCAACGCGTCCAGGGCCCCGGTCGGATCGCCTTCCGCGAGGCAGATCACCGCGCGGGCGTTACGGATCTCACCGGAGCCGGCGCGCTCGTCGTCGAGCGCCGCGAGGCGGGCGCGGGCTTCGCCGGTCAGCCCGAGGCGGGCTTGCGTGGCGAGCTGCCAGCCGGTCATCTGGCTCGCCAGCGCCTGCGATCCCTGCAGGCGCGATGCCAGATGTTCGGCCGCGCCGAACTCCTTGAGTGCCTCGTGGTGGCGGCCGCGAGCGGCGTGCAGGATCCCGGCCGTCTGGTGCAGCAGCAGCCTGATGTCCGGCCCGGTGTCTGTTCGCAGAGCCCGTTCGGTGCGCCGCAACCATCGCTCGCCATGGTCGAACTCACCAAGGAACACCATCGTGCCGGCGAGCGTCATCAGCGCGGGTACGATCACCGGTTCCGTGCCCCAGCCGTACCGTTCGGCGAGTTCTATCGCCTCGCGGCACCGGCGCTGGGTGGTGGCGAACGAATCGATCTCCGGCATGGCGGCACCAAGGAAGATGTACGCGAAGGCGACCTGCGCGAGGCAGCCGACCTCCAGGTACGGCCGGCCGATCTCCCGGGCCAGTACGGCGCCCTCCTCGAGGTGGCGTACGGCGTCCGGCAGCCCCAGCGACCACGCCTCGGCCGTCCCCAGATTCATCAGCGCCACCGCGCGCAGGTCGCTGTCCAGGGCGATGTCCTGGTCGGACTGCCCGGATACGGGGAGTCGAGGAACCGGACGTGCTCGACGACTCCGGCCAGGTGACCTCGGCGTCTGGCCAGCGACAGCTGCAGCGACGCGATCGCCACCCCGAGGCGGCGTCGGCGCTCCGGCGTCGTCGTCGCGGCGTACGACTCGGCGACCGCCAGATGCGCGGCCGCCTCGTCCAGGCGCCCCTGGACCAGGTCACCCGTCGCGCGCACCAGGGCCAGCTCGGGGCGGTCCTCGCCCGGCGGAAAGGCCCGCACCAGCGCCTGCATGGTCTGCGCCTGCCCGTCGAGCGTCAGGCTGAAAGCGTGGTCGGCCAGCAGCCGGGCCGCGTCAGCCCAGTCGCCGGCCGCCTGGGTGTGCCGGACGGCCTCGGCCACCTGGCCCCGCAAGGTGAACCATCCGGCGGCACGCCGGTGAAGCACGGGTACCTCTTGGGGCAGCGTCCGGCGCAACTCCAGCCGCAGAAGATCCGCGAACAGGTGGTGGTAGCGGAACCAGGTGCGCTCGGGGTCGAGCGACTCGACGAACGCGTTCGCGTCCTCGAGACTCAGCAGCATCTGTTCCGAGCCCGCGCGGCCGGTCAGCAGGTCGGCCAGCTCGCCGTTGACCCGGTCCAGCAGGGAGGTGCGCAGCAGCAGATCCTGGACGTCGGGCGGTCGGCGTTCGAGCATCTCGGCGATCAGGTACTCGGCCACCGTGCGGTCGCTGCCGGAGAACTCCGCGACGAACCGCTCGGGGTCGGGATGGCCGGCCAGGGAGATCGCCGCCAGCCGCAGGCCCGCGGCCCATCCTTCGGTCCGTTGGTACAGCAGCGCCGCTCCGGAGTCGGAGAGCGCGATGCCCGAGGCGTCGAGCAGTTCGCGGGTCTCGCGCTCGGAGAAACGCAGGTCCGCCGCGCGGATCTCGGAGAGCTCGCCCGTCAGGCGCAGCCGGTGCAGCCGCAGCCGGACATCATGGCGCATGGTCAGTATCGCGTGCGCCCGCGGGGGAAGGCTGGTCAGCAGCCGGGTGAGCTGAGCAGGGGCCTCTGGCGCGACCAACTCATGGAGATCGTCGATGACGAGCGTGACGCCACCCGGGGCGTCGGCGAGATCCGACAGCATTCGGTCGACCATCGCAGACGCGTTGAAGTCGGGTGTCGCTGCCGGCAGTGCTGTGTCACCGTCCGCGCCGGTGGCGTGACGGACCGCGCCGAGCAGGGCCAGCCAGAACTGCTGGGCGTCCTGCTGGCTGCGCGGCACCTGCACGATGGCAAGCCGACGTGGCTCACCCCGCCGGTTGGCCCAGGCGCGCAGCAGCGATGTCTTCCCGCTGCCGGCCGGAGCCGAGATCACCGTCACCTTGCCCGCCGCTGCGCGATCCAGCGCAGCGACGAGATCATCCCGGTCGATCAGCCGGGGAGCTGCTGGAGGCACCGTTGAAGGCCCGCCTTGCTATCCACGCCCGACACCCTGGCGCCGGTCACCCAGCCCCGGCACCTTTCCCGTCGGGACCAGGCTAGCGCGCCACTGACGACTGCGCGCGAAGCCCGGATCAGCCCACGCCACGCTGACGCGTCCTCGCAATCACTGGGATCGGGTGACGGCAGCTCACCCGACCGGCGGCGAGGCTGGGCCCGTAGGCGAAAGCACGCACGGCCGCCAGGGACGTGCTCCGAGAGCCAGGGGAGATACCGTGACCTCGCCAGCCTCCGGCGCGGGCAGCGCCTCCGACCCGCCCACCACCCGGTCGGCACGTCCCCAGATCAGGCGTGCGGCCTCACCTTCCGCCCTGCCCGGTGCAGGGGGCCACCGCCTCGGCCTGGCGCTGCTGGTCATCGCCACCGCCCAGCTCATGGTCGTGCTCGACGCGACCATCGTGAACGTTGCCCTCCCGCACATCCAGCACGCGCTCGGCTTTTCCGGCAGCAGCCTGGAGTGGGTGGTGAACGCCTACGCGGTCACCTTCGGCGGCCTGCTCCTGCTCGGCGGCCGCGCCGGCGACATCCTCGGCCGACGGCGCGTGTTCGTCTTCGGGCTGCTCCTGTTCTCCGCGGCGTCGCTGTTCGGCGGGTTCGCCACCAGCCAGCCCTGGCTGCTCACCGCGAGGGCGGTCCAGGGAGTCGGCGGCGCGGTGATCGCACCGACCGCGCTGGCGCTGATCACCACCAACTTCCCCGAAGGCGGGGAACGCAACAGGGCGTTCGGCGTCTACGCGGCGATGGCCGGCGCCGGCAGCGCGGTGGGCCTGCTGCTGGGCGGCATCCTGACGACCTACGCGTCGTGGCGGTGGGTGCTGTTCGTCAATGTCCCGATCGGGATCCTGGTGGCGGCTCTGGCGCCGCGCGTACTATCCGAATCGCCCCGTCGGCCGGGCCGCATCGACGTGGCCGGCGCGATCACCGGCACCGGCGGCATCGCGCTGCTGGTCTACGGCCTGTCCAAGGCCGCCACGGGTCCCGACGGGGTATCGCATTGGGGTGACGCGCAGGTGCTGGCGTCGCTGGTCGCGTCCGTGCTGCTTCTCGTGTCGTTCGTGCTGGTGGAGAGGCGCAGCTCGCACCCGCTGCTGCCGATGCGGGTACTCGCCGACCGCAACAGGTCGGGTGCCTACCTGATCATGCTGTGCGTCGCCACCGGGCTCTTCGGCTTGTTCTTCTTCCTCACCCTGTTCATCCAGAACGTCCTCGGTTACAGCGCGATCCGGACGGGTATCGCGTACCTGGCGTTCGCCATCGGGGTCGTGGTCGCCTCCGCGCTGGCCTCGCAGCTGGTGCCGCGGTTCGGCTCACGGCCGCTGATCGTGGCCGGTACCGCCGCGGTCGCGGGCGGGATGTTCTGGTTCTCCCTGCTGACCGAGCACGCCGGCTACACCGGCCAACTGCTCGGCCCGATGCTCGTCAGCTCGCTCGGCCTCGGCCTGGTGTTCGTCCCGCTGGCCCTGGTCGCCCTGCACGACGTGGCCGAGCAGGACTCCGGTGTCGCCTCCAGCCTGCTCAACGCCGCTCAGCAGGTCGGCGGCGCAATCGGGCTCGCCCTTCTCGGCACAGTCGCCTGGACGACCGTCGCCAACAGCGTCCGGACCCAGGTCGCGCACGCGGCGACGGCCGCCGCACAGGCGGGCCGGCCGTTGCCGAAGCCGGGCACGCCCCCGCCTGCGTCCATCTACGACCACGCCCTGACGGTCGGCTTTTCCCGTGCGTTCGCGGTTGCCGCGGGGATCGGGCTGATCGGCCTGCTCATCGCGATCGCCACCATCCGGGTCCCGCGCCAGGAACTGTCCGGTGCCGTGCCCGCGCCGCCGGAGACGGCGCCGCAGCCCGCGGTCTCGCAGCCTGTGGCACAACCGCCCGTGACCGTGCAGCAGCAGGAAGACCTGGCCGCCCTCGCCGCGGCAGTCCGTCCCTGCCGACTCTGCTAGCCGACGCGTCGTCACCACCGAGGAGAAGAGCGCAGAGAAGTGTGCGGCTGCTGAGCGGCCGCGCACCCTTGTCGGTCGGCCCTGTTGTTCGGGCGCGGACGCCGACGCGACGAATACGAACACCGCCGCCAGTTTCGGCAGCTCAGCACTGCTGTCGTGCTCAACGGAGCAGGAACAGCGCGTCCTCAAGGTGCTCTTCGATCTGCTCGACAAGTTCCTCGCCGAACGGGAAGGCGGCGCCTCGGTCTTGATGGCCCCTCACCGAGGAGCGCTGGTGAGGTCGACCCAAAGCCAGGGTGCATGGTGCCATGAGCGCACTTCGCCGACGACCAGCTCGATGGTGCTGCCCGCCGCCGGGGGGTTCTGGGCAAGTTGGCGTACTCCGGGTTCGCTGCCGCGGCGGATGACGTCGAGTGACGCGCCGACCGGCTCGTATCCGTGGATCTTCGCAGTGAAGCCCCATGGGTGGTGGCTGGTGATCGTTGCTCGAACACGCTCACCAGGGCGGAGCTGGCTGAGCGGCCGATCAGGTTCTTCGAGCATGGATGCGAATCCCTTCTGCCGTGGACAACGCGCCTGGTCGGGCCAGACACCGATCGCGCTCATGCGTCTTAGAGATCCCGTCGAAGCCGCCGAATCTCCGCGACCAGGCGGGGGATGGCCTCGCGAGCGGCGGCGATGAACCGAGCATTCTGTCCGTGACCGGCGAGGTTGGCCCCGGCCTGCTGATGAAGAAACGCTCGCAGTGCTTCAGGCACTCGGAAGCGGAATTCGTTGCAGTGCCAGGCGAACCGGTAACTCGCTTCGGCGGGTGGTGCATGGGCCTCGCCGCTTGTCGGTGGTACCCGTCTCGACGATGCGGCCGGCCCGCATGACGGCGACCTCGTGCGCGATCTGGCGTACGACGGCCAGGTCGTGCGAGATGAACAGGTAGGCCACCTCGGTGTCGGCCTGGAGTTCGGCGAGCAGGTCGAGGACCTGGGCCTGGACGGAGACGTCGAGCGCGGACACCGGCTCGTCGCAGACCACCAGGTCGGGGGAGAGCGCCAGGGCGCGGGCGATCGCGACGCGCTGCCGCTGGCCGCCGGACAGTTCCGCCGGGCGGCGCTCCAGCGTCGACGTGGGCAGTGCCACCCGCTCGAGCAGTTCCCGGGCCCGGGCGAGCCGGGAGGCGCGGTCGCCGACCTTGAAGGCACGCAGCGGCTCGGTGATCACCTCGCCGATGGAGAACCTCGGGTCCAGCGAGGCGTAGGGGTTCTGGTAGACGAGCTGGGCCCGTCGGCGCAACTGCCTCGCCTGCGGCCCGCGAGCGGTCGTGACGTCGGTGCCGTCGAACAGGATGCGCCCCGCGGTGGGGTCGGTCAGGCGGAGCACCAGACGGGCGGTGGTGGACTTCCCGGAGCCGGACTCGCCCACCAGAGCCAGCGTGCGGCCCCGGTGGAGGGCGAAACTGACGCCGTCGACCGCGCGCACGCTGCGCGCCGAGCCCGCGGAGCGGGGGAGGCGGAACTCCTTGACCGCGCCCTGGACCTCGACCAACGGCGGCGCCGAAGGCGCCGCAGCCCCGCCCGAGCCGGCCGAATCCCAAAGGCGTAAGCGTGCGGCAAAACGGCGCGCGTCGCTACCGTTGACTCCGACTGTCATCGACGTGCCGGGCGCGGACCGGGCCGGGTGCAGCTCATGAGACGCGGCGGCCTTCACGGTCAGCACCGGGCGGTTGCTCCGCACGCTGCCCCGGCCGTGTCGTCGGTGTCGGCTGTCGCCGGGCGCGAGCCACGCCGGCACCACCACCCGCGTCGGCCTCGGCCAGGCCCTGCGCGGCCATCGCTTCGCCCACCGTCAGGACCCCACCACAGGCGCGGCCGCGCTCGTGGTCGATGAGGACTCGGCCCCGTTGCTGGTCTGCGCGGCTGGGCCGAGCGGCCGGATTCCAGACGCCGACCAGGCGCCTCCGTGGCAAGGCCAACTCCCGGACGACCCTTGTACTGGAGCGTCGGTTCGGAACCGGCCCGTCTGCTGCAGGCCATGTGCAGCTCGTGCTCGTTGTCGCACGGGATGCCGGTTCCCGGCCGGGCGTTTTCCGGTACGGGGTGGATCTGGGCGGGCTACGGGCGCGGCTGTGTCTGTCATGCCACCACCGCGGGCGCACCGGACCGTTCGGGCGGGAAGCGTTCGCCGTCGAGGCGATGATCCTGGTCGGCCGGGACCGGGGTGTGGGCCGCCCGCTGTGGTCAGCCCCGGCCGGTAGCATCCGGCGGATGGACGTGGTGATGGGGGCGCTGCCCCGAGGGCTCGCACTGGTGGAGCGTGTGGTCCGCGGGGAGCTCGACCCGCGCGGGGGGCCCGGTGTGGTCCGCCTTGCCGAGGAGAGCGGTCTGGACAAGGGCCAGACGTCGCGACTGCTGAGGGATCTCGTCGACTCCGGTGTGCTCGCCCGGGAGGACCACGAGTTCCGTGCCGGGGCGGAAATGCTGGCCGTCGCGGCCCAGGGCGGTCCGTGGGGAGTGCAAAGCAGGGCGCTGCTGCGGGAGTTGGTGGTCCGGTTCGGGGCGTGCGCGTACGTGGACGTGCTCTGTGGGGCGATGGTGCTCTCGGTACGGGCAGAGCTGGCCGCCTGGGCCGAGTTCGCCTGGGCGCGGGCGGGGCGGCTGACGCCGGTCTGGTGCACCGGGGCCGGGCGGGCGCTGCTGTTCGGCCACTCCCGGGAGGGGGTCGCCGAGTTGCTGGGCGACGAGGACTTCATCGGGGCCGGCGGTCCGTACGCACCCCGGTCGGTGGACGATCTGCTGGCGCGGGTCACCGCCGATGCCACGCACGGGGTCGCGGTGTGCGAGAGCGAGTACGACGAGGACGTACTGGAGGTCGCGGCGCCGGTGCGGGACCCGCGCGGAGCCGTCGTGGCGGCGGTCAGCGCGGTGGTACCGCATGCGGCGGCCAGGGACGACCGGGACGAGCTCGTCGCGGCGGTCGGCGACGCGGCCGCGCAGTTGGCGTCCCTGCTCGGCTGAGTCTCAGTCTCCGGAGCCCTGGCCTGCGTCCGAGTCCGCCGAGCGCAGAGCGGCGGTCAGCCACGCGCTCCAGCGGACGACCGACTCGGCGCAGGCCGTCGTGGCGGGTTCCAGCCGGCGGCGGGGGCCGACGACCTGGACGGCGGCGACGATTTCGCCCCGGAAGTCCCTGACCGGGGCGGCGAGTGAGTACAGGCCGGGCTCGGCCTCCTGGTCGACGATCGTGTACCCGCGCTGCCGGGCCGCGTCGAGGCGGGCCAGGAAGTCGGCCAGGTCGGCCGGGGTGTTGGGGCCGTGCCGGACGAAGGCCGTGCGGGCGAAGACGGCCTCTATCTCGGCGCGATCGGCGTCGAACAGCAGGGCCTGCCCGGCGTCACTGCAGTAGGCGGGATAGCCGCGGCCCACCCAGGACACGAACGAGGACAGGGCCGGCGGCATCGCCTCCAGGATCGTGACGGAGCTGGCGCCCCGCAGGACTCCCAGGTAGGCGCACTCCCCGGTGTCGGCGGCGACGCCCTCCAGTGCGGTGCGGCCATCCCGCCGCAGCCGTGCCTCCGTGACCTGCTGGGCCCGCGCGTACAGCTCCCAGGCGACGGAATAGCGGAGCGAGGCGGGGTCGCGGCGCAGGAACCGGGCGGCTTCCAGGCTGTGCAGGACGCGGGAGACATGACTGCGCTCCCGGCCCAGCAGGGCGGCGACCTCGGCGGCGGTATGTCCGCGCGGGTCCTGCGGCGGGTGTTCGGCGAAGAGGCGGAGTACGGCCAGGCCGCGTTTCAGGCTGCTGTCGGTGGTCATCGCGGGCCGAGCATAGCGCCGGTCCGCGGGCGCTCCCGTGCGGTCTGCCGCACGGTTCATTGCGGCGGCATGGCAGTCACATTGCAGCACGCGTGCAGGATGAGCAACTGGACTTGATGATTTCGCATCGCGTTTACGCTCCACTCAATCCACCGGAACGTCAGGCCCCTCAGGAGTCCCCGTTGTCCGCTCTGCGCCCGCTCGTACCTGGCCGTCACCACCCTCCTCAACATCGGCCAGCACTACCTCGAACGTCACTTCGCGAAGGGCAGCCGCCGATGATGGTCCAGGCCACCGGGGTCCGCAAGTCGTTCGCCGGACACGAAGTGCTACGCGGTGTCGGCCTGTCCGTGCCGCGCGCCTCGGTCACCTGCGTGATCGGCCCGTCCGGGTCCGGGAAGTCCACCTTCCTGCGGTGCGTCAACCACCTGGAGCGGCCCGACGGCGGCCGGATCCTGGTGGACGGTTCGCCGATCGGGTACGAGCCGCACGGACGCGGGCTGCGCGAGCTGCGCCGACGCGACCTCGCCCGGCAGCGCCGCCAGATCGGCATGGTCTTCCAGCGCTTCCACCTGTTCCCGCACCTGACGGCACTCGGCAACATCGTCGAGGGACCGGTCGGCGCCGGACGATCCCGGGCCGAGGCCACCGGCGAGGCGATGGCACTGCTGGACCGGGTCGGCCTCGCCGACCGGCGTGATGCCTACCCCGCCCAGTTGTCCGGCGGCCAGCAGCAGCGGGTCGCCATCGCCCGCGCCCTGGCGATGCAGCCGAAGCTGATGCTGTTCGACGAGCCGACCTCGGCGCTCGACCCGGAGGCCGGCTGGCTGCCGCTGCTCACCGCCCGCACACCGGCCACGGCCCTGGCGGCATGCGTCCTGTCCGGCCTGCTCATGGCCCCCCTGCTCAGCGCGGCCTACCAGTACACCTCCGCCCTCGCCCCGGCCCATTCCACGGAGGCCGCCGCCCTGCTGGTCGCGGCCCTCGACATCGGCTGCGCCGCGGGCACCGCGGCCGCCGGGTTCGCGCTGATGCCCGTCCTGCTGCCCGCCGGGCCGGCCGCCGCCTGCCTGGTCCTCCTGGCCGCCCGCACAGACCGGCGCCCGGCGGCAGCTCGCCGAGGCGGCCCCGCCGGCACGCTGATGTCCGCTCACCACCATGCCGGGAGATGACGCCCCATGCCCACACCCGCCGACACCGCCCTGCTGCCCGCCCGGTTCCACGCCGAGCTGCGCGCCGACGTCACGCGCGGACTGACCGTGTCACCGAAACGGCTGCCGCCCCGATGGCTGTACGACCCTCTCGGCAGCGAACTGTTCGAGCAGATCACGCGGTTGCCGGAGTACCCCTACACGCGCGCCGAGCGGGCGATCCTCACCCAGTGCGGCTCGGCCGTCGCCGACCTCACCGGCGCGCACACCCTCATCGAGCTCGGGTCCGGCTCCTCGGAGAAGACGCGGATCCTGCTGGACGCGCTGGGGGAGCACCACACGCGGCTCACCTACGCGCCCGTCGACGTCAGCACCAGCGCTCTGACGCAGGCCGTCGCGGCGCTCAGCGCCGACTACCCGGGCCTGGCCCTGGAGCCGCTCGTCGCGGATTTCACCACCGGCCTGGCACTGCCGCCCCTTCCCGGTCCCCGGCTGCTGGCTTTCCTGGGCGGCACGTTCGGCAACCTCCTGCCCGGTGAACGCGCCGTCTTCCTGCGTTCCCTGCGCTCCCGCCTCGACCCCGGCGACCATCTCCTGATCGGCGTCGGCCTGGTGAAGGATCCCGACCGCATCCGCGCCGCCTACGACGACGCGGCCGGGGTCACCGCCGCGTTCAACCTCAACGTCCTCACGATGATCAACCGGGAGCTCCAGGCCGATTTCGACCTCAGCGCCTTCGAGCATGTGGCGCTGTGGGACGCGGCCAACGAGTGGATCGAGACGCGGCTGAGATCCCGCCGAGAACAAACCGTCGCCCTGCACGGCCTCGGTCTGCAGGTGTCCTTCGCTCCCGGCGAGGACCTGCGCACCGAGATATCGGCGAAGTTCCGGCCGCGTCGGCTCGCCGAGGAAATGTCGCAAGCCGGCCTTCAGGTGAGCCACTGGTTCACCGACCCCGACCAGCTCTACGGCCTGGCCCTGGTGGCCCGCGACGACGAGCCGGCACCACCGGCCGGGTGACACCGGCGCCGCCCCGGGCCCACGCATGCCGACGGGACCAGGCCGCCCGGCGGAAACGCCGGGCACCGCGAACAGCCTCGCCTCCCGGTCACGGGGCTCCCCGGGCCGGGCACGCCCGCCCGCTCACGGCCCCGGCCGGCACCTGGGGGGTATTCCAGTCCTGCATAGGCGATGCTCAGAACGGTGATGGTGCGGGTCTGGTCGCGATCAGCAGCACGACGGCAAGGTCCCCGGAGGCCCACAGCCGCATCAGCCCGTCATCGACGTCCCCGTACGGGCGGGTGGCCGCCCGCTGCTCGTCAACCGCGGGAAGCCGAATCAGCCCGCCCTCGTCGGCGGCCTGGCAGATGTAGGGACTGTGACTGGAGACGATGAACTGGATATTGGGGAAGTGCTCCTGCAGCCAGTCGCCTATCTTGCGCTGCCAGGTCACGTGCAGGTGCGCGTCCACCTCGTCGATCAGCACCACACCCGGCTGAATGACCGAAATACCCCCGCTGGCAGTCGGACTGGTATGCAGATATCCGTAGACCCCATGAAGCTGCCGGACGATGTCCAGCATCAATGCCGCCACCGTCCGGTAGCCGTCGCTCATCTCCTTCAAAGGAAACCCCGGCCCCCTGCGGCCGCCCTCGACCACCCACAGACCGTCCGCCGTCACCCTCTGGATCTGATACCGGTCAGGCAGCAGCCCGTCCCGCAACAACTCCAGAACCTTCCCAAGCAGCGAACCTGCAACACCCTGCCCCGAATCCTCCTCGTACGCCCGCAGCCGCAGATCAATCAGCCACGCCACGCCCTCGGCCAGTGACGCATCCTCGTGGAAGAGCGTGGCCAGACGACCGCTCGGCCCCTGGTTCACCATCAGGCGCTGCGCCTCGCTCGACCCGCCGGTCAGCCGTCGGAAGGGCCCGTAGCCGGCGCAGAACCAGCCGATCGGGTTCTCGGCCCACGGCCCGCGGGGACCGCTCTTGCCCTTGCCGACCAGCATTTCCCTTACCGCCCGGTGGTGATGTCCATGCAGGCGATCATGCCAGTGGCCTCTGACACGGCCATGAAGACCTGTCATGCGGGCTCAGACGCAGCTCAGCATGCACGGCTGCTTTCCGGGTGCCTTCCAGAAGACCGACGAGCACGGCATCCCCTGGGTGTCGGCCACGGTCTCCTTCGTGGTGGGTGTGGGTTCTTCCCATCGGCTCCCAGCTGAGCCCGGCCGACGGGCTTCATCAACGCGGCCATGGTGCTGAGTGCCCTGCTGGCGGCCGTCCGTCTCCCAGTCCCGCGCAAGCACGCCCCCGCCTTGCCCCGCCCGTTCCGCCTGCGCGGCTCCGGGCTCTGGTGTCCGGCCGGTTTCCTCGGAGCTGCGGCGATGATCTACTGGGCCAGCTTCACAGCCCTGGTCAGCCTCGCCGTCGTGCTCTTCGCGGGCCTCGCTGCCTACCGCGCGCATTACATGCCCCACCGCGGCTGGATCGGGCGCCGGGCCGGTATGACGGTACGTGCCGTCTGCCTGGTGGCCTGGGGCTGCGAAGCGCCAAGGGCGGCGGTTCCTCGCGGACGGCGACAAGGCCGCGCCGGGCAGCCGGAGGTTCGCCTCGTAGTTCACAGCGAGCTGTGTGCTGGTGAGCTGCGAGCGCCGACCGGCGGCGAGGGTCGACTGCACACCGGCCACGGCTTCTGGCCGGTGTTCTTCCTGCCGGCCGCACCTCCCCTCTCCTACGCCGACGAGTCCGGCCGGGCCGCCCCCTGAAGCAGCTCATCTTCTCCGGAGGGATGCTGCTGGAACTGGCGGTGGCTCTGGTCGCGCCGAGCGAGAACGCGGCAGGCCGTCGCCCCCGAATCGGAGCGGGACACCAGCGGCCGACTCGCCGCGCCGGATGTTTCCGGTCCCGGTCCGAAGCCACGAGCAAGGGGCTGGACCTGCCGTACGAGCCGGCCGCCGGGCGGTGGCGTTTTGGATGATCATGAGGTGTCGAGTCCTTGATCACCGCGTCGGGAGACCGTGTCTGCTCGCACTACGACGGCCGCTTCTGATGGCCGCTCGCCCGCCGCCTCGATGACGGGTCGGCAGCGACTGTCGTGATCCTCAGGGCTGGGTGGTGTTTCCTCACGATCTCGGGGTGGGCGCGGGCCCATCCCTTGAGTTCGTTCCAACCGAACTCTGCGAACAACGGGTTGGCGGGGTCCTGGGTGACGCCTCTCGCGTCTGCCGCGTGGGGGAAGGGGAGCGGGGCGATGCGGGCGTCCAGCCGTGGGTTGTAGAAGAATGGGGCGGAGAAGCGTTCGCGCGCGCCGGGCGGGGAGACCACGCGGTGGTTGGTCGCCCTGAGGTAGCCGTTGGTCGCCACCTCCAGCAGTTCGCCCAGGTTCACCACGAACGCGCCCGCCAGGTAGGGCACGTCGATGAACCCGGCTCCGTCGGGCGACTCCACCTGCAGGCCGGGGACTTCGTCGGTGAGCAGCAGAGTGAGGAAGCCGTAGTCCTTGTGCATGCCCACTCCTTGTGCGTCCCCTTCGGGGGCTCGCCCCGGGTAGCGGACGAGTTTCAGGTGGTTGCGCGGGTTGCCCGAGAAGGCGTCGTCGTAGAAGTCCGCGGGGCCGCCGATCGCGGCGAGCAGTTCGTGCAGCAGCCGGTGAGCGGCTCCGCTGAGGCGGTCCATCCAGGCGAGCGCGACCTCGCGCAGCGCGGGCAGGGCGTCAGGCCATTGGTTCGGGCCCTCCAACCACCAGTACGGCGGCTCGCCGGGGCCGGGCACGTGGGCGGGCAGCTCGTTGCTGATGTCGAGTTGGTCGCGCCAGTCGCGGCGGCCCTGGGTCTGTTCGTTGCCGATCCGCGTGTAGCCGCGAAAGTGCGGGGAGTTGAGGTTGTCGACGGCGTGCCGTTCGGCATCGGGCAGGGCGAAAAACGCGCGCCGTGTCCAGCAGCCGGGTCCGCTCAGCAGGGGTGACGCCGTGGCCGACGAGCTGGAAGAAGCCGACGTCGCGGGCGGCCCGGTGGAGGGCGTCGTGGTCGGGGGCGGAGAGGTCGATCACCGGGAGGGAGGTGGGCTGCGGCATGGATGGCGTTCCTTGGTGCGCGGCGGGTACCGGGGGTGGGCGGATCAGGGGTCGTTGGTGCGACAGGCCAGCGTGGTGACGCGGAGCAGGCCCACGTGGCGGCGGCGGAGGAGCGAGGGCGCGCGGTAGGTCGTGGGCCGCCGTCCCGTGGGCAAGGCGCCTATGGGCAGCACGGGCGTGGCTCGGCTCGGCCTTCAGCGGACTTCGTTCAAAGGGCCCAGGCGTACGGCCAGTTCCTTGATCCCGGCGGGGCCCACCCGGCAGCAGCCGCCGACGAGCGCCGCGCCGGCGGCGGCCCAGGAGGGGGCCAGGTCCGCGATCTCGTCCTCCGCGCCCTGCCAGCTCCGGGCCTGCGGATCCCAGACGCCGCCACCGTTCGGGTAGGCGACGCCGGGCAGGCCGGTGACCTGGGCGAGGGCCGGGGCGGCCTCGGCGGGCGGGGCGCAGTTGACGCCTGTGGCGACGACCGCGGCGCTGCTCCGGGCCAGGGCGAAGGCCTCGGTCAGGGGCTGACCCGCACTCGTGGTCGTCCCACGGATGCTGTAGGAGAGCCAGGCCGGGAGGCCGAGGCCGTCAAGGGCGGTCAGCACGGCCTCGGCCTCCCGTATGTCGGGGATGGTCTCGACGGCGAAGACGTCGGGGCCCGCCTCGGCCAGCGCCTCCAACCGGGGGCGGTGAAAGCGCGTCAGCTCGGCCACGGTGAGGCCGTAGTCGCCGCGGTACTCCGAGCCGTCGGCCAGCATCGCGCCGTAGGGGCCCACCGAGGCCGCCACCCAGCCTCTCCCGTCGGCGGCCTCGCGGGCCAGGGCCACACTGCGTCGCAGCAGCGTCGTGGTCTCGGCCCGGGAGATGCCCAGTTGAGCGAAGCCCTCGTAGGTGGCCTGGTAGCTCGCGGTGATGGCGACCTGCGCGCCCGCCTCGAAGTAGGCGCGGTGGACGGCCGTGATCGCCTCGGGGGCGTCGCGCAGCAGGCGGGCGGACCACAGCGCGCCGCCGAGGTCATGGCCCTGGGCCTCGAGTTCGTTGGACATGCCGCCGTCCAGGACGAGCGGTCCGGCGGCCAAGGCGTCACGGAAGGTCTTCACAGCGCCTCCTGTCTCAGCACTCCCGGTCACAGCACTCTCGTGACGAAGTCGCGGGTTCGCGGATGGTCCGGGGCGGTGAGGATCCGATCCGGCGGCCCGGCTTCCAGCACGCGGCCGTCGTCGAAGAAGACGACCTCGTCGGCGACCTCGCGGGCGAAGGCCAGTTCGTGGGTGACCACGAGCATCGTCATGCCGTCGGCGGCGAGGGCGCGCATGACGTCCAGGACCTCGCCGACGAGTTCCGGGTCGAGCGCCGAGGTCGGCTCGTCGAACAGCATCAGCTTCGGCTGCATCGCCAGGGCGCGGGCGATGGCGACCCGCTGCTGCTGGCCGCCGGACAACTGGGCGGGGTAGGCATCACGCCGGTCGGCGAGGCCGACCCGGTCCAGCAGTGCCATCGCCTCGCCGGTGGCCTCGGCCCGGGATCGTCCGGCGCCGACCGGTCCCTCGACGATGTTGCCGAGTGCCGTCAGGTGCGGGAACAGGTGGAAGCGCTGGAAGACCATGCCGATCTGGCGGCGCTGCCGGGCGAGGTCGCGTCGGCGCAGCTCGCGCAGCCCGCGTCCGTGCGGCTCGTACCCGATCGGCGAACCGTCCACCAGGATCCGGCCGCCGTCGGGCCGCTCCAGGTGGTTGACGCACCGCAGGAAGGTGGACTTCCCGGACCCGGACGGGCCGATCACGCAGGTGACCGAGGCGCGCGGCACGGACAGGCCGACACCGCGTAGCACTTCGTGTCCGGCGAACGACTTGCGGACCCCGGTGGCCTGGACCATCATCGGCGGCTGCCCTTCGCGAAGTGACGTTCGAGGTAGTGCTGGCCGATGTTGAGGAGGGTGGTGACGGCCAGGTACCAGATGCTGGCGACGATCAGGAGCGGGATCGTCTGGTAGGTGCGGGCGTACACGATCTGGACGGAGTACAGCAGTTCCGCGTAGGCCAGCACGCTCACCAGTGACGTCGTCTTGAGCATGGAGATGGTCTCGTTGCCGACCGGCGGGATGATCACCCGCATCGCCTGCGGCAGGATGATCCGGCGCAGCGTCCTGGCCCGGGACAGGCCCAGCGACTGAGCGGCCTCGGTCTGCCCGTGGTCGACGGAGACGATGCCGGCCCGGATGATCTCGGCGAGGTAGGCGGCCTCGTTGAGGCCGAGGCCGAGCAGGCCCGCCGCGTAGGTGGTGATGACGGAGTTCGCCGGGACGTCGCCGATCGCCGGCAGGAACGGCAGGTGCAGCGACAGCGTCGGGTACAGCGCGGAGATGAAACCCCAGAACAGCAGCTGGACCAGCAGCGGTGTGCCCCGGAAGAGCCAGATGTACAGCCAACTGACCGCGCGGGCCACGGTGTTGTCCGACAGGCGCATGAGTGCCAGCCCGACGCCCAGCACGAGCCCGATCGCCATGGCCGCTGCGGTGAGTTCGAGGGTGGCCAGCAGTCCGCTCAGCACGGTCCGGCTGAACAGCCACGCGCCGACCGTGCTCCAGTCGAAGCGCGGGTTGGTCAGCAGGGACCGCGCCAGGGCCGCGGCCAGGAGCACGACCACGACGGTCAGTACCCAGTGCCCCGGTCTGCGGCGGCGGAGTATCGGCAGCTCCTCCATCACGAGGCCGCGTTGATCTCGAAGGTGTCGAGCGCCCCGGACTCCAGGCCCCACTTGGCGAGTACGCGCTGGTAGCCGCCGGTCGTCCGGAGCTGCTCCAGGGCCGACTTCAGCAGGCCGGTCAGCGCGCTCTTCTTGGGGACCGCGATGCCGAAGGGCGCGTCGTCGTAGGAGGAGCCGGCGACCTCCAGTTTGCCGCCGGACTGCTTGGCGGCGTACGCGGCGACCGGGGAGTCGGCGAGGGCGGCGGCGGCACGGCCACTGGTGACGGCGAGGTTCACACCGGTGCCGTCCGGGAAGGTGCTGACCTTGATCGGCGTCCTGCAGCTCTTCTGCCGGGTCGGCAGGTCCACCAGCGCCTGGGTGGATCCCTTCGCGACGGCCACGGTCCGGCCGCACAACGCGTCGCCCACGGGCTTGAGCGCGTCGGGGTTGCCCGCCGGGACCAGCAGGGAGGTGCCGGCGTCGAAGTAGGTGACGAAGTCGACCACCTTCTCCCGCTCGGCGGTGTCCGTGAACGAGGAGATGCCGAGCTGGTACTTGCCCGCCTGCAGTCCCGGGATGATCGAGTCGAAGGGCACGTTGACGAAGGTGACCTTGACGCCGAGGACGGTGCCGAGCGCCTTGCCGAGGTCGGCCTCGGCGCCGATCACCGTCTTGTTGTCGGTGTCGAAGAAGTCCATGGGCGGGTAGCTGACGTCGCTGGCGACCGTGATGCCGCTCGACTTCAGCGCGGCCGGGACCTTGGCGGCGAGTGAGGGGTCCGCCGCGATCGCGGCGGTGGCGGTCGGGGAGGCGGACCGCGCGCCGGTCGAGTGGGCGGACGGCCCGGAGGGGTCGGCGCAGCCCGCCAGAAGCAGCGTCGCGGAGCCGAGAAGTACGAGCGGGCGCAGAGCGGACAAGGGGGACTCCTGAGGGGCCTGGCGTTCCGGTGGATTGAGTGGAGCGTAAAGCGCGATGCGAAATCATCAAGTCCAGTTGCTCATCCTGCACGTGTGCTGCAATGTGACTGCCATGCCGCCGCAATGAACCGTGCGGCAGCCCGCACGGGAGCGCCCGCGGACCGGCGCTATGCAGGGTCCACCAGTGACCACCGCTGCGGAAATGGTCTGGGCGTTCCTTCCCCCGCGCACCCTGGGCACCGACAAGGTCACCTCCACCGCCGCGCTGGAGCCCGCCTACGAAATCGGCGGGGACGCCTTCGACCACGGCCTAGACGACGGACGCCTGCACATGACCGTGGTCGACGCGATGGGCCACGACCTGGCGGCGGGGCTGGCCTCCGCCGTCGCCCTGGCCAGCTGCCGATGCCCGCCGCGCGAAAGGCACCCTGACCGACATCACCGACCGGATCGACGAAGACCTGCACCGGTGGCAGCCCGGCGGCCTGCTCACCGGCGTCTTCGCGCACCTGGACCTCGACACCGGGCAACTCTCCTGGGTCAACGCCGGCCACCCTCCGCCGCTCCTGATCCGCGCCCACCACGTCGTCCCGGGGGCGCTGGAAGCCCACAGCGAACTGCCGCTCGGCCTCGGCCCCGGCTACCAGCACTCCCGGACCGTGCACCAGGTCCAGCTGCAACCGGGCGACCGCGTCCTGCTCCACACCGACGGCGTCACCGAAGCCCGCTCGGCCACCGGCCAGCACTTCGGCGAGGACCAACTCGTCGACTTCATCACCCGCGCACTCGCCGCAGGCGAACCCGCCCCCGAAGCCCCGCGCCGCCTCATCCACGCCATCCTCGACCACCACCACGGCCAGTTGCAGGACGACGCCACCATCGTCCTGGCCGAGTGGCACCCGGTCACCGGCGACACCAGCCCGCCGCGGTGACCGATAGGCATGCAGTGGCGGTCAGCCGGTCGTCAGCCGCTTCAGAACGCGGCCGGACGCGCGTCCGGGTCTGCCACCACAGGATGAGCAGACGTATGGCGCCACTCGCCACTGCATTGAGTGGTGTGCATCGTGAAGTCGCAGGTCACGGGTCTGGTGTGAGTGGCGAGTGGGGTACTCGCGCCGGTCGGCGGCCGATGACCATGGCGTAGATCATCGGGCAGGTCCGGTTCCGGCGGGATGCCGGGTTCGGCTGCGCCCGCGATCTGCCCCGCCTACGATCCGTCAGCAGGTCTGCACGCCACGAGAGCGCGGGAGGCTGCAGGATGCAGGAGCGGCAGTGGATCACCGCTCGCCGGAGCGAACTGGACACCCTCGCAGAGCAGTTGACCAAAAGCTTCAGGAGATCCAGGTCGAGCGGGACGAACTGGCGGTCGCGGAGCGGGCGTTGAACCGCCTGGCCGGGCAGGTCCAGGCCGATGCCGCGGCTGTCGCTCCGGTAGCGGCGCAGGTGGCCGGGCGGGCGGTCCCAACGGTCTCACCGAGACGGTCTCACCGAGGGCCCTGACGGCCTTGTCTACACCGCCCGCCTGCCTCTGTCGAGCACTAGCCTGAACTACCTCGCCGACCTGATACGCGGCCACCTGAAGAAGACCGGTTCCCGGTGGCGGGCGCTGCCCGCCGGGAAGATCGCCACCATCGTGCTGGCGGTGCTGCGCTGTGACCAGCGGCCCGGCGACCTGGCCGGCGGGAACGGGGTGCACCGCACCACCGTGAGCCGGTGGACGCGCGAGGTCGTCGGCCTGCTGGCCGCCCGCGCCCCGCGCCTGGACCGGGCCCTGAAGAAGATCACCCGAAAGGGTGGCGGCGTGGTCCTGCTGGACGGCTCCCTGATACGGACCCGGCGTCGCACCGGCACGGCGAACCGGAAGAACTACTCCGGCAAGCGTAAATGCCACGGTCTGCTGGTGATCGCGCTCACCAACGACCGCGGCAGCTGTTCGTCTGGGTGGCGATGAAGCGGCTGAAGGACGCGCCCTGGCACCTCCAGGACGGCGGCTACCAGCCGCGCTCCAAGGCAGGCACGGCGTTCTTGGACGCGTGCCTGCTGGAGACCCACCTGGGGGCCGTCGACTTCTTCCAGGGCAAGGTCTTCAGCCTCGTGCCGGAGGGTGAGCTGACGACGCGGATCGAGGACGTCAAGGTTTATCTGACCTGTTCAAACGAGGCCAACAGGCTCCGGTCCGCGCGCGAGCGGTGGCCGGGGCACCCTGCCATCATGGCTGACTACCCCCGCTGTGGGACCAATTCGCCGCGTTGATTCCCGTCCGTAGCCTGATCCGCAAAGCCTGGGCCCTCTACCGGTGGGGCACCCGACCCACACGCCGCCCCTGATGACCACCCATGTGCGCGGCCTCTTACTCGTTTAGCGGTTGTCGTAGGCCGTGCGAGCGGCGTCGATGTGTGACAGGTGCGTGATGCTCCATTCGAGCAGCGGCGCGGTGGCCTCGCGCAGGCTCCGGCCCATCGCGGTCAGTTCGTAGCTGACGTGCGGCGGCATGACGTTTCGGACCGTGCGCGTCAGGATCCCGTCGCGTTCGAGGTCGCGCAGCGTCACGGTGAGCATGCGCTGGCTGATGCCGTCGATGGCCCGCTTGAGCTCGGTGAAGCGCAACGGCTCGTCCTTGAGTATGCGCACGATCAGCAGCGCCCACTTGTCCCCGACGATCCCGAGGACTTCACGGGCCTGGCACGGGTCCTGCACGGTTACCTCCTGAGAACCGGGGCACCGAAAAGTGCCGTATTGCCCGGGGAGTGTCATGGGGATCACGATGTTCGCGGTTACCAAAGAGTACCGAGGCGCGAGGAGGAACCACACGACCATGGCCACATTTCTACTGGTACACGGCGCCTGGCACAACGGGCGAAGCTGGGACCGGGTGGTCCCGCTGCTGGAGGCGGCCGGGCACCGGGCGCTCGCGCCGTCGCTGACCGGCTACGGCGACAAGGCACACCTGCTGAGCCCCAAGATCGGGCTCGGCACCCACATCGACGACGTCGCCGGCCTGATCGAAGACGAGCACCTCGACGACGTCGTGCTCGTCGGGCACAGCTACGCCGGGATGGTCATCTCCGGAGTCGCCAACCGGGTCCCGAAGCGGATCGCGCATCTGGTGTTCCTCGACGCGATGGTCCCCGAAGACGGCGACACCGCTGTCGACGTCCTCCCTGTCACCAAGCAGCTCATAGACCTCGCCGTGGACGGCTGGCGGGTTCCGCCGATGCCCGAGCAGCCGCCGCCGCTTGGCTTGTTCGGCGTCACCGATCCCGACGACCTCGCCTGGTTGCGCTCGATGCTGTCGGACCAGCCGGTGCGGTGCCTGCGGGAGCCAGTCCTGCTGGACGACCCGGCCGCGCGCACGATCCCGCGCACACACATCCACTGCCTCAAGGGCCAGCCGGCAGACATCACCCGGTGTCCCGTCCCGGCAGGCGAACGAGTACGCGAGCTGCCGACCGGCCACGACTGCATGATCACCATGCCCGTCGAGCTCACCGCGCTGCTGCTCGAGACGGCCTAGAGGCCGCACGCATGGGTGATCATCAGGAGTACCTGTGCCCGCGTTGCCATCATGGCTGACCACCCCGCTGTGGGACCAGTTCGCTGCGCTGATCGCCGCCCGACCAGTGGTCGATCCCGCGCACCCACTGGGGTGTCATCGGCGGCGGATCAGTGATCGGACCGTGTTCGACAAGCTCATCCAGGTGTTGCGGTTCGGCTGCTCCTACGAGGCGATCGCCGACACCACGTGCTCGGCGTCCACGATCCGCAACCGCCGCGACGAGTGGATCAAGGCCGGGCTGTTCGCCGCCCTCAAGCGGATCGCGCTGGACGCCTACGACCGCATCGTCGGCCTGATACTGGACCAGATCGCCGTGGACGGCTGTATTACCAAGGCCCCCGGCGGTGGCCAGTGCGCTGGTCCGTCCCCGGTCGACCGGCGCAAGCAGGGCATGAAACGGTCGTTGATGGTCGAGGGCCACGGCATCCCGCTGGGGCGCGTGCTGGCTGGCGCCAACCGGCACGACTCGCCACTGTTGGCTCCCACCCTGGACAAACTCGATGATCTCGGCCCGCTGCCCGCCGACATCACCGTGCACCTGGACTCCGGCTACGACTCCGGCAAGAACCGCACCGAGCTCGACGGGGCCGCGGTGGGCGCTCCCGCCGCACCAGCGGGACGACGGCGGACCCATCACGCCCAGCATCGTCGTCGTGGCGTTCCGGGACCTCGGCATCTCCGCACTGCGCCGCGCCATCGAGGAGATAGGCGACATGGGCGCGGCGATGCTCTCTCCGATCGTCATGGCGGGCTGCGGCGTCGAGCTGGACGTCACGCTGCCCTCGGGCGTCTCCACGGACGAGATCCAGAAGCGCCGCTGCAAGCTGGCCGAGAATCTCGAACAGCACGAGCACGAGGTGTCCATCACGATCACCAAGGCGGCCCGGACGGTCCGGCTGTGGATCGCAGACAGCGGCGCCCGCGACGAGCCGATCGGTCCGTCGCCGCTCGTCCTCGACGAGACGATCACTGCCGACTACTACACCGGGCGGGCCCCTGGGGGCAGCGCCTGCGCGGCGACGCCACCACCATCAGCCTCCACCAGCGACACGTCCTGTGCACCGGCCTGTCCAACCAGGGCAAGACCGCATCCCTGCGGGCGCTGGCGCTGTAGCTCGCCCTCGACGCCTCGGTGGAGTCCTGGGTCGGCGACCTCAACTCCCACTGGCAACCGGTCCGGCCCTGGTAGAGCAGCGCGTTGACGATCTCCCGCATCGCATACCGACCCTGATGGCCGCTGACCGAGGGATGCGCGGCCTTCCACGCAGCGATCACAGGCTCGACCAGCGCCCACTGCTCGTCGCTCACGTCGGTCTTGTACGGCTTGCGCTCGCTCACGGTACCCAGCCCAACATGCCCATGGCCGCCGACCGGCCGGGATGCCACACCGCCACACGTTCAGGTGACGACAAAACTCCTATGCACTCTCATACCGCCCTCTGACCAGCACGGTCCAGCAAGGCTTACACGGTTTGCCAGGGGTTGGTCTCGTAGCAGTTCACGAGCAGGTCCGTCACGTCGGGATCGACGGTCAACACCGCCTCATCGATGCTCGCGACCGGGACGGCCGGCGAGATGGAGTTCGATAGGAAGGCTGCGAGGGTCGGGGAGCCGGACGCCCAGGCTCCGAGGTCTCGGAGGTGGATCTCACGCCGCTCGGACGGGACGCCCTTGGCCGCCAGTCCTCGCTGCAGCAGCTGCATCGTGATTCCCGTCAGTACGGCGGCCTGAGGCCAGATGACCCGCTTGCCGTCGAAGAAACCGATGTTCGAAATCGAGGCCTCGCTGATCCGGCTGTTGCGATCGGTGAACAGCACGTCGTCGTACCCGGCGAGCACCGCCTGGCGCCGACGAAGGCTGAGTCCGAATGTCCCGGCGTGCTTGACGTGAGGTAGATCCCGCTCGTACTCCACTGTCCGCAACCGCACAGGTGAGGTCCGCGTCGCGACGGGAGGACTCGTCGTCACGGCCACGTCCGGCTCCACCTCCTCGCCGCGCAGGACGGCATCCTGGTGGCGGCTGAAGACGGTCACGCGGACCGTCACCGCGTCCGGGGAAGCCAGGAGTGCGTGCCGCACACAGGACCGCACCCGATCATCGTCCAGGCCCGATCCGAACAGCTCCCGCGTACTGTCGTCCAGCCGCTTCAGGTGCAGATCCAGTCCTCGGACCGCTCGACCCCGCACCTGCATCGAGGAGAAGTGCGAGTAGTTGGCCCGCGCGAGCACCTTCAGGTCTTCGATGTCCGCTTCGGCACCGTTGACTTCCACCCGGTCGATGACGACCCCTCCCTCACCAGTCCGGATTCGAGCTGCGCTTTCTGTACGTGACGTCGGCCAATGACTTTTGGCGCGTCTGCTCGGCGGACTGCAGTACTTCATGGCTGCGATCGGCTTGTGCGGCGCTCTCCTGCGCGGCGGCTCGCGCGTGTTCCAGTAGTTCATGCTGCTCCCTGTCCGCCTCCGCCGGTCCTGGCTGGGGCGGCCCGGAAGCTGCTGATCGTCCCTCGTACGGAAGGTGCGCCCTTGTCATGACAGGGCGGAACGGCGGAACCTTGGTCTGGACACATAACAGCGTTACACGTACCGGATGTTGGATCCCGAAGGTACTACGGTGGTTCAGGAGGTTCCCGGATGTCGATTTCACCGCAGTGCGGTGTCGATGGGCGCCCAGTCGTCACCGAACGCGAGGCGGAGGTGTTCGTCGAGGGAATCTGCTTCAAGACCGGTCCGCCCGGCACCGTCGGCGTGGAGGTCGAATGGCTCGTCCACGACCAGCAGGACCCGCACAGTTCCGTGGCCCCGGAGCGGCTGGAGGCGGCCTACGCCGAACTGCGTACGCTGCCGCTGACCTCGGCGTTCAGCCTTGAGCCCGGCGGGCAGCTGGAGTTGAGTTCCCGGCCCGCCCCGTCGCTCACCCGGTGCGTCTCGGAGGTCTCCGCCGATCTGGAGACGGTCCGTGCCGTGCTGGGCGGGCACGGCCTGAAACTGGTCGGCATGGGCATCGATCCCTGGCGTCAGCCGCGCCGGTTCCTGCGGGAACCGCGGTACGACGCCATGGAGGTCTCCCTCGACCGCACGGGTCCGGCCGGTCGCACCCTGATGTGCGCCTCCGCCTCCGTCCAGGTGTGTCTCGACGCCGGATACGAGGATCCCGGAGTCATGGGGTTCGCGCGCCGCTGGTGGCTGGCCCATCAGCTGGGCGCGGTCCTGGTCGCGGCGTTCGCCAACTCGCCCCTGATCGAGGGCCGGGCCACGGGCTGGCTGTCGACACGGCAGCTCATGTGGATGGAACTCGACCCGGGACGGGCCGGCGGGCCCTCCCTGGCCCATGACCCGCGCCGGGCGTGGGTCCGGCGGGTCCTCGACGCACCGGTCATGTGCGTACGCCGGGACGGCCCCTGGGAGGTGCCGGACGGCGTCACCTTCCGGGACTGGACCCGCTCGGCCACCATGCGCCCGCCGACCCACGCGGATCTCGAATATCACGTCACCACACTGTTCCCGCCGGTCAGGCCGCACGGTCACCTGGAGCTGCGCATGATCGACGCACAGCCCGGGGACGACGGATGGATCGTGCCGCTCGCCGTGGTCACAGCCCTGTTCGACGATCCGGCCGCCGCCACGCTGGCATACCGGGCCGTGGAGCCGCTGACCGGGCGGACGGCCGGAGCCCCGGCGCCGTACAACCCGCTGTGGTCGGACGCGGCGCACCACGGTCTGTCCGACCCGGATCTGCGGCGTGCCGCCATGACCTGCTTCGCCGCAGCGTTGGACGCCTTGCCCCGGCTCGGGGCGAGCACCGGGGTCGTGGCCGCCGTGGCCGCCTACTCCGACCGCTATGTCGACCGGGGCCGCTGCCCGGCGGACGACGTGCTCGAACGGCGGGGCGCATAGCCGGAGGGGTACGTCTGCACACCTCTCGCCAGGCGACCGTGTGTTTCAGCGTGTCACGGCTCGGGCGCTGGTGCGCGATGCCGGAACCGAGCAGGTGAAGACCGTCGCCGAGTTCGGCGACGACTCTGCCCCGGCCGACCGCCTCGCCCCGGCGGACTTCACGAACCCGCAACGCGGGGCGCGTTGTGTTGCCGCTGGGCAACGGCTGAATGTGCCAGCATGGCTTGTGCATGACACTTCCGGGTTTCCCTTGCCGCGTCGCACGCCGTCGGCGGATGGTCAACTCCACGGCACCGACCCGAGTGCCGCCACCGGTTCAGCGCGCGCCGTACCCCGCGGCGTGCGCCTGATCGAGGAGGACCATTCCTGATGGCAGCAACCCGCGGACTGAAGGGGCGGATCGCCGCGTTACTCGCGGTGACGGCCGCCACAGCGACCGTCGTCGGCACCCTCGCCGCGATACCCGCGCAGGCGGCGCCGGCCGAGGGCGTCGTGCTGGAGGCGAACTCCGCCACCGCCGTGCCCGGAAGCTACATCGTCACCCTCAACAGTGACGCCGGCTTCAAGGCGGGCGCCGCCGAGGGGAAGAACCTGATCTCCGAGTACGGCGGCAAGGTGAAGCAGACCTTCCGCTCCGCGCTCAACGGCTACACCGTGAGCCTCAGCGCCGGTCAGGCCCGCCGGCTGGCCGCCGACCCCGACGTCGCCTCCGTCGAGCAGGACCAGGTGGTCCACACGCTCGGCACCCAGAACTCCGCGCCGTGGGGCTTGGACCGCATCGACCAGACCAGCCTCCCGCTGAGCGGCACCTACACCTACCCGGACACCGCCGGCAACGGGGCGACCATCTACGTCCTCGACACCGGCGTGCGCATCACCCACCAGGACATCGCCGGCCGCGCCTCCTACGGCTGGGACTTCGTCGACAACGACGCCACCGCCCAGGACGGCTACGGGCACGGCACCTTCGTCGCCACCGTCGCGGCCGGCACCACCTACGGCGTGGCCAAGAAGGCGAAGGTCGTCGCGGTGCGGGTGCTCGGAAACGACGGCTCGGGCACGACCTCCGGGGTCATCGCCGGCGTCGACTGGATCACCGCCAACCATGTCGCCGACTCCGTCGCCAACGTTTCCCTCGGCGGCAGCGCCAGCACCACGCTCGACACCGCGGTGAAGAACTCCATCGCCTCCGGGGTCACCTACTCCATCGCCGCGGGCAACTCCGGTGCCCTGGCGTCGGCCTACTCCCCGGCCCGGGTCGCCACCGCGATCACCGTCGGCGCGACCACCAGCTCGGACGCGCGGGCTGGCTACTCCAACTACGGCTCGACCGTGGACCTCTTCGCCCCCGGCTCCGCCATCACGGCGGCCTGGAACTCGTCCGACACCGCCACCTACACCGGCAACGGGACGTCCTTCGCAGCCCCGCACGTCTCCGGCGCGGCGGCTCTCTACCTGACGGCCCACCCCGGCTCCTCCCCGGCGGCCGTCGCCTCCGCCCTGGTCAACGGGGCCACCAGCGGCGTCCTCACCGGTATCGGCACGGGCTCCCCGAACAAGCTGCTGAAACTCGTCCCCTGACCCTTCCACGGCACGACCCGGTAGGCGCCCTCTCGACCTCGGCGCCTTCCGGGTGACGGCCTCCTCGGAAATCCGAGGGGGCCGGCCGTCTGCCCGGCTGCACCCCGGGCGGATGCGTCGTCACCCTCCACAGCCGGCCGGGGGACGGCGACGCCCCGCGTCCCGGTCGGGGCAACCCCGAAGGACCGCGATCGCGACGCGGTCGGGCGTGAACACCCCGCGCAACTCCGGGCCGGTAAAACCCTCGTAGACCAGATGCTGTCGCTGTACGTCGACGGTCATGTCGGCCTTGGCGAAGATCCCCTCCTGGCCGCGCAGGGGCCACAGCAGCCCGCCCAGGGAGCCCTTGGGGCGGATGGTCTGTGCCTCTTGCCAGGTCGCTCATGGGACGCCGTCCATTCGTGGGGAGTTGTGTTACGGGCGTTCTGTGAGGGGGTGGCCTGTCGGTGTGCTGTCGACAGGCCGCCCAGGCCCCGGCTCACTGCTGCCAGGCCGCGACGAGGTTCTGCACTGGGTCACCGCCTTCGCGTGCGAGGTAGAGGGCGCGTGAGCTGACCCAGAGAACGGTCGGGCCGACGTGGTCCGGGTAGCGGTCGAGCATCGCCTGGAAGAACGCGTCCGGGGTGTCGTGCTCGGCCAGTGCGGCCTCGGCGTCGTCGAGGTACCGGCGGGTCTCGGCGAAGAGGCGCGCGGCGTCGTCGTCGAGGGTCTTGTTCTGGTGGCTCGCCACGATGTGGCGCGGTGCCAGCGCGGCGACGGTGTCGATCGCCTTGCGCCAGGGGCCGAAGTCGCCGTCGGCGGACTCGGCGAGGTAGACGTGGACGCCGTTGTAGATGACGTCGCCGGCCACCACGAGGTCGAGGTCCGGCACATGCACCACCGCGCTGTCGTCGCTGTCCGCGTGCCCCACCTCCACGAGGTTGACGTCGTGGTCTTCGAGGGTGAGGCGGTTGCCGGGCGCCGCGACGGCCGTGATGGGCGACGGGGGGATCTGGCCCGGCCAGAGGACGTCCCAGAGGACCTCCCGGGCGTACACGTTGTTGTGCATCTGCGCGATGGAGCCCGAGGTGGCGACCACCTGGGCGCCGAAGCGCTCGGCCAGCAGCCCGGCGGTGAACCAGTGGTCACCGTGCCCATGGGTCACGACGATGTGCGTCAGCCTCTTCCCGCTCAGCGCGACCCAGTCACCGACCGCTTGTGCCTGGTCGAGGGTGAGTGGCGGGTCGACGAGAACGGCGTCCTTCGTGCCGTGGATCAGGGTGACCGCGATGGGCTGGAAGGTGCGGGGCTCACCGTTGGGGAGCGGTCCAGGGCCGGCCATAGGCAGCGGATCCGCTACGAACACGTCGTAACCGAGGCCGGAGTTGGTGCTGGTGTTGCTGTGGGTGGACATGGTTTCTCCTGTCGGTCACTGCATCTGGGCTGGTGGTCGGTGTTGCCGTCGGGCTGTTCACGCGCGGTCGAGGAACTTCCTGACGTCAGCGGCGAACTCCTCGTGGTGCTGGAAGAGGAAGCCGTGCGCCGAGTCCGGGTAGATCTTGATCTCCGCCTCGGGGATGAGCCCGGCCAGCAGGTGGGAGTAGCGGGGGAGGATCATCGGGTCGCTGTCGCCGTTGGCGACGAACACCGGTGCCTGGATCGCGGTCACCCGTTCCATGAGCGCGACGTTGGGGATACCCCAGGCGACGACCGCGTCGTACTGCGCCTGGCGCGTCTGCCAGGTGGTGGGCGTGTCCAACTCGGTCCGGGTGAACATGCGTTGCATGGCCTTCTCGCCGGCGGACCGGCTCTCGGCCGAGCGGGTGTAGAAGACGTCGAGCACGAGGGAGGGAACGACTTCCGGCTCGCCCACCGAGTCGATGACCCACTTCGCCCATCCGTGCATGCCGGGCGCGCCCTGGGGCGCCGCCGAGGCGAGCACGAGCCGCCGCACCAGCGCCGGCCGGATCAGCGCGATCTCCTGGGCCACGAAGGAGCCCAGGGAGAAGCCGAGGATGTCGGCCTGCGCCAGGTCCAGGGCGTCGAGGAAGGCGATGGCGTCCTGTGCCATCTGCGCGACCGTGCTGGGCGTGGTGCCGCTGGATCCTCCGACTCCGGCGTTGTCGAAGGCGATGACGCGCCGGTCCTCGGCCAGAGCGTCGACCAGGGCCGGATCCCAGTAGTCGAGGTTGCCCCGGAAGTGCATGAGCAGAACAAGCGGCACCCCGCCCTTGCCGCTCTCGCCGAGCTCGCGATACGCGTACTCGATGCCGTTGCCGGCGGACACGGTCTTGAGGGGCGCCTGTGCGTAGCTCTCCGTCATCGGACTCTCCCTTCAGCTCGGCCCTCACGGCCCTCACAGGAGCCGGGATGGATGCTCCGGCGCACAGAAACCGCTGGCCGGCCGCTGAACGCCATCCATGCGAACGGATCGATGTATAGTGATCGCTTTACTTTGATGGTGTCGAAACTACTCCCTCCCTCGGCGAATGTAAAGCGGTCGCTATACTTACGTGCATGGAGACTGGGGCAACGACCACCGGGACCGCCCGCAGCGGCGGACGCGGCGCGCGGGAGCGCATCCTGCGCGCCGCGGGGGAGCTCTTCTATGCGCGCGGTATCCACGCCACCGGCGTGGCGGCGCTGATCGAGGCCGCGCATGTCTCGCCGCGGACCTTCTATGTGCACTTCCCGACGAAGAACGCGCTGGTGGAGGAGTATCTGCGCCGGTTCGAAAAGGAGACGCCGCTCCTTGCCGAAACAGAGCTGGAGCGCGGCGATCTGACGCCGGTTCAGCGACTGCTGGCGATTTTCGCCCCGATCGACGGGGGTCCGGCCGCGGTCATCCGTGGCTGTCCGTTCCACAACGCGGTCGTCGAGGGGGCCGGGGAACTGCCCGAGATCGCCCATCTCGCGCGGCGGCACAAGCATGCCTTCCGCGACCTCCTCGTGACCACCGCCGCCGAGGCCGGAGCAGTCGACCCGGAGACCCTGGGCCGGCAACTGGCGGTGCTCTTCGAGGGCGCCAACGCGCTCGCGGCCTCCTGCGACGACGCGGAGGCCTTCACGGACGCCCGGCGAGCGGCCGAGACGCTGCTGGACGCGGCGTTGCGGACCGCGCGCTGATCGCGACGCCGCGTCCAGCAGCGTCTCGGCGACGGGTTCAGCAGCGAGTGATCGGTGAGGACAGCGGCTGGTGTCGTGTTCGTGCCCGACATCGGGCAGTTGGAGGCACGCGATTGCGCAGAGCAGACCGGTGGCGGCAAGGGTGACGAAGAGCGCGGGGTGGCCGCCGAGCGCCAGGAACCCGAGGGCGGCGAACGGAACCGGCGACTCGGGCAGCCGTCCGGGTAGGAACGTGCTCATGCTGAGGCCCATGACTGCCACGGCCGCGTGGACGACAGCCATGTCGTAGGTCCACGACATCATGACGAGGCTGACAGCGGCCGTCACCCCGGCGAAGCCCACGAACAGCTTCTGCCGCCGGACCACATCGGACAGACTGCCGGTGATCACCGAGGGCAGGATGACGCACGCACTGATGATCACGTGATGTGAACCCGCTGGCCGGACGCCAGTGACGCCGCCCAGCGTGCGTGAGCGATGCGTGAGCGGGCGGTCCGGCACCAGTTGGATCCGGGTATCACGCCGTCGAGCTTTACAAGTCTCCGACCAGGGAAACCGGGCCGATCGTGATCGTGGACCACCACCCGTCACGATCTTGCAGGCCCTCGTGATGCGTGGGTCTCGGGTTCGGATCCCGAACGCGGCTCCAGCACGACGTTTCGACGGCTGCCTCGTCGGCACCGGTCTTCTCCGGCATCCCCCATCACGACATCACGCGTTCAAGGTCAGTAACGGAGTCCTATAGGGCAACCACAAGATCATCGAGTTGATGCCCGTCGGTCAAGTTCCCCCCGACACACACAATCAATCAGCGTCGCACGGTAACGACGATGCGGCTTTGCGTGCCAGTCGTGTCGGTCGATGCCAGCGCTCAGACCTGGTGGATCCCTGGCGGTCGCGCAACTCAGGCTGGCAGGAACTTGTGGACACTTCTTGGCGTGGCGCTGCTGGTTCGGCACCCGGTAGTCTCCGTAACACACCGGTAGCACCCCCTATATGGTGACGAAAAATGGAACCCAGTAATAGGCAGCGTGGCCTCCTGAATTGCCTGCTCGCGCATAGCGGCTACATTGCGTCTGAGGAGATTGCAAAGCAGCTCGGCGTGTCCGTGCGAACTGTCCATCGCGACATTGCGGCAATCAACAAGATTGCGCCCATCATTCATAACACGCCCAGCAAAGGCATTCGACTCGACTACAAGGCATATCTTGCGGCGGCTCAGGTCCTTAGAGGAGAGTCGCGTCCGGGGGGTCTGTCGGTGCAAGAGCGGCGTCGTGTCATCCTGCTCCTGTTGCTGTTCGCATCTCCGACTGGGTATTCGATCAATAGGCTCTCCGAGATCTTCTATATTGCCCAGTCCTCGATCCGGCGAGACATGAAACATCTGGCCGGAGAGGTGCGGCGCTACGAACTGGAACTTCGGCCGGCGCAAACCGGGACCGCCGTAGCAGGTAGAGAGCGAGCAATCAGGAATGCACTGATGGAACAGGCTGCTCCGTTGCTGTCCCCTGGTCTGGCTGTGGAAGCCAACGCCGCTGGCAATCGGCTCGAGCTCGAGATCCTGCAGGACCAGGGTCTGCTGCTGGCGGAGGAGTTCTCCGTCGTCGCGAGAGCGATATATTCCGTCGAGAACCAGTTTGGATTCCGTATCGAGAATCCGGAGTATCAGGATCTCCTGACCTATCTGATCATCGTTGTCGAACGGATTCGCTGTGCGAAATCACGTGAAGAGGCCGGCGGAATGGGGACGGCACGGCCAGCAGATGCTGAATTGCGGACGGGTCTTGCCGGAGTGCCGCGTGCGCTGATCGACGAAATCGCACACAGTCTTGATCTCGAAGTACCTGAATCCGAGGCGGAACCGCTGCGCGCGTTCTTGTTCCGGACCTGGGGCGATGACACGGCACCCAGCGCTGACACACCAGCCAAGTCGGCGCAGGCCATGGGGGAGCGGCTCATTCAGTTGGTGTCCGATGAACTTCGCGTCGACCTGACGGCAGACCAATCACTCCGCGAAAAACTCCTCCAGCACCTAGGCCCCATGCTGTTCCGGACGGAGCACGGGATGCAGATTCTCAACCCGGTGCTGGCCGAGATCAAGTCTCAGTTTCCCGAGGTCCACGAGGCGACCGCCACGGCACTGGTGACCTGCGAGAACGAGTTCAACGTTCGTCATATCAGCGAGTCCGAGTCCGCCTATCTGGTGCTGTACCTGCAATGTGCGGTCGAAAGCCAGAGGAATTTCAGGAAGATGCGCGTCGTCGTGGTGTGCTCGACAGGAAGGAGCACGGCATACTTCCTGCAGAGTTGGCTGGAGGAGAAGTTTCCGCAGTGGGACATCGCGGGTGTTCTCGGCACACGCGAACTCGAGGAGCGCATGGTTTCCGAGGAGTGTCTCGATGGAGTCGACCTGTTCGTCTCGACCGTACCGATTCCCAGTGACGTTTTCTCAGCGGTGATCATTTCCAGATTCCGTTGAGGACGAGGGCGGCTCGGGCGATGTCGCCGATCCGGCTGGCGCTGAGGGTGATGTGTTGCAGGGTGCGCCAGCGTTGTTTGAGTTCGGCTGCGGCGCGTTCGCCGAGGGCGCGGAGTCCTCTGATCAGGTTGTTCGTGGTGCGCGTGTCGGCGTGCAGGGCTTGCTCGGACCGGCCCTTCGGGCGCCGTACCGGGACGAGGATGCTGATGCCGGCGCCGATGTAGCCCTTGTCGGCCAGGGTGGGCAGGCCGTCGGCCGCGGCCTTGTACAGCGCGGGAAGTGCGAGGATACGCGCGGCGGTGATGTCGGGGGTGGAGCCGGGCTCGGCCTCGGAGACCCACAGCGGGGTGCCGTCGGGGGCGGACAGGAACTGCACGTTCCCGCCGAAGGCCTTGTGCTTCTGGCTGAACCACAGATCGTTGCCGTTGTCGCGGACTCCGGCGAGGCGGTCGGACTCGATCAGTGTGCCGTCCAGGATCACGTGGGTCATGCCCTCGCGACGGCAGCGGTCCAGCACCTCGTGCAGGTCTGGTGCCCGGAGGGCGAGCACGGTGATGCCTTCGTGCAGGTAGCGGTAGCCGGTGGCCTGGGAGACGCCCGCGTCGCGGGCCAGGCAGTGCACACAGCCGCGCTCGCGGAACCAGCGCAGCACCAGCACCGCCTGACGGAACGGGCCGAGCGCCCGGCTGCCGCGCGGGGTGCCGATGCGTCGGCGGTGCGCGGCCAGCAGCCGGGACAGGTGGTCCACGACGTGGCGCGGGACGTCGAGCGTGGCAACATAGGTGACCAACGTGAAGCCTCTGGCTGTTCGGACATGATCTTGTGGTGAGACCTGTCCTACCAGGGGCTTTACGTCTGCCTCCAGTCGAGATCAGTTCGTCCGGCCTGCCCACGAAGGAAGTGGGTTCATACCGCTTCGCGCAGATGATTTCGCTGAGAAAACGTCAGTGGGCCGGTTCCCGCGGTGGTTGTCAGTCCGCTGCTCAACGAACGTGACGTCGAAATAATACTGGAAACCGCGCGGGCACGGGCGGTGGAGTCCGAATGAACGCGGCATTCAACAGTGACCGGCGTGCCGCGGTGCTGTCGGAGAGCATGCAGCGACTTTTCCGCTGGGGACTGGTGTCTTCGGTGAGTGTTGCGGAGTCCGCTGTCGTCGCCCGAGAGGGCGCGGGGAGCACCTATGTCGGAAAGGGCATCGCAGTACCGCACGTTGTGGGAAGCGCCGCACTGAAAAGCGCGGTAGGTGCGATCGAGTGTGAGGAGTGCCAGTGGGGTGCTCATCGGGTGACGCTGCTGCTGTTCGTGACGCTGCCCGAGCTCGGCCTGCCGCAGGAAGAACGGCAAACGGCGGTGATCCGGGATATCGCCCAACTGACCCGACGTATTCCATCAGCGGGCGAAGCAGCCAACGCCGTGTTCGAGTTCTTGCGAGAACATGGCGCGTATACAGAGACATGTGAGACGGACGGTCCCGGGCGCGGGACAGCCGTTCCACTCCTGGGCCGTGGCGGTTACCTCGAGTTCGAGTGGCCCAGCGGTCCAATCACCGGGCGGGAAGCGCGTTCCGGGCGCACCCTGCACGAGTAATCGCGGCGAGTGCCGCAAAGTCATCCAGACGAAAACGACCCCGGGCAAGTCCGGCGGCCGAAGATACAGCTGTGCCTTCGACGGACCGAGAAGCTGCACAGAGAAGGGAAATGAGTCATGGCCAAGCAAATCCAGATTCTGGTGGCCTGCGGCAGTGGCGTCGCCACGTCGACGGTCGCGGTGGGACTCGTCGAGGAGATCCTGAACACGGCCGGGATCCCCGCGAAGATCTACAAGTGTTCGCTCGGCGAGCTGGAGAGCCGGCAGAACGACGTGGATCTCATCCTCACCACGGCGAACTACAAGAAGGAGCTGGCGGTGCCGCACATGAGCGTCTTCGGGCTCATGTCCGGCGTCAACTCCGAGGCGGTGGAGGAGAAGCTTCTCCGGGTGTGCCGCGAAATCCAGGCGAACTGACGACAACTCAGAATAGGAGCCTCTCATGTGGAATTCGATCGATGACTTCTTCAGCGAGTTCTTCAGAACCGTGTCGGACCTGGGGGCCTCGGTCCTCCTGCCCGTCGTCATCGCGCTGCTGGCCCTCTTCTTCCGGATGAAGATCGGCCGGGCGCTCAAGTCGGGCCTGCTGGTGGGCATCGGCTTCACCGGCCTGGGACTGGTGGTCACGCTGCTGGTGACGACCATCCAGCCGGTCATCAATTACTACAAGCACCTCGGGGGCGGGTACACGACCATCGACATCGGTTTCGCCGCCGTCGGGGGCGCCGCGTGGACGGTGCCGTTCGCAGTGCTGGCGATCCCGGTCATCGTGGGGCTGAACCTGATACTGATCAAGCTCAGGCTCGTCAAGGTCCTGAACGTGGACATCTGGAACTTCATCCACTTCATGATCCCCGGCGCCATGGCGTACGCGCTGTTCCACAGCGTCGTGATCGGCTTCCTCGTGACCGTGGTGCTGTCGGTCGTCGCCCTCTACGCCGCCCAGTGGGCCGCCCCCAAGTGGGAGGAATACTTCGAACTTGACGGGACGACCTGTACGACGCTGTCCTTCGTCGCGCTCTACTACCCCGTCGCCGTCGGACTGAACAAGCTGGTCGACCGGATTCCGGGCCTGCGCAGCATCGACGTGAACATGGACAAGCTTCAGAAGCGTCTCGGCTTCTTCGGCGATCCGGCGTTCATCGGCATCATCGTCGGCGCCTTCCTCGGCCTGCTGACCCGCCAGTCCCTGCCCTCGACCCTCACCATCTGCATGGGGTTCGCGTCCGTCATGATCCTTCTGCCCAGGATGGTCGGCGTGATGATGGAAGGCATCCGGCCGCTGAGCACCGCCGCCGCGGAGTACATGAAGAAGCGGGTGAGCAAGGACTCGAAGATCTGGATCGGCATGGACATCGCCCTCGGACTGGGCGACCCGGCCTGCATCACCGTCACCGCGATCACGATTCCGTTCGTGATTCTCTACGCCTTCATCATCCCGGACATGAGCTACTTCCCGCTGGGTCTGCTGGCACAGGTCTGCTATCTGACGCCCATGGTCGTGCTCGCCAGCAAGGGCAATGTCTTCCGGAGCGCGCTGTTCACGATCATGTGCATGGCCGTGGTGGTGTTCTGCGCCAACATCTTCGCCCCGGAGGCAACGGCGATGATGAACGCGACCAGCGTCCACGTGTCCGGCCAGATCACGGACGGCCAGTTCGGCTGGAACCCCGGCAACATCCTCGTCGCACTGATCAGCAAACTCACATGAACGCAAGCGTAAGCCTGGGATGTGCCTGATGAAGACGGTTTTTCAGAGGATTGATATGTTCGCGGTGGCCGGCGAGGCCGAGTCCGGCGACGCAGCGATCCGACTGGGCGGCGAATTCCTGCATCGGCAGGGTGACGTGGGCGAGTCCTTCGCGCAGGAGTGCGTCGACCGAGAGCGGGACTACCCCACCGGTCTCCTGACCAGTATTCCCGTCGCGATTCCCCACTGCAGGTCGGATGCCATTTTCAAAGACGCAGTCTGCTACGTGAGACTGCGGTCGGCAGTGACGTTCCGACGCATGGACGACGACGAAAAGGCAATCGAGACCAGGAGCGTCTTCGTCCTCGCGGTGAAAGACGGCAACGACCATGTGGACTTCCTTTCCCGGACCATACGGGTCATCACGGACCCGGAATTGATGCAACGGCTGGAGAGCATGGAGATCGGTGATGTTCCCGCCTTCCTGGAACGCAGTTATGAGATGAAGGGCTAGGCGACATGGCTAGGAAGACAATGCTCGCGCCGTCGGTGTTCGCGGCGGACCTGGGGACACTGCGTGAGCAAGTGGCCGAGCTGGAGGCGAAGGGCGTCGAACTGCTCCACTTCGACGTGATGGACGGACAGTTCGTCGAACGGGTCGCCTTCGGGGCGGACCATCTCTCGGCACTGCGCGCGATGACGAAGCTGCCGATCGAGGCTCACCTGATGGTCGAGCGTCCGGAGTGCTGCCTGGACAGCATGGTGGCCGCCGGCGCGGACACCGTGGTGATCCACCAGGAGTCGACGACGCGAGTCCTGAGCTGCCTGCACAAGATCCGGGCCGGCGGCGCGAAGGCCGGAATCGCACTGAGCCCCGCCACATCGGAGGAGACGCTCCGGTACGTCCTCGACGATCTCGACAAGATCCTGCTCATGACGGTGAATCCGGGTGAGGGCGGTCAGCACTTCCTCGACTCGGTGGTGGAGAAGATCCGGCGGACCCGGGACCTGATCGGGGACCGAGAGATCGACATCGAGGTGGACGGCAGCATCGACGCGAAGACGATCGCGACCTGCTTCGCCGCAGGGGCGAACGCCTTCGTGTCCGGTGGCTACCTCTTCAAGGGAAGCGTCGCCGACAACATCGACGCTCTTCGCGACGCACTAGCCTCGCCGTTTCGGTTGGTGTGACGAGGCGTGGCTGAGGGGTTGACTGTCTCGTGGCGATGCGATTTCGGTCCGTGGGCATGGCGGAGTCCCGGCGCGGTGGTCGGGTTCTCCAAGGTCCTTCAGGTCGCGGGCGGTCAGGGGTTTGCCGGTCAGCCGGCGGGACGGGGCAGTGTTGCGAGGCGGTGGAAGGCGGTAGCGAGTTCGTGTCGCCAGGGCCAGGTAGCCGATATCCGCAGGCGCAGGCGGCGGCCGCCGCGGGTGAGGCGGGCGGCGACGTGCAGCAGCCGGTAGCGGAGTTTCTTCGGCTCGGCAGTGGCGAGTTCGCCGTCCAACAGCAGGACGCGCATCCAGGCCAGCAGGTCGATCGCCGCGAGGCTGAGTTCGAGCCAGGCGGCGTTGACGTTGAAGTCGCGGGAGGGGAAGCGGCCGAAGCCGGTGGCCTTGCCGCACCGGATGTGGTCTTCGACTGTGGCGTGCCCGCGGTGGCGGACCTCCAGGAATTGGGCGGAGCCGCCACCGGAGTACGGGGTGTCGGTGAGGAACACTTGATGCCGCAGACCCTCGTCCTGATCGAACAGGGACAGCTGGGCTCCGGGGTGCGGCCGCTCCCGGCGCACGATGATGCGAGTGCCGGCGGGGTAGCCGGTCAGGTCGAGCATGCCGGTCAGCTCGGCGACCTCGGCGCCATCACGCAGCGTTCCGTCCTGGTCCAGGGCGGGATGCCAGAGGTGGTTGGGCACGGTTCGAATGGCGCGGCGGACCGGCTCGGTGACCGCGTATCCGACCGAGAACCGCAGGTTGAGGCCGCGCTCACGCAGGGCTCGGATGTGGGCGAGGAAGGCTTTCGCGGATCCGGCGCTGTCGGTGCGGACGAGGATGTCGGTGCCGTGCCGGTGTGCGTCCGGGATCTGGGCGAGCGCCTGGTCGAGCACCGTGATGTGGTCGCTGGCTGTGTTGGCACCGGCGTTTCCGGGCCGCAGTCGGCCAGACAGTCCTTCGCCGGTGTTGGCCAGGAAGCACAGCAGCGGGTGGAAGCCGAAGCCGCCTTTATAGGTGGGTGCGGCCTGCTGTTTCTCGGAGTGGCAGGTGATCAGCGTGGCGTCGAGGTCCAGGACCAGACCGGGCAGCATGCGCCCCGCAGCGTGGACTGCGGGTATGCCCTCACCCTGCTCGGCGGCCTGCAGCCAGGCGACTTCCCGGGCCTGGGCACGGGCCGAGCGCAGACAAGCCAGTGTCTTGTCGCCGGTGTCGGCGAGCAGCCGCCAGGCCGTCGGTGTCGAGGCGACCGGGCCGAACACTTCGCCCTGGTCCCGTAGTACAGCCAGGTCCGCGATGGCCTCGCCGCCGTCGGCGAGCATCACCGCCAGGTCGGTGGCGATCCGGCCCGGATCGTGTCCGGTCCCGCGCGGCCGAAGCGGCCTGAGAGCGGTCGAGTACGCGGCCGTCAGCCCGGTGGCATCAGCGAGATCCGCCAGCAACCGTGCCCCGGTATGCGCCAACACGAAGTAGACCACCAGCCGGGCCGGCAACAGCCGGTTCCGCTGCTGGACCCGACCCGTCTGCGCCAACACCTCGTCCACAAGCGACTGAGGAAACGCCTGTGTCAGCACCCCGATCGCGACCCGATCCGACAACCGCTCACCAGATGACTTCAGTTGACCCGCTCTTGCCACACCAACAACAACGACCAGATTGCCCCTAAGTTACCGGTATTGAGGCTAGCAGCGTAATACGCACTGGTGCTGCGACCGGAAAGGCTTACGGGCTCGCGACGCCCGGTACGGCACCTCCGCCGCGTTCTCGCATCGACGGAGTACATCCAGTACTCGGGCGATGCACCGCACCGGACGCCGCGAGCCTTCCGGCAAACCTTGCCGGCCACAGCACCAGCTGCGTAACAGGAACAAGGAAAGGTCATATACCACAATGCGTGCGCTGACGTTCTGGGACGTCCAGGACCTCCGGTACGAGACGGTTCCGGATCCGGTCATCGAAAAGCCCACCGAGGCGATCGTGAAAGTCAAGGCGGTGGGGATCTGCGGGTCGGACATCTCACGGTACCGGAAGCTCGGACCGTACGTGCCCGGCACGGTATGGGGGCACGAGTTCTCCGGTGAGGTGATCCAGGCAGGCGACGCCGTGACCAATGTGAAGGTCGGTGACCGGGTCGTCGGAAGCCCCGCGATGGTCTGCAACGAATGCGAGCCGTGCCGGAGCGGAATGCCGTCGCAGTGCGTCGACCTCTCCGCGATCGGCGCCTACGTCCCGGGCGGCTTCGCCGAATACATCAAGGTTCCCTCCGCCAACCTGGTCCGGATGGGCGACACGATGTCCTTCGAGGAGGGCACGCTGGTGGAGCCCTCGACGGTGGTCCTGCACGGCCTGTACCGCACACGGCTGCAGATGGGCTACGAGGTCGGGGTCATCGGCTGCGGGAACATCGGGCTGCTGTCGATCGCGTGGGCGAAGCTCTTCGGAGCGAAGAGGGTGTACGCGTTCGACATCGACGACGCCCAGCTCGAGGCCGCACGCCGGTTCGGCGCGGACGTGACCATCAATACGGCAGACAAGGACTTCCACGAGGAGATCCACAAGCACTGCGACGGCGTCGATCTGGCGATCGAGTCGGCCGGAACGCCGTACACCTCCGCTCGGGTGCTGGGCCTGGCGAAGCGCGCCGGCGAAGTGCTGTACCTGGGCATCCCCTACGGCGACGTGAACTCGCCCAGGTTCTACTTCGAGAAGATCCTCCGCAACGAACTCACCGTGTACGGATCCTGGAGCTGCGTCTCCGGACCCTACCCGGGCAAGGAATGGTTCAACGCGGTCGACCTGATCGGCCAGCGGAAGGTGAGCATCGAGGAGATGATCACCCACCGAGTGAACCTGAGCGACGGCCCCGAGATCTTCAAGAGCATCGTGCAGAGCCACCAGGGCTTCGGGAAGGTCCTGCTCTACCCGGAAGAGAGCAGGTGAGCCCCGTGGAATCCGACGTCATCGTCGAAGAGCTGGCCCAGTCCGTCTCCAGGCTCGATCCTTCAGGCGTGGCCGCGGTGCGCGGCAAACTGCAGTCGCACGACCGGATATTCGTGTACGGGACGGGACGCTCCGGGCTCATGCTCAAGGCGTTCGCGATGCGCCTGATGCAGATCGGCCTGAACTCCTATGTCGTCGGAGAGACCACGACACCGGCAATCCAGCGCGGTGACCTGCTGGTTGTCGCGTCGGCGTCGGGCGAGACCGACAGCGTCTGCCGCGTCGCCGAGTCCGCACTGCGACAGGGAGCCGATCTGGCCGTCATCTCCTCCGTCTCCTCGTCGACGCTCGGCGCCATTCAGCTTCCGGATCTCGTCATCGAATCGCCGACCAAGTATGCGGAATCCGCGGCCAGCATTCAGCCACTCGGCAGCCTGTTCGAACAGATGCTGCTTGTCGTCTTCGATGCCCTCGTGTTGCAGCTGACCTCCGGAAGCGGATCCAGCAACGCCGACATGGCACACCGCCACGCCAGCCTGGAGTAGTCCACCGCACCTCACAGTACGGCACAAGGCCGACTGCACCACCCCCGCCACCGGTTGTTTTGAGCAGAACTGTTTTAGGAGATTTACATGGCTTCCCGTACCGTCGCCATCGCCTCATCCGTCGGGCTGCACGCCCGTCCCGCGTCGGTCTTCGTCCAGGCTGCCAGCGCCACGGGCCTGCCCGTCAAGATCGCCAAGGCCGGCGGCGTTCCGGTTGACGCCCGCAGCATCATCATGGTGATGGCCCTCGGGGCGAAGCACTTGGACGAGGTGGAGCTCACCGCCGAAGGCGAGGGTGCCGTCGCTGCCTTGGACTCCCTCGTCGCATTGCTCTCCCAGGATCTCGAGACCAAGTGAAGGCCCGCCAAGGCGGGTGACTGATGCTCTCAGCAGCACTCCGCTGCATCGACGGCGACGACACGCGTGTGCGCCCGGCCGTGTCGGGAGAGCGCCTTCCAACACGGCCCCGTGATGCCTCTCCCCGGCAACTGCCGCGCAGATCACCGGAATCCCGCTGTCGTCAGGCTGTCGGTGCGGTCGGCGCGCTTCCGGACTCACGGGTCTGGAGTGCGTAACCGCGGTTGGTCACCTACCAGCCGAGAGGATGAGACCCCGGGTCCCGAAAGGTGCCCGGGGTCCGGCGCGCGGGGAGCGGTCAGGGGGTGTCAGGGCGGCTCCAGCTCCTCGGTGCGGTCGTATGTGCACGTGCCGCCCACAGGTCACACCGAGCAGTATCACGGGAGTTCGTTCTCACGACCGGAAGACAGGACATCCACGACCGACACGCCGACTTCCGAAGCCGCTGGGCGGAACAGGCATCTGCTGAGCCAGACCGTGGCCGGACACCGGCACACCCTGAGCGGGCCAATCCAGAGGCGACGGCCGGTCGGATGCTGCTCGGCGTGCTCACCAGCCTGGCTTGTCTCTTGCAGGAGGTCGCGCGCAGGGCAGTGATGCCGTTCCGGGCGCGGGTGTGCGATTACGCCGCAGTGTCCTTCGGCTCGCTGATGCGGCGCGCGGCCTCGACCACCGCCGCACGGTGCAGGGCCAGCCGTTCCGCCGGCCATGCCTGGCTGCCGCTCGTGTCGGCGCCGTCATCCTCGGCGGCCAGGAACCATGCCTGGGCGACCGCGAGCACCATGGTGAGCAGGTCGTCGGGCGCCATCTCCCGGGCCACGTCACCGCGTTGCTGCGCGGCACCCACATCGGCACTCTTCTGGCGGAAAGCCTCAGGTTCCAGTGAGGTGGCGGACGGCCGCTCCAGTTGCTTCCACAGGCGCAGGCGTACCAGCTCCGGCCGCTTGACCAAGTGGTCGAAGATCGAGCCGGCGTAGCCGGGCAGGTCGTCGGCGTCGAACGGCACGGACTCGGCCCCCGCGGCCATGGCCCGCTGCAGCACCTCGTCGAAGAGCTGCTCCTTGTTGCCGAAGTAGACGTAGATGAGCCGCTTGTTCACTCCGGCGCTCTCGGCGATCCGGTCCACACGGGCACCGGCGATGCCGTGGGCGGCGAATTCCGAGAAGGCGGCGTCGAGCAGGCGCGCCTTGGTGAGGCTGGAGTCCCGTGTCATCTACCCCTACCAAGTAACTATCTGGTTATTGACAAGAGCGCCGGCGTGATCTACGTTCTAAGTAACTATCCAGATAGTTACCGACCGGCCTCACCGACCGGCTTTACCGACCGACCCCGGAGAACTCCCATGTCCACACCCCAAACGTTCGGAGCCACCACGACAGCCGCCGAGGTCGTCGACGGTGTCGATCTGCACGGCCGCCGGGCCGTCGTGACCGGTGCCAGTTCCGGCATCGGCGTGGAGACCGTGCGCGCGCTGGCCGCGGCGGGCGCCGACGTCACCCTGGCCGTGCGGGACGCCGACACCGGCGCCGCGGTGGCGGCCCGGATCGCGGCAGACCTGCCCGCAGGCGCGGGGAAGCTGTCCGTCGGCCGGCTCGAACTGTCCGACCGCGGCTCGATCGCGCAGTTCGTCGCGGCGTGGAGCGGCCCGTTGCACATCCTGGTCAACAACGCGGGCGTGATGGCCCCGCCGCAGATCGCCCACACTCCCGACGGCCGGGAATGGCAGTTCGGGGTCAACCACCTGGGGCACTTCGCGCTCACCACCGGCCTGCACCGGGCGCTGGCCGCCGCGGGCGACGCGCGGGTCGTCGCGGTGAGTTCCATCGGCCACCAGTTCTCGCCGGTCGTCTTCGACGACCTCGACTACCGCTTCCGCCCTTATGACCCCTGGACCTCCTACGGACAGTCGAAGACCGCCGTGGCGCTGTTCGCGGTCGGCGCCGCCGAGCGGTGGGCCGGCGACGGCATCACCGCCAACGCGGTGATGCCGGGCAACGTCGGCGACACCGGCCTTGCCCGGCACACCGACATGGAGGCCGTGGCCGGCCTGATCGCCGCCGGGGCTCTCGCCCTGCCGCCGGGCAAGACCGTGGAACAGGGAGCCGCGACCTCGGTGCTGATGGCCGCCTCGCCGACCGTGACCGGGGTCACCGGCCGGTACTACGAGGACTGCGCGCCGGCGGAGATCGTCACGGAGCGCGGCAGCAACATCGCAGGCGTCGCGCCGTACGCGCTGGACCCGGACAACGCGGCACGCCTGTGGACGGTGTCCGAGCAACTCCTCCAGGAGCGGTGACCTCCACCGCACACCGCCCCTCGGCGCGCCGGCGGCCCAACCGGCCGCGCCCTCGACAGGAAGAGCCGTTCCTCAGCCCCGCAGGCGCGGGGAACGGCGCCGATTCGACCCGGGCGGCACGACTCGCCCGGACCATTCCCATGGAGCACTGAGACATCATGAGCAAGGTCTGGTTCATCACCGGTACCTCCCGCGGCTTCGGCCGCGCCTTCGCCGAGTCCGCGCTGGAACGCGGCGACAAGGTCGTAGCCACGGCCAGGAACATCAGCTCGCTGGACGACCTGGTCGCCGAGTACGGCGACGACGCGGTGCTGCCGCTGGCACTGGACGTCACCGACAAGGCCGCCGTCACCGCCGCGGTGATGGCCGCACGCGAAAAGTTCGGCCGCCTCGACGTCGTGGTCAACAACGCGGGCTACGGCATGTTCGGCATGGTCGAGGAGATCACCGAGCAGCAGTTGCGCGACCAGATGGAGACCAATCTGTTCGGCGCGTTCTGGGTGACCCAGGCCGTGCTGCCGGCCATGCGCGAACAGGGCAGCGGCCACATCGTGCAGATCTCGTCGGTCGGCGGCGTTGCCGCGTTCCCGTCGCTGGGTGCCTACCACGCGTCCAAGTGGGCGCTCGAAGGCTTCAGCGAGGCCCTCGCCCAAGAGGTCGGCGGCCTCGGCATCAACGTGACCATCGTCGAGCCCGGCGGCTTCTCCACCGACTGGGGCGGTTCCTCCGCGGCGCACGCTGCGCAGTTGCCCGCCTACGACCACGTCCGCGCGGCCATCGCGGCCCGCCTCGGCGACGCCCGCTACGGCGACCCCTCCGACGCGGCAGCCGCCCTACTGCAGATCGTCGACGCCGAGAACCCGCCGCTGCGGGTGTTCTTCGGAACGGAGCCGATCGAGATCGTCGAACCGCTCTACGCGCAGCGGCTCAAGACCTGGGACGACTGGCGGCACGTGTCCCGCAGCGCACAGGGCTGAGCGGCGACGCCCAGCACACACCAGCCACACACCAGCCACACCCAGCCCCATCGCAGGCCCTGCCCTCAACAGCCTGCAGACCCTCCCAGACCAACGAAACAGCCACAACCTCAGCAACATGCATAACCGAAAGGCACGATTCCGATGACGGATCTGACCGGAAAGACCGCACTGATCACAGGCTCCGCACGAGGCCTCGGCCGGGCGATCGCGCTGCGCTACGCAAGCCTCGGCGCGGACATCGTGGTCAACTACTCCTCCGACAAGGACTCGGCAAAGGCCACCGCGGCCGAGATCGAGCGACTGGGCCGGCAGTCCCTCACAGTTCGGGCGGACGTGTCCTCCGTCGCCGACATCGAGCGGCTCTTCGACGAGGCCACCGCACGGTTCGGGAAGATAGACATCGCCGTCGCCAACGCGGGCGTCGAACAGATCGGCATCGACTTCGTCGACATCACGGAGGAGCAGTTCGACCGGCTGTTCTCGATCAACACCAAGGGCGCCTTCTTCACGCTTCGGGCTGCCGCCCGGCGCGTCGCGGACAACGGCAGGATCATCTACGTCGGTTCGAGCTCGACAGCCGTTCCGTTTGCCCGCGAGGGTCTCTACGGTTCGAGCAAGGCCGCCCCGTGCTACGCCGTCGGGGTTCTTGCACAGGAACTGGCGGACCGGGGTGTGACCGCCAACACGATCCTCCCGACAGCCGTCGAAGCCGCGGGCGTCTTCACCGACTTCGACCCCGACCACCCGATCCGGCAGTTCGTCGCCCGCCCCGGGCGCATCGGCCGCCGCATGGGCACCGTCGACGACGTCGCGGACGCCGCCGAGTACTTCGCATCCGATCTGGCAGCGTGGGTCAGCGGACAGACCCTGCTGGTCACCGGCGGCACGATCCAGTAGTCGCAAGGGCCACAGAATCAGCCGGCCGCGACCGCCATCGTGCGTCCGTGTCGACGGCAGTCGCGGCCGACCGGCTGTTCGAGGCGACGGTTGCGTGGCCGGGGAGGGCTGATCGCCATGCCGCTCATCTCTGCTGTCGGGCGTCAGGGTCTGCACCGCGCAGGTGAGGCGTCATCACTGGATTCGCGTGATCTCGTCGGATTACGCTGGCAGCGCGCCCGGAGGAGAATGAGCGATGGCTGATGGGCCGGGCAGAGTCGGGTTGATCGATCGGCATGACCTGGTCGTCGCCCTGGACCTTGCCGCACGACAGCGAGTGACGATCATCTCGGCGCCGGCGGGCAGCGGGAAGACCTCCTTGTTGCGGTCCTGGGCTGACCAGGCGGGTCAGAAGCGTCCCATCGCCTGCGTCTCGGTAACGCCCGGCCAGCACGATGCCCAGCTGTTCTGGCTCGACCTGGTCGGCGCGGTCCGCGGCGCTCTGAAGAAGGCGGCTGAGCCGCCACAGGCGGCGCCCGGCTTCGACGGCTGCGCCATGGTGGACCGCGTACTGTCCGAACTCGCCGAGACCGACGACCCCATCACACTGGTCATCGACGATCTTCACGAGCTCGACTCGGCGGAGGCCCTCGAACGGCTCACCTCGCTTGTGACCCGCCTTCCCCACCACGCGCACGCGGTCCTCGCCACCCGCCGCGATCTTCCCCTGCGGCTGCACAGGCTGCGTCTCACGGGCGATCTGGCCGAGATCCGCGGACCACAGCTGCGCTTTGCCGAGGCCGAGACCCGCACTCTGCTGGCGGCCTCCGGCCTGGAGCTGCCCGACCACGTCATCGCGACGCTGCAGCAGCGGACCGAAGGCTGGGCCGCCGGCCTGCGGCTCGCTGCGCTCTCCCTTGTCGGCCACCCCGACCCCGAGCGCTTCGTCGCCGAATTCTCAGGCAGCGACCGCACGGTGGCCGAGTATCTGACGGCCGAGATGCTTGAGCGGCAGCCCGAGCACGTCCAGCGGCTGCTCCTGCGCACCTCTGTGCTGGACCGGGTCAATGGCGAGCTCGCGGACCTGCTCACCGGTTCGACCGGGTCGGAGCGGATCCTTCTGGAGCTGGAGGACGCGAACGCGTTCGTCGTGTCGCTCGACCCCGACCGCACCTGGTTCCGCTACCACCACCTGTTCGGCGGCCTCCTGCGGCTGGAACTGCGCCGGACACAGCCCGAGGAGCTGCCTGACCTGCACAGGCTGGCCGCACGCTGGCTGGTGGGGCGAACCCGGATCGCCGACGCCATCGAGCATCTCCAGGCCGCGGGTGACTGGTCCGAGGCGGCACGTTTGCTCACCGACCATGCCCTGAGCCTGACCCTCGACGGCCAAGCGGACACCATCCAGGCGCTGCTGGGTTCCTTCCCCGCCAGGACGTACGAGAACGAGCTGGCCCTGGCATACGCGACCACCGACCTCAACCGGCTCCGTCTGAAGGAGGCGTCTGCCCATCTGGAGATCGCGCGAAGCTCTATCAGGACGATGCCGCCGGACCGCGGCAACCGTCTCACGATGGCGATCGCCTCCCTTGAACTGCTGCTGGCGCGACTGCGCGGCCATTTCGACGGTGTGTTCGAGCTGATGGGCTCGCTGCCGTCGCCCGCGACCGGCCCCTCCAACGCCGACATCGCCCTCGGCAGCGATCTGCGCGCCGACGCGCTGCTCAATCTGGGCGTCACGGAGGCGTGGTTGCTGCGGCTTGCCGACAGCGAACGTCACCTCACGGAGGGCGCCACCCTCGCCCGCGCCATCGAGCGGCCCTACCTGGAGGTCGCCTGCCTCGCACACCTCGGTTTCGCCGCCACCATCCACTCCTTCGGCCTGGCCCGGCGACGCTGCGAGGAGGCGATCACGGTGGCCAGCAGGCACGGCTGGGACGGCCATCCCGTCATCGCCCCCGCGCTGGCGACACTCGCCGGGGCCAAGATCTGGATGGGAGAGTTCGACGACGGCGAACGCTGGCTGGAGCGCGCGACGCGGGCCGGCCGGTCGGGCGTCGAACCGGGGATCCGGCTGCTCCTGCACCTCGTCACCGGGGTACTGCACGCCGCGCGCGGCCGCAACGATCAGGCGCTCGAGGAGTTCGACGCCGCCACGCGGGTGAACGCCCTCATGGTCGGGGAACACGCGTTGGCGGCCCGGGTGGCGTCCTGGACGATCGCCACGCGGGCCCGGCTCGGGTTGCTCGAACAGGCCCGGGCGGGGCTCGCGATGCTCCCGGACCGGCTGCTGGCCAGGGGCGAGCTCTGCAACGCGATCGCGACGCTCCGCCTCGCCGAGCACGACCCCGTCGCCGCCCGAAGCGCACTCGAACCCGTGCTGGACGGAACCGCGCCGGTCAACGCGCATCTCACCCTGATCGAAGCCCACCTCCTGGACGCCCTCGCTCATCACGAACTGGGCGAGGGACATGCGGCAGGAGCTGCCGTCGAGCGGGCACTCACCCTCGCCGAGCGGGACCGGCTGGTCCTCCCGTTCGCCATGACCGGTGCTTGGAGACTGCTGGAAACGCTGCCGACGCGGGGGAGCAGGCACCGTTCACAGATCACCGACATCCTCGACGCCGTGCACGGCTGTGCCAGGCCGGCCAGGCGGCCCGTCGATGCCGACCGGAACCGGGCCGAGCCGCTCAGTCCGAGCGAACTGCGTGTGCTGCGACACCTGCCGACCAACCTCACCCGGCAGGAGATCGCCGACGAGATGACGGTCTCGCTGAACACCGTCAGCACGCACATCCGCAACATCTACACCAAGCTGAATGTCACCGATCGCTCGGCGGCCGTGCAGCGCGCCGGTGAGCTGCGCCTTCTGCCTGTCGGCAGAACCTGAGATCCCGGACAGGGACGGCTGCTACTTCCTGACCGCGTCGCTCGCCGTATGGCGGACGACGGCAACGCCCCAGGGCATGCCGAGCAGGACCACGAGGGCCAGCCCGAGAGGCAGCGGAGCGGGGCGTACGACGGCGAGCGCCAGGCAGAGGACGCCCACGGCGACGCAGGTGCGGGCAACGGGGCGATAGTATGCGCGGTCGCCTCTCCACGCCCGCAGGCTCGCCGCCAGGGCCATCGCCGCGCCGAGTGCGACGACCGTGGCGGCACACAGCGGCCACGCGATGGTGGCCGGGGTGCGCCCGTCGTGGGCGTGCTCGACCAGGCCCGGCATGCTCGCGCCCATGGCGGCGATCGCGGCCGTCAGCGGCAGGTGGGCAAGGACCCAGTGGACGGTCGCCGCACGGGTCGGCCGCGGCGGGCGATGGCCGACGAAGTCGAAGTATGTCCACCACGCGCCGAAACCGATCACGACGGCTACGAGGCCGACGGCGATCACGAGGGCGTCGGCGCGCTCGTGGGCCAGCCCGTCGACCACGCCGGCCACCGTCTCGCCGAGCACGATGATGGTGAACAGGCCGAACCGCTCGATGAGCGCGGGCGTGACGGTGAGGCTGGGGGCCGCCGTCCCGATCATGATGCTGAAGCCCGCGAGGTAGACGAGGTCCAGCAGGAGCCAGACGGTGAGACGGCCGTCGGCCGGCAGCGGGGCTGTCGAGGCCAGCAGGACCGCACAGGCGGCGGTCCCGGCCACGAACGCCTGGCTGGAGCGGCGGTACTCCGCACTCGTGCCACGCACGGCGAGACGCCACACCAGAGCGAGGACCGCGAACAGCACCGCGGCGCTGACCGAGAAGGCGAAGCCGCCCGAGCCGCCGGCCTTCGGGATGAACGCGCCCAGCGGGACCATGGCGAGAATCTGCACGAGCAGCACCGTCCGGCTCCGGGCGTCCTCGCGGCCGTGCAGGTCGTGGTAGAGGCTGCCGTTGAGCCAGGCGATCCAGATCAGCGTGAACACCCCTGCGAACTCCGTGAGCCCGTGCCAGGTCAGCCGTCCCGACAGGCGGTGGGCGGTCTGGCCGACGAGTACGACCACGACCAGGTCGTAGAACAGTTCCAGCGGGCTGACGGCGCGTTCGAGCGCCTGCTCGCCGTGCGGGCGCGGCGGCTGCCACAGCCGGCGGCGCAGCCGCGCCCAGCGTTCGAGTGTCTCGGGCATGATGCGCGTGGGTACGGATCAGATCTGAAGGGGCCGTGTATCGGTCCAGTTGACCAGAAGGCGGCGCTCGGCGAACAGCCATGCTCCCTTCCGTTTGACCATCGTGTCGAGGTAGCGGATCGAGGCGACCAGCATCGTCCGCGACCCGTCGTCGGTTTCCGTCAGATGGTGGGCCAGGCAGTAGGTTTCCCCGGTCGCACGATCGCCTGCCAGATCGATCGTGCTCTGGCCGTTGAAGTGCATGGTGACGGCGTAGGCGTTGAGCGCGTCGAAGACCGGCGCCAGCGACTCGCGGTCGTGCAGTTCCTGCGTGGGACCGGGGTCCCTCGCGTCCATGTACACCACAAAGTGGGTGTCCTCGGTGAACAGTGCCATCTGCCCCTTGGCATCCCGTCGGTCGGCGCAGTGCGCGTAGGCGTCGACCAGTTCGCGCAGGGCGAGCCGGTCGGCGGCCTCCGCCTCGGTGACTGACCTGTGGATACTCACGGCGACATCTCCTTCGCAACTTCTGGCGCCAACAGTGGGCGCCCCCCTTCATAGTTGCCGCCGGGCAGGTGAAAAGTCCTCACCGGATTCCGGTGATTCCCGTCGGCCGGCCTTGCTGTCCGTACGTACTACGCCCCGAGCCGGGTGATCTGGTCCGTCCGCAGGATGCGTGGTCCGGAACCATCGAGCCGGGCAACAGCGATCATCGCCCGCCCCAGGTGCTCGGTGCTGGTCACATAGCGAGGTGCCACGCGGCGCAGGAGCGGATAGAGCCAGGACGTGAGCCGGTAGAACAGCCGGTACCACCGTGTGCCGGAGGTCTCCCCATGGACGGGCTGGATCCACCCGGGACGGAAGGCGTAGGCGCGCATGTCCATGGCCATCAGCGCATTCTCCGTCCGGCCCTTCACCCGGGCCCAGAAGACGCGCCCCCGCTCCGTGCTGTCGGTGCCTTCCCCTGACACGTACACGAATGTCACGTGCGGATTGCCGGCGGCCACTACTCGCGCGGCCTCGAGGGTGTAGTCGTACGTGATCCTCTCGTACTCCTCGGGGCTGTGCCCCGCCGACGACACTCCGAGGCAGTAGAAACACGCGTCCGCCCCTGACAGCTCCGCCGCGACCGGGGTGAGATCGGAGAGGTCGGCGTGCCGTACTTCGCGAAACTTCGGCGCGTTCTTGCCGAGTGGTCGTCGTACGACAGCGATGACTTCGGTCACCTCCGGTTCTTCCAGGCACGCGCGTAGGACACCTTGGCCGACCATGCCTGATGCCCCGAAGAGAACCACCTTCACGTCGACTCCGTTCCGGGTTTTCGTAGCTGCGGGAGAACCTGCCGCAGGATGACCTCGGACGTCACTCGGACTTCCGCAGGCGAGAACAGGACCACTTCCCTCGGGCTTGTACGGCCCGACCGAAATGAGGTACTGCCGCGACCGTGTCCAGAGTCGCCGCCGGACAGGTGAAAGGTCGTCACCGGAGTCCGGTGATCTTTCCAGAGGGCCACGTGCCCGGCTATCACGGTTACGTACGAGTGGTAGACGTCGGGCCGGGCGGCCGCGAACACCGCCCGCGTCGCTTGCCGGGTCGGCCCCAGGCGCCGCCGCCGGGTGATACCCGTGATGCGATGCACGCGCATCAGCCGCTCGACCTCATGCGGCAGGAGCAACCGCGCGTGGGTGGGTCCGAACCGCCCGGCGGTGCCGGCCGGTTCACCTCCGGGCGATGGCGGCGCGGCAGCCCAGGCACACGCCGCGACGGGGACCGCCGGGCGGGGGCGGGGGCGGATGGGTCATGATGCGCAGGCTCCGCTCCGTCCTGACGAGGACCGTCGGCGAGGTCGATCACCGTCGAGGACGAGGCCGGCTGCACCTTGCGGCGCGGGGGCCTGAGGCCGAGCCCCCCTTCGCTGCCTCGGCGTCGGGCGGCGGTCAACGCGATGCTGCTGCCCAGAGTCGACCTGCCGGTGGGACTGCTGAATGTGCTCACCTGTACCGGCGCCGAGCAGGCGTTCACCTCCGTCGAGGACCGCCGGGTCGGCAGACTCCGGAAGGAGAAGGCGACGATCCGGTCCCGGATGGGATGGGAACGACACCTTCCGAGGCCGCGGTCAGTTCTTCAGGGCGATCAGTTCGCCAGCGCCGGTGAAGGCCACTGCGTTCAGCAGCAGGTACATCGCTGGCCCCATCATGTGCTTCCGCATGAGCACCCGTGCCGTCTGGGGGTTTCCGTCCTCGTACACCACTTGAACCTCAAGCCCCATCTCCAGGTTCATCCCGGTCCCGCGCATCGCGGGCGAGAACTCCACGCGGTGTCCCTGCTGGTCGACAAAGGCGATGACCGGTACCCAGTTGTGGCCGTCGGAATAGTCGTCCCGCGTGTTGTCGACCACGACGCCCTGGGTGCGAAGACCGGCCCTCTGCAGCCGCCGCACCACGACCGCCTCCCGTACCGCTAAGCCGAGCAGCAGCAGGGCAACCGCACCGCACATCGCCACACCCAACGAATTGCTCACCGTCGACTGCCCTTTCCGCTTCGTCCGGCATTCCGAGTCCTCGCACACGGGGGGTGCAGCACCCCAGAGACCGGTTACGGACCCGGACGCCTGACTCCCGGAGCGCCGGATCATCTCGCAGTCCACACCAGGCCCACGATCCGTCAGATACGCCCTAGGTTCGTCGGCCGGGAAGCCGGAACGACTGGGTTCGTTGTCAAACGCCTCGATTGGATGACAGCGGACACCACGCATCCTGGCGGCCCTTGAGGAGTTCAGCTCGGAGATCCGCAGCGAGTTGCGGCTCCCCTGTCCGCGTCATGGACGACTGCTTCCCTGGTACCGGCCGGAAGCCGCCTGGCCGGGGCCGGACCGGTGTGGCAGCCTGAAACGCATGAGCCCCGAGGGACTGCCTGGTGTGAGCAATCCTGTCGAGGTGCTGCGACCACAGGCCCGGCAGCGATGCCGGGTCGACTGCGTACACACGGGAGAACCGGCCCGTCATCAGGACGAGTTCCGTGTGACGGTCACGAACACCTCGAACGCCCCGGTGCGGCGCTGGGCGGTGTCGTTCGCGCTGCCCGCCGGCTGCCACGCGTACGGACAGGGGACCGGGTTCGACATCACCCCGGAGCCCCGAGCGGCGGGCGAACTCCCGGCGCTGTTCGAGGTGGATTGCCTCGGTGACGTCTACACGTGCGCGGCCACATGGCATCTCGCGCCCGGCGCGCAGGCGTCCCTCCTGATCACCGTCCACGGCCCGGACCCCGCCGTCCGGCCATGCGGGCCGCAGCAGCTGAACGTTCTCTCGTAAGCGTGTGCGTACCGTCCGACGAGTACCGGCACGAAATTCACGGACCCGGCTGTCATGGAGCCTGCCCCCTGCAGCCCGGACCGCAGCATGGACCGCTGCCGGACCGTGCCGCTGCAGCGGGACCGCAGACACCGTGATCCCTGAGAGGACTGGGCCGGGCACCGCAGGTCATCTTCGTACACTCTTGCGATTGGCCTGCTCGGCACCGCATATGTTGACGTTGGCCGCGCGTGCCTTCGCGCTCCTGGTGACGTGGCCCGACCTCGCCGAAGTCGAGCCGAGCTGCGGCACGGGCCGGGCGCTCGGCTGCGCCCAGGGCGAGATCGCCCACTTCCATTCCGGCCGGCACTTCGACCTGCACCTCACGGCGCGGGGCGTGAGGCGGTTCCGCGAGGATCTGGAGGCGACCACCGCCGTCCGGACGGTTTCCGGCTCGCCGTGGGTGACGGTGCGCCTGGAGGTCGCGACGGACGTCGATCTGCTGATGACTCTGGTCAGTCTTGCTCTGCAGGCTCATCAGGCGTGGCCGGTTCCCGCTCAGGACCCGCCGACCATGTGCAATGACCGCCGCAACGGGGTACTCCCGCATGGGCATCTCGGCACAGACTGAGAAGCACTCTTCCGGGCAGGTGGCACTGTGGCCGACCAGAAACGCGAAGAAGAAGCCGTCCGCGCGGTCGCGGACCGTCTGAGGGACACTTTCCACACCACGCGCAGCGCGGCCCAGGTCGAGGAAGCCGTGACCAGGGCACACGCCTCCTTCGACGGCCGGCCGGTACGAGAGTTCGTTCCCGTGCTGGTCGAACGCAAGGCCCGGGCCCTCCTCAACGAGGCTTCCTCAGAGAAGGAACACTACGCTCCGTAGTTAGTGCCGCCCGCCCGGACAGCGGCCAGGCCGACGCCGCACCTGCTTCGGCCAGTCGGCACCCGGGAACGGCGCGGCGTCGGCCGCGGCGACCCAGCTGGGCCTGACCGGGCGAGAACGTCCCCACAGGAGAGCGACCTGATCGAGGCCGGGGTCTCGCCCGCAGGAGCAGCACTGTCGGCCGCGGGGAGGGCGGCTTACGGACTGCGGATTCGGCGCTGTTCCCCGGAGCGTGTATCCCCGGCGGGGCCGCCGCCTCTCACACCTTCCTGGGAACCTTGCGTGTCCAGGTGGCCACCCGGCACAGCGCCTTGTGCATGCCGTCGGCGGTCGGGTCGAACATCAGCGGGCAGCCGCCGTCGATCACGGTGATCCCGTGCTTGCGGCCGTACTCGGTGGCGGCGGCGGAGACGCTGCCGGTTCCGAACAGGCGGTGCATCCACACGTGCTTGATGCCGAGTTCGGCGCACTCCCGCATGGTCTGCTCCGCGGTCTCCGGTCTGGTGCCGATCAGCACCGCCTCGACACCGCCGGGGACCGACGCCAGGTCCGGGTAGCACGGATCGCCTTCGACCCGGTCCGCATGGGGGTTGATCGCGAACACCTCGTAGCCGCGCTCCCGCAGACGCTGGTACATGCCGTTGGAGCCGTGTCCTTGCGGGTTCCTGGAGACGCCGGTCACCGCGATGCGTTTGTTGGCCAGGAAATCCGATGCGGCCTGTTTGGTCGTGACCACGACTGCCTCCCCACGTGCCGGGATGCCTTACGGCTCCACAACTGGACGGATCTTCTCCTCCCCTTAACCTGTGCCCGCGATCGGCCGCTGTCCAGGGCCGGCCGTCACCCTCCTGGACGGCATGGGGCCCCAGGCCCGCAGCCGTGGCGAGCAGCGCCCTCCTGCGCTCGCCGGGCGGTGGCGGAGGCCGCATGCCGTGTCAAGAGCCGAGGGCACCGCTGTGTACGCGCATACCCGTATGCGGATCGGGTACATCTGCGTGGTCCGGGCGCGTCTGCACGGTTTGACTGGCGTGCGCCGGGACAGACGTCCGTGCCCTGCCCCCTATGTCAGGAGTGACCATGGCAACCATCAGGAACATCGTCCTCGTGCACGGTGGCTTCGTGGACGGATCGGGCTGGCAGGGGGTCTACGACCACCTGAGTGCCGACGGGTACAAGGTGGCCGTCGTGCAGAACCCGACCCTGTCGCTGGCCGGCGACGTCACCGCCACTCACCAGGTTCTCGACGGCCTGGACGGCCCGGCCGTGCTGGTCGGCCACTCCTACGGCGGTGTCGTCATCACCGAGGCCGGCCACCACCCCCGCGTCGCGGCGCTCGCCTACATCGCCGCCTTCGCGCCGGACAAGGGCGAATCGGTCAGCTCCCTGATCGCCGACCCGCCGCCCGGGGCACCGGTCCCGCCCATCCTGCCACCCCAGAACGGGTTCCTGTTCCTGGACCGGGACCAGTTCGCGGCATCCTTCGCCGCCGACGTGCCCGAGAAACTGGCGGAGTTCATGGCCGACTCGCAGGTCCCCTGGGGCGTTGAAGCCCTCGAAGGGGCCGTCTCCAAACCGGCCTGGCGGATCAAGCCGTCCTGGTACCTGGTCGCCACCGACGACCGCATGATCCCGCCGCCCGCCCAGCGCGTCATGTCCGAACGGGCCGGGGCCACCGCCAGCGAGACCCCCGGCAGCCACGCCGTCTACGTCTCCCACCCGGCCGTCGTGGCCGCCCTCATCACCAAGGCCGCGCAAGCCGTCGGCGGCCAGCCCTAGCGGACGAGGGCCTCGGACACGGCCCACAGGCGGGCTGGGTTGTCCGGGGCTAGGTGTATTGACCCGCAGGGTTGTTCACACGGCTGATCGGTGGCTGGCCTTCGAGTGCGGTGTGGCAGCGGTGGTGGTTGTAGGTGTGCAAGAAGTCTGTCAGGGCGGCGGTGCATTCGTCGTTGCTGGTGTAGGGCCGCAGGTAGGCCCACTCCTCGAGCAGGGTTCGGTTGAAGCGTTCGACCTTGCCGTTGGTTGTGGCCGGTAGATGCGGGTGAGCTTGCCGACCGCGCCCAGGTCGGCAAGCGCCTCGCGCCAGGCGGAGCTCTTGCGGTAGGCCCAGGCGTTGTCGGTCAGGACGCGTTCGATGCGGCTGATGCCGAAGGCGGCGAAGAAGGCTGCCGCCCGCCGCAGGAAGGCCGCGCAGGTGGCGGCCTTCTCGTCGGCGTGGACCTCGCTGTAGGCCAGGCGGCTGTGGTCGTCGACTGCGGAGTGGACGTAGTCGAAGCCGGTGGTGCGGCGGCGGTCGGGGCAGGCGACCATGCGCACCGGCATGGCGATGTCGGGGGTGTCGCCGTCGGTGACACTCAGCAACCGGTAGTCCTTGGCGGGCCTGCTGGGACCCGTGAAGCCGAGATCGACCACAGCCATTCTCCGAAGATCAGCCCGAGGGCGTGGTGTTGGGTCATCCGGCAGGAGCGTCACAGCGGCCAGATGCCTCGGCGGCGCCGGCTGCCGGTACACCCCAGCGATTCCTGGCCCCGGCCCGCGCCAGACCCTGTGCGGGAAGACTCCGGCCGCCGGTGCGGGAGCGTGTACTCCGTCCGTGTCTGCCGCGCCGGGCCTACGTACCGGCCGCACCCGGGTCGACCGGCTACTGGGTGGCCTGGCCGGAGCCGGTCATCCGGGCGCGGTTCTCCGCGAGGACTTCCTGCACCTTGTGCTCGACCTCCGCCGGGTCGACGCCCAGGGCGCGGCCCATGTGGATCGACCACACCTCCGAGCGCACGTTGGTCTCGAAGTCGAGGTCGGCGCGGACGTTCTCGCGAGCGGCCTGGCGGTTCTGGCTCACCATCACGAAGGTGGACAGGAAGATCGCCTCCAGGCTGACGATCATCGTGAGCAGCCCGAAGGGGAAGGGATCCCAGATGGCCCCCTGGCCGAACGCGCCTTCGTTGCAGACGATCCAGACCGTGAACCACGCCGCGTGGATGTAGACGAACAGCATGGTGCCGGCGAAGGCGGTGATCGCGTCCGCGATCCGGTCCTCGGTCCCGCGTATCCGCGCGAGCACATCCTGCTCGTGCCGCATCCGCAGAGCCGGGCCCCCCGTGTTCCCCGGACCACCGGGCCCTCTCGCCACACCGCCCATGCCCACTCCCGACCGCCGCCCACGTGCACCGGTTGACAGCGTACGGGCGGGCAGGTTCCACGCCCGCGACGACCGACGGTGGACACACCCGAATACTTCGCGCAGTGGAACTGCGCCGGGGCCAGGTCCCGTCAGTGTTCCGCGACCTCGTCGGCCGCAACCTCCTCGTAGTGGTGTCGGTTCGGGAACGCCACGGCGCAGTGTGGGCCCAGGCCACGGCCCGCGCCCAGCGACCTATTCCAGGAAGCCGAGAGACGTGTCCGGTCTGCATTTCGAGCACGCTGGCACCTGCTGACGCAGCGCATCGAGGGCCTGGGCCCGGGTCGCCCCCATGTGCCGCTTGCCGGGGTCCCAGCAGTCGCCTCTGTGCACGGCGACGACGTTGGCGGGGTTCAAAACCGTGCTCGATCAGCCACTCCGCAGGGGGCGGGCGACGTTCCTCGTGCCCGCCGCCTGCGAGGGCATCGAGGTGCCCAACACCCTCACCTACACGACCGAAGACCCCATGGACATTCCACCTGCGGCCAGGTCTCCTTCACCCAGCCCGCCACGGCCTCCTCGTCACGCTCGACCGCTCGGCGGGCCGGGGCCTGGTGCAGGAGGCCCTGGTGCCGTGACCGCGCGCACGTCGGATTCCCCGTACGCCGCTCTCACCGCTGCCGACCTTCCCGTGCTGAGCACTGCACCCCGTGCCGAGCAGGAGCAGGCGTTCGCCGTGACCGTGCTCCGTAACGCGAAGGTGCGAGCCGTTCTCGAACGCCTTGCCGCGTTGGACCTCCCTCCGTGGTACCTGACCGCACCTGTTCTTCTCCTGCTCTGTGCCCAGCGGCCAGATCTGCACGCTGTTCCGGAAAGAAGCCAAGGGGACAGTCCTCACCGAGGACCCCTACCCCTCGTGCACCGTGGCCGTCGACGAGGACGCATTCACTTCAGCGACCTGCACTCCGTCGTGCCACTGGTCAAAGGCGAATGATGACAAAGGCGATGTCGTCGGGTGCGCCACCAGCGACGTCGAGGCGGTCCAAGAGTGCGTCGGCCAGGAGGTCGGGGGAGAGGGTCGGGTCTTGGGCCAGGGCTGTGCTCAGGCGTTGCAGGCCGGTGTCGATGTCCTCGTCGCGGCGTTCGATGAGGCCGTCGGTGTACATCACGAGGGTGTCTCCCGGGGTGTAGGCGAGGCCGGCCTGGGGGCGGGGAACGTGGTGCTCGCGTGCGCCCAGTGGCGGATCCGTGGCCTTGTCGAGCAGTTCGCACGTCCCGTCGGTGTGGAGCAGGATCGGCGGGGGATGCCCGGCGTCGCTGTAGATGATCAGCTTGCTGCGTGTGTCGATGAGGACTTTGACCGCGGTTGCGGCCATCGCGCCGTCGACGGAGCGGGCATACAGGCTGACGATCTCCAGGGCCTGGGCGGGGCTGGGGATGGCGCGGATGACGGCGCTCAGGGCGCTGCGGAGCATGCCCATGACGGCCGCGGCGGGCAGACCGTGGCCGACGACGTCTCCGACCGCCACGGCGTAGCGGTCGGGTGGCAGGTCGACGACGTCGTACCAGTCGCCGCACACGTTCAGTGACGCGGTCGCCGGCCGGTAGCGCACGGTGATGTTGTCGTGCCGGTCCAGGTCAGGGACGGAGAGCATGGCTTCCTGCAGGGTGACGGCGACCTGCCGTTCGCGGGCATGGGCCTGACGCAATTCCAGGTTCAGCCGGTCCAGCTCGCTGGCCCGCGCGTACAGCTCGGCTGCCATGTCCTTCGACCGGTCGGTCAACTCCTCGCTGAGCTGACGTTCCTGGGGTGAGCGGACGAAGGCCGTGACGTCCTCTACCTGCTGGATGATCCACTTCACTTTGCCGTCCGGTCCGGAGAGCGGGGTGTGGATCACGGACCACCATCGCTCCTCGAACCCGCCCGGCTGGTCGGGGCGGGGAAGGTCGTACCGCTGCAGCACCACGGTTTCCGGCTTCCCGGTGTCCAGAAGCCGGTGCAGGGACGCTCTCAGGTTCCGTACTGCGTCGAGGCGGATGCCGGGATTTTCCGGCAGGACGTCGAAGAAGTACTTCCCGATCAACTCGTCCTTGGTCCGGCCGGCGGTCCTCAGACATGCAGGGTTGACGTAGCGGATCACCAGGTCCGCGTCCAGCACCAGGTACGGGCTTGGTGTCGCGTCGAAGAACGCCGTGAAATCGATATCCGCTGTCATCACGCGCTCCCCCTTGGCTTGCGAGCGCGACCGCCTGCCCTGTCAATCTACGAGCGATCCAGTGTCCGTGCTCGCCCGCTTCCATTCGCCGGCACCGTGCACCTGACCGAGTCACGAAGACGCTGCCGAAGCTGTGCGAGCGCACTGCGAGCAACGTACGGTGATCGCGCGATGCGGCATCCCGGGCGACGGCACCCGCACACCGGATCTCACTCGGCCATCTCCGTCCTCGCCAGGCGATAGGAGGCCGGGCGGGGTGACGATGGAGGGGAACCGATCCGTCCCCTCGGAAGGGTGAGCGGGTATGACACCTCCCTCCGATTCCCCATCGGGCACCGGCGCTGCACCCCAGCACGGCACCGAGCCACCAGACGCCTTCCTCGGCGGAAGCCTGGCGGCCTTGGCGAACATGGGCTGGCAGATCCTTCTCACCACGGGCCTGGCTGCCATCGCCCTCGGCGTCGTGGTCCTTGCCTGGCCGGAGGAGACACTGCGTGTCGTCGGCGTGCTCTTCGGCATCTATCTGCTGGTCATCGGTGTCTTCCAGCTGGCCGCCGCCTTCGGCACGCATATTCCCGGGCATCTTCGGGCGCTGCATTTCCTCACGGGCGCGCTATCCGTCCTGCTCGGGCTGATCTGCTTCCGCAGCACCCTGCAGTCGATCCTGCTGCTCGCCCTGTGGATCGGCTTCAGCTGGCTGCTGCGCGGGACCATGGTCACGGCCACGGCCGCCTCCGCCCCGGACACGCCGGCACGCGGCTGGATGCTCTTCACCGGGATCATCGGCATGCTGGCGGGCATCGTGCTGATCGTCTCGCCCTTCACCTCAATCGGCGCGCTCACCTTGGCGGCGGGCATCATGGCCATCGTCCTCGGCGTGATCGAGGTGTTCCACGCCATCAGGATGCGCATCGAAGTCGGCCGTCTCGCTCCCGGGACCACCGCCAAGCGGCGGCCTGCGTTCCGCTCCCAGCCGCACCCTCAGCACTGAGCGCGGCACAGACTCCGGCCGCCCCGCTGCTGCAGCGTCCGCCGTACCGGGCGTCTGCGGCAGACAGCAGCTGCTCAGCTGCCCGCAGCGCACGGACGCGCCGCTAACCGGCGCTGCTCAGTACCGCCGCCACGCCGTCAGGAGGCAGCGATGTCCTACGTCAACCGGTCGGCCGCCGCAGGCCGGCCTGAAGGGCGAGAGTGGGTGCGGTGATGACCGACGCTCGGACGCGTGCCCGGGTGGTGATCGTGACGAACCCACGCTCGGGCGGCGGCAAGACTGCTCGTTACAGCCTGGTGCAGCGGGCCGAGGACATGGGAGCCCAGGTCCGGATGACCAGCGCGGAACGGGACGCGGCGTCGCTCGCCCGGAACGCCGTCGAGGAGGGGGCGCAGGTGTTGGGGGTGGCGGGCGGTGACGGCACCGTATCGGCCGTCGCCGCGGTGGCCGCCGACGAGGGCCTCCCGCTGGTCGTCATCCCGGCGGGCACCCGGAACCACTTCGCCCGGGACCTCGGCCTCGACCTCCGCGATCCGGGGCTGGCGCTGGACGCCCTGGCCGACGGTGAGCCCACACAGGTGGACCTGGGGGTGCTCGGCTCACGGGTCTTCGTCAACAACGTCTCTTTCGGCATGTACGCGGACGCTCTGCTGGAGCCCGGATACCGGGAGGACAAGCCGCGCGCGTTCGCCACGGTGGCCCCCGACTATCTCAAGGGCAAGCAGTGGGTCGAGGCCCGCATGGACACCCCCTTGGGGACCGTCGAGTACCCGCAGGTCGTACTGATCTCCAACAACCCCTACCACCTGGCCACACCGCGTTGGCTGGGACGTCGCTTCTCACTCACCACGGGAGAGCTGGGCGCCATCGTCCTCAAGCACCCGGCACAGGCGCCCCCGGACCTTCTGCGGCACCTGCGCGGCGAACTGCGACAGCACAAGCGCGGTGCCGGCCCGCCGGGCGAAGGAGCTGTCGTCTGGTCGGCTCCCGCCATCACGCTGCACGGCGACGTGCGGCACCTGGACGCGGGCATCGACGGCGAAGCGGTGCGGCTTCCTCTCCCCGTCCGGTGCGGAATCCGGCCGGGCGCCCTGCGCGTGCTGCTGCCGAAGGACCGGCCAGGGCTCCCGCCGGAGCACCCAGTGCGCCACTGAGGGCCCCGTGCCGCGCAACACAACCGGATGGCCTGCTCCGGTCCCCGTCCCGTCCCCCTCATACGAAGCGGGCCGCTTCCGGTGATCATCGGGAGCGGCCCGGCCCACTTGGCGATGCCGTCGGGGCGCTATCCGGTTGCCTTCTCTTCAGCCTCCATGCGGGCCAGCCGGGCATCGAGGACCGTGTACTCGGCCTCTTCGATGGCGGCCAACGCGAATTCGACCGCGGCGACAGCATCCGCCTCCGCCCGGTCCGCCTCGCGCGCCGCACGAGCCGCGTCGTGCTCCTGCTTGCGGGTCTCGATGTCTCTGCTCACCTTGGCCGTGTGGTCGCGCCAGTTCTGCTGCATCTCGGCCCACCACTGCGAAATCTTCGCTTCGGCGCCGCGTGCCGACTCCTGGAGTTTGGCGGCTTGGGCTTGGGCGTCTTCGCGCGCCCTTTCAACCTCGGCCTGCAACTGCTCGCGGCTCTGGGCTGCGGCCTGGGAGACGTGATCTTCGGCGGACTTGGCCCGCTCAGCCAGCGTGGTGAGGGTGTCAGACAGGGCCATTGGCTGTCTCCTTCCTTGGGCAAACCCTCCACTGGAAACGATCCCGCGCGCGTGTCCGACCGGCAACTTCGGTTCAGAGCCGCGCATTCAATCCTGAGGAGCGAGGCAGGGAGTGATCACATTGCAGCGGGACCGCAAAGGATCCGGTGCACTCCGTGCCAACGCCGTTGCGTTAGGGCTTGCAGATCATTAACCCGTAGCTTCCTGCTCAGTGGCTCTCTGATGTGCTACGGGCATTGGGTCGGAGCAACGAGACGTGCTGGCAGCGAAGTTCGGGACGGTCCTGCCGCATCTCGATGAACGTCAGCGTCGTCTGCTGCTCGGAGCGGAGGCGCGATCGATCGGACACGGCGGGATCCGGCTGGTCGCGCAGGCCGCCGGTGTGCGGGAGGCGACCGTCTCGCTGGGGGTGCGCGAGCTGGAGTCCGGTGAGCCGCCGCTGGGACGCATCCGGCGGCCGGGCGGCGGCCGCAAACGGGTCGTGGATCTGGATCCCGGTCTGCGTGATGCGCTCCTGGCGCTGGTGGAGCCGGACGTGCGTGGGGACCCGATGTCGCCGCTGCGCTGGACGACGAAGTCGACGCGGAGCCTGGCGGCGAGCTGACCCGGCAGGGCCATCGGATCTCGGCCGACACGGTCGGGGACCTACTGCGCGCGGAGGGCTTCAGTCTGCAGGGCAACGCCAAGACCATCGAGGGTAGCCGACACCCGGACCGGGACGGGCAGTTCCGCTACATCAACGAGCAGGCCAGGGCCCACATCGATGCCGGAGAGCCGGTGGTCAGCGTGGACACCAAGAAGAAGGAGCTGGTCGGCGCCTACAAGAACGCCGGACAGCAGTGGCTACGGGTGGGGCAGCCGGTGCCGGTCTCGACCCACGACTTCCCCGACGCGGAGCTGGGCAAGGCGATCCCGTACGGCGTCTATGACCTGGCCGCGAACACCGGCTGGGTCAGCGTCGGCACCGACCACGACACCGCCGCGTTCGCTGTCGAGCCCGCGGGGCGCGGAACAGGAATGGTACGAGCTTCACCGGCTTCCTGCCCGCGATCAGCAAGGAGGCCCAGAAGAAGATCAGCACGGAGATCCGCTCCTGGCGGCTCCACCGGCAGATCCACCTCACCTTCTTTGACCTCGCACGACGCATCAACCCGATCGTGCGGGGCTGGATGCAGTACTACGGGGCGTTCTACCGCTCCGAGCTGCATCCCCTCCTCCACCGCATCAACACCTACCTGATGCGGTGGGTCCGCAAGAAGTATCGACGGCTGCGGTCGTTCAAGAAGGCCCACGCGTGCTGGAACCGCGTCACGCGCCAGTACCCGAGGCTCTTCGCCCAGTGGGCATGGACGCCGACGTTTCGGTGATCAGGAGGACAAGAGCCGTGTAACGGGAGACTGTTATGCACGGTTCTGTGGGAGCCCGGGGGTGCGATTCCCCCGGGCGACCCGACCATCATCGTTCGTGCATGTCCTCGTACCACTCAGGCGGTCTCTTCTTGAACTTGCGGTGCAGCGGCGTACCACGCGTCCGCCGGTCTGCGCGCCCATGCCCTGGTATCCGGCGTGAGCGAGGATCTCCACCGCAGGCCCGTCGACCAGCAGCTTGACCAAACCCGGTTGGCGGGCGTGGGTGATGTCCGCGACGCTGGCCGGCTCGGCCGGGCTGCAGAACAGCAGGCGTCCGTCGGTGTCCGTGACGACCATGGCTTCACGGCCTTTTGCTTGTTCTTCCCAGAGACGAACCTCTCCCGGCCCTTGCGTCCTCGGCCGCCGGCCAGCGCACGCGGACCTCATTGCCGTCATGATCCCGGTCTGCCCAGTCGCACCGAGGCGGTCGACGACCTCTGCCAGCGTGCACAGCCGCAGGCCCGGCGCGATGGTGCAGCCGCACTCGGCGAGCGGAGGCCGCACATCGTCGATTGCACGGATGATAGGGGAGCGGTCGACACCGAACCAGCAGGCGAGTACGTCGTTTGTGGCACCGTGCCGCAGATGCACGAGGGCTGACAACAGCCGATCGACGAAGACCAGTCCGCAACGAGTTGAGAGATCACCTCGGGCGCCAGCCCTGTGATCCGCCGGCTTCGAATGATCGCTGCAGGCGCATTGGTCCCCACCACGCCAGCCGTGATCGTTGATCACGGCTGCGATGCGCCACGGCCAACCATGCGCGAGCTCGCTAGGAGATCCCGTGGCTCTTCAAGACACTCCGCACTGTGTTGCGGGAGTGTCCTGAGAGCTCGGCAATGGCCACCTCGGAGAAGCCCCCCTTCTTCGCTTCCAGGATCAGGCGATCCCGTTCCTGGCACATGCGCCGGTATTCCGTGAGCTTCGCACGGATCACCGCTTCGGCCGCGGGTTTCGGCGGCGGTGCGATCCATGCCGGGGACCCCGGCACGCACGTGTGCGACATGTTGCGCCTATCCAGTTCCATGCGCGGCAGCGTAGAACCGTCGGCGGCGAACCGCAGATCAACACGCTGTGCAGAAATGCACAGCGTGCTCAAAATTGCACAGTCGCATTGGTCTGCTCGGGTAAATATCGCGCTCGTGCCAGGGCTGTGAGTTGATAGGCGCAGCCGCTCCCTGGGACACCTTGACTGCTCCGCCGCTGGCGGACCCGCCCAGGGAACTCATCCCGCGGCGCCATCCGAGTAAGCAACGCGCAGTGTTCGATGCCCGCGTCTTCGCCGCTGTAGACATCGGGACCTACGCGATCGGCGGAGGCTGGACCACGGCCTCACCAGACAACGAGTCTCCCGAAACGCGAAAGATTCGCTTCTTCGACAACTGGGAATCGCAGCCGGGCCCCACTGTGAAGAACCTCTCGGCGCTCCTCCTGAATGCCAGCGGCGAGATGATCGCGTGGGGCTACGAAGCCCGGCGCATGTGGCTCACCCAGGGCATGGCCCTGCGCACCGTGGGGGCCAAGTACTACCACGGCTTCAAGATGGACCTCGGTGCTCTGGAGAAGGTCAAAAGCTCGGAGGAGAGCGCAAGCCTGGTCGACGGCACATCCGAACCCGAACGCACCGACAACGCCTGCGGCGTGAGTTCCCGCGACCTTCTGACCGCGAACCTGCTCACGTTGCTGCTGCGTCAGGTCGTGCAGACGATGCTTCAGCAGATCATCGCCAGCGGCTACGACGAAGACGACGTCCGCTGGGTGCTGACGGTGCCCGCCTGCTTCACCGACTACCAGAAGGCCATTTACCGTGATGTGATCAAGAACGCCGGGCTGCCCGGCGAAGACGGCCGGGTCCTTCTCTCTCTGGAACCCGAAGCCGCCGCCCACTACGCCCGCGTATCCGGAGCACGCCAAGGCCCCGCCGGTCCCGTGCTGATGGCCCCAGGCGCTCGCTTCATGGTCGTTGACTGCGGGGGCGGCACGGTCGACATCACCGCCTACCAGAACGACCAGGACGGCAAGATGATCGAGATCGGGCGGTCCCTGGGCGACCGCCTCGGCTCCGACTTCCTAAACCGCCGAGTCGAGAACGAATACCTCCTCGACGCCTTCGGCAAGGACGTCATGGAAGACATCCGCGAGGCGTGCCCCGATGCCCTGCTGCACATGATCGACCAGTGGGAACGCGCCAAGGTCGCGGTGCGGCTCGACCAAGAGGAGAACGTCAACCTCCTCATCCCCACCGGGATCGACCGGAGGATGGGGGCGGCGGGCCGACGCCGGCTGGCCCGCCGCCAGAACAAGGTCGACGACGCCATCGTCCTCGTCCCTGCCCAGCTGCATGCGCTCTTCGACACCGTCGTGCCGGGAACTCTCGACCTCGTCGAGGCGCAGCTGAACGAGATGGAATCCGCTCAGAGCGACCCCGACGTCCCCAACGTCATCGTCCTTGCTGGCGGCTTCAGCAACTCGCCGTACCTCCAGCAGGCCAACAGGGAACGCTTCGCGACTCGGGCCACCATCGTTGTGCCGCCGAACCCCGACATCGCCGTCCTGGCCGGTGCCGTCCACTTCTGCTACGACCCTCAGACCCGCGCCCGCCGCAGCCGGTTCACCTACGGTATCGACACCTCGATGCGCTTTGAAGAGGGCATCGACCCTGAATCGTCCCGGTTGAGCACACCGGACGGGGACAGGTGCGTGGACCGGTTCAACGTCTTCACCGCAGCCGGACAGTCAGTGCCGACGGACGCCGAGGTCTGCCACGTGATCTTCCCTTTGTTCAACGAACAGAAGAGGATCACGTTCGGCGTCTTCGCCACCCGGGACACCGAGCCCCGATACGTCACCGACGACGGCTGCGACGAGTTGGCAGAGGTCACCATCGACCTTGGCCCGGTCATGCGCTTCGAACGGAAAGAGCGCGGAGTACGCACCTTCATGAAGTTCGGCGAGACCGAGATCAAGGTCCGCTCCGAACTAGTGCAAGGAGGCGGCGAAGCCGCTACACAGGTCCGCTTCCACTCCAACTACTGATCCGAGACCCGTGATCTTCCTTGAGCCCGGGCAATCCCCGCGGCAGAGTGCCAGCTGGCCGACAGAGGCCGACAGGGATATGTGCATCCCCCCGGCCCCTGTACCACGCACCGAAGAAGCCCTGGAGACCGCCCTTCAGCGGATCGACGCGCTGGAGTTCGAGGTGCGACGCGGGGCCACCGAGCATCAACGCATGTGGGCGCACATCAGCCGCCTCGAACGGCAACTCGGCACCCTCCTTGCCGCCCAACTCGATCGCCGCGACGATCTCGCGGGAACACAGCACTGCGAGCACCAGGAGCTCTCTCGCCAGACCCGGACACTGATTGAGCAGCAGTTCCAGAACTTCGCCCGCCGGTACAGCGACAGAACCGAGCTCGACACGGACCGATCCCGCCGGGAACGTACCGCGCACCTCATGTCCATGCTCATCCGACAGCTCCTGGACAAAAGGCCAGCATCCAGCTGGTCCATCCAGCAGTCCCTTCGTCTAGCGGAAGACGCCGACACCGAGGCCGCGATCAACCGGCTGCGGACCGACTGCGTCACCCTGACGGAGCGCATCGCCAAGGTCGGGCTCGCACATGAATGGAGCTACACCCACACCGTGGGAGTGCCCTTGGACCCTGGCAGACAGGAAGCCTGGGCATCGTGCGACCCTGATGCGCCGATCTCCTTCCTCGTGGCACCGGCGTACCTCGTCAACGGGCGCATTTACGGCCGCCAGCTCGTCTATACCGTCTGACGGATAGGGGCCCCACGGTCGTGCCGCCCCGACCCGTCCTGTCCTCGGCGGCGGGCGACCACGCCGACGACCGCCAGGCCCACACCCGTCATTACCCCTGCTCACCTCTACTGTGCTGAGATCGGGCTGGGACGCGTACTCGATGCTGTTGCGGAGGTGGCCCGGCGTTCGTGTTCATCACCCTGGCCTTGATGAACGAGTCGACATGCAACTGCGCGTCCTCTCTGCCGTGACGCTCATTTGACGCTCGGCGCGCCTCGTGTCCCCAGATGGAGTCCCGAAGAGGAGTCTGACCTGCGCTTTCTCCAGCCTCGATCTGGACCACATGTTCCCGATGACGCATCATGTGGAGTGCGTGGCGATCCTTGAACCCGTCGAGAAGGGTGCCTGACCTGCGGTTTTGACGGTGCGCGTTATGTGCGGTGTGGGCGTTACGGGCGATATCTTGACGCCGAAATGACGCTCGTGACGCTCATTTGACGCTCGTTCTGAGAGGATGTCAGGTCTGTGCGCCTCAACGGACGGGCCACAGCTAGTGCTCTGACCGCGTAGGTTCGCCGGGTTGTTCAGGCTGCGGTGGCGAGGGGGCGTCCGCCCCAGCGGATGTCTTTCTCGCTGCGGATGCGGGCGCGTTCCTTGCGTTCGGCGGCCAGGACGTCGCGGTGGCGGGCGTTGGCGTTGCGCCAGCGCAGGTAGGAGTGCAGGGCCCGGGTCTGCACGGTGTGGTTGGGGTGGTTGGAGTTGGCGACGGTGAACTGCCTCAGCGGTCCGAAGTGCGCCTCGATCGGGTTCGCCCAGGAGGCGTAGGTCGGGGTGAAGCACAGCTCGACCTTGTGCTTCTTCGCCCAGCGGCGGATGTCTGCGCCCTTGTGGGCGGACAGGTTGTCCAGGATCACGTAGATCGGGGCGCCGTCGGGCCGGGCGGCGCGGATCGATTTGAGCGCGGCCAGCGTGTTGGCGCCGCCCTTTCTGCGGCGGTTGACGCCCCACAGTCGGTCGTCGCCGACCGAGTAGCAGCCGTGGAAGTACCGCACCCCGTGCGTGCGGTGGTAAGTGGCGGGCAACCGGTCGGGGTGTTTCCGTGCAGCCCAGCCCGACCCCGCGGTGGGCCTGATTCCGAGCGGTCGGAACTCGTCGAAGGCGAACACCCGGTCGGGGAAGCGGTGAAGGACTTCCTCGATCCGGTCCAGCTTCGCCTCGCGGTCCGGGTCGGGGGATTCCTTCCAGGTCTTGGTGCGCTGGAAGGTCACGCCGCGGCGGGCGAGCAGGCCGCGTAACGCCTCACGGCCGATGCGGATCACCCGGCCGTGGACTTTGCGCAGGTAGGCGACGAGCTTGCGCAGTGACCAGCGGGTGAACGGCTGGCCGAGCTTGGCGGGGCGGGTGGTGGCCGTCCGGACGACGAAGTCCTCGTCGTCACGACTGAGCAGGCGGGGACGGCCTCCCGCCCATCGAGGGTCCAGGCAGGCCAGGCCGATCTTGTTGAACCGGTGGATCACCGTCCCGGACGGTGTCCTCGTCGGCCTGCACCAGCTGGGCGATCACCGGAACACGGTTCCCGCCTGCCGAGGCCAGCAGCATCATCGCCCGCCGGTAGCGCACCGAGCTGGTGCTGCCCCGGCGCACGATCTGCTGCAGCTTCTGCCCCTCCTGATCGGTCAGTCTGCGCACACGGACAGGCTCGGCCACCGCACCTCCAGCGGTCGGATCGGACGTCACCGCACATCCAACCGCCACGACCACCAACCCGGCGAACCTATGCGGTCAGAGCACTAGCAGCGTATGGGTCCGCCCGACGCTGTCGCCCCTCGAGAAGCAACTGCGGGAAAAGCTCCCCCAGCAGTATCCCGGCTGGGTAAACCGATGGTCCGACTACGTCGAGGCGGACGGTGTGCCGATCCGCCCGTGGGTCGGCGGGCAATACCAAGACCTCAGCCGCCGGGCGGTCGGAGTCGAGTTCCGCGAGGTGACGACGCCGGCCCGCCACGCATGCCCGTGCGAGATGCGCCTGCAAGTCACTGACTCGGTGGGGAACCTTCCTCTCCGGAGGACTCGTCGGAGTCGCCGTCGTGTGGCAGGACGTATTGTGCGGTCTTTGCCGCCATGTGGAGCGGGAGTGGAAGCCCTAGGGTCACGTTGTAGTCAGGCGCGCGGCGCAACTGGTGGGTGATAGCGGCCCAAGGTCCCGGCACGCTGGATTTCTCTGGCACGGCGACAATCGCGATCTCCAGTGCGGCCGGGTTCCATGCGTTGGTGCCCGTGTCGATGACGGGCTCCGGCTCATTGTCCTCTGCATCCTCCGAGCGCTTCTTCTTCAGCGGGATCCGGGTGGCAATCTTCGAGGCGGTCTTCACCGCGTGCTTGGCTGTGTGGGGCTTTTCGCCGGTGCTGTAGTACACGCGGTGGTCGTCGTCGGCGCCCGGGTGGGCCCACAGGCCGCTCGCGAAGCCGTGATCGGTGGTGTCGTCGTCCGGGGCGAACCACTGGGGGGTTTCGTCGGATGCGTGGTCGCGTACCCGCACATGGCACAGATTCTCGCCGTACAGGGTGATGTGCTGGGCCGGGTTGGGGCCGAACTGGAGGGCGTCGGGGCGCAGTCGGCCGTTGGTCAGCCATGGCCAGTGCAGACGGGAGTTCTGCGCGTGCGAGAGCAGCAGGACGTGGTGGTCGCGCAGGCTGTAGAGCATCGCCCGGATGAACTGGGCCGTCTCGGCCCGTTGATCGTCCAGATCGGGAACCCAGGTCGTGGTGCGTTGCGTCTCCCCATCCTCGGCTTCCGGCCTCGGCGCGTCCTCCTCCCCGGTCGCTCCTGTGACTTCGCCGTCCTCGCAGTCTTGGTCTTCCTCGTCGAACTCCTCATACTCGCCCGGGATCTCGGCGTGGCGGGCGAGAGAGAGCAGGAGTTCCGGGTACGGAATCCAGTCCCCACGGTCGGGGTCCCACCCCGTGACCGAGCTGTCGGCTGCGCTCATTTTGACGGCGACAGGGGCGGTGCGGCGTTTGCGGGTGGGTCCGTCGGCGCGGCGCTTGACCATCCACAGTGCGACGTACTCCAGATCCTTGGGCAGTTCGTCCACACTGTGTTCCGGTGCCGTGCAGACGCCCAGTTGCCGAAGGACGTCGTTCCACGCCTGCAGGGCTCGGTGGGCGATGCTCTTCTTGGTGGCGGTGTTCCAGCGCGAGCTCGGCAAGGTGATGAACTTTGTCAACCGTCCGGCATCGGCATACCCGAGGCGTACGGCGAACTTTGGGTCCACGATGTCGGGCCGGAAGGACTTCGGGTGGCCGATCTCGACCACGACGGCCTGGACGTCGGGTCGTTCGTCGCGCTCGCACAGTTCGGCGATCTCTCGCCGGCGGGCACTGATCGCTGTGGTGAGGGTCTTCCGTTTCGGCTGGCCGTCGGGGAAATCGAGTCGGGCGGCGACGACACCGGCGTCTTCCAGGTGCAGGCGTACCGTCAGCTCTGGTGTCGTCCAGGTACGTACGGCCTTGCCCGTTCCGCCCGGGCCGTCCAGGCCCAACAAGACTGCCAGTTGCTCGATCAGGGCGTCACGGGTGTGGTCGTTCTGCCAGCGAGCTTCGACGAGGAGGGGCCGACCGTCGAGTACTCGTGCCAGGGCGGCGCGTCGTTCGTTGCGGCCTTCCCGCTCCAACTCGGCCTTCTGGAGGGCGCGTTCCTCCTTCGTCTTGGCTGTCGGAGTCTTGGGCAGATTGCGTGGGAGGACTGGATATCGGCTGCGGGTGAAGTCGCCGAGCTGGGTGAGGTGAGGCAGCAACGCCCCGGCTGCCCAGTCGGTAAGGGGGGAACGGTCGCGCGGCATGAGACCGGTGCCGACGCCATGGCCGCCCATCGACGTGGCATGCACGACGCCGATCTGGATGCCGTCCTTCCCGGGGATCCAGGCGTCGGGGTTCTCCTGCACTGCCGCCGCGTTCGGGAGTTCGCGAGAGAACCGGAGGCTGCTGAGCATGCCTTGGGAGCCTCCGCGCGTCCACCGGGGCAGGGACGTGTTGCGGTCGATGTCCAGTCGGCTCACCGAGAGCCGTCCGGTTCCTGTCGTCTGCCCTAGCCAGGGCGTTTGCGCGAGCAGGTACGCCGACACGGCCCGCCGATAGGGCACGGGCACGGGCCCACCGGTGCGCCAGCGGCGAACTCCCGTGCGGACATGGAGACGGAAGTCGCCGGCGAAGGGCACCGTCTGCACGGTGAGCGTGATGACGAACGAGAACTTCCACCACATTCCATCGTCGTCCTGGTGGTCACGCGGCGGCCAGGAGACGAGCTCGGCGCCGCGTTCGGCGGCGGCGATTTTGAACGTCATCTCGACGCCCTCGAAGCGGTAGGGATCCAGTTTCGCGATGCTCTGTGCGAGGGCGTCGGGCAGGAGCTGGTGGATCAGCGGGTCCGGCTCGAAGGTGCCGCCGGGCGATGTTGTGCCCGCGAAGAGGTCGACGGTGTGTGGCTGCCAGGTCAGCCCGGCCACGTCCAGTGAGGCGCTGAGCTTGGTGGCCCGCTCGGTGATGTCCGGGTACTTCTTACGGGTGCGCGGGGAGTGCAGGTCACGGATCCAGGCGTGGATGAGCTGCCGCATGACAGGGAGCGGAAGCGGCGTTTCTGCGTATAGCCATGGGGTGTTGTCGTCGAGTGTGGCGCCGCGCGCGACACACAGCAGGTCGGGTGCCACGGCACGGATGACCTCGTTGAGCCTGCGGATAGGTACCTGGTTGATCCTTTTCGGTTCGCGTTTGCCGATCCGGTAGAAGTCCAGTACCTCGGCCCGCCACGAGGCGGGGAAGGCGAGTCCGTGGGTCTGGCGGATGAAGTCCGTGCCGCGGGCGGGCTCGAACGCGGTGAATCTGACGGTGGGGTAGGAGGGCACGTGTGGAGGTCCCTTCGTGTATAGGGGTAAGGGAATGGCCGTGCGGTTCAGTCGGTCGGGTCCGGGGCGGAAGGGACGATGCCGGCGAGCGCGGTGTGTAGGGGTTCGTACAGGGCTTTGACGAGGGCCCGGTCCAGAGCAGTGATCGGTTCAGCGCCGGGGGTCGTCTCGTCGGCCGGGGGCGGAGCGAGGTAAGGGTCCAGGACGTGCCGCATGGCGAGCAGGAGACTCGTCCGCCAGGTATCTGGCACCGTCTTGCCTGCGGCGGCCCGGGTGGCGAATGGAGCGTCGACGAAGACGACGCGGGCGGGGACGCCGCCGCGCACGAGACGGCCGATGACCTGCCAGATGACGACCAACTGGTCCCAGGTGAAGGAGACCTTCTCGTCCTCGTTCAGCCGGCTCCAGGCCAGAGGATGGTTGAGCAGGTGTCGCCACCGTGCGCGGGCAAGGGTGCGGAACTGGGCGCCGGCCTTGTCCAGGCTCGGTTGTGCGCGGACGAACTCATCGAAAGTGCCGTCGCGTTGCAGGCGTGCCGCCCAGTCGTTGACGGCCTGCACGGCGAGGCCGATGTCGTCGGGGCGGGGGTGGGGGCGGGCCAGGAAGAACACCGAGCCGATCGCGGCGACTCCTCGGTCGAGGATGTTGTGGCCGCGTTCGACGGCGAGCAGGGGAGCCACCAGAATCTCCATGCCGGTTGAGGCGAAATTGGCCACGTCGCCGCGGCGCAGGGCTACGACCGTGCCGCCGTCGGGGCCCATGGCCGGGCTGGAATAGAACGCGGGCTCCTCGTCCGCGTCGTCGGCGACCAGGCGGCACACCTTTCCGGCCCACCGGGGGATGCGGTTGAGGATGTCCGCCGCGCGACGTGCCTCGTCGTAGGAGCCCGTCAGTACGAGGAGCCGTTCGCGCCGTTCGTTGTTCACGGCGGCGAGTTCCTGTTCGAACACGCTGGGTTTGCCGTCGGTGCCGCGACGGGCCAGCCGGTCCAGCATGTGTTCGAGGACGAGGGGGCGCAGGTGGGGTTTGGTGCCGGACAGCTTGAGGGGGCGGCCGTCTGGACCGGTCAGGAAGCGGGTGGTGAATACGGTCTCGTTGATGGCGGCGCGCTCCGCCGGCGGGGGCTTGAGGAGGGCTCCTACCTCGGTGAGCACGTGGTAGCGGGTGGAGCGGCCGGCCCAGCTGGTGCCCGACATGAGCAGCACGTTCGGTCCGGGAAGACCGTCCGCGATGGTCAACTCCGGCAGTTGGAGGAGGAGTTCGCGACCATTTCCGGCGCAGCGAAAGAAGCGCAGTTCGCCGCTGCGCAGCTGTCCCAGGCTTGCGTCCTCGGACAGGAACTGGAAGCCGAGGATGTTGCCCATGGGTGATTCGGGGACCAACGGCCGGTAGTCCTCGGGCGGGCGGCGGGACAGCACGTTGCTCGATGCCCCGAAGTTCAAGGCGGCCTCGACCCCCGGCCATAGCTCCGTCAGCAGGTCGAGCCGGGTGTGCAGGGCGGACAGCAGGAGGGTGAATTCGAAGCGCAGCACCTGCTCTTTCACGCTGTCGGGGCTTTCCAGCACGGCGTCCCCTGCAAGCGAGAGCAGTTCTCGCTCGACCAGGCGGCGGGCGTTGCGGGGGCGGATGGCGTGCAGAAGCTGACGGGTAAGTCGCACAAGCGAGTCGACCTGAGGGTCGCGTGGTTCGCGGTCGCCGAGCGGGTCGTCGCGGAACGCGTCAAGGACCGCCACGACGGCGTCGCGTCGCGCGTCGCCTGAGGAGTCTGGTGTGACCGGCTGACGGGTTTCGGGAGGTTGCGTCTCCTCGTCTCCGTCGGCGGCCTGCCCGATGTCCTCGTCCCATTCGGGGGCGGGCTGGTCGGGGGTGTCGGCCGGATCGGTGTCGGCGTCGGAGGGCTTGCCGAACCAGTCCGAGATGAGTTTGAACTGGAGGGTCCACGAGCTGAAGTAGTCGGCCTCGACCCAGTCGCGCAAGCTCCGGTGGCCCAGCAGCATGTGGTAAATGCGGTCAGCGGCGACCGTGACGGTGTGCAGGGCCGCCGTCCACTCCATGACGGTGGAGTTGGACAGTTGGATGCGTCCGCCGCGCGCCAGTTCGTCGATCTTGTGCTGGTGGATCTCGTCGAGCCAGGAGTTGGGCGTGCGCCCAGTGAGCACGGCGGCGGGGGCGAACATGGTGTCCAGCTGCATCTGCACGCGGTCGGCCTCGTCGATGACGACCAAGTCGCTGCGCCGGCAGGCGAGTTCGAGGAAGCGAATGCGCTCCTCGTTTTGGTGGGCGGGTACGGCGCTGTGGACCAGGGCAGCGGGGGTGGCGACCCAGATGTCCGCGGCGACGAGCTCGCGGGCACCGTGATGACGCGGGCATCGGTGCCATAGAGGGCAGCCGTGGCGTTTGCGCAGGTTCGGGGCTGGCATGTCCTGCGATCCGTCAGTGGCCAGAGCGGTGAGCGGGCGTTGAGCTGGCCGCCGTTTGGGCGGGAAGAGCTGCGTGCAGGGAGCGGCCCGGTAGGCGAGTGGCTCCGCTGCCTCGACTCCGCGCAGGGCATCGAGCGGGCAGGCCGTGCTGAGGTAGTCGAGGCTCAGCGCGTCGTGGGTGAGCAGGGAGGTGCCGCCGTCCTGTGCGGCGAGGCGGCGGTGGGTGCGCTGCAGATGCTGCTCGCGTGTGGTCACCCCCAGGACGGGAGCCGCCTTGAGGCCGAGCGCGGTGAACAGGGACACGAGGTGCAGGGCCTCGGCGACATCGCCCACCACCAAGGTGACGCGTTTGTCGTGGGTGGCTGCCCAGACTGCGAGGATGTCCCGCAGGGTGCTCTTTCCGGCACCGACCATGCCGAGCAGATGCAGCATCCGGTCGATCCGCAGCACCTCGTGCTCCGGCGTGAAGTCGCCCGACTCGGGCTTGCGGACGCACAGTTCGACCCGTTCCAGTCTGTGCCGCCAGTCGCCGCCGTCGGGGTCGTCGGGGCCGCGCAGCTGGTCCTCCATCCACGTGGCGGTTGCGAGGAGTTCCTCCCAGGGGGCTTCCAGTGGCTTGCCGTCCGGGGCGGCCGATGATCCGAGAGCGTGGGGCGTCGTTTCCTCGGCGGGCAGTTCTTTGGGCAGCTCCACCGAGGTCCAGGTGCGGCTTTCCAGAAAGCGCCATGCGCCGGGCTCGGCCAGTGGCAGCGACCGGGTCTGGTAGGGCGGGGCCGCGGCGAGGGCCTGGGCGTAGATGGCCCACCGGTGGTGGGCGATGGACACGCTCCGCCGCCGGGGGGCGTCGTCCTTGCTGGCGAGATGGAAGCCGGGCAGCTCGGGCGGGAGCGTCAGATAGGTGTCGAGGGACTGGGTCCACATGCGGCGTCGGCGCAGCGGCCACAGCAGGTGGCGGCCGATGCGCAGCATGCGCTGCTGTGCGGGCGTTTGGGCGTGTCCGAGTGCGGCGGCGAAGGGGTATCCGCCGAAAAGGGTCCAGCCGGCCTGTGCGGGATGCCCGGGCAGCAGCTGTTCCACCAGGCAGAGCCCGAGCTCGACTTCGCACAACCGGGCTGCCGCGAGTTCCGGCTGGGGATCGTCGGCGAAGTACGGAAGAAGGCTCGCGATGAGATCGTCGCGCCACTGCTTTTGGTCACGCATCGGCGTCCTCCGCCTGGTCGTCGGCGAACGGCCCGCCGGGGCCGTTGGTCAGGGTGGTTCGGATCCGTGCCATGAACTGCCGGTGGCTGAGCACGGTCGTCGACTTGCGTACCTCGGTCCTCAGGTACCTGCGGACCACGGACACGTAGTTGCGGCGCAAGGCGATCCGGTGGTCGGGGACGACGAGAAACGCCTCGTCGTAGGGCGGATCTTTGGGCAGCGGCTTGGCATTGCGGCCGAGCAACGCGGGGTTGGCCCAGTCCTTGACATCGACGGCCCATACCCGCCCGTCCGGCAGCGGGATCCGCAGGTCGTATGCGTCGTAGTTCGGCCACAGCTCAGGGGTGAGGCGAAGACGCAACAAGGCCCGCTCCAGGCGCAGTTCGGCGACGCCGGGGGAGGTGACGAACAGGCGCAAAGGCCGGGTCAGCAGCAGCACGCCGCCGCCCTCGAGCTCATCGTACGCGGGGCCGACGGGGGCGTCCCCCTGGTGCCGGCAGCGCGCGTTCTCGCACCACCAGCCGCCCTCCCGCATGGGGGCGAGCAGGGTGTGGCAGCGCCGGCACGACGTGAACCGGCCCCCGCGGGCCCAGCCGATGGGGGCCTGCAGGTAGATCTGCTGGAGCAGTCCGTCGAGTGGGGTGAAGGCTGGCTCCAGCGCGATCTCGGCGGCCTTGTCCCGGGTGAGCACGGGATGTTCGATGAGCAGGCGCCGGAAGGCCACATAGCTGGCCGGTGCGTTGGCGCTGCGGCAGCGGTCCATCGCCAGGCCGATCAGGGCCCGGTCGATCTGCTCGGTCGCCGAGTCGGGCCGGTCGACGGCCCACTCGTAGCACAGGTCCGTGGGCACGCAGGCGCCCTCGTCGATGAGGCGGTCCTCCGGGCTCGCCAGACCGTCGGGGAGGTCCAGCGGCCACTCGGTCACCGGCCGCTGGCGACACCACACGAGCAGGTCGCTGACGCTCAGGGGCGGGTCGGCGCCGCGCAGCAGGCAGGCCAGCACGGTGCGGTCCAGGGCGCGTTGCGCCTCGGCCGGGTAGGGGAGGGCGAAGGTACCGAGGTCGGACAGGGCATCCAGATCGAGGACGGCGGAGGCCACGGTGCGCAGCAGAGTCAGACCCTGGTACGGGACAAGCGCGGAGTTATCGGGGGGCACGGTGGTCCGTTTCACTGGAGGGACGACGAAACAGAGGAGGAGGGCGCGGCGGGGCACCAACGGGACACCTCGCAGCGGGCGCACTGGGTTCCCGGGTTCGGGGCGGATGTGCGGTCCGCATGCCACGGGGCGGCGAGGTCATGGAGCACCTGCCGGGCTGTGGCAACACGGTCGGCCTGACGGGGGGAGACAAGTTCCAGGTCCGGTCCGGTGGGCCGCAGGATCTCCACCTCGACGCGGGAGCGGCGCACGTCACCGCCGAGCGCACCGTCGGCCAGCAACACCACGGCCAGGGCCGCCTGGGGATACAGCTCCAGGATGTCCTTGTCCCCACGCGGGGTGCGGTACTTGGTGCTCTTGACCTCACGCCACACCATCGAACCGCCACTGCGGTACAGGAGGTCCGGCTTGGCCACGAGCACGACATCGGCCTGCGCGTCGTGGAAGGTGAGGAGCCTTTCCGCGACCAGCGCGGCATCCGGATCGGCGTGGCGCAGCGGGCACACGGCGGCATGACGGGCGATCAGGCGGGCACCGAGTTCGGCATCGTCCCCCGTCAGGTGCCAGTCGTCGACCGCCCAGTCGGACCGGTCGGCGGGGGCGTCGTCCGGCGTGCAGGGGCGTTGTGGGGTTCGCGCGTGCAGATGCTGCAGCCAGGCGTGCACCGCGTGCCCGCGCACCACGTGATGGTCGTGCTCGACGTCCTTGTCGTAGGGCAGATGGATGCGCCGCAGATGTTCCTGCGCGGGGCAGTTCGCATGGCGGCGCAGATCGGTCACGGACAGGGTGCGGCGAGGCCGTGCCCCGTCCGCGATCTGCAAGATGCCCGGCGTGCGCGCCAGGTCAGGGCAGGAAGCGGCGAGCTTGCAGGTCGCGCATCCGGGGCCCGGGCGCCTGTCCACGGCATCGACCGTGGCGCGCAGGCGGGGCGCGGCGAGCTGGTGATAGGCGGCTTCGGCTTCCTGGGGTGTCCCGTCGAACAGCGGCGGACGGACCGAGCCGTCCAGGCAGCCGATCTCCACGACCCGTACCCGCTGCGGGGTGACGGCGCTGTGCACGTCGTGCGCGTCACCCCATCGGGCGGGTTCCGGTGCACGGCCGCCGTGAGCAGCGACGTATGCCGCCATCGCGACCTCCGCCGGATCCCGCTCAGCGGGCCCGCGTCGCCCGGGCTGCACCGATCCGAACCGGAGCAGGCGCAGCTCGCACACCGCACGGTCACGGCTGGCGTAGCAGCGCCCCCAGACCCTCAACTCGTACACGGTGGGAGTGCCTTGACCCCTGGCTGCAGTCTTCGACTGCTTGACCCAGTACTGCGGATCGGGCAGCAACTCCCCTCTTGGATCGAGGGATTTGACCGCGTCCAGGTACTGAGCTGCGGCATGCTCGGCATAGCGCTCGAGCCCGGGGTGCGAGGGGCGCACTCGGGCCGGATCGTCCCGGGGGCGGCCGAACTCTACGGTGTCGAGCCGGCGCATTACTGCGGCGAGGGCGAACGGTTCGTAGTCCGCCGGCTTGTAGGGGGTGCGGTGCGTGGGGCGAAGGCGTGGCCGGGCCTTGACGGCCCGCAGCGTGGGGCAGTCCTCGTCCCCCTCCTTCGCGCCTCCGGTGAACACTCTGATCAGGCCCGGGTCACCCGTGGTTCCTGCGGGCAGCGGCCACTCAGTCACGCGCACTCCTCACACCCGTGTCTGTGAACAACATTCACCGGAGGTTACATGCTGCTACGGTTCACGCACGGATGATTCGTCAAATTCATTGCAGAGAACGGACCTCAGGTGGGTTCACAGAACGAAATCATCGCCAGGCGGTACCGCCTCGTGCGCCGGCTTGGTGGCGGCGCGATGGGCGAGGTGAGCCTGGCGTACGACCTGAGCCTTGATCGGCAGGTCGCCGTCAAGCAGCTCCACGCGCACAACGTCGAACGAGAAGAGGGGCGTTACGCGGATCGCCTGGAGCGTGAGGCCAAGGCGACCACCGGGCTTAGCCGCTGTCGGCACTTCCCCCAGGTGTACGACTTCGGATACCACGCCGACGAGCCCTATCTCGTCATGGAGTACATCGAGGGGCCCACCCTGGCGGAACTGGCGGCCAATCATCACCCCTTGTCCTTCTCCACGATCACGGCGATCCTGGCTCAACTCGCCACCGCACTGGCCTGTTTGCACGACGCCGAATTCGTCCACCGCGACCTCAAGCCAACCAACGTCATGATCGCGTCAGGCGGCGTCATCAAGGTGGTGGACCTCGGCATCGTCGCCGTCTCCGACCCCCACGCGACGCGACTGACGGCCACCGGCCAGGTGCCGGGCACCGCGGCGTACATGGCCCCCGAGCAGGCCGCCGACGGTCTCGCCGAGCCCCGCAGTGACCTCTACTCCACGGGCTGCCTCGTATTCGAACTCGTCACGGGAGAACTCCTCTTCAACGCACCGACCGCTCACGCGATGGCGCGCGCCCACATTGATCAGGCGCCCCGCAAGACCCGGGACGTGCGCCCCGAAACCCCACCATGGCTGGCCCACATCATCGATCGACTGCTGCACAAGAACCCGGAACTGCGCTTCCCCGACGCGCGAGCCCTGTACGGGGCTTGCCACCCGCATCTGGACGACCTCAGGGGAACGGGTGGCCCCCGGCTCGGCCGCTTCGATCCGGCCCTGCTCTGGCGTGCCCCGTGCTCACCACCGCCCCCGCCGCAACCGTCAACGCCGCCTCCGCGGCGCTCTCCCGGTACCCGGATGGATGCCTTGGCCCGCAGCCGGACGCGGCGAACCGACCTGAGACGGGACGACCTGGCCCAGGTTCGCGCCGACGCTGCCGCACAGGCGGCCAATGGTGATCTGCGAGGCGCCGTCCAGCGCATCGAGGAGTGCCTGGCATCGGCCGTCGGCCACTTCGGTCGCATCGAGAAGGGTGTGGTCCGCTTGGGCATCGACCACGCCGGCCTGCTGTGTGAACAGGGGTTGTCGAAGCAGGCGCACGCCGCTTACGTCGACGTGCGCCCCGACGCCGTCCTCGCATTCGGAGAGGAGAGTCCAGAAGTGCGCGAGATCGACGAAGGCATTGAGGGATGCGTGGAGGACGGAACGTGGAACTGATCCGTGCCTCGATGCACTGCACGCGGTTCCAAGCGCGGTGCTGCCTCGACGCGTGAAGAACATACACGCACGGTAGAACGAAGGTACGCTTCACGCTCTGTCTGCAGAAACAGGGTAGGACGCAGGGAGCATGGCGTGACAGAAGAACCGACCACCGTGACGGCCACGGGCATCGCCAGGATCGCAGGTGTCGGCCGGGCCGCAGTGAGTAACTGGCGCCGACGCCACCAGGATTTCCCTCGGCCGATCGCCGGCACAGCCGCGAGCCCCGCCTTCGACCTGGACGAGGTTGAGCTATGGCTCGACCAGCAGGGCAAGCTCCGCACTGTCGGCCCGCTCGACCGACTCCAGCAGCGTCTGGAAGCGCTCGGGACGGCCGGGCAGTCCGCAGAGGCCCTCGTCCTGGTCGGCCTGACACTCCTGACGGCGCCTGCCGAAGTGCCCACCCCTCGCCAACTTGCCGACGCCGTGCGTCTGCTGACTTCACCCCGTCACGCCGACGTGCTCTTGACGGACCTCCCGGTCGCATGGTCACCAACGCACCGAGAGATCCTCGAGGTCTCGTGCTCGTTGAGCGACCAAGAGGACCGTGTTGGAATTCTGGAGCACCTTCACGCGCAATACGTGACAGCCCGAGGCGCGGCTGGCCTCACCTATACGCCCGTGCCTGTCGTCAGCCTGATGCTGGATCTCGTCGGCCCCGCCGCCTCCGTCCTCGACGTCGCCTGCGGCACCGGCACATTCTTGCGCGCCGCCTTCGACAGGGTGAACGCGGCAGGCGGCACGCCACAGCTTCTGGGGCTGGACGCCCGCCCCGAACACGTGCGTATCGCGCTGCTGCGCCTGCTGGTCTTGCGGCAGCAGGCCAGGGCCGCTTCGGGCACCGGCGACGAACTGTGCCTGCGCGTCGGCGATCCGCTCCTTGAGGGCGCCTTCCCCGTCGACCACGTAGATGCCGTCGTCGGCAGTCCTCCCCACAGTCCCCGCGACTGGGGCCACGACCGCCTCGCCTTCGATCCCCGGTGGGCCTATGGAGGTCTGCCCCCGCGAACCGAACCCGAACTTGCTTGGGTACAACACGTGTTGGCTCAGCTGAAGCCCGGTGGGAGGGCCGCCTTGCTACTGTCGCCCGCAGTGGCTGCGCGTCCCGCGGGACGCCGCATCCGCAGCGAATTGGTCCGGCGCGGCGCCCTGCAGGCCGTCGTCGGGCTCCCCCCGACGGCGACCGTCGGCAGCGGCAACGGCGTGCATGTATGGCTTCTCCGACGTCCCGACGAGGACAGCCCCCCACCTACAGGTGTGCTGTTCGTCAACGGCGACGACGTGCCCCTGGATGCGAACGTGCGCCCGAAGGACCGTCTCGAGGCGCTGCGCCGCCACATCGCTCCGTTGTGGGACCGCTACCGTAAGGGACACGGACCCTTGCCCACGGATGCAGACCTCGCCAGGGATGTGCCGCTGGCCGAACTGCTCGACGAGGACGTTGACTTCACCCCCCGGCATCGCGTACCGAACCCGGACTCCATTCCGTGCCCGCCCGACGACCTGCTCAAGATGCAAGCGGTCGTGAAGGCTCAACTCAATTCCCTCCGGGATACGTTGCCAGAATTTGCCCCCGCCCAGGCGCCTACGGCGTCTGGCCTTCCCACTGCGACGCTGGGCGAACTCTCCCGGACCGGGGCGCTGAGCCTGCACCGCCATGCGGCCCGCGCCGCACACCGCGATGCCCCCGACCCTGATCGGCACGAACCAGCGCTGACGAGCCAGGACGTCATCGCCGGCCGACGCGCCAGCGGTTCAGTTCCCGTCAGCCCCGACGACGACCCGGCGGCCCGGGTACGGGCCCATGACATCCTCATCCCAGCAATCGCCCAAACCTTGGTCGCCCGGGTCGCGACGGATGAGCAGATCGGAGCCCGGCTCGGGCCGGGCGTGCACGCCGTGCGCGTGGATCTGGACTACCTCGACCCGTGGTTCGCGGCCGGCGCCCTCACGCGCTCCGAGAACGCCACGAAGGCAGCCCGAACGTCCACCGGAACAAGCGGAGCCCTCCGCATCGATGTGAAACGGCTGCGTCTGCCCGTGCTGGCAATCGAGGAACAACGACGCCGGAGCGAAACCCTGCGTCGTCTTACCGAGTGGGATGCGGCGCTGTCCCGGCTTGCCGAGGCAGGACATGAAGCCGTTCGGGCCCTGACCAGCGCCCTGGTTGACGGAGCGCTCGACCCGTTGGACAAATGAATCGGACGCAGTAGCCGTGCAGAACGGATCCGGGAAGCCGTTCCTCGCCTCACCGGACAACTCACGCAGAGTCCGCGCGTCGGGACATTGGCCAGTCCGTATGCGCAGCGGCGAGTCGAAGCCGTAAAGGAACCGCAGCTTGAACTGGTACGGACACTCGAACAGGTACTTCAGCTCGCTGAAGCTGAAGACGATGTCGGGCGTGTCGGCGAGGGGGGAGGGCAGCCGGTTCAGCGTGGACTCGTCGGGCCTGGCGGCCTCCCGGGTCAGGACGTAGATGTTACGGGTCGCCTCGGCGAAGAACTGGGACTCGCGCTGGTAGAGCTTGCCCGGCCCGGGGGAGAAGGAGAGGGCGAGGTACTTCTGGGCGCGGGTCGCGGCCACGTAGAAGAGCCGGCGCTCGTCGTCCTCGCTGCCGCGGTAGCGGTCGGCGTCGTTGACGGCGGCCTCGGGGACAATATGGAAGACACCAAGTCCGCCCTGCCGTTTGCTGGGGAAGCGGTTGCGACGCATACAGGGTACGAACGCCGCTGGCCACTGCATGCCTTTGGCCTGGTGGACGGTGGCGATCGTGACGGCATCGGGCCGGGCGTATCCGGCGTCGGCGTCACTCTCCTCGTAGCAGTCGCCGGCCTGGTACTCCAGCCACTAGGCGAAGGTGGCGAACCGGTCGGGCGGGCTGCTGAGGAAGTGGATGCGCTCGTAGTCGCCGATGGCGGTGCTGAACCGTCCCAGGTTGTAGAAGGCGGGCTCGCTGCGCTCGCGGCCGACCTGGGCCGTTAGGTCTTCCTCGCGGACGCCGATCTCGCCCAGGAAACGTTGGTAGGTGCCCTGGATCGTGTAGGTGTCCCAGGACATGCCCTCCGCCCAGCCTCGGGCCTCGTCGAGGATCTTCACCCCGCGCTTGAGGACCTCCTCGCGGAGCCCGAGCCGGGCGTCCGTCCAGGCCGTGACACGGCGTCACCGTCGACGGTTTCGGCGATGTAGTCAAAGCAGGTCTTGGCGGCCTGGACCTCGGGCGTCTGGACTAGGTCCTGTCTGGAGTCCGGATCACGAGTTCGGTAGATCGCCTGCGTCATGGGGTCCCTCCTTGATAGGCCATCGGCCATGGCGCGAGGCGATCTCACCGACGAGCAGTGGGCCCTGATCGAGCCCCACCTTCCGATCGCCGCAGTCGGGCCCATCCCCGACCTGCGGAAACACTTCAACGCGGTGATGTGGCGGTTCCGCACGGGCAGTCCCTGGCGCGACCTGCCCAGCGAGTTCGGGCCCTGGCAGAGCGCGTACGACCGCTTCCGGATCTGGGCGACGCAGGGCGTCTTCCAGCACCTGATGGAGGCGGTGATCGCCGAGGCCGCTGACCGGGGTCAGGCGGACCTGGGCCTGGTCAGCGTGGACTCGGCGACAGCACGGGCGCACCACCACGCCGCCGGGATGGCACTGGAACCCGAGCAGTTGGCGGCCCTGGAAGCGGCCGCCGAGTCCGAAAAGGGGGCGCCGTGGAGGGACAACAGCCGCAGGACGGACAGTGCGAGGACGACGCGGGCGCTGAGCGGCGACGGGCCCGCCGACGGCACCGGGCCCGTCTGAAGGCCGCACAACTGGGGCGTTCCCGGGGAGGGCTGACCAGCAAGATTCACCTGGCGGCCGACCGGCGCTGCCGTCCGCTGGCGTTTGTGCTCACCCCCGGACAGGCCGGCGACAGCCCGCAGTTCGTCCCGGTCCTGGAGCGGGTGAAGGTGCGCGGGCCGGTCGGGCGTCCCCGGACCCGACCGGACGCAGTGGCCGCGGACAAGGCTTACTCCAGCCGCCGTAACCGCCGCTACCTGCGGCGTCGTGGAATCCGGGCGGTGATCCCGGAGAAGGTGGACCAGGCCGCCAACCGGAAGAAGCGCGGTTCGAAGGGCGGTCGCCCGGTCAGCCACGACGCGGCCTTGTACACCGAGCGCAACACCGTGGAGCGGTGCATCAACCGGCTGCGGAACTGGCGAGGCATCGCGTTCCGCTTCGACAAGACCCCGGAGAGCTACGAGGCCGGACTGCATCTGTGCGGTGCGATGCTCTGGCTCCGCAGCATCGCACCGCAGTCGTGATCCGAACTCCAGACAGGACCTAGGGCCTTTCTGACGGCTCTTGAAGCCGCCCGACGGCTGTCACTGGTGTGCCCGGCGGGAAAGTGGGTCTTCGAACTTGAGCGGTGCGCTGTCCCGAGTGGACTGACTGGCTGTCACGTTGCGTGAGGATCACGGGTGGTGGAAGTTGCCCCTACAGCAGGATGCCCGTGGCCATGAGTGATCATTTCTGTTCTCGACGCAGAACGATCACTCAGAAACCACGGGCTTGGACAACGATACGACGTTGCTGCTCGACCTGGACGGCCTGGCCGTCGCGCGGGTGGAGCGGTTGGAGAACGGCACCCGCCGGGTGCACCTGGTCACCGCCGATGAGCAGGCACGGGCCTGCCCCGAGTGCGGGGTGTTCGCCACCCGGGTGAAGGGCTCCGCGACGACCCGGCCCCGCGATCTGCCGTACGGCGAGAGCGGGCTGGAGTTCCACTGGCACAAACGCCGCTGGTGGTGCCGCGAGCCCGGCTGCCAGCGCCGGTCCTTCACCGAGCAGATTCCGCAGCTGCCGGCCGGCGCGCGGATCACCATGCGGCTGCGGGATGCTGCCGGGCGGCGGATACGCGACGCCGCCTCCACCGTCATCCAGGCCGCCCGTGACCTGCACCTGTCCTGGCCCACCGTGATGGACGCCTTCCGCACCGCGGCACACGAGGTCACCCAGAAGCCGCTGCCCAAGGTGAAGGTGCTGGGCATCGACGAGACCCGGCGCGGACGGCCGCGCTGGGAACAGGACCCCACGGGCAAGTGGAGGCTGACGCGCGATCGGTGGCACACGGGGTTCGCCGACGCGCTCAGCATCGGCGGCCTGCTCGGCCAGGTCGAGGGCCGCACCGTCGCCGATGTGCTCGTCTGGCTCGCCGCCACCCCACTGGCCTGGAGAAAGCGCATCGAGTACGTGGCCATCGACATGTCGGCCACTTACCGTGCCGCCGTCCGCACCGCTCTCCCGCAGGCCACCGTCGTGGTCGATCACTTCCACGTCGTCCAGCTCGCCAACAAGATGCTGTCCATGGTCCGGCGCCGCACCACCGCCGAGATGCGCGGCCGGCGCGGACGCGCCAGTGACCCGGAGTGGAAGGCCAGGAGGCGCCTGCTGCGGAATCGAGAGGACCTCACCGAAGAGCAGTTCGCCACGATGTGGAACGCACTGCTGGGTGAGGGAAGGATCGGCCAGACCCTGCTGACCGCATGGATCGCCAAGGAGAACCTCCGCAACCTCCTCGCCCTGGCCCGCACCGGGGCCGACCGCCACCAAGCCGGCCACGCTCGCTGGAAGTTCCTCACCTGGTGCGCGGACTCCGACACCCCCGAGGTCAGGCAGCTCGCCGTCACCATCGACCGCTGGTGGCCAGAGATCGAAGCGTTCATCGACACCGGGTACAGCAACGCCAAGAGCGAAGGCATCAACCGCGTGATCAAGCTCGTCGCCCGCAACGCGTTCGGCTTCCGCAATGCAGACAACCAACGACTACGGACACACTGCGTCACCACACGCCGAGGCCGCGGACACCTCCGCACTGCTCAACTTTGAGGATCCGGTTTTCACCGGTGGCAGGACATATCCTCAGGATCCAGTGGCTACGTAGTGTGTCCAGGATCAAAGGTCAAGGCCCGCCTTCATGATCACCCTCCTTTGCTTCTCGAAGGGTCATCACGGCGACGGTAGGGGATGAGGGAGGGCGGTGTGGGTGCCTTGTAAGGCTCGGCAGCAGATTGGGCCCGCGTGATCAGCACACTCGCCACCGCCAACTCTGGATGGCGCAGCGCAGGAGCATCCGGGCCCGACAGCGAATACACGTCATCACCACTGGTAGTCACGTAATACAAGCCGAACCCAGGTGATGAGTGATCATCTAGCGGGCCGCCAGAAATGTCAGGATCGTTCGGCGAAATCTTGATCCTGGTCCCGGCGGTTTCAATGAGCTTCCGTAGGATAGCCAGTTCAACTGGATCCAGGGCTGACTTCACATCTTCACTCAGGTCGTACGGACCTCGGCCGTTGCGATTGATGTAGTACAGGCCATGTGGCACTCGCAGTGGGTTTGCCACTTCCCCTCCAGACTCACATCCACGTACTCACCACCAACGATCGGTTCGCGCCGCTCGGCTGCCAGCATCGCCCACACGGCGTTGGATGTCACCACCGTCGCTGGCCAACGGCGTCACCGCTCTCTCTAGAGATCACGGACACACTGCGTCACCACCTGCCGAGGCCGCGAACACCTCCGCACCGCTCAACTTTGAAGACCCGGGAAAGTCAGCGCCTCACGCGGCGACTCGCGTGGCCCCGACGGTCAGCCCTGTGGCCGAC